>NZ_MDJD01000001.1 GCF_001747085.1 Flavivirga aquatica
ATATTTGGAATATCACTATTTGCCTTTGGGAAATAAATATCTAATTGATTATTGAAAAATTCATGTCTGATAAAGTCACCATTTTTATCTAAGTTTTCAATTGTAATATCAATATTATTACCTTGCTCTTCTTTAAAGACTTCACTAAGGTCTAAAGTTATAAATTCTGGTGTTTCTTGTGTAGGCAATTCTATGTTTTCTGGTTTTTTATTAACAAATAGAGTGTTTTTGCCTGAAGGAGGTGTGACATCAAATTTTTTACTAAACACTCCATTTCCGTGAACAGCAACTGCTGCAAACCCATCTTGTCTAGTTCTTACCTGAACTACCACACCATTTCCTATCTGGTTGTTTTCTAATCTCCAAACAGTATTTTTTTCATTAATTCTATCACTATAATACAAGCCTGAACTAGTACCTGCTAAAATTCCATCTTTGTTTCCTAAAAAAGAAACCCATCGAACGGAAGGGCCATTACCAGTTCCATCTCTCTTTTCTTCTAAATTACCACTAATATCGATCCAAGTTTCTCCAGCATCTTTTGTATAAAAAATACTAGGGATATTGTAATTAGAGAAAGAAATCACTACCCTGTCTGAATCATTTGGATCTACATGTATACTGCTCAGGTAACTCTTTTCAGGTAAGCCTTTCCCTGTAAAAATATCAACAG
>NZ_MDJD01000002.1 GCF_001747085.1 Flavivirga aquatica
AAGGTTATGGGCATGGAACAAAAACGGATCCAACTCCCCCAAATTCGCAGACAAAAAGATCTTCCCATAGTACTTAATAAGCAATAAACCCTAGCGTTATTAAAAGCACCAAAATTCTTAAAACATCGCTTGATCCTTGGACTGTTATATGGCTGCGGACTCCGAAGCTATGAACTCTGCAATTTATTACAATCTGATGTCGATTTTGAACGAAAAACAGTATTTATAAAGAAGCAAAAAGGAAAAACAGACCGTTACCTCCCCTTAAGCAAGCATCTTATTAGAGGTCTCAAGCTTTACTTAGAAACAGAAAAACCAATACGCTATCTTTTTAACAACCAAGTTACAAAAGCTGGTACCGCGCAGCCTATTACGGTTAGAGCCATCCAATGGCTTATAAAAGAAAGCCGCTCAAAAGTAAATACCCAAAAGAAGTTTACAGCCCATACCTTACGTCATAGTTATGCCACCCATTT
>NZ_MDJD01000003.1 GCF_001747085.1 Flavivirga aquatica
TAAATGTAAATCCTAGAAAATCGAATGTTACATAATGAACCTTAAATGGGGGATGCTTCTTTTGGTTGCGTTTGCAATAAACGATATTGCTTTTACCCGATTTTATCTCCAATTTACATTGGAATAATCGAGCTTTTATCGCTTCCAAAGTCCGCAGGGCTTGTTTGAAATTATCGCAATGAATAATAATATCATCTGCATAACGCTCAAACTTTACTTCGGGATGGTGCGTTTCTATCCAACTATCAAACACTATATGCAGGAAGATGTTTGCCAGTAATGGACTGATTACTCCTCCCTGTGGGGTGCCTTTGATTCGTGGATGTATTGTGCCATCTTTCTTCTGGACTGATGCTTCCAACCAACGTTTTACATACAAGTGAATGTGCTTCTTCTTGGTAAAATGACCTAATGCCTGAAGCATCAA
>NZ_MDJD01000004.1 GCF_001747085.1 Flavivirga aquatica
ATATTGATACGTATTATCTGTAGTTTGTGTATCTGTAAAACTTAATCCTGTTGGTGGTGTTATTGCTGCATAAGCTCCTCCTCCTGTAGATAATTCCAAGGTATACGGTGCTGTTCCTCCTGTAATTGTTCCTGTTATTACTGCATCTGGTGATACTGTACAGTCTAAGTCTTTTGTTAATACTGTACTTAATGTTAGTTCTGGTGCTATGGTTTGTACTGGTAAAGTAAATGTACAACCATAAGCATCTCTTACTATTATTGTATAACTTCCTGGTGTTAAGGCTGTAAATGTATTACTTGAATTAAATGCCCCTCCATTTATATTATAGTCATATGGTGGTTGCCCCCCTGTTGCTGAAACAACTAATGTTGCGCCACTAGTTGATGGATCATAACATAAATTTGATGCGGCATCTATACTTGCTGTTGGAGCTATTGGTGTTGCTA
>NZ_MDJD01000005.1 GCF_001747085.1 Flavivirga aquatica
TACTAGAAGCAGGTTTGAATATCATGAGTTTAAAAGAACTTTTAGGGCATGCACATATAGAAACCACGATAATCTATCTGCATGTTGCCCATACTGGGAGCTCTATAAAGTTCAGTCCTTTAGATACCTTGTTTTCTAAATAATGCTTGCTAAACATACGGTTGCAGAGGTGCTAAATCTAGAAGTATTAGACCTAAAAGACTTAGCCAATACGAGTTGGCATTTAAGGGCACTACATGCTATTAGAAAATGCAGAACCCAAGCCCTTGGCGGACATTTAGATTGGTGTAGAACTTGTGGAAAACTACAGCTTCAATTTAATTCATGTAGAAATAGACATTGCCCAACCTGTCAAGGTCATAAACAACAGCAATGGATAGCTGCAAGAAGACAAGAGTTATTGCCTGTTCCTTATTTTCATGTAGTTTTTACCTTACCAGATCATCTTAATAGCATAGCACTTGCAGATGCAAAAACGCTCTATAATATTT
>NZ_MDJD01000006.1 GCF_001747085.1 Flavivirga aquatica
CACCCGTGCGCCGGTCGTCATCTGTAGCAAGCTACAATGTTACCCCTCGACTTGCATGTGTTAAGCCTGCCGCTAGCGTTCATCCTGAGCCAGGATCAAACTCTTCATCGTTATTTTTTTAATATCTTAACAATTAATTAGATCAATCTATATAATCTAAATGGCTTATTCTCTTTGTCTAATCTTAACCGTTTCCAATTAAAATCTTACGCTGTCAATTCAATATGTTTATGAACTTGTTTTCTTTGTTCTCTTATCGCGTTTCCTTGATAAGCGGGTGCAAATATAAAACCCTTTTTTATTCTCACAAAACTTTTTTTAATCTTTTTTGAAAGTTTTTTTTCAACTTCTAAAACCGATTAGTAAAACTTCTTATGAACGTATGCCTTCAACAACTAATGCCGTTTTTAGCGGATGCAAACCTACAACCCTTTTTTGTTTATTCAACACCTTTTTTAACCTTTTTTGGATCATAGCACCTCTGTAAAACATAAACAAATAAAAATCAGTTATTTACACAAAAAAAAATTTATAAGGCTTTCCCGTTTCTAGTAATTATTAATAATGAAACAAACTCTCTTAAATACAACTTAACTCTTTTATCAATAAACTTTATACATATGAAAATTGTTAAATTTTATTCGAAAAGTTATTCTGATATCAAAAAAGCTTTTACCTATAATATAGAATACAAATCTCTCTAAAAGGAAAGTTCATTATTGAAAACAATAAAAATACTTTTCTGGAATGTTTGGAGATACTTCTAAAATGACCAGAATTTAGATTGTCGAAAGTTTTAAAAAGAAGTTCTAAAAAGGAAATCTTTCATAAGTGATACGATATGGACTACCCAATAAATTTGGTACTATTTTTTATGCTACTTTTTTATTGTTTATAATTCTTAATTCTAGTTCTTTTTCTGCTGGAGTTTTATAATCTAAGGCAGAATGTATTCTGCTATTGTTATACCAGTTTATATATTGATTAATAATGTGATAAGTATGTAAATAGGACTTAAAATTATATCTATTAGTACATTCATATTTTATAGTTTTAAAAAAGGACTCAGATACAGCATTATCCCAACAATTTCCTTTCCTACTCATACTCTGTGTTATTTTAGAGCTTAGGTTTAATAAACTAACCATCTTATTAGATGCATATTGCACACCTCTATCTGAATGAAAAATATGGTTATTAGTTATTTTTCTTTTTTCTCTAGCTAATACCCAAGCTTTATAAACCGTGTTTTTCGTAGTCATGTCTGCACTTAAAGTCCAAGCTACTATTTTTCTATCCGCTAAATCTAAAATAGTTGTTAGGTAATTCCACCCGCTTCCTACTTTAATATAAGTAATATCTGAGACCCATTTTTCGCCTAATTGACTACTACTAAAACCCCTATTTAATATATTTTCCGCTATTGGAAAATCGTGATTAGAATTAGTAGTCATTACTTTATACTTTTTACTTAACACACTTTTTAAACCTAATTCTTTCATTAAAAAGGCTATATAGGATCTACTATAAAACAAATTCTCTCTTTCTAACATTTTTTGAACACGTAAGCTTCCATATACTTGATTGCTATCATTATAAATACCTGTTATTCTTTGCTTTAAATAAATTAAAGAGTCTTTTTGTTTGTTATCAGTCCTAACCCATGTATAATAAGAGTTTTTACTAACATTCATAATACTACACATCTTTTCAACTGGAAATACTCCTGTATGAGTTTTTATAAAACTATACCTTACCTGTCGCTCTTGGAAAAGATGCTTACCGCCTTTTTTAATATATCACGTTCTAACTTCATTTCTTTCAACTCTTTTTCTAAAGCTTTAACTTTTTGCTTTTCAGTTTCTAATACAGATAAATCTTCGCGATTATTTGTAGTGCTACTAAATTCGTTTCTCCATCTATTTATTGAAGCTAAACTAACTCCATATTCAGTCAATAGTTCTTTAGGTGTTTTTCCTGATTCTAATAAGTCGACAATAGTTTTTTTAAACTCTTGGTCATAAAGCTTTTTTCCCAGAATACAAATCTAATTCAATCGCATAAATTCGTACCAACAAAACTAGACATTCCAATATATACTTACAAAAAAAGTTCATTTTGACGAAAGTAATCACGTTAACAATTTGACGAATATTTCATTCTACAGTGCGATTCAATGTTATTATTGAGACCCAAGATTGCAAATATCGAAAAAGAATATGCAAAAAAAAACAAAAACAAGTATGAAAAACGTTTAAAAGAGCGAATAATAGTTCTTGAAACGAAAATTTAGAAAACTGAGCGATTAACTTTTTTTTTGTTTGAAGAAGAGTCAGCATTCGCGCTGACTCTTCTTCTTTTTTTGATAATATTTTAGTATAGCTGTATTAATATTTAAATTACTGTCTGTTTGATTTATCAAATTTATTAAAACTCATAATTAAAACAACCAATTATAAACTTGATTTAATATAGTAAAAAATATTTTTTTCTATTTATAAACAACCTTTTTAACTAAACTTTGTCCATCAGAAAAATTAAGTTTTAATACATAAAAGCCTTTATTAAATTTAGTCAAATCCATTTTCAATAAATTATTGCTTTCAGAAGAATCTTTATTTAAAACTAACACCTCTTTCCCTTCAATTGAATACAAACTCATATTGGTTAGTGAATGATTTACTCCATTGTTAAGTTGAACATTAATAACACCCTGTGTTGGGTTTGGATAAACTACAATATCATTTTTATATAATGTTTCAACTGAAAGGCTTCTAGGGCAACCGTTATTATCAACGATTTCTGTGCTTGAGGTATTCGCACAATTATCAGAAGTATTTATTACACCATCAGCATCGTCATCATCCGCTAAGGCTTCAATATATTCAATAGATAATCGGGTTACTGCCCAATCTGGATCTACACCTCCATTATCTGAAAATTTAATATCCAATATACCATCCCTTACTTCAACTCTGTCAGCATTAACATAAATAAATTCTTGTGCAGCAGAGTTGACATTGTTAGCATATAACACACCTTCAATCTCAACGTCCATCATATCACGAGCTATATCTTTATCTCCTAGATTAATGACTATTTTCCAAATACCATTTTTAATTTTATGTCTTAAAGTTGCTGTTTCATTTGAATGAATAAAATCTTGATTAATTTCATTTATACCACCTGCTCTTCCTCTATCGGTGGCACTAATATTTCCATCCCAATAAATTTCACCAGCAATATTTGGTGTAATTCTTGTAAATTGTCTGTGTATACGAGAGTCTTTAGTTCCAAAATCATAATTATATTTTCTTACTCTAGTATTTACAATATAGTCTGTATTCTCATCAGTAGTATTCAATTCAAGACTATTAATCATCCAATTTGGATTCATTCCGCCATTATCAGAAAATTCAATATTTAATTCTCCATCAGTTACAACAACTTCGTGAGTAAAAGTTTTAAATTCATAATAGTCTGTTTCGATATTACTTTCTACAATATCTCCTTCAATTTTAACTTGCATCATGTCTCTTTGTGCATCTGCATCACCTACTTCAAAAGATACTGTCCAATTTCCATTTCTAATTTTATGATTAAAAACCACAGTTTCACTAGAGGTAACAAAGTCTTCATAAAGTTGAGAATCACTAAAAAACAGTTCTCTATTGATAGCTTCTACAGTACCCCCAGACCAATAAACATCTCCACCTATATTAGGTGTTACTATAGTATATCCTGATAGTGTTAGTGACTCTTTAGGACCAAAATCATATTTGTAAGACAAAGCATTGTTATCAATAACTACTGGTCCTGTAACATTAACATAAACGACTCCCCAATTAGTAGTATTACCATCAGAAACCTCATAATAAAATCGATCAACACCAGTAAATTCATTAGGTGGTGTATAAATAAGAATCTCAGGATTTGTAGGGTCTGTTGTTATGGCTCCACTATTAAAACTTATTGGATTGAAAGAATGAAGAGATAAGTTATCTGCATTTGCATCATAATCATTAGCTATAACATCAATTGCAATGTTTGATTCTTCAAGTATATTTATGTCTACCCAATCTCTATTACCGTAAGGTGCTATGTTTTCTGCTGTATATGATCCAATATCTGTTAACGATGCATTATTAGCAATATCCATCATTGTTGCTGCTTCATCAGAAGTTGCACGCGTGTGTATCCCAGGCCACATAATACCAAATTGCTGATCGTTTGGTGTAATTTCTTGTATACCATGATTATGAACTAATCCCCATGTATGCCCTATCTCATGTTGAGCAAAAGATTTCCATGCACTAGCACTACCGCCATCACTAACTGAGTATTTTGATTCCGTTGAAACTGTGCCTACTCCAGCCCAACCACCGCCTCCGCCGCCAACTTGTAGCGCAGCAAGGTTGTGGGTATCGCCATGAACTCCTGAGTTCCATATATCTTTAACCCTTCCTAAGTTTGGAATGGTAGCTCTAGTATCGCCTGCTAATTCATATGGGCAAGTACTTGGATCTGTTCTTATTACAATAGTTCCAATTAAATGCTCCACTAGAGCATCTCTAATCCATAAATTATTTACTTGATTTACAAATTCAATAATATTAGCATTTACTGCATTAATATCTTCATTATACCTGTTTTTGTAGGCACTATAAGATATGTCAAAACCTATTTCAGCTTGCTTAATAGTTTCTCCTGAGTTATTTTTTAGAGCATTTTGATTTTTTGACTTAAGACTTAATTTTGTTTTTTCATCTTTCAAACCACAAGAATCAAATAAACCTTTAGCTTCTAAGCTAACTTTTTTTGCGACCAATTTAGTTTTACTAGACAAAGACATTTCTTTTCTAGAATTTATTTCAAAAACAGCGTTCTCGTTTGTTTTAATATTAACCGATATCTCTTCATCGTAAATTACAACACTAGCCGAAGCTTCAGGAATTCCCTTTATATATCCTGTATAAGTATAAAAATCTTTAGCTTCAATTTCTTTAAGTTCATCGCTTTTATCCTGTATTAAAATTCTAAAGTTTTTACTTTTTACTGAACTTTTATCTAGTATCAATGTATAATCTCTACCATCTATTTTTAGTGATAATGTCTTTTTTCTTGAGTTCTTTCTAAAATCTAACACTTCTGATTTTGAAGGAATTGATACTGAATATAGTCCTTCTTGTAAATTATTTAAAGCAGATTGAGAATTGGACACAACTGGTATTAAAAATACACATAAGATTTGCGCAAAAAATTGATATAATTTCATTTTCATAAGCTATTTTTTTTTCAGCCTAACCTTTTTAAAGATATGGCTATATATATTAACACTTTGTAAATAAGACAACTGAACTTCCTAAAACCCTTATTATGTTTTAAAAAAATTGTCTCAAAAAAAATAATATGACGTGAGTTCGATTTAAAAATAAGCATTAATATTAATGAAAAAAGCAGAAGGTTTTTATATTTAATTATTTGACTAATGCTTATGATTTCTAAAGATAAATTAATGAGATTTAAAGAAATCACTCAAATTCTTGATCAAAATAGTATTAAAAGCAATACTAGTCTAAAAAACATAAAAAATCATCTAGAATAAGTGAGAGCGAAGTGATCTCTATTAAGGATATTCGCTGATTAATTCAGGAACAATATAACATTGTTATAATTACCAAAAAAAGCCCTAATTTCTCAGAGCTTTATTTTTCAATTTTGCGGTCTGGACGGGACTCGAACCCGCGACCTTCGCCGTGACAGGGCGACATTCTAACCAACTGAACTACCAGACCGGTGCGTTATTGCGGCTACAAAGATACACGTCTTTTTGGATCCTACAAATCTTCTTAAAACAAAAAAGCATCCCAATCTTCAATTAAGAAAAAAGGAAAGCTTCTCATTGGAAATACCAAATTTACTTTGGCATAACTACATCCTAGATTTCTCTAGAAACAACACAACTTCTTTTTATTACCAAAAAAAGCTCTAATTACTTAGAGCTTCTTTTTTGCAATTTTTGCGGTCTGGACGGGACTCGAACCCGCGACCTTCGCCGTGACAGGGCGACATTCTAACCAACTGAACTACCAGACCGGTGCGTTATTGCGGTTGCAAAGATACACGCCTTTTTGAATACTGCAAATCTTTTTGATGTTTTTTTAAAACTTTTTTTGCTAAATAAATCTTTGACGTTCTATCATATATGTAGTCAGTACGTTACTAAAATCCTTATTAATATCAGTTTCTACATATTTTATCTTGTATTGCGCACATTTTAATTTTAATGCTTCAAAGTAATTATTTACTAGCTCATTATAGTTTTCTTTTATTGAATCAGCATACAGATTCATATACTCACCTGTTTCTACATCAATAAAACGTTTTGGCTTATTATCAAAATCAAATTCTAACTCTTTATTCTTATCAAAAACATGAAATAAAACAACCTCGTGCTTATTATATTTTAAATGCTGTAGTGCTTCAAATAACTTCACATTATCTTTTTCGGAGGTTTGAAACATATCTGTAAACAAAAATATCAAAGAACGTCTATGAATCTTTTCGGCAATCTCATGTAAGTACTTATAAGTTTCTGTTTGTTTATTTATGGATTTAGAAACTACTGCTTGACTCAAATGATTTAATAACATTTGATGATGACGTTCACTCCCTTTTTCTGGCGCATAATAATCGTACGCATCACTATAAATACTTAAACCAACAGCATCGCGTTGTTTTTTAAGAATATGCATTAAGGATGCTGATGCTAAAACGGAAAACGCTATTTTATTTAAATGTTCTATAGAAAACGTTTCTAACTTAGGATAATGCATGGAGCTACTATTGTCTATAATAATATGACAACGTAAATTCGTTTCATCATCATAACGCTTCGTATAAAGCTTCTCTGTTTTAGCAAACAACTTCCAATCTATATGACGTGTACTTTCTCCTGGATTGTATATTTTATGCTCTGCAAACTCTGCTGAAAACCCATGAAACGGACTTTTGTGCATTCCTGAAATAAACCCTTCCACCACTTGTTTAGCGAGTAATTCTAGGTTTTTAAAGCCTTCTGTTTTATTGAGTTCTTTATGCAAGTTCATGGTATATCTGTTATTTTAAAACCGAATCGACAATACCATAAGCTACAGAATCTTCTGCTCCCATCCAATGGTCACGATTAAAATCCTTCATTATTTTATCGAAAGATTGTTCACAATTATCTGCTAATATTTTTGCGCTTAACTCTTTAGTGATTATAATTTCTTTAGCTGTAATTTCAATATCACTAGCTTGTCCTCTTGCTCCTCCACTAGGTTGGTGAATCATAACACGAGCGTGTGGTTGAATAAAACGTTTTCCTTTTTCTCCTGCAGATAATATAAGAGATCCCATTGATGCTGCAAAACCAGTACAGATTGTAGACACATCGCTTTTTAAAGATTTCATACAATCATAAATAGCAAAACCAGATGTTACGTAACCTCCTGGACTATTAATATATAGATGTATATCTTTTGTTTCTATTGCATCTAAATACATTAATCTATCAATAACATGTTTTGCTGATTTATCATCTACTTGTCCCCACAAAAACACCTTACGTTCTTCAATTAGCTTCCTATCTATAGCATCTTGTACTTTTATTTTATCGCTCATATATTTTGATTTAATTCGTTTAAAGTTTTATTATTTTTTAAAAATCACATTTTGTAAATGTACTTTTTAATTGATTCATTTTAATTTCATCTAAAATAAAAAAAGGTTTGCCATAATGACAAACCTTTTCAATTTTCTTTTTAAAAGTCTAATTATAAAAGACCATCTATAGTATCTGTGTAAGTCTTTTTTGGAGCTACACCTACTTGTCTAGCAACTACTTCTCCATTTTGGAAAACTAAAACTGTAGGGATGTTACGAACACCGTACTTTGCTGCAAATTCTTGATTAGCATCTACATCTACCTTACCAACAACTGCTTTACCATCGTATTCTCCACTAATTTCTTCTATTACTGGCCCTACCATTCTACATGGTCCACACCAAGCTGCCCAAAAATCTACCAATACAGGTTTATCACTTTTTAAAACCGTGTCTTCAAACGTTGCATCTGTTATTTCTAATGCCATAATATTTATATTTTAATATGTTCGTAAATTTATTTTTAATAACACAAAATTAGTCAAAAAATATTCTAAAGCTTACAAACTAACAATTTGTTTTGTTTATAACCATATTAGCTACACCTATTTAAATGTTTTTAATCCAATCACCTAACCAATACTTATTATGTTTCTACGTAAGATAAGGCGTAACTATCTTATTATTAAGATAAACAGTTCAATCTCATTCTTTTTTTTCAAAAAAACTGCTATTTAAAAATATTAAAAGCCTGTATTCTTTAAAAGAACTTATAACCAAAACAGTAGTGGAGTTAACATGACACGTTTATAAGCAACCAAAAAGTTGCGTATTAAATATATTTATTATAATTTAGCAACCGTAAAGTTGCATATAAATCAAAAAAACGAATAATTAAGAGATTAAAACTAGAACTTATGGAAGACATTATTAAAAAAGAAGTATTATTTAATCATACTATCGACAAAGTTTGGAGTGCTATTTCTAAGGCTGAAGAAATTTCAACTTGGTTTATTAAAGCTGATTTTAAAGCTGAAAAGGGCTATAAATATACTTTTACTGCTGAACCAAACGAAAAAGGATGTACAGTTATTAGTGGAGAAGTAAAAAACGCAAGCCCTTATGTTCTTATATATACGTGGTTGGTTGCAGATACTAAAACAGAAACTACTGTAAAATGGGAATTAGAATCTACTCAAGATGGTACAAAACTATATCTAGAGCATTCTGGTATTTCAAATTATAAAGGAGAAACTGCTGTAGCTATGTTTAATAGCTTTAATGGAGGTTGGGACAATTGCATCTCTGGTTTAACAAGCTATTTAAAAGACCTAGTAAATGCAGGATAAAATCACCAAACTTTTTAAAGCTATTGCAGATCCAACCAGGCGTGATATTTTTCACGCCTTAGTTATAGCAACCTCTGCTCTGTCGATAACTCAAATAAGTAATCAATTTGATATTAGTAGACAGGGTATCACTAAACATATAAAAACTCTTGAAGAAGCTGGTTTAGTAACAATAAATTCACAAGGACGAGAACGCTTTTGTGATGCCAATACTAAACCATTGAAAGAGGTAGATAAATGGTTGAAATTTTATTCTCAATTCTGGGATAATAAATTGGATAGTTTAACTAACTATTTAAACTCTAAAAACACTTAAATTAATGAAAGTTAAAAATAACGTTTCAAATTATTCAAAACAGATAGAGCTTTCTACTAACTCAGAACACTTATTTTATGCTTTAACAGAAGGACTCTCTTCATGGTGGGGAAAAACAAGTAATACCTCATTAAAAACTAATGGACAATTTACTATTCATTTTGAAAATGGCTATTGGTGGGCTTTTAAAATCATGGAATTTACACCTAATAAAGAACTTATATGGAAATGTATCGCTGGTGAACCTTTATTTAATAAAGAATGGATTGGACATGTACTCCATTGGAAAATAGAAGCAGCAGCAGACACAAAAGTAAAACTCAATTTTCATCAAATTGGTTTAACTCCAGACATTCTTTGTTATGGGGTTTGTTCTTCAACATGGGATATGTTTATTGTTGAACGTTTAAAAAACTATGTTGAGCAGGTAAAAAATTAATAAAATATTTTTTTAGTTAGGAATCCTTACTATATTTGTTGTAATAATTAACAATTAAAATATATAGTTATGAGTAAATCCATTTTTTATCACGCAGGTTGTCCAGTATGTATTAGCGCAGAACACGATATTATAGAGCTAATAGGCGCTAACAATGTGAATATTGTTCATATTGGAGAAGACAAATCTAAAATATCTGAAGCTGAAGCTGCAGGTGTAAAATCTGTCCCAGCTATAGTTACTCCCAATGGAAATGTACTTCACATTAATTTGGGGGCATCTATGGAAGACGTAAAAGCATAATTTTGCTTTTAATAGTTAGGATTACTAACTTTGCCTATCACTTTTATTCTAGTGATAGGCATATTTATTTTTATGAAAAAAAGTATATTTAATCCAAATTATCAAGAAAACGATATTTCTAGTAAGATTGTTGCTGGTTTAGAGCGCATCTCTGAAGCTTTTAAGGTATTACTATGGGAAAAGGCAAAATTATTAGGATTGAGTCCTATTCAAATTCAGACACTTATCTTTATAAATTATCATAAAATTGAATTTTGTAATGTGAGCCATCTAGCAAAAGAATTCAATATTACAAAACCTACTATAAGTGACGCTGTTCGGGTTTTAGATAAAAAAATGTTGATAACAAAAGTTTATTCTTCATCAGATAGTAGAAGTTATACTATTCAATTATCAGAGCAAGGAAAAACCATTGTTCAAGAAACTGAAAACTTTGCTCACCCATTAAAAAAACAACTAAATAGTATTCAAAATGATGATTTAGAATCAACATTTGAGACACTTAGTAAGTTAATTTACAAATTAAATCAGATAGGTATTCTAACTGTTCAACGGACTTGTTATGCTTGTAAATTTTATAAGAAAAACAAAAAACAACATTTCTGTAATTTATTAAATAAAGAACTTATAAATTCCGAACTACGTATTGATTGCACTGAGTTTGAAGAACGTTAATTTATTCAAATTACTTTTCAACTAAAATTAATTCAGTTTAAATTTCACATTCCGTGTCTCCAACTCATCGACAAGCTCTTGGCAAACTTTAACTTTTAGTCTTCTACTATTCATCGTTATTTTTATTTTTTCCTTATTATCATAAACTAAAAAGGCTAGTGCTTGATTACCAGGATGCATACTCACTAATTCTTTTAGGTTCTCTATTTTCTTTTCATCTAAATCATCAATAGACAATTGTATGGACAACTTTTTAGCATAATTCTCCATAACATCATGAAGCAACTGGAAACTATTAAACTGCAACCTTGGATCACTTCTTTTTCCTGTATCCTTATTTACCCATCCTTCACGAATAAATGATTTTACAAATACAAAGTTATTACTCATTAAGAAATGTCTAAACTTTAAATACTCTTCACCAAAAACTCGAAACTCGAAACTATCTGTATAATCTTCAATAGTAAACATAGCCCATCCCTTTCCTTGTTTACTTACCCGATGTTGCACATCTGTAACTACACCACCAAAAACCATTTCTCTATTTACATAAGGCTCCAGTGTATTAAACATACCTATTGTTGCATTACAAAATGTTTTCATTTCGGTTTTAAAATCATCCAACGGATGTCCAGAAATATATACTCCAACAACTTCTCGTTCTTTACTTAGCTTTTCCATAGTTCCCCACTCTTCGCACGGAGGTACTGTAGGTTCGGCTATTTGGACATCACTGGATGCCCCAAATAAACTTACTTGAGCCGAATTTTCATTTTCTTGATGCTTTGCTCCATATTTTACAGCTTTTTCTAAAAAAGTTATTCCATCACCTTCATCATGAAAATACTGTGCACGATGTGCATCACCAAAACCATCAAAACCACCTGCAAGGGCTAAGTTTTCAAAAGCTTTTTTATTAGCAGCACGCAAATCAATACGTTTTGCTAAATCGAAAATAGATTTAAATGGTCCATCTTTTTCTCTATGTTCTACAATGGTCATTACTGCTCCATGTCCTACGCCTTTTATGGCTCCCATTCCAAAACGCACCGCATAATCTTTATTTACAGAAAACTTATAAAACGATTCATTAACATCTGGTCCTAATACATCCAGTTTCATACGCTTACACTCCTCCATAAAGAAGGTAACCTGCTTAATATCGTTCATGTTATTTGAAAGTACCGCCGCCATATATTCAGCTGGATAATGTGCTTTCAAATAAGCAGTTTGGTAGGCAATCCATGCATAACAGGTTGAGTGCGATTTATTAAAGGCGTAACTCGCAAAGGCTTCCCAATCTTTCCAAACTTTTTCTAGTATTTTTGCATCATGTCCATTAGCACTGGCTTGTTCCACAAACTTAGGTTTCATTTTATCCAGTACTGCTATTTGCTTTTTACCCATAGCTTTACGCAATACATCGGCTTCACCTTTTGTAAACCCTGCTAGCTTTTGGGACAAAAGCATTACTTGCTCTTGATATACTGTAATACCATAAGTTTCCTTTAAGTACTCTTCCATGGCTGGTAAATCGTACTCAATCTCTTCGTCTCCATGCTTTCTACGAACAAAACTTGGAATATACTCCATAGGTCCTGGACGGTACAGGGCATTCATGGCAATTAAATCTTCAAAAACTGTTGGTTTTAAATCTCTAAGGTGTTTTTGCATCCCAGGAGATTCATATTGGAATACCCCTACAGTTTCCCCTCGTTGGAATAAAGCATAGGTTTCTTCATCGTCAAGCGGAAAATTTTCCGGATCCAATAAAATATCATGTTTTGCTTTTACAATTTTAACGGTATCCTTTATTAATGTTAGGGTTTTTAACCCTAAGAAATCCATTTTTAATAAACCTGCATCCTCAACCACCGAGTTATCAAACTGGGTGACATATAAATCTGAGTCTTTCGCTACCGATACGGGAACGAATTTGGTAATATCATCTGGAGTAATAATTACTCCACAGGCGTGAATTCCTGTATTACGTACAGACCCTTCAAGCGTTCTTGCTAAGTTTAAAGTTTCGGCTGGTAAATCTGATCCATCAGCAATGTTTAAGAGTTCATTAACTTTTTCTAACTCTTCTGCTCTAAACTTTGATGCTAATTCTTTTTCATTTAAGCCAAAAATTTTATTTAGCTTAGACATATTTGGTATTAGCTTTGCAATCCTATCGGCATCAAATAGTGGTAAGTCAAGTACACGGGCGGTATCACGAATAGAAGATTTCGCTGCCATGGTACCATACGTAATAATTTGAGCTACTTGGTTGGCTCCATACTTTTCAATTACGTAATCCATGACGCGACTTCGTCCTTCATCATCAAAATCGATATCAATATCGGGCATACTTACACGATCTGGATTTAAAAAACGCTCAAAAAGCAGATCGTACTTCATAGGATCTATATTGGTAATCCATAAGCAATAAGCTGCTACAGATCCTGCTGCAGATCCACGACCAGGACCTACCGATACGTCCATGTTTCGGGCTTCTCTAATAAAATCCTCAACAATAAGGAAATATCCTGGATATCCAGTATTTTCAATTACATTAAGTTCAAAATCCAGTCGCTCTATAACCTCTTCAGAAAGTGGTTCTCCATAACGTTTTTTAGCACCTTCGTATACTAAATGTTTTAAGTAAGCATTCTCACCTCGCTTTCCTCCATCAACTAAATCTTCGTCATGTCTAAATTCATCTGGAATATCAAAGGCTGGTAATAATACATCACGGGCTAATTGAAAGGCTTCAACTTTATCTACTACATCTTGAACATTTAAAATAGCATCTGGCACATCATGAAACAATTGTTTCATTTCTTCAGGTGACTTAAAATAGTATTCTTGATTTGGTAAACCATAACGATACCCTCGACCCCGACCTATTGGTGTGGCTTGTTTTTCTCCATCTTTTACACATAATAAAATATCGTGTGCATTAGCATCGTTTTGCTTTTGGTAATAGGTATTATTACTTGCTATGAGTTTAACATCGTGTTTTCTTGCTAATTTTATTAATGTAGGGTTAACACGGTTTTCATCTTCTTGATTATGGCGCATCAATTCGACATACAAATCATCGGCAAATTCATTTTTCCACCAAACTAATGCTTCTTCGGCTTGATTTTCTCCTACATTTAAAACCTTACTAGGGACTTCTCCATATAAATTCCCAGTAAGCACCATAATATCTTCCTTGTACTCTTGTATTAGTTTCTTGTCTATTCTTGGCACATAATAGAAACCATTTACAAAGGCATGAGATGAAAGTTTTGCTAAATTATGATATCCATTTTTGTTCTTGGCTATTAACACAACTTGATAACCATTATCTTTTCTAGATTTATCTAAATGGTTTTCGCAAACAAAAAACTCACATCCTACAATGGGTTTTATTTCTTTAACACTTGTTGTTTCACCGCTTTCTTCTGCTGCTTTTATTTTAGCCTTAGCTCCACTATTATATTTATTTACTGTATTTACAAAATGAAATGCTCCCATCATATTGGCATGGTCTGTCAATGCTACTGCTGGCATATTATGTCCTCCTGCTGCATTAACCAAATCGCCAACACTCATTGTTGACTGTAATACCGAAAACTGCGAATGGTTATGTAAATGAACAAAATTGGCATCGGCTAAATCGGACGCATTTTGTTTAATATCTTCAGAAGAAAGACTTGAACCCTCAGCCTTTTTTATACGCTCATGAATTTTAGCACTTTCCTTCTTAAGATTAATATGTTTTAAACCTATAAGCTCTATTGGAGAAGGATTTTCTTTTGAAAAATTCTCGAAATAATCTGGTTCAACATCTAGTTGTTCCTTTTTATATTCTCCTAAACGTACTAATTCGAAAAAACAGCGTGTTGTTGCTTCAACATCGGCTGTTGCATTATGCGCTTCTGCAAACGGTTGATTGAATAAAAACTCATGTAATTCTGTAAGTGTTGGTAATTTAAATTTACCTCCTCGCCCTCCTGGAATTTGACATAAACTTGCTGTATGCTCTGTACAGGTATCTAAAACCGGTAATTCTTGTAGTGGGTTTTCTACTGCTTCGCGCACAAACTCGGCACCCATAATGTTTAAATCGAACTTTACATTTTGACCTACAACAAATTTTGTCTTGCTTAATGCAATATTAAATTTCTCTAAAACCTCAGCTAATGGTACTCCCATCTCTTGAGCCAACTCTGTAGAAATACCATGTATTTTTTCTGCATCATAAGGAATATTAAACCCTTCTGGTTGCACCAAATAATCCTGACTTTCAATACAATTCCCCATAGCATCATGTAATTGCCATGCAATTTGTATACACCTTGGCCAATTATCTGTATCGGTAATTGGTGCGTCCCAACGCTTTGGTAAACCAGTAGTTTCGGTGTCAAAAATTAAGTACATGTATTTAATTTATTTATTACGCTTTTTGTTTGTTTTAGTCTTAAATAACGAGCATATAAAAATACATAGAAATGGCACATATTTATAAGGAAATTACAAAGAGTTGTAAACAATATACCTGTTTAATTTAAAAGCTTTATTTTTGGAATTAATCAATATTTTCATGAAGCATAATAACTTAAGCTCTTATCTTAAAGAATTAATTAATATGCCGACACCACATAATGCTATTAAAAAAACTAAACACATGAAATTACAAATTTTATTTTTTGCCTTTACTTTTATCTTCTTAAACACTAAAGCGCAAAACACTCCTTTATATGTTGGAACTTTTACAAACGAAGCTAGCAAAGGTATTTACCAGCTTCAATTTAACACAGAAACTGGAGAACTAGGCAATCTTGAATTAGCAATAAACATTGATAACCCTTCTTTTTTAGCATATTCACCAGATAAAAACCATTTATATTCTGCTCATAAAGATGGGTTCGTATCCTCTTATAAAGTAAATAAAAATGGTAAATTATCGCTTTTAACTCGGGTTAGCAGTCACGGTAAAGGCGCTTGCCATGTTGCTGTAAATAAATCTGGCGACAAAGCTATAGTCTCAAATTACGGAACAGGAACTGCTACTATTTTACCCGTAAATAAAAACGGAAGTATAAGTGAGGCTACTCAAGTTTTTAACAAAAATTCTGAAAACAAAAAATCTCGAGCACATTCAGGTGCTTTCTTAAACAATGAACTTTATGTTGCTTATTTAGGAAAAAATGCGATTTACAGCTATGAGCTTTCAGATAATAAGGACAAGTATGAAGAAACCTCAAAATCAATAGTTGAAACTACAGGAAACCCTGGACCTCGACATTTCACCTTTACTAAAGATGGTAAATTTATTTATATCATTAATGAATTAGCTAGTACTATTACTTCTGCAAGAAAAGTAAAAAACGGATATAAACTAATAGATAACATATCTACTTTAGATGAAAAATTTAAAGATGAAAACTTCTGCGCCGACATCCATTTATCTCATGACGAGCGCTTTTTATATGGTTCCAACCGAGGAGAAAATGCTATTGCAGTATTCAAAAGAAACAAAAAAACAGGAACCTTAAAGAAAATACAAAATATTTCTGTTCATGGTGACTGGCCGAGAAATTTCACCATTGACCCAACAGGGAAATTTATGTTAGTTGCTAATCAAAAAAGTAATAATATTTCTGTTTTTAAAATAGACAGTAAGACAGGAAAACTTTCTTTTTTAGATAGTATAAATGCACCTTCACCTGTTTGCTTATTATTTTAAATTATAACTATCTAAAAATCAAATAATCATAAAATTTATTTAAAAACAAAAAACTTTGTAATTCTAAATAATAGAGTATCTTTGCACCCTCATTAATAACAGAGGTCGAGAACCTCAAATAATTAATTATTATGCCAGTAAAGATTAGATTACAAAGACACGGTAAAAAAGGAAAACCTTTTTATTGGATCGTAGCAGCAGATGCAAGATCAAAAAGAGATGGTAAATACTTAGAGAAATTAGGTATTTACAATCCTAATACAAACCCAGCAACGGTTGATTTAAACGTTGATGGAGCTGTAAAATGGTTGCAAAATGGTGCTCAACCAACAGACACTGCAAAAACACTTTTATCTTACAAAGGCGCTTTATTAAAAAATCACCTTGCAGGTGGTGTTAGAAAAGGTGCTTTAACTGAAGAACAAGCTGAATCGAAATTTGCTGCTTGGTTAGAAGAAAAAACAGGTAAAGTTGGTGCAAAAGCTGAAGATTTAGCAAAAGCTGAAGCTGATGCAAAAGCAAAAGCTTTAGAAGCTGAAAAAGCTGTAAATGAAGCAAGAATCGCTGCGGCGGCTCCTGTTGTTGAAGAAGCTCCAGCTGAAGAGGCAGAAGCATCTAACGAAGAAGAATAAAAAACAATATTTTTTATACTTTTAAAACTCCGATACTTGTTATCGGAGTTTTTTGTTTGAAAAAGCTTTTCTTTTCTTAATTTCCTTAGAAAAAAACAAAAAATAGCTATTAAAAAATTACCGCTTTCGCGGAAATAAAAACATAATTTTATATGAAAAAAGAAGATTGTTTTTACTTAGGTAAAATTGTAAAAAAATACAGTTTTAAAGGTGAAGTTTTAGCAAAACTTGACACTGACCAACCTGAGCTTTATGAAAACTTAGATGCTATTTTCTTAGAGTTACGAAACAACCTTGTTCCTTTTTTTATTGAACATTCTCAGCTTCATAAATCGGAATTATTACGTATTAAATTCGAAGATGTAGACGAAGAAACTGATGCCGATTCTATTATGAAAAGTAGTTTATATTTACCATTGGATTTATTACCCAAATTAGAGGGTAATAAATTTTACTTTCATGAAGTTATTGGTTTTACTATTAAAGACAAAAGCTTTGGGGATGTTGGTATTATTAAAGCTATAAATGATTCTACAGCCCAAGCTCTTTTTGAAATAGACAGAGATGGCATTGAAATTTTAATCCCTATGAATGATGAATTTATAGTTAAGGTAGATCGAGATAATAAAACAATTCTTGTTGATACTCCTGAAGGATTGATCGATTTATATCTTTGATAAAATTTAGACCGCTTCACTTTAAGAAACTAGATATGTCACTTTTCAAATTCAAACAATTCTCAGTAAATCAAGATCAATGTGCTATGAAAATTGGCACAGATGCAGTTTTACTTGGTGCATGGGCTTCTATAAAAAACAATCCGTTTTCTATTTTAGACATTGGTGCAGGCACTGGAGTTTTATCACTCATGCTTGCGCAACGCTCTCATGCAGAACTTGTGGACGCTATTGAAATTGATGATAGTGCTTATGAACAATGTGTAGATAATTTTGAACAATCGCCTTGGGGAGATAGATTATTTTGTTACCATGCTGCTCTTGAAGAATTTGTAGACGAAATTGAAGATGAATATGATTTAATTGTATGCAATCCGCCATTTTACAGTGAAGATTATAAAACAGAAAGTAACCAACGTGATTTAGCACGATTTCAAGATGCGATGCCTTTTGAGCATTTACTTGAAAGCGTTTCTAAATTACTTTCTGAAACAGGAACTTTTTCTGTTATTATTCCTAATAAAGAAGAAGCTCTTTTTATTGACTTGGCTTCAAAAGTTAACCTATACCCTAATAATATACTACACGTAAAAGGCAACCCTTTATCTGAAATAAAACGAAGCCTAATTGAATTTTCTTTCTGCGAAAGCGCTATTAAAACAGATAAACTAATTATTGAAGTAGAAAGACATCAATTTACTAAAGACTATATTAATCTTACTAAAGATTTCTATTTAAAAATGTAATTAACAGCTATTAATAAATAAAGATTATTTAAATTTGATCAATTAAAATATTGAATTGTTAAAAAAACTGTGTTTTTACTAATAATTTCATTTTAAACTCTTTTAAAATTTAGTCTTTATGCGACCAGACCTATTCGAAGCTCCAGATTATTATAACTTGGATGAGCTCCTTACAGATGAACATAAATTAGTACGTAATGCTGCCCGAGAATGGGTAAAACGAGATGTATCTCCTATTATAGAAGAATATGCTCAAAAAGCAAAATTTCCAAAACAAATTATAAATGGCTTAGCAGAAATTGGTGCCTTTGGTCCTTATATTCCTATGGAATATGGTGGTGCTGGATTGGATCAAATATCATATGGTTTAATTATGCAAGAGATTGAACGTGGCGATTCTGGATTACGAAGTACTGCTTCTGTACAATCATCGCTAGTTATGTATCCTATTTGGAAATATGGTAACGAAGCGCAACGTAAAAAATATTTACCAAAACTAGCAAGCGGTGAATGGATAGGTTGTTTTGGCTTAACTGAACCCGATCACGGTAGCAACCCTAGTGGGATGGTAACCAATTTTAAAGATATGGGCGATCATTATTTACTCAATGGTGCTAAAATGTGGATAAGCAATGCCCCTTTTGCTCAAATAGCAGTAGTTTGGGCAAAAAATGAAGAAGGACGTATTCATGGGCTTATTGTTGAACGTGGTATGGAAGGGTTCTCTACACCAGAAACCCATAACAAATGGTCGCTTCGTGCTTCTGCAACTGGTGAGCTTATTTTTGATAACGTTAAAGTACCTAAAGAAAATTTACTTCCTAACAAATCTGGGCTAGGTGCGCCGCTTGGTTGTTTAGATTCGGCAAGATATGGTATTGCTTGGGGCGCTATTGGTGCTGCTATGGACTGTTACGATACAGCTCTTCGTTATAGTAAAGAGCGTATTCAATTTGGGAAGCCTATAGGACAGTTTCAATTACAACAAAAGAAGCTTGCAGAAATGATTACCGAAATTACTAAAGCGCAACTTTTAACATGGCGTTTAGGTGTTTTACGTAACAATAGCAAAGCTACCTCTGCACAAATATCTATGGCAAAACGTAACAATGTTGATATGGCTATAAACATAGCTCGTGAAGCAAGACAAATGCTTGGAGGTATGGGAATAACTGGAGAATACAGTATTATGAGGCATTCTATGAATCTTGAAAGTGTTATTACTTACGAAGGCACTCATGATATTCATCTGCTTATTACTGGTTTAGATATTACAGGATTGAATGCTTTTAAATAGTTTTTTTAGAACTACATTCTATAAAGTTTTAACGATTTGCTTTAACTTAATATAGCTTGATGGTATATCTTTGCAAAAATTTTGAGTTTTTGCATAAACTAAAAGCTATATTTTTCGTCTTTTTATATCTGGTTGCTATGCTAAGGTCTATTCAACCTTATATTGAATATGCGCTTAATCAAGATTATATTGCTACATTTTTATGTATTAATAAAAACAACCCTAAATTACAATGCCATGGTAAATGTCATCTTGCTAAAGCATTAGAAAAGCAACAAGAAAGCACACCTAATTCCTTAAGGGTATCTTTAAAAAATTACCCTATTGGTTTTGTAACTATCTATAAGTTAAAAAAAATACAAGAATTCATTTCTGTATCCATTTCCTATTATTCATATAAACAATTGTATGATTTTGATTATAACCGGGATGCTTTCCATCCTCCAGATATAGGGTAGTTTATTTACTGTTTTTTCTCTTCGGAATACTTTCCGTTAAGACTCCTTATTTATACATATAATACAAATTAATACAATGAAAAATATATTCATTGCAATGCTATGCGTTGTAACTACATTAACTTTTGCCCAAGAAAATTCAAATAAATGGTCATCTAATAGACCCGATGGTCATGCCCCTATTTCTGTTATGGCAGATCATGTTCATCATAAAGATGAATTTATGTTCTCATACCGTTATATGACTATGGACATGCAACAATTACGTCAAGATACAGATGATGCCACTAGTGCTGATGCTCATGCTAGATATATGGTAGCACCGCAAGACATGACCATGAACATGCACATGCTAGGTGCGATGTATGCTCCTTCTGATAAGATTACATTAATGATTATGGCAAATTACATAAAAAATGATATGAATTTAGAAATGCGTAATGGGAATCGCTTTACGACAAACACAAGTGGTTTAGGTGATGTTTCCGTTAGTGCTCTATATAGTATTTTTAATAAAAACAGAAAAGCACTACATGCGCAGATTGGGGTTTCAATACCTACTGGAAATATTGAAGAAAAAGATGTACTTCCTGTATCTATGGGAAATGCTGTACAATTACCTTATCCAATGCAAACAGGTACTGGTTCCTTTGGTACTAAATTAGGTTTAACGTATTTAGGCCAATCTGATAAATTCTCTTGGGGACACCAGCTTACAGGAATGATTAATATTAATGATAACGACCAAGACTATAAATTTGGAAATAAGTATAGCTTCAACAACTGGTTTGCTGCTAAAACTGGGGATAACTTAAGTGTTTCTATAAGACTAGAAGGCTTACTTATAGATGAAATTGAAGGCACAAGCAACTTATTAAACCCTATGATGGTTACCACAGCAGATATAGCAAATTCTGGCGGGACTTATATTAATTCAGGATTTGGATTAAATTATTTAATAACTAAAGGTAGCTTAAAAGGCTTACGCTTTGCTACAGAATGCTCTTTACCTCTTCATCAAGATTTAAATGGTATTCAATTAAAGCAGAATTATAATTTAACTTTTGGAATGCAGTATGCTTTTCACTAAAATTATCTTCTAAAAACTCAAAAGCGTTTCAGGTGAAACGCTTTTTTTATGCTTTTTGTTTACATTTACTATATGTTTTCATCTAAAAAGAGGTTAGATAATGCTTATAGGACTGCTAAAGTCATCAATTTTGATGACACTAGTAAGTTCATATTATTCAGCGATTGTCACCGGGGAGATAACAGTTTTGCTGATGATTTTGCAAACAACAGGAATATTTATTTTCACGCTTTAAAACATTATTTTACCGAAGGTTTTCAATATTGTGAAATTGGTGATGGAGACGAATTATGGGAAAACTTATCATTCGACTCTATTTTTAATGCTCACAAAAATGTATATATGCTTATGAAGCGTTTTCATGAGCATAATAGATTACATATGATTTGGGGAAACCACGATATGGTATACCGAAATCCTGATTATGTTAAAAAGCATTTATCTACTTACTTTGATGCTAAAACTGGAGAGGATGTTGAGTTATTTAAAGATATTACATATCATGAAGGTATTATTTTAAAACATACCTCTACTGGTCAAGAAATATTTTTAACGCATGGACATCAAGCTGATTGGTGGAATTATCTTTTTTGGAAATGGAGTCGATTTATGGTACGTGTTCTTTGGAAACCTTTAAATGTTATGGGTATTGCAGACCCTACTAGCCCTGCAAAAAACTACAAAGAGCTTATTAAAGTAGAACGCAGAACAAAAAAATGGATTGCCAAAAATAATAATTTAATGACTATTGTTGGACATACACATCGTCCGCGTTTTCCTCAACCTAATGGCATTGCTTTTTTTAATGATGGTAGTTGCGTACACCCACGTAGTATTACTGGTATTGAAATTGAAAATGGGGAAATTTCATTGATTAAATGGCATATTGCTACTAAAGAAGATGGGACGCTTCAAATAGTAAAAACCTTATTGGAAGGTTCTAATAAATTGATTGACTATAAATAAATTATTTAATCTCAATAAAATCAATGATTAAAAAACGATATGAAGGTTTTCTAAAAACGCCTTGTTTATGGGAGAGCAATTCTGTTTTTAATTTATCTCAATTTGAAATTAACTCTAAGTCTGATCTTATTGATATTGCTATAGATGAAACTTTACGTCTTGGGAAATATATAGAACGTTTTGTTTCTTTTGAATTAAAACAGGATGAAACCATTTCTGTTTTAGCTGAAAATGTACAAATTCAGGAAAACAAAAGAACTCTAGGTGAGTTGGATTGCTTACTTCTAAAAAATAAAAAACCAATTCATTTAGAAATTATTTATAAATTCTACTTGTATGATGCTTCTGTAGGCGAAACAGAAATTGATCATTTTATTGGACCAAACAGAAAGGATTCTTTAAAAGAAAAACTTACTAAGTTAAAAGAAAAGCAATTGCCACTTTTATATTCTAATACGTGCAAAAGTTACTTAGATGAATTAAACTTAAAAGTAGAAAACATTTCTCAGCAAGTGTATTTTAAGGCGCAATTGTTTGTTCCTTTTTCAAACCAGAATACCCAACTAAAAACACTAAATACAGATTGTATTACTGGTTTTTACATTAACCAGAATGGATTAAAGCAGTTTAAAGATTGTAAATTTTACATTCCAAATAAAAAAGATTGGTTAATACTCCCTAATAAAAATGTTGACTGGTTAAATTTTAACCAATTTATAGACTTGACTGAGGGTTATTTTGAGAAACAGTTTTCTTCTTTGTTATGGATAAAATACCGTAATGGAGAATTAAATAAAGTGTTCTTGGTTTGGTGGTAATTTATTATATTTAGAAATAAAAATAATTAAGTTATATAGAATATTTAATGTATTAAACGCTTTAAACATAATGCTCTTTTTTGGCATAAAATCAATTAAATTCCCTATTTGGGAAAAATACCCTGATTCTGAAACTGCTCTAATTGCATGGTATGAAATATTTAGTAAGACAGAGTTTTTAACTCCTAATGAGATTACTGATATTTTTAAAAGTGCAGATTTTGTGGGAAATAACAAAATTGTATTTAACATTTGTGGTAATAAATATAGACTAATAATAAAATTTAGATATAAAGCTCAATTTGCACTAATCAAGTTTATAGGAACTCATAAAGAATATAATAAAATAGACGTAAAAGAATTATAAAATGAAAATAGTATATAGTATAATAAAAACAGACAAACAGTATCAAGAATATCTTAGTAGATTTGAACAGATTTTTGATTGTAAAGAAGGTAGTTCTGAAGAAAAAGAACTTGAATTATTAGGACTTATAATAGATAAATATGAATCTGAAAAACACCCTATACCAGATTCAGATCCTATTGATGTTCTTAAATTTGTCATGGAACAAAGTAAACTTAAACCTTCGGATTTAGGAAAGATTTTAAATAGTCCTAGTAGAGCTACAGAAATAATGAAAAAACAAAGAAAATTAAGCTTAAACCATATCAGGTTACTTAATTCTAAAATGAATATTCCTGCAAGTTCTTTAATTAGAGATTACCAATTAGAAGTTTAACAAACTAACTATTAGATATAGCAAAAGGTTTTACGAAATGAAAATACAATGTATATCCGCAAACCACTTAAACTCAAAAATTCTGAATAAAAGCAATTACTAAACAAACATTTGACTTATTTTACCTATATTCATTAGTCAAGATAAGTATTAATACAGATACGACTATTTGCGTTAGGGATTGAACGGTTTGTTTGAGCTCCTCGCAGAGAGCGAGTAGTGAAAGCCCGACCTTTAGGTAACGCCCAATATATTGTGGCTATTGTTTTATTTTATAAAATTCCCGCTTACGCAGGAATTTATTAACTTTCTGGTGCTAATTCCACTTCAAGACCTTCCATTTCTGGTGTCATTTGGATTTGACAACCTAAACGAGAATTATCTTTTACATCGAAGGCTTCAGATAGCATAGCCTCTTCATCATCTCCCATTTCCGGCAATTTGGTCTCACTTGTGACATAACATTGACATGATGCACACATTGCCATACCACCACATACTCCAATGGTTCCTTCTGGGGCAAGTTCGTAAGATCTTACCACTTCCATAAGGTTCATTGCCATGTCTGTTGGTGCCACTATATCGTGAGTTACACCATCTCTATCTGTAATTTTTATATTAATATCCTGCATTATTCAATTTTTGTACTATAAATTAAGCACGTCATTTGTCGTGCCACAAATTTAAGCTTTCTAATCTATTTACAAATAAGTTTGTCTATTAATTTAGTAGGAATTAAAAAGTGCTTTTAGGCTTCTATATTTATAACTTGTTCTATTTGGGGCGCATGCTTTTTTATAGTCATTTCTACACCAGATTTTAAAGTCATTTGGTTAACACTGCAACCAACGCAAGCACCTTGTAATTGTACTTTAACCAACTTATCATCTTCTATAGATAATAAGGAGATATCTCCTCCATCGCTTTGTAAAAAAGGACGGATTTCATCTAAAGCTTTTTCTACGTTTATTTTTAATTCTTCTGAAGTCATTTATTATTATTTTCTTTTCGCTCTTCTAAAGAAAAGAGAAATATGAAATTATTTATTTTTTTACTGCTGAACAACCTGCCATAGTTGTAATTTTAATGGCTTCGGTTGCTGGTAAATCATCATTTCGTCTTACGACTTCCTGAACCACGTTTTGAGTTAGTTTTTCAAACGCTTTTTCTAATGGTGTAGCCGTTTGTAACGCTGCTGGACGACCAACATCCCCTGCTTCTCTTATACTTTGCACTAATGGCAATTCGCCTAAGAATGATATTTCTAAATCTTCAGCTAGATTTTTAGCACCTTCCTTACCAAATATAAAGTACTTATTATCAGGTAATTCTTCTGGAGTAAAATACGCCATATTTTCTATAATTCCTAAAACAGGTACATTTATACTTTCTTGTTGAAACATAGCAACTCCTTTTCTAGCATCTGCTAATGCTATATTTTGAGGTGTACTTACTACTACTGCTCCTGTTATTGGTAACGATTGCATGATACTTAAATGAATATCTCCTGTTCCTGGAGGCAAATCTAAAAGCAAGAAATCCAATTCTCCCCAATGAGCATCGAAAATCATTTGATTAAGAGCTTTAGCTGCCATAGGTCCTCTCCAAACTACTGCTTGATTTGGTTGCGTAAAAAAGCCTATAGATAAAACTTTAACACCATAATTTTCTATGGGTTTCATTTTAGATTTTCCATCAATATTAACTGCTAAAGGTTTTTCTGCTTCAACATCGAACATAATAGGAATTGATGGTCCGTAAATATCGGCATCTAAAATACCTACTTTAAAACCCATTTTGGCTAAAGTAACCGCTAAATTCGCTGTAACTGTAGATTTACCTACTCCACCTTTTCCTGAGGCTACTGCAACAATATTTTTAATTCCCGGAATTGGATTTCCTTTAATAACGTTAGCTTTAGGTTTTGCAGGTGCTTCCACTTTTACATTAACTGTAATTTTAGCTTTTTCGTAAACCTGCTCATGTATGGTTTTAAGAATATCTACCTCTGTTCTTTTCTTTGCTTGTAAACTCGGGTTTTTAATAGTGATATCTACAATAACCTCATCTCCAAAAGTTATCACATTTTTTACAGCACCACTTTCTATCATATTTTGTCCTTCTCCTGGAACAGTAATATTTTCTAGTGCTTTTAATATATCTTGCTTGCTAAGTTTCATATTTTACTTGGAATTCTATTTAAATGCGCTCTATATGACATTGAAATTAGTATAACTTTTGTTATAACTATGGTTTTCAATAATTAAGAATCATTTTAAAATGCAAATATAGGTTGAAAAGTTAAGATTTTAAAGCTCTACAATCGAAATGACTTATAGAATCATCATCTTTCATGATTATACTAGAAAATGGTATGATTTATGTATAGGTGTATTTTCTTAGTTTTTAGATAATCAATACATGAAACAATTTACTATTTTTTTTACAATTTTTATTTCTTTTAGCGTTACATCCTTTGGACAAGGCAAACTAAAACAAGCTGAAGAAAGCTTAACAATAGAAGAAGAAATAAATAAGAGTATTACAAAACCAAAGCACAACACTTATAGCTCAAATAGTAACGACTCTGATGGTAATTTTTTAACTGAAGCTATTGCCCGTTTATTTGTTCATGCTTTTCTTTATGCGAGTTACTATGCTGTTATAGAAAGTCCTGTTGAACGTGAACACAGAGCTAGTAATGCTTTTATTACTAAACACCCTTATTCTAACTCTAATAAAGGAAATTACTCTTATAATTGGGACGATGACTCAGAAATATTTCGAACTACAGTTTCTAACAGATTTATATTTGAAACTAATAAATTATATGGTAATCATTTAAATATAGACATGAAACTTTTACAAAGGGTTGGTCTTGAAATGAACTACCTTCAACTCTGGGAAGAAAACGCAAATTTTAGAAACAACACTCTAGCTATTTATACTGCTTTGGCTAAATACCAACGTGTAAGAACGGAACGTTTTAATGCTTGGTGGGGATTAGGTGCTGCTTATATAGATGGAGATGTTGATGAGTTAGGTTTTACTTATGGTTTAGGAGCCGAATTATTTTTTACTAAGCCTTTTAGCCTTGAATCTAATTTTAATCAAACATTAATTAATGATAGCTCTGTTAATAAATTTAATGCTTTATTAAACTTCCACAAAAAGCATTACAAATTTACGGGTGGATATGAATACTTAAAAGTTGGAGATGTTAGTTTTTCTACATTTTCTGTTGGGGTTGGGGTTTCTTTTTAGTTATTTGATAAACTCCTAAAACCACTATATACGATCTAATAAAAACCCCTCCTTTATTATTTAATGAAATCCTAAAGACAAACTCAGGATAATAATTACAATTCCTGTGAAGGATCCCAAAACACCTTCTCAAGATTTTGAATTTGATTTTCAAAAACCTCAATACCTTCACTTTCTAAAAGTTGTTGCATAAGATTAGTACCATCAAAATGATGCTTTCCTGTTAATAATCCTTTTCTATTTACAACTCGATGCGCAGGTACATCTTTACCAACAGAACCATTCATTGCATAACCTACCATACGCGCACTTCTTGTTGCTCCTAAATATTTAGCAATGGCTCCATAACTGGTTACTCTACCATAAGGAATTAGCTTAGCGACTTCATAAACTTTATCAAAAAAATTTAAAGTTTCTGGCTTCATTACAGTAAATCTTTTATAATATTAACTAAAGTAATTACAGAAATAACACCTGTAACACCACCTATAACATAGTTCATGTTTTTTTGAGAGGTAAAATGCTTGCCTTTAATTTTATCAAAAAAGAACATGTATACATAGAGCATTACAAAGGTTCCCATGGCTGCTCCTGCTACATAGGATATAATATTAATTTGATCGAACGACATCCACCCAAACGATGCCAAAGTAATAGTCATATACGCTTGGTAAGGTATAGGAAAGACATTGATTCCCGACAAAAAGAGGCCTTGAAAAAAACGACTATGTTTACTTCTTATTTTGGGCTCTATTTGTTTTTTAGGTTGTGATTTTGCAATAAGTAAAAAATAGATAGTTATAAGCACAAAAAGAACAAAGGCTACGCGTTGTAAAACATCTATTACTTCTATATGTTTACTTAAATAACGTGCAAAAATAGCCGCTGCATAGGTTTGAATTACAACGATAACACAAACTCCTACAGAAAACACTATGCCTCTTACATGCCCTTCCTTTAGACTTATCTTAGCAGCAGTCATATTTAATAGACCTGGTGGCACAACTCCAATAAGAGCAATAATCAACCCTAAAAAAAAGATAAAAGTGATGCTCACAACTATTTAATTTTAAACCGAATATACGTAATTGGTTTGTTTTGTTCTAAATATTGTGACTCATAAAATGTCTGAATACTTGTTACTTCTTCCGGGCTTCCTTCTTGTTTGTATACGTTGTGATTAGCATATAAAACTTCATGTCCTGCTCCATGCAATAAACCAAGAGTATAGCCATGCATAAACTCACTATCCGTTTTTAGATTTACAACGCCTTCTGGTTTTAAAATTTGTTTGTATCGTTTTAAAAACTCGGCATTAGTCATACGATGTTTTGTACGCTTATATTTTATTTGAGGATCTGGGAAAGTAATCCAAATCTCATCGACTTCATGCTCTGCAAAAGCATGATCAATTAATTCTATCTGAGTACGAAGAAATACTACATTTGGAATGTCTTCTTCTACAGCTGTTTTAGCACCTCTCCAAAAGCGAGCTCCTTTAATATCTATACCTACAAAATTTTTATTGGGGTATTTCTTTGCTAATGCTACAGAATACTCTCCTTTTCCACACCCTAATTCTAAAACCAATGGATTCTCATTTTTAAAAACTGTAGTTCTCCAATATCCTTTTAAACTGAAATTTGAATTAACCAGTTCATCTCGTGTTGGCTGAAATACATTATCGAAGGTTTCGTTTTCTTTAAATCTTCTAAGTTTATTTTTGCTCCCCAAAATTTATTAACTATTTCTTATTGTTATTATAATTTTGGTAAAATTAAGGAAATATACGGCAGTCTATATATGCTTATCTTTGATTTTAGTGAAAAAACTTAAGAATAGCATAAATTCGTAATAAATTTTATAAATAAATTCAACTAAACTTAAGCATAAGCACTCCAAAATATTAAAATGACAAAACGAATTTTAGTTGCTCCTTTAAATTGGGGGTTAGGACATGCTACAAGATGTATTCCTATTATTAATGCATTAATCACTAATGGATTTGAACCTGTTATTGCCAGTGATGGCATTGCTTTAACTTTATTGCGAAAAGAATTCCCTAAGCTTTTGTCTATTGAATTACCTTCTTATAATGTAACATATCCTAGGAATGGTATGTATTTCAAACTAAAACTTATCAAGCACGCTCCTAAATTATTAAGAACTATTCAATCTGAAAAAAGGGTTATTAATCATATTTTAAAAGACCATGATATCTCGGGTATTATTTCAGATAATAGATTAGGAGTTCGTCACAAAAACGTGCCATCTGTATTTATAACCCATCAATTAAATGTTTTAAGTGGAAGCACCACATGGTTAAGCACTAAGTTGCAACAAAAAATCATAAAAAAGTTTGACACTTGTTGGGTCCCAGATACAGAAGGTGATATAAATTTAAGTGGTAAATTAGGACACATTAATTCTTTTATACTACCTACCACATACATTGGCCCCCTAAGTAGGTTTACTAAAAACACACATGAAATTAAAAATAGCTTAATGGTTTTAATTTCTGGACCAGAGCCCCAACGTACACTCCTTGAAAAAAAGCTTTTATTGGAACTTAAAAATTATTCTGGTAAAATGATTTTTGTTAAAGGTATTATAGAGAAAAAACAAACTATAGAAGTTGTTAATAATATGGTTATTTATAATTTTATGACTAGCTCTTTATTAGAAAAAACGATAAACGAAAGCAAGTTCATTATTTCTAGATCTGGCTATACAACAGTAATGGACTTAGCTAAACTTAATAAAAAAGCTTTTTTTATACCTACACCAGGGCAATTTGAACAAGAATATTTAGCCGAAAGACTTACCAAATTAAATTTAGTCCCTAGTTGTAAACAAAAAGATTTTACATTAAAAAAATTAGAGAATATCTCTTCTTTTAAAGGTTTAGAGGTTTTTGATTTTAAAGTTGATTTTAAAGAATTATTCGGCCTTTTCAAGAGTGAATGAAAATTCACTACCTACGTTATATTCGCTTTCTACATATATTTTTTCGTCGTGAGCTTCTATAATGTGTTTTACTATTGATAAGCCCAGACCAGAACCTCCTTCTCTTCTAGAACCACTCTTATCTACTCTAAAAAAACGCTCAAACAACCTAGGTAAATATACCTCTTCAATACCTTCTCCATTATCTGTTACTCGAACAATAACCTTATTTTTTATCAGGTTTTCAATGCTAATTTCTGTTGTTCCTTTCTCTCTTCCGTATTTAATAGAATTTACAATTAAATTAGCTAAGACTTGCTGTATACGTTCTTTATCTGCCCTAATCATTATTGGCTTAGGATAATTAGTATCAAACACAAGTGTAATACTTTTTTTAGCAGCTTTCATTTCAAACATATCAAATATGTTTTCTATTAACTCTATGATGTCAAACACCTCTAAATTTAGGCATAAATCTCCAACTTCTAATTTGGTTATCATATCTAAATCTTTAATAATATATCCCAGTCTTTCAATACCTTTACTCGCTCTTTCCAAATATTTTTCTCTAATACTTTTATCATTCATGGCACCATCTAACAATGTTAAAATATAACCTTGTACTGTAAATAATGGGGTTTTTAATTCGTGAGATACATTTCCTAAAAACTCTTTTCTGTATTCTTCTCTTACTTTAAGAGTTTCTATTTCAATTTTTTTATGTCGCGCAAACTTATCTATCTCTTGCGTAAGCGTTCTCATATCTGTGGTGATAGGTCCTTTAGTTAAACTTGCCGATTCAAGAAGTGTTAAATCATCATATATTTTTTTAACACGTTTATATATAAAACGCTCAACTCTAAATTGAATAATAAAAAAAGTGAAGAGGTATATACTAACTAAAAAAACTATTATATAAAACCACTTAAACTCATAGAAATAATATAAAAAAACACTCATTAAGAGCGTTATATATGTAGTTATATAAAGCGATGTATTCATCGCAAACCTGTATGACTTTTTAAATTTTCCTTGCATTAATCCACAAACTTGTAGCCAACTCCTTTTATTGTTTTAAAGCTATTATCTCCTAATTTTTCACGCAATTTACGAATATGAACATCAATAGTTCTTCCTCCTACTACAACTTCATTACCCCAAACAGCATTAAGAATTTCATCTCTTTTAAAAACTTTACCTGGCTTAGATGCTAATAAAGATAATAATTCAAATTCTTTTCTTGGTAAAATAAGTTCTTTTCCTTTTGAAGTAATTTTATATTCATCTCTGTTAATTACTAAATTACCAATTTTCATAGTATCCACTACATCTTCTTCTTTAAAACGTCTTAAAAGCGCTTTAACCTTGCTTACTAAAACTTTTGGTTTTATAGGTTTAGTGATATAATCATCTGCACCAGCATCAAAACCTGCAACTTGAGAATAATCTTCACCTCTAGCTGTTAAGAATGTAACTAACGTATTTTTTAAATCTGGATTATTTCTGATTAATTCACAAGCTTCTATACCGTCCATTTCTGGCATCATTACATCTAAAATAATTAAATGAGGAAGTTCTTTTTTTGCTTTTTTGACACCTTCTTGTCCGTTTTCAGCAGTGATAACTTGGTAGCCTTCATTTGATAAATTATATCCAACTATCTCTAAAATATCTGGCTCATCATCAACCAATAAAATCTTAATATCCTTCTTTTTCATATGCAATTCTTTATTCCTATTCACATGATTACATGCTTGTAAAATCTGTTTTTAAAGTAAAGATAAAGTTAATAACATTATTTTATTTAGAATTCTAAATTAATAACGTTAAGGTAACAAATAACTCACACTAATTTAAAATTCAGCTTAAAAATCAAACATTTAACCTTTTTTTGGCATTAATTTTGTGGTAATTTACTACATTTTTTAGGTTAAAAAAACGTATGAAAAAAAACTATTTTATCCTTTTAGTAATCACTTTAGTTTTTTTTATGCCCATTTTGTCATTGCTCAAAACAGCACGCCTATTAAACAAAATATAGACGGATTACACATATATAACCCTATTAATAGAACTACTTATCTTAACTTTTCTATTTCCTAAAAAATGTGCGAAATTTGCTCAGATAGAGGTGTATATATTATAAGGGTGACTAAAAATAATATAAGCGAAATACGTAAACAAATTATTATGTAGCAATCTTTAAATTATTTTAAGTAAAAACAATATCAAGCGGTAACGTTTTTTTTATTTTATCTACTTTTGTTTTTTAACAAAACATGATAGACACAAACACCATTTTTAATATTAGTAGTCAAACTGAATTCGAAGACTTAGCACTAGAAATCTTTAGATTTCAGTTTAAAAACAATAGTGTATATCGATCTTTTTGTGATTTGCTATATAAGCATCCTAGCGATGTAAAAACCATACAAGATATTCCTTTTTTACCTATTCAGTTTTTTAAAACTCATAACGTATTAAGCTCTAAAGAGAATATAAAAACAACATTTACAAGCTCTGGAACCACAGGAAACATAACAAGCAAACATCTGGTCACTAACTTAGATATTTACCAGCAAAGTTTTACAAAGGGTTTTCAGCAATTTTACGGTAACATTGAAGATTATGTTATTCTTGGTTTGCTGCCCTCATATTTAGAACGCAAAGGCTCTTCCTTAATATATATGGTAGATGCCATGATTAAAACTTCTAAACATTCTGAAAGTGGTTTTTATTTAAATAATATTTCTGAATTAAAAGACACACTAATCAAGCTTGATGCTAAAGGAAAAAAAGTTCTATTAATTGGTGTTTCTTTTGCTTTACTTGATTTAGTTGAAACTCATCAATTCCATTTAAAAAATACCATAATTATGGAAACTGGAGGCATGAAAGGTCGAAGAAAAGAATTAATTAGAACCGAATTACATAAAGCATTAAAAGATGGGTTTAACGTTGAGAATATTCATAGCGAATATGGCATGACAGAACTTTTAAGTCAAGGTTACTCCAAAGGAAATGGTATTTTCCGAGGTCCTAAATGGATGCATATTTTAACGCGTGATACCGAAGACCCTCTTACAATCCAAGACTATGGAAAAACAGGAGGTTTGAACGTTATTGATTTAGCCAATATAAATTCTTGTTCTTTTATTGCTACTCAAGATTTAGGTAGAGCAAATAACGATAACTCATTTGAAGTTATTGGACGTTTTGATAATTCTGATATTCGCGGATGCAATCTTATGGTACTATAACTGTAAGTTCTTCTTTTAGTTTCAGACATATTTTAAAACATTATATGTTATGAAAACACTGTTTCTTTTATTTACATTTAGTATTACATCGTTATTTGCGCAATCTACAGACTACAATTTAAAAAAAGGATTTATTGCTAATGGCTATGATGTTGTTAGTTATTTTAGCAATAAAGCTATTGAAGGCAAAAAACAGTTTACATCTACTTTCGATGGTGTTAAATATAAGTTTCTATCTAAAGAAAATCTGGATACATTCAATAAAAACCCTAAAAAATACACTCCTCAATATGGTGGATATTGTGCTTATGCTATCGCTTTAAAAAGCAGTAAGGTTAGTATAAACCCAAAAACATTTCAAATAAAAGATGGAAAACTTTACCTATTCTATAACGCTTGGGGAAACAATACTCTTGAATTATGGAAGAAAGAACATGCAAATAAACTGCAAAAAAAAGCTGACCAAAACTGGAAATCTATAAAATTTAAAAAATAACTTTTTTTATTTGTAAGATTTCGACAAATGCTACGACAAAAGTACCAGCTATGGAAAAGAAAAATTGGTTTATAGCTTTTGGTTAGATGTAAAGCCTGATTATTTTTAATCAGGCTTTACTAGTTTTTATATAATTTGCAATACGAAGTAGTTCTTTTTACCTCGTTGTAACAGCACAAATTTATTGTTTATTAAATCTTTAGCTGTGATTTTATAATCGTCTTTAACTTTTTCTTTATTTACAGAAATAGAATTTTCTTTTAGAGCCCTTCTTGCCTCCCCATTAGACTTTAAGAAACCTCCTTTTTCTGCTAAAGCAGCGATAATATCCATGCCTTCTTCAATATCTGACTGTGCTATTTTGGTTTGAGGTACACCATCAAAAACATCTAAAAAAGTTTGTTCATTCAACTCCTTTAAATCTTCACTAGTTGATTTCCCAAAAAGAATACTACTTGCTTTTATAGCATTATCTAAATCTTCTTTAGAATGAACCATAATTGTAATTTCTTCAGCTAAACGTTTTTGCAATAATCTTAAATGCTGTGCTTCTTTATGTTCAGATATAATATTGTTTATTTCGTCTTCTTTTAAAAACGTAAAGATTTTAATATACTTTTCAGCATCTTCGTCACTTGAATTCAACCAATATTGGTAAAATTTATAAGGAGATGTTCTTTTTGCATCTAACCAAACGTTTCCTCCCTCAGACTTTCCAAATTTAGAACCATCAGATTTTGTAATTAAAGGGCAAGTAATAGCGTATCCTTTACCTCCTGAAATACGTCTAATTAATTCCGTACCTGTTGTAATGTTACCCCACTGGTCGCTTCCCCCCATTTGTATAGAACAGCTATTTTCTTTATACAAATGAAGAAAATCGTAACCTTGCACTAATTGATAGGTAAACTCTGTAAAACTCATCCCTTCAGATGATTCTGAGGATATTCTATTTTTAACAGAATCCTTTGCCATCATATAATTTACAGTAATATGCTTACCAACATCACGTATAAATTCAAGGAATGAGAATTCTTTCATCCAATCATAATTATTAACTAAAACTGCAGCATTATCAGCATCACTTTCAAAATCTAAAAAATGTGCTAATTGTCCTTTTATAGCATCTTGATTATGGCGTAATGTTTTCTCGTCTAATAAATTACGTTCATTAGATTTCCCAGATGGATCACCAATCATTCCGGTAGCACCACCAACTAAAGCAAAAGGCTTATGTCCACATCGCTGATAATGAGCCAATAACATTATTGGTACTAAATTACCAATATGTAAAGAATCTGCAGTAGGATCAAACCCCACATAAGCACTACGCATACTTTCCATTAAGTGTTCTTCTGCTCCTGGCATAACGGTATGTATCATACCTCTCCATGTTAATTCTTCAACAAAATTATTTATCATCATTCTTATTTTTTACAAAACTATGGCAAATATAAAAATACGTGTATAATTACTCATGGATTATGAATAATTCTTTACATTAGTTGCATGATATTAGTAACGGGAGGAACAGGATTAGTTGGAGCACATTTACTTTATAAATTAGCTAGTAAGCATGAAAAAGTAAAAGCTATTTATAGAAATGAACATAGGCTTAACAATGTTAGAAATGTATTTTCTACCTATATTGATGATTACGAATCTCTTTTTAAATCAATTGAATGGATAAAAGCAGATCTTTTAGATATCCCAGCCTTATCTGAAACTTTTATAGGGACTTCCTATGTATATCATTGTGCTGCCTTCGTTTCTTTTGAGCCTAACATGTACAATATTTTAAGAAAAATAAATATTGAAGGCACAGCCAATATTGTTAATCTAAGCTTATCTAATAGTATTAAAAAACTTTGTTACGTAAGTTCTATTGCTACCTTAGGAAGTAAAATTAACAACAATGATATTAATGAAGAAACCACATGGAACCCCGAAGCAGACAATAATGTTTATGCTATAACAAAATACGGTGCAGAAATGGAAGTATGGAGAGGCACACAAGAGGGTCTTGATGTTGTAATTGTAAATCCTGGTGTTATTTTAGGCGCGGGCATTTGGAACTATGGTACTGGAAACTTATTTAAAAAAGCACATAAAGGGTTTAAATTTTTCACTAAAGGTACTGTTGCCCTTGTTAATATTCATGATGTGATTAACATTATGATAAAGCTTATGAATAGCGACATTATTAATGAACGTTTTGTATTGGTTGCTGAAAACTGGACTTATAAGAACTTTTTGCAAACCTTAGCTCAATCTGTAAATGCTAAGTCTCCTAAAAAACTAGCTAGTGATAGTTTTCTGAATATCCTATGGAAATTAGATTGGCTAAAACAAAAATTAACAGGCAAGCGTAGGCGACTAACTAAGCATTTAGTTAGATCATTATCATCTGAAACTAGTTATAATAGTGACAAAATAAAAATAGCTTTAAATTATAAATTTAAAGCTATAAATAAAAGTATCATTGAGATTGGAACTATTTATCGGAAACAGACTTAATTGAATCTCCTATTTTTTTTATTTTATTCTCTGGTAAGATGTTAACCAAAGAATCTTTTTTAGTTAAAGATGCAAGCGAATCTTCTTCTCTTTTCGTTTTCTCTTTCCACTCTTTTGCTTCTAAAGCTTTAAATTCAACTTTAAGCTTCTCTAAACTATCAGCTACCTTAGTATAAATTTCTTCGTATTCTTTTATATGAAACGCATAATAACTATTACTTAATGCAAATTGTAAACTATCAATATTATGCTGTGAAAAAACATAGGTATTTATATTGACACCTTTTTCTTTCATTATTTTTTTATTCTTTGAATTTGCAAAACCTATAAGTTTGGAATCTATCAAAATATCTACCATTTTTCCCTTAGAAATTAAATTCTTAGGTTTTTCTGGTTCTTTTAATTGATTATTACAAGCCATTACCATTAAGATAACACTCAAGCATATTATGAATCGTTTTAAAATCATCTATTAAAAGTTAATCGTTTTGCTGCTTTTACGTTATTAAACTTCGCGTTTTCATATACTAAACTACCGTTTAAAAAGGTATGAGTTATTCTAGATTTAAAAGTTGTTCCTTCAAAAGGAGACCAACCACATTTATATAAAATATTATCTTTATTTACCGTCCAAGGTTTATTTAAATCAACTAAAACCAAATCTGCATAATACCCTTCCTTAATATAACCACGTCTTTCAACTTGAAATAAAATGGCTGGATTATGACACATTTTTTCAACAACTTTTTCTATTGATATTTTACCTTTATGATACATTTCTAACATAGCAGGTAACGCATGCTGTACTAATGGTCCACCCGAGGGTGCACTTGTGTAAACGTTTTGTTTCTCTTCTAAAGTATGTGGCGCGTGATCTGTTGCAATAACATCAATTCTATCATCTAATAACGCTTCCCATAATTGATCCCTATCTGTTTTCGTTTTTACAGCTGGGTTCCATTTTATAAATGTTCCTTTTTTCTCATAATCCTCATCAGAGAACCATAAATGATGTACACAAACCTCTGCAGTAATTTTTTTATCTTTTAAAGAAATTTTATTATTAAATAAATTAGTTTCTTTACCTGTTGATAGGTGAAATACGTGAAGTCTTGCTCCTGTCTTTTTTGCTAGTTCTATAGCTCGTGAAGATGATAAATAACAAGCCTCCTCGCTTCTTATTATAGGATGATATTTAATAGGAATGTCATCTCCAAATTCTTCCAAATGTTTTTTGAAATTGTTTTTTATAGTACCTTCATCTTCACAATGTACAGAAATGAGCATGTTAGTGCTTTTAAAAATCTTCTCTAATACCTCAACATCGTCAACCAGCATATTCCCTGTTGATGATCCTAAAAACAATTTCAATCCTGCTACTTGATTAACATCTAACTTTAATATTTCATCTAAGTTATCGTTAGTTCCTCCAAACATGAATGAATAATTAGCAGATGATGCTTTTGCAGCAATTTCAAATTTCTCTTCTAATTTTTCAATAGTAGTTGTTTGCGGATTTGTATTAGGCATTTCTATAAAAGATGTAATACCTCCTGCTATAGCCGCTTTAGACTCTGTTGCTATATCTGCTTTATCAGTTAATCCTGGCTCTCTAAAATGTACCTGATCATCAATTACTCCTGGCAACAAATATTGCCCCTCTGCATCAAAAACTAGTACATCAGCAGATTTTGCTGTTATTCTTTTACTTATTTCTTTAATGTATTCGCCTTCAATTAAAACATCACCATTAAAAATGGTTCCTTCATTTACAATGTTTACGTTTTTAATAAGTGTTTTTTTTAATTCCATATAGCTTTCTACTTTGTAAATAGACTTTTAATCTTCATTGAGATGACACCAAAAATAGCTTCAGATATAATACCCTTACTTAATTTTGACTCTCCTTTTGTTCTATCTGTAAATATTACTGGTACTTCAATTATTTTAAACTTTTTTAAATAGGCCTTAAATTTCATTTCAATTTGAAATGCATATCCTATAAATTTAATGGTATTTAAATCTATAGATTCTAATACCTTTCGTTTATAACACACATAACCTGCTGTGGTATCATGAATTTTCATCCCTGTAATTAAACGCACATATTTTGATGCTCCATAAGACATGAGTACACGACTCATTGGCCAATTAATCACATTTACTCCCGTTACATATCTAGAGCCTATAGCAATATCTGCACCATCAATACGGCACGCTCTGTAAAGTTTTATTAAATCTTTTGGGTCATGCGAAAAGTCGGCATCCATTTCAAAAATATAGTCATAATTTCTAGCCAAAGCCCATTTAAACCCATAAATATAAGCTGTTCCTAAGCCCAATTTATCTTTACGTGTTTCTAAAAATAATTTGTCAGGAAAATATTCTTGTAACTCTTTAACTTTCAAACCTGTTAAATCGGGAGAACTATCATCAACAATAAGAATATCAATATTCTCAGATTGAGAAAATACCGCTTTAATAATAGCTTCTATATTTTCTATTTCATTATATGTTGGAATAATTACAACAGTATCCGGCATACCTCTATTTTATTGAACCACTTTAACTTAATTTATGTAATAGATTACATTTTCAAACTTCATAACGAAATCCTATTTCACAACTGAGCCTAATTTTTAGCAAATGTACATTAATAACCTTTTATTTTTTTTAAATATTACTTAATAATACACTCCATTAATAAAAAATATAATAATTTTATGGCATGCTACGTCATATAGTTTCAAACGAATTATTTACAACTTTAATAGTTTTTGGGTTATTAATAGTGGCTACGGCTAAATTATTATCTCCCAAACGCTTTAATGATTTTATACTTATTTTAGGCAATTACAATTACCTTAAAATTTATTCTAGAGATCAAAAATTCTTTGATAAATTTGATGGTTTATTATTTATCAACCTCATCGTTTCCACATCTATATTTGGCTTCATTATATATGAACACATAACTGGTAATAAAATTGCTTCAGCTAGCTCTATTTCTAGATTATCCTTTACTATTGGGACTTTTATTTTAATAAAAATCCTTATTGAACGCCTAATTGGAAGTCTTTTTCAAATTGATTCATTAATAGACCAATATCTTTTTCAAAAAACAAGTTATAAAAACTACCTAGGCATTTTATTATTGCCCATAAATGCATTATTACTCTTTAGCTTTCAACCTACATTAACTATAATCTATATTATAACCGCTTTATTACTGATTATAAATGTAATAGGACTAATTACTTCTTACAAAACGCATCAAAATATAATAAAAGTCAACTTCTCATATTTTATTTTGTATCTTTGCACTCTTGAAATTGCCCCTTATATTATTTTATACAAGGTGTTTATTACAAAATAAAGATCAAACCACCCACACTTATGAAAGTAAAAACAATTTTAGTATCTCAGCCTGAACCTAAAATAGAAAACTCTCCTTACTTTGATTTACAAGAGAAGAAAAAAGTTAAAATAGACTTTAGACCTTTCATTCATGTTGAAGGTGTATCTGCTAAAGAGATTAGGCATCAAAAGATTGATTTAAATAATTATACAGCCATAATACTAACTAGTAGAAATGCTGTAGATCATTTTTTTAGAATTGCTGAAGAAATGCGTTTTAAAGTGCCTGATAGTATGAAATATTTCTGTCAATCTGAAGCTGTTGCATATTACCTTCAAAAATATGTAGTATATAGAAAACGTAAAATCTATGTAGGGAAACGTACATTTGCAGAGTTATCACCTTTAATAAAAAAATATAAAGACGAAAAGTTTTTATTACCTAACACAGATAAAGTAAAACCAGCTGTTCCTGAAACTTTAGATGCTTTAGGTGTAAACTGGAAACAAGCTACTTTTTATAAAACCGTAGTTAGTGATTTATCTGATTTAGCTAATGTGTACTATGATGTACTTGTATTCTTTAGTCCTTCTGGAATAGAATCTTTATTTCAAAATTTCCCAGATTTCAAACAAAATGATACACGTATTGCTGTTTTTGGAAATACGACTATCAAAGCTGTTGAAGAAAAAGGGTTACGTGTAGATATTTCTGCTCCAACACCAGAAACGCCTTCCATGACTATGGCTTTAGAAAAATATATTGAAAAAGTAAATAAAGGAAAATAAAGTTACTACTACTTATTTAAAAACGAAAATTCGTTTTGCATCATATAAGTAAACTTTAGCATAAAAATAGATTAGTAATTTTATAACAAAAGTTATATCCATTTTACTATGAAACTAATACTACTATTTTTACTATTAAGCACAAACGTATTTTGTCAAAGCTGGCAAAACGCCCCAAATATAGTATCTAATACTGGAGGCGTTCGTTTTGATGATGTTTTCTTTTTAAATGATGACTTAGGGTGGGCTGCTAATGGTTCTGCTGCTGCTATATATAAAACAACTGATGGCGGGTTAACTTGGACAGAACAACTAAACAATACCATATTAGGAAGCAATCATTACTAATGAAAATATTGGCTTTTTAGGCACACTTAACGGCAAGTTTTATAAAACTATTGATGGAGGCTCTAATTGGGAAGAAGTTATCATTACCCCTAACCCTCCAGCTATTTGCGGTATTGATGCTATTGGATCTTCAACTATTTACGCATGTGGAGCTTACTTTGAGCCTGCTCATATTATAAAATCGACAGATAGTGGGCTTACTTGGAGCTATATAGATATGTCTGCTTATGCAAATGCTTTAGTGGAAATAAAATTTTTAGATAAATTGAATGGTTTTGTTTCAGGTAGAAATGATACTGGTGCAGTTGTTTTAAAGACTACTGATGGTGGAGTAACTTGGACGACCATTTATAATGCAACCATTCCAGGCGAATACATTTGGAAACTTCACATTTTGGAAAACAATACTAATGCCATATTTGGTTCTTTATTTGCTTCGGCACCAAATCCTGGTAAGTTAATAAAATCTATTGATGGAGGTGTAACTTGGTCTACTTTTAATGCACCTGAAACAGATATTGAAGCTGTTGGGTTTATTTCTGAAACCAAAGGCTGGATGGGCGGTCACAATACAGGTTTTTACGAAACAATAGATGGCGGTTCTACTTGGACTGATTTAGGTGTTGGAAGTAATTTAAATCGTATTTTCATAATTAACAGTACTCTTGCATATGCTGCGGGCACTACTGTTTATAAATATACCGCAGAAACTTTAAACGGAAATGTATCTGAAATAACATCTAAAAAAGACCTTGATATACAATTAAAGAAAAACCCTGTTACTAAAATATTAGAGTTTACCATTAATTTTAAATCGGATGACAATATCCTTATTGATTTATACGATATCAACGGAAAATTTATTAAACAACTCACTCGCGATTTAATAAGAAATACAACAAGGAGAACCTATTCTTATTCTGTTGAAGAATTATCCGCAGGTTCATATATTTTAAACTTTCATAATAACTTAGGAAGAACCTCCAAAAAGTTTATCAAATTATAAAAATCTCTTCCCTTACTTTTTTAATTATAAACTGTTATTAAAAACAAACCCCGAAGTAGAAACATCGGGGTAGTAAATTATATTTTAACAAAATTAAAGATATAATACCTTCTTTTTTAAATCACTTAAACAAGGAGTAAAATTGGTATCTACAAAGTATCTTTAAAACGTATATCTCTGTGGTCCGCCTCTTCTAATTTCTTCATTACAATGCGCTTCAAACTTTTTAAAGTTTTCTCTAAATGCATTCGTTAACTTAAATGCTGTTTTATAATAAGCTTCATCGTTATTCCAAGTCGCTCGTGGGCTTAAAACACTTGTTGGAACACCTGGACATGATCTAGGTTGCGCAACTCCAAAAACGGAATGTATATGGTAATTATCATAATTATATAATCCTAAATCGCCATTCAAAACAGCATTAATCATGGCACGAGTATATTTTAATTTCATTCTTGTACCAACACCATAAGGACCACCTGTCCAACCTGTATTTACTAGCCAAACATTAACTCCTGCTTCAATCATTTTTTGACTTAACATTTCTGCATATTTAGAAGGGTGCAAAGGCATAAAAGGCGCACCAAAACATGCAGAAAAAGACGGTACTGGCTCCACTACTCCTGCTTCTGTACCTGCTACTTTAGCTGTATATCCTGAAATAAAATGATAAGCTGCCTGACTTGGCGTAAGTTTAGATATTGGAGGTAATACCCCAAAAGCATCGGCAGTTAAAAAGAATATGTTCTTTGGGTTTTTACCTGTTGAAGGTATTTGTATATTCTCAATATGATCAATAGGATAACTTACTCGTGTATTTTGCGTAATAGAAGTATCTTCAAAATTAACATGTCCTTTATCATCTAAAATCACATTTTCAAGAATAGCTCCTTTTTTAATAGCATCGAATATCTCAGGCTCATTATCCCTAGAAAGGTTAATTACTTTTGCATAACAACCACCTTCAAAATTAAATACAGAATTCTCATTAGTCCAACCATGTTCGTCATCTCCAATCAAGCTTCTATTTGGATCTGTAGACAAGGTCGTTTTTCCTGTCCCAGATAACCCAAAGAATATAGCAGAATCTCCACCTTTACCAATATTAGCACTACAATGCATTGGCAAAGTATTTTTAAATACAGGGAGAATAAAATTTAAAGCAGAAAAAATACCTTTTTTAATTTCTCCAGTATACCCTGTACCACCAATTAAAGCTATCTTTTTTGTGAAATTTAAAATAGCAAAATTATGTTGGCGCGTCCCATCTATTTCTGAATTTGCCATAAAACTAGGCGCATTAACAACAGTCCATTCTGGATCAAAATCTTTTAGCTCGTCTTCTGTAGGACGTAAAAACATATTATAAGCAAACTGGTTACTCCAAGGGTACTCATTAATAACACGAATACTCATTTTATAATCGGCATCAGCACATGCATAACTATCTCTCACAAAAAGCTCTTTATTTGATAAATAGTCTACAACTTTATCGTAAAGCTTATCAAACTTATCTGTATCAAAAGGAATATTAATATCTCCCCACCAAACCTTATCTTTAGTAATATCATCTTTAACTATAAATCTATCTTTAGGTGAGCGTCCTGTAAACTCACCTGTGTTAACCGCTAAAGCTCCAGAAGAAGCCTCTACTCCTTGTCCTTTTTCTATAGCAATACTATGAAGTTGTTCTGGTGATAATTGATAATTTACAGTGGCATTTTTAATACCATACATATTTAACGAAATCGTTTTCGTAACTTGGTTATAGTTCCCCATAATTTATGTTATAAAATTATTTATGCAACAAAATTAGAACAATTATTTTAAACTATCCTTTATTAATTAGCATTTTTAGATACTGTTTTTTAAGAAATCAAAAAACATAAAAACCCAAGCTAAAATAAAAAACACTCCTCCTATTGGTGTTACAAAACCAATCATTTTAAAGTCAAAGCTTGTTAAAGTATTTGTTGCTAACCCATAAATAGAACCTGAAAAAAATAAGATCCCAAAAACGATTAAGTAGTACATTCTTTTTTTTGTTTTCTGATGAATCAAAGGCGTACTACCTACAAACAATAATAAAATAGCATGATACATCTGGTAACGTATCCCTGTTTCAAAAGTTTGTATTGCTTCAGCTGTAATCAATTGTTTTAAACCATGTGCTCCAAATGCACCTAGAATAATTGTAATAACGCCTAAAATTGACGCTGTAGTTAAAATCGTTTTATTCATATTTTTATAAATTATTCTCAACAAATACAATTTATATTTATAAAATTCGTAAAATTGAATACAGTTTTGGGCTCAATGCCAAATACATATATTAAACAAAATTACTCAACAAATTTCAATATGCGAAAGATTTTAATCATTGGTTCTGGAAAATCTACATCCTATCTTTTAAAATATTTATTAGATAAATCAGTATCAGAAAACCTATACATTATAGTTGGTGACTTAAATATTGAAAATGTCAAAAATTTAATTGGTAATCATCAAAATGCTAAAGCAATTGTATTGGATGTTTTTAACGAAACCAATCGTACAAATGCTATTAGAAATGCAGATGTTGTTATATCTATGCTCCCAGCACGCTTTCATATTGAAGTTGCTAAAGACTGTATTTTATACAATAAACATATGGTAACCGCATCTTATGTAAGTCCAGAAATGCAAGCTTTAAATGAAGATGCCAAAGCTAAAGGGATTATACTCATGAATGAAATTGGTGTAGATCCAGGAATTGACCATATGAGTGCTATGCAAGTTCTTGATAGAATACGTGATAATGGCGGAAAAATTATCTTATTTGAATCTTTTACAGGTGGATTAGTAGCTCCTGAAAGCGACAACAACCTTTGGAATTATAAATTCACCTGGAACCCCAGAAATGTAGTGATTGCAGGTCAAGGTGGAGCTGCGAAGTTTTTACAAGAGGGTACTTATAAATATATTCCATACAATCGCTTATTTAGACGCACAGAATTTTTAGATATTGATAACTTTGGACGTTTTGAAGTCTATGCTAATCGAGATTCCTTAAAATATCAAAGCGTTTATAAATTAGATAACGTTAAAACATTATATCGTGGTACTATGAGGCGCGTTGGTTTTAGTAGAGCTTGGAACATTTTTGTAACTCTAGGAATGACTGATGACAGCTATACTATTGATGATAGCGAAAACATGAGTTATCGCGATTTCATAAATGCCTTTTTACCTTATAGTCCGTCTGATTCTGTAGAATTAAAACTGAGACATGCTCTTAAAATAGATCAAGATGATATCGTCTGGGATAAGCTTGTTGAACTAGATATTTTTAATCCTGATAAACAGGTAATACTAAAAAAAGCAACTCCTGCTCAAATACTTCAAAAAATACTAATGGATAGCTGGGCTCTTGCCCAGCATGATAAAGATATGATTGTTATGTATCATAAATTTGGTTACGAATTACATGGAAAAAAACACCAAATAGATGCTAATATGGCTGTTCTTGGCAAAGACCAAACCTATACAGCTATGGCTAAAACTGTAGGTTTACCAGTAGCCATTGCTGCAATAGCTATATTAAACGGTAAAATAACAACACCAGGTGTTCAAATACCCATTACAAAAGAAATCTATGAACCTATATTAAAGGAATTAGAAAATTTTGGTATTATATTTAATGAAAAAGAAATTCCTTATTTGGGATATAACCCTTTGAATAATTAATATTTGGGCGTTACCTAAAGGTCGGGCTTTCTGCTATATCTTTTTCTCATACTTCAAAAAAGGATGTCGCTTCAATCCCTAACGCAATTTATAGTTTTAATTTAAAAGCAATTAATTACTTTTATACTTTAGTTTGCAATTAAAAACAAAGGAACGCGTAACATTATGAAATTTAAAGCGAAAAACAAAACCATATCTATAGATGGTATAGATAAAAAAATACTCCGCGCTTTAATGGAAGATGCTAGAACTCCTATTTTAGAAATCGCTCGCAATGTAGGCATTTCTGGAGCAGCAATACACCAACGCTTACGTAAACTTGAAAAGGCTAAACTCATTTCTGGTTCTAAATTTATTATAAACCCACAAGTATTGGGCTATTCAACATTAGCTTTTGTTGGTATTTATCTTGATAAAGTAGCAAATACAGACGATGTTGTTAGAGCTTTAAAAAAAATTCCTGAAGTTACAGAATGCCATTACACAACTGGTACTTATAGTTATTTCATTAAATTATTTTGTTTAGATAATGCTCATCTAATGGAGCTACTAGGTAAAAAAATTCAAACGATTACCGGTGTCTTAAGAACCGAATCTCTTATCTCTCTAGACCAACAAATTAATAGACAAATAAAGATATAACACCTCCTATTTAACAATAAATCAAGGCTTAACATAAATTATGTTAAGCTTATTTTTTTTATGAAAAGTTTAATTTTATTTAACCTTTTGTTCCATTTTGACCATTAGTCAATCCTATAAGTTTGCATCATAAAACAATCAAAAAAACACATTTATGAAACAAACTGCAATCAAATTCGTCATGCTATCTTTTCTAATTAGCTCATCTATTTATGCACAAGAAACAAAAGATACATCTGCAAAGAAACACGAACTTTCCTTTGATTTATTAGAACTTATCACACGTAATAAATTTGAACTCTCCTACCGTTACCTTCTAAACAAATCAAATAGTATTGGCTCCAATATTTCTTTTTCCCCAGACAAAAAAAGTTTATGGAAAGCTCAAAAATTTCAAGAAAACTTTACTTTAGATATAAACTATCAGCACTACTTTTCTAAAAAGTATGCCCAAGGGTTCTATTTACAAGCCTTTACCGAGTATTCTTCTGGAAAATCATTTATAGAAAACAATTATAACCCAGATAATTTTAAAAAATATAATGCTTTAGGTTTAGGTGCAGGTATGGGTTATAAACATGTTTTTAAGAAAGGCTTTTTTATAGATGCCGACATAAAATTTACAGGAAATCTTGTAAACTCATTAGAAAACAATAGCGCATATTACTTTCCTGAAGCAAAAGCTTTTATTGGTTTCTCTGTAGGTAAACGCTTCTAAACAATAACCTCAGCCTTTTATTTTTCTACTTTTTCATGATGGTACAACTTTGGTCTTTTTTCGTTGTAGTCGCAATCTTGAAAAATACCACAAGATACTGTAGATCGTGCTAAAGATTTATTATTTATATTTTTATAAAATGCAGCGATTTCTGGGGTTAAAAATTTCATGTTTTAAATATTTTATTAAACTATTATTTCTTTCAATTTAGTACTTTAAAAAAAATATTCCTTACAAAGGATTTATATCTCTCATCTTGACTTTTTATTTTTAACCAAAAATGAGTCAAAACCTGTCCAGATAAAGTTATTTTTTTATCTCAATTATTAATTAAAATTACGCTTTATAAAATACTAATTATAAAGAAACCCAAGTAAAATTCTTGGGTTTCTTATTATCAGTTCCTTTTTTAAAAGGTATTTATTTCATTTTCATTAACCAAGAACGTACGTCTACCTCTTCTTTAATAATAGTTCTTAACTCTTCTATTTTAACACGTTGCTGCTCCATAGTATCTCTATGTCGTATAGTTACCATCTTATCTTCTTTAGTATCATGATCTACTGTAATACAAAATGGTGTTCCATTAGCATCCTGTCTTCTATAACGTCTACCAACAGCATCTTTTTCATCATAAATCACATTAAAATCCCATTTCAATTCACCTACAATCTCACGCGCTATTTCTGGCAATCCGTCTTTTTTAACTAATGGTAAAATAGCAGCTTTTACTGGTGCTAAAACACTAGGCAATTTTAAAACAGTACGAGTTGTTCCGTTTTCCAATTCTTCTTCTTGCAAAGCATTTGAAAACACTGCTAAAAACATACGATCCAACCCAATAGAAGTTTCTAATACATATGGTGTATAACTTTTATTTTCTTCATGGTCAAAATACTGTAATTTCTTTCCAGAATGCTCTTCATGCGCTTTTAAATCGAAATCTGTTCTTGAATGAATTCCTTCCAATTCTTTAAAACCAAATGGAAATTTAAATTCTATATCGGCAGCTGCATCTGCATAATGAGCTAATTTCTCATGATCATGAAAACGATAGTTATCTTCACCCATGCCTAAAGACAAATGCCATTTCATTCTATGCTCTTTCCAATGCTTATACCACTCCCCTTGAGTTCCTGGTTTAATAAAAAACTGCATTTCCATTTGTTCAAACTCACGCATTCTAAAAATAAATTGTCTTGCAACAATTTCATTTCTAAAGGCTTTTCCTGTTTGCGCAATACCAAACGGAATCTTCATACGTCCCGTTTTTTGAACATTTAAAAAGTTCACAAAAATACCTTGTGCTGTTTCTGGACGTAAATACAAATCCATTGCTGTTTCTGCAGAAGCTCCAAGCTTAGTTCCAAACATTAAGTTAAATTGCTTAACATCTGTCCAATTTTTACTTCCTGTTAAAGGATCTGCTATTTCTAACTCTTCAATAAGCAACTTAACATCTGCCAAATCTTCGCTCTCTAAAGATCTTGCCATACGAGAAAGTATCGTATTTATTTTTTCTTGATACCCAACAACGCGTCCATTTGTTGAAACAAACTCATCTTTATTAAAGGAATCACCAAAACGTTTTTCTGCCTTTTTTACTTCTTTATCTATTTTTACTTCAATCTTAGCACAATAGTCTTCAATTAAAACATCCGCTCTATAGCGCTTTTTAGAATCTTTATTATCAATTAATGGGTCATTAAAAGCATCTACGTGTCCTGAAGCTTTCCATGTGGTTGGATGCATAAATATAGCAGCATCAATACCTACAATATTTTCATTCATTTGTACCATGGCTTTCCACCAATAGTCACGTATATTTTTCTTTAATTCAGCACCGTTTTGAGCATAGTCGTAAACTGCACTTAATCCATCATAAATTTCACTACTTTGAAATACATAACCGTATTCTTTAGCATGCGAAATTACCTTCTTAAATTTATCGTCTTGATTTGCCATAGGTGCAAAAATATAAAACCCTATTAAACAAATAGAATTCTTTACGAAAAAATAATCAATCTTAATCAAGAATTATCAAACCAGTATTATTCAAATATTTTTAACCTTTATAGTTAAACATACTCCATTCCAAATATTTAATAATTCTTTTTTTATTTCATAATTTAGAATGTTTTACGTTTATAATAAATAAACTGAACTTAAAACCCTAAAAATGAAACTAAAATACTCATTAATAGTTATTATATTATTGTTCTTTCATATAGTTAGCTATAGTCAAATTACATATCAAGCTGCTTTTCCTAATATTGATTTCGAATTCCCAGTTGAAATTCAAAACGCTAACGATAATTCCAACAGGCTTTTTGTTTTAGAACAACGTGGTCGAATAAAAGTATTCCCAAACCAAAATACTGTCACGAATTCATCATTAAATACATTTCTTGATATTACAAGTCAAGTTCGCTTTAGAAATGGTCAAGAAATAGGGTTATTAGGTTTAGCTTTTCACCCTCAATACACATCTAACGGCTATATTTACGTATATTATACGACAGATAGTCCTGTTAATGGCATTCCTGTAAGAATGGTTCTTTCCAGGTTTTCTGTTAATAGTACGAATCCTAATTTGATTGATCCTAATAGCGAATTAGTACTCTTTCAATTTGATAAAAACCAAAACAACAGCAATCATAATGGTGGTAAAATAGCTTTTGGCCCAGATGGATATCTTTACATTTCTATTGGTGATGGAGGTGGTGGAAATGATCCGCAAGGAAATGGTCAGAATAAAAACACCATTTTTGGAAGCATCTTGAGAATTGATGTTGATATAGATGGAAATAATCCTGTAGAAACAAATCCCGTATTACCAAATGGCAATTATGAAATCCCAAATGATAACCCATTTGTAGGCGTTAATGGTTTAGATGAAATTTACGTGTATGGTATACGTAATACTTGGAAGTTTTCTTTTGATGAAGTTACTGGCAGATTATGGGGTGGAGATGTTGGTCAAGGTGCTTTTGAAGAAATTAATATTATTGAAAATGGTAAAAACTATGGCTGGAGTCGTTTTGAGGCTAACTCGGTTGCTAATAGTGGTGTTACTATAACAGAACCTACAGTGTTTCCTGTTTTTTTTTATAATAGAAATCAAGGTGATCGATCTATAACAGGAGGTTACGTATATCGCGGATCTAAAATTACCAGTCTAAGTCCCGATATCAATTCTAAGTATATCTATGCAGATTACGTAAGCGGAAGAGTTTGGGCGTTAAATTATAATCCCTCTTCTGGAAGTGCAAGCAGCACATTGCTATTCAAAACTACAAATGAATTTGTATCCTCGTTTGGAGTAGATGAAAGCGGTGAATTATATTTTAGTGATTACGGAGACAGTGCGCAACTTTATAAATTAGTAGATGGTAGTTCTACTCCTTCTGGAATTGCTGTAAACGGGACTGGAAAATGGGAGTCTTTAAATCAAGGTATCCCTAACGGTAATGTAAATGCTATAGTTACTGCTCCAAATGGAAACATATATCATTCAGGAAATTTTAATACTGCAGGAAATATCACAGCTAATAATATTGCAGTATGGAACAAAACTTCTGGTTGGCAAACATTAGGTACCGGATCTAACGGTACTATTAATGCATTAGCTATTGCTCCTAATGGAAATCTATATGCAGGAGGTTCTTTTACAAATATTGGAGGTGTAACTGCCAAGAATATTGCGGTATGGAATGGTAATTCATGGGTAGCATTAGGGTCTGGAGTTGACGGCAGTGTAGCTGCTATTGCTTTACACTCTAACGGAAATATTTTTGCTGGAGGTGTTTTTGAAACTGCAAATAGCAATACCGTAAGAAACATTGCGGTATGGAATGGCAGCCAATGGAGTGCTCTTACCGATGTTACAACTGGTGTTTCTGGTACTAATAACGAAATTCGATCTTTAGCAATAGACAATGATGGCACTTTATACGTTGGAGGAAATTTTGATGAGGCTGGAGACATTACTGCCAATAGAATAGCTACTTGGAATGGAACCAATTGGGGAACTTTAGGATCTGGTACAAGTGGCTTTGTTGAAGCCATTGCAATATCTCCAACAGAAGTCTTTATTGGAGGAAATTTTGCCATTGCAGGAGGGCAAACAGTAAATCGTTTAGCTAGGTGGAATAAAAACGCCTCATCTTGGTCTTCATTAAATAACGGTGTAAATAATAATGTTAGTTCATTACTTCATGATGGAACCTATTTGTATGCTGGTGGCGCTTTTGATCTTGTAAATATTGATAATAGTAATATAGTAAATAACATAGCGAGATGGAGTTCTTCTCAAGGTTGGGAAGCGCTGGGAACAAATACTAATGTCGGGGTTGATATTAAGATTAATACTTTAAGTTTTGCTACCGATATAGATGGAGTAGATAAATTGTATGCAGGTGGTAATTTTTCTAGTGCTGGAGCTATAAATGCTAATAATACAGCAGTATGGTTATCTAATAATATTTTGAGTGTTTCTAAACCAATAACTAAACAGGTATTGGTTTATCCCAACCCTACTAATGGCATAATACATTTATCTGGTAAAAAAGAATGGAAGCTTATTGATATTACTGGTAAGTTACTTACTAAAGGGAAAAGTGAGGTGCTTGATTTTTCTAAATATTCTAGGGGGCTTTACTTTTTAAGGTTTAAGAATGGAGCTGCATTAAAGATTATTAAAAAGTAGATGTCACAATACGATGTTTAAACCTCTAATCAATCTGTTTTTCCCTCAAGTTTGCCACGCTTGCCTTGAATATCTAAATGACAATGAAGATACCATTTGTACAAATTGCAGACACGATTTACCTGTAACTAATTTTCATTTTAATAATGACGATACTGTTAAAAAAGCACTTTACGGACGTGTAAAAATAGAAAATGGAACTGCTCTTTTTAGATTCGAAAAAAAAGGACTTGTACAGCAACTTATTCATGGTTTAAAATATAAAGGCTATGAAAATATTGGAATATTTCTAGGCGATTGGTTAGGAAGCGAATTAAAAACTATTGATTGTTATAAATCTATTGATTTAGTTATTCCTGTGCCGCTTCATAAGAATAAACTAAAAGAAAGAGGCTATAATCAAGTAACTAAATTTGGGCAACAAATTGCTAAAGCTTTAAACATAAATTATCAAGATGATGTTCTTTTAAAAACAACAAATAATAAATCTCAAGTAAACAAAAAAAGATTAGCTCGTTGGAATAATACCAGCGAACTATTTACTCTTGAGAATTCAGCAATAATTGAAAACAAACATATTCTTCTAATTGACGATATTATTACAACAGGAGCCACATTAGAAGCTTGTTTTAATATTTTGAATCATGCCAAAAACATAAAAATAAGTATCGCAACTATAGCAATAGCATAAGTTATTATTCGTTATATCTTTAATCCAAATTATGCTAGTTTGTGAAAAATTTGGATGAAAATTATGTAGGTTTGTAAAAATTTCAAATTATTGATGAATAAGACGTTTTCAAATTTTATTTTAATAGTAATTATAAGTCTAAGTTTTATAAATTGTGCAAACCGTGGTACTCCAGATGGAGGACCTAAAGACGAAGACCCTCCTGTAATTATTAAATCTATTCCTGAAAATTATTCAACTAATTTTAAAGGTAAGGAAATCAAGATTTATTTTGACGAATATATAAAAATTAAAGACCTACAGAAGCAACTCATTATTTCTCCTCCAATGAAAACGCAGCCCGAAATTACACCTCTTGGGAATGCTAGTAAGTATATTACGATTAAAATACATGATACCCTCGAACCAAACAGTACATATGCCTTTAATTTTGGCAATAGTATAACCGATAATAATGAAGGCAACCCATACCCTTACTATCGTTATGTGTTTTCTACTGGTGATTATATAGATTCACTTACTGTTAAAGGCAACATTGTAGATGCTATAAAAAAACAACCAGAAACTTTTGTATCTGTTGCTTTATACGAAGTTGATTCTACATTTACAGATTCAATTATTTATAAAGAAGTACCTAAATATATTACCAATACTTTAGATAGTATAACTACATTTTCTATTGAAAATATTAAAGCTGGTAAGTACATGATTATGGCTTTAAAAGATGCTAATAATGATAATAAATTTCAACAAAAAACCGATCAAGTCGCTTTTCTTAAAAGCTTTATAGAAGTGCCTAAAGATACGCTTTATACCCTTAGATTATTCTCTGAAGAACTTGATTTTAAAGCAACCAAACCTCGTTTACTTTCTGCTGAAAAAATAGCATTTGGTTATGAAGGAGACCGTAAAGATATGTCTATTAAAGTTTTATCTGAAACACCTCCTGAATTCGAATATCGTATTACCCAAGATCCTAAAACAGATACTCTTAATTATTGGTATAAGCCAAAGCTAGAGGTAGACTCACTTCTTTTTAATGTTTCTCATCCTAATTTTAAAAAAGACTTCACCGTTAGAATTACCAAACAGAAAAAAGATTCTTTACTTATTCAAGAATACCCTTCTAGGAGTATTAGGAATGAAGACTCTTTTGAAATTTCTGGAAATATCCCTTTTACAGACTTTGATCCTTCCAAAGCAACTATAATGGACAAAGATTCAACTAACGTAGTATTTACTACTCGTTTTGATTCTCTTACTAATACTTACGCTTTTAACTTCAAAAAGACAGAAGATAATAGTTATAGAATACAGGTACTCCCTAATGCTATTGTTGATTTTTTCGATAATAAAAACAACGATACCTTAAACTATACTGTCACAACAAAAAAAGCATCCGATTATGGTTACGCAAGATTCACTTTAATGAATGCAAAATACCCATTGATTATTCAATTAACAGATAATAAAGGCAAAGTAAAAGTTGAACAATATGCTTCCAAAGAAGGTATTATAGATTTTTTGGATTTACTTCCTAGTAAGTATCAAATTAGAATTATTCACGACACCAATGGAAATAAAAAATATGATAGTGGTAATTATTTAAAAAAGAGGCAGCCAGAAAAGGTTAGTCATTTTAAAGAAATAGAAATTAGAGCAGATTGGGGATTATCTGAAACACTTCAGTTTACATCAGATTAAAAGTGTCTCTATCATTTAAGAATTTTAGTTTATTTCTATAAGCTTCAATATGTCTTTTTTCTAAAGTAACTATTTCTATTTGCTCTTTATGAGGTTGAAAAGATGTAATTTGTTTACCCAATACATCATATACCGCAGTGTGACCTGAATATTCACTATTAACACCATCTGTTCCAACTCTATTAACACCTATACAATATGTCATATTTTCTATAGCTCGTGCTTTTAATAAGGCATCCCACGCAGAAATCCTTGGTTTAGGCCAATTAGCTACGTATAATAAAACATCGTAGTCTTCTGTATTTCTAGCCCAAACTGGAAAGCGCAAATCATAACAAATTTGTGGGCAAATTTTCCATCCTTTATAATCTATAATTACTTTTTCTTTTCCTGCTTTATAAATTTTATGCTCACCAACTAGCGTAAAAGTATGTCGTTTATTATAGAAAATTATATTTCCAGATGGCTCTACAAAAAGCAATCTATTAAAAAACGTTTCATCTTCTAATATAATTATACTACCTACAATTGCTGCATTATTTTTTAATGCCGCACCTTGCATCCATGCAACGGTTTCACCTTTCATAGTTTCTGCAACAGCTTTCGCATTCATAGTAAAACCTGTTGTAAACATTTCTGGAAGAATGATTACATCAACTTCATTAGAAATACTTTCAATTTTTTTTGTAAAATTCAAACGATTTTGTTCTGGATTTTCCCAAACTAAATCCGATTGAATTAATCCTACATTAAGTGTTTTTTGCATTACTAAATGGTGTTTGTTTTTTTATCACTTATTTTATTTAAATATAGTAACATTTATTTTCATGGTGGATAAGCATAGTAATCTATCTTAGTTTTATTACTTATCTTTTTAAATTTATACTCACTTTCTCCTCCTTCTTCTGTTATTGTTATATTAAGAGAATCTTTTTTATAAAACTCATATTTTGTCTCTACAGAACCAAAAAAAGCAATAGTATCTTTTTTGGGTAAATTGGGTAATATTAATCGTTTATAATATTCATCTGATTTTTTATAAAAAATAGAATAGCTTTTAGAAAAATTATAATCGCATATACAAGTCATAAACAATGGTTCTTCATATATATTCTCTATATCTATATTTTTACAATTGTATGCTTGATTATTTAGAGAATCTTTTTTTGTTTTTTTTGTTTTCTCAAAAAGATAATAATATGCACCCCATTCTCTTATTAAAAGTTTTTCTCCAAAATCGAATATTTTATTAAAAGGATGCTCACAATTTAAATTATAAAGCCCCCTAAAATCCTTCTCTAATAGACCTAATTCTTCTCTTAAAAATATTTTTACATTTTTTCTATCTTCATTTGTTCCATTTATATTAAAATCTAAAGATTCTCTCACTAAAGATTCATTCCCTTCACAAAGTGAGTGATACTTGTTTCCTATGTCTGTGTATAATAACAAATCATCTTCTTTAAATACTATACTATAATCTTTAAATTTATTTTTTAATTCTTTTTTTGAATATGTATATTCAATACCTTTTTCCCATTCCCCAATTTTTACAGACTTTGCTAATTCCCATTTCCCTTCTTTTTTTTCCTCAAAAGTAATTTTTGTAGTTTCTTTTTTATTTAATTCCCTTTTTGAATTACAGGAACTATAAATAAATAAGTGAATAAATAAATGAATAAATATTTTCTATTATTAATGCGTTGAATCATAAACATTGTTTTTAAATATATTAATTTCTGCTTGTCTTCTTTTCTTTAAACCTTCGGTATTTCCATTAGTAATATCTTTAAATTCATTAGCAGTTCCATCATAATTAGCATTATTTAGGTTTGATTTTAATTTTGGACACGAGCTAAAAGAACCTATATTAAAAAGTAAACTTACTAATGCATCAAATTCGTATTGATATAAATCTACTTTAACTTGGCTATATATTATCTTTTCAAAATCTTTAAGTCGTTCTTCAAATAACTCCATAGCTTTAACTTCTGTAATACCATTTTTAAATTCTTCTGGAATAACAATATCTTCACATTTTTTCTTTTTTATTAAATGTCCATAACCTATCGTACAATAACCCTCTGAATCATTGTAATATTCACTCTTAAAACCCTCCCAGTTTTTTATAAAATGGACACCTTCACTACTTGTTTTAAGCGTTTTACAGTCTAATCGATTATTTTTATTTTTGCGTTTACCAAAAGTATTTTCATAACCTTCTTGTAAAATTTCTAAAGGGTCTTCTAAATCTTTTCTTCTATAAAAAGGCCTTTCATTTGTAGATAACGGATTATTTAAATCATAACCTAAGTCACCTGTAAAATATTCAAAATGTAGCATATAAATTTCATAACCTTTGACTACTCCTTTATACCACGTTCGTAAAAACCCAGTTTTACCAAGCACTGTACGTTGTTTTATTTTTTGCCCTACTTTTACAGATACGGTATTATTCTCTACCTCTCCATATCGTATAATAAACTTTCTACCGTCTTCAATTTCATGTAATACAATCACTGCTCCTGTTCCGTCAGCAAAACTATTTGAAATACCTATAATTTCTCCATCTGCAATAGCTACGACTGGAGTTTTTGGAGGTGTATACATATCACGAGCAGCGTGTTTACGTTTACCATTGCTTCTATTTGAATTATACGCAGCTTGCTGAATCCATTTATCTCCTTGCTTTTTTTCAGCCCAATAATAATTTTTATGTATCCCTTTAATATCATTTAAAGGCTTAGTCAACAAGGGAAAAATAATATATTTTTTCTTTGCTTCTTTTTCCTCCAACACATACTCCTCACCAAGCGCTACAGCATTATTACTATCTATAGCAGCTTCATTTTCTGGTAATTCTTTAGCTACTTTAAGCATAAGGGCTCTAATACATTTTAGAGAAGGCTACATTTTTCATGACTATATATTATTAAAAACTATTTAGTATTACTACTAAATAGTTTTAATTTTCTCGTCAGTTTATTCTTAAATTTTTATTATACTAAACTTATTTTATTTCTACTATTTTTCCTTCTTTTGTTATTTCGTACCTTTTTGTTTGATTTACTCCTAAATCACCATTTACATTTTCTGTTTTCACTTTTATTATATAATCTTTATCTATTTCAAAAGAAGTAGATTCTAAATTATCAATATTTTCAGGTTCATACCATTCCCCTTCTGTATAAAGACTTGAAATAACTTGATTATTTTTTATAGTTAACAAATAATATCTATATGGAAAATCTCCACAGTCCATTGGAACTAAGATTAAATCTATTCCACCTTTTTCTAATAGCGGTATATATCTAAGTTTTTCTTCTCCACAAAGTAAATCTGAAACTCCATCGATACTACATTCCATTATACTATATTGAACAGTTTTAATATTGATTTTTTGACTATATGGTAATCTCTTACTCTTTTTTTGTAAACATGGTATCCTTTTTTGACTATTAAAATTTACTGAGTCTTTATTTCTAAAAACTATAGTAATACCTTCTAATTCATTAATTGCAAATAAATAGTCATTTATTACAAACCCTTCCTTAAAGTATTCTTTTAAAATTGATTTTTTATCATGATGGTTTTTATTACTAAAATGAAATAAACTATCTTTTAAAATAATATTAAACTCCTTCTTTAAAAAATTACTATAAAATCTATGAAGGTAGTCTCTTTTAAAAAATTTCTTAGAATTAATAAAACCTGAATATAATTCCTCATTACCTTTATCTTTTATAGAAATTTTATTGTTTAAAATTTTCAATTCGAGTTCTGTAAACTTATTTTCAATTTCTACTTTTTTCTCACTACTTAATTGAACACCTCCTATAGGAAACCAATTAAAATACTTCCATTCATAATCTATTTTATTTTTAACAATCTTAGTTTCTGATAAAATAGGCTTTTGATTATTTTTAATTTTTAAATTATTATTATCCTTACAACTAATAAGTACGCAAATAAACAATTGAAGAAATAAATACCTTTTGTTTTTAATGTGTTGAATCATATATATTATTTTTAAACATGTTAATTTCTGCTTGTCTCCTTTTTTCTATACCTCTTGTTCCTCCATTTGTAACATCACTCATTTCATTCGCTCCATTTGTATACTCTTTATTATTAATATATTTCTTTATTTTTGTCTCTCCATCGTTTATTCCTCCTACATTTAAAAATTGAGAACCAGTATTAAATAATAAACTAACTAACGCATCAAATTCATATTGATATAAATTTACTGTAATATCTCTTTGTACCGCTTTTTCAAAATCAATTAATCTTTCTTTAAATAATTCAACAGCTTTAGCTTCTGTTATGCCGTTTTTAAATTCATCTGGCATAATAATGTTTTCGCATTTCTTTGTTCCTATTAAATGACCATAACCTATAGTACAATAGCCTTCCGAATCATTATAATATTCACTTCTAAAACTTTCCCAATCTTTTATAAATTGAATTCCTTTATCACTTGTTTGAAGTTTTTTCGGATCTACTCTTTTATTTTCTCCTGTAGTATTTATCACTTGATTTGAAGCATAAAGACCTATACATTGACAAACTTCATTATAGCCTTGTTCTTTAGCTAAATCAACTATCTTTTGACTATTTAATTCTGAATTATTTTTAACAAAAAATTCTTGTGTAAGATATTCTTGTGAAAATTCTCTAACATCTACATGAATCCAAGTTCTTGCTCCTTTACTTGTCGATTCTAAATAAAATATATCTTTTTCTAACGCCCAATCCCATTTTGCTCCTAAATACTTATTAAATATTTTTTTTCTAATCTCTTCCATATGAACTGTAGATCTTGTACGTTCTCCATTATAATTATAATGAATATCTAATGCTTTTCCACAATGGTTTGTAGTTCCTTTTTTTATATATATTGGGTGATCATGACACCTGTAACCAGATTCTATATGTTTCGTCGTATAATTTAACTCTGAATGTTTTTCAACATAAAATAAAGAAGCTCTATATCCACAAACTAAACTTCTATGAATTCCTGGATATTCATATTTCCTATATCTTTCTTTTATAGATATTTTTTGATACTCTTCACTTTTTCTTCCTTTCCCAAATCCTGTACACTTTCCACACTTACATTTTATTTCATCAAAATTAATTGGGTATTGAGCTTCAAACTCATCAATAGCCTTTAAAGTACTTCCACAAATATTACCTGTAGGCTCAATTCCCATATAATCTTTTTGGAACTGCTTTACCATAGTTACGGTACGTACTGTAAATTTTTTAGTTGGTACATTACCTCCAAAACCAGCTAAGCGTATATTAATTTCTTGTATTAATTTGCTTTCTGCTCCTTGGCGTATACAGTATCTCCCTTTACAATCTCCATCTACACCTCCTGTTAACTCCTCACCAAGCACCACAGCATTATTACTATCTATAGCTGCTTCATTTTTTGGTAATTCTTTAGCTACTTTTAGCATAAGTGCTCTAATACGTTGGCTACTCTTTTTGTTTTCCTCTTCGGTTTTATTGGGGTTAGCTACATAATAGCTTCTTGGAAACTCTTCGCCACTATTTTTTTCTTTTAAATAAAAGTTACGTGGTATCCCTTCTTTTCCTGCTTCATGGTTCTTTTCCCAAGTCATGGTATGGTAAAGGTGGTTTCGGCATTGCCTTCGTTATCAATTTTTAGTTTTATCGTTTCTTTTTGATCTTGGTCTGTTCCTATTAACCAAAAGTCTTCGTAAATAATAAACTCTAAGTCTTCGTTTATTAAATTACGACTGGTTACTTTTATGGTTACTATAACACATTATATTTTTTAAGTTTTTGTCTACTAATTTATAGTTCATGAGCTTAATAAGTGCTTTTATTAAATGACTCAGGCAAACTACTTTTCTTTATCCAATAAAATAGGTACATCATTTTCTATACTCCCATCATTTATCACTTTACTTATAATATAATAATTGTCTTTCTCTTTATATAATTTAGCCAACACACCTTCTACACTTTTATTATAATCCATACCATCTATTGTTTTATTATAAAAAAGTTCTAAAGTATCTTTATTTTGTTTAACCGTACATAAATCATAAAAATTGGTTTGATACCCTTGACCTGAAAATATAACGCTATCCTTTTTTATTTCAACAGAATATCCAATACCAATACCTATATCGTCTATCTTTCCTAAATCTCGAAAAAGAATATAATCTCCATACCATTTTTCTGGAACTAAACTAGTTTGAACACTATTCAACATGTTTAGCTTATTACCAACTAATTCATTTATTTTATCTTGTTTATTTGTCTTTTCAACAAACTCTAAATCACCATAACCTTTACCTGAATAATATATACTATATGTTGGATTTTCTTTATAAAACAAACATGGTTGATCAGGAACAAAATCATCTGAATCATTTAATAAAAAATCATCTTTAAAAATGATTTTTATATACAATTCATGTTCCAGCATAAGTTCTTTAAGTTTAATTTTTGCTATTTCTTCAATGTTTATATTTTCATTGTTTAACAAAAAAACACTTCCACTATAATCTACATTAGTTCTATATGTTACTTCATCTGTAGTTTCTATTTTACAAAAAGGAATCTCTATTATAGATTTATTGTTGTTACTAACAGCATAATCAAAATCTATATATTCAAAAAAATCTATATTTTCTTGTTTTTTGTTTTCTTTACAAGATTCTAATAAAAAAAAACATATCACTACAATTATTAATTTATCCATTTTCCATAATTTCTTTATACTTTTTTCAAGGTTACAATTTCTAACTTGCTAGCTCCATTTATATCACTTCAATTATTTTTCCTTCTTCTGTTATTTTGTACCTTTTTATTTGATTTTTATTAAACAACCCCAGCGAACTATTCTTCTTTATACAATAAAACAGGTACATCATTTTCTACACTACCATCATCTATTTCTTTACTTATAATATAATAATTGTCTTTCTCTTTATATAATTTAGCTAATACACCTTCTACACTTTTATTATAATCCATACCATCTATTGTTTTATTATAAAAAAGTTCCAAAGTATCTTTATTTTGCTTAATCGTACATAAATCATAAAAATTAGTTTGATATCCTTGACCTGAAAATATGACACTATCATTTTTTATTTCAACAGAATACCCAATACTAATACCTATATCATCTATCTTTCCTAAATCTTGGAACAGAGAATAATTGCCATACCATATAGAATCAATATCATTTAATCTAGAATTATTCATTTTTATGTTTTTTGAAACATCCAAACCAATATTTAATATCATATTTTCTATTTTAGAGTATTTAAATTCTGTTTCAGAATAAACAACCCTTAAATACTCTTTACATTTATTCTTTAAAATGTTAGAAATGTTTAATTTATCTATTTTAGACAAAAATTGATTGAAAATGGCATCTGTATTATTATTTTCATCTATGTATGATATTTCTTCTTTAATAGAAATTAAAGAAATATCATCCAAACAATTCAAAGTCAATTCGAAATACTCACCATCAATTAAAATTAAATAGCAAAAGAAATTATAAAAACCTTCTTCTTTGTTTATACTTTGAAAATGGTCGTTATCTAAAACCTCTATATTTACCATAGGTTTTTTGCTATAAATAACTTTTGTGCAAATAGTATCTTTAGTTTTTAAATCAAGCTTAACAATGTCAATATTATAGCTTAACTTATATTTATTAGATTTTTCTTTATGAAAAAACAAATAAGTGCCTCTTTCTATTTTTTGATTCTCTTTTCTTAACTTATTTTTACACGATGTAAAAATCATTAATACTATTAATAAAAATAATCTCATTTTAATTTCTTGTGGTTTTAATACTATCTACGTCAGTTATCGTTTTCATTACTTTAAGATTATACTCTTCATTTAATGGATCATAATTCGGAGGAATAACAAACCAATCCATACTACTTTTTTTATACTTTGATATTTGGACATTTCTTGCTCCTGAAACACCTCCTTGATTCCCTCCTAAACAATAATAATAATTTCCATCTTCACTGACTCCTACTACAAAAGTAATATGTCCTGCTCCTCCAATTTTATCATCCTTTCCTAAAGGAAGAGCTTCATCATTTGGTCCCCAATCAATTACGGATGCTGCTCCATATATAGGTCTATCAATTTTTTTCCAAAATTGCCACATTGCAGCTCTAGCTGATAAAGATGGTGGTATATAACCCGCTTGTTTAAAACACCAGCTTATAAATGCTCCACACCAGTTAGTATTATCATTCCAACCTTTACCATTTGTTGTTGCATTAAAATAATCTGCAATTCTCGGATTATTACCATTACTCCAAGCCTTTACTTTTTTACTATTCTCTTTTAAAGCATAAGACATCCAAGGAGCTCTACCTTCTATAATATCTCCATCTTTCTTTTTACTAGACAAAGTACAACTACCATCTGTACAATCATTAGCATAAGGTTTTCCTTTAGTAAGGTATTTTTGTACAGAAATAGCTATTTCACTTTTAAGCAACTTCCCATTTTTATTAACATCCATACCACTATTTTGAGTATAAGACTCTACTCGCTTATTAAAATATGGATCATTTATATCTATACCTTCTCCTGTTTTACTAAATACCACATGCTCATCTTTTCCGCTGGAAACAGGAAACAATACTTGCAAATAAAAATCTACAAACTCAACATCTTTACCAGCTAAAGGTTTAAAATGTTTTTTCACATAATCAAGCTGTTTTAAAACAGTCATATCTGCAAATTCCTTTACCCTTTTAAGTGTTTTTCCTTTTCCCCAATAATCTTTTACATATTCAATATTAATTTTACTTAAGTCTTTCTTAAACCCTAATAAAAAAGCTGCTGTTTTAGGCATAAACTGTATCAAACCCGTTCCTCCAGAATTCCCCATATTTGGAGCATTAGTTTTGAAGGTACCTCCGCTTTCCCAAGCAAATATAGCCATAAGGTTATTAGCCATTTTTATCTTTTTTTCTTCTCCCCAAAGTTCAGAACAAATTTCTATTACTTTCTCTCGTTCAGCACAAGTAAATTTTTCACCCCAAATTAGAGACTCACAAGTTTCTCCTTTATTTTCCTCTAACACCAACTCCTCACCAAGCACCACAGCATTATTAGTATCTATAGCTGCTTCATTTTCTGGTAATTCTTTAGCAACTTTAAGCATAAGTGCTCTAATACGTTGGCTATTCTTTTTGTTTTCCTCTTCGGTTTTATTGGGGTTAGCTACATAATAAGCTCTAGGAAACTCTTCGCCACTATTTTTTTCTTTTAAATAAAAATTACGAGGTATCCCTTCTTTACCCTCTTCATGTTTGTTTTCCCAAGCGCATGGTATGGTAAAGGTGGTTTCGGCATTACCTTCGTTATCAATTTTTAATTTAATGGTTTCTTTTTGATCTTGGTCTGTTCCTATTAACCAAAAGTCTTCGTAAATAATAAACTCTAAGTCTTCGTTTATTAAATTACGACTGGTTACTTTTATGGTTACGGTATCGCCGTATTTAACAATACCTGTGTGTAATTTATTGCCTGTTTCGTATATTTTTAAGCTTGTAATTTTCTTTTTACTGTCTACATTTAGGTACCTTACTTTACCGTCTGGCACAAGTATATATTGGTTGCCTGCTTGGGCATCTTTTTGGGTACCTTGTACTGTAAAGTCTAGTTTTTCTATGGTAAAAAAGAATTCGTATTTGTAATTCTCAGATAGACCTGCTTTGTCTTCGGGTATGGTAAAGGCTTGGTTTACTATACCGTTAGAGTCTTTTATTTCTATGGCTGTACCTGCATTTTCTACCCACTTATCTTTGCCTTTTTGCGATTCCCACACTTTTAATTGTAGCTTTTCGCCCTGCAATCCTTCGGTTTCTATATGGATGTAAACTTGGTGTTTATAGCCACTTCTATTTATACTATTTCCGTCTTTATCTGCCCAATAGGCTTTGGTTATTTTAGAGGTTATGGCTTTTAATGGTTTGGTTGTTGCTTTCCCTATACCTCCCGGTTCCTTTACATAAGCTTCTACATACCATTCGCCTTCTTTTTCGCTAGTTTTAGTAAGGCTATGCCCTGTGCCTATTTCGTTTTCTATTTTTGGAGTATTATGGTAGGCGATCCATTTTACTAGAGCTTTTTCTGCTTCGGTTGCTGGTTCTATAGCATAGGCAGCCACACTATAGGTTACTTTATGGCGTTCTTTTTCGGCTTCTCCTTTATTTAATATGCAAATGGTTTCTTTATCACTTTTTATCGCCTTTACATAATTATTGCCTATATAAAACTTAAAGGATTCGGTACTTACGCCATTGCACGAGGCTTTAACGTATACTGTTTTTGTTTTTGTATTGTTTTGTGCTGCTATAGTTATTTGGGCTAAGGTAGCATGTTTTGTAAACTCTAAATCCTCTCCACCAGAGGTGACTTCCCATAAAATATGCCCTGGTTTTAGTGACGTTACATCTGGAAATAACATACCTGCACTTACGGTTATAATTTCGGTTGGTCGTACACGTTTTATTTGCGTACGGTCTTGATTACCTACTGCTAGTTTTAAACGGTGCCCTAATTCTTGGTATTTTATATGTACTAAATTATATGCGCCACCATTACCTCTCTCTATATTAAAGGTTTTACTTTTTCCATAGGCTTCTACGGCATAAATTCCTGCGGTTCGGTATGGAAACGCAAAGGTACTTCCCTTATCTACAAAGGTGTAGAGTTCTTCATAAATATTACCCTTTTTTCTGTAAACCACCCAGTTTACTGCAGCTTTTTGGGCTTCGGTCATAGTTTGAGGGTTACTTTTACTCACCTTAAATTCTACAATACTATGATCTTCGTGGTAAGTATAGGTATGGTTTATTGGGCTATTTTTATCTGTTGTTACGATATCTTTTACGCCTACACTGTTTATGTCGGTATCGTTAAACTCACCTGCGAGAAGTTGTTCTACTATTTCTTCGCTTAAGGCTGGGCTTATTAGTGCTGCTATTTCGGGAGAGGTAACCTCTAAATCTACTGGGCTTACTGTTTGGGTTTGCCCGTGGGTTACAAAGGTTACTTTACCTCCAAAACTACAAATACCTTCACTTTCTTGTATAAGTGCTGTGCCTTGGTTTGGGAGTTTTATGGATTCGTAACTTTTTTCCCATTGCACTATATTTGGTATGCAGGGTAAATAGCTTGTCATTGTGGGTTGCATTTTACAGGACCCAAAGGTTTTAGACTTAGTTACAAAGGGTAAGGATAAATCTTTTGTACTGGCTATTAATTTATCTGCGCCATCTTTATCATTTACGTATATTGAGCTTTGGGTTTTTACTTCAAATACGCCATTGGGGGCTTGCTCTACACTTTTGTCGCACATACACTCTGCGCCTTGGCATATAGGGTATACGCCTGCTTTACTTGGCTTGCTTGAAGCTTCTGTAATTGCTGGTTCTTCCTCAACTGTTGCCGTTGTTGTAGTTGTTACTGCTTCGCTTGCTGGGTTATTGCTTACTGCTTCTACGGGTACTGTTACTAGAGGTTTTTCTTCTGGAACTTCCTTTTTAGGAATATCCATAGGGATATTTACTTTTTGTCCTAATTCTATTTTTGCCCAGTTTTTTATATCTGGGTTTGATTCTTTTATACGTTTATCTAATACTGAATAATTGGCATCTGGATGATGCTGTTTATACATGTTTTGGTATTTAATAACTAAATCATTACGGTTTTCTCGTTGATAATCGCTATTGTAGGTTATTCTATGGATTATTGGGTCTTCTTCCATGGTTATATAGCTTGTAAAGTTAGTATAATCTCTTTTTTATAGTGGCCTATTGTTACTGTTTGTATCGATTTTGTTTTCTGTATCCATACCTTTTTATAATCTAATAGGGCATCATCTTTTATTGTTATTTCTAAATTATCGATACTAAAATCCTTAATTTTATTTTTAAAATAATGCGTTATTTCTTGTTGATTAGCCTTTGCTTTATCTAGCATGGTTTCACTTTTTAAATGTAAATAATCGCCTTGTTTACCTAACGTTTTCTTTCCTGCAAAAGGTATATTTTTAGTACTTAAAAGCCCTGTATTTGTAAATACTGTCTGGCTATGCCCATAATAAACTAAATAGTCGTTTATAAACGACCGGTAAAAGCTTTGTAGTACAGCATCGCTACTTAATTGTTGTATGAGTGCTTCTTCATTTGTATAGCACTTATCCAGCTGTTCTAAAACTTGAGTTACTGGCGCTCCTGTAAATTCTTGTTTTATATTTTTTTGAGTCTGTTCCCAAATTTTTAACAGCTTATTATGTTTATATAGCTTGTTTATTTTGCCTTGCGGCGTACAACGAAACTTTATGTTATTTAATGGAATGGCTGTTTTTAAATAGAATTCGTTTATTTTTTCTGGTATGTCTTGATGGTCGACCTTAATATTGGTCTTTTTCCATAAAAAGAAATGACTTTCGTAGTCTATTTCTAAATTATAAGTTACAGTACTTGTTACTGGTTTGGCTATACCTGTAATTTTAGTTTGCAGCTCTACTTTATACTCTTGGGTTCTATAAACAGGTTCTCGCTTTGGTGGATTGGCTACTATATATGGGTCTTGACGCATTAGGTTAATTTTGGTTTTTGATGTAAATAGGGCTTCTGGTTTTGCTATTGTGTTACATTAGCATAATGTGTTTATCGTTTTAATGCCTATAAAAGCAAAGAATAAGATTACTACAACTGAGATAATATATTTATAATAACTATTCATTTACTTTTAATAATTTTCTTAAAAAGAAATAACCTAAAATAAAAATAGTTAAACAGATTCCTATTGGTATAAGAGATAATGACAATACTTCACTAATCTCTTCATAAAACAAATATGTTGACCAACATGACACTCTATCATTAAAAGATTGGTAGTTAAAGAAAAGCCAAAACAATGTTAGAAACAGTGATAACTTAATAAGTAACTTTTTTTTAGAAAACATTATTATTAAAGTTGTCCCTATAAATATCAAAAAAAGTATAAATAAAAGCGGTAACCATATATTATTATCGATAGGATCAGAACAAAATCTACCATGAGGTAAAAACCAATAGTATTGTATTGATGTTGTTAAAATAGTTAGTAATAAAATAATTATTTTTATTTTCATGAAATTACATTTCTTTTGGTTCTACGGCTTTTTTAAACACATATAATTTAGCAGGAATACCTTTTGGACTTCCAGCAGCAGTTGGCTTAGAGTATGCTCCTTTAGGATTCCACAAAGCCTCATCCCATTGATGTGGTCGGTATATTTGCCCGTTTATAGTTTCATCTTCAATTTGCTCATATTTTTCTTTATACTTTTCATCGCCTTTATCATCCCAAGTAGATGTATATAAACTTCGCCTTAAAAAAGCATAAACAGATATTTCTAAATGATTAGCTAATTTTTGAGCTAAACTTTCTTTAGGTTTTACTTGTTGCTTGGTAAGAAAGTTACATCTCCAAATATGCCTATTTTAAAACCTGTATTAATAGAAAAAATTGTTATTGCTTTTTCTGTTACCGTATCTTTCCTTTTTACTAAATATGCATTATTCTTCTTTTCAATATTAATACCTAAAGCCTCAACACTATTATTTCTTATTAGAGTCTTACTGGATTCTTGCCAATTTTCACCATAGTCTTTAGAGTAATAATATGTCATGCTTTCCATATCTAAACACTCAATAATTCCATGATCTATAGATAAATCTTCGCTTGATATATTATCATTAAACAGAAGTAATTCATTTATATTTTTTTTATCCCAACTTCTCCCTTCATTTTTACTTACATACAAAAATTGTGGAGATGTATCGCCTCCCGAGTTTTTTCTTGAAATAAAAGAAATTGTTTCTTTGTTTTTTTCTAGATTACTAAATTTATCTTCATCTTCTTTTAGATTAAACATTTTAATACTCCACGTTTTGCCTGAATCTTTTGAAATGAACAGATAAGGATTTATTGTTGTAAGAATAATCGTGCTACTTGTTTCAACTACACCCGATATTCCCTGTATTTTATAGCTTTTACCTATTGCATAATTATTCCATTCGTATCTGTATAATGCATATACAAAAAGAAGGATTAATATCACTACTGAAAGTATAATTACTACTATTTTCTTATTCCTTTTCATTATATCAAACTGATTCTCATTTATTTTTAAAATATGCTTCTCCTCTTTGATATTCAAATGTCTTTAGTCCAAAATATTCTTTCCACCCGCCTTCTTCTGTTATAAAATACATTGTTCCATATTCATTAGGCATAATCTTAAAAAACAAATCATTAAACGTCCCATAACCACCATAATCGTCAGACTCAAATGAGTAAGCTTTAAACCTAAATTTACAGACAGGAGCTTCTCCCTTTTGACCTACATATATAGGGACAAACCAAATAAAACTAAACGCAATAATTAACACCGATATAATTATTCCTTTTATTAATGGCTTTACATTTTTTTGTTTTCTAAATTTAAAAACAAGACTAACTAGGTATCCTATTAAGACTAAACATATAAATACAAATATTAATTCTGGATATCTCATATTAATAATTACTTAATGTTTCAAACTGAAAATTTTCTTCTTTTAATTCTTCAATTAGTTTCTTTAGTTTATCCATCTCAGTTCGTCCTTTGCTCTTGTAGGATTCTGTATATCGAAAAGCTCTTTCATGCATTAATAATATTACTTTATTTTCTTTTTTTGATTTATCATCAAATGGTTGAAATCGAGAATGGTATGCGAAATCTAAAATATTTTCTTTTACAGTCTCTAAACTTTCATTCAGTCTATCTGTTTCATTATATTTAATTTTTTCTTTTTTTAAAAGAAAAGTATTACTAGAATACAAATCAACATCATCAGGATGAGCCTCATGCTCTTTCGTGAAATCAGTGTCATTAATTACAATATCTTCTTGAGCTTTTAAAGCTAATCCAAAATCCATATGCCATTCTGTATCCCAGCCTACAATTTTATATCCTTTATTATAAAGTTCATCTGCTTCTTCTTTCGAATCTTTAATTGCAATTTCAAATTTCCGCCCTCTACTTGTAGATTTTATTTCTTTTATACTCTCATTAAGGTACCATGTGTTCGTACCAGGAAATCTAGCAAATGGTTTTTCTTGATTTTTAGCCATCATATGACTTTTAGAATATGAATTATCAATCTGCTTAATATAGTTTGTAATTATTTCTTCATTTAAACAAAAATCCTCTAAAACTGTTCTACGAGAATCTTTGGATATTTTTACTCCTCCGCTTCTATAATAAGAAGAATAGAAATAATTTGCGTGAGAATAACTATGATTTGCAATTTCATGATTTTCATAAATACTTTTTAAAACCCTTAAAGTTCTTTCAGGATTTTTTTCATAGGAAAATTTAGTATGTATTCCTGTTAAGAAAAAAGTAGCTTTAACGTCTGTTTCCTTTAAAACCTTTAAGACTTCTTCTGTACCTGGTTGTATACCATCATCAAAAGTTAAATAAATTTTTTTCATCTTCTTCACCTCACACACTACACTCACACTATCTGTTGCTTTTTGTATATACGCATAAATCTTAACTTTTTTATTATCCCAAACTTCATCTGAAATTGTAACTTGTTTAACAACAGTATTACCTATAATCCTTCCTTGATTAGGAAAATCTTTTATACCCTCATCATCTAACTGGTATGCCCACTTTACTTGCTTCAATTCATGTCCTCCTTTTTTAGGTTTTCTAGAAAACTGCACCGCTTTAAAGGTATAGGTTTTACCTATTTCTACTTCTTTATAATCGCATACTACTTTAGTTACCGTTAAATCTTCTGTTTGTTCTGCTTCGGGAGCAACATAACTATTGTAAACCAAATCTTTTTTTGCCGAATAATTTACATTTTTTGCTGCATTAAAAGAGATATCACCATTATTGGCGTTAAATGTCATCCTTTCTGCTGTCTCAGTAATTGTTTTGGCTATTTTTAATATTTTTCCAGCCATTGTTAAAATAATTTTACTTTTTCTCCAGTATTACTTTTTACATTACCAGAACTATTTAAATTGATGCCTTCTTTAGAACTATTTTTTGTTATAATATCTGCACTGTGTTCTAAATCCATTGATAACGATTCAAAATTACCTGACGCCTGTTCGGTTATATTTTTTGCAAAAATGCTTAAATCTTCCCCAGCAGTAATTCTAGTGTCGTCTCCTGCTCCCATAGAAATATCGTCTCCTGCATTTATCCCTATATTTTCACCTGCACTGGCTGTTAGGTTTTCGCTAGCTGTAATATCTATATTTTTTGCACTTATACTTATATTTTCTGGTGCACTAATACGTATACTTGAGTTTGCGGTATCTATAAAAACAATGTTCTGGTTTTTATCGGTTATAGTAATACTTTCTTGCCTATTGGTATCGTTAAACTCTATAGTATGTCCAGAACGGGTAATGATACTTTTATGGGTATTGTCTACTCGCCCGCCTGCTCCTGTGTTACCGTTAAACAAGCTTCCCATTACAAAAGGTCTGTTAGGGTCTGAGTAGCGAAAGCCTACCATAACTTGATCGCCTTCTTCGGGGATAAATACATGGCCTCGGTTTTGTTCGTGATTAGCGCTCTGGCCTGCATCTGGTGTCATAACACGTATCCAGTTTGTTCGCTTTTCGTGTTTTTGCCATTGAAACTGAACTTGCACACGGCCTTTTCCTTTTGGGTCTTCATTACTTACTACAGTAGCGAGTTGCGGGTTGGCTTGTGGTAAATCGACCTGAGGTTCTGGTGGTACTTTTACACCACTAGGGATGGCTTTTATATGGCTGCTATAAGTGGTACTGCCTGTGGCTTTATGTTCTATGTCTATAATAATGTATTCGCCATAGTTTTTAACATCAAACTCGTCTTTCTCGCTCCACTTGGCAGAGCTTACTTTTATTATGCTTCCTACGGTTAGGTTTTGTAGGTTGCAATCGGCTTCTAATATATTTAAATCGGCTACTGCTGCAGCTTGCTTATTTTTTACACTGGTTTCTAGCTCACTTTTGTTTTGGGTTCTTGCTACGGCGTGTGAGTTGGCTACGCCTTTAAAAATGTCTAAGGAGGTGTTAAAGGCATCCATACCTAGTTCGTTAAGGCCTTCGACATTGTTTTTAGTTTTGGATTCGTTTTTGGTATCTTCTAAGGCGTTGTATGAAAATATATTATAGCTGTTCGCTCGGGCTTCCATACCTATGCTTATGTTAGAGAGTTCTCTACCATATTGTAACTTTGTAGCTGTATTGCGATCTGGCTGACCTATAACTAGCTTTAATCCGTCATAGAAAAACCATTCATAGTGTTGTTTTGCTAAGCGTTGTAGAAATTGATAGTGGGTTTCGCCGTATTGGGCTTCGTAATTTAATAGGCCTCTATGTTCTGGTTCTATTAGGGCTTGTATGTTAACGGTATCTAGGGTGTCTTTTATAATATTTGCTAAGCTCTTGTTTACCCAGGAGGTGGTATGTTTGCCTTGTTCTAATAGTATGGTTTTGGAATAGCCTGTTATTTCTATATCGCCTTGATGTCCATCGTTATGTTGTAACTTTAAATTGGTGATGATGCCTACAAATTCGGCCTCATCGAAGGATATTACTACCGATTTCCCTAACCATGCTTTTGAGGCTTCTAGGGTATGAACGCCTAGGGCTTCGATTTCGTCGTGGTCTACTTGAATTTTAAATTCATGGTGGGTATTAAGGCGTTGTTTTAAGGTAACTTGCTCAAAGTTGGAAAGGTATTTCCCATCAATGCTTATTGATGTTTTGTAATCCATAAATGGTGGGTGTTTTTTATATGAGAGTTCTTTTGAGAGAGGGGATTTGTGCTATTCTAGTTTTAATTTTAATTTAAAAAAAAAAGCAGTTTCTAAAATACCTCTAGGTATTCTGGAAACCGCTTTTTATATACTCATAAAAAATCTAATGGTTCTTGATATTAAAAACTTTTCTTTTTTTATAAGCGGTTACTTGTATTAGGCTTTTGGCCAACGGTTATCTATAGAGGCGTTTCCTATTAGGATTTGCTCTGCAGATACTGTAAAACGTAACTTCATTGGTACGTCTCCGTTTACATCTAAAATCTCTTTATAGTATACTAAGTAAGAGTTTTTAAATTCTATTTCTTTCATCTTAGCGTCTTCTTCTGTTTTTTTGTAAACGATTTTTCCGTCTACAGATTTAAACTGTGAGTTTGTAAAACGTAACTTCATTGGTACGTCTCCGTTTACATCTAAAATCTCTTTATAGTATACTAAGTAAGAGTTTTTAAATTCTATTTCTTTCATCTTAGCGTCTTCTTCTGTTTTTTTGTAAACGATTTTTCCGTCTACAGATTTAAACTGTGAGTTTAACATGGCTTCGATTACTGAGGTATCTTCTGTTGATTCAATTTCTAAGGTTACACGACCGCCGTATACGTTAGAGGATACTTTTCCTTTTTTGTCTGTGTCTCTACTAAATGAGTATTCTGAATATAATACGTCAAATTCTTTTCCACCTAATTCTAGGCTTGCTCTAAATGATCCCATGTTTTTGGATTTTTAATTTTAATTTTACAATATTTTGTTTTAAACTTCTAGAAGGTGTTTTAAACTAGTATAAAAAACAACTTCAAAAAAAATTTGCTATTAGATAAATATTGCTCTTTGGGAAATAATTGAGAAAGGTTCTTGAAAGAAGTGAAATTTCACTTTTTAAAATAAGAAGGTTTAACAATTATTGAAAGAGAATAAAGATACCCAATCGCTAAATTACCAGACCAATGTAGTATAATTTTTCAAATAAAAAAGGGATGTAAGATTTTTTATTGAAAAAATAAACGCTTTTTCTTTAAAATTTGCTTTTCATCGATATTATCTTCTCCTAAAATATAAAAAACCAATAAGGGCTATAATTATGATATTACAATACACCACTTTTTTTATAACGGCATTGGAATGATTAATACTTTTCTCTAATTCCGTTTGCAAATTTACCATTTCGGCTTTGTGCAATTTGGTAATGCTATCTATGGTAAATTGAAGACGATTAAACTCTTTCACCGTTAACTTATTAATTATATTTTGCCTGTAAAAGGAACTGGAAATAGCTTTTTTAGCAGATTCTGTATACCATTCATCTTCGGATACATAAAGCTGTTTCTGATTAGGAATTGTATTTACTATACCTTCATGAGTGTTTAATGTTTCGCTAGACTTAAAAGTATTATCTAAATTAAAAAAAGAATAACTCATATATCCCAATGCTAAAAGCCCTAGAACAAGCAGGTATATTTGATACTTATTGTGCTTTACAGTTGGAGCAGGAGGAGCCATATAAAATGTTTTTCGTTTTGGAGGAGCTTCATTAAGAACGCGTTCTTTTTGTTCTAAAAATTCTATTCTATCAATACTATATTTTCCTAGATATAATTCTGCCTTTTTTTTATGTACTAACCAATCTAAAACTTCTCTTATTTGTCGTTCTGTAATTTCTGGATTATCTATTCGCCATAAAATATCGGCAGGTGTCATTGCTGCTGCTTTTTCTGTGTTCTCATGGAACATAATTTTTAAAACAACCTCATGCAAGGGTAATTCTGTAACTGTAGTACTCATAAGCTATAATAAACTTTTTTCGGACACGTAATAATAGGTCTTTTTACTCCCATCAATAAATGTTTTTCTAAGAGGGTCTTCCATAACTGTTTCTAAACGGGTTATTTTGGTTCGTAAATAATGCATCAAATTAATATATTTTTTATTTGATAACTTCGATTTACGTTTGATTTCCTTTATTTTAATAGTGTTTAGTAAACTGTCTGAGACTTTAATTCCTGTTTTAATTTTCACTAATTCACCTATAGTATTCCGCTTTCGTAATTCTTTATAAAAAAGTAATTTATTTAATTGTTTATAATATGATTTGTACTTTTTATATAACTTTCTTCTTTCTCTTCTTTTTACGTTTTTATCTATTAATGGAACTACAGACTTGTAACTTTCTAGTATAACATCTAACTCCTTTTTAGAAAACAAATAGCCAGATTCCAACGTTTTATTATCTTTTAAATTTAGTTTTGATGTTTCTAAATAACGTTCTAGTCTGTTTGTTTTTGGTATCAATAAAGCACTCCGTTTTAAAGAATCATCCTTGAGAATATTAGTCATTCTTTTAGTAGGCAAGCTTCTTAAAAAACCAAGATTTTCTGCTCCTTTTTGTAATGATTTTAATAATGTATCGTTACTTGCTATTGTTCTGCTTAATAAAGAATCTAAGGCGACATCAAACGATAAGGGTGTTAAACTTTTATTTATTTTAGGAAAAACCAATCCGCCAACATACATACTGTTTTTTGGGGCATCGTATAGGTAAATATTATCTTCATTAGATTCTATAGTTGAAAAAAGATTTTGCTTAATTTCCAACTTATTATCTATTACATAATTTGTTATATAATTGCGATACTCCTTACCTATTGCATCTAAAATCTGTTTAGATTTTAAAATATAATCTTGGTGTTTTTTATTGGATGTATTATCTAATTGAAAAAACAACATTCGAGATGAGATTTTAGCTAAATCATATAATATATCATCATTTTTTATCTCGAAATCTAAGTTCCCTTCGCCCATAACAATAACAATATTGTTTTCAAAATTTTTATCATCTGGGTTATTATCAATAATATTCAAAAAACACTTTTCAATACCTTCTCTATTATATTCTTTAGTAATTATAGGGTCGTCTTTTAAAAATATGCTTTGTAGGTAATCTACCCAAAGTGCAAAAGAATCGTTTTTAGGAAACCTATAATATTTACCACAGCCATAAGAACTTGCACTAAACGTGAATTTTTTTCCTTTAAAACGTTTATCTTCTGTGAGTAGCAACCAAATATGCTGCAATGAGCTAATTTGTAATATTAATTTCTCTCTTAAATTGTCTGAACAATCAAAAATAAAGTGAAAATTAAAAACTTTATTCTCTTCTTTAATAATGGGTATTTCTCTTAAATAAACATCGCTTCCTTTTACATTAACTAGTTTATTATTATAATGATCCCAAATATTTAAAAGCGCATGGGTAGTAAGTGGTAAAGAGTCTGTTGTAAGTGTTGTTTTTTGTTTATACTTTTCTTCTGGTTTAAACAAAAAAGGGCTACTTATATCTCTAGATTTTATAGCATACTTTGTTGAGTCTGGATTAGTAAATAATACATCTTCGCCTTCCTTTATCTTCCAAACTTTACCTTGACCAATATTTTTTACTAATTGAGAAGGCACCCAACCCATTGTTCGTTTTAAAGAATCTGATGCACGCATATGCTCTAAATTTGAAACAAGTGCTGCTGTCTTATTCGCATTATACTTATATAGATATACCAATTGGTTGGTATTAAACGTCTTTTTAGATTTTATTTTTAAACTAGGGTCTTTATATGTAATTACGGAATCTTTTTTTATATGCTTTCTTAAATCAAAAAGCGTATTAGATTTATTAATACCCAAATAATAAACGATAGGCTTTAAATTGGCTTCACTAATTTTAGGGTGAGAAAAATGGAGTAGTTTATCTCGCTGTACCCAACCAACATAAGTTACATTTTTAGTGTCTTTAAAATTATATTTTTCACCATAAAATAAAGAAAAAATGCCTTTAGGTTTTCCTATTTGAGTAGGATCGAATTTTACAAGTTCTAAAAAATCGCTTGTTTCATTTATTACAAAATATGGTGTAAGGAACTTTTGTGGTTCTCCTTGTTTTAAGCCTAAATCATCTAAATACGAATTGTTGTCTTCTCTATCTGAATAAACGACATATAAACTCCTATCTTTATATTGTTTTTTTCTAGCATTAGCGCTTTCTAAAAAGTTATATGTATCTCTATATATTTTATCTACCTTAGTATAATTTTTTACTTGACCATATATTAACTGTTGTAAACAGCATACCAATAAAACAAGATATTTTTTATTAAATAGTCTCATTTTTTTATAATATTCTGAGTTACGTTAACCTTCTTTATACACCTTATTGTATCTACAACAACTTCGTTAATGAGTATGGTTTTAGATCCCTTTCCATCTAGATAATGAAGTCCTTGACAATAACTATATAAATCGTTGTATTTATCTCCATTAACCACTATAACCATTTCCTCATCCTCACATTTATATTGCTTTTCTATATGTCTTAAATTTTTATAATATGTATTAGAACTTCTAACACTGGCATCTGCTATAGCTTGTAAACGTGTTTTAATATCGTTCGCTACTATTTGTAATGAATCTGTAGGTTCTGTAGTAATTGGATTGAATAATGGTAAGATTTCTATTTTATGATAAACAGCAAATCGAGATTGATCTGTTTTTAATTTTACCACATAGTGACCTGGTTTTTTATAAGTATACACCACCTGACTCTCGTAAGCATCTACAGTTCCTGTTTCTCCAAACTCCCAATACCAAGTTTTTATACCTGGTGTATTGGTTAAAAACACTAATTGCTCGTTTACATAACCTCGCTCTACAGCATGAATTTTTGGAACAGAATCTATAGCCCTATTTCTGTTTACACCAATAACATCTATATATTTTGGAACTTCAAATTTATCGTCAATTTTAAGGGTTACTAAATATTTTCCCTTTTTCTTATAACGGTAATTTACTTTATTGCTTTTTACTATAGAATCGCCATTACCAAACTCCCAAAGCATTTTTGCATTTTCGAAAGCTGTTGTATCACTAATTCTAAATTCTAGATTTTCACCTTCTTCAAGCTGAAAATTATTATTCTGGTCGGAAATAAGAAAATCTAAATTTATAACCTTGGTTTTTGATGGTAACCATATTGCCAAAACAATTGCAGTTAGTACTAATATCGCTAAGACTGCAAATAGGAAAGTTTTATTTAAACGCATGTATTATATATTTGCTTGGCATTCAGTAAGATTTTTTGACAGGAGCTCCATATTATGAATAAGTGTGCCATTTTTTTCACGTGTATCATAATAAATACGTAAGATCTTGGATGCTTGTAATGAAAAATTATATTTAGAGCTCATTTTATGATCTTTATAAATACCCTCAATCTTAAAAACTTCTCTTTTTATATCATCTTGTTTTTGAACTTGGTATATATCAAACTCCATGAGCTTGATTTCCTCGCTTAATTTTTTAACTGTTTCAGACGTTTGTTTTTCTATCTCTATAACCTCTTCAAATTCGGCAATAGATGCTAATAGTTTTTGATTATCTGCTATGGGAATTTTTAACATTAACTTTGTTAAAATAATGTATAAAATACTTGCTACTAAAGCAAATAGCAAGAAAAACTTCACGCTTCTCCAAAAAGATTCTTTGAAATTTTGTAATACCATATTACTTATTTTTCTTTTCTTGTTCTTCTATATATTTTTCTTTACACCTTTCTAGTAATTCTTCTAGATAGATGTATTTTTCATCACCCTCTTTATAAGTGTCTAAATCACCTTGAATAGCTTTTATTACACTAACCATTTCTCCATAAATAACAAATTCCTCACTATCTTCTTCCTCTATACCTTGTACAACTCTATCGCGCACATTAGATACTAAGTCTTGGAATTTTTTATGCTGACCAAGGTTTCTATTTTTATTATTCATTTGATATAGACGCTTGATAATCTCTTCTATTTCGTATGATAATGCTGCTTTTTTTCTAAAAGCATCAGAATATCTTGTGTATTTTTTTTCTAATACATCTACGCCCTGTTTACCTGTTTTAATGGTCATAAAACCAGTTACAAACATGATAACTATCATCATACTAAATACAAGAATAAATTGGAGTAAGCCTGCTTTACGCTCTTTATAATTTAATGGTTTCATAAATAAATATTAATCAATTATAGACCATGAATTCCCTTTTTTTACTTCTCTAGGGGCTACTTTGTCTTCGCTAATTACAATGTTATCTTTACGCATACCTATGTATTCTAAGTCGCTCATTTTTTTCCATAAACGCTCTAGAATGGTCATAAAATAATCTAGCTTAACAATGGCTTCATTAATATCCAGGTGATCATAATCTAAATTTATAACATCTCCTATCATGGCTTCAAAAACCGATGGTTTAATATCAATCCATTCGTAATAATATTGAAGTAATTTTTCGCGATCTTCTTCTTCTAAAATGGCTAATTCTGTGGAAATATAATTCCCCAAAACAGAAATACTTTGCACTAGAAAAATAGGTGGTTTTTCTTCACCTGTTTGTGTATATTTAAAAATATAATCACTTACATAATCCATAACTTTTAAGCATAACTTGAAAGTGTTTTTTGCGAGTTTATTATTTTGAAACTTATGTCTGTTTTTATTATTAATAACAAGCGAATGGTTTCTCAGGTTAACTAATACATCGCTTACTTTTTCATGAAATGCAAGTAACGTAGTATGGTACTTAATTTTTGAAATAGGTGGTAAGTAACTTTCATCTATAACAAAAGCACCGTTTTTCCATTGAATTTTCCCAACCATAAGGTAATGCTTCTCTAAAAAACTAGTATTAAACTGGCTTTTAGACATAATATGCAAATCTATTTTAGGAAGCGCGTACGGGTGGTGCAGCGGAATACTTTCTGGATCTGGTTCTCCAACAGGCACATATTTAAATGGGTTTATACTAAGTACCACTAAAAAGTCTAAATTAGAGTTTACATCTATATTTTTAGACTCTATGGTTGCAGTTGGTTCATCTCCGCCATACATATCACTATTAAATAACACTCTACAGCCCTTTTTAGTAATGGCATTACAGTATTTTAATCGTACAACAAGGCGTTCTTCTGTGTTTACGTCTACAGATAGTTTAATAGATTCATTATGTCCTGTATGTGCTCCTAATAAACCATAGTTGTAGGTTGTTAAATGAATGGCTGCATAATCTTGCATTGCATCCAAATTATGAAAATCACTTTCTATAAAATGATCCTTATTAATCTTTACGCCGTCGGTCCAATTAATTAAAAAATGAGGCTTATCCATGGTATTTCTATTTTTCTTGAGTTGCTGTTGTTTTTGCTTCTGCTTCTGCTTCTGCTTCTGCTTCTGCTGCTTTATCGTTTTGTATTACTCTGCGAGCATAAATTATCATTTTATTTTTTATGTTGTTTTTAACTACATTCTCGTTAAAATCTAGCATCCTTATAAACAAAGGAAATGGCAGCCACTTGTTCGTGTAAAAAATCCACCCATAGTCTTCTTTATCATTTTCAAGTTCTATAACATCGTTTGGAAATCGAATATTTTGATCTTCTACAAACCTATTAAACCATTTACCAATAGTAATATCTTCTGGCATTTTTACAGAAAACGACGCATAGAGATTTGAATTTATATTTCGTTTTACTTTTATGGTGACTTGCATTAACCTAAAGGTGTCTATATTATCCCAATATTCTTGATCTTTTTCATCATTTTCACCTCTCCAAAGCTTATAAAATGCTGTTGGTATGCTTACAAATTTTTCTTTTGAAAAAGTATAAAAAACGGGAATAAAGAACCACAATGTATTGCACATGGCCCATACACCATAATTAAGTTTTGATAGCCAAGTAAAAACTAAATAGTATATCCAAGCTCCTAAAACAACACTAATAAAATAGCTAAATAAGAGAAGCCATTTTTCTTTCTTAAAACCTATAACTTTAAATAGTTCTGTTTTCGAAAAAAGGTTAAAACAATAGCCTAATAGAAGATATATTGTGGTTGATATAATTAATCCTCCCCAGACAAATTCATACTTTAATAATCCTAATAATGAAGGTAAAGCTAAAATGAGCGCCAAAACCAAAATAAAGACAATGAGCTTCTTCATTTTTAATGCCGATTTCCCTTTCCCTATGGATTTCATTATAATCAGCGAGGTTAATACAATAATTGGAGCTAGTAGGTATTTTAAAAAGAAAGCAATTAATGTGCTCATAGTTTATAACTAATTTTTAGTGGGTTTTTAATAAGATTTATGAGGCTACTAAAACGGTGTTATAACCCAAATAGTTTTCTCCTAAAGTAATAGCTGCTTCTTGTTTTGTTTGAAACTTAACTATAATTGATCGGTTGGAAAACACGAAATAGTCTAATATCATTTTTATTATTGTTTTATGTTGGTCAATTGTTTTGTAATCTAAATTTTCGGTAACAATCATAGTGGCTGCCACATCTTCGAACTCACATACTATTGGACCTTGTGTACCAAAATCATGTCCTAAAATACCTTCGCCTAATGCATAAAAAGGAGAATCGACATGTATATGCTTTACATATTCTAATGCTATATCGTACCCCAAAATTTGTTGTAATAAGTTTTCTAACTCTGGCAAGTTTTCTTTATAATTTTCCGACTCGCATAAATTTAAAAACAGCTTATAGTATTGTTCTCTATTAAGCGGAATATCTTTTGCTATAATTTTTTGAGCTAAGCTGAAAAGGAATTTTTTCGAGTCTTTATCTGTAAAAATATTAATATACCTATTGGTAAGCTTTACTTTTTTCTCGAATAATTCAGTATCAAAAGGAATAAAAAAATGAATGTTTTCTTCTTCTATTTTTCTGTTTTTTCTAATGGCCTCTACAACCTCAGCATTACTCATCGAGGGGCTACTAATAACTAAAGGGTGAAAAAAAGATTCTGGTAACTGGTGATATATACTGTTTCTGCTTAAATGGATAAATACGGCTTCTTTAATCTCATCGTTTACCACATAGTTATAGCCGGAAAAATCTATAACATCTTTTGAGAAGGCACGACTGTTCATACCATGATTTTTTACCCAAAATTTCTTGTCGCTATTATCACCAAGAATAAATTGCATTTCATTATAAAACACTTCGCCAATAAAACTGGTTATTTCACTCTTTTTTATTACCTCTAGATTTTCCATTTTGTTTTATTTTTAATTCTTTCTTACCTCTCTTATTTTGTTATAATATTTTAATCTAGTTCTGGATAATCAAAATCTTCATCTTGCACAATTTTACCTGTAATTCCATCTATACCAACATGTCTTAAACCTGTTTAATCCTCTTTACCATAGGTTACTCCCCAAAACGGATGCCCTTCTACCACATCTCGTATTATTCGTAAATGATAATTATACCTCGTTTTTTTATGAAAGACAAAATATCTTCCCATGTATATTTATAAGGTGCATCGTAATCTGTCTCTTTTATTAAATTTCCTTCTTCGTCATATTCTTTCCATATACCTTTTTCAAAATCATTAGGAAAAAATTCTCCTGTTAATTTCAACCTCCCATTTCTATAAAACTTATTGTATATATAGAAATATACATTTTAGGTTTTATCGTTTCTTCATATCCAAATTGCCACTCTCCTTGCTCAACTACAGTACTATCTTTAGTAATAAAAACATATTAATACTACTTTCACTTAACTTTTTTTTGTTTAGATATTACTCCATTTACTAGTATTTTGTATTTCTCAATATTTGAAAAACGAGACTTTTCTTCTCCTTCATAATAATATTTTATGTATATATTGTAATTCTTATCAATGTAGAAAAACTTTGTTTTTGCTGTAATTCCATCACTAAAATCATAATACAAATTCATTTCACTTATAATCTCTTCGTTTTTATTTATTACAACTAAATCTTTTCTATCTATTAAAACAACATTCCCATCATAATCGTAAACCGACGATCCCCCTTTAAAAATCATAGCTTTAAAATCATTTTCTAAATTGAACATCTTTACTAAATCAAAAAAAGAATATTCATTTATAGATTGTAAAGCGAATCTATCATCTTCATTTAAATTATCTGCTTCGTTTGGCTTATAAAAAGAACCATATTTAGAAGTCTTAATTTGTTTTAAATTAAAATTTTCAACTTTGTTTATTGAATCATAATAATGAAACACTTTTTTTAAGAAATTACCTTTACTTTTTATAGAGTCATTTAAATTGTAAAAAAGCAATTTAGATCCTATTGGCAATTCATTAGCTAACGTATCATAATTAATAACCTCTTCGTTATTTATTATCGTTAAGTTTTTATTCTGTTTACACCCAATGAATAACAAAACTAAAACGACATAAATATGTTTATAAAATTTCATAATTCTTTTTATTTATAATTAGGACTTAATCCTCCTGAATGTAAATGATTATTATGCAACTTACCTCCATCGGATGTATGAGAGAACACTTTTTTTCCTGAGCCTCTGAGTTGTGATAGAAAACCAAATTTATGCATAGCATTTATAAATTTTTGCTCCATAATATCATCCAGATAACTTGTATCAACACTTTGTCCATTAATATGACTAATACTAGGATAAGAAGTACCATCTTCTTCGCATGCTCCTCCTGATTTAATACTATATCCAACCTCTGCTAATGCCCCAATAAAACAAGCTAAATGCTCTGGACCACAATACCTTCTCGCTGTACGAGTAAAACTAAAAGATATAGAGTTATCTCCAATATTTTTATTTAAACTACTTGGCATTTTTACTATAAATTTTTTATTACTTCCTTTTTTATAAGTAACCAACCTATAGTTTGTTTTTTTATCTGGATTATAAAACTTTCCATAAGTTCTAATAGTTCCATCTGAATAAGTATACTTTTTCCTGCTAGAGTCGTGATCATAAACTACAGTTTTGTTTTTGTCAAATCCAACCTTTACTTCATGTTCTATTTTTTTGTCATCAGAAACACCTTTTAAACGCTCATCAATTTCTAGTAAGTCGCATGTACAAATATTATATTCTTTATCATTTTCAGCATTATAAACATAGCTAACTTTTTCAGCATTTTTCAAATCAACTTTACTTATTGTTCCATCATGATATATATGTATCGTTTTTGAATTTGTGACTTCAAACCAAGTTCCTTCTTCATTTAAAAAATGATTAGGTATAGTACTATCGTCCTTTTCCTTTTTATATCCTTTATATAATATGTACTCCGATTTAAAATTCGATATAGAATTTTCGCTATGTACATCAACTAATAAAAAAAGCATTGCTTTTTTTGTTCCAGCACACTCCAAACCATTATTCCAAGCTTTTTGATCAGCTGCCGTTTTAGGTTGTAACTTTACTTTTACAATAGCCCAATCTTTAAAATCATCTTTATTACTAACCTCTTCCTCTTTACAGTAATTACCTACTTTTTCTTGTATTTTAGTTACTTCTTGACTGTCTTGTTGTACTGTTAGTGGTGCGTCTTTTTTTGCTAAAACATCTTCTTGACCTTGTAAAATATTTATAAGAACAGTTTCTTCTTCTAGATGTTTTGTTTCTACAATAATATAAACGTCTTCTCCAATAGTTGCTTTATTAAGTTTTACAAACTTTACTTCTACACCTTTTTTCTCTTTAATAGTAACTTTTACAGTTTCTCCAACTTGTAAATATTTGGTATTTTTAGTTCGTTTAACATCTTTTACACTTACTTTATATTTATTAGCTATCTTACTTAGTGTTTCTCCTTTAGCTGTTACATGATCTTTTATTATAGTTTTATACTGAGCCTTTTCTTCTCGTTTTGCAAAGTATGCTTTACTTACCTCTTGTTGCCTAGGCTTTAATGGAGGACAAGAAGCTCTTACACTAGGATCTTCTGTTAAATATACTATTGGCATAGTTTAATGATTTTGAGCTATTACCGTTAATCTTTCTTTTTGGATATCATTATTTATAGTAATATTCTTTAAAATATCATTTTCTAAAACCTGTTCTTTATAAATAAAATCCTTTTTTTTATCACTTAAATCTATAGTTGTTTTTTTACCTAAAATATTTTGCGATTTTATTACAATATATATTTCTGTTCCTATAACTGGATTATAGATTACTTTCCCATTCAAATCTTCGTAATAAACATCTGATATTATAATGTTACTATTTTGAGTTTGTTTATATACTGTTTCCTCTCCTTCTGGAACAAAGCTAACATTCCAACGTTTTACTAGTAGGGCTCCATAATCTTGTATAGCAGCAGATATTACAAACTCCACCTGCATAGGTTTTTCGCCATCGTTATGGAAGGTTTCTTTATAAGCTATTAAATGAGAATCTTTAATTATCCAGATTTTTGTTGGCGGATAATCGTAACCATTATCGTAGAAATGGATTTCGCCATCTTGCATTTTATCTACTTCTTCCCAGGTATTATCTTCACTTTCTTTGGTCATCCAACGCAGAAAAATATCGTCGTCTGCTTGCGAAATAAAACGACCTGTTATTAAACCACCCATTACTTCGCTTTTTGGCTTTCCGTTATCTCTAGTTTTTCTATTGTATTTAGTTTTTACATAGAATAACTCGCGTTCTTGACCGTTTATATATAATTTTGCTAATGTCATTTATATTTAATTCTTATTCCGCGAAAGCGAGTATTAAATGTTGCATAGTTAAATACGATAGTTATTAATTACTTTTTAATTAACCTTCTCCCAAGCTAAACTCTCATCTTTATAATCCAGCCGCACACTATCGCCTTCAATAATGTTTTGAGCTACAATCATTCTAGAAACAATTTTTTTAATATAGGTTCTTATTACACCTGCAATTGGTCTTGCTCCATATTTTTCGGAGTATCCTTTTTTAGATAAATAACTAAGTGCATCTTCGGTAAGGCTTAAATCTATATTTTTTTGTTGCAATAGTTGTTTTTGTAAATTATTTAGGTGCAATCCAAAAATAAGTTCTGCTACTTTTTCGTGTATTGGTGCAAATGGTACAACTTCTGTTAAACGTCCTAAAAATTCTGGTCTAAAGTTTTTACTCATAATATCTATGAGTTGATTAGACGATGGTATTTTTCCTGCGCGCATTTGTTCTGCTACCCAGTCGCTACCAATGTTGGATGTGAAAATAATAATGGCGTTAGAAAAATCGCCTTCTCTTCCTAGTTTGTCATGTATTTGCCCTTCGTCCATAATTTGAAGAAAGACATCGTAAACCGAGCTGTGTGCTTTTTCTATCTCATCAAACAAGACTACAGAGTATGGTTTTTGGCGTATTTTATTTACTAGCATTCCACCTTCTTCGTAACCTACATAACCTGGAGGTGCTCCATATAATAAGGCTGCCGAATGTTCTTCTTTAAACTCAGACATATCGAAACGAATCATTGCGTTTTCATCATCAAATAGTAACTCTGCTAACGATTTGGTAAGTTCTGTTTTTCCTGTTCCCGTTGGGCCTAAAAAGAAAAAGGAACCTATTGGCTGTTTTGGATTGCTTAACCCACTTCGTGCTTCTATAATAGCATCAGATAGTGTTTTAATGGCATGATTTTGCCCTTTTACGCGTTCTTCTAGTTTTTCTTCTATATTAAGCAGGCGCTCTTTCTCTTCGGCTTGTATTTTACCTATTGGTATACCTGTAACGCTTGCTACAATTGCTGTAACTTCGTTTTCGGTTACTTCCTTTATTGGAGTTTCTGTTAAACCATTAATTTCTTTTAAATAAGCTTCTATAATTTTAAATAATGCTTCGGGTTCTGCTTGGCTATCTATATCGTAATTTGTTGTAATTTTACTTAAAACAACAGGGCTTATTTGGTCTAAAATAAGCTTGTATAAATATTTTAACTGCACTAAAGCATCATTAGCTTTTAGGTTAACTGCTTTTAGTTTTTTTAAAATTGTTTCACAATTTTTAGCTGTATTATCGTTACTCATTTTTACAGCTGCCATGGTTTTATCTAATAAACTTATGGCTTCATGCGGTAATTTACTTTCTTTAAAATATCGTTTTGAAAATTGTACAGATTCGTCTATGGCTTGTTCAGAAATTTTCAATTCATAATGCGCAGTTAATTTTATTCTATGGTTTTCCATACACTGCTTAAGTAGCAATGGCTCTAATTCTTCAAGCTGAATAACATCTAATTTTCTATTTATAGGATGTTTTTCTATTGTTTTTCTATAAGCATCTCCTGTTATAGTTGCTATTAGCCTAACTTTGCCTTCATTAAGCTCTGATGCTATTAAATTAATAACGGCGTTTGAGGTTTGGTTGCCTTCTGTAAGCGTATGTATATCGTCTATTACTAATATACAGTTGTTTATTTTTTGAATTTTATCAAAAATATCGCTCAGCTTTTTTGCAACCTCACTTGGTGTTGCACTATTAGCAAGCAGTTTTGAGGTATTTAACCCAATAACACTAATTTCGCCATGCTGTGGGTTTGTGCTATTCCATAAATGATATATTAATGCATTAAGAAATCCGGTTTTACCAACGCCAGAATCTCCAATAATAAGCATTCCGCTATTTTCTTGACGTTCTAAATTTTCTAGAGTATGGCGAATTTCTTTATCTCTTCCTACTATAATTTCCCCCTCATCACTATAATCTGCAGTTAGTAAATTTTTACAAAAATTTATGCCTTGAAGGGTTTCTTCTGTGGTTTCGTTTTCAACAAACTTATAATTTTGTGGGGCATTGTATTGGTCTAGAAAATCTTGCTCACTTACCATTATAGTTTCTAGCTGTTTATTATCATAAACCACGCCTTCTCTAACTATGGCTGTAAACACGCAAACGGCATCAATATAATCTGTTCCTAATTTTAGTTTAGAGCGTTCTGCTTCGTCAAAAACTCTTGTGACTTCACTATCTGGAATTATGCTTTCGTCGTTTTTTTCTGGTATATACGATTCTTTTCTTACTTCAAACCATTCTTGTATATAATCTACATCTTTCCCCATGCTTCTCATAATATCCTCTAAGCCTGTTGGCTCTAAAAGAAGTGCAAGTGCTAAATGGGCAACACCATAAGTAAGATGTTGTTCTTTATGTGCCATAGATTTGGCTAGTCTTACTGCCGAGACTAAGCTTGGACTAAAAATTTCCTCCATAAATTAATGTATTGATACTGAGTAAGGTAAATTATGTACTGATTTTTGTTCTAATTCTTTTTGTAGCGAGTAACCTAGCCTTTTTTTGTTTTCGCTTGTATGTAGCTTATCACTAGTTAAGTGGATATTTACATGAGTTGTTCTTACTAAGCCTCCTTTTTTATGAAGCGAAATACCAACTCCAGATTTAACCTCGATATGGTCTACCGTTTTTCCTATACTTTTCCTTACAAATTCTTTAATATCTTCTGATGAAATAATTCTGTCTTTTGAAAGTAAGCCATAACGTAGGTTACTTATTTTTTCTTTAGCATCATTTTTAATACTTCCACCTACGGTATCTGTTTGTAATCGTATACTTTGCGGAATAAGCTCGCTGGTTTGAAATTGCCCTAAAACTCTATTTTTGGGTATACCATTGGCAGAATCTGCATCTGTAGTCCAAAATTGATATTCTAGATTAACAGAATCTTCGTAAGGTATTGTTAGTAAATATTGTCTATCACTTCTATTAAATATATTTTTATAGCCAACATTTACTTTACGCTCAATAATATCTAGTTTTTCATTAAGATCTTCTAAATAAGCATTAAGTAAATCGTATCCTATAGCCGAAAAAGAACTTCCTTCTTCTCTAACGGTTTGTATAACCTGCTCTAAAACGGCTTTTGCATTTCTTTCGTCAAATTGTTCTAATTCACCAAAGTATAATGAGAAGCTTCCTTTTAAATTATTAATATCGTTTCTTAACGTGTTTTTATAAATACGCCCTTCGTTATCAAAAATTGTTTCTATATTTAAAAAGTGCTCATTTAAGGTTCTTAACGATGCTATTTTTCCGTTTCTCTTAATACTATGTTGTTTATATTGTAATTTCCTGTTTACAATAGGAAAGGTATTCATCGTTATATCCAGCTTGTCTAACTCGGTAGGATTAAACGCTACTGGAAATTCAACTTTTATCCAAAATAGATCGCTATTAAATTCTTCTATATCTTCATCGAAGAAATACGATTCAAATTTTTCGGAAACCTTAAGCTTAGCTTTTTCATTATCTAACTCTACATTATATAAGTAGTTTTGATAATAACGCATCACATCTTCAAAATAATGCTCTTTTGTAGGACTAACGCTATCGGCAAGTGTATTATGTTTTAACGCTTTACCTTCGGCATCAAAAAACTTTAATAATTTTAAATACCTATCAATATCCGAATCTCTAAGTATTAATGCTAATGGCAATTCTTTAATACCTTTTAAAAGTTCACTATCTATATCAATACCCAGCCACAAGGTATAATTATCTATTCTTTTGTCTCCTTTAGCATTTACTTCTAATAGTTCTCTTCCTTTTTTATCAAAAAAATGAGCTGATTTATTTTTAGCTATACATGCAACATGTCCATTTATAAGTTTATGCGTAAGTAATGGTGTAAAAAACAAATCCATGTATTGATCTCCTTGAACCATTTTCTGAACATAGAATTGTGTGTTTCTTGTAACCTCTAAAAATTTATTTGAAGGTACTGCGCGCAACAAGGCATGAGAAGGTAATGGTAATGACCAACTTTCTTTTACTAAAATTTTTGAAATACGTTCTAGTAATTTTGCATCAGATATTTTTATGTCTTGTTCAATCTTTGCAAACTCATAACTAAAAACATCTAATAATAGTTCTATTATAGGATCTATAAGTTCTACCTCTTCAATGCCCCAAAGTTCCATGGCTTTTTCTACCATGTTCTCCTTTATAATTTGGTGTTTATTTGCCATGTTTATTGTGATAACGGACTTATATATAATACTGTATTAAAATGAAATGGAAGATCTTGATAAATAATTTTACCAGTAACAAAAATATCTGCCTTTCTTCTAATATCTCTTCGGCGTCTTAGGCTTGACTCTTTTTCAAATTCGCTCAAGTTTACAGTAACATCTACATCGTAAAGTCTTTTTTCGTAAAGATTTATTGTTTTTAAAAGTGATTGTTTAACATCTTCTTCCCATTCGTAGACTTTTACCAATTGGTTAAACTCTAATTCCCAAATATCCGAACCAAAATCTGGTCGTCCAGCAACCTCTCCATATCGGCTTGTAATTTGCATCATTATAGATTGTGCTATCGATTCTTCTAAAGAACATGAAGAAGAATCTTTTCCTTTTATGAGAGAAGAAAAGTTTATAGGTAATTTTATGTATTTCAATTTCAATGCTTTTTGGGTAAATACACCAATTTTTAGATAAATAAAGGACTCTTAATTAAGAAAACAAAACAAAATTAGAACTCTTTTTCTAAAAAAAAACGAAGTTAAATAAAAATTATAATGTTTTAAAAGCTTACTTATCACGCAATACACTAATTACCAAATACTTAATACAATTCTTAATATTTTGTAGCTCTTTTATTTTATTTTTATACTTTAGTAAAAAAAATCAAACAATAAATATAATATCTTATGTCAATGTACAATTATGGAATTGGAGGTAATGAAGTTAAGCTTGATTCAAGCGAATCAATATCTGATATTCCTTCAAACAGAACACTGTTAGTTCAAAAACTTACAAACGAACCACCAGTGACCCCCGAAGCTATTCATAACTTAAAAACTGTTGAAGAAGTTTTTGAAAAATTTGCACCAAAAGTAAAACTTGAATTTCAAGATGAAAATGGAGCCGATGTGAAAGAAGAAATGAGCTTTAAAAATCTAGGCGATTTTGGAGCGAAATCTATTAAATCTAATAGTGATTTTTTAAACAAACTCAATATTGAAAAAGAGCAGAATATAAAAATTTCTAGACAGCTGTCGTCTAATAGAGCGCTTAAAAAAGCACTTGAAAACACAGACACAAAAGCTGCTATTATAGAATTATTAGAAGCGTCTTTAAAAGAAATTGAATCATCACAAAAATAGAAAAAACATGGCTACACAAGCACAAGCTATAGCAAAAAATAAAGAACAAAAACAAGTAGAGGCATCTAAAAGTATTGATGCTTTAGCAGAATACGGAGGGTTTTCTTTTGTTGAGAACATTATAGATGGTTTTTCTAACTTAAATCCTAAAAGAAAAGCTAGACGTAATATTTTCTTAAATGATGAGCAATGGGAAAATGAAAGAAAAAATTTAACAAACCGTCTTAAGGTTTGGTTAGAAATTCTTAAAAGTGAAAAGGATATTACAGCAATGCGAGATATTGCTAAAGATAAATCGACTAAGGCTGAAGAGGTTTTAAATACTAACATATTAAAAGCACTTAAAACAACTGAAGAATTAGAACGTTCTTACAGATCTGTAGCACTTTTTTATAAAAACACAGAGTCTGATAAAGTTAAGAATGTAACTATTCTTAATGCAGATTTAGATCAAGTAAAGGATTTAGATAATACGCTTTTTATCGATTACGTATCTAACGAGCTTAAACAAAACTTTGATAGATTAGATTTACGTAACAATTACGGTATTGTAGCTGTTCCTGGTTATTTAGGATCTAATGCTGTATTAGATAAATGGTCTAAAATTGCTCATGAAAATAAGGCTGTTTTAGTTACAGATTTTCAAGATTTAGAGACTCCAGACGATGTTGTTGATATTTTCTTTAACGCAAACCATACGGGGGCAGATATCCATAAAGCTAATACTTTAATGACTTGTAACTGGTTACTAGGTCGTAAAAAAGAAGATGCTGTTGGAGAAGAAAGCGATTTATTTGTACCGCCTTCTACAGCATTAGCTGGAAAAATTTATAGCACATTAATGTCTCAAGTTGTTGCCGGTAAAAAGTTTGGTGGTATTAACGAAGTAGAAAGTGTACGTTTTGATTTAAAGAAAAGTGAAATTTCTGAACTTGAAAAAATGGGATTAGTTCCTATGGTAAACGAGTACAGTAAAGTTATGGCATTTTCGGCAAAAACGTTATTTAATGGTGATAACTTAGGGCTACAAACATACTCTGTAGTTCGTGTATTCGACCATATTACTAAAGTGCTTTTTGATTTCTTAAACCGTAAAGCTTTTGAAAACTGGACAACTAGAACAGAAGCCGATTTACGTAGCCAAATCGTTAAGTTTTTAGATGGTATTCAAGGTCCTTCTAAATTAATTGAGCGTTTTAAAGTGGTAAAAATCGAGCAAGATCCTAACCAAAAGGATAGAGTACTTTTAGATATCCATATTACACCATATTTCCCTGCAAAAAGTTTTGTAATTCAATTAGATGGTCACAAAGGTGATGGTCCTGAAAATGCTATATGGAATAGTGAATATGTACAACAAAACTAAATAGTTTTACATTTTATAAAACGTATTAATTTAAGGGTTAGATTTTTTCTAACCCTTTTTTGTTTTTATAATCTGTTAGATTTTTAATTTTTGTGTGGTGAAAATTTAAGAATACTTCGCATTGGTTGGTGTTTAGGCTAAAATTATAGCTATAACTACTTGGTTAACAAGGGAACTAATACTTTTTACACGGCAAGACCTTGCAAATAAAAACCAGTAACTTCTACACCATCTTTTTGTAAATACTAATACGAGGTTTATGTTATTAAAAGGCCTTACCTAAATTAGTACCACTGGCATTTACCTGTACTTTTATAGCACTGCTGTTTAAATCGTATTCTGAGCCAACTTCTTTTAGACTCATTCCTGATTTTAGAAGCTCTACAATCATCACTTTAAAATCATTTTGATGTTCTCGCTTTACCATAATTCAAATCTATTAATTATGGGCTATATAAAAGTATATCAATAAAAGTAGTTATACCAAAACCTTACCAGTTACGTAGCAAGACATAGTTTTGCAACACATTTAAAATTTAATGGCGTTTCTGAGAGTAAAATTAGTCAGCAAATGGGTCATTCAAGTGAAGCAGTAACTAAAGCTTATTTAGAAGATTTTGGCAGTGACGCTTTAGATGAAGCAATGTCTAAACTCAACTAATTTTTATTATTTCGTAATTTATACGTATATTAGATGTAAATAATACGATTATGATACAGAAAAGAAAACGTAAAGAAATAAGTTTAGATAATGATACTTTAGCCTTGCTACAGATTCAAGCTGAAAAAGAAGGGCGTAAACTAAAAAATTACATGGAGCATATTTTACGAGAAAAAGCAAATAGTTTTGAATTGACGGACGAATACAAGGCTATGATGGATGATATGCTTGACAAACACAAAAAAGGTCAACTAAACTACACACCTTGGGAGAATGTAAAAAAGCAATTACGTCGTAAATAATGACATACCAAATTGATATAACAGACGAAGCTCAATTAAACATTAAAGAGGCTTCCGAGTACTATTTAGAAATTTCTACTTCTCTAAACCATAAGTTTACCGCCGATTTAGTTAAAACAATAGATGAACTAGCAGAAAATCCATTATACCACCAAATAAGATATAAAGGTATTCGTATTGCTCATACTAAAACTTTTCCTTTTGGGATACATTTTTTTATTGATGGTACTACATTACGAGTATTAAAAATTCTTCATCATAAACAATACTATAAATAGACTTTTAAAAAGTGGTTTTTATTTCAGTTTTGAAAATGATTTTGAACACTTCCTTTATGTGATGCAGGGGGTCTAAAAAAAATTTAAAGCGTATAAAATGTATGGGCATAGAGGATAAAAACAGGTGCGCAAACACTATTTTTGAAAACCCAGTTTACCCTACAAAAAACCTATACACGACATTCTAGAATTTTAGTGAGTAATCATTAAAACAAAAACCTTGAAACCCCTATTATTTCAAATGTTTCGAGTAGCCATTAACTTATTTTTGACCAATTTATTAAAATAAAAGCTATTTAGTTTTTTAGGCGATTTTTGAGTTAAAAATGCCATTCTTGGCAAAACACACCTTATCATAACAAAGAAATCCCCCCTCCCCATACAGGTACTACCTTAGAAGCAGTCTTTAAAGACATACAGTTATTGTCTACATAATAAAATTCTTTGTTTTTACCTACATTCTCAGATTGAACGTGTAAAACCTCTTTTCTTAAAACACCTTTAGGTACATGATGAAAACTGTTTTTTAAGCCTTTTTCTACTTTTTCACTTTTATACCCTTGGTGCGTAACGGGTCTGTAAAATGTATTCTCTGTCATTAATTACCAATTTTTAGACTTAAACAATTCAGCCTTTGTTAAAAACTTAGGGGCTTCGTTAAACTCATTGTCATACCATCCGAAACTTTTACCCAAAGGGGTTTTATAATTAAAAACATTGGTTAATATTTTATATTGGTGATATAATCTAAATCTCTCCAGTATTTATCTCGCTCTTTTTGTTGTTCTTTGGTTGCTTCTGGTGTAGGTACTTGGCTGGGATACAATGGTGGTGGAAAGCCTTCGGCTTTACGGCGCTCAAAATCTGCATCGCGATAAGGGTCAAAAGCAGTACCTGGTGGTAAAGGGCGGTTTTTATCCATATACCAAACAATTAAAGAAATACTCTCGTAACAATCATCACCATGACTGTATATACGAAAGGTATGATTAGTAGGGCGTACTATTTGCAACATATAGGCACCAATAGCATTCTCTCCACCTGTACTAAAGTGAAAAATAACGTTGCTAAAAGGCATGGTAATATTTTTATCCCAAAAACTTCCTGGAAATGTAATCGTGCTATCTTTACGATTTAATATATCCTCTTTTTTCGGCATGGTAAAAAAATAAAGAATAAAAGGAAAAACAAAGGTGTTCCTATAAAAAAAAACATTCCTATATCCCAAGTTTTAGAATTTGTCAGATCTTCTCCCCATAAAAAAACTATCAATATAAATAACATAATCCCCCTCCCCATATAGGCACTACTTTAGATTCTGAATCTCGTAACAGATATTTGTCATCACCGAAATGAAAATCTCTCTTTTTACCAATATTTTCTATGGCAATATTCCAGATTTCATCTCCTTTTCTTAAAATAGCTTTGGGGACATGATGAAAGCTATTTTTTAAGTTGCCCTCTATTTTTTGAGTTTTATAACCGTGATGCGTAACGGGTCTGTAAAATGTATTCTCTGTCATTAATTACCAATTTTTAGACTTAAACAATTCAGCCTTTATTAAAAAATTTGGTGCTTCGTTAAACTCATTGTCATACCATCCAAAACTTTTGCCCAAATGGGGTTTTATAATTAAATACATTGGTTAATATTTTATATTGGTGATATAATCTAAATCTCTCCAGTATTTATCACGCTCTTTTTGTTGTTCTTTGGTTGCTTCTGGTGTAGGCACTTGGCTGGGATACAATGGTGGTGGAAAGCCTTCGGCTTTACGGCGCTCAAAATCTGCATCGCGATAAGGGTCAAAAGCAGTACCTGGTGGTAAAGGGCGGTTTTTATCCATATACCAAACAATTAAAGAAATACTCTCGTAACAATCATCACCATGACTGTATATACGAAAGGTATGATAGTTGCCCTCTATTTTTTGAGTTTTATAACCGTGATGCGTAACGGGTCTGTAAAATGTATTCTCTGTCATTAATTACCAATTTTTAGACTTAAACAATTCAGCCTTTGTTAAAAACTTAGGGGCTTCGTTAAACTCATTGTCATACCATCCGAAACTTTTGCCCAAAGGGGTTTTATAATTAAAAACATTGGTTAATATTTTATATTGGTAATGTAATCTAAATCTCTCCAGTATTTATCACGCTCTTTTTGTTGTTCTTTGGTTGCTTCGGGCGTGGGTACTTGGCTGGGATACAATGGTGGTGGAAAGCCTTCGGCTTTACGGCGCTCAAAATCTGCATCTCGATAAGGGTCAAAAGCAGTACCTGGTGGTAAAGGGCGGTTTTTATCCATATACCAAACAATTCCAGAAATACTTTCATAACAATCACTCCCATAATTAGACATACAAAATGTAAGATTGGTAGGGCGTACTATTTGCAACATATAGGCACCAACCATATTATCGCCACCTGTACTAAAATGAAAAATAACTTTATTAAAAGGCATGGTAATATTTTTACCCCAAAAACTGCCTGTAAAGGTGATGGTACCACGCATACGATCCATTATATTTTCTTTTTTGGGCATGGTAAAATAATAAAGAATACAAAATAATAAAATTGAAATTGAAATTGAAATTGCTATAAAACCATCCTTTGGCCAATTTTGTATTACGTTATAATGTAAAAAAAGTAACGAAGCAAAGGTGCTAATCCCCCCTCCCCATACAGGGAGTACATTAGCTCCTGTTGCCATTGAAATGTAATTATCGTCTAAATAATAAAGTTCTCTACTACCTATATCTTCCTTCTGTATACTTATAACTTCACTCCTTAAAATAGCTTTGGGGACATGATGAAATCCTTTTTTTAAGTTGTCCTCTATTTTTTGAGTTTTATAACCATGATGCGTAACGGGTCTGTAAAATGTATTCTCTGTCATTAATTACCAATTTTTAGACTTAAAAATTCGGTTTTGGTTAAAAAATTTGGGGCTTCGTTAAACTCATTGTCATACCACCCGAAACTTTTACCCAAATGGGGTTTTATAATTAAAAACATTGGTTAATATTTTATATTGGTAATATAATCTAAATCTCTCCAGTATTTATCTCGCTCTTTTTGTTGTTCTTTGGTTGCTTCGGGCGTGGGTACTTGGCTGGGATACAATGGTGGTGGAAAGCCTTCGGCTTTACGGCGCTCAAAATCTGCATCGCGATAAGGGTCAAAAGCAGTACCTGGTGGTAAAGGGCGGTTTTTATCCATATACCATACTATACCTGAGATACTTTCGTAGCATTCTCTACCGTAAGGAAATATACGAAAGGTGCGATTCGTAGGGCGTACTATTTGTAACATATAAGCACCAACCATATTTTCACCACCTGTGCTAAAATGAAAAATGACTTTACTAAAAGGCATGGTAATATTTTTACCCCAAAATGCACCTGTAAAAGTTATGGTGCCACGCATACGGTCTAAAATATCTTCTTTTTTAGGCATTGTAAAAAAATAAAAAATAAAAAATAAAAGGAAAAACAAAGGTGTTCCTATAAAAAAAAACATTCCTATATCCCAAGTATTCAAATCAGTTACATCTTCTCCCCATAAAAAAACTATCAATGTAAACAACATTATCCCCCCACCCCATATAGGGACTACCTTAGAAGCAGTCTTTAAAGACATACAGTTATTGTCTACGTAATAAAATTCTTTGTTTTTACCTACATTCTCAGATTGAACGTGTAAAACCTCTTTTCTTAAAACACCTTTAGGTACATGATGAAAACTGTTTTTTAAGCCTTCTTCTACCTTTTTACTTTTATACCCTTGATGTGTAATGGGTCTATAAAATTTGTCTGTCATTAATTACCAGTTTTTAGACTTAAACAATTCGTCTTTGGTTAAAAAATTTGGTGCTTCGTTAAACTCATTGTCATACCACCCGAAACTTTTACCCAAAGGTATTTTTATGGCTAAATATACGGCTTCTCCACTTCGGTTATTGTATGGAAAATAGAGTGATTGACTATCGTCTATAGTTAGTCGTACTGCTAATATTAACTGAGAAAACAAAGCAACTGTGCGGTTTTTAAAACTAATAGATATACCAAGAGTGCCTACATCTTGAGATATACTATATTCATCGGCTAGCATGGGTTTTAAATTATTCCCTTCTATATTACTATTTATGCCCCATGGCAGAAAGTAAGGAATGACTTGTAAGGATTCCTTATCATTAAAAAATTTATAAAACTTTAGAGCGATTATTAGATACTGTACAAAATCTAATGTAGGTGCTGCACCAGGCAAATCTTTCTGTACTATGGTAGGCTTAAGTGTTACATGTGGACAAACAATAAGATTCATGAGTGTAGCTTCGGCATCGGTAGGATGCATCATGGTTTTATAATAATCATCGTCATGCATTAAAAGCTTTCTATTATCAAACAACCTACGGTTATACACCATAGGGCTTTCATGGGCTTGTATGGTAAATTTTGTATTATCATCGCTCAACAAAAAGTTTTTGAAATAGGTTTCTAAAGGGGTATCACTTAACATAATAGCAATAACAAATATACCCGTACCTACTATGGCGGCAATCCACCCCACAGGACCTGCTGATGCTGCACCAGACATAAACGCTATATAGCCTGCGTAAGCTGATACACCAAAAGCTACGGCTGCCATACTATAGGCAACTGCCGCATCGGCATCACGTTTTTCAAATGCTTCGGCGGCATCCCATACACACATGCCTGCCGTAGCTACCGAACTAATAACACCTAAGAGTTGCATACCTGTACCTCTAACTACCCCTCTAGTTACTATTTTTTTATCAAAGAAATTCGTTTTTAACCCAAATGCTTTGGATGCAGCTAGCCCAGACTCCGTTAATTTAATACTGGCATTTACAAAATCTGCTTTATCTCTTTTAGTAGAACCTTCTCCAAATTTAGACACTGTTCCGTATAGGTTATACAGGTCTAGTAAGGCAATGACTCCCGTAAATCCTTTGCTATTTAATATTTTGGCAGCTTTATCGCTTATATTGCGTTTGTTAGCAATATCTAAGGCTTCTGCTTCGGTAATTTTGGTACGCACGCGTATTTCTAGTACATGGTCTCCTGGTTTTGTAGAGATTACTTTTACGGCATTGGGTTTCTTTTTTAAACGGTGTACATCGGGGTTAGCACCTGTGTATTTCCCTTTGTGTACAAAATTGGTGTTTACCTCGTAGCTATCGCCCAAGGCTTGTTGTAGGGCTACATTAAATTCTTTTTTGCTAAGCCCTATCATATCGGTATTAAACACTCTAAGATTGGCATTGCATTTTTTTACCACTACTTTTACAAAGTCGTCCCAGTTGGTGTAGTAGCTGCCACGGCTTTTTTTCACCTCTTTAAATATTCTAGCCGCCTCAAACTTTAGTTTTGCTTTTATGGCGCTTAGCAACTTTTTACCTATTTTATTACTGCTAGTTAGCACTGCATCTACATTTAGTAAAGGGGTGACTAACGCATATAAAGGATCTATATCTTTATAATCTGGTGCTTTACTCACTCCTCCTTTGTAGTTAGCAGCAAGCTCGTTGTTTGTAATGTCTAGTATTTTGTCTTTCCAAGGGTCTGCATCTACATAATCTTTTTGTAAAAGTAGATGCCTGTCAAAATCGTAGGTAGTAGTAAAAAGTGTTTCTAGTAATTCAGAAAACATTACTCGTCCTTCTAGTTGTCGCTCTTTAGCATTATAGAGATAATCGTCTAGTGGTATTTTAAAATCGTTATGGCTTAAAAAATTGCCTAAATCATCACGTAGTTTAGCAATCTCTTCTCGTAATTCTTTTCGAGCAGCAACACCCAATATACCTTCTATTTTTGCAGAGTCCGCACCATCGTAACCCAAAAGTTTTATGTTATTTTCTTTATGTGTATTATTACCCGTCCATACTGTTTTCTCTTTATATGCTTCTCCGTAGTGTAGCTCTCCCCAACGACTATCTGGCGCAGGTACGCCTCCATCGTATTTTTTTATCATAGACTCGTCGTTATATAGCATATGGTATACTGTAAGTGCTAAAGAGTAGAGAGATTGATATTCTGGTTCGGGTTTTGGCGCATCGTTACCTGCGCAAATACGGTTAAAGGCTTCCTCTTGGGTTTCGCCTGTTTGTATGGCTTCTACTAAAGCTTTAAAATTAAGCATGCTATTTGCCAGTTCATCAGCTATTTCTCTTGCTGCATTTACAGGGTCTAGCAGTGGAATAAACATATCTGGTTTTAGTTTGGCGTCTTCTCCTGTTTTTTTGGCTTGGCTATTGGCTAGGTATTTTTTCTTGTTTTTTAATCGGTTATAACCTATTTCATTATTATTATTAAAAAAGGCACTAAAACCATCATAAGAAAAGATGGTTTCTTGCTCACGGCTATATTCGTTAAGCTGCATAGCATCGCACAAAACTTTAACCATACGTTTACTACGCATTTCTTGGTCGTTAAGCATTTTTTCAAAATAAGCTTTAGACCATTGTACAGGACTGTAGCACACATAGACTTCGGGCGTTTCCTCTTTGTCTTTAATGTATTCTACTAAATGATAGTGATGTTCGGTAATCGCTTTTCCTGCTTTTTTAGCACCAAAAACTGTACGTTTGTCTTCGCTTTTAGGGTCTGTATACCATGGTATTCTTTTAAGTGTTTGTTTTGGTGTTACATAATACTCAAAAGATTTTTCAAGGCTTACTTTTTTTGAGTCTATAACATATATATATCCACCAGGTACAAGCTCGGTTAAATGACAATGAAAATTCTTTAAATCTATGTGTTTATGAGCATGTTCTAACTTATTGTTTTGGTTGCCTAAAGTATTTGGATTTCCTCCTCTACTATCATGACCAGTTCCTTTAAAAAAGCCAGGGCGTAAAAAGTGTAAACGGATACCTACTTCTAACTCAAATTCTTTATCTTTAAGTGGCGTAGTAGCATTGGTAACAATGGTGGTATTGGATTGTACATTACAGCGATCGCCAGTTTTTAAGCCAGCTTCGTATTGTGCGTGGTTTACAGATACCGTAACACTACTACCATTAACGGGCAATACACCTGTATAAGCGTGTATGGTAAGTAGTGACGTTGCTTTTTCACTTTGTAAGTACAGCCAAATGCGGTTTTTATCGTAACGACGACCACCCTGTATTTTTTCAAATTTTAAATCTCCATTACCATTTGCATCATAAGTCATTGCCCAGTTAACTTCTCTAATGTTAACTGTTGAGACGTCTTTATCTAGGGTAGCAATGTACACACACATTTGCCCTTCTTCTATATATTGAAGTAGGTTTCCGTTGTCATCAAAAGGGCCTTCGAGATCTGTTACTTTAAATGAAGTAGCATTGTTTGTTGTTGCTGTTTCTTTTACAACTGTGTCTCCACTTGCGTAGATTGCGGTTACTTCGAGATTATTGTCTGCCATTGTTATTTTGTTTTAAAACTAAACCAAAGAAACTTTGTATGAGTAGTTTTGCTTGGTATTTTACTTTCGGTTCTTTTCTAAGGTACTATGTTGTTTTTTTAATGCTAAACATATTCGTTCTCTATTTTTATAATTTACATGCTTAAATTTTGGTTCTTTAAAAAACATATTAATACTACTTAAATTTTCAAAAGAGTTTATATCACCTAGTAATTTTAAAGAATCTTTATATAATAATCCTTTACTATTCATGCTATTGAATAAACTTGGGTCATTGCTACATTTTATAGTGTTAATTTGAATTGTTTGTGTCTTTATTTTTTAATTAAATTATCTATTATTAATAGATTAGTCATTTTTCCTTTCTGATAAAATGTGTAAACTATTGATTTTATTAAAATACTATCATTCTCTTTCAAGCATGGAATATTATTTTTTCCATTAAAAAATAATGTGTCTTTTTCTACAATAATACTATGTGCAGTATTAACTTTTAACTCTTTTCCATTTTCCCTTAATATTTTAAACACCTTTGAACTTATTCCTCCTTTAAAACAATAAAAATATTTTCCTCGTATATTTTTATTTGATTGTGAAAATGAATCGATTGCCTCTCTTGGAAAAAAATTACTTACAACATTAACAACATCTCCGTTTTCAAACTTTAAAGTATAACTTGTTCTACTATCTTTTTTATTTTGAATATCACTTTTTAAGCTAGATTTTAAAGAATCAATCTTAATGGGTTTTTTATTAAAACTCTTTTGCTCTCTATTGTTTTTCTTACATGATAAACATAGAAAAATGAGTACTAAAATGGCTATTATGTTTTTAATCATTTTGTTTCCCGAATTTGTGTTACCACATATTTCTTTTTACTTGTATTTATTTGTATATATCTATTTAAAAGTGAACCTGTTCCTTCTAATTTAGAATCTTTACATTTACAATACAGTTTATTATCTGAAGATGCTCCTACAGAACTATTTGGTACAGCATTATCATAAAATAAAAAATAGTTTCCGTTAGTATCACTACCCATACCTACAATAACTACAAAGTGTTCAGTTGTTTCATCATCATTGCTTAATTTTACATCGTCATCTACACCTACCATTACAGGTATTTTATTTTTAATTGTCTTCTTTAAATATTCTACCCCTTTTTTAAATTGATCTTTTTGCACTCCTTTGGTCATTCCTGCAACATCAGTCTCTAAAAATATTTGATAAATGTGATCATTCACCTCTTTGGTACCGTCCCATTTTTTATTCCATCTTTCAGATTTCACCCAGTGTCCCGCTTGTCGTAATTGCTCTAAACTATAGTGGTAACAATTTTGTGTAATTCCAGTATGTCCCCAACCTATAAACTTGCCTTTAGGAATAATTGGAGCAACAGCTGACCAATCTGTACATACACAATAATCAAAAGTTAACTTAAAACATCCACAATAAACATTCTCATACTCACCAGCATTCCATGTATCGTCCTTATTATCACTAGAATAAAAATTTAAGTAAGTGTCGACTTTTTCTTGAGCGTCTATTTCAATTTCAACCTCAATAATAGAACCATACTTTGTTTTTATTTCAGTTGAGTTTACTATTTTAAAACCCTTATTATTAGATAATTTAATATTTATTATGCCATCATCGTCTTTAGAATTAGAACTTCCCTTTTTTACATTAAATGGGATTTTAAATAATAATGGTGGTGAAAAACCCTCTGCTTTACGACGCTCAAAATCTGCTTCGCGGTAAGCATCAAACGCATCGCCAGGTGGTAAGGAACGGTTTTTGTCCATATACCAGACTATAAAAGACCAAGATTCACTAGCCTCTCCTATTTCGTGATGAGTAACTAACAAGGCTCCTTTTTTTGATTCTCCTCTTGCTACATAAAGCTCTATACGTAATGCACCACTAGTGCCTCCATTACCAAACCAAGTAAATTTGCCTTTTGTAAACGGTAGTGTAGTATCTGGTTTATAAAACCACTCTGGAAACGTAATTAACCCCTGCTCGCGATTATATACATACCACTTTTGTGGCGCGGTAAAACCATAAATAAAAAAAGGAATTGAAATACCTACCATTATTAATATTCCAATATAACCAGAAGTAGCAATGCCTTTATCTGAGACTAATAAACCAAATAGATAAATAAATAAAGCAATTACAAGTATCGCTCCCCCCCAGATTTTATAAATCAAGTGTTCTTGTTTGTCTAATATTATTTTTTTGTCATCCACATAATCATAGGTACCATTACTTTCTTTCGTCCATATATCCTTTTTATTTAAGGGTGTAGGTAACTCTAATATTAAAAAAGGCATATGGCTGTCGAGCCATTTCTTTTTAAAACGTTTAAATCGTGTCATACTTTACTATTAAAAGGCATTGTTTTTTTAAAACCATACCGATTCACTTTTACCAAAATAGTCTCTGTCTTTCCAGTATTTCTCACGTTCTTTTTGTTGTTTAGGAGTAGTCTCTGGCGTAGGTATTTGGCTTTTAAATAATGGTGGTGGAAAACCCTCTGCTTTACGACGCTCAAAATCTGCTTCGCGGTAAGCATCAAACGCATCGCCAGGTGGTAAAGGACGGTTTTTGTCCATATACCAGACTATAAAAGACCACTCTTCACTAGCCTCATGAATATAATGATGCGTGAGCAATAATGCTCCACCTGGAGCATTTTCTTTAGACACATACAATTCTATACGCATTGCGCCACTAGTACCACCATTACCAAACCAAGTAACACTAGATTTTGGAAAAGGCATAGTAATATCTGGTTTATAAAAATAACTCGGAAACGTAATTAACCCCTGCTCGCGATTATATACATACAACTTTTGTGGCGCGGTAAAACCATAAATAAAAAAAGGAGCAGAGACACAAATAGTAACTAAATGATGTATTTTAAAACTCCAGGTTATCAAACTCATAACCAAAGCAAATGCAAGTATCGTTCCCCCCAAGATTTTATAAACCAAGTGTTCTTGTTTGTCTATGATTAGTTTTTTATCATCCACATAATCATATGCTCCCTTTTTAGTCTCTTTTGTCCAAATATATTTAGTGTCTAACGGAGTTGGTGTTTCAAGTATTAAAAAAGGCATACGGCTGTCGAGCCATTTCTTTTTAAAGCGCTTAAATCGTGTCATGTTTTATCTATTAAAAGGCATTGCCATTAATTAATTCGGTTTTTGGTGCAATACGAACGTTTTCTTTAAACAAACGTGCACTTCCGCTTGCCCCAGTTCTTTTTATAGTTTCTATGTTTTGTATACTTATTATAGCCCCCAAATGGCGCTCTACACCATTATACACAATGGGGTAGTCCATACCATCTTGCACTTCGTGCAAACGACATACAAATAATAAGCAACTATAAGCATTGGCTTTGTTAGCTAATTTTTCACTTATATTAATTACTACACGAGCCTTTGGTGGGGTTTTGGCATTACCTTCTATATGGGTAACCATAAAATTGGGAGCTATAAAAACTTCGCTCCCTCTTTTTATACCATAAGGGTAATAATATAACTCGTACTTAAATTGCTCTTTAGTACGAAAAAACTGCCTAAAACTTACCTCTACAGTAAAAGTCATAGCATATTTTGTAATGGTTGTTGTGTTAGAAATCCAACTATAATCTGTTTTTGGCTTAGTAAAATTAGATTGCTTATAACTAATATCGCTACATACAATAAGGTCGTACAGTTCGGCACTAGCTCGTGTGGGGTCCTCTAGATACATCATGGTATTATTCTCGCCCATAAGTAGTTTACGCTTTTGGTACATTTCTAAATTATGTTGCCAAGCTGGTAAATTGACAGAAACAGGTGATGCAATAGCATCTGAAAACATATAGTGTTTAAAATAAGTCTCTAAAGAGGTATCTTTTAAGTAATAGGCCAATACCAATAACCCTACACCAATACCTGCACAGATCCAACCTATTGGTCCTAATAAACTTGCAATACCAAGATTAGATGCTATAACACCGCCAATAGCAGTGGTAGTACCTACGGTAGTAATAGTTACTCCAGAAAATGCTAAAGCTGCCCCAGCAAATGCCAAAGCGGCATCGTCATCGCGAGCACCAAAACTATCATAAGCATCCCAGCCACACATAATTACGGTAATGCCTGCCGAAGCCATAGGGACGACTTTTACTATAGACCTACCTATATTCTGTCTCATAATATGAAATGCAGCAACACGAGCATTGACCTTTTTAAAGTTTAAAAGGGCTTCGGAAAATTCTGCAATTACTCCCACTAAATTCACATAGCTTTTTGTGCTATCATCAAAACTACTTATAGCCACTCCTAAATTAAGCACTTGTAAGCCTGCAATACAGCCTTTAAAAGCGTCATGGTTAAGAAACTTACCAATTTTTTCTGCCCTTTTAACGCCTATAGCAGCATATTCTTCGGTTTGCTCAATTGGTATTATAATTTTTTTTGTTTTTGCCGTTTTTTTATTAAGCAATTTTACACTATTAGCATCTTGCCTTACACGGAGATAGTTATTTTTACCTTTATAATCTACAATGTCTTCTGGGTCTATAATTAAGGTTGCATTTTTTGGGATTTTAGCGCGAATTTCCCCTGCTTGCAAATCAAACACCTTAACGCCATATACCGTTTTTGCATTAAGCCGTTTTACCAAAACATGTAAATTCCTTGTGCTTGTTTTGGTTATAATTTTTGCCATACTATCTAGCATCTTATTTATAAACTCGGAGAATCGTACAATAACGCCTATATTAAAGGCACGTGCTAGTTTTTCGAACTCTGGCGTAATGTCTATTTGGTAGTCTAATATAGACTGTATGCTTGTTCTTGGTTTTTGGTATGCCACACACTCTTTTACAAAGTCCTCCCAAGGGGAGTCGTTTTCTTGGTGCCTCTTAAGGTCTAATGCTCGGTCTATATCGTGTGGATTAAGGGCTAAGTTACTTAAGTATCTTGCAATTACTGGTTTTATGGTAAAATTACAAATATCACTGTTTTGATAAAAATCTGTGGTAAAGTGGTTAAACCAGTTGCTTTGTATGTAAGTTCCAAAATCGTTTTGTATATCGCGTATTTTTTGGCGTTGGGCTTTACGGCCTTCTACATCTAGTACTTTGAGTAATTTGGGTTTGTAAACCCCTTTACCATCATGCCAAATAAAGCCAGCGCCAATATCTTCGCCTCCATCGTAATCGCCAATAGATTCCGCATTATTATATACCATTTGATAGCTCGTAAGTGCGAGGCTAAACATGTCTGAAATTTTTTGTTCCTCTGGAGTAATCTGTGTTTTTGTATCTCCATTAATGATACGATGAACTACATCGTCTATACACTCGCCATAGCGTATCGCTTCTAGATTGGCACGATGGTATATAACTTCTCTATCTAAATGGAATGCCATGTCTTCTGCACAACCTATAGCATCGTGTAAGGGTACAAAAAGATCCAAAATTTTCTCAGAGTCAGGTTTGTAATGTTTAGCTATGCGTTCTCTACGCTTTTTTAAGCGGTTATAGCCAATAAAATTGGCTTCTGGAAACACTGCACTAAAACCTACATAACTATATATTTTACTGTATTTTGTCTTTCTATCAAATTCGGCAGGACTAAAAGGCTCGCAATAAATTAAAGTCATACGCTCCTCTCGCAAGGCAGCATCGTCGCACATTTTTTTGTAATACTCTGCACTCCATTGCATTGGACTAAAGCAGGCATAAAGTTGCTTAACCTCCTCAATATCTGGAATAATATGGTAGGGGGCTGGCGAATTGCGTTGCTTGCGTAATGAGGAGCGGAGCGTTCGTTTTTCTTTTTCGTGCCAAGGAATCTCAAAGAGTTTTTGCTGTGGTAATATTTCATATTCAAAAGAGTCTTTTGGTGTTGCTTTATCTGGATTGATAATATAGATATAGCCCAAATTTAACTCGGTAGCATGGCAATGAAACCCTTTAAGCTTAAGCCCGTTATAATAAGGGCTAACTTTTCCTTCATTATTTAGAAGTGAGTATTCATCATTTTTGTGATTAGTTCCTTTGTCTCCCAAAAAGAAACCATATCGTAAAAAATAGAGACGCAAGCCTTCTTGTAATTCAAACTCTTGGTCTGCTGTTGGTGTTGGTTCATCGGTTACAATAGTGGTGTTAGAAGGTACTGAACAGCGGTCTCCATTAAGGATATCTGCTTTATATTGCGCATGGTCTATTGATACTGTAATAGAACTGCCTTTAGTAGGCACAGAACCAGTATACGCATATATCGTAAAGGTTTTTTCTGCAAGCTGAGAATTTATGTAGAGCCATAAACGGTTTTTGTCTATTCGCCCCCCATTAACGTCTTCAATTATATATTCATTACCTAAGCCTTCTCCATCATAAGATACAGCCCAATTTATTTTGCCTCTATCTACCATAGAGGTATCACCGTCTATGGTAATGTAGTAGACATATTGTTTTGTTTTGTCTACAAATTCTATTTTTTTGCCTCCAGGCTTATCGTAGGGCCCGTCTATACTAATAACCTGAAAACCAGTTGCATTTTTATTGACTGCTTTTGCAATAACAGGCTCGTCCTCTGTTACATATACTGCGGTTACTTGAAGTTTTTTGTTTGCCATCTCTTTTTATCGTTTTTCTCTTCTCAAAAGAGAAGTCTATATTTTACTTAATATCTATCATTAATAGATTGGTCACATTATTCCTGTTTTTCAGTTTTTGTCCTTAATTTTTTTAAGGCTTCCCAATTAAAATCAGCAGGAATACTATCCTTCCTCATGTCAAAACTATCCCAATAATGAATTCGATAAAAATCTGTTGCCTTTCTTCCATCAAAAAAAGTTCGGTAATTTGGTACTGTATCTTTTACATACACTATATTTTTTTCACTATTAGTATATTTACCTCCAGTAATTCCATTACCTCCAAAAACATTATAATCATTTTGTTTTACAAACTCCTTATAATATTTGAAATAGGCATAATTTAATTGGTTTATAGTTTTCGTCAACATAGTAAAATTGAAATAAGTTATTATAAACTCGCATTTTTTCTTCTATTTTTTTGTTTCAGAAAGCTGATCCTCAAACAATATCCAACCTGTATTTGCCTTAAATTGTGTTTTCAATATGCCTGAAGGCGGAATTAAGTATAGACGCTTTCCATCTTTCCACTGCTCAGGTTTACCATCTTCACAATCAAAAAGCACCAAAATACTGCCCGTAACACCTTCTGGAATATAATATATTTCACCATCCTGACTTCCACCCGATTTTAAACAAGAATATAAAAAGAGACAGGTAAAAAATACTATTCCTCTAAATCTTCTGCTGCTGGGCGACATAAATGTATTTCGTTCCATTTAGTGATTGTTAAATTTTCATATATATTAGTTTCATTTTCAGCTTTCATTTTCTTTAAACCTTTATGTAAGTCTCTATGTAAGTTATCTACATATTCCCTACCATTTTCTGCCATATAATGTCCTATATTTATGTTGTTACTTAAAAGTAAGTCGCCTAATAAAGTTCTAGAAGACTGCTTATCTTCTTTTTTAACTGCTTTTCTATAAATATCTGCTGCAGAAATAATTTTATCAAACACTAAATTCCCTCTTTGTCTCTTCAACTGAATTTGCAATGTAATAGGTTGTACATAGTCATAATTTGGGTTATCCAGTTTCCATTCTTTAAATTTATCCCCTGTCAAATCATCTGCCCAATTGAAAGGCGACATCCCCATTTCTTTTAAATCCATAAGTTCCCATGCTAATAATTCTTCGTGAAGTGGACCATTGGAATTTGCTTATCGTATACTTTTAAATAATCATTCGACTTGATAGGCAATTCAACATGCTCTTCATTCTTATAAGAGCATCTAAAATAGAGTTCTAGTTGTTTATCATGATCATTTACTACGTCACTTTCAAAATCGGTTAATATGATAGATTTAACAACCTTGTAGTTCGTTACTTTTTCATAACGTGATTCTTTACTTTCATCGCTAGCTTTAACTAATTTTATAAAATCATCTTTATCTTTTTTTACACCAACTTCTTCAGGTTCATTATTATCATCAAAAAGGCACATATCTACAGACTCTGTATAATCATGATTTTCATTTTGATATGAAAATAAACTCTATCTCCAACAATTGCTTCCCTTATTCTATTTTCCCCTTTTATGTCTGAACTCCACCAGCCATCTTCAAAATATAAATAATTATTCCCATCGTTCAAAAACTTTACAAATGCCTTTCCTTCGGCATTAACTTTAGCTATAAATTCCATGTGTATTATTTTTTTTCATCTAAATAAAATCGTACTTCTTCGCCAGGCATGATATTAAGTGTTGTGGCTTCTATCCATCCTTTAATTTTTGGGTCTTTATCATCTTCTTTCCAATCTATGTTTACTATTTTTGGGTCTTCGGCAGGCATTACAACGGGTGCCATAATAGGTTCTAAAGATGTAGGCTCATTTTTTTGTAAATGATCTGTAATCTTAATGGGGGCTCCGCCATAGGTGCACATAATGATGGAATCTTCCAATAAAGCTGGATCATCTTGTATTAAGGCATCGGCAACACCTTGCCAATCTTCAACTTTTATTACAGCCTGACAAGGGGATGATTGATATGGGCTCTTTTTACAATTACCTTGAAAAATGAGGTTCATCTTTTCTTTATCTTTTGCATTGGCAAATTTTTTGTCTTGTATCTTTATCTCGTTAGAGGTTACTTTTAATTCGCCCTCTGGTTTTGTACATAATTGACATTCTATTTTTGCACCATCGCATACATACGCTTTAGCTGCCATAGTTTATTTGTTTTAAATGAATTTTCATAGTTCTTGTATATTCATTATTGTTTGTTAAATGTATTGTTAGCCGGCCGTTTTTTATCATTGCTGTATGCTTATCAAGCACATATTCGCCATTGTATGCTTTTAAAAACAACGTTTTTTCCTGAAAATGATAATAGTCAAAATAACTTGCTAGTTTTTTAGCCTCTTCACCTTGCAATGGAATTAAATCTCCACCAATTTTATATTTTAGTTCTTTAGTATCCTCATTTTCTTCTAAAAACGTTATGCTTTCATCCACTCTAAGAGGTAAATAATTAATATAGTTTTTAAAAACACGTTTTCGTTGACTAGGCCTACCACTATCTCCTGAAAGCTGTAAAAGCCCATTAAATAAAAACCCGAATAACCTATATTGAGAAAAATCGGAGGTAAAGACTCCTTGATTATTTATTTTTTCTCCTATTGCATCAATATAAGCATGACTTAATTTACCTATATGTCTGCGCTTCAATTCAATTTCTAATCGTTCCCACTTTTCTTGTATCTCTTTGTAATTTAATAGTTTTCGTATATGTCCTTTTACATCAATTTCAAAAGAAATTTTGTTTGTTAATTCAGTTAGTTGACTCACTAACAGCTGTTGCTTGGTTAATCTTTTATCTAGCTCATATTCTGAGTCTAAAACTTCGACATTAAAAACGAATCTATTTTGGGGGTCTTTAGACACAAATTCTATTGAAACTAATTGTTTGTATATATTATGTGTTTTTACGCCATTAATTAAAGTTTCCTCTTCAATAGTAAAAGAATAGCTAATAGGCTCTTTCGTTTTCTTATATGTAAGAAAAGAGTCATCATGACTAACAAACTGAACATCATCAAATTGAGGCTCGAAAGCAGTTTCAAGTCGTTCTAATAATTTATTCCACATATATCCTAAAATTATCCTTTACTCACTTTAACATCTTGCCCACCTTGTACAGTCGTGATTCCTGGTCCTTGAATATTAATATCTCCATTACCAGCAATTAACTCAGCATCAGAGGCATTGACGGATAATGAACTTTGAATATTCACAGTCTTATTACCTTCAATGGTTTCGGAGTGTTCTGTAGTGCTTAACTTATAACTACTCTCAGCGGTGATTTCCAGATTATTACCCACACCTACAATTTTGTCTTCACCAATTTGAGTTTCCATATGTTGTGCTTGCATGTATATCTTCTCTTCTGCACGCATATTAATGTTCTTTGCCTCAATATCTATGGTCTCTGGCGCTGAGATTTTAATATTCTTGTTCGCCGTATCGATAAAAATGATATTCTTGTTTTTATCTGTAATAGTAATAGATTCCGCTCTATCGGTATCGTTAAATTCTATGACGTGTCCTGAGCGGGTAATAATACTTTTTTTTGTATTATCTATACCACCACCAGCACCATTATTACCATGAAAGAGACTACCTAAAACAAAGGGTCTTTGTGGATCCGAATATCTAAAACCCACCATAACTTGATCGCCAACCTCGGGGATAAATACATGCCCTCTATTTTGTTCATGGTTACTACTGCTACCAGAATCGCCAGAAAGCACTCGTATCCATGAGGTTGTGTCTTGGTGCTTTTGCCAGCCCATTTGTACTTTAATGCGCCCCATACCTCTAGGATCTTCGTTACTAATTACTGTGGCTACCTGTGCGTTTGCTTTGGGTAATGCGACTTTGGGTTCTGGTAGAATAATAATACCACTTGGTATGGCTTTAAAGTGGCATTGGTATGTGCCTTTACCTGTGGCTTTGTGTTTTATTTCTATAATTTTGTATTCGCCATAATTTTTTAGATCGAAACCGCCTAAACTACCTTGGTTTAATGCCGATTTTACATTAATTATACGCCCTAGTTTTAGACCTTGTACATTACAATCGGCTTCCAGCACGTGTAAATCTGCTGCTGCCGAGGCTTGTTTTTTAGCGGTATAGTCGTCTACTTCGCTTTTATTTTTTGTTCGAGCTTCTGTGTGGGCTATGGCTGAGTCTGGATACATTTCTAAAGATGTATTTAAGCTGGACATGGATAACTCATTTAAGCCTTCAATATTATTTTTTGCCTTAGATTCGTTTAGGGCGTCTTCTTCGGCATTGTAACTGTATACCGCATGGTTTACAGCTCGTGTTTTAATATCTAGTTTAATGTTGGAGAGTTCTCTACCGTATTCTAATTCTAAAGGCGTTTCGAAAGGCTGAGGACCTACCACTAGCTTCACCCCATCGTTCTGTAAAGGTTCGGAGTATGTTTTGGCTAATCGTTTTAAAAAATCCCAGTTAGATTCTTGGTATCTTACCATATACTCAATACTGCCTTTGTATTGGGGTTGTATTTGGGCTTCTATACCGGTTTCATCTATAACATCTTTTACAATGTTTTCTAAAGATTTGTTTAGCCAAGAACGGTTAGAAGGTAGTCCGTTTAATTTTATACTTTTAGAGGCGGCTTTTATTCTAAAAACACCTTCATGACCTTGTTTATTTTTTATTGAGATGTCTACTATTAAAAAGAGTAAATCTATAGCATTACCTTTTTCAAAAGTAACTAATAAAGGCCGTCCTAATAGTTCTCTTACAGCATCTATAGTATGTGAGCCTCTAGACTGGAGTTCGGCAATATCAACATCTAGCACACACTTGGCATGCTCATTTATACATTCTTTTATTTTTAATTTCTGAAAATTCTTTAACCGTTTCCCATCTAAGGATATGGAGGTGACATTGTTCATTTTTATGGTGTTTTATATGAGAGTTCCTTTTGAGAGTGGGAGATTTGTGCTATTTCTTGTTATAATAATAAAAAAAACGGCTTCTAAAATACCTGTAGGTATTTTGGAAACCGCTTTTTTATATGCTCATAAAAAATCTAATAATTTATCCTTTTAGAAACTTTACTTTTTTTATAAGCGGTTATACCAAATAAATTTCAAAATAATGAGTTCAATTGGTTTCTTTTTTGCTTAGATTTTCTATTTCATCTGAACAAAAAATAATTCAAATTCATTCCAATCATTTTGAAATTTATTTGGTATTACTTCTATTAAGCTTTTGGCCAACGGTTATCTATTGAAGCATTTCCAATTACAATTTGCTCTGCAGATACTGTAAAACGTAATTTCATTGGTACGTCTCCGTTTACATCTAAAACCTCTTTGTAGTATACTAAATAAGAATTTTTAAATTCTATTTCTTTCATCTTAGCATCCTCTTCTGTTTTCTTATAAATGATTTTTCCGTCTACAGATTTAAACTGTGAGTTTAACATGGCTTCAATTACTGAGGTATCTTCTGTTGATTCAATTTCTAAGGTTACACGACCACCGTATACGTTAGAGGATACTTTTCCTTTTTTGTCTGTGTCTCTACTAAATGAGTATTCTGAATATAATACGTCAAATTCTTTTCCACCTAATTCTAGGCTTGCTCTAAATGATCCCATGTTTTTGGATTTTTAATTTTACAATATTTTGTTTTAAACTTCTAGAAGGTGTTTTAAACTAGTATAAAAAAACAACTTCAAAAAACTTAGCAATCAAATAAATATTGCTCTTTGTGAGATGGCTAAAAAAGGTTCTTGAGAGAAGTGAAATTTTACTTCTTTAAATAAAATAAGAATGTTTAACAACCATTGAAAGAGAATAAATATACCCAATCGCTAAATTACGCAACTAATGTAGTATAATTTTTCAAATGAAAAAGAGATGTAAGATATTTTACTGAGAAATTAAATACTTTTTCTTTAAAATGAGCTTTTCGTCGATTATTTTTTTTGTTTTCAAATAAAGCATCGTTTAATTCTTTATTCTGAATTTATGTATAAAAATAATTCACATTATACAAAAAAAAGACCGCCTTTGCCTTGTTTCGCTTTTCTTATAGCTAAATGACCTGCTGGACAGACAAACATATCTGCATCTTTATTATAATCAAATTCGTCTTCTTCTTTCCTAAACCCTTGGCTGATAGCTGGATTTAATCTAGCTACAATCTTTATATCTTTTTCTTGGGCTAATTCTAAATTCTTTTTGCCAGAATAAGCGGCATCTCCTATAACAGTATCCACATCAATCCCATGTTGTTCACTTTGTGTTATTAATTCTGGTAAAATTGGACCATCTCCTTTTTCTCCTGAAGTAACAACGGCTCCTGTGATAATTCTCTCTTCAGTCATTGCCAAATGAGTTTTGTAACCAAAAAAAGAACTATCCTCTGATTTGTGACCAATTTTAGCATCCCTGTCTTTTGATATTATTTCTTGAGTAGTCTGTTCAACATCATCAACGGATTCTTTAAGTAAATTCAATTTTTCTTTGATAGTAGGTACTTCACTAAGCGTGGGAGTATCTTCTAGTAAGGTTTCTAATTCTTTACAATAAGCCAATTCTTTTTCTAAATCATTAGTCTGATTTTTGATAGGCATTTTACCAACCCAATCTTCTTGATAGTTGTAAATTGATTTGCGTAGTTGTTTGGAACGCTCTCTTAAAACATCTATAGCTGAAATAGGGTTCGATTTTGATAAACTATGGGTAGCATCTACAATAATTGATTTTGATGTAATAATACCTTTTTCAATAGCAATACTTACCGTTTTGTTGATAAGCATATCTAATAAATTAGTATCCTTCAAACGTTGTCTGCGAAATTTTGTTAAGGTACTTGAATCAATAACATCTTCTTCGGGTAACATTTCTAGAAAATATTTAAAGGACATATCATAGCGGGAACGCTCAACCACATCTACATCTGAGATCGTATAAATTACTTTTAGTAGCAAGTATTTAAATAAACATATGGGGCTTTCTGCTTTTCTGCCTAGAGTTTGTGAATACTTAGATGCTAGTTCGTCATAGATAAAATTAAAATCTATTAAATCATTGATACGTCTTAACAAGTTGGTACTTGGAACGATTAAATCATATAAAGAACTGTACTCGCTTAACCGAAGAGATTGTTGTTGGACTATCATACCTCAAAATACAAAATCGGTAAGTGTTTTCAAATACTTACCGATTTTAATAATATTGTGCTACTTTTTCAGGGGCCTCCTTTTTCAGTAGCCTCTTTTTTAGACAGCCTCTTTTTGTTTTTTTAATAAACATTCGGATTTGCTCATTTTATGAGGCTTATATTAGAGGTTATTAACTACCTCCATTTACAGACCAAGATGATATTTTATCATTCCAATCACCTTTATCCAAATTCTTCCATTCTTTTTTAGATAACTTACCTAAAAACCAATGTGTTGCGCGCTGATACACACTTCTTCCTCTTTGGTTATAATCTTGATAACATGTTAATCCAATAAAGTTATCACCACTATTATGTTTTGAGTAATCCAACTCATCTAAAACAATAGAAGACGTTCTATCATTTAACCAAGATGGTATATTTCCTTTAACTTCAAATCTTGTAACCGAAATTTTATGTTTTCGATATTGCCACCATCTACCTTTAAAGTCATTGTGCTCATAAAATCGTACTTTAAAACCCCAAGTACTATTATTATTATCGTTTTTAGAAGTTAATTGGCTATTTGACTCTAACGCCTCTAAAAATAACTTATCATACTTAAGTGCTTCTTTTTCGTCATCAAAAACATTAGCTATATTTTCGCCTTCAAATAAAATATACGCTTTATCTAATAAATTAGGATAATCCTTTTTTATTTCATCTAAAGAATAGACTTGCTCTTTATAAATATAATTATACTTTGAATATTCATTTTCATTAGCAGCTACAGTATTCACTTCTTCTGCAAAATCATTATCGTTAACACTACAACCTGTAAATGTTAACATACCAATTGTTAAGACTAGTAGTCCGTTTTTTAAATTCATTTTTGCTCTTTTAAATTAATAAAAATATAAGATTAATATTATTAATACGTAAGTAAATACATAATTGGATTTTTATAGTAAAAATTTACTAAGATTAAGATTCACTAAACGCAAATAGATAACAACTAACAATTTAAAGTATTTTTAACGCCTCAAATATAGAACTCCCAAGACAGAGTTATACAAATATTTAATACGAAAAAGCCATATTACGAGGGAAATTTATGGCACAAAAAAAGCCATCATTTCTGATGGCTTTTTTAACATTGCTCCTTCTCTTGGGCTCGAACCAAGGACCCTCTGATTAACAGTCAGATGCTCTAACCAACTGAGCTAAGAAGGAGTGTTTTGCATTAGCGAATGCAAATATACACGTTATTTTAAATTCTCCAAAAGCTTTTTGAACACAATTTATAGATTTAGAATTCTTCCTCTTTTAAATCAACTAGAGCTTTTGTTTATACGTAACACTTATGCATAATTTACATCAACCTTAGCATATGGCATTATAATGAAAGTTTATATCATAAAAAAAGCCATCATTTCTGATGGCTTATCTAACTTGCTCCTTCTCTTGGGCTCGAACCAAGGACCCTCTGATTAACAGTCAGATGCTCTAACCAACTGAGCTAAGAAGGAGTATTTTGCGTTAGCGAGTGCAAATATACACGTTATTTTAGATTCTCCAAAAGCTTTTTAAAAAACTTTAAAAAAAATTATCCAAATATTGCTTTATAAATGTCGTTTCCGTTGGCAAACAGTACTAAAGCTATCAAAATAAAAAAGCCAACCATTTGCGCATACTCCATAAATTTATCCCCTGGCTTTCTTCCAGACACCATTTCATAGAGTAAAAACATAACATGACCTCCATCTAAAGCAGGAATAGGTAATAAGTTTAAAACACCAAGCATAATTGATAAAAATGCTGTTAACCCCCAAAAAGCAGCCCAATTCCAAGTAGCTGGAAACATTTTTCCAATAGCAGCAAATCCACCTAACTGAGAAGCCCCTTTTTTAGTAAAAATGTATTTAAACTGAGCAAAATAATCTACAACAGTCCAATACCCTAATGAAAGGCCTTTACTTACACTTTCACCAAAAGAATAGTCTTTATGACGTATAGTCTGGTAATCTTCATCTGTTGCACCTAAAAATACACCTATTTTTGAATCCTTGTCTGGAGTAATCAAGAACTCTTTAATGGCCTTATTTCTCTCTATAGTAAATTTAACTTCTGTTTCTTTTTTATTTTTAATGATATAATTATAATCCGAACTATATATTACAGGCGTGTCATTTACAGCAACAATTTTATCGCCTGCCATTAAACCTGCTTTTTTAGCTGGGTAATCTGCAGAAACAGAATCTATCTGGAAAGGAAACCTTACCTGAAATGCTGAGGTATCTCCATTTTCAAATAATTTAGTTCCTATATCTTCTGGTATAGCTATATCTAATGTCTCTCCACCTTCACGTTCAACCTTAATAGAATGGATCGTTCTAAACATTAAATTAGCATTAACGCTAGCAATTTGATCATACGGTACGCCATCTACACTAATAATTTTATCACCTTGTTTAAAACCGATATCTTCCATAGTTTTTGTTACACCAAAACCATATTTTATATCATCTTTTAGAGAATAACTGGTTCCCCAAGTAAAAACAATAAAGATGTATATTACAAACGCTAAAATAAAATTAACCGTAACGCCTCCAAGCATAATAATTAAACGTTGCCATGCTGGTTTAGAACGAAACTCCCATGGTTGTGCTTCTTGAGCCATTTGCTCGGTATCCATACTTTCATCGATCATACCAGATATCTTAACATAACCACCTAATGGTAGCCAACCAATACCATAAACCGTATCTCCTATTTTCTTTTTGAATAAAGAAAACTTTACATCAAAAAACAAGTAAAATTTTTCAACCCTAGTTTTAAATAATTTAGCTGGAATAAAGTGTCCTAACTCGTGTAAGACAACTAATATTGAAAGGCTCAATAGTAATTGAGCTCCTTTTATTAAAAATACTGACATTTACATTTTTTTTTATAACCGCACAAAAGTAAGCTTTTAAACCAACTTTAAAAAAACAATCACAAAATGCTACTTGATTTAACACTAATTTAAGCAGCATTGGACTTCCATTGCATTCGACTTTATATAAACGCACATACAACATTCACATTATAATTATAAATTTTTAGTAGTGGATGTTTCATTGTATTTTTGCATTCAATTTATTCTAACTGGATTAATATGTTATCGTTTTTTAAAGATTATAAACTTTTTGCACTAGTTTTTGGAATTATTTCAATCATTATTATCTCAATAATATATAATACATTAAATACATATAAACCGCTAAGTATCTACCAACCTGCTATGGTAAGTACAGAACTTGTAGATAGCACCATTCAACATCAAAAAAAATATCATAAAATAGCTGATTTTTCATTTACAAATCAAAACGGAAAAACAATCACACAAAAGGATTATAAGAATAAAATATACGTTGCCGATTTCTTTTTTACGACTTGTAGAACCATTTGCCCAATCATGACAAATCATATGGTTGAAATTCAAAAAGAAATTATTAATGATGATGAAGTTATGCTACTATCACACTCAGTAACTCCAGAAATAGATACGGTTGCGCAACTAAAACGCTATGCTAAAAGAAAAGGTGTTATTGATGGTAAATGGAATTTAGTCACTGGCGACAAAAAACAAATCTATAAACTGGCTAGAAAAAGCTATTTAGCTGTTAAAGATGATGGAGACGGCCACCCTTTTGATATGGTACACACTGAAAACTTCATGCTTATTGATAAAAAACGTCAAATTAGAGGATTTTACGATGGCACAAATCCTGACGATATAGATAAACTACTTGACGATATTGAAATTTTAAAAGAAGAATACAAAAAATAGTTTTCTAGCAACAATTTTTTCCACCTAAAAATTTTAGCTTACTTTTGCTTCTTTAAAATCAATCTAAATAAGTTTGCAAAACACATTAGCTCATCTCAAACGTGGCGAAAAGGCTACTATAACTGATGTTTCATCTATTCACATTCCTCTAAAACTCTTAGAAATGGGATGTTTACCAGGTAATTCTGTCGAGCTAGTTCAACTTGCTCCTTTTCAAGACCCAATGTATTTAAATATAAACGGAACTCACTTAGCTATTAGAAAAGACACAGCTTCTCATATTTTAATTGAAAAAACAACACATGAGTAAGCAGATAAATGTTGCCTTAATAGGAAATCCAAACACTGGAAAAACCTCTGTTTTTAATGCTTTAACTGGATTAAACCAAAAAGTAGGCAACTATCCAGGTATTACGGTTGAAAAAAAAGAGGGTATATGCAAACTACCTCGAGGCGTTAAAGCCCATATTATTGATTTACCTGGCACTTATAGCTTAAATGCATCGTCCCTAGATGAAAATGTAGTTATAGAACTGCTTTTAAATAAAAAAGATAAAGATTTTCCAGATATAGCAGTTGTTGTTAGCGATGTTGAAAACCTAAAACGAAACCTTTTACTTTTTACTCAAATTAAAGATTTAGAAATCCCTACGCTGCTTGTCATCAATATGGCAGATAGAATGGATCGCAAAGGTATTTCATTAGACATAGACTATTTAGAAGAACACCTTCAAACAAAAATAGCCCTAATAAGCACTCGTAAAAATATTGGTATTGACAAATTAAAAAACCTAATTACCAATTATAAAGATATTTCAATAACACCCTGCTTAAATGCTTCCCAAATTGACAAAACTTATTTTGATAATTTACGTAAAGCCTTCCCTAACCAACTTTTATATAAACTTTGGCTTGTTATAACACAGGATGTTAACTTTGGAAAAACCAGTAGAAAAGAAATTGAAGCTGTTACCAATTTTAAAACCAAAAGTAAAACCGATTTAAAACGCTTACAGCAAAAAGAAACTATAAAACGCTATCAGTTTATAAACAATGTTCTTAAAGTTGGACAAACCATAGATACCTCTCAAGCTAAAGACTTACGTAGTAAACTAGATAGAATTCTAACACATAAAGTTTGGGGTTACCTCATTTTCTTTGCCATATTACTAACCATATTTCAAGCTATTTACGATTGGTCTGGAATACCCATGGACTTTATTGATACTGTTTTTGCATCATTAAGCGAATGGACAAAAAACATATTACCTAGTGGTGCCTTTACCAATTTACTTGCTGAGGGTATTATACCAGGGCTTGGCGGTATTGTTATTTTTATTCCGCAAATAGCCTTCTTATTCTTATTTATAGCTGTACTTGAAGAAAGTGGTTATATGAGTCGCGTTGTATTTTTAATGGATAGAATTATGCGTCGCTTTGGATTGAGTGGAAAAAGTGTAGTCCCTTTAATTTCTGGAACGGCATGCGCTATTCCTGCTATTATGGCAACACGAAATATTGAAAACTGGAAAGAACGCTTAATTACTATTTTAGTAACTCCATTTACAACATGTTCGGCAAGACTTCCTGTTTATTTAATAATAATTAAACTTGTAATTCCTGAAGGTCGGCTTTTAGGACTAAGTTACCAAGCGCTTACACTAATGTTATTATATCTTATAGGTTTTGGAACCGCTGTTGTTTCTGCATATATTTTAGATAAGGTTATGAAGATAAAAAGCAAAACTTATTTTGTTGTCGAAATGCCTAACTACAAATTGCCTCTATTTAAAAATGTAGCATTAACAGTTATTGAAAAAACGAAGTCATTTATTTTTGGAGCTGGTAAAATTATTTTAGCCATATCTATTATATTATGGTTTTTAGCATCTTATGGCCCAGGTGAACAATTTAATAATGCAGAAAACATTGTAAAAACAGAATATGCTTCTCAAAATTTAAATGAAGAAAATATACAGCAAAAAATAGCATCGCATAAACTAGAACATTCATTTATTGGCATTACTGGTCGTGCTATCGAACCCGCTATAAGACCTCTTGGATACGATTGGAAAATTGGTATTGCTATTATAAGTTCTTTTGCTGCTCGCGAAGTATTTGTAGGCACCTTAGCTACTATTTACAGTGTTGGTAGCGAAGATGTAGACACCATAACCAATAAGATGGCTGCAGAAAAAAACCCTATAACAGGAGGCGCACTATTTACATTCGCTTCAGGAATTTCACTCTTATTATTTTATGCTTTTGCTATGCAATGCATGAGTACACTAGCCATTGTAAAAAGAGAAACTAATAGCTGGAAATGGCCAACACTACAATTGGTTATTATGACCATATTTGCTTATATTGTTGCTTTAATAGCTTTTCAATTTTTAAACTAACAACGCTAGGAAACAAAATGATTATCGACTAAGAGCTTTATGAACATAATTGTACAAAACATATTAGTATTTATAGCTTTAGCTTTTTCATTGTTTTTTTTATTAAAAAAATTCTTTTGGAAAAAACCAAAAACAAAAAAGGCTTGTGGTAAAGATGGCTGCGGATGTCATTAAGATAACATGTCTACCATCATAATCTTGATAGCGTTTTATTTTGATTATAAAGATAAGATAGACCTATTTCTTTTTTATCAGACTTAAAAGGAGGTCTATTCATTTTTTTCTTATTTATTATAAATAACCTAATTCTTAAATTCGGTCTTGGTCTAAACAATATATATATTGTTTTTGCTATAGGTATAGAAATTATTTTACTTTTCGCTTTAAAAGCTTATGTAGATAGCAAAAATCAGTTTCAATATACCATTTAAGAAAGTTTCACAAATAAGTTATTTGCAATCATATTAGAAATTATAAACTCCTTACTTTCAATTTTTATAGATACCGAATTATCAAAAGGTTCTTTATGGAGGATTACAAATGCGGTCCCTAAAGCAATATTATTATTATCTAAATACTTTAAAAACTCTGAAGAAGAATCATTAACACCCACACAAATACACTGTTCACCTATAGCAACTTCAGATAAAAGAATTTTCTCTACTTTTTTAATTTCACCCATTTCATCAGGAATAGGATCTCCATGCGGATCATGCGTTGGAAAATTCAAAAAAGCATCTAATTGTCTAATCAATTTTTCCGATTTTATGTGCTCTAATTGCTCGGCTACTTCATGAACTTCATCCCAAGAAAAGCTTAATTTTTCCACCAAAAAAACCTCCCAAAGTCTATGTTTTCTAACAATACCAATAGCAACTTGCCTTCCCTTACCTGTTAAATTAACACCTTGATACTTCTTATAATCTGCATAACCTTTCTCAGATAATTTCTTTACCATATCGGTAACAGACGATGCTTTAGTCTCCATCTCCTTAGCAATAGCATTGGTACTAACATTATTAGAGCCTTGCTTTCCTAAATGATAAATGGCTTTTATATAATTCTCTTCAGTAAGGGTAATCATAATTAAATTTTACGTTAAGCAAAGATATAATAATTATAATTTTAAAATGATTTTTAGATTAATCTAAAAATATATTTATATTTGCAAAAAATATTTTTAATGAAATATCTAATATTATTTTTAGTATTATTGAGTTCTTCAACATATTCACAAAACATAACAGGCAAAACAACTTCTAATGGTTTACCACTACCATATGTTAACATCTACCTAAAAGGCGCACAAAAAGGAGCTGTATCAAATGACGATGGAACATTTAAAATATCAAATATCAAATCAGGTAAATACACAGTTATTGCTTCTTTTACAGGATATCAACCTCAAAGAAAAACAATCACCATCTCTAATGCAGATGTTATTTTGAATTTCAACCTACCTGAATCTGAATTATTAGACGAAATAGTTGTAACCGGAACTCTAAAACCCGTGTCTCGTATCGACAGCCCTGTACCAGTAGAAATATACACGCCTACTTTTTTCAAAAAAAACCCAACGCCTAGTATTTTTGAAGCATTACAAAATGTAAATGGTGTAAGACCACAATTAAATTGTGGACTTTGCAACACAGGAGATATTCATATTAACGGACTAGAAGGCCCATATACTCTAGTATTAATAGACGGTATGCCAATTGTAAGTGGCCTTTCTACAGTTTATGGATTATCAGGAATCCCTAATAGTTTAGTAGAACGCATTGAAATTGTAAAAGGCCCAGCATCATCCTTATATGGAAGCGAAGCTGTAGCTGGCTTAGTAAATGTAATTACAAAAAAACCTAGTAACGCTCCTCTATTTAGTGCAGATGTTTTTTCTACATCATGGGGAGAATATAATTTAGATTTTGGAGGCAAATTTAAAACAGGAAAAGCATACGCATTACTAGGCGTAAACTACTTTAACTACAACCAACGTATTGATAACAATAATGATGGCTACACAGATTTAACATTACAAGACCGTGTTTCAATATTTAATAAATGGAGTTTTGAACGGAAAAGCGGAAAAGCATTTTCTTTAGCAGGTCGTTTTTTTTATGAAGACAGATGGGGAGGAGAAACCAATTGGGATAAAAGTTTTCGAGGAGGCACAGACATTTATGGAGAAAGTATTTACACATCTCGTGGTGAACTATTTGGAATATATGAATTACCAACTACCGAAGATATTGACTTTACATTTTCGGCAACCACACACGATCAAAACTCTTTTTACGGAAACACATCATACAACGCACAGCAACATATTGTATTTGGACAAACAACCTGGAATCGTGTTTTAGGTAAACATGATCTATTAATAGGAGCAACAGGACGATACAATTATTACGACGATAATACACCTGCCACAAAAAACGATGATAAAAATAATCCAGACGAAATTTTTATACCAAGCATTTTTGTACAAAACCAATGGAAATTCCTTCCTAAACACGAATTACTAACAGGGTTACGTTACGATTACGATAAGCGTCACGGAAGCATTATAACACCAAGATTAGCCTATAAATTTGCACCAACTAAAAACGATGCCATTCGTTTAAATATAGGAACAGGCTTTAGAGTTGTTAATTTATTTACAGAAGATCATGCCGCATTAACAGGGTCTAGAGAAGTTATTATTAAAGAAGATTTAGACCCCGAGCAATCCATTAACTTCAATTTAAATTATTTAATGAAGCGTTATTTAAATTCTGGAACCTTCTTTAACATAGAAGCTTCTGCTTGGTACACGCATTTTTCAAACCGAATAAATCCAGATTACGACACTAATGTAGACCAAGTAATATATGCCAACTCCAATGGACATTCTATTTCACAAGGTGTTAGTTTACAAACCGATGTTAATTTTGGATTTGGTTTAAAAGCATTATTAGGCGCATCGCTACAAGAAGTTGCTAATATCGAAAACGGAAATAAAACCCGGCAAGCATTAACAGAAGGATTTAATGCCAATTGGGGTTTAAGCTATAACATACAACCCGCAAATTTACTTATAGATTTTACAGGCAATTTATATGGCCCAATGCGTTTAGCCACACAAGAATTCACAAATGAAGCAGGTATTTTTATTGAAGATCCAAGAGATAAAAATTCACCGTTTTGGTCTGTTATGAATATTCAATTAACCTATAAAGGCATTAAAAATGTAGAACTTTATGGAGGTGTTAAAAACTTATTAGATTGGACACCCGCAAAAAATAATCCTTTTGTGATTTCTCGCGGAGACGATCCTTTCGAAAAAAACATACAAAATCCTCAACAAGACTTAAGCTTCGACACTACATACGTTTTCACCTCATTACAAGGTATTCGTAGTTTCTTTGGGGTACGTTATAATTTATTTTAACAAGAAAAATGAAACACTTACTATACATATTACTATTTAGCTCTCAATGCGTTTTAGCGCAACTAAAAACCTATTCTTTCGAAGAGTTATCCTCTTTAAAAAAAGAAAAACCCATAGTTGTTTTTTTACATGCTAATTGGTGTAAGTATTGTAATGTCATGAAAAACACTACTTTTAAACAAGACAAAATTATTGAAACATTAAATAACGAATTCTATTTTGTTTCTTTTAATGGCGAACAAAAAGAACCTGTAACATTTCAAAATCATACATTCAAATATAAAAGCACAGGAAAAAAAACGGGAGTACATGAATTAACAGAAGCATTAGGCACATACAATTCTAAAGTTTCTTATCCCACAACAGTAATATTAAACACCAATAAGGAAATTATATTTCAACACCCTTACCTATTAAAACCCAAAGAATTTTTAAAAGTACTAAACGCCGTTAAAAAGAAGCTATAAAGGCTTGCCTATTGAAAATTGATTTTAAATAAGTTAAGTTTGCCTTTCAAGGCTTAAAATAAATTTAAGAACATGAAAAACATAATTTTAGTAGCCCTCTTAATCTCAACAATTTTTAGTTGTAAAGAGAAAAAAAAGACCAACAGCAAGCTAAATATAATAACTACAACCTCTATGATAACCGATTTGGTTAAAAATATAGGAGGAGACCATATTAATTTACAAGGATTAATGGGCAGCGGTGTAGATCCACACCTATACAAAGCTAGCGAAGGCGATGTATCCAAATTAGCCAACGCCGATGTTATTTTTTATAACGGTTTGCACTTAGAAGGCAAATTAGTTGACATTTTTGAGAAAATGAAAAACAAAAAAACCATCGCCATCTCAGACGCTCTAGACAAAAACACACTTATAGGATCAGATTATTTTGCATCAAACTACGATCCACACATTTGGTTTAATGCAGACTACTGGATACAAGCCACACAATTTGTAGTTACCAAACTATCTGAAGCCATTCCAGAACAAAAAACCACTTTTCAAACAAACGGCTCAAAATATATAAAGCAACTGGAAGCATTAAAAACAACATTAACCGCAACTATAAATACACTTCCACAAGAAAAACGTATTTTAGTAACAGCGCACGATGCCTTTAATTATTTTGGAAAATCTTTTGGTTTCGAAGTTGTAGGTTTACAAGGACTCTCTACCGCCACAGAAGCAGGTGTACAAGACGTTCAAAAACTGGCAGCATTTATTATAGAAAAAAATGTAAAAGCTATATTTGTAGAAAGTTCGGTACCAAAACGCACTATCGAAGCCCTACAAGCAGCAGTAAAATCTAAAAATCATGAAGTATCAATAGGAGGTACATTATACTCAGATGCACTAGGAAACTTAGGCACCGCGGAAGGCACCTATATAGGCATGTTTAAATACAATGTAAATACCATAGTAAATGCATTAAAATAATATTTTTCGAAGCTATGTCCTGCTATCCGCTATATCTTTTTCTCGTACCTCAAAAAAGGATGCCGCTTCTATCAGGGCTAGATTATCCGTAAAGGCAAGAGCAAAACGTTAAAGCACAGCATACCATTCACTGCAAGAAAATAAAAATATGAAAAAAAACATCGCAGTAAAAATAGACGATTTAACCGTAGCCTATAACTACAAACCCGTACTTTGGGATATCGACTTAGAAATCCCCGAAGGCGTTCTCATGGCTATTGTAGGACCTAATGGAGCAGGAAAATCAACACTAATAAAATCAATATTAGGCATACTAAAACCCATAGCAGGCAGCGTTACTATTTACAATAAACCCTATAAAAAACAACGCTCGTTAGTTGCCTATGTTCCTCAAAAAGGTAGTGTAGATTGGGATTTCCCAACCACAGCCCTCGATGTTGTTATGATGGGAACCTACGGCAGTTTAGGCTGGATAAAACGCCCCGGGCAAAAAGAAAAAAAAGCAGCACTAGAAGCCTTAGAAAAAGTAGGCATGCTCCCCTTTAAAAGCAGACAAATAAGTCAGCTTTCTGGCGGACAACAACAACGCATATTTTTAGCCAGAGCCTTAGTACAAAACGCATCTATTTATTTTATGGACGAACCTTTTCAAGGCGTAGATGCCACAACCGAAATAGCCATTATTAATATTTTAAAAGAATTACGTAAAGCACGAAAAACAGTCATTGTAGTCCATCACGATTTACAAACTGTCCCTGAATATTTCGATTGGGTTACCTTTTTAAACGTTAAAAAAATTGCCACAGGTCCTGTTAAAGATATTTTTAATGATGATAACTTAACAAAAACCTACGGAATTAATTATAAAGTGAGTATACAGGAATGAAAAATAAAATTTACATAAAACATTGGCTAGCTCTTAAACCCAAAGACTACAGTAGTAACACAGATTTTTATTACCTCAAAGTAGCTAACAAAATAAACGCAAATTTAAATCCTTCATTAAATTTAACGCTTTCTCAATTCATTGAGAAGGACGACATTCTATTACTATCCTGTTTTATAACCTGTTATTTTGAGGACATTATATCCCAAACTAATATATGGAGTACCTATAAATTAGCATACAAAAACCTATACAATAAAAAACTACCTTTTTACAATATTGATGACAGATATGTAGATGACGAAATCAACTTTGAAGATGTTGCTTTTTTAACATGGTACTTTTTAAACACCATCCAACAAGATAAATTTATAAATCCACTTAACGATTTTATTCTAATTATTGCAAGATTTGCTATGCAAATTCTAGAGGAAGAATATGAATACGCTCCAGAAAATAAAAATTTAAAAACTTTATTTACGTTTAAAAACAATGATGACGATTTTTATAAATCTAGAAAATTTATCCAACTTGTTTTCTTTGAGTCCTATTTATTCTTTACAGATATTAAACAACAATTAGATTATGAAATTCTAGACCTTTTAGAAGAACATCGTCAAGAAAATGAAGCCTCTCCTGGTTTGTTAATGAGTTATATTCGCGAATACACTGAAGACTATACCTTTAACAAAAGAAGCTCATTGTTAGCTCTAAAAGCTAAAGACTGGACAGCTCAATTACTTGGTAGTTCACACCCTCTTTATAAAAATATAACAAATATTACTGATAAAATTTTCGGGTTATTCTTATACAAAAGTCAAAATGAGAATTTTGTTAACCTAGAATATATAGCCTCTGGAATGCGTTTTGAAATGACAAAAAAATCATTCGACCATTACGAAGAGTTAAAAAAAGATGAGATTGTTTATATAGGATTAGTTAAATGGAAAAACGAATGGTGGTTCTCAGGTAATTTTACCGTGTCCGATTTCGATGCTGATGTTATTTTAGATCAAAAAAATTCTGCAGATGCAAGATCCAAAGTTAACTCTTTAAATAATCCGTTAGAAATTCAGGAGATTCTTAATGTACAAGAAAAAGCCTTTTTAAAATATAATAACAATACTCCAATAGCCTTTATAAAATCCAACGAAGTAGAAAAATTCACTTCAAATTTTATGGATTATTATAACGACTCGCTTAAATTATCAATCAAAAAACAAAAAGAAGCTAAACAAAATACAAAAGACGACGGCTATTTTGGCACAGAGAATACTTTTAAAGATTTTAATTCAGAAGAACAAGAAGCTATTGTTTTTTTTAATCCAAAAAATGGAATAGAGATTTACTTTGATATTATTAATGCATTTCCAGATAAAAACAATCCTTTTTATACTGAAGAAAGTGAAGGTGATATTATGCATTTATTAATTTCACCCGAATATTCTACAGAATTCGTCTATTATTTTATAAATACATATAAAGATCAATTATCATTTTTTGAAAGAGAACCATACAAGAGCTATTTAGAAGATATCGATTTTCTACTTAAATTTTGGAAGAAAGATTCTTATTTCACAAAATCATCACTTATAATAACAGGAAAAAAGAATAAACTATCGATTTCATAGAATACATAAAACTCGTTTTTACAGACTACACTTTAAGAACCATAACTCTAGGTACAGCCATATTAGGAGCAGTAACAGGTATGTTAGGTAGTTTTGCTGTACTACGTAAACAAAGTCTTTTAGGCGATGCCATTTCGCATGCTGCATTACCCGGTATAGCTATAGCCTTTTTAATTACTGGAGCCAAAGACAGCAATACTCTTTTACTAGGCGCTTTAGTTAGCGGTCTTATAGGTACCTTCTGGATACGAGGCATTATCAAAAAAACACACCTAAAATCGGATACCGCATTAGGTCTTATATTATCTTTATTTTTTGGATTCGGCATGTTACTGCTCACATTCATACAAAAACAACCCAATGCCAACCAAGCAGGATTAGACAAATATTTATTTGGTCAGGCCGCCACTTTATTAGAAAGCGATGTGTGGCTAATGGCAATCGTTACCAGTGTTTGTTTATTTGTATTACTATTATTCTGGAAAGAATTTAAAATCTTATTATTTGATGCAGATTACACAAAAACACTAGGCTTTAACACCAAATTTATAGACATACTCATCACAACATTTATTGTACTCGCCATTGTTTTAGGACTCCAAACCGTAGGCGTGGTACTTATGAGTGCCATGTTACTAGCACCCGCAGCTGCTGCAAGACAATGGACTAACAGTTTAGGCATGATGGTATTTTTAGCAGCACTATTTGGAGCATTTTCTGGTGTTTTTGGAACCGCTATTAGCGCCAGTCAAAACAACCTATCTACAGGACCAGTAATTGTTATAGTTGCAGGTATATTTGTCATATTTTCATTTATTTTTTCGCCAAGCCGAGGCTTATTATTTAAACAAATTCGATTTATAAAGAATCGTAGAGATTTGCAACTTCATAAAACCTTAGCATTTATGTATAATATTGCCGAAACACATGATGATATCTCACACCCGCATGCTATAAAAATATTAAACAATTTTCAAGGTTTCACAAAAGGTACTCTTCAAAAATTAGCAGATAAAAATTATGTAACCATTAAAGGCAGCAATTGGAGTTTAACAAACGAAGGTTTTAAAACCGCTTCTAATTTATACAATCAACAAACTAAAAGCCATGAGTAGTGCTCAAATAGAAATACAACTTATCGCTAGCATTGTTGCTATTGCTTGCGCCATTCCTGGAACTTTTTTAGTACTTAGAAAAATGGCTATGATTAGTGATGCCATTAGTCATTCCATCTTGCCAGGCATTGTTATTGGTTTCTTTATAACACAAGATCTAAACTCGCCATTACTTATTTTTTTAGCAGCATTAACAGGAATTATTACTGTTGTTTTAGTAGAATACATTCAAAAAACAGGATTAGTGAAAGAAGATACAGCCATTGGACTCGTATTCCCTATACTTTTTAGCATAGGTGTTATACTTATTGCTAAAAACGCCAATGATGTGCATTTAGATGTCGATGCTGTTTTACTTGGTGAATTAGCCTTTGCTCCTTTTGACAGATTTATTATTGCAGATACAGATGTTGGACCAAAATCCCTTTGGATTATTGGCAGCATCTTAACTATAACCATTGGTTTACTACTTTCTTTTTTTAAAGAACTAAAAGTAAGCACTTTTGATACCGGCTTAGCTGCATCTTTAGGATTTTCACCAGCTATTATCCATTACGGATTAATGACGGTTTCATCAATAACAACCGTTGGTGCTTTTGATGCCGTAGGTGCTATTTTAGTAGTTGCTTTAATGATTGCTCCTGCTGCAACAGCATACTTACTTACCAATAATTTAAAACGCATGCTTATTTACGCTATTAGCTTTGGTGTATTTAGCGCTATTTCTGGTTATTGGCTGGCACATGGATTAGACGCATCCATTGCAGGCTCAATAACCACCATGCTAGGCCTACTATTTTTAACTGTTTATCTATTTGCACCAAGCAAGGGTGTTATAGCCGTTTTATATAGAGAAAAACAACAACGCACCGAAGTCTCTTTGTTAACATTTTTACTACATTTAAAAAACCACAATGAAGAAGAAGAACGTCATGTAAATCACCTCAACGAGCATATTAATTGGCAAAAAGTACGTAGTAAAACCGTTTTAGAATTAGCTCTTAAAAATAACATGATATCCATTGAAAAAAGTATTGTATCACTTACTGCAAAGGGTGACGACTTTACTTCTCAAGCTATCGATTATATTATTACTAATGAAGATGCTCAAATTGAGCATATGAAAGAAGACTTCTTTTTGTTTAGGGGGTAAAATAGAACAAATAATATATTGAAAAAAGAACAATTGATAGAATAAAAAGCTTTTTTATATTTTAGACACTGACTTTTAAATAAGTTTACAATTAATGGCAAAACACAACGAACTCGGTAAAAAAGGTGAACAACTAGCTGTAGATTTTCTATTAAAAAATGGCTATGAAATTAAAGAACGTAATTATCGTTTTGACAAAGCCGAAGTTGATATTATTGCTCAAATAAATGATATACTTGTCATTGTAGAAGTAAAAACTAGATCCACTACAGACTTTGGAAATCCACAAGATTTTGTAAAACCTAAGCAAATTCAACGTTTAGTTAAAGCAATAGATAAATATATAACTATTAATGAATTAGATGTTGAAGTTCGTTTTGACATTATAGCCATAATTAAAGAAGATAAAAACTTCAACATAGAGCATTTAATTGATGCTTTTTATCATTTTTAAAACAATTGTATTTAATTAAATACGAATAACATCTTTATATAGATATTTAAACCTATTGCTTTTTAAATATCCTTCTTCCTTATATGTAATATTGCTGAGATTTATTAAGAATCTAAAAAAACTCCATAGTATAATTACCTTCATATAACATAAAATTATACTATTTCATAAACAACACCTCTTAAAGTACATAAACAGTAATATTTTAACAAAAAAAATAAATAATTATAATAATAAGTTGTATTTCAATTATTTATACATTATGTTTGTGTTAAGTTATTAAAAATATTAATCTCTCAATACATCAATTTAAGATGTAACACTATAATTAATATTTTCAATCAAACTAAAAAACTAAACACTAAACTATAACCCATTTCGAAATGAAATTAAAACTAAGACACATTGTGTCATTACTTGCTATGGCTTCAATGTTTAATTGTTCTACAGACGTAGAACTAGAAAACACAGAACTAGAAACAAACGAAACTAATTCTCTAACTTCAAAAACCCCCACTAACTACAATGCTGGTTCTTATTTTACCAAACCCAGTGGCTTGGTTATTAGAAACTTTACAGGAACTACAAGCGCAAACTTACAATCACTAATAGACGCTAATAGAAAAAATGGTGCAATTATTAAAATTCCAAAGAAAAATTATAGCTGGGGAGAAATAAAATTAAAATCTAAAATCCAACTAGAAATTGAAAAAGGCACTGTAATTAAACCAATTAATAATAGCGTAAGACGTATATTTAGTATAGGAACTTCTGGAAATGGAGCTAGAATTAAAGATGTAAGCATTGTTGGCATTGGCGGAAAATTTACAGTAGACCTATCTTCTACAGCTAACCTAAATAAAAATATGGCTGTTGTAAAAATGGGGCGTGTTACTAATTTTAAAATTTCCAACTTTAACATTAAAGACAGAAGATCTTCTTTAGCTTCTATCTTATTAAATTATATTCCTTCAAATAGCGATAATACGCCTTATCCTCGAGATGGAATAATAGATAAAATTAACCAAACTGGTGCCCACACAGGTTATGGGTTAATTCAAGGCTACTCTGCAAATAGGGTTTTATTTAAAAATTTAAAATGTACTGGTGGCGTTACACTTAGACTAGAAACAGATGATAAATCTATGAAAAATGCTGTTAAAAATGGAGGTAAGTCTTTTGGTATGTTTAATATTTATGCCGACAAAATTACTGGCATAGCTGGTATTTGCCCGATAATGCTTTCTCCGCATTTTACGAAAAACGGCAAAGTTAACGCAAGAAACATAACAGCTAATGGTTGTGCATTTGCTGTAAGAGTAGAACATGGATTTATTGAAGTCTTTGACACAAACAAAACATTTGCCTTAACAACTGCTGGAGGACAACAATTTAGAAACTTTATTGCAAATAAAATATCGGGTGTACCTTCTGGAACCCCTAAATTTGTAGGTAATCAGTACAAAAGAGCTAATGGACAACAATGGGCTATTAGATTATCTGATGCATCTGTAAATGGATCGTTTGACAGCTATATTGAAAACCAAATTGGTATTTTAAAAAATGGATCCTTTCAAAATGCAACCTTTACAAATGTAGTAGCAAATTACAGAGCTAATAACGCTAAACTAAAACAAGCATTCTTGAAGTATTTCCCTTGTAATCAAATAACAAATAAAATTAAAAGACCTAATGATACAGGAATGCAAAATGGTTTTGAATTCTATGGTCCATCAATGGGATTAGTATTTGATAATACGGACGGCTCTTCAAGTGATGGTAATTATGTTATTACTGTTAACGGCTCTTTAAACGGATTTGGATCAAACAGAATAGATATATTACACAATACTCCTATTGTTTGTAACAACCCTCCCGTTGGACAAATTGATTTTGTATCTACACCAGGCTTATAAAAAATAGCTTTTATTACCAATATACCCGCTAACAATTTAAAGTTAGTGGGTTTCTTATTTTAGAACACCTATATAGGCTTTCGTTATTAAAATAAATAAACTTGACTAAAATTTAGATATTAAAGTACGCCTGATATTATTACTATAGTGGAATAAGGTAAAAACTTTAATATTGAGCGTTTCAAGAATACTTTTATAATTTTAATAAACTATATTAAATTACATCAACATTTCTACTGGATATTTTTTTTACTGAATGCCTTATTATGACTCTCAATACTAATCTTTAGTCTTAAAAAAAGCTTTTACAGCTTCAAAATCTTCAGGTTTAGCAGCAATTTCTTTATTCTTATTTAAAATAAAGTATGTTGGTGTTGCAGTTACATTATAACTATTCCCAATTTCATTCTCCCATTTACCTTTTCCGTATACATGAATAAATTCTGGATAACTATACGTTAAATCCTTCCATTTATATGGTTCATCCTCTAAACCTACTGCTATTACTTTTATCGTTCCTTTTTTTTGAGATTTTATAAAATCTTGCAAATGGGGAATTTCACCTAAACAATGCGAACAAGTACTACTCCAAAATACAATAATGTAGTTTTCAGCTTCTTTTAATTCTCTTAACTTTTTATTTCCTTCTTTTAATTCTATAAAAAAGTCTGGCGCAACACTACCTATTGATAAATCTTTATACTTTATTAATGCACGTAAAAGACTTTGATCGTTCAAAGTAACCGCCAAATCCATTAAATATGTTTCCGAAATATAATTTGCAACAGGTTCTATATTTAAATCGGACATTTGCTCCCATAAATCTACCAACAAAATTCGTTTAACTTTATTAGGAGCATTTTTTGCTGCATTATAAAACACATCAATATTCTTCTTATAGTTAGCTATTTCATCTTTAGAATTAGCTGATATGCCAAAAACATAATTTAACATTTTTTCTTGCAAAAAACTAGAACTTTGAAGTGCCGAATTTTTAAAATCGACATAGTCAAAATAATGAGTTTTTAAGTTATCTACATAGTCTTCTACACCTATAAAGGCCTTTGGAGTGTATGGCTTATTAGCTTTAATAAATTTAAGTGCTATAGTTTCTTTTGCTGCCTTTTCAAACTTCAATTGCGTATCTCTTTGAGTTTTAAAAATTGTATTTAATGCAGTAGTATCACTACTATTTTGCTTAAAATAATTACTAATACTTTGTGTTACCATAGACATACTACTTGTATATGATGCTAACAGTTTATTCTCAACAGATTTTTTAAATTTCACTCCTGTTTCGGAATTAAAAGTTAACTCAATATCTTCTTTCGTATTATATATAACATCAAAGTTATAATCTTCTTGAGGAGCAGCATAAACGATTCTGTATATACCTTTACTTGCTGTAGAGTCTAACTGAAATTCAAAACTTCCATCTTCTTTTACTTTAGCGTTAGCAATATACTCCGATAATGTTGGTGTTACCTTATACAACAAAGCAACATTATAATCTTTAGCAGGTGAAAACACACCTTTTATGGTATGTTGTGAAAAAACAACACTAGGTAATAGCACTATTAAAAAAAGTAGGTATTTCATTTGTTTGCAATCCTTGTTTTTAATTAATATTTTATAATCGAAATATATCTAATAACATATGTATTTTAACTGTATGTCTTTAAAAATTGTAATTCATTTATTCTATAAAAACAATAATTAAGCCATAATAGGTTCCAACGCATGCAATGCTTGTTTCACCGATTTTATATTATCAAAAGTAAGCATTAAACGCAATCCGTTTCTGGTTTGTTTTTCTTTCATCTTACATTCATTTGGATGGGTTTGAACAAACTGTAAAACCTTTGTAAAATTAGGACTTTGATAAAAACTACTTTGTTGATCATTGATAAAATACCCTATAAGCTTCCCTTGCTTCATAATAATTTTCTCAAAACCTATTTTGGTGGATAACCACTTTATTTTGACACTATTTAATAAATCGGTCACTTCTTTTGGCATTTCTCCAAAACGATCAATTAATTCTGCTTTAAACCCATCTAAACCAAATTCATCCGTTAAATTATTGAGTTGCGTATAGAGACTTAAACGTTCTGCAATATTATTCACATAACTATCTGGAAAAAGCAACTCGAAATCGGTATCAATCGTAACATCTTTTACATAGACTTTATCTTCATCAGATTCTTGATACAAATCTTTAAACTCATTACTCTTAAGCTCTTCAATAGCTTCATTTAATATTTTTTGATAGGTATCAAAGCCAATTTCACTTATAAAGCCACTTTGCTCACCTCCAAGTAAATCTCCGGCTCCTCTAATTTCTAAATCTTTCATAGCGATATTAAAACCACTACCTAATTCTGTAAATTGCTCTAAGGCGGTCATTCTTTTTCTAGCATCGTCTGTCATTGCGGAATATTCTGGTGTAATAAAATAACAAAATGCTTTTTTATTACTTCGTCCTACTCTACCACGCATTTGATGCAAATCACTTAATCCGAAATTATTTGCATTATTTATAAAAATAGTATTTGCATTTGATACATCTAAGCCACTTTCAATAATAGTTGTACTTACCAAAACATCAAATGCACCATCCATAAACGATAACATAAGCTTTTCTAGCTTTTTACCATCCATCTGCCCATGACCTATGCCTATTTTAGCGTCTGGAACCAAACGCTGAATCATACCTGCAACTTCTTTTATATTTTCTATACGGTTATGAATAAAGAATATCTGTCCACCACGCTGAATTTCATAACTCACTGCATCTCGAATAGTTTCTTCATTAAAACGAATAACATGACTTTCTATAGGATAACGATTTGGTGGTGGCGTTGTAATAACCGACAAATCTCGTGCTGCCATTAAACTAAATTGAAGTGTTCTAGGTATAGGTGTAGCTGTTAATGTTAATACATCTACATTGTCCTTTATGCTTTTTAATTTTTCCTTTACAGCAACTCCAAATTTTTGTTCTTCATCAACAATAAGCAAACCTAAATCTTTAAACTTCACGCTTTTATTTACCAATTGATGTGTACCTATAATAATGTCTACTTTTCCTTGCTCTAAATTTTCAAGGGTTTCTCGTTTTTCTTTTGCTGTTCTAAAACGGTTTACATAATCTACGGTAACAGGGAAGTCTTTTAAACGTTGTGCAAAAGTTCTTGAATGTTGATATGCTAAAATAGTGGTTGGTACTAAAACCGCAACTTGTTTACCATTATCTACCGCCTTAAATGCAGCCCGAATAGCTACTTCTGTTTTTCCAAAACCAACATCTCCACAAATCAATCTATCCATAGGGCGTTCGCTTTCCATATCTGCTTTAATATCTGCAGTTGCTGTACTTTGATCTGGAGTATCTTCGTAAATAAAAGAAGCTTCCAACTCATGTTGCATATAACTATCTGGATTGTATTGATAGCCTTTTTCTGTTTTACGTTTGGCGTAAAGCTTTATTAAGTTAAAAGCAACATGCTTTACACGTGCTTTCGTTTTTTGTTTTAAGGTTTTCCAAGCAGTACTACCTAATTTATATATTTTAGGTACTTTTCCATCTTTACCATTAAACTTAGTAATTTTATGAAGCGAGTGTATACTTAAATATAAAACATCGCGTTCACCATAAATCAATTTAATAGCTTCTTGTTTTTTGCCTTCTACATCAATTTTTTGAAGCCCTCCAAAACGACCTATACCATGATCTATATGCGTAACATAATCTCCAATATCTAAATTAGTAAGCTCTTGTAGTGTTATCGCCTGTTTTTTAGCGTAACCATTTTTAAGATGAAATTTATGATAACGTTCAAATATTTGATGATCTGTATAACAAGTTATTTTATTATCATGATCTATAAATCCTTGATATAAAGATAATACTATAGTTTTATAACTAACATCTTCTTCTACATCATCAAAAATATCATGAAAGCGTTTTGCTTGTTGCTCACTCACACAGGCAATATAGTTAGTGTATCCTTTATTATGATTAACATTTAAATCTTCAATTAACAGATTAAACTGTTTATTAAATGCAGGTTGCGGTGTTGTGTTAAACGCTATTGCATCTTCATTATAAAGAGTTTGCAACGAAGTAACCTCATCTATTGAAACAGATGGTACCGCTCCACTCGCAATAGCGTTACTATTGAAAACTGAGGTTGAACCAAACTCAATAATTGAAAAATCTAATAATTGTTTTTTTAGCAATGTCGAGTTACTAAACAACTCATGAGGCTCAGCATGTTTTATATCTGTTGAAAGCGTTTTAAAAGCTTCTTCTGCTTTGCTATAAAAATCGTCTATTCTAGAGAAGAACAGATCGGCGTTCTTAAAACAAATCACCGTTTTTTGGGCAATATATTTCAGAAAACTCTGCCTACTTTCTTCCAGTAATTTATTCGCAACATTGGGTATAATGTTAATTTTTTTAATTTGTTCTACAGATAATTGTGTTTCTACATCAAAGGTTCTAATACTATCGACCTCATCTCCAAAAAACTCAATTCTATAAGGCTCATCATTAGAAAACGAAAATACATCAACAATTCCTCCTCGTACCGAAAACTCACCTGGTTCTGTTACAAAATCAACGCGTTTAAACTGGTATTCGAACAACACTTCATTTACAAAATCTATTGATAAATTATCTTTTAAAGCAATTTTTAAGGTATGTCGTTCTAGTTCTTTTCTAGTAACCACTTGCTCAAAAAGCGCATCGGGATAAGTAACAATTATAGCTGGTTTTTTCTGCGAATTTATACGGTTTAAAACCTCTGCACGCAATAATACATTAGCATTATCTGTTTCTTCTATTTGATAAGGCCTACGGTAACTCCCAGGATAAAACAACACATCTTTATCGCTACATAATTGCTCTAAATCGTTTAAGTAATGTGCTGCTTCTTCTTTATCATTAAAAACTAACAAAAAAGGCTTTTCTGCTTGCTTAAAAACACTCGATATAACAAAAGAAAATGCTGAACCAACAAGCCCTTTTATATGTGTTTTACTTTGATTTTTGGCAATAACAGTTTGCAGATTTTGCATTTGCAAAGTCTGTGCGTAGGTGTGCGAGAGGATAGATTTGCTCACGTTATTTTATTTTTACGATAGCAAATATAATGTTTAGTAATATTTTACCACGAATTCATAAATATTTCTTTAGTTTTTCATTTAATAAAACATAAACCTCCTTTTACAAATAACTTTACGCAACCAAATTCATAAAACTTCATCTATAAAGTATAAAAATCAAACATTATGAAAAAAGGGATTTTATTTTTCATCTCATTAAGCATTTTATTCTCTTGTCATCAAGATGATGACAACAATCCTGTTGATCAAAATTTAAATAAAGTACTATTACTTAAAGTAGACTACCTTACAAATACTTTTGAAAACGGAACAGAATTAACTTTTAAAAATACAACTTCGAGTTTTACTATTAAAAACGAATATACAACTCCTGGAGACTTTGGAAATATTAAGCTCACCTATAAAGAATTAAACGAAACTTTATTTGATGGATCTATTATCTGGCTTGGTTCAGGCAAAAGGAATTTTCCTGCAACTTTATTAGATTCTAATACTTTTGAAGAGGTGAAAACAGAAGATTTTTTAACCCCTAAATCTGGTTTTGAAAATATTTTTAACCCACATAACGAAACCTACGATTATAATCCTATTTGGGCCTCTGTTCAAAAACTAGCAAAGGTTCGAGACTATCTAAAATCAAACCCAAATGCAACCGTTAAACTTTTTCTATATACGCCAAGTGTTGGAGTTGGAAATCCTAAAGAATGGGATTGGTATATATTTATTAAGAATTAACCTCTCATAAATTACAATAAAAACTATAGCTTTTAAACAAACAAAACCCTCTAGTTTTAATTATCTTACTGTAGATCGTTTTTAACACAATAATTAGTAGGAGAATAAAGACTTATCGTACTATATTTTCATTTTATTTTTATATCAAAAAAAATGAAAAAAATATGTAGTTTTGCATCACTTAAAAAAAGAAGAATATATGTCGTTTTCAGATTTATTTGATAGTGGTTTTAAAAAGCGTAATGAAGATCATTTTGCTTCCATAGTTCGCGTTGCCATGAATGATGGTATTATTACTAACGAAGAAAAAGCGTTTTTAGATAGATTAGCCCGTAATTTAGATATTAGTGAGGGAGATTATGAAATCATTTTAAAAGATTACAAATCACACCCCATTAACCCACCAACATCTTATGACAGCCGTTTAGAGCGCCTGTATGATTTATCTCGTATGGTATATGTAGATAATATTAAAGATCAAGATCAAGTTAGTTTATTACAAAAAATAGCTGTTGGCCTTGGTTTTAACCCTGATAACTCAGGATATGTTGTCGATAAAGCCTTAATTTTAGTTAATAATGGTGTTGATCTAGATACATTTTCTAATGAAATTAAAAATATGAATAGATAGTTTTTTTATAAACTCATAATTAAAAGTGTCCAAGAAATTGGACGCTTTTTTTTATGAAAAAAACTAGAAATACCAATCTCAAAGAATATAAAAAAGAATTTTAAAATTTTAACTTAATTGGTGGTAGGTATTAAAGAGAGTTATCTGTTATAGATATAACATATGCTTTTAAATTTTTTTAGGCATAGCTATTGATATACAGACTTGACAAATTTATAACATTAAAATTTATGAAAAACCCAATTAATAAATTAAGTAACCTATTTATTGTTCTCATTTTATTTCATTTAACGCTAACCTCTTGTACGTCAAATGACGACTCTAATGCAGAGAATAATGAAGAACTTTCCCAAAACGTAATTGCAACCAAAAAGAAACTAGTTGGAGATTGGAAATTAGTAAGCAGCACTATTAATAGCCAGAGTGTTTCCGCTTCAGAATTTGAATGTTTAAAAAGATCTATTGCAACTTTTACTGAAAATAACACCTATAATATTACTTTTAAAAAGAAAGGTTCAGAAAGTTCCAATATATGCTCTCAAACAAACACAGAGTCAGGTACCTATAATATCATCGATTTAAATAGTATTACTTTTTTTAATTCTACTTCAGAAATTAAATTAGTAAACGAAACCCTTGAAATAACTTCAAAAATCAATATCAATAATTCTGAAGAACAAACACAAGTTGATATTTTTATACGAAGTGACAGTAACGATTTAGACGATGATGACCAAGAAGAAACTGACGATTTAGAAATAGATGACGATGAGACCATAGAAGAGGAAGAAAACACATATGATGGCACAGCAATTATTGCAAAATTATTAGGGAAATGGAAAATAGATACTGACAATAATGAATGTCTACAAAAGAATACTATCGAATTTAAAACTAATAATATTTTTGAATTTATACAACATAAAAGCACTTTTAACAGAAGTGATTTAATAAACTATAATATAAATATCAGTTACCCTTTTTCTAAGCCATTTTCTGCCTCAGTTACCAAAGGTAACGTTAAAGTTGCTTTCGATACCAATGCAGACTGTCAATTCATCAAAAAAAGTGAGCAAAAATATATTGTGAAAGACGAAAAAACAATTGCTCTTAAAAATATACCTCAGGTTAAAATTTTAATAGAAAATGATACGACAATCAATCTAATATATGAATACATTGATAGTAATTCCAATAATCAAACAATAGAATTCGTCTATAAAAAAATATAATATCTATAATCTGTTTTTATTAATAAATAGTGATGATACATACCATCACTATTTATTAATAAAAACAAGAGTATTAAAAAACTCTCTTCTTTTTGTCAAATGCGCATTTAAAATTCTAGTACATTTACATTTCTATTTATGTAGCTTAAGCTGAATACGCTTCCGCGGAACATCAACCTCAAGCACTTTTACTATAATTTGTTGATGTAAACTCACATGAGCATTCACATCTTTCACAAAACTATCTGACAGATTTGACACGTGAATTAACCCACTTTCTTTAATACCAATATCTACAAAGCATCCAAAATTGGTGATATTATTAACAATACCTGGAAGCAATTGTCCTTCACGTAAATCGTTAATTGTTTTTATATTCTGATTAAAAGTAAATACTTTGGCTTGTTCGCGAATATCTAAACCTGGCTTTTCAAGTTCTTTAACAATATCTTGAAGCGTTGGTAAACCTACAGTTTCTGTACAATAGTTTTGTAAATCTAATTTTTGAAGTAATGATGCATTACCTATTACATCTTGAACAGATTTACCCAAATCTTTAGCCATTTTTGAGACTATAGTATAACTTTCTGGATGTACTGCAGAATCATCCAATGGATTTTTAGCATCTTTAATTCTTAAAAATGCAGCACCTTGTTCAAAAGCTTTCCCACCTAATCTAGGCACTTTTTTAATCGCTATTCTTGAAGTGAATACGCCGTGTTCATTTCTATAATTAAAAATATTTTCTGCAAGTTTTGGCCCTATTCCTGACACATAACTAAGTAAACTTTTACTCGCTGTATTAATGTTTACACCTACCGAATTCACGCAATTTTCAACTACAGTGTCTAATGATTTTTGAAGCCTGATTTGATCTACATCATGTTGATACTGCCCCACTCCAATAGATTTTGCATCAATTTTAACTAATTCTGCTAACGGATCTTGTAAACGTCTACCTATAGATACCGATCCTCGAACAGTAACATCATAATCTGGAAATTCTTCTCGTGCTATTTTTGAAGCCGAATAAATACTAGCGCCAGCTTCACTTACCACAAAAACTTGAATATCATTTTTAAAATGTATTTTTCTAATAAGTGCTTCTGTTTCACGCGAAGCTGTTCCGTTACCAATAGCTATAGCTTCAATTTTATAGGCATCTGCAAGAGAGCTGATCTTTTTCATCGCTCCTACACTATCACTCTTTGGTGGATGCGGATATATGGTTTCATTATACTTTAATTGTCCTTGGGCATCTAAACAAACCACTTTGCAACCTGTTCTAAAACCAGGATCGATGGCTAATATGCGTTTTTCACCTAATGGAGAGCCTAACAATAATTGCTTTAAGTTTTTCGCAAAAACAGTTATAGCAGATTCATCGGCTTTATCTTTTGCTATTTGCAATGCTTCATTACTTAAAGATGGTAATAACAAACGTTTATATGCATCTTTAATAGCTATTTCAATTTGATCTGCACATTCATTATTTGAGCGAATAATTCTATTTTCAATTTTATCCAAAGCCCGATCATCATCAATAGCTATCTTAACACGAATAAAGCCTTCTTTTTCGGCTCTTAAGATGGCTAATAAACGATGCGACGGGATTCTACCTAAGCTTTCCTCCCAATCAAAATAATCTCTAAACTTTTGAGCATTCTCATCCTCTGCTTTTGTTTTCACCACTTTGGTAGAAATCATAGCAAAACGCTCTAATTGATAACGAATGTTATTTCTAACATCTGTACGCTCATTAATCCACTCTGCAATAATATACCTTGCTCCTTCCAAAGCACCTTCAACCGAATTCACATCTCCTTTCACATATTTAAATGCTACAGACTCTACATCATTAGCATTCTGACTCATTATAATTTTCGCCAAAGGCTCTAATCCTAATTGTCTTGCTGCTTCTGCTTTTGTTTTTCGTTTTTTCTTATAAGGTAAATACAAATCTTCAAGCGCAGTTAAATCTTGAGAAGACTCTACTTTTTGCTTTAATTCTGAAGTTAAAACACCTTGTTCCTCTAAGGCTTTCAATATTGCTGCTTTACGTTTTTCTAAAGCTTCATAATGCTCTTTAAACTTTAATATATCTCCAATTTGAACCTCATCTAAATTTCCTGTTCGTTCTTTTCTATATCTCGAGATAAAAGGAATGGTACAATCTTCATTAAGGAGTTCAATTGTATTCTTTACAGATTGCTCTGGTAATTGAGTCTGGGCTGTTATAAATTTTATCATAATCTTTAATTCAAAAAGACCTGTCTGGTTTCAAAAAATCAGACAGGTCTCTATTTATTATCGTTTATCTTGTAAAGTTATGCAACTTTTTTAAGTAAATCAAAACAAGGACATTTTTTACAACGCTTGTTTTCACTTTTCTTATATTTTTTACAGCAACTCATTTTTACTTTTTCAGGGATCTCAAACCCTGATACTTTCATTTTCTTTATTGCTTTTTTTTGCTTCTTTTTGCCCAAAATAAAATCTAAATTTTAGATAATGCGGCAAATATAGTTATTTTTATTAAATCTAAATAAGATTAATTTCTAAAATTTACTCTAAACCTTCAGCAGAAGCAGAAGTAACTGTCAGATTTTCAATATCTCTATCAAAAAGATAAAGGCCACCTTTATCATCACCTATAAGATTAATTTTGTCTAAAATAGTACGAGCTACAGCTTCTTCTTCTATTTGTTCAGAAACATACCATTGTAAAAAATTATGTGTTGCATAGTCTCTTTCTTCTAAACTTATATGCACTAATTCATTGATGCTTTCCGACACAAAAACTTCATGCTCCAATAATTTTTCAAACATTTCTTTAAAAGAATTAAAAGTAATATTTGGGGCTGCTAACTGAGATATTTTTGCATGACCACCTCTTTCATTTACAAACTTTATAAGTTTTAACATATGCTCGCGCTCTTCATCGGACTGTGCATACATAAAGTTAGACACACCTTCTAACCCTTTTACCTCTGCCCAAACAGCCATAGCTAAATAAATCTGAGATGATTCTGCTTCTATTTTTATCTGATTATTTAAAGTTTCTTCTATTGTTTTTGATAACATAATTTCTCTCTTTTATGTAAAATTACACAATTCTTAACGCATTTGAAATACATTACCAATAAATTCCATAGTCTAAACTAGATATAGCTACCTATTCACTATCTTAATAAAACAAAAAAAGTCCTTCTGAGAAGAAGGACCTTAATCACTGTTATTAATCAAACCTCAAAATTACTTAACAATAAGTGCATACTGTGGTGTTTTGTTTAAAGGACAGAAATATACATACTCTCCTTTTTTTAAAGTTGTTGCATTAGATTTTTCTACTTTACCATCCTTAACAACAGTTGTTACATAAGCTGTTTTTATATGGTTTTCTGGTTTAGTAGCATCTTTTCCTTTTGGTACTAAAACAAAACCAACATCTGTTCCAACATGATTATTTGCTATTTCGAATACGTAAGACCCTTCGCTTACAGTTAACCCTTTTTGAGTGAATTCACCTTTTGTTTGCTCTAGCGAGATAGTTTTTACTACACCTTGTGCGTTAGAATTTAATACGAATACTAATGCGATTACTAAAATTAAAATTACTTTTTTCATGATTTTAAATAGTTTATTATGTCCACGTAAGTGGAACTCTTTATTAATTATTATTGATTACTCTATAAGCTTATTAAACTTTATAGATTAAATTTATGATATTTATATTGTTGCTCCTTCCAAGGGTTGTGCTACAGGAAAATCTACAGGTACTTGGGTTGTTTGGTGTACATAGTTAGAAATAGTCTTATCTCCTACTAATGATATGGTATCTATTAAACTTCCTTTGGTATAACCAGCCTCAAAGAAGTTTTCAAGAATACTTGCATCGGTTCTCCCTCTATTTTCTGTAATGTTTTTGGCTAAACGCGCAAGTGCATCTAACTTATTATCAAAAGATGCATGTCCTGCTCTTAATTCTAATATTTGGTCATCTGTAAAACCATTCATTTTTCCAATAGCTGTATGCGCAGATAAACAATATATACATTTATTAACCTCGCTTACTGCTAAGTTTACTACTTCTTTTTCTTTAGCCGATAATGATGTTTTTGCATTAGCAAAGTTTAAGTAATTTTCTAATGCAGTGTCACTATATGCATAAGTTGCATATAGGTTTGGAACAAAACCTAAAGCCTTATTTAAGCTATCGAAAATTGCTTGATTATTTTCATTTACTTCTTCTCTTGTTGGAACATTAAATGTGCTCATAATTATACGTTTTAAATATTTTTATATTAAATTTCTGTTGGTATTTTTTGTTGGTACAAAGATGCGTCGGTCTTAAAGCATTTACCATGTATGTTCTTCCCTAACACTTGTCAATTTTTCCCAAACACTAATTAATTCGTCTTATAACTACTTAAATATGGTCGCTCTGCATCACAATAGAAATCATGAATATGCTTTTGCTCACAGTAAGTTTTAGGCGTAATCGTATTTAGGGTTTTTCTTCTTTTAAATGTAAATATTTCAATTAAATTGAAAATAGATATGTGTTTTAAATTCATGTCTTTGTTGTTTAAATTATACAGTACAAAGATGAAGTAAAAGAGAATAAAATAAAATGACAAGAATTCCTTAAAACTTGTCAATTCTTCCCTTTAAAGCTGCTTTAAGCTTCTTTTAAAGTCTGAGGGAGATAATCCAGTATGTTTTTTAAATAATCTACTTAAATGAGAAGCATCTTCAAAACCAATTTCATAAGCAATTTCTTTAGCAGATTTATCACTATATATTAATAGTCGTTTTGCTTCAAGAATAATTCGTTCATGAATTATTTGTAAAGGACTTGTATTTAATTTGGCAAAGTTATTAGATAGTGTTTTTGGAGATTTAAATAACTTATCGGCATAAAAAGAAACACTATGCTCTATTTTAAAATAAGATTCTACTAATAAATTAAACTCACGTAATAAATCAATTTTAGAATTCTTTGCTGTATCGACAAACCCTTCTTTTGCCTTTAACAAACGTGTGGCTATAATAATAAAACGAGCTGTAAGCATACGCAACATTTCTGCTTGTATATTATCTTTTGTTTCTAGCTCGTCTATAAAAACTTCGTGAAGTATTTTAAATTTTCGTTGCTCTTTTTCGCAAAGCTTAATAATTGGTGTTTGTACATTCCCAAAAAATAACAAGCCTACACAACTTACTTCTTGGTCATGGTCTTTAATGCAATAAAACTCTCTATTAAATTGATATACGACTAAATTTTGACCTTTAATATATTGAATATATTGAATAGTTGTTAATGCTAAAATACTATTAGGCTCAATAGTGCAAGGAATACTATCTACTATAATTTCTGCTTTACTAGCGGTAGTTCTTATAAATGTAAACAATCCTGCTTGTTTAGATTCTTTATAAGACTCTAAAAGTGACTCATCACCTACCTTTAGAATAGCTTCTGTAGAAAATTCTGTAAATATTTTTAACATTTTCACTTAGTCTCTTATTTCATAACAACATTACATATTATATTACTTAAGGTAGGTTTCTCATTATTAATTAAAAAAACTCGTTTTCCAATAATTTATTAAGAAAACGAGTTTACTAAAATTGAAAACAAATACTATAATTAATTATTCGCTTCTTTTTTAGAATCATTAATCATTTTTTCATTAGGTACAATAGCGATATTTACACGTCTATTTTTTGCTCTACCTTCTGCTGTAGCATTATTATACATAGGCTGTTTTTCTCCAAACCAATTTGTTGTAAATCGACCACTACTTAAACCATTATTTGAAAAATAGTTAGTTACTGCATAGGCTCTGTTTTTTGACAGGGTCATATTATATGATTCATCTCCAGCACTATCTGTATGACCAACAACTAAAATATTAGTGTCTGGATATTCTTTAAATACAGCTATTAATTTATTCAACGTTGCTTTTGATGCTGCGTTTATATTAAATTTATTAGTTGCAAAATAAACGCCACTGTTTTCATCAAAAGTGACTACTATACCATTATCAACACGTTTAACTTCAGCTCCTGGAATTTCCTCTTCTATTTTTTGGGCTTGTTTGTCCATTTTGCTTCCAATTAACACACCAGCTCCGCCACCAATAACACCACCAATAACAGCACCTAACTCGCCATTACCTCCTTTACCTACATTATTACCAATTATAGCACCTAAAATAGCACCTCCTGTAGCTCCAATTACACCACCTTTTTGTTTGTTATTGGCATTTTGTACTGCTTTACAATTTATTAAACTCATAGTTAATAATAGAGTTAAAAATGCAATCCCAATGTTTTTTATAAACCTATTCATGTCTTTAATTTTTTTTTAAATTAATTATGGGTAATTTAATTTTTTCTAAAATTCATACTTATTGTAAATGGTGCTCCGTCTACTTTTAAAGTTTGTTGCCACTCCATTTCGGTGTCAGATAATTCAGTTAGTTTCAATCTAAATCCTTTATTTGTTTCAGATTTCCCTTTTTTGTTAGTAGGCTTTAAAAGAAAATCATAAAGCCCAGTATTAGCATCGACCTCATCAATAGTAAATATAAAATGACGCTCACCAGAAGAACAACCTGCACTATTTATTGTATAAACTCCCGTATTGTTATTAGGAATAAATTGCCAATTACTACCTTCAAAACAGACTTTAGACGTATCATTCAATAATGTAACATCATAAGTTCCACTTTTACTGTAACTAATAGCGCTTAACTCCCAACTTCCTTTAATAACTTTTTTTGAAGCTCTAACTGTTTTAGAAGATCCACATGATATTAGAGCTAATACAAATACTACTAATATAAGTTTTTTCATATTTTAATAATTAAGTGTTTTACTTCAAAACTAATCAAATATTAGATTATAACTTTATAAAAATGTTTTTTTTACACAATACTCTTTGATTAATTTTTAGTAATGAACTCATCTTAACTTTTTGTTTTTAATCGAAAATGAGTTGAAGTTTGTTCAGATTAAGCACTTTTTGAAAGACATAATATCGCTACATGTAAAAAAAGTAATGAAATATGAGCGAATTTCAGACATTAATCATCAAATTTCTTCAAGATGTATGTTTTAGATTTTGAAATATAATTACCGAGAATAAAATAATCTTTATATTTAAAAATAGTCTTAGCTGCTAAAAGGTTACCTGGCATTGCATGATTTTTTATTTTATCAAAAAAATTATTTTCTATTTCTTTATCAATGTGATTAAAATCTAAATCAAATAGTGATTTTATATGAACCGATTTTGTTTTAGAATAAGAATTGTATGCAAAAAAAGTAGGGTTAAAAAATACATTTGCCGACCCTAAAGCAGCTATTGGAACCCCACCAAAACCACCCATAGGCATCATCATCATACCTCCATTACCTCTTGATACTTCTTTTTCACTTCCTATTGTCACCAAATACTCATTATTTTGCTTATAGGCACTAATACCTATATCTCCCATAGTCAATTTTCTTAAGAATTTTTTTGTGCTTTCTAATTCTCTATAATCGTTATAAACGCACCCTTCTTGAATAATTGGTGTGTTTTTAAAAGTAATCTTATCGTTTACATTTAATTTGATTTTCTTTAATAATTTTCCAGAACTATAATCTTGAATATTAACTTCCATATCCTTTTTAGTAGAAGTAATAACAAATAACTTAGAGTTTAAAATAAAGGAATTACTCTTTTTTGCTAACTTTTTCTCGGCCTTAAAAGGCTTATCAATAGTTTTAAAAGTATAGCTATAGTCATAAGGATTAACTGTTAAAATTTGAACAACACCTCTATTATTATCAAATGTAAAAATAAATTTATTATTTTTCATATAGAGTTTCGTCTCTTCTGATGTTATATCTATTGAATTTGGCGTGCTTTCATCAATTTTTTTAACATCAATCCTTTCAACAGCTCCTGTACTTCCTAACGTAAAAAGATTATGTAATGTTGTTTTTCTATTACTTCTATTAATAAAAGATTCTTTTTCTAAATTAACTTTTACAGGAGCTTTTAAATTGATATCATTTAAAGCATAAAAACTTAAAACAGAAGTTTGACTTCTAATAGATATTAGATAAAACGTATTATTTATAGTAGCTGTTTGAATAAATTTATCAAAAGGATCCCCTATTTTAAACTCATTCAAAGTAGCATTTTCACTTTCAAAAGAAAAGTTTATGGCTGCAAACTTATTTTTAACCTTATTTGTTAAATATAGCGTGTAATTTAAATATCTTTTATACTATAACCTATTATTGTATTATACTTTCTTCTTTTGTCTTCTAAACTTAGCTTTTTTATTACTTCAAACTTATCATTTAATAAATACCCAAAAACTTGTTTGGAATTCATAAAAAACAAAGACATATCATCGTTTTTTTGATTTACAGCTGGAATAACCTCTTTTAAAGTAAATTTAGATTTATCTAAATCATTTTTAAATGCTATTAATTTTCCCTGAGAGTAGCTAACAATAGAAACAAAGGCTACTAGGAATACTATTTTTTTAATCATCCCTATTTATAAGATTTTCTGATATTTATTGAGTGCTTTAACTTATCTGCAATCCGTTTCCAACACTAGCATCATCTGGATTTACAAACACGAGTTTACCATCCGGTGTTTCAGTCATTAAAATCATACCTTGACTTTCTACACCACGTAAAGCTCTTGGTGTTAAATTTACTAAAACAGTAACCCGTTTACCTATAACTTCTTCGGCTGTAAAACTTTCAGCAATACCAGAAACAATGGTACGCACATCTATTCCTGTATCTACTTTTAAAACTAATAGTTTTTTTGCTTTTGGCATTTTTTCTGCTTCCAAAATAGTACCAACACGAATATCTAGCTTAGTAAAGTCTTCGAAAGTAATTGTTTCTTTTTGTGGCTCTACTTTAGCATTTGCTATCTCATTCGCCTTTTTATTAGCTTCTAATTTATCTAATTGTTTCTGAATAGTTTCATCTTCAATTTTAGAGAATAACAATTCTGCTTTTTCTATTTTATGATTTGCTGGTAGTAAAACGTCTTTAGTACTCACTTCGTTCCATGACGTTCCTACTCCACCAGACGTTATATTTAAAATATTTTTCAATTTTGTAGATGTAAACGGCAAAAACGGTTCACTTAAAGTTGCTAGTGCCGATGCTATTTGAAGCGCAACATACATAATAGTTTTTGTGCGATCTTCGTCCACTTTAATAACTTTCCATGGCTCAGCATCTGCTAAATATTTATTTCCTAATCTTGCTAGATTCATTAATTCTTGACCTGCTTCTCTAAAACGGTAACGCTCTATAGAACTCGCTATAACATCTGGGTAAGCTTTTACAGCTACAAGAGTTTCTTCATCTACTTCTAAAAACTCAGAAGGCTCTGGAATAACACCATCATAATATTTAGAGGTTAGTACAACTACACGATTAATAAAGTTTCCAAAAATGGCAACTAATTCGTTATTATTTCTGGCTTGAAAATCTTTCCATGTAAAATCGTTATCTTTTGTTTCTGGTGCATTAGCTGTTAATACATAACGCAAGACATCTTGTTGATCTGGAAATTCTTCTAAATATTCTGGCAACCAAACTGCCCAATTTTTAGATGTAGATAACTTATTTCCTTCTAAATTCAAAAACTCGTTTGCCGGCACGTTTTCTGGTAAAACATAAGACCCTTCTGCTTTTAACATCGCTGGAAAAATAATACAGTGAAATACAATATTATCCTTACCTATAAAGTGCACTAACTTAGTGTCTTTATCTTTCCAATATGGCTCCCAATCTTTTCCTTCTCTCTCTGCCCATTCTTTAGTAGATGAAATATATCCTATTGGAGCATCAAACCAAACGTACAATACTTTTCCTTCTCCTCCTTCTGCTGGCACTGGAATTCCCCAATCTAAATCTCGGGTTACTGCACGTGGACGTAAACCATCATCTATCCAAGATTTACATTGTCCGTAAACATTCGATTTCCAATCCTTTTTGTGTCCTTCTAAAATCCATTCTTTTAAAAATGCTTCGTGCTTATCTAATGGCAAAAACCAGTGTTTTGTTTGCTTTAAAGTTGGTACGTTTCCTGTAATTGCAGATTTAGGATTTATTAAATCTGTTGCATTATGGCTTGTTCCACAATTTTCGCATTGGTCTCCATAACTTTCTTCATTACCACATTTAGGGCACGTTCCAATTACAAAACGGTCTGCTAAAAATTGATTTGCTTGCTCATCATACAATTGCTCTGTGATTTCTTCTACAAATTCTCCTTTTGCATCTAGTGTTTTAAAAAACTCTGATGCTGTTTCATGATGAATTTTAGCCGATGTACGTGAATAATTATCATATGTAATTCCAAAATCTTCAAAAGACTTTTTAATTATAGCATGGTATTTATCTACAATATCTTGCGGAGATACTCCTTCATTTTTTGCTTTAATTGTAATGGGCACACCATGCTCGTCACTACCTCCTATAAAAGCTACATCGTTTCCTGTTAGCCTTAAATAACGCACATAAATATCGGCTGGCACATAAACGCCTGCTAGATGCCCAATGTGAATAGGACCGTTTGTATATGGTAAAGCTGTAGTAACTGTATATCTTTTTGGTGTGTTCATCAAATCTAAAATTAAATTATAAGGTCTATTTCAAAAATGGTAAATTGTGTTTACATACTCCAACGAGTACTTAAACGCAATAAATTCTTATATTTCTCTTGAAATACCTCCATTTTGAAGCCACAAAAGTAATCAATTAAGCAGCGATTTAGAAAAAAAATGTACATTTACATTATGTCACAAAATCTATTAAAAATAAGCTTACTCTGCGCTTTTGTTTTCTTCGGAATGAAAATAACGTTAGCTCAAAAACAAAACATGACTTTAAAACAACCACCGTATTTAAAAGCTGGAGATACTGTTGCTATTGTTGCGCCTTCTGGGATTTTAAAAAATAGAGCAGGAGAAGTTCAACAAGCTAAAGCACTATTAAAAAGCTGGGGCTTGCATAGTATTGTTGGGAAACATGTTTTTAAGAAGTCTAACCACTTTGCTGGAACAGACGATGAGCGTTGCGAAGATTTTCAAAAAGCTTTAGATGACCCTAAGATTAGTGCTATTTGGTGTGCTCGTGGCGGCTATGGTGCTGTTAGAATTTTAGATAAATTAGATTATTCTAAATTTAAACAAAACCCTAAATGGTTAATTGGATATTCTGATATTACTGCACTTCATAACCAAGTCCATAATCAAGGCGTTGAAAGTTTACATGCTATAATGTGTGTAAGTATTCCTAAAAATTTATCTGAAATAGAAGCGTCTATTTCAACTTTTAAAACTGCTGTTTTTGGAAAACCTTTGTCTTATAAACTAAAAGCTTCTAGTTATAATAAAAAAGGAACTGCTTCTGGACAGTTGGTTGGTGGAAATCTTACTATGTTACACACTATGCTAGGCTCTAAAACTAGTATTAACACGTCTGAAAAAATACTTTTTATTGAAGAGATTGGCGAATACAAATACCACATAGACCGCATGCTACAAAGTTTAAAACGTGCTGGCTATTTTAATAATTGTAAAGGTGTTATTATTGGTGATATGACCAAACTAAAAAAGAATACAACGCTTTGGGGAACGTCTATTGAACAACTTATTTTAGATGCTTTGTCTGATTACGATTTCCCTATTGCTTTTAATATGCCAGCTGGACATGAAAAAAACAATCAAGCTTTAATTTTTGGCAGAAAAATTCAATTGATAGTAGATAGTGAACAAACTTCTATTATTTTCAATAAATAACAATACCAATTCCTAATTTAAAATTATCTGCAATAGAAAAATTTTAAATTAAGAATTGGCATCATATAAAAATGTAAATCAACACAACATTTATATTATACCAATTAAATTTCAAAACATTGAATAAATGTATTATTAAAGAAATTATTATTGGTAATACTTTTAATAATAGCTTGATTTAATTCGTCTTTGATAAATGTATGCAGCCAAAGTTTTAGTTTTTGTAAATCATGAAAAACCTTGTTTTTGTAAAATTGTTTAATATATGCCCATATTTTTTCAGAAGCATTTAGTTCAGGACTATAAGGAGGTATTCTGATCAGCTTTATATTTTCTGGTATTTCGAAGTTTTTCATGGAATGAAACCCAGCATTGTCAATAATTATAATTTTGAATTCCTCTGGCTTATACATAGAAAAAGCTACAAGATATTTATGGAAAATCTCACTAGTTCTTCCTTCTATTTCATAAACAAAGGAATCTCCATTGATAGGAGAAAAACTGCCATACAAATAGGTGTTTTTAAAAGCATGTTGATATTTGACTATAGGCTTAACTCCTTTAGCTGTAAGGCATCTTCCTATATGAGTTATTAATCCAAATCTAGATTCATCTTGATAATATAGATTTACTGAGGTATATTTATCTTTATTAAGACTAATTCTAATTTGATTTAGTTGAATTGGAAAGTTTTTTAAAAACATCAATGGCTTGCTCCTCTTTCTTGTAATGTGATTTTCTGGGTACTTTTAGTTTTGTACCAAAATGGCGTTTCATATAGGTTCGAAGCGTATTGTATTTTATATCTATATCAAATGTTTTTTTAACCCAGCTAACAGCGTCATTATAACCCAATAAGGGATTCGATGAATCATTAAGTTTTTCCTCAAGTCCTTTATGAACATTTGAGCTTACTTTCGTGTTATTAGGACCACCTGAAGAAATGGTTAATAATGATGCTAAACCTGATTCTATATAGATTTTCGACCAAATACGAAGCGTAGCTTCATTTATATTTAAATAGTCTGCTAACTGTTCTCTAGTACTATATTTAGCTTCGTCTTTTAAGATTAAAAATAATAGACGCTTTTCAATACGACTGCTTTTTGTCTTTTTACGAAGTATTTGTAACTCTAAAATACTTTCTTTTAATTCAAAATCTACTTTTTTACTCATAAATAAATATATGAAAAATACTCTAATATTTGAAATTTAATTGGTGTTACTGTTAAATTTAAACCAGTATGGTTTTTAATATCTGTTTTTATAATATTAGCCAAACTTAATAAAGCTGGATCTGTATAAGTTATTTCACTATTTATAGTAAGTTTTAATGTCCCTGCGTTTGCGGTAACATTTTTTGGCCAAGGTATAATATTAGCAACCGAAGACTGCGATATACCTACTTGTAATTGAAATAATAAGAGAAGGGTTATATATATTTTTTCATAATAGTAAAGTTTGATATTTGAGGGGATTAATTAATTTTGGATCTTGCTTTTTTTAATTCTATTCTAGAATACCAAATACTCTAAAATAGAAATGTAACAACATCACGTGTTATACTGGTGTATAAATAATAGAGCTACCTATATTTAAATACGTAGCTCTATTACACTATTTTTTTAGGATTTTATAATTTTAAATACCTTTATTAATCTGTCTTTTTGCTTAACTTTTACAAAATACACTCCTGTAGCCAAATCATTTATATCGATTTGAGTGAGATTCTCTCTACTTGTAACAGTTTTTATTCTATTCCCTGTTATATTATAGATTTCTATATTTTTTATTGAACGATCTGTACCTGTACTAACATAAATCTCATTATCTGCAGGAGACGGATATATTTTAATAGCATTTGCCTCTTCAGGCTCTGTTATATCATCTATTCTTAAAGATTTTGCAGTAAATAAACCTTTGAATGTATCGCTTACACTTATTCTATCTACTGTATAATCTCCACTTCCATAACCACTATAATTTACAGATATAACATTTATACCATTATTAAAATCCACTTCTCCTATACGTTCTGCAACTGTATTATTAATATTAGGAGTAACTGTTATATCTGGATTAACCCATAAGAAAATATTATCATTCTCATTTTTTTTAAGCTCGTATTTAGCAACAAGAAGAAAAGTATCTCCTTCTAAAGCTTCTTTTGTGTTTTTTGATGAGTTATTTATTGCAAAACTTCTACCCCATTTTTTACCTATAGCAGCTTCAAGGTTGTCGCTTGGAGATATAAAAAAGTGACCATTTCCTAATTTATTTGGTTTTAATAAATAGCTTAACCACATAGTACTACCGGATGTATAACCTTCCTTTAATCGTCTACTAAAACTAAATGACGAATTATTTTTAGGTTTAATTTGAAGACTCTTTCCTTTTGCGCTTAATCCGCTATAAGAAAGCGAATTATTATTTAAAGCGACTTGGTCTTTTCTATCATTTGTTATATTCCAAGACTCAACAAGTTCAGGATCACATTGTGTACCTGTTATATTATTATATTCAAATTCTTCTAAAGCAAAACTATAATTTGTAGGGCAAGCTATAGGAGTAATCTTAAAATCTACATAATAATTTTTATCTCCAACTTTAGTTTCTTTTAAAACTTCTATGGTAAACAAATCGTTAACAGTTCCGCTTTTCCCTTCACCTAATGCAGAATCTCCAAAATCATAAAGATGGTCGAAAGTAACATTCCCTGGTTGCTCTGTATTCGATGTTATAGAATTTGGTGTTAAATCTAACAAACGAGAAACGGCAGGACTTACATAAGGAACATAATGAACTAAAATACCGCCATTATTTGTTCTTCTTCCTAATGCATTTTTAACATAGCTAATTGAAAACAAACCTTCTCCAAAATAATCTGTTAAATAAACACCTAATTTTTGAGTACCGCTTCTATCGGCTATATCATGATTATAAATTCTAAATGTTTTGGCTTCTCCTATATTTTGAGAAACTTCAACTTCGCCTTCTTTTATCCAACCTACTCTACCTTTGTGAGGTAATGATAGCGTGAAATATATCTCACATTGATCTGTTCCATAAGGGCAATCTTTCCCATCTGGGCCTTCACTACCAAGAAAAAAGTAGGGATCTAATCCTCCAACATTATCTCCTGGAAAAACTTTATCTCCTCCATCAATAGCTTCTGCGTGTCCTACAGAAAACATATGTAACATTTCATGTACCGATCCTGGAATCCATATATTTGCCGCACCTAAGGTAGAAGCTCCTGTAGATCCATTTCCACTTCCTGTTCCTCCATATCCACGAAGGTCTTCTGAAGCAATAACGTAAATAATATAGCTACCATCTACATCAAAACCATTATCCTTTGCATATTTCATCATGATTTCATGCTTTTCTGCAATAGACGATGCATTTGTTGCATCTGCACCATTAATTTTATAAACGGGACTGTATGTAGAGGTTACTTTTAATAAATCTCTAGATACCATAGAGATATACTCATTGAATGTTTTAGTGGTTCCTCTTAGCCTATCCATAATATTATCAGGCATTTTTTCTCCTTCAAATTCAGCTAAAATCCATGTCATTTTTTTCTCTCCTATGGCTGGAGTTTGGCCTAGTGGGTAATTTTCAATCTGTTGAGCATTAATGGTCATGCTAATAAACATTAATACAAAAAATGTAAGTTTAGTTTTCATAATTCTTTTTGGGGTTTAATTTTTCATATTTCTTTTTTTATTGTTTTAAGTAATTGTGTTAGCACATTTCTTTCATACATTTTAAAATTAATGAAAGCACATTTACTTCATTTAATGACTACCTTATAATAATTTAATGATAAATTGTATATATACGTAAGAAAACACGCCTTGGATTTTTTGTGTTTAAAAAGCAGTATTTGTTTAGATAAAAACTCCTCAAAAAAGACGTTTTTGTAAACAACATATTTTTATTAAAAACATGAGTATTTAAATAGAAAAAGGGAAGCAACTTATAATGTATTAGGAAAGAAAAATCCTCGAAGTAGAATTGAAGATTTATTATGTACTAACCAACTTTCGATATAAGAAAACTAATTTTCAATTGTATAGCATATGTAAACCATAGCTATGGTTCGTAAACAGAACTAAGAATAGGAAAATAACATGCCTTGCAAAACAGCAAGAGTTTAAACACAATAAAAAAAATTATAAACTAAACTCCAAACTGACCTAAATGATGATCTAGATGTTTATAAAACATATTATTCCATTCATTTTTAGCAAGCTTTCCAAAAGAATGTGATTCCCTACCTTCAAAATAATTCTCACCTAAATCTTGTGTCTTCTTTAAGTAATTTACTAGTCGTTCTTTTTCTATTTCAAAATTTTTGGTATCAGTAATTAAAAATGCAGGTGCTGTTCTACCGTTCTTTTTATATGGCTTTTCATTTACAACAGTAGGTTTTACAAATAACTTTAACATGAACTTTACGAACCCACCTGGTTTAGGGTGAACATCTTCGAAAACCATTTCATAAGGAACATTACAATGCGCCAACATTTGGTCTACAGACATCTTTCCCCATAATTGTTTAGTAGAAGAGTCCAGCTTATTTATTCGATCAATAATAGTATTAGTTTCTTTTAGATCAAAAATATTTTTCATGATTTATTCTTTACAATTTAAAAGCAATTTACAAAAAATTGGATTGCTAAATCAATAAAATTGTAAAGACAGATAAGGGTTAATAATCTATACAATAAAAGACTCCAAGAATAAGAAAATCCATACGTAAATAACACACGTATATAGTATTATATTTAAATATATAGAACATTTTATTCACCCAAACTATTACTATGATTAAGAATTTTGTTTTATACATGGCTATGCTCTTTTGCTTTGTAGCCTCCTCACAAACACTTTTAAAACAACAAAGACATTTAATTCTTGGCGAGCGAACCGTACTTGTCATTAGAGGTGTCGACCCTGCTACAGATACATGGAAAGATACTGATAACGAACTACAAAACTTAAATACTGAATTAAATAATTATGTTAAAAAAATATCATTTAACAAGGCATGGATAGCTAATTTTGATATCACTCCTGTTTATAATTTCACTGTAGATCCTAATAATAGTGGATATAGAGCTATGGGAGAAAAACTTGCAGATATAGCAAGAAGTAATGGCTACGATGTAAATTCATATAATGTTGTTATGTACATACATAAGTCCTCTACAGATTTTAAAGGTGCAGGTGCCTGGGGTGGAGGTAATGGATTAAACGGTAGCGTATGGGCAAACAATAGTTTAACTTATTATGCTCCTGGAAATATTCATGAAACTATGCATGCATTTGGTATGGGTCACGCTGAAGGTATTGAAGGCGGAAACAACATGTTTCCTGGCAACAATACAGGTGGCGTAGATCCTTATTTTTTTATGGGGAGCCAAGGTGCCGCAACAGGTTTAGATGCTCATATAAACAGTTATATGAAATACTTTGCTGGTTGGATAGATAAAAATAATGTCGTTTTAATACCTTCCACTCCATCTACTCCCAAAACTTATAGAATACACAAAAGTTCTATCGAAACATACAATACAGCACACAATTACGCTATTCAACTTGGCGGAAATTTATGGTTAAGCTACGAGCCTGATAACATTAAAAATACTAATTTACAAACTTTAGGATTGGTTTTACATAACATCCCTTTTTCTGGGAGTGGTGTTTCTAAACTACTCGACACTAAACCTAACTCAATAACAAAACTGCCAAGTGGTTTAGGACAAAACTGGCGTCCTGTAATAGATTTTTGGGATGCTGCCATGACAAAAAACGAAGAAGTTTTTTGGAATCCAACAAAAACATATATAAAAGTAATAGCTACTGGAGGTACAGGAGACAATAAATGGGTAGATGTTAGCTTTTCGAAAAACTCTCAAGGCACTTTATCTGTTAGTGATATTAATTTAGGTTTAGACATAACTATATCCCCAAATCCAACAACCGATTTTGTTAACATTAAAGGAGAAAATGACTCCAAATTTAATGTGAAAATCCTAGATTTATCGGGAAAATTAATCCTTAATGAAAAACAAATAAATAAGATTAACATATCTCATTTGGCTAATGGAATATATATTTTAAAAACTTCTTTAAAGGACACCTCTAAAGAGTTAGTTAAAAAAATTATTAAAAAATAGGAACATTTAAATTTTACTCAAGTCTATAAAAAAACAGGATTAAATTCTAAAGAATTTAATCCTGTTTTTTTATAGACTTGTTTTAGGTTAAAAAGATATTTCTCATCTATTTAATGAATTAATTAACATCTCAAGTAACGTAAAATACTTTCTAAGTAATAAATATTTTTTTGTGCAAACTATTTTTTCTTTATCGCTTTTTTTATTTTACTATTTATTTCCGCTATATGCTTAGGTTTAATATTATATGACAAACCTGTTATATACCCCCTATATATAACCTCCCCCGTTTTAGAATTTACTATCTGTAAAAACCTCTCAACATTCATTCTCACATATCTTACATAATAAAATTCCTCTCCTGACATAATCCTATCACTCAAATCCTTGTCAGAAACAACTTCATATTCATGTTCGTATTTTTTAAATATATCATTAATATTTTCATCCTCTTCTTCACCGTCTTGAGCAGCCCAACCATTATATTTTATTTTCATATAAGAAGGAATATAAAGTTTATTAGAAGCTAACTTTTTCAATTCTGGCTGATAATCATCTTCATACATCCAATAAACTTCCTCATTCTCGATTAAGTTATTTATTTTTTGAAAATAATTTTTTAACAACCCTGGTTTATAATTAAAAAGCACATCTTCTGTATATAACGAATTAACTAGCTCCTCCTTATCCGCACTTAAAGACTTATGAATAAAGTTGTCTTTAGGAAAAACATAAAACCTAGCAATATTAGATGAATTACCCATAATTATTTCACGTTCTTTTTTAATTCTCTTTTTAGAAGAAACCTTTTTAGAAGCAAGTTTTTTTAGCTCTTCATGAATAGATTCGCTATCATATATTTTAAAATCAAAATACGTAAATAAAGATGTACTAGTTCCTCCATACTTCATCTGTTTAATCCTTTTAAAACCCGATAGATTAGCTATCGAATATTTATTACTTAAATATTTTTTTATATTAAAATCTTCAAATTCAACTATTTTATAAGGAGTAACTGACCATGTCTTTTCAAGAATTTCCTCATAGACATCTCTTTCATAAACATCAGACAATACAAAAATTGTTTCTGTGTTTTTAAATTTATCAAGAACTCCCTTTTTAAACTTTCCAGGTTTTCCTTTGTGCTTAGGTCCAACTGAGATTTGCGAATAACTTTGAAAAATTATACTAAATAATAATACTAAAGTTGTTAATTTCATTGTTTTATATATTATGTTTAATGATTAAATAAAGTAATATTTTTCTTTTAGTACAATTCTCAAAAAAACATGTCTCCGTAAACAAAAACAAGAATTTACAACAGAAGCATCTATAACTGGAAAGACAACAGGAGCCCGTCTATAAGGATCGGTTATTCCTACAACAATATCTCAAACTAGTCATTAAATTTTCTTGATATTGCACATTTAAGCATCATAGATTTTGGTTTCGGAAGTTTATGAAGTATAAATGTAGGAATTAATGAAAAAATATACGTAAAAATGACGCCTCAAATATTACATTTATCTTTTGCAAAGTACCTTTTTCTAGTATATATACTTTAAATGAGAAATACACTTACTAAACCATAAATTTTAAAACCTACGCTCATTCTGCAACTGCTCATAAGCACCTTGCACTTGCCTAAATTTTTCTTCGGCTCCTTTTTGGTGTTCTTTTCCTAAATGGATTACACGGTCTGGATGGTATTTTTTTGCCATTTTACGATAAGCCCTTTTAATCTCATCTATAGAAGCTGTTTTATCAATCTCTAAAACTTTATAAGCATTATCAACACTACTATAAAACATGGCTTTAATACTTTCATAATCACGTGAACTTATTCCTAAATACCCTGCTATTGTATAGATTTTTTTTACCTCATCTTCTGTTACTGTTCCATCTGCTTTAGCAATACCAAACAAAAAATGCATCAATTGCAAACGTGACGGGTGATCCATCATCTGTTTTATTTGCAAACACACTTGCCTTGTTGATATATTCTTTTGATTATTTATATTTTTAAATAACTTAAAAGCATGATTTGCACGTTCTTTACCATACATGCTAGCAAACTGCTCACGTACAAAATCTAATTCACGTTGATCTTGTCTACCATCCGCTTTTATAACAATAGATGATAAAATAAGTAGACTCACTTCAAAATCTCCCGATTCTGTCTTAGGTTGTTGCTTTGTTTGTCTTCTGCCTGATGTTCTTTGTTGTCGCTCACCTTCTTCTAAAAATGAGCTTCCTTTACCATTAGTCATTTTATCTACAAAACTACCTACTGCAATACCTATTATAGCACCTATTGGACCGCCAAACGACCAACCCAAAGCACCACCTATCCATTTTGAAATACTCATGATAATTTATTCTTTAAAACGTCTTCAAATATACTATTGTTAGTTGAATTTTAAATCTTTTTGTTACAGTTGTACGAAGAAGAAATTTACTTCTTGTATTAACATTATAATAAACAACTCTTTTTCTAAGGTTAAAACACCAAAATAAGATTTAAAAAATAGACTGACCTTATGACACCATAGACGTTATAAGAGAATGCTATAACTATTTTTGCACGATTTTTGATTAACTTTGTACAGTAATTAATTATAAAACAAAAATTTAAGATATGTATCCAGCAGAATTAGTAAAACCAATGCGTGAAGATTTAACAAATGTTGGTTTTGAAGAACTACAAACTGCCGAAGCTGTTGATGCGGCTTTAGCTAAAGAAGGCACTACTTTAGTGGTAGTAAATTCGGTTTGTGGTTGTGCGGCAGCCAATGCACGTCCAGGTGCAAGAATGAGTTTAGAAAATGAAAAACGTCCAACAAATATTGCGACTGTTTTTGCAGGTGTAGATAAGGAAGCTGTTGATGCGGCTCGTGGTCATATGATTCCATTTCCTCCAAGTTCTCCTTGCATGGCATTATTTAAAAACGGTGAATTGGTACACATGTTAGAGCGTCATCATATTGAAGGTAGACCTGCAGAGTTAATTGCAGAAAACCTTAAGGATGCTTATAACGCACATTGTTAAAACCCATCATTGTAAAGCAAAGAAAGAACTACAATAATCTTATTTAATCAAATAAGATCTCTCGCTTCGCTCTAAATAAAAATTTAAACCACGATAAATCGTGGTTTTTTTATGCATTAAAACGCAACCATTTAAACAAAACTTCAGCCATTAGCAAAATTTAAAAGATGAAAAAGAAAGGCTTTCAATAAAAAATGGGACATCATTTTAGATTCCTCCGTAACTAAACAACCTTCTAGTGTGAAATATTAAAATAACATCTGTCTTGCCGTTTATCAAAACTAAGTTTTTACTTATTTTTGCTGCATGCTAAAATTATTGTCATACCCATTAACTATCATATATATCCTGTGTTTCTTTTTAACACTAATTATATTTCATCCTATACAATGGATTTTTTTTAACCTTTTTGGTTATCAGGCACATAAAAAAAGTGTCGATTTAATGAATATCTGCTTGATAAGATGCCTTCATATTTTAGGCACTAGGTTTACCTTTAATAACCCGCATGATATTCCAATCAACCAACCACTTATTATAGTTTGCAATCACCAAAGCATGAATGACATCTCCCCTCTGTCTGTATTTTTACGTAAATATCATCCAAAATTTATTAGTAAAATAGAATTAGGAAAAGGTATACCAAGTGTTTCTTACAACTTAAAACATGGTGGTTCTGCCTTAATTGACAGAAAAAACCCAAGACAATCCTTGCCTGTCTTAATGAAATTTGGAGAATACATTGAAACCAATAAACGCGCAGCCGTTATTTTCCCTGAAGGAACACGAAGTAAAAACGGAACACCTAAACCATTCCAAACCAAAGGATTAGAAATATTATTTAAAAAAGCGCCATCTGCATTAGTTGTTCCTGTTACTATAAATAACTCATGGAAAACGTTACGTTATGGAAAATTTCCTATGGGTTTAGGAACTCACATCATTTTTACTGTGCACAAGCCTCTAAAAGTTAGTACCTTTGCAAATAAACTAGAACTTATAAGTAGCGTTGAAACTACTATAAAAGCACATATACACAATTAAAAAATTTATAGATGTCCCTAAAAAATGTTAGATTAGAAGTAATGCAGTTTTTGGAAAAAGATATTGATTCCCTTATAGAAAAATATCTTATTCCAATAGAAAAAATATGGCAACCTACAGATTTTTTACCTAATTCTGAAAGTGACACTTTTTTTGAAGAAGTACGCGAAATAAGAGAACTTTCAAAAGAATTACCTTATGATTTTTGGGTAGTTCTTGTTGGAGATATGATTACTGAAGAAGCCTTACCAACTTATGAGTCTTGGCTAATGGACGTTGAAGGTGTAGATCAAGTTGACAAAGAAAATAGTTGGGGTAAATGGGTTCGTCATTGGACTGGTGAAGAAAACAGACATGGTGATGTACTAAATAAATACTTATACCTATCTGGACGTGTAAACATGCGTGAAATTGAAAAAACCACACAGTATCTTATTGCTGACGGGTTTGACATTGGAACAGACAGAGATCCTTACAAGAACTTTGTTTATACAAGTTTTCAAGAGTTAGCCACTTATGTTTCTCATAATAGAGTTGCAAAAATAGCTAAGAAAAAAGGCAATAAACAATTGGCTAAAATGTGTCAAATTATTTCTGGAGATGAAATGAGACACCACCATGCTTATTCTGAATTTGTAGAACGTATTTTTAAAGTGGATCCTAGCCAAATGATGATGGCTTTTCACGATATGATGAAACGAAAAATCGCTATGCCCGCTCATTTTTTAAGAGAATCTGGAAATCAAATAGGCACTGCTTTTGAAGAATTTTCTAATACTGCTCAACGTATTGGAGTATACACATCTAATGATTATGTAGATATATTAGACAAACTAATTAAACGTTGGGAAATTGATAAAATTACAAACCTAACTGATGAAGCAGAAAAAGCTAGAGATTATCTCATGAAGCTTCCTGCCAGAATGTATCGTTTATCTGAGCGTATTAAAATCCCTGAAAACTCATTTCAATTTAAATGGGTTGAGCCTGCAATTATCAAATAACTGTAATGAATTACGATAATAAGAATTTCAAACCTATTTTAAATTCAGAAAATAGCGAAATAACTCCCAATACCATTTTTTTATACAAACAAAAAGGTAACATTTTGACATCAAGTTATAAAGGAGATAATATTATTGAAGGTTATCTTTTAGGAATAGTACATGATGATGGAACTATTAACATGGTTTATCATCAAGTAAATAAAAACGGTAATTTAATGACAGGAACTTGTATTTCCAAGCCCAAATTAAATAAAGAGGGTAAAATTCAGCTTCATGAAAAATGGCAATGGACTTCTGGTAATAAAACCAAAGGCAAATCTATTTTAGAAGAGATATAACCTAATCAAAACTTAAAAAATTCCCTTCGATATCGAAAGGAATTTTTACTTTTATATAATGATAAGCAAAGAGGAAACAATCAATAAAACTATAGATTTCGTAAAAAAAAACCTTGCCAATGCGGAAGGTGGGCACGATTGGTTTCATATAGAACGCGTATATACTAATACTCAATTAATTTCAAAAACAGAACCTGTTAACGAATTAATTGCAACCCTAGGAGCACTATTACATGATATTGCTGATAGTAAATTTCATAATGGAGACGAAAGTATTGGTCCAAAAATAGCTCGCGAATTTTTATTTAATTTAAATATAGACTCTGTAGTTATTGAACATGTTATAAATATAATTGAAAATATTTCTTTTAAGGGCGGTAACGAAGCTCAAAAATTTAAATCGGCAGAATTAGATGTCGTCCAGGATGCAGATCGCTTAGACGCTATAGGAGCTATTGGTATTGCTCGATGTTTCAACTATGGAGGGTTTAAAAATAGACAATTATATAATCCTGAGATCAAACCTGACTTAAATATGAGTAAAGCCGAGTATAAAGCTTCTACAGCTCCAACTATTAATCATTTTTACGAAAAGCTACTCTTATTAAAAGACCGAATGAATACAAAAACAGGCAAACGTCTTGCCGAAACTAGACATCAATATATGCTAGAATTTTTAAATCAATTTTATAATGAATGGGAAGGAAAATCTTAAGTTACACTAAATACCTTTTAAAGTGATTGATTAATCACTTTAAAAGGTATTTAGTATTATTGAATAATATGCTTGATTTCTTTTCTATAATTAGATGCACTTTTACCCGTAATGTCATTAAACTGTTTATTAAAATGGGAAAAGTTGTTAAATCCGCACTCAAAACAAATATCAGAAATACTCATTTGGCTTTCATTAAGTAATTTCGTAGCATGAACAACCCTATATTCATTTACTAATTGAGTAAATGTTTTTCCCGTAGCTTTTTTAAAATATCTACAAAACGCAGGAACCGTCATACTCACCTTATCTGCTATTTCATCTAAAGTAATGTGATTTTTAAAATTTTTATTCACATACTTAAATATAACATCTATTTTAGAACTATCTTGTGCTTCTGCCTCAAAAGCAAAACCATCAGCATTTAACAATTCGTAATTATCTGTTAATGCTAAATAGTTAAGTATTTCTAAAAACTTCAATACACGCTCTAAACCATCATACTCTAATAATTTATCTATTCTGGGACCAACTACACTTTTAGCCTCCATTTTAAAACGAATACCCTTTTTTGCCCTATCAAACATCGCCACAATGTTTGTCATTTCCGGGATGTCAATAAAATCATTTCCTAAGAAATTAGACTTAAACTGTACGGTTGTTTCTGTTCCATTAGCAGTGAGCCTATCTGTAAAACCATTATGAGGTAAATTAGCTCCTATTAATATAAGTTGACTGTTATTAAAATAAGACAAATGATTTCCTATATGGGTTTTACCCTGTCCCTTATTTATATATATAAGCTCTAATTCTGGATGAAAATGCCAGAAAGCATTTTTTTTATCCACCTTATCTATATGTTGTTTTACTAAGATAGAACTCCCAAAACTTGGGCTTAATTTCTTTAACGTAGGTTTTTTAATAATCATAGCAGGTTAATTTACAGCAAAATTACTACTTATTCTTTTTCTATCATATATTTAATTACCATAATTATGCTCTATTTTAACTTAACACAGGGTTAACATTCATTTAACAGTTAAAATAGCACATAAACAAGCCAAGATAGATGATTTTTGTAAGGTTTTTCCATTATATATTTGCAGTATTAAACAGTTAAACAGTTTAAACCTAACATTTATGAAAAACGTAATCAAAACAATAAAAAAAAGCCTAATAATAGCAACAATGTTTGCTTCTATATTGGGTAATGCTACTGACGTTTCTTTAATTACAATAAAAGAGGATGTTAAAAAGACAGCGTTAACAATTAATAATGTTAAGAAGGGAAACCTGTTATCTATTAAAGATAGTAATGGTATCATTTTATATAAAGAATTAATAAAGACTACTGGAACTTACAAAAAAGGGTTTGACTTAGCTGTATTGCCTGATGGAAGCTATTCCTTTGTAATTAATAAAGATTTAGAAATAAACACTATTCCTTTTTCTGTTAATTCTAGTAAAGTACTTTTTAACAAAGAGAAAGAAACAACGATACACAAACCTTATCTTAAACAAGAAAATGGTATTATTTATATAACAAAGTTTGCCCCAAATCTTAAACCATTAAATATTACTATTTACAAAAAATTTAATGGTGATTTTGAATTACTACACTCTGAAAAAGTTAAAGATATTCAAGTAATTCAAAAAGCTTACAAATTAGAAAAAGGAAACTACAAAATAGTATTAAACTCGGATAATAACGAGTACACGGAATTCATTAATAATTAGTTTTAATGTCTTATTTAGTTTAGTTTAGTTTAGTTGGAAAAAGTAGGTTGTGGTGGCCTACTTTTTTATCCTCTCCTTTTGAATTTTGGTTTCAAAAAAAGTTAAAACAATCCAAAAGATTTAGAATATAAAATAGTATTAAACTCAGATTCACAATGAGTATAAGAAATTCATTAATAATTAAGTATTAATGTCTTATTTAGTTTAGTTTAGTTGGAAAAAGTGGACTGTAGTGGTTCACTTTTTTTATTCCTCTATTTTCATTTCCTATCATTTTTACTCATTCACAATTACTTTCTTTACTACAAAATACTCTTTCTGAAAATAATCCTTTCTGTTAAATACTTTTATAAAACATAGTACCTATAAATTCTAATCATCATTATTACATATTTTCATTAAATTCTAAATACTCCTCCTCTTATAAAATTTACAATTCCTATTAGATAATATGCTTAATTACCACCCTAATATTCTATATTGATTTAACTCAAAAAAGACAGGTAAAATAGCATACAAATACATCAATACCAATGTTTTGATAACTGAATTTCCGTTATACATTTGTAGTGTTAAACAGTATTAAATATAACATTATGAAAAACGTAATCAAAATAATCAAAAAGAGCTTAGTAATTGCAACAGTGTTTGCTACTATATTAAGTAATGCTACTGAAGTTTCTTTAATTACAGTAAAAGAGGACGTTAAAAAGACAGCGTTAACAATTAATAATGTTAAGAAGGGAAACCTGTTATCTATTAAAGATAGTAATGGTATCATTTTATATAAAGAATTAATAAAGACTACTGGAACTTACAAAAAAGGGTTTGACTTAGCTGTATTACCTGATGGGAATTATTTCTTTGTGGTTGATAAAGATTTAGAAGTAAACACTATTCCTTTTTCTGTTAATTCTAGTAAAGTACTTTTTA
>NZ_MDJD01000007.1 GCF_001747085.1 Flavivirga aquatica
TACTTTACGTATAAATTTTTCTAATTGAGTATCGTTGTACAAATCTAAATTGTGCCTTACTGGTGGTCTGCTACTTTCTTGCTCTTGGACTTTTACAGTAACTCGCATTCTGTCTAAACCCTCTAATTTTATACCGCCCAAAACTGTAAGTTCTAAAATGTCATTTTCGTAGATTAATTGGTCTGTATTGTCTGCTTTTAGTTTGTTCATAAGTTTCTTTTTAGAACATATATTGTCCAAAAGTATAAAATATGTTCTCACCAAACAAACAATATTTCATTTAGATAGATACTATTTGTTTTATATATTTGCTTACACCTTAATTTTATTGATAGATTTAGAACTTATGTTGTTTGGAACTCGTTTATTAAGTACTCGTAAAAAGAAAAAGATTTCGCAAGATGAACTAGCCAAGACTATTGGTGTACACGCTCCTGTAATTGGAAGATATGAACGTGATGAAGTAAAACCATCTATTGAGACTGCTACCAAAATTGCAGAAGCTTTAGAAGTGTCTTTAGACTATTTAACTGGATTATCTGATTTAGAACTGGATAAAACTATTGTAGATACTATTATGGATATACAGCAACTTGACAGCAAAGATAAAACGCATATTATGACTACTATTAGTGCGCTTATACGTGATGCTAAAGCTCGTAATACTTACGCATAAAAAAGCTATCGGTTAGGATAGCTTTTTTGTTATAAACTTATTGAGTAAATATTTCTAATTCTTCATAAACTTAGGAATATAAACTAATGATATCAGTAGTAATATAAAAGATGCTACAGATAAACTAAAATTATATTTCAAATACCACATTGTATTTTGAAAATCTTCTTTCATCCAAAACAAAGACATAATAAGAACGAATATAAAACTTAGTAAAAATAAAAAACTTACCTGTTTTATATATAATTTTAAAATTAGTAAAAAAGGGATAAAAAAAATATTAAAAATAAAGTGATATGCAGTCATATTTATCGCCATTCTTTCCAATATGTCAATATCAAAACTATAAGATATACTATAAAAAATAGCTCTATATAGAAATTCTATAAAATAATGACATATTACTACAACTATAATAAATAATAATATATTAATCTTCTTCTTCATATAAATCTTTTATTATCTCTTGTCCCAATTTCACTCTATGTTCATAATTGGAGAAATCGAAATTTATTGTTTCATTTCCATTCTTATCTTTCTCAGTAAAAAATTCTCTAATAACCTTACTTACAGAATTCGGAGCTAAAGGATTTGAAAAACTACTATTAATTTGCCCTACAATATTCGCCATATCAGCTTTAGGATTATTTTTCTTAAAATTGTTCATATATGTTTGAACCAATGTCTGCTCATATTCAACTAATTTTAAATCCAAATCTGCACCAGCTAAACCAAAAAAGGACTGTTCAACACCATTTGCGTCAGCAAATGAATCATTAATAACACCTTCATTTTCTATAATCCTTTTTGCATTATTCATATTGTGAGAAAATAAAAATTCATTTCCACCTCGTAAAAATTCTTCAGAAGAGTCACTAAGAAACCACATATTTGTAGCACTTTTTGCAGCTGCACCAACACCAACCTCTAAAGCAAAAGGATTATATTTAGTTACTTCAGCAGCAGCTTTGAACCACTGATTACTAATTCCTTTCTCTTTCATATATAAGTGAACAAAATTATAATACGAATGCCTTTCTGAAATAGTTCTATATAAGCTACTCTTCAATTTTTCAGTATTATAAATTGATGCTTTCACAAATGAATTTTCTCCACCAAATGAAGATGAAAAAATTCCGCCAAAATGTCCCATTTCTCTCCTATCCACATAAAACCAAGCAGATTGATTATTACCTACTTTGTCGATAGCCAACATCTCTTCGAGACCTTCTAATTCTCTAGAGTTTATCAATTTATTTCCACTAAAACTATAAGGTGAATAATGAGGATATTTTTGAGTCAAAGGGTCTACAGTAAAAAATCTATTTAATCTTGGATCGTGCATCCTAAAAGTAAAGTTTGCACTATTCCCTTCGCCCTTTATTTCATTATCCATTTCTTGACCTTGGAAGCCGTACCTATAGTCTGAAGAGTTTCCGTGTCTACCCGGTAAGAGCATCCCGCCTGGATAGTAGTCATTGCGTTTTTTTGTAAAAAATCACTTTTTTTTTTGCGCATGCCTTGACTAATATTGGTGTTTCAAAAAATATTTTAAAGAACGTATTACTGTGATAAATATACTACTATTTCCATTATTATCTTAATGGTTTGTTGCTTAATTGGCATTGGTATTTCATTTATAATTATTAGTGATTTGTACAGCCAGCATTTTAGTTTTTGCATCTTTCATATCTATTAATTTTTCGGATTTCTCCGTTATTTATAGATATAATTTAATGTCAGATTTCTAGAAGTAAAGCTTATTTGTGAAGATTCATTATAATAATTCCCACGCAGGTAAAACCCAGTTTTTTGAACACAAAAATCCTCTGTCTTTTACCTGCTTCCTTTGCCTCGGTATGTTACATAATTGGCATTATAAGTTCGCTCCGCACAGTTTTTAACGGATTATTTTTTGTTGTTTAAAAACTGTCGTTATAATGTAAATTATGTAAAATACTCCCATTCGCCTGACTTCAGACGCTCACTTTTGAACTTCGATTGATGTTTTTAGTTTTGATTGTAAAAGTTTGTGAATACTAACGCCTTTCAGTTGTTCCATTCCAATAAATGAACAATCCCAACCGTATAAAACCACTTCGTAGATTATTCCTTTATCGGAACGCTTGCAGAAGCATCAAACATTTTAAAAAGATGAAGATTTACAGGTCTATAATTTCAGGATTAAGAAACAACCTAAATCAATCTTCAGCTTTTTAAAATGTGACAAACGATAGTGCGTTCAGCTTGTTAGCTCTGAAGTTTCTTATTTAGTTCGGGTTTGTGCGGTTGGTATGTCGGCAATTTTACATAATAGCAGTTATAACTATCGCCCGCAACAATAATAACACGCCGAAGGCAACCAAAAGGGAAGTATTATAACTTCTATTATGTAACGTTGCTTGGGGCGGTTTTTGGCTTTTTAGCGATGGATGCAGCTCTTTGCAATTGTGAGGCACGAACAACTTGTAATGTGCTGCAATAGCTGGGGTAGACAAAAATTGCAATGCGGTGGCGAGGGGTGGCGTTTATTTCTTCTCATAAAGAACAAGTGCTAATTCGTCTACTTTTTTAAACTCAATATCCGAAGTAATCAATGGAAAATCTAAATACAATGCTGTTGCAATAATAATACTATCTGGAAGCTTTGTATTATATGTTTTTCTAATTCTTATGGTTTCTTGTTTTACTGCACTATTTATCGTTATGGTTTTGCATTGTGATACAAATTCATTGATAACTTTTTCTTCTTTGACTGTAATGCCTTTATAGGCCAACAATTCCAGTTCTGTAATCACAGAAATATATAATTGCTTTCCGTTTAATAATTCGGCTAGTGTTTCATCTCCATTTAATAAATAGAGAATAATATTGGTGTCTAAAAACAGCTTATTCCCATTCATTACGAAGCTCTCTTTGTATGTTTAAAGCATCTTTTTTTAAGCTGATTTTTCCAACATATTTATATACGTCAACGCCTTTAGGCTTTAACTCTTTTGCTAAGTTCTCTAATATACTTCTGATGCTTTTTTTAGTAGCACCTTGTCTTAATGTCGTTACCATAATTCTTCTTTTATATTACAAAGGTAATTTAATGTTTTTTATTGTTTTTAAGTCTTAATATTTAACAAAAATAACAACTTGGTATCACAATTTGTGATACCAAGTTTACTTTTCATCAAGGTTTTAACCATTCTGATAGCCCATCAAGTTCTGTATTTGGGTAACTGATTAAAAGTATTTTACACAGCCAATAAATAGCACTTTGCAGCTGTTCACTTTTATAATGTCTTTTTTCTAATTGGGTTAACAGCACTATGTTTTCTAATAATGATTCTTGCATATAGATAAGTTCACTTAAATCAGTAATAGGTAGTTTTATATAATTCTGTTTTGTTTTGGGGTCTGTTTGCAAGGTATGTAGATACCTTGTCTTAAATTCATGTGGTGTCATTTTGGTAATGTTTTAGGATTAAAAACCCTGCTTAGGCTTCCTATGCACATTACCGTGCACTGAGATTGTTTCCTAACTCAAGCCATACAGGGCGTAACTTTAATTGTAACTTAATAGTGGTAATGTTTAAGGAATAAAAGTAATATTATCTTTTATATTTCTATGGACTGTTATTCTTTATTTTCATCTCTCATATTTTTTTATCGTAAGGGGTGGAAGTTGTTTATGGTTTCATGCAGACTTTCTAAATCGTCTTGTTGGTAGCGTTCGGTTGAACTTATATATTTATGTCCTGTCAGATATTGGGCTTTTCGCAGTCCGTTTTGTTTGAGCCAGTGGATGATAACACTTGTTCTTATTTGTTTTACATCGGTAAAACTGTTATTGATTTCCTTTAGTTCTTTAGCTAATTTATGTATCGTATTATGAAGCTTGTAACTCCTTCCTATTGGTAGTAATAATTGTTCGGTTACTTTATTGGTTTCTTTTAAAATCCTTGGCCTAACTTCGTTAATGTATTCCATAAATTCCATGAGTTGGAACGGTTTGAGTTCAATATCCCTTGTGTTACTTTTTCTTGTTCCTGGAACTGTGATTTTACCTTTGTAAAGCTGTATGTTTTCCACTTCCAATAATTGTAAATCCCTTGTATTTAAACCTTGATAAACGAGCAGTCCAATGATGATTTTATTTCGCTTTCTTGCTATTTCCTTGCCTTTATTGATTGGATAACTATAATATAAATCTTCCAGTTCCTCGAACTCTAAAATGTTGTGTATAATATGACGTTTTACTCCTTTTATATTCAGGTCTTTTATATCGTTCTTTTCTCTGTGGTTTTCTTCTGTGAGGTAATTAAAATAGATTTTTAGATTACCTATATAGGTTTGCAGGGTTCTTGGTTTTAGCTGTGATGCTCGTAAATACGCTATGTATTGCAAAAACGTTTTGTAATCTATGGTTTCTGCATGTGTTCCATAGCTTTCGCACCAATCGTTAAACCTTGTTACGCTTCTTTGATAGGTTCGGATACTCTTGTCGTTGTAACCATTTTTCTCTAAGTAATGTTCGTATGTATTCATCGCCTGTGAGTTCTAAAAAGTGAATGTATATTTGTGTGGATTCTAAACTGCTATGTCCTAAAAATTTACTGATTTGCTCTATGTCTGCACCTTGTTCCAGTAAATGGGTTGCAATGCTATGTCGCAAGCTGTGAAGTGTAATATTCCGTTCTTGTAGATTTGGATTCTCTGTTGCTTTTATAATAGCTTTTAGTCGATTAGAAAAACTCATTCCTAATAATCTTCCTCCTCTGTAATTAATAAATAAGGCTTCGGTTTCTTTGTTTTTATAAAATTCTGTGCGCCAATCGTAAATATAGGTTTCGAGGATTTTTAAGCTGTGATTATTAAGTGGTACAAAGCGTTCTTTATAATTCTTGCCTTTTCTAACAAATAAACGTTGTTTATCAAAAAGGATGTCACTTATATTTAAATGTACTAGTTCATTTCTTCGCAATCCACAACTATAACCGCATACTAAAATAGCTTTGTCTCGATGTCTTATTTTATCATCTCCATGACTATAACTTGTGGCTTCAAAAAGCTGCTTAATTTCTTCTTGTGTTAGCACATTTAAGCTATCCTTCTCATTTCTTTCTTCTCGTTTTAAATGAATATTAATGCCTTTGTGATTGTGTTGTTTTAAGTATTCTCTAAACTTATAAAGTGCTTGTTGGTGTTTATTTAAATGTCCTTTGCTTATTCCGCCTGCTCGTCTTTGGTTGGGTCGGGATTTTAAGTGATTGTAATAATCTGTTACATGCTGGGTTTGTATATGATTGATTTGATTTATGTTTTTATTTTCTAAGTAATTAAAAAACTCTCGTAAGTGAATAGGTAGTAAATAAACCGTGTTTTCTGAATAACCTAAAATATCTAACCACGTTTTAAAGTCGATTAATAATTCTTTATAACTAGGGTTATTTAAGTTTAAATTTTTCATTCTGCGGGTGTTTTTTGGGTTTATATAGCGAAGTGATCTTAACTAACTGGTTTTGTTTATTTTAACTTCGCCATTTTGGTAGTAGCGAACCTATGACGAACTGGCGAGGTTAATATTTGCAAGACAATCTTGTAATGCTTTATCTATCTGCTCTTTTAAGTTGGTATACTCATCAACATCAACTATTTCGTAATGATAAAGCTGTCCTTTCTTTCCTTTAATCTTTTTTATATAATCTTCTACTAATAATTGTTTGTTGTATCTCCGTAATGTGGTTTCTTTTACTCGTAGGTTTCTGCGTATTTCTGCATTTGTAAATGTGGTTTGATTATTTACTTTTAGGTAATCTTTAAGACTTTCTAAATGGTTTCGGCAAGCTCCTGTAATCGTATCACTTTTTCTTAATAAAACTTCTGTAATTAGTTCGTTAGCTTCTTGGATATCTTCAATTGTAGTTTCTATATATTCTTCTCCTGTTTGCTCGTCATAGTGCCTGTGGCGCTGCCACTGTTTATAAAATGTAATGGCTTCTATAAATTGTAAATAATGACTGTTGGTTCTTCGGGGTTTAAATACGGATTGTGGTAACTCTAAATATTCTGCATAGGGATTGATTACTTTTATTGGTTTTAATATCCTCTGAACATTTTGTAATATATTTTTGGCTTCTATTTGCTCTTGCTCATTTAGTTTTCCTGCGCTTAAAAAACGCTGGTATTGCATGATGCGTTGATCTTGTTCTTCGCTTTCGTCGATGTATAATAAAAAGGAACGATTGCTATTATCTTCGTAAATACTTTCTTGTGTCGTGCAACCTGCAACGCTTACAGGACCTTCTACGGTTAAGTGTATCGTTTTGGTATTCCCTTTTCGGTCTTTATGAACGACCGTTTTTGTTATGCGTTTTTTGGATTGTAATTCTCGAAGTGGATAGAGTACAGATTCTGCGCCGTCCAGATCTTCTATTAATATTAACTTGTGTTGTAGTTCTGTACGGTTGAAGTAATAAAAGGCATTTGCTGATAAAACTGTGATTTCTACTTTATCTTCTTCGGGTATGAGTTCTGCTACTTTAGATTGTAAATGTGTTTTTCCAACGCCTGAGCTTCCTAAACTTATACAATGCAAAGGGTTCTTTGTTTTTCTTGATGTAAATATTAAGTACATTAAAATTCTATTATCCACTTCTCCTATTACTCCAGATTTACCGATTAATTCGTTTGTCTTTTCTAATAGGTTTTTGCTTTGCAAAAATTGGATGGCTTCTTTTTCTTCTTTTGCTGTGAGCGTCTTAATAAATGCTTTTTGTAATTCGGCCTGTTTTGAGCTTAGTAAAAAACGATAATTCTCTAGTTCTTTGGTTAGTTCCTGCAATGTTTTTCTAATAACACTTGTTCCTATTTCTAAGCGTTCTGCACATTTGCGTACTAACTTTTCTGTTTGGTTGTCGTTGTATAGATCGATGCTTTGTCTTAATATATTTAATACCGCTTTAGTTTTGGTTAGTTTCTCTATGCTTAATGTTACTCGTAAACTTTCCAACTTGTTCAACTGTAGACCTCCTAAAATGTGTAATTCTATGGATTTGGTTTTGTAACAATAATTATTGGGATTGGAAGTATCTAACATTGTTGAAAAATATTTTAATGATAAACATATATGGCAAATGTATGATATCTATTTCATTCAAACAACAAACAAACCTTTCTTTTGATAAAAAACTATTACTATATTTGCCTTAAATAGCTATAAACACTATTCTTTAGATAGACATGTTAAACATTGGAAGCAAAATAATGGAATTGCGTAAAGCAAAAAGTTGGTCGCAAGAGGATTTAGCCAAACAAATACAATCTTCTCGTGTCATGATTGGTAACTATGAGCGTAATACCAATACGCCATCTATTGATATTCTTCTTAAAATCGCTAATATATTTGATGTATCTGTCGATTATTTAATTGGAGAGGGTTCTTTATCTAATTATGATAAAGAGGTCTTAAAACGTATTGAGGATATCGAACAACTTGACGAGGATACCAAAAGTAAACTCTTTTTTCTTATTGATAATGTCATACAGAACTTTAAAACTAAACAGGCGTTTTCTTAATACTAAAAAAGCCTCTACATCTCTGTAAAAGCTTTCTATTTTCTTTACTCTTATACTTACTCAAAACGCTACCAAGTACAACTTGGCAGTAGCGACACGTGTTACCCTAGCGGGGGGGACACGTGGTCACCGAGCGGGGGGAATAAACCTTAAAATTTTAATCTCAATGAACGTTTCTTAAAACCTTCATTTACAACACCATTCCATTTATGGAACAACTTTTTGTAAAAGGTTCGTAGAGATTGCACGGAAATATATTATAGTTTTAATTTATTATCTCTCCCTTAAGGTTAACGGCTATTAAATCATCTTTATAAGAAAGTTTATAATATTCTTTAATTATTAGAAAAACTGAAATTCTCTCTTCTTCATTAATAATTTCACCATTATCCCATAAATTAATACTATCTATTAATATTTTACAATTTCTTGGACTAGTATTACATAGTAACGCTTTATTATTAAATTGAAAAAACAACCTTTCTCCCCTTTCAATCAATAACATTCCTATATAATCGTTTTCATTTCTAAATTCATATATGAGGTCACTATTATCTCTATAGGTATTAATAATATTTAAGTCAGTCTTACTGTATTTCATAGTTAAATTATTCTTTTATTATGTGCCCATTTTTAGACAAATCACCATTCATTTTACGTCTAAAAATGGTCTTAACATCAACATTAAGCATTAAATTAGGCTTTTCTAATCTCCACCAAGTACGTTCTCCCCATTGACCAAATCTATTAGCACCAGTTGAAAATACATTTAAATTTCCAGAAGCTCCTTTAGAAAATTTATCTGAAGCTATATCCCAAATTTCTGCTGCTTCACTACCCGATAAAGGAGATTCTTTACCAAATAATTGTAAATTATCTAAAAACCTTCCACCTGGTGTTAATTCTAACGTCAGCTTCTCATTCGCTTTTGCCCATGACTGGGCATCAAACATTCTATTCCCTGACCAGAATACAGCTTCATCAGGCCCTGTAGAGAAATCTAACTGATTTTCAGACATATCTTTTAATTCATCATATGAAAAAGATTTATTCCCTCTTTTAAAAGCAAACTCACCAAGATTTTTGAGACCCTTATATGTCATCTTTGTGAGGTCTATATAATCGGTTGCCCCACCTGTTGCTTGCGATAAAAGCTCATCTTTAGCTTCATTTATAAGAAAAGTGGTTGCTGCTTCTGAAGCTATCACTTCCATACCCACAATTAGAAGAAGAGGTGATGCGAGTATTGCCGCTCCTTTAGCTGCTTCCTCATTACCTAAATTCCTATAAGCATTATAAATTCTACCATAATCATCTCTTGGAGCATGTTTTAAAGCATCACGAAATACATTATTATGATTATAGAATAGCTCTTTTACTTTTCTATCATGTATAGGACGTTGTACCACAACAGGTTGACCTACTTGAAGACCATTTTCACTCTCATTAAATATATGTTCAGTAAAAAAGAATCTATGTGGAGCTCCATTTCTGATAACATAAATACTATTGGTTATGGCGTCATAATAGTAATCATCATCACCTCCTTTATCTATAAGCATTATAGGACTATTGCTAGCAAAATTATAATTACCTTGATAAGATTTACTAACTGCGTCTAAACTCAACCATCTACCAACTCTTGGGTCATGGAATCTTGCTCCGTAATCATAACTATTCCCTTCGCCCTTAACTTCATCATCTTTCTCCTGTCCTTGGAAGCCATAACGGTAGCGATGCGTTTCATCATGCCTATTAGGTAAAAGTTGGCCAAAAGGATAGTAATCATTATATGTAAGAACGTCTGGCGTAAAGATACTCTTTTTTACTAATTTACGATCACTTACAACACTTAACACATTTCCTAGGTGGTTACTTAACTCATAACGCTTATCCCCTACTGTTCTAACAAACGTACCTTCTGGAAGTGTTGGAGCGATATTTTCTATACTCGCAGAAAAATTACTCCCTGTTAATGATGTAAAACCTGGTTTTAATATAATTTCGTTACCAGCTTCCATAGTAATATTTCCTGTAACATCTACAATAAAAGAATTACTATTTCCTGCTACATTAATACTGTTTATTGCCTGATATAACTCTGTTGTTGTTATATTATCGCTACCCAAAACTAAATTCTCTTGTACTTCAAGAGACTGTCCATCTTTTGATAAACCTATACTTTTTCGTTCTATACCTAATCTTGAACTACCATAAATATGATGCTCTTTAAGAGTTACCTCTTTATCATCACCTATCGTTGTGGTACTAGACGAATTAGTTTCATAAACCGCTAACACATTACCTTGCGCATCCCTTGTATATACTGTTGTTTTATTTTTTGGTAAAACTGTTTTTGCTATACGGTTACCTAAACCATCGTATTTAAAATGTATTTCGGTGTTATTAGCCTTTGTAATACTAGCTACTTTACCATCTACACGCCACTTTATATTTGTAATACCTTCTTGAGCATCGCTTATTAACTGTCCAATAGCATCATATTGGTAATTGGCATTTTCGTATTCTCCAGATACAGCGTTTTTAGTTCCTAAAATTTGTCCAAAATCTATATCACTACTAAAGTTAGCATCAAGGCTATTATTAACTTCTTGTACAGCTAACAGTCTATTATTTATTTTAACATCTTTGTTTTCTTGATTTTTTTCTATATGGTATTTATAATTAAAATTATCCATAGCTAATGCCTTTCCACTCTCATCTATACCTTCTCTAGTTAGATGTTCCAAGTTTCCATTTTTATCATAAGCATATGTACTACTATAATTTTTATTCCCAGCTGCATTATACCCTTGCATTTCTTTAATACGGTTTAACTGATCGTATTGATAATGATTACGTTGCGCACCTATAGCAACCCCATTAAGATCTAACATATCGGATGTCATTTGCTTGATATTTCCGTTATATAGGTTTTCTATATTTTGAGGTCCATTGGAATCGCTTAAAAATGCATTTATACTTCCTGTATCCCCTATTGGGGTATAATCGTTATCATAATAACTTAATGCAAAACCCATAGCATCTTTAGCAACATTTGAACCTGTAGTACCATCTTTACCTAAATCGTTTTCTGTCACTAGTTGATCTGCATTTACACCTTTTAACCAACCTTGTAAGGTATAGGCGTAATCTAAGCCTTGCACTTTTTTATCGCCTAATTCGGTTCTAGCTAGTGGCCCGTGAGAAAAATATTGATAGGTCGCATCTTCTTCCCAATTCATGCCATCTCCAGATGTTTTTACATTTACTATTCTATTATCGGCATCGTACTCGTAACTATGAATAAATTGATCTGCTCTTCCATTTTGATAGGTTACTCTATTTACATTACCACTAATAAGGTCGTAATTATATACTACGCGTTTAATACCCGAATTAGAATTTGTAATATCTTGAGCAAGCACCTTATTATGTTGTGCTATTTCTGATACGTTACCATGTATGTCATAATGATAAAAAATTGCATTATCATAATTAGTAATATCTTTATCAATATCGTAACTATCAAAATAATACACCGCACTTACTCTATTTCTAGTATTATCTGTATACTCTTCTGCCAAGGTTACTGTTTCAAATAGCTCTTTTGGATCTGGTCCTGATAAAGCTTGAATTTCTTCAGAAAAATCTATCCTACGATACGTAACATTACTATACGCCGTTTTTGTTACTTCTACTTGAACATTGGATACATTATATGGATACCTATCTTTATATTTTGTAGATACAGGGGTTTCTTCTGCCCCTACATAATTTAATTTACCTTTAGTATCATCTATAACTAATGCTTCTTTAGGCTGTAACTCTCCAGCTTCTATTATTCTTCCCAATTCATCGTATGCTGTATAGCTAAATGTATTTTCTTCCTCTTGTTTTGCATTTTGTGAAGCTATTATTCTACCTAATTCATCATATGCAAAACGCGTAACACCTCCATCTGGTGTTTTTTGCCATACTAATTGATTTAAAGAATTATAACGGTACTCTGTAATTAAATTATGATCTGGCAATAATGCTGCGTTTTCTAGAGGATCGTTCTTTGCTGCTCTATGGGCATTTATTTGTTCATGAAGTCCAGAGTCTAATTCATCATCGGTAAATCGATCTACTCCTTCTGGTGGTACAGTTTGCAATAAGTTACCTGCTTGATCGTAATAATATAATGTGTACTGGTATTCTTTATCTTCATATTTCATACCAAAAGTCTCCACAGCACTACCTACGGCTTTATTTAAATAAGCCTCTATAAATTGTTGTTTTTTAGTGTTAATAAAAGCATCATAGTTATCATTTAAATAGGCTTCTTTAACACTTTCTTTAAACTGTTCGCAATCGCTTATAGGTTGGTCTATCTCTACGTTAAATGATACAGGGAATGCACTAGGTACACATTCTGGGTATTCTATTAAGTAATCTGCTGTAAATGCAGCCCATGTTTTGGCGTTATCTTTATAGTCTTCTACATGTTTTACATATAAATCTATAATCGCTCTTATTTTTGAATAGCCATAATTATATGCTGTTGCTCCAAAACGTTGTATAGACATATAATTTAAGTCTAGCGCTTTAGGATCTTCTGTACTAGTTAATACTTTAGACTTCTCTAGATAATATTCATAATCATCCACTAAATATGCTAAATAATCTTCACAGAAAGCTAGCTCGCTAATGGCTTCTACACCAACCTGAGTCATTAATGCCTCATATTTTGGGTATTTCTCGGTACAACTTATAGGTACTGGACGCTTTGGCACACAGATGTTTTCATCGCATTCTTCTGATGGTATTGCTGCAAGACTTCTTAGAACCAAGACACTATTTTCCTCTCTTACTATGTTAAGCGTATGCTGTGACTCTTCTGAAATAGTTGATGCATTAAAAAACACACACGGCCTAATACCTCCATTATCAATTATATCATCTGGGTGTACTGTACTTATAAAGCGTAATTCATCAGAAGAGTGTCCATCGATATTGACAGTTTCAATGTTTGACCCAAATGTCTTTCTTGTTATTTTATAATTAAGACGACTCTTATAAGGAAAAGCACTATGAACTGGTTTTTCTCTTAATATTTTAATTTTAAAATCATTAGCACCTAATAAATTTCTTGTTTCAATATCCTCACCCTGAATTGATGCTAAACCTATCTCAAGGCTATAATGGTCATTGAAATAAACAGATATAGTAGATAATCGTTCAAAGAAGAATTCTACTTTACAGTATATATTAGAAAAATCGAATGAATGTATTACATCTAAACCTTTATAAGTATATGCAGCATACTCAAAGTTTTGTTTTAATGGATATCCACTATTTATAAATGATTGAAGCTCTGGATAACTAGCAATATCTAGATTATAGGAAGCAAATCCATTTGTATCTGCTGGTATAGCGTCTTGCCCTAATATAACGACTTCATCTACAATTCTAGATACAAGAGATGAAAATGTAGTTTCGAATGTGCTAAATTCTGGATCTGTATTATTTATTTCACAAATATCTGGCTCCACAAATAAATCACATGCATATAAAAAACATGAATAATCTTCTGGAGAGTGACTCCCTATTTGATCTGCTACAGTTACGTGAGTCGAAATACGTCCTAAAACCTTATCGCCATTATTAATCCTATAATTAAAAACTATACCACTTCCTGCATCATTACCGCTAACATAATCTGAACACAACATCTCGTCTATATCAGACCAACTAAATTCCTGTCTGTCAATTCTTAAATTAAATAAAAATCCATACAAATTAGTATTTCCAGAATCTGTTGATGGAAATAATATTTTAAAGCTAGGCTCTATATATTCACTCGGATTTCCATTAGAGAATTTAAGATATGCGATACTAGTATCTATACCAAAACTCAAGTCATCTTCATCTATACATCCAGCTAACCCTTTTTTCAACTTATTAACAATATAAAATTCTGCTACAAATTGCTGCCTTAATTGATCGTCCAGTTCTATTAAATCTTCTGTACCATTAGTTATCCCATAATTAAAAATATCTAGAAAATACTGCTCAAATAATTTCTCTTTTTCTTCGTAACCAGAACACGACACCTTTTTTTCTGCACATTCAAAATTATCAGGCTTATAAGAATCGTTAATATCTCCACAGCAAAGTAGGTTTATTAACCCTTCGCCACCATTAGTTAGTACTCCTTCTATAGATCTACGACTACTCCTAGGTCTGCTCATTCTTCTATATGCTATACTTGCATTATGTGCTAAAACATATCCTTTTTCATCAAACTCATAATCTAAACTAAATGCGGTAATGTATCTAATATTTGCAGGATTGATAGGTTCTTCTAGCTCTAATGAAAATAAAATCCCTGAAGTTCCTTCTATGGTGTAAGTACTTCCATTAGGTTTCCATATAAGGTTCGTTTCTCCAAAATATCCTAATAGGAAATCTTGATTATAAGCTGTTATGTCATTCAAATTAACTTCTTGGTTAATTTGTTCGTTACGCTCTAAGGTATACATAAGACGTAAAATAGCATTTTGAAAGTCTTTAGGCGTAGTACAAGCATCTTCTGCACTGGTAGACCCTGTGTCTACTAAAAACTGCCCTATACCATTAGCTATAGATAAACTACATTTACCCACTCTTGCCTGTGTTGTACCATCAAGTATAATTTCTTTATAATCATTAATATCTGCACTACTCTTTTGAATTCTTGCTAATACTTTAAAACTGAATAGCTTTTCTTCTGCATTATATCCTATATTATTATCAAAAAAGAAATTACTAATTTTTGTAATAACCCAGTTATTTTCTCCATAAGTATCCCAATTAGCTGTACCATATTCAATAGGCATGTTTACTGGTAAACTAATAGTAACGGGGTGTTCTCCTATTTTTTCTCCTGTTTCATTGTCTTCAAGAGTAATAGTAAGATCTCTTCCATTAGGCTCTGGAAGAATATCGATACCTTCACTAGGAAACGTTCCTCCTAAATCTTCAAATAAAGATATAGACATATATTGACTATCGTAACCTGTTCTTCTAAGAACTCTTTCTGGGTTTTTAAAATAATCGCCAAGGTATAATTCTAAATCTCTACCTAGTGGGCATACTCCCGTTCCTATATAATACTCTCTATCTGTAAATGCCTTTAAATCTGCAAGTACATCTTTTGGGGCTGCTCCAGAGTTATAACTATGATCTACAGGTACAAATCTTTTGGTTTTATTTTTGTATTGACTGGCAATGGATTCATCATCAAGGTTATTTGTACTTTGTATTAATGCTTCAATAGCATCTACATTATTATCATTATAATCTGAAATTATTGAAATTAATGATATCGGTGCTGGTTCTTTACCAATAGCACCATTATAATCTCCTCTGTTATATGCATATATATTAGCAAAAACGGTTTGAACACGCTGCTTTATTGCAAAATAATTACTTCTATAACTCTTCCAGAATCGTTCTTGATCGTCTGGTAGTTGACTATCAATTAAGCCTAGTATTGACGTTTTTGAATTTATACCTTCTACTTCTGTACAATTCATTAAACTATTACAAATATTGAGTGCCAAAGTATAATTCATCATAGATCTTTCTGACCCATCAAAATTAGATTCTAGAGCTTCTTTAATAACAGCTTTTCTCATGGAAGCTGAAAACCCAGCGAAGGTTCCTTTAAAATAAGGATCTGAATCTGCTATAGTGGTTAACCCTAATAAAGGGCCCTTTTTAGCATCTTCATATGTTTCTATGCCTTGTAAATAGATATCGTATCCATCTGAATTCATATTACGATTACCGTTTACTGTACTTATGTTTGCACAAACCTTTTTTGCATATTCTAGATAGGTGTATTCTGGATGGTAATATAATAATGAATATGCCCAGTTATCTTGCCATATATCTGCACTTAAAAAATCTGAAACATGAGCTAGGTATTGAGGTTCTACAAAATACTCTCCAGTATTTTCTTCATCTGTAGAAATAATTTCTACTCCATTTAATATTTCTGGATTATAACTAATTTCAACAATATCTTCATCTGTATCGGGGTCTTTAGTAATGGTTTGTATTTCTTTTACACGAACATAACTAATGGTACCATCTACATTATAATAATGCCCATCTTTAAAATGTTTTCTGGCAACACTTGGTCTGCTATCTTTACCTGGATGACTTGGGTTTCTCCAACTGTCATGCCTATCTTTAATTTTTTTTGTACTGAATAACTCATTATTTTCATTAAAAATACTAAGAGCTCCATTGCTTTGGCTAATGTTTTCTTCTACAAACTCATTATTAGTTGCAGCCTGTTGTTTTAGCACAAAACTCTTATCTCCATATTGCCCAAAGGGCTTCATATCGTTAAGTAACTGTTCTTCTAACACTTGACAAGATATAGCGTTTGACCCATCTACAGTTTCCCCTTCTCGACTGAGGCAAGGCTCATTACATGCTTTTATATACCCTTTAAACTGATTGGCAAAAGCTTCCCATAATTTATCTTTTTCAATTTCTAAATCGTCTGTATCTAAATATGATAACGCTGTATAATCGTAATTAGCGACTTTCTTATCTGCATAATTATTTATTGCTTCTTCTTCACTTAGGCCTTTAAGCAATGCTTTTTCACAGTCTGCACATGTTTCAAAACAGCCATCGAACTCTATTGGTGGAAGAAAATTGACTTCCGATTTTGGTATATAACAATCCCCACCTTTCTCTTCATCTGTTAATAATTCTACATACATGTTTGCATAATCATCTAAAGCATCTTTATTAACGACTAGTTTTTTTGTAATTCTATAAGAGCCTCTTGGGACTGAAACTATCAGATCTTTTATTTCAAATAGATTATTATCTAGTTCACTTAAGTTTACAGTTTCCTGTATTGGCGTATCTAATAATGATTTTGAATTTTTATCTAATACATCTATTTGTAAATCGTACAATAATGGAAAAATATCTTCTATTACGCACCCAAATTTAAAATAAGGAGTATTATTTGTTAATGTATATTTAAACTCTCTAGACTCATTAAACGCTGATATTTTTGAGTTTGCATAGGTAAGCTCATCTATTAACGTACTGTAATAACCTGTAGCTCCTGCAATATTTAAATCGAAAGTAGTATCTGAATCTAATTGTGCATTTTTATTTAAAAGATCTGTAGTTATTCTTTTATGAAGTATGCCTTCTGCATCAATTTCATTTTCAAGCGCCAATACGTTTGATGGTGCATGTCCAGATAATGCAGTTGCTATTGTTCTTCCTTGTGGGTCTATATAACTTATACTGGCTTGACGATTAGGATCGAGAACTAAATTCTTTTTATAATGCTTTGCATTTCCAACACTATATCCAAACAAGCGGTTTAGCTCTTTTTGCTCTGGAGTACCATAATAGTATTCCATGTCATGTTCTCCTCCTAATTGGTGTTTTTTACCTACACCACTTTTACGTCTTATTCTACCTGTATTATCTGGAGTATATTCTATTTGTGAAAACGGATATTGTTCTGCATTAGCTATACGTTCCTTAAATGCATCATTAATATCATTATTAGATGAGTAATATTTAGCTGCTCCAAAGGCACTGTCCATCAACTTATCATTTGAAGGTGTGTCTAATTCATTTTGGGTATCTAAATCGAAAGCGGTATAAGTATAAGGTTTGATTTGATTATCGACATCCTTGAGCGTACTCTTATTAAAGTCTTTATAAAATTTAATTTCGTTTTCGTTTGTTGGTACAGGTAAAACCTCAATCGCTGGTCGTCCTTGAGCATCATAAATAACCTCTCCTACAATAGCATTATTGTCACTATTAATTTTAGTAACGGTTTGACGGTTTCTTAATGTTCCGTCAAAATAACTTACTACTTCTTTTTTCTTGCCTTCTTCGGCATAGCTTGCTTGAAATTGCCAGTTTTTATTTATCTGATGTTCTTTTGTTTCCAATATTTTAAAAACGGCGGCTCCCCAATCTGCTATTGTTTGTTTTTTTGTATGCCCTGTACTCCATCTCCCAAACAGATACTTATCTAAATTATCTAAATAATACCCTACAGCTCTTACTCTAAAAACAAGATAACCTTTAGCATATATTAAAGGCACTGTGTACTCGGTATTAGTCGTTTGAATGCGTGTGTTATTTAACTCAAAAGCTCTAGTAGAAAAGTTAATTTGATTAGCTTCTAAATCTATATTTGGATTGTCTGCATAGCTATCCACCCATGCCCATTCTAAATCATAATGTTTTGCTCCAGTAATAGCTCCCCATTTTATTGGTAATTCATTTTGACTATTTATTGCTAATATTTGTAATGATGGTGTTACTAGTGGATCTAAACGGTCGTAACGTTTAGCATCAAAACCAATTGTTAATAGGACATCATCTGGTGTAGATCCATTTACAACCTCTGATGTATTGTTATTATTTAAGTTTTTATATCTACTTTCTAAAACCTTAATACTTGCGCCATACTTTTTATTGATAACGTGTTTGCTTATATCTGCAAAATAACCTCCAGCATTAAAGTTATTATACTCGACTTCTAAATCTATTTGATATTTATTTGCTGTATCAAATGTATCGTCTTTCAAAGCAGGCGTAACCTCTAAAGTTAATAAAAAGGTATACCAAATTGGAGATGGCGTTGTTTGTTGTTTTAAACTTAACGCTATATAAGTCATAGGGTTTACATAGCTAATATCTAAGCTATTTGCATCAACTACCTTATAATCTAAGCTAACATCATCATCTAACAATGCGTTATCTATTTTTAAAGCATCAAATTCTTTGGTATTCTGTGCATAACTCACAGAACATAAAAACATTACTAGTAATAAAATTCGATTAAACAAAATGGTGTTTTTCATTTATTTATGTTTTTAAAGATCAAGTAAAAATCATGTTGCTATGACATAGCTTTTGTCATGATTTTTAGTTTATTTCTTAGTGTTTTTAATGTGGTTAAATTTTTATTAATTTCTCTCATCAATAAATTGATAATCCTTATATCTATTAGCTAACACTATTTCACCATCATCACTTTCATTAAAATAATTATTAAAACTTAAAACAGCATCTGTAAGTAGATTATCTACTTCTTTCATTTCTATACTTAATCTACCAAAATCACTTATATAATCTCCATTTTCTAAAATAAATGGAAGCTGCGAAGCAAAATACATTTCTTGTTTTTCTACACTATAATTATTAGGGTTGATAAACAAGGCTATTTTAGCATATGGCACCGATTGTTTTTTATTTTTAGCAATTAACACACATTTTATAAGTCCATTTACCTTATCTACAGATAGTCCATCATAGTATTCTAAAAACCCAGCAACGTCTATTAAAGTAGCGTTAGAAGCTTGGTTGCTGGATCTATAAACAGCAATTTTTTGACCATGGTCGATAGCCATTTGTTTATTATTAATAGTTAACATTTCGTTATTAGCTATTTTTAATTGATATATATTCTTCTTTTTTATTAAATGCCCTGTATAAGATTCTGTGACTTCGTTACCTGTTAACCCTTTATACATTTTGTACTCCATATTAATCTGATACGCTTCTGTATTTTGGTAGTACTTACTTATTTTCTTTAATAATGAAGTTGCTGTTTCTTTTTGAGAATATGCTAAAACCGTATTACCTAAGAAAAAAATTACCATGAACACTTTAATTCCTATTGAATTATTCATCTTTACCTATATTTTTATTTGGAATTATTTGATCTTGTTTCTTGAATGGTATAAATACCTCTTTCTGTTTCTTTCTTTACACGCACTAATCCTCCCTCTTTATCATATTCATAAAACGTTGCATAGTTATTTTCATCCAGTTCAGATTGAAGTCTTTGTGTTTTAGGATCGTATACAAATGTTTTTATATTACTTTTAAACGGATGCATACGTATATCATCAAAATATGAATTGATATCTTCTCCAGAAGTATTTTTTAAAACTATGTTCATAAATGCAGCCTCACTTGGTACGAAAAAATCTGTAGAAATTCTCTGCCAACCATCAATAATAGCTCCTTTAGGTTTGAAAGCCACCTTGTATTGTGTATCTAAATCTAGTACTTCTCCTTCTTCATTCTCATAGACTACTTCAATCAAGCTATTCATGTAATTTTGAACTTGATAATCTGGATCTGATTTGTAAGTAATAAAATCGTGAGTTAATGCAATATTATTAAATACTGTTTTGTAATCAGGTTTGTTATTATTTAATAATCCATCACCTGCTTTGGTATCTATACTAAACTTAGATACTACTTCTAATGTATTACCGTTAGCAACGAAACCTGTAAACTCTATTTTTAATGAAGGATTATTAAATATTGGGTAACGTTGGGGATTAACTCCTCCCTCGTAAGCAGGCGTTACATATTTAAAATCAAAATCATCTCCTTTTGCTTCTGGTGAAAATGAGAACTGAAAACCTATAGTTCGTTTATAACCGTACTCACTTCTACCCTCGGTAACATATTTAAAATTATATATGGCTAAGTTATCTGTTGGCCCATCTATTACATAAGGTAAAATAGCATCATATACTTTATTTTCGATATCTGGAATGTAATTTTCCTCAACAAACCGAATAGCTTTCCTTGGTTCTTCATTAAGGACAAAATCTTTTACGAGATGGTTTAATAACTCTAACAAACGATCGCTACTTGGTTTATCTGCTATAAAGTTTCTAGTTTCTCTAAAATCCTCACTAATACCTTGTTCTCTTACCCATCCACTAACTACATAACGATCTCCAGGCTGTGGCTTAAACTTTTCGCAGCCTACTAATATTGGAGGTTCTTCGTTTTTCACATATACCCTTACTGCTAATCTTGTATCACTCTCACAAGTTTCTTTACTATTTACTTGAGCTGCATAATAGGTGTGTCCACTAATTAATGAAGTTGTAGGTGCGTAAGGTGTTCCCCCTTCTGGTGCTGCATACCATTTTATAGTATCATCTTGTGCTATTAAATTTGCTATTGTTGGTATTACTCCATCTTTTGCAAAAATGTATTGATCTTTTTTTAAATATTCAGAAAATTGAATATCGTATACTACAACCTCTACTGGCATTCTTAACTCACTCTCATCTCCTTCATAAAACTCGGTAACATAATATGTTGTACCATTTACCAAAACTGTAGTTTCTGGTAAAGCGCCTCCTCCTGTTTCTGCATTATACCATCTTATCTCGCCATCAAGATATGTTTTTACAACATCTACAGATTGTAATGTTGGAGAATTGGAAGCACAGAAGTATTGAATACCATCTGCAAAAACATCTTTAATCCCTATAAATACTTCTACTTCAAACCTACAAGGGTGCCCATTTAATGATGCATAATACGATTTTCCGTCTTCTAACAACATATCATTAGATAATACTGTTGTGGATGTAGGTGATGCATACCAAGTAATACCTACAGATGGGGTAATTTTTAAATCTCCAATAGTGGCATGAGCTTTTGTTGGAAACGCTTGAAAGCTTTCATCTATTATAACACCATCTTCATTAACGGTTTCAAAAATACCTGGAGCGCCTTCATTTATTTTTAAAGGCACTGCCACTTTTTGAGGAACACCGTCAACCTCTGCCCATAATATTTGAGATTTAAAAAGTTCTTCTTCTTCTGGAATTGGGGTTGTGTCTGCTTCGTTATCAAACCACAGCGCAACACGCCCGCCATTAGGTACTGCGAGATTACCTATAGAGATTGTTGCTAACGATTCACAGAACGTGTAGTCTTCTGGGTTTGAAACTTCTCCATCTGGATCTGTGGGACAATTGTTATCATTAGGATCTAAAGGATCTGATCCATTTTCTATCTCTAGAATATCAAGGCAGCCATCATCATCATCATCTTTATCTATATGATCTGGAGTACCATCTCCATCTGTATCTTTATACTCTAATATAGTAATCGTTCTTCGAGTTAACTTTAATGAATCTACTACAGTATTTGTGGCAATAAAACGGTATTGGCTACCAAAATCTACAGCATCAGTTATGGTTAGGGTATAATCTTTACTTGTAGCATCGGGTATAATTTCGAAGATGCCACCCGGACTACTTTTATACCACTTGTACTCATTATTATCACTAACTAATTCCATACTTGTTAGTATTGTAGGCTCCCCTAATTCTATATACCTAATTTCGTTTTGATCTACAAAATCTTGTGGTATATATGTAAAATTATCTAATTGTGTTTTATAAGCTGGAAACTCTAACTCAAAATCATTAAATATAAATGCATTATTATTAATTTGAACACTGGTATTAGGCAAAGACAAATTAGGAATTAACTGTGGTAAATCTCCTGAAAAATAATTATGATCTAAATGAATACTATATAAATTAGGTGTATTATCCAATCTAATAGTTTGAGGAATTGCTCCACTAAAATTATTATTAGAGCACCAAAATACTTCTAATAGTGGAAGATTACCAATATCTGAAGAGATCCCACCTGTTAATCGGTTTTCTTGTAACTTAATCGTTTTTAAATTGTATAAACTCCACAAATTACTAGGTATAGTTTCTTGTAATTTATTTGCACTAAGATCTAAATTTACTAAATCTGTTAAGTTCCCTATACTATTTGGTATTGCTCCTGCAAATCTATTGTCTCCTAAATCTAAAGTTTTCAAATTTATTAAAGCTCCTATATTCTCTGATATTTCACCTACATAAGTATTCTTGCTCAAGTTTAAAACTTCTAAAGCTATTAACTCATTTACTGCAAGAGGGTAAGCTCCTGTTAATAGGTTTTCTTCTAGATTTAATGTCGTTAAGTTTATTAATTGTTCTAGCTGATCTGGTATTTCTCCTCTCAAATTATTATTGGATAAACTAACTTCTGTAACTATAACTTCCGAACCTACAGTAACTCCATACCAATCGCAAACTTTAGAGTCTGGATCGTTAATTAACCAAGGTTGATTATTTGCTTTTGTATTAGTCCAATTTGCGCCATCTGTTGCTTGATAAAGTTTTACTAATGCTTCTCGTTCAGTTTCTGATACATCACAAGCATCTGCTGCTACTATTTGCAAAGTTATTGGATTACGTTCTAGCTCAAGATTATCTATTGTTTCATTAGTTGCTTTAAAAATATACTCTCCTGCGTCTTCTGCAACCACATTATTAATAGTATAGTCTTTATTAGTAGCCCCCACTATTATTTCGTAAACGTCATTAACTTTTTTGTACCATTGATAACGATTATTATCACTCATTAACACACTACTTGTCAAAACAATAGAACCTTCAATACGTACTATTCTAGTCTCTTCTTTATCTACTTTATCTTGAGGAGTATACAGAAATACTCCGTCTGGATAACCTGAAAGCTTATTTTCTAAATCTTTAAAAATAAAAGCATTCTCTTGAATCTCTAATTCTTCTAAATTTTCTAGCCCAGTTAAATCAGGAATTGTACCTGATAATTTATTATTATGAAAGAACAAAGTTGAAATAGAACTTGATGTAAAACTAGGAATACTTCCTGTTAATGCATTATTACTTAAATTTAATTCATTTAAAAACTGCAATTTTTCTAATTCAGGAGGTATTGGTCCAATCAAATCTTTATTAAAAACAAGACTTAATATAGTAACATACTTTAAATTTTCTATTTGTTTAGGGATTGAACCTACTAAATTATTATTAACAAGACTAAGCTCCTTTATTTGGTTATTTTCAACATGTACCCCAAACCATTCACATACTGGTTTATCTGTTAACCAATTCGTGTTATTTGTCCATTCAGGTCCACCTGTAGCAATATACAAATCTATTAAAGCTTGTTTTTCTTCTAACGAAACCTTACAATCAACCGAGCTAGAATCCTTTACCTCAACTTTAATAATCCTACGCTTAATCTCTAAATTATCTACTATTGTATTTGTAGCCACAAAACTATACATACCTGCATCTTTTGCTGCATTAGCATTGGTTATTATATACTCTTCGTCGTTTGCCCCATCTATAGGTAATCCATTTTTAAGCCATTGGTATCTATTATTTTCACTTGTTAATACATTATTTTTTAATGTGATACTTTTAGTTGGCTCCACCACCATAACCTCTTCTACATCAACTAGATCTTGTGGAGTATAAGTGAAATTTGTAAGATTAGTATAAGTTGTAAAATCAGTTTCAATGTTTCTAAAAACCAACTGGTTATTTTCTATATTTAGTGTCGCTAATACAGGAATTTGCGAAATAGAAGTTGGAACATCACCAATTATTTTATTATTGCTTACATTTAATGTTTCCAAATTAACTAAGTCACCAAGCGTATCTGGTAACATACCTTCTAAGTTATTTCCTGATAAATTAAGCCCTGTGATTTTTTCATCTTCTACCGTTACTCCATACCAATCGCAGACTTTAGAGTCGGGATTAGAAATATCCCAAGCTTGATTTCCATCTTTATAATTAATCCAATTCTTACCTCCTGTTGCATTAAAAAGATCAAATAATGCTTGTCGTTGCGATGATGGCACACTACAGTTCTCTTTAACTATTAACGTAATTTTATTTCTAATTAATTCTAAATTTTCTATTGTACTATTAATTGCTCCAAAATAATATTCACCAGCATCTTCTACTTCAGCTTCGTTTATTACAATTTCATTCCCTGTACTTGGTATACGCTCGCCATCTTTATACCACACATAAGTATTATTATCACTTGACAATTTAGTAGATAGGATAATACTGCTCCTTACAGTAACGCTTTTACTTTCAATCTCATCTACATTTGCTTGTGGTACATATACATAATTTGTTAGTTTAGCTTTAAAATCTTTATGTAAGTCTTCAAAATCTGAAAAGATAAATTGATTATTTTCAAATAATAATTCTTGTAAATTACTTAAACTACGAAAACCCAAAGGTAATTTTCCTTTAAAGCTATTATCACTCAATCCCACAAACTCTAAGTTGGATAAAGTTTGTAATCCCTGAGGTATCATTCCCTCTAATTGATTATTACGAACATCTAATCGTACTAAACTCTTAAGAAAAGCAAATTCTGGAATTAATTTACCTGTTATTTGATTGTTTGATAAGTCAAGTTCTTGTAAATTAAGTAAGTTACAAAATGAAATAGGGATTTCTTTCTTTAGATTATTACCTCCTAACTTTAATGTTACTAAGTTTGCTAAACTACCTAAAGCAACGGGTAATTCTTCTGTTAATTTGTTGTTTTCTAATATTAAAGTGATAAGCATATGTAAACCTCCTATAGACGAAGGTATACTTCCACTTAACTGATTGTCTCCTAAATTTAATACCGTAAGGTGTAATAAATTATTTATAGAAGATTGAATCTCTCCCTCTAAGATATTATTATTTAAATTTACTTCTATTACTTTCCCATCAACTACGGTTACGCCATACCAATCGCTCACAAGAGAACTAGTTTCATTAATTAACCAAGGCTTATCTCCTTCAATTGTATTGTTCCATTTATCTCCTTTTGTTGCATTATACAAATCTATTAATGCTTGACGCTCCTCTTGGGGCACTTGCCCCTTAACTATAAACGAACTGCAAAAAATGAGCACTAGTATTAAAAACTTTAGTGTTTTTAATACGTTATTAGTGTTTAACTTTTTCATCTATTTTTTTAACTTTTAGATTTATATTAATTTGTTGTATCACAGTTCCACGAAGCTTCACCTTTATCCCCATTACCACTTCTTTTGTCCTTATATGCTACTGGACATAAACGTATTTCAACACCAAATACAGGGATATCTGAATTTTTATTCAAAATAACAAAATGCCCTAAAGCTCTTCCTCTTTGTTTTTTCTTTTTAGGTCGGTTTGCTTTCACCATAAACTCTACCCTAGCTTTACCTGTTACATCAAGTGTAATTTCTCCTATTTCGTTATCCCCTACATCTTTACCATTAACGAAAAGTAACTGCCCTCTACGTAAACTTCTAGATATAGATGTTCTATATCTTACGACATCATTTGGCTTTCCTTCTATAGTAAAAAATGATCTTTTTATTCTATATGTTTCTTGACGTTTTGTATCTATTGAAGATATCCTAGGTATTACATCATCGTCACAAACGTTTCCTATACCATCACCATCATAATCTCTTTGGTTGCGATTTTCTGTATAAGGACAATTATCTTCGATATCAGGCACGGTATCTCCATCATAATCAAGATTTTTTGGCAACTCTCCTTTTAAAGGTCTTCTAAAAATAGCATCATCTCTTTTAGGGATTAATAAACTATTCATTCCTGTGTGCGAAAAATCATCACTAATAATTACTCCTGTTTCTGCACCATCATCATTTGCTGCTTTTTTGAAACTAAAATGTTCTTCCGGAACACCTTCTCCTTTTACATAATCGAAATATTTCAAGTCTACAGAAGATGAATAATTGTAGTCTTCAAAGTTATCAGCTCCCATATATCTATAACGACTATTAGACGAGACTGCTGTAGGCAATGTCATATTATACCCATACTGAGCTGATGAATATCGACCTAATGCATCTTGATTTTCTACTTCTGCTCCATATGGACTATATTGTGTCACTTCACTTGCATTTGTCCATTTATTTGTAGTGGTTTCATTTTCTTTCCACTTCTTATCTTCTGTTATATAATAAGGAGTAAAATCTTTGAAATAACCTTCTTTTCTATTATTTACTTTATTACTTACGCCTTGAGTAACCTTTGTACGTTCTGTTAAATAAGCATACGATTTCTCTGCTCTCCACTCGCCGTATGTATTGAATAAATAAGGATTAAATTTAAAGTCTTCTATAGGTAAATTAGCCAAGTCGCTAGACGTTGGTGTTACAAATGGCAAACTTGGTAACCCACGTTCACATTGGCAATTCCAAAAATCTGTGTAGCCTACAGCACTTGCATTCACTATTCGTAAATCTTGTACTGTACTCTCATTTTGCGTAAAACTACTTGTATCTATATTAGATACATAATCTTCACCATTTTTAATAGGATTTTTCATCATGGTTATTGAAGCCATATTTGCTGATTGCTGATTTCTATAGCCAGATCTTATAATCTTAAAGCGTATATCTCCTTCAATTTCTAATGCATTATCTATATCGGATGCTGATTTATTAACGACTTGACCAAACCGATTCATTAGTAACAAAGCTGTATGTTCATCGTTAAAACCTACGACCCATAGTTTTTCTGATTTATCTTTATATTTCCCTATAATTTCATCGCCTAATGCAAAATAGTCTCCTGCTTTACCATCTGTATACGTATAATAGCCATTAGCTCCTTGTTTTAAAACACCCGTAATACCAATATTTTTAGTAGCTGCCCCCATATTATCATATGCCCAATAGGCTGGAAAATTCAAATTATAATACTGGTCATCATATTCGTTTACTGTTTTAGTTAATAATACTTGACCTGTTTGTGCATCCCATGCTTCGTTTGTTGTTCTTACTGTAGCTCCAAGATCACTAGCTATTTTCTCTTTCATTATAGCTGTTGTATGAATGACCTTAGTTGTAATAGCACTGTGTGCTGTGTTTTCAATACTTATATCCGTATTGAAAATCGTAGGAACTGTCAGAACAATAGGAGGAATAGGTATGGCTACTAGGTTCCCTTTTAACCCCTTAGTATCAGATTTAGAATAACTTTCTCTAAAATCTGTAACCACATCATAATCTACTGCCACAGTTTGCTTGGTCATTATTTTACCTGTTTTATCTATAACAGTAACCTTATTATCTAACTTATTTGGACTTCCTGCTACCGTACTATATATGTTTTCTACATATGATAAAGGTTCATCTAACTCTGCGTCTTCTGCAAATACACTTTGCTTTTTCATTTTACCATTCATGTCGTTGGTATGTACAACAAAGCCTTGAGATAGAGTCATCTCTGTTTTACTACGTATTGGAATTCCAATAATCCCTTTTATTAAACTCCCAAGTACATCATTTTCATTTGTAGCAAAATTACCTGGGCCGTCTATAACAGTATGATCTACTTGAGTGGGAAAATCTTTAGACGTATAATATTCTGATACGACTTTACCTGTAGCGTGTTTAGTAATACCGTCTCTTTTAAGATTAGACACCGTTACTTTACTATAGGTCACTGTTGGTGAAGGAAAGAAAGACGCTCCAAAAGGTTTTTCTATATAACTTACTTCTCTAGGTGCTATTAAACGTTCTCCTATATTATAAAATGGCTCTACAAATGGATTTTCTTTACTCCCATTTGGTTCAAATGTAGCAACACCACTACTTCCTTCTTCTTTAGATAACGTATAATCATATATTTGTCCGTACTTCATCCTATAGTGAGTATTTCCAGACGCTCCTACCATCTCATCCCATTGATCGTGCATAGCAAGAGATTTTACTCTTACACCACCACCTAATTTATAATTATTTGGATTCGTTAAACGAATCCAAGATTTTTCAGGTTTAAACTTACGTGCACATGTGTATTCAAAACTTCTCAATTTTGCATTAGGCCCTCTAAGTATATCGTTTAGCGAAGCGAAACTTGACAAAACATTTTTTGCGATGGTTTTAATGTTTTCTGTTCTATAATCTGCATTAAGTCCTAAAGACTGTGCATTTAAGTAATTTCTAGCAAAATTTAATCCCGCTTTATTAATTGGATTGATATTTTGATTTCCTCCAATTCCACCCTCCATATCTTTTAAGACCATTGGGATAGACGCAACAATATCACTTCCCATTTTTGTAACTTCTATATCTTCTCCTGTTAATTCAAAATATCCCGTTACATAATCATAATCTTTACTATTTAGGCTTTTCTCTCCTCTTTTGGTCATATTCATTAAAAACCGAAAGTATATAGGCTTTCCTTCTTGCCCCCTTAAATACCTCTCCTTAAACTTATTAGACGATATCCTATCTGTTTCAGGGATTTTTACATAAAGAAACCTCGCATCTTTGTCTGTTCTATTAGGTTCATATAATTCATTCCTTCCAGAAGGCGTACTATCTCTACCAGCTCCTAATACCTTAAACATTTGCATAGCTGCACGATCCTGTACATTTTGATAGTCGTCACTTTCATACTCCAGATCAATGCGTCCTCCAGATGGTAAATCGATAGATGTTAAAGACCAAGCTGAAGCAAATTCGTCTTGTAACAACCTGTTTTCTTGTTGTACAAAGGCAAATTCTGGAGCCGTAATTTTATCATTCGTACCACAATAGTCTAGGTTACCTAAATCATTCTCTTCTATAGAAATGCTCACATCTGTTTTATTTGTAACAGTAATTGCATCTTCTACGATTGGTTTATAATTACCCCAAACATCATAAGCTTTTAAATGATAACTAGGATTGAATCCATCATAATGAAATTCGTAGGGATTATATTTACCCATTTTAGAATCTCTATAGGTGAAATACACTTTTTTTAATGTTAACTTCCCTTTGCCTAAATTACCTGTTGTTTCATCAAGCAATTCATTTTCATCTTTAATACCTCCATGGTTATTCTCAACGTTTTTACATTGCGAATAATCATACACAAAGTGTGCTGTTTTAATTGCTGTTAATTGCTCTGGTTTAGGATCGTTTGTTTTATCATTATCTTCTAAAATATCTTTATATACCTCATATTCTGGTTTTGAGTACAAACTCACCTTATCTAATTTATACATATAATTACCACTAGATGGCTTTCCTCCATCTACTCCTGCAACGCCTCGCGCATCTTTTCTTTTAGATAACTCAAATAAAGCCACGTGCGTTTTGGTCTCTATCTTTTTTATATATTTAAGTTCCTTTTTACCAAAAACATAATTACCTTTTTGATCTCCTCGATCTGTGTTTAAACCTTCATTATAAGAAGCACTATTTTTACCATAAGGTACACGCCAATTATAAGCACTATCGAACTGCTGGTATTCAAAACGCGTATAGGCTCCTAAATCGTCATCTGATGGTCCATTGCCTGTTAAATCTTCATAATCTGAGGACAGTACTGAAGACAATAAATAGGTATGTACATATTCTGGAGTTTTTACTTTGTTAAAAAAGTTATCTCGACCACTAGAGTTGTTACGTGAATTCTCTTTCCCTGCGTATATCACTTCTCCTGTCGCACAATTACCGTTATTACTATCGGTTGCAAAAGTAACCTCTTGCTTTTCTATGTTATATGCTGGTTCTCCAAAAATATAATGAGACCCATCCCCTTGAAGCATTCTTATTTCTGCAGTATGGTGGTCTTTTCCAATAGTATTTCTATCTAACCAAGGCTCTAAATACTCTTGATTGTAATAATCACCTAACTCTTTCCTATTAATTTTTTGTATACTTTGGTTTCGTACATCTCGTTTGGTTCGTTTAAATTTTCCTCTAAAATTTTCTAATTTCTTATTGTATGAAGTCTCTATAGGTTCATTATTCTCACCAAGTACTGTTCTATACACCTTTTTAACAAACAGATTGCTAGCTTCTTTACCAAACCCCTCTCCATCAATATCTAAAGCGATAGCATTATAACCTCCAAGCTTATTCAAAAATAAATCACTGTCCTTATCTATTCTATTTTCTCCTATATATTTAAAATAAACAGGTTCATAATCTTTAGACTTTATTTCTTCTTTATCTTGTTTAAAATGACTTGTAGCATTTGTATTCCATATACCTGTATGACTTTTTGATGGTGCTACAGTAAAATTATAGCCTCCATGAAATCCTGATCCGCCTTCAACCTCTATTCCTGCGCTAAAACTATCACTACGATCTTTTACATACTCATCATTTATTTGACCAACTTGACTTCTAAAAGGTCTAAACATCCCTCCACTACCTTGTGCTTTAACCGAATACAAATCGTAAGTATAATTAGTTACTGGAAGAGCTAATGTATTTTTACTAATAATACCATCATTTTCTCTATTATAATCTAATAAATCGCTTGACGTTGCATATCCTGTAAATTCGTAACCAAAGGCTTTATCTTCTTTAAACGGGTCTTTAATTTTTTGCACTGAAGCTGAAGCCGATACTTCTACCTCTCCATCTAATCCCCAAACATCTGGACCTAGAGATAAAGCTAATGTTCCTGTAAAATTGGTGTAAGCCGTACGTTTTCTTGGAGTCATAGTTGTATTTGCAAAAGACACACTACCTGACCCGCCAATACTTGACGCTCCTACTTTAGTCGACGTTTCTTTTCCATCTCTTTCAAATTTATGTTCCTCCCCTCCACTTTCTATACTTGACGATAAATTAAACGATGATAATCCTCTTGCTGAATTATATGAAATCCCTGCATTTAACTCCCCTGTAATTGCGCTTTCTTGTACTTCTCCTAATTTACCTTTTAAACTAATACCAGGAGAAACTGTTGCTCCTTCTGTAGCTGAGCCCGAAACATTAAGACTCATTCTTGCTGAAGAGCTTTTTGCTAAGGAAAAAGACAGCCCTAATGATGGACTAAAAGAAATCCCTGTATAATTATTATAAAGTAAATTTACACCAAACTTCAAACCAGTTTGATCTGGTAATTCTATTCCAAAAACTTGAGCGTCAAATTTAGCGTCAACATTAACAGTAACATTATTTCTAATATTTTGTTCTGTTTCTATAACGTCCCCTTTAAAATCATCTGGAATACCTCGTACTTGACGGTTTATTTGCCCGACATTAAGGTTCCATCCTAAACCAACCCAAGAGGCTTCTTGATCCATAGTAACACCTGAATTATAAGCTAAGTTTAAAGGGTAACCTCCAACATCCATAATTGGGATATTATAGTTAAAATCTCCTGATGCTAAATCTACCATATCGGATGTGCCAATAGGTGTAAATGAATTAAATTCAGGTTGAGCAGCCCCTCCTGTTAAAGCAAACAAATTAGAAGGCTGTACAGTAGTAATTAACAACTGTATTGCTAAATAACTGGCTATAATTTTGGAAAACTTACTTTTTCGAATACTGTGAATCATAATGACTTTGGTAAATGATTAAATTTGTTTATTGTTGGATATTTTCTAGTAACAATGCTTCTAACTTATTCAAGCGAGTTTCTAATACTTTATTCTTATTTTTTAAAGTTTCTAACTCATCTAGTTTTTTCTGCTGCTGAATCGTATAAAGTGTTAACTCTTCTATTTTTTCTAGAAGTTTAGCATTCATATTACCCAATAGAATACCATTTTCTTCTACCTCTTTAGCTGAAGGAATATTTGGTAAGTGTCCGTTAGCTTTAATATAATTATCTACAACTTTTAAAGATGGTAAGCTGTAATCTTCTTTGAACACATAATCTGGCCATGTTCCATCAGGGTTTCTTACCCATACTTTAACCTCTTCTGTTGTCATTTTTCCTCCAACTGCAAAAGTATAACCATCAGGAAATTGATTAGTATTTACACCTAATTGCCCATTTTCAAAATCACCATAAATTAAAGGTGTATTGGTGTTTGAATTTGATATATATAACTTATTATCACCTGTTTCATTAGCTCCTGAATTTTTTCCTAAAAACACATTATTACTCCCACTAACATTACTAGTTCCACTTCCTCTTCCTAAAAACACATTACCACGCCCATCTGCGTTTCTTTGTCCAGAAAGGAATCCTAAAAAGACATTACCATTACCATCAACATTACTAGCTCCACTTCCATTTCCTAAAAATACATTTTGACTCCCATTAACATTATATCTTCCTGTAGATAGCCCTAAAAACACATTTCCACTACCAGATGTATTTGATCGACCACTATTAAACCCTATAAATGAATTTTGTCTTCCTGTAGTATTAGCAAAACCTGTGTTATCTCCTAAAAATATATTTTCTATTCCTGCTGTATTATTTTTACCGCTGTAATTTCCTATAAATGTATTTCGTGTACCTCCTTCACTTTGCTCCCCTGCTTCATATCCTATAAAAATATTCTGTGTACCAGTCTTATTCTGCATACCAGCTCTTACTCCCATAAAAAGATTTCGACTTCCAGATGATTGACTTCCACTCCACTTACCTATAAATATATTTGAATTACCAGTAGAGTTCCTTCCAGTACCACTACCAATTAATATATTATTAATTCCTGAGCCATTACTACCACTATCTACTCCGATTAGAATACCTTCCTTACCTTTATTATTGTAACCACTTCTTGATCCTAGAAAAGTATTCTCATACGTTCCTGATACTTTAGAGCCACTCCTATGTCCTAAAAAAGTATTATATCCGCCTCCACTAAATTCTTCTCCACTTGACTGACCAACAAAAACATTTCCTTCTCCACCGACATTAGATGCGCCACTATTACCACCTATAAATACATTGTTTTTTTGAGCAGTTATCGCTCCACTATTCTTTCCTAAAAAAACATTATCAAAGCCTTGTATACCCGCATTTTCACCTAAATAAGTAGTTCCTTTTTGAGTTGTCTGTCCTATTGTATTTAATGAGAAAAATAGACCTAGACTGCAGATCACTAATTGTTGCAAATAATTCATAATTTTAAAGGTGTTTCGTTGAAATTGAATTTAATTATACCATTACCAAATAATTGGTCTTGGTATATAAGTTTTATATTATCCTTATGGTTAATATTATTGAAATATAATAGCACTCGCTTAAATGGTGCTACTTTAAAATTACGCTCGAAATTTACTCCCGAGCATGAAATGGTATCATTTGAAGATGTGACTACAGTAAAATCTTTTTCTATAGTAAATGCCATATATTTTACAGCATCGTCATAAGATTTATTGGTGTATTCGCTCAGTAAAAGATCTGTTTGCTTTACGTGCTGAAATTCAACTTCTATAATACGCTCTTTTGAACTTATTTTATATAATGAATCTACTGTTTTATAATTTCCTTTAGTACTTTTTAAAAGATAGTACTGCAAAGGAACCTCTGTAGCTGTATAGTTTATATTATTAACAAATTGGTTGACACGTTTAGACTTCCAGCCTTGTTGTTTTAAACTAAAGTATTTGTATTCTTGTTTAACACCAGACTTCTTAGAATCACCACAAGACACTAATAATGTGGCTATTAAAAAAACAAAAAAGATTAACTGATTAAGGTATTTCATCTAACATAAATAGGTTAAAACTTTCAATAAAATTATTGAAAGCTTTTAAATCTCCTTAAGGGATTTACCATATTATTGTTAGGGAAAAACCTTTAATTTCCTTCGTATTTTTTATTTGAAAATTCTAAGATTTCATTTGTAATATCTATAGATTCTTCTGCAAACATAACATTACCATTACCACTAGTGCCTACTATAATTTTAAAACTTCTAGTTTTTGCATACTCTTTAATGTAATCGTTAAGCCTTTTCCACACATTTTGACTCAAATTATGGGTATAATTATCTTGAAGTTCTTGTAGTGCTTTACTTTTATAAGCTATTTGTTGTTGTAAATTTTTATTTAACGATTGTTCTTCTTCGGTTAAAGACTTAAGTTTTACATACAAAAGGTCTAATTCTTTTGCTTGCTTATTAATCTTGGTTTCTTCTGTAGTTTTAATATCCTTGGTCATATTAAAACCATTAAATAATCTTACATTATTGACATAAACAATCTCTTCTTTATTGTTGAATCGCAAATAACTTACTAAAGCTATCACAATAATGGTTAGTATTAAAACAGTATTAATAATGGTAAGACGGTTAAGATTATTCATGGAATTTTTTTATTGTTTTGTTTATATTATTAAATGCTACTATTAAAGAATCATTATACGCTTTTATTAAGGTTATATCTCCTGCTTTATCTTTCTCTCTTTTTCTATAGAGTTTCTTATCTATTTTTAGCAAAATAAGTCGTGTTGTCTTATTATAGCCTTTAACAAAGCCATGATAACTTATTTTTGGCCAAACCACATTTCTAACTTTAGGTTTTATTTTGTTTTTTCTTGATGATTTTATTTTATTTGTTGCAACCACCTTTCTAGTCTCTTTTGAGGCTTTAAAAGGGTTTTTGTTTATTATTTCAAGCATAAACGTATCTTTAGTAAGTTTATATTTAGGCTTATAATCTATACTGGACATCTCTTTTTTTCTATTATCTTTTGAATCTGCCGATTTACCGAAATATTTATAAATCACTGAACTCCAAATAACAATAAGAAGAATTATTAAAATACTATTTAAATACCTTTTGTTCAAACTCAATTCGCTTTATTATTTAACAATTATAGATCTAACTATACTATGGTCACTTATATTTTTTGCAACATCTTTAGCCGTTACACGCCAATAATATGTGCCTACTGTTTTGAATTCATACTGAATAGAATTACTCGAGGTATTACTAGAGAATTCCTCTATAGTAAAATCTATATCTTTAAAAATTTCTATGAAACTTGTAATCGGCGACTTAACATTTCCTGTATCAGTGCCATTTTGCCAATTAAATGTGACTACAGAAGGTGCAATCTCATCTAAATCTACTGGTGATGATAGGATTGGTTGATTTGGAGCTACAGTGTCTACAAAAAGGGATTGTTCGGAAAATTCGGTTTCTGATACAGTCCCATCATCTAAAGTATTAATTGCCATCACCTTCCATATATACTCTGCATCTTCATCTATATCAGAATCGTCTACAGTAACCCTTGTAGCTGTAATATTTGGAGCTTCATGAGCTATTGTTTCTCCATTTAACTTCTTAATCAAGATAAAATTATAGAAATCTGCTTTCCCTAGTTTTTTCCATGAAAAGACAACACCCTTACTAGGTTCATTTTCATAAAAATTATCAGTAGGAAATTCTAAATCGACTATTTGGTTCGATAAATCATCAGATTCTTCAATTGAAAAATTCACTGGAAAAATATAAGCTGTTTTATATGCGAAATTTTCTCCTCTTATACGCCATTGATAAGTCCCAGAATCTAGAGTATATGTAAACGAATTTGCTTTTACTAAAGAATCAACTACATTTATTTGGTTACTGTTGGTAACTTGAACCCTATAATCTTTAGCGCCATCAATATATTCCCATGAAAACTGAACACTATTGCCTATAAGTTTTGCGCCTTCTAAAGGTACTGTAATCTGCATTACATTATCTGTAATATCTTCCTCTAAAATATCATCACATCCTAATGACAAAAAAAGAAAGAGGAATATTAAAACTATATTATTTTGCTTTTTCATAATTCTGCAATATTATTTTTAAAAAAAGATTTTGTTTTTTTGTGGTATAATTTTTTTTTGAATAAAACTCTGAGCTTACCACTCTAGAATCATTAAAATATTTTTCCGTTTCATAAAGTAGCTTAAGTAGTTTTTCATAGTCTCCTTCTAACTCTATTTGATTAGAATAAATTAAAAACTCTTTAGTTTTAAATAAATGAACATTTTCAATAGCCACAATATTTACTTTTGGGTCTGTTCTAGAAATAAAATCAAGTATTTTTTGCTGAACAAGAATTGGATTTAAAGAATGACCTCCTATTAAATTATCTAAACTCTTAATCTCTTCTTTTAAAACATACAAACTATCAAAAGAATTATTTGTACTTGCTAGTTTTTTCTCGACATGTTTAAGTTGGTTTTTAGCAACCCATGTATGTTTAAATGTCTTTTTATATGATGCTAAAAAAAGCAATACAAACCCTATAATAGCTAAAAAAAACTTACGTTTATATGTTAAATCTTTAAACACTTTAAATTGTTATTTTTATAATGAATGTATTTATTCTTTTACTTTCTTGTGAATAATCAACGATATCTAATTTTTCTATCCATTTAAGTGTCTTAATTTTTTTTATCCAGACATTAAACACGTCATCATTTCTAACTTCACCTTTAATATTGATCACATTAAAATGAAAATCTATTTTTTTATCTCGTTCAATTTTTCTTAATCTAGGAATCACATTTATTGTTTTTAATGTAATTTCTGGAAAAACAGAATTTCCTATATCTACTATATATTTTGCGATAAAACTCTTATTATTAATATTACTTGTTCGTAATATTTTCTCTTTCAAAGCTTTTTCTTGTTTTAGTTTATCAATCTCTTTTGCTGTTTTTTGAGATAACGCATATACCGATTCTTTTTCGCTTAAAGTATTTAAATAAGAACTATGCAATAAATGACTTGTAAAAAGTGCTATTAAAAAAAATAGAAGAGAAAATACGCCTGCGATTTTAAACCATTTTTTAAACTTAAATTCATTAGCATTGTCTTTTAAAAAAGTTGTATCGAATTCAATAGTATCATTAGGAAATTTATAATTAAAAAAAGATGCTATAAGCGGTATCTCATTTTGATTAAACCTATCTTCATTAATAATATAATCTTCATTTAAATTACTCTCTTTTTTAAAATCATTAATTCCTTTCTCATTAATATGAATCGTATAATTTGGAGATGATATAGTTGAATAATTTTTAACAATAGGAAGCAAACTAGCCATCACAAATGGCCCAAAAGAAAGACCTATTACATACAAGTTTAAATCGTTTATTTCTTTAATAAAATTATTAATAGCCTCTTTTCTGACTACTGATACAAATACGGTATTGTCTTGCTTATATTCATAAAAATAAAAATCATCTAAATCTGCCTTAAATATTAAGCTTTTTCTATATCCTGTTTTATTTTCAAGACTCTTGTTTATTATATTATCGCCTTCAATATGTAAAATTAAAGGGTAATCTTTTTTTAAATATTCTTTAAAAGCGTCATCAATCTCATTCGACCTATGCCTAGCTTCAATTTTTAACTCATTATTTTCAAAGAATACATTTATTAAATAATACTCTGGTATACCATCTATAATAGATATACTTAACACATAGTATCTTTTATTATTTAATATGTTTTTTAACTTAGCTATCATTTAATATGTTACTGTAGGTTTAATAAAAATATGAAGCTTTGATTTCTCTTTTCGTTTTGTTCTACCACTAAATAACCATTTAATAATAGGTATTCTTGATAATAATGGCGTTCCTGTTCCTGAGTTTTCATTTTCTAATTCATCTAACCCTCCTAATAGAATCATCTCATTATTTTTAACACTAATCATAGATTCAAATTGCTGAGTTGATTTCCCTGGTGGCGCATTTTCTCCTGCCCTTCCTAAAAATGAACTTTTTTCTACACCAATGGTAAGTGTTACATTTTCATCTTTAGAAACAAAAGGCTTTATATTTATACTCAAATTAGCTTCTGTAGATTTCCAAGTTCCAGATTGAAGAATATTATTATTAACTCCAGAATTAATTAATCTATTATTTTGCTCAAAGTAATAATTAGTTTCTCCTATAGATGAAGAGGCTTCATGACCATTTAAAGTAACTAGCTTTGGGGTTGATGATAACTTAATAAGGGAATTATTTTCTAAAGCTTTTAAGTTTAAATAAAATTTCTCTGTGACTTTACCCAAATTTACAATACCTAAACCATTGAAAGCATCTATTAAACTATTAACAGATGTTGCATTAAGATTAGTATCGTTTGTTGGAAAAAGCACACCAGAAGTTGTTCTTTGTGTATCATCAATTCCAGCTTGCATTCCTGTTTGAATTTCATATGCTTTTTGATATTGCACAATAATAACTTCTATTTGAATAACAGGTACTACACGGTCTATTTCATAGATATAATCTTTAAATTCTTGAATATGATTTCTCGATCCAGAAACCACAAAACCATTGAGTTCTACAAACTCTTTAATTTCAAGGTTTCCTGTTAAAGCACTAGGCATTGTGCTTAAAACTGTTTCTATTGTTCTGTTTTCTAATTGTATTAACTCTGTTTTTCTTAATCCTTCTGTAGCATGCTCTCCTATTAAATATAAATCATCTACTTTCTTATAAGTATATTTTTCTCCTTTAAAAAGATGGTCTAATAAATTATCGAACGTAATACCATTCGCTACTAAAGTTGTTAAAACACCTTCTGGTGTGTTATACATAAAAAAGTTGATCTTTAGTTTTTCAGCTGCATCTATAATCATTTCGGCTGCATCAGCTTCAAAAGCTTTTATGTTTAAAAATCCCTGAGGGTTAGTATCTATTTCAAAACCACCACCTCCTTGTTGTTGTGTTGATTTACCATTTCTCGATCTACTTCTCCTATTAGAGATTGTAGTTCTATTCACTTTAACTGGTTCTGGATCAATAATATCTTTTTCCAGATAATAGTTGTTATTTTCGTCTTTTGTTAAGACTAAACTATTAGATTTCGCCATCATTTTAAGCACCTCATCAATAGGTCTATTTAAAATATAGGCAGACACTTTTTGTTCCTTAATATTTGGAGCTAATACTATGTTTTTACTAGAAGCATCTGTAATAGCTTGTGCAACTCGTGGTAAAGAATCATTCTTTAATTTAATTGACAAAAACTTATTTTGTTTGTTATATGAAACATCTATTTTTTTTAATGGCTTAGGCTCTGCAATCACAACTACTTCTGGCTTTTTATTAAACACCAAAATATTATTTAGCACATCGACTTCTAATTGATGTTTTTTAATTAGAAACAGAAATACATCTTTTACGTTAACATCATAAAAATTACTTGTAACTAATTGGTTTAATTTAGCGTCTGCACTTACGTTTAATTGGTGTTCTTCTGCTAGGGCATTAATAAAATCGTAAAGCGTTAAACCGCTTAAATCAATTCTAACATTCTCTTGTAAACCTTTCTTTGTTTTTGAGAGTTCTTCTAGTTTTTCTGTAAACTCTTTAATATTTGTTTGCGAAAAACTGACATTAAAAAGAAGGCAACATATAAATATTGTTAAAATTCTATATAGCATATTTTATGAATTAATAAGTATAGGATATACCTCATCTAAAGAGGTTAATCCGTTTGTAAATAAATTAAAAGCCTTATCTGAAAGTCTTTTACCTTTTATAGCATCAGATCGCTCTAGTGTATTTTTTTTTATTGCCTCTGCCACTTCATAAGTAATAGGTAATATTTCGTAAATAGCTCTTCGTCCTTTATATCCTGTGTGATAGCAATCATGACACCCCACAGCTATGTGATGCTTTTTTATAGACATACTAGTCTTAAATGTTCTGGGCAAATCTTCATTATTAAAATCAACTTCTTTTTTACACGTATTACAAAGTGTTCTTACTAACCTTTGAGCTACAGATATGTTTATTGTTTCGGCTATTAAAAAAGAGGGCACCCCCATATCTACTAATCTAGATATAGTACCTATTGATGAGTTTGTATGTATTGTTGATAATACTAGATGCCCTGTTAAAGAAGCTCTAATAGCCATTTGAGCTGTTTGCACATCTCTAATTTCACCTAACATAATTATATCTGGGTCTTGCCTTAAAAAAGATCGTAATGCCGACGTAAATGTTAATCCTATATTTTCCTTTAATTGTACTTGGTTAACACCTTTTAGGGTATATTCTATAGGATCTTCTACGGTGACAATATTTCTGTTAATTTTATTTAGATGCTTTAAAGTTGCATATAGAGTTGTTGTTTTACCTGATCCTGTTGGTCCGCTAATAAGTACAATACCGTTTGTTTTTTTTACTGCTTCTAAATACAGCAACACATCTTCTTCTTCAAAACCCAGTTGATAAATATCTAAGTGAGAAGCATCTCTACCTAGTATTCTCATCACAACTTTTTCTCCATGATGGGTTGGTAAAATGGAGACTCTTATATCGAAATCTTCATATTCAATTCTACCATCTTGAGGTAAGCGCTTTTCGGTGATATCTAAATTAGATTTGATCTTAATTTGATTAATCAACTCTAAATAGTTATCTCTTTTTATATGGTTTTTTTCAATAAGCTGGCCATCTATACGTAATCTTACCCTAACGTCTTCTTCATAAATCTCAATATGAATATCACTTGCGTTGATATTTTTTGCTTCAAATATTAAATCTTCTAGAAAATCATTACCATAAGAAATCAGCCTTGGCTTTTCATCATTTTTTCTATAATAAATAGACAGCGCCTTTTTAATAACAGATGAACCAATGGGTTCTAAAATAATTCTTTTATTAAAAATGAGTTTTAACTCTTCTTTAATGTTATTTATTTCTGAAGTTTTTGTTTCATCTATAAAAAAAACACTCTCTTGGTCTGCTATATCCTTAGGGATAATTAAGAAATGATTTGCAACATCCGAACTAATAGATTGTTGTATTTCGACAGATAGCTCAATATGCATAAGGTTATCTACGCTCATTAAAATGTTATATTAATTTGAAACACATAAGTTATAACCACATTTACAATAAGAAAAAGTGATAAATAGCCTGCTAATGGTATTGTTTTTCTTTTTTTAAATAACACCATTATAATATGAACTAATAAAGAAAAAAAGAGTCCTATAATAAAAAACAGAATAAATTCTTTAAGATTGAATAAAGGTGTAATTGCTATAAAAAACACAATGTCACCTAGCCCAATGAAACGATCAACTGGATTTATAAGATTTTTTGATTTAATAGAATAATATAATACAAGTCCTAATACGTTAACCATTACAAAACCAATATTATAACCAACATTAATAAAAGTTAATTCTTTAGATGAATAGTTAACAAATAAGGATAAACCAAAAACACATACTGGCAGTACCACATGGATTCTTCTACGCGTAACATCTTGATATACTATAAAAAGTAAAACTGCTATTAAAAATATGTATATGGTGTTATACATTAAATTAATCTTTTACAATTTCTTTCAATATTCTGTCTTGATCTATCTCCCAGGTATTATAAACACCATCTCCATCAAAATCTTGAAGCGCTGTTGCTGTAGCTTTAAATGCGTTAAGTGACGCACTAATAACTTCTATTTTATATACTGCTTGTCCGCCTTGATCTATAGTAGATTCATGTTCAAAACCTAATTCATTAAAATCTGCTGTGTATTTTGCATGACGAAAAAAATGACTCTTTTCTAAACCATGAATCATACTTAACATATTTTGAGCTTCAATAGACCTCGCGTTTGCTACTACTGAAGTTTGATTAGGCACAACCAAATAAATTAATATCCCTATAATACATAATACTATTAATATTTCTGACATGGAGTATGCCTTTAACTGGTGCTTCTTTTTATTCAATTTTAACAGTCTCTTGTTAAAATCTTTATAATTAAATAATCGTTTCATATCTTTAATTTTATCATTTTTTAATGATGAATATTTCATTTATATATCTTCTCTTCTATTAATTTTCAATAACCTTACTTAAATTAAATATCGGCGAATACATGGCTATCATAATAAAACCGACAATAGTACCTATTATAACAATCATCATAGGCTCTAAAATGGTTCCTATCATTTTAGTTGAGTGATCTATATCTTCATTATATTGATTTGCTAGTCCGTCATACATATTATCTAGTTCATTAATTTGTTCTCCAATTGCTGTTAACGAAATTATTTTAGGTAAAAAAAACGCATGCTTTTTCAAACTATTTGCCAAAGTTTCTCCCTTAAGAATATCTTTTCTAGCTTCAACAATTGCTGTTTTCAAAGGGTAAAACGAAATCATTTTTTCCGTTAATTCTAATGCTGTAATTAATGGTGTTTTTGCAGATAATAACAAGCTAAAAGATTGACAAAATCGTGCTAAATAAATCTTTTTAACAAGTGTTCCAAAATACGGTATACTTAATAGAATCTTAGAAGTAGTACTTCTATAAATGGGATTTTCCTTGAGCATTTTATTTGCTAAAAATACTGCTAAAAAAATACCAAACACAACTAAAACAATGCTATTAAAATGATTAGAAACATTTACAACAAACTGCGTAATCTCAGGCAGATCTTTTCCAAATTGTTGAAATACTGATGCAAACATGGGAACCACATAATTAAGCATAAAATAAAGGACTCCAAAGGTGATAAACAATACAAAAACTGGATATGCTAGAACTGATACAACTTGTCTTTTCATTTTAATTTTTCTGGAAAAAAACTTTTGTAATTGATCAAATATTTCAGGTAATCGTCTTGTATCTTCTCCTATTTTTATACTATAATATTCATATGGTGAGAAGTATTTATATCCCTGTATTGCCTCATGTAATGGCTTACCTTTTACCACATCATCATTTATAGTTTTATAAATAGACTTTATAAATTTAGATTTTTGTTGACTAGTTAAAATTTCTAAAGATTGATTAAAATCTACCCCAGATTTAATCAATGTAGAAAACTCTCTATAAAAATCTTCTTTTTGTTTATCAGAAAACCTTTTTAGATTAGGCATAGAAAAACTAACATCCATACTTGACGAATCTCTTTTCTTTACTTTTGTATTATATGTTGATGCATCAATCTTCACTTATTATATTCCCTCTTTTAAAAGATTATTTTCTATAGCTCCTTCAAAATACGTGTCGTTTATAACACTAGCTTTATTTTTATTTAAAAAATAAGTTGCATTTATAGTATCATTCAATAATATTAAAGTTAATAAGAATGTCTTATCTAAAAGGTTAGCATTGTCTTCTTGTAAAAAATTATGTTTTATTATGTTGACTTTAAAAGTATCCGTTTTTATTGCATGATATCTTAAAATATTATTATCCAAAACCTTATATTCTATAGTTGAATTATCATAATACTGTAGAACCAAATTGTCATTAACTAGATTAAAATCATTAGCTTTTTCAATATCATTTATAATAGTTGTATTAAACAAATTGTATTGCAACTCACTCGCGTTTTCGTTTTCAAAAAGAGACATTTGTTTTCCCAATACATTAAACAAAGTATAAGTAATAGTTATAACTATACCCATAAGCATCAAACTTAACAGAGTTTCTAATATGGTAAAGCTTTTTAATTTTTCAACTTTCATAATAAGGGATTAACTTATTAATAACATAACTCTTACCTCCTGTTCTTATAGTGAACACAACAAACACTGTTTGATCTTTTTTATTAACTGTTACTTCTTTTTCAATAGCATATTTTTTTCGTATAAAAACATCATTATCATAATTTTGCTGTTTTACCATCTCTTCTACCAAAATATTCACATGATGTTTTGCCTCATAATAATCAACTGTTTTATTCTGCTTAACAACATTTAAATACACCATACAAGCAACCAAAGCGGCAATAGATATAATTGAAATTGCCATTACAGATTCTACTAATGACGATGCTTTTAACATTTTAAAACTCTTTAATAACAGCATATTCTTTCTTATTAGTTGTGTTATTAAATAAGGGTAATTCTATAAACATTTCAGACAAAGCCTCCTTATCTATTGAAGCATTTAGAATAACATTTTCGTAGTTAGAAGCATTTGTTTCTAAAAAAAAACGGTCTGTATAAATATTACCAATAATATCTCCTTTTAATTGTGTTCGCCCATAACAATAAACATTACCTATAATAATTGCTTTTTCATCAATGGTAAGCTGTCGTTTTAGTGAACTATTATACATATTCCCATCTATCACAATACCTCCTGCTAATTTACTATTTGCCATAATTTTAACAGAAACACTGTCTACATCATTCTTAATATAAATACTCGAGGGATATAATAAAGACACATTATTTTCTACAAAAACTTCTTCTTTTGCTATAATTTGAATGTTCCCTCTAAAACCAGATCGCACTCTAACACTAGGAGCTATTACAACAACGTCATTTAACTTTGCAGAACTATCTATTTCTAATTTATTTGAAGAACTTAAAACAAAATTCCCTTTACAAGTAACATCCTTAAATACAGAAATATTATCTAGATTAATTACTTTAGTAGGAGAATCAAACTCATTAACAACTATAGGTTTCTTATAAATATTATTTGGATTTAAACGAGGTAAATTTGAAATATCCAAATAAATGTCCTTCTCTATTTTAGGAAGTCTTTTACTCGATTTTAATTGTTTCCCTTTAAGTTGTATTGTATTTCCTTTTTGCCCATTAATGTATACTTGTTCTGTTTTACTATCAGGAATTTTAAGATCTCCCAAAATTCTTATATTCCCTGACAACTTTAAAGTTTTATCATAATTTGTAACATAAAGAGCTAAATCATTAACATCGTTTTTAATATTTCCAACTAAGGCTATTTTATTTATAGTATCGTTCTTAAAAATTGTTTTACAAATTAATATATCGTAAAAACCCCAATTCTTTTTTTCTAAATATGATATTATACCGTCTTCAAAAACATCAATTTCTTTAACCTCATTATAATTAATAGATTCACTATTATTTAAAAAATAATTAAAAGAAGATCTATTTCTGCTAATTAAATCTTCTTTAAAAAAAAGACTATTGTTAAGTATATTCTGATAATGCGATATTAAAATTAAACAGCCACAAAAAATAGAAATAATAACGCAAATAAAAATGGCATTAATTAAAGAAGCTGCCTTTAATTTACACTTAGTCTTTACTATATAATTATTATTATTTTTCAGTTTATTATTATTTTTTGACTTACCACTATCGGGTATATTTTTATCGTATTTTTTATGTCTAAAAGTAATAGACATATTTTTACAATCATTAAGGTTAAGCCTTAAAATAAAAAGGGATTTCCTTACTTAACAATATTATTTTTTATGAAAAAAAAGAGGAGTCCTATACATAGAAATTTTCGTTTGTATTTTTAACTAAAAAATATTTATCCATTCATAAAATTAAATGAATCCTTTTTCTTGAGCTAATAATAATAAACTTCGATCTCCTTTGCCTTCAACGTTAAAAACATCTTTTAAAATTCGTTTTCTACGTTCCAACGCAGCAATTGATAATGGTAAAAGTTTAGGTAATTCATTCATTTTTGTACCATTAGATAATTCATGTAGTATTTTCCTATCAATATTATCTATAACAAAATCGTTAGCTGCTTGCTTTCTAAATATATTTATAATGGTCTTACTATAAAAAGGAAGATCAAAAACCACTGTTTTCACAGCTTCAATTAACACCTCTTTTGTTAAATCACTTTTTATTAAAAAAGCCTCTGGGTTTATACTTTTAAAAACACAAGACACTAAATATGAATCACTAAATGAAGTAGATACTATTATTTTAGTCCCTTTCAATTTTTTTCTTATTAAAACACCTAAATCTTCACCATTTAAAATTTTATTGTTCTTTGAAGGTTTTAATTTGAGATCTAAAAAAACAAGATCAAACACCTCTTCTTTTGACCTTTTATTAATTTTTAAAATTGCAGATTCACAACTATCAGCTGTAAAAACAACAAACTCTTTTAAATTGTTTTTCAAAGCTACCTCTTCTAAAGCTCGCTTATAAGCATCAATTATCAATGGATGATCATCAATTAACAAAACCCTATATGGATTACGCATAAATTAAAATATTAAATTAAAAAAATCTCTTTTGCTATTATTTAGTTCTAATCTAATTTTCACACATTCCACCAATAAAACTAACTTGATAGTACTACTTTTATTGCTAAAAATACATTCTATTTTGTTTTTAAAAACTACAAATTATGTAATAAAAAAAACAGAATTAAAGTAATATTATTACTCATTTTTTATTCATTAAAAACTGAGTATCTAATAATTTTATCCTGCCTTACGCTTACACAAACATAAAATATTGAAATTGAAAACTTGAGCTTATTAAGTTTCTTTTAGGGAAAGCCATGAATCTACTAGTGAAACACCTTTTTCTATGAGGGAAGTTAATTTAACCTTAAAGCAGGAGATTGAGACAATGTACTAATCATATATTCTACATTATTAATATAGGTTTTAGTAAAAGGAACATTTTGAGAAGACTTTTTAATCGTGCAATTTAATGTACTATAACTCACTTTACTTACATGATTTTTGTTTACAATGTAACTTTTATGAATTCTTAAAAAGTTTTTCGGAAGTAAGTTTTCAAAAGTTTTTAATGTCTTAAAAGCGCTTATCGTCTCCCCATTATTCATGTAAAAATCCGTAGTATTATTATCAGCTCTTAAAAACAAAATCTCATCTGTATTTAAATATTGATAATCTTTATATGATTTTAAACAAATAGTCTTATTTATTTTAATTGGATGTTTTTTTTTAAACTTTAAAGCGGCTTTTCTTATTTCTAAATCTGCTATGGGGTTTAACAGATAATCAAAAAAACCAGTTTTAATTGCTTCATAAGTTTTCTCTTTAGATGACGATATAGCTATAAACTCAGAATCTTTTTTCAAGTATTGTTTAACCTCATTAACAAAACTAAACGGTCTATCTATAATAGTATCAATGTTTAAGAAAATCAAATCAGGCATTTCCTTTAAAATAATATCCATACTTTCACTATAATCATGAGCATACCCTATGCATCTATATTCTGGAAAATCGTCAAATACATTTTTTATTTTATTGATAACGTACTCTTCAGTTTCGATAACTAGATATTTATTCAATTCTTTAGTTTTATAAAAATGCTAATTTATTTATATATTTTCTATTTAAACTAAGGCTTTTCCTTACTAAAACTAAGGATTTTTAATAATTAAATAGATTCTTTATACTACATAAATAAGATTGTATTTTTTAAAAAAAAATTATTGCAGACTCATAAAATAGTACTGTTTTTTTTTAAGTTAAAACATTGCAAAAATTAAATTACTCTAAACAAATCTCTCCCAAAACCCATAAATAATCCGTTCTATTTTTCACAAAATCCCTCTCAGAAATATCAATAATTTTCACATTAATATCTGTTTGATTTTTTAAGAACTCCAAATATCCTGCGTTTATTTTTTCTAAATAACTATCTGTGATATTTTGCTCATAATCCCGTTCCCGTTTTTTAATATTTTCCTGTAATCGTTTAGTATTTTGGTATAAATAAATATACAATTCTGGTTTTGCTATATCCTTATACATTAAGTAAAATAACTTTCTGTAAAGCTTAAACTCTTCACCTTCTAATGTTACTTTTGAAAAAATTAGTGATTTAAAAACATCGTAATCACTAACAATAAAATCTTTAAATAAATCTAATTGAGATAGGTCATCACTAATTTGCTGATAACGATCTGCAAGAAAAGACATTTCTAAAGGAAAAGCATAACGTTGCGCATCATCATAAAACTTTGGCAAAAACGGATTATCTGCAAAACGCTCTAAAATGGATCTTGCATTAAAATCGTATGCTATTTTAGTAGCCAAACTAGTTTTTCCAGCACCTATATTTCCTTCAATTGCTATATAATTATACTTTGAAAAATTAAAAGCTTTACTTGGGTTTTTTAACCAGATTTTAATAGGTTCAATAACAGAAGTATCATTACATTCTTTTAATAAAACAGATACCTCCTTATTAAATTTTGTATGATTAAACTTTGATGCAATATCATTCAAAGGTTGTAAAACAAACTTACGCTTAGTCATTTCTGGATGTGGCACTTGCAATATTTCTGTATCAATAATCTCTTTTTCAACAAAAATAATATCTAAATCAATAATACGTGCTTCATAACTTTCTCCTTGCTTACGCTCTCTACCTAAATCTGACTCAATGACTAATAATGCTTTCAAAACTATTTCAGGATCTAATAAAGATTCTAAAATCAAACAAGCATTAAAAAAATAATCACTCTCGAAACCAAACGCAGGTGACTTGTACACTTTAGAAATCAGTCTAATATTTCCAATTCTAGCATAAATTAAATCAATGGCATCTTGTAGGTTCTTAAATTTATCACCTTTATTACTACCTAATGCTATATGGAATGTTGTTGGTTGTTTCATAAATTTCAAACTCATTTTCAATTAAAAAGAAAAACGAGTTATTGGCAAAATAACTAAAACAATTTTTATTCCTTTATATTTACCGAACGTATTTATTCACATTTATAAATGAACTTAAAAGATAAACTTGCTGCCCAACGTATTTACATGCTTTTAGGAGCCTTATTTATTACCTCATTAGTGGTTTCAAACCTTATATTTCAGAAATTTTTCTATTGGTATCCTTTTGATATTGAAATTTTTGGAAGTAAACTCTTTGAAATCTCTGTAGGCATACTTCCTTATCCAATTACTTTTTTAATTACCGATTTAATAAGTGAAATTTATGGCAAAAAACGCGCTAATGAAGTGGTTATAGCAGGTATTTTTGCTTCTTTATTTTCACTTTTAATTATCTATGCTTCTAATACTGTTTCTGCAACCACTTGGTCGCCTGTAGACAACAACATGTTTTCTACTGTATTTGGAAACACAGTCCTTGCTGTTTTTGCTAGTATGATGGCATATTTATTTGCACAATTTGTAGATATTCAAATTTACCATTTTTGGAAACGCCTAACCAAAGGTAAACACTTATGGTTACGTAATAATTTTTCAACATTTTTATCGCAATTTGTAGATACATTTACAGTAGTCGGTCTTTTATGTTTATTCGATATTATTGCTTGGGATAAATTCTTAGGCTTGCTAATTTCTGGTTTTCTATTTAAAGTACTCATTGCCCTTATCGACACTCCTTTCTTATATTTAGGTGTTTACTTATTCCGTAAGCGTTTCAAATTAAAAATTAACGAAGAAATAGATTTACTATAAATTCTCAATATAAATTAACATTAAAACAATGCATTTTTGGTCTTTTAGTATCATTTTTGCGTATATATTTTATAATAAAATTCCGCGAAAGCGAAAAACAATTATACCCAAATGAAAAAAGTTTTTAAAATTATAGGCATTACATTACTTATTATAATAGCTCTTTTAATTGCTATTCCTTTTATTTTTCAAGGACAAATAAAAGATATGGTTAAGCGTGTTATAAACGAAAACCTAAATGCTAAAGTAGAATTTAGTGATGTTAACTTAAGTTTTTTACAAAGTTTCCCCCAAGCTCATGTTAATGTAAACGATTTAGTGATTACTAATTTTGATCCTTTTAAAGACGAAACATTTGCTTCTATTAAAAATATCTCTTTCACCATGTCTATCACAGAGCTATTAAAAACGGCTAGTGAAGATCCAATTGTAATAAATAGTATTTATGTTAACGAAGCTTTATTAACTTTAAAAACAGATAAATTTGGAAATGCTAATTACGATATTTCTAAAGAAACAGAGAATACTCCTGTTGAAACCGAATCTGAATCTGCTGCTTTTTCATTAAATATAAAAGATTACAAAATTACCAATAGTGCACTTACCTATATTGATGAAACATCTAAAACTATAGCACATATTACAGAACTTAATCATGAAGGAAATGCCATAGTTTCAACTGAAACATCAGAACTTGATACTAAAACTAGAGCAAATATTAGTTTTAGTTTAGATAGTACTAATTATTTAAGTAATAATCCTGTTAAATTAGACGCTCTAATTAATTTAGATTTAAAAAACAGCAAATATACATTTAAAGACAACAAAGCAGTTATTAATCAACTTCCTTTAGAATTTCATGGTTATGTAAAACTATTAGAAGATGCGCAGGAGATTGACATAACCTTTGAAAACCCTGGATCTACTTTTAAAGATTTCCTTGCTCTGATTCCTGAAGCATATTCAAAAAACATTGACGGTGTTGAAACCTCCGGTGGTTTTAAAATAAAAGGTATTGCAAAAGGTTTAATTTCAGAAAATACTATTCCTAAATTAAACATTAGCTTTACCTCAAATAATGCCGCTTTTAAATATCCAGATTTACCAAAACGCGTTGAAAGTATTGTAATAAATACATCTATAAAAAATACAACAGGAAACGTTGACGATACTTATATTGATATAAATACTCTTAATTTTAAAATTGATGAAGATGTTTTCAAATCATCTACCTCTTTAAAAAACATAACTAAAAATATGCTTGTTAATGCTAATATTGACGGCGCTTTAAATTTAGCAAACATAACCAAAGCTTACCCTTTAGAATTAGAAAATACGCTTACTGGTATTTTTAAAGCAAAACTAAACACGGCTTTCGACATGAATGCTCTTGAAACGAATGCTTACGAACGCATTAAAAATAACGGCTCTGCGAGTATTAGTGATTTTGTATTTTCTTCGGAAGATATTGTAAACCCTATTCATATTTCTGAAGCAAACATGACATTTAGCCCAGAAAAAGTTTCATTAAGCAATTTTAAAGCAAAAACAGGAGATAGTGATTTAAACGCAAATGGTTCTATAAAAAATCTACTAGGTTTTTTATTGAGTGACAACACCTTACAAGGGAATTTTAATGTGAATTCAAACTTGTTTAAAGTGAGTGATTTTATGACTGAAGATGAAGCTGCTCCTACAGACAACAAAACCACAAGCGATGACGAATCACTAAAAATTCCAGCTTTTTTAGATTGTACAATTAACGCTGACGCAAAAACAGTTGTTTATGACAATTTAAATTTGAAAAATGTTAAAGGCGCTCTTTTAATTAAAGATCAACAAGCTACACTTAAAAACATGACATCTAATATATTTGATGGTGCAATGTCTATTAATGGAAATGTTTCTACAAAAAATGAAACACCAACTTTCGGCTTTGATCTTGGCGCTAATGGGTTTGACATTGCTAAATCTTTTAAAAGCTTAGAATTACTTAGAAATCTAGCTCCAGTTGCAAAACTACTTCAAGGAAAACTAAATACTACCATTAATTTATCTGGTGATTTAGATCAAGAATTCACTCCTAATCTAGGTACTGTTACGGGTAAAGCTTTAGCCGAATTATTAACCACTAATATTAATAAAAATGAAGGCGAACTTTTTAGCAAACTTGAAGGCGCTTTAAGTTTTATAGATTTTAGTAAATTAGATTTAAAAGATTTAAAAACAAAACTAAGTTTTGCTGATGGCAAGGTAAGTGTAAAACCTTTTGATTTAAAGTACCAAGATATTGACATTACAGTTTCTGGCGCTCATGGTTTTGATCAAACCTTAGAGTACAGTGCCATTTTTAATGTGCCTGCTAAATATTTAGGAAGTGATGTTAACCGCCTTATTGGTAAAATAAATGATAGAGACGTTGATGATATTACAGTTCCTGTAACAGCGAATATTGGAGGATCTTACACAAGCCCATCTGTAAAAACCGACTTAACAAGCGGTGTCTCAAACCTAACCAAGCAACTTATTGAAATTGAAAAACAAAAACTTCTCAACAAAGGTAAAGACGAAGTAAAAAGTTTAATTGGCAATGTTATAGGAGGAAATAAAGCAAAAACTGATTCTACAAAACAACAAAACAATGCTGTAAAAGATGCTTTAGGTAGTATTATTGGGGGAAATAAAACTAAAACCGATTCTACATCAAACAAAAAAAACACCGTTAAAGATGCTCTTGGTGGTTTATTTGGGAAAAAGAAAAAAGCCAGTAAGTGATATTTTCATGTGTTTAAAATTTTATTCTGTAAGTTTTTATCATGTTTTTCAACAAAACGTAAATGATTATAATTTACTTAATAATTGGTATTATAACAGCTATTGTTAGCGCGCTTCCTTTTGGAGCCTCTAATATAGCTGTTATAAATACTACCTTAAAGCAAAATGCCAAACAAGCCTTTAAAATTGCTATAGCTTCAGGTATAGCAGAAGTCATATTATCTTATTATGCCTTGCACTGCAATACAGTTATTAAAGAATTTTTCAGCGACAACCTTTGGGTTCAAATCACATTAGTCTTTGTCTTTTTTATAGTAGGTGGTTTTTTATTTTTCAAGAAATTCCCTAATGACAAATCTGAAAAAAAACAATTAATCCAATCAAAGTACGTCACAGGTTTTTTACTTGGCATAATAAACCCTCCTGTATTAATTTATTGGGTTATCACTTATGGCATATTAAAAAATAATGATATTGTGCTGTCTCTACAGTCTTCATTTTCTGTATTATTTTTATTTTTCTTTGGCGTCTATTTAGGTAAATTACTAACACTCTATTTTTATAGCAGAATTAGTATTCTAATTAAGAATGAAGTCCAAAACATAGCTTTTATGATTAACAAAGTGACAGGAGTTTTACTAATTAGTATAAGTTTTATTCAAGCTATAAAAATTTATATTACTTAATTTCTTTAATTAAAAACATAATAATGCTTTTTTTATTTCAAAATAGAATGGACATATCATCAGAAATAAAATTCAAAAGCCTACCTTTGCGAATAAATCTTGAATTACATTCTTTTTTAAAGGATGAAGTTTGCTATTTAACGCTTTTAAGCAAAACAACCAAGTTGTTAAATATATTTTAGGAAAATCCTATAGTTTACATAAATCACTTAAAAAACATTCATGTTAAAAATTATTGTTAAAGATGGCGAGAATATAGAGCGTGCCTTAAAACGCTACAAACGAAAACACAGAAACATTAAAGTGATGCAAAACCTAAGAGAAGGTCAGTTTTTCACTAAACCTTCTGTTAAAAGACGTCGTGAAATCCAAAAAGCAGAATACATTCAAAACATTAGAGACAACGAAGAAATTTAATCTTTAATTTTGAAAAAATATTCCAAGTCCCATTCCCAAAATTGTGAATGGGATTTTTTTATTGAATTTTTATATTAACTACAAGCCCTTCATTAGATCTAATATTAAAAACAGTATTATCTTCAAAAATGAGATATTGCCCTTTAATACCTGTTAATTTTCCCGAATATTGCTGTGCTTTAGTAAGATTTAAACTCTTTGGCTTTTCTGGATATTTATTTACTGGGAATTCTAAATTCGTTTCTGTTTTATTTTCAATAAAATAAGCAGCAGCTTCTTCTGGAATATATTGCTTTAAGCGTTCTCGCCATTCTTCTAAATTTTCATCGACAAAATCGTTTTTAAGCATTGTTCTCCAGTTCGTTTTATCTGCCACATAATCTTTTAAAGCCACCTCTGTAACACCTGCTAAATACCTATTAGGTACTTCTACAATTTCAATAGCCTTAATAGCACCTTGATCTATCCAACGTGTAGGTACTTGACTTTTTCTGGTAACACCAACTTTAACGTTGCTAGAATTTGCTAAATAAACAATATGCGGTTGGAGTTGTACTTTCTTTTCATATTCTAAATCCCTATCTTCTTTATCCAAATGAGCTGTACTTAATTCAGGACGCATAATCCAATCTGCAGCTTGAGGTATTTCAAAAAAACAGCTCTTACAAAACCCTTGTCTATAAATTTGCTTATCTAAACTACAATTTAAACACTGGTATTTAACAAAATGAATATCAATATTTTTATTTAATAATTGATTCATATTCAAAAAATCATTTTCAAACACTAAATAGTATTGTATAGGAATAGTAAACTCTGTGTCCATTTTTGTTAAAACACCTTGGTAAGTCATAAAAAAAAGTATTATTTTTAAAATCTTAAAGATAAAATAAATATGCCAATACCTATAGTAAATTCGATTGCTTCTTGGTTTTTAAAAAAACGTTTCCATCAAATAGAATTATTTTTAAAATACCCAAATGAAGTACAAAACGAATTACTATTAAACCTTATAGATATAGCAAAAGACACAGAGATTGGCAAGAAATACGACTTCGTTTCTATAAATAATTATGAAACATTTTCAGAACGCATTCCTATTAAAAATTATGATGGTTGGCAAGACACAATAGAACGTTCTAGACGAGGTGAAAGTAATATTTTTTGGCCTACTCCCATAAAGTGGTTTGCTAAATCTAGCGGAACAACTCGATCCAAAAGCAAATTTATTCCAGTAAGCTCCCAATCACTTGAAGATTGTCATTATGCTGCTAGTAAAGATTTGCTTTGCATGTACCTATATAACAATGAAAACTCTAAACTATTCACAGGCAAGAGCTTAAGATTAGGAGGAAGTAAAGAATTATACAAAGAAAACGGTACTGTATTCGGAGATTTATCTGCTATTTTAATAGATAACATGCCTTTTTGGGCAGAATTTAGCAGTACTCCCAGCAATAGAGTTTCCTTAATGAGCGATTGGGAACATAAAATGCAAGCCATAGTTAATGAAACTATTAATGAAAATGTTACCAGCCTTGCCGGTGTACCTTCATGGATGCTTGTTTTACTTAATAATGTTATTGAAACGACAGGAAAAGATAGTGTTTTTGATATATGGCCTAATTTAGAAGTCTATTTTCATGGAGGTGTAAGTTTCGTTCCGTATAAAGATCAGTATAAAAAAATATTACCAAAAAAAGATTATAGGTATTATGAAATTTATAATGCTTCTGAAGGATTCTTTGCTATCCAAGATCAAAATGATTCCAATGAATTACTATTGATGTTAGATTATGGTATTTTTTATGAATTTATACCCATGAATATTTATGCCACTTCTGAAGAAAAAGCAATTCCATTAAGTGAAGTAAAATTGAATCAAAATTACGCCGTTATTATTACTACAAATGCAGGTTTATGGCGTTATAAAATTGGTGATACTCTTAGATTTACATCTTTAAATCCCTATAGAATAAAAATTTCTGGCAGAACAAAACACCACATAAATGTTTTTGGAGAAGAACTTATTATTGAAAATGCCGAAGATGCATTAAAAAAGGTTTGCAAACGTACCAAAGCAGAAATTGTAGATTTTACAGCTGCTCCTATTTTTATGAAAGGTAAAGAAAAAGGAGCTCATCAATGGCTTATTGAATTTAAAACTCCCCCTAAAGATCTTGATTATTTTAATGAATTGTTTGACAATGCATTAAAATCATTAAATTCAGATTACGAAGCTAAACGCTATAATAATATCACACTTAATAAGCCTCAAATTAATATTGCTCGTGAACATTTGTTTTATGATTGGTTAAAACAAAATAATAAATTAGGTGGACAGCATAAAATACCTAGACTTTCAAATACTAGAAATTATATGGATGATTTACTACGCTTAAATTCGTAAAACGACACTTACCAATCCAAATAGACTCAAAAAACAACGTTTCAACGAATTAAATAACCTTTCATCTTATAAATTAAATCAAATACTAGTCAAAATACTACATTTGATAATTAAACTACAAATGTTCTCTCTATTTTAAATTAAAAAATTAATATCTTAATTAAAAATGAAAAAATTATATTTCATTGTTTTTCTTGTATCAAATATTGTAGTTAGTCAAAATTCTTCAAATTTAATAACAGTTAACAATTTTACGCAATCTCCTAAAGCATCAACAAATGCCAATGAGTCTAGATTTCAAATTTCTGATGCTGGAGCAAATTCCAAATACACCGAAATTGGATCAGGTTTTTTTAGAAACAAATTCATAATGGTAAGTTCAAAAAAGCCAGGTGCTATGGCTAAGATTGACCCCAATACAAATGAAGCGTATAAAGAATTGTTTTGTTTAGACATTAATGACAACGATGGTTCTTTAAGCTTACCTTTGTTGTTTTCTAGAATATTAAACACAAATGATAGTGAGGACCAATTAACTTTCTCTCCTGACCAAAAAACAGTTTATTATACTAGAAGCTCCAGAGAAAACTCAATGGAGTATAAATTATACAAGGCTGATTTAGAAGAAGATTCTCATGGAAATTGGATAAATGAAGAACTGCTAAGTATTAATAAAGAAAATGTTTCTATAGAGAATCCTTTTGTTAACTCTACAGGAGATAAATTGTATTTTTCTGCAAACCTACCTGACACTACTGGAGGTTACGATATATATGTTTCAGACATAGACACGGACGGCACATTAAGTCCTCCTAAAAACTTAGGAAATACAATAAACACCTCTTTAGATGATAAATACCCATCGCTATCAAGTGATAATAAACATTTATATTTTGCTTCAAAAGGACATAATACAATAGGTGGTTTTGATATTTTTTCAAGTAAGATTTCTAACAAAGGTTACAAAACCCCTATAAATTTAGGAAATACAGTAAACACTGACTATGATGAAATTGCTTACTTTGTGGCTAATAATGAGAATAGAGCTTATTTATCTTCAAATAAACAAGGTGTTGGTAATTTTGATGTTTATGCAGTTACTATTAAAGACTTCACGCAAACTCTTAAAGGAAAAATATTAGATATTGAAACTAATACTACAATTCCCAATGCTCTAGTTATTTTAAAGGATGATGAAGGTAACGAAATAGCCCAACAAGAAACGGGAGAAAATGGAGCTTATAGTTTTGATGTAATTCCTTTTGAATCTTATAACATAACGACTTATAAAGACGGATTTAAAGATAATTCTTTTGCCTTTACAGCTAACAAGGATATTAAAACAACTTATACAAAAGATTTATCCATAAAAACTGTTGAACCTATTATAGCTAAATTTAATAGTGAATTAGTAGAGTTAGATAATATCCATTTCGACTCTAACAAATGGGAAATAAGAGAAGAGTCCTTTATTTCATTAAACAAAATTATTGCTATTCTTAAAGAATACCCTGAGACAAGATTAACTATTAATGCCCATTCAGATAATACTGGTAGTGACTCATATAATTTAGATTTATCAAAAAAACGTGCTACATCTGCTATGGATTACTTCATTAATAATAGTATTAATAAAGACCGTATAGAAGCTATAGGCTTTGGAGAAACAAAACCCTTAATAGATTGTAAAAATAGATGCTCTAAAAAGGATTTGCAAAGCAATAGACGCATTGAGTTTGTTATTTTAGATTAATTTAAAAACCTAATATAACCGATATAAATTAAATTTATTAAACCTGAACAATAATATTATTGTTCAGGTTTTTCAGTTTTATATTATATATTCTTTTATTTGAATATCCGTTTTTACTCATAATCCAGTAATTCCAGCTATTACTAGTCTATCGAATAGTTTTTCCTCAAAATATCTTCGATTGAGTTTGTAAACAAATTCGTTTAGGTAGAGTTGTAGGTATTTGCCTTTAATTTTGTGATAATTTCCAAGTAAGTTTCGTTTGGCATTGCTTATGGTAATATGTACCCATTTCAAGGTCTCTTTAGTAGTTTGTTTATCTGATTTTTCACTAATATGTAGTTCTACAAAATCAGCAATATCAACATATGAAGTACTTTTATCAGTAAAAACAATGCTTTGTTCGTCTAAAGACTCTTTAACAGTATCATTTACACCATCAGCCTTATGATCTGTCAGCACTTTGGCTTTAAAGTAGCGACATTGGCGATCCTTCTTGTTGGTTTTCGGGTCTTCTAAGGGAGTGGATTCTGCCATTATCATTACGTTTTGCTTTCCTACTGCACCACGACCTCTTTTTCCTTTTTGTTGCTCTATTTCAGAAGATTCGACCGTAAAATAACCTTCATCCATTTCAATCATACCTTCTAAAGTATAGCGGGCATCTCTGTTACCCATTGCTTTACGAAGTTTATGAACCATCGCCCAGACAGGTTCATACCTTTTTAAACCAAGCTGTTTCTGGATTTCTTTAGAAGAAAATCCTTTCTTGGTAGTAGTCATCAAAAACATTGTCTTATACCATATCATAAAAGATAGATTAGAATTTTGCATAATAGTACCACTTCTCAAAGATGTACGGGCTCTACAAGATTTGCACTCATAGCTCCAAACAGCCTTTATCCAATAGTGATGAGTATGACCACAACGCTGGCATTTAACTCCTATCTTATCTCTTTCTTGCTTAAAATGAGTACGACAAGCTTCTTCACTATCAAAATGGGCGGTAAAACTAAAAATATTCATGACTTGTTTTTTTAACAAAATAAGCATTTTTAATCAATTATTAGTAATTACGGATATTCAATTCTTTTAAGAAGTTTTTGTTAGTCATTTGGATAAGAATTATATTTTTCAATAGATAATAGACTTAACAGCATTTCATTCATTCTTTTTTGAAATTCATTTATACAATATTGTAATCCTCTATCAAAGAGATGTTCAATGGATTTTTCTTCACTCTATTAATACTTTACTATATGTATGGGATAACTTAGCTCTTAGTTCCCCTACTCTACTTCTAAATATACCTGTTTTAAAAGAAGTTTAATAATCTTGCTCAATACCCCTTTTCCAGTTTCAGCGATTACAATATATTTTTAGTGTAACGCTATTTATTTCAGGGCTAGATATTTATACAATAAAAAAACCACACTAATAGCGTGGTTTTATTTATTATCTAGTCAGTCTGTTATTTTCTTATTTAAGAAACAGCTTTTAGTTTTTTTAGAGTAGTTTTAGTTAATTTCTCCTCAGCATAAGCTTTAGTTACATTTAGTTTCTTCTCTGTACTACTAGGCAATTCAAACATTGCATCTGTTAGTATCTCTTCACAAAGTGAGCGCAACCCTCTTGCTCCTAATTTATATTCAATAGCTTTATTTACAATAAAATTTAAAGCACCATCAGTTATAGCAAAATCAATTTCATCCATTTCAAACAACTTTTTGTACTGTTTGATAATAGCGTTCTTAGGCTCTGTAAGTATTGCTCTTAAAGTATCGGCATCCAAAGGATCCATATAAGTTAAGACTGGTAAACGTCCTATAATTTCTGGAATTAAACCAAAATCTTTTAAATCTTTAGGAATAATATATTGCAACAAATGATCTTGATCTACAACATCATCAGACATAGAAGCACTATAACCAACAGCTTGCATATTCAGACGTTTAGATATAACACGATCTATTCCATCAAAAGCACCTCCTGCTATAAATAAAATATTTCCGGTATTAACTTCAATAAACTTTTGATCTGGGTGCTTACGTCCTCCTTTGGGCGGAACATTAACTACAGTACCCTCTAAAAGCTTTAATAAGGCTTGTTGTACTCCTTCACCAGACACATCTCGTGTAATAGAAGGATTATCACTTTTGCGCGCTATTTTATCTATTTCATCAATAAAAACAATACCTTTTTCTGCTTTTTCCAAGTTATAATCGGCAGCTTGAAGTAATCGTGTTAAAATACTTTCTACATCCTCACCTACATAACCTGCCTCTGTTAATACAGTAGCATCAACAATAGCCAATGGTACATTTAACATTTTAGCTATGGTTTTTGCCATTAAGGTTTTACCTGTCCCGGTTTGACCAACCATAATGATATTACTTTTTTGAATTTCAATATCATCTTTTGATGGTGGCTGTAATAAACGTTTATAATGATTATATACAGCTACAGACATCACTTTTTTAGTCATGCCTTGCCCTATTATATACTCATCAAGAAACCCTTTAATTTGTTGAGGTTTGCGAAGTTTTAACTCTGCTGATAAATCACTACTATCACTTTGCTTAGACTCTTCAAGAACAATACCGTGAGCTTGCTCTATACATCTATCGCATATATGAGCATCTAAACCTGCTATTAATAAGTTAGTTTCTGGCTTTTTTCTACCACAAAACGAACATTCCAATTCTTCTTTTGCCATTAATCTTATTTATTTAGGGAATGAAATACCACAAAACCCTCTATAATAATTCTTTAAAATTACAATTTTTTATTTAATTACGAGATAAAATCTCATCAATCATACCGTATTCTTTAGCTTTATCGGCTTTCATCCAATAATCTCTATCACTATCTTCATATACTTTGTCGTAATCTTGACCAGAATGCTTACTAATTATTTTATAAAGTTCTTCTTTTAAAATCAAGATCTCTCTTGCTGTAATTTCAATATCACTAGCTTGACCTTGAGCACCTCCTAATGGTTGGTGAATCATAACACGTGAATGTGTTAAACCACTACGCTTTCCTTTTGTTCCAGCACATAATAACACAGCTCCCATTGATGCTGCCATTCCTGTACAAATTGTTGCTACATCAGGTTTTATAAACTGCATCGTATCATAAATACCCAAACCTGCATAAACACTCCCTCCAGGAGAATTAATATAAATTTGAATATCTTTATTAGCATCCGTGCTCTCTAAAAACAATAATTGAGCTTGTATAATGTTAGCCACTTGATCATTAATTCCTGTACCTAAAAAAATGATTCGATCCATCATTAAACGTGAAAATACATCAAAAATGGCAATATTCATTTGACGCTCTTCAATAATGTTTGGTGTTAAATTAGTAGGGTACATGCTACTTATTATTTTATTGTAATAAGTGCTACTAATACCTTGATCTTTTATCGCGAATTTCTCAAATTCCTTTGCGTAATCCATAGTCTGTCTTGTATTTTATTTTGATTAAAATCCTGATTATCATCAAGATAAATTAAAAGCTTCTATTTATAGAATTCCTTTTGAATAAAAAGGCGCTTAAACCTAATAGATTTAAGCGCCTAAATATAAGCATTTATTCTTTACTTATTTATCTCCATAAACTTCTTTAACAAAGTTTTCATAGCTTAATTCTTTAACCTTAAGGTTTGCCTTTTCTTTATATAGCGCTAATAATTTTTGGCTTATTAACTGCTCTGAAATACGACGTGCCTCGTCTTGGTTTGATAATACACGTGCTGCTATACCGTCTAGCTCTTCATCTGAAGGATTCAATTGACCAAACTGTGCCATTTGAGCTTTAATCATCTCACGCGCATGTTCTTTGATGTCGTCCATCGTTACTTGAACATTATTCTCTGTAATTAATTTACCCTCGATTAACTGATAACGTAAACTCTTTTCAGACTTATTATATTCTTCCTTAGCTTGTTCTGCATCTATTTCTTTCTCACCTGCTGTTTGCATCCATTTTGTCAAAAATTCTGCTGGTAAATCAAACTTTGTATTTTCAACCAAATACTCAGTAATATCGTTTAATAATTTTTGATCTGCTTGTTGTACAAATTGCTTTTCTGCGTCTTCTTTTATTTTAGCTTTTAATTCTGTTACAGAAGTTACTCCTCCCTCTCCAAAAAGCTTATCAAATAATTCTTGATCTAGATCTGCTAATTCACGTTTATTAACCTCAGTAATTGTAAAGCTTACTTCAATATCTAAATCTTGTATATCATCATGTCCTAATTTTAAGGCATGCATTAAATCATGATTATCTTCATACAATCCTTTAGTCTTTAACACAACAACATCACCTACCTTAGCTCCAATAAATTGTTTTTCAGTAGCCTCTCCTTTAAACTTATCTAAAGTTAAAGTAACTGTATTATCAATTTCTTTTTCTTCATTCTTGTAAGCTCCGGTAATTTCGCTATCTTTTTCAACAGCATCCTGAGGAACTAATTTCCCATATTGCTTTTGAATACGCTCAATTTGTTCATCAATCATTTTATCATCCGCAATAATATTATATTGAGTGATCGTATCTTTACTTTTTAACTCAACTTCAAATTCTGGTGCTAAACCTAATTCAAATTCAAAAGAAAAACCTTCTGCATCCCAATCGATATCATCTTGTGGTTTTGGCAAAGGCTGACCTAAAACATCTAACTTCTCTTCAGTTAAATACTTATTTAAAGCATCTTGTAATAATTTATTAACCTCATCTACCAACACTGCTTTACCATATTGCTTTTTAACCATACCCATTGGTACGTGTCCTTTTCTAAAACCTGGAATATTTGCTGTTTTACGGTAATCTATTAAGATCTTTTCTACTTTATCACTATAATCTTCTTTAGCGATATCTACTTTTACTACAGCATTTAATGCATCAACGTTTTCTCTTGTAATATTCATTTTAATGATATAAAACCCTTTACAGGCATTTAACAAATGGTTTTTAAACCTAATATTTATGTAACCAAAATTGGGATGCAAAAATAATACATTTTTGCATCCCAACAAAGTTTTTAATTGCTTGATTTTACGTGATTTCCTTTATTGATTTTCAATAACCACATGTAACTCACATTTAGAATGATTTAGGTTCTATTATGAATAAAACACAAGTTTATTCTAAGCTATTTTTTAGTTTCTTTCAAAAGCGAATGCAGGAAGAATAATAGTATACTAAATAATAAAGCGATCCATATACTACCTATCGAAAAGCCATCAATTAATTTATCTGCCAATAAAACAATTAGCGCATTAATTATTAACAAAAACACCCCAAATGTTAGAATTGTTATTGGTAATGTTAAAACAACTAAAATAGGCTTAACCAACAGGTTTAAAACCGATAATACTACAGCTACAATAATAGCCGTAGTATAATTATCTACATTAACACCTGATAATACTTTTGAAAGAACTACTACTGCAAAAGCATTTAATAAAAGTTTTATAATGAGTTTCATTTGTTTATTTTTACTTAAATATACAAAATATAGCTATTTTATAAACTGCAGTACTGCCTTAAAAAAATCTTTTGGGTTCTCGGCATGTAACCAATGCCCAGAATTAGCTATAGTGGTAATTTCTGATTTTGGAAAATGATTTGATATTAATACTTCATCTTCAATACCAATATACTCAGATCTATCTCCTCTTAAAAATAAAGTCTCTTTTTTAAACATGGCATGAGCAGGCAAAGCTTCTCCAACTTCTGCAACTTCTTCTTTTAATATTTTTAAATTAATTCGCAAACCTAATTGTCCTTTTTCAACCCAATATAAATTTTTAAGCAAAAATTGACGAGTTCCAAAATCTGAAACATATTCACTTAAAACCTTATCTGCTTCTCCTCTACTTTTTAAAACATCAAAATCCATAGCACTCAAGCCTTCTAAAATACTATCATGATGCACAGGGTAAAATCTAGGAGAAATATCTGCAACCATTAACTTTGAAACTATTTCTGGATACTCAGCAGCAAATAGCATCGCTGTTTTCCCTCCCATAGAATGTCCTAGCAATATAATTTCAAACAATTTATGCGCATCACAATACGCCTTTAAATCTTTCACAAGCACCTCATAATTAAACTCATTATCATGAAAGCTTCGACCATGATTCCGCTGATCTACTAAATGAACCTGATTCCCTTGCTCACTAAATTGACGTCCAAGTGTTTTCCAATTATCACTCATACCTAGAAACCCATGAAGAATAACAAACGGGGAGCCTTCTCCAATTATATTTGAATGTAATAACATTAAGAACTATTATTTTTTATTTACCAATTAAAATTATTTACAAAATATTGTAAACTATTTTCCTTTACTTAAGCTTGTTTAAATACATTTGAATAACATTCTCTACTCCCAAATATAAACTTTCAGAAATTAAAGCATGTCCAATTGACACTTCTAATAAATCTGGAATATTTTCTTTAAAAAACTGTATATTATCTAATGACAAATCATGCCCCGCATTAATTCCTAAACCTAAACTATTAGCTAATGCCGAACTATCAATATAAGGTCTTACAGCCTCCTTATTACCTAAACCGTATTGATGCGCAAAGGTTTCGGTATATAGTTCAATTCTATCTGTTCCAGTTTCTTTTGCACCTTCTATTTGACTTAAAACAGGATCTACAAAAATAGAAGTTCTTATACCATTATTTTTAAATTCCTTAATAACATCAATCAAAAAGCTTTTATGTTTTACAGTATCCCAACCTGCGTTACTAGTTATAGCATCAATAGCATCTGGAACTAATGTAACCTGCGTTGGCTTAACCTCTAAAACTAATTTCACAAAAGAGTCAATAGGATTTCCTTCAATATTGTACTCTGTATAAACTTGCGATTTTAAATCACGCGCATCTTGATAACGTATATGTCTTTCATCTGGTCTTGGATGTATTGTTACTCCTTCTGCTCCAAAACGCTGAACATCTTTTGCAAATTCAACTACATTTGGCACATCACCACCTCTTGAGTTTCTTAAAGTAGCAATCTTATTAATATTAACACTTAGTTTTGTCATAGCACAATTTTAAAAAATAGAACTAATTTAATTTATTCACTTAAAAAAGAAAAGATCAAATTTGTTCTACAAAAATACAAAGTAGAACAGGCTTATATACTATTTTTTTGATTAATTTGCATTCCTATTTAAGAAGTAGAATTAAATAAGTTAAGAGCACTCATTTGATATAATTTTAGAAGAATTATATCTTACAGAATTAAAAATAGAAATACTGTGAAACTATCAGAATACATTATAAACGACATAGAACCATTAAACAATAATAGTAATATAAGCGATCTACAATTACTGTTTAATCAACTAACCTATTCACATATTCCTGTTAAAGATGATAACAATATATATTTAGGGTGTTTTTCTGAAACTGATGCTCATTGCTTTGAAAGTAACAAACTTTTAAGCGAATACCTATACGCTCTTGAAGATTTTTTTGTAAGAGACGCAACACTTTGGTTAGATGTTCTTGAAGCATTTGCTATAAACTCTACTAATATTATGCCTGTTTTAAACGAACAAAACGTTTACTTAGGCTATTATGAACTTAATGATATTATTAGCCTATTTAATGAATCTCCCTTTTTCTCTGAAACAGGCGGTATTTTAGTTATCGAAAAAGGTATTAATGATTATTCTTTTAGTGAGATTAGTCAAATAGTAGAATCCAACAACGGTAAACTTTTAGGGGCATTTATTTCTAAAATGAATACCGACTTGGCTCAAATCACTCTAAAAATAGGAAATACTGGTCTTAATGAAATTATACAAACATTTCGTAGGTATAACTACAACATAATATCTGGACATGAAGAAGACGGTTATATTGAAAACTTGAAACACCGCTCAGATTATTTGAAGAGATATTTAAACATGTAAACAATGAATCATCCATAATAAAAATTAGTTTCATAAAGAAAATGATTATTTTGGATGCACCATGTGACCTATAAAAAATAATAAAAACAAACACATGAAAGTTGCTATTTTTGGACGGTTTTATAATGAAGCCACTAATGTATCAGTAGAGACACTATTTAATTATTTGCTAAAAAAAGATGTTGATGCTTATATAGAAACTGAGTTTTTTAACCTCATAAAAAATGAATCCCCAAACATAAAAGATTATGCTTCTTTTAAGACATTCAATACATTAGACACTTCTTTTGATTTTCTTGTAAGCGTTGGTGGTGATGGTACTATTTTACGAGCTATTACTTTTGTTAAAGATATTGATATTCCTATAATAGGTGTTAACACTGGAAGACTTGGTTTTTTAGCAACCATACAAGTAAATGCTATAGAACAAGCTATTCAAAATATTATTGATGGCCACTACAAAATATCAGAACGCAGTTTACTTTCTATTGAAACTACACCAAAAAATGATGATATTACTTCTCTTAATTTCGCATTAAATGAAGTAGCAGTAAGCAGAAAAAACACCACTTCCATGATCACTGTTGAAACCTATTTAGATGGTGAATTTTTAACATCTTATTGGAGCGATGGCTTAATCGTTTCTACTCCAACAGGATCTACAGGCTACTCACTAAGCTGTGGCGGCCCAGTAATTACACCCGGTACTAATAGTTTTGTTTTAACCCCTATAGCACCTCATAATTTAAGTGCCCGCCCATTAATAATACCAGACTCAACCGAAATACAACTTAAAGTTAATGGTCGTGAAGAAAACCATTTAGTATCTCTAGACTCAAGAATTGCAACTCTTGATAATGGTACGCTAATTAAAATTAAAAAGGCCAATTTCAAAATTAAAATGATAGACTTACTAGATGAAAGCTTTTTAGATACGCTTAGAAAAAAACTACTTTGGGGAGAAGACAAGCGTAATTAGACAATAATTTTAAAGAAAATCTGTTTTACACTCATATCTAAATTTATTATTATTTTTTTGATTTGAATCGAAAACATTCTTTTTTTAACAAATGACAAAAAGTTTAGATCAGTTCTTTAGCTTAAATTACTCTAGGCTAATCTTATTTATTATATTTGCAAACTTTTGAATATTTATGAGGCATTTAACCATATTGATTTTAACCATTTTAAGCGTTCATTCTAGCTATGCCCAAATTAACGAAGTAGGGATTTTTGCTGGGGGCAGTAATTTTATTGGAGATATTGGTGCAACAGACTACATTTCACCCAAGCAATTGGCTATTGGTGGTATTTACAAATGGAATAGAAGTAAAAGACATTCATATAGAGCTTCTTTAATTTTTAGTGAATTAGAAGGCATTGACATAGATTCTGATGACCCTAGACGTATTCAAAGAGGCTATGAGTTTACAAGTAAAATTATGGAAATTTCATTAGGTATGGAATTCACATTTATGGATTTTGATTTACATTCAGGAAGAAGAGTATCAACACCTTATTTATTTACTGGTATAAGTGCAGCACATCATGACAATCATTATTTTTCTAATGGCCTACAAATTATAGATAACACATCCAGTTGGGCTTTAGGCATCCCTATGGTACTAGGTTTTAAAACAAACTTTACAGAAGGTTTTGTTTTAGGCCTTGAAGTAGGTGCTCGTTACACTTTCTCAGATAAAATTGATGGAAGTGTTCCAAATGATAAATCGAAACAATCATTAAGATTCGGTAACATAAACAATAACGATTGGTACGTGTTTTCAGGTATTACATTAACTTATACCTTTGGAAAAAACCCGTGCTATTGTGTAAATTAATATGGATTTAAAAGAAAGTATACATACTAAATCATTACCAAAACATATTGCTATCATTATGGATGGTAATGGTCGTTGGGCTAAACAAAAAGGTATGCTACGTGCTTTTGGTCATGAAAATGGTACAAAATCTGTAAGACAAACGGTAGAAACTTGCGCAGAACTTGGAATAGAAAACCTAACACTTTATGCTTTTTCTACTGAAAATTGGAATAGACCAAAATTAGAAGTACAAACTTTAATGAAGCTTTTAATCTCTTCATTAAAAAAAGAAATCGAAACCCTACAAAAAAACAATATAAAGCTTTCTGCTATTGGCAATTTAAGCTCACTCCCAAAAAAAGTCTACAAAGAACTTTCTGAAGTTATAGATAAAACAAAACATAACAGCAGAATGACTTTAACTTTAGCCTTAAGCTACGGCTCTAGAGAAGAAATACTAAACACTGTTAAAGAAATTAGTATTAAAGTTAAAAATAGTATAATTTCGCCCGAAAACATTGATGAATCCATTATAAATGAGCATCTTTACACCCAAAATTTACCAGATGTAGATTTACTTATAAGAACAAGTGGGGAACAACGCATAAGCAACTTTTTATTATGGCAAATAGCCTATGCAGAATTATATTTCACAAGTGTACTGTGGCCAGACTTTACAAAGCAACATTTGTATGAAGCTATTATTGAATATCAAAAAAGAGAACGACGATTTGGGAAAACAAGTGAACAACTTAGTTAATATAAACATTTTACCTATAACTACATATTTAAAACACTGCTTAGCAATACTAATATTTGCAAGTAGCATTTTTAGTATACAAGCTCAAGAATTACCATACAATACAGGTAAAAAATATACTCTAGGAGATATTACTGTTTTAGGTAATACGAGTTTTAGCGAACAAACAATAATCACCTACTCTGGCTTAAGAAAAGGAAAAGAAATGACCATTCCTGGTGAAGATATTAGTGCTGCTATAAAAAAATTATGGAGTTCAAAGTTATTTAGCGATATAGAAATTTATATTACTAAAATAGAAGGTGATGTCGCATTTTTACAAATTAGACTATCAGATTTACCTCAACTTAATGAACTAAAGATTAATGGTGTCAGAAAAAGCAAAACTGAAAAAATAATTAAAGAGAACAAGTTAAATAAAGGGGTTAAAGTAACTGAAAACTTAATAACTACAACAAAAAATTACCTAACAAGAAAATACAAAAAAGAAGGTTTCTTAAATTCTAAAATACATATAAATACCATAGATGTTAAAGACTCTATTCAAACAGCTAGAGTTAATATGGTTCTTAATATAGATAAAGGTGAAAAAGTAAAAATTAAAGATATAGTATTTAATGGTAATAATGTTTTAAGTGATAAAAAGCTAAGAAAAAGCATGAAAAGCACTAAAAAAATTAACCGTATTAGAATATTAAAACGTTCTAAATTTATTGATTCTGCTTACCAAGCAGATTTATCAAACATAATAAATACTTATAAAGAAAACGGATATAGAGATGCAAGAATACTATCTGATAGTATTATAATTAATAATAACAAAACTATATCCCTACAAATAAATGTAAACGAGGGAGAATTATACACCTTTGGAGATATTACTTTTATAGGGAATACAGTATACAGTGATGCTCAATTAAATAGATTATTACGTATCAAAAAAGGAGATACATATAATGGCGTTTTATTACAAAAACGAATTGCAGACGATTCTAAACCTGATGCTTTCGATATAACAAATCAATATCAAAATCATGGCTATTTATTTTCTAGCATAAATGCTGTTGAAGTAAGTGCAGATAATAATGTTATCGACATGGAAATAAGAATTTCTGAAGGGAAACCTGCTTATTTTAATAATGTATCTGTTGTTGGAAACGATAAAACAAATGACCATGTTATATACAGAGAAATTCGTACACGACCTGGGCAATTATATAGTAAGGCCAATGTTGTTCGTACTGTTAGAGAACTTGGTCAACTAGGGTTTTTCGATGCACAAGAAATCACACCAAACTTTAATAACCCAAATCCTGTTGAAGGTACAATTGACATGGAGTATTCTGTTAAAGAAACAGGATCCAGTCAAATTGAACTACAAGGTGGTTACGGAGGCGGTGGTTTTATAGGTACTCTTGGATTATCGTTCAACAATTTTTCTATAAAAGATATTTTCAAAAAAGATGCATACAAACCAATTCCTTCTGGTGATGGTCAAAAACTAGCATTGCGTTTACAAGCAAGTCGTTTTTATCAAACCTATAGTTTTTCATTTTCAGAACCTTGGTTAGGAGGTAAACGTCCTGTACAGTTTACGACATCATTATCTCATACAAAACAATTTAGATTTAACCCTTCTACAAGAAATGCTGATAAAAACCAAAGCTTTAATATTACAGGAATTACATTTGGTTTAGCAAAACGTTTATCTGTTCCAGATGATTACTTTACACTATCGCAAGCTGTAAGTTATCAACGTTATGATTTAAACAACTATAATACTGGGTTATTTACCTTTGGAGATGGTTATTCTAACAATTTATCGTACACCATTGGTCTTAGCAGAAACAATACTAGTGTAGACCCTATTTTCCCTACTGGAGGTTCTAGCTTTTCAGCTAGTGCTAAATTTTCTATCCCTTACTCTTTATTTAATGGTGTAGATTATAGTACTCTAAAAACTGAACGTGACGAAAAACAAGTCTTATTATCAGATCCAAATCAAAGCGCAGATGCTAGAGCAAGAATTTCGGAAATAGATCAAGAGCGTTATAAATGGTTAGAGTTTTATAAAGTAAAATTTAAAGGTGATTGGTATACCCAGTTAGTTAAAAACCTAGTATTAAAACCAAGTGTAGAATTTGGCTTTTTAGGTGCATATAATAACGACAGAGGTATTATCCCTTTTGAGCGTTTCTTTCTTGGTGGCGATGGTTTAGGTAATTATAGTTTAGATGGCAGAGAATCTATTCAATTACGTGGATATCCAAATCAGTCGCTTGCTCCATTAGATGAAACTGGAAGACCATCTAACGATGGAGGAACGATTTACAATAAGTTTTCTTTAGAACTTCGTTATCCAATAACCCTAAAAGCTTCTGCTAAAATTTATGCATTAAGCTTTTTAGAAGGTGGTTCTTCATATAATAATTTTAAAGACTTTAATCCATTTAATGTAAACCGTTCTGCTGGTTTAGGTGTTCGTATTTTTATGCCTGCTTTTGGTTTATTAGGGATCGATTTTGGACATCGTTTCGATGATATTCCAGGAACGCCAGGATCCAGCAATAATTGGGAAACTCACTTCATTATTGGACAACAATTTTAAGTATAAAATTATTTTGGCACGATATTTTCTAATAACACTTTGATGATTTGCATGGGAATTGAAATTTTTCAGATTAAAATTCGTTAATTTTGAAAAGCAAGATTTAAAAGGGCAGAAAAATCATCTGTCGTTTTAGAATTTACAAACCCATAAATTATAAAATATTAAACAGATGAAACGAGCATCATTAAAAAAAACAAAGTTTAAACAAAACAATATATGCGAGTTAAATGTGGCAAATAATAGAAGCATTTTTAAGCTCATGAAAAACAACGTTCTTTTTTTACTGATATTAGCTTTTATGCTAAGCCTTTCTTTACATGCACAGCGAGGTGTAAGAATTGCTTATATAGATACTGAATATATTTTAGAAAAAGTTCCTGAATATCAAGAAGCAACTTTGCAATTAGACAAGAAAGCTCAAAAATGGAAAAATGAAATTGATACTAAACTAGCGACTATAGAGCAAAAACGAAAAGATTTAAGTAATGAAAAAGCACTTTTAACAAAAGAGCTTATAGATGAACGTGAAGAAGATATTTTCTTTGAAGAAAAGGAAATACTAGATTACCAACAAAAACGTTTTGGTCCTAATGGTGATTTGTTTATTCAAAAAAGACAATTGATGCAGCCTATTCAAGATCAAATTTTTGCAGCAGTTCAAGATATGGCTACTGGTAGGAAATATGATTTTATTTTTGATAAATCGTCTGATGCTGTAATGTTGTTTTCAGCAAAACAATTTGATATAAGTGAACAAGTATTAAGAAGTATAACTAGAACTTCAAAACGTAAACAAGCAAAATCAAAAGCAGAACGAAAGGCTGCTAATAAAGAAGAGTTAATTCCAGAAATTAACGAAGAATTAGAATCTAGACAAAAAGCTTTAGATGAAAAGAAGGCTAAAAGAGATAGTGCTGTTGAAAAACGAAGGCAAGAAATTTTAAATGCTCGTGAAGCAAAGAAAAAAGAAGCAGAAGCTAGACGTCAAAAAATAGTAGAAGATAGAGAAAAAGCAAAACAAGCAAAACTAGATTCTAGAAATAAAACCACAAGTCATCCTGTTATAAGCGATGATGAAACAACATCCAAACCAACTGAACAAACAAAAACAGAAGGGGATGGAAAAACTCAAGCTCAACTTATTGAAGAGAACAAACAAAAGAAATTAAAAGAAAGAGAAGCTAGAAAAAAGGCTTTAGAAGCTAGAAAAAAGAAAATTTTAGAAGAAAGACAAAAAGCCAAAGACAGTTTAAACAAAAACAATTAATAATTTATAACACATTAATACCATTTAAAGATGAAACACTTAAAAACTCTTTTATTAGCAACTGCATTATGTATTGGGACGGTAAGTTTTACACAAGCGCAAAGCAAAGTTGCTCATATAAATACTCAAGAATTAATAGCTGCAATGCCAGAAGCTAAAGCCGCACAAACTCAACTTGAGACTTTAGGTAAAACATATGAAACAGATATTAAAGCATCTATTACAGAATACCAAAATACAGCAAAACAGTATGATGCAGAAGCATCTACTAAAACAGATGAGGAAAACCAAAAAAGAGGTTTAGAATTACAAGAAAAGCAACAACGTATTCAACAATTTAGAGCAGATGCTCAAAAAGATTTAGCAAAAAAAGAAGCTGAATTATTTAAGCCTATTCAAGAAAAAGCAATGAAAGCTATTAACGATGTAGCTAAAGCTCAAGGTTTCCAATATGTTTTAGATAGAGCTACTTTAATTGTAGCTGAAGGAAAAGACATTTTAGCTGATGTAAAAAAGCAATTAGGTATATAAATTATATTATCTAAATAAAATATATTTAAAGCTGTCTTTTAAAAGGCAGCTTTTTTATTTTTGTTACATTATGAATAAACAACCTATTGGTATTTTTGATTCTGGAGTTGGAGGCACTTCTATTTGGAAAGAAGTTTGTGAGCTTTTACCATATGAAGATACCATATACCTAGCCGATAGCAATAACGCCCCTTATGGGCCTAAAGGCAAAGAAGCTATTATTAACCTAAGTATTAAAAACACAGAATTATTACTAGAAAAAGGCTCTAAAATTATTATTGTAGCCTGCAATACAGCAACGACTAATGCTATAGATTATTTAAGAGAAACTTATAAAGTCCCTTTTATTGGTATTGAACCCGCCATAAAACCTGCTGCTTTACAAACTAAAACAAATGCCATTGGTATTTTAGCGACTAAAGGCACATTAAGTAGTGAATTATTTTCTAAAACCTCTGGATTATTTGCTAGTCATGTAAACGTTGTTGAACAAGTTGGAGAAGGTATTGTTCAATTTATTGAAAGTGGTCAATTATATTCAACCGAAATGAAGTCCCTTCTAAAGGTATATTTAAAACCTATGATAGACGCAAATATTGATTATTTAGTTTTAGGTTGCACGCACTACCCTTATTTAATGCCTTTACTAATTGATTTATTACCTGCTCATGTTAAAATTATAGATTCTGGCGAAGCTGTAGCACGACAAACAAAAGCTATTTTAAATAAACATAACTTAATTAATACTAAAAACAGAACAAGCATAAGTCAACTCTATACAAATCAAGATCCCAAAGTTATGACTGCCCTTTTAGACTATAAATTTGATGTTAGTTATTTAGATTTTTAATTAATATCTTATTTCTCTTACTAATGAAACTTCTTAAGAAACTATAATCATTCTTTAAACCAGCCAGAATATTTAATATAATTATCTGCTATACGATTTATTTGACCAGAAATAAGCTCTTCACTAATATCCTTAACCTTTTTAGCAGGCACACCTGCATAAACACTTCCTGTTTCTATTTTAGTATTTTTAGTTACCACAGCTCCTGCCGCAACAATACTATTACTTTCTACTACACATCCATCCATAATAATACTTCCCATTCCTACTAAAACATTATCATGAATTGTACATCCATGTACCAATGCATTATGGCCTATAGAAACATTATTACCTATAGTTGTGGGTCCTGTTTTATAAGTACCGTGTATTACAACACCATCTTGTATGTTAACTTTATTACCTATTTTTATATAATTAACATCTCCCCTAACTACTGCGCTAAACCAAATACTACATTGGCTACCTAAACTTACATCTCCTACTATGGTAGCATTTTCTGCTACAAAACAATCTTCTGGTATTTGTGGTAACTTTCCTTTTACTGGTTTTATTATTGGCATAATTAAGTATATTTTTATTTTCTAAAAAAGAAAATTTATTATTTTATCTATTTAAAGTACGATAATAATTGTGATTTTTTTGATGCAGATACCATAACTTCTTCTCCATTACTAAGTACAACACTTCCTCCTTTTCCTTTTACATATTTAACAACTTCATTAACATTAACTAAATATGATTTATGAACTCTGGCAAAACATGAATCTTTTAAAATATCTTCAAAATGCTTAAGTGTCTTACTTACTAGTTTCTTTTTACTGTCGTTAAGATATATTTCTGTATAATTATCGTCTGCTTTGCAATATAGAATATCTGCTGTGTTAATAATTTCAAAGCCTTCTAACTGCGGTATGGTTATTTTACCATTAACACTATTAGTTTTAGGTATAAGTACCTGATCTTGTAACGCATCTTCTTTAGTTCTTATTTCTGTAACATAATCTACAGCTTTTATAAGCTCGTCTATAGAAATTGGTTTCATTAAATAATAAGATGCATGTGCATTTAAGGCTTCCACTGCATAATGATTATAGGCGGTTACAAAAACGGTTTCAAAATTAACATCTCCTACCTTATCTAATAAATCAAAAGCATTACCATAAGGCATTTCTACATCTAAAAAAACTAAGTCTAAATCATGATTTCGTATAAGTATTAAAGCATCTTCTATATTAGATGCCTCTCCTATAACTGTGACATTTGGACAATACTTTTTAAGATAATTTTTAAGTATTTCTCTACTATTCTCTTCGTCTTCTACTATTATTGAAGTCAATTTCATATCCTGTAAATTAAAAGTTAGAAGCACAATCTTAATAGGCTTCTATCTCTATTTATTTAATCTCTTTTAAGCGTTACAATTACTTTTGTTCCTGTATCTTCTTCGTCTTGAAAATTATCAATAAACACGTCTACTTTATCTTTATACATTTCATTTAAAATAGAAACACGCTTTTCAATATTTCCCATTCCTTTAGAATTTTGTTTTTGTTGATGCTCCGTTTTTAAAGCTTTAGATTTTTCTCTACCTATCCCATCATCCGAAATAACAATATTAATTTCATCTGTATTCGTTTGTTTAATAGCTATTTCTAAATGCCCTTTTGTTTTCTTATACCTCAACCCGTGCCATACAGCGTTTTCTATATAAGGCTGTAAAAGCATAGGTGGTATTACAAAATCTTGTACATTAATATTTTCATCTACAGTTATATTATAATCAAACTTATCCTGAAATCTAAAATGTTCTAATTTAGTATATAATTCTAGAAGTTTAACTTCTTTTTCTAACGAGATAAAGTCTTCTTCACTGTTTTCTAAAACAGCTCGCATTAACAATGAAAAATCTGTGAGATATTTATTTGCTGTTCGCTCGTCATTTAATGCTATAAAACTATTTACCGAATTTAAAGCATTAAAAATAAAATGCGGATTCATTTGACTTCTTAAACTTTTTAACGCAAGTAAATTATTTGCTAATCGTTGCTGCTTAATATATTTATACATTAAAAACGCTGTAACGATCAACAATAAAAGCCCGCCTATTAATGAATAAATAATAAGTTTTTGACGTTTGGTTTGTTCCTTTGATAGTTGATATTTACTTTCAGACAAAGCTCTATCTCCTTCTAAACTTAAAATTCTATTTTGCTTATTTACAATATCCTTACTAAATCTTGCTGCTTGCGAGATTTCTTGTTCTTTTTTAGTGTATAACTTATCAACTAAGTCTACATAATCTTGATACGCTAATAAGGCTTTATCAAATTGCCCTGCGTTTCTATATATTTCAGATAATTTCCTAGTGGCATCTTTTTGCACAACTAAATCTTCTTTACTATCAGCTTCAATTATGCTTCTTTCTAAGTAAGGAATCGCATTTTTATAATCACTTTGGGAGGCATAAGCTTTACCTATTTTATAATTTTGCTTTTGTGGTGTTAAAGCACTTTCATTATCAAAAGCCGAATCGTTTTCTATCTCACTAATAGTATTCAATGCTTGTTTTCTTAATTCAATTTCATCGGAATAGTTATTAATTTCATTTTGAAAATCGGCTACTTTTACTTTCTCCTCAACGGCGCGTTTTTTATTCTGCGAATTTGCCAACCCCATAGATGTATTAAAATACACTTTGGCCTTTTGAAGCTCCCCTTTTTTATTATAGCTCTGAGCTATTTTAGAATTTAAATCAGTTATTTTGGGAGTAATTATATGCTTTTGGGCTACTTTTAATCCCTTTTCATAGCTATTAATTGAAAGGTTATAAGTTTTAGTTAAAAGATACACGTCTCCAAGTCCTTCATAGAGTTCTACCAATTGCCAATTTGATAAACTCTCTGTATTAATACTGTTATAGGTTTGAATACTTTCTTGATAGTTTTTATTTTGCTTGTAAGCCTTTGCTAGTTTTAATCTAACAAAACTAGTGACTAGATTTTGTATACTAACTCTGTAATTTGAAACTGCCAAGTCATATTGTTTCCAATGCATATAGATATCACCTAAAACCTCATAAGCTTCACTATTCTCCTTTACAGATTTACTCTTAGAAAGTGCTTCTCCTGCGAATTGAATACTTTTTTTGGCATCTTTTTTTAAATATGCTTCAGCAGAGTCTATAAGAAACTTGAATGATTCAATATTTGAAGACCTTAATCTTTTTTTATATTTATAATATTTAGACTCCTTTTTATCTAGGTTAGGTTCTACCTCTACTTTAATACGTTCATTGTTTTGAATAATATAAAATACAGTTTCAAAATCTTTATGTCGTATAGTTAGCTCATCTCCCTTCCTTGCCTCAATTCTAAAATCTCCAAACGCATCTGTTATAGTATAAGCACCTCCATTAACTTCTATATTTACATTTTCTATAGGTTTATTTGTATCACTTTCTACTACAGAACCTCTTACTGTAAAAGTTGTTCCTTGATTTGAAACCGAATTATTGTCTTGCCCAAACAAAAAAGTAATATTGAATGAGATACACAAAAACCATATATATTTGATAATCGTCTGCATGCTTTATTTTATAATAGATAAACTTACGTACTTTACTTGGTATATTAAAATGATGGTTTTATAAAACCAGTAGTTTATATATATAAAAGCCTCACTTAAACACTCATCTGTTCTGTTTACTCAATCAAAAGCTCATTTAACTCATTCACCTTTTTTTAAGAAATAAGTTGCTTATAGATTTACAGTAATTATTAAAAACAAAACTCATGAAAACATATTTTAAAATACTTGTATTCTGTATAGCTCTAATTGGGTTTACATCTTGTAATGCTAATAATAAGAAACAAAACATAGCACATAATCAAACTAAAACAACTTACCCAGAATCCAACAAACAATTTATTAAAGTGGCTCTCTTATTAGATACCAGTAATAGTATGGATGGATTAATTGATCAAGCTAAAGCCCAACTTTGGAATATTGTTAATGAACTGTCTTATGCTAAATGTGGTAATGTAAAACCTAATTTACAAATTGCATTATACGAATATGGTAATGATAGATTAAATAGTAATGAAGGCTATATTAGGCAAGTATTAGCCTTTAGTGACGATTTAGACGACATATCGAAAGAACTTTTTTCTTTAACAACAAATGGTGGTGAAGAGTATTGTGGACACGTTATTCAAACATCATTAAATCAATTAAATTGGGGAAAGAACCCTGATGATTTAAAGCTCATTTTTATTGCTGGAAACGAACCTTTTACTCAGGGTAAAATAAATTATAAAGATGCATCTACAAACGCTAAAGAAAAAGATGTAACAATAAACACTATTTTTTGTGGTGATTATAACCAAGGTATTTCAACATCATGGAAAAATGGAGCACAATTAACAAATGGTGATTATATGGCTATAAATCAAAATAAAGCTACTGTACATATCCCATCTCCTTATGATGATGACATTTTAATATTAAATCAAAAATTAAACAAGACCTATATAATCTATGGAAAAAAAGGAAAAGAAAAGATCGCTTTACAAGCAGAGCAAGACTCTAAAGCGCAAAGCTATAGTAAAGCCAATGCTGTTAGTAGGACAGTAAGTAAAAGTTCTCACTTATATAAAAATAAAACATGGGATCTTGTAGATGCTGTCGAACAAGAAGAAGTAGCTATTGAAACTATAAAAGATGATACTTTACCAGATGAATTAAAAGGAAAAAGCAAAGCTGAAATTAAAACTTATGTTATTAAAAAAAGTAAAGAACGTGAAGCTATTCAAAAAAAGATTCAAGAATTAAATAACAAACGTAAAACATTTATCTCAAACAAAAAAAAGGATAAAAACAATGGTTTAGAGGGTGCTATGACAAAAGCCATAAAAGAGCAAGCAAAAAGAAAAAAATATACCTGGAACTAATAAAAAAGGCGTCAAAAATTATAATTTTTGACGCCTTTTTTATTTCGATTAAGCTTTAACTAAAGTACTAACAATTTTTTTGTTAAAAATTGGCTGCCATTTTCTATTCTCATTAAATACAAGCCTTTACTAAAATGTGTTGTATTTAAAATAATATTATTAGTCTTAAATTTTTCATCTAGAACAACTCTTCCATTTAGATCAATAATTGTAATGTTTACAACATTTTTGATTTCTGAAAGACTAATATTTAAATCATTTCCACTTGAAAGAGGGTTAGGGGAAACCTTAGCTGTACTTAAAAAATTAAGGCTAGTTGAATTCAATTCTGTCTTAGAATTTCTAGCAGAACAATTACCCAAGTCTTTCCATTTTTTACAGTTACCTGGTTTACAATTCCCTTCTTTTTTAGGTTTCCATCTCCATATTTTTCCATTTAACGAAACTACCTTTTTTTGTTTATAGGTTGTATTATTTTCCCATTTTGAAGCAGAACAATTTTCACCTCCTCCACTTGAATTTCCAGCTAGAACATATATAGTAGATCTTACTTCTAATCCGCCATCATTAGTTATTATAGAGATTTCTGTACTCCCAACAGATTTAGCTACAATCAACCCATTTTGATTAACCGTTGCGACATTAGAATTACTAGATGTAATACTTACCGTTTTATCTGTTGCATCACTAGGTATAACTTCATAAGTAACTTTACCTCTTGCAGACGGAGTTCCTAATATCATAGTAGATGGAATAGATGTAATGCCTACATCGGCAACAGCTCTACCTTGAAAAGTAGATGGAGCTGCAAGAACATGTATTGTTGCTCTCACCTCTAACCCACCATCATTAGTGGTTACAAAAATAACTGTAGAACCTACAGATTTGGCTCTAATAACACCATTTTTATTAACAGTTGCTACACTAGTATTACTTGACGTAATACTTACCGTTTTATCTGTTGCATCACTAGGTATAACTTCATAAGTAACTTTACCTCTTGCAGACGGAGTTCCTAATATCATAGTAGATGGAATAGATGTAATGCCTACATCGGCAACAGCTCTACCTTGAAAAATAGTTAATGACGAATTAGGAAAAAAGTCCTTTATTAATTTGCTTGTTTTTGTACTACTATAACCATAACAGGCTATAATTAAAAATGCTAGTAAGCACTTGATTTTAATTGTTTTCATTTAAAAAATATTTGTTTTTTGTTAAATTAACACAATTCTACGTACAAATAAATTATTGAATAAAAATTTACGCACAATTTAATAAAAACAAATAACTACTAACAATTCATTAAACAAAAAACCACTATACTACTAAAAATCAAATACTTCAATTCTAAATTTATTCTAATAAAATAACTACAGAAAAGTAACGAGTTTAAGTTTTGCAAAAAAAGACTACCCTTTCAGAGAGGCCACTGAAAAAGTAGCACAATATTATTAAAATCGGTAAGTATATGAAAACACTTACCGATTTTGTATTTTGTATTCATGATAGTTCAACAGGAATCTCTTCGGTTAAGCGAGTACAGTTCTTTATATGATTTAATTGTTCCTAACACTAATTTGTTAAGGCGTATCAATGATTTAATAGATTTTAATTTCATCTATTAAGAACTTCAATCAAAATATTCTCAAACTCAAGGCAGAAAAGCAGAAAGTCCCATACGTTTATTTAAATACTTGCTACTAAAAGTAATTTATACCATTTCAGATGTAGTTGAGCGTTCACGCTATGACATGTCCTTCAAATACTTTTTAGAGATGTTACCAGAAGAAGATGTTATTGCCCCAAGTACTTTAACAAAGTTTCGTAGGCAACGTTTAAAGGACACCAATTTGCTGGATATGCTTATCAATAGAACAGTTAGCATTGCTGTTGAACAAGGCATCATAAAATCCAGATCAATTATTGTAGATGCTACCCATAGTTTATCAAAATCGAACCCCATTTTAGCTATAGACGTTTTACGGGAACGTTCAAAACAACTTCGCAAATCAGTTTATGCTTACCAAGAAGATTGGGTCTGTAAGATGCCGGTCAAGAATCAGGGCAATGATTTAGAAAAAGAACTGGATTACTGCAAGGAATTAGGAACCTTATTAGATGGCACTCCTACACTTAGCGAAGTTCCAGCAATAAAAGAAAAATTGAACTTACTTAAAGAATCTGTTGATGATATTGAACACGCGGCTCAAGATGTTGTTTCAAAAGATAAGGATGCAAAGATTGGCCACAAATCACAGGACAGCCCGTTTTTTGGTTACAAAACTCATTTGGCAATGACTAAAGAGAGAATTATCACAGGAGCCGTTGTTACTTCAGGAGAAAAAGGAGATGGTCCAATTTTACCTGAGCTAATAGAACAAAGTGAACAACGTGGTATTGATGTAGACACCGTCATAGGGGATGCTGCCTATTCGGGCAAAAAGAATTTGGAACTGGCCAAAGAAAAAGATATTAAAATTGTAGCCAAGTTAAACCCAGCAATCTGCCAAGGTTTTAGAAAAAAAGAAGATGAATTTGATTATAATAAAGATGCAGATATGTTTGTCTGTCCAGCAGGTCATTTAGCTATAAGAAAAGCGAAACAAGGCAAAAAGAATGTCGCCACAAATCAAGTTATTACCTAATTACTTTGATGTTAAAAAATGTAAGACCTGTCCTTTAAGGGAAGGCTGTTATAAAGAAGGAGCAAAAACAAAATCGTACTCCATTACTTTAAAGTCAGACATCCATAAAGAACAGATGGAGTTTGAAACTTCTGATCGTTTTAAAGAGAAATACAAACAGCGTTATAAAATCGAAGCCAAAAAAGGAGAATTAAAAAACGCTCATGGTTATGGAAGAGCTATAGCTTATGGTATAGAAAATATGCAAATGCAGAGTGCTTTAACAATATTTGCTGTGAATTTGAAAAGAATTTTAAAATTAAGCTAGTCAAAATAAAGAAATTAAGACCAAGGAAGCAATAAGCATTATTTGAGCCAAAATAGAGAGTATAAAAGTGCAAATTGAATCATAAAAAGCTTAAAATCAAAAAGAGATTTCACAAAATTAATTCGTGAAATCTCTTATAATGAAGTTCGCGTTTTCAAAATACGATTACTTTTTCAGTAGCCTCATTTCAGATAGTCTTTTTTTATATTTAATTATTGCATTATGGAATATATTTACACTCTATTCCTTTTTACAAAAAATCACTTTTAATTTACAGCAGGACAGTTACACTCATAACGCTCTCGTTTACAACTAAAATTATAACCTAAGGTTAATTGATGAAAACCTGCATTTGTATACACCACTTCATTTGCCTGATAAGTATAATTATAAGCAAACAAAAAGTCTTTATAATTAACCCCTAAAATAGGTGTTATTTGTGTAAGTTTTTGACTTTCTACATCATCTGAAGCGGTTATAAAATCAGCACCATCTAAGCTTTTTCTATAAGATAAGCCTCCCCATATTTTACCAAATTCCATTCTCTTATATACTTTAGCATTAAAGTCAAATAAAGCTTCTTTTGTACTGTCCTTATATTGAAATAATACAGAAGGTTCAAAACTCCATGTACTTCCAAACTTACTAAATACGTTACCAACAGAAACCAAATAACGTCTTAAGTTACTAGTAAGTCCAACCTCCTTATTAACCCCATCATTGTTTAATAAGTTTTTTACAGTAGCATGAGCATAAAAATCTAGATAATGATAAGAAAACCCAAAATCCAGATTAAAATTAGTTTCATTTTGTACTATCCCATCAATTATAGGGTCTGGACCATCAAATAAGAATGATGTTTCATCTAGTCTATATTGAATAAACCCTGCACTTAAACCAAAAGAAAGCATATTTAAATCGACTTCACTTCTTGAAAACAATAAATGATGCGCATAGGTTGCATAAGCACCACTTTGTGAATGATAGCCATTTTTATCGGTATAAATAATACCTCCAATTCCAGATTGAGAATCTCCTATTCTACCATTTAAACTCAACGTTAAAAGTTTAGGAGCATCTTCATGTCCAAACCACTGTTGTCTTCCTGTTAATCTAACTTTAGAGCAATTAGCGACACCAGCCATAGACGGGTGAATTAAATAATAATTATCGGTAAGATAATCTGTATAAATAGGTATTCCTTCCTGTGAAGTTGCAACATGAGTAAACAATACTGTTATTGCTATTAAAATGATATTTTTTAATTTCATAAAATTTAATTGTCAAGTAGATTTGGTTAAACTACAAACATGTTGATTGTTAAAATATTAACAACAGAAAATGTAAAATCCAATTCTATCTTTAATTCTTTTAAAACAGGCAACAAAAAGCCAAATATATGGATATCTGTAGTTATCTTTTAGTAATTTAGCAAAAATTTAGCTAAAATGAATACTTTCTCAGTTTCGATACAAGAAACAACCAATAACTCCATAATAAAGTTTGAATTAAATCAGTTTATAACCAAACATCAAAGTTTTGAATTTAATAATATAGATGAAGCCAAAACTTCACCTTTAGCTCAGCAATTATTTTACTTGCCTTTTATAAAAAAGGTATATATTTCTGGAAACTTCATTGCTGTAGAACGCTATAATATTGTTGAATGGACAGATGTACAAGATGAAGTTGCTCAACAAATTGAAACTTATTTAAATGATGGAGGCGTCATTATAGAAGCTTCTGCCGAAACTCCTAAAAAAGTTCCAGTAACTGTTTATGCAGAAAGTACCCCTAACCCTTCGGTTATGAAGTTTGTTGCCAATAAAAAAATTGTAACAGCTCTTTTTGAATTCACTTCAATTGACGATGCTAAACTTTCTCCATTAGCAACTGAATTGTTTCATTTTCCGTTTGTAAAAAGTGTTTTTATAGACGAAAATTACGTGTCAATCACTAAATATGATATGGCAGAATGGCAAGACATTACCATTGAATTACGCGAATTTATAAGAACTTATATCGAAGAAGGTAAAGAAATCGTATTACCAAATGCTACAGAAACACTTCAAAAAACAACAAAGCAATTAGATAGTAATTTTGACAAGTTAGATGACATTTCGAAAGAAATTATAAATATTCTTGAAGAATATGTAAAACCAGCTGTAGCTAGTGATGGTGGAAATATCCAATTTATATCTTACGATGCAGATACAAAAAACGTAAGTGTTCTACTTCAAGGTGCTTGTAGTGGCTGTCCTTCTTCAACTTACACATTAAAAAGTGGTATTGAAAATATGCTTAAAGAAATGCTTCCTGGTAAAGTTGAAATGGTAGAAGCTATAAATGGATAAGCTTTTATAAAAGTCAGGAAAGCATATACAGAAAATAAACTTCTAAAAGCGTTCAAAATAATGAACGCTTTTTTTATGCTCAAATTTCGTTAACTTTGATAAATGAAGCACCTAAAACTATTAGTATTTATCATTTTAATTATAAGCTGCAAAGGTCAGAATTCAAAGTCGATGAAACATCAATACACAAACGATCTTATTCATGAAAGCAGTCCTTACCTATTACAACATGCACATAACCCAGTAAACTGGCAAGCATGGAATGAAAAAACATTAACTAAAGCTAAAACTGAAAATAAATTAATACTTATAAGCGTAGGTTATGCGGCTTGTCATTGGTGCCATGTCATGGAACATGAGAGTTTTGAAGACAGCTTAGTAGCTCAGGTTATGAATAAAAATTTCGTTAATATAAAAGTTGACAGAGAAGAAAGGCCAGATGTAGATCAAGTTTATATGAGCGCCATACAACTTATGACTGGTAGTGGTGGTTGGCCAATGAATGTTATAGCTCTACCAGATGGTAGACCTGTTTGGGGAGGCACCTACTTTAAAAAAGATCAATGGATGAGCGCTTTAGAGCAAATCTATAAAATGTATGTTGAAAAACCAGAAAAACTATATAAATATGCAGATAAATTAGAGCAAGGTATTAAATCTTTAGATGTTGTAAAATTAAATACAGACGCTCCTGTTTTCGAAACAGATTATATAGATAATGCTATTAAAAATTGGGCTAAACAATTTGATAATAACCAAGGAGGTCTGAACAGAGCCCCAAAGTTCATGATGCCTAATAATTACCATTTCCTATTGCGATATGCCTATCAAACAAACAATAAGAAACTACAAGATTATGTTAACTTAACACTTACAAAAATGGCGTATGGAGGTATTTTCGACCAAGTAGGTGGTGGTTTTTCAAGATACTCTGTAGATACTAAATGGCATGTCCCTCACTTTGAGAAAATGCTTTATGACAATGGTCAACTAGTCAGTTTATATTCCGATGCTTACCTTATCACTAAGAACAAATTATATAAAGACATCATCACTCAAACATTAGCCTATGTTAATCGAGACATGACAACATCTAATGGCGCATTTTATTCATCACTTGATGCCGATAGTAATACGGCAGAAGGCAAACTTGAAGAAGGTGCTTTTTACGTTTGGCAGCGAGACCAATTAAAATTACTTTTAAAAGACGACTTTAATCTTTTTGCAGATTACTACAATGTGAATAATTACGGTTTATGGGAACATAATAACTATGTATTAATTAGAAAAGATGATGATGATTCTATAATCAAAAAGTATAACCTAACATCTGAAACTTTAGCTAAAAAGAAACAAGAATGGAAAAAAACACTCATAGAAGAACGTAATAAAAGATCCAAACCAAGATTAGATGATAAGACACTAACCTCATGGAATTCGCTTATGCTTAAAGGATATATAGATGCTTATAGAGTTTTAGGTGACAACAGTTATCTCGCTTCCGCGGAAAAAAACGCAAGTTTCATTTTAACCAATCAGTTAAGAGCAGATGGTGGCTTAAACCATAATTACAAAAATGGAAAAAGCTCTATTAATGGTTATCTTGAAGATTATGCTACAACTATAGAGGCCTTTATAGCACTTTATGAAAATACTTTAGATGAAAAATGGCTTACCTCTGCCAGAGATTTAGCAAATTATGCTTTCGACCATTTTTTTGACACCAACAGTAAAATGTTTTTTTTCACATCAAACAGTGATGCTTCTTTAGTTTCCAGAAGTATTGAATATCGAGATAATGTAATTCCTGCAAGTAATTCAATTATGGCAAAAAATTTATTTAAACTAGCTCATTATTTTGATAACGAACATTACAGCAATACAGCTATTAGTATGCTTAATAATGTAAAACCAGAAATGTTAGAATATCCATCTGGATATTCTAATTGGTTAGATCTAATGTTAAATTACTCTAATCCATATTATGAAGTTGCTATTGTAGGTAAAAATGCTAAGCAAAAAATACGTGACTTAAATAAAATCTATATCCCTAATAAGCTAATAGCAGGAAGCACCTCCGAAAACAATATGCCTTTATTAAAAAATAGATACAACCCTAATAATACACTTATATATGTATGCGTAAATAAAGCTTGTAAGCTTCCTGTTTCAGAAGTAAACCTAGCCATTAACCTATTAAAAAATGAATAATCTTGCTATCGGTTTAATTATATTTGTTGCAATTGAACACATCTATTTTTTAATTCTAGAAATGTTTTTATGGACAAAACCTAAAGGCATAAAAACATTTGGATTAAAATCTAAGCAGTTTGCGCAGGAAACCAAAGTGTTAGCTGCTAACCAAGGTCTATATAATGGTTTTTTGGCTATAGGCTTAATATTTTCCGTTATTCAAAAAAACTCAAATTTTGCATTTTTTTTTCTTATTTGTGTGACTATTGCCGGTATTTACGGGTCTTATTCCACAAAGAAAATTAAACTCTTTTATGTGCAATCAATTCCAGCGATAATTGCCATAATAGTTAGTTTTATTTCAAAATAGAGTATCATAAATACTAATTAATAACTCAAAACAAACTTAAAAAATGAATTTAGACACATGGATTAACAAAGGTTACGAACTTATTATAGATTTCGGACCAAAAGTATTAACAGCAATTGTAATATGGATTATTGGCTCTTGGTCCATTAAATTAATTAATAAAGCTGCTTCTAAAGTCATGAATAAGGGAAACTATGATCTTAGTCTTAAAAAGTTTTTATTAAACTTATTACATTGGTCTTTAAAAATACTTTTAATTGTTGTTATTCTTGGTACTGTAGGTATAGAAACCACATCTTTCGCTGCAATATTAGCTGCTGCTGGTTTAGCTGTAGGCATGGCATTACAAGGATCGTTAGCTAACTTTGCTGGAGGTGTTTTACTTATGATTTTTAAACCTATTAAAATTGGTGATTTAATTGAGGCTCAAGGTGAACTTGGTGTTGTAAAAGAAATTGAAATTTTTACAACTAAATTAACTGGATTATCTAATAGAGAAATCATCATTCCTAATGGTTCTTTATCAAACGGAAATATTATAAACTATACCACAGAAGGTACACGTCGTGTAGACTTAACTTTCGGAGTTGGGTATGATTCTGATATTAAGAAAACAAAAGAAGTATTAATGAATGTTTTAACATCGCATCCTAAAGTTTTAAAAGACCCTGCTCCTACAGTAAATGTTTCTGAATTAGCAGACAGTTCTATAAACTTTGCAGTAAGGCCATGGTCTACTTCGGATGACTATTGGGATGTTTACTTCGATATTACTGAAAATGTTAAAGAAGCTCTTGATGCAGCTGGCATTGAAATTCCTTACCCACATGCAGTTGAGATTCAGAAAAAAGCTTAAGATTTTGGCTTAGGCTTTAAAGCCACAAAATCTTTTAAATAATAAGGCTCAAAATAAGCGACATCTTCGGTGTCGCTTTTTTTATACTTATTATTTGCTAACAAGCCCATTTCGTTGGCAGAAGGCAATTTATCTTCTATAAATATAGCGTTAGGATGCTGTATCAAATCTTTAGTTTTCTCAACACCATTCCCTATAAAATAGACCTTTCCTAGTTCTAGATAATCACTAAACGTATTTTCTTCTAAAATTTGTGCCTGAGTTTCTCTTATTTGATTATGATTAGAATCAAAAATAGCAGAATAAACTTCCATGCGTCTGGCGTCCAACATTGCAACAATAACACCATCATCACAAATAACTTGATGAGCTAAAGCTTCTAAAGTTGAAATTGAAATTAACGGTTTATCTAAGGCAAAGCATAGGCCTTTTGCTGCAGAAACTCCAATACGTAAACCAGTATAAGATCCTGGTCCTTTACTAATAGCTATCGCTTTTATATCTGCTGAGGTGATATTAGCTTCTTTTAAAACAGTATCTATATAAACATGAAGCCTTTCTGCATGTGAATAGCTTTTATCATTATCCTCCTTTAAAACAATGGTATTCCCGTCTTTTGAAAGTGATACAGAACAATTGGTTGTAGCCGTTTCTATATTAAGTATATATAAACTCATATTAGCCTTTTAGTATTGGCTGCAAAATTATCACTTTGTTTTGATATTTCCTCTTTTTATTGTTTTGAATAAGATCGTATTAGACACAGACCTGTCAAGTTTTAAAAACTTGGTTAGTCTAGTGCGTTCTTCATTCCAAAAAAACATCTATGAAATCTAAGTTCTTAATAAATCTACACCCAATAATTAATTCGCTAAAGATTTCCCCATGTAGAAGTCTAAAACTTTTGTTTTAAAAACAAAATCATATTTGGCGTTTATTAAAGACGATTCCGCATTTATTAGTTGCACCCTTGCTTGTTCTAAGTCAAATGCAGTCATACTTCCAATATTATAACGTTCTTTTGAATTATTAAAAGCTAATGTTTGAGACTCTAATGATTTCTTTGCCGCATCATAAGCTTTAAAAGCTGCTTGTGCATCTGTATAAGCTCGTTGAATATTAGATTCTAAATTTAACTTAGCTTGCTCTAAATTAAGTTTACTAGTTTCTTCTCTAATTTTAGATTTTGCAACTGAAGTTTTATTTTGAAATTTAGAAAAAATAGGTATATTTATATTCAAACCAATACCGTGTGATTTTTGATCATTTAATTGATTAAAAAATGCCTCTTCGGTATCAGACAAATTTGTATAAAATGCATTAGATCCAAAATTATAACTCGCAGATACTGTTGGATAAAATCCACTTTTAGAGATTTGTGTTCCTAATACAGCGTTTTCAATATTCTTTTCTGCTACTTTTATTTCATTTCTATTTTCTAAAGCATATTTTAATATGGGAAAAATATCCTTGTACAACAAAGCTTCCGAAGGACTATCTATATTTATAATTTCAACATCAAACCCATTAAAAGGTACTTGTAATAACTGTGACAAAGAAAGCAGTGATAAATTAAAATTGTTTTCAGCAAGAGTTACCTGCTGTGCATCTCTACTTAAAGTTGCTTCTGCATCATAAATATTAGCTTTAGGCTGTACACCTGCATCAACCAAACTTTTAACTTGATTTAATTGCTTATTACTAAATTCATATTGCGCATTAGCAGTCTCTAAACGTTCTTTATTAAATAATACATTTAAATAAGCATTGACAACGTTTAACGAAATATCATCTTTAATTCTATTTAATTCTAACTTATTAGTCTCTAAATTTAATTTCGACTGCTTATATAAATTAGTTAACCTGAAACCGTTAAAAATAGTTTGATTAGTACCAATGCCAACACTAGTGCTATTGCCTGTTCTATCTACAAACTGCCCTGGAAACAATTCCCTATTACCAATCGATAAATTATGCCCCATATTACCTGTTAAAGATGGTAAAAACGCTCCTTTCGATGCTATAATATCTTGCTCATTTATAAGCAATGTGTTTTCTCCTTGTTTTACTGATATATTGTATTCTAAAGCATGTGATACACATTCTTGAAGCGTCCATTTTTTTTGTTGAGAAAACGACGATATTACTACAAAAAGTAAACAAACTAATAACCTATTTTTCAAATCTTTCATAATTAATTAGACTTTCCATCTTTTGCTTCCTCTTCTTCGTTATCTTTAGAAGCTTTATTCCATACTTTAATTTTATCACCTTCTTCAACACCATCTATTATTTCTACATTGATACCATCAGACAGTCCTAATTTTACATTTTTTTTCTTGAACTTGTTATCTTTCTTTAATATTTCAACAAAAGGCTTTTCTGTAATTCTATTATACTGTAATAATCCTTCTTTTATAACTAGTACACTATCTTTATTCTCTATATCTATTTCTGCATTGGCGCTATACCCTGCTCTTACATGTGTAGTGGAATCTATAGTAACATTAGCTTTTATAGTAAATTGTACTGCTCCATTTTCTTCAACACCTTTTGGTGCTACAAAAGTTAATTTTGCAGGAAATTCTTTATCGTTAATAGCTCCTAAAACAACTTTAATATCTTTACCTTCTTCAACCTTACCAACTTCTGCCTCATCTAGCTTCCCTTCAAAAATCATCAAGCTCATATCTGCTATAGTTGCTATAGTAGTACCTGCATTAAAATTATTACTTTGTATGACTTGATCTCCTTCACGTACAGGAATTTCTAATATGGTTCCTGGTATTTGAGCTATAATGTTTGTGTTTGCCGAACTTCCTCCCGAAATAGAACCGCGTTTAATTATTTGATAATCGTTTTTCGATTGTGCTAACGACTCCCTTGCTTGATTAAAAGACAGTTCACTATTTTCAAAATCCTGTTGCGATATAACACCTTTTTCAAAAAGTGATTTATTTCTATCATATAACGTTTTTGCATTATCATATGAAAGTTTAGAAGAAGCTATCCTACTTTTTGCACCAACCAAATTTTGTTCATTAGGCACGACTCTAATAGTAGCTATTAAATCCCCTTTTTTAACAACATCGCCTTCTTCAACAAGAATTTTATTTACGATTCCAGAAATTTGTGGTTTTAATTCGATCTCTTCTTCTGGATTTAATTTTCCAGTTGCTACTGCCTTAGTATTTATAGATGTATAAAAAGGTTCTTCTACTTTGTAATCTACAACATCTTTTGAATTAGCATCTTTAAAATACTTTAATACGATTGCTAATAGTACGACGACAACTATTGCTAAAATAATTTTTACTGTTTTATTCATTTGATTATTCTTATTAATTCTATTTCGTCAAATATTACATTTATAATATATAGACAAACGATTCCTTTTTTTGATTATTTATTCTTCTCTTAGTGCTTCTATTGGTTTTATACTTGTTGCTTTAAACGCGGGTATTAAACCTATTAAAGTTCCTAAAACAACTAATATTAATAATGCAATAAATACAACTCCTATAGATACTGACGCGTTAACAATAGCTGCATCTGCACCTTGTCCAAAAGCAGCATCTAAAGCTATTAAAATCCAGCCTCCAGATATAATTCCCAATACTCCCGCTACTAGTGTTAAAAAAACAGCTTCTACTACTATTTGCCTCTTAATTTCATAAGGAGTAGCTCCTAAAGCACGACGTACTCCAATTTCTTTAGTACGTTCTTTTACTGTAATAAGTAATATGTTACCAATAGCAAAAACACCTGCAATCAATGTAGCAATCCCAACAAACCATGTTAAAAACTGCATTCCTGTTAAAAACCCAGTAACTTTGGAAAACTCCTTGCCTAAATTAAAACTACCAAAGGCTCGTTGATCTTTTGGGTGAATTTTATTTAAATTTTTAAGTAATAGCTTTGCATCTTCTTCAATTTGCTTGATATTATATTCTGGTTTCCCAGTAATCATCATCCAACCTATTCTATCTCCTCTATTATATATTTGTTGAAACGTTGTAAATGGAATATGAATATCTGTTGAAGGCCCCATATTAACATTTCCACTCTCAAACATACCAATGACCTTAAAGTTAATTTTATTAACTTGTATGTACTCTCCAATAGGGTTTTCATCTTTTTCAAATAATTGCTTATAAACGTCCTCGGATAGTACAGCAACTTTTTTGTTATCATCAATATCATTTTGGTTTATAAATCGTCCACGTATTAATTTTTTCTTTTGTAATTCATCTAGTAATGGGTAATCTCCAGCCATTTGAAAACTCCCTGACAAAAAACCTCTAACTACCGAAGCTTGATTTTGACTTCTTGGAAGAACAAATTCAATACCTTCAACATTCTCTTCAATTTTTTTTGCATCAGTTAGCGATAACCTCACCCGTCTTCCCTCTTGAAATCCTTTAAAAGGCTTACTTGTACTTTGCCCCCATACAAATACACTGTTTGTAGCAAAACTTCCAAATAAACGATTGAATGAATTTTCTAATCCCCTTGCAGATCCTAATAAGCCTATCAATAATAAAATGCCCCACCAAACACCTACCATAGTTAAGATAGATCTTAATTTGTTTTTACTAAAGCTATCATAAACTTCTTGCCACGTGTCTCTATCGAATAAAAATTTAAACATATTTAATCGTTTCTTAATGCTACTATGGGTTTAATTCTTGATGCCTTTTTTGCAGGTAAATAACCAGCAATAGCTCCGGCTGTAATTAACGTTACCGTTGCCCCAATAACTAAACTATTACTAACACCAGGGTCTTTAATAAAATATGTTTTAAGGCTTGGACCAACCAATTCTAACACACCCATTCCTAACAATAACCCAACATATCCTGCTATTGCTGTAATAAGTATAGACTCTATTAAAATAATAGAAACTATAGATCTTGGAGAGGCTCCTAATGCTTTACGAATACCAATTTCTTTTGTTCGTTCTTTTACTATAAAAATCATAATATTACTAACACCTACAATGCCAGCTATTAATGTTCCAAAGCCTATAACTAAAATAATAACACTTAAACCAAAAGTCATTTGGTTTATCTTTTTACTGTCTCCAGCCATGTTACGCACTCTTATAGCTCTCTGGTCACTTCTAGCTACATCAAAACGATCCTTCATTTTTTTTGTTAGTAGCGTACTAAATGATAATGCTTGGTCATAATTCATTTCTGGATTATATGTTAATCTTACTTGATCTATATAATCATTATTACCATACAAGTGTTGAGCCGTGGTTATAGGCATATAAATTTGACGTTCCTCATAATCACCTCCATCATCTGTGAATATACCAACCACCTTATATTGTATCCCATTAAGGTTTATATATTTCCCTAATGCATTTGTTTTTAAAAATAAATCTTCCTCTATTAACTTACCAATAACAATAACTTTTGTTCTATTATTTAAGTCGTTTTGGTTGATATATCGTCCCTCGTATACTTTTGTTTTTTCTAAAAATTGATGATCTGGGTGTACTGCTCTTAAGTCATAATTATTTTGCTCGCCCTTATAAGAAGCTTTAACATTTTTAAAAACTCTAGCAGTAATAAATTCAACTTTATCTTTAAATTCTTCTTTTATATAATTAAAATCTTCATTTTTAAATTGAATTTTTCTTCCAGCTTGAAGACCTTTATTAGCCTTGGTAGTTCTTCCAGAATTTACAACAATTGAATTTGAAGCGTCATCAACAAAAGCTTCTTTAAATGTATTTTGTAACCCATTAGCAATACCAAAAAGTATGGTGAATAAAAGAATAGCAAATGCAACGGTAAAACCAGATAATAGACTTCTGGTTCTATTCATATTAATACTTTGAAATATTTCGCGCCAAAGATCTAAATCAAACATACTGTTCTGCCCTAACTTGGTTCACTTTTTTATCTTCCATAATAACGCCATCTCGAAGGCGTACAATACGCTTACACATATTTGCTATATCTTCTTCATGAGTTACCATTAAAATGGTTTTACCTTCATCATTTAACTGTTGAATAAATGCCATAATTTCATAAGATGTTTTAGTATCTAATGCTCCTGTTGGCTCATCTGCCAATAGTAATTTAGGGTTTGCTGCCAATGCTCTAGCTATAGCAACACGTTGTTTTTGACCTCCAGATAATTCCTTTGGTAAATGCTTTGCCCAATTTGCTAAACCCACTTTTTCTAAATGAAACATGGCTAGTTCTTGCCTTTCTTTACGCTTTAACCCTTGGTAATAAAGCGGCAAAGCAACATTTTCGATAGCATTTTTATAATTTATAAGATTGAAAGATTGAAAAATGAAACCTAAAAATTTATTTCTATAAACAGCAGCCTTCTTTTCGGTAAGATCTTTAATTGGCAATCCATCTAAAATGTATTCGCCAGAATCAGCTTCATCTAGCATACCAATAATATTAAGTAATGTAGATTTACCAGAACCAGAAGATCCCATAATAGCGACCATCTCTCCTTCTTCAACATTAAGGTCTATGCCTTTTAAAACATGTAAACTAGAATCTCCTATAGGATAGGATTTTTGTAACTGATGAATTTTTAACATTTATCTTATGTTGGTTAATAAAGCTCAGTAATAAGACTATCAACACAACAAAATGTTACAAAAAAAATCAAAAGTTTTTATTTTTTCTTTGAAGTATTGTATTTCCTATAAATAAAATAACCTACACCTCCAACAAGTATATATGGTATAGCCATTAAGTAAACAATTCCATCATTAATGCCCTCTGCAGCGGTTTGTCCTTCTTCACTTTCTAAAACAGCTCGACACATAGCGCATTGCGCATTAGTTTCTAGAAAAAAGAAACAGAAAGAGACAAATAAAATTACTTTGTTTTTCATTATAAAAATTCTTGTACTACATTCAAATTATATTAAACATAGTATGGAGAAATCATAACATAAACAACAACACCTGTTATGGCAACATATAACCATAGTGGAAATGTAATTTTTGCTATTTTTTTATGCTTCTCAATATTATTCGTAATCGCCCGTACATAAGTAATTAATACAAACGGGATCACTATAATTGATAATAATATATGTGTTAATAATATAAAATAGTAAACATATTTTATAGTGCCCTCTCCTCCAAACTTAGTAGAATCACTAGTCATGTGATACGCAACATACATACCCAAAAAGGCAACCGATAGAATAATAGCAAAAGTCATTAAACGCTTATGCAGTATAATTTTTTTATTTCTAATCGCTATAAATGCAAGGATTAAAACCAATGCCGTAAGTGCATTTATTGAGGCATAAATTGGAGGCAAAAACGTTAAAGGCTCTACATTTGGGATTTTCACACCAAATAAAGCAGCAACTACTACAGGTATTAAAATTGATAATATAACTATTAATTTATTATATTTTTTTTCGTCCAAAATTTCTTGTGACTTACTCATTAAGTAATTTTTTAATATCTTCTTTTAATGCACTAATTTCTTCTTTTATCCCGTCTTCATCTACTTTTTCAGTTTCCGAAACAATTCCTCTATAATATATAATAGGGTTTCCAAAATCATCCTTTCTAGAGCGTATAAATCCATTTTTATCTATCAAGGCAAAATTTCCAGAATGCTCAAAGCCTCCAGCGACTTCTTCTTCTTGAGCCGTATAGAGATTAAAACCTTCATTAGAAAGTTTATAAATTCCATCTTTATCTCCTGTCATTAAATGCCAATTCGGGTTAGTTACACCATAATGCTTAGCATAATTTTTAAGAACTTCTGGGGTATCATAATCTGGATTTATTGTAAAAGATGCCACACCAAAATCGTTAAAATCCTTAAATGTATTTTGGACTTGAATTAGATTTGCATTCATTCTAGGGCAAATCGTTGGACATGTAGTAAAAAAGAATTCTATAACATACACCTTACCTTCGTAATCTTTATTTGTAATTGTTTTTCCTTCTTGATTAGTAAACGAAAAAGCAGGCACCTTTTTAGGTACGCCATTAATTTCAATAAACGCTACATCAGATAATTTTGATTGCTCTTCGTTTGTATAATCACTTCTACTTTCATTTCTAATAATATCATTATTTGAAATTCTATCAATAATTTTCGGAATAAAAATTATACCAAAAACTAAAATGATAAATGAGATACCTATATATGAATAATTAGTCTTTTTCATTTTATTAGTTATTACCAGCTTTTAAATCATCTGCTCTCCTAGTATCCGAATTAAATTCGCCTTTACGTTTTTGCCTATATTCGGTAAATAGAATGCGTAAATCGTCACTCATCTTGTTCTTTATTTCAGCAACTTCAATACAATTATAAGAAGCCAAACCATAAACTGGTTTCTTCTTCTCTAACTCACGATCTGTTCTGTCATCTAATCTTCCTCTTTGATTTAGATCTTTATCAACTAAAAATACTTGATTAGATGATAAATCTTCAAAAAGGTCTACTTTACTTTTTAAACTAAAAAACACACGTTGTATATCACTAGGCTCACCAAAAACAAAATGCAAAAACCTTAAATCTTCATAAGAGTTAATCTCACGCCTTAGTTCTTCAGCATACTTTTCGGAGCCTTTAGGCATCACTATAACAATTTGAAAACGCTTAAAACCTTTAAACTTATCATATACCAACTCTTTTAAATTAGATGCTGCTATGGTTTTATCCATAGGATGCTTACCTAAAAAACCTAAAACGGTAATGTGATCTTTTAAAACTATTTTTTCTTTAGACCTTGAAGAAAATTGATCTAGATCTAAAACCGACTCGTTTACAATATCAAGCGGTTGATAGTTATGTGTCGCTGGGTATAAAAACAATAAAAATGTTACGGGAAGAAAGAATAAAATCCCTAAAACAATATACCTACTAACTTTCTTATAATCCATTAAAAACTGTATTTTTAATACTTTGCAAAAATAAAAAAAGGCGGTTTAAAAACCGCCCTTATATCTCTATTTAACTAAAATAATTAAAAATCTCTTGTTATATATCCTTGATCATATACTCTAAAAACATACCCACCTTCTTGTAGTAAGATGAATACTAAATATAGAATAAGAAAAATAGTAGTCCAAACTACGGCACGTCTTAATCCCTTAGCTTCATCACGCATGTGCATAAAATCCCAAGTAATGTAATATGCTTTAACTATTGTTAAGATTATGAATATCCAGTTTAATGCTTTCATACCTAAAACATAGCCCATTAAAGACTCTGGTTTAAAGATACCCAATACAACTTCAATTACAGTTACAATGGTTAAAAAGATTAAAACTCCCCAAATTTTTTGAGTATTCGATTTAAACTTAACTAAACCTCTAAATATTTCTAATTTATGTTCTTGTGCCATTTTAAATGCTATTATATAATATTAAACTAGGTAGAAGAATGTAAATACAAATACCCAAACTAAATCGACAAAGTGCCAGTATAAACCAACTTTCTCTACCATTTCGTAACTCTTACGTCTTTCGTAAGTTCCTAATACCACATTAAAGAAAATGATGATATTTAAAACTACTCCCGAAAATACGTGGAATCCGTGAAATCCAGTTATAAAGAAAAAGAAATCTGCAAACAAAGGTGAACCATATTCGTTTACATGTAAATTAGCACCTTCTACTACTAACTTTCCATTGTCTTTTATTTGCTTTAAAGATTCAGCTCTTGTTAACACAGTTTTCTCTCCTTCTGCTGTAAGTTTTTGTGTTCTTACCAAAACATTTTCATGAGATTCTAAACCATGTAAAACTTCTTGAACCGTATAAGTTGGCAAAGTACCTTCATTTACAAACCATAATCCATTCTTACTCTCATGCTTTGCTCTATCATTGTGACCTGCAACAACAAAATCTTTTAAAGCTACACGATGACCTTCGGCATCCACAAACTGTAATATGTTTCCTCCTTTAGTTTGTACAGCGCCATAGTCTCCTTTAATAAATGTGTTCCATTCCCAAGCTTGAGATCCAACAAATATTATACCACCAATAATGGTTAAAAACATATAAATTGTAACTTTACTTTTATTTAAATGATGTCCTGCATCAACAGCTAACACCATAGTTACAGACGACATAATAAGTACAAATGTCATAAATGCAACATAGTACATTGGTGCATCTACGCCATGAAAAAATGGAAAGTGAGTAAACACTTCATCGGCAATTGGCCATGCATCAATAAATTTAAATCTTGAAAATCCATAGGCTGCTAAAAAGCCCGAAAATGTTAATGCATCTGAAACGATGAAAAACCACATCATCATTTTTCCGTAGCTTGCTTTAAGTGGCTCATTACCGCCTCCCCAAGTTTTACCTTCTGTTCCAGTATTTACAACTGCTGTACTCATATATAAGGGTTGTTATTTAAAAGTTGCACAAAAATAATCAATTTATTTATCTAACGAAATATAAAAACAAAAAGAGATACACCCAGAGTATATCTATAAAATGCCAAAAGGTTGCTGCTAGTTCAAAACCAAGCATTTTTGTTGGATTATATTTTTGTTTAAAATGATTATAAATTACTACCAACAAACAAATTAATCCAACAATAACGTGTAAAATATGCACCACAGCTATTAAATAGATGTAAGACATCGTCACATTACTTGTTGGTCCTGTAAAATTATAACCTAAGTTTATTATTTGTTGAAAACCCGAAAATTGGTTAAAAATAAAAGTAACACCTAAAATTAAGGTTACAAATAACCACAACAAGGTCGCTTTATTATTACCCTTTTTCAATGTTTTTTTTGCTAAAATAAAAGACAAACTACTTAATAAAATAGTTAATGTACTAATTAAAAAAGCATTTGGTAGTTGAAATTCTTTTAACCAATCTGGTCTAGAACTACTTACTACAAATGCACTTGTCCATCCTGCAAAAGACATAATAAGTGATATAATACCAAACCAAAGCATCATTTTTTTTGCTCTGCTATTCTTTTCTTTTCTAGTGCCTTGCGTTAAATCCATCGTTATCTTATAAATTTATCTATTACATACACAATTTGTACTAACGTAATGTAAGATACACTAGCTAGCATTAATTGTTTTGCTACTTTTTCGGTCATTTCTTTAAATAGTTTTATAGCATAATACAGCATACCTAAACCAAATATTAAAACGATAACTGCTGCTACTATAGATAATTGTAACTTACCTGTAAAACCAAACACAGGAATTATTGATACTAATAACGTCCATATGGTATACATAATAGTTTGAACAGCTGTTCCTTTATCTTGTTTCCCTGTAGGTAACATAAAGAACCCTCCTTTTTTATAGTCTTCAAACAAAAACCAGCCAATAGCCCAAAAGTGCGGAAACTGCCAAAAAAATTGTAATGCAAATAAAGTTCCAGGTTCTATACCAAAATCGTCTGTAGCTGCAACCCAACCTAACATAAACGGAATAGCTCCAGGTATCGCTCCAACAAAAACAGCCAAAGGTGTTTTTGTTTTTAATGGCGTGTATATACAAGCATATAAAAAAATAGAAATAGCACCAAACATAGCTGTTTGTTTGTTAATGCTGTATAATATAATAATCCCTAATAAGGTAAAAGTAGTTGCTATAATAAATGCCGTATTTACAGACATGCGCCCAGAAGGAATAGGTCTATTTTTTGTACGGCTCATTAACACGTCCAAATCTTTTTCAATAATTTGATTAAATGCATTTGATGCTCCTACCATAAAATAGCCGCCAAAAGCTAATAAAACAAGCGTTTTTAAATCAATTGTATCTACACCCAACAAGTACCCTGCAAGTGAAGAGAACACCACACTTAATGCTAATCGCATTTTTGTAATTTCTTTAAAATCTGAAATTACAGAAGGTGTTGCTAATGAAGATTTTGAATTACTCAATATTATATATCCTTTGCGCTTTTTATAGCGAGTGCAAAGATACTCTATTAAAGCATTTTGAGCAATGCTTTTTATGGGTAAATTTAATAACGTAAAAATAATCCTATTTTGGGCGTTACCTAAAGGTCGGGCTATACATTACAATCTTTTTGCTCGTACCTCACAAAAAGGATTTCCATTGCTATCCCTAACGCAAAAATTCTAGCAAACCTAAAAACTTGTCTTCATCCTCTATAAACAAGTCCTTTAAAAGAAAAAAAGCCGCCTTAAAACAAAAATAAGTTTCTTTAAGAAAATGAATTAAAAATCAAAATACCAATTAAACAAATCGGTTCTAATTCCAAAATTAAACCAAACAGTATTACTTTTAACAGTTGAAGCCGTAGTAGATTCTGGATTAAAATCTCTAACAGTAATATCTGCAAATACTTTTAAATTAGAGGCAGGATTAATAATATAACCTACTTGTAGATTACCATTAAACGTTTTTGTTTTTATTCCTTGTCCTATTTCTACACCTGTATCAAAAGGTCTATCATCATAATCTCTATAAACATTTGCTCCGTAACTAAAATTATCGGTACCATCATTAATATCTAAACCTTGAACACCAAAAATTAATTTAGCATCTGCAAACCAACGTTTATAATGATAACGGCCAATTAAAATGGCTTCACTAAAATTTGCGCCCCATAAATGCGCCATAGATTGATTATTGTGCCCATAATTTGTAGCTACCGTATTATGCGAATAAGTATACGGACGTACTCTGTTATATTCAAACTGAAGTAATAAGTTATTCACTTTAAAAGCATCGTAATACTTAACGCCTAATTGATATCCATATTTATTTTTCCAACTTCTCTCTCCTGCTTTTACATCGCTTAAAGAAAATTCATCTAAAATAAACTGACTATATATATTTACATTGTCGTTTAACTTATATTTTGCCGAAGCTCCAATAATAGCATTTCCTGCATCTTGACCTGTTTCAAATTCTATAGCTCTATAAAATATAATAGGGTTTAAATAATTTATATCAAAACCTCTATCATTTGAGTTTGTCCAAATCACCGATTCAAATAAACCCAAATTAAAACGTTTAGAAACATTCCAACTTAAATAATGGTTTGCTATATATTTGGTTAAAAATGCACCATCTTCTGTAACTTCTGGTCTAACATCTTTTAACCAAGTCCACGTATTTGTATATTTTATTTTCCAAAACTTGGTATTTAGCTTTAAAAAAGGATGTGGGCTTGCTACATCTCCTAACAATAATGAACGGTAACCATCTCCAATAAAATTTTTACCATGCCCAAATTGAATATTTAAAAAATCAGCTGGCGTATAAGATAAATATGCTTCTGCAGCAGGATAATCGTAAGCATCTGTTTTAAATCGTTTTGCTATACCACGCCCAGGAATAATTGCTGGATCTGGTCCAAAAGCCTTTAAACTTTCTGCATATGCATTTACATATTCTGCAAAACGGCCTTGACTTTCAAAAACCGATGCATAAAAATTCAGTTTTTCACCTAAACCACCTTGAACCAAAAAACCTCTGGTGTTATTAAATGTTGAGCTAAAATCTGCTTCTGTATCTCTTCCTACTTGTAAATCTAAAATAGGGTCTACAGTAAACCAATAATTGTCACTTTGTAATTGCACTAAGTGTTCATTCCAAAGTTTTTTTCCTAACCAAGTATCAGTTTCCTTTAATAGTTTTCCTTTTTCTTCTTTAAAATCGTAATACTTTGCAACATCTTGATACATTAATGGTTTGGAAGCTGTGTGACTATTTGTTCCAACAAGGTTCATAGATTTATCAAACCTAGAATAATCGCTATGTGTAAATTGAATATTTAATTGACTTTTATATCTTTTATTATCAAATGTCTTTAATGATTTATTTACATTATCAAATTCAGCCTTAGCTTCTACCTCTAACCTAGATAGTTTATTTTTTTTACCTAAATCCCGTGTTGTAATTGCTTGATTTACCAAAGGGATTTTAATAGGAATAGCATATTGTTTATATGTTTTTCTACCATTATAAGTAGCTGGTTCTATTCTTGGTAACATAGAAAACACTCGTAATGCTTCATCTTTCAATTCTTTATAAACAGCATCTGTATAAATAACTCTAAATGCTCCAATAGTATCTACTTCAAATAAAACGACAACTTCTCCTTTATAACTTTCTTTATCTACACGTTCTGGAACTTTAAAATTTTCATAAATATGTATGAATATATTACTATCAAAACATTGTTGTAAAGAATCTATTACTACGCCTTTACAACTACTAAAAACTGGTGGCTTTTCTAACGAAAAATCTTTTTGAGAATAACTATTGTATTGAACTAAAAATAAGAGAAGTACAATGAATTTCTTCATAGGTTCTTGTTGAGGGTTAATTTAAGATCGAAAGATACTATTTTTTTTAGGTTTTTGTATCTACAAGAAACATTTGAATCTATTTCTATACTATAACCCTAACACCAATTAAACACTCTTTTTTAATAAAAAACCGCTATCTAATAAAAGATAGCGGTCTTTAAAACTTAAAATTGTAATGTTTTATAACACATCGAATACTATTGGTAATGTATAAATAACGCCCACATTTTTATTATGTTGTCTGCCTGGTTTCATTTCTGGGATAACATTAATAACTTTAACAGCTTCCTCTTCTAACTTAGGGTGTGGCGCTCTTGTTTTTATAGCTGTAACATGTCCTGTTTTATCAATAGTAAACTGCACATCTATTTTTTGTCTTCCAGATAAACCATAGTCTGATGCTACAGAACCATCAAATCTTCTCTGAATCAGCTTTGCAATTTTTTTTGACATGCATTTTTTTCTTTCTTTATTATTCTTTGCTTTTTCACAACCGGGATAAATTGGAGCATCTTGTATTGCTATGAACGATACATTTCCTCCCTCTTCTGGTTTATCTACAAGCTTAACATCGCTTATAGCAATAGGTTTTTCTTGAGGAACTTCTGTATCTGGAGTATCTAACACGTCCTCTTTTTCAGGATCTTCGTTCTCAACAATTACGGGATCTTCAGTAATAGTCACTGTTTTTTTAGGCTTAGGCTTAACCTCTTTCACAGGCTCTACATAAACTTTAATGTTACTAATAATAACTTCTGTTGGATCTTCAACTGGATTAACGTATGCTAGTTTTTGAGTAATAGCTGTCTCAAATTTCATCTCAAATAAGCCATAAACGGTCATCAAGCATACAATTAGTCCTATTTGAAAATAAAGGGTTGAGTTTTTTTGTAAATTTGCATCATGCTTTTGTGATTTTTTCACGATTTGCTCATTTTGCCGAATGAGTTCGTGAGCTTTTTTTAAATTGCTCATAATTATTATAGTTTAAATGTTAATATTATGATAAAGTTGCAATAAGCATACCAAAAAAGAAATCCCGTTACAAATTTTGTAACGGGATTTTATATTAAGACCTAGACTGTGCTAAGCTTCCTTATTTCAAGAATAATTTAATCTTGTACTTGAAAAATTATAGGTAACGAGTATGGAACATTTACTGGTTTCCCACGTTGTTTTCCTGGTTTCATTTTTGGTAACAATCCAATAACACGAGCAGCTTCTTTCTCTAATCCTGGGTGTGGAGCTCTAGCACGAATACCAGTTATATTTCCTGTTTTATCTATTTTAAATATAACATTAATACGTTGTCTTCCAGATAATCCTAAATCACTAGCTAACTCTGTATTAAACTTTTTATTTACAAAAGCAGATATCTTTTTAGACATACATGCTCTTTTTTGATTATTACTTCCTTTTTCGCAACCTGGAAAAACTGGTACGTTTTCAATAACTGAAAATGGTACATCTATATCTTCTTCCACTTCTACTACCTCTACTTCTTCAACCTCTACGATTTCAGTTTCTTGATCAACCTCAGAAGATTCTATAACAGTTTCTTCAATCTCAACCTCATCCTCAACAATCTCAATCACTTCTGGCGCAGCTGGTGGTGGCGGTGGTGGCGGTGGCGGTGTTTGTATTTGCTCTGTAATTGGAATTTCTTCTTCTAATTCCTCGTCCATATGTAACTGACCTATATCTATATCAGCTTTATCATAGGTTTTATAATTGATAGCGAAGTTTGTTAAAAATAACATTAACGCTAAACCAATTGCGAAATATAGTGAACTGTTACGTCCAACATTTGCTTTAGGATTTTTTTTAGGTTCCATAATTTAAATCATTTATCAAGATTGCTAAAATAACTATTTATTTGCCAAAAAAGCAAGTGTTTAGAAGTTTTTAATATACAACTTCTTTTTAAACCAAAGTACTAACGATGCTAATAATGCTCCCATTGTATTTGCTACAACATCATAAACATCTAAGGCTCTTGACTCTGTCATAGTATCTTGTAGTACTTCAATAACTATACCAAATACTATAGCAAAAATTACAGCAAAGTATATAGCTTTCTTTTTTTTTAAATTAAAGACTAGCAGAAACACACTAAACCAAAGAAGTGTTAATAAACAATACGCTAAAAAATGAAATATTTTATCTCCAAAAGAAACACCTACATCTGGAAGGTTATTTAGTCTAATTAAGCTAACTGTAGATAAAGCTACTGAATATGCTAAAGTTATTATAAGAGTAACCTTTTTAAGCACCTATAAGTGTTTTATAATCATCTGCAGACATTAGTCCATCTACTTGAGAAAGATCTGAACATTTTAACTTGATCATCCATCCAGCTCCATAAGGATCTGTATTTACTTTTTCTGGTTCATCTTCTAAAGCTTCATTAAATTCTATAATCTCACCAGATAATGGTAAAAATAAATCTGATACAGTTTTAACTGCTTCAACTGTTCCAAAAATTTCTTCAGCTTCTAGGGTCTCATCAACCGTTTCAACTTCTACATATACAATATCACCTAATTCACTTTGTGCAAAATCTGTAATACCTATTGTGGCAACGTCGCCATCTACTTTAATCCACTCGTGGTCTTTAGTATACTTTAATTCTGATGGAATATTCATTATAATAATTTAAAGTTATTTATGAAGCAAATGTATTTATTCAAATCTTAAATTCAAACTCTATATTAGTTAAACTTCAAAATGACTATTATAAATCATTTTGAAATTTTATTGGTTTAACCTATTAATTTCCAAAATTATATCTGATTGTAAATCCAGATCTAATAGTTGTTTGTGGAAATGCTGTAGAAATAGCGTATTCTGAAAACGAATAATCAAAATAAAATAACGCCGTTAAGTTTTTACTAAATGCATAATCTGCGGAATACTTTATTCCCCATATGGTTTGTCCCGAAGTCACTTGATTATTCTCCAAGTCTAGGTATCTAATAATTGTTTTATTATTTCTTACAGAGACATCTGCTTTCATATTTAAATCACTAACAATACGTTTTTGTGGTCCTGCTAACTTAGAACGTATACGTAAGTCTTTAATCCTGTAACCTAATCCAACTATATATTCATTACCTTGAACTTCTGTCATTAAATTATTATCAAAACTAAGCGATAATAATCTGTCCTTTTTTACTTCTGCAAGAATTTTAATTGAATTTTTCATTTCAAAGTCTACTCTAACTAAGGGACTAAACTGTTCTGTTAAGTTTATATTACTAAGTAATCTTTCATTTTTAAAATTCCCTGATTGATCTACAGCTTCTGATTGATCAGCTATATCAATATTTGGATTTCCTCTAGTAAAATCTAAGTTTGTACTAAATTGATTAATAGTATATGTTGAACGATATCCATGTGTTACAGAAAAACGTTTAAAGCGTTTTTTGAACCATTTAAATTTCATAAAACCCGTATACTTTAAATCCCAGTTAGGAATTGGTACATCTCTAAAAGCTCTAGTTTGAACCTTATTAGCGTCTTGCCCAGAATAGGCTGCTAAAAATGATGGTAATAATACCTTTTGACTGTTTTTACCAAATCCTAATGGATAGCCTTCTGCATCTCTACCATATGATGTATTCCCGTAAAATTTTTCAGCAAGTCTATCGGCTATTTTCAATCTGTTTGTTCTAAAATCATCAAAAGGCTCAGAAACGGCTTCATCACTTTTGCTAAATGCTGTTTTAATTAAAATAGTAGAGATATTAAAGTTTCCAAATGTGTTAGGGGTAAGATGGTTGTACACACCATTTTCTACATTAAAATTCTCTGTGAAATTTTCATTATACGCTCTGTTTCCAACAATATCTATTTTTAAATCTTTTACTGGCTCTAAACTAGCAGACATATCAAGCTGTTTCGTGTTTGTTGTTGTATACTGTTGATTAAATCCATCAAAAGCTGTTAACCAACCTTTTCTTGCTACTAAATCTCTAATATCACTTTGGCTCCCTAGAGTAAAACCTAATGTTGGTTTTACTGTACCTACAAATCCAGGTGTTTGTGTAAAGCCTGGTAAAAATGTACCATTGTTTTCAGAATAGTTAAACTGAATTCTTTTAATACTTGTTAAAATATCAATACCTGCATTTAATAATTTAGTAACAGATTTACTTCTTGATTTAGGCTGTTTTTCTTTATCTTTTTCTGCTCCCGGCGGTGTTCCGCTTTTAGTTCCTGTATTTCTACTTCTCACCCGTCTTATTGGTTTTTTAACTAAACCTATATATTTATAGAACCTTTTCATATCTAAGGTTGTATTAATATTATGAACACTTGAATTCTGAACTGTATTAATGTCTCCTTCTGTTATTTCACCATATAAATCGGAACCTTTTTGCCATTGAAAATTACCTGTATATTGATAAGTTGCATCTAAAAAGCTAAATGTTGGTATTTTATTTATTGGTAATTGATAGGTAATCCCTAAATCTTGACTTTGTCTGTTAGGATCTCCAACATCTAATAGGCCATCCCAAACATCTAATGTATCGTCTTGCTCTCCTCTTATTAAATCGTTATCCTTATAATAATTACGTACTATATTATTTCTATCCGCTGTAAAGTTTAATTGTAATGAATTTGTTAGGTTGTAATTAACACTATATTGAAAATCGAATGTGTAATTTCTTCTAAACAATTCTTCAACAGATATATCGTCATTACTAAGACCGACTTCTCTAAATTTCTGCTTATTAAACTGTCTGTTTACATCTGTATTAATTGTAAAACTAGATGGTAATAAATTAAAATTAAAGTCCTTTAAAATTTTCCAATATTTCCCTGTAAATAAGGAATCATTATTCTTAAACGGTTCTACTGTAATTGGATTAAAATTATGTGCATAATTAGCACCAACACGCACTGTTTTATTTACGGAATTTTCAATTTCGAAATCTCTATGTTGAACTTTATTATATGAGTAATTTAAAGTTAAATTTTCTACATCATAAAAACGTGGTTTAGCATCTGTTGTTCGCGTTTTTCTAACACCTATAAAATTGATACTTTGACGTTTTGTATAATCTTCAGATCGTTGTTTTATTTTTTCTTTTTCTTCTTCGCTATCTGCTGCTTCTAATCTAGAATCTAAAGTTAAATCTTTATAAGATTGATCGTATTTAGGTGTAATAAGCTCTTCGCTTTGTCCATAGTTAAACGGCACTTGAATACCCCATTTTTTTGGTAGTAATTGTCCAACATTAATATTAGTAACAACATCATACTGCTGTACATCTTCCAAACTACGCTCACTAGGACCTTGCTCGATACCACCAAAACCAGAAGTACTTTTACTACCTGTTGCACTAATAGTAGCAAAATCGGCAATATTAGTATCCAGACTTACTACAGCTGCCCAGCCTCCTTCATTCTCTAGATCTGATAAACGTAATTCATTAAACCAAACTTCGGCACAAATATCGTTTGCGCTAGACCTACTTTTAACCCCAACCATAAGCGTTCTTATATCTCCAAAATTAGGATTACCTTTTATACCTACACGGTGTTGCCCCAAAACATAACCACTAAATGGATCGTTTACTTTTGTTACATTGTCATCTACAACATCATAAAATGTAGGATCTTCATTCCCTAATGTCATATCTGAAATACCTTCAGCCTTAATTTTACCTAAAACCTCTATTGGTAAATTTATTTCATTTTCTGGTAACCATAACCCTTCTCTTGTTGTCGATGTAGAAACCCGTAATGGGATTTCTATTTGATAGAAATTCTCAGTCAAATCATTACCCATTCTAATGAACCCAACTAAATCATCATTTTCAAGATCACCTGTTCCTGAATCACTATTGTCTTCTGCGTGCATAAACATTCTTAAACGTTTATATTGACGCATATCTATATTGATGTTTTTATAAACAGCTCTAGAATCTTGAGATTCCAAATCACACACCTTCACTACTAACGATTGCTCGTTTTGCCTTACTACTGTATTATTATTAAATAACTCTTCTGGATCTATTCCTGGAGGACTCTGGTAACTTCCTTCATTCTCTAATGTACCAATAATACCTACAGAAAAATCTGTATCTGGATCTTCTGCTGCTGTTCCTGTTTCTTTATCTAAAGTTTGTGTGTATCGCCTCCAATCACTTCTAACTAAATCTAAAGTTCCAAAACGAAATACTGTAGCTTCTGTAAAATCTTTAAGATATACTCTGGTAAATCTAATGGATCTTAAATCACTAATTCCTCCTACAGGTTTAACATGACTACCTTGTACTGGAATTCTAAATTGATACCATCTAACATTTTTGCTTTCTCCATTAGGAAGTTGTCTTGGTGTTTCTTTATAATCTCTTAAAAACTCTTTTAATACATTATTATCGGAAAGACTTTCAAATTCCGTTGTAGTTTGTGGTAAATTTTGTCTATTAAGATCTAATTCGTATTCAAAATAACTATCAATCGTATTCATAGTATTATCACGATTAATATCTTCTGCGTCTGGTTGTGTATTTGCTGCTCTATTAGTATCTGAAAAAGTATCTGGAGTATTCCCTTCTACGCCATTAAACTTTTTATAACGCTCAAAAATACCACCTTCTGCATTTAAGAAATATCTATAATTATCATTTGCTGGATCATCTCCAAAATTTGATCCAAAAATATTGGCTTCTTCTGCATCATCATACCCATCATATCCTACATCTTGATTTGTCCGTTCTTGCCCTTCTGTATCAAACGCATAAATTAGAGATTGATTTTGCGGAACAACGGTTCCCCAATCTGTTGGTTGTAATAAACTAACATTACCATCTTTTGGTAGTCCGTTTTCATATAATTTTCTACCATCTTTAACTATATCTTCAGATATATTACCAAGATTAAAAACCAACTTCCCACCTGGATTAGTAACATTTTCTTGAAAAGGATCTTGCAACCAAAATTCAATATATTCTACATTTTGTTGTTCAAAATCTGTAGATGTTAATTGTCTTGTTATACCTGCCCATGCATTTTGAGGGTTATCTATAGTACCATCTGAAGATGATGACTCAAAATTATAAGGACCACGCTCTTCTGGATAATATGCTAAATCTAATGTAAACAATACTGAGTTTTGCCCTTGTACTAAATCTCTATCTGGGAAAAGCTCATTAATAAATACACGGCTGGTATATAAACCTGAAACATCTTCGTCTGATATTTCACTAGGTCGTCTACTACTATAAAAAATAGGATCTATACTATACCAGTTTAACAAGGCTCTATCATATCCATTTTGAACACCATTAGCGTCTTCTGCTCCTTCTATATAGGTTCTCCCCAAATCTAAAGGTCTACTAGATAAAAACCAAGATTGTTGCGATTTCAAATCTATAGAGTTTTGTGAACCTTCAAAATCATCAACGTACGATGTCGCTTCACCATTAAGATTCGTTCCCTTTGGTGCTCCTGGAGCCAAATAAGCAAACTCCCCTCTAAGTGATAAATTAGATTCTGCATCGGTATCTATATTAGGTAACTTATTCACTAATCGTGTTAAAAAGGGTACTTTAGTAGAATAATTACCATTTATACCAAAAATAGTATTGTTTATTGGCTCTGTTCCATAATTTGCTTTTTGGGTAATTGGGCGTTCGTTAAGATTTAATAATGTACCTCCTAAAACAAAATTCTCATTAAACTTATGTTCTACGTTTAACCCTGTAAATCGTCTTGTTTGCTGACCAAAAACGGCGTTATTTTCTGTAGAAATTTCAATAGGAGTGTTAGAAGCTTTTAGTGCTTCATCTAAAATTTGAACACGTCCTAGTTGATAATTCACTGTATAATCGATACCTTCTACTAAAAGACGACCTCCCGCAGTAACTCTAACCGATCCTCTTGGTACATTAAAAGCGCCTATAGGGATACCGTCACTTCCTGAAGATTTATAACGTCCTTTTAATTTGAATTTATTTTTCTCAACTTCTTCTAAAGCTGCTGTTTTTGTTGATTTGTATAATACATCGTATACATACTTTTCTTGATCTGCATTATAGGTTGCCTCATTATTATAATTTCCATTTCCTAAGACATTAAATAAATATTCCCCAAAAGGTTCTGCACTAGTAAAAACTATTTTTCCATTTTGAGGTATAACCGTTATACCTGGAACAAAATCAAAAAAACCATCTCCTTTTGATTGTGGATCATTATTAAAGTTAAGCTTGTCTAAATTAAACACTCTTAATAAAGGCACATTCTCTATTAGGTTTTCTTCTGCCGTATTAGATGTAACTGTATTCCCATTTATATCAACATCGAAACTTCCACCAACTGGAGTTATAAAATTTAAAGGTGATGCCTCATTATAAAATATATTTAATTTAAAATCGTCTTGACTTAAGTTATAGGCTCCTGTATCGTAGATATTCTTCATCATTAAATCCCAAACAGGTTGATCTACGTTAGTCACACTACTTTTTAACAACTTTAATACTAAGTTGGTATTTACAACAGAGGTTACTTCTCCTGAACTATTAGTTTCAATATCTGTTGCATTTACTCCATCATTTGCAAATTCACCTACCTGATAAACTTGCCCTCCAATGGTATATTGAAATGCTACTGCTAAAACCTCATCATTATTTAAACGTTGGTTTAAAGAAATATACCCCAATTCTGTATTTAAATTATATTCTTGTCCATTAGTTAATTTTCTAGCGTTTTCTAACTTAGCATAACCTACACCTTCCCTTACATCTGGCACTAAAATTCCAGATTGTACCGTAGCAATATCTCTAATACTTTCATTTAATTGTGAATTAGCTCCACCAATATTTGTTGGGTCAAAAGCATTATTCGAGTTATCTGGTAAAATACCCGCTCCAGGTAAAATATTAACTGAAGAGTCTATTTTTTGATTCTCCCCTAAATCCTGAAGAGCCACTACGTTTCTTACATTTTCGGTTCTATTACTTCTATTTGTTAACCAAACTTCTAATCTTGTTATTTGGAGTCCTCCATTATCTATAAAAGGATAATTACTTAAAGATTTATCATAAGTATCTCTAAAATACTGCGCTAAAAAGAAGTGCCTATTTTCATCATAATCTCTAACAAATAATTCAAATTCTTCAACTGTACCACCTCCTTGGGCTACTACTGTATTTCCTTGCGATTTTTGTTCTGAAAACACACCAGTAACTGTCGTTTTACCAAACTGTAATTGTGCTTTTACACCAAATAAACTTTGTGCTCCTGTAATTAAAGAACTGTTTAATGGCATGCTTACATTACCAACTTCTATTTTTTGAATAATATCATCTTCTGTTGGTGTATATTCTAATTTTATAAGGTTTTGAAAATCGAAAGTTGATTGCGTATCATAATTTGCTGTTACTTGTAATCTCGTACCAACTTTACCTAATAAACTTAAACTTATACGTTGGTCAAAATCGAAAGTAAAACTACTTCTGTTTCTTGGAGAAAATGAAGGGTTATCTTGTTTTGAAAACAAGATCCCTAAATCCATCTCTACAGATCCTTGAGGAACAACTTCAATAGTATTACCTCCAAAAATTGTTTCGAAAAAATCTGATTTCACATAAAACTCAGGCAATAGATTTTTTCGCCCATCTTCAGCACCTTCTTTTTTCCCATCAAAAGCATCTATTTTTTCTTTATAATAAGCTCTTAAATTTTCTTTAGCTACTAAAGCATAATATTCTTTAGGTGATAAAATAACGGGGTAATTAATATTATAACTTCCTATTTTTTCAGTATAAATGTATCGATTCGTTATAGGGTCGTAAGTATACTTTGACTCTACACTGTTTGGGTTAGGCGTTTTTATCTTCCCTATATTATATCCTGTTTTAACAGAATCTTTAACAGGTTCTTGAGACCATGTTACAAAAGAATAAAATAATAAGAAAACTAATAACGCGGATCTTTTAATCGATTTATAAAACTTAAGGTTAGTTCTTCTATTCAAAATATATTATAAATTTTTTAAAGCCTGTTTAATAATAGTTTCTACGTTAGCATCTGGTTGCGCTATCATAATTTTATCCACAACGCGCTCTGCTTGTTTTTTCACAAAACCAAGCACTTCTAAAGCTGATAACGCTTCATCTTTATTGGTATTGCCTTTTGTAACAGAAACTTCGTCAATATCATAAATCTTTAAGATTTTATCTTTTAAATCTAAAATAACACGTTGTGCTGTTTTTGCTCCTATTCCTTTTATAGATTGTATTAAAGCGACATCGCTAGTTGCAATACCTTCTCGCACTTGTTTTGGTGTTAATGAAGATAACATGGTACGTGCAATACTAGCCCCTATACCACTAACAGATATTAACAGTCTAAAAATCTCACGTTCTGCTAAAGATGAAAACCCATAAAGTGTATGAGAATCTTCTTTAACCTGAAGATGAGTGTATAACTTTAAATGTTCTCCTTCTGGAATTTGAGAATATGTATGTAATGAAATATTTAACATATACCCTACACCATTACAATCAATGACAACATGTGTCGGGTTTTTTTCTGTAAGTTTTCCTTGAATATGTGTTATCATGAATTGTTATTCGTTAACCAACCAAAAGTAATAAAATTATTCGCATTAGATTTATTCCTGTTATGCTATGAATTAATTAGAATAAAAAATTTAATTCTCATTTATACAAATTCAAAAACACAACTAATATTAATTACTTTTGAGTCTTTTTTTGTTCCCATTTTTCTTTATACTGTGCATCAATAACAGCAATTGCTGCCATGTTTACAATTTCATCGACACTTGCTCCTAACTGTAAAATATGTACTGGTTTTTTCATACCCATCATAATTGGTCCTATAGAGTCTGCTTGATTCAATTCTTTTAATAATTTATAGGTAATATTTGCTGAGTCTAAATTTGGAAAAATAAGCGCATTTACTTTTTTACCTACTAATTTAGAAAAAGGAAACTTCTCTTTAAGCATCTCATCATTTAAAGCAAAATCTGTTTGCAACTCTCCATCTACATTCATATCTGGACAATTACTATGTAAATAAGAAACAGCTTCTCTTATTTTTGATGCCTTCTCGTTACTTGAAGACCCGAAATTAGAGTATGAAACCATTGCTAATACGGGGTCTAAACCAAACATTTGAATAACTTTAGAAGTCATTTGCGTAATTTTTGCTAAATCTTGAGCGCTAGGGTCTATATTTATTGAGGTATCACTTAAAAATAGTGGACCTCTTTTTGTCATCATTAAATTGGTTGTTGCCACCTTACTAACACCTGGCATCATCCCTATAAGTTCTAGCATAGGTTTTACTACCGTTGGGTAATTACGAGAATAGCCAGATATTAAAGCATCTGCATCCCCTTCATTAACCATCATCGCAGCAAAATAATTTCGCTCTCTCATTAATCTTTGTGCAGAATAATAAGTTACTCCCCTACGTTTACGCTGCTCCCAATATACTTTAGCATATTTATTTTTACGGTCGTTTTCTTCTTCTGTTTTAGGATCAATAATAAGAATATCTGCATCAAATTCAATTTCTGCCATAAGAGCTTCTATCGTTTCTTTTCTTCCTAAAAGGATAGGATGTGCAACACCTTCTTCATAAACTATTTGAGCTGCTTTTATTACATTTAATTGATCTGCTTCAGCAAAGACGACACGCTTTGGGCTTAATTTAGCTCTATTAAGTAACAATCTTACTAATTTATTATCTGAACCTAATCGTTCTAACAACGTGTCTTTATATTTTTCCCAATCTGTAATAGTAGTTTTAGCAACTCCACTTTCCATAGCTGCTTTTGCTACTGCTGGAGGTACCTCGGCTATTAAACGTGGATCGAAAGGCTTAGGTATGATATAATTTTTACCAAATGCTAATCGAGTTTCTCCATAGGCTATATTTACTTGTTCTGGAACTGGTTCTTTAGCTAATTTTGCCAATGCTTTAACTGCTGCCATTTTCATAGCTTCATTAATTTTTGATGCACGTACATCTAAAGCGCCTCTAAAAATAAATGGAAAACCTAGTACATTATTTACTTGATTAGGATGATCGCTACGGCCAGTTGCCATAATAATATCCTTTCGAGTCGCTATAGCAATATCGTATTTAATTTCTGGGTCTGGATTAGCCATTGCAAAAACAATTGGATTTTTTGCCATAGTTAATAACATCTCTGGAGAAACAATATTAGCCATTGATAAACCAATAAAAACATCGGCATCTTTCATGGCTTCATCAAGCGTATCTATTTTTCTATGGGTTGCAAATTCAGCTTTTTCTGGAGTTAAATTACTTCTATCTTTTCTTATAACGCCTTTACTATCGAGCATAACCATATTTTCACGGTTTGCACCAAAAGCTTGATATAAACGTGAACACGAAATAGCTGCAGCTCCTGCACCACTTACTACTATTTTTACATCTTCTATCTTTTTATCGGCAAGTTCTACCGCATTTATTAATGCTGCAGCAGAAATAATAGCTGTACCATGTTGGTCATCATGCATTACTGGGATATCCAACTCTTCTTTAAGACGCCTTTCTATTTCAAAAGCTTCAGGAGCTTTTATATCTTCAAGATTAATACCTCCAAAAGTTGGTGCTATCATCTTTACGGTTTGAATAAACTCTTCAATATTTTCAGTATCTACTTCTATATCGAAAACATCAATATCTGCAAAGATTTTAAACAGAAGCCCTTTTCCTTCCATAACTGGTTTTGAAGCTTCTGGACCAATATTCCCTAAACCTAAAACAGCTGTTCCATTAGAAATCACAGCAACTAAGTTTCCTTTTGCTGTGTATTTATAGGCCGCATTTTTATCTTTTTCAATTTCTAAACAAGGTGCTGCTACACCGGGAGAATAAGCTAAAGACAAATCTCTTTGACTCACATATTTTTTGGTTGGAACAACTTCTATTTTTCCTGGAGTTGGTTTTGCGTGATAGACAAGTGCCTCTCTTCGTTTACTTTCTTCGCTCATAAGGATAGATAATTAACTAAGCTAGCAAAGATAATAATCCTATTAAGGAAACAACTAATCTTTTAAAAAATTGATATTTCTTTTTAAACCTGAATACTTTGTACGTTTTACTGCAGAATTTTTAAATACTTTTCTAAAAGTATCTTCGGTAATTTCTTCCCAGTCTTTTTTTGTTATGGATAACAATTCTGGATGTGGATTAAACAAGGGTTCATTATGTGTTTTTGAGAACCTGTTCCAAGGGCAAACATCTTGGCATACATCACATCCAAACATCCAATCGTCCATTTTTCCTTTAAATTCTGTTGGGATATTTTCTTTTAATTCTATTGTAAAATATGAAATGCATTTACTCCCATCTACCACATAAGGTTCAACAATAGCTTGAGTAGGACATGCATCTATACATGCTGTACATGTACCACAATGATCTGTCGTTGCACTATCATATTCTAAATCTAAATCGACAATTAATTCTGCTATAAAATAAAATGAACCTACTTGCTGGGTTAACAAATTACTATGCTTCCCTATCCAGCCCAGTCCACTTTTTGCAGCCCAAGCTTTATCTAAAACTGGTGCCGAATCTACAAATGCACGCCCATGTACTTCTCCTATTTCTTCTTGAATAAAATTTAAAAGAGATTTAAGCTTATCTTTTATTACAAAATGATAATCTCTTCCATAGGCATATTTACTAATTTTTGGAGCTGTTATATCTTGTTGTTTTTCTTGCGGATAATAATTTAGCAATAATGATATCACACTTTTGGAATCTTCAACTAGTTTTGTTGGATCTAAACGTTTATCAAAATGGTTTTCCATGTATTGCATTTGCCCATTCATGTTTTTATTTAACCACTTTTCTAAACGCGGAGCTTCTTCTTCTAAAAATTGTGATTTACTTATACCACAGGACAAAAAACCAAGCCGTTTAGCTTCCTCTTTTATAAGTTTTGCATTATCACTTTTAGAATTTATCATGATACCTTTTCTACAAATTTCAGTTTCACATCAACTGGTTTTAAAGTAATTAAAGGGTTTACTTTTATAACCTCATTTGTAGTGGAAATATTAAATTTTTTAATAATAGAAGCCACTGTTAAAATCATTTCATATATCGCAAAATTGTTACCAATACACATTCTTGGACCTGCTCCAAATGGCATATAATATGACATAATCTGCTTTCTATTTTCCTCCAAAAATCGTTCTGGAATAAATTCATCTGGCGATTCCCAGTACTTTTTATTACGGTGTAACTCGTATATAGAAGCTCCAATTATAGTTCCTTTTTTTAAACTATATTCTTCCATTACATCATCTTCAATATTCACTCTATCTGTTATCCAAGCTGGCGGATACAAACGTAAACTTTCTTCGACACAGCATTTTATATAATTTAATTGACTAACCTCTTCTAATGGAGTTACTTTTTTAGTACTAACAACACTAATTTCTTCTTCTACCTTCGATAAAGCTGCCTTGTTTTGAGCTAATAATTTTAATGTAAATGTTAGAGCATTTGCTGTTGTTTCATGTCCTGCTACAAATAGAATAAGTATTTCATCTATTAATTGCTCATTAGTCATGGTTGTGCCATCTTCATATTGAGCATGCAATAACATATCTAATAAATCATCATGCGTACCTTTAGAATCTCTTCTTTGATTTATTATTGTATTGATAATTATTCTACTTTCTTTTACCAATTTCATGTGATATCTTATATCACCTTTAAGAATATACCATAATTTTTTATAAGGCATTCTTAATTCTTTGACTATAAATAACTGTAGTTTTTCAATAATAAACTGGAGCCTTTTTAAGGTGTCTGTATTGGTTGAAAAATTAAATAATGATTTTGCTACCACCTCAAAAGCTAGTTCATTCATTATTGGATACAAATCTATAAGCCCGTTATCTTTAATCTCGTTTACTTGATTTTTAATAGTATTATCTATTATTTCTACTAAATTCTGAATCTTTTCTTTATGAAAAGCTGGCTGAATTAATCTACGTTGTTTTAACCAATAATCACCACTAGACGTTAGTAAACCATAGCCTACGTATTTAGATAAATATGTAGTTTGTATTTTAGATTTATAATAACTTTTATGTTTCTTTTGAAGAATATGCTTCGTGATTTTTGCGTCTCTCGTTAAAATAATATGCCCATAAAAAGGAGATTTAATAGCAAAGGTATCTCCTATTTCATTGAACCATTTATTATGAAACGGAATGGGGTTTTTAGCAATGGCTGTTGATTTTTTTAAGAACTTATAAAAAGGAAGTTTATTTGGATATTTATACTTTGTCATACACCTTATTTATAAGATTCTAAACCTAAAAAACTATACAAATGTTAAAATAAACCGCCTTGTGTTGGTCCTTTTACTTTGCCTAAATGTTTATAAGCCGCTTCTGTCACTTCTCTTCCTCTTGGTGTTCGCATAATAAACCCTTGCTGTATTAAAAAAGGCTCATAAACCTCTTCAATAGTTTCTGGGCTTTCGCTTACTGCTGTTGCTATGGTTGAAACTCCTACTGGTCCACCTTTAAATTTTTCTATAATGGTTGTTAGAATTTTGTTATCCATTTCATCTAACCCATGAGCATCTACATTTAGTGCCTCAAGTGCATACTTAGATATTTTAATATCTATGCTTCCATTTCCTTTTATTTGAGCAAAATCCCGAACACGACGCAACAATGCATTTGCTATTCTAGGAGTCCCTCGGCTTCGTCCTGCTATTTCAATAGCTGCTTCCATTGTAATTGGTACTTCTAAAATAGAAGCACTTCTCTGTACAATAGTTGTTAGTAAATCTGTTTTATAATATTGTAGCCTGCTTTGAATTCCAAAACGTGCACGCATAGGGGCTGTTAGTAACCCTGATCGTGTAGTGGCTCCTACTAATGTAAATGGATTTAAATTAATCTGTACTGTTCTAGCATTTGGTCCAGACTCAATCATGATGTCGATTTTATAATCTTCCATAGCAGAATACAAATACTCTTCTACTATTGGACTTAATCGATGTATTTCATCTATAAACAAGACATCTCGTTCTTCAAGGTTAGTAAGTAACCCTGCTAAATCTCCTGGCTTATCTAAAACAGGTCCAGATGTTATTTTTATACCAACACTTAGTTCATTAGCCAAAATGTTTGCTAATGTCGTTTTTCCTAATCCTGGAGGTCCATGAAACAGGGTATGATCTAAAGCTTCACTACGTAAATTGGCTGCTTGAACAAATATTTGAAGATTTTCCAATACTTGATCCTGCCCCGTAAAATCATTAAACGTTAGGGGTCTTAATTTTTTTTCTACATCTAATTCTTCTGGTGAAAAATTATTGTCTGTTGGATCTAGGTTTTCGTTCATATTAAAGCCCTTCGATTGTGATCAGGGAGACATTTCGTTTCAATTTTAGTTGTCTTGTAGGAATGATATAAATCTATACAAGCAAATATAAAGAAAAAGCCTTTCTCTAACAGAAAGACTTTTTAATATTAATGGTAGGATTATTTAAAATTTACTATAAATTTATAGCAAGGTTTTTACTTTAATAAGAATTTAATTAATTTATAATAGTAAACTCGCAACGTCTATTAATATCATATTCTTCATCATTACAAATGCCTTCTTTCACACACTTGTTAAGGGGTTGCATTTCGCCATAACCAATACTTTTTAATCGGTTTCCATCTATACCCTGACTTACTAAATATTCTAAAGTTGAAGCTGCTCTACTTTTAGATAAATCTAAATTATACTGATCTGCCCCTCTTGCATCTGTATGGGCTGATACTTCTATTTCCATTGATGGATATTTTTTCATTAAATCTACCAACACATTTAAAGTCTCAGCTGCATCTTCACGAATATTAGACTTATCGAAATCAAAGTAAATCTTATCCAACTGTACTTTAACATCTCCTTTTTCATTTTCTTTTACACGTTCTTCAACATCTGAAAAAGACTCTAAAGACAGATAAATATTATGCCGTACTTTACCTTTACTATCTGTTGAGAATTCAACATCTTGAGGAATATACGCTTTACGCGATCCTCTAACCTTATACTTTTTGTTAGGTTCTATTTTGAATAGATAATATGCTTCATCTCCTACTATAGTGTCTTGAATTACCGCCCCAGATTCATCAAATAATGTTACTAAAGAGCCTGTTAGCAATTCTTCATTATTTTTATCTTGTACAATGCCTTCAACTTGATACTTAGTTAACATATTTTCTTCTCTATAAAAACCAAACAATCTATCATACCCTGCTCTGTTAGAGGATAAAAAACCTTTATTTTCTTTCTCTTTTACCACATAGGCGAAGTCATCCAAATTACTATTAATTGAACCTCCTAAGTTAACAGGTTTATCAAAACCATCATTAACCATATTACTTCTAAAAATATCCAATCCTCCGTAGCCTTCATGTCCAATTGATGAAAAATATAGCACATTAAATTCACTAATAAACGGAAATTGTTCTCTATGTTTTGTATTTATTGTTGTTCCTAAATTTTCTGGTTCTCCATATGTTCCATTATCATTTATTGCTACTTTATAAATATCAAAACTCCCTAATGTCCCAGGCATATCACTAGCAAAGTATAACGTTTTTTCATCTTTACTCAATGCTGGATGCTCTGTACTATAAACATTAGATGTAAACGGTAATGCTGTTACATTTGACCAATTCCCATCTACAAATTCTGCTTTATATATTTTAACATGGGCTATTTTTATTGCATCCGTTTTTTTACGAGTTGTATTAGTCCTATTAAAATACATTGTTTTACCGTCTTTAGTAAAAATAGCATTACTTTCATGCGAACTTGTATTTATAGCTTCTGAAAACTCCTTTATGTCTTCTAAAACATTTTCAGGTGTCAAAGTTGCACTATATAAATCTAAATAAGGCAGTTTGTTCCATGAATAAGATGGGTTTTTAGTATTTCTTGCCGAAGCAAAAGCTACTTTATTATTACCATAAAATGATAACCCAAAATCATTACTAGAATTCTCATTATCAATTTGCTCTAATTTGAATGTATGAGGTGTTATTTTTTCTAAGGCTTCAATGAAAGCATTAGTATTTACTCTTTTATTGTAATATATGCTTAAATGCTTATCTGCTACTTTATAATTTTTAATACCTTTTAAAGCTTGTCCATATCTAAAGTAATATTCAACATCAATGGAATCTCCGTAAGTAAGAAACAACTCTCTATAAGTTTTTATTGCTTTTTGCAGACTTGTATTATAATAATAACTATCTGCTAAATTTTGAAGCACTTCTTGATTACGCTCTTTATTTTCGTAAACTTCTGCAGCTTCAGTATAAGCTCTCATTTCGAAAAGCTTATTTGCACGTTTTAATTTTCTTTTTTGTGCCAGTGTTATTCCACTAATAAATAAAAGGCATATAAGTATGTATGTATATTTTTTCATATTATTAAAATTTTAGAAGAACCTTGGAGAGCGATCATACCCACCTTTAAACCCAAATAAATCAATATCAAACAAAATAAATATTTCGTGAGAACCAGAATTAAAAACGCCTAAGTTCGTCGTAGTATAATCGTAAGCATAACCAATTCTTAATCCTGATGTTATTTTAAAATTTACTAAAGCATTTATACCATCTCCAAACCTATAGCCAAGACCAGCTTCTAACTTTTTATTAATTAAAGCATTCGCTGTAATATCTAAAGCTAACGGAGCACCTTTTACTGCTTTAGACATAAAAGCTGGTTTTAATTTTAACTTGCTATTAATATCAAAAACATAGCCTCCTGTAAAAAAATAATGAACACTTTGAACTCCTGTTGCTTTTACACCACTTTCACTTTCTAGATGTTTTGTTGATAGCATATTTGGAACAGATATACCTAAATAGTAATGATCTGTAAAAAAGAAAGTGCCAATACCTAAATTAGGGAAGACTTCACTAATATTTTCATTAAAAGCAATATCGGTTGTTGTATTACCAGATTGTAACACAAAACCATTAAAAATCGTATCAAAAAAGGTAAGTCCAGCCTTTAATCCAAATGATATTTTACTTTCTATACCTACAGGTAGTACATAAGCAAAATCTGCATATACATTATTTTCGTTTACAATATCACCTATATTATCATTAGTAAAAGATATTCCTATTTCTATCTTTTCATTTATTGGTGTATGAGCAAAAAAACTACCTGTTTTTGGAGCTCCTTCCACTCCAACCCATTGCGTTCTATATAACCCTCCTAAGTTTAAAATCCCTTGTTCTGTTGTTGCATAAGCAGGATTAATTACGCTCATATTATACATGTATTGTGTAAATAGAGGATCCTGTTGTGCAAAACCTTGTAATGACATAAGAGTCAAACTTAACAAAGCAGCTATTTTATGGTATATATTTAATTTTTTCATTGTCTTAAATTTTATTGCATCTATAAATTATCTGCTTAAATATAAACGTCCTTGTTCTGGTTTATTTTCTCCATCGTTAAAACTAAAAATATAAAAGTATACACCTACAGGTAAATCTCCTTTTCCTAGTATTCGAGATTGATTTGATTGACCATCGAATGGCGGTGTATCCGCTCTCCCTTTATAAACAATATTACCATAGCGATTATAAATTTCAATATCAAAATTTGGATGTAAAATATCTAAATAATCAATATCAAATGTATCATTTACGCCATCTCCATTTGGAGAAAATCCATCTGGAATTATCAACTTACCACAAGCTGTTATGTCTGGATTTACTGCTAAACGCACACTACTTTCGCAACCTGTTACAGCATCGACTAAAACAGCATAGTATGTTGTAGCATGGCTTAAAATTGTATTTTTTCCCATAATGGAACCACTTGTTTCTTCATCGTACCAAATAACATTATCTAATAACGAGTCATATTCAGTAATATTCATCAATAGATCATTAATTGTTGGCCTATCTTTGATACAATAATCTATAGTAACATCATCTAATGTAGGTGTTAATACATCATTAACAATTGCATTAACACGAATGCTTATTGAAGATTCACAACCTGTACTATTAGTTTGGGTTGCATAATAATCTTTTCCATCTACTAAATTTTCAGAATTGTTTAATGGCAATGTTAAAGTAATATCATCATACCAAGTAACAGTACCTGTTGGTCTTATAGTATTAATTAGATCTGATACTTTTGGATTATCTGCTAAACAAAATGATGGGTTTGTTTCTAATACAACTATGGGCGGAGTATCATTTACTGCTACTGTTATTTGAGCAATTGAATCTGTAGTACATGGAGCTGTTGCTATTACAGTATAGGTATAAATCCCTGCTAAATCATTAGCAGGATCAAATATTCCTGTACCACTAACTAGTGCAGGAAACCATGTTCCACCGCTTTGTGCGTCTGTACCTAAAAAAGAAAACAAATCTGTTTGACCATCTATAACACAAATTGAAACTGAATTATCTATTCCTGCATTTGGTGCTTGAGTTACATTTACAACAACCTCACTACTTGGATTTCCGCAAGCATTAGATAATGTATACCTGTAAACACCTTCTGTATCTATTAGAGGATCAAAAACTCCTGTGCCACTAGATAATGTTGGAGACCATGTACCTCCTATATCTGCAGTTCCTAAAAGGGTAAATAAATCTACGATTCCATTATTACTACATATACCTAAAGTATTATTTGTACCTGCATTTAATGGGTTATTTATTGTAACCATTATTGTTGTACTCGCATCTAAACAAGGAGTATTAGCTGTTACTAAGTATGTAAAACGATAGGTTCCAGCAGCAATTCCTGTCGCATCAAAAATATTCCCTATTAAAGCTCCTGTAGCATCTGTATCCTCCCATATGCCCCCTGTATCTTGTGTTCCATCTAAACCTTGAGTTAAATTTATATTATTAACATCATTACAAGTCAAAATTGAGGTTGTATTTGGATTACCTGCATTAGGTGATTGGTGAATTATCACCTGCACATCTGTTCTTAATGATGATTCACAATTTGTTATTGCATCTATTTGAGTTACATAATAGGTTTCTCCATTTACTAAAGCTGTTGATTCTGTTATGGGAATACCACCTGTGGCACTATTATACCATTGAATAGTATTAGCTCCTGTTACTATTAAATCTGATATCATTGCAGTATCACAAAACTCTTGAGGAGAGGAAATTGTTGGAGGAGGTATATCATTTATTATAATATTTACAGTTACATCTACATCGTCACAAGCTCCTATTGCATTAACATTATATGTAAAATTATAAACACCCGCTGATAGACCTTCAATTGTAACTATATTACCTAACAATCCTCCAGACCCATTATCGTCACTCCAAGTTCCTGTTTGGTCTTCATCATCCAATAAGTCGAATAAATTAACTGTTTGCGCAGTTGTTATATCAATTATACAAAATTCTGCGGGACTATTTACTGCCCCAGACTCTGGGGCATCGTCTATAGTAATTGTAACTGTCGTACTATTTTCACAGTTATTAGCATTTGTAATACTATAAGTAAAATTATAATTTCCAATTGCCAATAATGATAAATCTAAAATATTAGCCGTTAAAGCTCCTGAAGCATTATCATCATTCCAATTACCACGTGAATCTACTGGAGCATTTAATAATGTAAATAAATCAAAAGTTGAATTATTAAGTACAGGATCATTTTCGCAAAACGGAGCTGGATTATTTGCTATGCCAGTGTTAGGCAATGGATTAATCAATACTTGCACCGTTACCAACTCATCATCACACACCCCAATTGCATCAACATCGAAAGTAAAATTATGAATTCCTGCCGTTAATACAGATAGGTCTACTGGATTAGTAACTATTGCACCTGTATTGTCTATACCTAAATACCAAGATCCGGTTTGATCTTCGCCATCTAATAAATCAAATAAGTTAAAACTAACAGGAGATACTCCTTCACAAAACTCAGCAGGTACATTTACAATACCAGATTCTGGTGTTTGTAATATAGTTATTGTTATTATTTCTACGTCAAAACAAATGCCATTATCAACTGTATAAGCAAAACTATATGGACTTCCCGATACAGTAAAGTTTGTTATATCTACAAAATTAGGAATTGATATATTGCTTCCATCTGTCCAAGTTCCTGCATTATTATCTTGAGAACCATCTAAAGCATCAAATAAATTAAAAGGTGAATTTACAATTAAATCATTCTCACAAAATATTTGATTCACCGCAAGTCCAGCATTTGGATCATCTAAAATAGTTACTTGTACTGTAGTAGATTCTTCTACACAAGGGTTTGGTAATAAATTCTGAGTATATGTATAATTATAAACTCCTGGAATTAACCCGGACAAGCTAATTGGTGATGTTATTACTGGATCTAAACTCGTAGTTCCTTGTGTCCATTGGCCACCAGGATCCTCGTTATCTAATAAAGCAAACAAATCGAAAGTTGAAGGCAGTATAGATTCGCAAAACGAAGACTGCTCTACTATAGAAGGTATTCCCGAAGTTAATGTTTCATAAACTGTAATAATTACTGTTGAACTTGCAGATGAACAAGCTCCATTTCCTGGAACAGTATACCTAAAAGTATAAGTTCCTGCTCTTGTTAATGATGAAATATTTACCGTACCAGTGCTCCCATTAGATATTGTTATTCCTGCAGGTCCTGTCCAAACGCCATTTATATCTTTCACACCTCCCAATTCATCAAATAAATTAAAATCTAATACTGGTAAGCTATCATTACAATATTGTAAAGTTCCCGATCTTCCGGAATTCACAGGAGTATCAATAGCAACTGTAACGGGAATTGGGTTACTCTCACAAAAACCAACAGTTACTTGAATATAATAAGTACTACCATCGACTAAAGGTGTCGATGGCATTAAAGCTGGGGGTATTGGATTACCAAAGCCATCAATATTTTGATACCATAAAAAAGATGTTACCACTCCAGGGTCAAGATCTGCTATAGTCGGATTTGTATCTGAGCAAAACATTTGTGGATTAGATGGTGTAGGATCACTAGGCGAAGTGAAAATCGCTACGCTTCCTATCTCTGTTTGACTTTTACACACGCCGCCACTATCAATAAACACAGCATAATAATTAGTAGGGACACTAGGGATTAAATCTAAACTATTTGCCAAAATTGTTAAATCAGGATCGACATAGAGCTCTACAGATCCACCAGGTGTTACATTAGGTAACAAGACTTCATTTATATAATCTTGCACTAAAGGACCTTCATTACTACAATAAATACCATCTAGTACCTGATTAGAGGCGCCTACTTCAAAACTTATAGTTATAGAAGGTCTTATAAGACATGAACCTAAATCATCATCTGCATAATAGGTTCCTTCATGCAAAATTAATTGTGTTCCTGTAAATGAAGTTCCTCCTATTTGACTAGTGTACCACTTGATACCGCCGCCATTTTCCGTAGCATAAGCATTTAAGTCATTAAAAGTAAATCCAGACGCATCGCATATTGGTGGTGGACTTGGGTCTGCTATTGTTGGACATTGAGCTGAAGCTTCATTTTCCACAACTAATAATAACAAAATGTAAAATACATTGAACAATGTATTTTTTGACGTTAGTTTAGTTTTCATAATTGACAAATTGGTTATATAAAATAAAAACAAGAATGACACTTTATCAGTAACAAACTTATTAACATGTTATTCACAATTTCAGCAATTTAACTGATTTTTTTGTATTTCATCGATTTATTTTCATTTATTTTTCATTTTATCGATAAAATATGCATTTCACAGATGTTTTTTCATGTATGACTTTATAAAAAAAGCATCTTCAATTGGTAATACTAAGCTTTAAGGAGGAGTAAAATGCATTTAAATAATTGTAAGCAATGTACTACAAATAAAACATAGTTACAAAACAAAATGTGTTTTATATGTAAACAAAAAAACCCACCTTAATAGGTGGGTTTTTAAATCTATAATTTATTTATATTATTTTAATGTTGAAGTTCTTCTTCACCATCTTTTAAAGGAATATTCTGTGGTACAAAATCAACATCATGTCCTGGTTTACTATAATCATAAGCCCAACGGTGAACATGAGGAATTTCTCCTGGCCAGTTTCCGTGGATATGTTCAACAGGTGTTGTCCACTCTAGTGTAGTAGATTTCCAAGGATTTTGCGTTGCTTTATTTCCAAAGAATATACTACTAAAAAAATTGTATAAATATAATATTTGAACTATTCCACCTATTATAGCAAATATGGTAATGATAACATTAACGTTAGCTAAATCATCAAATAATGGAAAGTTACTATTTGTATAATAACGACGCGGTAAACCTGCCATACCAATGAAATGCATTGGGAAAAACACACCATAAGCACAAATCGCTGTTAACCAAAAATGAATATAACCTAAGTTTTTATTTAACATACGTCCAAACATTTTAGGGAACCAATGATAAATACCAGCAAACATACCATAAAGAGCAGATATTCCCATTACTAAGTGAAAGTGAGCTACTACAAAATATGTGTCATGTACATTAATATCTAGAGCGCTATCTCCAAGAATAATCCCAGTTAATCCTCCTGTAATGAAGGTAGAAACAAAACCAATAGAAAATAACATAGCTGGATTCATTTGCAAATTACCTTTCCACAATGTTGTTATCCAGTTAAATGCTTTTACAGCAGATGGTATTGCTATCAATAATGTCGTAAATGTAAATACAGATCCTAAAAATGGATTCATTCCCGAAATAAACATATGGTGTCCCCATACTATTGTTGATAAGAATGCAATTGCTAATATCGAAGCAATCATTGCACGGTAACCAAATATAGGTTTACGTGAATTTGATGCCATAATCTCTGAAACTAATCCCATCGCTGGTAATATTACAATATACACCTCTGGATGTCCTAAGAACCAAAATAAATGCTCAAATAATACAGGTGAACCTCCTTGATAATGTAATACTTCACCTTGTATGAATATATCTGATAAGAAGAATGATGTTCCAAAACTTCTATCCATTATTAATAATAATGCAGCTGATAATAATACTGGAAATGATATAATACCAATTATAGCTGTTACAAAAAACGCCCATATTGTTAAAGGTAATCTAGTCATAGACATCCCCTTAGTTCTTAAGTTAATTACTGTTACAACATAGTTTAATGATCCTAATAATGAAGAAGCAATAAATATAGCCATAGATACTAACCATAAAGTCATACCCATACCAGAACCACCTTGTGCCATTGGTAATGCACTTAATGGAGGATAAATTGTCCATCCTGCTGCTGCAGGTCCAGCTTCAACAAATAACGAAATAACCATGATTATACTTGATAAAAAGAATAACCAATAAGAAACCATATTTAAAAAACCAGATGCCATATCACGAGCACCAATCTGTAATGGAATTAATAAATTACTAAATGTACCACTTAAACCAGCAGTTAGTACAAAGAATACCATGATTGTACCATGTATAGTAACTAATGCTAAGTAAATATCTGCATCCATAACACCATCTGGTGCCCATTTCCCTAATAATGCTTCAAACAATACATTAGGTTCCTCTGGCCATGCGATTTGCATACGGAACATAATAGACATTAAAACCCCAATAACTCCCATTATAGTCCCTGTAACTAGGTACTGCTTAGCAATCATTTTATGGTCTTGACTAAATATATATTTAGTTACAAACGTTTCTTTATGATGATGTCCGTGGTCGTCTTCGTGAGCGTGAGTATCTGCGTGTGCTGACATAATCTTATATCGTGTTTATCTTTTAAATTAGTTAATTAGAGAGTTCTTGAATTCTTTTTGCTCTTTAATCCAAGCATCATATTCTTCTTGAGTTTCTACTACAATTTTCATTTGCATATTGTAGTGAGATTTACCACAAATTTTATTACATAATAGTAAATAGTCAAACTCATAAGGCTCTAAAGCATCTTCTCCTTTAGTAGCTAATACTTTACTTTTTTCTACTCTAATATCATTGATTCTTGCAACCTTTTCAAGCATTTGAGGTGTTTCTCTCATATCTGCTGTTGTTACTGTTGGAGTAAAACCAAATTGCGTTATCATACCAGGTACACAGTTCATTTGTGCTCTAAAGTGAGGCATATATGCTGAGTGTAGTACGTCTTGGGAACGCATTTTAAATAATACAGGTTTCCCTACAGGTAAATGTAATTCAGTTGTAATCATATCATCTTGTGCATTAGGGTCAGCTTCATCTAAACCTAATATATTAGCACGATCAATATCAATTAAACGAACATTAGCTTTACCTAATGTGTTATCTGCTCCAGCATAACGTGCCTTCCAGTTAAACTGCTGTGCATATAACTCGACAACTAAAGGATCATCACTTTCATCAACCCCCATAATGTTTATCCAAGTACTCAATCCATATATAATTAAACCTGCTAAAACAATAACTGGAATAATAGTCCAAATTGCTTCAAGTTTATTGTTATCTGCAAAGAATAATGCTTTTTTACCTTTTTCACCTTTATATTTAAATGCAAAATAGTGTAATAAAAATTGTGTTATAACTTGAACTATAAAGATAATGACCATTGAAATAATCATCAAGTTATCAATAGTTGAACCGTGCTCTGATGCCGAATTGGACATTAAAGGTAAGTCCCCCCATTTAACAAAACATACAATAGTTATGATATAAATGAATGCTAAAAAGCCCATCATTAAATACCCGTTTATGGTATTATCTTTATCTGTGGCAACTTCTAAATTTTCGCCTTTAGCTTGAGCTAAATCAAAAATCTTTACCATTTGCCAAATGGCTACCGAAATAAATACTAGAATTATAATTGTTAATAAAGCAGTCATTGTTGTCGTTCGTCTTTATTTATATCTTGATTAATAATGAAAATCTTCACTTTCTTTTCTAAAAGGGTACCCTTTTACAAGTAATGGTGCTTTTGTTAAAGCTGTAAACACTACAAATATGAATAAGCCTGCAAAAAGTAATATTGAACTTATTTCAGGTATACCAATAAACCATCTGTCTCCTACTGTTGCTGGCATAATCATGTTAAATATATCAATGTAATGTCCAAATAATATTACTAAACCTGCCATAACAACAAACCATGGAATACGCTTATAATCTGCATTCATTAAAAGTAGTAATGGGAATACAAAGTTCATAACTACCATACCTAAGAACGGTAATTTATACGCTTGGAAACGCGTTACAAAATAAGTTACTTCTTCTGGAATATTTGAATACCAAATAAGCATAAACTGTGAAAACCAAAGGTAAGTCCAGAAAATACTTATTGCAAACATAAATTTAGCAACGTCATGTAAGTGATTCTCATTAACAAACTCTAAGTGTCCTTTAGATTTTAAGTATATGGTCACTAAAGCTATAACTGTAATTCCACTTACAAACATACTAGCAAAAACATACCATCCAAATAATGTAGAGAACCAGTGTGGATCAACACTCATTATCCAATCCCAAGACATCATTGACTCTGTATAAATAAAGAATACTAAAAAACCTGCTGTAATTCGGAATGACTTCTTGAAATTACTTTTATCTTCAGCTGTATCTTGAGCAATGGAAAACTTTCTAGCAAAGTGACGATATAAACTCCAACCTCCGATGAAGATTAAACCTCTAATTGTAAAACCCCAGATATTTAACCATGCCGATTTACCTTGTATTAATTTATCATCTGCAACGACCTCAGGATCCATCCAAATAAATATATTATAATGACCTATTGTTCCCGAAGCAACGGCTATAGCCAACACTATCAAGGCTCCTGGTAATAAATAAGCTGTTATACCTTCCATTACCCTAAATAATACTGGAGACCAACCTGCTTGGGATGCTATCTGAATTGCATAAAAAGCTAATACTCCTAAAGCAATCATCATAAAGAAAAATGCTGCAACATAAAGTGCAGACCATGGTCTATTTGCTATTTGGTGTTGTACGTGCTCCACATGTTTTTTATGAGTATCTACTCCTGCATCAGCATGTCCTGATTTTGCGTGAGTATCGACAGCATGTGTATCATGATTTGAAGTTGCTTCATGAGATGCTGCTCCATGTCCACCACCATGATGTGATTCCTCTTCTGCAAGTAAGTGCTCAACTTGTTCAAAAGATTTATGAGATGTTATAAAACCAAATCCTACACCTAATAATCCTAAAACCATTAAAATGATAGAAAATGTCTTTAATTTTTTTGAAAATGTATACATATCTATAATAATCTTATCAATCTTACTTTTCTAAATCTGCTTTTAACTTTAGCACGTATGATACTACTTGCCAACGTTCTTCTTCATTTAATTGGTTTGCATAAGAACCCATTGCATTTTTACCATGATAAATAGTATGGTAAATACTTCCTTCTGTTATTGCTCTTCCTGCATCATCATAACTTGGTATACCTAGTATTTTTTCACGTTTTACTAAATTACCTTGTCCATTTCCTTTATTACCATGACATATGCCACAATAAATATTGTATAGTTCTTTACCAGTTACTAAATCAACTTGAGTTGAATCTAAAGGGCTTTTTAAAGTTTCCTTTGCTAAGTTATACCCTTCGGTTGTGTTATCTATATCAAAAGGAATAAAGCCTCTTGCTATAGAACCTTGAGCAGGTAATTGTGCTTCTACTCCATTAGGAAATGCTGCTTCTCCATAGGTTTCATATCCAGCAGACTCATACATATTAGGCATGAATTGATAATTTGGTGCTGTATCTTTTTTACATGATACTACAACTAAAACGACTGCTATTGCTAATATTTTAATTAAGCTTTTCATCTGTTATATTAATGGGCTTTATCAACTAAATTAATTTCAACTGCTCCTGTTTCTTTAAGTAAATTTTCTAATTCACTTTCGTTACCATGAACCGCTATTTCCATTAAAAAATGATCATCTGTTGTTCTTGGATCTGGATTTTCAGCTTCTTTAAAAGGCCACATTCTACTACGCAAGTAAAATGTAATTACCATTAAATGGGCTGCAAAAAATACAGTTAACTCAAACATAATAGGTACAAATGCTGGCATATTCTCAATATAACTAAAGCTTGGTTTACCACCTATATTTTGAGGCCAGTCTTCTATCATGATAAAATTCATCATAGTTATTGCTACAGTTAAACCAACTAAACCATACATAAATGCTGTTATAGCTATACGTGTTGGAGCTAATCCCATAGCTTTATCTAGTCCGTGAACCGGAAACGGTGTATATATCTCTTCGATATGATGTCTTTCTGCTTTTACCTTTTTAACAGCAGACATTAATACATCATCATCGGTATAAATAGCGTGAATTACTTTTGAAGCTTCCATATGCTACTTTTAGTTTTTTGTTTCTTTATTATTATTTCCAGATGTTCTTTCATCTGCGCCAGTACCAACTAAACTATCACCAGCTTCTCTAATTTTCTTATATCGTTCTCCAGAAGATTTTAAAATCGTCTTAACCTCTGCCTGTGCTATTACAGGGAATGTTCTTGAATACAATAAGAATAATACAAAGAAGAAGCCTATAGTTCCTATAAATATACCTATATCTACAAATGTTGGAGAGAACATAGTCCATGATGACGGTAAGTAATCTCTGTGTAATGATGTTACTATAATTACAAAACGCTCAAACCACATTCCTACATTTACTACAATAGATATAAAGAATGAGAACATAATACTTGTTCTTAGTTTCTTAAACCACATAAATTGTGGGGAAAATACGTTACATGACATCATCATCCAATATGCCCAAGCGTAAGGCCCTGTTGCTCTATTTAAGAATGCATATTGTTCATATTCTACACCAGAGTACCATGCAATAAACAACTCTGTAATATATGCTACACCTACTATAGAACCTGTAATCATAATTACAATGTTCATTAACTCTATATGTTGTACTGTAATATAATCCTCAAGATTACATACTTTACGCATGATAATAAGCAGTGTGTTTACCATAGCAAATCCTGAAAATACAGCCCCTGCAACAAAATAAGGAGGGAATATTGTAGTATGCCAACCCGGAATAACAGATGTTGCAAAATCAAATGATACAATAGTATGTACAGAAAGCACTAAAGGTGTTGCTAAACCAGCTAGAACTAAAGATACTTCTTCAAAACGTTGCCAATCTTTTGCTCTACCAGACCAACCAAAACTTAATAATGCATAAATTTTCTTTTGAAAAGGTTTAATTGCTCTATCTCTAAGCATTGCAAAATCTGGTAATAAACCTGTCCACCAAAATACTAATGATACAGATAAATAAGTAGAAATTGCAAATACATCCCATAGTAATGGGGAGTTAAAGTTTACCCATAGTGATCCAAATTGATTTGGTATAGGTAATACCCAGTATCCTAACCATGGTCGTCCCATGTGAATAATTGGGAATAAACCTGCTTGTACTACAGAGAAAATTGTCATTGCTTCTGCAGAACGGTTAATTGCCATTCTCCATTTTTGACGGAATAATAATAGTACCGCAGAAATAAGTGTTCCTGCATGACCAATACCTACCCACCAAACAAAGTTGGTAATATCCCAAGCCCAACCTACGGTTTTATTTAAACCCCAGGTTCCAATACCTGTTGATATAGTATATAATATACATCCAATTCCCCAAAGAAATGCGACTAGTGATATAGAAAAAACTATCCACCATTGCTTATTGGCTTTTCCTTCTACAGGCTTTGCTACATCCAGAGTTACGTCATGGTATGATTTTTCGCCTGTAACTAAAGGTCTTCTAATAGGTGCTTCGTAATGAGACGCCATAATCCTTTTATAAGTGTTTCTTAATTAATTATTATGCTTCAGTTGTATTTCTCACTTTTGTCTGGTACATTACGTTTGGCTTTGTGCCTACATGCTCTAACAAGTGATACATACGATTATCTTCTTTAAGTTTTGCAACTTGACTTTCTTTATCATTGATATCTCCAAATGTCATTGCTCCACTACTACAAGCTGCAGAACATGCTGTTTGAAATTCACCATCTTTAATAACACGCCCGTCACGTTTAGCATCAAGGATTGTTTTTTGTGTCATTTGAATACACATAGAACATTTTTCCATAACACCACGAGAACGCACTACAACGTCTGGATTTAATACCATGCGTCCTAAATCATCATTCATATGATAATCGAACTCATCATTTCCATTATATAGGAACCAATTAAAACGACGCACTTTATAAGGACAGTTGTTTGCACAGTAACGTGTACCCACACAACGGTTATATGCCATATGGTTTTGACCTTGACGACCATGTGATGTTGCTGCTACTGGACAAACTGTTTCACAAGGTGCGTGATTACAATGTTGACACATTACTGGTTGGAATGCTACTTGAGGATTATCTGAAGCATTTTCCATTTCACCAAATCCACCTAAAGAACCGTTATCTCCAAATAAACCTGAGAATCCTTCTTTCTTAGAATTATCTTCTTCAAAAGTCTCATCTGATGAATAGTATCTATCTATACGCAACCAATGCATATCTCTACTTCTTCTAACTTCTTCTTTACCAACAACAGGTACATTATTTTCTGCATGACATGCAATTACACAAGCCCCACATCCTGTACATGAATTTAAATCGATAGATAAGTTAAAATGATGTCCTATAGAACGATCAAATTCATCCCATAAATCAACTTCTGGAGATGTTACTGGTGTTTCTTCATGATTTAAAGATACTACTGGAATGGCATTCCAATACTTTTTATCTTTAGTATTAAAAACTTCTAATGTTGTTTCTTTAATAATATCACCACGCCCCATTAAAGTATTATGCAACTGTACTGAAGCGAATTCATGTTCTCCAGAAACAGCTTCTACTGTAACCTTTTGAACACTATTAAAGTTTTGGTATAATGCATAAGCATTAACACCTGTTTGCATTTCTGTTTTTAAACCTTTTGTTTTTCCATAACCTAATGCTAATCCAACAGAACCTTTAGCTTGTCCTGGTTGAATCATTACTGGAGCTTTTATAGTAACTCCATTAACTGTAACATTTGCATAACTACCATTTAAGGCTCCTGTAGCAACATGTTTATTCATTAAACCTAACGCATCTGCATCGGCCTTAGAAATCGTTAAATAGTTATCCCAAGATGCTCTTGTAATTGGATCTGGAAACTCTTGTAACCATGGATTATTGGCCTGTTGACCATCACCCATACCTACTTTAGTATATAATGTCAATTCTAAACTTCCTATAGACTTTCCAGATGCAGCTAAAGCTCTAGCTGCATCACCTGATACTACTTGAGTTGGTTCTTCAGTTTTTTCTTCAATTTCTTCTGAATCTACTGAAGCTATTTCTGTTAAAATTGAACCAACATAAACACCATCATGTAATGCTTTATTAAAAGAACTACCTCCTAAAATATCAGTTCCCCAAGCTTCCTTTATATAATCATGGTAGGAAACATCGTTTCCTGTCCATTTTAATAAAGCTTCTTGAAATTGTCTTGTATCAAATAAAGGACGGATAGTTGGTTGAGTTAACGCATAATGTCCTTTTTTAAGTTCAACATCTCCCCAAGACTCTAAGTAATGAGGTGCTGCAGCAATATATTGTGACTCAGAAGATGTTTCATCTTCTTTCATCGAAAAGGTAATAGACAAATCTGTCTTTTTTAGACCTTCTAAGAAGTCTGAAGCATTTGCTAAAGTATATACTGGATTAACACCACTCATGATAATAGCCCCTATACGTCCCGCTTTCATATCAGTTATTAACTGACGAACTGCTTTATCGTTACCTTGTCTTGTTTTAATAGGTGTTGCTTTATCAAAAGCTTTACTTGCTAAAGCTTCATTAATTTCTAAAACAACTGTTTGCGCATTTACATCTTGAATACCTGTAACAACAACACCGCTGCTACCTGCTTTATTAAGTTGCGTAGCTGCTTTTTCAACAGCTTTCTCTATATGCTCTGGTAATTTCCCAGTAGAAACTGAAACTCCAGTAACTAAACTATATAACTTAGCTAATACTAATTTTTGTTCACTAGGTTTTAAAGGTACACGTTTATCTGCATTAGCTCCTGTAAGAGACATATTAGATTCAAACTGAATATGTCTTGACATCTTACCATATACTGGCACTTTGTTTTTAGAGTATCCAGAATCGAAACCTCCTCCTTGCCAATCTCCTAAGAAATCTGCTCCAACAGAAACAATAGACAATGCTTTAGAGAAATCATAATTTGCTAATGCACGTTCTCCGTATTTAGCTTGATATGCATCAAGTGCTGCAGATTCTGAAACTGCATCATAAACAACATGACGAACATTACCATACTTCTCGGTAAACTCAGCTATTAACTTACTTGTTGATGGACTAGCAAAAGTTTGAGTTAATAATACAATAGGTTTATTTGTAGCAGCAATATCTGTTAACTTTTGATTTGTTTCAGAATCAAAAGCATTCCAAGAAAGAGACTCTCCTTGTTTTCTTGGACTTTGCAACCTTAAACTATCGTATAATCCTAAAACAGAAGCATTCACTCTAGCATTTGCACTACCGCTAGTGGCTGCTAATGTGTTGTTTTCAATCTTAATTGGACGACCTTCACGCGTTTTTACTAAAACACTTGCAAAATCAAAACCGTTTGCAATTGTTGTTGCATAATAGTTAGCAACCCCTGGAATTATTTCCGTTGGCTGCACTACATAAGGTATAGATTTTTTAACAGGTCCTTCACAAGCTGCTAAAGAAGCAGCTGCAGTACTAAACCCTACATATTTTAAGAAATCGCGACGTGTTGTTGATGTAGCCTCTAATGTATCTTTATCTCCTAAAAATTCATCAGTAGGGATTTCTTCAACAAACTCGTTTTGTTTTAGCGTCTCAACAATAGAGCTGTTTTCGTTTAGCTCCTCAACACTTTTCCAGTATTTCTTGTTTGATGACATATTATATAATTGAATTACTTCTTATTTTATTTTTTAAAATTTTCCGCTTTCACGAAAAGAGAGCTACTTAATTAGTAGTGACACTTACCGCATTCTAGACCACCCATTTGAGCTGCTGTTAATTTATCTACACCATACTTTTTAGACAATTCCTCATGTATTTTTGTGTAGTACGCGTTATCTTTCACATTAACATCTGTTTCTCTATGACAGTTAATACACCATCCCATTGTTAATGGAGCATGCTGATATACAACTTCCATTTCCTCTACAGGACCATGACATTTTTGACATTCTACACCTGCAACAGTAACGTGTTGTGAGTGGTTAAAATATGCGAAATCTGGAAGATTATGAATACGTACCCATTTTACTGGTTGTGATTCTCCTGTATACTTTTGGTCAGCATCATCCCAACCTGCGGCTGCATATAATTTTTGAATCTCTCCGTCGTAAAATTCTTTTGAATGCTCTATTGTTGTTTCTCCATTATAATCAGAAACAGACTTATGACAGTTCATACACACATTCAACGATGGAATTCCAGAAGTCTTACTAACTCTAGCAGATGAGTGACAGTACTTACAATCGATACCATTATCACCAGCATGAATCTTGTGTGAAAAATGTATAGGTTGCACTGGTTGATATCCCTGATCTACACCTATTTGAGATAAATACCCATAAATAAAATAGGCACTTGATAGTAAAAAGAATATAGCAACAACAATCATTAAAAATTGATTCTTAATAATTACTTTCCATAATGGAGTTTTTTCTGTAGAATTTTCTAATTCAATATTATGCACTTCGGCAAAACGACGCAATGTTTTCTTCACTGAATACAAAGCTATCACAAGCAACATAAATAAAAATGCTAACGCACCTAGAATAATTTCATTTGAAACACTACTTGAATCTGAAGAACTTGAACTAACCGCGGCAGTATCAACCGATACAGCAGGCACTTTCTTTTCTTCAGCAGTATATGCTAAAATATTATCAATATCTGCATTAGATAACTGAGGGAATGGCGTCATAGCTGCCTTACCATACTCATTATATATCTTATTCCCGTAAGCATCTCCAGACTTAATAACAGCAGAACTATTCTTTACCCATGCATAGATCCATTCTCTATCTAAGCCCTCACTTGCTAAACGTACTTCCACATGACGTAAAGCAGGACCTGTCATTTTTTTATCTAATTTATGACAAGCAGCACAATTGGCATTAAACAATGATTTTCCTTTTACAGAATCTCCTTCCTGAGCCGAAAGCGATGTTGTAAATGCTAATAATATAATTAAGCCTAAACGAAGAATGTTTATGCTCAATTTTCGGTGAATCACCTTTCTCATATTGTTGGTTAAATTAACTTCTAAACTTTGGTATGATTTTTTCATTTAATAATAGAAAAAAATACACTTAAAAAAATCTCTCGCAAAAGTAATACTTAAAGTCGATTTTAGAAATGTTAGAGAAGCGTTAATTCCTAATTTAGAGAAATTCTAAATAATAAAAAGTCACTCAATTAAGTTTATAACATATACATTTGTATAAAATTAAATTAAAATAGAACCATTAGATATGAAAATTAGTTTTTTAAGCCTTTTTTGTTTTGTATTAACTTCTTCATATTGTTTTGCACAAGAGGGTAATGTTATTATAAATCAAGATAAAAATATAGCCGTTTTATTGGATCTTAAAAAAGAGATGCAAGTGGACGTTAATAATTCTGATAGATATAAAATACAGGTTTATTCTGGTCACAGGTCTGGTGCACAAAATGCTAAAACAAAATTCGATAATGAATTTACTGATTGGCAGCCTTCAATGCAATATGAAACTCCAAACTTTAAAATTTGGGTTGGTAATTTTAAAACACGTTTAGAAGCGGATAGAGCATTAAAAAAGATTAAAGAAAAGTTCCCTTCTGCTTTTATCTTTAAGCCTAAAAAGCAAAAAAAATAGTTTGATAAACTATTTAAATATACACAAAAGAGCAATCCATATAGGTTGCTCTTTCTGCTTAAAACAAATAATATGTAGTTTAGTTTATATTCGTAATCTTAACCTAATGGATCTTAAATTCTTCTAATTTTATACAAACGTTAAAATTAATTTATCATTATCTTTTTTGTGATAACAAAGTTTTTAAATTTTATTTTTAGAAAATAAAGCCCCCTGTATAACTTAGAAATGTCTATTGCATTTAAATTATTAGAGATACTTAAAACAGTTTTACCTCTTACATCATAAATATCAATAGTTTTAAGCACTTGATTACTCTTAATATTAAGAATATTTTCCACAGGGTTAGGATATATCCTAATTAAATCGAGAAATTTTTCATTAGAAACATTTAAAGCGGAATCCTGAACGTCACCTATTAGAATTGTATTTGCCATTGTTAAATTTCCTCCTGCTTGACCAGAAATAAGTAGATCTGTATTCTCTTCCCAAGTTCCTAAAATTATACTTGGAGGATTAGGTATCGATTCTTCTGTGTTTTTAAATATAACAAATGTTGATAAAAAGTCTCCATTACCATCATCTGCCAATATTTCCCATTGGTTATCTATATCATTCCATGCAATCATTAATTCGCAAACACCTATACCCCCACAAGGTTGATTCCCATCAATAGGCGAGGTTGTATAAATATTTCTTCCTGTTCCATCTACACTATCAAAGTTGAACGTGAAGTTTTGATTATCAAATAACGGATGTGCTCCATTAAATGTAATTTGAGACCATCCAAATAAACTAAATGTTGTAAAAAAAACTAGGGCTATGTATGTTTTCATAATTATGATTTAACTTCTTGATGGAAATATCCCTTGTAATGCTATAATATAATTTACCGTACCATAGGGTTGTATGTTATTAATAGGTTGTCCACCTCCGGTATTCCCTATTATTGAACTTTTCATTGTTGTATTTGGTGTATCACTGGAATATTCTTTATCTAATACCTTAGTTCCAGCTGGCACATTGTTAGTTGGAACAGATTCATTTCCATCTTCCATGACTGCATTAACAGAATGTCTATGAGAAGGCATTTGGTTTACTGTAAGCGTATTTGTTTCTGCTCCACCTTTTTGTCCTTGTCTATAAGAAGATAATCCAGGACCATTACCTGGGTGTATTGCAACTCTACCTCTTAAATCTGGTAAAGCAAATGTAGTACGACCATCTCCTCCATAGGTCGTTCCTAAAAGAGAAAAAAGTGCTGAATATTGTGATATAGGCAATAATTGCCCATCACAGAATGCCCATCCTCTAGGGGCAAAATTACCACCAAACATTTTTATTTCTGCAAGAAATGGTTCTTGTGCATTGACTAGATTACTAAAACCTAATAATATAAATAAGCTTAAAACTGTAATTGATTTTTTCATGATTGAGAGTTTTTAATTAAATTTAATTAGTAGTTTATACTCTAAATATAAGCTATATTAAGTGCAAGAATACTACTTATCGACAATGAGCATTTATATCTAGACAGTTTAATTTAATAGTAAACTATCTCTCTCAAAACAACCATAAATTAGCACTTAAGAGAAAATCATTGAATATAAAACCTCTTTTAAACTTTACAGAGATGATTTAAAAACAAAAAAAGCTTACTGCATGCAGTAAGCCTTTTAAATATAGTTTTAGAAATACTTATTTCAATTTCTTCTTTACTTCTACTTCATGGAATGCTTCGATAACATCTCCTTCTTTAATATCATTGTAGTTTTTAACTTGCATACCACAATCGTATCCTTTAGCTACTTCTTTAACATCATCTTTGAAACGTTTTAATGATGTTAATTCACCAGTATAAACAACTACACCATCACGTATTAAGCGGATACTAGATGATCTAAGTATTTTACCATTGGTTACCATACAACCTGCAATACTTCCTATTTTAGATACTTTAAAAATTTCTCTAATTTCGGCAGTACCTGTGATCTCTTCTTTAAGTTCTGGAGACAACATACCTTCCATTGCATCTTTAAGATCGTTTATAGCATCATAAATGATTGAATAAGTTCTAATATCAATTTCTTCTTTATCTGCTATCATTCTTGCATTCCCTACAGGACGCACATTAAATCCAACAATAATAGCATCAGATGCTGATGCCAATAATACATCACTCTCAGTAATGGCTCCTACTCCTTTATGTAAAATATTAACTTGAATTTCTTCAGTTGATAATTTTTGGAATGAGTCTGTTAATGCTTCTACTGATCCATCAACATCACCTTTAAGAATAATATTTAGTTCTTGGAAATCACCAAGTGCAATACGACGACCAATCTCATCTAATGTAATATGACGTTGCGTTCTAACTGATTGCTCTCGTTGTAACTGTGCTCGTTTAGCTGCTATTTGTTTAGCTTCACGCTCATCCTCAAAGACATTGAATTTATCTCCAGCTTGTGGCGCACCATCTAATCCTAATATAGATACTGGCGTTGATGGTGTTGCAGCAGTAACATCATTACCACGCTCATCATGCATCGCTTTAATCTTACCACTATGTTGACCTGCCAATACATAGTCTCCAACTTTTAAAGTTCCTGCTTGAACTAATATAGTTGACACATAACCACGTCCTTTATCTAAGAATGCTTCTACTACTGTACCTACAGCTGGTTTATTTGGATTTGCTTTTAACTCTAATAATTCAGCTTCAAGCAATACTTTTTCTAATAATTCTTTTATACCAGTTCCCACTTTTGCAGATATATCATGAGACTGAATTTTACCTCCCCAATCTTCTACCAACAAATTCATTTGTGCTAATCCTTCTTTAATCTTATCTGGATTTGCATCTGGCTTATCAATTTTGTTTATAGCAAAAACTATTGGTACTCCTGCTGCTTGTGCATGGGAGATTGCTTCTTTTGTTTGTGGCATAATATCATCATCTGCCGCAGCTACAATAATTGCGATATCTGTAACTTGAGCTCCACGTGCACGCATTGCCGTAAAGGCCTCGTGACCTGGTGTATCTAAAAATGCTATTTTTTGTCCATTTTCTAACTCTACACCATAAGCTCCAATATGTTGTGTAATTCCTCCAGACTCACCTGCTATTACATTTTCTTGACGTATATAATCTAAAAGAGATGTTTTACCATGATCTACGTGTCCCATTACGGTTACAATAGGTGCTCTTGGCAATAAATCTTCTGGTTTATCTACTACCTCTTCAATAGATTCTTCAATATCGGCAGTTACGAATTCTACTTTATAACCAAATTCTTCTGCAACAATAGAAAGTGTTTCTGCATCTAAACGCTGATTCATTGTTACCATCATACCAAGTGACATACATGCTGATATAATTTGAGTTACTCCAACATTCATCATGGTTGCAACTTCACTTGCTGTTACAAATTCTGTAACTTTAAGTATTTTACTTTCTGCTGCTTCTATTTGCTGATCGATCTCAGATTGTTCTCTATGCTGATCTCTTTTATCTCTTCTATACTTAGCGCCTTTACCTTTATTAGATTTGCCTTGGAGTTTCTCAAGTGTTTCACGCACTTGTTTCTTAACATCTTCTTCACTAGGTTCTTCCTTAACTATATTACGACGTCCTTGTCCTTGACCTGGTTTTCCTTTAAACCTGTCATTACCTCCTGATCTCCCTCCTCCTGATCTATTTTGACCGCCAGTATTTGGAGCTCCAGCTTTACTTATACGACGACGCTTTTTCTTTGCTAAATCACCTTGCTTCGCATCTGGTTTCTTCTCTTCTTTTTTCTTTTTAGGCTTATTAAATTGAGATAAATCAATTTTATCACCTGCTATTTTTGGGCCTGTAAGTTTTTTATACTGTGTCTTTACTTTTTCGTCTGAAATAACATTACCTTCTTCATCAATAGTAGTTACTATTTCCTTTTTAGGTTCTTCTTTTACAGGTGCAGTTTTCTTTGGCTCTTCTTTTACAGGCTCTTTAATCTCTGCTTTTTCTTTTTTAAGAATAGGTTCTTCTTCAACTTTAGGTGTAACCTTTTCAGTTTTCACTTCTTTAACTACTTCAACCTCTTTAACTTCTACTAACTCTTCCTTCTTAGCTTCTTCTTTAACAACAGAAACCTCTTTTGCTTTTGTAGCAGGCTTATCTTGAGACTTCTTCTTAAAGTCTAAATCAATTTTTCCAACCTGTTTTGGTCCTGAGAGTACTTTAGTAGCTTTAACGACTTCTTCTTTTTTGGCTTCTACTATTTTCTGCTTTTCTTCAAGCTCACGCTCGCGTTGCACACGCAACACTTCTTTTTCTTTTAGCTTAGCCTGACCAACTTCTTTAGATGCTACTTTTTTACTAGCATCTGTTTGGAACTCATCAGAAAGGATTTCATAAACCTTTTCTGAAATTTTTGTAGTGGGTCTTTTCTCTATTTCAACACCTTTAGAATCTAAAAATTCTACGGCACGATCTAAAGAGATGTTAAGCTCGCGTAATACTTTATTTAATCTAATTGTTTCAGCCATAATTGCCTTTAAAATACTCAAATATATATATTATACTAATTCTATCATAAAATATAAAAAATCTATTCAAGTATTTTTTATATTATTTCATAATAGTTTTAATATTACTCTTCAAATTCTTCTCTTAGTATCCTAAGAACATCACTAATTGTTTCTTCTTCTAGGTCTGTTCTTTTTACTAAATCCTTCACATCCTGCTCTAAAATACTTTTAGCAGTATCTAATCCAGCTTTACTAAACTCCTCTATAATCCATCCTTCAATTTCATCAGAGAACTCTCTTAATTCTACATCCTCTTCTGCTCCTTCTCTAAACACATCAATCTCATATCCAGTTAATTGACCAGCTAAACGAATATTATGACCTCCTCTACCTATAGCTTTACTTACCTCTTCAGGCTTTAATATAACTTCGGCACGTTTAGTTTCTTCATTAATTTTTATTGAAGTTACTCGGGCAGGACTTAATGATCTCGTAATAAATAATTGTAAGTTATTTGTATAATTAATAACATCAATATTTTCATTACCTAACTCACGAACTATACCATGAATTCTTGAACCTTTCATACCAACACAAGCCCCTACTGGATCTATTCTATCATCATAAGAATCTACAGCTACTTTTGCTTTTTCACCTGGTATTCTTACAACATTTTTAATAGTAATTAAACCATCAAAAACTTCTGGTATTTCTTGTTCAAATAATTTTTCTAAAAACTTAGGTGAACTTCTGGACATTATAATGGTTGGTTTTGCTCCTTTAAGCTCAACCGTATCAATAACACCTCTTACATTATCTCCTTTTCTAAAGAAATCTGAAGGTATTTGCCTATCTTTAGGTAACACTATTTCATTGCCTTCATCATCTAAAAGAATTACTGCTCTATGACGAATATGATGAACTTCAGCAGTATATATTTCGCCTACTAAATCCTTAAATTGCTTATATATTATAGTATTATCGTGCTCATGAATTTTAGAAATCAAGTTTTGGCGCAATGCTAAAATAGCACGTCTCCCTAGATCAATAAATTTTACTTCTTCCGATACATCTTCACCTACTTCGAAATCTGGCTCAATTTTACGCGCTTCTGATAATGAAATCTCTTGATTAGGTTCTTCTACTTCTCCGTCTCCAACTACTACTCTATTCCTCCATATTTCTAAATCACCTTTATCTGGATTTACAATAATATCAAAATTATCATCATCACCAAATTTCTTTTTTAAAGCACTTCTAAATACGTCTTCTAAAATTGCCATTAACGTGACACGATCAATAAGCTTATCATCTTTGAATTCTGAAAAAGATTCAATTAACGCGATATTTTCCATAACTCTTTAAATTAAAATTTAATCATAACTTTTGCTTCAACAATATCCTGGTAAGCGATATTCGCTTCCTTTTTTACAGTTACTTTACCTTTCCCTATTGGTTTAGGTTCTCTAACCTTCCATTCTAATACAATATTATCGTCAGTTGCTTTAGTAAGTGTGCCTTCAATTTTATCTGAAGCAGTTTTTACTTTAAACGTTCTGCCTATATTCTTTTTATACTGCCTTTTATGAACCAAAGGAGCTGTTGCTCCCGCAGACATAACTTCCAAAGAAAAATCGTACTCTTCTCTATCTATATTATGTTCTATAGCTCTACTAATAAACATACAATCTTCAACTAGAAGTCCATTATCTCCATCTATAATTATCTTTATATGATTATCACTTTGAATAGAAAAATCAATAAGAAATAAATCTGGCCTATCATTTAGAGCAGCTTCAAGTAAATCTGTAACAGTAGTTTTAAACATTTTTTAGTATAAAAAGAGGGGACTTTCCGTCCCCTCATTTATTTATTTTTGTCTTTCAACAGTGCAAATATATAATATTTTATTGATTTTTAAAGGAATATTTTATAAATTTAGATACAACTTAACACTTATAAATCTCAAGATGAGCATAGCCCAAATACTAAATTATAATTTAAACCATATTACGCAATAACACCTAACACTAATTAACTGTATATATGAAAAAAATACTTGTCCCAACAGATTTTTCTACTCAAGCCGAAAATGCTTTAAAAGTAGCAGCACAGTTAGCTAAAAAACACAATAGTGAAATTTATTTATTACATATACTTGAAATACCTCTTCACGAAGTTGATCCTTTAAAATCCTACAACAATTTACCTGAAGCCGTTTATTTTATGAAACTAGCTCACAAACAATTTGAAGAACTAAAGAAAAAAGACTACTTAAAAGACATTAAGATAATTGAGGACGTTAACTTTCATGAGATTTTTAAAGGTGTTTTTCATACTTGCAAAAAACATGATATTGACTTAATTATCATGGGCTCTAATGGTGCCAGCGGCTTAAAAGAAATGCTTATAGGAAGTAATACCGAAAAAGTAGTTCGCACCTCTGAAACACCTGTATTAGTAATTAAAAACAAACACAAAATATTTAATATCAACAACTTCGTATTTGCATCAGATTTTAAAGACGAGAACAAAATAACATACCAAAAAGCTATTCAGTTTGCAAAAAAGTTAGATGCCAAAATCCATTTACTATTGGTAAACACTCCTAATAAATTTATAACTTCAGCACATGCTAAACACAGAATGAAAGAATTTGCAAGAGCATTCAATTTCTCCAACTACTCCATAAATATTTACAATGATGTTAATATCGAAAAAGGAATTATGAATTTCTCAAACTCGATACAAGCAGATTTAATTGCCATGAGCACTCATGGCAGACAAGGAATTTCTCATTTCTTTAACGGCAGTATAAGTGAAGATTTAGTTAATCATGCAAAACGTCCTGTGCTAACATTTAAAATTTAATTTTTTCTTAAAGCACATACAACAAAAATTAGTGCAATAAAAAATCCTGACTATTTTCATAATCAGGATTGAATTAGAGTTGGCCTACTAGGGCTCGAACCTAGACTCTTTGGTACCAAAAACCAACGTGTTGCCAGTTACACCATAGGCCATTCTTTGTAACGAGGTGGCAAATTTAAAACATTTTTCTATTTGCGCAAATGTTTTTTGAAAATATTTTCAAATATTTAGCGTTTACTTAAAAAACAGTAACAATATCAACAAGTTGACTATATTAGTTTTTTTACATATTATTTTGGCTTCATACTTTTGTGTTAAGACTAACTAAATAGTTACGCCTCATTTCATATTTATTGTTAAATTCGCCAAAGCAAATAAATACACATATACATGTCACATTTCAACTATAAAAAATGGAATACTATCTTAGGTTGGTTCTCTTTTTTAATAGCGCTTATCACCTACAGTCTAACGGTTGAACCCACAGTTAGTTTTTGGGATGCTGGTGAGTACATTTTAACATCAGCCAAACTACAAGTGGGACACCCTCCTGGAGCTCCACTATTTCAAATGCTTGGAGCTTTCTTTTCTATGTTTGCTTTTAAACCTTCTCAAGTTGGTTTTATGATGAACATGATGAGTGCTATAGCTAGTGCATTCACTATTCTTTTTATGTTCTGGACTATCTCTTTATTACTAAAGAAATTAGTATCTAACAATGAAGAACTTTCCCAAGATAAGTCTATGGCTATTTTAGGAAGTAGTTTAGTAGGTAGTTTAGCTTTTGCTTTTACTGATTCTTTTTGGTTTAACGCGGTTGAAACCGAGGTTTACGCTATGGCAACCTTAATTATGTCTGTTTTGTTTTGGCTTGGATTACGCTGGGAACAAGAGATGGACACACCTAGAGGTAATCGTTGGTTAATTTTAATTGCCTTTGTTATTGGACTATCTTTTGGAGTACATTTTATGGGGCTATTAACTATACCCGCTATTGGACTTATATATTACTTTAAAAACTACAAAACCATTACTATTAAAAACTTTATTATAGCTAATATTGTTTCTGTTGGTATTTTACTTTTTGTTTTTAAACTACTTGCTCCTAATATTCTTAAAATTTTTAGTGTTCTAGAAATCTTTTTTGTGAATACTATAGGACTACCTTTTAACTCAGGATCTATTATTGCTGGTATCTTATTAGTAGCCCTAATCTATTATGGTTTAAAATATACAAAAGAAAAGCAATACAAACATCTAAATACAGGTGTTTTATGCTTAACTTTTGTTATCATAGGCTTTTCGTCATGGCTCTTGCTTCCTGTACGTGCCAATGCTAATGTGGTTATTAATGAAAATAATCCTTCTAGCGCCAGAGAGTTATTAGCATATTATAATTTAGAACAGTACCCAGAAACGCATTTGTTTTATGGTCCTCAATTTACTGATCAATATTCTGGACTTGATGAAAACAATCCATACAGCGATGACAAACCTAAATATGAAAAAAACGAAACCAAAGGTGAGTATGTCATAGTTAATGATTACAAAAATAACAAACAAAATTACAATTCTAAACACGCCTCTATTTTACCGCGTATGTGGAGTTCTGAGCATGCCGAAAATTACATGATGTTTTCTGGGTTTTTAAATTTTAAACTAAAGCCTGACTACCAAATGGAAAATGAATTGCGCTCTACTGTTTCCAAATTTAAAAATGACGTAGCACAAGGCAATGTTGATTATGAAGATTATAATAATTTTTTAAAACAATTTAAAGAATATATTGATATTGAAAAACCATCATTACTAAGCAATATAGCCTATATGTTTGAATACCAATTGGGGTATATGTATTGGCGTTATTTTATGTGGAATTTCACAGGCAAACAAGACGACATTCAAGGCCGTTATGATAATCATGGAAATTGGCTAAGTGGAATAAAACCCATTGATGAGTGGCATTTAGATCAATCGCAAGACAATTTACCTAGCGATGTTAAAAATAACAAAGCAAGAAACACTTACTACTTTCTTCCTTTAATTTTAGGGCTTATTGGTTTCTTCTTTTTATTTAATACAGATAAAAAACTATTTTGGATTATGCTTGTATTTTTCCTTTTTACAGGAATTGCTATACAAGTCTACACCAATGTGCGGCCTTTTGAACCTAGGGAGCGTGATTATTCTGTTGTTGGTTCTTTTTATGTATTTGCCCTTTGGATTGGCTTAGGCGTCTACGGCATATATGATGTCCTAAAAAAACACTTACCCAAAAAATTAGCTGCTCCAATAATCACTGTAGCTTGCTTAATATTAGTTCCAAGTATTTTAGCGGCTAACAATTGGGATGACCATGATAGATCTGGTAAACATACTGCCAATGCTATGGCCAAAATGTATCTTGATTCTTGTGCTGAAAATGGGATCTTATTCACCATTGGTGATAATGATACTTTTGCTCTCTGGTATGCGCAAGAAATTGAGGGTTATAGGACAGATGTTAGAGTAGTAAATACTAGCTTATTTCAAACAGATTGGTACATCGATCAAATGAAACGAAAAGCATATGAAAGCGATCCTATACCATCTCAATTAACACATGATTCGTATAAATATGGAACCAATGACTATATCCTAATACAACCAGTTATTAGAGACACATTAAACCTTAAACAATTTTTAGATTTTGTTGGAAGTAATAATCCAAAAACAAAATATAAATATATTTTAGAGCAAAAAGGAGTCGATTTATCTCAAGTAAGAAGTCAAGATTTAAAAATGACCTACCTACCTACAAGACATTTAAGAGTTCCAGTAAATAAAAACAATGCTTTAAAATCTGGTATTGTAAAACCTGAAGATGCCGATAAAATAGTGCCTTATATTGATCTAAATATAAAAGGAGGTGGACTTATGAAAAACAGGTTACTAATGCTCGACATTGTTGCAAATAACGATTGGAATCGCCCTATTTATTTTACAGGCGGTAGCTTTGGAGACGATGACTACATCTGGATGAAAGATTATCTACAGTTAGACGGTATGTGCTATAAGTTAGTTCCTATTAAAACTCCAGTAGATAAAGCTAATCCTTTTGATATGGGACGTGTTGATAGCGACCTTATGTACGAAAAAGTTAAAAGCTGGGATTGGGGTAATAGTGGTAGTCCAGACATATACCATGATGTTGAAACTCGTAAAAACTCAATAAGTTATAGAGGTAATTTAGCCCGATTAATAGAGCAATTAATTAACGAGAAAAAACTAGACAAAGCTGAAGAAATAGCAGATATTGCCATGAACAATATGCCTGTTGAATATTTTGGTTTTTACACACTACTAGAACCTTATATTAGTGCTTATTATGAAATAGGCAATAAAGAAAAAGCTAGAGGCTTGTTTAAAGACGTTTCTAAAAAATATCAAGAAAACCTTAGCTATTATAGCAGCTTAAAAATTAACAATCAAGAACGTTTATTTGAAGACATCTATACAGACATTCAACGTTATAAAGGTTTGATTGATGTCTTAGTGGAATATGATATTGAATTTGCTAAAAGCGAAGGTGATGTATTTAATAACCACTTAAGATCTTTTAAACGTTTTTATGGTGGAGATGAAGAAGAGCAAGCTCCTAAAACAGATAAAGATATTCCTGTAGATAGCGGCGTACCAATAACTAATGATACTACGAACTAATTTGGTATAAGGTATGACCTTAACACCTATAAAAACACCTAAAGTTGTAAAGAGAATGTTCCCAAATTATATTTGGGACATTCAAACAACTGATAAAATTATTTATTTAACCTTTGATGACGGTCCAACACCAGAAATTACTAATTGGACTTTAAACACCTTAAAACAGTACAATGCTAAAGCCTCTTTTTTTTGTATTGGTAACAATATTGAAAAGTACCCAGATATCTTTGAAAACATCTTAAAAGATGGGCATAATATTGGAAACCACACTCACAATCATACTAAAGGCTGGAAAACAAAAACTAACGATTATATAAAAAGTATTACTAAGGCGCAAGACATAATATATTCTCAAGTATCAAATAGTAAATTTCAAATAGCAAATTCTAATATTATTAATCGTGAACCTACAAATTTTTTTCGCCCTCCGCACGGACAAATAACCCCAAAACAAGGTAAAAGCTTAATAAAATTAGGTTATAAAATAATTATGTGGGATGTTTTATCCTTTGATTGGGATGCAACTGTAGATAAAAAAACTTGCTTAAGCAATGTAATTAAAAACACAACACGTGGAAGTATTATTGTATTTCACGACAGCATTAAAGCTTCAAAAAACATGCAATACTCACTTCCAAAAGTATTAGAATATTTTAGTGAAAAAGGATATGTTTTCAAATCTCTTAATAGTAGTAATTATACTCCTAAAAACAACAATTATTTATTTTAATTAAAGGTATTCTTGAATCATAGCTATAAGTGTATTAGCATCTAGCTCTCCACTTTGCCTCCATTTCATCTCTCCATCTTTATAAATAATTAGAGTTGGTAATGCTTTAACACGTAAAGCTCCAGCTAATTCTTTATTTTTCTCAACATCAATTTTAATAACTTTGGCTTTATCGCCCAGAGCAGCAGCTACATCTCTTAAAGTAAGATGCATTGACTCAGTTTCATCATTCCATTCTGTATAAAAATCTAACAAAACAGGAACATCTGTATCTATTAGTTTCCCAAATTTTGACATACTTTAATTATTTATTAGCCAAATATACTTACACAAACCTACAATTTTTATTTGTTTTTCTACCAATTATGCAAAAGTAGATTAACCATGCCCCTAGCTAAAGGTATAAAATTTTATAGTAAATATAGTATTTCTTAGCAATTATGCATTATCTGAACCCTTTTTAAGCTCTATAACTGATATTTCTGGCCAAATCCCAACACGTCCAGGGTACGCATGAAAACCAAAACCTCTGTTTACATTAATATATTGTCCTGCCTCTTTATAAATTCCTGCCCACTGCTTGTAAACATATTGCACTGGACTCCACTTGAAAAAACCTGGTATTTCTATACCAAACTGTAAACCATGTGTATGGCCACTTAATGTTAAATGATAATGTTCTTTATGCGACTTTACCTCATACTCCCAATGCGAAGGATCGTGACTCATTAAAATTTTAAAATCATCACTTGAAATATGTTTTGTTGCCAAATCTAAATCCCCAGCCTTTTTAAAACTTTTACCCCAATTTTCAACACCTATAAGCGCTAAACGCTGTCCGTTTTTTTCAATATAACGACTTTCATTTAATAACAGTTTAAAATCTATTTTATTATGGATATTTTTTATCGCTTCAAAATTAGCTTCTTTCTCAATTTTACTTGGCCATGACACATATTCACCATAATCATGATTTCCTAAAACCGAGTACTTTCCAAATTCTGGTGTTTTAATACGCTTAAATGTATTAATCCAAGGATCCATTTCTTCAGCTTTTGTATTAACTATATCTCCAGTAAACAAAATCACATCTGTATCTTGATCGTTAATTAAATCTACAGCGTATTCTATTGCGTCTTTATCATCAAAACTACCAGAATGTATATCACTAATTTGTGTTAACTTAAAACCATCAAAAGCTTCTGGCAAATCTTCAAAATATAAAGTATACTTTAAAACTTTATAGTTATATTTTCCTTTAAATATTCCATAAAGTAGCGAAGCAAAAGGAATAGCAGATAAGCCCAAAGCTAATTTACTTAAAAAAAGCCTTCTAGTAGGTATATATTTTTCTGAAGTTCCTGAGAAAAAATTGTCTGTTAAATAGTTATATCCTCCAATAAAAACACGAAGTATATCCTCTCCAAACATAATAACAAAAAGGACTACTTTGGGAAGAAACATCAATAAAAAAAGCCCTATAGCACGTAATGTTGCAGCATTAGGACCAATACTTCTGTCATAGTTAAAAAAAACATAAGTCATATAACCATAAATCAATACAGATATAATTACATAAAGCCAGAGTAACCACTGCCCCCTAGATATTGTTTTTATAGCTTGAAATGCATAAAGGTCTACACCTCCAAAAACAATAAGAACAATAACCCAACGTAACATATATATTTTTTATCAAATATAACAGTATTCTAAATTAATACTTAATAAGAGATTTTTATTTAACTAATACTTAAGATTTAAACATATTCTTTTCTTAAAAAATGCACAGGAAAACTATTTAATTCTTAGCAACTTTAATTATTTCACTCTTATTTACTCCTGTTTTGAGTTCTAAAAAATATAATCCGTTAAAAACGGTTTTCAATTTGTATTGAATTAATTCCTGTATTATTATATTTCTTATGAAGAACTAACTTACCTAAAGCATCAGTTAAAATAGCAGTGTTAATTGCAGTACTAGATTTTATAAAAAACTCATTATTAAATGGGTTTGGGTATATACTAACATTTTCAATATTTTTCCCCTCTACTCTCGACTGTCCATTAACATCCACAATTGCATTATAAGACCTCCATGATGCTGAAAAATCTCGAATTAAACTACGACCCCATTAATAAACTAAATAATTACCTAGTTTACAAGCCCTTAAATTAAGGTAAAACCCTAATTAATCTTTTAAAAAGGTTACAAAATAAGCACGCTCATTAATAGCAAAGTTATTTTTCTTATTAGTAACAGATAGGTTTGGACAACTTCCGAAAATCTGGATTGGCTGTATTTGTGGTTAATGCATTTATTGTTGGATTTTTATATGGTTTTTGAGACAGCCACCAAGAATTAGCGTTCCAATTATTACTTGGTCCTGCATAAGGATCTATTAACTTATCTTTGGTATAACTATTATCTTGATACTCCTCAAAATGTAAATGAGGTCCAGATGAATTACCAGAACTAGCAACAACTCCTAAATACTCTCCTTGTGCAACCATATCTCCAATATTTTTGGTGGTTAACAGTCCTTTTTTCATATATCCATACCAAACTACACTACCATTACTATACCTAATATAAATCGCATTCCATCTATTACTGTTAAAAGCACAACTTCCATCAAATTCTACATCTTTTTTAAAAATAATTTGCCCACTTGATGCTACTATACCTCTAGTCCATTATTCTCTAACATATTCAATGAATAAGGCCAAATGAAAATATCTACCCCTTGATGATTATAGCCACTGTATGTATCATAACTTTTCGCACCTCCATTAAAATCTGTAATTTCATCAGAGAACGCAACATTATGATCTACATAATTTGAAATAGCCCAAATCTCATTATAAGTTATATGACTTACTTTTTTAACAGGCCAAATGAATAATGGATTAAGAATACTTTTATTTTCTTTTATTAGTTTATTTTCTCTCTTTAATAGAATTTCAATTTGTTTTAGCTCTTGAACAATCTCTTTTCTTTGCAAATTTGTTAAACAAGATGTACTAGTTTGATTCAATTTAAATTCAGCAGATTTTTGAGAAAAAAATGATAAACTAAAAGATAAGTAAGGATTGATTTTTGGGGCATGCTTTCGATTAAAATTAAATGAAAAACATATGCAAATATATCATATGTATAATTATTGGTATATTACTATTTTAAAATGCCCTTATTAATTATGCTTATTTTAAGCCTAACTTTTTGTAGTTTTGAGTTTCTATCAAAACTCATAAAATGTCAGATCAAAAACGTGTATTTCTAGTCGATGCATTCGCGCTAATTTTCCGTGGTTATTATGCCTTTATAAAAAATCCAAGAATTAATTCTAAAGGTACAGACACCTCTGCTATTTTAGGTTTTATGAATTCTCTATTAGATGTTATAAAACGTGAACGTCCAGATCATTTAGCTGTTTGCTTTGATAAAGGAGGGAGTACAGATCGTGTTGAAATGTATACTGAATACAAAGCCAACAGAGATGAAACTCCAGAAGCTATAAAAATTGCAGTGCCTATTATTCAAGATATTTTAAAGGCCATGCATATTCCTATTATGGTAAAGGCAGGTTATGAAGCTGATGACGTAATTGGAACCCTTTCTAAACAAGCGGAAAAAGAAGGATATAAAATTTTTATGGTAACCCCAGATAAAGATTTTGCACAATTGGTTAGCGAAAATATTTTTATGTATCGCCCTGTATTTGGTGGCGGCTACGAAACTTGGGGTATTCCTGAGGTTCAGAAAAAATTTGAAGTTACAGATCCTCTTCAAGTCATAGATTTTTTAGGTATGATGGGGGACTCCAGTGATAATATCCCTGGATTACCAGGAGTAGGCGAAAAAACAGCCAAAAAGTTTTTAGCACAGTATGGCAGTATGGAAAACCTTTTAGCTAACACCCATGAGCTTAAAGGTAAAATGAAAGAGAAAATTGAAGCTAATGGCGAATTAGGTTTACTTTCAAAAAAATTAGCAACCATAATGCTAAATGTTCCTGTTGAATTTAACGCTAAAGATTTTGAAATGTCTGAACCTGACACCGAAAAAGTAAGTGCTATTTTTCAAGAATTAGAGTTTCGTAGATTAATTGATAATTTCAACAAAGCGTTTGCTGTACAATCTGGAACAAACCAAACCGAAACGACTTCAAAAGATCAAAAAACTAAAGTTATACCTAAAGAAGAGACCTCTGCTGGAGCTGGTCAATTTTCATTATTTGGAGCAAATCCTTCAACGACAACTAAAACTGAAGTCGTCACAGAATTTAGTAGAAAAACAGCTGAAACAACTTCTCACTTTTACCAAAGCATTGCCTCAGGAATGGCGACCAAGCTATTTATTAAAAATTTAATGAATCAATCTAGTGTGTGTTTTGATACAGAAACCACAGGTATAGATCCTATAACAGCACAACTAGTTGGTATTGCATTTTCTTGGAAAGTTAATAAAGGCTTTTATTTACCATTTCCTGAAGATAAAGACGAAGCTCAAGTTTTGATAGAACAATTACGTCCGTTTTTTGAAGCTGAACATATTGAGAAAATTGGTCAGAATTTAAAATACGATATCAAAGTTTTAGCAAAATATAATATTAATGTTAAAGGGAAATTATTTGACACTATGTTAGCGCATTATTTAATTAATGCAGATATGCGTCATAATATGGATGTTTTAGCTGAAACTTATTTAAATTATAGCCCTATTTCTATAGAAACCTTAATTGGTAAAAAAGGAAAGAATCAATTATCAATGCGCGATGTGCCTTTAGATAAACAAACTGAATATGCCGTTGAAGATGCAGACATAACGCTTCAATTAAAAGAGCACTTTAAAAACGAATTAGGAGAAGCTAATACACAAAAACTATTTGATGAGATTGAAATCCCTCTGCTTCGTGTTTTAGCTGCCATGGAATTGGAAGGTATTAATTTAGATAAAGACTTCTTAAATTCACTATCTGAAGATTTAAACACCGATATAAAATCACTAGAATCTAAAATATACATCGAAGCTGGTGAAGAGTTTAATATAGCATCTCCTAAACAATTAGGTGAAATTCTATTTGATAAAATGAAATTGGTAGATAAACCTAAAAAAACTAAAACAGGGCAATATTCCACAGCTGAAGATGTCTTAAGTTACTTAGCTAAAGATCATGAAATTATTCAAAACATTTTAGATTTTAGAGGTTTATCAAAATTAAGAAGTACTTATGTAGATGCCCTACCAACTCAGGTTAAAGAATCAACAGGTAGAGTACATACAGATTATATGCAAACTGTTGCTGCCACTGGACGCTTAAGTAGCAACAACCCTAATCTTCAAAATATTCCTATACGTACGGAACGTGGGAGACAGGTTAGAAAAGCCTTTATTCCGCGTAACGAAGAATATACTTTACTCGCTGCCGATTACTCGCAAATAGAATTACGTATAATTGCTGCATTAAGCAAGGAAGAAACCATGATTGAAGCCTTTAAAAATGGGGAAGACATTCATGCCTCTACAGCTTCAAAAGTATTTGATGTACCTTTAAACGAAGTGACTCGCGAACAACGTAGTAATGCTAAAACAGTAAATTTTGGAATTATTTATGGTGTTTCAGCATTTGGTTTAAGTAATCAAACTAACTTATCTCGAGGTGAGGCCAAAGAATTGATAGACACATATTATGAAACCTATCCTAAGCTTAGAAAATTTATGAGTGAGCAAGTAGATTTTGCTCGTGATAATGGTTATGTACAAACCGTTTTAGGACGCCGTAGATATTTAAAAGATATTAACTCTAGGAATGCTGTTGTAAGAGGTGCAGCAGAACGTAATGCTGTAAATGCTCCTATACAAGGTAGTGCTGCAGATATTATTAAACTTGCCATGATTAATATTTATAATAAATTGGAAGCTGGTAATTATAAAACTAAGATGTTATTACAAGTCCATGATGAATTGGTTTTTGATGTTTATAAACCCGAATTAGACACCATCAAAACATTAGTAAAAACCGAAATGGAAAATGCTTATAAACTAGAAGTTCCCTTAGATGTTGATTTAGATACTGGTAATAATTGGTTGGAGGCGCATTAATCTATTATGTATACGCGCAAGCATGAGTAAGGAGTTCGAATACTATCGCTTCTTCTTACTCTTAAACTTAGCCTTGTTTTTTCGTTTATTAAAAGGTACTGCATCATCAAAAGTATGCTTAGCACTACCGCTTGGTTTATTTTTACGCCATTTGTTATTTTCTGGTAAAAGCACTTTCAATAAATCTTGACGCCCCAATTTATTTAAAGTCTTTTTAATCCACGCTTTATTTTCCTCTTTATACCAAAAGAAAAAACGATGCTGCTCATCTTTTTCTTTTCGGGTTATAGGTGTATTTACTTTTTTAAGCGTGTAAGGATGGTAACCACTATAATAAATTACTGTAGCAACCGTCATTGGTGTTGGCGTAAAACCTTGTACTTGCTCTAACTGAAACCCCATATCTTTGGTTTCGGCAGCAAGATTTGCCATATCTTCGACTTCGCATGCTGGGTGATTCGATATAAAATAAGGTATCAATTGCAACTTCAATCCTTTCTTAATATTAATTTTATCAAAACGCTCCTTAAATTTATGGAAGTAACTAAACGATGGTTTACGCATCAGTTTTAAAACAGGATCACTAGTATGTTCTGGTGCTACTTTAAGCCTACCAGACACGTGTTTTGTCATGACTTCCTCGGTATAGTCGTCTAATTCTTTAGGGTCAGCATTTTTATTGAATTCTGGCACTAACATATCGTGACGAATTCCACTACCTATAAAAGATTTTTTCACTTTTGGATGACTATCTACCGCTTGATATAATTCCGTTAATGGTTTATGTGAGGTATCTAAGTTACTACAAATAACAGGCGAAATACATGAAGGCGCTACACATTTATCGCAAATCTCTTGCACCTTCCCCTTCATTTTGTACATATTGGCACTTGGTCCACCAATATCTGATAAATAGCCTTTAAAATCTGGCATATTAGCAACTGTATCTACTTCACGCAATACTGATTCCTGACTACGAGATGCAATAAATTTTCCCTGATGTGCCGAAATAGTACAAAAACTACAGCCTCCAAAACAACCACGATGGACATTTATAGAAAACTTAATCATTTCAAACGCAGGAATAGGTCCTCGTTTATTATATTTTGGATGTGGTAAACGTGTATATGGTAAATCGAAAGACGCATCAATCTCGTCTTCCGTCATGGTTGGATAAGGAGGATTAATCATCAATGTTCGATCGCCTACCTTCTGAAAAATACGTCGAGCAGCCAATTTATTAGACTCCTGCTCTATTATTTTAAAGTTAGATGCATAAGCCTTTTTATCCTTTAAACACTTTTCGTGCGATACTATTTCAACATCTTCCCAATTACTATTCTTAGGTATTTTAGCATGTTTATCAACAAGAACAGCCGTTTGTTTTATAGTTGTAATGCTACTAAAAGGGACTCCTTTTTGCATTAAACGTACTACTTCACGCAAGGGTTGCTCACCCATACCGTAAACCAACATATCTGCTTTAGAACTTTCTAAAATAGTTGGCATAAGTTTATCACTCCAATAGTCGTAATGCGTTACACGACGTAACGATGCCTCAATGCCTCCTATTAATACAGGAACATCTGGCCATTTTTCTTTTAAAATTTTAGAATAAACGGTTGTTGCATAATCTGGTCGAAAACCAATATCACCATTAGGTGTATAGGCATCTTTATCTCGACGTTTTTTGTTAGCATTATAATTACTAATCATGGGATCCATACAACCTCCTGTAACCCCAAAAAATAATTTTGGAGCCCCTAACTTCACGAAATCTTGAAGATTATCATTCACATTAGGTTGTGGCACTATGGCAACACGCAAACCATAACTTTCTAAAATACGGCCAATTACAGCAGGACCAAATGATGGATGATCCACATAAGCATCTCCACTAAATAAAATAACGTCTAGAGCTTCCCAACCGCGTATTTTAACCTCTTTGTTTGTGGTAGGTAACCAATCTGAAAGTTTTAATTCTTGCATATCGCTGCAAAAATAGTCAAAAAATAATGCTTAACCATTATATTATAGGTAATCAAAAGGTTGGAGGAAATATATTGACGTTACCCAAGGGTCAGGCTTTCTTCTATATCTTTTTAAAAAATAATCATTACAAAGCCGCAAGACATGGCAATCTATAATCTTTTAGTCATCCTTAAATTACAGTTTCTATGTTTTAAAAAGGATGCCGCATCAATCCCTAACGCATCTGTCTGCAATTGGTGGTAACAAATTATAGTTAGTTCTACACTTTTAAAATTTAGAAACACTAACAATTACTAAACCTTATGATTTTAACAAAAAAATAATTCTTTTTTTCGATTATTTTAAATTTCCGTAAATTAAAATAGCCCTTTGCTTTGGATATAAAAGATTAAAATGATTTCGTATTACTTTAACTTAATACACATTAGAGGAAAATTCCAAAAACCCATTAAAATTCTTTACATTCGTTACACCTATAACAGGATTCAAAAATGGCAAATAAATATCTAAGTTTTATATCTGACGAACATCTTTTAAATTGTATTGAAAATCTTCATAAATCATATCTAAAGGCAAAAGCTAATGTGAGTAAGAAGAAATTCTACAAAAATAAAATCGATACAATTAAATTAACTTTTGATGCTAAATTTAATAACTTGGATGAGGAAACACTTATTAAAACTGAAATAAACCGTCAAATTGATAAATCTATAAATAATTCTATCGGCACTTTTCACGAACAGATTTTAGGTGGCATTACTGGATTTGAAATGGGAAAATTAAGTGGGTTTGATATTAAAGCAACAGATAACACTTTATTCGCTGACATAAAAAACAAGCACAACACAATGAATAGTAGCTCTGCTGAAAGTTTATTTCAAAAACTTGCAAATTATGCAGACACATATAAAAAAGCTAATTGTTACTGGGTTCAAGTTTTAGCAAAAAATAGTTTCAATGAAAAATGGTTTGGAGAAATTAACGGAAAAGAGTATAGTCATAGTAGAGTTTATAAAATTTCAGGAGACCAATTTTATAAATTACTTTCAGGTAACGAAAATGCTCTTTTTGAATTGTATCAAGTTTTACCTCAAGCAATTTCTGATTATTTAAGTAAGCAACAGAACGAAAAAAACCAAAGTAATTCTGCTCTCGAAGAAATCTCTGAAAGTTCTGAAAAATCAAAAAGGAGCATTTTAAACGAAATTACTTTTGAAAACTATAGTTACTATTTAGGTTTTGACAAACTCGAATAATAATCATTCAAAAAGTTAATAATAGAATATCCTATTTCTTGTCCTAAATTACAAGGAACTGCGTTTCCTATTTGCTTATATCTTTGAGAAACTGACCCCATAAACTTCCAATCATCTGGAAAAGTCTGAATTCTAGCATATTCTCTAACTGTAAATGGCCTTGTTTCTTCTGGGTGACACCTTTCAGTTTGCTTTTGAGCTGGACTACAAGTAAGTGTTAAGCTAGGTTCATCCCAACCTATTCTTCGAGCAATTCCTGTTTTCCCTCCCCCTAAATAAAAACTCTTCCCCATATATTCTTTTTGAATCTCTAGAGGTAAATTTCTCCAATATCCTTTTTGTGGAACTAAATCTAATACGGTTTTTTTATGTTCCGGGTATTTTGAACCTTCAGATATTGGAACATCGCAATCATATAATTCTCCTTTTTTAAGAGCGTCAACTAAGTTATAAATTTTATTATGAGGTTTTGGGTATTCATATTTTAGATTAATGTCTTTTCTTATTCCTACTAAAATAACTCGTTCTCTTTTTTGAGGAACTCTATAATTAATAGCTTTTAATACTTGAACAGGAATAACACTATAACCAATTTCATCTAAAATAGAAATCATTCCTTCGATGGTCTTACCTTTTTCGTGAGACAACAATCCTTTTACGTTTTCACCAATGCAAATTGGCGGGTTAACTTCTTTTACCACTCTTGCAAACTCATAAAAAAGAGTTCCTCTAGCGTCTTTAAGCCCTAGTTTTTTTCCTGCATAGCTAAATGCTTGACATGGAAATCCTCCAGTAACAATATCTACTTTATTATTATATTCTGTAAAATCAAACGACTTTATATCTCCCTCCAAAACATTCCAATTTGGTCTGTTCTCTCTCAATGTTTGACAAGCCCATTTATCTATTTCATTTAAAGCGACACATTTAATACCTGCTTTTTCTAAACCGACAGCTAAACCACCTGCTCCTGCAAATAATTCTAAAACATTAAATTCTTTAATTGGAATAACAGAATTATCTACCGTATCTTCGTAATCGATAGATAATTGTTCTAACAATGAGTTAATTTGTTCTTTTTTATAAATCCGATATTGACTAATAGGCTCTCGAATAGCAATAAATTTACCATCTCTATCCCAACGCCTGAGAGTTTCTTTACTTTTTCCTAAAATTTCAGAAACCTCATTTAGCGAATAATAATCTTTTGTAACCATATTACACAACCTTACACATTGGTTACAAAAATACAATTAAAGTTGGAATAAAAAAACATGTACTAACATTGTAAAAAACATATGGTATTTGTGCTAAATTTTAAGTTTGTGGTTATTTACAAAGTCCGTTAAACATAAAACAAATACTCTCCCAAAATAAAAACATTTTTTCAATTAAAAGCTATATGCGTTAGGGATAGCAGTGAAAAGCCCACAGCGGAGGTACGACGCGCGGACTTGCAACGTATAGCCCGACCCTTGGGTAACGCCCAAAAACAGATAAACAATTCAAAGAATCAACAAAAAACCTTCAATTAAGCTCAGTCTAACAATCTAAAAGATCCTCTCCAACTATAAATCCATAGCTTTAATACTCTCTAAACGATTACGTTCTAGAAATGCATCGATAGTTTCAAAATGCTCAATTACACGTTGGTCTTTAAATTCAAATACTTTTTTTGATAAACCTTGAAGAAAATCACGATCGTGAGATACTAATATGAGTGTGCCATCAAAATTTTGTAAGGCTTCTTTTAAAACATCTTTAGATTTTAAATCTAAGTGATTGGTAGGCTCATCTAAAATTAATAAGTTAACAGGTTCTAGTAATAACTTCACCATAGCTAATCTGGTTTTTTCACCTCCAGAAAGCACGCCTACTTTTTTATCGATAGCATCGCCTTTAAACATAAAGCGTCCTAAGATATTTTTTATCTGCTTTCTAACATCGCCTTGTGCAACTTCGTCTATGGTTTGAAAAATAGTTAGGTTTTCGTCTAATAACGCAGCTTGGTTTTGTGCAAAGTAACCAACTTGTACGTTATGTCCCAAAGCACATTCACCTTCTACTTCTATTTCATTTAAAATAGCTTTAATCATGGTAGATTTCCCTTCTCCATTTCTACCAACAAAACACACCTTTTCGCCTCTAGATATAGACATACTAGCATCTTTAAATACTATATGTTCGCCATAAGATTTTGATACTTCTTTTACCGTTACTGGATAATCTCCAGAACGTACCGTTTTTGGGAAACGTAATTTTAATGCTGAGGTATCTACATCATCAATTTCTATAATTTCTAACTTTTCAAGCATGCGTTCTCGAGAGTTTACTTGATTTGTTTTGGAGTATGTCCCTTTAAAACGGTCTATAAATGCTTGGTTATCGGCTATAAATTTTTGTTGTTCTTGGTATGCTTTTATTTGGTGTGCACGACGCTCTTCGCGTAATTGTAAATAGTGGGAGTAATTTGCTTTATAATCGTAAATTTTTCCCATAGTTACCTCAATGGTTCTGTTGGTTATATTATCGATAAAGGCTTTATCATGAGAGATTACCACAACTGCATTTGCTTTGTTAAGTAAAAAATCTTCTAACCAAATTACAGATTCTATATCGATATGGTTTGTAGGCTCATCTAAAAGTATTAAATCTGGTTTTTGAAGTAATATCTTAGCCAGTTCAATACGCATACGCCAACCTCCACTAAATTCGCTAGTTTGCCTCGCAAAATCTTCTTGCTTAAAACCTAAACCTTTTAGAGCCTTTTCCACTTCGGCATCGTAATTAACATCTTCTAGTGCATAATATTTTTCACCTAAATCTGAAACTTGCTCAATAAGTTTCATATACTCATCAGACTCATAATCGGTTCTAGTTTCTAAAGCTTTATTAATAGCTTCCATTTCATCACGCATTTTAAAGACATGACCAAATGCTTTGGAAGCCTCTTCAAAAACCGTCATATTGTCCTCTGTTAATAAATGCTGAGGTAAATAGGCTATTATGGCATCTTTTGGAAATCGAACATGTCCTTTTGTTGGCTTTTGGGCACCTGCTATAATTTTCATCATAGTGGATTTACCTGCACCGTTTTTACCCATTAATGCAATTTTATCATTTGCATTAATAGTGAATGACACATCACTAAAAAGTGTATTTCCGCTAAATTCTACCGCTAAAGCATCTACTGAAATCATAATATCTAATTTATTAAGGTCACAAAACTAACATTAAAGGCAGGCACAACAAAACATAATTAGAGTAAAAAACGATGATAAAGTTAGCCTTAAAAAAAACATTCTTGTAAGTCCCTGTAAATCTGCATAAAAATAACTTCTTACTCTATTTGGTAATCAAATATATAATCGTAAATTTGCAAACTCTTTTTAAGAGAGGAATGTTTAATAAATAAAAATTAATTAGTGTGGATACATTAAGCTACAAAACGATTTCAGCCAATAAAGCGACTGTGAATAAACAGTGGGTTTTAGTTGATGCTGAAGGTCAAGCGCTTGGTCGTTTAGCTTCTAAAGTTGCAAAACTTTTAAGAGGAAAACACAAGCCAAACTTCACACCTCACGTAGATTGCGGAGATAATGTTATTATTATCAATGCAGAAAAAATTACGTTATCTGGAAACAAATGGAACGATAAAACGTACATTCGTCATACAGGTTACCCAGGTGGTCAAAAAAGTTTAACTGCTACAGAATTGTACGGAAAAGATCCTGCAAGAGTAGTAGAAAAATCAGTTAAAGGAATGTTACCTAAAAACAAATTAGGTGCAGATTTATTCCGTAATCTAACAGTTGTTGTTGGTTCAAAACATGCTCATGAAGCTCAAAAACCAAAAACAATTAACTTAAACGAATTCAAGTAATGGAAGTAATTCACAAAATTGGCCGTAGAAAGACGGCTGTTGCTCGTGCTTATGTTGCCCCAGGAAAAGGTAGCATTACGATTAATAAAAAAGACTTAACTAATTACTTTACTACAGCTACGTTACAGTACAAAGTAAAGCAACCTTTAGTTTTGACTAACAATGACGGCAACTTTGATATTACAGTTAATGTATATGGAGGTGGTATTACTGGTCAAGCAGAAGCTGTTCGTTTAGCTATTTCTCGCGCTATGTGCGAGGTTGATGCTGAAAACAGATTAACTTTAAAACCAGAAGGTTTATTAACAAGAGATCCAAGAATGGTTGAGCGTAAAAAATTCGGACAGAAGAAAGCGCGTAAGAAATTCCAATTCTCGAAACGTTAATATCATCCTCAACTCGATTGGGGATCTGTTTCTCAGTTATCTCAATCTTGTTGAAATTTAAATTAAAACAGATACTGAAATAAATTCAATATAAAAAACAGTTATTGTTGTCCTGCTTATAAAAACAGGATTTAGTTTAGCATCTAAATGATTAAGGCGAATTTAAATATGACCACTTAATTATTGCTAATTCAACAGAACGTAAACTATTACAAAAATGGCAGTAGAAGTAAAAGAATTACTTGAAGCAGGTGTACATTTTGGACACCTTACTCGTAAGTGGGACCCTAATATGGCTCCTTACGTATATATGGAACGTAACGGTATCCATATTATCAACTTATATAAAACAGCGGCTAAAATTGATGAAGCAGGTGCTGCATTAAGCAAAATTGCTAATTCTGGTCGTAAAATCTTATTCGTTGCAACAAAAAAACAAGCAAAAGATATTGTAGCTGAAAAAGCGGGTGCAATTAACATGCCTTACATCACAGAAAGATGGCCAGGTGGTATGTTAACTAACTTTGTTACTATTAGAAAAGCTGTTAAAAAAATGGCTTCCATTGATAGAATGAAGAAAGATGGTACTTTCATGACGCTTTCTAAGAAAGAGCGTTTACAAGTAGATCGTTTAAGAGCCAAGTTAGAAAAAAACTTAGGTTCTATTAATGATATGACTCGTTTACCAGGTGCTTTATTTGTTGTAGATATTAAACGTGAGCATATCGCGATTAAAGAAGCTCAAAAATTAAACATTCCTATTTTTGCAATGGTAGATACTAACTCTGACCCACGTCAAGTTGATTATGTTATCCCTGCAAATGATGACGCTTCTAAATCGATAGATAAAATATTATCTCACGTAACAGCTGCTATCTCTCAAGGATTAGCAGAACGTAAAGCTGAAAAAGACGCTACAGCATCTGCTAAGGAAGAAACTCCTAAAGCAAAAGCTGCTCCAGCTAAAAAGGTTGCTGCCGAAGAAGAAGAATAAATAACATTAACAAAACACAAACAAGTCGTTTAATTCTTTTCTTTGTTGAAAATATATTGAACGACTTTTTTAAATTATAATTACTATGAGTACTACAGTAAAAGTAACAGCTGCTGAAGTTAATAAATTAAGAAAAGCTACAGGTGCAGGTATGATGGACTGCAAAAAAGCTTTAGTTGAAGCTGAAGGTAACTTTGATAAGGCAATCGAAGTTTTACGTAAAAAAGGACAAAAAGTAGCAGAAAAAAGATCTGACAGAGATTCGTCTGAAGGTGCAGCTATTTCTAAAATTAATGCAGACCAAACTGAAGGTGTTGCTATTGTTTTAGGTTGTGAAACTGATTTTGTTGGTAAAAACGAAAACTTTGTAAGCTTAGCAAACCAATTAGCAGACATCGCTTTAAATAACAAAACTAAAGAAGAATTTTTAGCTGCAGATTTTGGAGGTATGACCGTTGCAGATAAATTAATCGAACAAACTGGTGTTATTGGTGAAAAATTAGACATCACTTCTTTTGAAAAATTAGAAGCTCCTTTTGTTGGTACTTACGTACACATTAACAAAATAGCTGCTTTAGTTGGTTTATCTGCTAAAGTTGATAATGCTGAAACTTTAGTTAAAGATGTAGCTATGCAAGTAGCTTCTATGGGCGCTACTACATTATCTTACAAAGATTTTGACCCTGCTTTTGTTGCATCAGAAACTGAAGCTAGAATTGCTGTTATTGAAAAAGACAACATTGAGTTAGGACGTTTAGGAAAAACACTTAAAAACGTTCCTCAATATATTTCTATGGCGCAATTAACTCCTGAAGTTTTAGCTCAGGCTGAAGAAGATGCTAAAGCACAATTAGCTGCAGAAGGTAAACCAGAAAAAATCTGGGATAAAATTTTACCAGGAAAAATAGAACGTTTTGTTTCTGATAATACAACTCTAGATCAAGAGAAATGTTTATTAGATCAAAACTTTATTAAAGATGAAAAAATAAATGTTGCTAAATATGTAGCATCTTATGGCGATGTTGAAATTACAGGTTTCAAAAGAGCTAGCGTAGGATAATATACAATTCCTTTAAAGTAGGAATCTTATAAAAAAACCACTATTCTTTATTGAATAGTGGTTTTTTTATTTAAAACATCAGCTTAAATCTATTATAACTCCAAATCCATTTTATTTTTGACAAACAGGTCTTCGGTAAACACCAAAAAATTGTTTAGTTTTGCACAATCTTGTTTCCGTCTAGACGGAAATCTCATCAAATATTTATGAAATACAAAAGAATTCTTTTAAAACTATCTGGCGAAGCATTAATGGGAGATCGTCAATATGGTATAGACCCAGAACGATTAGCTGAATATGCGCAAGACATAAAAACAATTACAGATAAAGGTGTAGAAGTTGCCATAGTTATTGGTGGTGGAAACATTTTTAGAGGTGTTTCTGGTGCTAGCAAAGGCATGGATCGTGTGCAAGGGGATCATATGGGAATGCTTGCGACCGTTATTAATGGTTTAGCCTTACAAGGCGCCCTAGAAGATGCAGACATACCAACTAGGTTACAAACCGCTATTCAAATAAATGAAGTTGCAGAACCTTTTATTAGAAGAAAAGCCATGCGGCATCTAGAAAAAGGACGTGTAGTTATTTTTGGTGGAGGCACAGGAAATCCTTATTTTACAACAGATTCAGCAGCAGTATTACGTGCTATAGAAGTTGAAGCTGATGTCATTTTAAAAGGAACCCGTGTAGATGGCATTTATAATGCTGATCCCGAAAAAGATGATAAAGCTATTAAATTTAATTTTATATCTTTTGAAGAAGTATTGCAAAAAGGCTTAAAAGTTATGGATACAACAGCCTTTACACTTAGTCAAGAAAATGAATTGCCTATTATTGTTTTTGATATGAACAAAAAAGGGAATTTACTAAAAGTAGTTTCTGGTGAGAAAATAGGAACGGAAGTAAACGTATAAAACTTGGCGTAATTTTTGAAATGATACATTATAATTATGTTTTGAATTAGCAAATTCGTAACATCATTTATATTTATTAAGACCATATTGATTGATAAAAAAGTTTAAAAATGAACGAAGACATCCAATTTATATTAGACACAGCAAAAGAATCAATGGATAATGCTATTAAGCATTTAGAAAAACAATTCGTTAACATTAGAGCAGGAAAAGCTAGTCCAGCAATGCTTGGTAGTGTTATGGTAGACTATTATGGTTCGCAAACACCTTTAAGCCAGGTAGCAAATGTAAATACACCAGATGGTAGAACTATTACGGTTCAGCCTTGGGAAAAAAATATGCTTCAAGAAATTGAGCGCGGTATAGCTTATGCTAATTTAGGATTTAATCCTATGAATAATGGTGAAACCATTATTATTAACGTACCTCCTTTAACAGAAGAACGTAGACGTGATTTAGTAAAACAAGCTAAAGCTGAAGCTGAAGATGCTAAAGTAAGTATTAGAACTGCTCGTAAAGATGCTAATAACGATATTAAAAAATCTGATGATGTTTCTGAAGATTTAAAAAAGAATGCTGAAATTGACGTACAACAAATGACAGATACGTACGTTAAAAAAGTTGATAATGTATTTGATATTAAAGAAAAAGAAATCATGACAATATAATTTTATTGAAGAGCGACAAAAATTGTCGCTCTTTTTATAAACTCACAGTATTTTGGATACGTAAATGCATAAACACTTTATTCTACTCTTCTTTATTTTATGTGCTATTTTTGTTCATGCACAATCCATTTCTAAAGAAGAAATGGCTCCCAAACAAGACTCTATTAAAAAGACAGAGTTCTTAAAACATTTAGGTAATGGCTACTTACCTACTAAGTATTTTAATTTTGATTTAAGATATTTAATTAAATACAACCAATACGAAGGTGTAAGAACTGGGCTTGGAGGTATAACCAACAATGCCTTTTCTGAAAAATATAGAATAAATAGTTATGGCGTTTATGGGTTTAGAGATCATCGTTTTAAATATAGTATTGGAGGAGGTTTCAGGTTAGCAAAAAGAACAAATACTTGGATTAATTTGTCTTACACAAGTGATTTAGAAGAAACGGGGAGTTCTAAATTCTTAACAGATAAACGTTTTTTTCAATTTTTTGAACCTCGGTTATTAAATATTGATTTGTTTCACAAACATGTTACAAAAGCAATTACTATAGAACATCAATTAACTCCCAAGATACTAACAGAAACTAAATTAGCTGTTAGTAATACAGATCCTACCTATAGCTACGAATATATTTTAAATGATAATAATGCTATAAAATCTTTTCATCTAACTACTGCTAAAGTTTCTTTACAATGGAGTCCTTTCAGCCAATATGAATCATCAAGAAAAAGATTAGTAGAAATTAAAAAGGGCTATCCTAAATTTACACTTCAATATACAAAAAGCTTTGATGACCTTTTTAAAAGTGATTTTAGTTTTTCAAAATTGGATTTTAGAACTATTTATAAAATTGAAGGGAAACATTCTAACCCCTCAATAATAACCTTAGTTTCAGGAATTACAAATGGTAATACTCCTCTAACTCATTTATATCATGCCTACCCTAATAATATTAACAAAGAAACTGTTATGCAACGATTTTCTGTTGCTGGCTTAAATAGTTTTGAAACAATGTATTTTAATGAATTCTTTTCAGATAAATTTGCTACACTTCAACTAAAACACTTTTTAAAACCTTTTAATATTTCTCAACGTTATAAACCACAACTTGTTTTAATTACACGTTATGCTATTGGTGATATTAAAAACCCAGAAAGACATCAAAATGTAACTTTTGGTTCTCTAAAAAAAGGCTATACTGAATCTGGTTTTGAAATCAATAAATTACTATTTGGCTTTGGTTTAAGCCTTACTTATCGCTATGGCGCTTACCATTTGCCTGATTTTAATGATAATGTTGCATTAAAGTTTACATTTAATGTATCATTATAAGGTAATATGCTCCTTTTTTCTACCTTTGTACATCTTTTAAATTAAGCATGTTCAAACTTTTCACCAACGCCTTTTGGGGCGTTACCGCTAGATTAATTTTACGTAATAAAATTCTTATTCTTATTGGTATAGTAGCAGTTACATTTTTTCTAAGTCTAAATTGGAAAAATATGCGCTTTACATATACCGAAGCCAATTTACTTCCAGACGATCATAAAGTCAACTTAATCTATAAAGAGTTTTTAAACACTTTTGGAGAAGAAGGAAACCTTATTGTTCTTGGAATAAAAGATAGTACGCTGTTTACTGTTGAAAAGTTAAATGCATGGAATAAACTTTCAGAAGATTTTAAAAAAAGTGACGCTGTTGAGACTGTTATTTCAATAAAAGACCTACAAAAACTTGTAAAAGACACTAAAAATGAAAAGTTTAATTTAGAACCTTTCATTAAAGACTCTATTACCTCTGTATCTCAAATTGAATCATTACAAAATGAGCTTTTTAAAAAATACCCCTTTTATGACAACTTTTTGTTTAATAAGGATACTAGAACAATTAGATCTGCTATTTATTTAAAAAAAGATATTGTTAATACATCTGAAAGAAAAGATTTTGTTGTTGATGTATTAATGCCTCGCATTAAAATTTTTGAAGAAAAAAATAATATAAATGTTCGCATATCTGGAATGCCATATATTCGAACTTTAAACGCTCAAAATATTGTTGATGAAATTGGTCAGTTTATTCTAGCTGCCTTATTAGTAACATCTCTTATTTTCTTTTTATTTTTTAGATCGTTTAGAGCCACTTTTATTTCTCTTGTTGTTGTTTGCATTGGAGTTATGTGGACTCTTGGAATTATTGGTTTTTTAAACTATGAAATTACTGTTTTAACAGCCCTAATTCCTCCCCTAATTATTGTTATTGGAATACCCAATTGTATCTTTCTAATAAATAAATACCAGCACGAGGTTAAATTACACGGTAATAAAGTAAAATCATTACAACGTGTTATCACAAAAATTGGTAATGCTACCTTAATGACTAATGTTACTACAGCCTGTGGTTTTGCAACTTTTATTCTTACAGAAAGTAAGTTATTAAAAGAATTTGGAGTAGTTGCTTCGTTAAGTATTTTAGCCATTTTTATCTTATGCTTACTTATAATCCCTATTATATACACCTTTTTACCTTACCCACAAGAACGTCATTTAGAACATCTAAATAAACGCTGGATTGGTGGTTTTGTAAATTGGATGGAGCGCATGGTAAAACAACGCCGTATTACCATTTACGCTTCTTCTATTTTATTACTAACTATTAGTATTATTGGCATTTACCAAATAAAGATTTCTGGTAGTTTGATTGAAGACATGCCTAAAAAAACAGATTTTTTTAAGGATATTCGTTTTTTCGAAAAAGAATTTAATGGCATTATGCCTTTAGAAATCATGATTGATACCAAACGTAAAAAAGGTGTTATGAAACTTTCTACTCTTAAACGAATGGATGCTTTGGAAGATTTAATTATTGAAATTCCAGAGTTATCAAAACCAGTTTCTGTTGTTGGCTTAGTTAAATACTCTAAACAAGCTTACTATAATGGTAATACCAAATACTATCAATTACCAACTTCGCAGGAAAACAGTTTTATATTATCTTATGCTAAAAATTCATCATCTAATGTCGATTTACTTAAGAATTTTGTAGATAGTACAGGACAATATGCACGTATCACAACTTTTATGAAAGATGTCGGTACAGATAAAATGGAACGTATAGAAGAGAATATTCAAGCTAAAATTGATAAATTATTTCCAAAAGAAAAGTACAATGTTATCATGACAGGTAAAGCCTTAGTTTTTCAAAAAGGCACAAAATATCTTGTTAAAAATTTAGCTATATCATTAAGTTTAGCCATATTTTTAATAGCCCTATTTATGGCATATATGTTTAGGTCTGCACGTATGATAATAGTATCATTAATACCAAATCTTTTACCCTTAATAATAACTGCAGGTTTAATGGGATATTTAGGTGTTCCTATAAAACCTTCAACCATATTAGTATTTAGTATCGCTTTTGGTATTTCTGTAGATGATACTATTCACTTTTTAGCAAAATACAGACAAGAATTACAAGCAAATCATTGGAAAATTAAAGTCTCTGTTTACGGTGCTTTACGAGAAACCGGTGTTAGTATGTTCTACACATCAATTGTTTTATTTTTTGGATTTTCTGTCTTTACCATTTCTAGTTTCGGAGGTACTGTAGCTTTAGGAGCATTAGTATCTGCCACTTTATTGTTTGCAATGCTTTCGAACCTACTATTATTGCCTTCTTTACTTTTATCTTTAGAAAGAAATATTGCGAATAAAGAAGTACTTAAAAAGCCACCTATAAATATTATTCCTGAAGAAGATGATACTGAGAGTAAAGATTCAAATCTTTAAATGATGTTAAAATTATAGATCATTCAATTTAGAATTTGAATTTTCATGATTGAAAACTTTATATTTACACTGTAAATTTTATTCTATATACAAACCCTAAGAAACATTTCTAAAAAACAGAAATTAAGACAATGTATATAGATTTATAAAACAATAAATATAAATACATGAAATTACGAACTGTTTCAGAGTTATTATCAGAAGACATAACCATTCCGGAAGTAGACATAAAAGGCTGGGTAAGAACTTTTAGAGCTAACAGATTTATAGCTTTGAACGATGGTTCAACTATAAATAATATTCAATGTGTTGTCGACTTTGAGAATTTTGATGAAGCACTTTTAAAACGCATAACAACAGGCGCTGCTGTACATATTAAAGGAGAATTAGTTGAAAGCCAAGGTAAAGGTCAAAAAGTCGAAATACAAGTAAACTCAATAGATATATTGGGTGACTCAGATCCAGAAACCTACCCTATCCAACCTAAAAAACATTCATTTGAATTTTTAAGAGAAAATGCTCATTTACGTACTAGAACCAATACATTTAGTGCCATAATGCGCTTACGTTCTTCATTGTCTTACGCTATTCATAAGTATTTTAATGAAAATGGATTTTACTACATGCATGCCCCAATCATCACGGGAAGCGATGCCGAAGGTGCCGGAGAAATGTTTAAAGTCACAAATCTAGATACAGAAAAGCCACCTCTAAACGATGAAGGTAAAATAGATTATTCTAAAGATTTCTTCGGAAAAGAAACTAACTTAACTGTTTCTGGACAATTAGAGGCTGAAACTTATGCCATGTCTTTAGGCAAAGTATATACGTTTGGACCTACATTTAGAGCAGAAAACTCTAATACCTCACGTCATTTAGCTGAATTTTGGATGATAGAACCAGAAGTTGCTTTTATGGATTTGGCTGGTAATATGGATTTAGCAGAAGACTTTATGAAATCTGTTATAAAACATATTCTTGACAATAATAGAGACGATTTAGAGTTTTTAGATAAACGTCTACAAGATGAAGAAAAAACTAAACCGCAGGCAGAAAGAAGCGAAATGACTTTAATTGAAAAGTTGAATTTTGTTACTGATAATAATTTTAAACGTGTTAGTTATACTGAAGCTATAGATATTTTACGCAATTGTAAACCCAATAAGAAAAAGAAATTTAAATATCCAATTAATGAATGGGGAGTAGATTTACAAAGTGAACATGAACGTTTTCTTGTTGAAAAACACTTTAAATGTCCTGTTATCTTATTTGATTACCCTGCAAATATTAAGGCTTTTTATATGCGTTTAAATGATGATGGAAAAACAGTTCGTGCTATGGATATTTTATTCCCAGGTATTGGCGAAATTGTAGGTGGAGCACAACGTGAAGAACGATTAGATATATTAAAAGAAAGAATGGCAGCTATTAATATTCCTGAAGAAGATCTTTGGTGGTATTTAGATTTACGTAAATTTGGAACTGCCGTACATTCTGGTTTTGGCTTAGGTTTTGAGCGTTTAGTAATGTTTGCAACAGGAATGGGGAATATAAGGGATGTTATTCCTTTTCCAAGAACACCTCAAAATGCAGAATTTTAATTGTTTTGAAAGCATAAAAAGATTTATTTTTTATAAATTGTTTTACTATAATTAAATAGATTCATAAACTCTCAATATTACCAAAACATCTATATTTATGACTTATATAGATTGTTTTTTTTTAATTTTAAAGTCAACAAAATTGATTTATGCTCAAACAATATTTACAATTTAAATTATCACAAAAACTGTCACCGCAACAAATTCAATTAATGAAATTGATACAGTTGCCTACACAAGCTTTTGAACAACGTTTAAAGCAAGAATTAGAAGAAAATCCAGCTCTTGAAGGTGGTAAAGAAAATAGCGAAAGTGAACTTGATTCGGATTTCGATAACTCCACTGATGATTTTGATGATAGTGAATCTATAGGCAATGATGATATAAATGTTGATGAATATTTAAGTGATGATGAAATTCCGGATTACAGAACGCAAGCCAATAATTATAGCAATGATGACGAAGAAAAAACAATGCCTTATGCAGCGGGTACATCATTCACGCAACATTTAATAAATCAATTAAACACCTATAGATTATCTGAAGAAGAGCGTGATATTGCTGAATTTTTAGTTGGCAGTGTAGATGAAAGCGGATATATTCGCAGAGACTTAATTGATATTATGGACGATTTGGCATTCACACAAAACGTTTATACCTCAGAAGAAAACATCTATAAAGTTTTAAAAATTGTACATCAATTAGATCCAGCTGGAGTTGGAGCTAGAAATTTACAAGAATGCTTAAGTATACAATTACACAGAAAAAATAAAACACCAGATACAGAATTAGCTATTAATATTATTGATAATGCCTTTGATCAATTTACAAAAAAGCATTATAAAAAATTAATTCAAAAATTTGATATTTCTGAAACTCAATTAAAAGATGCTATCTCTGAAATTGAACATTTAAATCCTAAACCAGGAGGTTCTTATGCTGGAAATAATAGAATTGTAGAACATGTAGTTCCTGATTTTGCTATTAAAATTGTTGATGGAGAATTAGAATTAACACTTAATGGTAGAAATGCTCCAGAGCTCCATGTATCCAGAGAGTACAATAATATGCTTAAAGGATATAAAGACTCTAAGGACAAGTCTAAATCACAAAAAGACGCTGTCGTTTTCATCAAGCAAAAGCTTGATGCTGCAAAATGGTTTATCGAAGCCATAAAACAACGACAACAAACCTTATTTGTTACCATGAGTGCTATTATGCATTACCAAAAAGAATATTTCTTAACTGGTGATGAACGTAATTTAAAACCCATGATTCTTAAAGATGTTGCTGACGAAATCTCCATGGATGTTTCAACGGTATCGCGTGTAGCAAACAGCAAATATGTAGACACACCCTACGGAACAAAATTGATTAAAGAGTTCTTTTCTGAATCTATGAAAAATGATCAAGGAGAAGACGTATCTACTCGAGAAATAAAGAAAATTTTAGAAACTGTCGTTGAAGAAGAGAATAAGAAAAAGCCCTTAACGGATGAAACATTAGCCTCTATTTTAAAGGAAAAAGGCTATCCTATAGCTAGACGTACAGTAGCAAAATATAGAGAACAATTAGATATTCCTGTAGCACGATTACGTAAAAAGATATAATGGACAAAGTATTAAAAAGTATTTCATATATTTTTCACCCCTTAATAATGCCATTATTAGGTGTTATATTTTACTTTTTAAAATCTCCAATACATATTCCTTTTGAAATTATTCAAGCTAAATTAGTTTCCCTTTTTATACTAACAGTTGTTTTACCAATTCTTTTGTATTTTTTATTAAAAACCTTGGGACAAGTAAAATCTATCTATCTTGAAACCACTAATGAAAGAATATATCCATTAATACTAAATTGTATTGTTATTTTAATAGTTATATATCGTATTATCACTCCTTCTCAAATTATTGAGCTTTACTATTTCTTTATTGGCATATTAATTTCATCTATGTCTTGTTTAGGTCTAGCTATTTTGAAATTTAAGGCGAGTATACATATGACAGCTATTTCTGGAGTTTTTATGTTTTTTGTTGCTCTAAGTATTCATTTTAGTATAAACATAAATAGCACACTTGCCTTAGTTACTATAATAATAGGAGCTGTTGCGACATCAAGACTACACCTAAAAGCGCATACTTCTAAAGAACTCATTATGGGACTTTTTATAGGTGTAATTCCGCAATTAATTTTGGTTTCCTATTGGTTATAAACATTAAGAAACCAGCTTTAGTTTATTATAATATATAAAACATTAATCCAATTTTTATAGCATTTATATCTATATCTTCTCCATTAAGATCTGCATCTTTAGAAAAAATAGAATTTAAAGCATAATAGAAATGAATATTCCAAGTATTATAACCTGCTGTTAATGTTAAACCATATTGGAAATTTTCAAAGTCATTATTGTCATTATATTTAAAGCGTCCTAAATCGCCTTTATATTTAGCTGTATTCGTTAACACATAACCAACCTTGAAACCTGCATAAATACGCCAAAAATCATAATCTGTAGGTGTTGATGTTCGCCATCTAAACTCAATAGGAACTTCTATTAAATGATTAGAAAATTTGTTTTTAGAATATGTATTATTATTTTCTACTATACTATATACAAAATCACCTGTATCTTCTTTTCTAATAAGCAAATTTTGGTTAAATGAATTAGCAGAATACCCCAAACCTACACCTATTGCAATATTTCTTTTTTTATTTATAGGCATGTCTTTAATAAACCCTAAATGAAACCCTAAAGAAAATCCTCTTTGAGAAAGTTTTTCAGGTTGCTTTCCTATTAAATTATAAGTGACTCCTGCATAAAACTGATCTTCTTTATATAGTGAATCTATATCTTTCACAATATGATTCTGTGCAGAACACAATATAGCACCGATTAAAAAAAACAGGATAAAAAATATACGATTCATCAGTAATAATTAGTATGTGTTAATTTTTAATAAGAACTCATTTTGACTTTATGTTTTTAACCGAAAATGAGTCAAAATTTGTTCAGATAAAGTTATTTTTTAAAAGGTATAGCATCGCTAAGCATGAGAAAATAACTTAAATATGGGATAATCTTGGACATTTTTTTAGGAAATAGAAAAAGTCAAAATGAGTTCTAATCTTAAAATTATAATTAAATATAACATTATTAAAAATAGAAAAGACGTTTTGAAAATATCAAAACGTCTTTTTTTTATAAAATTAAGAGTTTATAAATTAATTACCTATTACACTACCTTTTTTAGTAGTATAGTTTATTTTAAGTGCATTAACTTTTCGTAATTCTTGTTTAATATCACCAATTAACCCCATATTAGCATCACTATCTACTTTTAAAGCAGTAGTTAAAAATGGTATTAATTCTTCACGTTTTGAAGCGCGTTGTTCTGCAATAAATCCAGCTATATCTTTTACATCTGCAAAACTATCATCTAGCTGAATCTTTGCTTCTGTACCCATTTGCTTATAGTTTTCACTTGGTTTACCTGCATATATATACATAACCAAATCTTTCTTATCAAGCTTTTCTACTTGATCTGCAAATGGTAAATTATTCTCAATCTTTAAGCTATTTTGCCTCATAACTGTGGCAACCATAAAGAAGAATAATAACATAAATACAATATCCGGTAATGCTGCTGTATTAACTGCAGGTATTTCTCCTCCTTTTTTCTTTTTAAATTTAGACATAATTGTTAATGTTAAATTTTAATCTATTGTACTTCTGAAAGTTTTTGAGGATAATCAAGTTTTATCTTTTCTATCTTCTCTTTTAACTTTACTTTATTCCCTGGCCAATTTACATCTTTATGATTTGCTTCCATTTCTGAAAAAGGCATTCCATATAGCTCTTGGGATCTTGCATCTCTTAACACATTATATGCTGCTACCAATTCATTTTGAACAGCTATATAAGTCTTGTAAGTTGTTTCACGTTCGTTTTTTAAAGATATAATCGCCTTTGTTGGATTATCCGACAAGTCAGGATTTTTTTTACCATTACAAAAACTACATGACCCATCGCCTCCGTTATCCAAAAAATCAATGGCTGCTTGTCTTAAATCTTTAATTTCCATAATCTCATCTTCAACAAGTAATTGATCTTTACCATTTAATAAAACTGTAAAAATATTTTTTTGTTTTATAACTGGTGGTTCAGATTGATCCTCTATAGGAGGAAGTTTTCTGTTAATACCAGAATCTGTTTCAATAGTTGTTGTTACTAAGAAAAATATTAATAATAAGAACGCAATATCGGCCATGGAGCCTGCATTTACTTCTGGTGCTGCTCTTTTTGCCATAATTTATTTATTAAATAGTTTTTTTGCTCCTCCAAATAACATTGATGCAATAGCAATAAATGCTAACGCATAAAATGCAAATAATCCTGCACCTACAGTTTTTGAATCTGCTTCAGTGATCCCTAGACCTTTATCATTAAAAGGTTTTAAATCTAAATCTGTACCTGATGATATCCCGTAAGAAATAAAGATAACTGCTAAGAACGCTCCAACTGTAATTAAAGTCTTTTTAATGTTTCCAGCAAACAAGCCCTTTATAACAAACAATACAACAAGAGCAAGTACTATACCAAGAACAGTATATGCAATATATAACATGTTCCCACTCATATCTATAGCAGTCTCATCATCTCCTGTCATTATCATCAACGCAAATATTGCGCCAATAATAGCAAGAGCAAAAGCTACTATTTTTAAAATTTTATGTAAACCCATAATTTTTATATTTAATTATTTATTACTTTTTATTTCTAATTAATAGATCCATTAACGTAATAGAAGCATCTTCCATATTGTTAACGATACTATCAATTTTAGCAATAATATAATTATAAAAAATTTGAAGTATAATAGCTACTACTAAACCAAATACAGTTGTTAAAAGTGCTACTTTAATACCACCTGCTACAAGTGATGGTTGCATATCTCCAGCAGCTTCAATTTTATCGAATGCTTGAATCATACCAATTACCGTACCCATGAAACCAAGCATTGGTGCTAGAGCGATAAATAACGAAATCCAAGATACATTTTTCTCTAATTGTCCCATTTGAACACCTCCGTAAGCTACTACTGCTTTTTCTGCAGCTTCTACACCTTCATCAACTCTATCTAAACCTTGATAGAAAATAGAAGCGATAGGTCCTTTTGTATTTCTACAAACTTCTTTTGCTGCTTCTACACCTCCAGAAGATAATGCATCCTCAACACTTTGAGTTAATTTTTTTGTGTTCGTAGTTGAAAGATTTAAAAAGATAATTCTTTCTATAGCAATTGCTAAACCGAGAATCAAACATAATAATACAATACCCATAAATCCTGGGCCTCCTTCAATAAATCTCTTTTTTAATTCTTGATGAAACCCAAGGTCCTCAGTGGCAGTTTCTTCTGCTTCTTGAGTCGTACTAACTACAGTTGTTACAGCTGTACTTGTATTTGCAATTGTAGTTGCATTAGCAGTTCCGAATGCCATCATTCCTGTAATAGCAAGGATAGAAAATAATCTTTTCATGTGTCTAGATCTTAATTTTATTAGTTAAAGTGTTAAAGATATAAAAAAAAAGCAAGTAAAAATAAAATAACAGCAGAGAGGAAGGGATTCGAACCCTCGATACCCTTTTGAGGTATACACACTTTCCAGGCGTGCGCCTTCGACCACTCGGCCACCTCTCTGTATTTTTATTGCATTATTTTAAGGGGCTCAAATAACGAAAAAAACTTTAAACACTAAAATTTTGAAAGTTATTTTTAGGTCATTTCCCCTCTCAAGGAGTCTTCATACGTGATTTTAAACAGTTTATCAGAAATATTTTGCCCTAATAAATACATTAATTTACCCAGAGCAGCCTCTGTTGTGATGTCTTTACCCGAAATAACACCTATTTTTTTCAGCTCATTACTCGTTTCATAGTGTCCCATCATCACACTTCCTCCAGAACATTGAGTAATATTGATTATATATATACCTTTAGATATCGTTTTTTTTAGTATATCAATAAACCATTTTTCGGTAGTACAATTTCCTGCTCCATACGTTTCGATAATAACCGCTTTTAAGTTTGGTGTATTAAATACACTTTCTATTACCAAATTAGTAATCCCAGGAAAAAGCTTAATTAATGCGATATTTTCATCTAACTTTTTATGAACGATTAATCTCTTTTCTAAATCGGGTTTAAATAAAAACTTGTTATTAATTTTTAAATGCACACCAGATTCAGCCAAGTCTGGATAATTTAAAGATGCAAACGCTTGAAAATGCTCAGCATTTATTTTAGTTGTTCTATTAGCTCTATACAATTTGTATTCAAAATATAAACAGACTTCTTTAATGGTTGGCTTACCTTCAGTTTGTAAAGAAGCCACTTGAATAGATGTTATTAAATTTTCTTTGGCATCTGTACGTAAATCTCCAATAGGAAGTTGAGATCCGGTAAAAACGACAGGTTTAGCTAAGTTTTCTAACATAAAACTTAATGCTGATGCTGTATAGCTCATCGTATCACTGCCATGTAAAACTACAAAACCATCGAACTCATTGTAATTAAGCTCTATTATTTCGGCTATTTGAATCCAATATTCCATATTCATATTACTAGAATCTATTGGTTCTTTAAATGATACCGTATCAATATTACAATCTAAAAGTTGTAGTTCTGGTATTTTTTCTAAAAGTGTTTTAAAATCAAAAGCACGAAGCACTCCTGTTTTAAAATCTTTCACCATCCCTATAGTACCTCCAGTATATATAAGTAGTATCTTTGGTTTTGACTGGCTCATATATTAAACTTTAAAAACATTCTTAGAGTTTTGTGTTGTTATAGCTGCAATATCTTCTTCACTTCTATTATATATATAGGACAGTTTTTCTAATACCTTTATTATATAAACACTTTCATTTCGTTTTCCTCTATAAGGTGTTGGTGCCAAATAAGGAGAATCTGTTTCTAATACGATATGTTCAAGGTCTATCTCACTTAAAAATTTATCGATTTTTCCATTCTTAAAAGTAGACACGCCACCAATACCTAACTTCATATTATATGAAATGGCTTGATACGCTTGCTCAAATGTTCCAGTGAAACAATGGAAAACACCAAATAAATCCTCGCTTTTTTCTGATTCTAAAACTTCAAAAACTTCATCAAAAGCATCTCTACAATGAATAACTATAGGTAATTTATATTTTTTAGCTAATTGAATTTGATATTTAAAGGCTTCTTGTTGAATACTAAGTGTTGATTTATCCCAATATAAATCAATTCCAATTTCGCCTACTGCATAAAATTTTCGCTTAGCGAGCATCTCTTCAACATGTTTTAACTCATCTTTATAATTATCCTTTACATGAGTTGGGTGTACCCCCATCATTAAAAACATATGGTCTGGATATTTTTTTTCAAGATCAAGCATTGACTCTGTATAATTAGAGTCTATAGCTGGAATAAAAAAGCGAGATACGCCTTGTTGCAAAGCACGCTCTATCATTTCTGTTCTATCTTCATCAAACGCTTCACTATATAAATGTGTATGTGTATCTGTTATAATCATTTGGTAAAAATAAAAAAGTCATTAGTTTAAATAATGACTTTTAAGTTTTTTGTTATGTTTAAATCTTACAAGATTATAAATCAATCTAACTGTCTTAAGAGTTTTTTAGCTTGCTTATAATCATCCGCATCTTCAGAAATTGTTTTTAAAACATCTATACATGCTTTATTATCTTTCTGTTTTAATTTACTCAAAGCTAAATACCAAGTCGCTTTGTTTTTATAAACGGAATTTCCTCGACGCAAATCTTCTAAAACCTTATCTGCCATTTCATAATCATTTAATTCAATATTAGTAATGGCTCTATATAATTTTAATTCTGAATTATTTTCATCTAATTTTATTAAATTTCGAAACGCATCCTCGGCTTTGGCATAATTACCTGAGTTAAATGCATGCTCTGCTGTATTTAAAAGCTCATTATTACTACCCCTAACAGTTAAACTAATACTGCCATAATCTGCATAATCATTATACGTAGGGTTTGAAAATTGATTTAATGCAAAAATCCCAAGTAATAAAGCTATACTTGCAGCAATAGCATATTTATAAAGATTAAAGGTTTTTGATTTCTCTTTTATATTAGAGGTTGTTTCTGTTTTATTAAAATGGTTATTAGATATACTCTGTAAATTCTCTTGAAATGATTTTGAAGCTTCTTCGTTTTTAAATTTATGCTCTAAATAAGAAGATAGTTCTTTATAAAAATTAAAAGACTCATTAAACTCTAAATCGGTTTTTAATCGAGCCTCGAAAGCTTCAACATCATCCAATGGAAGTATTTTAGAAAGATATTCTTCAAATAATATATAGTCTTGATCTTTCATTTAATTAATTATTAAGTTGGTTAAATTTTGGCGATTTACGAACCAGCTCAGTTAACTTACCTATACATAAAGATTTTTTTTTCCTAGCGTAAGCATATGTAACGCCTATTTTTTTTGCTACATCTTCCATAGACTTTATTTTAAATGTAGCTGCTAATAAATCTTTACAAGCATTTCCTAATTTTTGAAACATTTCTGCAAATAAAGCTTCTTTTTCTCCAAACACAGACGTTTCAAAAGCTAGTTCTTGAGCCTCGTCACTTTTAGATAAAATCTCTTCATTAATTGTTACCTCTTTTTTTGAAGATTTTTTCAATTCATTTAACCATTTACGTTTACAAAGCAGGAAAAAATAAGCATCAAAGGGACATGTAAGCTTTAATTCTTTTTCATTCGCTTGATTATATATGGTTACTAGAGTATCTTGAATAATATCTTGAGCTTCTTCTGTAGTACCATTGTTTAGCTTAATATAATTAACAACTTTAGGCACAAACTTATCATATATAGCTTGTATAATAAATGAATTGTTGTTTAATAAACCTTCTATGTATTTCTGGTCTTCGTGTATTTTTTTTTCACCCATTCCCCCTCTTGTATTTCCTACTAAAGTAAAAAAACTTTAAAACAAAGGGTAACAATATTAAAATGATTTTGATATAAGGATGTAACAGCTATATGCTTTACATAAAATTAATTAATCCTTAAAAATTAGAAATCATGAAAATTATAAAGCAATTTTACAAACATTCAAACAATTTAAATGATATGAATAAAAATTTGAAAAACACATTTGGTACACTTTTAATAATGACTTTATTATTTACTAGCTGTTCTAAAAATAACGACGACGTAGACATTATAATTCGTGCTACCGCTGAAGACTTTAGTAATTTAAAACAAGAAGCTTTAAATAATCAAACACAAAATTTTCAGTTTAATGCCGAAGATGGTACGATATCTTTAACATCTGAAAAAGGTGTTCAAATTAACCTTAACGGATCTTGTTTAACTTTAAATGGAAATTCTATAACTGGAACTGTAGATTTAGAGTTTATCGAATTATTTGACAAAGGCCATATGCTAACAACAAATAAACCAACAATGGGTACCTTACCTAATGGAGATAAAGCCTTGTTGATTTCTGGTGGAGAGTTTTTTGTAAATGCCACTCAAAATGGAGAATCTTTAGATATAAGTTGTAGTATCCAATTGGCTATTCCTTCAAATTTAACAGGTGGAATAGATAATGACATGCTACTTTGGAAAGGTAGAATTGACGAAAATGATAATTTAGCTTGGGATCAAGTTAGAGATAATGCTACTGGACAAGGAGGCGTATTTGCAGAAGGTAATCAATACTATGCTTTTTTAGGAGATTTTGGATGGTCTAATGTAGATCGTTTTTATAATGACCCAAGACCAAAAACAACCATATTAGTTAATGTACCTGAAGGTTATAATAACACTAATTGTTCTGTATTTTTATCCTATGATGGTGAAAACACTGGTTTAGCCAATTTAGACACTTACGATTCAAATACCGGTTTATTTAGCGAACATTATGGACAAATCCCTATTGGATTAGAATGTCATGTTATTTTTGTAACTGAAGATGCAAATGATTGGAAATATGCTATAAAAGCAGCTACTATCACAGAAAATGGAATTATAACATTTACTAATGATGATACATCTACTGTTACTGAAGCTCAATTAACAACTATCATTAATGACTTACCGTAAATATCTATCCTTTTCATGACCTACTACTTAAAGTAATTTGCTTCAAGGTTTAACCTGGTTTTTTTCTTACAAAAAGAAGGATAATATAAAGGACTTGCCTGTATATATAATATATACCCTAAAGTTATGAAAAAAACCACTCCCACATTACTTATAATATTTATTGTATTAATACTTATTGCTAACTTGACGCTTATTGTATTAAACCTTGGACAACTAAATTAAGTTAAACAAATCAACTTTTGTATATTTATAAAACAACTAACACGTATTATTATAATGATTAAACATTTTATTACTATTTTATTCTGTTTATTATGCCTTTATGGTTTTGCTCAAAAAAAAACAAAAATAGATACCATACCTAGAATAGCAAATATAAAATATAGCATTAATAATAACGAAGTTATATGCACCCCAGAAACACCTGTTTTAAATCAAATTGCAGGTGCTCCCAAAGCGTTCTACACCCATTATTGGGAATTTGGAGATGGACACTATAGCACCAAAGAAACTCCTAAACATGTTTATAAAAAAGCTGGCGAATATGAAATTAAGCTATGGGCTACAAACAATTACGATGTAGGCAAACCTCCAACCTCAAGACCTAAAAAGGTCGCGATTAACAATATAACTTCTACATATGAAGACATTGCATCAATGAGCGAAGACTTTACTTTAAAACGAAACAGAGAACCAGTACCCGATCAAGATATGGTAGTTATCATGAGTTATAAAAATGCTAAAGATTATGTAGCTAATGGGAAAATTTATTTGTTTTATAATGAACTCCAATATAAAGCTAATAATTTTGAATTAACTGAAACTAGAACCTATTATAATGAAAAAAATACTCTAAACGATGCATTTACTTTTACAAACAATATTGATGATGATAGAACTTACTTAGCATCTATAGATAATAAAACGATTCAAGCAAGGAAAGTTATACAAGATACTACTCAAAAAATGAATCTACCTCTCACCATTCAAGATTCTAAAGCATTATATAAAAATTGGAGCCTCTTAGAATTTGACAATATGCAACCTAATGAAGAACGTAATATCTTCTTTAGTTTTAAAACAACACCAGAAATGGTTAAAGATACTAGTGCCATTATATCTGTTAGAGGTGTTTACATACCAGATGCTAACTTTGACAATCACAAAGTAAAAGACATGGAAATGGAAATTGTGACTTCACACGACCCTAATAAAATGTCATCAAACGGAACTTTAATGAATTATAGATTAGTCCGTTTTAAAACTTTAAAATATAAAATTAAATTCCAAAATAACGGAGAAGGTCCTGCTAGAACTATAAGATTAGAAACAGACATTCCTGAAATGTTAGACAAATCAACTTTAAAAGTTTTAGATATGTATCCTAAATGCGAAATATGCCCTAAACGAGATGTTTTATATAGTTGCCTTGACACTACATTCACAAACAAACAAGCTATTTTTACTTTTAAAAATATTTATTTACCAGGGAGTGAGCAAAAAAATGTAAAAGAACATGATTCCACTAAAGGTTTTGTAAAATACAGTATCAAATTTGCTAAAGATTTCCATAAGAAAAAGACAAAAAGTAGGACTGCTATTATTTTTGATAAAAATGATCCCATCATCACCAATTATTCTACAACACGCTTTTTACCAGGTATTTCAATTGGAGCAAAAGTGGGCTATAATTCATTTAATGATTTAAAAAACTCTGAAAGTTACTTCTTTGGAGCTACACTTTCACCTTTTAAATCTTATAGATGGTATTGGCAAATAGAATTGATGAACAATCTTCATAATTATGATAGTGATACCCAAGTTTTAAACGAAATTATTACTGATCCTAGTGGGGTTCGTTTTACACAACGTACTACAACAAGTACATCTTACAAAAATATAGATTGGGATATTCCTATTTTAATACGTTATAACATAAATAATTATATAGGTTTGGGAACAGGTTTACAGAACACTATTTCTATAAATGAAAAGCGACAACAAAATATTTTAACTGAACAATTTGAAGGTTTTCAACAACCAGCTTCTATTTTTAATACTATTGAGGAAAACCAAGAAGAAACAAATTCTTTTACAAACTTAAGAACAGGTCTATTATTTGAAGCCACTGCTGGTTTTTCTAGAATTGGCCCTAGTTTAGGCGCTCGTTATATTATGAGTTTTGAAGACCATCTTAGCTATTGGCAGTTCTATGCTATATGGAAATTTTAAGACCTAAATCATATTTAGGCTACTCATTCTTATGAAAAAATTATACTTCTTCTTTCTATTAATAAATTCAATTAGTTTTTCACAAACACTTGAAGAGACCATTTATGTAGCCACCGAAGTTTTTATTAGCAACCAAAACAATGAATCATTACAACTATTAAACCAACAAGAATCAACATATAAAACACTAGTTAATACAAAAGACGAGCAATTAGCCTTAGTCTTTTTGCAGTGCAACAAAGGCTACTATTTAGACAAACATTCTAAACTAAAAGAAGCCATTACTAGTTATGAAGATGCCCTAAAACGATTTCAATCAAACAATCTTTTAAAATTTTCTGATTTTGATATTATTGAAAGTTGCCTAAAACCCTTAGGTAATTTGTACACCAAAACGAGTGACTATACCAATGCTATAAATACTATAAATCAATATATTTTTTTTGCTGAAGAGCGTAATAACATAAACCATCAAGTTAGCGGTGCCATTAATCTTGCTAAACTATACGAAACTATAGGTAAATATAAAATCGTTTTAAAAATTATTGAAAACACTTCCAAACTCCCCAATATATCTAACACACAAAAGAAACATTTAACAGCTATTAAAATCACAAATTTAATAGCTTTAGAAAAATATGAAGAAGCATCATTTATAAACGCCACTTCAAAATTTTCAAAATTCAATAAGCATAAAAACGATTACTTAATCCAACTAAAAAAAGGTAATTATAATCAGGCATTAAATGCTTTCAAAAAAGCAAAAACAACCATTAACAAAACAAACATGTCTATTAGAAATCTCTCAAAGTTTTATGTTGAAGAAGCACAACTATATTATCTACTTAACAGACAAAATAATGCAATACAGAGCCTAAACCTTGCCTTAAAAACACTAATCCCTAATCTTACGCCTCAAGACTTCTATGATAAAAATAATTTATATCCTGAAAATACATTTATAGACATTTTTGATTTATATGCCACCATGCAGTCCAATACAGAGAAAGCACTTCAATACTTTAACTTAAGCTTTCATGTTTCAAAATTATTACAAAATAGTTGGACCTCGCAGGAAGCTAAAATTTTAAATCAAACCAATAATAGAATTAGAAGCGAAAAATGTATTAGTCTTCTTTATAATAAATTCAATGAAACTAAAAATAAGACCTATTTATATGACGCATTTCATTATTCTGAAAACGGCAAAGCATCTGTTTTAAAAGAAGTATTTCAAAAAAAATTGCGCCAAAAACAATTTCCTAATGACAGCTTGTTAACTATAGAAATTAATCTTTTAAAAAAACAAGAACATATTACAAGTTTACTTGTAAAAGAACAAATGGGAAATAGTAAAGCATCAAGAATAAACCTTTTAAGCAAAAACCTTAGCGAAATCAGCCTTAAATTAAAAACAATAAAAACAGCCATTTTAAAAAAATACCCAGAGAGTACTAGTAACTTATCCTTAGAAACATTGCAAGCTAAATTATTAAAAGATGATACTGTATTAGTAGAATATTTTTATGGAGAAACTGCCATATATCAGTTTACAATTTTAAGTAAAAACATTTATTTAGATAAAATTATTTTAAATACTGATACCAGAAAACAAATTACCGATTTCATTCATCTTTTTGATAACGCCTCAATCATAAATAATAATATAAATACTTTTACAACAAAAGCATTTAATCTTTTTGAACTATTAAAATTCAATACTATTTCAACAAGTAAAAATGTTGTTATTATACCTGATGGATTATTGAATTTTATCTCTTTCGAATCTTTATTAACTTCTAAAACAAGTACAACATCTTATTCCAAAATGCCTTTCCTGGTGAAAACTCATAATGTACTTTATAATTCTAGTGCTCTTTTTTATTCAACAAAAAATAAACCTGTAGAAACGAATACGCTACTCGGCTTTTTTCCTGTATTTGAAAACACTAAAAAAAAGCTTACTTACTCAATAGAAGAAGCGCATGCCATAAATACAGAAATGTCCTCTAAAATATTTATGTATAATAAAGCAACAAAAGCTAATTTTATAAAAAACGCTAATAACTATAATATTTTGCATTTATCTACACATGCTAATGCTGGTGATTTTATAAAACCTGCTAATATTGATTTTTATGATGATACACTGTATTTAAATGAATTATACAGCCTTAATTTGAATACAAACCTAGTCGTTTTAAGTGCCTGCGAAACAGGTATTGGAAAACTATACAAAGGAGAAGGAGCTATGAGTATAGCTCGTGGCTTCCAGTATTCTGGAGCTAAAAATGTACTGTTTTCCTTATGGCGAATCAATGATTTATCAGCGTCTCAAATCATACAATCATTTTATGAAAATTATAGCAAACACCAAGCTACATATCTTGCTAATCACAATTCCAAAATTGAGTATATAGAAAATAACACTATCAGTAATATTAAAAAATCTCCATACTACTGGAGTGCTTTTGTTTATTATGGGGAATTTACAAAACCAGATTACAATAGACCTTTATTTTATAATATAGGTATAATTGTATTTATCCTTCTATTTATAGTAATTTTACTTTTGAAATTTAAGTAAATCATATGAAAAAAACATTGCAGGAATTTCTTCTTGAAAAAGACTATACTAAAACAAAACTAAAGCTTACAAAAACGAACCATTTTGAAATTAAAGCAACTATTAATGGTACAAAAGGTTTATTTATTTTAGATACTGGGGCTTCAAGTTCTTGTGTAGGTTTTGAAGCTATTAATCCATTTAAATTAAAAGTACAAGATTCTAAAATAAAAGCTGCAGGTGCTGGTGCTACAAACATGGATACTAAAACATCTAAAAAGAATAAAATTAAAATAGGAAAGTGGGTAAGCAATAAAGTTGTCTTGGTGTTATTTGATCTAACTCATGTAAATACAGCCTTAATAAACCACAATTCGAAACCTGTTGATGGTATTATAGGAGCAGATATCTTAAAAAAAGCTAAAGCTATTATAGATTATGAAAAGAAATATATATATTTAAAGCTATAAAAAAGCTCATAACACAAATTTATTTTTTCAACTAATAACACATAATCTACTAAAAATCAATAAAAGACTCTTAGAAGCAGATATCTTAAAAAGATAAAGCTATTATAGATTACAAAAAGAAATATCTATATTTAAAGCTACAAAAACTCTCTTAATACGAACTCACTTTTTTAATTAATAGCACTTAATCCCTAAAACATTAATGAATACCTCTATTGTAATTGCAGACGATCATCCACTGATGCTAAGAGGCCTTACTGATTTTTTAACCTCTAAAGGATATAATATTATTGGAAGCGCAGAAGATGGAAATAGCGCTTACAACCTAATTATAAAATTAAAACCAGAAATTGCCATTCTTGACATAAGAATGCCACATAAAACTGGTTTAGAAATAGCCGAAGCTTGTAAAAAAAACAATTTACATACAAAAGTTATTCTTATCACTTTTGATAAGGAAGAAGAATTATACGATAAAGCTAAAGAGTTTAATGTATATGGATATATTTTAAAAGAGTTTGCTATAGAAGAAATAGAAATGTGTATTAAACACGTTATTAGCGGCAAACCTTACTTTAGCGCAGAAATAGCATCTTACTTAAACGCAAGTACTTTAGAACAAAAACCAGATACATTAAATTTACTAACAAAATCTGAATTAAAAATAGTAAAACTTATTTCTGAGAATAAAACTAGTCAAGATATTGCTGAAGAATTAATAATATCTGTTCGCACAGTAGATAAACACCGTAGTAACATTGTTGCTAAATTAGGTCTAGACAACAAACCCACATCTCTTTCCATTTGGGCTAATTTAAATAAAGCATATTTATAAAAATACGTAGAAGTGCGTATTTTTTATATTAATCTCATAAATTACCTTTACACTGTTATTAGTTCTTAATGGGTGCTATTAAAAAAAGGCTCTAAATCATTGTGATTTGGAGCTTTTATATTTTTCAAAAAAACTTCTTTTTTTAGAATACTATCACAAATATAGAATACAATAACTTAATTAACTCTTCTACTTAAGACCCAACATATAAAAAGATACGTAGAAGTGCGTATTTTTTATACTAATTATAAAGAATACCTTTACAGTGCTATTAATTAGTTCTTAGGGAGAATTAAAAAAAGGCTCTAAATCATTACGATTTAGAGCTTTTCATTTTTTACATAATATACTTTCTTAATTCAGTTATACTATCACGAATATTGAACACAACAATTAATCTTCTACTTAAATCCTTACACATAAAAAATACGTAGAAGTGCGTATTCTTTTTACTAAATATAAAAATTACTTTTACCTTGCTATTAATTAATTCTTATTGAGAATCAATAAAGGTTCTAAATCATTACAATTTAGAGCCTTTTCTCTCACAAAATATGCTCTTACACATTATAATACTCTCTAAATTTAAGATTCTACTATAACCACGTAATAATACGGGGTGCAAAAAATACGTAGAAGCCCTATTATTTATAACGAGTAAACAAATTACCTTTATAATACTATTAATAGTTCTTTAGGGAGAGTTATAAAAAGCTCCAAATTGTAATGATTTGGAGCTTTTATCTTTTACAAAACTATACACATATACAACACTCTATGTTTAGTAGGCATAATAAATATTTATTAAAATAAAAGAACCACACCTTTTTAACTCATATTAAAAGGCTGACCTGTACTTTGTAAAACAGCAAACCAAAATCCAGCTTCTAAATCTATTTTCTTACGTTTCTTAACTACTTCCGAAATTGGTAAGTAAACAAATATATTATTGACTACACCTATTACAAATCTAGTTTTTCCTGCCATCGCTCCATGCACTGCATGATACGCTAATCTACTACAAAAAATACTATCGCTAGAATTCGCTTTTTCACTTCTGATGATGTAGCTGGGGTCGATATATTTGATGGTAACCTCTTGTTTAATAGACTTGAAGTGACTTTGAATCTCTTCTTTTAAAAATAAACCAATATCATGATGTTTTAAATTTCCTGATGCATCTTTTACTGTTTTCCCGTTTTTAATTAAATGTTGTCCTGCCCCTTCAGCAACTACAATTACAGCATGTTTTCTAGATTTCAATCGTTTTTCTAAACTCTTTAGAAACCCATTTTCTCCTTTCAACTGAAAATTCATTTCGGGAACTAATACAAAATTTACAACAGGCATAGAAAGGGCTGCAGAAGCAGCAATAAAACCACTATCTCTACCCATTAATTTTACAATAGAAATACCATTATTAGCTCCATTGGCCTCGATAGCTGCGTTTCTTATAATTGGATTAGCGACATCAAAAGACGTTTCAAACCCAAAAGATTTATCAATTAAATCAATATCGTTATCGATGGTTTTTGGAATTCCAACAATACTAATTTCAAGTTTCTGTTTATCTATTTCTTTACCAATAGCATCAGCTCCTTTTAACGTTCCATCTCCTCCTATAGCAAAAAGCATATTGATGTTATTTTCAACTAAATAATTCACCATATCGTTAACATCTTGAGCACCTCTTGAAGAACCTAGAATAGTTCCTCCAAATTCATGAATATCCTTAACCTTATCTGGTGTTAACTTTATAGGTTTATGCCCTATACTACTATTCAATCCTTCAAAACCATAAGGGATTCCTAAAATATCTTCAACTCCATAGAAGTAATGAAGCGTCATTACTGTACCACGTATTACATTATTAATACCTGGACACAAACCTCCACATGTTACAATAGCTGCTTTTACATTTTTTGGATTAAAAAAAATTTGCTCTCTTGGACCTGCTTTTTCCATATACAAGGGCATAATATTCTTTTTTAAACACTTATTATAATTTTCGTAAAAAATATTATAAATTATTTTTTCGTTTTCTGTTACGAAATTAAAAATCTTATCCCCTCTTTTTTTGCTTAAATCTAAAGGAGAGTTTATTGTAGCTTTTCCTATTGTATGTATTTTAAAATTCTTCTCCATCATTATATAGTGTGATTAATATAATTTTAAGTAATAGTCATAATTGGTATTAGAGTAACTTTACATTAATATGTTGAATGACTTCTATGAAATCACTTAGCATTAAAAATGTATTAAGAATAAAATAACGGTGAAAAACATTATTCTTAATACATTTTTATTGATCATCTCCAAATTACTTTTTAGCAATAGCACTCATTTAAAACTTTTATAAATGATGATCAAGAATTTGATGGGCATCAATTAATGGTCCTCCATGCATGATTTCATCAGATGCTAGGTTTATGAATTTATCAAAATTTAGATGAAACGAATGTGCTAACTGAATAGACTTACTTATATAAGCTCCTTTTTGCAACCAAGTATTCATTGGATCCAATATTTCTGTTGGTACTCCTTTACAGTATTTAGGCATATATAATCCGAAAATTGGATGTTGTTCGTACTCTACCTTTTCTAATTCCCCTTCCAAAATTGAAGAAATCATTGCTCTTGTGTACTTTAATTTAATTCTAGATCCTACACCATACGAGCCACCGCTCCACCCTGTGTTTATTAACCATACATTAACTCCCGCTTCTATCATTTTTTCACTTAACATTTCTGCATATTTTGTAGGATGTAATGGCATAAATGGCTCACCAAAACAAGCTGAAAAAGAAGGTATAGGCTCTGTTACACCTGCTTCTGTTCCTGCTACTTTAGCTGTATAACCAGAAATAAAATGATATGCAGCCTGCCCTGGAGTTAGTTTAGATACAGGAGGCAATACTCCAAAAGCATCACAGGTAAGAAAAAATATATTTTTTGGATTTTTCCCATAAGACGGTTTTGCTATAGCGTCAATATGATCTATTGGGTAACTAACTCTTGTATTCTGTGTTATTGTACTATCAAAATAATCCACTTCCTTAGTACCTTCTTTAAAAACAATGTTTTCCAGTAGCGCCCCAGGTTTAATCGCTCTAAAAATGTCTGGTTCTTTTTCTTCGGTTAGGTCTATTGCTTTAGCATAACAACCTCCTTCAAAATTAAAAATAGTATTTTCCGCTGTCCAACCATGCTCATCATCTCCAATTAGTTTTCTGTTTGGATCTGCAGATAAAGTTGTTTTTCCTGTACCTGATAAACCAAAGAAAATAGCTGTATCTCCATTCTTACCTATATTAGCAGAACAGTGCATAGGTAGTACATTTTTTTCTACTGGCAAGATAAGGTTCAACGCAGAAAAAATACCTTTTTTCATTTCTCCCGTATATGCAGACCCACCAACAAGTGCTATTTTTTTCGTGAAATTTAAAATAGAAAAATTTCCTTTACGAATACCAAAAGATTCTGGATTTGGTGCTTCATATCCTGGTGCGCAAAGCACTAACCAATCTTCTTCAAAACCAGCCAATTCTTCTTCATTCAACCTTAAGAACATATTTTTAATAAAATAATTTGACCACGGGTATTCCGTTATCGTACGCACATTCAATTGGTATTTTGGATCTGCACAAACAGCTGCATCTCTTGCATAAACTTCTTTGTTTGACAAATATTTAGTTACTTCATCATATAATCTATCAAAATTTTCTGAAGAGATCGGTTTATTAATTCTCCCCCACCATACTTTATCTTTAGTATAGTCATCTTTAACTAAAAAACGATCTTTAGGAGAGCGTCCCGTAAATTTACCTGTATTTACAGCTAAAGTTCCATTTTCTGTTTCTACCCCCAAACCTTGTTCAAGAGTAAGTTTCTGTAATGTTTCTTCATCTAAATTCCAATGCGCTTTTACATTGTTTAGTCCATACTTTTCTAGACTTCTTTCAATAATCGTACTTTCCATAGTTTTATAATTTAATTGATTAAAAATGCCATATTAGTGGTACTAAGATCACTGTTGTTAAAAACAAGAGTAATAAAAGCGGGGTGCCTACTTTCATATAATCCATAAACTTATAATTACCTGCTACCATTACCATTGCATTAGTTGTTGTACCAACTGGTGTTAAAAATGCTGTAGACGCTGCAATGGCTACTACTATCATAAATGGTTTTGGAGACACTCCTAATGTAGTTGCCGCAATAATAGCTATTGGAGCCATAAGTACTGCTGTAGCAGAATTGTTAATAGTCTGACTAAATGCTGTTGTTAATAAAAATATACCTCCCAATAAAACAGATGGGTGAATTGCCCCTAAAGTAGTTACTAAATAATCTGCAGCCATTTGTGCTGCTCCTGTTTTTTGTAACGCAACTCCCATAGGAATCATAGCTGCTATCATAATAACACTTGTCCAACTTATGTCTTTATATGCTTTAGATATAGGTATACAACCAGACAACATCATGATTCCTGCACAAACTAAAGAAGCTATAGCTCCAGGCATAATTTTAAAAACTAGTAATATGATTAACAATGACAATGTTCCTAAAGCCAAATAAGATTTAAAAGTAAGCTGATCTACATTTTTTGCCATAGATTCGGGACTACCAGATATTACTACATTATTATGAGATTTTTGTAATGTCTCAATAGCATTCCATGAACCTCTTATTATAAAAGCATCTCCAGACTTTACATTAACATTGACATCTGTTAAAGGTTTGTTTCCTCTAGAACCTCCAATTAACTGTATTCCTATTTGTTTTAAGTATGAACCCAATGAAATAGATTGTCCAATAAATTTAGAACTAGGGGTAATTATCATTTGAGCCAATCCTACTTCTTGGTTGATAAATTCACCTTTTAACTCATCATTAGTATATGGAGTAGGTATTATTCCTAATTTAAACTTTATCATAAAAGCATTAATTGCTTCTGCATTTCCTTTAACTGTAATACTATCATGATATCTCATTTCAGTATCCATAGTTGGAAATTCTACAAAAGGAGGTGTTTTTTTTAAAATATTTGGATGCCTTCTACGTAGCCTAATTATCGATATTTCACTGTTTTTTTCAAATTCCCAATCACCAATTCTTGTATTTATTAAAGGAGACATGGAACGAATTCTAAATCGATATAAATTATATCCTATACTATAATCTTTTACCCATTTATGCAATTCAGAATTAATATCTACGGGCTTATTATTCGTTTTATTATTAGGAAGCAACCTATTGCCTATATATCTAAAATAGAGTATTGTTATTAGCAGAAGAGGCAATCCTATTAAACCTATTTCAAAAAATGAAAGTCCTTCAAATCCGCTCTCTACCAAAGCATTACTTGCTATAATATTAGGGGGTGTACCTGTAAGTGTTAAAAGACCTCCTGTATTAGAACCAAAAGCCACTGGAATTAACAACTTAGATGGTAATGTTGCTGCATTCCAAGCCGATGAAACTGTTACTGGAAGTAAAGCAGCCACTGTACCTGTATTACTTACAAAACCAGATAAAACACCAGAACCAAGAGTAACGATAACTAATAGTTTATTAACACTATTCCCTGCCCATTCAACAAATTTACGCCCTGCAAGAGCAGTCCACCCAGTTCTTGATAGCCCTTCTCCAATTATAAATAGAGCTGCAATCATTATTACTGTTGGGTTACTAAACCCTATTAAGGTTTCCTTTAAATCTATAACTCCTGTAAGAAACAAAGCGAGCATGGATAATATGCCGACTACATCTGGAGGAAACTTACCCCATATAAATAGGATAATAGTTATACTAAGAATTATAAATAATGCTATCATTTCACAATGTATTTTAGTCTATAGCTAACACTGGTATTTTAGAGTGTAGTGTTAACAATTCTGTTAATTGACCTTTAGATTTTTCGCTATTTTTAGCATGATTTCTAGGAAGAATAGTTATCATATCTATATTATGCTTTTTAGCATAAGTCATAATACCTTCTAAAACATCTGTATGTTCTATAAATGTATGCTCAGAATAAAACTCCTCTAAATAATAAGCTAATATATTCTCGTTCTTTTCATCTATTGGAGAATACCCATAAGTCTCTGGTAAATTTTTAATAGTAACCACATGTACTTTAGCTTTAAACTTCCTAGAAATATCCAGTAACACATTCAAAACTTTAGCATCGTCAATTTCCTCTTTTCCAATAACTAATGCAATATCTTTAATTTTAAAATCATCTATTTTATATGGAATTACAAGAACAGGACAATCTGCTTCTAATACCATTTTTGAAGTATTTGTACTTTCCTTATAAGGATCATTTAATGCCCCAAAAGTTCCCATGATAACTAAGTCTATTTGCTTAGATTCTAAAATACTTGTTAAAAAATCTATTAAAGAACCACTTCCAGAAACCCACTCTACATTTTCTTTAATTTTATTCTTCACCATAATAGAATCAAAAGATTTCTTTAATTCTTTATGGTTATTATCATTTGTAACATAAGCCATAATTATCTTCATGTCTTTGTTATCCTTTATAAAATCCATTGCATAATCCAATGCTTTTTTTGAAGAGCCTGAAAAATCGAAAGGCACTAAGATGTTAGAAATTTTATTCATGATATCCAGATTTAATTATTAATACAGTAAAACTAGAAATTGTTCAGGTGTAAAAACATGACATATATCACATCCATTTGAAAAAAGCTTATTTTATTCTGCATATATTATTAATGATGAAAAGGACATTTATATGTACATAATTTTATTATTCATTTAATTTTTAAAACCTAACATTAATCATATTTATAGCGCATAAAATTTAAAACCTTGCGATAGTTTTTAAAATATAATGCTTTAGATTATGTGTGTAAAAAATTTAAGAAGTCTTACGATTGTAATTTTAATTTTCTTTAATACAAGCCTTTTATTGGCTCAAAAAAATAGAGAAGATATTATTGGCTCTTGGATAGTTATTTCAGGAAATAACAAAATAGCAAAAAGATGGAGTATCCCTACGGTAGGCATTCTACGCCACTATAAATTATTTAATGCTTATGAATTTTCTTTTGCAAGAATAGGCTTAACATATAAAGCAAAAGATAATTTATTTTTAACAACTGGAATCGCATACCTAGACGCAGAGACTTATGCTATAGGTTCCCAAAAGAAACGATCTACACAATTGTGGCTTTATCAAGAAAATGTTTTTAATATAAAACTAAAAAAACTAAGAATTTCAAATAGATTAAGATTTGAAAATAGGTGGATTAACAAGAAGGACAACGATATTACTAATTACAGATTGAGATATAGACTTCAACTAAAATACCCTATTAATAAATATTTTTATTTGAAAACGTTTAATGAATTTTTCTACTCCTTTAACACTTCTAACTTTAATCAAAATAGATTTTATGCAGGTTTAGGGTGCAACATTTCCAATTCAATAAAATTAGAAACCGGATATATAAAAAATAGTTTTCCAAAGGCTAAGTATGACAGGTTGCGTATAGTTCTTTTATTTAAAACTAATTTGATTAAGAAAAAAACAATATTATCTCAAAATAAAATTTTACAGTCTAAAAAATAGAATTATCACTAGAGTTATTAGTTTCATAAACTGATAGATGTCATCTAATTAAAAACAAGTAAGTCGTAATTTTAAGATAATATTAAAATTCACAATCATGGAAATCAAGAAAAACCCAGAACTAGATTTAAATAGAAATAGTAGTCTTTATTTTGCAATTGGGTTAGCTACAATGCTATTTCTTACTTGGAGAGCTTTAGAATCCAGAACATATATTTCTGATAAAGAACAAGAAGTATTAACCATGCATAGTAAAAATTACATAGAAGAAGAGGAAGAGGAAATTCCTATTATTAAAACAAGTTATAAAATACCTCCACCACCGCCAAGTGCTCCAATAAAAATACAGGTGGTAAAAAATGAAATTGAAATCGAAGAGACTTTTATAGAAAGTACAGAATCAAATCAAACTACAGAGATTAGTAATACTGTTATTAATGTAGAAGACATTGAGGTTGGTGAAGTTGATGAAGGAGAATATGTTGTTGTCCCTTTTGCTATTATTGATGATGTTCCTACATTTCCTGGTTGCGAAGGACTCGCTAAAAAGGATAAAAAAGCATGTTTTAATCGTAAAATAACCGAACATATTAGCAAGCACTTTGATTATCCTCAAGAAGCATTAGATTTAAGTATTACAGGAAAAGTATATGTACAGTTTGATATTAATGCTAAAGGAGAGGTTGCTAATATTCAAAAAAGAGGACCTGATCAAATATTAGAAAAAGAAGCTGTTAGGTTAATTTCTTTATTACCTAAAATGAAACCAGGAAAACAACGTGATATGAATGTAAGTGTTAGATATAGTGTCCCTATTTATTTCAAGATGCATATTGAGTAAAAATACCTGCTTACAAAATACGTAGAAGTGCTTATTTTTTTTTTACTGAGTGAAATATATCTTTACATAGTTATTAATTAATTCTTTTGAGAGAGAATTTTTTTAAAACTCTGTGTTGTTTATGACACAGAGTTTTTTAAGCTATTAAAAAGTCAATATCAATAATGAAAAATAATAATAATAATAATATTCTTAGTAAATGTTGCTTAGTTGGGTTAGCTATTTTAGTTATAGTCACTATTTCTATAAATATTATAATGTTCTTTCATTAATTATAAAAAATTCAATAAAAAAGGTGTTGTATAAATTTATACAACACCTTTTTTTATTATAAATCGTCTGTATTTTGAATTTACAGTTCTAAAGCTTTCTTAATATCGTTATTCATTAATAACTCTACAGGGTTTTCTAAAGCTTCTTTTACAGCTACTAAAAATCCAACACTTTCCTTTCCATCAATAATTCTATGATCATAAGATAAAGCGACATACATTATAGGTCGAATTACCACTTGTCCATCTATAGCAACTGGTCGCTCTACAATATTATGCATTCCTAAAATCCCACTTTGTGGAGGGTTAATAATTGGAGTAGATAACATGCTTCCAAACACACCTCCATTGGTAATTGTAAAGGTTCCTCCAGTCATTTCATCTACAGTAATTTGTCCATCTCTTGCACGAAGTGCTAAACGTTTTACTTCAGATTCCACACCTCTAAAACTTAAATTCTCAGCATTTCTAATTACTGGTACCATTAATCCTTTAGGTCCAGAAACAGCAATACTTATATCGCAAAAATCATAAGAAAGCATTTCTTTACCATCAATCATAGAATTAACAGCTGGATACATTTTTAAAGCTCTTACTATTGCCAATGTAAAGAAACTCATAAACCCTAAACCAACGCCATGTTTTGCTTTGAAAGTTTCCTTATATTCAGAGCGTAATGCAAAAATAGGAGACATATCAACCTCATTGAAAGTAGTTAACATAGCTGTAGTATTTTTAGCTTCTACTAAACGCTCTGCTACTTTACGACGTAGCATAGACATTTTACTTCTTGAAGTTCCTCTGTTTCCTCCAGTTGGAGTTCCCATAGATGGTACTGCTTTTACAGCATCTTCTTTAGTAACTCTACCTGCTTTTCCTGTTCCTGAAATTGAATTAGCATCCATTCCTTTTTCAGCTAAAATCTTTTTAGCTGCAGGACTTGCAGATCCTGTTACATATGTTTTGGCTTCGGCTACAGGAGCTTTAGGCTCCTCTGCTTTTGGGGCTTCTTCTTTCTTTTCTGGTTTTGCTGCATCACCACCTTCTGGTTTTGCTACACTAGTGTCAATTAAACATACTACTGCTCCAACAGCAACGGCGTCACCTTCTTCTGCTTTTAGTGTAATTACTCCACTAACTTCTGCAGGTAATTCAAGAGTTGCTTTGTCACTATCAACCTCAGCAATAGCTTGGTCTTTTTCAACATAATCTCCATCTTCTACTAACCATGTTGCTATTTCTACTTCAGTAATAGACTCCCCTGGCGAAGGTACTTTCATTTCTAAAATCATTGCTTATAATTTTAATTGTATCTTAATTTCTAATTTAGGTATTGAATTAATCAATATTGAAAACTGCATCAATAACACTTTTCTGTCTTCTTTTATCTCTTGTACTTGATCCTGGTGCTGGCACAGAACTATAAGGCCTTGAATATACATCTAACTTAACCAAATCTAAGCGTTGTACTATATGACTCCAAGCTCCCATATTCTTAGGCTCTTCTTGTGCCCAAGCATATGTTTTAACATTTGGATAACGATCAATAATTGCTTGTATTTTCTCTAAATGTAATGGAAATAATTGCTCTATTCTTATTAAAGCTATATCTTCTCTATTTAGTATTTCTCTTTCAGCCAATAAATCATAATAGAATTTACCTGTACAGAATACTATTTCTTTAACCTTTTCTGGATTAATAGTATCATCTATAACTTCTTGAAATTCACCTTTAGCTAATTCACTCATTGACGACACCGCTTTAGGATGACGTAATAAACTTTTTGGTGTAAATACAATTAAAGGTTTTCTGAAATCACGTTTCATTTGACGACGCAATAAGTGGAAGATACTAGCTGGTGTTGTACAGTCTGCAACAATCATATTATCATTACCACATAACTGTAAATAACGTTCTATTCTTGCCGATGAATGCTCAGATCCTTGACCTTCATATCCATGAGGTAATAACACAACAATACCATTTTGAGATTTCCATTTATCTTCAGCTGCAGATAAGTATTGATCAAAAATAATTTGAGCACCATTACTAAAATCACCAAATTGTGCTTCCCAAATGGTCAATGTGTTTGGATTAGCCATAGCATATCCATAATCAAACCCTAATACACCATATTCAGATAAAAATGAATTGTAAATATACATTTCACCTTTATTTTCTGGATTGGTATTTAAAAGGTTGATACGTTCTTCTGATATTTCGTCTCGTAAAATCGCATGTCTGTGGCTAAATGTACCACGCTCAACATCTTGACCTGAAATACGCACATTAAACCCTTCTTCCAACAAACTACCATAAGCTAATGTTTCTGCCATTCCCCAATCTAATGTATCGGTTTCAAAAACCATTTTAAAACGACCACTTAAAATCCTTTCAGCTTTACGTAAAAACTTAACACCTTCTGGAACTGTAGAAATTACTTTAGATATATTTTCTAACTTATCTTTAGGATAAGTCGTGTCTTCAGTTTTAAGTATTCCTTCTATTCCTTTACGCTCGAATGCTGTCCAACGTTCTTGCATAAATTCTCTAACTTTTGATGATTCTGCTCCCTTAGATTTTTCATATTCTCTCTCTAAAGTAGCCTTGAAATCACCAACAATTCCATCTACATATGCTTTATCAATAGTATTCTCTGCTATTAATTTATCTGAGTATATTTTAAACGGATTAGCGTGTTTTGATATTTTTTTATATAATTTTGGCTGTGTAAACCTAGGTTCATCTCCCTCATTATGTCCATACTTTCTATATCCTAATAAATCAATATAAACATCTTTTTTATAGCGCATTCTGTATTCTAATGCCATTTCTACAGCATGAACAACAGCTTCTGCATCATCGGCATTAACGTGAAGTACTGGAGACAACGTTACTTTTGCTACATCTGTACAATATGTACTTGATCGTGCATCTAAATAATTGGTTGTAAACCCTATTTGGTTATTTACAACAATATGAATCGTTCCTCCTGTTTTATATCCATTTAATTGGCTCATCTGTGCAACTTCATAAACAACACCTTGCCCAGCAATTGCAGCATCTCCATGCACTATAATTGGTATAATTTTCGAATCATCACCACCATAATCATTATCAATCTTAGCACGTGTAATACCCTCTGCAACAGGAGCGACAGTTTCTAAATGAGATGGATTAGGCACCAAATTCATTTTTATATTCTTACCATTTTGGTAAGTCTTATCTAGAGTTAATCCTAAATGATATTTTACATCTCCATCAATATCTTCATCTTCAAAATCTTTACCATCAAACTCACTAAAAAGCTCATTTACTGGCTTTCTAAAAATATTAACAAGTGTACTTAAACGACCACGGTGAGCCATTCCTAATACACACTCTTTAACACCATATTTTTCTACAGCATAAAAAAGCACATTACTAATAGCTGGTATTAAAGACTCCCCACCTTCTAATGAAAAACGTTTTTGACCAACATATTTCGTTTGCAAAAAGTTCTCAAACGTAACAGCCTGATTTAATTTTGAAAGAATATATTTTTTTGTTTCAGCTGAATAATTTGGCTGATTATCATTAACATTTAATTTTTCTTGCCACCACTTAATAACCTCTGGGTTTCTTAAGTACATATACTCTAAACCTATAGAACTACAGTAAATATTTTCTAAATGATTGATTATTTGGCGTAAAGTTTTTGCTCCTATTCCTAGAATTTCCCCTGCATTAAAAACTGTATCTAAATCACTTTCAGAAAGGTCAAAACTTTGTAAATCTAAAGTTGGGGAATAACTTCTTCTTTCTCTAACAGGATTTGTTTTGGTAAACAAGTGTCCTCGTATTCTATACCCGTCAATAAGTTTAACAACATGAAATTCTTTTTGAACATGTTCTGGTATTTGAGCAGAGGCACCTTCAATAATTTCTCCGTCTAATCCGTAATTCTCACTACCAAAATCATAACCTTGAAAAAAGGCTCTCCAACTTGGCTCTACCCCATCTGGATTCTGTAAATATTGATCGTATAAATCAGCAAAATATGCTGTGTGTGCTGCGTTTAAAAATGAAAATTTGTCCATTGGTGCTATTAATACCGTGTAGTTTAATCAAAATATTCTTCAAAAATACAACTTTTACTAAAATTAGATGTTTCTTTAACTATATTTATAAACCCATAATATACTTTTAACGAATATATATTTTTACCTGTTAATTTTTTAATGATTTCTAATTTTCATGATAACATTCCTTTCATTTAATAAAAAAGTTACCATTTTTTTAATAGTCATCATATCTTTTTTTCAATTTATGCAAGCGCAAGAAATGAAAAGCGATTTCTGGAATCATGTCAGGTATGGCGGTGGGTTGGGATTGAATTTTGGTAATCATTTTTTTAGCGCAACATTAGCTCCAAATGCTGTTTATGAATTTGATAAAAATTTTGCTCTTGGTCTAGGTCTTAGTGCTACTTTTAATAATCAAAAAAAAGTTTATAAATCTACCATTTTAGGAGCAAGCCTAATTGGATTATATAATGTTATTAATGAATTACAAATTTCTGCTGAATTTGAAGAACTCAATATAAATAGAAGATATGATGTTAATATAAATATCCCTGATGACAATTACTGGTTACCAGCCTTATTTATTGGTGCTGGATATAGAAGTGGAAACATAATTTTCGGTATTAGGTACGACCTTTTATATGATGAAGATAAAAGTATTTACTCAGATCCTTGGGCTCCTTTTGTTAGGTTTTATTTTTAGCCCAGTTTTTTATTTAACATCAAAAATTAAGGAGGTTTATTTTGAACATGATTTTTATCAACTTTTCTTCCTTTTTTGCGCTATAGTTTTGCTTTATTAAAATAAACTAATATGAAAACTATATTAAAATACTTAATCGTATTCATAACATTATTCTTTTTTAATTGTTCTGACAAAAAGGAAAAAAACAAGAAAGGTTTTTCATACGAGAATTCATTACAAAAAACAGAACAAATAATAAAAAAAAACGCATCCATATCTGCATCAAAAAAAATAGACCTTAACAACAAAGGCATTGGTCCAATTACTTCATTAAAATTATCCAGCAAAATAAACCAAACTATGGTAACACATGGCGCAAATGTATTTAAAAGAATGTGTACTGCTTGCCATAAGTCTAATAAAAAATTTATTGGACCATCTCCACAAAACATATTACAACGGAGATCCCCAGAATGGATAATGAATATGATTTTAAACCCTAGTGAAATGACACAAAAAGACCCATTAGCAAAAGCGCTACTCATAGAATTTAACGGCTCACCAATGCCCAATCAAAGCCTATCTATAGATGATGCTAGAAACATATTAGAATATTTTAGAACACTTAAATAATTTATTACATTTTTTAAATAATTCAAAAACTAACAAATATCATCTTTTAAACTTATTTGAATCAATAATTTTGAATTGACATTAAAAAAGACATAATTATCTTTTTTGACTTTAACCAGAATATATGAATATCCTAGAAAATAAAACAGTCGCAGAAACAGTTGCAGAAAACATTAAAACGGCTCATGTTTTTAAAAAATACGGTATCGATTTTTGTTGCGGTGGAGGCATAACTATAAAAAAAGCCTGTGAAAAAAAACAACTTGACTATTCGGCTCTAAAAGACGAGCTACTACAAGTTGATGAAGCTCCAAAAAATTACGCTTACAATACTTGGAACCTTAGTTTCTTAATTGACCATATTATTAATGTACACCACATTTATGTAAAAGAATCTATTCCTTTAATTCTTCAATATTCAAACAGAGTTGCTCAAGTACATGGACACCACTACACAGAAGTCGTTAAAATCAACAAACTTTTTACCGAAGTTGCTAACGAATTAACAGCACATATGAAGAAAGAAGAACTCATTTTATTTCCTTATATTAAAAAGTTATTACAGACAGAAAAAGGTGTTACATTGTCTTCGCCTCCTCCATTTGGCACTATAAGCACTCCTATACAAATGATGGAATCTGAACACGAAACTGCTGGTGATATTTTTAAAGTTATAGCTAAACTCACAAACAACTACATCCCTCCAGAAGGCGCATGTAATACTTTTAAGGCATTGTACGCAAAACTAGATGAGTTTGAACAAGACCTACACGAACACATTCACCTAGAAAACAATATTTTACACCCTAAAGCAATAGAATTAGAAAAGAACTTTATATAAATTTTTACCCAAAAAACTCCCTACGAGATTAAAAAACCTTGTAGGGAGCTTTTTTGGATTTCATAATTATATTTAAATCAATAATTATGACGAAACCATACCTTTTGCCACTCTCTCTTTAATATTAAAAAAGACACATCCTCTGCCAATTTAAGGATATCATTTCCATCTAAAGCTTTTACTTGATTTTCTGGCACATCAATTATATATAACAAGTTTAAGTATTCAGTAAATTTTTCTTGAATTAATTTATAAACTGTATCATGAAGTATAAGCTTTAAGCTTGAAGGCAGAACCTCTTCATGAAAGTCTAAATCAATATTTGCTAAAAGAAAATCTTTATTAAGCTGAATCACCAATTTCTTATACAAATCTAATTGATTAGCTTCTTTAATTAAGCCTTCAAAATTTACTGGTGCTTGCATTATACTTTTCTATTTATTAAACTACCTCCAAAAGTTTTTAATAACTCTTTTTCATCCTCTTCAACATCCAAAAATTCGAGCACACTAAAAGCTCTATCTGTATACTCTTTAATCGCTTTTTTAGTTGCTTCAGCAGAACCAGATGATATAAAAATCTGTTTAGCTAAATCAATTTTATGAGTTGGATCTTCTGGATTTGTAGAAAATAAATCTTGTAATTTAGTTTTATCCAATTCCTTTGAAAACTCTAAAGCTTTTAAATACAAATACGTTTTTTTATTCTCTATAATATCTCCTCCTACTTGTTTTCCAAAAGTCTTAGGATCACCAAATGCATCTAAATAATCATCTTGTAATTGAAAAGCAATACCTAAGTTTTTACCAAACTCATAAATACTATGCTGGTCTTCTTTTGGTGCTTTAGCAATAATAGCTCCCATATTCATAGCAGCTCCAACCAAAACAGCAGTTTTATATTCAATCATTTTTAAATATTCAGGAATTGTAACATCATTTCTCGTCTCAAAATCAACATCATATTGTTGTCCCTCACAAACCTCTAAAGCTGTTTTGCTAAATAGTTTTGCTAAATCTTGAAAAACATCTGCTTCGTAATTTTCAAATAACTGATATGCCATAATCAACATAGCATCACCCGAAAGGATCCCTCTATTAATATCCCATTTTTCATGCACTGTTTTTTCACCTCGACGCAAAGGAGCATCGTCCATAATATCGTCATGAACCAATGAGAAATTATGAAACACCTCTATACTTAATGCAGCGTTCAATGCCTCTTTATAATCACAATTAAATATTTCGGCAGTCATTAATGTTAAAACAGGACGCAATCTTTTCCCCCCTAATCCTAAAATGTATTCTATAGGCTCATAGAGATTTCTTGGTTCTTTTACAGTTGAATACGTTTCTAAAAACGCTATAAATTTTTCTTGATATTTTTCTATTGTAAGCATTAAGCAAAAATAAAGTAATAAGTAACATTAAAAAGTTTGAATCTCAATTAAATGTTAAAAAACCATAAAACGAAGGAAACTTTTTTTGTTTTTAAAGTTTCCTTCGTAGCTTTGCGTCTTATTATGAGAGATAAAATTATACCAAAAGCAGCAGAATTATTTTTAACACTAGGTTTTAAAAGTGTCACAATGGACGATATTGCCCAAGAAATGGGTATATCTAAAAAAACCATTTATGTCCATTTTGCTAATAAAACAAAACTGGTTGAAACTGTTACCTTTGAGCTTTTTGAAACCATTTGCGATGGTATAGATGATATTTGCGATAGTTCTAACAATCCTATTGAAGAATTATATGATGTAAAAATGTTTGTGATGCAACATTTAAAAAATGAAAGATCATCGCCTCAATTTCAACTTAAAAAATATTATCCTCAAATATATGATGCCCTAAAACTTAAACAATTTGAAAAAATGCATGTTTCCGTAAAGGAAAGTCTTCAAAACGGAGTAGACACAAAACTATTTAGACCAAACATAAATGTTGACTTTATTTCTAGAATGTACTTTAATGGTATGACAGGAATAAAAGATCCCTCTATTTTTCCTAAAGAAATTTACAGCATGGAATATTTAATGGAAAGCTACTTAGAATATCACTTAAGAGCTATTGTTACAGATAAAGGTCTAGAAATTCTAAATAAATTTATAACATCAAATCAATCATAAAAATGAAGAACAAACTAATTTTATTTTTTTGTTTACTAGCCTCAATCTCTATGTTTTCACAAGAAAACAATAAAAGCTTCACATTGCAAGAAGCTATAGATTTTGCATTAGTAAATAATAGAACTGCTAAAAATGCTGCTCTAGACATTAAAGCTGCAGAAAAGCAAAAATGGGAAACCACCACTATAGGTTTACCTCAAATTAATGGAAAAATTGATTATAATAATTGGCTGAAGCAACAAGTTTCTTTAATTCCTGCAGAATTTTTTGGAGGTAATCCAGGTGAGTTTTCAGAAGTTGCTTTTGGCACTAAACAAACGATGAGCGGTACAGTAACGTTAGAGCAATTAATTTTTGATGGCTCTTATTTAGTTGGTTTACAATCTGCCAAAGTCTTTTTAGAAATCTCAAAAAATGCCAAAAAGAAAACAGATCTTGAAGTAAGAAAAGCAGTTATCAATGCTTACGGAAATGTTTTATTGGCCGAGGAAAGTATAGAAATACTAGAACGTAATATTAATGTTTTAGAAAAAAACCTAAATGAAACCTCTAAAATCTATGAAAACGGTTTAGGAGACGAAGAAAGTGTTGAGCAACTACAAATCACATTATCTGCAGTAAAAAGTAATTTAAGCAATACATCACGCTTAAAAACTTTAGCTTACCAAATGCTAAACATCACTTTAGGTACCGACATAAATTCTAAAACCATACTAACAGACAATTTAGAAAGTTTAACTACACAGAATATTGTTTTAACACTCCTTAATTCTGAAGAAAAAGTTGAAAATAGCATTGATTATAAAATTGCAGAAAATGATAAAACAGCTAAAAAGCTTCTTTTAAAACTAGAAAAAAGCAAAGCTTTACCTTCTCTACGTGGGTTCATTAATGGCGCTTACGCTGGAAATGCTAACGACTTCGATTTTCTTAAAAAAGAACAAAAATGGTTTGGCTCATCTCTATTAGGTGTTTCAATGAATATTCCAATTTTTAGTTCTGGAGGAAGAAGTGCCGCGACACAACGTGCTAAAATAAATTTTGAAAAAGCAAAAGAAAATCTTACCGAAACCGAACAGAAATTAAAGCTTCAAATCGCGTCAGCAAAAAGTGATTATCAATTTGCTATTGAAGATTATGAAAATAAAAAGCAAAACTTAAATCTTGCAGAACGTATTGAAAAAAAGAATCAAACCAAATTTTTTGAAGGTATTGCTTCAAGCTTTGAATTGAGACAAGCTCAAACACAACTATACAGTTCTCAACAAGAATTCTTACAAGCCATGCTTGATGTTATCAATAAAAAAGCTGAATTAGAAACGGTATTAAACAAAACCAATCAATAGATAATCAACACACAAAATCAATGACAATGAAAAATATATATTCACTTCTACTGGCAACAGCTCTATTAACATCATGTGGCGCCGATAAGAAAAAAACTGTTGAAGATATTATTGCAACAGACAACTTAGAACTTATTAGAAAAAAGAAATCTGAGTTAGATGCTTCTGCTCAAGAAATTTCTGCACAATTAAAACAATTGGAAGCAACAATAAAGGTTTTAGACCCTCAAGAAAAAATACCATTAATAACTACTTTTAAGGCTAAAGAAGATGTATTCACACACTTTGTTGAATTGCAAGGTAATGTAAGTACAAAACAGAATTTGGTAATTTTCCCTGAATTTTCTGGAGTTTTAACTCGAGTATACGTTAAAGAAGGACAAAAAGTAAGCAAAGGGCAAATTTTAGCAAAAATTGATGATGGTGGTTTAAGTCAACAAGTAACACAATTAAAGATTCAAGCAGATTTAGCAAAAACAACATTCGAGCGTCAAGAACGTCTTTGGAATCAAAAAATAGGTAGCGAAATCCAATATTTACAAGCAAAATCTAGTTACGAAGCACAACAACAAGCCGTTAGTCAATTACAACAACAAGTTGGAAAAACAGTTGTTCGTGCACCTTTTTCTGGTACTATAGACGACGTTATTAGTGAACAAGGTAGTGTTGTAGCACCAGGACAATCACAGTTATTTAGAATAGTAAATCTTAACAAAATGTACATTGAAACTGAGGTTCCAGAACGTTACATTTCAACTATTGTTAAAGGCAAAGAAGTTAAAGTAGATTTCCCTATTCTAGGAAAACAATTAGATGCAAAAATACGTCAAGCTGGAAATTTTATTAACCCAGCTAACAGATCCTTTCGAGTTGAAGTAGAGATTCCTAATAAAGACAGATCTATAAAACCTAATCTTACAGCTAAACTTAAAATTAACGATTACACAAACGATAAAGCCATTTTAATACCACAAAGTATTATTTCCGAGAATGCTGAAAATCAACAATATGTTTACACTATAACAAATAAGGTAGAAAACAAAGCTACAGTAAAACGTGTTATCATAGAAACAGGAAAAACACAAGGAGATTATATAGAAATATTATCTGGTCTTAAAAACGGAATAGAGATTATTGATGAAGGTGCTCGTAGTGTAAAAGATGGTCAAGAGGTTAAAATCCTTGTTGTAGAATAAACTTGTCATTTCTGCTCAAGCAGAACTAACTCTATTTTATAACAATTGAGTTGTATAACAAAAAAGGTCCTTTGACTATTCAGGGCGACAAAAAAATAATCAATCATGACTAAAGATAAAAAGAAGAAAAAAGTAAATAAAGAATTTGGATTATCCTCTTGGGCTATCAACAATAAAACAACCATGTATGTGTTGATTACGTTGATATTATTTCTTGGTACAGGCGCTTATTTTAGTATGCCTAGAGAAAATTTTCCAGAAATTAAAGAAACCAAAATTTATATAAGTTCTGTATACCCAGGAAATACTGCCGAGGATATCGAAAAACTTATCACAGATCCCATTGAAGATAAACTAAAAACAGTTAGTAATGTGGTTGAGATAACCTCAACCTCTCAAGAAGATTACTCCATTGTTATTGTAGAATTTGATGAAAGTATTACTGTAGAAGCTGCAAAACAAAAAGTAAAAGACGAGGTAGATTCTGAAACTTCTAGTGAAGATTGGCCAACCTTTAATGGTGCCAAAGTAGAGCCAAATGTGTTCGATTTAAGCATGTCTGAAGAAATACCAATTCTTAATATTAATATTTCTGGTGATTACCCAGTAGATAAACTTAAAGAATATGGTGAATATCTTGAAGATGAAATAGAGAGTTTGCAAGAAATTAAACAAGTAGATATTCGTGGTGCTCAAGATAAAGAAGTAGAAGTCGCTGTAGACATCTATAAAATGATGGCAGCTCAAGTAAGTTTTGATGATATTATAAATACTATTAGCAGAGAAAACATGACTATGGCTGCTGGTAATTTAATTACAAGTGGACAACGACGTACTATAAGAATACTAGGTGAAATCGAAGACCCAAAAGAACTTGAAAGCTTTGTTGTAAAATCTGAGCACAACAACCCTATCTATTTAAAAGACGTTGCCAAAGTAACATTTAAAGATGAAGACAAAACAACATACGCTAGAGAGTTTGGGCATCCTGTTGTTATGCTAGATGTTAAGAAACGTGCTGGTAAAAACATGGTAGCTGCTGCAGAACAAATTGATATTATAGTTAAAAATGCTATTGAAAATGTATTTCCTCCAGATTTAAAAGTTACTGTTGCTAACGACCAATCCTCTAAAACCATTGGTCAAGTAGACGATTTAGTGAACAATATTATATTCGGTATTATTTTAGTTGTTACCGTTTTAATGTTCTTTTTAGGATTTAAAAACGCCTTATTTGTTGGTTTTGCTATCCCAATGTCCATGTTCATGTCATTAATGATATTAGATTACCTAGGATATACCATGAATACTATGATTCTGTTTGGTTTAATTATGGGACTTGGTATGTTAGTAGATAATGGTATTGTAGTGGTAGAAAACGTATATCGTTTAATGTCCGAGGAAGGTATGAACAGAATAGAAGCTGCCAAAAAAGGGATTGGTGAAATTGCGTTTCCTATTATTATTTCCACAGCAACAACAGTAGCAGCATTTATTCCTTTAGGATTATGGCCAGGAGTTATGGGACAATTCATGATATATTTTCCAATTACATTATCTGTCGTTTTAGGCTCATCATTATTCGTTGCTATATTCTTTAATTCCGTTATGGTATCTCAGTTTATGACTACTGAAGATAAGGATATGCCACTTAAACAGATTATTAAAATTTCTGCAATCGTTGGAAGTATAGGTTTACTTATTTTAATCGCGGGAGGAGCCTATAGAGGTTTAGGAACCTTAATGATAGTAACTGTTATTTTACTTTGGATGTATCGACTATTCCTAAGAGGTTGGGCAAACGGATTTCAAAACAAAATCCTACCAAAATGGGAACGTTTTTATGAAAAAATGCTACGTGCTGCATTAGGCGGTAAAAAACCGATATTAATTACTGTAGGAACAGTTATTTTACTTTTTGTTGCTTTTATGGGTTTTGGAGCTTCTGTAGGAAGTCAACGTACCAAAGTAGAATTCTTTCCAGACAATACACCTAACCAAATTATTGTTTATATAGAATATCCTGAAGGGACAGATATAAAAAAAACCAATATCATTACAAAAGACATAGAGCAACGTGTTTACAAAATTATTAATGACCAAGCATACATACATGGTGATTTTAATTTCTTAACAGAAAGTGCCGTATCTCAAGTAGGAGAAGGTGCAGGAAACCCCCAAACAGATGGAGGTTCTGCAGCAGAAATGCCACATCGCGGAAAGATTACAGCGACTATGCGTGAGTATAAATTTAGAGATGGAGCAGATAGCAATGTACTTCTTAAAAAGGTACAAGAAAATTTAAAAGACATCTACCCTGGTGTTGCCATATCTGTTGAAAAAGATGCCGTAGGACCACCTGCTGGATACCCTATTAACGTAGAATTAGAGGGCGATGATTATTCTGAATTAATTGCTACTGCTGAAAAAATGCGAGATTTTGTCAACTCTAAAAACATTCAAGGGATTGACGAATTGAAAATTGATGTAAACAAATCTAAACCATCAATGCAAGTTATTGTAGACAGAAAAAAAGCTGGTGAACTTGGTGTAACTTCAGGTCAAGTTGGACAACAATTGCGTAATGCTATTTTTGGAGCTAAAGCAGGCATTTATAAAGAAGATGGAGAAGATTATGATATTTATGTTCGCTTTAATGAAGAAAACAGATATAATACCAGCGCAATTTTCAATCAGAAAATTACTTTTAGAGATATGGCTTCTGGACAAATAAAAGAAGTACCAGTTTCGACAATTGCAAAACAAAACAACAACTCTGGTTTTAGTGCTATAAAACATAAAGATGTAAAACGTGTTGTAACCTTATATTCTGCATTAGCTCCAGGTTTTACAGATGCTGGTGCTATTGTATCTCAAATTCAAAATGAAATGCAAAGTTTTACCGAAAAACCTAACAGCGTAGAAATAGATTACACAGGACAAATAGAAGAGCAAAATAAACAAATGGCATTTTTAATGGGAGCATTCTTTACAGGTTTAGGCTTAATCTTCTTTATTTTAATATTCCAATTTAATTCGGTTTCGAAACCAGGAATTATCATGCTTGCTATCTTCTTAAGTTTAATAGGTGTATTTGGTGGTATTGTTGCAACTGGTAGCTCATTTGTTATCATGATGACTATGATGGGCATTATTTCACTTGCTGGAATTGTGGTAAACAATGGTGTAGTACTTTTAGATTACACACAACTTTTAATAGATAGAAAAAAGGTTAAACAAGATTTAGATGATAAAGAATATTTACAAACTAACGACTTAATTGAGGCTATAGTAAAAGGAGGAAAAGCTCGTTTACGTCCTGTACTACTAACAGCAATTACTACTATTTTAGGATTAATTCCATTAGCAACGGGTTTAAATATTAACTTCTTTACTTTGTTTAGTGAGTTTAATCCACATATTTATATGGGAGGAGATAATGTAATTTTCTGGGGACCTCTTGCTTGGACTGTTATTTACGGTCTTTTTATAGCAACATTCTTAACCTTAATTGTAGTCCCTATATTATTTTATTTAGTAACTAAATTAAAAATGAAAATATGGAAACCTACAGTTAAAGAGGAGTTAACAACTCAAGAAGTTTTTGAATTAACACCTAATAAACAATAATACAGCTTGAAATACAGTTGTAATATGTGAGTCCTTTTATCATCCCTAAAAAGGATTAATTAATAGCAGAAAAGTCGCAATTTAAAATTGCGACTTTTCATTTTTATAATCAATAAGACTTGTCAACTATGCTTGTTATTACTTTAATATGATTTACATATAACGTTTTTATAATTCACCATCAATATTATGAATTATATCATATTCATTTTGTAATTCCCAAACTAATTTAATAACATTTTTTTGTTCTTCATTTGGTTCTCTATTCCAAGAAACGGCAAGTTTTCCTTTATGATCATGCAAAGAAATAATTTCTGGAATCTTTTGTTCACTTAAGTCTCCGACCTGAAATTTATATATTCTAGAAACTTTTTCTAATCTCGCGATTCTAAAAGGTTCATTTTGTCCGCCTCCACTAGAAGATGTTAAAGATATATTCATAATTTATTGGTTTTTATTTATTACAAAAATTCTTAAAACTTTGATTTTAGCTATTATACTCTACACAAATGCTTCTCTACAAATAAATAACAACATTACTTCAACTTAAAACTTAATCTAGCAAAAAGGAAACGCCCTCCAATACCAAACTGCTGTGCTCGTCTTGACCAATCAAAACGTCCGCTACTTCTATTAGTTCCTCCATCTGCTAAAACTTGAGCAGCTCTATCTGGATAAATATCAAACAAATTATTAGCTCCTACAGTTAATGTTAAACTTTCCGAAGCTTTATAACCAAAAGACAGGTCTGTTACTAACTTGGTTCCAAATACCTGTTGTCTATCTACATTCGTAGTAGCCTCGGTAACTTCTCCAAAATAAACATTTCGTAAAAACACATTAAACTTATCTACTGTTAAGTTATTAGTTAAATTTAATTTTGTTCTTGGTACTGCTTCCTCTAAATAAACTCTACTATCTTCTGGAAAATACGTTCCTACTAAACCAGCGTCTTCCAAAACTTGAGATGCATTTATACGTCCTACTTGTTTTGTTTTGGATAATGTTCCAGACAAATCAGATTTTAACCTCATGTTTGTACCTATGTTAGCTTTATGCGTAATAACAATATCTACCCCTTTAGACTCAGTATCGATTGCATTGGCAAAAAATGATGCTGCAGATGCATTAGCTTGAGCCAATTCGGCAGCAATTGCATCCCCTCCAAACTGTCCTGTATATACAACACGATCGTCAATACCCACAAAATAACCATCGACAGTAATAGTCATATTAGCATCTGGTAGTTTTGCCGTTAAACCTAAACTAATACTTTGAGACGTTTCTTCTTTCAATTCTGGAATACCTAATATTTCTGCTACCCTACTATCGTTTGCAAAAGTTCCTACTTCTACTGGGTTTCCATTTTGATCGAATATAGTTGATGTTGAATTAAAATTTAACTGATGTAAAGATGGTGCTCTAAATCCTGTATTTAAAGCCGCTCTTATATTCAGGTTCTCACCTGCCTTTAATAGGGTTGCTAATTTAAAGTTAATTGTCGATCCAAAATCTGAATAGTTCTCAAAACGTGTTGCGAAACTCGCTAAAAAAGTTTCAGAAAAATCAGCCTCTAAATCAAAATATCCTGCAATACTACTACGCCCTCTAGAAAGCTCATTATTAGGACTAAATCCTGGGAACACTTGCGATCCTCCCGGTCTTGAAGCTCCAAAAAAGTCTTGAGCTGCTTCTTGAGTAGCTAATGTTATAACTTGCCCCTCTGCTGTGTATCTTGAATACGACGCTTCTTCTCCAGCTTCAATCTCATAGTTTTCTAATCTATATTCTGCACCAAATGCCACGTTTAATCCTTTTAAAATATCGTCGTAAAACTGACTAACATCTAAATTAACTGTATTTTGCATGAAGTTAAACCCACCCGCATCGAACGTTGTTGGAGACGCTTTTTGAAAAGATGCATTAAAGGTATTACCTATAGTATATAAAAAAGCATTTCTTCCCCAAGTATTACTCAAATCTACATTCCAATTATTTATTTTACCTTTTATACCAACAGCAAATGATTTATCGGTAATTGTAGAATTAATTTCTGGTAAAAACCCATTAATATAAGCTGGCGTATACGTTCTACTTTGATTTGGTAATCTATAAAAACCAGCAGAGTTTCCTTTTCTAGAACTTGTTCCTGCAAACGAATATAATTCGGTACCATTATCATCTAATGGCAACGATAAATTAGCAAAAAAACGTCCGCCACGCACTTCAGACTGACCAACACGCATATTAAAATCGCTTCTAACTAAACCTCTAGCTGCCAATTCTGCGTCTGTATTGTCGCCAGATAAAATGGTTTGTAATTCTGGTTTTGTAAAACTACTCCCAGTAGGAATAATACCTGCTTGACCTGCATAAAAATTAACATCGTCAACATTTTCATCTAGCAACTGGGTTAGATCGTAATCATCATTATTTGCAAATCGTTCAACAGTATTATAAAGGTTAAAAACATTGCCTTCCCATTCTTTCATTCTACCATAATCTTCTCTAAAATCAAAATCTCCGGTAAAATTAATGAATCCACCATTAGTCCCTATTGGCAAACCATAATTCGCACTAATATTTACGGTTTCGCCATCTACACCTCCTGTTTGGTCATTGGCGTTTTTAGTAAAATTTGCTCCCGTAGTAACATTTAAAGTAAGCTCGTTAACATTTGTATTTAAAACAATATTAATAACACCTGCAATAGCATCAGACCCATATTGTGCCGCTGCTCCATCTCGCAAAACCTCTAATCTTTTAATAGCTCCAGATGGTATAGCATTTAAATCTGTACCAACACTACCTCTACCAAAAGTACCATTAACATTAACTAACGATGAGTTATGCCTTCTTTTTCCATTAATTAAAACAAGTACTTGATCTGGCCCCAAACCTCTTAAAGAAGCTGGATCAATATGATCTGTACCATCTGAAATGGTTTGTGTATTGGAAGTAAATGAAGGTGCTACAAAATTTAAAATTTGATTTAAATTTACTTGTGGTCCTTGTGCTGTTAATTCTGTAATATCTATAACATCTACTGGTACTGGAGTGTCTACAGCTACTCTACTAGGGTTTCTTGAACCTATAAGTACTACTTCTGATAGTGAAACACCAGATTGCATAGTAACATTTAATGTTGTTCCAGAAACTCGAATTTCTTGAGTTTCGTAGCCAACATAAGAGAAAACCAGAATATTTCCATTACTGGCTGTTATGGAATAATTTCCATCAAAATCTGTAGTTGTTCCTTGTGTAGTTCCTTTAAGAACAACAGAAACCCCTGGTAATGGTTGAGATGTATCATCTACAACATTTCCAGAGACCTCTTGAGCCATCATAAAATCTGACGCTCCTATAAACATCAAAAACATAATTAACTTAATAGGTAATAGTTTACTCATAATAAAAGTGTTTTGAATTAGTTATAAGCTAATATATATAAATTAAACCAGTTTTTTCGTACAAAAAAATACATATATTTATGTTCACAGTATATTCTTAATAAGAAACCAGATTAAAACACACACATTTAACAACTTAATATACAAAAACTTAAGCATTATAAAATGCTTGTTTTCTTATATTCTACCTCAAAAACAGGATATAACCATTTTTATTTTTTTAACTCTTGAAAGATCAAAAAAAAATCGCCTAAAATATTTTTAGGCGACTCTCTTATTTTATTTTAAAATAACGCTTTTATTCTTAAAACTTAAAAGTAACTCCTCCATTAATGGTAGTACCATTAAATCCAAACTGATTTACCTCCCAAGGGTACCTAAAACGACCTCCTAAATCTGTTACAACATCACCTCTTGTTTCAATCTCATCTGGATAAACATCTAAAAGATTACTGGCTGATACTGTAGCCGAAAATTTATCACAAAACTTATAATTAACTACTAAATCTGTAATCACTTTTCCAGAAAAAGTTTGATCATTAGCTGGCGTTGTTGCATGTTGCCAAGTTACCTCTCCAAAATAAGTATTATTTAATATAAAGTTCCACTTACTTATATTATAATCTAGCCCTAATAAAACTTTAGATTTTGGTCTAGATGAAATAATTCTAGATTGTTCTTTTCTATTAAAAATATCATAACCATTTGCAGCTAGTAAAGAAGGAGTACCTATTTGCCCTTCAATTTTAGTTTCATTAAAATTTGCTGCTAAAGTTGCTCCTAACTTACCCTCTCCTAACTCAATATTTCTATAATTCATAACTAAATCTACACCAGAAGTATTTGTGTTTACAGCATTTACAAAGAATTTTAAACTCGTAATGGAATTATCTATTAATACTTGCTCTACTGGATTTGTAGTTCCAGTGTCTCCATCAAAACCAATTTCTCCTGTAAATAAAACACGATCATCTACTTTTACATTGTAGAAATCTAACGAGACTGAAAAATTACTATCAAATTTATATGTAATTCCTGCCGAAATATTTTTAGACGTTTCTGCTGTTAATTGTGGCACACCCAAACCTTCTCTAATTACTGGATCTACATTATTAAAAGTCCCTTGGTTCGAAATTGTTCCTCCAGATACTAAAGTTTGAATATTACTCAAATATATTTGATGTAATGAAGGTGCTCTAAATCCTGTACTATAAGATCCTCTAATAGCGCCTTTATCTCCTAAAGAATATCTTGCATTAACTTTCCAAGAAGTATTATCTCCAAAATCACTAAAATCCTCATACCTAACAGCTCCACCTATAAGTAATTCTTCAATTAGCTCCCATTCTAAATCTGCATAAACCCCATAATTATCTCTGGTTGCTTTAACTTCGTTACTAGGTTGCAATCCTGGAAACGATTGAACACCTCCCATAATATAAGATGCTGGCTCTCCTGCTTTAGCCGTAAATCGTTCTCCTCTAACCTCGGCTCCAAATGCGATATTTACTTGGCCTAAATTTCTAGAAAAATCTAAATTAGCTAATGTACTGCTAAATGTATATGCACCAACATCAAAAGAAGTAGGGCTATTGGCTCCAAGCGCAGGGTTAATGCTGTTATTTACTTCATAATCTACAGCATTTCTTCCATAAGTTCCACTTAAATCAACATCAAAATCAAAAAGCTTCCATTTTGCACCAGCAGTCATATTATTATCTCTAACATCTGTTTCAAACGTAGGCTGAAAACCTTGATATTCTGTACCTGCTTCGTGCAATAAATTAAATGGATCTTGTACCCAATAAGGTGTTCTATATAATGCAAAACTTTTACCTTTTCTATAAGTAAGTCCTCCAAAGGCGTAAAACTCACCTTCACATTTTTTAAAAGGAATACCTGCATTAAAAAACACATCCAGTTTTTTTAGTTCAGGTTGTCCAATGTTCATTCCTAAATCTGGATTCTCAGCTAACCAATCCCCAAAAACGGGATCATCTGCTAATACTCCAAACAACTGATCTTCTCCAGGAGTACCAGCTCTATTTGTTTTTTCTTGCTCATAATACCCTGCTGTAAAGTTTAAATAACCACCGCTGTCTCCTGTTAAAGCCGTATTTAAATCTACTCCAAAATTAAATCCATCGCCTTCTGTAGTAACACCAGTTTTTGCATTTACTGTGGTATATTCTACACCTTTTTTTAATACCATGTTTATTACTCCCGCTATAGCATCAGATCCATATTGTGCAGATGCACCGTCTCTAAGAACTTCTATTCTTTCTATAGCTGCTGAGGGTATACTTTTTAAATCTACACCAACTTCTCCTTTACCTGGAGTATCGTTAATATAAACCAAAGCACTTTGGTTTTTTCTTTTTCCATTAACTAACACCAAAGTTCTACTAGGTCCTAAACCTCTTAAATCTGCAGGATCAAAATGTGCAGTTGCATCTGAAACGGTTTGATTTGTTGAATTAAAAGAAGGTACTTTATAGGTTAACATTTTATCAACCGTTGGTTGCCCTGTGTTTGTAAGCTCTTCTAGTCCTATATTATCAATTGGAACAGGAGAATCTAATATGGATCTTGGTTTAGATCTATTTCCAACAAGCACTACAGCATCTAAAGCAACTCCAGGTTGCAATGTTACATCTAAAATCCCACCTGTAACAGTTGCTTCTTGACTTTCGTAACCTACATAAGAAAAAATTAAAACATCGCCATTGTTTGCTGTTATGGAATATTTTCCATCAAAATCTGTTGTGGTTCCGCTAGAAGTTCCCTTAATTACAATTGAAACTCCAGGTAAGGGTTGAGATGTATCATCTACAACTATTCCTTTAACCTCTTGAGCAATAATAAAATTTGATGCTCCTATAAACATCAAAAACATGATTAATTTAATAGGTAATAGTTTACTCATAATAAAAGTTTTTTGAATTATTCGAAGCTAATATATATAAATTATATAGTCTTTTTCATACGGAAAAATAAAATACCAAATCTACGATTTATACTTTTACGAATAAAACAGTTAAAATCCTATATGTATTTACTAATATAATCAAAAAAAAATAAATATTATTTAAACATGTTTTGTTTACATATCTAAGCTTAGAATTAGAAAAACATAGCATTAAACAAATGTATTTTCTCTTAATTAGAGCCTTTTTTAACCATCGTTTGAGCTTAGTCTATTTCTAAAGTATTAGGTTATTTCAAATGAAATAAAAAATATATTAAAAAATTTAAACTCAATAGTATTTACTTAAATTTGCACTTCAATTTTACGAACATGTACAGAAGTCATAATTGTGGCCAATTAAGAGCTACACATATTAATACAGAAGTAACTCTATCAGGTTGGGTTCAAAAATCAAGAGATAAAGGTTTTATAGTTTGGGTAGATTTGCGTGACCGTTACGGCATCACTCAATTAGTCTTTGATGAAGAACGTACCTCTAAAACCTTAATTGAACAAGCACAAAACCTAGGAAGGGAATTTGTTATTCAAGTTAAAGGAATGGTTATTGAACGTGCATCAAAAAACCCTAATATTCCAACAGGAGATATTGAGATACTAGTTTCGGAATTAAACATTTTAAACGAAGCTTTACTTCCTCCTTTTACTATTGAAGATAAAACAGATGGTGGTGAAGATATTAGAATGAAATATCGTTACCTCGATATTCGTCGTAACCCCGTAAAAGAGAGTTTAATTTTTAGGCATAAAGTAACTCAAGAAGTTAGAAACTATTTATCTAAAGATGGTTTCATTGAGGTTGAAACCCCTTATTTAATAAAATCTACACCAGAAGGTGCTCGTGATTTTGTAGTGCCCTCAAGAATGAATGAAGGTCAATTTTATGCTCTTCCGCAATCACCTCAAACCTTTAAGCAGTTACTAATGGTAGGTGGTATGGATAAATACTTTCAAATTGTAAAGTGTTTTAGAGATGAAGATTTACGTGCCGATAGACAACCAGAATTCACACAAATTGATTGTGAAATGGCGTTTATTGAGCAAGAAGATATTTTAAATGCATTTGAAGGTTTAACACGTCATTTACTTAAAGAAGTTAATGGAGTTGAGGTTGAAAAATTTCCAAGAATGCTTTATGATGATGCCATGCGTTTATACGGAAACGATAAACCAGACATTCGTTTTGGAATGGCCTTTGGCGAATTAAACGATGTAGCACAACATAAAGACTTTAGTGTTTTTAATAATGCAGAGTTAGTAGTTGGTATTGCTGTTCCTGGTGGAAATAGTTATACTAGAAAAGAAATTGATAAATTAATTAGCTGGGTAAAACGTCCGCAAGTTGGCGCTTTAGGTATGGTCTATACGCGTTGTAATGACGATGGCACTTACAAATCGTCTGTAGATAAGTTTTACGATCAAGGTGATTTAGCAAAATGGGCAGAAGTTACAGGCGCTAAACCGGGAGACTTAATATGTGTTCTTTCTGGCGATAAAAATAAAGTCCGTGCGCAATTAAGTGCTTTACGTATGGAATTAGCAGAGCGTTTAGGTTTGCGTAAGCCTAATGAATTTGCTCCGCTTTGGGTTATGGATTTTCCATTATTAGAATGGGATGAAGATACCGAACGTTACCACGCTATGCACCATCCATTTACATCTCCAAAACCTGGACAGTTAGAATTACTAAAAACAAATCCAGGCGATGTTAAAGCGAATGCTTACGATTTAGTATTAAATGGAAACGAAATTGGTGGTGGATCGATAAGAATTCATGATAAAGAAACACAATCTTTAATGTTTGACTATTTAGGGTTTACTCCTGAAGAAGCAAAAGAACAGTTTGGTTTTTTAATGGATGCTTTCCAATATGGCGCACCTCCTCATGGTGGTTTAGCTTTTGGATTGGATAGATTGGTTGCTATTTTAGGCGGACAAGAAACCATTAGAGATTTTATTGCTTTTCCAAAAAACAACTCTGGACGTGACGTTATGATTGACGCCCCTGCTCCTATTGATGATGATCAACTAACAGAATTAAGTTTAAAACTTAATTTAAAATCATAAAATTAAATCCTGCTTTTAGCAGGATTTTTTTGTATTTATTGTAATTACCCCGTTTAAACTTTTTATCTTTAATTAAAAATGTCTTTTAGTTCTAAAAGCCTACTACGTAAATTTTTAATCTGGAAATATAAACATATTTCAGAACGTCAATTTGTATATATATTTAGTGTTTTAGTTGGGTTTTTAGCAGGAATGGGAACTGTTGCGCTTAAAAACCTAATACACTATATTAGACTCCTTTTTGAATTAAGCCTTTTTAAGAATTCTCAAAATTCTATATACTTTATATTTCCTATAATAGGACTTCTACTTGTATATATTATAAAACAAACTTGGTTAAAAAAACATATTGGGCATGGTATTTCGTCAACCTTATATGCTATTTCAAAGTTGAATGGAATTATTCCTCGATACAACATTTATGCTGCTTTAATTACTGCACCGTTAACTGTTGGTTTTGGAGGTTCGGTTGGGTTGCAGGGCCCTGCTGTTAGTTTAGGGTCTGCTTTAGGTTCTAATGCAGCGCGTTTATTCCATATGAATACCAAAACAAGAATGCTTTTAATAGGTTGTGCTGCTGCTGGCGCTATGGCATCGATGTTTAAAGCGCCTATTGCTGCTATTATTTTTGCTGTTGAAATATTTAGTCTAGACATCGCTTTCACCTCATTAATACCTCTTTTATTAGCTTCTGTATCTGCTGTAGTAACGTCTTACATGTTTTTAGGAACCGATGTATTATTACGATTTGAATTAACCGATAAATTTGAAGTTAATGACATCTTATTTTTTGCACTTCTCGGTCTTGTTACTGGTTTAGCATCGGTCTATTTTTCAAAAGTATTTTTTGGTATTACCAACTTTTTCAAAAAATTTAAAAGTCGAGCTAAGCGTCTTTTAATTGGAGGTATTACTATTGGTAGTATGCTCTATTTTATTCCGCCCTTATATGGTGAAGGTTATGGTATCATGAATAACCTACTAAAAGGAGACCATATATCGGCTATTGGTGTGACACCTTTTAATTTAGATTTATCTAATATCTGGATAGTTATTAGTTTACTACTAGGTATTTCTGTATTTAAAGCCATAGCTATGACAACCACCTTTGGTGCTGGCGGTGTTGGTGGTGTATTCATTCCTACACTCGTTATGGGAAGCGCATTAGGGAACTCATTTGCTAAAATTATCAATAATATTGGTTTAGATTTTCATGTATCAGAATCCAATTTCACGCTTATTGGTATGACAGGCTTAATGGCTGGTGTTCTTCACGCGCCACTAACAGCTATTTTCCTTATTGCTGAAATAACAGGTGGCTATGAATTATTTGTGCCTTTAATGATCGTTTCTGCTATTTCATTTGCTATTACAAAATACTATGTATCTCATTCCATTTACACTCTTAAACTTGCTGAACGTGGTGAACTCATGACGCATGACAAAGACCAAAATGTACTTATGGTTTTAGATATTGATAAGGTTATTGAAACTAATTTTATTATATTAAAACCAAATATGAAACTTGGTAATATTTTAAAAGAAGCTGTTGCTAAATCTTCAAGAAATCATTTTCCTGTGGTTAACGATGATCATGAATTTTTAGGAGTTATTCGTTTAGATGATGTGAGGCATATTATGTTCAATTCAGATTTATACGATAAAGTAGAAGCATCTAGTCTTATGCATGCTGATGCTGGTATTATTGATTATTATGAAGATTCTATGAACGATATCATGAATAAGTTTAAAAGCAGTGGTGCATGGAATTTACCTGTTATAAAAAACGGAAAATATTATGGCTATATTTCAAAATCGAAACTATTAACTGCTTACAGGCAACAACTTATTAACTTTACAAAATAGAGTCTTAGAGTAGACTACCATTTTTATTACTTATTATGAAATACATTATTTTAATTTTAACCATCGCAGCATTTAGCAGCATTATTATAGGATTTGTTGCAGATCTAGAATATGCTCAAAAACTTATTGGCTTTGGTGTTGTTGGTCTTTTTTTAATTGTATTTCCTTTATTTTCATACTATCGTTGGAAAGAGAAAAACGTACAAGACTATATGCTTACTAAAGAGAATCTAGATAAAATGCGTGAGCGAGAGAATAACAAATAAACATATTTATTGTTTTGGTATAATCTTTTTGAAACAAAATTGAAGGCTAGATTCAATAAAAAGGATAATTTAAACATACCTTATACCTGTTTTAACTAATGGACATGCGAAATCCTTCAAAAAACTTTAAAAAGATACATTTCTTAAACTAAATTTGAAACTTAAACGTGTTAGTGTATAAACTATTTTCTTTCAAAATATCGATTTAAACTCTCATCGATTTTTGCTTGTAAAGAATTAATATCGACCCCTGATTTTCTAAAAATAGTAATATTTTCCTTTACTCGATTGCGCTCTACACTTTTTCTTATTTCAATAAGTTCTATATCACTAAAGCTCTCTAAATAACTCTTAATCTCCTCATCTAAAGACTCATCACTCAAAAAAATCTTGATTGTTTGTTGAGTTGGAGAATTTCTAATTTCAGATCTAAATGGTAACATAAATACTAATTTTAATTTGATCTTAAAGACACTTAATTTATCTATCTCCATAAAGATAGCATTTTTTTAAATTAAAATGAACAAAAAAAGCCTATTAGAAGACTTAATTCTAAAAGAAACTTGCTAGAAGCAATTATAATGACTACTTAAATTTTTTTAGTACGAGACGCTCGTTAACGCTACCAGTTGCAAACTGGTAGTAGCACAAGCACTATACTAGAGTGGGGAAATAGTATATCTATAATTTAATATTTTTTATAAAGCAAGGGCATCCAAATAGATCTAACTATTAGAAAATTCATATTGAATACTATCATTTTTTATTGTAAATATATATATAATCATTATCATCTCGATACCCAAAAAAAGAATTATTGTTTTTAGCATAAAAATTTATATGACCTGTATGTACAGTTTGCCCATAAATTACATATATCAGTTCACTACTGTCCACTTATACTATTTTTTATCTCAAACTTATATTACAATTTGTGTCATAGTCTACAATAAATTAATATATCTATAAAAAATACCTTTTAAACAATTTCCATCTTCTTCAATAAAAAAGATGCATTCATGTTTTGACAAATACCTGATTTTAAAGTATAATCAAAGTGAAGTTCATCATTAATAATTTCGGCGTCAAAATAGTAATTTTTTACATCATCAAGTTCTTGCTCTATTTCACATAAACTTAAATCGTGTGTAGCTATTATACCTGTGGCATTTGAAGCCACTAATTTCTCCACAAATTTTCTTGAGCCAATAGCCTTGTCTGTACTATTTGTTCCTTTTAAAATCTCATCTAAAACAATAAAATAAGGTTCTCTTTGAATAGCATCCATGATATACTTTAAGCGTGTTAATTCTGAAAAGAAGTATGAACTATCATCTGCTAAGGAATCTGATGTTCTCATACTTGTAATTAATTTTACTGGAGAATATTTACTTGTCTTAGCACAAATAGGCAAACCTACATTTGCCATAACGATGTGTAAAGATATGGTTCTTAAAAAAGTACTTTTACCTGCCATATTCGCACCTGTAACAATAAAAAATTGTTCTTTTTCAAGAACTAAATCACTATCAACTCGTTTAACTTTATTTAATAAAGGATGCCCTAAATCTATGGCATTAATTACAGCTCCTTTTTCTTCTATTTCTGGAAAAACAAATTCTGGGTGATTATAAGTAAAATTCCCTAATGAATTATAAGCGTCAAAAAATGATACAACTTCAAACCAATCGGAGACCTTATCTGCATGCTGAGAAATCCATTGCTCAATATGGTAACTATGTTTTATATCTGATAACAAAAGACCATTTCCAAAAATGGCAGATATTATATTATTTCTATGATCTAAAGCATCTAATGATTTTGAAAACGCTTTAAAAACAGCAGATGCTTTCATATTATTAGATTGTATTTGCTGCTGTTTCTGCTTAAGTAATTCTGAGGAAAACACCTCTTCCTCTATTAAATCTAATAGTAATGCATATTGCCTAAAAGTTTCTTTTACTTTATCTGTATTTGAAGCTAGTACATTTATTTTTTTAAGATAGCGCCCTGTAACTCCTAATCCAGCAAATAAAAAGTATCCGATAATTGACGCGCTAATTATTTTTAAAAAGGTTAACACTATTAAAGCTATAGAATTTACCATAAACACTATAGGTAACCATGACATTACTTTTGGTAAAAACAATTGATAATCTTTCAACCATTTAATAATGCTTTTTGCTGAAGTTTCTACCTCCACGAAACTAGATGTTGCTGTATAATGTTGCCTCCATTTAGGCTTGGTAGATAATTCTTTTATAGCTTCCTGTCGCTGTACAATGTCATCAATATTATTTGCTTTTAAGGCATCTGCTAATTTTTGAGTACCTTCATTAATAGTAGTTCTATTTATAAATTGAAAAAATGAACCTCGACCAAACAAATCTATATCTACACTATAAAAATGATTGGGGTCTTGAAATTGCAAACCTTCTGCTCTACTATAAAAATCACCCGAAGCTATTTTAATTTCTTCTTCGTTAATTTCAACTAAAGCCTTATTTAAATTTCGTTGCCTTTTAATATCTGTATACTTAGATAATAATACAATGAAAACAATAATACCCGAAACACCTATAAAAGTAGCAATCTGCCATTGTTGATATGTCATATAAATACCAAACCCAGTAATTAAAAACACAAGTAATCTATAAGTACTTAAAAGTGTCATTTTTTTGTACAGCTTTTGTACTTCTGCTTGATAAATTTCTAATTGTTTTTTATAGTATGATAACGGATTTTCCATGCTTAATTTTAATAGAATGTAAAGAAACAAAAAAGCCCTGAAAAATTTCAGAGCTTTTTGAATTGTATTTTATTTTACAGGGATTAATCTCTTCCTCCAAATACTTGAAATGCCCAATAAACTAATGATGCTAATGCTCCAATGGCAGCTACTAAATATGTTCTTGCAGCCCATTTTAAAGCATCTTCAGAACCTTTATATTCTTCTTGCGACACCATATTTTTATTTTTCAACCATGCTAACGCTCGGTTACTTGCATCATATTCTACAGGTAATGTAATAAAACTAAATAAAGTAGCGAACCCCATCATCACTAAACCAGCAACGGCTATCCAATATCCCAATCCTAAACCTGCTGCTGCTCCCAACATAAGGCCTCCAATAACTACCCATTGAGACATGCCTGATGTTACGCTAACAACTGGTACTAACGTAGAACGCATTTGTAGCCAACTGTAAGCTTGTGCGTGTTGTACTGCATGCCCACATTCATGAGCTGCAACTGCTGCTGCTGCTGCATTTCTCTGACTATAAACAGCTTCACTTAAATTAACTGTTTTATTTTTAGGGTTATAATGGTCTGTTAAACGACCTGGTGTAGAAATAACTTCTACATCTGTAATCCCATGATCTGCTAACATTTTTTCTGCAATCTCTGCACCACTCATGCCATTACGCAATTGTACTTTAGAATACTTAGCAAACTTTTTCTTTAACTGACTGCTTACTAACCAACTTATAAGTGCTATAGCTCCTAATAGTATATAATATTGTAACATTGTTTCTTTTTTTAGATTAAATTTCTACATTAAAGATAACAAAAATAACGCCAATTATAAATAAATGTAAGTTTGTCAGCTCTTAATAAACTATGATGTTACAAATTCTAAATCAAAAGCCTCTGCTATTTCTTTATAAACAATTTCTCCTTTTACAATATTTAAACCCTTTTCTAAGGCTTTATTGTTTTGGCAAGCTTTTTCCCAACCTTCATTTGCTAATTTAACAACATAAGGCAATGTTACGTTTGTTAACGCTACCGTAGATGTATAAGGCACTGCCCCTGGCATATTAGCTACACTGTAATGTACTATATCATCAATAATATATGTTGGATCTTCATGTGTTGTTGGTTTTGTCGTTTCAAAACATCCACCTTGATCTACAGCAACATCTACAATTACTGTTCCTGGTCGCATCTCTTTCAACATTTCTTTAGTTATTAATTTTGGTGCTTTTGCTCCCTTTAATAACACACCTCCAATAACTAAATCTGATTCCTTGATATGTTTTCTAATATTGTATTCATTAGAAAATTCTGTTATTACATTTTTAGACATTACATCATTAATATAACGTAATTGTTTCATATTAATATCTAAAATAGTTACAATAGCTCCTAAACCCGCTGCCATTTTAGCTGCTTGTACACCTACTACTCCGCCTCCTAAAACAAGTACTCTACCCGGAGGAACTCCTGGTACTCCTCCTAACAAAACACCTCTTCCTTTTACTGGTTTTTCTAGATATTTAGCACCTTGTTGAATAGACATTCTTCCTGCTACCTCAGACATTGGTACTAATAGCGGCAACGAACCATCTATATCTTCTACCGTTTCGTAAGCTATACAAATAGCATTACTATTAATCATTGCTTTGGTAAGTACCTCACTAGACGCAAAGTGAAAATACGTAAACACAACTTGATTTGGCTTAATCAAGCTATATTCTTCTTCAATAGGTTCTTTTACCTTAATGATCATTTCTGCTACTTCATAAACGTCTTGAATAGTATCAAGAATAATTGCACCAGCATCTATATAATCTTTATCCAAAAAACCGCTACCAAAACCAGCATTTTTCTGTACAAAAACAGTATGATCTCTTTTAGTAAGTTCAAAAACACCAGATGGTGTCATCCCTACTCTGTTTTCGTTATTTTTTATTTCAATAGGAACTCCAATTTTCATAAATTAAAATGTATTAATTGTGGAAATATTGGCGAAATTAAAATAATATTTTTAAATATTCTAAGTGATTTACTGATTTAGATGATTTTTTTTCATCAAATTGTGTTAAACAATAGTTAATACATAATTTCTATCTGTTTTATAGGAATAAGAAAAGAAGGATAAATCCTATAATAATGAACGATTTAAGTACCTTTTCGAATAATTCACTATTTACTTTTGGTATATTTAAACTTAAAGTAAATTAATAAAAAGAAAGATATTACTGTAATACTATTGGCAAAAATCATAGAAGGGCTATCTTTTAAAAAACCATAAACCAACCATATTAAAACACCAATAAAAAACAAAATAAGCATAGGTAAAGAAAGACCAGAGACATCTTTCGTTTTCCATGTTTGATATACTTGAGGCAAAAAAGCTGCTGTTGTTAAAAAAGCTGCTATAAAGCCTATAATTTCTATATAATTCATTTAATAATTTTTTAAAATAGTCTAACTTCTTGTTGAAACTAGAATTTTTGGCATCGTTGAAATATAACCAAGTCGTTATTTAACAAGTCAAAGACACCACATAATATATGTGATGCCTCAACTGAATTCTTATTTTAACAGATTCTTTTTACTAATAGTAGTAGCTTTAAGCATACTTCGACTACGCTTAGCAGAGAGACACTATTAAGTAATAAACTATGTATTATAATGTTATCCTACAATATTTACAATTTTACCAGGAACAACAATCACTTTTTTAGGTTCGCGACCTTGTAATTGTTCTTTCGTTTTTTCATGAGCCATAACTGCGGCTTCAATATCATCTTTACTCATATCTAATGATAATTCCATTGTAAAACGTGTTTTACCATTAAATGAGATTGGATAATTTTTACTACTTTCCACTAAATGATTTGCATCAAACTTAGGAAAGGCTACTGTCGAAATCGATCTTTCATGTCCTAATTGACTCCATAACTCTTCCGAAATATGGGGTGCATAAGGTGAAATTAAAACCAATAAAGGTTCCAATATTTCTTTACTCGTACATTTTTGAGCTCCCAACTCGTTAACTGCAATCATAAAAGTAGATACCGAAGTATTAAATGAGAAGTTTTCAATATCGTCCTCTACCTTTTTAATCGTTTTATGAAGCGTTTTTAAATTATCTTTTGTCGGTGCTGTATCAGTTGTTTTTAATCCGTTATCGTCTGCATATAATTTCCAAAGTTTTTTAAGAAATGAGTGTACACCTGTAATACCAGCTGTATTCCATGGTTTGTATTGTTCTAATGGTCCAAGGAACATTTCGTAAAGACGAAGGCTATCGGCACCGTAATCTGAAACGATATTATCTGGATTAACGACATTGTATTTAGATTTAGACATTTTTTCGACTTCGCGAGTAACTAAATATTTACCATCATCATTCGAAATAAACTCACCATTAATATAATCAGAATATAATGAATGATTTTTAAACTTCTCAATATCTAACTCATTAGTAATATCATTTATAATAGAAATATCTATGTTACTATATATATATTGAATATCCAATATTTTTTCAAAACTTGAATCGCTATGAATATAATTTTCAAATATAACTTCGTCAAAATACTCTTTTGAATTCTTTAAGTCATTCCTACAAATAATTTTGAATTTTGAATCTTCATTAACATAGTTCATTTTCACTATTAAAACAAAAGCACTATTCCCCAGTATCATTCCTTGATTGATCAACTTTTTAGCAAACTCATCAACAGGAACAACACCTTTATCGAATAAGAATTTTTGCCAAAAACGAGCATATAATAAGTGTCCTGTAGCATGTTCACTTCCTCCAATATATAAATCGACATCTTGCCAATAATCCATAGCTTCTTTTGAGGCCATTTCGTTTGGATTTTCTGGATCCATATAACGGTTAAAATAGAATGAACTTCCTGCCCACCCTGGCATGGTATTTAATTCTAATGGAAATATAGTTTCATTATCAATTAAATCATTTGAAACGACTTTATTATCAATACTATTCCAAGCCCAAACTGTAGCATTACCTAATGGCGGCTCACCAGTTTCGGTTGGTAAATATTTTTCTACTTCTGGTAATTTAATTGGTAAGTGTGCAGCGTCAATCATTTGAGGCATCCCTTTTACATAATATACAGGGAATGGCTCTCCCCAATAACGTTGACGCGAAAATACAGCATCACGCAAACGGTAATTTGTTTTCCCTTCTCCTTGCCCTATTTGTTCTAGTTCGTAAATAGCACGTTTGGTTGCTTTTTTATAATTCATTCCATTAAGGAAATCACTATTACCAATAATTGTTTTCTCTTTATCTGAAAATGCAGATTCTGAAATATCTACACCATCAAAAATATTTATAATTGGTATGTTAAAATGATTTGCAAATGCATAATCCCTTTCATCTCCACAAGGTACAGACATCACTGCTCCCGTACCATAACCTGCTAAAACATAATCGCCAATCCAAATTGGGATTGGTTCTTTTGTAAATGGATGTTCGGCATAAGCTCCTGTAAATGCCCCAGAAATGGTTTTTACATCTGCCATTCTATCTCGCTCGCTACGTTTAGCCGTGGCTAAAACATAGGCATCAACCTCTGCTTTTTGTTCTGTTGTTGTTATTTGTGATACTAACTCATGTTCTGGAGCCAAAGTCATAAAACTAACACCAAAAATGGTATCTGGACGTGTTGTGAATACGGAAATAGTTGTTGGTTTCTGGTTATTTGTTATTGGTAAAACATTAAAAGTTACAGACGCTCCAACAGATTTACCAATCCAGTTACGTTGGCTTTCCTTTAAAGAGTCTGTCCAATCTATAGTTTCTAAACCTTGAAGTAAACGTTCTGCATAGGCAGAAATTCGCATACTCCATTGTGTCATCTTTTTACGAATCACAGGGTAACCTCCACGTTCGGAAACACCATTTACTATTTCATCATTTGCTAAAACTGTTCCTAATTCTGGACACCAGTTTACTTCCGTTTCGGCTAAATAGGTTAATCTATATTGTAGTAATATTTTTTGTTTAGCTTCTGAAGACATTGCATCCCAATCATCGGCAGAAAAAGATTCAATATTATCATCACAAACAGCATTCACTTTTAAATTTCCTTCTGAAACAAAAACGGCTTCTAAAGTAGAAATATCTTCTGCTTTATTTGTATCGTTATTAAACCAAGAGTTGAACAATTGAATAAAAATCCATTGTGTCCATTTGTAATAACTAGCGTCAGATGTTCTAACTTCACGAGACCAATCAAAAGAAAAACCAATTTGATCTAATTGACGACGGTAGGTTTTTATGTTTTCAGCAGTTGTAATAGCAGGATGTTGCCCAGTTTGAATAGCATATTGTTCTGCTGGTAAACCAAAACTATCGTAACCTTGCGGATGCAATACATTAAATCCTTTATGGCGTTTGTAACGTGCATAAATGTCTGAAGCAATATACCCTAAAGGATGTCCAACATGCAAACCAGCTCCACTAGGGTAAGGAAACATATCTAAAACATAATATTTAGGTTTTTCGCTATTATTTACTGCTTTAAAAGTTTGGTTTTCCGCCCAATACTTTTGCCATTTGGCCTCTATCTCGTTGAAATTGTATTTCATTATCCTTGCTACTAAATATTAACGTCATTACTAATTATGACGACAAATTAATTGGCAAATTTAAACTTATTATAACAATGTTGAAAGTTTAAACGTTGTAAAGAACAATCAATTAGAATACTTTACTATTTTTACAACTTCAACCTTAATTATTTATGAGTTCATCATTTGAAAAACATCAAAAACGTAAGCTTATTTCTTCTTACTTTTCAGTAGTATTAAGTATTGCTTTAGTATTGTTTTTATTAGGATTATTGGGTATGTTAGTTCTTAATGCAAAAAAAGTCTCTGACCATTTTAAAGAACAAGTTGTTCTAACTATCTATTTAAAAGATTCTGCCAAACAAGTCGAAATTAAGCAGCTTGAAAAAAGCTTAGCTATGGCTGATTATACAAAATCTACAGAATACGTTTCTAAAGAACAGGCTGCCGAATTTATGAAAGCCGAAAATGGTGAAGACTTTATGGATTTTGTAGGCTACAATCCTTTACAAAATTCTATTGATGTTAATCTTAAAGCCGATTTTGTGACTTCAGAACAGCTTGAAAAAATTGCAACAGAAGCTTTAAATAAAAATTTTGTTGATGAAGTTTCCTACGATAATGACTTAGTAAATTTAATGAACGATAATGTAAAAAAGATTAGCTTTTGGGTACTCTTTATAAGCGGTATTTTTACTTTAATTGCAGTATTACTTATAAACAGCTCTATACGATTAGCCGTTTATTCTAAACGATTTACTATAAAAACAATGCAAATGGTTGGAGCTACGAAACAATTTATTAGACGTCCTTTTGTTTGGAAAAGTGTACGACTAGGTATGCTAGGTGCTTTTCTAGCTATAATTGGAATGGCTATTGTACTATATTACCTAAACAAAACATTTACTGAATTACAATTATTAAGCAAGCCTTTTTTAGTTGGACTTCTATTTGTTTTAATATTTGGATTAGGTATCGTAATTACTTGGATTAGCACTCATTTTGCAACACAACGATTTTTGAATTTAAAAACAGACCAATTATATTATTAATAATCGCTAATTGAAACTATAAATTAAAAGACTCTTAACAGGATCATTTTAAATAAATCCGTTACTTTGCATCTATATATTTGTCTATAATTACTAATCATGGGAGAGAAAAAACGAAAAGACGCAACAAAAAGTGAATTTATTTTTGGAAAAAAAAACTATAAATTCATGTTTATTGGTTTAGCATGTATTGCTATAGGTTTTATTTTAATGTCTGGAGGCGGCAGTGACGATCCTAACGTTTTTAATCCTGATATTTTTAGTTTCCGCCGTATTAGATTAGCACCAATGCTTGTTCTTATAGGTTTTGGTATAGAGATTTATGCTATTTTATTAGACCCTAATAAAAGCTAAAAAATTAGACTTATATTTATTATTCCATTAATGTATTTTAATACTTTTGCGGCATGGATATCATAGACGCAATTATTTTAGGCATTATTCAGGGGCTTACTGAATTTTTACCTGTTTCATCTAGCGGACATTTAGAATTAGGAAAAGCCATTCTTGGCAACAACTCTGTACCAGAAGAAAGCTTACTTTTTACTGTTGTTCTTCATTTTGCAACAGCACTAAGCACTATTGTTGTTTTTAGAAAAGATATTTTAGACCTAATAAAAGGTCTTTTAAAATTTAAATGGAATGATGATTTACAATTTGTTTTAAAAATCGCACTCTCAATGGTTCCAGCTGTTATTGTTGGTTTATTTTTCGAAAAACAATTAGAACAACTTTTTGGAGGTAGTATTCTATTAGTCGGTTGCATGTTAATTGTAACTTCGCTTCTTTTATTTCTTGCTGATAAAGCTAAAAACACTAATAAAGATGTTTTCTTTAAAAATGCTTTTATTATTGGCATTTCTCAAGCTATTGCCATGTTACCTGGTATTTCGCGTTCTGGAGCAACAATTTCAACTTCTGTTTTATTAGGGAACGATAAAATTAAAGCTGCTCGGTTTTCTTTTTTAATGGTAGTCCCTTTAATTTTTGGAAAAATTGCTAAAGACATTTTAAGTGGAGATTTAACATATAATAGCCAAAATTTCACGGCCTTATCAACAGGTTTTATAACTGCTTTTATAGCTGGATTATTTGCCTGTACTTGGATGATTTCTTTGGTTAAAAAAAGTAAGCTCTCTTACTTTTCAATATACTGTGTTATAGTAGGTTTTATTGCTATTGTATTTTCATTATTAAATTCGTAATATGCTTTCGAAAGACGATTATCTTTCTGGTCAAGTTTTGCTAATTGATAAGCCTCTCAATTGGACATCATTTCAAGTTGTAAATAAATTACGTTGGGAAATACGACAAGCTTTCAGTATAAAAAAAATAAAAGTAGGTCATGCAGGCACTCTTGATCCTTTAGCTACGGGTCTCTTAGTTATTTGCACAGGAAAAATGACTAAACAAATAGATACTTTTCAAGGTCAAATAAAAGAATATACAGGTACTTTTGTGTTAGGAGGTACAACGCCATCATTTGATTTAGAAACCGAAATCAATGATACTTTCCCAACTAATCATATTACTGAAGATTTAATATATAAGACTACCGAACAATTTATTGGAAACATTCAACAGTTTCCACCAGTGTTTTCTGCATTAAAAAAAGACGGAAAACGTTTATATGAATTTGCCAGAGCAGGTGAAGCTGTAAAAATTGAATCAAGAACGGTAAACATTTCTAAATTTGAAATCACAAAAATTGATGGTTTGCACATTAATTTTAGAGTAGTTTGTAGCAAAGGCACCTATATTCGTTCTTTAGCTAATGATTTTGGTAAAGCCTTAAAATCTGGTGCTCATCTATCTGTTTTAAGACGTACAAAAATTGGTGATTTTAATATTGATACAGCGAATTCTATTGAAGACTTTATAAAAAATCTCCCTTCTGAATAATTCTAATTTAATGATCAATTTTTTAAAAATAGTATTTCTATTTTCTTCAGAATTGACGCAATATTAAACTTTTTAAGTTACTTTGTCGTATATTAGTATAAAATCACAGCTCTTAAAAGGACCTATTGCACTTTAACGATCAACATAAAGCTCTCTTACTTACATTTCTAATCTCTGGAACTGTAGTATTGTCTATTTTTAATTTAGGACTTAAAAAACATAACGAATTTGCTTCCGAGAGTTACTATGAACTAGAACCAGAAAAAGAGTTAACAGAAGAAGATATTAAAGTTCTAGAAGCTTTAGAAAAATTAAACAACACTAAAGCTGAAACCAACGAAGCTTTCGACCAATCGCAACAAAACAAGCATTTCGCACAAGCATATAAGACTATTGCTCCTCCTGAAGACTTTATACCAAAGCATGATGATAACACTACAGACTATCTAAAAACTATTAACGAAAGACACAATAACGCTACGCAAGACTCTAAATTAAACGAAGAAGAATTATCTAAATTTAATAAAGCTAATGAAATATTAAAAAAGCAATTGTCTGAAAATAACAATTCTAAAAGCTCTATTGGTTTCTCGTTAGTTAACAGAACAAAAGTCTACATTCCAATTCCTGTTTATCTTTGTGAAGTTGACGGTAAAATAGTTGTAAATATAACTGTTAATTCAAATGGAGATGTTATTGATGCTTATATTAACACCTCTTCTACTTCAAATAATGAATGTTTAATTGAACATGCTTTAGATTATGCAAAACAATCTAAATTTAGTATTGATGGCTCAAAAAAAACTCAAATAGGGTCAATTACTTTTAGTTTTATAGGCAAATACTAGGTTGAAATTCGCAAAGCATTTTAGTAATATCATCAATAATATTTTGCCCCTTATTACTATTATACCAACGCTGTAAATCTTCTTTAAACTCTGAAGTTAGTTTACCATGTTCTGCTTTGTATGCATTAACAATAGCTGTAGCCTCGCTAGGTCTTGGGCCATATGTATTTATAACATCTCCTGTTTCATCATCAATCATAATAACTTTAGCTATAGCTCTACCTCCATTAGTTAAAAAAGCATCTATTAACTCTAAATTCTCATCACGAAGTACTATTCTAATATTAATCTTATTATTTAATTCTGCAATTTTATTAAGCGCAGGCATAACATGAGCTGCATCTCCACACCAACTTTCTGTAATAATTAACCACGTTATACTTTGATTAAAGTCTAAAATTTTACGCTGAGCTTCTTCAGATATTTTTATCGTTTTATCCCAACGTTTCATACGTCTATCATTTAGCTTTGTATAATCTACTAAAACTTTTGTTTTTGCTAATCCTGTTGTAGAATTATCTTCTGCTAATTGCTTTACTAAATCACGATAAGCATCATAAGACATACTATTTTCTAAACCTGATTTTATAACTTCGTTCATAAAGAATTATTTAATTAATACTATAAAATTAGTACCTTGATCTTTTAATTTAGATGATATTTGTCATACTTTTACTTTAAACCTTACGTTCGTTATGAATAATTAATTTTGATTAAAAAATAACTCATGAAAAAACACAGATGTGGCTGGTGTGAAGGAGATGATTTATATGAAGCTTATCATGATAATGAATGGGGCGTTCCTGTTTATGATGATGACATACTTTTTGAATTTTTAATTTTAGAAACTTTTCAAGCTGGATTAAGCTGGATTACCGTATTAAGGAAACGTGAAAATTTCAAAAAGGCTTTTGATAATTTTAATTATAAAAAAATAGCAAAATACAATCAAAATAAAATTGACGAACTACTTCAAGATGCTGGCATTATTAGAAATAAACTAAAAGTAAATGCTACAGTAACCAATGCTCAAGCATTTATAAAAATTCAAGAAGAATTTGGATCTTTTAGTAAATACATTTGGGGTTTTATTGATGGAAAACCTATTAAAAATAGTTTTAAAAATTTAAGTGATATCCCCGCGAACACTCCTTTAAGCGATAACATTAGCAAAGATTTAAAAAAACGTGGATTTAAATTTGTTGGCACTACCGTCATTTATGCGCATATGCAAGCTACTGGTATGGTGAACGACCACGAAACTGGATGTTTTAGATATAATGAGATTTAAACTTTTTATATTTTCATTATAATACCAAACGTATTCTAATATTGCTATTTATAACAGATTAAGTATATTTTTTTCTATCTAAAAAATGGTATAACCAAAAACTACAGAAACATTATTGTAATCAGAGTTCCAATAAACATACTTTTCTAGCAAATTAGATTCTGTCGCATATATTAACTCTAAACTATACTTATTCTTATACTTATAACCTAATCCCAAATTCAGATTATTATTTACCGATTCCACATCTAGGTTACCTACAGTAGAATTCAAATTAAAGTTAGTAGCCAAAGCCCCATTTAAAAAGAGTTTAGAGTTTTTATTAAAAAACATATAATATCTTATTCCTATGGGCAATTGAATATATTTATAATCGACTTTAACATCCCTATTTCGTACTCTTTTTTCAGATTTATAAGATTGATAATTAGGCTCAACTATAACCGACCATTTATTTTTATTAAACTTAAAAATAAACTCTACTTCCACCCCAGTTCTAAATGAAATTTTATTCTGAAAATCCACCTCAGAACCTATATTAGAAGAATTTTTAATAAAAAGACTAGAATTATTTATACCTGCCTTTAATGTTAAATTAAAAAAATCTCCATTCTTTACTTTCTTTTGATAATTCGTGATTTCAGAATTTCCACATTCATTATATTTTTTAAAAAGGCTTACCAAGTCTTTTACCTGATATTTAAGATATTCAATATCTCTTTTTGAAATAGACTCACATATTAAATTATTTAATAATTCTTGTTGAAACCCTATATTTTCAACAATAATATTTTGTGAATTCCTATACTCCTTATAAACTAATTGTTTAAGATCCCCTTCCTCTAAACTATAAAAAAACCTGATTAAATTCTGTTCTTTATATAAAAACAAATCCGCTTTGCCCGTAATTAAAGTCTTTAAAAAGAGTTTTTCTTTTTTAAACTCTGGCAATCTATTTCTACTCATTTCAGAAATTTTAGTGCTAGATCTATCCATATCTACCAAACACCTTACGTATCTAAAATCATTAGTTATTCCAAATTCCTTTACATTATCAATTGTTTTTTTTATAATTCTAGAATCTTCGCTAAGTTTATATTCAAACTCAGTAGGGTTATTATACCATTCAATATTTTTAATTAAACAGTCATTTTTTTGATTGGCATTATTTATATAATATCCTTTTTCAAAAACAATTTGAGAATAAGAGCTAATACTCGACATAACAAGTAAAAGAAACGTAAATAGGTTTTTCATATTTTATTGATAACGACTTAGAGTAAAAACTTGTCAAATATAGTACGTTTCTGACTAACTTTTTCAGAAATCGTTAACTATAAATAACTCAAGAATTTATCTCTAGAAATATCTTCTGCACCTAAACTTTCTAAATGATTAGTATATACTTGACAATCTATAACTCTATAATTAGTATTTTGAATAAACGTAATAAACCCTGCTTTACTAGCATTACTTTCTTTAGTAAACATACTTTCTCCCGAAAACACACCATTCCCTAAATCCATCCCATAAAGCCCTGCAACCAATATATTATCATTCCAAACTTCTATAGACTTTGCATATCCTAATTCATGAAGTTTGATGTAAGCATCCATCATATTATTTGTTATCCAAGTTCCATTTTGCCCATTCCGTTTTATTTTAGAACATTCTCCTATAACATCTTTAAATGCTTTATTAATTGTTACTACATAATTTTTATTACGTAATACTTGCCGCATACTTTTAGACACTTTTAACTTATCTGGAAACAATACAAAACGTGGATCTGGAGACCACCATAAAATAGGCTCTTCTGTTTCAAACCAAGGAAAAATCCCTTGTTTATACGCCAACAATAAACGCTCAACAGATAAATCACCTCCAACAGCTAGCAAACCATCCTCAGCAGCCTCTATAACATTTGGAAACCATATATTCTGTGTTAGATACTTCATAAAAATATTTCTATAAAAATAAAAAACCTCAACGTATAATTATAACATTGAGGTTCGTTTTATAAAATCCCTGCTTTCACAGGTATTATATTAATTAAAATGGTAAATCGTCGTGATCTTCTTCTTTTAAATTAGTTGCAGGTTCAAAAGCATCCGCTGGAGGTACTGGAGGAACATTATCTCCTGAAGCCTCTGCCTGTAATGCTTCAATTCTCCATCCTTGAATAGAATTAAAATATTTAGTTTCTCCTTGAGGATTAACCCACTCTCTCCCTCGTAAATTAATACTAATCTTCACTTGCTGTCCTGCCTGATAACTATTTAATAAATCACATTTATCTTGAACAAACTCTACCATGATGTGTTGTGGATATTGCTCTTCGGTTGTTACCACAATTTCTCTCTTTCTAAACCCATTGGTTCCAAAAGTTTGAGTTTCACCAATCATTTTTATTCTTCCTTGAACTTCCATGTCTACTATTTATATCTGTTAATTATTGTTTTATTTTCTAACTTAATAATATTTTCCAAGCACTTTCCACATCACCAAAACTTAAATAATTACGTGCCAATGTATGTTTTTCACTATGGCTTATTTCTTTTATGTTGGAACTCTGTACTTCCAATTCTTCTATAAAACCCTTAATACTTTCTTTGGTAGGCAAAGCTTCTACATTAGCCAACATCCCTAAATCATTACCTGTTAAAATCATACTATTTTTAACATGTTCTGGGAAACTATCAACACCAATACCTAATGTTGATAATGGCTTAGGTATTTCAAAAAAACCTTTTTTTGCACGACTGTAATAACTACCTCCCGCTCTTGCCACTAAATCCAGTTTTTCTTGATTTATACTACCTTTTTCATCAATAACTTCTTCATCTATATGAAGTTTAAGAACTTCACATATAACTAAGTTTCCCGCTCCTCCATCTGTTCCTAACTTAATAACATCATTCACCTTACACTCAAATTGAACAGGTGCTTCTGCTACACGAAATGGTTTTACTATATCTGATTTCAACATAGTCAATCCTGCTTTGTCAAACTCATTAACACCTTCGGGGTACTCAGTACTGCTTAATGACATTTGATAAACCATATCGTAATTTACCACATTAATAACCACTTCTTTTGTTACTTCAACATTTTGCAACGTATGTTTCGTTGTATTATCTCTTACACGGCGTGCAGGAGAAAAAATCAAAATTGGTGGATTAGCACTAAATACATTAAAAAAACTAAATGGTGATAAATTAGGGTTTCCATCTACATCAACAGTACTAGCAAATGCTATCGGTCTAGGTGCTACAGCACTTAACAAATAAGCATGTAGTTTACTGACTGACAATGTTTTTGGGTCAAATGTTAACATTAAGATTCTTTAGATTCTACAAAACTAATTAAAAAAATCATTAAAACTTAATCTTGCCTTATTATTAGTTTATCTATATCTAACTTAAACAAATTATTATGTAAGAGAATTAAAACATCATCTAAATTCAATGTATAGAATACAGAATCTAATCTAACAAAAAGCGATTCTATAGCTAGAGTTAAAAACTAATTTACCTCCTTCTTAGACAATAATATTAGCAGATTTACATTATATTACATGTTAAATTAATTATTAATGATTTTTACAAAATACAGTAATGCTCTCCGCTGGATTATCATCGCTACTTCATTTATTATTGTATCCCTTATTTTATGGAATACTTACGTGTTTTTTCAAACTTTTAAGGAAGAAGAACGTGCAAAAATGCAAAATTGGTCTTTCGCTCAAAAAGAACTAAGCAAAACCAGTAATTTAAATGCTAACATTGGAGAACTACCTATTGAAGTTGTACAAAGTAATAAAACGACACCTGCAATTAGTGTAAATCAAAATGGGAGTTATGATTTTATTAATATTGACAAAGAAAAGGCTAAAGATTCTGCTTATATAAAAAATCTCATCATAAAATTTCAAAGTGAGTATAAACCTATTGATGTTATATATAATGGAGAAGTATTATCTACTATTTATTATGGCAATTCTCCTTTGTTAAACAAACTAAAATATTATCCGTTAGCTCTATTACTTATTATTTTCCTTTTTAGCGCCGTTGTTTTCTTTTTTTACAGAAGTAACAAAACTGCAGCCCAAAACAAATTATGGTCTGGTATGGCAAAAGAAACAGCTCATCAAATAGGAACTCCACTATCTTCCTTAATTGGTTGGACAGAAATACTAAAAATAGAAAATATAAACCCCGATTATATTACTGAAATAGAAAAAGATGTTGATCGATTAAAAACTATCACAGAACGTTTTAGTAAAATAGGCTCATTACCTACCTTATCAGTAACTGGTATTGTTAAAGAATCCATAGATTCCTTTGACTATTTAAAAACACGATCTTCTGATCTTATAGATTTTGAAATTATTTCTCCTAATGATGAAATTCTAGTAAATTTAAATACACAGCTTTATAGCTGGACTATTGAAAATTTAGTCAAAAATGCTATAGACGCCATGAGAGGTAGAGGTAAAGTTACTGTTGAAATTTTTCAATTTGAAAACAATGTAAAAGTAAATGTAACAGATACAGGTAAAGGCATCTCTAAAAAGAATTTTAATAAAATATTTGAACCTGGTTACACTACTAAAAAACGTGGCTGGGGATTAGGCTTATCTTTAACCAAACGTATCATTGAAGATTTTCATAATGGTAAAATAAAAGTTTTAAAATCTGAAAAAGATAAAGGTACCACAATACAAATTAGCTTAAAACGCGTTAACTAATTATGTCTGAAAAACTAATTAATATAAAAGAAGTTGCCTTAAAAAATAATTGTCCTGAATGTTTCAGTAATGATGGTTTACACTTAACTTTTAAACAAAAAATAGTAAATACTAAACTTTACAAATCGATTACCTCTGATATTAGTCATGAAATAGAATGTAAAACATGTCATTCTATTATTTATCCAGTACAGTGGACAGATGATATTGATCGCGTATTTGAATATCAAAAAAAGGCTGTTACACCTAAAAAGTCATCAACATACTTAAAAAAAGCATCTTGGTTTGTTATTATAGCTGTAATCATAATTATAATAGCTATAACATTACTTATAATATATTACACAAACTTATAATTGTGCTTTAATCGCATCTAAAACTTCCTGAAATTCTTCCGAAGATAATTTTGTCTTTTGAATAAACCGAGCATCCTCCATAGAATGTAACGGAATTAAATGAACATGGGTATGTGGCACTTCTAAGCCTATTACAGTAATTCCAACACGTTTACATGGAATGGCTTTTTCTATAGCTAACGCAATACGTCTAGAAAAACTCATTAAACCATTATAAGTAGCTTCATCTAAATCAAAAATTTTATCAACTTCTTTTTTTGGTATACAAAGCGTATGTCCCCTGCTATTAGGATTAATATCAAGAAAGGCCAAATAACCCTCGGTTTCTGCTATTTTATAACATGGGATTTCTTCATTTATTATTTTAGTGAAAATTGAAGTCATAATAGTTTTAAAGAATTTTTAGAGGAAAATGTTTTATTTTAATTAAGCTATTAATTAGAAAGGATTTTTTGTTATCTAGATATCTCTATTATATCAAATTTTATAACCCCATTTGGCACTTGAATTTCAGCAACATCTCCTACTGATTTCCCTAACAATCCTTTACCTATTGGCGAATTTACCGATATTTTTCCTGAAGCCAAATCAGCCTCCCCATCTGCAACCAAAGTATAATTCATTTCCATTCCATTGGTTTGATTTTTTATTTTCACTTTTGATAAAACTAATGCTTTAGAATTATCTAGCTGAGATTCATCAATAATACGAGCTCCAGCTAAAGCATCTTCTAATTTAGCTATTCTCATCTCTAACATACCTTGAGCTTCTTTAGCTGCATCATATTCTGCATTCTCACTTAAATCACCTTTATCTCTAGCTTCTGCTATAGCTTTAGATGCTTTTACACGCTCAACATCCTTTAGCTGTTTTAGTTCTCCTCTTAGTTTTTTTAACCCTTCTGGTGTATAGTATGATACTTTACTCATTACTTCATCGTTTTACTTAATAAAAGATGCTGAAACAAGTTCAGCATATAAAAAAATCTCGCTTATACGAGATTGCATAACAAATATACAAAATATTTACCTCAATTTGCTTTTTGTTGTAAATTGCACTTTAATTTTTTAAGAATTATGAAATCTCTTTTTTCTTTAATATCTCTTAGTATTTTATTGTCTTGCAGTAGTAACTCTGTTGATAATAAAAATTGTAAATTTTTATTAGATGTTGGCGTTAATGTTAATATTGACCTTAGCTTACCTCAATATAGTCAACTTCCTTTTGCGGGTAATTCTATATACATAGCTAATGCTGGAAATGCTGGTATTATTGTTGCCAGTACTGGCGCAGATTTTTTTGCTTGGGATGCTAGTGACCCAAATCACGTACCAAGTTCTTGTTCTGCCCTTACCCCTTCTGGATTGGAAGGTACATGTGGTTGTGATGATGGCAATCAGTATAGCTTAGTAACTGGAGAACCTTTAAAAAACGGTTCTTTACAATGTAGTTTAAGAAACTATCGCGTTGAAAAAAATGGTAATACACTCTTAATTTTTAATTAGTTCACTATAAAAGTCCTTCCCAGAATGAAGAACTTTTATAGTGAACTAATTAATTCTATTATTAAAATTTTAATGTAATACCTGCTAAGAAATTTATTGTTGCTTGCGGATAATAAAAGTTCTCAGTTATAGCTGCATCGTTAGAATTTAATGGTCTATAAAAATAGCTATATGTATAACCATTAGAAACATATTCTGAATCAAATAAATTATTAACTAATACATTAAACGCTATTTCCTTTATCCATTTAGGCTGTATTTTATAAGATAGATTTAAATCGTTTACAAAATAAGCATCTATACTTTTTCTATTGCTAGAAGTATTATCTAAATACTGTTTTCCAACATATTTAGACAACAATGCAACACTTCCATTTTTAATTGGAGCATATGTTAAAGTATTTCCAAAAATAACATTAGGCGAAAATGAAATATCTGTATCTTTAAATTGAGTAATAACAGGCTCATAAGACACACTTTCGAATGTATTTGTATCATATTGCGTATCATAAACTACATAATCAAATTCTTTTATTTTATTTTGACTAAATGTAGCATTAGCATCTATTCTAATTTGCTCTGACACTTTATAACCTGCTTGCAGTTCTATTCCTGCTCTATAACTATTTGCTACATTTTCTCTAATAGGATCTCCTACATCATCTAAATCACCAGTTAAAACTAATTGGTCTTTATAATCCATATAATACAAGTTAGCTATTACATATAAGTTTGATGTTTTTAATTTGTAACCAAATTCAAAATCATACAAACGCTCAGATTTTGGACGTATTGGGTTTTTAGTCAAATCATCGCGATTTGGTTCTCTATTTGCTATAGCAAGAGAGCCATAAACAGTACTGTAATTATCAATTTTATAAGTTAACCCCAGCTTTGGATTAAAAAAGTCAAAGGTTTCTTTTACATTAATATCTAATAAATCTGAACTAGTACCTACTGACTTATAATCGACTCTTCGATATTGTAAATCTAATAATGCAAATAAATTGTCACTAATATCATATTCCGCTTTTATATATGTATTATAATCACTCTTTTCTCCATAACTAAAATAGTAGTTGCTTCTAATAGGTATTAAAGAAGGGAAAGAATCCCATATAACTTCACCAAAATGATCTCCTTTATAAATATTATAACCCCCTCCTAAATATAAGTTTAAAGCGTCTTTTTTATAGTTAAATGAATAAACTAAAGCATAAAAATCATTATCTAACCAGCGTCTTCTAATAACATCTCCTTCATCTGAAGCATTAGAACTATTTGGAAAATAATCACCTAATTCTTCATCATCTTTATATTGTTCAAAATACCCTTTTCCTCTAGTAAAATTACCTGAAAGGTTAGCTGAAAGGTTAGTATTAAACTGATGCGAAACATGTAACTGATAATGTGTTTGTTGATAATTATCGACTTCATTATCATAAGTATAAAAATTATATCTTCTACCAGAGTTTAATAAATTTTGAGTATCAGATTCTGAAGGGAAATTTCTATCAATAAATGCTTTTATCTCATCTCTATCATTATTAACCACAGCCTCTGGCGTTCCGTACCAAGATTGGTAAGTTTCTTCTTTTCCACCAAAAACAATGGCTTTTACCGCTGTTCTTTTGTTTAAAAACCCAGCTTCTAAGTAATACGAATTTAAATCTGCTCTGGCTCTGTCTATATACCCATCACTTTGAATATTAGACAACCTACCTTCTGCATAAAAATTATTCTTTAATCCAGAACCAAAACTAATATTATGTTTTCTAGTTCCAAAACTACCTATAGCATTCGTTGTAGAGGCATATCCTTCACTTGAAGGTTTTAGTGTTTTTATATTTAAACTTGCCCCAAAAGCTCCAGAACCGTTAGTTGATGTACCTACGCCCCTTTGCAATTGAATATCTTCTACAGAGCTTACAAAGTCTGGCATATTTACCCAAAACGTACCTTGACTTTCGGCATCATTATATGGTATGCCATTAATGGTTACATTCACTCTTGTAGCATCGCTACCACGTACACGAATTCCTGTATAACCTACTCCTGCACCTGCATCACTTGTTGTAACAACAGAAGGCAATTGATTTAATAAAATTGGTAAATCTTGACCTAAGTTAACAGATTCTAATTCTACTTTTGTTATATTGGTAAAAGCAACTGGTGTTTTGTCCTTAGCTCTAGTTGCAGAAAGAAGGACTTCGTCTAATTTTTCTGTTTTAGTTGAATCTTGTTGTACTTGATTTTCTTGAGAGTTTACACTAACTGAGAATACAAGTAGTGCCAAAAAAAGAAATAAATTTTTCATTACGATTATATTACAATCGAATAAAAAGAGGTTATTATTCTTTATGCTATTAGTTTAGTTTTGAATGTTTAACTCATTGTTACATATAAAAGTTTATCATACTTTTGTTTATGTTATTTCCCTTAGCAGCATTATCTGCTCAGGTTCAATGGGTATGATCTCAGCCAATAATGGGCACCCCTTTTTGAGAACGGTGCAAATGTAGTAACGAATTATTGATTATCAATTATTTATTGTTAATTATTTTCAATCAACATTAGGCTTTCTCCTATTTATTTTTTTATCAGAAAGCTTACTTTTGTTTTTCAACCTCCTTCTGATAACTGACTTTGGAGTTTTAGTTGGTATGCGTCTTTTTGGGATAATTAAAGCAAATTTTATCAACCTCAAAAAGCGCTTTATGACCAATTCCTTATTTTTATGTTGACTTCTACTTTCATCACATTGTAAAATAAGAATAAAATCTTTTGTTAATCTATGTTGCAATTTTACACGTAGTCTTTCTTTTTGTTCACTATTAAAAACAGATGATTCAAATAAATTAAAAACCAATTCTACTTTTGATGCTACTTTATTTACATGTTGCCCACCACTACCAGAACTACTAATCGCTTTAAATTTTAATTCTCGTAATATAAGTTCTTCATTAAATATCATGACACTTGATGTGCTAGTTTTAGCAAATCATTTACATTTTTTACAGGATTAAAAGTAGATAAAGGGATTTCAATAAAAATAGAATTCCAATATGCCATACTACCATTCCATAATCCAGGAAGTTCTAATGCCTTTATATCTGTTCCATTCTGTGTTTTCATAGTAATAAAAGCTGCTTTGTCGTCTACAAATTTTCTTAAATCAAACTTCTCCCCTCTATAATTTTTAATTGCACAAACTAAATCTGTTGGGTTAAAATGAGTTGCATTTTGAACTATTTTATTTTGCTGTTCATTATCTATATCTATCTGAGCAAATTCAACTATTTGCAATGATATATTTCCATTCTTATCTTTTACCCAAAATGGCCCTCCTCCTGGTTCTCCTTCATTTTTAACCATACCACAAACTCTGATAGGGCGATTTAATTTTTTATATAAATAATCTCTTTTTTCTCTTATATTAAAATCATCAAACCGATCATCAATTTCTACATTCATTTTGTTTGACAAAAACAATGCTATTTCAATAATTTCTTCTTCTAAAACGGAATTACCATCCAGTTTATTTAAAAATTTAAAAGCCTGTTCTTGAATTTCCAAAAGAACACCAGCTAACATTTTTTTATAATCTGATACTTTTTTATTTCGTTTATAAACAACAATATTATCTATGTTTTTTATAAAAACAAGATCATAATCTAACTCATTTAAATTCTCTAATAGAGCTCCATGACCGGCTGGTCTAAATAACAAAGCATCATTTCCATTTCTATATAAATCATTATCTGCCTTGAGAGCAATTGTATTTGTAGATTCTTTTTGAAAAGAAAACGAAATATTAAACTCCATTTTCGTTTTTTCTTGAACTCTCTTAATTATTTCTTCTAAAGTTTCATCAAACTGTTGTTTATGCTTCTCTGAAACCGTAAAGTGTAAATCTGCTTTACTATTAGCAGATGCATAAAGTGCTGCTTCAAATAAATGTTCTTCAAAAGCCGTTGAAACATGAGTCTCATAATCATGAAATGGCAATAATCCTTTTGGGTAATTACTATAATTTAAATGCTCTTCACAAAGCATTGTTTTTATAAACTCTCGATGTTTCTCATCATAAGGCAATTCACTATAATTAGGCACTGCTTTTTTAACTTGACTAAGAACATCTCTATAAAAAGGAAATTTCTCTAAACCACTAACAAATATCCAAAGTGTTTTATTCCTTTTTAAATAGGCATCAAAACGCAAGTCAGATCTATTATATTCATCTAAAAATTTAAATAAAAACTTAAACATACGGGTAGCTGCACCAGATGCTGGTACAAATTTCACCATGTTTATAGAATTTCGTTTTTGTTCAAATAAATCAATGAAATAATCTTGGGATTTATTATTCTTAATTTTAAGAATACCATTACCAATCGTTGCCGCCTCTACTAAATTGGAATAAGTCATTCCTGATTTTATAGTAGTTATCTGAGCATTAACTTTATTAATAGTTAAACCTATATCTTCTATCTGTTCTTGATCTTTTTCTAAAAACATTATTTTCTTTCTAATAACCTGTTAATATGCATAACCGCAGTTTCTAAACGTTCATTTTTATTACCTTTAAGTAGCACATATGGTCTCTTATTTTTAATTAGTTCATTTTCAAAAAATTCAAACATCATTTCTCTATTTTCTGGTCTATCCCTTAAGTCATCAGCTTCCCAAGGAGTATCAATATAAGTTAAAAAATACAAATTATAAGTGTTTTCTTCTGCATATTTTTTTAAAATAGGATCACAGCTTCCTCGATAATAAGCTTCAGAATATACTTTTGTCTCCAATAAATCCGTATCACAAATTAAAACAGAATCTGTTTTTTTAGCAAGCTCATTTTCAAGTTTAATTTGTCCAGCTGCAATAAGCAACAAATCATCTGGCTCACAAGTTTTCCGTTCATTATTCCATTTGTTTTGAAGATATTCACGTGCATATTCTGGAACCCAAACAGAATTATAATGTCGAGCTAACTGACGAGATAGTGTTGTTTTTCCCGTACTTTCAGGACCAAACAATACCACCTTTATGCAGTTCGAAAATTGCTGTTTATATTTTTCTTCCATGCTATATAACCATAAATTGCAATAAATGTAAATCCTAAGTATTGTAAACTAGTAAATGTAAACCCCTTATAAAAATATAGAGGAACAGATATTAAATCACCTACAATCCAAAAAAGCCAATGTTCCAGTTTTCTTCGAGCCATAAGCCACATGCCTACAAAAAATATTGCTGTTGTAATAGTATCAACATATGCTACCCAACTTGTCCATTTATCAAAAAATTGATAAACTAAATAAACAAATAATAATGTTACTAAAAATATAATTGTACTAACTTTTTTTTCTTTAGAAACTGTTCTTGTAATAGGCGTAACATTTAATTTATCTACTTTTAATGTCCAAACATACCAACCATAAAGACTCATTATAAAATAGTAAGCATTTATCATCATATCTCCAAGTAGTTCCCATTTAAACAACAAGTAAACAAAAATCACAGTACTTATTATTCCTGTAGGAAAAACAAAAACATTATTTTCTTTTGAACACCAAACAGATATGAAACCAAAAATGACAGCAATAACCTCTAAAACAACATCATTCAATTCATATCCAGAATATTGCCCAAATAAAAACTCAAAAATGGGGTTCATAATCGTATCTATCAGATTTTACAATTTTTATATATAATAAGCCTTTATCCATAAGTTCAAAAGCTTCTTTTATTTCAAATGTTAATAAATGCATAACCTCATCATAATCACCATAAACTTGAGTACTTAATGGTGTTTCAATTATTTTCAAATTTGAAGCTCTTAGCTTTTTTATAAAATGAATAATCGCCGCCTCATAATCATCATGTAAAGGTGTTAACGTTAATTCTACAGATATTTTCATTTATAATTTATTTTTTATTTCCGTCTTCTATTAAAGCTTTTAATAAACTATAACGAAAATTTTATTTGTTTTATTTAGATGTTAAAACATCTTTACAGTGTCAATATGTTGTAATAATTCACTTAATTAAATCATCAAAAAACGATTCATCTTCCTCAAAAGCTGTGCCAATAACAACTAAATCCGCCCCTGCACTATACGCTTCTTCAATTTCTTTTTTACTCCTAATACCTCCACCAACAATTAATGGAATTTGTAATGATTTTTTAACCCTACTAACAATCTCTTTTGAAATTGGATAAATTGCGCCACTGCCCCCTTCTAAATATATTAATTTCATTCCAAGCAATTCTCCTGTTTTTGCTGTATCAACTATATACTCAATATTACTTCTTAACATTGGACTTGTTCCAGTAACTCTTTCAACAGCTGTTTTTTTCCCACTCTCAATTAAAACATATCCAGTTGGAATCACTTCTAAATTTGTTTTTCTCAACTTCGAAACGGCTTCAACATGCTTACCTATTAAATATTCAGGATTTCTTCCTGAAATTAAAGATAAAAATAAAATAGCATTTGCCTTATCTGTAATTTGAGTTACATCTCCAGGAAATAATATTACAGGTAATTTTGTATGTTTTTTTATTTCTTCAACTAAAACATCTGTAGTATTTACACCAACAGTACTACCTCCAACAAAAACATGAGTTGCTATAGATCTGTTCACTTTACCTATAAAACCTTCAATGTTTTCAATAGAGAATTTATCTGGATCAATTAAAACAGCAAGCAACTTTTCTTGTAGACAAATTGAGGACATTATGTCTTTAAAAATATATTCCATGTTAAGCAATAGCGTATGCACAAGTAAACCCTTCAAATTCTATAAAATGAATATTGTAACGGTATTTTTTTCCATCATAATCAATCCATGCAATAGTTTCATCATCACATATTTCAAAAGGAATAACTAAACAATGTGTTTTAAAACTAAGCCCAGGTGTTGCAAATAGTTTATATAACGACTCTTTCACGCACCAAATAGCTGTTAATTTTTTAATATAATCTTCGGCATCTTTATTTAAATAATTAAACTCGTAGTCAATAAATTTATGAGCTATAACACTAATTTTATCGCGTTGTTTTTCAACATCAATACCAATTATAACATCACTTACTATAACTGCCGAAAAATTAAATGAATGCGTAATAGAAATTTGTTTATTATCTTTTAAATAAGGTTTTCCATTTTCATCATAAAATAAATCATCATCATTGTAGCCAAACTCTTCTAATAAGCATCGAACACTTAAAAACCCACGTTGGTGTAATTCACTTTTCATCGTCAGAACACGTTCTAAATTTTCTGGTTTTAGATTTACCGTCTCCATTAAATCATTATAAGATTCAGTAATCTTCCATATTTTAACAATAGTTTTCGAATTTGGAGTAATGGTTTTATAAAGTGGCATTTAATATTCTAAAAGTTATTAGTTATCTTTGCACAGCCAAATAATTTGGCGTTTTTAACACGCGAATTTAAGTATTTTAAGAACTAAACCAATCATGTTTAGATTTTAACAAAAATAAAAATTAATTATGAGCACAAAAACAACTCCTTACGTAGCAAGTAAAGTTAAAGATATAAAGCTTGCAGATTGGGGACGAAAAGAAATAGAATTAGCTGAGGCTGAAATGCCTGGACTAATGAGTCTTCGTGAAGAATATAAAAATTCACAACCTCTAAAAGGAGCAAGAATAGCTGGATGTTTGCATATGACTATTCAAACAGCTGTTTTAATTGAAACATTACAAGCTTTAGGAGCAGAAGTAACTTGGAGTTCTTGTAACATTTTCTCTACACAAGATCAAGCTGCCGCCGCAATTGCTGCTGCTGGTACTGCTGTTTATGCATGGAAAGACATGACTGAGGAAGAATTTGATTGGTGCATCGAGCAAACTTTATTTTTTGGAGAAGACAAACAACCATTAAATATGATACTTGATGATGGTGGTGATTTAACAAATATGGTTTTAGATAAATACCCAGAACTAGCAGCTGGAATTAATGGCTTATCTGAAGAAACAACAACAGGAGTTCACAGGTTATATGAGCGTGTAAAAAATGGAACATTACCTATGCCTGCAATTAACGTAAACGATTCTGTAACAAAATCTAAATTCGACAACAAATACGGTTGTAAAGAAAGTGCTGTAGATGCTATACGTCGTGCTACAGATCTTATGCTTGCAGGTAAGCGAGTAACTGTTTGTGGTTATGGAGATGTTGGTAAAGGTACTGCTGCTTCTTTTAAAGGTGCAGGAAGTATAGTTACTGTTACAGAAATTGACCCTATTTGTGCTTTACAGGCAGCCATGGATGGTTTTGAAGTTAAAAAACTAGAAACTGTAATTGGTAATACAGATATTGTTATTACAACCACAGGAAATAAAGATATTGTTCAAGGTCGTCATTTTGAAGCATTAAAAGACAAAGCCATTGTTTGTAACATTGGACATTTCGATAATGAAATTGATATGGCTTGGTTAAACGAAAACTATGGTCATACCAAAAACACAATTAAGCCTCAAGTAGATAAATATACTATCGATGGAAAAGATATTATTATCCTTGCTGAAGGTCGTTTAGTAAACTTAGGTTGTGCTACAGGACATCCAAGTTTTGTAATGAGCAACTCATTTACAAACCAGACTTTAGCTCAAATAGAACTTTGGAATAACGCAGACGCTTACAAAAACGAAGTATATATGTTACCAAAAGCTTTAGATGAGAAAGTAGCAAAATTACACTTAGCTAAAATTGGTGTTGAATTAACAGAACTTCGTGAAGAGCAAGCTAGCTACATTGGTGTAACTGTAGATGGTCCATATAAACCTGAGCATTACAGATACTAAAAAAATAGTTAATCGTTCTTAAACATAAAACGATTGCTTCCCTTTTATATATAAAACTAAATCCCAAACATTATTGCTTGGGATTTTTTCATTTTATACCATTACTAATTAAACAAATTATTTATATGGCAATTTTATTTTGGCAGAAAAACCAAAATAAACCGTGCTTTCCGTTATATCTTTTTCTCCTACCTCAAAAAAGGATGCCACTTCAATCACTATCGCAGAAATCACGCTAAGTTTAATTACAAAATAACTATCATTCGTTGTTTTATACTTAATAGGTTTTAGAAACTATCTCATAAATTCCAGTTATTTTATTAAAGCTTTTTGTTAAATCATTAGTAACATTAAAAACATCTTCTAAATCAAATTCTCCATCTAAAAATCCTTTTTTATTAGATTGAATTTTTTCCCACATAGCCATGACTGCCCCTAGTTCCTCTTCAGATTCAGTCGTATTATAACCATTTATTAATAAGTACCCTATAACACCATCAAACTCATCAAAAACTTGACCTAATATTTCCTGATATTCGGTTTTATCTTTTGGAAACATAGTTATAGCTGTATAATATAAACAAAGCCTTTGAGATAACATGCGTTGTTTACCAGATACATTAATGATTTTCATTAATTCTTGATTATTATTTTCAAAAAAACGGTTGTCATAATTTGACCTCGCTTCAATACTCTCTACTAACTCGTGACATGCACTTAATAGCTTAGAGTTTAATTTCATTATCCTTTCAGAATCATTCAAATTCACAGGCGAACTTATTAATATTTTAAACGCTTCCCAAAGCTTGTCAACATTTTTTATATACAGTTTTACAGATGAACTAGTCGCATTTTCTCTTAAAATCTCTAACTGTTTTTTAAAAATAAACTTACTAGAATTAAGTTCTCTTTTTATTTTTTCATTATTTACCCCCTTAGTAAGTAACAAATATGCTTTTGCCATTTTCTGTGAAAGCATTCTTTGTTTTCCAGAAATATTAATTGCCTTATTATAGTCAATCGTTCCATAATTCTGGGACTGTGATGATAACTTATTTATATTCAAAAATACAAACGAAAAAATAATTATAGTATTTTTCAAAACCATATAGATGCTCTTAAATAGTTACAAAGTAAAACTACTTATTTTACTTACAAGAAGCAAGATTAAGAACAATTTGTAGTTAAAAACCTACAATTATTATTGTATTCATATTTTTAATACAACTATTTATAAATTAATCAATTTTATGCTATAAAACCTATAAAAGCACAATAATAAGCAAACAGATATCTTCTTAATTTAAATTTCGCTTTTCAATAAAAAAACGTTTTAAAAGCCCTGAAGCCTCTTCTTCCATTACACCTCCAGTAATTATAGTTTTGGGGTGTAACTTTGTTTTTAAATTTATACAACCACGTTCCATATCTCTAGTTCCATAGACAATTTTAGATATCTGACTCCAATATAATGCACCTGCACACATTTGACATGGCTCTAAAGTAACATACAAGGTACATTTTTGAAGATATTTACCTCCTAAAAAATTTGCTGCAGCTGTAATGGCTTGCATTTCGGCATGAGCAGTGACATCTGTTAATGTTTCCGTTAAATTATGCCCCCTAGCTATAATCCTATTATCAATAACGATAACAGCACCTACAGGAATTTCTCCTTTTTCAAAAGCAGCCTCAGCTTCTTGAAGTGCTTTCTTCATAAAATAGGTATCATCAAATGGTTCTATCATAAAAACAAAAATACAATTTCAAATGGTTTTATATATTAAAGCGAGAGCACCTCACCTTAAGTTAGATAAAGAAGCCATACAAGTCATTAATCTTTTACCAAATTTATACCCGAAGAACAAAATGGAAAGCCTATTAAAATAATATATAGTCTTACCTAGTTATTTTTCAAATAGAAGAACAATAAAATCTTGTACTTTTGTGGTGTGCAAAATTCAATATTATACCATATCAATTCCCCAAAAGAATTACGTCTTTTAAAACAAGAAGACTTACCTCAACTTGCAAAAGAACTTCGCGAATTCATTATTAATATAGTCGCTACTAAAGAAGGCCATTTAGGTGCTAGTTTAGGCGTTATTGAATTAACGATTGCTTTACATTATGTATTTAATACTCCCGAAGACCAACTTATTTGGGATGTTGGACATCAAGCTTATGGACATAAAATTTTAACCGAAAGAAAACATAATTTTCATACCAATAGACGCCTTGGAGGTATTAGCGGTTTTCCTAAACGAGAAGAAAGTGAATACGACACTTTTGGTGTTGGTCATTCTTCTACTTCCATTTCTGCTACCTTAGGAATGGCAATTGCATCACAACTAAAAGGAAAAGACACACATCATGTAGCTGTTATTGGAGATGCAAGTATTGCTAGCGGAATGGCTTTTGAAGGCTTAAATCATGCTGGAGTCACCAACGCAAATATACTAGTTATTTTAAACGACAATGCTATCGGTATAGATCCCAGTGTTGGAGCATTAAAACAATATTTAACCAACGTTAAAAAAGGTACTCAAAAACAAGACAATATATTTGAAGCCCTAAATTTTGACTACTCAGGCCCCATAGATGGACATGATTTAAATCGTATAATTTCAGAATTAAATAGACTAAAAACAGTTAAAGGCCCAAAGTTTTTGCACATCATTACAACTAAAGGCAAAGGCTTAAAACAAGCTGAAGAAAACCAAGTTAAATATCACGCTCCAGGTAAGTTTGATGCTAATACCGGTAATTTAATTCCAAAAAATAAAATTGAACAAGCACCTAAATATCAAGATGTTTTTGGACGTACCATTGTAGAGCTAGCAAAAAAAAATAAAAACATAGTAGGCATTACCCCTGCTATGCCTACAGGAAGCTCGTTAAAGTATATGATGGATGAGATTCCCGACCGTGCTTTCGATGTTGGTATTGCAGAACAACATGCTGTAACCTTAGCTGCAGGTATGGCCGCACAAGGATTAATTCCCTTTTGCAATATTTACTCCACCTTTTTACAGCGTGCTTATGACCAAATTATTCATGATGTAGCCTTACAAAAACTCCCTGTAGTTTTTTGTTTGGATCGTGCAGGGTTAGTAGGTGAAGATGGAGCAACACACCATGGTGTTTTTGATTTAAGCTATTTAAATTGCATTCCTAATCTTATCATTTTTGCTCCGAGAAATGAAATAGAATTACGCAACATTATGTACACCGCTCAATTAGGACTAGATTTACCTATCGCCATTCGTTACCCAAGAGGAAGAGGCATTACTATAAATTGGAAACAGCCTTTTTCTAAAATTGAAATAGGCAAAGGTGTTTTATTAAAAACCGGAAAACATATCGCTATTTTAAGCATTGGAACTATAGCTAAAAATATTAGTCATGCAATTAAAAATTGTGATAATTCAAATATTATTGCACATTATGATATGCGCTTTATAAAACCCTTAGATCACGTTTTACTTCATAATATATTAAAACATCATGATACAATTATTACTGTTGAAGACAACACTATAAAAGGGGGTTTTGGAAGCTCTATTTTAGAATTTATTTCAACTCATAATTATAAAAATAACATTAAAGTATTAGGTATTCCTGACACATTTATTGAACACGGCAACGTAATCCAGTTACAACAAACTATCGGTTTAGATGTAGAAAACTTAACTCAATATATAAATAATATTTTGATGTAAAGCTATTTTAGAAAGAGACAAATATTTAAACAAAAAGAGGAAAGCTTAGGCTTTCCTCTTTTTGTTTAAATAAATTCTATTATTGATTCCTATTTAATAATAACTTTATGTGTATATGGTTTCCTTTTTTCAGACATAAATTTAATAACATAAATACCACTTGACACATTAAGAGATATATCTAAACTTGAACCACTATTAAAATCAACTTTTGATGCATAAACTTCTCTACCATTTAAATCAAAAATATTTAGAGTTCCTTTTTTAATATCAATAGGTGCAGATACTTTAAAATCACCATTCGATACTGTTGGATATACTTTAATTTGAGAAACTGCTTCTTCGTTATTTTCATCAATACTTAATGTTTTTGACAGTAATTTTCCTGAAAAGATTCCTCTTCCATAAGTAGCTGCAAAAACAGTATTATCATCTCTAAGATCTAAATCGGTTACTTTCACATTACTCATCCCATTAAAAGATCGTCTCCATGTTGGATCTGTAGATGAGAAATCATTAGTATACCAAACACCTAGTTCTGTACCTACAAGCACTTCTTCAAGATTTAATGGGTTTTGCAATATAGTTTTAACTGGTAAATCAGGAAGATTGCCTTCTTTAACTTCCCATGAAGTACCTGCATCATCACTATACCAAATATTTTCTACTCCATAATTATGAATAGTTACAAATATATCCGATTCTGTTTGACCAAACTCAATATCAGAAATACTACCAATAAAATTGCCATCTCCAATTTCGGTCCAAACAGGAGAACTTCCATTAGCGCCAGTAATTTTTAAAAGCTTTCCTCTTTCAAGACCAACTAATAATACAGTAGATGACTTTGTAAATGGAGATACTTTAAAAGCTGTTGGACTAGAATTCATTAAATTATCAGATAAAATTGATTTAAGAATACTCGCCCCGCTTAAATCATATCTCCTTATTTGAAAATCTGATCCTTCTGAATAATTTGTATATAGAATATCTAAATTAGAGTCTAATTCTCCTTCATTAATAAAATCACCTCTATTCAAATTTTCTCTATTTACTTCAATCTCAACACCAGATGGATACTCTCTTTTCGTAATTCTATCATTATAAACAGAGTTGTAAATAAAATATGTATCACTCCCATCTTGATCTACTAATGTAGTAGCACCATCACCTCCAGTTGGATTTATTACTGAAGAGTCTATTCCTGAATTTGAATTTTCAAAAAACTGAGTCCCATTATCTTGAGCTCCAGCATAAAAATAATCACCACTAATTGCTGATGTTGGAGCCACACCAACAGTATAAAACTGCGTTACATTTAGCCCTCTATTTCTTCTATTAATTGAAACTCCTGAATTGTTACTATAATACACACCTCCATCATTTCCAAAAAGCATTTTAGTTACATCTCCTTTACCAAAAGTTATAGCGTGATGGTCTGCATGAACCAATGGCTCTCTTAAAGCACGTAAATCATTGTTATTAGACCATTTAGACATTTGTTTCCATGTATCACCTGAATCATTACTTTCAAATAAATCTATTCCACCTAAAAATACATTGTTATCATTCGTAGGGTCTACTTTTATAACCAGATTATAAAATGCTTGTCCTCTTGTAAAATCTGTAGCTGGTATATTTATATCTACATCATCTGGTAAAGGCAAATCTTCTTCACTATTAAACTTATCATTGGTTCTAATAATTTGCACAGCATTAGTACTCTCTGATAGTTCTACCAAAACATAAATTCTTCCTGGGTTTGATTTTGATACTGCTATTTGAGTTCTTCTTCCTTTTGGTATTGTTTTTTCAATACTATATGATGTTCCATTAGTAGAAGATAAAATAACACCGCCTCCTAAACCTGAAGTATTCCTTGTGGTAGCAATCCATATTGTATTATCTGCACCAATTTCTATATCGTTTGGTGTATACACAGCTCCTTCTGATGTTAATGGTAATACAAGTTTAGACCATGTATTTCCATTAGATGAAGATCTATACAAACCATATTCCTCAACTCCAAATAATGAACTAGGAGAACCATCTGTATATCTAGATGATGCTGCAGCTACATAAACTTCACTATTTCCTCCGCCTATGTCTCTTACTTCAACATCGTTAATATGATGAATACCTGGCGTTAAATACCCTGAGGCTACAGGCGAAGAAGATACTGCTTCTATAGTCACATTAACTCCACTTCCTAACTGTGTGATTAAAGCTTGCCCAGCATCCCTAGAAATCATTGCAGAAGGAATAGTAACCGTTCCATCTACCCCTCCAAGAGCTGATGGTGGACCTACTCTATCATTAACAACTAATACAGCTACAGCACCAGCATCTTGAGCATTTTTCACTTTTGCTACAAAAGAACAACTACCTCTTTCTACAACAGCAATATTACCGTTGATTTCAGCTCCATTAGTTAACACAGTACATCCATCTATTACCGTATCGACACCGTCGTTTACTAAAACAAGATCTCCTGTAACAGATGTTAATGACGGTCCAAAATTAGCTCGTGCTAATTGGTATTCTCCTGTAATTAAACTAGATGAATTTACTGTAAGTTTTGCATTTGTAACAAATTTTGTTTCTCCTGTAACACCTCCAAATACTCTAGACCAACTTGTGCCTCCATTTGTAGATTGCCATAGACCATCTCCATTTACATCACCGCCAACATAAGACTCGCCCGTTCCTACATAAAAAACATTAGGCTTTGTAGGATCGTAAGTCATACAAGAAATATTAAGGTTTTCTGGAATATTTACTCTTGTCCAAGTTGATGAAGATGAACTTATATTAATGTTTTTCCATAATCCTCCACTTACTCCTGCTGCGAAAACAGTTTCGTTTGTATTATCATTAGGATCGAACATTAAAGCTCTCACCCTACCACCTACATTATTAGGTCCTCTTTCTATCCATATATTACTCGCTTTATCTCCTGGCACTCTAGCTGTTAAACTAGACCCTAATTGTTTTCGAATTTTGCTAATATTTTCTGGTGTAGGCCTTCCAATTTCAGGATTCATTGTAAGCTCCCATTCTCTTGAAAGATATCTATTGGGAGGTAATCCCATTTCAAATTTTTCTTTTTTTGATAAATTTTTATTTAATTTAAATGGACTTTTATCTAAAAACTCATTATGTTTAGCTTTTAGATTACTAACTACATCTTCCTTAGGAGTATTTAAAATACATGCTAAAGCGATGATTAATGTTAATAATGAGATACTTAATAAGGTTTTCTTCACTGTATATTGGGTTAAATTTAAAAATAAGGATTTAATTAGTCTCAAACAAAATCAAAACCTTTCATTTTTTTGTAGGTTAATATTGCTTTACTGTCAGAAAGCAAAGATATATAATAACAAACACTTGATAAACGCTTATATAAACTAGCTTGATTATTATAAATCATTTGGCGAGGTAAACTTTTCATTATCAGTTTATCATAATTTGAAGCAATCCCCTCAAAACAATTATTTACAGCTCTTGTATATGTACTTAATAATGTATTTATCACACTATATCCTGCTATCTCCTTTTCTATAACGTCTTTACTTTGATAAACTTGTTCTACGCTTATTTTTATAATATCTTTTATTTGAGCTTCATATTTACTTTTATCTAATAATGCACAATCAAAATCACCACTTAAGATAGCTTCTTCATGTTTCATAAATATATCTACAGCTTCATCTATTAGCGTTCCAATAGCCAAAGCTCTTAAATAACTTAAACGATCTTCCTTGCTTTTAAGCGCATGGTATTTTTCAGTTTTAATTTTATCTCTTACTATATTAATTAAATATTCAAGTGCAAATTCTTCCTGGATTAGTCCTAGATTAATACCATCTTCGAAATCAATTATAGTATAACAAATATCGTCTGCCGCTTCTACTAAGAAAGCCAGTGGGTGTCTAGAAAAACTCAAATCATCATCACCTCTTTTTAACAAACCTAATTCATTAGCTATATCTATAAAAGCATCTTTTTCGGATTGAAAAAAACCATACTTTTTATCTGCTATATGTTTTGTTGGTTTCTTTGGAAGTGATTCTTTTGGATACTTCATAAACGTACCAAGAGTTGCATAACTCAAACGTAATCCACCATCACGCCCCTCTCTACTTTCAGTTAATATTTTAAAACCATTTGCATTACCTTCAAAATCACATAAATCTTGATATTCTTTATCTGTAAGTTTATCTTTAAATTGCTTACCCTCTCCTGTTTTAAAAAATTCACCAATAGCTTTTTCTCCTGAATGCCCAAAAGGCGGATTTCCTATATCGTGAGCTAAAGCTGCAGATGCTACAATAGCTCCAAAATCATTAGGTTGGTAGCCATGTACATTTTGTAAATGAGGATATTTTTCTAATATTTTTTTCCCTGCAAGTCGCCCTAAAGAACGCCCCACAACACTAACTTCTAAACTATGTGTTAATCGCGTATGTACAAAATCTGTTTGCGATAGCGGTATAACTTGTGTTTTATCTTGAAGACTTCTAAATTCTGAAGAAAAAATAATACGATCATAGTCTACCTCAAAACCTAATCGAGTTTCATCTTGTTCTTTTCTTATACGTTTATTAGTATCTCCAAAACGCTTTAAGGATAGTAATTGTTCCCAGTTCATAGTAAATTATTAAGTTCTGGCAAGATACTTAAATTCACGCTTAACCTTTAAAACTTCTACTTTGTTTTTAAATGTTAAAAAATTGTTTCGTAATTATCAACGCAATGTTTTGTTAACATTTAGATAACACTTTTATTACTGTTGTTTAACCTATTAATAACATCGAGTTTATAGGTTCTACCGTTCTTTGCGCCAAGAAACTATATTAACAAAATGAGAAATTTAGTAGTAGTATTTACATTGATTTTAGCGTCTTTTTCGCACGCTCAAAGTACTGGTTCTGTGACAGGTAAACTAACAGATAAAGATTACAATAATGAGCCTTTAGCCTTTGCAAATGTTATCATAAAAGGGACAACAAAAGGAACGACTTCAGACTTTGAAGGACTTTACAAACTTGAAGAACTTCAACCTGGATCTCATATATTACAATTTAGCTTTGTTGGTTACGAAACTCAAGAGATACCTGTAACCATTGTTGCTGGAGAAACCGCAACAGTTAATGTTGTTATGAGTGCTAGTTCGGCTTCATTAGATGAAGTTGTAATTACAACAACAACTAAACGAGAAAGTGAAACTGCCTTGTTGTTGGATCAAAAGAAAGCTGTAAGTATAAAAACAGCTATAGGTGCTCAAGAACTCAGCAAAAAAGCGGTATCTGATGCAGGAGCAGCAACCTTAAAAGTAACTGGTGTAAATAAAAAAGAAGGTTCTAGCAAAATTTATGTAAGAGGCTTAGGTGATAGATACAACAACACAACACTTAATGGCCTTCCTCTGCCTTCTAATGATCCAAGAAACAAAAATATTGATTTATCGTTATTTGGATCAAGCATTATAGAAAGCGTAGGAATATCAAAAGCTTTTTCTTCGTATATGTCTTCTGATGTTGCTGGAGCAAATATTGACATTGTAAGTAAAGAAAACTCAAAAAAATCTTTATTTAAAATTGGAGTTTCTGCTGGAGCCAATACACAAACAACACTTAAAGATTTTAAAGAAATTGATGGAGCTAACTGGCTTGGAGTTAATTCAAACACGAAACACAAAATAAGAAACCTATCAACTTATAGTTTCGACAATAGCTATTCCCCTAATTCTGGAAAAGCGAATCCTAATTTAGGTCTTTCTGTTAATTATGGTAAAAAAATAGCTTTATCAGACGAAAGTAATGTTAGTTTTTTCTTAGTTGGATCATTTAATAATAAATATACATTTCAAGAAGGAGCTTCAGATGCAATTGTTGACATTAATGATAATGCTATTCTTAATGTAGGATCCATATTCGACACTAAAACTTATAAATATAGCGCCTCAAAAATGTTAATGGGTAATATTGCTTATAAAATTAACAACAACCATAAATTAAGTTTTAATCATTTATTTGTTCACTCTAACACTCAAAAAATTCAAGATTTCATTGGAACAACAACTGATGTAGGAAGAGATTCAGATGACAATAGATTAGTAAACGTATTATTGCAAACAGAGATTCAAAATAAGCTTTTTGTAAATCAATTGTTATCTACAAACAAGTTAGGAGAATCAATAGATGTTAATGCTGCTTTAAGTTATAATGCCATTTACAATGATGAACCCGACAGAAGGAAAAATACTTTCATTATCAATAACGACACTAATACAACAAGAATATCTCAAAATGCAGTAAGAGATAACAGTAGGTTTTATGGTAATTTATTTGAAAATAATATTGCAGGAAAACTAAGTATTATAAAATACCTAGGAGAACGTTATGAAAACAAAGGCAAAGTAACTTTAGGTTACAATGGAAGCATTACAGACAGAAAGTTTGATGGTATTTATTTTGATCACAACTTCACAAATCCAAGAAATACTTTTGTAGACATAAACAATTTAGATTCTACTTTTAACCAAAACAACCTTGATAATGCGTTTTTTGGAATAGAAACTTCAAGAGGTAGAAACAGTGATGATGCTGAAACATATCTTCCACAATTATATGATGCTGAAAAAACTATACATGCAGCATATATCGATGCTATGTTTAAGTTCAATGATAAATTCACAGCTAATGTTGGGATTCGTGCTGAAGACATAAAAATGGATATTGAGTGGAGTACTAATATTAGTTTCCCTGGTTTTTCTAGTAATAGTAAAATAGCATTAGATAAACAATACATATTACCTACGCTTAACTTGAAGTATCAAGTTAATGAAAAAATCAATTTAAGAGCATCTGGTGGAGTTACTTACACATACCCACAGTTTAAAGAAATTGCACCTTTTACTTATGAAGGGATTAACTTTCAAGAAAGTGGTAATCCTGCTTTACTTCCTTCAGATAATTATAATGGGGAACTTAAATTTGAATTATTCCCTAATAAAAGTGAATTAATCTCCATAGGTGTATTTGGTAAATTAATCCAAAACTCTATAAACCGTTTAGAAAGAAACTCTGCTATAGAAAGAGATTTTACATTCGACAATTCTGGTGACGCAACAGTTTTTGGAGCTGAACTAGAAGGAAAATTAAATATACTATCTAAAGAAATAGATGATGAAAAATCTCAACATCTAACGATAGGTGGTAATATAACACTAATGAAAACCGAACTTAAATATAACACTACTAATACATTATTTAATTACACAGGAGGCAGTTCTGAATTAGAAGGCGCATCTCCTTTTACAATAAATGCTGATGTTTCATATAGATTTAAAGTAAATGAAAAAGAAACTATTTCTACATTAGTATTTAATTATCAAAGTGATAAAGTATATAGTATTGGAACAAACTTTAAAGAAAACATTGTTGAAAAAGGAGTGCCTTTACTAGACTTTGTTTTTAGTCATAAATTCAATAAAAATTTAAGCGTTAAATTTAATGCTAAAAACTTATTGAACCCTAGTTTTGAAAGATATAGAGATATTCCAGAAAAACTAACAATGAACACATATAAAAGAGGAACTTCAATATCTGCAGGAATAAGCTATAGCTTATAAAAACATAAGCTTCATTATTATAAAAAATCCCTCAAAAATTAAATACTTTTGAGGGTTTTTTATTATACAAGATAACACTAAATAGCTATAGTAAAAAACATTAGCTTAACTTTAGTCTAATTTCTTAACCTAATACTAATATTGGCTTAAAACTTAATTTATACTCTTGAAGTTAATTTGCATTATAATTAACAAAACCTATAAAATAATAAAAAACCAAAATGAAAAATTTAAAAAACTTATTATTAGTTGTAACTATAGTTTCAATTTTCTCTTGTTCTTCTGATGATGATAATAGGTCTATTGACCCAGGTCAGGGAGGAACTCCTATTACAGGTAGTGAGTTAAAAGGAGAACTGACAGAAGACGCTACTTTATTAGCTTCTGTAGCTTATAACCTAACAGGATCTTTAACAGTTAAAACAGGAACAACTTTAACAATAGAGGCTGGTACAATAATTAAAGCTAAAAGCGGTAGAACTGATATATTCTTAGCTGTAGAAAGAGGCGCTAAATTAATAGCCAAAGGTACTGCTGCTAATCCAATTAAATTCACATCTGATGCTAGTTCTCCTAAAGCTGGTGACTGGGGTGGAATTGTAATTGCTGGAAAAGCTATAAGCAACAAAGGTACAGATGTACAATCTGAAGTTGCCGGTTTACTTTATGGAGGCAATGATAATTCTGATAACTCAGGAGAATTAAGCTATGTTATCGCAGAATACACTGGAGCGAAAATAAACGGGGAGCAAGAATTTAATGGAATTTCTTTCTTTGGTGTTGGTAATGGTACAGTAGTAAACAACATAGTTGTAAGCGATGGTAAAGACGATGGTATTGAATTCTTTGGAGGTAGCGTTAATGTAACTAATGTTTACTGTGCTAACATCGGAGATGATATGTTTGATTGGACAGGTGGTTACACAGGAACTATAACAAATGCATTTGGTGTTCGTAATGATGGTTTTGATGAGGCTAGTGAAGACCCAAGAGGTATCGAAGGAGATAGTAATGGTTCTGATGCTACTGCTACACCTATATCTAGACCTACATTAAGAAATGTAACAATACTTAACCTTAATCCTGATGTAGCTCTTAAAGCTGGTGCTGAGATTAGAAGAGGAACTGAGGCTACTATAGATAATGTTCTTTTTGCTGCCTACGGATCTGCTTCTTTTGGTAACAGAATAGATACAAACGATGATAAAGGAAATGGTATTTTAACTATTTCTAATGCTTTTGCTCAAGGAAATGTAGGAGATGACAAAGAAGGTGGTGATATTACAGGTACTGTATCTGTAATTACAGATGGTATCTCTGTTCCTTCAAACAACACTGTTGCTACAAAAGCTGGTGTTGGTGCAGATTTATCTGCTTTCGCTTGGGCTAACCAAGAATTTGTAGTTACTAAATAAGTTTTAGTAAAAAGAAACTTTATAAGTCCTACTAAAAAAAGGTAGACAGCTTTTAATAAAATTAAATCAAACCTGTTAAGCTAGCTTAACAGGTTTTTTATTGTCCATAAAACTTAGATGATTTTACATTAAAGCAAAAATAAGGTCCTTAATTGTTGCAGGATTACAAGTCACTCTTATATCAATTAATTTTAAGCATATCAATGTATTTACTCCCTTCTTATTCTAAGTGTTTGTTTTTTTACTAGGATTTCTTATGGTTTTAGTATAAGATATAAGTCTAGTTTACTTCAATCTAATCTACTATATATCCTTAATCATACCTAAACGCCCCCTTTAATACCATAAGCTTTTTGTGCTTACTTATATCCATAAGTACCTTTATTAACTTCAGATACTAAGGATTATTCTAAGTTTAAAATCACAATCACGTTATGTTAGCTTTATTCTCAATCTGCTGTTATTTCTTATAAATCAGGATATTCTTTAATATATTTCAGAGCAGGCAGATTACTTCACTAAAAAAGCCCATATCAAAAAATGATATGGGCTTTAATATTCTTTTAAATTATAGAATTACACAGAAGCCTTCATAAGCTCTCTATTCATTCTTGCAATATTATCTAATGAAATTCCTTTAGGACATTCCACCTCACAAGCTCCAGTATTAGTACAATTACCAAAACCTTCTAAATCCATTTGAGCGACCATATTTTTAACACGATCTGTAGCTTCTACTTGCCCTTGTGGTAACAATGCATATTGAGATACTTTAGCACCTACAAATAGCATTGCAGAAGAGTTTTTACACGTTGCAACACAAGCTCCACAACCTATACAAGTTGCAGCATCCATAGCTTCATCTGCTGCATGCTTTGAAATTGGAAGTGAATTAGCATCTTGTGTATTTCCAGAGGTATTTACAGATATAAATCCTCCCGCGTGTTGAATTCTATCAAAAGACGTACGATCTACAATTAAATCTTTAATTACAGGGAATGCAGACGCTCTAAATGGCTCTATAAAAATAGTATCACCATCTTTAAACATACGCATGTGTAATTGACATGTTGTAACACCTCTATCCGGTCCATGAGCTTCACCATTTATATATAATGAACACATACCACAAATTCCTTCACGACAATCATGATCAAAAGCGACAGGCTCCCCTCCTTCATTGATAATTTGTTCGTTTAACATATCTAACATTTCTAAGAAAGACATATCTGGAGACACTCCGTCTAGTTTATAATCTACTAAACCTCCTTTATCGTTTGCACCATTTTGGCGCCAAATTTTTAACGTTAATTTCATAATCCTTCTTATTTATATGAACGTTGTTTTAACTCGATATCTTTAAATTCTAACTCCTCTTTATGAAGAACTGCTTTCGCTGGTTCTCCTTTATATTCCCAAGCAGCTACATACGCAAAGTTTTCATCATCACGTTTTGCTTCTCCTTTTTGCGGTCCATCTTCTTCGGCAGATTCTTCACGGAAATGCCCACCACAAGATTCGTTTCTTTCTAAAGCATCTTTTGCAAACAACTCTCCTAATTCTAAAAAGTCTGCTACACGTCCTGCTTTTGCCAATTCTTCGTTATAAGTATCTGCAGTACCAGGTACTTTTACATCTTTCCAGAATTCTTCACGTAACGCTTTAATTTCGGTCATAGCCTCTTTTAACCCTTTTTCATTACGAGCCATACCTACTTTATTCCACATAATTTTCCCCAAACGTTTATGGAAGTGATCAACAGATTTTGTTCCGTTGTTATTAATAAAGAAATCAACTTTCTCTCTCACTTCTTTTTCTGCTTGATCAAACTCAGGAGTATCAGTTGGAATTGTTCCTGTTCTAATATCATTTGATAAATAATCTCCAATTGTATAAGGTAACACGAAATATCCATCTGCCAAACCTTGCATTAAAGCAGAAGCCCCTAAACGGTTAGCACCATGATCAGAGAAGTTTGCTTCACCAATACAGTAACACCCAGGAATGGTAGTCATCAAGTTGTAATCAACCCAAACACCTCCCATTGTATAGTGTACTGCAGGGTAAATCATCATTGGCGTTTCATATGGATTTTCGTCAACAATTTTCTCATACATCTGGAATAAATTACCATACTTAGCCTCTACTACTTTTTTACCTAAGTCTGTAATTAAAGCTTTATTATTTTGATCTAAACCTTTTATTAAGGCTTGTTCTTTTCCATAACGTTCAATAGCAAAAGCAAAATCTAAAAATACTGCCTCACCAGTTTCATTATGCCCAACACCGTAACCAGCATCTGCACGCTCTTTAGCAGCTCGTGATGCTACATCACGTGGTACTAAGTTACCAAAGGCTGGATATCTTCTTTCTAAATAGTAATCTCTATCTTCTTCAGCTATATCTGTAGCTTTCAATTTATGAGCCCTAATAGCTTCAGCATCTTCTTTCTTTTTAGGCACCCATATACGTCCATCATTACGTAAAGATTCAGACATTAATGTTAATTTAGACTGATTCTCTCCGTGCACTGGAATACATGTTGGATGTATTTGCGTATAACAAGGGTTTGCAAAGTGCGCTCCCTTTTTATGAATTTTCCATCCAGCAGAAACATTAGATCCCATAGCGTTTGTTGATAAGAAAAATACATTTCCATAACCACCAGAACCAATAACTACTGCATGTGCAGAATGACGCTCAATTTCACCTGTAACTAAGTTACGAGCTATTATCCCTCTTGCTTTACCATCTACAATGACAACATCCATCATTTCATGACGGTTGAACATTTGTATTTTTCCACGTGCAATTTGACGGTTCATTGCAGAGTAAGCTCCTAATAATAATTGTTGCCCTGTTTGTCCTTTCGCATAAAATGTACGAGATACTAATACCCCTCCAAAAGAACGGTTATCTAGTAATCCGCCATAATCACGAGCAAAAGGAACACCTTGTGCGACACATTGATCTATAATATTTGCAGAAACCTCTGCTAAACGATATACATTAGCTTCACGAGCACGGTAATCTCCTCCCTTTACAGTATCATAAAACAATCTGTAAGTTGAATCACCGTCTCCTTGATAATTTTTTGCTGCATTAATACCTCCTTGAGCTGCAATTGAGTGTGCTCTACGCGGAGAATCTTGATAAGCAAATGCTTTTACATTATAACCTAGTTCAGCTAATGTTGCAGCTGCAGAACCTCCTGCTAAACCTGTACCAACCACAATAATGTCGATATTACGTTTATTAGCTGGATTAACTAAGTCTATATGATTTTTATAATCTGTCCATTTATCTTTAATTGGACCCTTTGGTACTTTTGAATCTAAAGCCATACTATTTAAGATTAATGGTTAAAATGATGAAAAAGTGCAATAACAATAAACCCTAATGGAATAATAATTGAATAGGCTTTACCAATATTTTGTAATGTTTTCTTGCGCCCCGCAGTAGCTCCCATAGATTGGAATGCCGATGTAAAACCATGTAGTAAATGCAATGCTAAAAACACAAAGGCTATTACATAAGCAACAACTCTTAACGGGTTTTCAAATTTCTCTACTAACTCATGGAAATATCTAAACTCGCCATTATGCAATCCAGACATATCTCCAACAATATACTTTGTATTAATTTCTGGAATCCAGAAATCAATAAAATGCAATACAACAAAAGCAAGAATTGCAATTCCGCTGTAAATCATGTTTCTACTCATCCAAGATGAATTCGCAGCACCATTGTTTTTTGCATACTTAATACCATTCGCTTTTTTATTCCTAAGTTCCAATACAAACCCCATAACAAAATGAAATACAACACCAAAAATCAAAACAGGCTGCAAAGCATACTGCACCAATGGGTTTGTACCCATGAAGTGCGACACTTCGTTAAATACATCTGGATTGAATATTGATAAAATATTGATAGCAAAATGCTGAAGTAAGAAGAACATCAGGAAAAATGCAGAAAGCGCCATAGCTACTTTTCTTCCTATTGAAGAATTAAAAAATCCACTCATATTTTTTAAGTTAATTTATTTAATTACAAATGTAATTTACAATAAAGTCTTAGACAAAAACCTATGCATAAAAAATTATAATTTAGAACAATTATAAGTAAAAATACTTAGTTTAAACTAAGTATTCCCTATGTTGAATATTATAAGTTAATTTTGGTTTTATTCAAAAATAAGTTTTTTGGTAATAAATGTTCCTTCAGAATGAATATTAACAAAATAAACCCCTTTAGAAACTCCAAATAAATTAATCGTTTTAATATTTGATGCGTCAGAAATATCATGTTCAGAAATCAATCTTCCACTAATATCATAAATAGCTGCTTTTTCTAAGCTAATTAAAGCACCTTTTTTTATAGAAAAATTACCCTTTGTAGGATTAGGAAATATAGAAACATCACTTGCTAATTCTCCTTCATTATCACTAGTAGTACTCAAAGTACAATTAGCGACATAATCTATCATTAAACCTTGTGAACAAGCATTAACAGTAATACTTCTACCATGAACATTACTTGCTGCTGTAATATTATTTGAATTTAAAACTCTCTGCTGCTCACCATTAGATATAGCATAATGCATAACATCATTTGAATTATCTGCTTGTGAAGAATCATCTATTACATGGCTTAATTGATGTGCATGACCTAATTCATGGAGCGCCACACTTTCAAAATCGTATTGCACAAAATCTGGTAATCCTGTACCAAAAAACCAGTCGATTGCAGAATCAAAAACAATATCGATCTCAGTTACATGTGCATTCCAAGTAGCTGGCATACCAGAAATTCCACAGCCAGAAACCCTACTAAAAGTTTGACCAAGAACGCCAGCTGGTAAATTATCAGAAGGTACATTATTGTTATCAAATTTAACCACGCTAACATCATCTGCAGCCGCAATATCAATTCCCGTTGCAGATCCAGCAACAATCCAATTTACTTTAGTTTCACAACGCCATTGATCTAATACTTTTTCGAAAGCTGCTTTAGCTCCCTGAAATTCAGAATTGTTAAAAAAACCTGTTTGCATTTGAAATGTATAACCTCCACTACCATTACTATTAATATGTCTTATGGGGTATGCATAAAGTCCTAAAGGCCCGTTACCGTCAGGATCAAATTCCGCATTACTTTCTGAATAAGTAATAGTTAAATCGCTTGTAGATTGCCCAGTAGTTGTATCTGCATTTTCTACCAAAATATTTCCCGTTCCTGCACTTGATGGTATTTCCACTGTTATTCTTGTATTGGACCAAGTTAAAACTTGCGTATCTAAAGCAAAAACAAAAGTTGCTCCACCATCATCTGCATTACTAAATCCAACCCGTCCCTTCGTTGCACCAAAACCAGTACCATTTATAGTTAAAACGGATTTAGTTCCTCCCGTAGATGTAGTTGGAGAAAATGTTATAGCTTCTGGAGGAAGCATTAAGCTTTTACTTAAATTAGATTTCGAGAATTGATTCACATTAAACGAAGACATCTCTGTATAATTTGATTTAGTATAATCCATTATCTCAGCGTAAAACGATGAAGAGATACCTTGTTTTTTATTAAATGGATTTACCACCAAATCATCATATAAATTGTATTTATAAAACCCTTGCAACGAGCCATAAGGTTTAAATTTTTCACTTGATGATTTACCTGTTTTATTTAAAACTAAATTATCATTCTCTAACATAAAAACGCCTATGTCTCTAACACTTAAATTTAAGCTAGGTGAAACAATTAAGGCGGTCTCCCCTACAGTCCCTCCTAAAGTGACAATATCTACCGTTTTTAATAAATCCCCTTTAAACACTTTACTTACTCTCACTGTATTAATAGTATAAATATTTTTATGACTATTATCCCAAACAGATTTTTTAGCAATAACCTCACCTTCAATAACTAAACTCGAACTTTTAATTTGAGCTTTTAATGATATTTCTTTTAACATTACCTGAGCAGACAACATGTTGGCACTCAATAAACATAATAATATAACCGACCCGAAAGATATTAGTACAATTCTTTTCATTTTCTTTAAATTTTATATTCTTTTTCTATTCGATCAGGGGGTAAATCAAAGATAATAAATATAATCCATGATTTATTTAGATTTAGTACTTTTAGCAAACTTAATACACCCTTAACATGAAATACCATTCTATAAAAAACACCCTTTTTTCAAAAAACAGAGAAAAATTCTCTAACCAAATGAAAGAAAACAGCTTAGCTATTTTTAATTCTAATGACATATACCCTATAAGCGCAGATAGCACTATGCCTTTCCAACAACATAGAGATATCTTTTATCTATCTGGTATTGATCAAGAAGAAAGTATTCTCGTTTTGTTTCCTGACTGCCCAAAAGAAAAGCACCGAGAAATGTTATTTTTAAAAGAAACCAATGACCATATTGCTGTTTGGGAAGGAGAAAAACTAACTAAAGAAAAAGCTTTTGAAACAAGTGGTATTAAAACCGTTTATTGGCTACAAGACATGGAGAAAGTTATAGCAGAAATTATGTCTCAATGCGATACCGTATACATAAACACAAACGAACACTACAGAGCCAATGTAGAAACCGAAACTAGAGAAGATAGGTTTACAAAATGGCTTAAAGAAAAATATCCAGCGCACAGTGTAGCTAAAAGCAACCCTATTTTACAAAGATTACGCTCTGTAAAAGATCCAATAGAAATAGATTTAATACAGCAGGCATGCGATATCACAGAAAAAGGATTTCGTAGAGTTTTAAATTTTATAAAACCAGATGTTTGGGAATACAATATTGAAGCAGAACTGATGCATGAGTTTTTAAACAATCGTTCTAAAGGTTTTGCGTACACACCTATTATTGCCTCGGGAAATAATGCCAACGTACTTCATTATATTGAAAACAACCAACAATGTAAAACTGGTGATTTAATTTTAATGGATGTTGCTGCAGAATACGCTAATTATTCTAGCGACATGACACGTAGTGTCCCTGTCTCTGGTAAATTTTCTAAAAGACAAAAAGCTGTTTACAATGCTGTAAATAGAGTAAAAAAAGAAGCTACAAAAATGCTTACTCCAGGAACTATATGGGCCGATTACCATATTGAAGTTGGAAAAATAATGACCAGTGAGTTATTAGACTTAAATTTACTTGACAAAGCTGATGTACAAAATGAGAACCCAGATTGGCCAGCATATAAAAAGTACTTTATGCATGGCACAAGTCATCATATGGGGTTAGACACGCATGACTATGGAATTTTAACAGAGCCTATGCAGGCTAATATGGTTTTTACAGTCGAACCTGGGATCTATATCCCTGATGAAGGCTTTGGTATTAGACTAGAAGACGATGTTGTTATTCAAAAAACTGGAGAACCTTTTAATTTAATGAAAAATATCCCTATTGAAGCAGATGAGATTGAAGACATCATGAATTAAATCCGAGCCAAAAAATCTTCTTATTCAAAAAAAATAAAGGGTCGTTTAATAAAAACGACCCTTTTGCTAACAACACTAAAATATGTAATAATCTATAGAGTGACTAATTCAAATAAATAACTATTTAGTTTTTGTAGCGTATTAATTTTATCTTCAGTATCTATTAATAATGAAATATTATTATTACTTCCTCCATAAGAAATCATTCTAATTTTTACATCTTTCAATATTTGAAATAATCTAAAAGTATCTTGATGGTTTACTATAGAATGTCCTACCAAACAAACAATACTTTGATTTTTATCAACCTCTATCGAAGCAATTTCCTGTAATTCAGCAAGAATTTCATTAAGATTTCTATCATCATCAATAGTTAACGAAACAGCAACCTCAGATGTTGTAATCATATCTATAGAAGTTTTATATGTTTCAAAAATCTCGAATACCTTTTTTAGAAAACCATGTGCCTGCAACATTCTTGCAGATTTAATTTTTATAGCCGTAATATTATCCTTTGCAGCTATTGCTTTTATTCCATTTTCCGAAGTTTCACTAGAAATCAATGTGCCATGAGCATCAGGATCCATTGTATTTTTTAATCGAACAGGAATATTATCTGCTCTTACAGGAGTTACTGTTTGCGGATGCAATATTTTTGCTCCAAAATACGCTAACTCTGCAGCTTCATCGAACGACAAATTCGAAATAGCTCTAGTATTTTCAACGTGCCTAGGATCATTATTATGCATACCATCTATATCCGTCCAAATCTGAACCTCTTCAGCCTTAATAGCTGCCCCAATAATAGTTGCTGTATAATCACTACCTCCACGCTGTAAATTAGATATTTCACCTTCTTCATCTAAACAAATAAACCCTTGCGTAATATAAATATCGGCCTCGTCAACTTTATTTAAAACAATCTGAAAATTCTCTTTTATATAATTAATATTTGGTTCTTTAAAACCGTCAATACGCATAAAATCTAAAGCTGGTAATAATGCAGAACTCACGCCCTCTTGCTTTAAATAACTATTAAACATAAAAGTTGAAAGCAATTCTCCCTGAGCAACAATTTGATTTTCTAATAATTCAGAAAAATCTTTATAAGTACATTCTACTAAAAAATTAAAGACACTAGAAACATATCCTTTAACAGTTTTATTTAAAACAACATCACTAAGAAGATTATCTATAGTAACAAAATACGTTTCATGAAGTTTATTAATAACACCTAAAGCGTCATTGGATTTACCATCTGCTATATCCTTTGCGATAGCTACTAATTTATTAGTTGTTCCAGACATAGCAGAAAGCACTACAACCTTCTTCTTACCATCGTTAATTATACTTTTAACGTTGCTCATATTTTCAATAGATCCTACTGAGGTGCCTCCAAACTTTAATACTTTCATGTTATATCTTTTAAAAACCTATAAACAAGCTATTTATAAAACAAGAGCTTAATACTAGGTACTTGATTTTCATTATTTTGAAAGCAAAACTATAACTCATTTAGCTAATAGCTATATTTATTAAAAAATATGTTTATTTTTGCACATATTGTTAAATATTTAACAAAATGTGTTTGTCATTCTAATAGTTATTTATTTAAATGGTATAGCTATTATAAATAATAAAGATCATAAAATAAGCATATGAAAACAGTATCAAATTGTGTTGAAGATATTCTAATAACGCAACCTTACCTAGAAGAGGCATTATCAAGAAATATTATAAACTTTAGCGCCTTAGCCATTGAACTTACAGAACCTATAAGCAAGATGCTTAAGAAGGATGTAAAACCTGGAGCAATCATGATGGCTTTAAGACGCTACAACCCTCCTACTACTTTATCGAATTCTGTTAAAATGAAAAAGGCTATTCAGAATTTGGGAGACATTACAGTACGCTCTAATTTAACAGATTTTACCGTTAGAAATTCTGATACACTTATAGATAACCATGCAAAAATCCTAGACCGAATTAATCAAGAATCTAAGCTTTTTTATACGTTTACTAGAGGTATTCATGAAAGCAATATTATTATCTCAAGTAGTCTAAAAGATTTTATTTTAGAACAACTTAAAAACGAACACTTTCTTGCAATACAAGACGGCCTATCTGCTATTAGTATTAACCTACCCAAAGACAACTCAAAAATCGCAGGACTTTATTACCATTTTTTTAAACGTTTAGCATGGGAAGGCGTTGTACTATATGAAGTTATATCTACCACAAATGAATTCACTATTTTAGTTGAAGATGAGTTTGTAGACAAAGCTTTTGCCGCTATTAAAAGAGTAAAAGCCTAATCATTTATTTTTTATAATTTTAAACAGATTAACAATTAAAAAAGCAACTGTCATTGGTAATAACCATCCCACACTATAATGACTTAAAGGAATAAAATCAATAAGATTTTTTAATATTTTCGAAGGACTTATAAAGTTTACAACATCAGGAATACTGAATACTAAAGTAACTAAAATTGTAGTTCTAAACACTATGGGAGCCGCAAACTTTTCAGGAATTACATTAAGGAAAATTAAAACAATTGTGATAGGGTAAATAAATAACAAAACTGGATAAGCCAAAACAATAATAGAATGGAAGTCTAATTGACCAACAACAACCCCAAAAAGACATGCTATAATTGCAGTTAAGACATAGATCTTCTGAGAATCACCAAATAAGCCTTTAAAATAATCTGCAGTACCCGCAATAATACCAACAGCTGTTGTAAAACAGGCTAGAGAAATTAAAATACTTAAAGTCATATTACCAAATGATCCCAAAGCCGCTAAACTAATACCTCTTAATAAGACAGCACGCTGCATATCATTATTTAAGGCATTATCAATATTAATTTCCGTACCATAGAATGCCCCTACAGAAATTAATCCAGCGTATATAATAAACAAACCAAAACCAGCAATTAGTCCTGACTTTTTAATTAAATCCTTCCTAACATTAAAAGAAACTTGTCCTTTAAAATTCAAAGACACAATAATTACAGCTCCAACTACAACAGCCCCTATCGCATCAAACGTTTGATAACCTTCTAACACACCACTAACAAAAGATGGCGCATTTAGATTAGGCATATTTGTAATAAATTCTGAAGAAAACAACCCTATACCAATAACCAACAAAAGCATAATAACGATAAAAGGCGTTAAAAATTTACCAATGAAATCCAAAATTTTGGAACGATTTAAAACGAATACCAATACTAGAGAAAAATAAATAGCACTTGTTAATAATGGAGAAGTACCAAAAACTGGATAAATAGCAATTTCATGAGTAGCAGATGCAGTTCTTGGTGATGGAATAGCAATAGATATTAAATAAACTAGAACACAATAAACAACACTAAAGAGCGGAGATACCTTTTTTCCAAAATCATACATTGTGCCTTGTAATCTAGCATGAGCATAAATACCTAAAATAGGAATAATTACTGCGGTAATCATAAAACCGATAGTCACTAAAAACCAACTTCCTCCTGAATTATAGCCTAAAAGAGGAGGGATTAATAAATTACCAGCTCCAAAAAACAACGAAAACAATGCAAAACTTGTAACTAGTATTTCTTTAGTTTTTTTCATAGTATGCTTTTATCTTTGTCCAATATACTTTAAAATGATTTTAGAACATAAAGGCATTAACATTTTTTATACAGATCAAGGAAAAGGAAACGCTCTTGTATTATTACATGGTTTTTTAGAGAATAGCTCTATGTGGTCACCTTTTATCCCATCTTTTTCAAAAAAAAACAGAGTAATTTGTATTGATTTATTAGGTCATGGAAAATCAGAATGCTTAGGTTATTTACACACTATGGAACTTATGGCCGAAGCCGTGGAAGCTGTTCTTAAACACTTAAAAATTAGACGCTCCACATTTATAGGCCACTCCATGGGGGGGTATGTAGCGCTCGCTTTCGCAGAAAAAAACCCAGATGCTTTAAAAGGATTATGTTTAATGAATTCCACATCCAATGCAGACACCCCAGAAAAGAAAAAAAACAGAGATAGAGCCATTTTAGCTGTAAAACAAAACCATAAAGCATTTATAAGAATGGCTATTACTAATTTATTTAGACCAAAAAACAGAACTATTTTCTCTGAAGAAATAAAAGAATTAAAAAATGAAGCATTAAAAACACCTTTACAAGGTATTATTGCAGCACTTGAAGGTATGAAAATAAGAAACGACAGAGAAGCCTTACTCCACTTTACGCCTTTTAAAAAAATGATGATTCTAAGTAGAAGAGATCCTGTACTTGATTACAATTCATTAATTACTCAAACAAAAAATACACAAGTCCAAGTTGTTGAGTTTTCTGATGGACACATGAGTCATATCGAGAATAAAAAAGACTTTTCGTACAATGCTTTGCGTTTCATCGAAAAATAATAACACCTTGTCGTTTTATTCGTTTTTATTTTTAGATTTAACAATCCCTAACGATAAAAGATATGAAAAAAACTACTAACAAACCAACACTAATTCCTAAAATGTACTGCAATTTGTTTGGACATGATTATCAAGTAACTAAAAAAGTTACATACCATGTTAAAGAATACACTTGCTCCCAATGTAAAAAAGAATTAACCACAGACAGTAATGGTCAATTAATTGAGTTAACCCCTAAATTTAGAGAAATTAATGACATATTAGAACGTATTCACACTTCAAGGATGGAACGTTCAAAGAATAAAGCAGTCGCTTCATCAGTTTATTAAACAATCTCTCATGCTTCTAAATTGTTTTTAGCACCTTAACACACTTTAAACAATCTAATTAAATAATAAAAAAAATATTTAGTCATGACTAAAAATAACACGTCATGTTACCTATTATGTAAAAGAATACACGTGTAAAAAACAACTTATACCTAAGTATAAAGAAATAAATGATCTTTTAGTATTTTACGTACTATAAGCATGCTCAAAAAATGAACATAAGACGTGAGTAAAACCTAAACAATTACTTAATTCTTAATCATTAAAATTTCTCCAGCCTTGTGCTTTAATAGGAACTCTAGTTTCTGCTCTAGTAACTAAATGCATGCCTTCTTTAGTATCTTTAATATGACCAATAATTGTTAAATTGGGATTTGCCTTTATTTTCGAAAAGTCGTCTTGAGAAATAGTAAATAATAACTCATAATCCTCTCCTCCACTTAAAGCCACAGTGGTACTATCAATATTAAATTCTTCACAAGTTGAAATAACTTGAGGATCTAAGGGTATTTTTGCTTCATATAAATCACACCCAACTTCACTCTGCTTACAAAGGTGAATTATTTCAGAGGACAAACCATCACTTATATCAATCATTGATGTTGGCTTCACCTCTAAATCTCTCAACAATTTAATAATATCTTTTCTAGCTTCAGGCTTTAACTGCCTTTCTATAATATAAGAATATGGCTCTAAATCTGGTTGGCTATTAGGGTTCACTTTATAAACCTCCTTTTCTCGTTCAAGCACCTGAAGCCCCATATAAGCTGCACCAACATCTCCTGTAACAACTAGTAAATCATTTGGTTTAGCTCCACTTCTATACACTTCACCATTGTCTTCAACTTCACCAATAGCCGTTACAGATATAAGCAACCCTGTTGTAGACGACGTCGTATCACCTCCAATAACATCAATATTGTAAATAGAAGCAGCTGTTTCTATTCCAGCATATAAATCCTCTAAAGCTTCTAAAGGAAACCTATTTGATACCGCAATAGACACTGTAATTTGTGTAGCTTTTGCGTTCATAGCATACACATCTGATAAATTAACTACAACCGCCTTATAACCTAAATGCTTTAATGGCACGTAACTTAAATCAAAATGTACACCCTCAACAAGTAAATCTGTAGTGACTACAATCTTTTTGTTTTTTAAATCTAAAACAGCTGCATCGTCACCAATTCCTTTAACTGTCGAAGACTGTTTAATTTTGAAATTTTTAGTCAAATGATCTATAAGACCAAATTCACCTAAATCACTTAATTGAGTTCGTTGTTGATTTTTATCTTCTATCATGATGCAAAAATAAGAAGCTAATTTTGTTTTTACTACCTTTATACTAAAAACAAAACTTATTTAGTTATTAATATAAATTTGTTATGAAATATACCAAACTCCTTTACAGAGGATTTTTAGGGTGTGCTATTTTAGTATTACTTTACAATTGTTCAAAAGACAACACTTCTATAAAAAATAACAATATATCTGAAGCATTATTCCCTTGTGAAAATGGTTTTGCAGATATTTATCCATGTAATAATTATGATTTAATGGCGCACATACCATTAAGCACTTTTGGAGCAATATCTGGAAATGATTGCTGGGGTTGGACAGACAGCACAACAGGAAAAGAATACGCTTTAATGGGTACTGATAGTAACGTTTCATTTATTGATATTACAGAAGCCAACAACCCTATTTATCTAGGAAACCTGCCTACAGCAACAACCGCAAGTTCTTGGCGAGATGTAAAAGTATTTAAAAACCATGCTTTTATTGTTGCAGACAAAGCTGATAATCACGGACTACAAGTATTTGATTTAACTAGACTAAGAAATTTAACTAATCTACCAGAAATTTTTTCAGCAGACACACATTTTACAGACTTTGGCAGCGCCCATAATATTGTAATAAATGAAACCAGTGGCTATGCATACATTGTTGGAACAGACAGAAGAGGTATTTTTAAAGGAGGGCCATTATTTATTAACATTAATACTCCAAAAACACCAGTTTCTGAAGGTGGATTTGGAGCAGGAGGTTATTCTCACGATGCTCAAGTAGTAACCTATAGTGGTCCTGACGCAGACTATATAGGTCGTGAAATATTAATTGGAAGCAATGAAAACGAAGTCGTTATTGTAGATGTCACAGATAAAGCAAAACCTATAAGTATTTCAACAATTAGCTATAATAACGTCGGCTACACACACCAAGGTTGGTTTACCGAAGACCTCAAATACTTTATTTTAGGTGATGAAACAGATGAACAAGATATAGGAAACAATACGCGCACCATCGTTTTTGATTTTACAGATTTAGATAACCCACTATTTCATACAGACTATTTCTCCAATTTTACAGCTATAGATCATAATGGTTATGTAAAAGGCAACACGTACTATCAAGCAAATTACAGAGCTGGAGTTAGAATGTTAGATATAACCAACATTAGTAATAAATCCATTACCGAAATAGGTTTTTTTGACACCTACACAGATAACAATATTACTGGCTTCCAAGGCGCCTGGAACGTCTATCCATATTTCTCAAGTGGAAATATAATAATTAGCGATATTAATAAAGGGCTCTTTATTATTAGAAAAAGCGGAACATAATTATTAGCTTATGTATAATTTCTTAAAAAAACATATAATCGCTTTAATACTCCTGCCTATTGTTTTACAAACATTTAGTTGCTCACAAAATGATGATACTTCAAAGCCATCAAACACATCTAAAGTAGAACTAGATTTTATAAAAACACTTGGAGGCTCAAAAAATGAAAGTGCCAAAAACATTACCAAAACTTCAGATGGCGGATACGTCGTTTTAGGACATACTCAAAGTATAAATGGAGACATAACAAACAAAAACAATGAATCTTTCGACTACTGGCTACTTAAATTTAATGCCAACAATAGCTTACAATGGCAAAAAACATATGGTGGAAGTGATGACGATAGAGGAAGCTGCATCATTCAAACATTAGATGACGGATACGCTATAACAGGTTTTAGTAAAAGTGCCAATGGAGATGTAACGCAAAATAATGGTTTTAACGATTTTTGGGTATCTAAATTAGATAGTTCCGGAACTATCTCTTGGGAAAAATCATTCGGTTTTTCTGGAGTAGACCAAGGTATTTCTATAATTCAAACTAACGATAAAGGCTTTCTTTTAACTGGCGTTCTAGATGTTTCAGCATCTAACGGACAAGGAAACAGCAAAAGCACAGCTACACAACATGCTGGTGGCGATTACTGGGCAATAAAACTTAACACTTTAGGAGAGAAAGAATGGAGTAAATTCTATGGAGGCACTTTTACAGATACACCTTACGATGCCATACAGACAGAAGATAATGGCTACATTATAGTAGGCTCATCAGACAGTAACGATGTCGATATAAAAGCAAACAAAGGCTCTTATGATTTTTGGGTTGTGAAAATATCCGAAACTGGAGATTTACTCTGGGAGAAATCTTATGGAGGTAGCGAAATTGACGAGGCCAGAGCTATTGAAAAATCAAATGATGGCAATTACATTATTGTTGGAGATACCAGAAGCAGCAATTTAGACGTTTCATTTAATAACGGCGCAGCAGATTTGTGGATTATTAAAATATCACCTAGCGGGAATTTAATTTGGGAAAAATCATTTGGAGGCACTAATTTTGACGCTGGCCGTTCAATATCAAAAACTCAGAATGGCGATTTCATTATTTCTGGCAGTTCAAGAAGCTCAGATAATGATCTAAACAAAAATAATGGACAAAATGATGCTTGGGTTTTAAAGATAGACACCAATGGCAATTTAAAATGGCAAAAAAACATTGGAGGCTCCAGTATTGATCTTGCACATGACGCTATTGAAATTAATAACAAGACAATAATCTCGGTTGGCGAGTCTAATAGCTCCGATATAGATATTACAACCAATAATGGATTTACAGATTTACTCATATTAAAAATAAAAGAAAATCAATAAATGAAAAGAATAAACTTTATACTAATAACTTGTTTATTTACAGTAATTTCATGTAATAACGACAATGATGATCAATCTGAAAGAACTAATATTACTCTTAATTTTAATCATAATTGGGACGAAACCCCTTTTACAAATGCTAATTTTAACACCATTCAATACACTAATGCTAATGGAGAAGAAATGAGCATCACAAAACTTCGTTATTTAATTTCAAATGTTACTTTAACAAAACCAAACGGAGAAACAATTGTCCTTGATGGTTACAATTTAGTAGATGTTACCAATAACACAGATCTATCATTTACACCAATTACTGCTATTCCACTAGGAGTTTATAGCAGTCTATCTTTTACTTTTGGTTTTAATAATGATGCTAATTACAATAATAATTACACAGATTTAAATTCGGTATCATGGAATGTTCCTGAAGCATTAGGTGGTGGCTACCACTACATGCAACTAGAAGGTAAATTTATAGACAATACTAGTACAGAAACTGGATACGCATATCACACGATAAGAGCCGTAAATAACTCTGGAGCTATTCAAGTTTTTCAAGATACATTTTTTGAAGTCAACCTAGGAGAAGTTACTGTTTCTAATAATTCTACTTTTGATATTGAAATAAATATAGCAGAATGGTTTAAAAACCCAAACACCTGGGATTTAAATACATTAAACAATATGCTCATGCCTAATTTCGATGCCCAAATCATGATGTTTGAAAATGGTCAAAACACATTTAATTTAAAACCAATTCAATAGTTTTATTTTGAAAACATGGAACACATATATTTATATACTTTTTATTTTCACGTGTATATCATGTTCAAATGAAAAAATAGAAACCTATGTATCCAAACCAAGCTTATTACAAATTCCAAAACTTTTTGAAGATAATATATTAGCACCAGTAATTCCGAACAATAATCTGCAAACTATTGAAGGTATTTCCCTAGGTAAAAAACTGTTTTTCGATCCCATTTTATCTGCAAATAACACACAAGCCTGTGCAGACTGTCATGCCCTAGAAAATGCATTTACAGACACAGACAGGTTTAGCGACGGTATTAATGGTGCTTTTGGCAAACGTAACTCTATGCCTCTATTTAACCTAGCCTGGAATTATGATGAAAAGTTTTTTTGGGATGGTAGATCTTTCAGTTTAGAACACCAAGCCTTTTTACCTGTAACAGACCCCAATGAAATGGGGAGTACTTGGATTCAAGTTGAAGAAAAATTACAACAACATCCGGAATATCCAGAATTATTTCAACAAGCATTTGGAACATCAACAATAGATTCTACTTTAGTTACAAAAGCTATAGCGCAATTTGAACGCACACTAATATCTTCTAACTCTAAATTCGACAAATACCTTTTAGGAGAAACCTCTTTAACAGCAGAAGAACTCAATGGTTTTAATATTTTTATGGATGAAACTCGAGGAGATTGTTTTCATTGCCATGGAAGTGACAAAAATCCATTATGGACAGATAATATATTTCACAACAACGGTTTAGATACAGTTATTACAGATTTAGGTTTAGGAGCAATTACTGGAGACCCCGCAGATAATGGTAAATTCAAATCGCCTTCGTTAAGGAATTTAGCATTTACAGCACCCTATATGCACGATGGTAGGTTTAAAACTTTAAACGATGTTATAAATCATTACAGTGAAGGACTCAAAAACTCTACAACCATAGACCCCTTAATGAAAAAAGTAGCACAAGGAGGTGTACATTTAACTCCACAAGACAAAGCAGATTTAAAAGCTTTTTTACTGACTCTCTCTGATTATGAATTTATAAACAACCTTAACTTTATAAAACCATAAGAAAAACCTATAAAATTATATATTAATATAATGTTAGGTTATATGGAAATCCATGACTTATATTGTATATTTGCACTCTATTTAGAAATCATCTTAATAAATTTACTGATTATTTTAAACAATAGTCAATTTTATTAACAAAGGTTATATGTGCCAGTATTTAAACAATATGAAAGACATATGAATAAATCTAAATTAAAGATGTTATGATTAAAGTTTCTGAAACAGCTAAGAAAAAAGTTATTGAGCTTATGCAAGATGACGGCTACAATCCTACTACAGATTACGTTCGCGTTGGTGTTAAAAGTGGTGGCTGCTCAGGCTTGTCCTATGATTTAAAGTTTGATAAAGAAAATCAAGAAGACGATAAAGTTTTTGAAGATAATGATGTGAAAATTATTGTTGATAAAAAAAGTTTCCTATATCTTATAGGAACTACTCTTGAATATTCTGGAGGATTAAACGGTACTGGTTTTGTATTTAATAATCCTAACGCTAACCGCACCTGTGGTTGTGGAGAATCATTTTCACTATAAAATTTAAGAAAGAATAAAGAATTATGTCGAAGTATACAGAAGATGACCTTCGCGAGGAGCTTAAAACCAAGGAATACGAATACGGTTTTTACACAGATATAGAATCTGAAACATTTCCTAATGGTTTAAATGAAGATATTGTACGTGCTATTTCTAAAAAGAAAGAAGAGCCACAATGGATGACAGATTGGAGGCTAGAAGCTTTTAGAGTATGGAAAGATATGGAGGAGCCTGAATGGGCGAATGTAAATTACAAAAAACCCGACTTCCAAGGTATTTCATATTACTCTGCACCAAATAGCAAACCTAAGTATGAAAGTTTAGATGAAGTTGATCCAGAATTACTGGCAACTTTTGAAAAACTTGGTATTTCTTTAGATGAACAAAAAAAGTTATCTGGAGTAGCTATGGATGTTGTAGTCGATTCAGTATCTGTTGCAACAACATTTAAAAAAACCTTAGGAGAAAAAGGTATTATTTTTATGAGTATTTCTGAAGCCATAAAAGAGCATCCAGAACTTGTTAAAAAATACATAGGTACCATTGTACCACAAAAAGACAACTTTTACGCAGCATTAAATAGCGCTGTATTTAGTGATGGAAGTTTCTGTTATATCCCAAAAGGCGTACGCTGCCCTATGGAATTATCAACATACTTTAGAATTAACCAAGCAGGTACAGGTCAATTTGAAAGAACACTTGTTATAGCAGATGAAGGAAGCTATGTAAGTTATCTTGAAGGATGTACTGCTCCAAGCAGAGATGAGAACCAATTACACGCTGCAGTTGTAGAACTAATAGCCTTAGATGATGCTGAAATTAAATACTCAACAGTACAAAACTGGTATCCAGGAAATGCAGAAGGAAAAGGTGGAGTGTACAACTTTGTTACAAAACGAGGATTATGTGAGAAAAATGCAAAAATCTCTTGGACTCAAGTAGAAACGGGTAGTGCTGTCACATGGAAATATCCTTCATGTGTATTAAAAGGCGATAATTCGGTAGGAGAATTTTATTCAATAGCAGTAACGAACAACTACCAACAAGCAGATACAGGTACTAAGATGATTCATTTAGGTAAAAACACTAAATCGACCATCATTTCAAAAGGAATTTCTGCAGGTAAATCACAAAACAGCTACCGTGGTTTAGTTCAAATAAATTCGCGAGCAGAAAACGCCCGTAACTTTTCACAATGTGATAGTTTACTTATGGGTAATGAATGTGGTGCACATACATTTCCATATATAGAAGCAAAAAACAAATCAGCTAAAATAGAGCACGAAGCAACAACTAGTAAAATTGGTGAAGATCAAATTTTCTATTGTAATCAACGTGGTATTGATACCGAAAAAGCAATTGCGTTAATAGTTAATGGTTTTAGTAAAGAAGTATTAAATAAACTGCCTATGGAATTCGCTGTAGAAGCCCAAAAGCTATTAGAAATAAGTTTAGAAGGATCTGTAGGGTAAAAAATGAAATAAGTTTCATGAAGTGTTAATAAAAAGTCTCTCATTATATTAAAAAACCTAAATTTTAAAAATGAAAAAAAGCACATTTTTTATCGCATTAATGTTTACAGTGTTTTTAAGCTGTAAAGACAACACAAAAGGAGATCAAAAAGAAACAATTACTGCAGATGACAGTGAATTAACCGAAAAACAACGTGATGGACTAACACTATTAAAAGGGGAGTTTGTATATCATGGTGGCGCAGCTGTTTTACAAACACATGCAGAAATTTATGGCGTTTTAATTACCGATAAAATGCATGAGTTAAACAAACTTGCAGAGCAATATAAAAAAGCTCCAACAGACATGGTTAATGTTGAAGTTAGAGGAAAAATAAGTAACCAAAAAGATGATAAAATTCTTTGGGAAAATAAACTTGAAATTGTTGAAATATTAAATATAAAATCAGCTCCCCAAGAAGATAACAACGTAGTAAAACTAGGAAGTTAATTAAAATAGAGAAATCAAATTCCAAACCTTAAAACAAGTTTATAAAATGTTTTAAGGTGCAGGATTTTAAACAAATAGTATGTTAAAGATCGATAATTTACACGCAAGTGTTGAAGACAAAAGTATTTTAAGAGGTATAAACTTAGAGGTAAAAGCAGGCGAAGTGCATGCTATTATGGGACCTAATGGTTCTGGTAAAAGTACACTAGCTTCTGTTATTTCTGGAAAAGAAGAATATGAAGTAACTAAAGGAAACATCTCTTTTAATGGTGAAAATATTGATGAATTAGCTGCTGAAGAACGCGCACATAAAGGTGTATTCTTATCATTCCAGTACCCAGTAGAAATCCCTGGTGTATCTGTAACTAATTTCATTAAAACAGCTATTAACGAAACACGTAAAGCAAAAGGATTAGAAGATATGCCTGCAAAAGACATGTTAAAACTAATTCGCGATAAAGCAGATTTATTAGAAATAGACAGAAAGTTTTTATCACGTTCTTTAAACGAAGGATTTTCGGGAGGAGAAAAAAAACGTAATGAGATTTTTCAAATGGCTATGTTAGATCCAAAATTAGCTATTCTTGATGAAACAGATTCAGGTCTTGATATCGATGCTCTACGTATTGTAGCTAATGGTGTTAACAAACTAAAAAATGAAGACAACGCTGTTGTAGTAATAACACACTACCAACGTTTATTAGATTATATCGTTCCAGATTTTGTACACGTTTTATACAATGGTCGTATTGTAAAGTCTGGTGGTAAAGAACTAGCACATGAGCTTGAAGAAAAAGGATACGACTGGATTAAAGAAGAAGTAGACGCTTAAAAAATAGTTTGTAGTGTTCAACCCTATTAGTAATTTGCTCAAACATAATTGAACACTAAAAAGTTTAAAAAATTAGTAAACAGCTACCTACTTAGTATAAATATATACTGAAATAGTAACTGAAAACTGAAAAAAATGGATTTAAAAGAAAAATTATTATCATCCTTTTTAGTATTTGAAGATAAATCTGATGCAGATAACTATTTGCATGAAGTTAGAAACGATGCTATAAAAACATTTGAAGAAAAAGGCTTCCCTACAAAAAAGGAAGAAGCTTGGAAATATACCTCTTTAAACAAAGTATTAAAGGAAGATTATAGCGTATTCCCAAAACAAGAAAACGCATTAGATTATAGTGATATAAAAAAATATTTTATTCATGATATTGATACTTATAAAATAGTATTTATAGATGGTAAATATTCATCTCACCTATCTCAAACAACACACGAAGGTATAGATGTTTGTTTAATGTCTTCTGCATTAACAAAGCCTAAATACCGTTTAATTATTGAAAACTATTTTAATAAAGCGGCTACAAAAGATAGTTTACCTTCTTTAAACACTGCATTTTCAAATGAAGGAGCGTATATACATATTCCTAAAAATAAGGTTGTAGAAAAACCTATTCAAATTATACACTTTTCTACAGGAAACGAATCTGCTATATTATTACAACCACGTAATTTAATTGTTGTTGAAGAAAATTCACATGTACAAATTATAGAGCGCCATCAAAGTTTAACAGATAACCCTGTGTTAACAAATAGTGTTACCGAAATTTTCACAAAAAAGCGAGCTATTGTAGATTATTACAAAGTACAAAACGATAATTTAAACGCCTCACTTGTAGACAATACCTTTATCAAGCAAAAGCAAGAAAGTATTGCCTCTGTACATACTTTTACTTTTGGTGGTAAGCTAACCCGTAATAACCTAAATTTTTATCAAGAAGGAGAACGCATTGACTCTATCTTAAAAGGCGTAACAATTATTGGGAACAAACAACATGTAGATCATAATACTTTAGTTCACCATATAGAACCAAATTGTGAAAGTCATCAAGATTACAAAGGCATCTTTGGTGAAAATGCAACAGGTGTTTTTAATGGAAAAATTATTGTTGAAAAAGAGGCGCAAAAAACCAATGCATTTCAAGCCAATAACAATATACTAATTAGCGATAAGGCAACTATAAATACAAAACCTCAATTAGAAATTTTTGCAGATGATGTAAAATGTTCTCACGGTTGTACTATAGGTCAATTAGATGAAAGCGCTATGTTTTATATGCGTTCACGTGGTATACCAGAAAAAGAAGCGAAAGCACTTTTAATGTATGCTTTTAGTAATAACGTATTAAGTTCTGTAAAAATCCCAGAAATCAAACAACGTATCACTAAAATTATTGCTAATAAATTAGGCGTTAATATAGGTTTTGATCTATAATATTTTTTGAAGCTATATCCAGCTTTTGGCAGTCGCTCTCTACGAGGAGCTCCAACAAATGCCTCAATCTGGGCTAAACCAAACAACTATGTTAGATTATAAAAATATACGCAATGACTTTCCTATTCTTCAACGTGAAGTAAATGGCAAACCATTAGTCTATTTTGATAATGCAGCAACATCGCAAACACCACAACAGGTTATAGATGTTATTGTAGATTATTATTCAAACTACAACGCTAATATTCATCGTGGTGTACATAGGCTAAGTCAAGAAGCTACAGATAAATACGAAGAGGCTCGTCTAAAAGTGCAAGCCCATTTTAATGCTAAATTTTCGCACGAAATTATATTCACGTCAGGCACTACCCACGGGATTAATTTAATCGCAAATGGGTTTTCTTCTATATTAAAAAAAGGAGATGATATTATCGTTTCTGCATTAGAACACCATAGTAACATTGTGCCATGGCAAATGCTTTGTGAGCGTACGGGAGCATCACTAAAAGTAATCCCAATGAATAAGGAGGGTGAATTAATCATGTACGATTATGACAACTTATTATCTACAAACACAAAGCTAATATTTGTAAATCATATCTCGAACGCATTAGGTACCATCAATCCTATTGAATATATTATTGAAAAAGCGCATCAAGTAGGTGCAGCTGTTTTAATTGATGGGGCACAATCTTGTCCGCATATAAAACCAGACCTTCAAGCCTTAGATGTTGATTTTTATGTCACCTCTGCTCATAAAATGTGTGGTCCAACAGGTCAAGGTATGCTTTATGGAAAAGAAGCTTGGTTAAAAAAACTACCTCCCTACCAAGGTGGAGGTGAAATGATAGCAGAAGTTACTTTTAAAAAAACGACTTATGCCGATTTACCACATAAATTTGAAGCAGGAACACCAAACATATGTGGAGGAGTAGCTTTTGGAGCTGCTATAGATTACATGAATAGCATTGGATTTGAAAACATTGCTAAATATGAAAATGAATTGTTAGAGTACGCTACTCAAAAACTTTTAGAGATTGAAGGTTTGAGAATTTATGGAACTTCAAAACATAAAACTTCAGTCATTTCATTTAATTTAGATGGTATTCACCCTTACGATGTAGGCACTATTCTAGATAAAATGGGTATTGCTGTTCGTACAGGCCATCATTGTGCGCAACCCATTATGGATTTTTACGGTATACCAGGAACTATAAGAGCTTCCTTTGCCTTTTATAATACTAAAGATGAAATTGATACTTTAGTAACAGGTGTTAAAAAAGCAAAAATGATGTTGATGTAATATTTTGGCTTCTTTTTTTTGTATTATTGGCCTCCCAAATATAAAAATACAATTTTAAGCCATTATGAAATTAATACTAATACTGTTATCTCTACTTTTAGTAAATAATACATGCTCTAAAACTAAAATAGATCAAAATGCCGTATCAATAGAGTATACGGCAAATTCAAGAGGCTCTTTTAAGCATATAAGCATTACTAAAAAGCGTATCTCCTTAGTCAACAAAAGAGATGTTAAACCCATCTCTAAAGAATGTAATCAAGCAAGTTGGAACAAGCTAATGAAGATATTTAAAGACCTTGATATTAAAAACATACCCAATCTAGAAGCGCCTTCTAAAAAACGTTTTTTTGATGGTGCTGCCATAGCTAGATTAAAAATTACATGTAATGGCACTGTATATGAGACTCCGAGCTTTGATCATGGTAATCCACATAAAGATATTACAAACTTAGTTAATGAAATCATGTCCATTTATAAAAATAATGAATGGTTACTTCCTATACCTTAGACACCATTAATTCATTGTAAAAAAATGGTGGTAGAAAAAAAATGTTTCTTCTCATTTTACTTTTATAATTAATAGTTAATAATGAATTCATCTTGACTTTTTCTATTTCCTAAAAAAATGGCTGCAAATTGCCCATATTTCGTTACTTTTTTTATTCGTAGCTCTGCTGTGAGCTTCAAAAAGAGCCTCATCTAGCCAAATTTCATCTCATTTTCGGTTAAAAACAAAAAGCCAAGATGATTTCAATGAGAAGTTTCAAAGAAAGAATGGTATTATTTAAGTAAATTAAAATGATAACTGGTATTGTTGTATTTTTGCGTAAAATTTGTAACAGTGAGTATTGAAGATATACAAAACGAAATAATAGACGAATTCTCAATGTTTGAAGATTGGGAGGAACGTTATCAATATATGATCGATTTGGGGAAAGAATTACCCTTAATTGACGACCAATACAAAACAGATAGCAACATTATAAAAGGTTGCCAGAGTAAAGTATGGGTACATGCCGAAATGAATGACGATAAAATAGCATTTACTGCAGATAGTGATGCTATAATTACAAAAGGTATTATTGCCATTTTAATTCGTACATTTTCAAATCAGCACCCTAAAGACATTATTGATGCCAATACCAATTTTATAGATGAAATTGGCTTAAAAGAGCATTTATCGCCAACACGTGCTAATGGTTTAGTAAGTATGGTAAAACAGTTAAAAATGTATGCTATAGCATACCAAACACAACTAAAATAAGTTTAATCGTTTTGTGTTTAATTGTTTTTTAACAATTAAATAAATAAACACAATAGATATTAAAAATGAGCGACACAACAATAGACACAAACGCATTGGGCGAAAAAATAGTAAACGTACTAAAAACCATCTACGATCCTGAAATCCCTGTAGATATCTACGAACTAGGATTAATATATGATGTATTTGTAAATGAAGATTATGATGTAAAAATCTTAATGACGCTTACCACTCCAAACTGTCCAGTAGCTGAAACATTACCTCTTGAGGTTGAAGAAAAAGTAAAATCTTTGAATGATGTAAAAAGTGCTGAAGTTGAAATTACTTTCGACCCACCTTGGACTCAAGAGCTTATGAGTGAAGAAGCTAAATTAGAATTAGGTATGCTTTAATTTAGAATAACTATTAGTGAACCCATAAAATAGATAACTTAACAATATATACTTGAAAGAGGAAATTATAAATCGCGTAGCGAATAGCAAATTAGTGACTTTAAATCTTGAGGATTATTATCCTGATGGCAAACGTGTGCTTTTTGATATTAAGGACTGGCTTTTTGAAGGCTTTGTGTTACGCGAAAAGGATTTTAGAAATCATGTATTAAAATTTAATTGGTCTCAATATCAAGGTTGCTATGTTGCGTTAACCTGTAGCACAGATGCTATTATTCCTGGATGGGCAAATATACTTTTGAGTATTCAATTAGAACCTTTCGCAAAAAAAACAATTATTGGTAATCTAGAGGATTTAGAGACATCAATCTATCAAGACATTATTAATAATCTAGATATTAGCTCCTTTAATAACAAACCTATTATTATTAAAGGCTGTTCGAATAAACCTGTTCCACAAAATGCTTACACGATGCTTGCAACAAAATTAAGACCTATTGCAAAGTCTATCATGTATGGTGAGGCATGTTCTGCCGTTCCCCTTTATAAAAACAAATAATTTTTTAAGTTTTATAGTGACCTAATTAAAAAAAAGGGTCTCATAAATGGTCACTTTAACTAAGGTGGCCTTTTTAACGAATTTAAAATTAATTTATATTTGCGAGTATTTAACAATTACAAAATGAAAAAAACTTTACTACTATTGGCATTATTTATCGGTATAATTTCGGTAAATGCACAAACTAAAGAAGAATTGAAAACTCAAAAAGCAGAAAAACAAGCTGAAGCAGATGCTGCTCAAGCCCAAGCTAATGCTATACAAGCTAAAATTGATGCATTGCCAGGATGGCGTATTGGTGCTTTTGGTACTATAGGTGGTAGTATATCTGGTTTTAATAATTGGTATTCTCAAGGAACTCCAAATAATAATTCTGGTAATATTGGGTTTACAGTTAATGGGTTTGCCAATTTAATTGAAGATAAATTCTTTTGGAGAAATGCCTTAACTACAAATTTAAACTGGGTGAAATTAGATGATAGAGATAACCCTAATGACGATGACGATTTCAACCCTACTACAGATGTTTTTAATATCTCTTCTTTATATGGTAGAAATATTACTAAAACATTAGCCATTTCTACTTTAGCAGAATACAGAACTACCTTATTAGATAATTTTAACGATCCAGGATATTTAGATGTTGGTGTTGGTGCTACGTGGACACCTATTAAAAATTTAATAGTTGTTGTACATCCTTTAAACTACAACTTTGTATTTAGTGATGAGGATACTATTTTCGAATCTTCTTTAGGTGCAAAAATTGTTGCCGATTATACGAGACAAATTGGTGCTGTTAACTTTAAAACTAACCTATCTGCTTTCCAAAGTTATGAGTCTGAAAACTTATCTAATTTTACATGGACTAACTCTTTTAGTTATACTTTATGGAAAATGATTGGTGTTGGTTTCGATTTTGGTTTAAGAAGTAACAAACAAGAAGCTCTTAATTTTGCTACTACTGCTTTTGAAAATTTATCTCCTGCAGATCAATTAACTACAGAGGCTCCTACTTTTGATAATGTTGATAATGATTTACAAACTTATTGGTCAATTGGTTTAAGCTATAAATTCTAATAACTACTATAAGTTATAAAGACCTTAAAAGGTTATTATAAAAAATGCGCTTCTTAAAAATAAGAAGCGCATTTTTTATGCGTTAGGGATAGCAATGAAAATCCTTTTTGTGAGCTACGAGCAAAAAGATTGTAATGAATAGCCCGACCTTTAGGTAACGCCCATAGTATTATACTAAAATTATTACTCCATCTCGTCGTAATTATAATCTGGATACAAAAAGTGATTATAAGGAAAACGTGTAACATGTACCTCTCTTACCTCATCGTAAACACGTTTTTTAAAATCTTCTAGATTCTGCTTATTTATTGCAGAAATAAATAGCGCATTATTCCCTACTTTATTCATCCAAGTACTTTTCCACTCATCTAAACTGTAATGCAGTCCTGTTCTTTCGGCAATTAAATCTGTGTCATCAAAAGGTTCTGCTTGATACGCATCAATTTTATTGAATACCATAATAATAGGCTTATCACTACTTTTTATTTCTCCAAGAATTTTATTTACAGAGTCTATGTGCTCTTCAAAATTAGGATGAGATATATCTACTATGTGTAATAACAAATCTGCTTCTCGAACCTCATCTAGCGTACTTTTAAAACTATCTACTAATTGAGTGGGTAGTTTTCTTATAAAACCAACGGTATCACTTAATAAAAATGGCAAATTTTGTATCACTACTTTTCTAACCGTTGTGTCTAAGGTTGCAAATAGTTTGTTTTCGGCAAAAACCTCACTTTTACTAATTACATTCATTAAAGTAGACTTCCCTACGTTAGTATACCCTACAAGGGCTACACGAACCATTTTACCACGGTTTCCACGTTGTACTGCCATTTGCTTATCAATGGCTTTAATACGTGCTTTTAACAAGGCTATTTTATCACGTACTATACGTCTATCGGTTTCAATTTCTGTTTCACCAGGTCCACGCATACCAATACCTCCTTTTTGTCGTTCAAGGTGTGTCCACATACCTCTTAATCGTGGTAATAGGTATTCGCATTGCGCTAGTTCTACTTGTGTTCTAGCATAGCTTGTTTGCGCACGTTGTGCAAAAATATCTAAAATTAAATTTGTTCGGTCTAAAACTTTAACATTAAGAATTTTACTTATGTTACGTTCTTGGGCCGAAGATAACTCATCATCAAAAATAGCGGTTCCAATATCGTTTGCTTCTATATATTGGCGTACGTCTTCCATTTTCCCTGTACCTATAAAGGTTTTAGGGTTTGGCATATCCATTTTCTGGGTAAATCGTTTTATGGCGTATCCTCCAGCTGTGAATGTTAAAAATTCCAATTCATCTAAATATTCTTTAGATTTTTCTTCATTCTGATCTTTAGTTATAACTCCTATTAAAACTGCTCTTTCTAAAGCTATGTCTTTCTTTTCTAACATAAATATAATTAAAGTGCAAAGTTACATAATTGTAACCATTTTAATTTTTATATTTTTAAACCTATTTTTGATTTATGATAGATACCCTTGAAGATATTCCTATACGCAACGATATGCAAACTGTTGCTTTTTATAATATAGAAAATTTATTTGATGTTGTTGATGATAAACATACTAATGATGATGACTTCTTACCTACATCTGTAAAAAAATGGACACTCAAACGTTATCAAAATAAACTTAGAAAACTAGGTTTTGCAATATCTAACATAGGACGAAAAGAAACTGGTAAACATCCTGCTCTTATAGGTTTAGCTGAAATTGAAAATGCTAAAGTTATTGAAGACCTTATAAATTCGACTCATTTAGAAACTTATAACTATGGCTATGTTCATTACGATTCTTTAGATGAGCGAGGTATTGATGTGGCTCTCCTTTACGATACAACTGTTTTTGAGGTTGACTCTTCTGAAACATTTACTATTGTTTTAACTAAAGATAATGGAACTCCAGATTATACTAGAGATATTCTATTGGTTTCGGGAAGACTTGATGGCGAACTTGTTCATGTTATAGTTAACCATTGGTCTTCTAGACGTGAAGGAGAAAAAGAAACGGAACATAAGCGCATATTATCGTCGGACAAGGTTGGAGAAGTTATTAGTACTTTACGTAACAAAAATACGGATGCTAAAATTATTGTTATTGGTGATTTTAATGACGATCCCCATAGTAATAGTATTAAACGTATTGTTGAAGGCCACGACTTGTTTAACCCCATGGAAACCTTACGCTCTTTTGATAGAGGTACGACAAAGCATAACCGACAGTGGAATTTATTTGACCAAATTCTTTTTTCTACTAATTTTTTTAAAAGAACATCTAATCAGTTTGAATATTATAAAGCTGATATTTTTGATGAAGATTTTTTAAAACTTTTTGAAGGTAAATACAAAGGTTCTCCTTATAGAACTTATGTTGGAAAACGCTATAAAGGAGGCTATAGTGATCATTTTCCTGTATATGCCATTTTTAAAAAATAAAAGGAACTCTGTAAAAGATATAACATTTTATTAAGCAATTAAATTGCTTGCACTATAATATAAGTTAAACCTATAATTGCTATTGGTAATAGCCAAAGTAACCGAATATTATAGGTTAACTTTCTCTTTTTTATCATTTTAGCATTTAGCACTTTTCGTTTTCTACCTCCATATTGCATCCAGTTTTTGAAATAGATAAAAATAACAATCAAAATAAATAAAGTCCAAGCTTTACCTGCAGACATGGTATTCATGTGCATATTTCTAAAAAAAACTGCAAAAAAAACGCCTAAAAGTAACAATAGACTACTTTGTAAAAAAGTAATATAAAATGTTGCTATACTATTAGCTTTTTTATTTTTTTCGGCTTTATAGTGATGAAAAAAATGGAAAAAGAGGATATCGAATATGGTCATTTTGCTAATTTATTCTATTCTTAACAACTTTTCTATAAAATTTAAGAATTACTGTATATAATCTATGCTTATGTCATCCAATTCATAAACTCCATCAAAGGTTTCTTGTCCGCTACCCGTATATTTAAAGGCAATATGCATAGTTCCACTAGCACAGGATAAATCGATACTTCCAGAATTGAACCACGGGACAAAAGAATCGGTATCCTTTACAATATATGCTGAAGACAAAACACCCCAAGTCGCAGAGGTAATTTTTACTTCTGTGCCATCCCAATCTAAAGAGTAGAGTACTTCTAAATAACTACTATCTGCAAGACTATTAGATGTTTTAAAACGTAGTGTTTCTCCTTTTTGTGTATCTAGATTGATTTCTGGAGTGATTAACCATACAATATTACTATCGTCTCCAGAACTTGCTGTTTTTATTCTTGCAGATCTACCAAGGGATGCATTTGTTGATGAAGATGAGTAGGCCTCCCAGCCTTCTGAACCTGTTTCTATATAATTAGTCCAACCATTTCCTGCTATTAATTTGTTGTTTTTTTGAGATTCAAAATCTTCCATAAATAAGTTACCAAAACCAACTGTTGATGCTAATCCACAATTTAATTCTAAAGGATCGCATCGTTTATCTTTATCAAAATTAATAGCTTCGGAATTATTAATAATTAACACATTAAAGTCATCTCTAAAGTCTCTACCAAATATACCTGTAATAGTGCCTTGACCTTGAGGAACTACTAAAGATTTAAAATCTGAAAACGTACTGGTTTGCATAATCATAGAAATACCAGAATCACAATTTTCTAATAACCGAAGTCCATCAAACTTATCGATAGACTCACTTGCAAATGTTGCTCCTAATTCGAATCTGTTTAATTGCATATTGTTAAGTTGAATTAGCGTATTTTCATCTTGTTCTGTCAAATCTGCTAGTCCAATAATTTTAGGTGTTATTGTTGCTATTTCATTACTCCTAATTATAATATCTTTATAATCGGCAGCCTGAATTTGCTCTATATTTACTGCATCTCCTTTTCCTATAGTTATTACTCCTTTAGTTTCTCCTACTGTTAAACCATTCATCTTTACATATACCTTTTGTCCAAATTGATAGGTGTCTGATAAATTACTTACATTAACATCTAATTTAAACCCTAATCTGGGATCGTTATCTGGGTTACTATCATCTGTTTTATTCTGAATAATTAATTTTTCAAAAAAATTACCTGACTTGTCTGATGAAACCACGTAACCCACTATATATAAATCTGTTTCTTCATCAATAACCACTGTGGTATTTCGGTTATTTAAAGCTTGTTCGAATCTAGATTTAATAGCTTTAAATGTTGTTATATTCTCTTTTGGAATATTAGACTCCCCTATTGAAATATCTGGCGTACTATAAGTGTCATCTTCCACACAGGACACAAAAAGGAAGATTGTTATAAGCTTTAACAATATTGTGGTTTTTCTCTTTTTTTTCATAATAAATTCGTTTACCATTTAAAATCTAAGGTTTAAGTTTAAGAAGTAAGTTGTACCTCGACCATACCAGTATTTTGGTCCAAAAACTGGAATACCTAAAGCTTTATCGTCTCGTAATTCTCTATAATTAGCATTTCTACCTTGCTCGAAACCTCCTGATTTATAAATTTCATCTAAAAGATTATTTATACTTGCAAAAAAGCTAACATAATAGCCTGCTATTTTCCATGATTTCCCTCCTACTAGGTTAACTACCATATAGTCATCAAATCGCTCTTGTTTTAATAGTTCTCTTGCTAAAGTTTCATCATAATCGTTAAATGTATTACCATCAAAATCTGTATTGAAGTTTGATGATCGAGTTAGTGGGCTCACATCTATATAAGTATTCGAGAAAAAATTAACTGTTGCCCCAAACCACCAAAAATCTGGATCTCTATATTCTAATCCTATCGAATAGGCATTCTGTGGACCAGCAGCCAATTTATAGTTTTCTAATTTTGATTGTCCAAAATCTTTAAAACCATCTATAAACCCCGCTTCTAGAGATTCATTATCTGGTTCTGTAGAAAGAAATAAATTAGGGTTGTTATTATAAGTAAATTGCCCAATAGCGGCGACACCTTTAATCTTAATTGCTGGAGTTAATTGGGTTTCTACACCAAATTCTACTCCTATGTGTTTCTTTTCTATACCCTGTAAAATCTCTTGTACAAATGCGGTATTATCACCACCAATACCATCAGCAAAAAAGAACGATATTTCGCTAGCATCAGCAATTTTAGTATAATATCCTGTTAGTTTTGCTTTAACTATGGGTGAACGAAATATATAATTAGCATCAACCACTAGTATTTTTTCTTCTGAAATATCTGGTACAATATTATGATTCTCTCTAGAATTTGAATAGGTATTTTGTAATGATGGTGCTTTGAATCTGTAACTGGTATTGACATCAAAAACATGTTTACCTGTTAATTTATAAGTTAAACCTCCTTTTCCTCCCACTCCCATAAAAGTTAGCTTTGCTCCCTTACCTAAAGAGCTATCTGGAAAACCTCCGTTTTGATAAATACCTTCTCTTTGGTATTGTGTCTGTTTTATGCTTCCTGAAATATAAAAGTCTACTTTATTATAAGTAAACTGAGCTTGGGTATATGCACTTAATTCATTTGCATGAACATTATAATGATATTTAAATTTATCACCTACATCAACTATTCTATTAGGGTTTAACAAATCGTTTTGCGCCTCATTTATATTTGTAGCAAAACCATCTATATCTAAATAACTTAATCCTCCTAAAAGGTCTAAAACTTCTGCAAAATTTTCAGATTTTAAAGCTTTATAATTAACTGCTGCATTAAGTATAACGTTATCATTTATTTCTGCGTTTAAAATGGTGTTTAATGTTAATTGTGTATCGTCTACTCTATCTTCATATAAAGCATAAATGGCATTTCCTCCATTTTGAGTATTATTTATATTTGCAAAATACATTGCTTCCCAATCTATTTGACCATTATTCTCAAAATCCTTTAAAGCGCCATAAGCAAATTGCAAATCTTCTGGAAAATTTCTTTCAAAATAACTGGGTAGTTTTTGATAATATGTTGGGCTTGGGTTTGCACCTCCGCCTTGTGGAAAACCTGTAATTAAATCGGTTCCATTATAATCTAAACGACTATTTCCTAATGTACCAAACTGGTAACCTGCATTTGTATTTAAAATGGTTTTAGTATTTATTTCCCAATAATGGTTTAGCATTATTATGGGCTCATTGACTTCTTTAATTCTAGAATTTCGTTTTTCACCATCTTGTCTGCCCCAATATTCATTATACTTTATTCCTTTTAAATTATATACTTCTTGCGTATTGGGTGACGATTTACCTCTTCGGTTTGGTGTATAAATTCCTGTAAAATTCAAACTATGTTTATCGTTAATTTTCTTTTCTACGGAAGCAAAAAATGAGTTAGATTTATATGACGTTGCTTCTTGATACCCTTCATTACCCCAACGCCTGCCAACCGAAATTGTATAGGCCCAATTATTTTTTAGTAACCCCGAAGCATACGTTGCCATTAATCGATTTGTATAACTCCTATTTGATGACGAATAGGTTACCCGCCCTCCAGATCTTGCTTGAGATGCTCTAACATTTATATTTGTTGTCCCTAAAATACCTCCGAAATTATAATTTGAAGAGGATAACCCTAACGCTAATTCTTGATTTCTTAAGACATCATTTATACCTCCCCAATTACTCCACTGCGGTCTTCCGTTATAGAATTTATTCATTTCTATACCATTGATTAAGACTGAGCCATTATTAGAGTCCAAACCTTTTATTTTAAAAAAGGAGGAACTAAACTCAAAAGCTGCTGTTCTTTGGAATATATCTAAGGATGATGCCAATAAACCTGAAATATTATCGGCACCACTGGTATCATCGTTAAGTTCATCATCAGATAATGTGATAGTAAATAAATCATCATTACCTGAAAGATCTTTATCTAAAGTCATATCGGTAATGTTTACTGTTTCTCCTTTATTTACTGTTATAGGATAACGCTTTTCTGCATACCCTTCTTTATAAATTTGAAGTATTTGTTCTCCTAAAGGCACATTTTTACTAAACACAAACTCGCCTAAAGTATTGGTTAAAGAAGATAGACTTGTCCCTTCTATGCGGACTATAACATTTTCAATAGGTTCAAAAGAAACTACATTTTTAACACTTCCTTTTACTATTGTTTGTTGAGAATAGATTGTAAAAACTGAAAATAGCCCCAATAAAAAAAATAACAATACGTTCTTCATACTTGTATTTAAATTATTAATCATGCGTAATAAACACCTATTAAAGATATAGGCTTTATATTACGATTAACGATAACTATAAACACACTTAACGAAAATATATTTCATTTAAAATGAATTATTTAAAATACGGGGTTTCAATTTTATTTTTAAGCTTATCTATAACAACAAAAGCTCAAGAGAAAAAGTTTAGAATTCATACCATAGCATTTTACAACTTAGAAAACTTATTTGATACCATAAATAACCCCATAAAACTTGATGAATTTAGCCCAATTATGAAGCTGAACGCTAATAAAAGTGAAGCTTATAAAAAGAAAGTTTATAATATGGCTCGAGTGATTTCAGATATTGGTTATGATACTACTAACAATACACCTGTACTTATTGGGGTTTCAGAAATTGAAAATAGAACTGTTCTCGAGGATCTTGTGAATACACCTTCGTTAGTAAATAAAGATTATGGCATTATTCATTACGATTCTCCAGATGTTCGTGGTATTGATGTAGCATTACTCTATCAAAAAAAACTATTCACACCCACATCTACAAGCAGTCATGAATTAAAAATTTATAATGATAAAACCAAAGAACGTATTTATACTAGAAATCAATTATTAGTAAGTGGTAATTTAGAAAATGATCCTATACATATTATTGTTAATCATTGGCCTTCAAGGCGAGGCGGAGAAGCCAGAAGTAGGTCTAAACGTATTGCTGCTGCTAAATTGAACAAGTATTTAACGGACTCTCTTCAAACAAAGAATCCCTATGCTAAAATTTTTATTATGGGTGATTTAAATGATAACCCTACTAACGCTAGTGTAAAAACCGTTTTAAATGCTGAAAAAAACAGAACAAAAGTTGGTTTAAAAGGTATTTATAATCCTTATGAAAATTATTTTAAAAATGGTTTAGGAACTACTGCTTATAGAGATTCTTGGAGCTTATTTGACCAAATATTAATAACTAAACCTTTACTTGACAAGGATTTTTCTTCTTTTCGCTTTTACAAAGCTGGTATTTTTAACAAACAATACTTAATACATAAAAAAGGGACTTATAAGGGCTACCCTTACAGAAGTTGGTCTGATGGAGGCTTTAGTAATGGATTTAGTGACCATTTCCCCGTATATCTTTATGTTATTAAGGAAATCTCTTCTATTCCTTAAAATGCTTCTCCTAAGTAGAATACTAAACTTTCTTATTTTAATTAAAAATCAGTTTTATTAGGGAAAGAAAAAGACCTGTCTAGTTTTGAAAACTTGACAGGCCTAATAGTATATTTATTTACAGTATTAATATCGGTTTATCCAATCCAAGTACTCCAAGGTATTCTAGATAAAAATAATAATAGTGCTATCGTATAGAAAATTGCAATTGTTTTTAATTTCCCTTTAGATGTTAATTTCTTTTTATGTTTTGAATAGCCTATTGTAATTAAAGCTACTGCTATAATATTAATAAATGGATGTTCTACAAGATATAAACGTGCTAATGAATTTCCCATAACACCTCCTCCTAACTCACTCCATAAATCGAACCTTGGTGATACAAAATATAAAACTAAACCTATTAGTAATTGAATATGTGATACAATTAAAGCAAATAACGATTTCCTAAAATCGTTAGCTTCATATTCTTTATCTCCAACAGTTTTTATTATCGCATTTACAGTAGCAATTATTAAAACTAGAAGTACTAAATACGCCCAATAAGAGTGTAATGATTTTATAATATCGTACATAATTATATGTTTAGGTTTATTTATCCAATTAAATTGATTATTACAAATGTAATAATTAATTGAAGTTATCCAGAGTACTTAAGATAAAAAAGGCTTACTTATATTTATGTGGCAAAACATAATACAATCAAAACACTTTTTAATCAATATTTTCTGTATTATAAAATCATTAACAATACCCATCATTTTAAGAAAGCCCTTCAAATTATTTTACACACCCAATATGCTTCTCTATATTTTCAAATAAACTCATAATTAAAACACTAGAAGTTCTTCTAGGAAGAACTACGGAACAAACATACCCATCTATAGATTTTGATATAGATTTATATTGTGTGAAATTTTTAAAATGGCAGACATAACAACCTTCTTTTTTAAATATTGAATTGATTTCCATAATTTTAAAATCAAGAGTTAAACCAGTCTTAAGAATTTTGGAAAGACTCTCTTTCGATGCCCAAATAAGAGTATTCCCTATCTTTTTTTCTAATGAACACGAAGCTATTTGTTGAGATTCTTTTTCAAAAACATAATTTGCCATTATGTCTAAATCATTATTAATTTTTTGGATATCAATACCAATAGGATGTTCTTCTGGAAAAGCACAGGCAATCCCATATTCATCGCTATGGCTTATACTAATTTGAATATTTTTATTAGCTAGGTTTTTAACAACAGGAAATTGAAAAACGCCAAATTTTATAGAAATTGAATTAAGAGTCTGGTTATCTTGGACTAGTTCTGAAATCGCATGCTTTGCAGCAATTCTTCCCTGCAAATAACTTGTTTTCCTTTTATCAAATTTTAATGTAGAATAATACGCAATTTCTTCTTCATGAAGTAAATCAATATAATTAAGAATATCTGGCAGATTTTTTTTTAGAATGCAGAATCCAATTTTAAAATCTCCCTCATTCCTACTTAACAAAATTTTTTCTTTATAAATCATAGATGAATATTTTGAGACTCAATACATTTTCAAATATAAATTAGTGAATATTAACACAATATAAATTCGTCACTGAATTCCCAATGAGTCTTTATTAGAATTCTAAAAGAATAATGATATAAATAAAACGATACCTGAATTTTATTTTAGTGTGATTGTAAATCAGCTGGTTTCAATATTTTTTTTAATTCTGACAACCTTTCATTTTCATTTTTAAACGCACTCATAATAGAAAATGTGTTTGACCCTTGGGATGTCGTTGTTAAATTATATTTCACAAAAGTTGATCCAGTACCAGAAGGACCAAGATCTATATACATAAAAGAGCCTTTACTTTCTATATATTCAACAGCTTTTGAAAAATTTATATATTTGGATGCTATCTGAGCAAAATAATCATTTGGAATAATATCTAATTGTGTACAATTTAGCCCAGAAATAAATTTTTTATTTGGATGTTGATTCATTCCTTCTAAAGTAGTTAAATACTTTTTAAAATCAAGCATACTATCATCCATAAGAGGACTGTGAAAAGGAACCTCAACGGGAATACGGATAAAATGAACCCCTTGATCTTTTAGAAAATATTGATAATCTTCTAAATCTTTATTTAGCCCCGAAACAGTATAGTGTCCTTCAAAATTGTTTGAAGCTAAATAAAGATTATAATTTAAAAAAGAATGCTTATCAATAATTTGTTCCTGGTCAATCACAGCAATCATACCTCCACCCCCAATTAAACCTTTTTTTTCAATACATTTTGCCTGAACTATAGAAGCCTCAATAGCTGTGCTTGAATTCCATATCCCTCCAACAACACCTGCCGCAAATTCTCCCAAGCTATTCCCAATAACATAATCTGGAAATATTCCTAAGCTTTTTAACACATCATACATCGCTATTTCTACTGCTACAATTGCAGGGTGAGTAATCAATAAATCATCAAAATATTTTTCATCATTGGTATACAGTTCTTCAATTAAAGATCTATTTAAATACTTTTGAATTATTATATCACTTTCTTCTATACTTCTTCTAAAAACATGATTATTTTTATATAGGTCGTATCCCATCTCTTTGTATTGACTTCCCTGACCTAAAAAAACAAATACTTTCTTCATATCCTTCATAGATTTAAATGCTAATAATAAATAATGGTTGACCAAACTCTACCGGCGTTTTATCTTTAACCAATATTTCTTTAATATTTCCTGATGCATCAGAATTAACTTGATTCATTAATTTTAAGGCTTCGATAGCGCATAAAAAATCACCTCGCTCAACAAAATCTCCAACCTCTAATTTTTTGGATTTTTCAACAGATGATTCTAAACTAAATGTTCCAATAAATGGGGATCTTATTACAACTTGATTAAGGTTATTAATCTCTTCTGAAATCTCACTTAACTTTATATCTTTAGCTGCCTCTACTTTCATAGGTACTTTAAAATTTGAAACGCCCACATCGGAATTGGGAGCCAAAACCTTTATATTATTGGTATTATAACGTTTTGCTTTTATAGTGATTTTTGTGTCATCAAAATCCAATTTTAATTCGCTGGCTCCAAACTTAGCGACTGATGTTATTAAACTCTGAACTTCTTTTAAATTCATAACTTGTACAATATTTTAAACGCTTTAAAAACCTTTTAGAAAAGCTCTTAAATTTTTTGAATTCTAATTACTCTTTTTTATTAGAATAGTTCTTCTTATTTAACTCTAAGTCAAAAAAGATTCCTAATAACTTTAGACTTTAACGACTTCAATTCATAAGCCAAATTGGCTGTTTTTTAATTTTTTCAAAAAACAAGTCTGTTAATTCTCCTATATTTGAAGCTGAATGAAATTCAAATCGATCAACATCAATTCTCAAATCTTCAATAGTCTTTTCGATTAATTCGGCTCTATCAACAGAATTGGCACCAAGCAGACATAGTTTAGAATCGTAATTAATATCTTTTAACTCTATTTCCCGAAGAATTACTTTCAAATTATTAGCTATTAAATTGAAAATTGTCTTTAAATCCATATGTTATATTTTTTAAGGATTAATATCTATAATTTATTGTAATGCATAATACATCTGAAAATTTTTAGAAACCAGAAACCATAAGCATCTCAAAATTCCTTGTTCCCAAGCTAGTTAATAGAGTCTCTCTTAGATCAATTTTTTCATTTTTATCCAAGAACTCTTTTACAACCTAAGCTTTTATCTATGATGTTTTATGCAATTTCATTTTCAATAATTGGAGTACAGTTTTCTCTAATTTCAGAAACCATTTTTGAAAGAATTTCACTTCTTACCTCTTCAAAATCATTAACGCCTTGTCCCATTAAATACCGTATGGTATCTGTCCAATTAACGGAATTATTAATTTGCTGACTCAATAATACTGGTATCTGCCCATTTTCATAAGGTACTCCCGTAACATTAGAAATAACTGGAGACTTCAATGTAGAGAATTCGAAATCTTCTAAAAATAATGAAAAATCATCTGCTGCTTGTTTCATATATCTCGAATGAAAAGGAGAAGTAACAAATAAAGGGATAATAAAAACTCCTTGATTATCAAAATCCTTTATCAAATTATCAACAACATCTTTAGGTCCAGAAATCACTGTTTGACTAGGCGTATTAAAATTGGCAATATCTATGCTACCATAATCGCCTTCATTTAACTTGTTTTTTAACTCATCAATATTTAATCCTAAAACGGCTGCCATTGATCCTGTTACTGCATTTGCCATTAATTCACCCCGTTTTTGAACTAATCTAAGTCCCGTTTCAAAATCAAAAGCTCCAGCCGCAAGAAGTGCGTTATATTCACCTAAACTATGGCCAATAAACCAATTGTTAGGAGAACTTGTTTTTTTTTGAATAAAAGTAAGCGCGTTAACTACATATAACGCTGGTTGTGTGAATTGAGTTTTCCCTAATTCCCTTCTTGGATCGTTCAAGCATAATTCTTCTAAATCGTATCCTAAAATAGTTGAAGCTAGTACAACTTCATTTTTAAAAGAATTAAACAAATCTTTACCCATTCCTTTGTGTTGCGACCCCTGACCGGAGAACATTATTGTCTTCATATTATTTGTGTTTATTCAAAAATTGTGTGTATTTATGTGTGTTAATTTGCATTTAGATAACTCCATAAAGTTCGTACTTAAAAATAAATTTTTGAAGTACGTTAATTACCTAATGTTTTAAAACAATCCTAAATTTTATACATGGTTATAGTGTTATAGTCTTTTATTTATCGCTCATTACAACTTCACGCTCTACCTCCTTTTGGTCAATACTACATCCAAACTTTTCTGCGGCTTCAATCACTAATTCTGCGGCTCGCTTAAGTTGTGCTTTTGTATGCTGTGAAGTTATAAAATGCCTAAGTCTTCCCGCACCTTTAGGAGCAGCAGGGTATACCAAAGTAGGGATATATACTCCTTTCTCTTTTAGATAATTAGAGACTTCAAGGGTTTTCTTTTCATCTCCAATAAGAACAGGCACAATCCAAGTTTCAGTATTAGTTAGTCTTATCTTACCCTTATAAAGTGATTTAAGATACTCTGAATTATCTATCAATTTTTTTCTTCTAATATCTCCATCCTTACCAGAAGCCAATCTCAAAGACGTCAATACACCTCCTGCAATAGTTGCTGGCAATGATCCTGAAAACATGCGATTTCTTGCTGAATAATCAATATAATTGGAAATAGACTTTTTTGCTAATAGAAAACCTCCTGTTCCAGAAAAAGTTTTACTTAAAGTTCCTATAAACAAATCTACTTGATCCAAAACTCCTTGATCGGCTGAGGCTCCTCGACCATTTTTACCTGTGAGTAAAACGGAATGTGCTTCATCCACAAAAACTTTAGCACCATATTTTTTTGAAACCCTAACGACTCCTTTAATGTCTCCATAATCCCCATCTGCACTAAAACAACCTTCTGTACATACAAGAATACGGTTTCTGCCATTGTCAATGCTTTTTAAAATATCTTCAAGGTCATCCAAGTTATTGTGCATAAAAAAATGGACATTTGCTTTAGAAAAAATAGCTCCATCTACCGAACTAGAATGACTATATGCATCTAATATTACGTGATCGCCTTCTCCCATATATCCAGAAATGGTGCCAAAGCAAGCATTATATCCAGAACTAAATAAAGTTACAGCTGAATCCTTTTTTCCAAAAAAATCAACCAATTCTTTTTGCAATTCCTTGTGTAATGATAGCATAGCTCCTCCAACTGGAGAAGCAGCTGTTCCCAAGCCATACTTATCTAAAGACTTTTTAGCCCCATCTATAACTTTAGGATCACTTGAATAACCCAAATAGTCGTAATTAGAAAAATTTATTAATGATTTCCCTTCTTCGGTTGTAAAAATTGGTTTTATTTTAGAATTCTGATATAAAATTTTTGATTTATCTTTCTTTATGATACTTTGAAATTGTTCTATTTCTTCATCATCTCTACTACTTATTAATCCAAAAAAATTACCTAAACTCTCTTTTTCTTTAATGTTAGGGTTTTCAATTTTAATTGTTGATTTACTATAGTTTACATTAGAGTCATCTTCAATTTTATGAGCATTAACTTGAATATTTTTTGTAGTTTCATATATGAAATTTGAAATTTCACGAATACTTGAAAGCTCCATCATTTCCTCAACCTCAATTTCTGTGAGAAATTTATTATTAATCCTCCTTAATAAACTAACCTGCCCCATAGAATCAAGTCCATATTTATTTAATGCATAATCAATTTTTATTTCATCTTTCGGGATTTTTAACAGTTCGCAAATAATTTGAATTATTTCTTCTGTGATTTGTTTTTCAGAATATTCAATACCTGAAACTTTGTCTTCTGTAGTAGGTGTTTTTTTACTTTCTTGATTCTCTGAATTTTTTATTTTTCCTAATTCTCTTAAAAGAATTAATTTAAGAGCTTCTCTTTTATCTTCTTTTTGTGTCATTATTATGTATTGTTTTAAAAATTCTTAATAATCGAAATTATTTCCTTTAAAGAGTCTTCTGGGAGTTGATCTAAAATAGCATCTATGGAATCTGTAGAATCCATTTCTAATAGACTATTTACCATATTTTCTATATCATCATCAAACGCTTTATCTAAGAGGTTTTCCTCTTTTGTGAAAGCCGTTATCAAACCCTCTATATCTTCGTCTGGAATTTCATTTATAAAAGCCTCTATAGAATCTAAAGAGTTATTTGAAATTAGTGCTTCAATCATATTTTCTAGTGTTTCTTCATTTGTTTTTTGATAAAGTAGGTTCTTTTCAAGTTTTTCTATATTCTGACCAAATAAGACAAGATTTCCTTCAACATTATTTTCAAGCACACGATCAAAAATAGCGACCCCTTCTTTAGAAGGTAAAGGCTTTAAACCAAACTGAGTAAACAAATATTCGACAACCTCTTCTTTAGGGTACATTCCCCCATCAATCCATAATGGCCAATTAATACTATAGGAGTTACCGGATCTTTCACCTTTATCTTTCATCTCATTCCTGAATTTGACAAAATTATCCAAGTAGGCGTTTCCAGCTGAATAAGCAGATTGACCTGCATTACCGAATACTCCTGAAACTGATGAAAACAACATAAAGAAATCCAGAGATATATTTTTTGTAGCTTTATCAAGGTTCTTTGCTCCTTGAATCTTTGCATGAAGTACCTGCTCTACTTCAATTGGCATTTTATTGATAATTAGACTATCACTATTTATACCAGCACTATGAATAATGCCATCCAACTTTCCATGAGTTTTAATAATATTTTTAATAACTCTTGTAACAGATGTGCTATCTGTTACATCACAAGAAATATATTCTGAATTAGGAATACTTTTTAAAAGAAACTTTTTATCGTTTGAAAGTTCACTTCTTCCAGTCAAAATGAGTTTGGTATTCTTTGTTTTACTTATATGTTCTGCAAAAACAAAGCCTAATCCTCCTGCTCCACCAGTAATAAAATATATGCCTCCTTCCTTTATCTTAATGCCTGAAGGGTCTAAACTTGTAATTGGCTTAAAACACTTCTCCTCTCTAACATTATTTTTATAACGAATGTCTATGTATTCAGTCTGATTTTCAGATTTTAAGACATCAACTAACTTATCTATTGATTTGATAGATAGACTATCTACTCCTATCATTCTTCCGATAATCTTTTGGCTTTCTCTTTCTGCCGTTTTAAGCAGACCTGATACAAAACCATATTTTACAAAATCTTTATTATTATAAATAATGGTAATATCCTTAAAAACATTATTCTTAATTATTTTTTTAATCTTTTGAAATATCTCATTAAAATAATCAACCTCAACATGGTGTTTTAAAGATTCAGCTTCTAATCCTGATTTTTCTTTTAATATCTTGGATAGCTCCTCTGAGCCTCCTGCTAGCAAAACTAATTTTGATTCTTGATTGATTTTACTGTTTTTTATTTCTGGATCACATGTTTGCCAATAATCGGTATAATAATGTGTTTTAGTAGTATTTTCGATTAATTGAGGTTTCTTCTCAATATTAGGCTTTCCTACAACAGGCAATATTATAAAACTTCTAAAGCTTAATAAAACATCTCCTTTATCGGATAACAAATCAATATCATAGCTAGAAGTATTAACTTTCCTTTTACCACTATCTTTTTTACGAACAATACACCAACAAGTATCTAAAACATTTCCATAGATATTCACTTCTTTAACACTAAAAGGTACTGCAAGGTCTGAATTATCTTTTATTCCCATCTCCAATATGATGCATGTCTGCAAAGCAGTATCCATAATTCCTGGTTGCAAAACGTAATTATTTTGGCGGGGTAAGTTAATTTTTGATAAAGCAACTGTATCACTATACCAAAGTTTTTCTATTCCTTGAAAGCTTGATCCATAATCAAGTCCAATTTTTCTAAAAATATTATAACATTCAGAACCTTCCTTTTCATTAAATAACAGATTCTTAATCTCTTCTATATTTATCAATTCAGGAGAAACTAGAACTCTTGTACTAAGAACGCCTTGCCCGCAAATAGTACGATCTTCTTTAGTATTTTTTAAAACGGTATAGGTTATTTCACTATCTCCTTCTTCAGATAAACTAATTTCTATGGATTCCGGTTTTCCATTTACAGATATAGGGTTTGTCCAAATAATATCTTTTATCTGAGTAATGTCTGTTTCCTTACTTAAACACCCTGCTTCTCTGGCTAACTCTAAATAAGCAACTCCTGGTAACATTTTTTCACCTCCAACTTTATGATCTGTTAAAAATGATTCTAAACCGGTATACTTACTAGTAAAAAATTGCTTATTAAATTTAGAATTATTGAAGTGTAATAGCGGGTGTAGATAGTTGGTTGAATTTGATATAACAGGCTTATTTTCATCTAACTTTGGAATCCAATACCCAACTTTTTTAAATGGATACGTTGGTAAACTGATCTTATCTGGGCTATTTTCTTTATCATAAAGCGAATGCCAATCAATTGTTATACCTCTAACCCATAATTGAGTAAGTGATTTTGGTTGCCTTTCAGATAACACTGTTTTTATATATAGATCAAGCGCTTTCCCTTCTAATAAAAGATCGGAATTTTCATCTTCTACATTACCGACAAACAAATTGGATAGTATTCCAGAACTATAGGATATTAATCGATCTTTTAATTCTGTTAAATTATTAGCAACAAAAGCCAATCGCTCTTCCATGGGTTCTCTACCAACTTGTAATGTATAGGCTAGATCATAGATATTGGTTTCCTGGTGGTTATCCAAATAAGATTGTAAATTGATCACCAGTTCCTGTAATCTATCTTTGTTTTTTGCTGACAATACTATAGCTGCAGCATCCTTACTCTGGTAAGCCTGTCTTTCTTTAGGAACGTATTCTTCTATAATAAGATGGGCATTACTACCTCCTGCACCAAAAGCACTAATTCCTGCTAATCGTGGATTACCTTCAGGAGCTATCCAATCGGTCAAATCCTGTTGTACTTTAAACGGAGTGTTTTCAAAATCAATACGTTTATTTAATGTCTTAGAATGCAAACTAGGAACTAATTGTTTATGTTTTAACTGCAACAAGACCTTGGTTACGCCTGATATTCCAGCTGCAGATTCTGCATGTCCTATATTACTCTTAATACTTCCTATAGCACAATACTGCCCTACTTTACTACCTTTAAAAGCTTTACTTAATCCTGCAATCTCTATAGGATCTCCTAAACTGGTACCTGTACCATGTGCTTCTATATAACTAAAATCATCGGGTGAAACACCTGCTCGTTCAATAGCTTCTTGAATCACTCCTGCCTGAGCATTTGGATTTGGTACGGTATATCCATTAGCTTTTCCGCCGTGATTCAAACTACTTCCTTTGATAACGCCATAAATTTGGTCGCCATCTGCCTCTGCCTGACTTAATGGTTTTAATAGAACAGCACCAACGCCCTCTGAAGGAACGTATCCATTACCACCTTCACCAAAACTCTCACAACGCCCTTTATCCGAAACAAACATTTGCTGGCTAAGATTCTTATACTTATTAGGGTGAATACTAACATTAACACCTCCTGCAATCGCCATACTACATAGTCCATTGCGAATTGCATCTATAGCTAAATGGATAGAAACCAATGAGCTTGAACACATGGTATCCACTCCCATACTTGGGCCATGAAGGTTTAAACTATACGATACACGATTCGCTATACTACTAGGACTACACCAAGTTGAAAGCGGGTTTCCTTTTACTGTTTCCTCTGCTCCAAATAATTGATACTCTCCGTACATGACACCTGCATATACGCCTACATGACCACCTAAACCTGACCCTTGTGAAGAACGAACTTTAGTAAGTTGATCTAAGGTATAACCAGCGTCTTCTATAGTTTCCCAGGCAGTTTGTAAAAATAAGCGCTCCTGAGGATCCATAAGTTCTGCTTCACGAGGTGATATATTAAAAAACAACGGATCGAACTTATCAACGTTATCTATAAAACCGCCCCACTTACTAGCAATTTTGCCTACCTTTCCTTTTTCAGGGTCGTACATGCCTTCAACATCCCATCTCTCCAAAGGTATCTCCGTAATAGAATCCTTGCCCATTTTCAAGTTATCCCAAAAATCTTCTAAAGTTGCTGCGCCTGGATACCGACCACTTAATCCTATAATCGCTATACCCTCTTTTTTCACCGGATGTGATACCTCTACTATGTTTTCTCCTTCACTAGCAACAAACCGTTTTCTTGTATTAATTGATGCTTTTAAGTCTACCTGTTTAGGTTGGTATATTTTTTCGGGTTGACTAATTAAAACATCTTCTTTTTTAATATCGATTAGCTCGAGTAATCGATTAGGGTATTCTTGAATGAAATAGTCTGAAAGTTCCGATACATTATTATATTCGAAAAATAAGGTACTTGGAATATCTTCAAAAACTGTATTCAAATTATTTGTGAGACTAACTATCATAATGGAATCAACCCCATATTTCCCAAAAGGTATAGTGTCTTCAATACGATCTGGAGACAGTTTCAATGTCTTGGATAGTATATCTTTCAGATACCTATTAACACCTTCCTTCATTTTATCACGATCTAATTCTGTAATATTTGAAGATTTTTTCTGATCAATAGACGAAGCCTTATCTACTAAATTGATAGACAATTTTGATTTTTGTCCATACAGAATAGCTCCCTGAGAAACTTCCTGGCTTAAAAAAGTATTGAAAGCGTCTACACCATCTTTAGTTTGAAGTGCATATAGACCTATTTGATCCTTCATATACTGTTCAGTCTTTTCGTCAATCTGCATCACTCCTTCCTTCCATAAAGGCCAATTAATACTAATTGTAACACCTTTTCTCTTACCTTTTTTACGTAAATTATTTCTGTAACTCGAATAATTATCCATCCAAGCATTTCCACTTGAGTAATCGGACTGACCTATATTTCCAAATGCTCCTGATATACTACTAAAGAAAATCATGAAATCTAAATCCAGATCTTTAGTCGCTTGGTCTAAATTTTTAGTCCCAATAATTTTTGGAGATAGAACCGTTTCAGATTCATCTATAATTTCATTTTGTAAAATACGGTCTCGAAGAACTCCTGCACTATGAATGATTCCATCTAACCTCCCATGCGTGTCTACTATTTCTTTAATTAATTCATTAACAGAAGTACTATTGGATATATCACAACTACGGTATATTGCATTAAGGTTTTGTAAACTCGAATCATTAAGTCTGGACTTTTTACTTCTACCTGCTAAAATTAATTTAGTGTCTTTTGTTTCGGAAATATACCTGGCAAAAATTTCTCCAAGCCCTCCGCTTCCACCAGTAATTATATAAATACCACCTTCTTTGATTTCAAAACTTGAAGAACTGGTAAATGAATCCTTTAAAATTGATAATTCACGTACTTCTCTCTTAATTCCATTGTAACGAACTTCTTTAGAAACATCCCATTTTTCAGATTCGATAATTTTGTGTACAGTTTCAAAGTTTTCGATAGATGAATCTGGAATTCCAATAGTTTTACCAATTATTCGAGAATTTTCTCTATTTGCAGATTTAAGTAACCCACTTATAAAACTATAATTTACATAATCCTCATTGGAATAAATCACCGTTATAAAGTGTTTTGATTTGGCTGCAAATTTACTTTTCACCAATTCTTTACACTTCTTATAGTAATTTATCTCGTTATCTTCGTTAATAACGATAACTTCTATTTGTAATAATGTTTGTAACCTTTCTGCTAATTCAGCCGAACCACCAGCCAATACAATAAGCGGAGTATATCCTGCAAGAGTTAGTTGATCAAAACTGTTTTTTTCCTTCCATGTATTCTGATATAAATGTGTTTTTAATTCTTCAGATTCAATACCTGACTGAGAATCAATAGTATTATTCATATCTAACGGCACAACAACAAAATCTATAAAATTGAGCAAAACATCTCCTGAATTGGATAACAAATTGATATTATAACTGGATATTTTATCGCCCGTTTTATTTCTTGAGTTCTTCTTTACATAACACCAACTGGTTTTACTTACATCATCATAAATATTCACCTCTTTAACACTGAATGGTAAACTCAAACTTCTCTCCGAATCATTCAGGCTTGTACCAAGGCATGTCTGTAATGCACTGTCCAATAGTCCAGGTTGTAAAATAAATCCTTTTTCATTTGACAAATTAATCTTACCCAAAGACTCAGAATCATTATAATACAACGCTTCAATTCCTTGAAAACTTTCACCATAATTCAGCCCTAATTTTTTGAATATACTATAGCAATCAACCTTTTGTTTAGTATAACTTGTACGATTCTTTATTTCATTAATATTAAAAGAAGAGACTGAAGGCAGTAATGATTTTGATAATTTACCCCTACTATGAATCAATTCTTTATCTCCTGAGTTGCTATAAATCTCGTATCCTATAGATGACCCTTCTTCAAAAATGCTGATATTTATCTGCTTTTTTGTTTCGTTTATAGCTATCGGACTTAGCCAAGTTATTTCTTTAATTTGAGTGATTGGTGCGCGAAGACTTCTTTGACCGGCTTCTCTGGCTAGCTCGAGGTATGCTGCCCCTGGCAATACCTTTTCATCTCCAACTTTATGATCTAAAAAGTAAAGTTCTTTTCCTGTAAATGTACTCTGAAATTTTTGCTCTGTTAAGTCTGATTCATTACGATGTAATAATGGGTGCAGTTTTGATTCTGTATTTATATTGTTCAAACTTTTTGTTTGAGTCACCCAATAATGCTCTTTAGTAAAAGGATAAGTAGGTAAACTTATTTTATTAGGAATATCTCCTTTTTCATAAAGTAGTTGCCAATCAATTTTCGCACCTCCAACCCATAACTGAACTAATGACCTAGATTCCTTTTTTCTGATTGCTATCTCCATATAGCCTTTACCCGCTTCGCCTTCAAGCAAAAATTCGGAAGCCGTTTCTTGATTCTTTCTGCTAAAGAAAGTTCCTTTCTTTGAAGAAAGATACAGTTCCATTTCTTTTAATAACGAATCAATATCTTTTACTATAAAAGCCAATCGTTCTTCCATGGACTCTCTTCCAATCTGCAACGTATAGGCTAGATCGTAGATATTAGTTTCTTGGTGATTATCTAAATACGATTGTAAATTGATCACCTGTTCCTGTAATCGATCTTTATTTTTTGCTGACAATACTACAATCGCAGCATCCTTACTCTGGTACCCCTGTCTTTCTTTAGGAACGTATTCTTCTATAATAAGATGGGCATTACTACCTCCTGCACCAAAAGCACTAATTCCTGCTAATCGTGGGTTTCCTTCAGGAGTTGTCCAATCCTCTAAATCTTGCTGTACTCTAAACGGCGTGTTTTCAAAATCAATACTCGGATTCAATGTCTTAGAATGCAAACTAGGAACTAATTGTTTATGTTTTAACTGCAACAAGACCTTGGTTACTCCTGATATTCCAGCTGCAGATTCTGCATGTCCTATATTACTCTTAATACTTCCTATAGCACAATACTGCCCTACTTTACTACCTTTAAAAGCTTTACTTAATCCTGCAATCTCTATAGGATCTCCTAAACTGGTACCTGTACCATGTGCTTCTATATAACTAAAATCATCGGGTGAAACACCTGCTCGTTCAATAGCTTCTTGAATCACTCCTGCCTGAGCATTTGGATTTGGTACGGTATATCCATTAGCTTTTCCGCCGTGATTCAAACTACTTCCTTTGATAACGCCATAAATTTGGTCGCCATCTGCCTCCGCCTGACTCAATGGTTTTAATAGAACAGCACCAACGCCCTCTGAAGGAACGTATCCATTACCGCCTTCTCCAAAACTCTCACATCGCCCCTTATCTGAAACAAACAAGTTCTTACTAAGGTTTTTGTATTTATTAGGATGTATACTTACATTGACTCCTCCTGCAATGGCCATGCTACATAATCCATTACGGATCGCATCTATGGCTAAATGAATAGAAACCAACGAACTTGAGCACATTGTATCTACTCCCATACTTGGACCGTGAAGGTTCAAACAATAAGAAACACGATTCGCTATGCTACTAGAACTAAACCAAGTAGCCATTGGATTACCTTTTACCGTTTCTTCAGCTCCAAATAATTGATATTCGCCATACATGACCCCTGCATATACGCCTACATGACCTCCTAATCCATCTCCTTGTGAAGAACGAACTTTAGCTAGTTGATCTAAGGTATAACCTGCATCTTCTATGGTTTCCCAAGCGGTTTGTAAAAATAAACGCTCTTGAGGATCCATAAGTTCTGCTTCTCTTGGGGAGATATTGAAAAATAACGGATCGAACTTATCTACATCATCTATAAAACCACCCCATTTACTGGAAATCTTTCCTAACTTTCCTTTTTCTTGGTCATACATGCCTTCAACATCCCATCTCTCTAAAGGTATCTCTGTAATAGCATCCTTTCCCATTTTCAAATTCTCCCAAAAATCCTCTAACGTAGCGGCTCCCGGATAACGACCACTTAACCCTATGATCGCAATATCCTCCTTTACAGAACGTCCTGCATCAAAAGAATGCCCTTTACTAGAAAAGCCTACAGCACGTTTCCTGCGACTTAGGGTTTTATCTATATTCCCATCAATCTTTGGCAATACTTGTGTTACACTACCTCTATCATCCTTATTTAGACCTGTAAGTTCTAATAATTGTTTGGTATATGTTTCTGCAAAATAAGTCGACAGGCTGCTTATTGTTTGATATTCGAAAAGTAATGTAACTGGTAAATCCTCGAAAACTTCACTCAAACGGTTTGTTAACTTAGAAACCATAATAGAATCAATCCCATATTGAGAGAAAGAATCTTCTGTATCAATCCGTTCTTGTGATAGCTTTAAAACAGATGAAAATATAGCCTTCACGTATTCCGTGGTCGCTTCTAATAACTTATCTGTTGCTTCTACAGAATTCTCTACCCTGTTCTCCCTCGAATCTGATACTGTTTTTAACAACGAACGCTCCAAACGATCTTTATATCCATAAAAAACAGCACCCTGACTAATCCCTGTAGATAAAAGATGCTCAAAAGCAATAACACCATCAGAAGTAGCTAGAGAAAGTAGGCCTGTTCGAGATTCCATATGTTTCTCAATATCCTTGTCTATCCTCATGCCACCTTCTGTCCATAAAGGCCAGTTGATACTCAAGCTAAGCCCATGTCTTTTGCCCCTAGATACCAAATCATTACGATAAACAGCGTAATAATCCATCCAAGCATTACCACTCGAATAGTCTGCTTGACCTACATTACCAAAGGCTCCTGCTGTACTGCTGAAATACACCATAAAGTCTAGATTGAATTCTTTGGTAGCTTCATCTAAATATTTAGTCCCTAAAATTTTAGGGGCGAGTACTTGAGCGGCTTCATCGATAGTTTTGTTTAATAAAAAGCTATCTCTAAGTACTCCTGCACTATGGATAACTCCATCCAATTTGCCATAAGTATCCTTTATATAGGATATCAAAGTGGACACTGATTCCTTATTACTTACATCACAACTATAATAAATAGCTCCAAGAGAAGCTAATTCTTTATCGTTTAAACGACTTTCTTTTCGTCTCCCTGTTAAAATCAATTGCACTCTCGGAGTCGAAGAAAAATAGGTTGCAAAAATATGCCCCAATCCACCACAACCGCCTGTGATCACATAAACACCGTTTTCTTTAATTAATAAATCCGTGGAAGTATCTTCTGAAGGTAAGGCTTCTAAATTACGAACCTCTCGTAGATTGCCTTGGTAACGCACCTCTTTATTTGCATCTAAAAACTCAGAAGTAATAGTACTTCCTATATCATCCAGTTCCTTAACAGATAAACGCTCTAAGCCTATAGTCTTACATATTAATTTAGGGTTTTCTTGCTCTGCTGTACGCAATAATCCTGTGATAAAGCCATAATTTAAATACTCAGAATTACGATATACAACAGTGATGTATAATAGATCTTTGGTTTCTAAATTAGATTGTACTAATTCCTGTAACTTATTATAAAAAGTTAACTCATCAGATTCATTTACGGTCATAACATTGTAGCCCAAAGATTCTCCAAGTTTTTCGGATAAGCTAGTGGAACCACCACATAACACAACTAAACCATTAGCTTCAGGTATCTCAGAAGTACTATTCAAAAGTTGAACATTCCAAGTATTGCCATATATTAGAAGCTCTGGGGAAGTTGCAGATGGACTTCCTGAATCGATACTAACTGAATTTTGTATACCATCCAATGGTAAGGTCACAAAATCTCGCATGCTTAACAGTACCTCTCCTAACTCAGATAATAAATCAATGTCATAACTTGATATCTTACGATCGGAATTATCAGAACTCTTTCGAACATAACACCAAACGGTTTGAGAAACATCACCATAGATCGTAACTTCTTTTATGCTATAAGGTAAATTAAGATTGATCTCAGAATCGTTTAAGCTAAGACCTAGACATGTTTGTAAGGCACTGTCTAAAACTCCTGGTTGCAACACATAATTACTATCTCTGGATAACCCTATCTTACTTAGGCATCCTTCTTGATTATAATATAAGGTCTCTACGCCTTTAAAACTCGTACCATATTGAATTCCTAAATCTTTAAAAATTTCATACCAAGAAGTGCTATCTTTTTCTGAAGAAAAACTAGAAAGCAACGATGAAATTTCATAGGACTCAGGAGAAGTTAAATTAGCAGTACTCAAAGAACCCTCACTGTGAATTAATTCAGAATCTCCTGAACCACTATATATTTCATAACCTAGTCCTTCGGCATCCTCGAAAATACCAACTTGTACCTCAACAGGGTTGCTATTGACTCTTATTGGCTGTAACCACTTAACATCGCGAAACTGGGTTATAGGAGCCTCCAACGAAAGAGATCCTGCTACACGAGCAAGTTCTAAATAAACTACGCCTGGTAAAACTTTATCTCCTTGAACAGTATGGTCTGATAAAAACGACTCTTTACCTGTAAATATACTTTGGTATTTTTGCTCTAATAAACTAGATTCATTACTATGCAACAAGGGATGTAACAGCCCCTTTCCTCCTATAACTGGTGATAAAATATCCGATACAGGAATCCAATAACGCTCCTTCGCAAAAGGATATGGAGGTAAACTAACAATACTAGGTCTGTTATTCTTATACAATAAACCCCAATCTATAACCGCACCCTTTACCCACAATTGGACTAAAGCAGCATATTCCTGTTTAGAGATAGCTGTTTCAATGTAGGCTTCTCCTGCTTCTCCTTCCAACGAAAAAGAGGAATTTTCTTTCTTACTATTACCAATAAACAAACCAGATATCTCTCCAGAACTATAAGCCCCTAAACAACCTTTTAATTCCGTTAAACCATCAGCAACAAAAGCCAATCGTTCTTCCATGGACTCTCTTCCTATTTGTAAAGTATAGGCTAAATCATAAATATTAGTTTCTGGATTTTTAATTAAATAGGATTCTAAATTAATTACCTGTTCCTTTAATCGATCTTTGTCCTTTGCTGACAACACTATAATCACTGCATCCTTACTCTCATAAACCTTCTTTTTTATTGGAACGTATTCTTCAATAATAAGGTGAGCATTACTACCTCCAGCACCAAAACTGCTTAATCCTGCTAAACGTGAACGTCCTTTAGGAGATACCCAGTCCTCTAATTTTTGTTGAACCTTAAACGGTGTCTTTTCAAAATCTATATTTGGATTCAAACGTTCTGAATGTAAACTAGGAACTAATTGTTTATGTTTTAACTGCAACAAGACCTTGGTTACGCCTGATATTCCAGCTGCAGATTCTGCATGTCCTATATTACTCTTAATACTTCCTATAGCACAATACTGTCCTTCTTTACTACCCTTAAAAGCTTTACTCAATCCCGCAATCTCTATGGGATCACCTAAACTTGTTCCTGTACCATGTGCTTCTATATAACTAAAATCATCGGGTGAAACGCCTGCTCGTGCAATAGCTTCTTGAATTACTGCAGCCTGAGCTTTTGGATTTGGTACGGTATATCCATTTGCCTTACCACCATGATTAAGACTACTGCCTTTGATAACTCCATAAATTTGGTCGCCATCTGCCTCCGCCTGACTTAGTGGCTTTAACAGGACAGCACCTACGCCCTCTGAAGGAACGTATCCATTACCGCCTTCTCCAAAACTCTCACAACGCCCCTTATCTGAAACAAACATGTTCTGACTAAGGTTTTTATATTTATTAGGATGGATACTTACATTAACACCTCCTGCAATGGCCATGCTACATAATCCATTACGGATCGCATCTATGGCTAAATGAATAGAAACCAATGAGCTTGAACACATCGTGTCAACCCCCATACTTGGACCATGAAGGTTCAAAGCATATGATACGCGGTTCGCGATACTACTAGGACTACACCAAGTGGATGTTGGATTTCCTTTTAGAGTTTCTTCTGCTCCAAACAACTGGTATTCACCATACATGACACCTGCATATACGCCTACATGACCACCTAAACCTGACCCTTGTGAAGAACGAACTTTAGTAAGTTGATCTAAGGTATAACCTGCATCTTCTATGGTTTCCCAAGCGGTTTGTAAAAATAAACGCTCTTGAGGATCCATAAGTTCTGCTTCTCTTGGGGAGATATTGAAAAATAACGGATCAAACTTATCTACATCATCTATAAAACCACCCCATTTACTGGAAATTTTTCCTAACTCCCCTTTTTCTGGATCATACATGCCTTCAGCATCCCATCTGTCTAAAGGTATCTCTGTAATAGCATCCTTGCCCATTTTCAAATTCTCCCAAAAATCCTCTAACGTAGTGGCTCCCGGATAACGACCACTTAATCCTATAATCGCTATATCCTCTTTTATAGAATTCCCTCCTCCAAAAGAACGTCCTTTCTGAGAAGACTCCTTTGAGCGTTTCCTCCGACTTATACTTTTATCTATATCTTCAAAATCAACCTTTGATAAAACAGGGGTAATTTCTACATGTTCTTCGTTAAGCCCTGTAAGTTCCAATAAACGTTTGGGATAAGATTTTGAAAAATAAGCTGATAAACTACTTAACGTTTGGTGTTCGAATAGTAATGTAACTGGTAAATCTTCAAAAACGTCACTCAAGCGGTTTGTTAACTTTGAAATCATTATAGAATCAATTCCATATTGGGAAAAAGAACTTTCAATATCTATACGCTCTGAAGGTAACTTTAGAACTGATGAAAATATGGATTTCATATAGTCTATGGTAGCCTCTTGTAACTTGTCTGTTACTTCTACTAAATTATCCTCAGTCTCCACCTCCGAACTTGGGGTTATTTTTAACAACGAACGCTCTAAGCGATCTTTATGTCCATAAAAAACAGCGCCTTGGGTAATACCTCTGGATAAAAGAGAGTCAAAGGCTATAATACCATCTGCTGTAGGTAAAGAAAGTAAGCCTGTTCGAGATTCCATATGCTTCTCAATATCCTTATCTATACGCATACCGCCTTCTGACCATAAGGGCCAGTTAATACTCAAACTAATACCATGTCTCTTGCCTTTTAACACCAAATCATTACGATATGATGCATAGAAGTCCATCCAAGCATTACCACTTGAATAATCTGCCTGACCTACATTACCAAAAACACCTGCTGTACTACTAAAATACACCATAAAGTTTAAAGCCAAATCCTTGGTTGCTTCATCAAGATATTTAGTACCTAAAATCTTTGGTGCGAGCACCTGTGAGGCTTCTTCAATAGTCTTGTTCAATAAAAAACCATCTCGAAGAACGCCTGCACTATGGACGATACCATCTAAACGACCATAGGTATCCTTTATATGTGATATTAAACTAAATACATCCTCTTTATCACTTACATCACAACTATAATAAACGGCTCCAAGAGATAATAACTCCTTATCATTTAAACGGCTTTCTTTACGTCGCCCTGTCAAAACCAATTGAACGCCTGGTGTAGAAGAAAAATGGCTTGCAAAAATAAGACCTAAGCCTCCACAACCTCCAGTAATCAGATAAACACCGCCTTCTTTAACTGGTAAATCTGTGAAATCTGTATTTAATGGTAAGGCTCTTAAACCACGAACTTCTCGTTCTCCGTTTAGGTAACGAACTTCTTTACCTGCATCCAAAAATTCGGAATTAATAATATGTTTTAAATTATCTAATTCTTTAACAGACAAACTGTCTATGCCTATGGTCTTACAAGTCAATTTGGGATTCTCATGCTCTGCTGTTCGTAATAAACCTGTGATAAAACCATAATCCAAATATTCCGAATTACGGTACAATACAGTGATTCGTAATGGAACTTTGGTTCCTAAATTGGATTGTATTAATTCCTGTAACTTATTGTAATAAGACAGCTCATCGGGTTCATTAACTGTAACAACATCGCTCTCTAAAGATTCTCGTAGCTTATCTGATAAACTAACTGAACCTCCTGATAAAATAACTAATCCTTTTTCTTCTGATGATTCCGAAACAGCATCCAAAACCTGAACATTCCATGAGGAATCATATAAATGAAGCTCAGGTATTATGTCTGTCAAACTATTTGAATCTTTATTACCCTGATTATGGAAACCATCCGCTGGCAAAGTCACAAAATCTCGCATACGCAATAAAACATCGCCAGACTCGGATAATAAATCAATATCGTAACTCGATACCTTATTTGTATGGTCGTTGCTACTTTTGCGAGCGTAACACCAAACGGTTTGGGAGACATCCCCATAAAGGGTAACTTCTTTTATACTATAAGGTAAACCTAAACTCAAATTATCTAAACTAAAACCTAAGCACGTCTGTAAGGCACTATCCAAAACACCTGGTTGCAACTCATAATCACTATCTCTGGATAAGCCGATCTTACTTAAGCAGCCTTCTGGGCTATAATATAAGGCTTCTACACCCTGAAAACCAGAACCATATTCTATACCTAGATCTTTGAATATTGTATAAAAAGATGAACCTGACTTCTCTGATAAAAAACCTGAACGTAGTGCTGAAATATCATAAGGCGATGGTGCTGAAAAATCGCCATATCCCAAAGTTCCCTGACTATGAATTAACTCTGATTCTGCTGAACCGCTGTAAACTTCATAACCTAATCCTTCTGAATCTTCGAAAATACCAACTTGTATTTCAAAAGGACTCTCATTGACGCTTATTGGATGTAACCACTTAACATCTCGAAACTGGGTGATAGGAACCTCCAATGAAAGTGATCCCGCAAAACGCGCAAGCTCTAAATAAGCTACTCCAGGTAATGTTTTTTCTCCACGAACATTGTGGTCTAATAAAAACGACTCTTTACCTGTAAACGTACTGCTAAACTTTTGCTCTTCTAAATTAGATGTATTTTTATGAATTAGTGGATGTAAATAGCTATCACCTCCTAAAACTAGCGATGAAGATTCTGAGAAAGGTACCCAATAACGCTCCTTAGCAAAAGGATACGTAGGCAAACTAACTCTTTTGGGTTTTCCTTTAGCATTATACAGGATTTCCCAATCTACATTAAGACCTGCTACCCATAAATCTAATACCTTTTCGTATTTTTTCTTGTTTATCCAGGATCCTATAACTTTTTGAATATCATCATCTACCCCCAAAACCCCTACGAGTGATTTATCTCTCTTAGTGTTTCCACAATAAATATTTTCTTTATAATTTTTATTTTCAAGATATGCAACCAAATTATCCTCCAACTGACTCAGGGATGTCACTATCATAGCCATCCGCTCCTCCATAGCTGAACGCCCTACTTGGAGAGTATAGGCTATATTTATCAAATCCTTATCTGAAAACTCTTGTCTTTTCAAAGCTTTCAACATGTTTCCTGCTTGCTCTTTTAATTTTACCTCATCTTTGGCAGAAAGTAGAATTATAGCCGGATTTTGTTTTGTAGTTATAATCTCAGCACCTCTCTCTTCAGCAGGTACATATTCCTCAATTATTACGTGAGCATTTGATCCTCCTGCTCCAAAAGAAGAAAGACCTGCTCTTCGTGGATATTCCTTTGTCCTTCCATTTTCTGTAAGTTCCACGCTCTTCCATTCCGCAAGTTCTTGTTGCACTACAAAAGGTGAATTATTAAAATCTATATTGGGGTTTAATTCTTTAGAATGAAGCGATGGAACTAATTGTTTATATTTCATCTGCAACAATATTTTTGTTATTCCCGCCATCCCAGCAGCACTTTCGCAATGCCCAATGTTTGATTTTACCGATCCTATTGTACAAAATTGATTTTCTACTGCATATTTCTTAAAAACCTTTGTTAAACCAGCAATTTCTATAGGATCTCCTAAACTTGTACCTGTTCCGTGAGCTTCCATATAATTAATTGTTCCTGGGTCAATTCCTGCATTGTTCAAGGCTTCTTCAATAACATCAGCCTGAGCATTTGGATTGGGTACTGTATATCCATTTGTCTTTCCGCCATGATTTATTGCTGTCGATTTAACAATTCCATATATGTGATTACCATCTTCAATAGCCTTAGACAAAGGCTTTAATAATACTGCACCTACGCCTTCACCTGGCACATAACCATCTCCTCCTTGACCAAAGCTTTCACACTTTCCTTTACTTGAAGCAAAATTTCCTTGCGCTAATAACAAATATTTGTTTGGATGAATAGATATATTAACGCCTCCTGCTATGGCAAACTCACATTCAGAATTATGTATGCTTTGACAAGCCAAATGCAACGCGGAGAGAGAAGATGAGCACATGGTGTCTACAGTCATGCTTGGACCATGAAGGTTATAAAAATATGATACCCTATTAGCAATTGAAGCAATATTACCTGATATTGCTAATGTGTTTCCTTTGGCTTGTTCCTGAGCTCCATAAAGTTGATACTCCTGAAACATGACTCCCGCAAATACGCCTACACTTCCTTCTTTACCTCCTTCTTGAGTATTCATCAAACTCTCTTTAGAATACCCTGCATCTTCAATAGCTTTATGTACACATTGCAGAAAAAGTCGTTCCTGAGGATCCATCATTTCTGCCTCTAGAGGCGATATATTAAAAAATAGAGGATCAAATTGATCGACACCATCCAGAAAACCTCCCCATTTAGTATAAGTTTTACCTTTTACATGTCTATTTTCATCAAAATACAAACTGGAATCCCAACGTTCCTTCGGAATTTCTGTTATACAATCCTTACCATTCTTTAATACGTTCCAAAACTCATTAACATCTTCTGAATCAGGATATTGACCTGCTAATCCAATAATCGCAATATCTTCTTTCTTTAAAGGTTTTTCTTTTTTTGAACTGTTATTTTCATAAGTAAAGCGCGTTCTTTTACGCCTTACTGCTTCAATTTCTACCGGCTTCTTATATGCTTTAGAATTATTAGAGGATGTATTTGTTTCTATGACCTCCTTATCTAATCCTAACAACTCTATGAGTTGAGTGTTAAAATCTTCAAGGAAATACCCGGTTAACGTCTTAATACTTTTATATTCAAAAAACAATGTTTTGGGCAATATTCCAAAAACCTTCTCTAAACTCGAGGTCAACTGCATGATCATTATTGAGTCAATACCATATTTATCCATGTGAGCATTGGCATCTATCTCTTTAACTGGTAATCTAATAAAAGATGATAGTAAGTTTTTAAAATAATTTACAGCCTTTTCCTCAAGTAATTCTGGTGAAATAGTAGGTAAAGCCATTAAAGCATCTTTTTTCAACGACTTTTGTAATGATTCATTAAGTGTTTGCTGTTTTATAAAAGCATTTATTTTTTCTTCATAGCCTTCTATCACCATTACTTGTGCTTTGCCAGATGCAAAGGCACGATACAAAGATTCTAACCCATTAGAAGTCTTCATTGGCAACATGCCCATATTTTGTTTCATCAAACCTTCAACGTCTGAGTTTACCTGCATACCTCCTTCTTTCCATAAAGGCCAATTTACTGATAACGTATGTCCAAAACGCTTTTGAAAAGTTAGAAGGTCATTTCTATAGACTGCAAAATTATCCATAAAGGCATTAGCTGCTGAGTAATCTGCCTGTCCTGGGTTTCCTAAACTACCTGCTATGGATGAAAATAAAATAATGAAATCAAGTGGTATTACGCTGCTTGCCTTATCCAGGTTAATCAAGCCATGTACTTTTACCTGCAAGACTTCTTTCAATTCTGCTTCTGTTTTTTTAATAATGTAATTATCATGTATTATTCCAGCACTATGAATAATACCGTTCAGTTTACCGAACCGTTCTACGATATCTTTAATAAGTATCTGAACGTCATTAATTTGTGTTATATCAGTCTGCTTGTATTCTACAATTGCACTATCTCCTTCAAGTTTCTGGATTTTCTTTTTCCTTTCTTCATTCAAAACAGAACGCCCTGTAAGAATTATAACTGAATGTTCTGCCTTGCTAATAATTTCCTGCGCAAATAACATTCCCAAACCTCCCATTCCTCCAGTGATAATATAAACACCGTCTGTTTTCCATAGGTCTTCTTTATAGGAATAGTCTTCTATCGTATTCCAATCAAATGTATAGCGTTTATTATTCTTGTGCTGTATGAATGCTTCCCATGGACGATAGCTATTATCGTTAAGTAAAGCTGTTGTTACAACTTTCCAGAAATCAACACCAATAAATTGCACAATACTATTCGGATACTCTTGAAATGCAGTCTTTAACATTCCTACAAGCCCCATAAAAGTTTTTTGCTTTCCCTGAGTAGATGCTACAACCTGTATAAATATTTTTTTATTAGAGCCATCTTTAATAACACTTTGTAATTCTTTAAATAATTTCAAAGTGTAGTTTGTATATCGCTCCTCTATTTCCTGTTCTTGAGTCTTAAATACAATACTCCGAACTCCAATAGATTTTAATTCTGCTTCAACTTTTTCAACTAAAACCTCTTCTGGTTCAATTAATATAAGTAAGCGCTCATCAAATTCCATTTTGTCATCTTTTCCAGAAAATGGGTGTTCTTTCCAGTCTGGAGTAAGTATTAATGTCTTAGCTTCACTTTCATCTTTATTTTTTCCAAAACTATTTTCTACTCTTACAACAGCAAGTTCTTTTATGTTTACACACACATTACCCTCGTCATCACACAGCATAATATTAAACGTGTTGATTTCTTCTTGCTCTGAACCGTAATTGCAGTGTTCAATTTTTGCCCACATTTTTGAACTACAGTTTCCATGAATTTCAACTTCTTTTATTTTATATGGAAGCGCCAAATGCTGCTCGTCTCCAGTTACAAAAACAGATGAAGCATGGAAGGCCGCATCGAGTATCCCTGGGTGAAGTACGAATTGGTTCAAACTTCCCTCTTCAGAAGAAGGTAAATTTAATTTTGCCAGTGCAACACCTTCACCTAAATGAATTCCCTCTACTCTCATAAAGCTTGATCCATAGTCAATACCTTTCTTATTAAAACGGCCATATAACTCTTCTGCTGTAATCTTCGTAGTACTACATGTGGCTCTTATACTATCCAAATCCAATATTATAGGATCAACAGATTCAACTATTAAACAACCTTGACTATGAAGGGTGGTTTCCGAATGATTATCTGGACTTTCAGTATACACCTCATAATCAATACGTTCATTCTCTTCTATATAAAGTGCTATATGTAACTGAACGGGTTCTTTATCAACTACAACAGGATGATTCCAGGTTATATTGCTGATTTTAAATCCGTTATTAGCATGCTCTAATATTCCATATGAATTCTCCAGTGATGCTCTTGCCATTTCCAGATAGATAACACCAGGTAAAACGCGTTGTCCGTTTACAATATGATCTGACAGGAAGAATTCTTTACCTGTAAATGTTGTACTGAATCTTTGTTCGGAAAAATCTGAAGTATTTTGCTGTAATAAAGGATGAATAGCTCCAATTGTTTCCCTATTAAAAGAAAAATCCGTTTTTAGACCTGAATCTGGAATCCAATACCGCGTTTCTGCAAAAGGATAGGTAGGAAGGTTTATACGATATGGCTTATTTTTTTTATATAATAAATGCCATTTTATATTTGCTCCCTGTGCCCAATGTTGTGCTATTTGATTAAACTTATTTTTGGCAAACCATTTACCGATTAACTCCTGTGAATCCTCATCACTTCCTAATTGGCTTTCAATGCCCTTATCTTTAGAATTGTTTCCATACCAGTAATCTTCAATATCATTATTCCCTTCAATGAATAAATTGACTTTTTCTTTCAATTCCTGTATACTCTTCACCAAAAATACAACCCGTTCTTCCATATCATTACGTCCAACTTGTAATGTATAGGATAGGTTTAACAGATTCAATCTTTTATCTGAAGTTACTTCAAGATAACCAATAAATTTCTGTACACTTACAAGTAAACGCTCCCTGTTTTTCGCAGAAAACGGGATAATTACCTTTTCAAATTTAACGGATTCTTCTTCATTTACAGGAATATGTTCTTCGACAATAACATGGGCATTTCCTCCACCAAAACCAAAGGAACTAATCCCTGCTCGTCTTGGAATTTCTTGCTCATTCTCATTTTTCAATTGTTCCCATTCCTGAGTTTTGTCTATTATATAAAAAGGTGTTTTCTCTAAAGAGATATATTTATTCAGCTTATCAAAATGCAAAATACCTGGTAACGTTTTTGCTCTAATAGATAATAGCACTTTAATAAATCCTGCAATTCCTGCAGCGGACTCACTATGTCCAATAACGCTTTTGACCGCACCAAGACCACAAAAAGGAGTTGACGCGTTGGCACCCATCTCCTCAAACGCTTCTTTAAGCGCCTGAAATTCAATTGGATCTCCTAACGACGTACCTGTACCATGTGCTTCTATATAGCTGATTGTATCTGCTGGAATACTAGCTCCTTTATAAGCTGACTTAATCAATTGTTTTTGTGCATTCAAATTAGGTGCACGCAATGAATTTGACTGGCCATCATGATTAATCGTCGCTCCTTTTATAACTCCATAAATGGTATCATTATCTTTCAACGCTTCTTTATAAGGCTTCAACAGTACAGCTCCATATCCCTCGGAGCGTACAAATCCATCCGCACTGTCGTCAAAGGTCTTGCAATGGCCATCCTTTGATAACATCCCTGCTTTATGGCTTGCGATATAAATACGAGAAGAAAGAATAAGGTTAATTCCTCCCGCGATAGCCATTGAACACTCCCCTTTGTTGATCGATTCAATTGCATGATGAATTGCAACTAACGAACTGGAGCACGCTGTGTTTATCACCTCACTAGGTCCATGAAAGTTAAACCATCGGGATACTCTATGAGGAATCATACTCATATGAAGCCCTGAGTCTATGTAGGCTCCATAAATATCTATTAAATCTGGTCTTTTTGATATTAATTCGGCATAATCATTGGAATGCACACCAACAAATAAACCGATATCTTTATCACCCAAAGTAGCAGGGTCATAGCCTCCATCTTCAATAACGTTCCATGTAAGTTGCAATATTTTTCTTTGTTGTGGATCCATACTCTCTGCCTCCAAAGGAGATATCCCAAAGAATCCTGCATCAAACTGATCTACATCCTTAATAAAACCACCCCATTTAGGTTCAAAATCAACGGATTCATCATATAAACTCTGATAATCTTCGATTACCTGAGGACGACTTTGAGATATTGCTGAGATGCAATCTTTTTTATTCACTATATTTTCCCAGAATAGTTCTGGGTTTGTTGCTTCGCCTGGAAAATTGCAGCTAATACCAATCACGGCAATATTTGTATCCTCTTGCTTTGTGTTAACTTTATGATATGTTTTTTCCTCCTCAGGTTGTTGAATATTAGAAACATCTGGTCTCTCAATTTGGGTTGAAAGATATTGTGCGAGTTTATCTATGGTTCGATGCTTAAAGAACATTACCGGTTCAAACTTAATATTAAATTCTTCCTCTATTTTTCTGGAAACTTTAATATATTTAATTGAATCAAAACCAAGTTCACCAAATGATATTTTGTTTTCAATCTTTGTCGATTCTATATCTAGTACATTAGAAAACACATCATCTTTGAGCTTCTTTAAAATTTCATTTTCAAAATCTTGATAATTAAGTGATACAGGTTTAACCGCTTCTTTTTGAACAGTACCTGTTTGATAATTATAAAGAGGCGAGAGTTTATTTTCTTTGTATAAGTTTCTACAATTTTTTCTTTGAATCTTACCACTTCCTGTCTTCGGAATTGTTCCTTTCTTAACTAAATTTACTTCATATACTTCAAGCATATATGCTTCAGCTACACAATTCAAAACTTCCTGAGATAAGTTCTTATATTCTGTGAGGTTTAAAGCTTCTGTTTCCTGAACAATAATTATTTTTTCTTGTTGATCCAACTCACATGAAAACACACATAAAGGTAGCATAAGGTCGGGAAGCTTATTTTTAATAACCCACTCAATGTCAACAGGATGATAATTTTTCCCATTAATAATCATAACCTCTTTTTCTCTTCCTATAATATATAGATGATTCTCTTGTATAAACCCAAGATCTCCAGTCCTAAAAAAACCCATTTCCTTAGAACCTTCTATCGTTCTATTAAATATTTTTTTAGTCTCTTCTAGTTGATTAAGGTAGCCTTTACCAACGGATGGACTCTTAATCCAAATTTCTCCTACTTCATCTGGTTGACATGTTTTGTTTGTTTCTGGATTAACACACAATATTTTAACATCTTCATTAATAATTCCACAACTTGAGACTGACTTGCTTATATTATTTTTATCAGATAATTTAATTACTCCTTTTTTTAGGCTTGGGATATCCAGTGAAAGAAAACCTATTTTATCGGTTGGTCTCTTTGTTGTTACAGAGCCTACTTCTGACATGCCGTAATGCGGGCAGAACATATTATTTTTCAGTCCTAATACTTTAAATTTTTTAACAAAATTTTCATAAGTTTCCTTTCGCACCGGTTCTCCTCCACAAATAATTCCCTTAAGCGAGCTTAAGGATATCCCTTTAAGGTTAGTAACGTCTATTGATGAACAACAATAATCGAAAGCAAAATTAGGTGCTGCTGTATGGGTAGCCTGATATTTACTAATTATTTCAAACCACTTATATGGATTACTCACAAAACTGTCTGGAGGCAAAATGACACTTGAAGCACCTTTTAACAACGGCGTAATAAAATTAAAAAACAATCCAAAACTATGAAACTGTGGCATCCATGAAACGATACAACTTTCCTCTTGAATGTCCCATTGCTCAACTCCCTGCATTGCTTGACTCATTATATTGCTTTGGGTAAGCATCACTCCTTTGGGTTTTGATGTTGATCCTGATGTATATAATAAAAGCGCAATATCTTCTAAATTTGATTTTCTTGGTTTTTCAAATTCTATATTACCCTCTTCAAGTTCATCTACGCATAAAATAGAGGTGTTTGCAAAATCACTATTTTCTTCCAGTAATTTCTTAAAATTTGTATCGGTTATAATACATTTTGCATCTGAATCCTGAAAAATAGGTAAAATTTTATCTTTAATATTAACTCCTCCATCAATGCTCACCAAAGCTGTAGGTATTGCTGTTACATTTGCATGGAAACACGCCAGAAGACTACTAATATATTCCATGCCTTGTGGTAATAAAATAATAACTTTGTTCTGAGGTTGGAGTAATTTTTGAAGGATACTACTTACTAATACAATTTTCTTTACTAACGTTTCTCCAGTTAGATAGGTTAGGTTATTGTTATCATCTTGGAAAGTAAATAGCTTCTTATCAGTATACTTTTTTGATAGATTCTTATAAAAAATTGATGATGTAAAAGGGCGTTTAATATTATGTGTCATAATGTCTATATAAATTATCCTTGTTGCAAAGCCTTCAGGATATTCAACGGTAGAAATTCTATTTTTTGATTGATGAAAACCTTAGATTTTAAAATTTTTCTCTAGCTCAAGGAAGAGAAAGTCTAAAGGAATTCTATTGATTAAAGTAGCTTATTGGAAATTTCTCAGTAATCATTCCTAATATTTTTAAGTTATTAGAAATTATGTAGGTTCTAGCTAAAAATCTGGTGCCTTGCTCTACATTAAAAAAAGGAGCTAAGCTATCACATAATTCAATTCGTATTTCTATAATATCTCTATACGTATCAATCTTTTCTTCTTTCCATAAATGACCAATTGGTCTATCTGTTTCTATTAATGCATCCTGACATTTTTGCGACATGTTTTCGAAAATAAAAGTCGAATTAGCATACACATAGTTCTCATTTTCATGACCTAGAAAAATCTCACGTCTTAATATTGGTGTTTCATTCTCACATAATTTACTCTCTTTACTACCACTTAAAGCCATTTCTTGAGTAATTTTCTTAACAGTAATATCTTTATGCGTGTAAAGTCTTAAAAGATCTGTGACGGTTCCATCTGTTACTAGTAAAGTTTTTTGGAATAAACTTAGACTGTTATCTTCTAATAAGATTTCATTGACAGGTAAAACTTTAATAATTTCATTTCTTTCTATGAGCGTACTCTGGATCATAACTATAATTTTTTGATAATTTTAAATATTAAAACTTACTGGAATTTATTATTATGTATTTTTCATCTATTGACCCTAAAACACAAACCAATATTATATGTTAAAAACTGGTTACAAATGTTTCATTTTGTTTCAAAAATCCTACCAACTCTCATGCAGACCTTCCTCACTGATTGCTTACATTAAAATTTTAATTTGCTACAGTTAATTAAAATCTTTTACTACAAATGAATTTCTTTTTTCAAAACAATTCACGAAAACCAATGTTCAGATTTTTACTTCAAAAATAAATATATAAACACTTATTTTTGTAATACAAATGTTACTAATATATAAATAAATGCCTGCAAATATAATACATATAGTGTTAATACGTAAGAAAATAAATATAATTATAACATATATGTTACCTATATGTTATCCCTATGTTGCTAAATTGAATATGAAAGAAATGGAAATAATCTCCCATATTTCTATAGTAAAAAGAGGTTCTGAAACATTGGTTCCTACATTGAATTGACCAATTGCATACCCAATAAATTCAAGGTAGGTATCATATAATGGGTGTTTTTACCGGTTACCTGTCTGTTTAGTGACAACATGTTGCACAACAAGATGGTTAAATAAAGTATGGAAAACCAATCCATTAATCCTAGCTTGTTTACAAAGAGGATTGTGGTACTTGAATAATGTTACCCAGAAATTTATAAAAAATTAATTAATATTTGTACTTACCCTGCTCATTATAACTGGTATCTTTTGAGAGTACTTTGTTATTAAAAGTGGAGAATGGTAGTGACCAGTCAATTGTTGTGGAGTCAATTTACTTTGCAGAGATCCCACCAAATCTTTCCTTTGTAAGCTAGATGCATAGTTTTAAAAATGATTTCTATGATATAAAAACAACAAACTCAAGATGCTTTATAACATAAAAAAACCGCTTCCTAAAGAAAGCGGTTTTGAAATTTTATAATCTTATTTTGGATTAGAAATTGTAACGTATTCCAAAGTTCCATGTTCTTCCAAATCCAAAGAAAACTTTGTTTTCAACATTGATTCCATTAAATGTAGTATCTCCAGTCTCTGCAAAAGTATTAGTAGCTGATTCTGCTATATAAACTTCATCAAATACATTGTTTACATTTAATCTTAAATTAACTGTATTGTCTTTATCCTTACCAACTTTAATTTTATATGATAATCCAGAATCTACTAAATCATAAGCAGGTAACTTTAAAGATCCTTTGTGATCTTCAGCGTTAAAATCTTCTGCATTAATATCTGCATATAAATTATCAGCTGTTCTCCAACTAGCATCAAAACTAAGACCTTCAATTGGCTTAACTACAATACCTAATTGTGAGGTAAACTGAGCAGCATCACCAACTTTTACTCCATCTAAATATAAAGTTTCTGATTGTTCAACGCCACCAACGACTATTGGTTGATTACCATCATCAAAATATGTAGCATTAACATTTCCACTATATTCCCAATTACCAACAGAAAGCATTCCATTTAAACTAACAAAATCGTTTATTTTGTAACTACCTTCAAACTCAACACCTGTATGAACTTGTTGAATTCCTAAAAGATTGGCATTAGCTTGTGTGTCGTCATTTCTATTATTTGGAGTTCCATTGACATCAAAAGAAGAAGATATATTTAAAAATCTATCTTTCCAAGACGTTCTATATAGGTTCACACTAGCTTTAAAATTATCTAAACGTAGTCCATACCCTAATTCAAACCCTAAAATCGTTTCGTTTTTTAAATTAGGATTCAATTCATTTCTAAAATTTATCCATACAGCGTCAAAATTAGGTTGCCTTGAATAAAACCCAGCATTAGCAAAAACATTATGGTTGTCATCAATATTAAAGTTTAATCCTCCTTTAACATTACCTCCTATAATATTTTCCCAATCAGTTTCTCTATTTTCAGGCGTCTCTAAGAAATATTCTACTCTTTGAAAACCTTGTTGTGAAATAGCTCCCTGAACAAAAGCAGAAACTTTATCTTTTTTATATTCTAATTGAGTAAATGCTCCAAGCCACCTCACCTTACCATCATTATAATAATCTATCTTTTTATCTTTATCAATACTTCTAAAAACATTCCATAATCCATCTAAATCTGATGCTGTAGCTTGCGTTACAACATTAAAAGGATTATTAATATTATCGTTATCTCTATACCCATCTGCTCCTAAAAAGTTATCAACTCTTCTATAGTGAATACCCTTATAAGACCTTAAATCAACTCCAAAATCCAAAGTCAATGTTTCGCTTAACTTCGAATTAAAATTAGCCAATGCACCAAACCAGTTATGAGAATTCATAGATGCTCTTCTTACAGCTCCATTTCTTCTTATTACCCCAGGTAATTCATTTGCTCCAGCATCTGCAACTGCACCATCTCTTAAACTATCATCATTAACAATAAATGTTCCTGTATAAGGGTCGACAGTATTTCCATAAACAAACCCATCATTAAAAGTAGTTTGAGTCCCTGAATTTGAAGCTACAATTTGATCCCAAAGCACCTCTCCATTATTAGGGTTTCTAAATTCACTAGAACTTGCAAAATTACCTCCCAAGCGTCCAATATCTCCTGTTCCTCCACCTCTACCAATAGATGCGTATAGTACTGTTGACAAAGATGACTTTTCATTAATATCCCAATCCCAGTTTAATGAAGCAATTGGCTTATGATAAAAATTCCTTCTCCATCCAAACTCTTCACCATTTAAAGAACCATGGTTGTAATTATATTTTCTACCATACTGCAAATAATCTTCTAAAGTAGCCATATTAAAAAAGCTAGTTGTTCTTTGATTATGCACTTGAGGTGCTCCTGTTACTGTTAATTGTAAATTATGATCTCCTTTGTCGTACCCGAAACCTAAAAAGTAATTATAACCTGTAAATTCTGTTCCCCGAACATAACCATCTCCAGCACTTCTACTCAAAATAACAGAAGTAGCAAATCCACTTTCCATTTTACCTGTCGAATATGATGTAACTGTTTTTAAGTAATTACTATTACCCGTTGTAAACCCTACTGAACCACCTTCTTTTCTATCGGTAGTCTTAGTAACAACATTAATAGTACCTCCAACTGAAGAAATAGCTAACTTAGATGACCCCAATCCTCTTTGAACTTGAATCCCTGTAGCAACATCACTTAATCCTGCCCAATTAGACCAAAATACAGCACCATTTTCCATATCATTAATTGGCACACCATTAATCATTACTGCAACATTTGTTTGATCAAAACCACGCACATTAATTCTTGCATCTCCAAAACCTCCACCAGATTTTGTAGCATAGATTGACGGTGTCGAATTTAATATCTCTGGTAATTCTTGGCTACCTAGTTTTTCTTGAATCTCTACAGCTTTAATAGTAGATACTGCCACAGGAGTTTCTCTATCCCTTGCAAAATCTACAACTCCTACAACTACAATTTCTTCTAAACTATTATCTGAAGATAGAGTAATATTTCCCAAATTTGTATTTCCATTAAATGGCAATGTAATGGTTTTGTACCCTACATAAGAAAGAACAACTTCTCCAGATGAAACTTGAGTAGTTAAGGTGAAATTTCCATCAAAATCTGAGGAAACACCATTGGTTGTTCCTTTTTCGACCACGTTTGCACCTGGTAGTGGTGAATTTAATTCAGCATCAATTATAGTACCTGTAACTGTACTTTGCGCAATCACTAGCGCACTACTAAACACAAAAGCTACGAGAGTAAATAAAAATTGAGTAGTTTTTTTCATTTTAAAAAGATTAATTAATTATTTTTTGAAATTAGTCCTTGCAAAACTACACATTATAACGTAATTTTTATTATGTAAACGTTAAGAAAATTAGCATTTTTAGTATACAAAAAAGCCTCATTATTACGAATAATGAGGCTTTTTTAACACTAAATAAATAATTTATATATTCTTTTATGATTTACTTTTATAATAACTCAACAAATTACTTGTGGAAGAGTCATGATTGCTAACTGCACTATTATTAAATTCTTGTAAAATTTTTGAAGCTAATTGCTTCCCTAACTCGACACCAAATTGATCGTAACTAAAAATATTCCAAATAATACCTTGTACAAATATTTTATGCTCGTACATCGCTATTAATTTCCCTAAACTTTCTGGAGTCAATTTATTTATAAAAAGGGTGTTCGTTGGTTTATTTCCTTTAAAAACTTTAAATGGAATAATGTCAGATCGCGTTCCTTCTGCAACAACTTCGTCTTCTGTTTTACCGTTAAGCAAAGCTTCTGTTTGTGCTAAAAAGTTAGAAATTAATTTGTCTTGATGGTCTTGATTACCATGTAAAGATTCTTTAAACCCAATAAAATCGGCTGGAATTAACTTGGTTCCTTGATGTATTAATTGAAAAAATGCGTGTTGAGAATTTGTCCCTGGCTCTCCCCATATTAATGTACCTGTTTCGTAATCGATTGGATTTCCATTTCTATCAATGCTTTTACCATTACTCTCCATAATACCTTGCTGCAAATACGTCGCAAACTGGTTTAAGTATTGAGAATAACCAATTATAGCTTCACTTTCTGCATTGAAGAAGTTATTATACCATACACTTAAAAGTGCTAATACAACAGGTATATTAGTATCGAAATCTTCATTCTTAAAATGCTCGTCCATTTTGTTAGCTCCTTTTAATAAGCTATCAAAATTATTATAGCCTACAGCTAAACTTATACTTAGTCCAACTGCACTCCATAATGAAAAACGACCTCCAACCCAGTCCCACATTGGGAAAATGTTGTTTTCATCTATTCCAAAAGATTTTACGCTTTCTATATTTGTTGATACTGCTACAAATTGTTTAGCTATAGCCTCTTCGTTTGCTGATTTTAAAAACCATTCTTTAATAGTATTAGCATTAGATAAGGTTTCTTGTGTTGTAAATGTTTTTGAAACAATAACAAATAAGGTTGTTTCTGGATTTAACTTTTTAATCACTTCATTTACATGATCGCCATCTACATTACTTACAAAATGCGTTGTTAAATGGTTTTTATAATATTGAAGCGCTTCTACTACCATTGCAGGCCCAAGATCTGACCCTCCAATACCAATGTTCACAACATCTGTAAATGCTTTTCCTGTATAACCTTTTCTATCTCCATTTATCACTTCATTAGTAAACGCTTCTATTTTTTCTTTTACCTGATATACTTCTGGTATAACGTTAACACCATCTACATTAAATTCGGCTGTTTTTGGAGCTCTTAAAGCTGTGTGTAAAACGGCTCTTCCTTCTGTTTGATTAATTATTTCACCTGAAAACTGACTTTTAATAGCTTCTTTTAGTTTAACATTATTAGCTAATTCAAGTAAATATTTAAAAGTCTCTTCAGTAATTCTGTTTTTTGAAAAATCAACATAAAAATCATCCCATTTTATAGTAAACTTATTTGCTCTGTCTTTGTCTTGAGCAAATAAATCTTTCATATGAACATCTTTAATGGTTTTAAAATGTTCTTGTAATTTTTTCCAAGATTCAGTATTTGTTGGATTTATGCTTGGTAATGCCATGAATTAATGGTTAAATGAAATTAGATTATTATTGTTATTATTACTTAAAGTATCTTTTATAATAGTATTTTCTTTAAATGAAACACTATCTAATTGATTTTTAATAGGCTTTATAAAGTCTAAATATTTTACTTTTAAAGAATCTGATATTGGTTTAGCTTCAGGTAATTTTTGTTTAAACGGATCTACTTGTTTACCGTTTTTCCAAAATCTATAGCACACATGAGGGCCTCCTGTATTTCCTGTCATACCTACCCAACCAATAACATCGCCTTGTTTTACAAATTCGCCTACTTTTGCTTTCCGCTTTTTCATATGAAGGTATTGTGTTTCATAAGTCGCATTATGCCTTATTTTTACATAATTACCATTACCTCCTCTGCGTTCAGATTTAGTTACTGTACCGTTAGCTGTAGCCATAATAGGTGTTCCAATAGGAGCTGCAAAATCGGTACCTCTGTGCGGACGTAATTTAAATCCATAAACTGCTATTCTTCGTTTTAAGTTATATCTAGACGATACTCTACTAAACTGTACTGGTGCTTTTAAAAAAGCTCTTCTTAAGTTTTTAGCTTCTTCATTAAAGTAATCCCTTATCTGTTTTACACTATCGGTTTCAAACTCAAAAGCGTAAAAAGGTTCTTTATTGTGCTCAAAATACGCTGCCTTTATATTATGCACTCCTGTATATATACTATCGTTAATATATTTATCGCTATAAAGAACTTTAAATCTATCTCCTTTTTGAAGCCTTCTAAAATCTATGGTCCATGCATAAATTTCATCTGCCATTTTATAAGCTAATCTTGGACTTAAACCTTGTTCTTCTAAAGTTTCTGAAATATTACTTGTTATAACACCCGTAGCTATTTTTTCTACATACTTAATAGGCTTTCGGCTATTATAAGCATAAATAGAGTCATGAAAGTTAATAACTACATATTCTTCTTGATTAGGCTGATAAATAAAACATTTTGGGAGTTCTAACGAGTCTTTAGAACATAAAAGTGTATAAGGTTTCCCTACTTGAAGACGTCTAATATCAAAAGTATCTTTAGCTTTTTCTGCTATTTGATATATTTTTGGATATTCTATATGGTTACGATCCAAAATAACTCCAAATGTATCTCCTCTTTTTATGGTATCTCTTTTAACTACATAGTCATTTAAATTGAAACCAAATTCTAAAATTTCTTTTGGTTTTTCAATAACTGCTAATTGTTGTTCTTCTACTACAGGCTTTGGATCATCTTTACAACTTATAAAGCATGACACTAGTACTACTAATAATATTAAATATTTGTTCCCCAATTTTGTATTTCTTTCTCTGTCCATAAATCTGGGAAAAAGATCCTTTTTTGGTATTTAGGATGCATATATTTTACCCATTCACTTCCTCCCGTTGCTTCTGCTGTTTTTCCTCCAATATTTAAATAATGATTGGCGGTATTATAATGTGCCATAACCCATTTTACATTAACAGTGTAATCGTAATGGCGCATTGCATTAATTAAATCTTTATTTGCTTTAGCCTCTTCTGGTAATGACTTAAATTTTGACCACAGGTTATTATTCTGATAAAATTTAGTAAACCTAATAAACTCATCTTTATAGCGATCTTCAAAAGCAGATAAGGTTAGCGTTTTTTTACCTGTTTTATAATCTTTACCAGCTGCTTGCCAATATAAATGCTCAAAAGCATGCTCATAAGACGAATCTCTATCAATAGAATCTCTAAATCTTTTATCTATTAGATTTATTAATTCTGTAGAAGCAAACTCTATTTTTCTATATTGTGCGCTTTGAAAACCACTTGCAGGTGTTAAAGTTGTTCTAAATTTATTGTACTCTTCTACATCCATTCCGTCTTTCATGATAACAAATGAAGATGTAAGCATATCAAAATAGCGACTAATTCTCATTAACTTTGAAGTAAAGAAAACCGCATCTATAGTATCGTTTTTTGCTACTTGTTCTATTTCTCCAAGTATCATTTTAAACAATAATTCATTAATCTGATGATACATGATAAATACCATCTCATCTGGAAAAACGGTACGTTGTACTTGAAGATTTAATAAGGCATCTGTTTGAATATAATCCCAATAATTAATGGGCTTACTGTGTAATAGCCCTTCTAAATGGACTTCTACATCTTGATCAATTGCCTCGTATTTTTCTTTTAATTTTTTGGTTATGTCAGAGTTCAAAATTCTTTAATTTTTAACAACTATTTTGAAAGGATGCTTTAAACCTTTAAAAGCTTCTAAATCTGCTCTCAACGATCCCACAGCCAAATCTGCTTTAATTCGCAAAGGTAGTTTATTTTTGTCTTTTGACACCCAAAGTGTTAAACTTTCTTCCTCTTTAAAAACACGCCCTGCCATAACATATGGCCTAAACTTTAAAGACTCTATTTCTCCAAAATCTGTACTAATAGTTTCTTCTCCTAAATACTTTAATTTAAAACCATAATTTTCCTCATCGAAAAACATATCGACCCTTACCTCATCACCTACTTTTAATTTACCTGTATCTAAGTTATTGCGTAAATAATAAAATGTAGATACCATATCTTGAATATTAGGCTTGGTATCTATAACTTTTTTAGTGTTATATTTTATATTATTCACATGCGCTTTATGACTCTTTTGATCAAAATCTATTTCTAAATTTTTGGTATGACCTCCTTCATCTATATTTCGAATAAACTTATATGGCATAATGGTTTTCTTATCGAAATAGCTCTCATACCTATCCTTTACTTTAAAAAACCATTTTATCATTCCTGTAGTCCAACCTTTTCCTACCACATGATAAACATCTTTGCTTTTTAATTTGGCATCTTTAACTGTAAGTGTTGCGCTTCCTGCTTTTAAAAAACCGCTATAGCTCATGTTAAATTTAAACCATTCACCATCTCCAAATGCAGATTCTTGCTGAGAAAAAGACATTTGTGTGATCAATATTACCGTTAATATAAGTAGTACTTTTTTCATTTTTTTTGGGTAATTATAATTGTAACTTCTTATTAGTTCATTTTATTGTTATTGCTTTAAGAAATTACAATTACTGTTCCAAAAATAAAAATTTTATTGTATTCTCTGTTATTTAGCTTGTTATAGTTCTATTTAGTTTGTCTTTAATATAGATAAAAAGTTACACGCTTAATTAAAATTACAAAAACCTAATAGCATTAAAAGTGCTATTGAATGCTATGTTTTATTAAATTATTATTAATTATTAGCATATTATATTACCTAAAGACTACCCATATTATTTAATTTTTAAATATCAATTTTCTCATTGTGAGCTGTTATGTTTTTACCTACTTTAGGTGTAAACTATGTACTACACATTGTTAATATTTATTTAATATGAAAAGAAAAAAACTATGAAAAAAATGAAATCGTCAATTTTATTAACTCTATTTTTTGCAATCCTTACACTAAGCGGTTGCCAGAAAGATGATATTTTAATTGAGAACACTACTGACTCTAAAGACACTAATGCAGCAAACACACAAAGATCCGGAATTAATTTTCCAAGATTACGCTATAACCAAGTTACTTTTAAAGGCTCTCATAATTCTTATGAAAGAAATGAAAGCATAGCAACACAATTAAACCATAACTTAAATCAAAAACATAATGATAATTGCTTAGCACTAGAATTCGATATTTGGAGAAATACATATACCAATATTACTAAACATAATATCCCTGAAGATTTTTGGGTTGTAGCTCATACTTTTCATCCTGGAAGAAGAAACAAATTATCTGGTTATTTAAAACAGGTGAAAGACTGGAGTAATAGTCACCCCAACCATATGCCAATTATGGTTAAACTTGACATTAAAAGTAACAATGGAGGATATCAAGAATTTCATAATCAAATTGACTTTTACTTAAGACGATTTATGGGAGATAATAAAATCTATTGGCCTAACCAAATGTTTAGAGATCGATCTAAAAGCTTAAGCTGGAATGTAAGGCAACATGGTTGGCCTACTATGGATCAATTACGCGGTAAAATTATTTTTGTTTTAACTGGTAATGGAAATTGGGGAATACGATATGCCGATTCTGGTCCTAAAAACCGTGTTTGCTATACAATGAGGGGTATTAACATGAAGTCTAAAGATTCTCCTGCTTACCACGCAAACCAAATAGTTTACAATAACCCTAATATTATTTTTTGGAATATTAGCATGAGAGATGCTAAAAAGAATGATCGTTTTGAACCTTTAGGAAGAGAATTAGCTAAATACAATATGATAACTAGGGTATATTCGGCTAATAATGAAGGCGACTGGTTATCTTGTATTAGAGCTGGGATTACGTGTATATCTACAGACAAAATACGAAACCATGGCTGGGCTAGAGCCTTTAGAGATCATTACCCTTTTACTAAGCGAAATGAAATTTAATTTCTTTAACTTTTATAGTTAATAGAATTAAAACTTAATAAAACGGCATATTTTGCAAACTCTGCAAATATGCCGTTATTTTTTAAAGCGTTCCTCTGTTTGCTTGTTCTCTTTCTATAGATTCAAAAAGCGCCTTAAAGTTTCCTGCTCCAAAGCCTTTTGCTCCCATACGTTGTATAATTTCAAAAAATAGTGTTGGTCTATCTTCTACAGGTTTTGTAAAAATTTGCAATAAGTAACCTTCCTCGTCTGCATCAATCATAATTCCTAAACTTTTTAAAGTTTCTATATCTTCTCTAAGTTCATGACTATGTTCTTCTAGTCGCCCAGGCACGGCTTTATAATAGGCTTCTGGAGGTGTAGATAAAAACTCAACACCTCTAGATTTTAATTGACTCACGGCTTTTATAATATCGTCTGTAGCTACAGCGATATGCTGGACTCCAGAACCTTCGTAAAAATCTAAATACTCTTCTATTTGTGATCGTTTTTTTCCTTTTGCCGGCTCGTTAATTGGAAATTTTATACGCCCGTTACCGTTACTCATTACTTTACTCATAAGTGCTGAGTATTCGGTATGAATTTGCTTATCATCAAAAGACAAAAAGTTTTCGAATCCCATAACGTCTTCATACCATTTCACCCAAGTGTTCATTTGACCCCAACCTACGTTACCTACCATGTGGTCTATATATTTAAGTCCTACGGGTTCTGGATTGTAATCGGATTTCCATGCTTGAAATCCTGGTAAAAATACTCCTTTATAGTTTTTGCGTTCTACAAACATATGTACCGTTTCTCCATAAGTATAAATACCTGCTCTAACAACTTCTCCATGTTCGTCTTTTTCTACAACAGGTTCCATATACGGTTTTGCGCCACGACTCGTGGTTTCTTCGTAAGCTTTTCTGGCATCTTCTACCCAAAGTGCTACAACTTTTACTCCATCTCCATGTTTCACAATATGGTTATTTATTGGAGATTTACTTGTTAATGGTGTTGTTAAAACTAAACGTATTTTATCTTGTTTAAGCACATAGCTTACAGACTCTTTTGAGCCTGTTTCTAGTCCTTTATAGGCATAAGATTGAAATCCAAATGCTGTTTTATAAAAATGTGCTGCTTGCTTTGCATTGCCTACATAGAATTCTACATAGTCTGTTCCTAATAATGGCAAGAAGTCTTGCGCACCTTCAAATATTTTTTCTAAACCGTAGTTTACTGATTTTATGTCTTTACTCATAATAGAACCCTGTTTAATCTTCCTAAAGGAAGAGATTCAAAACTGGGTGAATTTTGAATACTTAATTACTATTTTCTTTAATATTCGTTTGCAAATCAAACGAATCTAATATTATAGAATCTTGTTCTACTTCTTTATAATATTCTGAGTCATTGAATATGGTATCGTTTTCATATTTATAAGTTTCGAACTTATCAAAACTATTAAATTTATCTAAAATACCTGATGATAGCATAGTACCATAAAAAACTAAAACGCCTATGCCCCATAAAAATGTTACACCACTAAAAACAACAGCAATAATATTTAAAATCTTAGCTGTTGACACATTACTTTTAGTTTGAGCCGAGTACGCTTCTGGATTACTTGCATACTCTTTTAAACTTATATTCGCTGAAACCAAACCTATTATACCTATTATTAATGGTATAAATGCTAATATGCCATAGCAACAACACCCTACAAAACTTATAACTAATGCTATAATTCCTAAAATTAATGCTAATGGGTCTGCTGATAATTTACTTTGATTCATGTATTTTATTAAAGTGTTTATTAATTGTTCGTTTTTATTTTAGCCCTGATTGAAGCGGCATCCTTTTTTTGATTTTTCTTCAAACAAAGATATAGCGAAAAGCAGGATTAGCTCCTAAAAATTATTCTAACCAGGATTTATAATAACTTTCATCTGCTATTTTCATGGCTTCTTCTGTAACCATTAAAGGCTTAAAGGTATCTACCATAACAGCAAGTTCGTCGGTTTTTATTTTTCCAATGCTACGCTCTGTCGCTCCTGGGTGTGGTCCATGTGGTATACCTGCTGGATGTAAAGAGATATGTCCTGCATCTATATCGTTTCTACTCATAAAATCGCCATCTACATAATACAGCACCTCATCGCTATCTATATTACTATGATTGTAGGGTGCTGGGATGGATTGCGGGTGATAATCGTAAAGTCGTGGCACAAAACTACACACTACAAAGGCATCGGTTTCAAACGTTTGATGTACAGGTGGTGGTTGATGAATACGTCCTGTAATAGGCTCGAAATCGTGTATTGAAAAGGCATATGGATAGTTATAACCATCGTAACCAACAACATCAAATGGGTGCGATGCATATACCATTTCTATAATATCATCTTGCTTTTTTACTTTAATTAAAAACTCACCACTTTCGTTATAGGTTTCTAATTCTTGCGGCCTACGAATATCGCGCTCACAATATGGTGCATGCTCTAACAATTGGCCAAACCAGTTTCTATAGCGTTTTGGTGTATAAATTGGCCTGCGAGATTCTACAATGAAGAGTCGGTTATCCTCGGTATCAAAATCTATTTTATAAATAATACCTCTGGGTACTAACAGGTAATCGCCGTATTTAAAATTAAGATTCCCTAAATGTGTTCTTAACTTTCCTGTGCCTTTATGAATAAAAATAAGTTCATCGGCATCGGTATTTTTATAAAAATAATCGCTTATAGATTGTTTTGGAGCTGCTAAAATAATAGCACAATCACTATTTACTAAAACTGTTTTTCTGCTTTCTAAATAATCCTGTTCTGGCTTTACTTGAAAGCCTTTTAAACGGTAGGATTGTATATTATTGGCCTTAGCTATTTTTGGCGCTACACTGTATTGCTTTTTTATGGCTTTTACCTGTGTAGGTCGCTGCTCGTGATAACTGTTCGTAGACATACCATCAAACCCTATAGTTCCAAATAATTGCTCATAATACAAGCTACCATCTAATTTTCTAAATTGGATATGACGTTTATGCGGAATACGTCCTAATTTATGATAAAAAGGCATTGTTTTAAATATTAAAAGGTTAGCCCTATCAACGATGCTTAAACTAAGTAATGTTGGGCACGCTTAGGGCGACAATAAATTAAAATGTGATACTGTATAAAGATACAAAAATGCCTGCCTATTCAGGATTTCTCTTGATAAGATAATGAAGAAACTGTAATAAATCTTTCCAAAAAAGTGTCATAATATCACAAATATCGTAATTATTTTTAATATAGTTGAAATATTATTTGATATGACTTAAATTCTTGTATTAAAATTAAATGTAGTGCGGAAAGATAAAAAAGCTTTTTCCAAGGATATGAAAGCAATTTACAATGCACCACCAAACAAGTTGCTAAAGCTGCTTTAAATGACTTTACTAAAACATGAGAATCTAAGTATTCTTACGCCATTAAAAGCTGGATAGACAATTGGGAGGAACTAACAATTTTTTATGAGTTTCCTTTATAGATTAGAAAAATTATCTATACAACCAATTTAATTGAAAACCTCAATGGAAAAATTAGGAAATACACTAAAAACAAGCTCTCATTCCCAACCGATGAAGCTATGAAGCTGTTATGAAATCTACGTTTTTAACCTTAAGAGAGGCCTATAAAAATGGTCTATGCCAATACATAATTGAGGAATAATACTATATCAATTTTTAGGTATATTTGAGAAAAGGGTTCAACTATAATTAAGTCAAACCCTCGATATTCTTATTTACACACTTTACGGGATAGTGTCTAATTTTTAATAGATTTCTATCTCAAAATTAGTTTTTAATTATTTTTTGTGTTCTAATTTTAGATTTCAAAAAATATACTCCTGATTTAAAATTGATAAGATTTATTTTATTCACACCAGAATTATCTACAGTTATACTTTTTAATAATTTACCATCAATGGAATAAATACTTATCTGCTCACCAAATTCAGTATTTACTAAATTAATTTCTGAAGTAAAGGGATTTGGATAGGCTAATATTTTTGATGAATCAATATTTGCTTCCACATCATCACTACTTAAGCTACTATCATTTAAAATAGCAGGATAAAATGTTCCTCCAGTTGGTGCAGAATTTCTTAAAACTCTAGGTTTACTATATTGATCAAAAACAAATACTTTATCACTACCTCCAAATTGACTTGAGTTATTTTTTCCGCTAACATCGTTATTAAAAATAATATTATTTTCTCCAGGTTTTCTATGTCCATAACTTGATCCACCAGAAGCAAAAGCTCCCCATGAACGCCACTGCTCGCTTTTAATTTTATTTTTTTCAACTAAATTGAAGCCATCATCATCATTATGAAAGTTAACATCAACTTCTAAATCACAGTTAATTACAACATTGTATTTAGCACCTAATTGAATAGTAAAATGACGAATTCTTCTTACGCGTTCGTAAGCAATTAAATTATAGTCTCCACGAATATCATAATAGCCGTTTCCTCCTCCTCCTTTATTGAAACATGCATCAACAAAATTACCTCTAAAAGTATTATTGTTTCCCATAATTTCAATAGGATCTGATCCTGAATTTTTAAAAATACAGTTATCTACCCAGCAGTTCTTACTCTTAGAATCAATTCTAACAAATGTAACATACATATCTTTAAGACCTTCTGGATTATTTCCAAAACATTTATCTCCACAATACTTGTTTCTATTTACATTTTTATCATCATAAATAGTTACATCTTTTTTCGGAATATATTCCATACTTAAATCCTCAATACCAGAATTTTTAGATTCTTTAAAAATAAAAGTTTTTTTATCGTTACTTCCATTAGAACGAATAGTAACATTTAATTTTACAGCTTCTTGATTTTCTCCTCTTAGCACCACATTACTTTTAATAGTAATAGGCTTATCTATATTATATTCTCCCTCTTTTAATAAAATTACACTAGTTTTTCCTCCTGTATCAAGGGAATCAATAGCCTCTTGTATTCCATCGGAATCAGTGGGTTTTATTTCTTTTTTTACAACTAATGAATTTCTGGAAGGAATCCCATTTTTAACACCGGCTTTTTGCCATTCCTTCATAAAAGGGTAGTTCGCATCGTTTTTCGAATTGTCGAAAGTTACACCTGTGTCACCTATTCTGGTTTGAGCAATTGTTTTATTGCCGCACATAAGTAGTCCAACGAATGATACACTTAGTAGTAATGATTTAATAAATTTCATGATTTTTCGTAGATATTGTTTTAATAAATTTGAAAGACATTCTACACAATATACGGAAGATTAAGCCTATTGGATTAGTTGTATTATTTTTATTTTAAAAATATTTAACCCGCTACTTAATTAAATTAATCAGTCTCAAAATCTGTGAAATTACACCATAAAACTAGTGAACTAGAAGTTTTTTTAACTTATTGTACTCTTTAATTTCAAAACCAAAACCCAATATTAAAATACCAAATACTTGCCTTTTGTTCTGGTGAATAACTATACTTACCTTGAATTGGACCTAAAAAAGTATCAATAGCATAACCTAAACCATATCCTCTATAGTCTGGAAGCGTAAACCATTCTCCAGAATCGAAAATATTATTATCTATATTTGCCCAATTTCCCTCTAGAGTTATATGATGTTTCTTAAAAATCTCATAATCGACAACAACAGAAGTTTTCATATAACTATTACCTGTTAGCGAAATAAAATCATACCCAATAAAAGGAACAAAATTATTAATTAAATTATTACCATAACCTCCAAGAGCAAAATCTAATGTTTGAGTAGAGTTATCTCCTAATTTAAAGCCTGAACTAGCTCTTAAGTTAAATGCAAATTTATCTGAAAGACTAAAAACATAACCTAAATCTGCATTAAAAATTGAAAAATTCTCAAAATCCTCATTAAAACTAGTAGCCAATAAATACATATGGACATCTCCATTAAAATACACGCCTCTTTTAGGAAAATATTTATCATCATAAGTATCTAATTTTATCCCCCCAAAAACACTAAAATAATCTGTATTTTCAAAAATAAATTCATCAGATAGAGTATTTGAAACTATTGTTTCCGATTTTACCTCAATACGTTTGTGCTCTAAACCAAGACTAATCGCAAAATCTTTTCCAAATAATGTTTGCAAATAAAATTGATTCGTTTGATCCTGAAATTCGACATCTATTTTATTTAAATTATTTGCAATTATCTGAGAATCTTCTAATAATAATTCTGCACTTATATTTTTATGAAATTGGTTAAATCTTGACTTTAACCCTATACTCCAATAAAACCCCTTATCAATTAAATACTCAAAATTATATCTTACGTTATCTCCTAAAACAAGATCGAAAGACGCCATATCATTATCAAATAATAAATGTTTTTTAGTTAAGTTTACAAGTATTCCACTCTTATATAAATCATCATAATGAATGCCTAATTTTAAAAAGGTGCTTATCTCCGCTTCTTTCACATCTGCAATAAGGTCATACCCTTTTATCGTTTTTGTGTTTTTTAATTCATACTCAAAAACGTCAAAATTATTTGTAGCGACTAAGTTATTGACTCCCTTTCTAAAGTCGTTATAACATATTTTTTCACCACTTTTTAATTTAAGTTTCCCTAGAATATAAGACCTAGTATACTTTCCATAACCATCTAAAGCTATATTATTAATTGTTATACTATCTTTGGGTTGGATTTTAATTTTTTGAACTCTTCTCTTACTTCGCTTATTCGGTTTTATTTTTTTTAAAGCTTCTATTTTAGTGATACCTGCTTGCCTACCTTTTTCTATAATTTCACTACCTTTTTCAAAGGCTACTACACTATAGTCTTTAATATCTGGTTTAATATAAATATCTGTTTTCCTCACCTTTAGTTTCATATCATTAATCGTCCTAAAGTTGTTGATTTGAAGTAAAACATCTGGTGCTGTAGTTAGTCTTTCCCTATTTAATAATCCATCTTGAACATCAACCCCTATAACAATATTTACTCCTTTAGCTCTTAACTCATCAATAGGATAATTGTTAACAACACCTCCATCAATTAAAACTTGGTCATCAATAATTACAGGCTGAAATAAGGAAGGTAAGGCTGAACTTGCCATAACACTCTGCGTTAAATTCCCCTTTTCTAATAACACTTGTTTCCCTGTTTCTATATTCGTAGCCATACAGAAAAATGGAATAGGTAATTTACTAAAATCTCTTATCTCGTTAACATGAAGCATTAATTTTAAAAGTAAACTATATGTATTGTGTCCTTTAGAAAGTGCAGATGGTAACTTTATTTTAAAATTATCAAAAGGTAATTTCACCGCATACTTTTCTGCATTTTTACGCTCATAAAAAGCTTTAGAAGACCTTGGCAAATCATCATTAATAATTTTACTAAAGTCTACTTTTTTAAATATAGAATCCAATTGCTTACCAGAATAACCCGAAGCATATAATGATCCTAACACAGCTCCCATACTGGTCCCTGCTACGTAATCTACTTTTATACCCAAACTATCTATTACCTTTAACACACCTATATGAGCTAACCCTTTTGCTCCACCTCCACTTAATACTAACCCAACTTTAAGGTTCTTTTCTTGTACTTTCTCTTGTGCTTTTACAGAAAATAAAGCAAATAAAAATAGGGCTGATATGGCAATTTTATAATTCAAATAGTGTTTTTATTTAATCTAGATTGTTTTTTGAATGTTTATCCTTTAATGCATTATGGTAATAATTATATACTTTTTCTGCTCTAGAAACACCTATAACAGTCTCTAATTCATCTAATTTCGAATTAGCTATACGCTTAGTTGATTTAAAATGTTTTAATAATTCTACAACGGTTTTTTCACCTATCCCAGGGATGGTTTCAAGTTCTGTATTTAAAGCCTTTTTACTACGTCTATTTCTATGATGCTCAATACCAAAACGATGGGCTTCATTACGTAATTGCTGAGTAATTTTTAGGGTTTCACTTTTTTTATCTAAATACAATGGAAAAGGATCATTTGGATAAAATAACTCCTCTAAGCGTTTTGCAATACCTATAATAGCTATTTTTCCTCTTAGACCTAGTGCATCCAAACTTTTTAAAGCTGAAGATAATTGTCCTTTACCTCCATCAATTATAATAAGCTGAGGCAAAGGTTGTTCTTCTTCAAGTAAACGTTTGTATCTACGATATACGACTTCTTCCATAGATGCAAAATCATCTGGTCCTTCTACTGTTTTTATATTAAAATGCCTGTAATCCTTTTTGCTTGGCTTACCATTTTTAAATACGACACAGGCAGCTACAGGATTAGTACCTTGAATATTAGAATTATCAAAACATTCTATATGTCTTGGTTCTTCAGAAAGTCTTAAATCTACTTTCATTTGTGCCATAATTCTATTAACATGCCTATCTGGATCGGTAATCTTTATTTGCTTAAAACGCTCCATTCTATAGTACTTAGCATTTCTAAGTGATAAATCCAAAATATGTTTTTTATCTCCTAATTGCGGAACAGTTACCTTAACATCCTCACCTAAATCGACCTTAAAAGGCACATAAATTTCTCTCGAATTAGAATTGAATCGTTGTCTTATTTCAATAATTGCTAATTCTAACAACTCTTGATCTGTTTCATCCAATTTCTTTTTAATCTCTAAGGTATGAGAACGAATGATAGATCCATACGATAATTGTAAAAAATTAATATAACCATAACCTTCATCACTCATTATAGAAAACACATCTACATTACTAATCTTAGGATTTACAATGGTAGATTTAGCTTGATAATTTTCTAAAACTTCAATTTTCTCTTTGATTTTTTGAGCCTCTTCAAATCGCATCTCTTCAGCAAACTGTTTCATTTGAGTTTTAAACTGCGATAACGAATCTTTAAAATTCCCTTTTAAAATCTCTTTTATCCCCTTTATATTCTCATAATATTCTTCCTCTGTTTCTAAGCCTTCACACCCACCTTTACAATTCCCTAAATGAAACTCTAAACACACCTTATATTTACCTGCATCTATTTTATTTTCACTTAAATGATAATTACAGGTTCTTAATGCATACAAACCTTTTATTAAATCAAGTAATGTAGATACTGTTTTCATACTGGTATAAGGTCCAAAATACTCACTGCCATCTTTAAAAATACGACGTGTAGAAAACACTCTTGGAAATCGTTCTTTTTTTATACAAATCCACGGGTAAGATTTATCATCTTTCAGTAATACATTATAGCGTGGTTGATACTTTTTAATAAGGTTATTTTCTAATAACAAAGCATCTGTTTCTGTATCTACTACAATATGTTTTATGTCTACAATTTTTTTTACAAGAACTCTAGTTTTACCACTATCATGAGTTTTAGTAAAATACGAACTAACCCGTTTTTTTAAATTCTTGGCTTTACCAACATAAATAATAGTTCCTTCTTTATCATAATATTGATAAACTCCAGGTTGACTTGGTAATGTTTTTAATTGTATATTTAAATCAGGAGTATCCATCCAATCAAAGGTAATTATTTTAATTTTTTATTGTTAAAATAACAACCTTATTAATCTGTTAAATTTTTGAGTTAAATAAATTTTTCAAGTTACTAATTTATTACATTGCATCACTTTCTTAAAAAAGTGAAATGAGTAAAAAAACTATTGGTCGTGTTGATATTATTGACTTCCCAAAACTAGGCTTATACAATATTGATGTAAAAATTGATACTGGCGCTTATACATCTGCTATTCATTGTTCTAAAATTATAGAAGAAAATAATATTTTAAGATGTATTTTTAATAGTAAAGTACACAAAAATTTTGGTGAAATAGAAATTATTTTTGATACCTTTTGGAAAACTAATGTAAAAAGTAGCAATGGTTACAAAGAAAACAGATATAAAATAAAATCTGAAGTTATAATGTTTGGAAAAATATATAAGATTAACTTAACTTTAAGTACTAGAGATGATATGAAATTTCCTGTACTTTTAGGCAGACAATTTCTAAAACGAAAATTTATGGTTGATGTCGATTTACAAAATATTTCTTATAACCTTAAAACCTTATGAATATAGTTATCCTTTCCAGAAACCCACATTTATATTCTACTGACAGATTAGTTACTGAAGGAGAAAAACGTGGTCACATTATGGAGGTTATAGACCCTCTAAAATGTGATATCATAATCGAAAACGGGAAACCAACCATTTATTATAAAGACCGTTATTTAAATTATGTTGATGCAGTGATTCCAAGAATTGGTACTTCTGTTACCTTTTATGGATGTGCAGTTGTTCGTCAATTTGAAATGATGAATGTATTTACATCGGTTACATCAGACTCTATTATACGATCTAGAGATAAACTGCGTAGTTTCCAAAGGCTTTCTAAAGCAGGAATTGGTATGCCCAAAACAGTATTCACTAATTATTCTAGAGATGTAGAAAAGGTTATTGATCATGTTGGAGGAACTCCAGTTATTATTAAACTTCTAGAAGGTACACAAGGCATAGGTGTTGTTCTAGCCGAAACTAAAAATGCTGCCGAATCTGTATTAGAAGCTTTTAATGGATTACAAGCCAGAGCACTTGTTCAAGAATACATATCTGAAGCTAAAGGTGCCGATTTAAGAGCCTTAATTGTAGATGGCCAAGTCGTAGGAGCTATGAAACGTCAGGGTGAAGAAGGTGAATTCCGTTCAAACTTACACCGTGGTGGTTCTGCAGATATTGTTAAATTAAATGATGCTGAACTAAAAGTTGCTATTAAAGCTGCTCGCGCTTTAAAGCTACCTGTTTGTGGAGTAGACATGTTACAATCTGCTCGTGGACCGCTACTACTAGAAGTAAACTCTACACCTGGCTTAGAAGGTATTGAAACTGCAACTAATAAAAACATTGCTAAAAGTATCATTACTTTTATTGAAAGAAACAGACTGTAAATGACTCAAACGAATAAGGATATTCTAACCATTCTTGGCACATCAATTAAGCTTGGAGAAAGCAAAGAGGTTAATTTTGATGTTGCAAACCTACATACCTCAACATCTGTTAACGTTCCTGTTATTGTTGAGCGTGCAAAAAAATCTGGCCCAACAGTATTATTTACTGCTGGCATACATGGAGACGAAGTTAATGGCGTAGAAATTGTTAGACAACTTATAGCTAAAGGAATAAATAAACCTAAACGAGGAACTATTATTTGCATGCCGGTTATTAATGTTTTTGGTTTCATTAATTTAAAACGTGAATTTCCTGACGGCAGAGATTTAAATCGTGTTTTCCCAGGTACTCCCACAGGTTCTTTAGCAAGTAGAGTTGCATATAAATTAACACACGATATTATACCTCATGTAGATATAATTATAGATTTTCATACAGGTGGATCTGGTAGATTTAATGCTCCACAATTAAGGTTTTCAAAAGAAAATACAAAGTTAAATGATTTAGCAAAAGCTTTCGGGGCTCCATTTGTTTTATATTCTAAAAATTTATCAAAATCATTTAGAACGACATGCTATAAATTAGGCAAATCATTATTACTTTTTGAAGGAGGCAAATCATTTCATATAGATGACATTGTTACTAATTCTGGAGTTAATGGTTGTAAACGTATTTTAAAACATTTAGGAATGTTAAATATAAATTTTAAAGCCTACGCTCCTAAAAAAAATTGTGTTTTCATTGATGAAAGTCGGTGGAAACGTGCTAAATATTCAGGGATGTTTAAAGCCTCTGTAAAAATAGGTGATCATGTAGAAAAAAGAGACATCCTAGGTAATATAACAGACCCTTATGGTAAATTCAATTATTCTGTAAAGGCCGAAAATAGTGGCTACATTATTAATGTAAATGAATCTCCTATTGTATATCAAGGTGATGCCTTATTTCATATTTCGACTAAACTACATTAACCTTATTTTATGACAAAAAAAGAGCTTCGAAAAAAATACAAAATACTTCGTAATAATTTATCAATAGAGAACATTGACGATTTAAGTATTTCTATTGCAAATCAATTACTCAAATTATCCATTTGGGAGCATACATTTTATCATATTTTTCTATCTATTGAAGAGCAAAAAGAAGTCAATACAGATTATATACTAAATATTCTATCTGGTAAAGACAAAAATATTGTCATTCCTAAAAGTGATTTTAAAACAGGCGATTTAACAAATTATCTTTTAACAGATAATACTGTTATTAAAAAGAATGATTACAACATCCCTGAGCCTATTGACGGTATTGAAATTTCTAATGATAAAATAGAAATTATTTTTATTCCTCTATTAGCTTTTGATAAATCTGGGAATCGTGTAGGTTATGGTAAAGGATTTTACGATCGTTTTTTAGCTAATTGCAAACCTGAAGCTATAAAAATTGGACTTTCTTTTTTTGAAAGTGAAGAAATAATATTCGATATTTTTGAAAACGACATTAAGCTAAATTATAGTATCACACCTAAACACATATATAAATTCGTATAATAACATTCAACTCTTTTTTAAATTTATTATCAAAAAGATACTTGAGTTGGACTACCTAATAAACTTGCTACATTAATTGAATCCTCATTTTTTTAAAGACTTTTATTAAAAAAACCATAACCTCCTTCAAAAAACAGTCTCTTTTTATTTGTAAAAAAAACCTATAAAAAAACAAATAACGTAGGTTTTAAAATACTTAAAAGAAAGAATAAGACTACATTATGCAGTCTAAAATTGTTTTTAGTCGTAAAAAAACGTGTTTAATCGAGTAATTAAGCAAAATACTATATATTTGAATTTAAGATACTTTTAACTATAATTATATTCTAAGTTTGATAAAATCAATAGAAAATAACTCCACCAATAATCTAGAAAAAAGTTTTTGGTTAATAAAAGAAGGTTCATGCTATTGGTCACTAGGTTTTTTTAAAATTTTAAAAAAGAAAGTTGATAATGAGAATATGAACTTTCAATACTTTTTAGATAATTATCTTAAAAAAGAAGATAGATCTGTATTTATAAATAACTATTATGGTTTTCTTAATAATGATATTAGCTTCACGCAAGTCATAAAAATAAAAAACAAAAACGACAAATACAGAGAGTTTACTGCCAAAACAATTAATAAACTTGATGAAAATGCCAACGAATTAATTAAGGCTATTTGCTTTAAAAAGAAAAAAATTAAAACCGTAAAAAAAGTAAGTAGCGATCTTTTTTATTATCAAGAAACATTAGAAATGACAGGTACCGGAAGTTGGTACGTTGATTTTTTAAAGCAAAAAAGTTATTGGGATTCACAAGCCAGACAAATTTTAGAATATCCAGAAAATTATATTCCATCGGTAAGTAAATCTATAAATTATTACGCAAGTGAACACCAAGAGTTAGCAATGAAATTATTTACAGAATGTGGTATGTCTGGTAAAGCATTTGATAATGAAATAAAAATGCTAACTGCTAACCATAAAAAAATATGGGTTAGAGCTATTGGCAAACCTGTTTACAACAAAAAGCAAGAAATTATAGGTTTACGAGGTGTTTTTCAAAATATAGATGAAGCAAAAACAAAAGAGTTAACATTAAAAAAGACATCTGAAGTTATTGCATCACAAAATTCTAGGCTTTTTAATTTTGCACATATAGTTTCTCATAACCTAAGGTCGCATACAAGCAATTTATCACTTGTTTTAGAACTTATTGACAATGTAGAATCTAATCAAGAAAAATTTGAGTTATTTGAGAGTATTAGAGAAATTTCAAAAAGCTTGAATACTACTATAGATCACCTAAATGAAGTAGTAACTATTCAAACTAGAACCTATAATAATAAGGTACAAACTCATTTTAATGATACATTGGATATTATAAAGACATCTATTGGGCATATTCTTAAAGAAACAAACTCAACAATAATATCAAATTTTGATGAATTGAAATATATTGATTATATTCCAGCTTATTTAGAAAGTATTTTATTAAATTTAATAACTAATTCTATTAAGTATAAACATCCAGAAAGGAATACTATTATAACAATAAAAAGTTATATTGAGGATGATAATAACTACTTAACAATAAGTGATAACGGTATTGGTCTTGATATGGAAAAATTTGGAGACAAACTTTTTGGTATGTACAAAACTTTTCATCGAAATTCTGACGCAGTAGGAATTGGATTATTCATAACTAAAAATCAAATAGAATCTCTCAATGGCCAAATTTTCGTAGAAAGTAAAGTCAATACAGGTACAACATTTAAAATTAAATTTTAATTAATCTAACCACAACCTATGCAACTTCCTAATATTGAATTAGCCTGTATCATTGATGATGATGGTATATACGTGAATCTTGTAAAAAAAATCATTGAAACCAAAAAACTCTGTAAAAACCTCTTAATCTTTAATAACGGAAAGGAAAGTATTGAATATTTTGAGGCATTATTACAAAACCTTAGTGCAGATAAAATCCCCGAAATTATATTTTTAGACCTTAATATGCCTATTATGGATGGTTGGGAATTTTTAAAACGTTTTACTAAAATTAAAAATAGGTTTAACAAACAAATCACCTTATATATTGTTAGCTCATCTATAAATCCAATAGATATTGACAGAGCAAAATCACTCTCCACAGTTAAAGATTACCTAATAAAACCAGTAAATATTAAAGAATTAGTAAATATTTTTAAAAGAAGCGCATAACTCTAATTATATCCTCTTTTAGAAAATGCTTTTTTATTAAAAACGATAAGCATAATAAAGCCTGTGCTTATAGCTATATCGGCTATGTTAAATACAGGTTCAAAAAAATTAAAACGCTTGCCACCATAAAATGGAAACCACGTAGGCAAATCTATCTCAAATAAAGGAAAATAAAGCATATCCACAACTTTTCCATGGAGTAAGCTATCGTACCCACCTTTCTCTGGTAAAAAAGCAGCTACTACTTGGTTAGTACTATCATCAAACAGGACACCATAGAATACAGAATCAATAATATTCCCTAAAGCACCTGCTAATATTAAAGCAATTGCTAATATTAAAACTCTAGAACTTTGTTTTTGCGTAGCATCATATAACCAATAACCAATTCCAAAAATTGCAACAACTCTAAATAAAGTCAATGTTATTTTTGCTGTTCTATCAGAAATAAAAGAGACAAAATCACTAATCTTTGTACCCCAAGCCATACCATCATTTTCAATAAAATATATTTTAAACCAACTAAAAACATCAACACTTTCATGAAGTGCAAAATTGGTTTTTATATATATTTTGCTTATTTGATCTAAAAGCAAAACAAGTATAATAAGAGGTATTGATTTTTTTAACGACATAAGATTAATTTAAGCCCTTTCCATTCAACTTGTAAAAATAAAAACGTCTCAAAATATGAGACGTTTCAAATATATAATTAAAATAAAAATTATTGCATATTTTTTGCTTCAATACTTAACGTTGCATGAGGCACTAACTCTAAACGTTTCTTATTAATTAGTTTTCCCGTAACACGGCAAATACCATAGGTTTTGTTTTCAATTCTAATTAGTGCATTTTTCAAATCACGTATAAACTTCTCTTGCCTAATCGCTAATTGAGAATTTGATTCTTTACTCATTACCTGACTTCCTTCATCAAAAGCCTTAAACGTTGGAGAAGTGTCTTCTGTACCGTTATTATGGTCATTCATATAGGCACTTTTAATAAGGTCTAAATCATGTTGCGCTTTATCAATTTTGTCTTGAATAAGTTCTTTGAATTCAGCTAAATCTTTATCAGAATATCTTATGTTAGTATCTAAGCCCATAGTTTTTAATGTTTTTGAATAAACAATTTGGTATTTATATTGTCAAACGCAACTTCAATACCATTATCTAATTTATCTATAATTTCAAGTTCACTTGTTAATGTTTCTGTTTTTATATATGCTATATTATCAACAATAGCATTTACTATATTTTCATCTTTTTGGAGCTTAACATCTATTTTATCTGTTACTTCAAAGCCAGAATCTTTACGTAAATTCTGAATTCTATTAATTAATTCTCTAGCGACACCTTCTTTTCGCAAATCTTCAGTAATAGTTACATCTAATGCTACAGTTAATGCTCCTTCATTTGCAACTAACCAACCTTCTATATCTTGTGATATAATTTCTACATCAGCGCGTTCTAAAATAACATTTTTTCCATTAATATCAACCTCCAAACTACCATTTTCTTCAATTTTATTAATATTTTCCGATGTAAAGTTAGTTATTGCATTAGCCACAAGCTTCATATCCCTTCCAAAACGTGGTCCCAACGCCTTAAAGTTAGGTTTTATTTGTTTTACCAAAATATCTGAAGCATCTTCTAAAAGTTCTATTTCTTTTACATTTACTTCATGTTTTATTAAATCGGACACCGCTAAAATCTCTTCTTTTTGTTCCTTATCACTAATAGGTATCATAATTTTTTGAAGTGGCTGACGCACTTTTATCTTTTCTTTAGCTCTTAACGATAATACTAATGAACATATTGTTTGAGCACTTTCCATTTTTCGCTCTAAACTTTTATCTACTAAAGAAGCATCAAAAATTGGGAAATTTGCTAAATGCACACTTTCGAATGTTTCCTTTTTAGTTACGGCATTTAAATCTAAGTACAATTTATCCATAAAGAAAGGTGCAATAGGAGCTCCTAACTTTGCTATAGTAACCATGCATGTATATAATGTTTGATATGCCGAAATTTTATCTTCTTGATAATCTCCTTTCCAAAAACGTCTTCTACTTAAACGAACAAACCAGTTACTTAAATAATCTTGCGTAAAATCTGAAATTGCTCTTGCTGCTTTAGTAGGCTCATAATCTGCATAATAATCATCAACCTTTTGAATCAATGTATGCAATTCTGAAAGTACCCAACGGTCTATTTCTGGTCTTTCATTTAAATTAATATCTGCTTCACTGTAATTAAAATTATCCAGATTAGCATATAACTGAAAGAAAGAATATGTATTGTATAGTGTTCCAAAAAACTTTCGCTTTACTTCTTCTATACCTTCTAAATCAAACTTTAAATTATCCCAAGGGTTTGCATTACTAATCATATACCAACGTGTGGCATCAGCTCCATATTTCCCTAATGTATCAAAAGGATCTGCCGCATTCCCTAAACGTTTGGACATTTTTTGTCCATTCTTATCTAACACCAATCCATTAGACACTACATTTTTATAAGCAACCGAATCGAAAACCATAGTTCCAATAGCATGAAGCGTATAAAACCAACCACGTGTTTGGTCTACACCTTCTGCTATAAAATCTGCTGGGTACGATTTATTATTATCGATTAACTCTTTATTCTCAAATGGGTAATGCCATTGCGCATAGGGCATAGAACCAGAATCAAACCAAACATCAATTAAATCACTTTCACGAAACATTTTCTGACCAGTAGGAGACACTAATACAATGTCGTCCACAATATTTTTATGTAAATCTAATTTAGCATAATTTTCTTCAGAATTATTCCCTACTTCAAAATCTGCAAAAATATCTTCTTTTAATAGACCCGCTGAAACTGCCTTAATCATTTCAGATTTCAACTCTTCTACAGAACCAATACAAATTTCCTCCTTACCATCTTCTGTTCTCCAAATTGGCAGTGGTATTCCCCAATAACGAGATCGTGACAAATTCCAATCGTTAGCATTTGCTAACCAATTACCAAAACGTCCTTCTCCTGTACTTTTAGGTTTCCAGTTGATAGTTTTATTAAGACTATGCATTTTATCCTTAACATCGGTTACTTTAATAAACCAAGAGTCTAATGGATAATACAAAATAGGCTTATCTGTTCTCCAACAATTTGGATAACTATGCTTATATTTCTCTACCTTAAAGGCTTTATTTTCTTCTTTTAATTTAATAGCTATTTCAACATCAACAGAACGCTCTGGTGCTTCATCTTCAAGATAATATTCATTTTTCACATACTTTCCAGCATATTCTCCCATTTCTGGTCTAAACTTACCTTGTAAATCTACAAGAGGCACCAAATTATCATTCTCATCTTTCACCAACATTGGCGGCACTTCTGGTGTTGCTTGTTTCGCTACCAAGGCATCATCTGCTCCAAAGGTTGGTGCGGTATGTACAATCCCAGTACCATCCTCAGTTGTTACAAAATCTCCTGAAATAACTCTAAAAGCGTTTTCAGGATTATCATTTGGTAAAGCATAAGCCAATAACTGCTCATACTTAATACCAACTAAATCTTTTCCTTTAAATTCTTTAACAATGTAAAACGGAATTTTCTTATCTCCAGATTTATATGTTAATAATTCAGACTTATCCTCTACCTGATTAAATTTTCCAGCAAATTGTTTTGCTACCAAAGGTTTTGCTAAAACAACGTTCATAGGTTTAAATGTGTATTGGTTATATGTTTCAACCAATACATAATCAATTTTTGGACCTACTGTCAATGCTGTATTACTAGGCAGTGTCCAAGGTGTTGTTGTCCAAGCTAAAAAATAAATAGTGCCTTCGTTTTGTAAAAAGTCTGGTAATGTATCTTCTATGGCTTTAAACTGAGCAACCACTGTTGTATCAGTCACATCTTGATACGTCCCTGGCTGATTTAATTCATGGGAACTTAATCCTGTTCCAGCTTTTGGTGAATAAGGTTGTATGGTATAGCCTTTATACAACAAACTTTTATTATATATTTGCTTTAATAGCCACCAAACACTCTCCATGTATTTAGGCTCGTAAGTAATATATGGGTCATCCATATCTACCCAATAGCCCATTTTTTGAGTTAAATCGTTCCAAACATCTGTATAACGCATAACAGCTTTTCTACAAGCTGCATTATAATTTTCTACAGAAATAGTTTTTCCTATATCTTCCTTAGTTATACCTAACTCTTTTTCTACACCTAATTCAATAGGCAAACCATGGGTATCCCAACCAGCTTTACGTTTTACTTGAAAACCTTTCATCGTTTTATAACGTGGAAAAATATCTTTAATAGCACGAGCCAAAACGTGATGTACTCCAGGTAGTCCATTTGCAGAAGGAGGTCCTTCAAAAAACACAAACGGTTTATTACTGTCTCGTGTAGAAACACTTTTTTCAAAAATGTTATTATCCTCCCAATACTGTAGTATCTCGTTAGCTACATTTGGTAAGTCAAGTCCTTTATACTCAGGAAATTTAGCGTTCATTTACTATAAATTCTTATAAGATTGCGAATTTAAGGAAATTTGTTAAAAAATAATTGAAATTTAAGTTAAAAGGAATAGAAAATCTAAGTTTAGTATCTAAAAGCCTTTCTATAAATATTCATTTTATTTTAACAAATCTCTACATCTTTTTTAATGAACAATAACGAATAACCATTACACTTATTTCACACCCCCGTATTTCTTACAATTTTTTACAACAAAAATCAAAAAAAAATTCACATAAATACACAGCTCAATTACTTCGTTACTAATATTTTATTAAAATAAATGTTTTTTTTTAGCAGTATATGATCTTTTAAGAAAAATATTACGTATAAACCTATAACAAATCAAATTTACAACTATATCTTAACAACGACAAATCACTAACCTATAACAAATTACACATAAAAACCATGTTAACTGTATTTTTATTATGTGTATAGATATACGCTTTTATCATTAACATTTTTAAATTACCTACTTATGAAAGTAACAAACTATTTTATAGTTTTTGTATTTAGTCTCATTTTTAGTCAGCTAAATGCAAAAGATTATTATGTTTCCACTAACGGAAAGGACTCTAACAACGGTTCCTTAAGATCCCCATTTAAAACCATTCAAAAAGCTGCAGATGTAATGAATCCTGGTGATATTTGTCACATATTTGGTGGAATTTATAGAGAAACAGTCGTTGTAAAAAACAACAACGTAACTTTTAAAAACTACAACAATGAAGAAGTTACTGTTTCTGGTACAGTGAAATTAAAAAACTGGACATCTTATAAAAACGGGATATACAAAGCCAATTATCCTGGAGCAGAAACTCAATTCACAATGCTTTTTGTTGATTTTAAAAGACAAGAAATGGCACGTTGGCCAAATAATACAACGGGGAATATGATGGATCCTCTTGATAAGAATTCTGGATATGCAGATTGTAGAGTTTTTACAGGCGTAAAAGGAAAAAAACCAAGAAAAGTAACATTTAATAACATGCCTAGTTTTCCAAACAACTTTTTTAAAGGGGGTATTTTTAGAGGTATAAATGGGAAAAAATGGATGAATCCAATGGGTACCGTTACAGCATCTCAAGGAAAAAATTTAACAGTAAACGCTTTAACAAAAGGGTGGCTTGATAACAGTGAAAAAATATCAAGTAACGATGGTAAAGGTCATGGTTTTATTTTTCATCTAAATGCGCTTGACATTGAAAACGAATGGTTTCAAAAAGACGATAAAGTCTACTACAAACCACCTACTGGAAAGAACCCTAACAACATGAATATCGAAGTAAAAAAGAGAAAATGGGGTTTTCAAATTAACAATAGAAGTGGCGTTATTATAAATGGGATAAAAATTCATGCTGCTTCAATAGAACTAAAAAACAGTAACAACTGTAAAGTTCTAAATAGCTCTATACAATATTTAATGCCATTCATAATGAGGGCAAATTACGCTGTATCTTATAAAGAACATGGTGGAATATATATAAATGGTAACAACAATGAATTCAAGAATTGCTATGTAGCACATAGCTGGGGAAATGGTTTTACTATTGAAGGAGGAAATGACAACAAAATCAAGAATTGCTATATTGAAGACATTGGCTGGATTGCTCAATTTACTTCAAATATCCAAAACAATGGATTTAACACTCTAGTAGACCATAGTACTTTAGGGTCTTCTGGTAGATTTCATATTCGTACCAATAAAAAAATGCAAATTACCTATAACGACCTTTACGATTGCATGAAGATGGGACAAGACGCAGGCTCTATACAATGTACAAATGGAGGTGCTTGGGGTGTTCCTATAAATTTACAAGGCACAGAAATAGCATACAATAGAATTCATGATTGCACAACACTAACCAATGAGAGAAAACAATTTGTATTAGCTTTTTATTTAGAAGGATGCTATAATTACACCGTACACCATAACTTAGTATATAATTTTATAACAGACGTTGTTCCTGACGGAACCTTTACCTATTTAGGCCCTAGGAAATCGAAAATAAAAGATTGTTATTATTATAATAATACTGTTTGGAATGTTAATTGGGGGGTAAGAATATGGAATAGAGATAAAGATGGAAAACTAGAAAATGTTCGTTTTTGGAATAATATTATTGATAAAAAGTCCAAAGACAATACAGATCGAGATAATGGCATTCTATACAGATTGATCGATTTTAAAAACAACTATAGAAAAGCTTCTTCAAACAATCAAAACTCTATTTTCATGAATGCGCAGACGGGAGATTTTCGTTTAAAGCGAAATTCTGCTCCAATTGATGCTGGTAGATTTATACGAAATATCACCACTGATGTTAATGGTTCTTCTCCAGATATTGGAGCTATTGAATATGGTTCTACATTCCCAAATGTGGGCTCAAACTTAACCCCTAACAATTATAACACTGGTCAAATTACCCTAAGTACTTCAAAAGAAAACATTCTTAAAACTACAACTGTTTATCCTAATCCTGCACATAACGAATTAAATATAAATGGGAAGTTTAACCAATGGGAAATTTTTAATTTAACAGGTCAATCAATTACAAAAGGTAACATTAATAAGATCGATATTTCAAACTTATCTAAAGGGGTTTATTTTATAAAAATTGATCAGAAAACTACAAAAAAAATCATTAAAAATTAACCTATTATAAATTTATAAAAGTTGTTCAAATGGATAAAATCATATCCATTTGAACAACTCTAATATTAATACAATAACCAATTTAACTTTTATTTTTATAAAAGATTTAATTAAGCATCAATCAACACAAAAATCATTATAATAATACACTATATCAGGAATAGTATCTATATTAAATTCTTTTTTATTTAATTTTTGAATAACCCCTTCGCAATCACTAAAATATTTTTTAACACTTTTTTTAAAATTTACAACTCCTAAAAAATCAATTGCTTCTAAATCACCCTCTTTTTTTGCATAATATCTATTAAAAGTTTCTCTATGCCCCGATGTTACTCTTATAGGTGGTTCCATTTTTTGATCAAGAACAGTATAACCATCAACAACAAAATGACTCCTAATTTCAACATATAGACTTATCACACCTTGCTCTACAACTTTTAATAACCTTGGAGTTTTCCTATGTTGTATTTTTATATATGAAAAAGTAATATCATCTTCATATGTCTTATTAAAAGTAATTCCTTTCACTATTAAATCAGTCCATACATCTGGTTTTCCTTCAAGAGAAGCTTTAAATTTAATTTTATAAATCTTTAAAATTTCTACAATTTTCCCATAACCTTTAACAGAAGTTCCGTCTAAAAAATGAATAGTAGCTTTTTCATATTTATTGAATAGAATATTCGATTCCATTGAAAAAATAGACATAGAATAAAGCAGAACTATAAAAAGTATTCTCATTTCTAATATAACAACTTTTAAACTAAATAACCTACCAAATCCTCAACCTTAGAAATAAGCTGAATATTAATAACTGTGTTTTTTAATGAAATTTTATTGTATTTAGATACAAAAATGGTTGAAAACCCAAGTTTCTCTGCTTCTAAAATACGCTGTTCTACACGTTGTACCGGCCTTATTTCCCCTGATAAACCAACTTCTGCGGCAAAGCAATAATTTGCCAACAAAGCTTCATCTTCATTAGAGGATAATATAGCAGCTACTACAGCTAAATCTATTGCTGGATCATCAACCGTAATACCTCCTGTAATATTTAAAAACACATCTTTTGCCCCTAACCTAAAACCTGCACGTTTTTCTAAAACAGCTAATAACATATTAAGCCGTTTTGCATTAAAACCAGTAGCAGAACGTTGAGGTGTACCATAAACAGCTGTACTTACCAAAGCTTGTACTTCTATCATTAACGGGCGCATGCCTTCAAGGGTAGCCGCAATAGCGTTCCCAGATAATTCTTCGTCTTTTTTAGAAATTAGAATCTCACTAGGGTTACTTACTTCTCTTAAGCCAGAACCTTGCATTTCGTAAATACCTAGCTCATTTGTTGATCCAAAACGATTTTTATTCGCTCTTAAAATTCGAAACACATGATTACGATCTCCTTCAAACTGCAATACAGTATCTACCATATGTTCTAAAATTTTAGGTCCTGCAATATTGCCATCTTTAGTTATATGCCCTATTAATAAAACAGGTATCGCTGTCTCTTTTGCAAATTTAATAAGCTCTGTAGTACACTCCTTTATTTGAGAAATACTACCTGAAGACGACTCTATATAGTCACTATGTAGTGTTTGAATGGAATCTATTATAACAATATCTGGTTCTAAAGCCTCAATTTGCTTGAATATATTTTGAGTCTTGGTTTCTGTTAAAATATAACAATTATTATTTTCTGGATTAATACGCTCTGCACGCATTTTTATTTGTTTTTGACTTTCTTCGCCAGAAACATACAATGTTTTATATGGTAATTTTAATGAAATTTGAAGCAACAGTGTACTCTTTCCTATCCCTGGCTCACCACCTAAAAGCGTTAAAGACCCAGGAACCATTCCTCCTCCTAACACACGATTAAGCTCACCATCAAAAGTATTTAACCGAGGCTCTTTCGATACATCAATTTCATTAATTAGCAATGGAACAGAAGCTCTCTTTATTGTTGATGCAGGTGTTTTCCAATCACTCTTTTCTGGTTTTTGAATAACCTCTTCTACAATAGTATTCCATTCTTTGCAAGCATTACATTGTCCTTGCCATTTAGCATATTGCGTTCCACAGTTTTGACAAAAAAATGTTGTTTTTACTTTAGCCATTACTATTTAGTACCCAAAATCTTCTTTAATTAAATCTGCTTTTTCTATCATCATGTCTTTTGTAATACCTGCTACTTCCTCTAAAGTATAAGCAGATTGATAGGTACGCATTGCTTTTTTAGGTTCTCCCGTTTCTTCATAAAATCGAGCTAAATAATAACTCCCTAAAATAGTACTAGGATATTGTTTTCTAGCTATATCACCTAAATCTTTATAAAATTCAAAAATTTCTTTCTTTTCAATAGCAGCAGATATAGCTTTAAAATCGTTAAGTAAAATCTTCTTTTCAACCCCAAATAAATCATTAATAGTTTGATATTTTTCTTGAAGATAAAGCACTGGAGATATTTCCAACTCAAGAATAGTTTCTTTATATTCCTTTTTACTTATTGGTTGAAAAGCTCTAAAAAACTTCTCAATAGCAGTAGGAAATGCATGTGTAGGTACAGAATAATGAGATGGTCCCTCAAAACTTTCAAAAGTATAATCTAAATTTTCATTTTCAATAGCAGAAATATCTGTATTTAAAGCATCAGACATCTCTTTTATAGATGCCGAATCATTATTCGTATTTGCTAAATAATAGAATATCTTAGACTCTAACTTATTTAATCTATTAGGTATAAAGTCTAACATATTGGGAGCCAATTCTGGACTTATCACTACATAACCTTTAAATAATGGCTTAGGTTTTAATAAGAAATAATTTATAAAATTTGCTGTTTCTCCATGACCTACAGCAACTCTAAAACTAGTTGTTTTATATGTTTTTTCTATATAAGGGATAAGCTCTAGACCTATAAATTCATAAAATTCAGATCCAGAATCAATTGGTAACGAGTTTTGCTCAGAATACATACAATCATCATAGCGTTTATCAAGCTGATTAATACCAACTACAATAGCTTCTGGCATATCTTCCCAATAAGAATAATAATCTACATTCCCTGCAACAGCTTCAAACATATAATCACCATCAAGTACTATAAATAAAGGATATTTTTTATCGTCATTAACATTATAACCTCTTGGTAATTGTATTTTCAATTCGCGAGACTCTTCTAATCTTGCAGACTCAAAGCTTTTATACTTAATTTGTGCTTGAGTAAGGGTTAAAACACAAAAAAAGATCAAAAAAATAATAGGTTTCTTCATTTTAATTAATTTGAAGTTTAATTTGGCAAGGTATGAAATAAGCCTAAACTTTTCAAGGTTATTCTAATTTGAAAACAGTATAAAACTGTTTCTAAGTTTTTTTTCTATTATAAATAGGCAAGAATATAAATGATAAAACACCTAATAGAAAAATCATAAGTGTTTGAGATGACCAGATAATCCACCCAAAAGCATAACTAGCATCTTTTGGCAATCCAAATAACAACAAAGCACCTAATACAGCTGCAGGATAAAAAAACACACCTCCATTAGTTGCTGCTATAGTAAAGCTTGCTGCTATAAATGCAATAACAACAGCCCCTAAAGAAATACCTTCTAAATCTTTAACAGCAAATGTAGTAACATAAAACATAAGGATGTACATCCCCCAGATGAATAAAGTATGAAAAATAAATAACCATTTATTTTTCATTTTAAAAATACTTAAAAGCCCCTCTAATAATCCATTTAAAAATGTTTTAATTTTCAAAGCGATGTTTAATTGACTTTGCTTTATATAAAAAATCAAAACAAAGAAAATAACAGCAAATACCCCCCCTACAAAAATCAATTTCCTAGATGGAATTAATTTTTCTAAAAGCTGAAAAATAAAATCAAATTGAACGATTAACGTTACAATTATAATCATTAGCATAACAATAAGATCTGCTATACGTTCTGCGACTATAGTCCCAAATCCTTTTTCAAAAGGCACTCCTTCATAATTTGTAAGAGCTACAGCTCTTAAAACTTCTCCAGATCGTGGAATTCCATAATTAGCCAAATAGGTTATAAATACCGCCATAATACTGTTAGGTAACTTTACATTATATCCCATTGGCTCCAATAAGTATTGCCATCTATAAGCCCGTGATAAATGACTTAACAAGCCAAAAAAGACACCTAAAACAACCCACCAATAATTTGCACTTTTAAAATAAGGAATTATAGTAGATATTGGTATTTTCGAAAACATATACCAACCAAAACAGACAGCTAATAAAAGCGGAATTAAAATCTTTAAAACCTTTTTTCTAATATTATTCAAGCCTTTATTTTAATAAGTTTGTAGCCTCGTCTGGAAAAACCAAAGAAGGCTTAAAAAGCTTAGCTTCTTCAATATCCATAAACCCATAAGTAATCAAAATTAATACATCTCCTGGAGAAACTAATCTAGCTGCCGCTCCATTAAGTGTAATTTCACCACTATGTCGAGGCCCAGGAATGGCATAAGTTTCTAATCTTGCTCCATTATTATTATTAACAATTTGAACCTTTTCGCCTTGTATAATATTAGCTGCATCCATTAAATCTTCATCAATAGTAATACTACCAATATAATTAAGGTCTGCACCAGTTACTTTTACTCTGTGAATTTTAGATTTTACTACTTGAATTTGCATACGGTAAAGATAATTAATTTAAAGCGATATTATCTATAAGTCTAATATCATCTGCATATACTGCTATAAAAGCCCTATATGATTTTTCGTTTGATTTTCGCGTAACTTCTTTTAAAGTTTCAACATTTGCAATAATGAAATATTCCAATTTCAACAAATCATGATTTGCAAATTGTTTTTCAACCCATCTCTCTACTTCATTAGCGCTTTTTGTCTCAAAATATTGCTTAGCAGCTATTAAAGTTTTATAGATAAATGACACTTCTTTTTTATACTTAGGCTTTAATCGTGTATTACGTGAACTCATGGCTAAACCATTAGCTTCACGATGTATTTCACATCCAACAATTGCAACAGGAATATTATGCTTTTCTACGAGCTTTTTAATGATTTGTAATTGTTGAAAATCCTTCTCTCCAAAATAAGCATTATGAGGTTTTATTATTTCAAAAAAACGTTTTACTATGGTTCCTACACCATCAAAGTGCCCATCCCGAAACCTTCCTTCCATTTCATATTCTAAACCATCAAAGTCAAAGCTTTGCGCTTCGGTTCTCCCTTCATAAATATCATCAACTGTAGGAGCATAAATTAATATATCATCCTTATTTAATGTACTTAATAATTCCACATCTTGATCTAATGTTCTTGGGTATTTTTCCAAATCCTTTTCATCATCAAACTGAGTAGGGTTAACAAAAATACTAACAACAACTTTATCATTATTCTCTAGAGCTTTTTTAACTAATTGTAAATGACCTTCATGCAAAGCCCCCATAGTAGGAACCAATCCTAATGTCTGCTTTTCTCCTTTTAAGAGATCAATAGTTTTTATTATTTGTTCTTTTTCTGAGTAAACTTCCACTTCTTAATAAAAAATTAACGCCTGCAAACTTAAGATTTTACAGCCAATCTGCATAAATTTTTGTACTTTTGCGTGTTTTTTATTTTGAATTTTCAAAATATAGGACCTTAACATATACAGTTTCTCAAATTTTTTCTTAGAAAAGAAAATTAAAAATACTGTATATATTAAAGTTAATAAAAGTCAACAAAAACAAACATATGAAAGATAAGAGGATATTATATGTATCATCTGAAGTAGTTCCTTATTTACCAGAAACTGAAATTTCTTCCATGTCTTTTGAAGCACCAAGAATGGTGAATCAACAGGGTGGACAAATAAGAATCTTCATGCCTAGATACGGCAATATAAACGAACGTAGACACCAATTACACGAAGTTATAAGGCTCTCAGGTATAAACCTAGTAATTAACGACTTAGATATGCCGCTTATAATTAAAGTAGCCTCTATACCTAAAGAACGTATTCAAGTATATTTTATTGATAACGATGAATACTTTAAAAGAAAAGCAACATTAACAGACGAAGATGGTAATCTATTTTCAGATAATGATGAGCGTGCCATTTTCTTTGCCAAAGGTGTTATTGAAACTGTAAAGAAATTAAATTGGTCACCAGATATTATACATGTACATGGTTGGTTGGCATCATTATTGCCGTTATATTTAAAACAATATTATAAAGATGAACCTCTATTTAATGAAAGTAAAATTGTTACTTCTGTCTACAATCAAAGCTTTGATAACACGTTAAATAAAGACATGCTTAATAAAATTAAGTTTGATAATATAGAAGAAGAAACTATCAAAGTGCTTGAAGAACCGTCGTATAATAACTTAATGAAAGTTGCTATAGACTATTCTGACGCATTAATAGTTGGCTCTGAAAATATTCCCGAAGATTTAGAAACTTATTTAAAAGCATCTAATAAGCCTATTTTAGAATATAAAAGTAAAGATGAATTTGGAGAAGCTTATACTACATTTTTTAACGATACAGTTTTAAGCTAAACTATTTATATTCATTCAAGACATATGAAAAAGACCATTAAATCCCTTAAGTTTTCAATTGCTTTTCTTTTTACTGTTTTATTTTTTATTGCTTGCGATAAAGATTTTAACACTATAGAAAGCGACGTTCTAGGAAAAAACAATACAAATTTCACTACTAAAGAAGGTGTTATTCCTATTACTGCATACAACAAAAAATTAGAAGCTCTACAAATTAACAATTTAGCATCTAGTTTATTGGGAGTTTTTAATGATCCTGCATATGGACAAACTACAGCTAGTATTATCACACAAATAACACCAGTGTCATTTAATCCAGATTTTGGAGAGAATCCAGTAATTGATAACGTTACATTGAATATTCCCTATTTTAGTTCAGCAATTAGCACCGATAACGAAGGTAATGTCCAATATACTTTAGATTCTTTATATGGCAATCCTAAAGCGGAATATAGGCTTACTATATATCAAAACAATTATTTTTTAAGAGATTTTGATCCTAATGCTACAACAAGTGATAATACTCAAAAGTATTATTCGAATGCGAATAGTGGTATCAATACCACAGAAAATTTTGCATTTAATGGAAATAGTCTTATCAATTTTGATTCTCAAAAAGGTGGGATAATATATCAAAATAATAAATTCAAACCAAGCGCAGCAGCTGTTATAACAACTACAGGTACAGGAGACAGTGCCGCTGAGACAAGATCTGTTCCTGCTATTAATATCCTTTTAGATAATACATTCTGGAAAGAAACCATTATAGATAAAGAAGGTGATGCTGTATTAAGTAGTTCTGATAACTTTAAAAACTATTTTAGAGGCATATATATTAAAGCTGAAGCGGTTAATGGAGAGGGCAGTACCGTTTTAATTAATTTGGCTTCAGTAGACGCAAATATCACTATTAATTACACATCTGGTGCAACAGATGCTAGAACAGAAAGTTCATATGTATTAAATTTTTCAGGAAATAGACTTAATACTTTTATTAATAACTTCGACAAGGTGACATTAGGAGATGGAAATAAGGTTTTAGGAGACGAAAGACTCTACTTAAAAGGGTCTGAAGGCTCTATGGCCATTGTAGATTTATTTCCAAATGGATTGGAAGATTTCAAAAATGAATTTAGGCAAACAGATAGTAATGGAGATTTTGTTAAGGATGAATTAACAGGAAATTTCATAGCAAAAAAACTTATAAATGAAGCTCATTTGATAGTTTATGAAGATGAGATAGATGTACCCGCAGATGAAGCTGATTACCATAAATATGATCGTATATATGCTTACGATATCAATAATAACATCACGACTATTGATTACATAAATGATCTAACGGCTAATGCTGATAATCCTTTAAACTCTAAAGTTATTAGCTTAAGCCAAAGGGATCCTGATGAAGGATCTTACAAAATACGTATTACTGATCACCTTAATAATATATTATTAAGAGATTCTACTAATACAAAATTAGGATTAGTATTATCTACTAATGTCAATTACACCAATATTGCTCCAATTTTAAATAGCAATAGTAATGAGGTTAGTGCTGTTCCTGCAGCATCAATTTTATCGCCAAGAGGAACCATTTTACATGGAAGTAGAAGTAATAAAGACGAGAAAAGATTAAAATTAAAAATATTTTTCACAGAACCTAATTAACCAAAAAAGTAAACTTATGTGTGGAATTGTAGGCTATATTGGGCCAAGAGAAGCGTATCCTATTGTTATAGAAGGACTTAAACGACTAGAATACAGAGGGTATGATAGTGCTGGTATTGCGCTATTTGACGGTACAAATCTTAAGGTTTGTAAAACAAAAGGAAAAGTAGCCGATTTAGAAGAGCGCTCTGAAAAAGAAATCACAAAAAATGGAAACGTAGGTATTGGTCATACTAGATGGGCTACACATGGTGTTCCTAATGACGTGAATTCTCATCCTCATATTTCAAACTCTGGTGAGTTAGTCATTATTCATAATGGCATAATAGAAAATTATGAATCACTAAAAAAAGAATTAATCACTAGAGGTTACACATTTAAATCTGATACAGATACAGAAGTACTAATCAATTTAATTGAAGACGTAAAAAAACAAGAAAATGTAAAACTTGGTAAAGCAGTACAAATTGCATTAAACCAAGTAATAGGCGCTTATGCTATTGCTGTTTTTGACAAAAATAAACCTGAAGAAATAGTTATTGCTCGCTTAGGAAGCCCTTTAGCAGTTGGGGTTGGTGAAGATGAGTTTTTTATAGCTAGTGATGCTTCTCCATTTTTAGAATATACTAAAAATGCCATTTATTTAGAAGATGAAGAAATGGCTATTATTAGATTTCATAAAGACATTAAAATTAGAAAAATCAAAGATGACTCTTTGGTAGATCCATATGTACAAAAGCTTCAAATAAACTTAGAGCAAATTGAAAAAGGTGGTTATGATCACTTTATGTTAAAAGAAATTCATGAGCAACCAAAAGCTATTACAGATACTTACAGAGGGCGGTTATTAAGACAAGAAGCTATTATAAAAATGGCAGGTATTGAGGATAACATGAAAAAGTTCCTTAATGCTAATCGTATTATTATAGTTGCGTGTGGAACATCATGGCACGCTGGTTTAGTTGCTGAATATATTTTCGAAGATTTAGCAAGAATACCTGTAGAAGTTGAATATGCATCAGAATTTAGATATCGTAATCCAGTAATAAATGAAAACGATGTACTAATTGCTATTTCTCAATCTGGTGAAACAGCAGATACATTAGCCGCTATTAAATTAGCAAAATCTAAAGGTGCTTTTGTTTTTGGCATTTGTAATGTTGTAGGTTCTTCTATTGCAAGAGAAACTGATGCTGGAGCTTATACACATGCAGGACCAGAAATAGGAGTAGCTTCAACGAAAGCATTTACTACTCAAATTACTGTTTTAACATTAATAGCTTTACGTATGGCTAGAGCTAAAGGTACTATTAGTAGTTCCGATTTCCGCCGTCATTTATTAGAACTTGAAATGATTCCTGCAAAAGTAGAAAAAGCTTTAGAATCTGATGATCATATTAAAATGATTGCAGATATATATAAAGATGTTAGTAATTTTCTGTATTTAGGACGAGGATATAATTTCCCTGTAGCGCTTGAAGGCGCCCTTAAACTAAAAGAGATCTCTTACATACATGCAGAAGGCTACCCTGCTGCAGAAATGAAACATGGTCCTATTGCTTTAATTGATGAAAATATGCCAATTGTTGTAATTGCAACCAAAAAGGGGCATTACGAAAAAGTTGTTAGTAATATTCAAGAAATAAAATCTAGGAAAGGAAAAATTATTGGTATTGTTACAGAAGGAGATATACAGGTAAAAGAATTAGCAGACCATGTTATTGAAGTTCCTGAAACACTAGAATCACTTTCTCCTTTATTAACTACTATTCCTCTTCAATTACTATCTTACCATATAGCTGTCTTGTTGGATAAAAATGTTGACCAACCAAGAAATTTAGCAAAATCTGTTACTGTAGAATAAACATGTATTGTTTTATTACCATTCTTTTAATCAAAAGAATGGTAATATCTCATTTATTTAGTCTTTTTTTTGATAAAAAAACTATGCAAGCATAATTTTTTTATATTTTTATACAAAAGTAATATAATATATACATATATTACTGTACTAAAAATTAAACTAACTCAAATAAATGAAAACAATACTACCTATTTTACTGTTATTCTTTTGTGGTTTATCTTATTCACAAACAACAATTACTGGCTCTGTTGTCGATAATAATAATCAGCCCATTCCTGGAGCAAATGTTATTATCACAGAAACAACGATCGGCGCCATAACCGATTTTGATGGAACATTTTCAATTACATCTCAACAAAATCCTCCTTTTACCCTTCAAGCAAGTAGTATAGGCTTTGAAACTACTACAGAAGAAATAACCTCTAGCAATCAAAAAATCATTTTGATTCTAAAAGAAGGTAATTCTTTGGACGAAGTTATTATTTCTGCATCTAGAACACCTGAGCGTATTTTCGAATCGCCAGTAACTGTAGAACGTTTTGGACTAAAAGAAATTAAAAACACAGCTTCTTCAGATTTTTATGATGGTTTAGAAAACCTAAAAGGTGTTGATATTAACACTAATAGTTTAACATTTAAATCCATAAATACAAGAGGTTTTGCAACATTTGCTAATACTCGTTTCATGCAGCTCGTTGATGGTATGGATAATGCAGCTCCAGCACTTAATTTCCCTCTAGGAAACTTATTAGGAATGGTAGAAACTGATGTACAAAGTGTAGAACTTTTACCAGGAGCAGCTTCTGCTCTATATGGTGCTAATGCTTTTAATGGTATTTTATTTATGCGTAGTAAAAGCCCTTTTGATCATTCAGGGATTAGTGCATATTACAAACAAGGTATTACTTCTCAAGAAGCTGCTGGCGATAATGATTATAAAGATTACGGTATCCGTATGGCATATAAATTCAATGAAAAATTTGCAGCTAAAGTAAATTTTAGCTATTTACAAGGAAGTGATTGGGTTGCTAATGATACAAGAGGCAAAGACCGAAGTTCAACTTTTATTAAAAATAATAGCACAAGACAAAATGATATTGATTATGATGGTGTAAACGTATATGGCGACTTAGTATCTACAAACCTTAGTACAGTTGCTTCAAATCCTGATTTTCTAGCCAACTTACCTAATCCTGCTTTAGCAAACTTATTACCTTCTGTAAATGTTAGTAGAACAGGTTACTATGAAGCCGATCTTACAGATTACGATGCAAAAAGCATTAAAACAGATTGGGGATTATATTTCAGACCTTGGGAAAATGATTTTGAAATACAATATGTTGGTAAAATAGGTTCTGGATCTACAGTTTACCAAGGTTCAAATAGATACTCTATTAAAAACTTCTTTTTACAACAACATAAATTAGAAATTAAAAATGACAACTTTTTTCTAAGAGGTTATATTACGGCAGATAACGCAGGAGATTCTTACGACTTAGTTTTTACAGGAGTAAATATTAATAGACAATGGAAATCTGATTCTGATTGGTTTGGTCAATATGCTGGTGCTTTTATTCAAGGTACTTTAGCTGGTTTAAATGCTAATCAAGCTCATGCTAATGCAAGAACTGTAGCTGATACAGGACGCTTTGAGCCCGGATCTGCACAATTTCAAAATGCCTTCAATACAGTAATAAACGATCCCGATGTTTTAACAGGTAGTAAATTTAGAGATGAATCTAAAATTTACCATGCAGATGCTAATTATAATTTCAGCCATCTTACAGATTTTGCTGAAATTCAAGTTGGAGGATCATATCGCCAATATCAGTTAAACTCTTTTGGTTCAATTTATACAGACAAACAAGGTGAAATTCCTTATTCTGAAGTTGGTGTATATACACAATTACAAAAGAAATTTTTGGAAGATGAGCGCCTAAAGCTTACTGCTTCAATACGCTATGATAAATCAGAACTTTTTGATGCTTTTTTCTCCCCAAGGTTATCTGTTGGATACGATTTAGGTGACGATGGTAATCATAATATTAGAGCTTCTGTACAAACAGGGTTTAGAAACCCAGATACTCAAGCATTATATATTGGATTCAATGTTGGACCTATAATTCTGTTAGGTAGTGCTCCAGATAATCCTCAAAGAGATTTAAGGTTAGCAACAACTACTAGTGCTGTAAACACACTTTCTCCTACTGGTGCTACAATTTTAGGAACAACCTCATATAGTTATGATGGTACTGGCGCGTATAATAATTCATTTAGTAGAAGTTCTGTTACAGATTTTGCAGCATCACGAAATCCAGCAGACTTAAAAACAGCAAATCCAGGCATAGTTAAACCAGAACAAGTAACCTCTTTAGAGCTAGGTTATCGTGGAAAATTAAATAAATTTATCGTAGATTTTAGTGCCTATTTAAATAAATATAAAGACTTTATTACTACAGTAGATGTTGTTAACCCATTTTATGGTAATGTAAATCTAGGTGATTTATCCCCAGATGGTGTTACACCAAATGCTATAGTAGCTGTTGCTAATCAAGATTTTCAAGCCTACAGAGCCTATACAAATACAACAGCAGACGTAAATTCCTATGGCACAGCTATAGGTGTATCTACTAAAATACTTGGAAACTATGATTTAGGGATGAATTATACCTATGCTAAATTAGATTTTGATCGTGATGCCAACCCAGATTTCCAAACCAATTTTAATACTCCAGAACATAAGATAAAAGCCTCTTTTGGAAATACAAACGTATATAAAAACTTAGGATTTAATCTTGCTTGGAGATGGAGTGATAATTATGTTTGGGAAGCCTCTTTTGCTACAGGTGAAGTTCCTGCTTACCATGTTATGGATGCCCAAGTTAATTATAGAGTACCAAGTTTAAAATCTACATTTAAAATTGGAGCTTCAAACCTTTTAGCTGATGAATATTTTACAGCTGTAGGTACTGGTCTAATAGGCTCTCAATACTATATTTCATGGACAATTAATAACCTATAAAAAGATAATTATGAATAATATTAAATATATATTGCTTTTTGTCCTATTAATAGGATTTTATGCTTGTAACGAAGATGATAATATCTTGCCAGAAGAAACTGTTTTACCTGAATTAACAACTGGAACCGCAGATTTTTCAAATTATGTAGCTCTTGGAGCATCATTTACAGCTGGTTTTACAGACGGTGCTTTATTTAGAGCATCACAAGAAAACTCATTTCCAAATATATTATCGAAAGAATTCGCTAAACTTGGTAATGATACATTTACCCTACCATTGATGAACGATAATATTGGAGGCCTTCTTATTGGCGGAACTGCTAACGATCGTTTTACTCCTAGACTTTATTTCTATAGTGATCAAGATGATACAGATAATTTTAGTTCTGGTCCTTATCCTTTAGGTGTTGTTCCTCATAAATTAGATTTTACTGCAGAAATACCAACTACAGAAGCTACAACCAAACTAAATGGAACATTTAGTAATATGGGAATCCCAGGAGCCAAAAGCTTTCACCTTTTATTTGATGGATACGGTAATCCTGCAAATTTAGCAACTGCAACGGCTAATCCCTATTTTGTAAGAATAGCATCAAATTCAACTGCTACAATTTTAGGTGATGCTATTGCACAAAACCCAACATTTTTCACATTATCTGAAATTGGAGGAAATGATGTTTTAGGTTACGCGACTTCTGGAGGTGATGGCTCTAACTTAATAACAGACGCATCCACATTTAACTCTGTATTTAATACATTAATTACTACGTTAACATCTACTGGTGCTAAAGGAGTTATTACAAATGTACCATATATAACAGACCTACCACATTTTACAACTGTTCCGTATAACCCACTTAGCCCATTAAACCCTAATTTTGGACCACAAATACCAACCCTTAATAATATTTTCGGGGCTTTAAATCAAGTTTTTGATGTCATAGATCCATCAAGAAAAATAGTCTTTTCACAAACAGCTGCCAGTCCAGTTGTTATTCATGACGAAACTTTACCAAATATAGCTACTTTAATAACAGGCGCACTAAATACAAGCCCTACTTTTCCAACTTTTGTAGAATCACTAGGGCTACCAATACAAGCCAGCCCTCTTATTGCTGGTTTGCTAGGGAAAGCTTATGGCCAGTCAAGGCAAGCAACAGAAAAAGATTTATTAGTACTACCAAGTAGCTCTATAATAGGCACTACTAATCAAGCCTCCGTATCTGCACTTATGGCTGCCAAAGTACCACAACAATTAGCAGAACAATTCTCTGCTGAAGGTATCACACTTCCATTAGCAGATAAATGGGTATTATTACCAAGTGAACTTAAAGAAATTAATAATGCAACAGATGCTTACAATGCAACTATTAAATCTGTAATAGATTCTAATGACAATATAGCTTTAGTTGATTTAAATAACATTTTGGCAGAATTAGCATCTGCAGGTATTAATTTTGATAATTTTAGTTTAAAATCAAATTTAGTTACAGGAGGAGCCATAAGTTTAGATGGCATTCATCTTACTGGTAGAGGTTATGCTTATATGGCAAATAAATTTTTAGAAGCTATTGATGCTAAATTTGGATCAAATTTTGTTGCATCTGGCAATGTTGCAAATGCCAATGATTACCCAACAAATTACTCTTCTGAACCATGATCAAAAAAACTAAAAAACTTAATAAAAAACACCTTCAAAATGAAGGTGTTTTTTATACCTGAAAAATGGAGCATTTTTGATGTAAAAATTTAAATTAAAAACTATATCTTTGCACGCGAAAACTAAAAACGTTTTCATACAATTAAATCGCATAATATTAAATACATAAGTAATGTCTAAAGTTACAGGTAAAGTTGCACAAATAGTAGGTCCAGTTATCGATGTTGAATTCGGAGCAGGTTCAGAGCTTCCAAAAATTTATGATTCATTAGAAATTAAAAGACCTGATGGTTCTTTATTAGTATTAGAAGTACAATCTCATATTGGAGAAGATACTGTTCGTACTATTGCCATGGATTCATCAGATGGTTTAAGTAGAGGAACTGAAGTTACTGCAACAGGCGCTCCTATACAAATGCCAATTGGTGATGATGTATACGGACGTTTATTTAATGTTATTGGAGATGCTATTGATGGTCTTGGGGATTTACCCAAAGCTGGAGAAGCTGGGTTACCAATTCACCGTCAAGCTCCTAAATTTGAAGATTTATCAACTTCTACAGAAGTTTTATTTACAGGTATTAAAGTAATTGACCTTATTGAGCCTTATGCAAAAGGTGGTAAAATTGGTTTATTTGGTGGTGCTGGTGTAGGTAAAACAGTATTAATTCAAGAGTTGATTAACAATATAGCAAAAGGACATGGTGGTCTTTCTGTATTTGCAGGCGTTGGAGAACGTACTCGTGAAGGGAATGATTTACTGCGTGAAATGTTAGAGTCTGGGATTATTCGTTATGGTGATGATTTCATGCATTCTATGGAAGATGGAGGATGGGATTTATCTAAAGTAGATAAATCTAAAATGAAAGAATCTAAAGCGACTTTCGTATTTGGACAAATGAATGAGCCTCCTGGAGCACGTGCACGTGTTGCATTATCTGGCTTAACAATTGCTGAATATTTCCGTGATGGTGCTGGTGAAGGACAAGGAAAAGATGTATTATTCTTCGTAGATAATATATTCCGTTTTACACAAGCTGGTTCTGAGGTATCCGCGCTACTTGGTCGTATGCCTTCTGCGGTAGGTTACCAACCAACATTAGCAACAGAAATGGGTGCGATGCAAGAGCGTATTACATCGACAAAAAGAGGTTCTATTACATCTGTACAAGCGGTTTACGTACCTGCAGATGATTTAACAGATCCTGCTCCAGCAACAACCTTTGCTCACTTAGATGCAACAACTGTATTATCTCGTAAAATTGCTGAGCTTGGTATTTATCCTGCTGTAGATCCATTAGATTCTACTTCAAGAATTTTAACTGCTGATATTTTAGGTGACGAGCATTATGATTGTGCACAACGTGTAAAAGAGCTATTACAACGTTATAAAGAATTACAGGATATCATTGCTATTCTTGGTATGGAAGAATTATCTGAAGAAGATAAAATGGCAGTAGGTAGAGCAAGACGTGTACAACGTTTCTTATCGCAACCATTCCACGTAGCAGAACAGTTTACTGGACTTAAAGGTGTTTTAGTAGATATTAAAGAAACCATTAAAGGGTTTAACATGATTATGGATGGAGAGTTAGATCATCTTCCAGAAGCAGCTTTTAACCTTAAAGGAACTATTGAAGAAGCTATCGAAGCTGGAGAAAAAATGTTAGCTGAGGCGTAAAACTAGTAGACAGTTTGCAGTAGTAGTTTGCAGTGAGCAACTGAATACTGAAAACTGAATACTAAATACTAAAGAAACTATGTATTTAGAAATTGTATCACCTGAAGCTAAATTATTTGGCGGAGAAGTAACTAGTGTTATTGTACCAGGAATGAATGGTGAATTTGAAATATTAAATAACCATGCACCTATTGTATCTATACTTAAGGGCGGTTTTGTTAAAATTTCGGGAAACGTAGAATTAAATGAAGACGTTCAAGATAAATTTACTAAAGGTGATAATAACTCTACCTTATTGAAAATAAACTCTGGAACATTAGAAATGAAAGATAATAAAGTTATTGTATTAGCTGATTAACTTCTTTTCATTTTAAAATATATTAAAAAGCGTAAAACTTATGTTTCACGCTTTTTTTAGTATAAATCCCAATTCCCTTCTTGATAGTATAAGTATAGCTTAGGACTAAATATTGTATTTACTTTAATTCCTGTAGTATCAATTAAAGGTTTGCCAAAAGATGTGAGCGCTGTTATAGAGCTTTTATTAAGCCATTTCAACTCTATACTACTTAGGTTAATTTTATTCAAATCTGAAGACTCTATAGGCTCTTTTTTAGCCATAATCCATCCCCACTCACCTAATGTTAAAACCTGATTATGCATAGGCAATGTATAAAATCCTGAACTCTGCAATGTTTTATTTATACAATAAAAAGCTTTTGTAGCATAATATGGGCTTCCAGATTGTGTAATAAATGTCCCTTTAGCATCTAAACGTTTATAGCATAAATTATAAAATTCCTTAGTATATAGTTTGTTTAAATCTATATTATTGGGGTCTGGCAAATCTACCAAAATAACATCATAAATAGATTTAGTGTTTTCTAAAAAAGTAAAAGCATCGCCAACTACAGTACTTACTTTACTATTGTTAAGTGCATTATTATTTAAGGATTTAAAAATGGTATTTTCTTTCCCTAAACTCAGCATTTTTTTATCTAAATCTACTAAAGTGATTTTTACAATATCCTCATATTTTAATAACTCTCTAACAATACAACCGTCACCTCCACCAAGAATTAAAATATTATCTTTTTTTTTGGTAACACCTAAAGTTGTATGCACCATAGGTTCATGATATAAATATTCATCGAACGTTGATAATTGTTGATTACCGTTAATATATAATGAATACCATTCTTTCCATTTAGTAATTACTATTTTTTGATATTTAGTTTGTTCAGAAAAAACAATCTTGTCCTTATACTTAGCTTGCTCACCAAATAAAACTAAAGGTTTTGCAAAAATTAAGCCCGCTAATATTATCAAAAAAACACTAACATATAATATGGTAACTAATCGCCGTAACGTTTTTGAAATTTCACTTCGCAATACATAAAAAAGCCAAAAAGAGATTATTAAGTTTAAAAAGCCTAAAACAAATGGTGTATAAGTAAGCCCTAAATGCGGCAAACCTACAAAGGCAAAAAACAAACCTCCCAATAAGCTTCCGTAGTAATCTTTCTCTAAAATGTTAGAAATATTTAAACGTAACTCTTCAAAATCATTATTTATTCTTGTCGCAAACGGAATTTCTAATCCAATAAGCAACCCAATAATAATAGATAATGAATAAATGACCAGCCATGACACATTAGTAAAACCATAAATTAAATAGGATGCAATGGCAGAAAATGACACTAACACTGATAAGACCAATTCTGTTATCACAAAATAGAATATAATATTAGCATTAAAAGATTTGCTTAATCTGCTTCCCAAACCCATAGCAAATAACATAATAGATACTATAAGCGTAAATTGTAAAATAGCATTTCCTATAAAGTAAGATGCTAGGGTAGATAAAATATATTCCGCAACTATACCACTAAAACCTGTAGCAAATAAAGCTGTTTTTAATACAAACGATTTTCTTTTATTTGAAATTCTCAAGTGCTATTATTTTACTTTCCAAAACCTCCAGATCGAGATCGAGTACTTGAAGCTCCATTATAACGAGATGAACTTGCGCTCTTTTTACTCGATGAAAAAGATCTCCAAGAGGAACTATTTTTCCTTCTAGCAAAAAAACCTGATCTTTTCCTCTTTTGATATGCACTGTTTGTACCATATCGACTAGTTCCATTTATATTTTCTCCATAATATGTTTTCCCAGACGCATTATAAACTCTATTTGTTGAATAATCTCGTTGATAGGCAGGTCTTCTTAACATCCAATACCAAAACAAACCTGAAGAATGATGTGAACGCCATACTCTACCATGTGTTGAACTGCTCTTCGTAGAAGTGCTATCTGTAGATTTTTCTTGCTCCCATTCACCGTGTTCTGTATTGCCTACTGCCCAATCAAAACCTACTGGTTTGGCTATTCGAGAAAGTTTGTTATTATGACTTGAAACAATTTCCATTCCTAAATCATTTTCATGTTTTATAAAGAAACTTTTATTAACTGGTTCCCAATCTAAAGAATCAACAATCAAAGAATCTTTTTCTACTTTTAAAACATGATATTTATGTTGAAATAACAGTTTATCTCCTTTTTCAGAAACATTCATATCACTCAAAACTAATGAGAAATCCGAGCCTTTTAAATCTCGTATTAGTCTTTCTGAATATTCTTCTGTAACTGTTACCGATGGTTTTTCTGTTTTCCCACATGCAGTTATTATTAAACTAGCTATTGTTATTAAGAAAAATTTATATCGCAATTCCATGATCAATTCGGTGTTATCTTTTTTATACTTTTTGTTTTTATTTCTTCTCCATAGAAGACTTCATATTTACCATCTCCCCAATCTTCAATCGTTAAAACATCATCACTTTTGTTATAAAACATATATGATTTTAAGTTTTCCCAAGATCCTCGATTAGTAAGATTTTTATAGGCTCCTTTATAGTGTTCTTCAAGAAAAAATTGATCATTAAAAACAATCACTTCTTCTGTATTAATAGCGTCTCTCAATATGTAATCATCTAAAGATATTGCTTTACTAAAATAAATTTCATAATCACCTTTAAGTACTTCTACTTCTAAAAAAGCCTCTTCACTCTTTTCAGATTTTAAAATGTATTCAATACTTCTTCCATCACCATTCCAATCATATTCGGCAATTTCAGAAATTCTCCAAATAGCTTTTTTTAACTTAAAAGTAAACCCTTCCTTTAATTTATCAAGTTTAAATATTTCTTTTTTACCAAACATAATTAATGACTTTCTACACTTTTACCGCAATGAGGACACTCTTTACTTACTTTACCTTTCTGTACTTCTTCTATATAAGCAGAACTTATAATTCCTGTTGGTAAAGCGACAATACCTATACCCAACAAAGCAATAATACCACTTAAGAACTTACCAAAACCTGTTATTGGATAAATATCTCCATAACCTACTGTTGTTAAAGTAGCAACTGCCCACCAAAGAGCTTGTCCAATATTATTAAAGGCTTCTGGTTGCGCTTCATTTTCTATATTATACATTAATGTTGAAGCTAATACTAATAAAATAAAAACCATAAAAACAGTTACCAATATATCATTTTTAGTATTTTTAAGAACAGTGCCTATTAGTCGAAGTGATTTGGAATGTCTGTTTAATTTTAATAATCTAAGCAGACGAAGTAGCCTTAATACTCGTACTACTCTTAAATCTATCTTCATTAAATAAGGCAAATAAAATGGTAATATGGATAATAAATCTACCAAACCAAGAAAAGAGAATATGTATTTTAACCTAGCTCTAATTGGCGATAATGTTGGGTATTGCAAATCTGCCACCCAGACCCTTATAATATATTCTATTGAAAAAACAATAATTGAGACCAGTTCTATCCCATAAAACAACAGTCCATATTGCTCATTAATGGATCTATAAGATTCTAAAAAAATAGTGATAACATTAAGTAATATAAGTATACATATAAAATATTCTACAAAATGATCGCCCTTTTTATTACCTCTTTCTTCATCTATAAGCAAGAATATTTTTTTCTTTAACTTCATATTCTAAACTTTAAAATCTTCTATATTTTTTAGGCTTCCTCTTTTAATAACCTCTTGACTTAACCTTTCAGCCTTAAACTCTTCTTTTAACCACTCTAAACCTTTCTTTAAATTATAAGACTTGTTGCATGTAAAAAAATCTATAGCTATATAATTATGCTCTGGCCATGTATGAATAGCGATGTGACTTTCTTCTATAACAATAACACCACTAACACCAATTGGAGAAAAAGAATGAATTGTAGTATTAACAACAGTTAAATTTAATATTCGAGCTGCTTTTAAAAGAGTATCTTCTATAAATTGACAAGAGCTTATTTTATCTGATTTACAACCATAAAAATCTACTGTTGTTTGATGACCTAAAAATGTATCCATAAATTTAAAGTCCTGCTATATTTATACTATTTTCTTCCAATTTTTAACTAATAGTCCAGAACATACTATAGCCAATATAGTTAACTCTACAGCTAGAATGGTTTTCCCATAGATAAAGTAACCAGTTGCAAACAAAATACTATAAGTCCCTATAACCCCTAGGAAGAAAGCTAGAATTTTATATCCTATATTTTTAAACTTACTCTCTTTACCATAAACTAAGGCTTCAAATTTCTGTAAAATTTCCACGTCACTTTCTTTGGTTAAAAGCGTTACTAAAATCCACCCAATAGTTGTAATTAATACACCATATACTAATTGCATATACCCTTCTATTTCAAACCAAGGTATTTCTAATTTTCCATTTACAAAAAAAACAACTGCTATAACAAAAGAAATTACCATTGCAGCAATTTCACTATACGGATTAATACGTTTCCAGAACCAACGCATAATAAATAAAAGCCCTGTACCTGCTCCTATTTGTAACAACAAATTAAAGACATCTGCCGCAGATTTAATAAAAAAGGAAAATAATGCAGCACAAACCATTAATAAAACAGTAGAAATTCTACCAATTAATACTTTTTGTTTTTCTGATGCTTCTTTGTTAACAAATCTGCCATAAAAATCATTAACAATATATGAACTTCCCCAATTTAATTGTGTTGAAATGGTACTCATAAACGCCGCAATTAAAGATGTTAAAACAATACCTATTAATCCTGCTGGTAAATACGTCATCATAGCAGCATATGCAACATCATGTCCTTGCAAATCTTTATTTAAATTTGGAAAAGCTGTATTAATACTTTCCAAGCTTGGAAAAATAACTAATGACGCTAAGCCTACTACAATCCATGGCCATGGTCGCAATGCATAATGTGCAAAATTGAAAAACAATGTTGCCCAAGTTGCATTTTTCTCGTCTTTAGCAGCCAACATACGTTGTGCTATATAACCTCCTCCTCCTGGCTCTGCTCCTGGATACCAAGTACTCCACCATTGCACCGCTAAAGGAATTATAAATAAGGTTATTAATGCTTTTTTATCTGAAAAGTCTGGAAGAATATTTAATTTACCCACTACGTTTTCATGAGTTAACAATATTTGCATACCTCCAATTTTTGGTAAATTTACAATATAAATAGTTGCCCAAATAGATCCAACCATAGCTATTATAAACTGAAGAAAGTCTGTAAGTAAGACCCCTTTTAATCCGCCTAACGAAGAATAAATAATCACAATTATTGATGAATATAAAAGCGCCTCTTCTTGAGAGATCCCCAGCAAAATATTAGCAATTTTAGCACCTGCTAAACAGACACCAGCCATAGTTATAATATTAAAAATAACACCTAAATAAATAGCACGAAAACCCCTTAAAAAACTTGCCGATTTCCCTGAATATCGTAATTCATAAAATTCTAAATCTGTTGAAATCCCCGATTTTCGCCACAATTTTGCATAAAAAAATACGGTAAGCATTCCTGTTAGCAACATAGCCCACCACACCCAGTTTCCTGATACTCCATTTGTTCTAACCAACTCGGTTACCAACCCTGGGGTATCGGCAGCAAATGTAGTTGCCACCATAGAGACACCTAATAACCACCAAGGCATATTACGACCTGACAAGAAAAATTCTGTTGAATTTTCCCCAGCTTGTCTGGACACCCACACACCTATAAAAAGTGTAATTACAAAAAAGACTATTATTATACCAATGTCTAAGGTTGATAAGTTTACCATAAAATAAAATTAGCTTACTTCTTTTATATTCCAGCTCAAAATTTTCCAATCTTGATTATTAAAAGAGTATGAATATAAGATTTTAAATCCAATAGATAAATGCGCTCCCAATGATCGTTCATTTTTACTATCAACTTCCGTTACAATACAATCATATTTATGTTTTAATATTTCTTTCATCCTACTATAAAGACTTTTAAAAACACCTTGTTTTCTATATGATTTATCAATACAAATTTGTCCCATTACAATATATTTTATGCCTTTTCTTATGTTATCTTCAATATTATCAAACATGGGTTTTAAAACATCAATTTCATCCTTAAAATCCTTAGCCATGCATAAAGCATACCCTACTACCCTATTATTACTTTTTGCAATAATATGAGCACACTTATTATTCATTAATTTTAAAATTTCAAATGTATGATGTACAGTTACAAAGCCTTCTTTTTTCTTTTCTTGATCTGAAATTGAAGTTGATAAATTTAATTCCTGTAACTCTAGAATTTGCTGTAGTTCTTCTGTAGTTTCTATTCTTTTATAAATGATATTTTTCATTTACATATAACTATACTTTTTTAATGACATTAGTAACAATTCCCCAAATAACAAAATCATTTTCTTGAGTGATTTTTATAATAGGATAATTAGGGTTCTCGGGTTTTAACCAAACCTCGTCCTTATCTACTTTTAAGCGTTTTACTGTAAACTCTCCATCAAGAAAGCATACTGCAATTTTATTATTTGTAGGTTCAAGACTTCTATCTATAACTAATAGATCATCATCATCAAGTCCTGCTCCAATCATAGATTGACCACTTACACGTGCAAAAAAAGTAGCTTCTTTATTTTTTACAAGTTCTTTATCTAAAGATAACCGCTGTTCTTTAAAATCTTCTGCAGGTGAAGGAAATCCTGCTGAAATTCCTGTATTAAAAAAAGGAGTCCCTAAACTATTTGTTTCTTTCGGCGTAAAAAAAGTTAGAGCATTAGATTTATGTAACATCATTTAAAAAAGCTTTGGCTTTAAAGTTAATAAAGATTAAGCATTATATCACTAGTAACTACAACTATTTATCAAAGAACCCCTAATTGTATAATGATCCAATTAGGGGTTCTACTACTTTTAAACCTTTATTTAATTATTTTATCACTAAAATCTTTTGTTTCCTTAAATTTATATCTTCTCCTGAAACCTTTATATCATCCTCAGATGGTAATTCAACCGTGTAAGATTTTAAATTAGAAAAAACAGGAGCTACCGATGGTCCATACACACCTGCTTCGGCCTTTTTTTTCTTTTTATCTTTTTTAACTTTTTTTCCTACAAACTTCTTAAGTTCTTCTGGCACATATTTAATGTTTTTTTGAGATAACACCGCAGTACTATTACTATATTTCATTGATAAATTTTCCATCTTCGAACCATAAAACACTCCTTTTGCTCTACGTTTAGAATCTTTAGCAACAAATCCTTCTCTCAAAAATACAACCCATGCACTTCCAATAGATTTAGCCCCGTTAACTAAAACTCTTCCATTAATTATTGAATGCGGTTGCAATAATACAGCTGCTTTACCTTTTTTACTTACTACATTTTGTATAACAATATTATCAAGACCTACATTATATTTTCTTCCTGTATGTGCTTCAATACGGCAAGTCATTCCGCCCTCACAAACTAAATTTTTAAGCAAAATGTTTTCTCCTACATTTGTTTGCGCTAAACCATAACCTTGATCTGCTCCCGTCATAGAGATATTAGTTACTGTAACATTTTTAGCTCTATGCATATTGGTTTTTCCATTTTTCTGTAAATTAAAAGCTATGGAAGACCCAAATGTAAGTTCATCATCTATAGTAAAGTTTTGAATTAACAAATTCTCAACCCGCCCTATACTAAATACTCTACGATGCTTTAAGTCTATTTGTTTTAAAATAAATTTAGGACGGTTTTGGGCATTTCCTTCTCCTATTATACTTACGTTTCTTATTTGTCCTTCATCTTCCAATCTACCTATCATGAAAAAAGACTTTTCCCCTCTAGCTCTTATAGAGGACAAAGGAAATTTAATAACTGTATTTTTTTCAAAACGTAAATGTATGTTTGATTTTACTTTCACTTGAAAAAACTCATAATTCCCTGAAGGAATTTGAATAATACCCCCTCCTTTTCTAGAAACTTTTTCTATAAGTGCATTCAATCTATCTGAAGTTCCCCTTTTTTTAAACTTGAATACTGGTAGATTACTTGTATTTATTTCTTTATAACCAGCATCTTCTCTTCGATAAGGCTTAGGGTTAGACTCTTCTATATCTGAAATATCTTGATCATTATTCTGAGCAATATTCGTAGTTATTGTAAATAAGCAAAATATTGCAAAGACTACTATCTTTAATTTTATCATATTCTAGATTTTATTTACAATTTAGACTCTATTTAACATAAAAGGATTAAACCTATTTTTCAACTTACTAATAACTTATCTTTTATTTCACTTTAATAATATCTTTAATATTAGTTGTATATCTTGGAGATAATCGCTCCTGCCTCATTTTCCATGTTCGTTTTAAATCTTGATTTCCCAGTTTTACTTTATAATTCTCATACTTTTTATTTAACTTATCTATAGCATGCATTAAAGGTTTATGCTTTGGATTTTCATTATCAAACATCTGTAATTGATAATTATCTGTTGGCACCAAACCTGTAACGCCTACTCCTGCTCTTTTGTATTTTACACCTGTTTTATAAATATGTGAAACTGCTAGAACTGCTTGCTGACTAATAATTAAGCTCGAATCTGTAGGATACGGCAAACTTATTACTTGACTTGCTCTATGCTGCTCTAAATCCTTTTTATGCCTATCACTACTTAAAGTCACATAAATCATATAACAACTAGAACCCTGTTTTCTTAACTTTTCTGCACAACTTGTTGCAAAAGTCGAAATACGTTCTTTTATATTATCTATATCTGAAAACGTATACTCAAAACTTCTGGTTGTAGCGATAGCACGTTTAGTGGTAACTTCATCTAACTTTATTTTGGAAACACCTTCTAAATCCTTTTTTAACTTCCAACCTGTTATAGAAAAGTTTTTACGAACCCATTCATCGGGGAGTTTCACAAAATCAAAGGCTGTCTTACAACCTTTTGCTTGTAGTCGTTTTTGCAATCCATGACCTACCCCCCAAACATCTTCAAGTTTTATCCACCTTAAGGCTTTAATTCTTTTTTCTTCAGAATCTATAACATAAACTCCTTTTGTTTTTTCAGGAAACTTTCTAGCTATTTTATTTGCTACTTTACTCAAAGCTTTTGTTGGCGCAATACCTACACAAGTTGGAATACCTGTCCATTTTAAAATACGTTGTCGAATTTGATTTCCGTAATCAACAAAATTATAATTATCGAAACCTTTAAATTCTAAAAAAGCTTCATCTATACTATATATTTCAACATCTGGTGTAAACTGTTCTAGAATAGTCATAACACGGCTACTCATATCTCCATATAATGGATAATTCGAAGAAAACACCTCTATATTATTAGCTTTGCAAAATGCATCCCATTTAAAAATAGGTGCTCCCATAGGTAAATTTAAAATTTTTGCTTCGTCACTTCTAGAAATAACACACCCGTCATTATTACTCAAAATAGCAATAGGTTTGTTGCGTAAATTTGGATTAAAAGCACGTTCGCAAGACGCATAAAAGTTATTACAATCTACTAAAGCATACATATATATATAAAAGTACAAAATTTGACACAAATCTTTAAGAGTCAATAAAACCCTTAACTGCTTCTATTGTTTTTTTAGAATTTCCTATAAAAATAGAATCATTAACTATAATTACAGGTCTACTTAAAAATGTATAATGTTCTAATATGTAATGTTTATAATCTCGTTCTTCCAATTTTTGGTTTTTTAAATCCATTTCCTTGTAAAGCTTAGAGCGTTTACTAAAAAGTGATTCATAGCTTCCTGAGAGCGCTTTCATCTGCTCCAATTGCTCTACCGTTATTTCTTCATTTTTAATGTCTTGTAGAATAAATTCTGACGACAGATTTAATTCTTTTAAAATTCTAATACAGGTACTACACGTCTTTAAATAATATACTTTTTTCATCTTAATTAATGTTTTCAAAAAACAAATTAAACCTATATTTATCAAAAAAATAAATAATATGGATTTTACATTTCAGATTTTAAATAATACAAGATCACTTTTTAATAAAATCATTGAGAATAACACTTTAGAAGATTTAAATAAAACACCTAACGGATTTAAGAATAACATTATTTGGAATATAGGTCATATAGTAGTTACAGAACAATTGTTGGCTTATAAATTATCTGGTTTACCTTTACAGCTTAGTGATGAAATGATTGGTAAGTATATGAAAGGGACAAAACCTGAAAGCAATATAAATCAAGAAGATGTAAATGAAATTAAAAGTTTATTATTCTCTACCATAGAAAAAACAAAAGAAGATTATACTAATAATGCATTTAAAAATTATACAGAATATACCGTATCTACAACAGGAAACACATTAACAAACATTAATGAAGCTTTTCAATTTATAATTGTTCATGAAGGCATTCATTATGGATATGTTTTAGCTCTTTTAAATGCTATTAAAACAAAATAGAAAGGTATAATTATATATTAACAATCACATTTAAAACAAAAAAGCGTTCTTTTGTTAAAGAACGCTTTTTTTATATTTCACTTTATTAAATCATTTTCAATCTAAATAATATATATAACCAATATTTAGCCATACTAACCAATCGTTACCCTTATTAGAATCTAATTGGTGATCTAAGCCATCAATATCATCCTTAAAAAAATGTTGAACTCTAAAATCTAACATTAAATCAGATAATTTGTCAAGTTTATAACGAACACCAACACTTGAAACAATAGACCATGTAACACCTGGTGAGGCATCAACCGATCCCGGATCCCATTGAGAATAAAAGTTACTAGCATTAGTAACATCTCCAACTAAGTCTGGGTCTGAGTTCGCAAAAGTAGTCGTTACTTTAGGAGAATAAGAAGTTAAATGTATTCCTAAACTTCCAAAAGGAGCAAATCTAGAACCAAATGATTGAAAAGAACGGATACTTAAAGGATAAAACTCTAATTGCGTACCAATATCAAAATTATTAGCAACACCTTCATGTCCTCTTAATCTATCTGCATCTAAACTAGTCCTTGAAGCATCAACAAACTTCCCCAAATGTTCAAGTTTAGTTCTGTTCCAAGATATTTCATTACGGACTTTAAAATGATCATTAAAAAAATTATCAGTAGTATAGCAATTACAGTCTGCTCTATACGAGAAATTTAAATAATGAACAATTCCTATTCCAAAACCAGAATTACCAAAGTTTGTTTCCGAATCATCACGATTACCAAAATCGGATCTAAATTGTAACGGGCCAGCTATAACACCTATTTCGTGAGAGAAGCCTAGTTGAGCACTTGCAGTTTGTATTGTAATAACCAAACAAAGCACAGAAACTAAATATTTGAAATTAAGCATAAAAAAAGATTATTTTTTGAGGCATTATTCAACAAATATATAAAAACTCGATAAACAAACAAACATTAATAAATTTCCTCATAGTAAAAAATAAACATCAATTACGAATTTCTAAATAAAATAATCTTATTTTTAAAGATAACGTATATTTGTGGTGATAAATTATTTATTCACTAAATAACAATAGAATATTTATACCTTATGAAAAGAAATATTGAAGCATTTTTAGAACTTGTAAAAGAAAGAAATGGTCATGAACCAGAATTTTTGCAAGCTGTAGAGGAAGTTGCAGAAACTGTAATTCCCTATATTGTTAAGCATGATATATATTACGGAAAGAATATTTTGCTTAGAATGGTAGAACCAGAACGTGTTATATCTTTTAGAGTTTGTTGGGTTGATGATAAAGGAGAAATTCAAGTTAATAGAGGATATAGAATTCAAATGAACTCTGCTATTGGTCCTTATAAAGGTGGTTTACGTTTTCACCCAACGGTAAATATGAGTATTTTAAAGTTCTTAGCATTTGAGCAAGTATTTAAAAATAGCCTAACAACATTACCTATGGGTGGAGGGAAAGGAGGTAGTGATTTCGACCCTAAAGGCAAAAGTGACAATGAGATTATGCGTTTTTGTCACGCGTTTATGAGTGAATTATTTAGACACATTGGTCCTAATACCGATATACCTGCAGGTGATATAGGTGTTGGATCTAGAGAAATAGGATTCTTATTTGGAATGTATAAAAAACTAAGAAATGAATTTACTGGAGTTATAACAGGTAAAGGCATGACCTGGGGAGGATCTCTAATTAGACCAGAAGCTACAGGGTATGGTAATGTATATTTTGCTCAAAAAATGCTTGAAACTAAAAATGATAGTTTTAAAGGAAAAGATGTTATTGTATCTGGTTCTGGAAATGTAGCGCAATATGCAGCAGAAAAAGTAATACAACTAGGCGGTAAAGTTTTAACACTCTCTGATTCTTCTGGGTATATTTATGATGCTAACGGAATAGATATAGACAAACTAGCATTTGTAATGGAACTAAAAAATGTAAAAAGAGGAAGAATAAGTGAGTATATAGAGGCTTATCCAACTGCCAAATTTATTAAAGGAAAAACGCCCTGGGAAATTAAGTGTGATATTGCTTTACCATGTGCAACACAAAATGAACTTAACGAAGAGGATGCAAATACCCTTTTAAATAACGGTTGTATATGCGTTAGTGAAGGAGCTAATATGCCTTCAACCAAAGAAGCTATAACTGCATTTCATAAAGCTAAAATATTATTTGCTCCAGGTAAAGCCTCTAATGCAGGAGGTGTAGCTACATCTGGTCTTGAAATGACTCAGAATTCTTTAAGATATAAATGGACAAGAGAAGAGGTAGATAATAAACTTAAAGATATAATGTCAGACATTCATAAATCTTGTCTAGAATTTGGTAAAGATGAAGACGGTTATGTCGATTATGTTAAAGGAGCCAACATTGCTGGGTTTGTAAAAGTAGCTGAGGCAATGTTAGCGCAAGGAATCGTATAAAAAACCTATATGAATTACTATAAAGCTTCCTAAAACAGGGAGCTTTTTTGTTTAAAATATATTATTTTGAAGTAAAACTCGTTAGTTATAAATATATTTGAATATTCAAAAAACAGACATGCATAAGAGATTATTTATATTTATAATTTATCTATTTCCATTATTACAGTTTTCGCAAGATTTCTCTGCACTATGGAAGGGGCATTTTTCGTATAATGAAATTAAAGATGTTACACAGGGCAATAATAAAATTTATGCTGCTGCAGATAATGCTATTTTTAGTTTAGATATTCAAACCAATGAAATTCAAGAGATAACGACCGTTAATGGATTATCAGGAGAAACTATTTCTACAATTCATTATAGTGAAACTTATGAATTATTGGTTGTAGGATATCAAAATGGATTAATTGAGATCGTATTTGATAATAATGATGACATTCTATCTATTGTAGATATAATTGATAAGCCTACTATACCCCCTACCAATAAAAAAATTAATCATTTTAATGCTTATCAAAATTATATATATATATCAACAGATTATGGTATTACAGTTTTTGATTTAGAAAGACTAGAATTTGGGGACACTTATTTTATAGGAAATGGGGGGAGTCAAATTCAAGTTAATCAAACTACTATTTTTGGTGATTATATATATGCAGCTTGTCTTAATGATAATGGTATTAAAAAAGCTAATATTTCAAACTTTAATTTAATAGATTTTCAAAATTGGCAATTAGTTCGCTCTGGCAATTGGTTATCAATAGAAAATCAAGAAGACAACCTATATGCTACAGGAACAGATAGGCGAATTTATAAAATTGAAAATGATATATTAAACGAACTTTTTCAATACGCAGATGCTCCTGTAGATGTTAAATCTATTAATGGAAATTTAATAGTTACAACAAAAAATAATGTTTTTATTTATGACGCAAATTTCAATATAATATCTCAAGTTTTCGCAGACCCCTCCTTTGAAACCCAATACACTGCTTCTACTGTAGATACAGAAAACATATATATTGGCACTAAAGATTTTGGAATACTAAAAACCTCGATTACAAATCCTACTGTTTTAGAAGAGATACACCCAGATGGACCATTATTAAATATTCCTTTTTCTATTAAAGCAGAACCTAATGAACTCTGGGTTACTTTTGGTGAATATAATTTATTTTATAATCCTTACCCTCTAAATGAACGAGGGTTTAGTCATTTAAAAAATGGGGTATGGATAAACAATCAATATAGCGAAGTTTTAGAAGCGAAATCTTTAAATAATATTGTGGTTAACCCCTTTAACACCAATCAAGTCTTTATAAGTTCTTTTTTTAATGGTCTTTTAGAAGTTAATGAAGAGATCCCTACTAATTTATATAACCAAACCAATAGTGGCTTAGAATCTATGATTTCACCAAGTGATCCAAATAAAGATATAAGAGTTGGACCTACTGTATTTGATAAGGATGGCCTTTTGTGGACTTTAACGGGGTGGACAAATCAACCTTTGAAATCTTATAACCCTAGCACAAATCAATGGAATGCTTTTAGTTTTAGCAATATTTCTAAAATACCTGATGATTTTCGTTTTGCAAACATTGTTATAGGGGATGATAATACAAAATGGATTTCAAGTTTTAGAAATGGAATTATAGGATTTAATGAAAATGGAGGAACTCCTTTAATTAAAAGTATTAGTAAGGAATCTCAAAATATACCTGCCGAATTCACAACTGCTTTGGCATTAGATAAACGAAATCAACTATGGATAGGAACTATAAGAGGGTTACGTGTTTTATACAATACTTCAAACTACTTTACCGATGAAAATGTTCAAGCAGAAGAAATCATTATTGAAGAAAATGGTATTGCTAAAGAATTATTATTTCAACAATTCATAACAGATATAGAAGTAGATGGCTCAAATAATAAATGGATTGCAACTCAAGATTCAGGATTGTTTTATTTTTCTTCAGATGGACAAAAAACAATATTTCACTTTACAAAAGATAATTCTCCATTACCATCCAATAGTATAAGAGATTTATCATTAGATGATACAAATGGAACAGTTTATATTGCAACTATTAAAGGATTAGTATCATTTAGAGCAGGAGGATCTGGTACGGTTGAAGATTTACAAAGTGCATATATTTACCCAAATCCAGTAAGACCAACATTTGATATTGTAGAAAAACAGGTGAAAATTAAAGATCTGTCTGAAAATGTAAACATAAAAATAACAGATATTGAAGGTAATTTAGTTGCTGAAGCACAATCTGGAACAAACCAAAGATATAACGGTTATAATTTAGAAATTAACGGAGGTACTGCTTTCTGGAATGGGAAAAACCTGGCAAATAATGTAGTTGCATCTGGAGTTTATTTAATTATGCTTTCAGATTTAGATACTTTTGAAACTAAAGTTTTAAAACTAATGGTTGTTAGATAATGTTAATTACTACAAATGCTATTGTTCTGTCAAAATTAAAATACAAAGATAACGACCTAATAGTTAGGTGCTATACACAACAACTAGGTGTTATAAGTTTGTTACTGAGAGGTGTTTTAAAAAATAAGAAAGGCGGTACAAAAACAGCTTATTTTCAATTATTATCACAACTACAAATAACTATTACTTATAAAAACAATAAGTCATTACAGGTTCTTAAAGAAGCAAAATTAAATTTCATTTACACAAGTTTACATTCCAATGTTTTAAAAAGCTCTATTATTATGTTTTTATCCGAAGTTTTATCAAACACCTTAAAAGAAGAAGAAGAAAATGAGACACTCTTTAGTTATTTGGAAAACACATTACTGTGGCTGGATGCTCAATCTGAATACTCAAATTTTCACCTATTATTTCTACTTAAATTAACTAAATATCTTGGGTTTTATCCAGACACAACAAATATTGAACATACATTCTTCAATTTAAAAGAAGGTGAATTTCAAGAAAACAACTATGGTAAACATACTATTTCTGGGCAAAATTTAACACTCTTAAAAACTCTATTAGGCACAACATTTGATGCTTTATCTAATATAAAAATTAACGCAAAGGAAAGACAATCATTTTTAAGTATGATTTTGCTGTATTTTGAACTACATTTGGGTGATTTTAAAACCCCTAAATCACTACAGATATTTAATCAAGTTTTTAGTTAAAACATGAAGTTTTTTTATATTATTTTTTGCTTTATACTTATTCCTGTATTTGCTTTATCTCAAAACATAAAAGTTCTTAATAAATTAACTAAAGAACCTGTTTTTGGTGTAGCTATTTATAATGTAGATAAGTCTAAAAGTATTATTACAAATTTTAAAGGAGAAGCAGAATTAGATAAGTTTTCAGAAACTGAGGTTATTTATTTTAAACATTTGTCACACGTTTTAAAAAAAATAACGAAGCAACAATTAGGTTTTTCAAATAAAGTATATTTAATTTCAAACACCCAAGGCTTAGAAGAAATTGTAATATCAGCTTCAAAATTTGAACAAAACAAAAAGGACATTCCTCAAAAAATAGTTAGCGTAAATACTAAAAGTATTCAATTTTCGAATCCGCAAACTAGTGCCGATTTATTAGAAAATACAGGGCAAGTTTATGTGCAAAAAAGTCAGTTAGGAGGAGGAAGTCCAATGATCAGAGGTTTTTCAACTAATAGACTCTTAATCACTATAGATGGTGTAAGAATGAATAATGCTATTTTTAGAGGAGGAAATTTACAAAACGTCATTACTATAGACCCTTTTTCTATACAAAATACTGAAGTTATTTTAGGCTCTGGTGCTGTTATTTATGGAAGTGATGCTATTGGAGGTGTTATGAGCTTTTATACACAAAAACCTAAATTGTCTTATACTGATTCTCTTTTATTTAATTCTAATATAATTTTTAGGTATTCTTCAGCAAGTAACGAAAAAACTGGGCATTTCGATTTTAATTTAGGATATAAAAAATGGGCATTTATTACTAACGCTAGTTATAGCAGTTTTAATGATTTAAGAATGGGGAGTAATGGTCCAAATGAATACTTAAGACCTGAATTTGCTTTAGCTACAAATAACGGTGATGTTATTATAAAAAACAACAATCCATTAATTCAAAAATTTTCAGGATATAATCAATTAAATTTAATGCAGAAAGCGCATTATAACCCTAGCGAAAATTTAACTTTTGATTTTGGCTTATTTTACACTACAACATCAAACATTCCTAGGTATGACCGATTAATTCGTTATAAAAATGATGTATTACGTTCGGCAGAATGGAATTATGGTCCACAACAGTGGTTTATGTCTAATCTACAAATCACTAAGTTAAGTAGTCGTTCTAATTTATATGATAAAATTAAAACAACTTTAGCATATCAGAACTTTCAAGAAAGTAGAAAGGATAGAAATTTCCAATCTTCGATAAGAAATATTCGAGAGGAAGCTGTTGACGCCTATTCTTTTAATTTGGATTTAGAAAAAACAATTAATTCTAAATCACATTTTTTTTACGGATTAGAATACATATACAATAAAGTTAAATCTGTTGGAAAAGAAGAAAACATAATTAATAATACAATCTCCCCAGCCATTTCTAGATACCCTAATGGATCTAGCTGGCAATCTGCAGCAGTATATTCTAGTATAAAATATAAACCTAATCCTAAATTTATATTTCAATCTGGTTTACGCTTTAATCATGTCATTTCAAAAGCCAATTTTAAAGAAAATAACTATTATTTGAATTTACCCTTTGAATCTTCAAAAAATGAAACAAGTGCCCTTACAGGAACAACAGGAATAAGCTGGTATCCAAATAAAATCTTGCAATGGAAATTAAATATATCTTCTGCTTTTAGATCTCCAAATATAGATGATATAGGTAAGGTCTTTGATTCTGAACCAGGCTCCGTTGTAGTCCCAAATGAAAATTTAAGACCCGAGTATGCTTATAGTGGAGAATTAGGCTTAAAATTAAATTTTGATGATAAAGTCATACTAGATATGAGTACATATTACACCTATTTAGATAATGCTTTAGTACGGAGAGATTACAATTTAAACGGAGAGACCGAGATTCTTTACGATGGGGAATTAAGTAACATACAAGCCATACAAAATGCTTCAAAAGCTTGGATTTATGGTTTTGAAGTTGGTTTAAAAATGACTATTACAAATCAATTTAAACTTACTTCTCAATATAGCATCATAGGTGGTACCGAAACAGCTGAAGATATAGAAGTTCCAATTCGACATGTTGTACCTAATTTTGGAAATACGCATTTGGTTTGGTCATCTAAAGGTCTAAAATTAGATGCTTTTACTAATTACAATAGCGACCTATCTTTTAACCAATTAGCGCCTTCAGAAATTGAAAAAGATTATATTTACGCACTTGACAGCAATGGCAATCCATACAGCCCTTCTTGGTACACTCTTAATTTTAGGGCTCAATATCAAGTAAGTAAATCAACAACTCTTACTTCTAGTATAGAAAACATTACAGATCAACGTTATAAAACATATTCTTCTGGCATCGCTGCAGCTGGTAGAAACTTTATTTTATCTTTAAAATATAGCTTATAACATTCTTAAAAAAGACATGCTACTTAATATTGAGATGCTATAATTTTATAATAGTTTTTTTACAATAATAAATAACAACTCATTTAATAACTCAAATATAACAAAACAAGCTGTATTATGTTAATTTAGATCGATTATGAATATGTCTCCTGAATTTTTATTTCCCTAAAACGGTATGATGATTCCTACATAAAAGACGAAAGACCTTAATAGCTTCAATAGTTCAACATCTTAAAGACTATTTACTTCTAAATCAAATCTATTAATAGATTAAAGAATCCTATTAAATATTATTGAAACAATCATTAAGTTATCCTACTTCTAAAAATAAACATATGATTCTTTTAAATTAAATTATATATCCTTTCCTACTAAATAAATAATCTAGTTTTTAAAATTGATGTTTAAGCTATCAATAGATATTATTCTATAATAAGGGTAAAAAAAATAATTGTAATAAACAGTTATTTCTTAATAGCCTTTTTAGTAATAACAGCTCCATTTGACAACTCAACTCTAGCTATATATGCCGTATTGCTTAAATTAGATAAATTATAAGTTTCCGAAGTTTTATTTCCTTCAAAACGATATAACTGTCTACCCAAAAGGTCAAATATATTAACAGCTTTAATTGTTAATTCGCTTAATGTTTTAAACTGTATTTGATTGTTTTCTAATTCAATAATTTTAAGTGTATTTGTATCTATATCAAACTCATTAACAGACAAAACCTCTTTTTTAAATCTAATTTCAAAACGATCATTAAACTCGCCTACTTCTGAAACAAATGTATAATCTGAATCTTTTAAATCATGTACTGTATTTAGTAAATTGTCTTTTATATAAATAGCATTCTCTTTTAAAAATCCTCCTTCTAATTTAGCAATTGAAAACTTATATAACGTAGGTTTAGTAATAACTGTTTTGAATCCAAGATTAACAACCTCATCAACATCAAGACTATGTTCTTCTTTTCCTTGTATTACATATTTTTTACCAGACCCTAATATTCTTGTATATAATGCAGCCGCTGTTCCCGAAGAAAGGTTTTTAGTAGCATCATAGTACATGCCATCATCGCCTTCTGTAGCTCCTTTAACGTAGCCTATTAGTGTTTGATTAAAAACACCATTATCTGAAGTTAAATTAAGCCATAATTTATTAGCATCATTATTCGATTTGTTATTTTTCTTCGTACTCTTAAAAAATTGGCTATTGTTTGTTGCACCAGAAACACGCATTGCATTATTAAAAACAACATCTCCAGCATTTGTTGGTCTTGTTTTAGAAAATACAACAAAGAAACCTTGCCCTGAAGGAATAAATCCATTAGGAATAACTCCATCTCCTCCTGCTGCTCCTCCTACTCCATTATGACTTGCATAATCTGAGCTTGAAAAATTAAGCTGTTCATTTCCATTACTAGAACTTGAAGTAGGAGTATTATGAGACCAATAATAAATAGCACCTTCCAAAGTTCCTGCTGTATTTGTTACTGCATTGTACCTATTTTGATCAAAGAACAAATTAATATCTATAGCAGATGGATAAGGGTTACCTATAAAATTCCAATCATTATCTGCTGTTTCTGTATCATTTCTTACTACTGGGACATTTATGATTCCATTATTTAAAATACCTTCAAATGTATAATTATATCTTCTAACACCAAGATATAGAGCTTTTGAATGTGTAGCTGCATAACCTACTCCTTGAGCCATAACAGTAGCCCCTGTTACTGATTCCCAATCATTACCATTATCATCTATATCGTCTTGACCTGACAATGTAGCGTTATTATTGCCTGTCTCTGCTGTTGAATCTTGATAATTATTTGCATTAAACAAAAATCTTCTTGTAGGTGAAGACTCTGCTAAGCCTCCTCCTATTGTTTCTCCTGTAACTGGAGAACTCCAGTAAGTATATTCATTCCAAGCATTTAATATTGCTGTTTCTTTTTCAACTACACTTGTTCCTGATTCATGATTAAGATATTTATGAGTATCACTATTTTGTACAAAAGCTCCTTCTGTACGCAATACAACATTCCCATCTATTAGTGCATCATTCTCTACTACAACATGATCGCCATTCGAAATAGTCAAAGTAAACCCTCCATTAACTCTTAAACTACAAGCACTAAAACTTACTTCCGTCCCTCCATTTGCAGTATCATAATCGCCATTAATTATTGCTGTAGTAGTTATATCTGGTGTACCGCTCCATGCAGATCCGTCCCATGTTACAGTAGAAGAGCAACATGTATAGCTACAGCCTCCTAATGCTAAATTACCTGTATTTTGTAAAGTCCAATAAGACGTATCTGCTACTAAATGTGAAATCAAGTCTGAACCACTAGTAATACTACAATCATAATTTCCACTTTGGTATGCACCTACATAAATAGCATTTACCCCATCTATTAAACCATCTGGCACAGAAGATGTTAATGCATTTGTAGAAGTTGCATCCCATCCTGTGTTAGATACCCCAAATTCTATAGCATATAACATAGTTGGTGAGGTATGAGAACCTTGATAAGCTATAATTTGATCTGCATTAGGGTCGGCTCCAAAACCAGTATCCGTTTCTGTAACTGTTCCTATTGTTCCCGAATAATTAGTAACCATATTACCTGCTGCATTAGCAGAAATAATTATTTCTGTTCCGCATGCTAAATCTGATGTTGCTTTCCATACAACTACACCTTCCGCTCCTAGACCAGTACCAGCACCAGTCCTAAAACTACCAGAACTTAACCATCCAATATCTGTAAAATTTATTTCAGTTCCTGAAACAATATCTGTAAGTAAGACAAATGAAAAATCATCTATAAAAGCATTATCAGAATTAAAACCTGTAATAATAATATCTCCAGGGGATAATACTTGACAAGAAAAAGCAGATGTACTTAAAGTTCTTCCTCCATAATTATTATTCTGATGATAATTTGATATTGAATTTAAATCATCCCAACTAGGAGAACTTGTTGTACCAGTATATTCTCGATTATCTCTATTTCCATCAACTATATCTGTAGCAGCAAAACCAACAGGCAATATAATTCCTTGGTCAACATTTGCATGAAGGAATGTTCCCCAATTTGTACCAGAAAGCCCCTGAAAAGCTAAAACTTCATCTCCTCCATTATTTAAAGCAAAACTTCCAAAAACATTTGAAAATTCAGCACTGTTAGAAACATACCCAATTACAGTACCACAACTATAATTAGTAGCTGCAGTAAACAAAATAATACCTTCACCTGTATTATTTAAACCTGTTCCTGTTCCATTAACCTCATTATCCGAGAAATAAATTTGAGTACCTGCATCAATATCAGCTCTCAATAAGAAGGTAAAATTCTCACTATCTGTATCAACTCCAACAATAGCAATATCCTCTTTTACTAAAGCTGTTTGTCCATAACTAAAATTAAAAGCTAAAAGAATGTAAAGTATGTAAGTAATTTTTTTCATAAGAGTTAAGTTTAACATTTAATTAATTTGGAACACTTTTATATTATGCGAAAAACATGTGCAAATGTAATGCAATCCAACATTTTATTATGTGGAAAAACATGCATTATATCGAAAACTTATAAAAAACTTTACAAAAAAAACAAATACATAAGATAAAACTTATTAAAATATTTTAAATCCAGAAAAAAAATCAAATATCTTTCTAAAAACATTTAGAATTTCAGACACTTTCTGTTAAAAACAAAAAGTCAAGATGAGTTCTTAATTAAGAATAATATTTATTTTAATTTGGAGAGATTAAAAAAAGCATTTACAATACTTAATACACTAATTAAACTTTATAAGCAAAAAGCAAAGCAATTTCTGCTACTTTTCTTTTTTCTTATAAATCTAGAAAGCTTTTATTTTTTATACATTTTTTTAGAAATAATAGCTTCATTAGATAGTATAACTTTTGCTATATATGTACCGCTTCCTAAATTAGACAATTTGTAAGTTTCAGCATCTTTATTAGCTTTAAAATTATACAATTGTTTTCCTAAAAGATCATAAATAATAATTGATTTAATAGTTAGGTCTTCTGAAACTTTAAATTGTATACTATCATTTTCTAATTCAATAATCTTCAGTATGTTTCGATTTATATCCAGAGCATCATAAATAGATAAAGCATTTTGATTAAATACAATTTGAAAACGGTCATTAAACTCACCTGTTTCAGAAGTAAAAGTATAATCGGAGTCAGATAAATTATGAACTAGACTCAATAAATTATCTTTTAAGTATATAACATTATCATTTAAAAAGCCTCCCTGTAATTGAGCAATAGATAGTTTATACAAAGTAGCTACTTCAATATTAGTTTTAAAGCCAAGGTTAATAATTTCATTAATATTTAAATTATTAACAGCTCTCCCTTGAATAGCAAATTTACCATTATCATTATCGATATTAGAATACAAAATAGCTGCTTTTCCTGAGGTTAAAATACGTTTAGCATCGTAAAAGGCTCCATCATTTTGATGTGTAGCTCCATTGACATAGGCTAATAGTATCTGGTTAAATACTCCATTATCTGAAGATAAATTAACCCATAATTTATTATCTATATTATTTAATACTTTTTTGGATTTAGTATTTTTAAAGAATTGACTATTATTGTTAGTTCCTACTCTCATTGAATTATTAAAAATAACTGGTCCCGTAGACAGTGCTTCAACAAAAAAGCCTTGACCAGAAGCTACAAAACCGTTTGGTATGGTTGAGCCACTAGAGGCAGCAACTCCTCCTCCTCCATTTATCATAGCATAGTCATCAGAAGAAAAGTTTAACGATTGGTTTCCTGGAGCACTGGTATTTTCATTGGTGTTTTGATCCCAGAAATAAAGCGCTCCAACAATACCTGAATTTATAGAAAAGAATGTAGCGACATCTATAGCGCCTGGATAAGGGTTCGCAATAAAATTCCAATCATTGTAAGCACCACCGCTAGCATTAACTAAAGGCACAGAAACTTCTCCTGTATTAAAAGCCCCTGTAAATACAAAGTCTTGAGTGTCTGGATAAGATCCTGATTTTCTTGCTATAGTTGCATAACCTACTCCAGCTTGCATTACGCCACTGGCTACTTGCCAATCATCTCCTTCATCATCAATATCATCTTGACCAGATGTAAATACTCCTGTATTTGCAGTTTCTGCTAAATTATCTTGAAAACTAGCTGCATTGAATAAAAAACGTCTACCTCCTGATACTCCTGTAAAAGTATTTTCTATAACTTCGCCTACAACTGGAGACCCCCAATAGGTATATGCAAGTTCCCTATACATGCTTTTAGATTTGGTTAACGTAACACCTCCAGAGGAATTATCTACAAAACTGGAAAAGCTCCCAACTTGTATAAAATTACCTTGACTCTCTACTGTTAACTCCCCACCCACAGTTACATCATTCTGTATTAAAACTGAACCTCCATTGCTAACAGTTAAATTATTTCCTGCATTTATAATGAGACTGCAAGCTTCTAAATCACCTTCAACACCAGTAGTATAATCTGAATCAATAATTAATGTTGTATCTATATCTGGAACAGCAATAGGAGACCAAACAGACCCATTCCAAACGGTTGCTGGACAGCAGGAATAGTTACAAGTTCCTAAAGTTTGTATCCCGGAGTTCTTTATTAAAGACCAATTAGTAGCATCTGCTACCTCTGCAGCTATTAAAGCATCACCTATAACTGAAGAACAATCATAAACCCCAGAATCAAAATCACCATAATAAATGGCGTTAGTACCATCTGTTAACCCTACTGGCACTGCAGATGTAATAACATCTGTTGCATCGTTCCAACCAGTCCCCCCATAGTGAATCGCATATAAATTAGTAGGATTACCAAATGAGCCACTATATGCTATCAATTGATCTTGACTTGCATTAAAACCAAACCCTTCGTCTGGTTCTGTTACAGTACCATAATTTGAAAGATATTTTTTTATTCCTGTACCTGCAGAAGCAGCAAATATTATAACTTCTGATCCACAAGGTACACCGCCTGCTGGCACTTTCCAATTTAAAAACCCTTCTCCAGCACCAAACCTATATGCTCCAGTAGTAGTGTCCCAACCTTTATCTGTAAAGCCTATATTTGTTCCTTCAGCAATATCTGTTAATACAACAAAGGTAAAGGCATCTACCTCAGTATCATCTGTATTATAACCAGTAACAACAAGATCTCCTGGAGACAATAAAATTGGAGGAGAACAAGAATAGTTACACAATAATCCTAGAGTTACATTATCTGGATCATCATTAATTAACCAATTTGAGTTGTCTGATATTGCAGCTAAAATAGGTGCAACTTCATAGGATATATAACATTGATATTTACCATTATCTCTTTCTTGGACAGAAACTGCGTTTGTTCCATTTGTTAAACCTAAAGGTTCTGCAGAAGTATTATTACTTGTTGCATTAGATGCCCAAGAATTAGGTCCCCCATCAAAATCTATGGCATATATAAAGGTTGGCATAGCATCTGTTCCTTGATAAGCTAAAATTTGATCGCCATCAATTTCTAAAACAAAAGAAGCAGAATCAGTTACGATTCCATGTGAAACAGAAAAAGGGCTGTTATCTGTAATTATAATTTCAGTACCACAAGTTAAATCAGAAGTTGCAGTCCAAGTTAATGTGCCTTCTCCAGCTCTAAAGCTATTTGTAGACAACCAGCCGTTATCTGTAAAATTAATTGTTGTATTAGTAACAATATCTGTTAATAGAACAAAGGAGAATTGGTTAGAAACATCAGATTTGAATCCCGTTATAGCAATATCACCAGCTGCTAAAATGGTTTGCCCATAACTAAAATTAAAAACTAAAAAAAGATATATCAGACAAGTAATTTTTTTCATAGTACTCAAATTTAATATTTAGATTATTTTTACACACGAACATAAAAGTAATAAAAAACACACTCAAATGAAGGAAAAAACAAATATTATAAATTAAGTATTTTAAAGTCATACCATTAAATTAAGTTTTTCATAAGACATATCCAGTTAGTCCGCTGTGTTAAATACTTTTAATAAATTCAAATTCATATAATTAAGATTCTTCTTTTGTTTATTGAGAGTTTGTATATTTCAAGATAATTAAGGTTTATAAATTTATTCTCAATCGTTATTTCTGAAAAAAACTTATCTAATCAAAAAACACATATACCAAGGCGCGATCAGTAAACTAGAACATGATTGTATGCATCAAGGACGAGAACAATCTCATCTAAAATTTAGACAAAAAAAGCTGCATATAATTCCCGAAACTCTCGACTTAATTTATAGTTCACTTATAGAAGATAACATTCTTGATGAAAATTACTAAGACCTCAAGGGGCATTTACAATCTTAATACGCAAAACAAACTTTATAAATAAAAAGCAAAGCAGTGGGTTTCTTTGCTTTAATTTATATAATAAGATATTTAATTTTTAGGCTAACCCTTTATAGTTTATACATTTTTTTAGAAATAATAGCTTCATTAGATAGTATAACTTTTGCTATATATGTACCGCTTCCTAAATTAGACAATTTGTAAGTTTCAGCATCTTTATTAGCTTTAAAATTATACAATTGTTTTCCTAAAAGATCATAAATAATAATTGATTTAATAGTTAGGTCTTCTGAAACTTTAAATTGTATACTATCATTTTCTAATTCAATAATCTTCAGTATGTTTCGATTTATATCCAGAGCATCATAAATAGATAAAGCATTTTGATTAAATACAATTTGAAAACGGTCATTAAACTCACCTGTTTCAGAAGTAAAAGTATAATCGGAGTCAGATAAATTATGAACTAGACTCAATAAATTATCTTTTAAGTATATAACATTATCATTTAAAAAGCCTCCCTGTAATTGAGCAATAGATAGTTTATACAAAGTAGCTACTTCAATATTAGTTTTAAAGCCAAGGTTAATAATTTCATTAATATTTAAATTATTAACAGCTCTCCCTTGAATAGCAAATTTACCATTATCATTATCGATATTAGAATACAAAATAGCTGCTTTTCCTGAGGTTAAAATACGTTTAGCATCGTAAAAGGCTCCATCATTTTGATGTGTAGCTCCATTGACATAGGCTAATAGTATCTGGTTAAATACTCCATTATCTGAAGATAAATTAACCCATAATTTATTATCTATATTATTTGATACTTTTTTGGATTTAGTATTTTTAAAGAATTGACTATTATTGTTAGTTCCTACTCTCATTGAATTATTAAAAATAACTGGTCCCGTAGACAGTGCTTCAACAAAAAAGCCTTGACCAGAAGCTACAAAACCGTTTGGTATGGTTGAGCCACTAGAGGCAGCAACTCCTCCTCCTCCATTTATCATAGCATAGTCATCAGAAGAAAAGTTTAACGATTGATTTCCAGAGGCATTAGCGTTTTCATTAGTATTTTGATCCCATAAGTAGAGTGTTCCAACAATACCTGTATTTACAGTAAAAAACGTAGCGACATCTATAGCTCCGGGATAAGGATTCCCTATAAAATTCCAATCATTATAGGCACCTCCACTAGCATCAACTAAAGGCACAGAAACTACTCCTGTATTAAAAGCTCCTGTAAACGTAAAACTTTGGGTATCGGGATAAGACCCAACACTTTTGGCAGTTGCTGCATACCCTACACCTGCTTGCATCGCCCCACTAGCTAATTGCCAATCATCTCCATCATCATCAATATCATCAGAAACACCTGTATTAAATGTTCCAGTATTTCCAATTTCTTCATCGTTATCTACAAAATTAGTAGCGTTAAATAAAAACCGTCTTCCAGTTGGCACACCTGCAAAGGTAGTTTCTATAGTTTCCCCTACAACGGGTGAACTCCAGTAGGTATAAGTCAATGCTTTAGACATGATTTTTGTTTTAGTAAGTTGCACACCTCCAGAAGAGTTATCTGTAAAAAGAGCTGTATCATTTTCTTGAACAAAGTTACCTTGAGTTTCTACCTGCAATTGCCCATCTATCGTTACATCATTATCCACTTCTACATAAGTACCATTAGATACTGTTAAGGTATAACTACTATTAACCGTTAACGTACAGCTACTAAAATTACCATTTGCAGCAGTACTGTAATCACCGTCTACTATAACATTAGTAGACGAAGTGGGAATAGAAGGTGTCCAAACAGTACCATTCCAAACAGAAGTATTACAACAAGACGTACCAGAACAACAATAATCACAACCTCCAAGATTATTAATATAGGCGGAAGCATAATTCCAATTCGACGTATTTGCAACAGCTGCATTAATTAAAGCAATTCCACTATTAACACTACAGTCATATTCACCATTACGATTATTTCCATGATATATAGCTGTTGTACCATCTGTTAGTCCTGCTGGCACTGCAGATGTTGCCGTATTTGTAGCATTAGTCCATCCAGCAGAACCATAATGCACTGCATACAGCATGGTAGGAGAAGCAAAAGTACCTTGATAAACAATTATTTGATCATTATTAGGGTTTAACCCAAAACCCCCATTAGGCTCAGTTACGGTACCAATATTTGCAGAATAAGTTACTGAGCCAATAGGAATATCTGCTTCAATAATTATTTCGCTACCACATGGTAAATCAAAATCTGCAACCCAAGTAATAACGCCCTCTGCACTACCGCCTCTAAAATTACCTGGACTACCAGAAACCCAACCTATATCTGTAAAGTTTATTGTTGTTCCCGCTGTAACATTAGTTAGAAGAACAAAAGTAAATTCATCTGGATCTGTATTTACCGAATTATACCCTATAATTACAATATCACCTATAGATAATGTAGTTTGAGCATAATTAATATTAAATATTAAAAATAGAAATACCGTATAACAAATGCGAGAGACTTTTTTCATAATAATTGAGAGATATATTATATAGCAATTTAGAATAACTACACGCAACTTAATGCATACACAAATGTAGTGTAAATCAAATATTTACAAAAATAAAAAAACATCCATACATCGAAAAAATTAAAAACAATAATAATAAATTATTATATTTGTAAGTTAAAACTTTCTATTAATAAAGCATAAGATTACAGTATGTGTTATAAAAGATTAATTAGAAATATATTTTATAAAAAATCAGAACAACTCATTTAATTTTTTAATTAGCTATTTTATTCCTTAGCTGCTTTTTTAACAACAATTAATCCGTTAGAAAACTCAACTTTAGTAAAATAAATAGACCTTTTAAATTTAAAAGTATATAACTTCAATTATTAGCTTATCATTACTATTTTTGGAGAAATTATGCAATCAAAAAAAACATATACATTAGAAGAAGCCACCAGAAAACTTGAGCATTATTGTGCATATCAAGAACGCTGCCATAAAGAGGTAAGGCAAAAGTTAAAAGATATGTATATGATACCTGAAGCTATTGATGTTATTATAGTTCATCTTTTGGAGCATAACTTCCTTGATGAAACACGTTTTGCAAAAGCGTTTGTTAATGGAAAATTTAGAATTAAACACTGGGGAAGACAACGTTTAACCTACGAATTAAAGAAAAAAGACATATCTAAAATAACCATAAATCAAGCAATCAAGGAGATAGAAGAAACCGAATACCTTAAAATTTTTCAAAATTTATCTGAAAAAAAAACAGACACCATAAAAGAAACCAACGTTTATAAGAAACGTAAAAAGTTCATCGATTATTTTTTATATCGCGGCTGGGAATCTCATTTGGTTTATAAAAAAGCTCAAGAATTGATTAAATAAAAAAGGACTAACAAAAATAAATTCATCAGCCCTTAATAATTAATTTTTAGTTCTTTTCTACAAACTAAATACAGCTCCTAAACTCACTGTAAATTGGTTATGTAATTTTTCTGCAAACGTTAATCTATCTGTATTATATTTAGAAAAAGGAGTACTTAACTCTGTATAAACACCAAATCCATCAGTAAAAAAATAACGCGTACCTATATGTCCTCCAAAATTTTTAAGACCAACATGTAAACCTGGGTAAATATCTAAATTATCGTCAATATTTATTACACTTCCAAGATTAGCATTAAAACGTGCTTTAATATCGAAACGATCTCCAAAATCTGCATCTAAAAAATTTTCCACCTCTAAAGCATAAGTAGAAGAAAAACCTAAAGAAATGTTTTCTCCAACACCTAAATCATAACTAACATTCAATCCCGTAGCATTTTCTTGAAAATTAACACCTACCTGGAACTTATTATCCCCTTTACCTTTAAAAGCTTGAGAATTAACAAAGTAGACACATAAAAATGACATTAATAAAATAAAATTTTTCATTATTTGAGTTTTAAACTTTAAGCTTACAAATGTATTATATGTTTTGGAGAAAAGAAGGTATTTGTTTATGTTTATATATTGTTTTTAACCATCTATTTTTTCTTTTCAATTCATTCTAATTTCCTCTCTCCATCATATAATATACCTAAGATTATACTTAATAAAAAGATCTTATCGAGTTTTAATATTTGTGAATAAACAATTTAAAAGGACTAGTAAATTATTTAATAGTTTTAGCTTTTTCTTTGGCTTTTTCGTTACGAGCAATAGTATGCTCTGGTCTGGTCCATTTTGGTTTTTCGCCTAAATCTTGATATTGCGATTCAGTTGCTTCGACAGTCTTTGGTTGTACCTTTTTAGTAAAAGGCTTTTGCGGATTCAACCCTAGTAATTCAAACATTTTCATATCCTCATTAACATCAGGGTTTGGTGTTGTTAACAGCTTATCTCCTGCAAAAATTGAATTTGCTCCTGCAAAAAAGCACATAGCTTGACCTTCACGCGTCATTTGTGTTCTACCAGCACTTAAACGTACTTGAGTTTCTGGCATAACAATTCTTGTTGTTGCCACCATACGTATCATATCCCAAATAGAAACTGGTTCTTGATCTTCAAGAGGTGTTCCTTCAACAGCTACCAATGCATTAATTGGTGTAGATTCTGGTTGCGGATTTAATGTAGATAAAGCAACTAACATACCTGCTCTATCTTCCTTTTTTTCTCCCATTCCAATAATACCGCCACTACAAACAGTTACATTGGTTTTACGTACATTATCTATGGTTTCTAAACGGTCTTCGAAACCACGAGTAGAAATAACTTCTTTATAATACTCTTCAGATGAATCTAAATTATGATTATAAGCATATAACCCTGCTTCGGCTAAACGCTGTGCTTGGTTTTCTGTAACCATACCTAAAGTACAGCATACTTCCATATCTAGTTTATTAATGGTACGCACCATTTCTAAAACTTGATCAAACTCTTCACCATCTTTTACGTTACGCCATGCTGCTCCCATACAAACACGAGAACTTCCGCTAGATTTTGCTCTTAATGCCTGTGCTTTTACTTGTTGTACAGTCATTAAGTCATTGCCTTCGATATTCGTGTGGTAACGTGCTGCTTGTGGACAATAGCCACAATCTTCCGAACAACCACCGGTTTTAATCGATAACAATGTACTTACTTGTACAGTGTTTGGATCGTGATGTAAACGATGAATCGTTGCTGCTTCATAAAGCAACTCCATTAATGGTTTATTGTAAATATCTAGAATTTCTTCTTTGGTCCAATTGTGTTTTGTTTCACTCATAAATCTAAACGGATTAGCAATGCCAAAAATACTAATTTAATAGCATATACCTTTATTTTTTAATTTATGAACTAGTCTAGAAAGTTGTTTTTATTTACAGAGTGTAAATTTTATACTCAAACTTGATCTCTTTTTGCTAGCATAGTTGCATTTACAACTATAAAACAGTATAACTTTATAAATTAGTATTCAAAATATTTTTTGTGTGTAATAGAAAACTATTTTAAAATCATTCTTAATAACCCAAATAAAAAAATCAGGATTGAATTCAATCCTGATTTTTCTGAGAATTTACGTAGTTAATATCCTTTTTACAAAGAGTTTGCCATAATAAATTTTCTTATGCCTTTCTATTCAAGAAGGAACTGCTATTTAGTTTTTCTTAATTACTTTTAATGTTTTAGTATACTCTTTTCCTTCTAAAATTATTATATACATACCGTTTTCTCTATTTTTAAGTAGTAAGTCTATCTTATTTTCATTTGGACTTATCTGCTGTTTTTCGTATATAATACGTCCTTCAATATTAGTGACTTTTATGGAATGAATGTCATTATTTCCCAATAAAACAGAAAGTTCATTATTAAAAGGGTTAGGATATGCTAACACATTATTATCATTTTTAGAAATGTCTTTTTTCAACGTTGTTCTAGCTGAGCTTGTTGGCAAGTAACTAATCTCTAATTGAGGTACATTTGTACTATTTTCTTTAGAAGCAAAAGCCATATCATTCCCCTCAACATGAGAAACAATAATACTAACTATTCCATTAGTTGGTATTTTATTATTATCTAAATCCCACGTGTAAGTTGTTCCTAAACTATAATCAGAATCTAAACTACCTAAAAGTGTTGAAGATAAAGGCTTATTTTTATTCGATAAGTTACTTTCTGTCCAATCATTATTATTTCCTAATTCGACGTTTACCTCACCACTTCCGCTATCATTAATACAGGTTAATTTTAGTTTTGCGTTAGTAATACTTCCACTAATGCTCCTTAAATCAAATTGAAAATAACCTACACGTTTTCCATTCTCTACTCTAATAATCTCATTATTAAATCTAGTTTCATCTGAACCTTGTAAATACGCATCATGAATAGGAGTAAGAGTGATAAATTGAGAACCTGTTCCGTCTACTACCGTTATAGTACTAGAAGCTGTTTTGTTACCATCATTGGATGTTACTGTAATTATGGCAACACCACTAGAAACAGCAGTAACACTTCCTGAAGAATTCACTGTTGCAATAGATGTATCACTTGAAGACCATGTCACAGATTTATTTGTGGCATTGTTTGGTAATACAGTTTCATTTAATTTTCTTGTTTCATCAACATTTAAAGAAATGGCTGCATGAGATAAACTTACACTAGAAACAGAAATATTACTACCACCTCCATTTAAAATAGCAGGATAAAATGTTCCTCCAGTTGGTGCAGAATTTCTTAAAACTCTAGGTTTACTATATTGATCAAAAACAAATACTTTATCACTACCTCCAAATTGACTTGAGTTATTTTTTCCGCTAACATCGTTATTAAAAATAATATTATTTTCTCCAGGTTTTCTATGTCCAAACCTTGATCCACCAGAAGCAAAAGCTCCCCATGAACGCCACTGCTCGCTTTTAATTTTATTTTTTTCAACTAAATTAAAGCCATCATCATCATTATGAAAGTTAACATCAACTTCTAAATCACAGTTAATTACAACATTGTATTTAGCACCTAATTGAATAGTAAAATGACGAATTCTTCTTACGCGTTCGTAAGCAATTAAATTATAGTCTCCACGAATATCATAATAGCCGTTTCCTCCTCCTCCTTTATTGAAACATGCATCAACAAAATTACCTCTAAAAGTATTATTGTTTCCCATAATTTCAATAGGATCTGATCCTGAATTTTTAAAAACACAGTTATCTACCCAGCAGTTCTTACTCTTAGAATCAATTCTAACAAATGTAACATACATATCTTTAAGACCTTCTGGATTATTTCCAAAACATTTATCTCCACAATACTTGTTTCTATTTACATTTTTATCATCATAAATAGTTACATCTTTTTTCGGAATATATTCCATACTTAAATCCTCAATACCAGAATTTTTAGATTCTTTAAAAATAAAAGTTTTTTTATCGTTACTTCCATTAGAACGAATAGTAACATTTAATTTTACAGCTTCTTGATTTTCTCCTCTTAGCACCACATTACTTTTAATAGTAATAGGCTTATCTATATTATATTCTCCCTCTTTTAATAAAATTACACTAGTTTTTCCTCCTGTATCAAGGGAATCAATAGCCTCTTGTATTCCATCGGAATCAGTGGGTTTTATTTCTTTTTTTACAACTAATGAATTTCTGGAAGGAATCCCATTTTTAACACCGGCTTTTTGCCATTCCTTCATAAAAGGGTAGTTCGCATCGTTTTTCGAATTGTCGAAAGTTACACCTGTGTCACCTATTCTGGTTTGAGCAATTGTTTTATTGCCGCACATAAGCAGTCCAACGAATGTTGCACTTAGTAGTAATGATTTAATAATTTTCATGATTTTTTGTAGATATTGTTTTAATAAATTTGAAAGGCATTATATACAATATACGAAAGATTAGACTTATTGGATTTTATGTATTACTACAAAAAGCTATTTTGTTATTTTACAAACAGAATTTGTTATATTGATATTTATGAAAGAAACAACACAATTGATATATCACAATGTATTCTGAAGTTATTACACTTCATCACGGAATTTTAAGTATAAAATAGTTGGTTATTAATGCTTAACAAATTTCTTAATATGTAATTACAGAATTACATTATTTTTATTTTGTTTTCTGGAGTTTTAAAACCGAGACATATTCTATGTTTGGCAAATCTTTCCATTTTCCTATATTAACACCTAATGTTTTAGATGCTAAATCTATTTCGGAACCCTCTTTAAGCACTAGAAAAACACTAATTCCAAATAATATTAAATTAAAAATGTTATTGGTTAGTGCTTCAAAAAGGCCTAAAAAATAAGTAATGATTCATTTAATAGTTATTTTATAATTGTGATTAACTACAAAACTATTTTCATAGTTAACTCTTACCTAGCTTACTAAATAGTATTAGTATTTAGATCAAAAAAAAATAGCCATCTTAATAATTGATAGCTATCTTTTAATTAATTCTATTTTAATTTTTATTCTTTATCTTGAGAATCATCAATTTCTTTTACTTCAGAAGCTTCAACTTCCTTAGCTTCTACAACATCTTTCCCTTTTAAATACTCTGGCAACTGCATACCAGCCATATTAAACATGTCTTGTAATGGTGGTACAGATTTATACATCCCTGATAAGAAATTGGCTGTTGAAGATTTTCCATCTTCACCATTTCCACCATTTTCCCAAACCGTAACTTTATCAATCTTAATATTTTTAATAGCTTCGGCTTGTGTTTTTACCAATTCTGGTAATTTATCTGCAATTAATAATAACACAGCATCTTTAGTATCATTTCCTGCGGCTTTTACTATTTGATCTAAACCAGCAGCTTGTTTTGTTAATACTTCATATTGTCCTTTTGCTTCTGCTTCTGCTTTTAAGAAAATAGCATCTGCTTGTCCTTTTGCTATTCTTCTAATGTTTTCTGCTTCTGCTTCTGCATCAATTTCTACTTTCTTTTTATCAATTTCTGCAGGCACAATAACGTCTGCCATTTGAGATGAACGTTCTCTTTCTGCTCTAGCAGTTTCAGCTAATTTTTCTGCTGCATAAGCTTCTTCTAAGGCTTTTGCTGCTTGTACTTTTTCTGATGTGATTGCTCGTTTTTCTGCTTCGGCTTCTTTTTCTCTTCTTAATGCATCCGATTCTGCAATAGATATTTTTGCTGTATTTTCTCCGTTTATGGCACTTGCATTAGCTTCAGAGGTTTTTATTCTTTCGCTTTTTAAAGCTTCTGCTTCACCAATTTTTGCTTGAGAATTTGCAGCTGCAATTTGAGTTCTTTCATTTTGCATAGCATTAGCTTCTCCTATTTTTGCTTTTGCATGTAATTCGGCTACTTGAGTTCTCTCATCTTGTACTGCGTTAGCCTCACCAATAGATCCATCTCTAGTCTTTTCTGCTACAGATTTACGTGCTGCATTTATTGCATGTGCAGCTGCTTCTTTACCTAAGGCTTCAATATATCCAGATTCGTCAACAATATCTGTAATATTTACGTTGATAAGTTTTAGACCTACTTTTTTAAGTTCGGACTCTACACTTTTAGAAATATTTGTTAAAAATTTATCTCTATCGGAGTTAATTTCTTCAATATCCATTGAGGCTACTACTAAACGTAATTGTCCAAAAATGATTTCTTGCGCTAATTCTTGAATTTGATTCTGTCCTAAACCTAATAAACGTTCTGCTGCATTTTGCATAATACCAGGTTCTGTTGAAACTCCAATAGTAAAACGAGAAGGCACATTAACACGAATGTTTTGTTTAGATAACGCGTTTATTAAATTTACTTCTATGGAAATGGGCGTTAAATCTAGAAACTCATAATCTTGAATAACAGGTAATATAAAGGCTGCTCCACCATGAATACATTTGGCAGATTCGCCTCCTCCTACTTTACCATAAACAACCAATATCCTATCTGAGGGACAACGTTTATAGCGTTTAACTAGGATTATAAAAAATAAAAAGATGAATAAAACTGCTGCGATAGCGGCCATTGGGAAGCCAAAATTAAAGGCTTGTAGTGTAATTGATAATAGCATAAATAAATTATTGGTTAAGTTGTTCTACAATTAATATTCCGTTTTGGGTAACATTTTTTACTTTGACAACAGATCCTGACTTTAAATCTGTTTTTGAGTCTGTAAGAGCTTCTAATTCTCTTAGCGCACCTTGAATTCTTATATGTGCTTTACCTATAGACGATCGATTAGCTCCAATGGTAAGGTAAACTTCACCAACGCCTCCTATAGCATTTTTAAAATTTAAGGTACCGCTATGGTTAAGTTTTCTCATATAAAAAAACATGCCTGCCATTATAATCATCATAACTAGTCCACAAATCATTGAAATAATTATGGTTACTATTTGTGAGAAACCTGCATCGATACAACCAACACCACTCCAGCCAAATATGGTAAAGAAGCCTACAAGGTTTTTAAAGGTTATAAATTGAAAACCAATACCAGTATCTGAATCTATTTCGGTATCTGTATCCAATTCATCTGTATCACCACCTACAAGCGTTAGAATCATGGTAACAATAAAAATTAAAGAGCCTAATAGAGCTATACTCCAATATATTTTTGGAAATAGCTCTAAGCTAGAAAACCATTCTGTCATAAATTTTAAGAATTAAGAAATTAACGATTTAAATGTATGCCCTTTTATATAATCTTACAATTATTACTAAGACCTATTTAGGGCATTATTTTGAAAGCAAAATAGAAACTGCATTTCCACCAAAGCCAACGGCATTTACCAAAATATTTTTTATTCTTTTTGGTGTATTTTCATTTTCTAAATAAGGAACACCTACAAATTTTTGATGTTGTAACATTAAAATAGCAAATTCAATACTAAGAGCTCCCGAAGTACCAAAGGTATGTCCTAACTTCCACTTATTAGTAGTTAAAGCTGGGAGTTTGTTACAAAATATTTTTTCAATGGCTTTAAATTCTGAAATATCTCCTTTTATAGTTCCTGGCGCATGCATAACTACGACATCAATATCGTTAGGGTTTAAATTGCCTACTGCCATTTGCATTGATTTTTGAAAACAAACTGCATCACTGGAAATAGATATATTATGTTCTAAAACTTCGGTTGCATAACCAATACCTTTTATAATGGCTAAAGCGTTTTCTTGTTCGCCTTTTTCTAAACAAATCATAGAAGCTCCTTCTCCTAAAATCATAGTGTTTAGTTTTTTTGAAAGATCTAAAGCACGACATGGATAATAGCTTTTGTTTGCCATTTGCATGGTCTCTATTTGACTTTCGGCTTCTACATCTTTGCCCGGTTTTGTTTTAGCATAGACTTTTAGAGCTTGCATTTGTGCTATTGTAAATGGTGTTAGTGGTGCTTCGCTACCACCTACTAAAAATTTATTACACATGCCAGAGTTTATCCAAGCTATACCATTTAATACGGCATGTAATGCTGTAGAACAGGTTATGGAATGGCTAATTTCTGGGCCTTCGGTTTGCAAATCGTGTGCAACCCATGATGATATGTTACCTAATGTTGTTGTTGGCGAACTTAATGTTTGTGTTTTATCGTTTTTTAGAAAATCTTCATGATAATTCTCAAAAAGATGTGTGGCTCCTCTCGAGGAACCTATGTTAATACCAAAATTATCAGTTTCTTTCCAATTGGCATCTTTTACTGCTTGCCTTGAAGTATAAATTGCATATAGAACTGTATCGTCTAACGACTTGTATTTATTATCGGATTGCTTAAGGGTTTCAATCTCTTTTTTGGCATCTGCTGGAATTTCTGCTACTAAGGCGCTGTTATTTTTAAGTGGTTTTTCACTAAAACAATGTGCATCATTTTGATAGTTTTCCCATATTTCACTTAGTGATTTTCCTAATGGTGAAATGGATGCAATGGCTGTTATTGAGGTTGGTTTTTGCAACGGTATTTTGTTTTGGCAAAAGTAAGTGATATTGATATATAATTTATTAGCTTAAAAGTAAATTTATTTAATAAATTTAAAAAAACGGCTACTACACGCTTAGGAAAGTAAAAAGTATTCTAGACTTATTTTTTTAGAAGATTAAAATATGAGAGGAAAACTATACATTTAAATTTTGATTATTTGTACAGATTAATTAAACTAAATACTTCGTAATTATATACGAAGCACTTAGTTAGTTATCATGTTAAATATAACTATATATACGAATTAAAAACAAAAACTTAGTTTTGACTTTCTAATTGTTCTATTCGTTTTTCAAGTTGCATTTGCTTTTTATTTTGGGTTAATATATATAAGGTGAGTTCTTCTATCTTTTCAAGTAATTTTAAATTCATTTCCTTTAATCTAATCCCTTCTTGTTGCATTTGTTTTGCAGAAGGAATATTAGGCAAATGCCCATATTTATCGATATAATGTTGAACTTCTTTTAATGTTCTTAATTTATAGTCATCGTAAAAAACGTAGTCAGGAGCCACTGCTCCTTCTAAATCCACTTTTACTTCTTTTGTATGTATTTTTCCTTTTACTGTTAATTCTGCATCTGGGGTTTCAGTACCAATACCAACATTACCATCAATATAATTAATATCATTTCCGATTGCTGTCCACAAAGAACTAGATTCACTACCATTTCCAGTATTTTTTGGAATACCATAGACTTCTAATTCATAGAGTCTAAAATAATTTCCGGCTCCTCCTCCTATTGATTCCCCTATTCCATATAGCCTTACTTTTGACGTTGTAACTTTAGAAAAACTTTTATCAACAATTGCTAAACTATTTGAGTTACCATCAACTATGGTAACCCAAGTAGAACCGTTCCATATCTGAAATTCATATCTAACAGCTCTATTATAACCTCCAGACCCAGTCCAAAATTTTAATTGTTCTATTTCGAAGTCTTCTTGCAAATCAACCTCAATCCAATGCGGCCAAGAAGTATTAGCAGATACCCATCTATTATGAACATTTTGATTATCCCCATCAACAGCTTTAGAACTAGTATTAGAATCTAAAACAGAGTCAGCTAATGTAGGCTTTCCAAGAGCTATATTCGTATTTTGCGCAGATAATAGACCTGTGCAGATTAAAAACATGCTAATTATTTTTTTTAAAATCATAGTGAATTATTTAATGAAGTAAAAGTATAAAATAATTTACTATCTTTTTGATAAATTTTCATTAAGCAAACATCAAAAAAACGCCCTAAATAACATCTAAAACCTCCTTAATTACTTGATATACTTTCTGTAATTGTGCTTTGGTTATAACATACGGTGCTTGTATGTATATGGTGTTTCCTAGGGGACGTAAAAATACTCCGTTTTCCATAAAGTGTTTAAAGAGTTTATCACGCAGGTTTCCGTAACGTTCCATTTTAACATCTAAATCGAGTGCAAAAATAATTCCTGTTTGCCTTATCGCTTTTACTTTAGGGTGCTTTTTTATGGTATTACCAAATGTTTTATGTGAAGCAATAATGGTTTTTATGTTATCCTGAATTTCTTGGGTTTGTAATAATTCGATACTTGCCAAAGCTGCTGTACATGCTAAGGGATTTCCAGAATAGGTATGCCCATGAAAGAGTCCTTTGCTAAGATCGTCGCTATAAAAAGCATTATATATTTCTTGTGTACAGGTTGTTAATGCCATTGGTAACAAACCTCCTGTTAGTGCTTTACTTAGACAGATAACGTCTGGTTTGGTTTCTAGGTGTAGTGAGGCAAAGTATTTTCCTGTTTTACCAAACCCCGTCATAACCTCGTCTGCTACGGTAATAATATTGTGAGCTTTACAGAATTTTAAAATCGCATTTAAACCGCTGGCATCATGCATTTTCATTGCTGCTGCTCCTTGCACTAGGGGTTCGTATATAAAACCTGCTACTTTGTTTGTGTTTACAATATCTTTTAATAGTGTTAAAATATCTTGATGATTTTCGCCATTTGGCACTGGAATTCGTTTTACGTCTAGAAAGAAATCTTCAAACGGCCCGTTATAAACAGATAGTCCAGAAACGCTCATGGCTCCAAAGGTGTCTCCATGAAAACCGTCTTCGAAAGCAATGAGTGTATTTCGTTTTTCGCCTGTATTAAAATGGTATTGCAATGCCATTTTAATGCCTATTTCTGTACTACTAGAACCGTTATCGCTAAAGAAAATTTTGTTTTGGTTTTCTGGAAGAATTTTAATGAGCGCTTCTGATAATTTTATTGCTGGCTCATGTGTGAATCCACTAAACACAACTTGGTCTAACTGTTGCATTTGTGCTGTTACTTTACTTGTTATATAGGTATTGCAATGGCCGTACATGCAGGTGTACCAAGATGCGATGGCGTCTATGTATTCGTTACCGTTTTCGTCTGTTAATACACAGCCTTTTGCTTTGGTTATAGCTAATGTTTCTGGATGTAGTTTATGTTGTGTAAGTGGATGCCAAATGTGTTTTTTATCGCGTTCTTGTAGATTCATATTTACAGTCTAATTATGCATTTAAACAACATTTTTTATATTTTTTACCACTCCCGCAATGGCAGGGATCATTTCTACCAATTTTTGCTTCTGTAATTACAGGTTCTGTAGTTTTATAATAGTCTTCTAATAAATCATCATTAAAATCATTATGATTATACGTAAACAAATCGTAAATTTTTTCTATCGTATCACAATCATCAATTGGATTAATTTCATGATTATCATGACTCATTTCTGTTTCAAAATCACTATAATCTCCACAAATACTTGTGTTTACAATTTCCATATCAAACATTGACTTTATTTTAGACAGGAGCTCTACGGCATTATAATCTATTAAGTTTCCAATAAAAAAAGCATTTAAATCAGTATCGAATATACCGGTATTATTTTTATTTTCTATTAGGAAATTTAAAATATCATCTAAGCTATTTAAAATCTCTTTTCTACTCAATGTATCATCAAAAACAGATATTTTCATAAAAGCTTCGGCTACAATAGATTTATTATAGCTGCTAATATGCTCTTCTTTTATAAAGGCAATTAATTTGTCTTTATTATTTTTCCCAATGTAATATAATAAATGAAAAACACTATCTGAAAGTGTATCTCCAAACCAAAAGTCAATATAATAGTCATCTTGTCTTAAGATTTCCAGAATAGCATCTATAGCTTTATCGTTTTTTAGAAATAATAAAATGTTGGTAGCATGTATTGGAAAATAGTCCTGATTATTACTTTCAAAATTCATTGTGAAATAATCATGTCTATGTATGGAGTCATAAAGCGTTTTTATTAAATCGTCGACTAATTTTGTGTGATCTAAATTTAATAATTCGTCTAACTGATTTTTTGAAATACTTTCTAGTGAATTTGTATATAGGTAATTAATTTGTTTTGGATAGTAAAAATCTGGAGGTGTGGTGGTTTGTAAATGTTGTCTCCTATCTTTAACTTGCACTGTAATGCTATTTTCTTCTTGATGAGTTAAAGTTAATTTTCTAAAAAAATAGTCTTGTTTAAAATATTCGGCTTGCTCTAATTTATGATGATCTTCATCAATATTTTTTAAAATATCTAATCTACTATTGGCTTCTTTCTCGTCATTTATTAGGTACAGGTAACGGATGGTAAGTACATAATATGATATAATCTCATCGACTAAAAATGCGTCTCTTTCTGGGTATAATTCATGTAACAGTAGAGATTCGCCTATTAAACCTAACATCTTATCAATATCATTTTCATTCAACAAATTATTAGCATAATTTATTTTAGCGTATAGATATTCTGGATGTTCTTTAATTATCCACTTATTAACTTCGTCTGCCTTTTTTGTATTATCTTTTAAGGAATAATAAGTCATTAGGTAGTTTTTAAAAATAGGCACTTTAGGAAATTGATTGGTATATTTTATCAGTTTTTTTAATGTACTTTCTTTTCCTTTTGGTATATCATAGTATAATTTTTCTATGAGCTGAGATACATATGGTGTTATGTGATTTTGCTTATCTAATAACGATGAATCATAAGAAACTTTAATAGCTTCAATTTTTAATGGTTTCATTTTAACTTGTTTTTAAATAATTCGGCATATTCTTTTACTACATTCTTATCAAAATAAGGTTCTTCGTTTATACGTCCAATAACTGGTACTTGCGTCATTTCTGTAATAATATTTTCTGTTGTTTTGTGTTCGTTTCCACTAAAAATAATAGATACATCGAAACCTTTTGCTTTTAAAAGATTTACTGTTAAAAGGGTATGGTTTATACTGCCTAAATAATGACGAGATATTACAATAACCTTATAATGGGGCTGCATAATATCTAAAATAGTTTGTGTATTGTTTAATGGCACTAATAACCCTCCTGCTCCTTCTATGACTAAGTTATTTACTGTTTTTGGAGTTATAATTGTTTTAAGATCTATTGAAACACCATCGATGTCTGCTGCTGCATGCGGACTCATAGGTGTATTTAACGCATAACTATTGGGGTGAAACTTTGACTTAGAATTGGATACCAAACCTTCAACTTTTTTAGTATCGCAATACTCTAATTCTCCTGCTTGTACGGGTTTCCAATAATCGGCTTTTAAGGCTTCTGTTAGAATTGCCGATGCTATGGTCTTGCCAACATCGGTTGAAATGCCTGTAACGAAATATATTTTGTTTTTCATTAAATGTATTAATAAGGTGCCACGAATTGACAAATATATTTATTCTGTTACTTATATGATTAGTGTATCAACGGAATAAAGCATCATTTCAATTTAAATTCTGTTTTACAATCTTCGCATTTGTATTTATATCTGGTATAAAATGGAAGTGCCGAAACTAAAAAGGTAAAAATAAACGCGAAAAATGATTTTGCATTTTTTATTGTTGAATAGAGTTCTACTTTATCGCTGGCGCAGTTTGGGCATTTTATATTATTCCCTTCATCGTCTATAGAATACTTTTTTATAGATTCTAATATATACTGTGCTTCTAGGGCTTGACGCGATAATACTTTTAGCTTTACCCCACCTATAGCATTACTTACTAATGGATCTGTATCTATGGTTAGATTGTCTGATAGAAATACTTTTATTCCCTCAGCTTCCAAACGTCCTTTTATAATTTGGGCTTCTGTGGAATATTGAAATCTAGCTATGGTTTTAAAGGTATCGCTCATTATATTCTTTATTGATTTAATATCTAGTTAAAACTATATACTTAAGGGTTTCGTTTTTAACTTCGAAAATTTTCTGACATAAACTTCACGAATTCAGTTTTACAATATTTGTATTATTACAATAAACTCAGCGCAAGCGAGTTTAGGGATAATGGATTTTATTTCTACACTACAAAAGTAGCGAGTCCTTTTAAAACTTCCGATATTTCTTTTTCAGTATTAAAAGCATGTAAACAAAATCTTAATCGCTCCTGTCCTTTTGGTACTGTGGGTGATAAAATAGGTTTAACATCGAATCTTTTTTCTTGAAGCCTTTTTGCGATTACTTTTACTTTATCGTTTCCTGAAATAACACAACAATGAATGGCAGAATGACTTTCTATAAAAATAGATTCTAACTTGTTTTTAATAATTTCTGCTTTAAAAAACTGAATGTTTTTATGCAATTCTTGAATAGAATTATTAAATTCCGCTACATTACTTATAATAAGTAATTCATTGTATACTACATATATTGTAGCAAGGCTATGCGGAGGCAATGCAGTGGTATAAATAAAACTACGCGAAAAATTCACTAAGTATTGCTTTAAACTTTCGTTACTTAATATGGCTGCTCCGTGACAGCCCATGGCTTTACCAAATGTTATAATTCGTGCGAAAACATCTTTTTCTAAACCTAGATCTGCAATAAGTCCTGCGCCTTGTTTACCCAAAACACCTATAGCATGAGCTTCGTCTACAATTAAAAGGCTATTATATTTTTTACTTATTTCTGAAAATTTTACTAGGTCTGGGGAATCGCCATCCATAGAAAATACAGATTCTGTGATAATATAAATATTTTTATGTGTTTCTGAAACGTGATTAGAATGACGTAATATTAAATGTTCTAATGCTTCTAGATTATTATGTTTAAACTTATATCCTTTTGCATGACTCATTGAAATGCCATCTCTAATGGAGGCATGAATGTATTCGTCGTATAAAATAATATCGCCTCGTTGCGGAACTGAAGAGAAAAAGCCAACATTGGCATCGTAACCTGAGTTAAAAACTAATGCCGATTCACTTTTATGAAAATTACACAATACTGTTTCTACACTATTGTATAACTTATGATTTCCTGATAATAACCTAGAGCCTGTTGCTCCATTTTGAGGCATATTATTTTCTATTAAAAACTCATGTGCTTTATTAAAAACAACTTCGTTTTTAGAAAACCCTAAATAATCGTTTGAAGAAAAATCTATTAAATTATGTTGTACACCAAGTTTCCGTAAGGCATTATTTGCTTTACGTTCTTCTAATTTTTGTTGTAGTATTTTTGGAAGGCTTTTCATTTAAAAACAAATATAATTAATGCATATGTTACTCATAGCAATAATTATAGGTATAAGTTAAAAATCATCTTTTTTTATAAAAAATTATTGTTTATCAATAATTTTTATATATTTGTTATCGTTAAACAATAATTAATCATGAAGAAATTAGCGTATATATTATCAAAAATATTCTTTTATTGCTTTTCAACTGTATGTCTTTTTATAATGGTATTTTCAATACTATCTTATTTTGCATATAAATTTGACATGCAAATTCCGTTTGTTGAAGTTTTAGAAAGCCACTCGAAAGTCAATGTGCCTTTATTAGAGCTACGTATAAATGTTCCTTTTAGTTATTCTATCATTATTATGTGGTCTGCCATGTTATATTATACTATTTATTTTTATGCACTTAAAAACTTTTTTAAGGTGTTTATTAAAAAAAACATGTTTGAAACTAAATCGTTAAAACGGTTACGTTTTTTCTTGAAACTAAATCTTATTCCTATAATTTATATTATAATCTTTACAGTATCATTTCTTTTACGAGGAGATACTTTTAGTCCTCAAGATGATTATTTTATTGTATTCGCGCATTTAGTAGTTGCTTTTTTAATATACCTCTACTTAGATATTTTAAAAAAAGGAAAACATGTACAAGAAGAAAATGACTTAACCATATAACGATGAAAGACAATACAAAAATTTTAACCATTATTACTTGGATCATTTTATTATCCTCTATTTCGGTATTACTTAATGATATTCGTGAATTTGATTTTAATCAATTTACAGAATTTCAAAATTGGGCTAAAACAGCAAATAAAAATGAATCTTGGTTAACGTCGAAAAATGCTATTAAGTGGAGTTATTATGCTATAAGTGCTGGTTTGTTTTTCTGGAGAGGCTACCTTATTTATGGGTTTTCTTATTTTTTATCAATCCTTAAGGAAATTGAAAACAGAAACTACTTTAGTGACAAAATTATTAAAGGTTTTAAAAAGATTGGATATATTTTTATTTGGTACACTATTAGTGTTTTAATTTTAAGGTTTCTTTTAGCAGGAATTAACGGATCTACTTTCAACTTTTTTAACGAACTCAAAGCTGAGTTTACTTTTTTAATTCCAGCAGGTTTAGGATTTTATATTTTAGCTGAAATATTTAAACGTGCTAAGGAAACTAAAGAAGAAAACGACTTAACCATATAACGATGCCCATAATTGTAAATTTAGATATCATACTTGCTAAGCGAAAGATAAAAAGTAAGGATTTGGCTGAAACTATTGGTATTACTACCGCTAACTTATCGATATTAAAATCTGGTAAAGCTAAAGCGGTTAGGTTTTCAACTTTAGAGGCTATTTGTAAAGCTTTGGATTGCCAACCTGCTGATATCTTAGAGTATGTTGAAGATTAACACTTAATAATTCTGTTTAATTATAAAATGATATAAAAGGTGTATTTTTGATTTTATATAAACTCTAGTCTTTCTTTATTATGAAAACACTCATTTTCACTTTATTCCTTTTTATAGCATCTGTTGGTTTTGCTCAAAATAATTATATCGTAAAAACTGAAGATGGCAAACGTGTTTTACTTAAAGCAGATTTTACCTGGGAGTATATTGATTTAGAAAAACCTGAAACTGGTAGCAATGTAGCAAAACAAGTTAAACCTTTAAAAAGCACAACTTGTAATGTTGCTCAAAATTTTACCGAGCCTAAACTGAATAAAAAAATCCAATCTCAATTAAAAAGAGGTCGAGCAAGTATTAATCATATAAAAAAGAAGGTTGCAAAAGACTATAATTGTACGGTAGATGCTATTTTATTATTATCTTTTTCTGAACAAAAGGAAAAGGGAGTCTATCATTTTTGTGCTAATGGTACCAAAGTAGCTTACAAACGTATGGGTAACTCCATTTTAAAAAAGGGGAAGTTTTTTTAAGGTATTAACAGCTGCTTAATAACGTATTTAATCTGGTATTAAAAATAGCTAACCTTTTGAGCTTAATTCCCCGAGGCAAGCCTCGAGGATTGTTTTTTAGTTAAATTGAATATTACTAGCTAGCATATTTTATTTTCCTAGTTGTTATTACCTTTTTCACATCACTGTAGGCTCTTTTGATTGTTTTCATTTTTTCTATCCAATTACCTTTAGTATCATATTTTTTGATTACTTTTATTAAGACATCAATATTAAAAATCGTATCTGTTTTTTCTTTTATTATTCCTTTAATTTCAGTCTTATTGGTTCTGATAAAACTCCATTTTTTATGTGAATAATGGATAATGTTTAACCTACAAAACAAAAAATTCATCTTCGATATCTATATATTTTATTAACACACAAAGACAAACCATAGAAACTATTGCAAATTCCCAAAAAAGCCCCTGATTATCACATCTTTTATCAGAAAAATCTAAAAAATTTCTTTCTCCATAAAGTTATTAAAGTAACCTACATAATCAATACCCTATATCTTAGTTTTCAAGAGAAACACACAAAAACAGACTATTGTTCTTTATTTTTATCTACCACACTTTTAGCTCGTCACTATCCTCTGGCCAATATAAAAAAATAGGATCTCCCCCTTCAAATACTCTTACTACTCCCTCATTATTAGTTATTTCTCCTTTTAAATACAACAAAGGATTTAGATTTTTTTGCCATAAAGCTACTATTTTACCTTCAGCATAATATTGTACATCATAATTTTCTACAGGCAACAATTCTCGTTTTTTCACAATAGAATTTACAACTCCAAATTCATTTTCTTTATATTTTTGAGTTACATTCTTTATATTTTTTTCTATATACATAGTATTTGAAACTCGAGATATCATATGCGATTGTTCTCTTAAATAAGAAAGTTTGTCTAAATTTTTACAAATTATTCTTAATTCATTGTATTTTCTAATAATTTTTTCTTCTATATTTTGAACTTCATATAGATTCTTAGCTTTATTTAAGTCTTTACTATAAGCATAAGGTATGTCTACATCAAACTCTATCATAGATTCATAATAAGGTATTTTTTTACTTGCTAAATCTTCTGGTAATTGATATGTCACTATTTTTAGATACTCCTTTAAGCTACTATCTTTATCCGGAGCATAATAAAAAGTAAGGTTTATATACGCATATTTGGTTAACAGACTATCCCCTTCTTTTGGAAATACTTTAATTATAGCCTTTTGTTTTCCTTTCTTTATCAACATTGGATTAAGAGGCATCATCATAGATTCTCCATTATTTTCTGTAAAACGATAATCTATACTATTCTCTATTTCTATAATCAATTTACAGCCACTTTTATTCACTTGAATTGAATAAACAGGATTATAAGAGTACTCCTCAATTGATAATAATGTTTTATTAATAATTTCTTCCATTTGTTGTTCTTTTGTTTGGCTAGTGCAACTATTAAATATAATTGCCATTATTACACAAATTATTATTTTTTTCATTTTTCTAGTATATACATCGTTTTTTTTAAAATAGGTTCTTTAGGTTTTTTTATTAAAGGATAAAGTTCATCATCAACTCCAGCTTTTAGACCATAACCCCATGCCTTTCCTGTTACAGAAACCATCATACCGTTAAACTCAATGGCAGTCTGCATAAAAGTCCCTTTATTATCTATCCCCGTTTTACCTGTAAAAGTAAATGAGGTTTCTCCTTTCGCTGAAAGTTCTGCTCCAATAGAAGACTTCGTTTTTTCCGCTACAAAACTTAATTTTTTAGTACTTACCTCCACTTTCACACCAAGTTCTGCACCAACACCAAGTACCGTATCACTCTGTAAGTCAAATGACTTATCTTGATTAAAATAAATATCCCCTTTAAAACCTATAGAACCAAATGCATAAAGGTTAAACCAAACATCTCCTCCTGCAACTGCAATAGCCAAATCTGCAGCTTTTATTATTGGACCTATAAGAGGTATATAACTCATACAAGCAATGAGATCTATTTTACCTGTTCCTTTAATTAAAGGACTAAAGCCTAAAGATATACTTCCTGTTCTAACAACTACGCCGTTTGTTTGTTGTTCATACTTCCAAGAACCTTCTATCTCTATAGTTGGGTAATCTATTATAATTATAATAGGTAGCTTCTTTAATTTACCTGCTAATTTATCTGCCATCCCCTTTGCTTTAACCTTATCAACATGACATACAGTATCTATAGTCTCTTTTATTTTTACTAAGGCAGTTAAAATAGACCTTATTTTGTTCTCATAAGAAGCACTAATAATTGGTGTTTGAATATTTCCATTATATTTAGCATTTAAAGCCAATTCAAAACTTACTTCCTTATTTAGCCATTTTTTATTTAGCCCCGCAGCAGTAGCTTTTTTTTGATGCTGTTCAAAACGCCCGCCTTTTCCGTTATTGGGCATATTAGTATGCGAATATGTTTCTGGTTGTGTAGAAGCGACTTTAAGTTTCAAGAACCATTCGATATCAGCATACAATTTTATTAAAGGCATACGTATATAACGGCAGCTCTTTATAATTAGAGGGAATTCTATATATTTCCCTCCAAATAAATAATTGGTAAATATGCCTAATTTATTATTTGCCTGATAAGGAAAAGCAAATTCTAATTTTAAACTATTTTCGTTATGGGTTATAATTTTTACTGGTTTTATATCTCCGAATAAGTCGCTTTTCACTATTTCTGTTGGAAAATGCGTAGTAACGAAAGTATTATTAACATGCGAGTTACTATTATCTTGAGTATTATCGAAACCTGCTTTTTGTTGGCACTCTGCAGTTTCTATATCTTCTAAATCTATCGTTATTGTTTGGGTTGCTTTACTACCTGCTACATACTCTAAAATTGGGGTTGTATTATTAACTTCTAAACAGCCACCTTCTTCACTTTCTTTTAAAATATAAAAAGGCTCACCAATGCTACTACTTATTTTTATGCCTGTAAACCCGCATTCTTCAAACTCTTGAGTAACTAGTGTTGCTTCTTTTATTTCTGCTATTTGTGGGATCCATTCTTGCTCATCGTCGTCTATAGCCCATATATCTTTATAGTTTATTTTAAAGGTAATTTCTTTTTTTATTTTTTTTACTTGCTCTTTTGTATAAGGCGCATGCATTATAGTTACGTTAGGTACTAAAACAACTTGCAACTTACCTTCTTTTATAGATGCTTCTTCGTGGTTTAAAATTTCAATCCAGGTTGGGTTTATATAAAGTTCGTAGCGCTGTTCTACATTATAATCTAATGCTGGGTTAGCGTTACGGGCTAGTGGTATGGTTTCTTTTTTTAACTCTTTACCATCTACGATTATGGTTAATTCGATATCGTAATATGGTACGTTATGCAATTTTATGTGTAAATCTACAATATTACCATATTCGAGTTCATCTTCTAAAGTTTCTATTGTTTTTTCAATAAACTTTAGTTTTCTCTCTTGGGTTTCTACAGTGCTTATTCTTTTTTTAGCGTAAAAAGACATGACCTGTGGTTCGTCTACAGCTATAACAAAAGCGCCTTGAGATTTCCAGGTTGGGTAATAGTTAATACCTTCTAACCATATGCCTGCACCTAATGTATTGGTGGTATATTTAATACTTCCAAAAACATCTTTACCCATATCTCTATTGTAGGATGCATTAATATAGCTTTTACCTACGCCACGCGTGCTTTTTTCTGAGTATTTAACATCTTTATAATCTTTTGATTTTTCGTTTAAATAGGTTAGATGTTCCGCTAAAGTTCTTTCTTGAATAACTGTTTCTCCTCCTTCTTTAAACCTTAACCATTTATGACTCATAAACACATTTAAAGGTTGCGCCACCCAATATACATTATTTTCAGTTTTATTTGGGTTTACTGCCTTTAATGCTAAAATTTTAAAGCGTACTGCTTTATCTTTTGGTATTAAATAAACGTAGTAGCCTTTATATATTTCACGTCTTGCTTTACGACTATCTGTTATAATTTCTTTATCGGCATAACTTTTATCTTTTTTTACTTCGCCTTCTTTTAAATTTAAAACACTTGGCTTCATTTTACTGAGTTTAAATCATGTTTAACGTCTTCTTTTACTGCATCATCGCTTGCTAATGGGTTTATTTGCGCCATTACTTCTTCATCGGCAGCTGCTTCATGCTCTTGGGTTGCTTCTGCTGTTTGCCCATGAAATGTAATACTTACACAGGGCGCTCCGGCTATAGCGCAAGTAGCTTTACTATTTTCTAGTATGGGATTACCACCATTATCTAAGGTTACTTTCTCATAAAAACCTTGCCATTCTGTTACCATGGGTTGGCAAGGTTTATAACCACCTAGTGTGGGTTGCAACTTGCATTGCCCAAAGGTCTTTTTCTCAAAAGGCTGCCCAATATCTAACGTAGAAACGATCATCTTTTTTTCGCCTTCTGTATCGTTTACATACTGTTTATGTTGGCTTATGGATACTATTTTATCGGGCATGGTACCGTTCTGGCACTCGCACTCTGCTTCTTGACATACTATTGCTTTTCCCATAGTTTAATTTTTAAAAATTTATTTCCAGAATTCGTACCATTTTTTTTCGGCATTGGGATCTATATAAATCCCTTTTTGCTTTTTATCTTCTATTTTTCGTGCTGCTGTTTTATCCATATGCTTTCGCCAAATGGCACTAAACTGTATGGTTCTATCAACATTATTATTTGTATAATTAAACGTACCATCTACTCGTAATAATGTATGATCTATAGCATCTAATTGATATTTTATAGCTGTTTCTCCTTTATTTAATACACTTACTGGCTGCATGCTCCCTTGATAATTTATTAGCATGCGGTTATTCTCTTTTAATACTGGATTAACCGATTGGTTACCTTGAAAACGTATTTTTTGAATACTCGAAAACCATTTAAATTCCTTTTCTAATGGTTTTGTAAACTTGTTGGTATAGTTTATATATATTTTTGAAAAGAGTATGTCGTAAACCACATCGCTATTAAGGCTTTTTAATATTTTTTCGGGACTGCTTACAACATGGCTTATTTTTTTACAATAATTAACAAATGACTTTCCCGAATAGCGTTTGGCTAATTCTTTTTGTTTTGTTTCCCAACGGGTTTCTATGTCTTCTTGATTATTAACACCTATTATTTGCCCTGCTTCGCTTACACTTACTTTTAAGGGGTATAAACAACTAACACTTTGTTCTGCCAACTGCTCCATAAACCCTTCTAATCGCTTACCGTTTTTAAAAAACTGGTCTCTATTTAAGGTATAACTAAACACGCCTTTTTTATAACTTGTGCATACGACTTCTAACATATAATGTATGATTTTTTCGTTGCTATAATTAATTTTTATACCATAGGTACGATGTAAAAAGCTTGTTCTATTTTCTATGAGCCAATAGTGTAATCTTCTGGAAAAAGATGTTTTTTTAGATTGGTCTTCTTCTTTTTTATCAAATAATGAAAAATGAGGTCTTGCATCCTCTTTGGATGATGAAGGGGAAGAAGAAACTGTTTTGTTAGACTGTCTATTATCTTCGTCTATTAATAAAGAAAAGCGTTTTTTTTGCATTTTTAGTCTTCTTCTTTTTTACAAAATGCATAATTCCTTATTTGACTATAAGGTGCTTTAACTAATTTAGATTCTGTAGGTTTATAAATCATTCCTGTTTTTCTTATCGTTTAAAATTGCTTAACAAAAAATACACAACGTACTTTACTTTATGTTTATTTCAAAAAAATTGGCTTGTAAAAGTGGGGTTCTATTATCAAACTCAAAATCGAAATACAATGCTTCGTCTTCTGCCATTTTAATAGTTTTAAAACTTCGTCCAATCTCTTTTTTTGCAACATCGAAAGCTTTTAATCTTACTTTACCTTCAAATTCTTGATTAGATATAAGGTAAACGGTCACTTTTTTTATTTGGGTCGAATCGTTATAAACTTTTTCTGTTCTACCTATTTCGAATGTTTTAAGGAATGTGCTATCGGCTAGTATTTTAGCTTGATTTATACTTTTATCATAACCGGAAGAGATCCCTTTTACAACTTCTCCAATACCTTCTGTTGCAGATTCTACGGCTTCTTTACCATCGCTTTAAGGGCATCGCCTGCGCCTTTTAACAGCTTTGATTTAATTGATATTAGGGCATTCCCCTCTTCTTCTGCTTTTACTTTTTTTTCTTCATTACTTAAACATGAGGTTAATACTACTGTAATGATAACTGTGGTTATTTTTATTATGTTTTTCATTTGGGGATCTCTGTTTTTTATAATTAAATGGTTAATGTATTTTATTCTTACCAAGTATCTGGAATACCATGTTTTGAAATATAGATGCTATCTTCTTTTGATATTAAACCTCTTAAATATAATGAGTCTGGTCTATATGCTTTTCCATACTCTTCTATATACTGTTCTATACTTTGTACTTGCGCATTTTTCAATCTATATTTTGTAACCGTTATACTAGTATCTTCAATAGCTCTAAAACGATCTATGGGGGCTCTACCATGTTTCCCTGCAACATAAACTACTACACGACCGTGTGGCGCAAAACAGGTATAAACATAACTACTCTTTCCTGCTTTAAGATTCTTTTCAAGCACTTTATTAGAAAGCTTAAATTTCCCTTTATAAAACTTACCTTCGGTTATAGAAAACCAGTTAACAAACAGACTGTCTGGCACAGGTTTTAAACGCTCACCTACAGCATAACCTGCTCCTACTCTTCCCCAGCCCATACCTCCTGCAACACGCCCTAAGGTACCAACACCGCCTCCATTTTTGTATTGAAAATTATTGGTTAATATTTTTGCTGGATAATGTTGTGGCGCGCACTCCGATGGAGACCAATCGTATTTACGCTCACAGCTTGTTAATACAATAATAAACGCTATACAACTTAGTAACTTTATTTTTTTCATCATTAATTATTATTTACCAAGTATCTGGAATACCATGTTTTGAAATATAGATGCTATCTTCTTTTTTTATATAATGTTTTAAATAGGTGCTTCCGTCTAATTTTTCACCATATTTTTCTTCAAATTCTTGTTCTGTTTTAACACCGTTTATTTTTAAAATATGTTTTGCTATGGTCATACTAGTATCTTCAATAGCTCTAAAACGATCTATGGGTGCTCTACCATGTTTCCCTGCAACATAAACTACTACACGACCGTGTGGCGCAAAACAGGTATAAACACGTATTTGCCCTTTTTTAAGGGCTTCTTCTATTTTTTTACTTGTAAGCTTAAATTTCCCTTTATAAAACTTGCCCTCGGTTATAGAAAACCAGTTAACAAACAGACTGTCTGGCACAGGTTTTAAACGCTCACCTACTGCATAACTAGCTCCTGTATACCCCCAACCACTACCTCCTGCAACACGCTCTAAGGTACCAACACCGCCTCCATTTTTATATTGAAAATTATTAGTTAATATTCTTGCTGGATAATGTTGTAGTGCACACTCCGATGGACTCCACCTATATTTACGCTCACAGCTTGTTAATACAATAATAAACGCTATACAACTTAGTAATTTTAATACTTTCATTATTATTTTTTATTTACCAAGTATCTGGAATACCATGTTTTGAAATATAGATGCTATCTTCTTTTGTCATATAATCCATCATAATTTCTTGATTTGTATATAATGGCCTCCCATAATCTTTTTCAAATTCTTCGGCACTTTTTGTACCTGTTGCATTTAATAAAAATTTTTGTGGTGTCATACTAGTATCTTCAATAGCTCTAAAACGATCTATGGGTGCTCTTCCATGATCGCCAGAAACATACACTACTACACGACCGTGTGGCGCAAAACAGGTATAAACATAACTACTCTTTCCTGCTTTAAGATTCTTTTCAAGCACTTTATTAGAAAGTTTAAATCTGCCTTTATAAAACTTACCTTCGGTTATAGAAAACCAGTTAACAAACAGACTGTCTGGCACAGGTTTTAAACGCTCGCCTACTGCATAACCTGCTCCTACTCTTCCCCAGCCCATACCTCCTGCAGTAACTTGCAGTGTACCAACACCACCTCCATTTTTGTATTGAAAATTATTGGTTAATATTCTTGCTGGATAATGTTGTGGCGCGCACTCCGATGGAGACCAATCGTATTTACGCTCACAGCTTGTTAATACAATAATAAACGCTATACAACTTAGTAACTTTATTTTTTTCATCATTAATTATTATTTACCAAGTATCTGGAATACCATGTTTTGAAATATAGATGCTATCTTCTTTTTTTATATAATGTTTTAAATAGGTGCTTCCGTCTAATTTTTCACCATATTTTTCTTCAAATTCTTGTTCTGTTTTAACACCGTTTATTTTTAAAATATGTTTTGCTATGGTCATACTAGTATCTTCAATAGCTCTAAAACGATCTATGGGTGCTCTACCATGTTTCCCTGCAACATAAACTACTACACGACCGTGTGGCGCAAAACAGGTATAAACACGTATTTGCCCTTTTTTAAGGGCTTCTTCTATTTTTTTACTTGTAAGCTTAAATTTCCCTTTATAAAACTTGCCCTCGGTTATAGAAAACCAGTTAACAAATAAACTATCGGGCACGGGTTTTAAACGTTCACCTACTGCATAACTAGCTCCTGTATACCCCCAACCATTACCTCCTGCAGTAACTTGCAGTGTACCAACACCACCTCCATTTTTGTATTGAAAATTATTGGTTAATATTTTTGCTGGATAATGTTGTGGCGCACACTCCGATGGACCCCACCTATATTTACGCTCACAACTCATTAACACAATAATAAACGCTATACAACTTAGTAATTTTATTTTTTTCATTATTAATTGTCATATTTAAGACGTTCTTTAACTGGCTCGTTAGCATAAATATACCCATTTCCTACCTCGCCTATTAAGGGTGAATAATTGGCAGATTGGTGAATAAATGAGTGTTTTAATAAACGGGAATCGCTATAACTAATTAAAGGATTTTCGTCTGTTAAAGCAATAGTTCTTAAGGTTTGGTATACTGCTTCTAATTCTTCTGGAATTTTAAATGTATTTGGATCTATAATTTCAAAAGGCACATTTGCTATATTCGCTAGTTCGTGCATAATACGTAACGGTATATAAGTATAATCATTAAAGACCTCCTTAGTACCTTCTAGCACATACAGGTAGTCTGTTTCTACCACTTGTATTGCGCGTCCCATTTTTATTTCCATATGGTCGCCATAGTATTTTATATGTTTGGTACTTTTATCTAGCACCTTAATTTCTTCTGGTAAATACCAGCCTTGGGCTATCCAATTAAGGCGCTCTTTTTCTAAACGTGCTTTATCTGTAGCTTTATTGCCAAAGCCTAGATAAGCTACTTCTTTACCTGTTTTATAGCCCCCACCAATATCTGAGTGTACTCCAGGCATACTAAAAGAATAACCTACATTGGTTTTATTAAGGGCAAAGTTTTTACGGTGTTCGTCTCTAGCACTTAAATGTACAACCTGTTTGGCGTTAACTCCTGCCAAATCTAAATTTATACCATGGTGCGAAGCATCTTCTATTTTAAAATCGCCTGCATCAATTTTTAAAATGGCTGCAACCGAATCGAACAAACCAACAAAGCGGATATTAAATTGCTGTGGTAGTTTGGGTACTTTATTTTTTAATTGTTTAAATAAACCTCCTCCTTCGTTTATAGTAATGGTTTCTTTATACGATGTATCCATCCAGCCTCCCATATTATATTTTTTATGGCTTACTTTAACTTCTTCTTTAAGGCTATTACAAAAATGTCTTGCTGCTGCTGCACCACGGCTAAAACCAAAAACATCGAATGTTAAAGTATCTATGCGTTTTAGCTTTTTTAGTTCAACAATCTCTTCTACTATTTGCTCAATGCCATCATTTACTTTGCCCTGTACGCCACGATCTCCATTCCAAATATCATAACCATGAGCAACAATACCTGCAATGGGGTGCAATACTGTAGCTGTAGTTTTTAATAAAATAGGGGTATCTTCTCCTGTACCCGAGCTTATGGCATCATCTAACCTGCCTTTTAAGGTACCAATACCTTGTACATAAATACGAATAATTACTTTTTGGCGCCTTCCTGCCACCTCTTTTTTATCGGGATACAAATCAAAAAGGCGTACTACATTAGAATAATCGTTTTCGTAACTGCCTTTAAGGTTTTTAGGTCCAGATGGTGCACCAGCCTCTCCAATATCTGTATTAAATTTATTGTTACCTGTACCATCAAAAAACACGCCTATTTCTACATCTACTGGTTTTTCTTCGTCAATTTCTAAGGCCATTGGAGCTTCAAAAGCAATACCATCTTTGCCTTTCATATTTACTTTTTTAGCACTTAAAGTTATATTTTCCTTACTATATATGGTATGGTTTCCTCCTGTTATTTTTGTAATATTTCCTTTAACTAATCGTTTCCTGCTCATAGCGTTTTAAAATAAAGAACTGTTTTCTGCACTGTTTAACTTTACTTTATTTTCGGAGTTACCGGTAAATTCACCTTCTACTTGTACCTGGACTTCTCCGTTACTTATTTCTTTACGTTCTTTTTTAGTTTCAGAAATTAAATCGCCTTCTATAATCTCTTTTAATTCTCCAATAACTAACATGTTACTATTACCTGCTACACTACTCAATTTATTCATACCAATATTTTCTGTAGCATTTACACCAATAACGGTTGTACTATTAGCGCCTACATTGGTGTTTAAATTTTCAGCTACATTTATATTCATGTTTTTACAATTTAGCGTTAATGTTTCTGGAGCTGTAATGGTAATATTTTTACTCTTTGTATCATAGTGTATTTGATTACCTCCTTTATCTTTTATAGTAATACTTTCTTGCCTATTGGTATCGTTAAACTCTATAGTATGTCCAGAACGGGTAATGATACTTTTATGGGTATTGTCTACTCGCCCGCCTGCTCCTGTGTTACCATTAAAAAGGCTTCCCATTACAAAAGGTCTGTTAGGGTCTGAGTAGCGAAAGCCTACCATAACTTGATCGCCTTCTTCGGGGATAAATACATGACCTCGGTTTTGTTCATGATTTTCACTCTGGCCTGCATCTGGTGTCATAACACGTATCCAGTTTGTTCGTTTTTCGTGTTTTTGCCATTGAAACTGAACTTGCACACGGCCTTTTCCTTTTGGGTCTTCATTACTTACTACTGTAGCGAGTTGCGGGTTGGCTTGTGGTAAATCGACCTGAGGTTCTGGTGGTACTTTTACACCACTAGGGATGGCTTTTATATGGCTGCTATAAGTGGTACTGCCTGTAGCTTTATGTTCTATGTCTATAATAATGTATTCGCCATAGTTTTTAACGTCAAACTCGTCTTTCCCGCTCCACTTGGCAGAGCTTACTTTTATTATGCTTCCTACGGTTAGGTTTTGTTGGTTGCAATCGGCTTCTAATATATTTAAATCGGCTACTGCTGCAGCTTGCTTATTTTTTACACTGGTTTCTAGCTCACTTTTGTTTTGGGTTCTTGCTACGGCGTGTGAGTTGGCTACGCCTTTAAAAATGTCTAAGGAGGTGTTAAAGGCATCCATACCTAGTTCGTTAAGGCCTTCAACATTGTTTTTAGTCTTGGATTCGTTTTTGGTATCTTCTAAGGCGTTGTATGAAAATATATTATAGCTGTTCGCTCGGGCTTCCATACCTATGCTTATGTTAGAGAGTTCTCTACCATATTGTAACTTTGTAGCTGTATTGCGATCTGGCTGACCTATGACTAGCTTTAATCCGTCGTAGAAAAACCATTCATAGTGTTGTTTTGCTAAGCGTTGTAGAAATTGATAGTGGGTTTCGCCGTATTGGGCTTCGTAATTTAATAGCCCTCTATGTTCTGGTTCTATTAGGGCTTGTATGTTAACGGTATCTAGGGTGTCTTTTATAATATTTGCTAAACTCTTGTTTACCCAGGAGGTGGTATGCTTGCCTTGTTCTAATAGTATGGTTTTGGAATAGCCTGTAATTTCTATATTGCCTTGATGCCCGTCGTTATGTTGTAACTTTAAATTGGTGATGATGCCTACAAATTCGGCCTCATCGAAGGATATTACTACCGATTTCCCTAACCATGCTTTTGAGGCTTCTAGGGTATGAACGCCTAGGGCTTCGATTTCGTCGTGGTCTACTTGAATTTTAAATTCATGGTGGGTATTAAGGCGTTGTTTTAAGGTAACTTGCTCAAAGTTGGAAAGGTATTTCCCATCAATGCTTATTGATGTTTTGTAATCCATAAATGGTGGGTGTTTTTTATATGAGAGTTCTTTTGAGAGAGGGGATTTGTGCTATTCTAGTTTTAATTTTAATTTAAAAAAAAAAGCAGTTTCTAAAATACCTCTAGGTATTCTGGAAACCGCTTTTTATATACTCATAAAAAATCTAATGGTTCTTGATATTAAAAACTTTTCTTTTTTTATAAGCGGTTACTTGTATTAGGCTTTTGGCCAACGGTTATCTATAGAGGCGTTTCCTATTAGGATTTGCTCTGCAGATACTGTAAAACGTAACTTCATTGGTACGTCTCCGTTTACATCTAAAATCTCTTTATAGTATACTAAGTAAGAGTTTTTAAATTCTATTTCTTTCATCTTAGCGTCTTCTTCTGTTTTTTTGTAAACGATTTTTCCGTCTACAGATTTAAACTGTGAGTTTAACATGGCTTCGATTACTGAGGTATCTTCTGTTGATTCAATTTCTAAGGTTACACGACCGCCGTATACGTTAGAGGATACTTTTCCTTTTTTGTCTGTGTCTCTACTAAATGAGTATTCTGAATATAATACGTCAAATTCTTTTCCACCTAATTCTAGGCTTGCTCTAAATGATCCCATGTTTTTGGATTTTTAATTTTAATTTTACAATATTTTGTTTTAAACTTCTAGAAGGTGTTTTAAACTAGTATAAAAAACAACTTCAAAAAAAATTTGCTATTAGATAAATATTGCTCTTTGGGAAATAATTGAGAAAGGTTCTTGAAAGAAGTGAAATTTCACTTTTTAAAATAAGAAGGTTTAACAATTATTGAAAGAGAATAAAGATACCCAATCGCTAAATTACCAGACCAATGTAGTATAATTTTTCAAATAAAAAAGGGATGTAAGATTTTTTATTGAAAAAATAAACGCTTTTTCTTTAAAATTTGCTTTTCATCGATATTTTATGCTGAACCATTACCTCATCTATCTATTATTCTATGTCAAGAGCCTTAAAACTCATTAGCAATACACATAATTTTCCTCCTACTATTTTCGAAAACACAAATTATTTTTGCCTAACCCTAAAATCCCAGAACTTTTTGACTTGATCCAATTTAACCTGAATTTTGACTAAACATAACTTTAAGAGAGAGTCTAATAAAATAATTAGACGCATTACGAAAACATACGAAATATTCAATCAATAAAAAAACCCTTTCTAAAAACAGAAAGGGTTTTAATTCTTTTATAAAGAAAATTATTTTTAAGCTTCAAAAGCTTCAATAGAAACATAAGATTTGTTATCTTTTTTCTTTGTAAATTTTACAACACCATCAACTTTGGCGTGTAAAGTATGATCTTTACCTTGGTATACATTTTCACCTGGGTGATGTGTATTACCACGTTGTCTTATGATAATGTTACCTGCAAGAGCAGCTTGTCCACCAAAAATCTTAACACCTAAGCGTTTCGATTCTGATTCTCTACCATTTTTCGAACTTCCGACTCCTTTTTTATGTGCCATTTTATTTCGATTTTAATTTTTATTATTAACTTAAAGCAGCTATTAAATCAGCTTTCTTCATAGAAGAAATACCTTCAACTCCTTTAGCTTTTGCTAAGTCTTTTAATTCAGCAACAGTTAATTTGCTTAAATCTTGATTAGCTTCTGCTTTTGGTGCAGCAGTTTCAGCCTTAGGCTCTGCTTTTTTAGTTGCTTTAGCTGGGGCAGCTTTCTTAGCTCCAGAAGCAACAATACTTTCTATTACAATTTCTGTTAAAGATTGACGGTGACCATTTTTAACACGATAACCTTTACGTCTTTTCTTCTTAAAAACTATAACTTTATCACCCTTAAGGTGTTTTAAGACTTTTGCTCCTACTTGAGCTCCGTCTATAGCTGGGGCGCCTACAGTTACATTGTCACCATCACCTAAAAGAAGTACATTATCGAAAGAAACTTTCTTACCTTCTTCAGTTTGTAAACGGTTAACAAAAACTTTTTGGTCTTTAACAACTTTAAATTGTTGCCCTGCTATCTCTACAATTGCGTACATAGCGTAACGTTTTTATTTATTAATTTGTTCAAAAAATGAGTGCAAATATACTTCTAATTATTTAAAATACAAATGTTTTATTCATATTTAGAATAATCATTTATTCTTCTCTTAAATTTTAAATAATACGTAGGACAAGCTATAACAAACGTTAAAAAATAAACCACTATGGATTTGAAATCCATAGTTTTAAACAAAAGAATGAAATTCTTTCTTTACATTACTCTAATATCCAGTTGCCTTTTTCTGAATTGGATTTATCCTTGTGATTTTTAAGATATTCTTGAACCATCTCATCTGTTATCTTGCCAGTACTCCAAGCTCCATAGTCAATAACCCAAAAATAGCGACCCAAATACTGTTTGTTAAACTTGGGAAATTCGAGATGAGCAACCTTTCAATTTATTCACCAAAATACTTATAATCAATAAGATAAACACTCAATATGCACATGAATGTGATCCTTACTTACTACTCCTTTTAGAATCTGAACATTTTCAGAATTACAAATCTGAATTAACAAATTACAATAACACTGTTGGATGTCTCTTTGCAAAACTTTATATCGATATTTTGTAGCCATACTATATGGTAAATCAAATTACTTATCGAATGTGAATGCTTTCGGTTATTTGGCATACAACAAAAGCAAAACATTTATAGAAACTAAAGTAACTGCAATCAAATTGCAGGGTTTTAACCTTTAACTAGATAATAAATACTTCAAAAATAAGGAGGGTTTTTAATTCTTCACTCGTTCTATTATAAAAAAGCTATTATCATGGAAAATTTCAAAAAACAGTTTAAATCAAATGCGAAAAAAGTTAATGAATTCATTAAAGAACTCATCATTGGTGCTTCTTATGCGTTAAGAAAATAATTCATCATACTTATTACCTCTAAAGCTGGAGTCATAGAGATATTATCTTAGTTTCATACTAACTTAAGTGGGGTTAAAATTTGTCATTCTGACTCCATAATCTGCTGAATGACAATTCACTTATGCACAAACACACATCAAGACCAGTATTTTATAATAATCGTAAGATGTTAACAGCATAAAAATAATCTAGACTACAAACGTTTACTAGATTTGAGGAATGTTTCTTGTCTTTTTAAAAAGCTGCATAACAGATAATGTTGAAACTACTGTTGTTGCAAATCCCATGACAGCAACAACAAAGGTTACCGTACCAATACTTACACTAAAATTACCTTTAATGGTTTGAAATAACTCTACTAAGAAAGTATTATTAACTTCGGTAGTGTAGAGCAAAAAGAATGAAGTAAAAATAAGCGTAGCTATAGCACCTGTAGCAAGCCCAGTTTTAAAACCTTCTCCGTAAGAAAAAGCTTCTAAGCTCTCATGCTTTTTTGAACGTACTGCTTCATAAATTCCAAAAGCAGTAATAATTGCATTAAAAAAACTAAACGCTGGATTAATATGCTTATTAAATAAAGATAGAATTAAAAAATATGCAATTAAAACAACACCTGCAACAAGACCAAACCGAATAGGAAGTGATATATTTTTCATAATGTGAAAATTTACATGTACTTAAATTTCGTGAAAAATTATGAATTAAAATAATTTTAAGGCTAAATACTTCATTTTCAAAAAAAAAAAAAAAAAAAAAAAAGAGGCATTGCTTATTAGTAACACCTCTTTCTTATTTTTTCAGATAAACTCTAAAAAAATTAATTACAACACTTAAATCTTTAATTCTTTTCTTTAGTAATAGACAATTTACATAGTATATCTACATCGTTCCCTAGTGCCAAACCACCTATTTCTAAATTTTTATTATATACTACACCATAGTCTTGTCTGTTAATGGTTGTTTTAATTACAAGTCCAGCTCTTGTAAGACCAAAAGCATCTTTTTCAATCAATCCTTTATATTTACCACTAAAAGTTACTTCTTTAGTTACGTTTCGTATTGTTAAATCTCCTGTTATTAAAAGATTGTTATCCTCCTCTTTTTTCACAGAAGTACTTTTGAATGTTATTGTTGGATATTTTTCAACATCGAAAAAATCATTAGCTCTCAAATGTTTATCTCTACGTTCATTTCTAGTGTTTATACTAGCTACTTCTATAGTAAAATCAACTTTTAAATCTGAAAAACCCTTTACGTCTGATAATAGAGTAGCTTCATACTTATCAAAAGTCCCTTCCGTTTCAGAAACCATCATATGCTCTACACTAAACCCCACTTTAGAATGTAATGCATCTACCTTCCATTTCGTTGTCTGGGCATTTACAATTGAGCATAGGCATACTAATACAACAACCATTAATTTAATAAAATTTATCATTTGCCTTAAATTTAAGTCTCACAAATAAATAATAAATCTATTACTATTATTACCAATAAAATGTTAACAAGTAATGCAATTTTATGATTTTCGTTTATGTGATAAATATACTCCCAGTAAAATAATAGCACTTGCTACACCTTGTATAAAACTAAAAGACTCTCCGTCTAAAACACCCCAAAATACAGCTATAACAGGCATTAAATAAGTAACAGACGATGCAAATACTGGAGTTGCTACATGCACCAACTTATTAAACAACACCTTAGCAATTGCGGTACCAAACAAAGATAAAAGAACCATATACAATAAAGAAACTTTGACCTCTGAAGTAGACAAATATTCTAAGTTAAAAAAATCTGAAAATAATAATATTATAAAAGCAGGGATAATTATTACAGCAAAATTACCTACCGCAATAGTTAATGCATTCATTTCTTGCAAATTACGTTTTAAAATATTCACACTAGTTGCATACATAAATGTCGCTATTATTACAAATGACACATATAAATAATTCTGATTTGTGTTTACAGAAGCTCCATTCATTATTAATAGTATAGCCCCTAGTAAGCCTATAAGGACTCCTAAAACTTGCCTTTTTGTAGAGCCTATTTTAAACACAAAAGCACCTAAAATTATAGTATTTAATGGTACTAACGAATTTAGGATTGAAGCTATAGAACTATCTATCTCTGTTTCTGCAAAAGCAAAAAGAAATGCTGGAAAAAAAGTACCTAAAAACCCTGTAAGTGTAACCCATTTCCAATCTTCACTTTTTATGCTTTTTATTTTATTAAATCCTACAATTAACAAAAATATACCTGTAAAAATAACTCTAATTGCACCTAATTGAATAGGTGTTAAACCTACTAGTCCTTTTTTTATTAGTATGAAGGAACTCCCCCAAATTAATGATAATACAATTAAGTAAATCCATTTTAGATTATTAGCTCTCATAAATATAACTTCAATTATAGCCTACAAATGTGAAGTTTTTAATATAATAAACCGCATTATTTAGTAATTTTGTATTATAAATTTTTAAACACTAGTTATATGAAAACTATAAAACATATATTAACGCTTGTATTAATTACAATTTTTACTTTTAGTTGTAAAAATGAAGTGAAACCAGAAATTAAAACTGTTGAAATTGAAACAACAGTAAAAAAAGAATTAGATCCTAATGCAACTTATGCCAAAGCAGAATTTACTATTGACGGCATGACATGTGCTGTAGGTTGTGCCGCAACTATACAAAAGAAAATCTCTAAAATGGAAGGTGTTAAATCTGCAACAGTAGATTTTGATAGAAAATTAGCTATGGTTGAATATAACGAAGCCAAAGTAACACCTATTACACTTGAAAAAACAGTAAGTAATGTTGCTGATATTTACAAAGTAAGTAACATGAAAACTGTTGATGCTTTTTCAACGAAGAAAACTTGTGCTACTAATTGTAAAAAAGAATGTTGTGTAAATAAAACCGAAAAGAAAGCTTGTGCTGCTAATTGCAAAAAAGAATGCTGCGCTAAAAAGGCTTAAATTAAATAGTATAAATAATTATAAAAAGCATCTTGATTTTAAAAAATCAAGATGCTTTTTTATTTCCACACTATGGTTTCCATAATACGTTTAATATCTTTTTGCAAATAATTAGCTGCAGGTAAAATAGAATCGTAATTAGGCTTTGCATAGAAATACAATGAGCCTGTCAAGAAATGGTTAACACTATCTGTTACATAAAACTGCGCTGGTGATGCCACATTTCCTTTTACCTCTGCAAATGCACCATATACTTTACGTGCTTCATTTTCATAAGGTGTTACTGGAATCTCTTCTGCTTTAACAGTGTGTTTTTGAGTAAGGTTTTGGGCGTCTCTTAAAAAATTCCTAAGATTTTTTTGATTATTACCAATAGCTTTATAAGTCAAAAAAACTGTGCCTCTTAAAGTTGAGTACTCTATATTTATACCATAACTTTCTGTATCTGCTTTTACATTTTTAGTATTAATTTTAGTAGCCAAAACATTAGTCTCAAAAGAAAAAGGTAAGCCTAAATTAGATTTTACATACTTCGCTTTTGGATAATCTAGTCTTAAATAGGCTTTAGGCTTCGGTACATAATCTTCGCCACAAGAAAAACATAATACAACTAGTAATAAAACGTAAAGATTCTTTGCCATTATGTTATTGTAAATTTCACAAGTTTTATACGCTTTTTATCTAAAGCTTCTATAATAAAAACGTAATTTTTAAAATTTATTTTACTGTTTAATTTAGGAAAGCTCTTAGATATTTCTAGCACAAAACCAGCTACGGTTTCTGCTTCTCCTTTATGATCTTCAAAAATAGTTTCATCTTCAACTTTTATAATTTTATAAAAATCTTTTAAAGCTGTCTTTCCTTCAAACACAAAGTTATTATCATCTAATTTTGAGTATATCAAATCGTCGTCATCAAACTCATCACTTATATCTCCAACAATTTCTTCAATAATATCTTCTAAAGAGATTAACCCAGATGTTCCTCCATATTCATCAACAACAACAGCTAAGTGTACTTTCTTTTCTTGAAATTCTGCCATTAAATCATCCAACTTTTTGTTTTCTGGCACAAAAAAAGGTTCTCGTATTAAATTCTCCCAATTAAATTGTACCCTATCTATATAAGGTAATAAATCTTTTACATATAAAATACCTTGAATAGAATCTATATTATCTTTATAAACAGGAATTCTTGAATAACCGTTTGATATAATCTCTGGCATGATTTCGGCGTAATTTTGCTCTATATTTAATGCAAAAATATCAATACGAGGACGCATTACTTGTTTAGTATCTGTATTACCAAAAGACACGATACCCTGCAATATTTTATGCTCCTCTTTAGTTGTATCTTCCTCACTTGTAAGCTCTAAAGCTTGAGATAATTGATCTACACTTAAATTCGATTTTTGTTTTCCTAATTTATTATGAATGGATAGTGTAACGCTTCGCATAGGTAAACTTATAGGGGACAAAAACACATCTAAAACACCTAATGGGTAAGCCATAAGTTTGGCAAACTTTAAATTATTTCTACTTGCATAAATTTTAGGCAAAATTTCACCAAATAATAAAATTAAAAAGGTAACTACAACAACTTCAACTACAAATTTAATTTTTGTATTTGTAATATCTTCAAACATAAAATCACCTAAAAAAGCAAACAAAATAACTATGGCTATGTTTATAAAATTATTAGCAACTAATATTGTTGCTAATAATTTTTTAGGGCGCTCTAAAAGTTTAGATATGATTTGTAAACGTTTAGATTTTTTTTCTAAACCATCTTTTATATCTGTAATATTGAGCGAAAAAAAAGCAACTTCGGCTCCTGATATTAGAGCAGAACAAACTAAAAGCAAAAATAATAATGCAAAGCCAAAAACAATTGAAAAGTCAATTGTCATTATTAAAGTTTTTAAACTCGGGGGGGCAGGATCCAAATACTATCGTTTTAGTTAAACATTGATGACTCAATAAACAATTGAGTACATCATTAAAATGGAAGATCATCTTTTTCATTTTGAATAGATTCACTACTGGATTGATCATTAGAATTTGGTTTTTCTATAACTGGAGAACTTGGTGCATTATTTTCGCTTTCCTTTTTTGTAGACAGGAATGTAAAGTCATTACATTGAATTTCTGTAGAATATCTGTCATTTCCTTTGTCATCTAGCCACTTCCTAGTTTTTAAACGGCCTTCTATATAAACTTTATCGCCTTTGCTTAAATATTTTTCGCAAATTTCTGCGCCTTTATTTCTTACTACAATATTATGCCATTCTGTATTTGTAATACGCTCATTAGTTTGCTTACTTACATAAGTTTCATTGGTTGCTAAAGGAAAACGTCCAACACATCCACCTCCTTCAAAATAGTGCATTTTTATTTCATCTCCTAAATGCCCAATTAGCATTACTTTATTTAAAGTTCCAGACATAATTATTCTTTAATATATTAAGAAGCAAAATTACTTAATTGTGCTATATTTTTTTAAAATTAATAAAAAAATATGATTGTAAATACTAAACTAATCAAAATTAAACGATTCAATAAAGTTTCCTATTAAAATAGGAACAGCATAGTTACGTATTTTACTTATTAAAATTCCTTCTTCTAAAAGTTTATTTACATTAATAATCCAAAATGTAGTATATAAGTGTTGGTGAGATAATTTGTGCACTATAGGCTCCTTATTATATTGTAATAATTCAAAAGGCATACCTTTTAATAGGTTATTATTTTCTATACGGTTTTTTAAATCTGTAAGATTAATAGTTTCATCTGTTTCCACTAAAGGGAATTGATATAAATTTTGCCAAATACCTTTTCCTTCTCTTTTCTCTAAAACAGTTTTTTCATCTTCGGAAATAAATACTAAAAAATTAAAATGCTTTTTTTTGGCTTTTGCAGATTTAATTTTAACTGGTAGTTCATTAATCCTATTTTCATTAAAAGCTATACATCCTGTATTATAAGGACAAATATTACAATACGGTTTTTTTGGTTTGCATTGTGTTGCTCCAAACTCCATAATAGCTTGATTAAATTCGGCTGGATTATTTTTATCAATTAGCTCTTGGGCTAATTGTTTAAATTCCTTAGCTCCCTTCGATGAATTTATAGGGGTATCGACACCAAAATATCTTGATAATACTCTATATACATTACCGTCTAGCACTGCACTAATTTCATTAAAACAAATAGATGCAATAGCGCTTGCAGTGTAATCTCCTACGCCTTTTAATTTTAGTAAGTCTTTATAGTTATTAGGAAATACTCCCTCTAATTCACTGGCAATCTGTTTTGAAGTTGCGTGTAAATTTCTAGCTCGTGAGTAATACCCTAGCCCTTGCCACAATTTTAGCACATCGCTTTCATTTGCATTTGCAAGATCAAAAACAGTGGGGTATTTAGCAACAAAAGCTTCGTAATATGGAAGCCCTTGCTTCACTTGCGTTTGTTGTAAAATAATTTCTGACAACCATATATAATATGGGTTCTTAGTTTGCCTCCATGGCAAATCCCTCTTATTATTTGAATACCAAGTAGTTAAAATTTTTGAAAATATCATTATTGAATTTATACAGCAGGCAAAAATAAACGTTTATAATCTTAAATTTTAATGAATTAGGTTTGAAATATTGAATATTTAATTCCTATATTTGCATCCCTTTTAGAATTTATAGTAATCAAAAAAATAAAATATTAAAATGACGAAGGCTGATTTAGTAGCAAAGATTTCTGAGAAATTAGGAATTGAAAAAGGTGATGTTCAAGCAACTGTTGAAACATTTATGGAAGAAGTAAAAACTTCTTTAGAAAGTGGTGATAATGTATACTTAAGAGGTTTTGGTAGCTTTATTATTAAAACAAGAGCTGAAAAAACTGGTAGAAATATTTCAAAAAATACTACTATTAAAATACCTGCACATAATATTCCTGCATTTAAGCCTGCAAAAGTTTTTGTAGAAGGCGTTAAAACTAACGTAGACGTTAAATAAAACATTAAAACAATTATTAATTTAAAAAGACACTATTTATGCCAAGTGGTAAAAAACGTAAAAGACATAAGGTAGCAACTCACAAGCGTAAGAAACGTAGACGTGCTAACCGTCATAAGAAGAAAAAATAAATTAAAAAAAGTAGTTAGATTAACTACTTTTTTTTGATTTTAAAAAACAACAAAGTTCTTTGAAATTGAGCTCGTAAAATTTTGTTTTTTGAGCTCCACAGATTTAAAATCCTGTGAAATCTGCTAATTATTTATTAATTAGCAGATAAATAATGTATAATCCATCTGTCACTTATTAAAAAAGTGATGGATTAAAATTAACTAAATGGATAAAGAATTGATCATTAGATCTAGTTCCGAAAACGTTGATTTTGCCTTATTAAAAGATGGAAAACTTATTGAATTACAGAAAGATGAAGGTGGTAACAAATTTTCTGTTGGTGATGTGTTTATAGCCAAAATAAGAAAAGCTGTCCCTGGTTTAAATGCTGCATTTGTTAATGTAGGTTATGAGAAAGATGCATTTTTGCATTATCACGATTTAGGTCCTAAGCTTCCTTCCCTTTTAAAATTCACAAAACGTGTAAGTACAGGTAAACTAAAAGATTTTTATTTAAAAAATTTCCCATTTGAAAAAGATATTGAGAAAGATGGCAAAATTGCCGACGTCTTAAAATCCAATCAATCGCTATTGGTACAAATAGTAAAAGAACCTATATCTACTAAAGGCCCTAGAATAAGCTCCGAGCTTTCTATTGCTGGTAGATACATTGTTTTGGTTCCTTTTTCTAATCGTATTTCTATTTCTCAAAAAATAGAAGATAGAGAAGAAAAAGACAGGCTTAAACGTTTGGTAAAGAGTATTGCTCCTCCAAGTTTTGGTATTATTGTACGAACCGTAGCACAAGGCAGAAAAGTAGCCGAACTAGACAAAGACTTACAAAATTTGCTTAGTCGTTGGACGGCAATGTGTAAAAAGCTATACAAAGCACATCATCCAAGTAAAGTATTAGGAGAAATGAATAAAGCCTCGTCTATTTTACGAGATATATTTAATGACACTTTTACAAGTATTCATGTTGATGATGAAGAGCTTTGTTTTCAAATTAAAGAGTATGTGCAAGAAATTGCACCTGAAAAAGAATCAATAGTTAAATTATATCAATCTAAAGTTCCAATTTTTGAAAAATTTGGAATAGAAAGACAGATCAAAACATCCTTTGGGAAGACCGTTTCTATGGCTAAAGGTGCTTATTTGGTAATTGAACATACTGAAGCACTACATGTTATAGATGTAAATAGCGGTAACAGATCTAACAAAGCTAACAACCAAGAGGATACAGCACTAGAAGTCAACCTAATAGCTGCTACAGAAATGGCCCGCCAATTACGATTACGTGATATGGGAGGTATTATAGTAGTCGATTTTATAGATATGACAAATGCTGAAAATAGGCAAAAATTGTTTAACCACCTTCGAGATGAAATGAAGGACGACAGAGCTAAACACAAAATATTGCCTCCAAGTAAATTTGGATTGATACAAATAACAAGACAACGTGTTCGCCCAGAAATGAACATTAAAACCCGTGAGGAAAATCCTGACGGAATTATTAATGGTGCTGAAATTGAAGCCCCCATAGGTTTGGTGCAAAAAGTGACACATGATCTTGAACAACTATTAAAAAAAGACTATAAAAAGTTGACTTTAAACACACATCCTTTTATAGCAGCCTTCTTAACAAAAGGTTTTCCATCTATACGTTCAAAATGGTTTTTTGAACATAAAAAATGGGTTAAAATTTTACCAAGAGATGCTTACACATATCTAGAATACCACTTTTTTGATAAAGACGGTAATCAAATTAAATAATTAAAAAGCCCCTGCTATATCTTTAGTAGGGCTTTTTTTGTTACATTGTCTCGTCCTGAAATAGCGTTACACTAAAAACTTTAAGTGTAATGAAAACAAATTATAAGCCCGAAATAGTAAACAACTCGAAACTACGTGCACTAGATCTATCGCAAGCTACTCCTTTACTATCATCTCCTCCATTTGAACTTATATACTTACCATTATTTCCTCTAATATTATAATTATTCCTTCCTTTAGAAATTAAAGTGAACTGTTCCCAGCTACCAATATTTTCTCTATTGCAAATCATGGATTTAGTCCCATTTTCGGAACTAATATACTTACCATTATTCCCTTTAAAAGCTACTTTTCCGTTCTCTAATTCGATTAACTCAAATCTTTCGAAAGCCCCAACTCTTGTTCGATTTATAGTAAGAGTTCTTTTTCCATCTTCAGAACTAATATATCTATCATTATTCCCTTTAAAAGTAATTACTTTATTACTGTTACTTGGATACATTTGAGCTATACCTTGCTTATCTCCACTAGACAAAACACTACGTTGTACTGAATATAAGCTTCCGTCTTTTTTAGTAATAGTAGGCCTTTTATTTTTTGAAAAAGAATTTGCTCCATACATCATAATACTACCAAAATCCAATGTATTGGTATATTCGTCTCCATCATACCCTCTAGAATTGTATGTTCTAAAGTTATGTTCTTTACCGCTTTGGATGTTATCAAAATTGATAGTAATATAATCATCTCTATCTTTTCTACTTTGCTCATGCCATAAACCAACAGCATGACCAATTTCATGTATCGTGTTTCCTGTAGAACATCCATTGGCCAAAGTTATATATTGTTTGCTACCCGTGCGTCCAACATTAGAAGAACACCCACTTCCTTTTCTAAAAGTAATATATGCACTTTGGTTAGTTCTCGGCACAAACGTTATAGATGTATTTGCCTCCCAATGTGCAATAGCATTAGTAACTCTATTTTTATTAGGTAAGCTAGGTTCTACAGTATAATACACTGTATTGTTAGGCCAACGAGCTAGTGTTCTCCCTGTACTACTACTACGTCCTGATATATTATCGGGAACAACAACCATATCCCCTCCGAGAATATATTGATCATTAATTTTTTCTACCTCTACAAATTCTCCATAAAGCTTAATAGTTGTTATTTCACCTGTAATGCTGGGGTAAGCTTGCTCTATTTGATCAAGTTCTTTCTGCAAATTATTTGTTAAGTTCTCTTCTTGTAAAACAAAAGACTCGTTTTCACATGAAGAAAATATTAACGCAACTAATAAAAGTAACGCTAAAACTCGATGTGTTTTTAAATAGTTTTTCATAATTTTTGGGGTTTTTAATATTCTTACTTTGTAAGTAAATAAAACAGTTATATTTTGATTTTATTATAATAAACAAAATATATTTTATATAAACCTGAAATACAACACAATAACTTTTGTTCTTTTTATATTATTAAAGCTAAAAACACAATGGGTTTTATATTATAGTGATTGCAAGTTAAAATGAGCCTAAAAAAACTTGTTCATTTCATGTTTTTCGTAACATTGTTATGAAAAACAATCACAGCGTTGTACAAAAAAAAGTATCGTCTTCTTTATTAGCATTAAATATGCTTTAATAAAAATCGGGCAGGTTTTAAAAAACTTGCCCGATTTTTATATCATAGATATTCTTTTTACGAAAACGACATTAAACTGTTTTGCCGTATAAGAAAATATTAGGGTGCTGGATTAGGGATCGCAGCATGTATAGCATTAATCTGCTCCAGAATATCTTCACTTAAAATAATATTTATACTATCAATATTTTCTTTAAGTTGTTCTAAATTAGTTGCTCCAATAATATTACTTGTTACAAAAGGTTGTTGAGTTACAAATGCTAGTGACATTTGTGCTAAAGTCATATTATTATCTTCTGCTAGCTTTAAATACTGCTTTGTTGCTTCCGTTGATTGTTCACTGCTATATCGAGCAAATCTTGGGAATAATTTTAATCTAGCATTATCTGCTGCATTCCCTTTTATGTATTTTCCTGAAAGCACACCAAATGCCATTGGTGAATAAGCTAATAAACCTAGATTTTCTCGCATAGAAACTTCTGCCATATCGCCTTCGTAAACACGATTTAACATAGAGTATGCATTTTGAGTAGTTATCATTCGAGGTAAGCTATTCTTTCTAGATTCTTCTAGGTAACGCATGGCTCCCCAAGCTTTTTCGTTAGACATACCTACATATCTTATTTTTCCTGTTTTTATAATCCCATCTACAGTATTGAGAATTTCATTAAAATTATCTTTCCAATTATCTGATGGATTGTGTTTATAATCTCTAACTCCAAAAGTATTGGTTTGTCGCTCTGGCCAGTGTAATTGATATAAATCTATGTAATCTGTCTGTAAACGTTTTAATTCTGCATCTACTGCTTCTTTTATAGCTTCTGGACTAAAACCCGTGGTTCTTATATGTGCTGTATAATCGCCAGGACCTGCTATTTTAGAAGCTATAATAACTTTATCTCTGTTTCCCGTTTTCTTTAACCATGTACCTATAATTTTGCTGGTTTTTCCTTGTGTTTCTGCTGTTGCTGGAACTGGATATAATTCTGCTGTGTCTATAAAATTAACACCTTGACCTAAGGCATAATCTAATTGCGCATGGCCTTCTACTTCTATATTTTGGTTTCCCCAAGTCATAGAACCTAAGCATATTTTACTAACTTTTATGTTGGTATTTGGTAATGTTGTGTACTTCATTTTTTATTTTTTGACTAAGTGTAAAGATAAAAAACCTCTAAAGGTTCAATAGAACTTTTAGAGGTTTTTTTTATGCGTTAGCGATTGCAGTGAAAATCCTTTTGAGAGGAACGAGCAAAAGATTGTAACGAAAAGCGCGACCCTTGGGTAACGCCCATGTATTAATTATCGTTTAGTAACTTAGATAACTCATCTAACTTAGGTGTTAAAATCACTTCTATACGTCTGTTTTTTGCTTTTCCCGCCGCAGTATCATTAGATGCTATTGGCGCAAATTCACCACGTCCTGCTGCTGTTAAATTCTCTGGAACTATTGAGGTATTCTCTCTTAGTATATTAACAATAGCTGTGGCACGTTTAGTTGATAAATCCCAGTTACCGCTTAATTGTCCGCTACCTTTATATGGCTCATTATCTGTATGCCCTTCAATTAAAACTGCTATATCTGGATTATTTCCTAATACGCTTCCTAATTGTTTTACTGCTCTTTTACCTTCTGTACCTACAGCCCAGCTTCCTGAACTAAACAGTAATTTATTTTCCATAGATACATATACTTTACCATCACGTTGCTCTACTGTTAAGCCTTTACCTTCAAAATCTGTTAAAGCTTTTGAAATGGCATCTTTTAAAGCTGTCATTGCAGCATCTTTTGATGCGATTACATTTTCTAATTCTGCTACACGATTAGAGCGTTCTTCTAATTCTTTTTTAAGTTTTTCTAAACGTGCGTTCTCATTAGTTAAGGCTTGTTCTTTTGCTTCTAATTGAGCCAATAATTCTCTGTTTTTTCTAGAATTTGCTGCTATAGATGCCGAACTATTTTTTTCTAAAGCATTATAAGAAGCTTTTAAATTATCGTATTTAGATTTTGTTGCGTTATAATCTGCTTGTAGCTTATCTCGATCGGTCACTGCTTCATCGTAGGCGGCTTGAATTTGATTTAATTCGTTTTCGGCTGTGTTTTTAGCGTTTAAAAGATCTTCATTCTCAGTAGAAAGTTTTTTGTTTTCTTGTTTTAAGTCGGCATATTTAGCTTCTAATTCTTTATACACCTTTGGAGATACACAGGATGCTAAAATCGTTAAGGTAAATAATGCGAGTACGCTTTTTTTAATCATTTTATTTGGGTTCATTTTTATTACTTTTTTATATTAAACACACTATTTTTCTATTTCTACTAAAATAGGACAATGATCGCTATGTACTGCTTCTGAGAGTATAACGGCTCTTTTTATATTTTCTTGTAATGGTTTTGAAACCATGGCATAGTCTAATCTCCAACCTTTGTTATTTGCTCTTGAGTTTGCTCTATAACTCCACCAGCTGTATTGTTGCTCTTCTTGATTAAGATATCTGAATGAATCTATAAACCCGCTATCGATAAAACTACCTATCCACTCACGTTCTACTGGTAAAAATCCTGAAACGCCTTTCATTTTAGGGTTATGTATATCTATTTCTTCATGACAGATATTATAATCGCCACATATAACAAGGTTTGGAACCTCTTTTTTAAGATTATTTATATAGTCTTGAAATAGACTCATATATTCTAATTTATGATTTAATCTTGCATCATTTGTTCCTGATGGTAAATACAAACTCATTACCGAACAATCATCAAAATCTGCACGTATATTACGTCCTTCGAAATCCATTGACTCAATACCTGTGCCATACTCTATATGCTTAGGTTCTTTTTTACTTAAAATGGCAACACCACTATATCCTTTTTTTTGAGCACTAAACCAATAATTGTATTTATAACCTGCTGCTTCAAAAAGACTTAAATCTAACTGTTCTTTTAAAGCCTTAATTTCTTGCAAGCATATAACATCTGGATTAGCAGCTTTAAGCCAATCTATAAAACCTTTGTTTATTGCTGCTCGAATGCCATTTACGTTATAGGATATAATTTTCATTTATATAAATTTATTGAATCGTCATTTTTATAGTATACCATTGGAAGAATAGTGTTCTATTTCTCTTTTTACTTCATTCTGAGAAATAAAAACTAGTCCTTTTAATATAATCTATATTATTAACCCTGCTTCTTTCAGCTAAAATAAATAATACGTTACTTTTACACTATCAAATAAAAATATATTTTTATTTGATAGTGTCGTTTTCACTAAAACAAATTTAATATCGACTCGAGAAAGACAAAATTATAAGTTTCTTTAAGCAAACTTAAAACGTTTATTTTCAGTATTATGCGGATTTAATGAATTCTATTAATAAAATATTTTAAGCTATTTGTAGTTTAAGTATACTATGAAGTCTTTTACATTCATTCTTATGTTTTTAATTGGTTTTTGCGGAATTGCGCAAAACCAAACTTCTAATTATAAAACTAAAAAAGTTGTCGTAAAAGATTCTATTCGTATTGATAGTATAAGTATAAACCCTAACTACTTTAAAATTAAAAAGAAAAACGGAATTGTTATAGATTCTACATTTTATAGTATTGATTTTACTAAAGCACTTCTCGTTTTAAAAAAAACGATTGATACAGATTCTATTACTATAGACTATTTAAAATTTCCTAGCTTTTTAACCAAAACCTATAAACTATTGGATGATAGTATTATTGTTGAAAATAATAGTGATGCTCAAGTTTTATATAAATTATCTCAACCTAACAGTTCTAGAACCTTTACGCCTTTTGATGGTCTAACCACTTCTGGAAGTATTTCTCGTGGTGTTACTATTGGTAATAATCAAAATTCTGTGCTAAATAGTGAATTGGATCTTCAAATTACAGGAAAGCTAAATGATAAAGTTTCTTTAAGAGCCTCTATACAAGATGCAAACATTCCGTTGCAAGAAAGTGGTTATAGCCAGCGTTTGGATGAATTTGATCAAGTTTTTATTGAGTTATTTAGCAATCGTTGGAATATTCGTGCTGGTGATATTGATTTACAAAATACAGATTCTTATTTTTCAAGCTTTTCTAAACGTGTTCAAGGGTTATCCTTTAACCTTAATTTAGCTTCAGAAGAAAAAAGAACTAATTTATTTGCTGCTGGTGCTATAGTTCGTGGACAATTTACAACTAGTCAATTTACTGCTCAAGAAGGGAATCAAGGACCTTATAAATTACAGGGACAAAATGGAGAGTTATTTGTTCTTATTGTCTCTGGAAGTGAAACTGTTTATGTAAATGGTATTGAGGTAAAGCGTGGTGAGGATCAAGATTATATTATTGATTATAATGCTGGAGAAATTATTTTTAATTCGACATTTCCTATCACTTCTGAAATGCGTATTACTGTAGATTATCAATTTAGTGAACGTAATTATTCTCGTTTTGTAGCTTATGGTGGTGGAAATTTTAAAAGTGAAAAATTAAATATTGGTATTTCTGTCTATTCTGAAAATGATGCTAAAAACCAACCTTTACAACAAAATTTATCTGAAGAGCAGGTACAAATATTAGCCAATGCTGGTGATGACAAAGCATTAATGGTTGCTCCATCTGAAGTATTAGAAGCTTTAAACGAAAATAGAATTTTATATAAAAAAGAGCTTATTGGAGGTGTTGAAGCTTTTGTGTTTTCCAATAGCCCTGATGATGAATTGTATCGTGTTACCTTCTCTCTTGTTGGAGAAAATCAAGGCGATTATAATTTAAGTAGTATTAATGCTATTAATAATATTTACGAATTTGTAGGTATTTCTCAAGGAAGCTATGCGCCTATTGTACAATTAATAGCACCTACAAGGTTACAAATAGCTGTTGTTAATGGAAGCTATAAGCCTTCTGAAAAAACGAGTATTAGTTTTGAAGCTTCTGGTAGTAAAAATGATTTAAATTTATTCTCGTCTGATAATGATGAGGATAATGATGGATTTGCTGGTAAATTAAATATTGAACAAACACTTGTTAAAAAAGATAGTCTTTGGAATTTTGATGTGTATGTTGATAGTGATTACATCTCTTCTGATTATAGAAACATTGAAGGTCTTTATAATCCTGAGTTTAATAGGGACTGGAATTTAGATCAATCTAACTCTAATGGCATAGGTAATAATCTAGGAGATCAAGTACTATTAAACTCTGGTTTTAGGATAATACATAATAAAAAAGGAATTATTAATTATCAATTTGAACATTTAAACCTCTCCGATGGCTTTAATGGTAACAGACATATTTCTAATATTAACTTGCACCTTAACAAGTTTAATATTTCATCCTATTCTAGCTTTTTAAGTGCCAATTCAAATATAAGCACCTCTACTTTTTTAAGGTCTTATAACCGTGTTGCTTATAGCATGAAAAAAAATTGGACAGGTGCTAAATTGGCTATTGAAGATAATGAGCAAAAAGACATTTCAACTCAAGAGTTAACCTCTATAAGTCAAAAATTTAAATCTTACGAAGTCTTTTTTGGTGTTGGAGATAGCACTAATATCTTTGTGCAATTTGGCTATAAAAACCGAGTTAATGATAGTATTAGAAATAACCAATTGCAAAAAGTAAATACATCAAACACCTTTTATTTAGATTCCAGACTCATTAAAAATAAAAATACTAATTTGTCTCTATATGCTAATTATAGAACTCTAAAAAGTGAAGACAAAGATATAGAAGATGAGCAATCTCTAAATTCCAGATTACAATTTAATCAAAAGCTTTTTAAGCAAATAATCCAGTGGAATACTATTTTTGAAACAAATTCTGGTACTTTACCACAACAAGATTTCACTTATGTTGAAGTTGAGGCTGGACAAGGTACTTATACATGGATTGACTACAATACAAATGGCATTCAAGAACTTGAAGAGTTTGAAATAGCGCAATTTAAGGATCAAGGTAAATTTATTCGAGTGCTTTTGCCTAATAGAGTGTTTATTAAAACACACCAAAATAGACTAAGTCAAACGTTAACTATTAACCCTGCTCAATGGTCTGTATCGAAGCGTAAATCGAAAAAATTCTGGTCTCATTTTTATAATCAAACAAGTTATTTAATAGATCGGAAAATAAAACGAGACGGAAATAGTTTTAATTTAAACCCTTTTGAAAATAACGAGGAAGACCAACTTGGTTTACAATTAAATTTTAGAAATGTATTATTTCTTAACAGAGGAAAGCAACGTTATACAACATCTTATACCTACTTAGATAACACTACAAGAAACATTTTATCTATTGGTTTTATTGAAAATAGTTTAAAAAGCCATCAACTAAACTTTAATCACAAAATAGCCGAAAATTGGCTAATTAATATGCTTTCTGCTTTTGATAACAATGAAAGTGTTAGTGAAAACTTTACAAGTAAAAATTATAATTTTGATGAAACTCGTTTTAACCCAAAATTATCGTACTTATTTAACGATAATTCTAGTTTTGATATTTTTTATCAGTATGCCAGTAAAGACAATACTATTGGAAACCTAGAATCACTAAAGCAACAGAAATATGGCTTCTCTTTTACTTTAGCTAATAACCACAAAAGTGCTATAAATGGAGAATTCAATTATTTTTCTAATGAATATATAGGGGATGCCAATACGCCTGTAGCATATCAATTACTTGAAGGTTTACAACCAGGAAAAAATTTTACATGGACTTTGTTGGCTCAAAAAAAACTAACCAAATTTTTAGATCTTAACTTGAGTTATTTTGGAAGGAAAACCGAAACTAGTAAAACTATCCACTCTGGCTCTATACAGTTAAAAGCTTATTTTTAAAACCTTTATCTATTGTTACCTGTTAAACTTTCTTTTTCGTTCATTAAAAAAACATCTATAAATAACTGTTTAGTAATAAGATTTTACATTTATATGTTAACCATTTATCACCTATGTTTTTAACACAGTTCTTTATTGGGTACGTTTATTTTCTAATTGGTTTTTCCATTTAAAAATTTCAATTAACGACTAATAACAGAATAATCAACTTTTTCAAAAACTGAAATGATAGTCTTTACTGACTCTACATAAAACTTTGGATGTATATTTTCATAGTCATCTGTTGGCTCATGATAATCTTCATGGTCATCTACTCCAAAATATAAAAACGGAATACCTTTTTTGTAAAAACTAGCATGATCTGATGAATATGTCCAATTTTGCAAACCATCAAATCCATCATGCCCAGAACTAAGTTTAATTTTTTCGGAATGTTTAAAATTTAAAATAATATGTTTTAAACTTTTATTAAAAGCTGTTCCAACTGCAAATAACTTGTTTTTATCACTCCTACTAATCATATCCATATTTAGGTTAACAACAATGTCTTTAGAAGGAACAAGAGTACTTTTTACAAAGTGTTTAGACCCTTGTAAACCCAATTCTTCGGCATCAAATGCAGCTAGAATTACAGAATGCTTAGGTGGATTGTTCTTAAAATATTCTGCAAAACTAAATAAAGCACATAACCCAGAAGCATTATCATCTGCTCCATTATATATTTCCCCTTGTTTAATACCTTCATGATCGTAATGTGCACTAATAACAACATATTCATTTGGTAGTTCTGTTCCTTTAATCAATCCCAAAACATTTACAGCGTTGTACCTTTTTGACCTATAAAAAAAAGAGAAAGATTGCTTATAATCATCTCCTAACGGAGAAACTTTTAAAGCATGAAATTGATTAATAATGTAGTCTTTAGTTTTTGAAGCACCTTTTGTACCTGTTCTTCTTCCTTCGAAAGAATCAGATGATAATGATTTAAGATGTTTTAATAATTCTGTTTCATTGAACAAACTGTCTCTACTAGTCTTTTTTTGAGCATTAATAGAATTACAAAAAAGACATAATAAAACAATTAAGTAGGCTGGGTTATTTTTCATTAAGAACATTTGGAGTCAAAATAAGATTAAACTTACAAAAATAAATTGCTAATTAACGGGTTTAAATTGTAATTCCAAAGGCATAATCTAAAAAGTTATGTTTCTTTTAGATTTTAATAAAAAAGTTAAAATATATCAAGATGATATTCTTTAAAAATTTTCTTGTATAACTCTGACTCTTTTTTAACTCTAAAGAAGAAATTAATCCTCGTTATTTTCCACAAATTTTCGCTCTAATTCTTCTTGAAATTCTTCCATAACTGGGCGCACTGTACTTTCTGGTAAGTCCGCTATTTTAATATACATTAAACCATCTACCGCATTATTAAAAAGCGGATCTACATTAAATGCTACCAAACGCGCATTCTGTTTAATATACTTTTTAAGAAGTACTGGAAGGCGTAAAGCACCTGGCTCTATTTCGTCAATGATCTTGTCGAATTTATTTAAATCGGCTTCTGTAGCATCAAAAACAAAATCTTTATCGGCATCTTTAAGTTTTACTTTAAACTCTTTTTTAGGGTGTACATATTGTGCCAAATAAGGGTCGTAGTAATGTGATTTCATAAACTCAATCATTAATGATTTTGAGAAATTTGAAAACTGATTACTTATACTTACACCTCCTATTAAAAACTTGTGTTCTGGGAAACGTAAAGTTGTATGAACTATACCTTTCCAAAGTAAAAATAAAGGCATTGGTTTTTGTTGATAGTCTTTAATAATAAAGGCTCGTCCCATTTCTATAGATTGACTCATCATTTTATAAAGCTCTGGTTCAAACCTAAATAGATCTTGTAAATAAAAACCATCAATACCATAACGTTCAAAAATTTTAGACCCTAAACCCATTCTATAAGCTCCAGCTATAACTTTATTCTCATTGTCCCAAAGAAACATATGGTGGTAATAACTATCAAAAGTATCTAAATCTATAGCTTCATTAGTACCTTCTCCAACCTCTCTAAAAGTAATTTCACGTAAGCGACCAATTTCATGAAGTATATTTGTAATACTTTCTGCTGGTGCTAGAAATACTTCGTAATTTTTACTTTGTAATAACCTTCCATCTTTTTTTCTAAGTGCATCAATCTCTTTAGCCATTAATACTGCATCTACAGGAGTAACAATATTTTTAGGTGTTTTTGGAGTCTTTAAAGTAGACGAAATATTATCTAATATTTTGGATTTGTCTTCAAAAGAATTGGATAACATATACGTTTTTCTTCTTAAAAATTCTGTAAAATCTCCAAGTGTTGTATGTTCTTTTTGTGCTGCAACAGAAATAGGTTTTCCTATTCTAACCTTTATAACACGTCGCTTTTGCGTTAATAACTCTGAAGGTAATTTAGCTGTTCTAAACGTGTCGCTTATTTTTGAAAGCTTATAAAACAACTTACTATTCTTAGCGTGAAAATAGATAGGAACTACAGGAACTTCTGCTTTTTTTATAAGCTTCATAGCAGCTTCTTCCCATGGTTTGTCAACTACTAATTTTCCATCACGATAAGTAGATACTTCTCCTGCAGGAAAAATACCTAAAGGGTGTCCTTCTCTTAAATGTAAGATAGAATTTTTAAAACCTGCAATACTAGACTTTACATCCTTCCTGTCTTCAAAAGGGTTTACCGGCATAATGTAAGGCTTTAAAGGCTCAATTCTATGAAGTAAAAAGTTTGCTATTATTTTAAAATCTTTACGTTGCTCAAGCATCAATTTTAAAAGCAAAATACCATCAATTCCTCCAAGTGGATGATTGGAAATAGTAATATAAGCTCCGTCTTTTGGTAAACGTTTTAAATCTTCTTCTGGAATTTCAAACTTAATTTGAAATTCATCTAATATGCCATTTAAAAAAGGTAATTCACTAAGATGTTTATTTCGGTTATAGACCTTGTTAAGAGTTGATATCTTAAGAACTTTCATTAAAAGCCAACCAATAAAAGTACCTATAAAACCATACTTATTCAATTGTATAGCTTTAGCAACTTCTTTTGGGGTTACTAATCCTGTATTTTGAGGTTTGGTCATAAGCGTAAATGTACTAAATTGTTATTTAGCCACTATTTGAACAGTTTCCTGGGTTAATTGTTTTAATAATATGATCTTATCTGTTTCTATTTCATTTATAGCACTTTTATTGTAATGTCTAATGGTATAAAGTGATACGTTTTCATTACACGTTACTTTAAATTTTGCTTTTAAATGATGTAATAATTTGTCTAGGTTATTATAGATATTGTCTACACAAACCGAAAAACTAATAGCCGAATTTTGAATAACATCTACCTTCATTTTATACAAATGTAATAGACTAAAAATTTCGCTAATATTTTGTTCGACAATGTATGAAAAATCTAAAGATGATAATGAAATTAATACTTGATTTTTCTTAATAATAAAACAAGGTATCATAGGATCTAAAATAACATCTTTTCCTATTTTGGTTCCAGGTGCTTCTGGATTTAAAAAGGATTTTACGTGCAAAGGTATTTCTTTTCCCTGTAAAGGTTGTAATGTTTTTGGATGAATTACTGAGGCTCCATAAAAGGCTAATTCTATAGCCTCCCTATAAGATATTTTATTAAGCAGTTGTGCGCTCTCAAAATAACGAGGATCTGCATTTAAAACGCCTGGAACATCTTTCCAAATAGTAACCTGCTCTACATTTAAACAATACGCATAAATAGCTGCTGTATAATCACTACCTTCTCTACCAAGTGTGGTTGTGAAATTGTTAGTATCACTACCTAAAAAGCCTTGTGTGATATTTAAAGTAGATATATTAAATTGAGAGGTTATTAAACGTTGTGTAGCTTCCCAATTAACATTGGCACTTCTGTAATAACTGTCTGTTTTAATATGGTTACGTACATCTATCCAATTATTTTTTATTTCTATGCTATTTAAATATTCACTTATAATAGTAGTTGAAACTAATTCACCGTAACCTATAACTTGATCGTAAACAAAATTATAATTGTGAGATTTATTTGTTTTAAAAAAAAGGCTTAATTCTTCAAAAAGGGTATTCACTTTTTTTAAAGCAACATGATTTTCTATATCAAATAAGTCCAATACAATGTCATTGTGATATTTCTTTATGCCTTCTAGTGACTTTTGCAATTCTGCCTTATTTTCAAAATAATTTTTAATAAGACCTTCTATAGCATTAGTAGTTTTTCCCATAGCAGAAACCACTATAAGCGTATTAAGATAGCCTACCTTTTGCAAAATGGAAGCTAGATTCTTCACACTGTTTGCATCTTTTACTGAAGCTCCACCAAATTTAAATATTTGCATATTATAATTTAGCTATATAACTTTTGATACCGTCTTCACTTAATTGAACCACGTCCCAATCACGCATAACACGTGCACCTTTTTTTTCATAAAATGTAATAGCAGGTTCATTCCAATCTAAAACTTCCCAATTAATACGTTTAACACCTAAATGGTGTCCATATTTAATAACTTCATCTAAAAGAGCTGTCCCAATTCCTGTGCCACGCATTGATTGACTAACGATTAAATCTTCAAGATGTAATGCTTTACCTTTCCATGTAGAATAGCGCTTATAAACTAAAGCAATACCTTCAATTTTAGAGTTTACTTCGGCGACAAAACAATGAAATTCAGGGTGGTCTCCAAATCCATCATTTTCTAGATCTTCAACAGTAACTTCAACAGCATCAGGCTCTTTTTCAAAAATTGCTAATTCATTAATTAAATGAAGTACTTCAAGCATATCATTTTTCTTGGCATTTCTAATTGTAAACATCATCATTCTTATAATTAATCCAAATATAGTTTAAAGTTGAATCATTTAATAACATTTATCTTTAACGAAAACGTTGTAGTTAGTTAAAATTTATTGATATTTGTACGAATTAAAACGTATATCTTTATGGCCCACAAAAAGCAAACCCTTGGAGAATTTATTATTGAAAACCAATCGTCGTTTAAATATTCTTCTGGTGAACTGTCCAGTCTTATCAATTCTATTCGATTAGCTGCCAAAGTTGTTAATCATGAAGTTAACAAAGCAGGTTTAGTTGATATTATTGGAGCTTCGGGAGATACTAATATACAAGGAGAAGATCAACAAAAGTTAGATGTATACGCTAATGAAAAGTTTATCCAAACACTTACAAATCGAAATATTGTTTGTGGAATTGCTAGTGAAGAAGAAGATGATTTCATTGCTATAAATAGTCAAGATGAAAATAATCAAAATAAATATGTTGTATTAATTGATCCTTTAGATGGTTCTTCAAATATTGATGTTAATGTTTCTGTAGGAACTATTTTTTCAATTTACAGACGAGTTACTCCCGTAGGTACTCCTGTAAAAATGGAAGATTTTTTACAAAAAGGAAATCAACAAGTAGCTGCAGGTTATGTCGTTTATGGTACATCTACTATGCTAGTATATACAACCGGTGCTGGTGTAAATGGCTTTACATTGAATCCTGCTATAGGTTCATTTTATTTATCGCATCCTAATATGCAATTTCCAAAAGATGGCACGATCTATTCTGTAAACGAAGGAAATTATATTCATTTTCCTCAAGGTGTTAAAAATTATATTAAATATTGCCAGGAAGAAGAAGGCGATAGACCATATACCTCAAGATATATAGGTTCTTTAGTTTCCGATTTTCATAGAAATATGATTAAAGGCGGTATTTATATGTATCCTAAAAGTTCTAAAAACCCTAATGGTAAATTACGCTTGTTATATGAGTGTAATCCTATGGCTTTCTTAGCTGAACAGGCTAATGGAAGGGCTAGTGATGGATTTACAAGAATTATGGATATTGAACCTACAGAATTACATCAAAGAGTACCACTTATTTGTGGAAGTAAAAATATGGTTGAAAAAGCTGAAATGTTTATGAGGAATGCTTAATTCTATTTTAAATACTAATTAATTATAATAAAAAATGCGAACCTTAAAAGGTTCGCATTTTTTTTACACTTAATATATTAAATAAATAATAGTTTTACATAGCTACTAAATCACCAGCTGCATTTTTAGTTGGTAAATTAGATTTCCCCATTAAGTAAATATCTACTTGACGTGCTGCTTCTCTACCTTCTGATATTGCCCAAACAATTAGAGACTGTCCTCGACGCATATCACCAGCTGTAAAGATATTAGGAACATTAGTCTGGTATTTACCATACTCTGCTTTATAGTTAGAACGATCATCTCTATCTAAACCTAATTTATCGGCTAATGTGCTTTCTGGTCCTGTAAAACCAAGTGCTAGTAAAGCTAAGTCACAAGGCCATATCTTTTCGGTACCTTCAATTTCTATTAATTGAGGACGTTGTCCAGGAACCATTTTCCATTCTACTTTTACGGTTTTTAACGCTGTTAATTTACCGTTTTCGTCTTTAATAAATTCTTTAGTATTTATTAACCAGTTACGCTCAACTCCTTCTTGGTGAGAAGACGATGTTTTAAGCTGTAATGGCCAAAAAGGCCAAGGTGTAGTTGGCGAACGATGTCCAGGAGGTTTCGGCATAATCTCAAAATTAACTACCGATTTTGCTCCATGACGGTTCGACGTTCCTATACAATCTGAACCTGTATCACCACCACCTATTACAATAACATTTTTATCTGTTGCTAAAACTTGATCTTTAACTTCTTTACCAAATACAACTTTAGTTTGTTCCGTTAAGAAATCCATAGCCTGTACAACACCATCTGCATCAATACCAGGCGTTGGTAAGCTACGTCTTTCCGTAGCACCACCACATAATACTATAGAATCAAATGCTTTTAATGCTTCTACATCATAATTTACACCAACGTTTACATTGGTTTTAAACATGATACCTTCAGCTTCTAAAATAGCAACACGACGGTCTATAATTCCTTTTTCCATTTTGAAATTAGGAATTCCGTAACGTAGTAACCCACCAACTTCATCATCTCTTTCAAAAACAGTTACCGTATGTCCTGCTCTGTTTAATTGTTGAGCTGCTGCTAAACCTGCTGGACCAGAACCAACTACAGCAATAGTTTTTCCTGTTCTAGTTTTTGGTGGTTGTGGTTTAATCCAACCTTCTTTAAAGGCACGTTCAACAATATTTTTTTCAATATTTTCTATAGATACTGGATCTTCTATAATACCTAGTACACAAGATTTCTCACATGGTGCTGGGCATAAACGCCCTGTAAACTCAGGGAAATTATTTGTTGAATGTAATATCCAAGAAGCTTTTTGCCATTCACCTTGATGAACCATATGATTAAAATCTGGAATTAAATTACCTAGCGGACAACCACTATGGCAAAATGGAATTCCACAATCCATACAACGCGATCCTTGTTTGGTTATTTCGGTATCACTTAATGGTACTGTAAACTCTTTATAATGTTTTACACGATCCTCTACAGGTGTGTATGTTTCATCTTGTCTTTCAAATTCTTTAAATCCTGTTACTTTTCCCATGACACTATGCTGTTGTTAATTCTTCTACCATTTGTTCTTCAGTCTCTAAACGTATTAAAGCACGTTTGTATTCTGTTGGCATAACTCTTACAAATTTGCTTAAGCTAGTTTCCCAATCTGCTAACAGTACTTTCCCTTTATTACTATCTGTATAAAGAACATGCTTCTCAATCAATCCTTTTAAATCTGCAGCATCTTCTGGTAAGATATCTTCAAATTCAATAGTTTCTGTATTACATAATCCGTTTGTGAACTTATTTTCAGGATCATAAACATAAGCAATACCTCCACTCATACCTGCTGCAAAGTTTCTTCCTGTACTTCCAAGAACAACCACTTTACCTCCAGTCATATATTCACAACAATGATCTCCAACACCTTCAACAACTGTTGTTGCTCCTGAGTTACGTACTGCAAAACGTTCTCCTGCTATACCATTAATATAAGCTTCTCCTTGAACAGCTCCAAATAAACATACATTACCTACAATAATGTTGTTCTCTGCTATGAAATCTGCTTTAGCTGGTTTTTTGATGATTAATTTAGCTCCAGATAATCCTTTACCTAAATAATCATTTGTATTTCCTTCTACAGTAAATGTTAATCCATGTGCTCCAAAAGCTCCAAAACTTTGTCCGGCAGAACCTGTGAAGTTAATGTTTAAAGTATCTTCTGGTAAACCAAGATGACCATATATTTTAGAAATCTCGTTACTTACTATAGCGCCTACAGAACGATCTGTATTCTTTATAGGGTAATTTAAATTGGTTTTTTCCTTTCTGTAAAGCGCTCTATGAGAGTCTTTCAATATTTGAAAATCAATAACATTATCTAAGTTATGGTCTTGTTTTTCTGTATTCTTAACCGTTAATGATTTGTATGCTTCTGGTCTGTGTAGAATACTAGATAAATCTAAGCCTTTTGCTTTATAGTGTTTAATGGCTTTGTTTGCATTAATTTTATGCGTTTGCCCAACCATTTCAGTTAAAGTTCTAAACCCTAACTGTGCCATAATACCTCTTAATTCTTCAGCGATATAATAGAAGAAATTAATAACGTGTTCTGGGGTTCCTTTAAAGTTTTTGCGCAACTCTTTATCTTGTGTTGCGATACCAACTGGACAGGTATTTAAATGACACTTACGCATCATTATACATCCAGATGCTACTAAAGGAGCGGTAGCAAAACCAAATTCTTCTGCACCTAACAAGGCAGCAATAGCAACATCACGACCTGTTTTTAATTGACCATCACATTCTACAACAATTCTACTTCTTAAGTTATTTAATACTAAAGTTTGCTGTGCTTCTGCTAAACCAAGTTCCCAAGGTAATCCTGCATGCTTTAAAGAAGTTAGTGGAGATGCTCCTGTCCCACCATCGTATCCAGATATAAGTACAACATCTGCTTTTGCTTTAGATACACCGGCTGCAATGGTACCAACACCTACTTCTGATACTAGTTTAACATTAACTCGTGCTTCGCGATTTGCATTTTTTAAATCGTAAATTAATTGTGCTAAATCTTCGATAGAATAAATATCGTGATGTGGTGGCGGTGAAATCAACCCTACAAAAGGTGTAGAATTACGCGCTGCAGCAATCCATGGCAATACTTTTTCACCTGGCAATTGTCCACCTTCTCCAGGTTTTGCACCTTGAGCCATTTTAATTTGAATTTCTTTCGCATTAGTTAAATAGTGCGAAGTTACTCCAAAACGACCTGAGGCTACTTGTTTTATTGCTGAGTTACGGCTATCACCGTTTATATCTTTTTGAAAACGTTTTCTATCTTCTCCACCTTCACCAGAATTAGATTTTCCCCCAATACGGTTCATGGCAATGGCTAAGTTTTCATGGGCTTCTCTAGAAATAGACCCGTAAGACATGGCTCCTGTTTTAAAGCGCTTTACGATATCTGTCCATGGTTCTACTTCATCTAAAGGAATAGGGTCTAAGTTATCAAATTCGAATAACCCACGAATGGTCATTAAATTCTCTGACTGCTCATTTATTGCTTTTGCGTAAACATTGTAACTTTTTTGATCACTTAATCTAACTGCTTGTTGTAGTTTAGATACGGTTGTTGGATTGAATAAGTGGCGTTCGCCGTTACGTCTCCATCTATAATCTCCACCAATATTTAATCCTAGCTGTTTATCAATTGTACTATCTGGATACGCTAATTTGTAACGCTCATTAATTTCTTTTTCAATTTCATATAATCCAATACCTTCAATTCTTGAAGCAGTATATGGGAAATATTTTTCAACAAATTGAGAATTGAATCCAACAATTTCAAAAATTTGAGAACCTCTATACGAATGTAATGTTGAAATTCCAATTTTGTTCATCACTTTTAAGATACCTTTTCCTATGGCTTTATTGAAATTATCAACAGCTTTTTGCTCGTCCATTCCAGTAATAAAACCTTCTTTTACTTGAGAACGGATAATTTCATTTACCATATAAGGATTAACAGCACTAGCTCCATAACCAAATAATGTAGCAAAATGATGTGGCTCACGTGGTTCTGCTGATTCAATAATAATATCGAAATTAGAACGCTTACGTAGCCTATTTAATTGATGATTAACATAAGAACATGCTAATAAACAAGGTATAGGAGCGAATTCTTTATTTACTCCTCTATCTGAAAGAATAATAATATTAGTTTTTCTTTCTAATGCTTTTTCAATTTGAGTAATAATATTTTCAAGAGCATCTTCTAACCCATTAAGACCTTGTGCTTTTGGGTATAATATTTCAATCGTTTCAGCTTTGAAACTCTCAATGTTTATAGCTCTAATTTTTTCTAAATCGGCATTCGAAATAACCGGATTTTGAATTCTTAGTTTTCTACATTGTCTTTCAGTAATACTAAAGATATTTCTATCCTTACCAAGATTTAAACTAATATCTGTTACAATTTCTTCACGAATTCCATCTAAAGGTGGATTGGTAACTTGCGCAAATAATTGCTTAAAATAATTTGATATTAATTGAGGCCTATCTGATAAAACTGCTAAAGGTGTATCGATACCCATCGATCCTAAAGCTTCTTTACCAACAATAGCCATAGGAGTAATAACTTCTTGAATGTCTTCAAAAGTATAATTGAATAAACGTTGTCTTGTTTTGATATCGATAGTCTCAATTGGACAAGTTTCATTCGTATAAGGCACATCTTTTAAATGTAATCTTGTTTGATCTAACCATTCTTTATATGGTCTTTCTGAAACAATTTTACTTTTAATCTCCTCATCCTCAATAATGCGTCCTTTATTCATATCTACCAAGAACATTTTTCCTGGCTCTAACCTACCATGTTTTTCTACATCTTCTGGCTCAACGTTTACTACCCCAATTTCAGAAGACATAATTAGCTTACCACTTTTAGTAACGGTATATCTTGAAGGTCTTAATCCATTACGGTCTAATAAAGCTCCAACATAATCCCCATCTGTAAAAGGAACAGAAGCTGGTCCATCCCATGGTTCCATAATACATGCATTATACTCGTAGAACGCTTTACGTTCTTCGGACATCGTTTGGTGTTTTTCCCAAGCTTCAGGAATCATCATCATCATAATTTCTGGTAATGATCTTCCTGTATGTGTTAACAATTCAACAACCATATCCATAGAAGCAGAGTCTGACTTTCCTGGTAAAATAATTGGGAATAACTTATCTATTTGCGAACCGAATACATCACTTTTCATGATTTCTTCACGCACACGCATTCTACTAACATTTCCACGTAAGGTGTTAATCTCACCATTTTGACACATAAAACGGAACGGTTGTGCTAGTTCCCATGTAGGCATTGTGTTAGTTGAAAAACGTTGATGTACTAAAGCGAGTCTAGTCACCAAATCTATTTGTTGTAAATCTGTATAATAAGGCCCAATATCCTCAGGCATTATAATACCTTTATATATTAAGGTTGTGTTTGATAAACTTGGCACATAAAAATAACTACTCTCAGAAGTTTTAGATTCTCTAATAGTATGTTCCGTAATTTTACGAGCTGCGTATAGTTTTGCTTTGAAGTCTGCTTCACTAATAGCATCTGTTTTCCCAATAAATAGTTGTTCTATGTTAGGTTCTGATGCTAATGCAATTTCTCCTAATTGAGAAGAATCAACAGGAACTTCTCTCCATCCTAAAACAGAAAGCCCTTGTGCTTTAATTTCTTCTTCAAAAGTGATTTTACAAAATTTGTATTGGTTTGATGCTTTAGGTAAAAACACCATACCTACAGCATATTCTCTTTGATTAGGAATATCAAATTCGCATACACGTTTAAAATAATCATGAGGGATATCTATTAACAAACCAGCACCATCACCAGTTTTCCCATCAGCACTTACACCACCACGGTGTTCTAATTTTACTAGAATTTCTAACGCATCGTGGATAATTTGATTTGTCTTCTCTCCTTTAAGATTACAAATAAAACCTGCGCCACAGTTTTCATGTTCAAATTCTGGCAAATATAGTCCTTGTTTCTTCAGCATAATCAACAAATTTTAGTTTAAAAACTTGAGTTGGAGCGCTAAGATATGGACTAGAACTTAAATTACAATAAATGGTATTTCATTATTTCGATATTAAACGATAAGTCCAGATAAAAATAATTATATATCAATATTACTCTTATTTATTAATAAATATTCAATACGCTAATTTCAACAATAAATGCACATATCTGAAATAACTCCAACAAAAAACTGCATTAATAAAAATAATATCATAAAATCGTAGCAAAAACTGACAATAATTCAAACAATGCCGTTATAGAAAAATCAAAAAATCAAAAAAAATAACATAATACCTATAAAAAAACAGGGTAAAATATAAAATATTAACAAAAATTTCTGAATAACCCCTATTTTTTATGGGGGTAAAAGGTTTTTAACATAGTTTTGCGCTGTTCTTAGTATAATTAACCAAAAAAAACAATAACTTAAATTAAACATTATGAAAAAATTTATTACGCTTTCAATGCTTTTTGTTGCAACAGCATTATTTGCTCAAGAAGAAGTAGCTCAAAAAGAAGTAGCTCAAAAGAAAGTATCTATTAGTGGATCAGTTGATGCTTATTTTAAAACAAACTTAACATCTACAGACACAGCAAACCCTGCGTTTAATAATGGAGATGGTGGAGCTCAATCATTTGGAACTTCTTTTGCTAACCAAACAGGTTTTGCTTTAGGTATGGCTAATATTATCGCTTCTTATGAAGGTGAAAAAACTGGAGCAGTTGCAGATTTAGCTTTTGGTACTAGAGGGTTAGAAGCTGTAGGAGGAGATACAGATATTTTTATCAACCAATTATATGCTTATTGGAATGTATCTGACGCGACAACATTAACTCTAGGTCGTTTTAATACATATTTAGGATACGAAGTAATTTCTCCAACAGGAAACTTTAACTATAGCACATCTCATTTATTTTCTAATGGGCCATTCTCTCATGTTGGTTTAAAAGCTGATTTTGCTTTATCTGATGATTTTAGCTTAATGGCTGCTGTTATGAATGTTACCGATGTAAACAATAACATGACTGGAGATTATGCTTTTGGAGCTCAATTAGGGTTTAAAGGACAATTTTTAAACTTATACTATGACGGAGCAGATTCTGATACTGGTATTGGGTTTGAGATCGATTATACTGGAGGATTTGATATCTCTGATGAATTTTATCTAGGAATTAATGCTGCTTATAATTTAGAAAATGATGATGCTATGAGCTTCTACGGTGCAGCATTATACCCGCAATACTCTTTATGCGATGCTTTTGCTCTTGGTTTAAGAGGTGAATACTTTGGAAACCACCAAAAAGATGTAGATGATATTCCTGCTGTTTTAGGATTAACTTTAACAGGAAGCTATTCTGTTGAGAACTTAACAATTAAACCTGAGGTTAGATTAGACTCTTGGAATAATGATTTAGAGCCATTTTTAGACAATGACTTAAAAACAACAAATAGTTTAGCTGCGTTTACTTTAGCCGCAATATATTCATTCTAATTTTAAAATAATTTAATCATGAAGAAAGTTGAAGCAATTATTAGAAAATCTAAATATAGTGCAGTAAAAGAAGCTCTACATGCTGTAGGCGTAAACTTTTTCTCTTACTGGGATGTTACAGGTTTAGGTAATGAAAAAGAAGGACACGTTTATAGAGGTGTTGCTTATAGCACAAGTGACATACAACGTAGATATCTTTCTATTGTAGTAAATGATGATTTTGCAGAAGCAACTGTTGATGCAATAATTAACTCTGCTGGAACAGGAGAGGTTGGAGATGGTAAAATTTTTGTGTCTGATGTACAAGAATGTTACAGAATTAGAACAGGAGAAAAAGGTGGAGACACTTTAAGATAATTAATCATCAAAATATAATAATATAATGGAACAAGGATTATTTACAGCAAATAACGTATGGATGATGGTCTGTACAGCACTCGTTTTCTTCATGCATACTGGTTTTGCATTTTTAGAAATTGGGTTAACAAGACAAAAAAATACGATTAACATTTTATTTAAAAATATATTTATTATAACTGTTGGTCTTCTTTTATACTACCTAATAGGATTTAACCTAATGTATCCTGGTGAGTTTAATGGATACATAGGATCTATAGTACCTGGTATTGAAGCACCTGCAAACGGAATGACTCCAGAATATGCAGATGGAGGTTACACATGGTGGACAGACTTCTTATTTCAAGGAATGTTTGCTGCAACTGCTGCAACTATTGTATCTGGTGCTGTAGCTGAACGCATGAAAATAGGTCCATTCATGATTTTTACTGTAATATATGTAGGGTTAATTTACCCAATTGCAGGTTCATGGAAATGGGGTGGTGGATTCTTAGATGAATTAGGATTCTACGATTTCGCAGGCTCTACATTAGTACACTCTGTTGGTGGTTGGGCTGCATTAGTAGCTGTTTGGTTACTAGGCCCTAGAATTGGTAAATTTAAAGAAGGTAAACCTCAAGCTATTCCAGGTCATAATATACCATTAGCAACTGCTGGTGTATTAATACTGTGGTTAGGATGGTTTGGATTTAATGGTGGATCTGTGCTTTCTGCTGATCCAGAATTAACTTCTTTAACTTTAGTAACTACATGTTTAGCTGCGGCGGCGGGTGGTGTAGTTGCTGCTGCTCTATCATTTATAATGTATAAGAACTTAGATTTAACAATGTTCTTAAACGGTATTTTAGGAGGATTAGTAGGTATTACTGCTGGTGCAGATGTAATGACACCTAACAGCGCCATCATTATTGGAGCTATTGCTGGTGCACTTATCGTATTTGCTGTTAGTTTTGTTGACGCATTAAAATTAGATGATCCAGTTGGAGCTATTGCAGTTCACTTAATTTGTGGTATCTGGGGTACTTTAGCTGTTGGTATATTCTCAACTAACCCTGATCACACATTAGTAGCTCAACTAATAGGTATAGCTTGTTATGCTGCTATATGTATTAGTTCCTCTTTCTTAATATTCTTTGTATTAAAGAAAACTGTAGGTATTAGAGTTTCTGAAAAAGAAGAATTAGAAGGTTTAGATGCCCACGAACATGGCATGGATGCTTATCCAGATTTTAGATTAAATGAGCATTAATAATATGCTATAAAATATAACAAAACATTAAAAAATGTTTAGTTAGTTTTATGAAAAATGCCTTACATAATGTGAGGCATTTTTTTATATCCGCTCTTCCCCTTCAAATCTTAATAGTATTTCTAAATAAAATACATTACAGAAGAAGTTAATATTCCTACTAAACACAACTATTTTCTATTAAAAATAAAAAAGACTAATAATTACGAATTAAAACAGGCGTAAAAAGATATAATTACTTTCTTTTTATACAACACCGTTATTATGTTTTTCATATTGCAAAAACACGAATAAGAGAATAAAAAAAATAAAATAAACAAGTCTTTCAAATTCATTTTAACTTATACGTTAATATTACCAATTAATTCTTCAAAACAAATAGCACCGCCATCTTTATCTTTATTGGTAACCAAAACCTTAAGCAACCTCATCATTTAACCTGAACCAAGAACACTTTTAACCCATCATACTGCTGTTACAGCTTTTATTTTTTTAGCTATTCACCACAATATGACCAAACACATCGATAACTACACCCTAAACCCATTATAATCAACACATATCAACTAAAAAAGCCAGTATTCAAAATATGAATACTGGCTTTTACTATACTCGATTAATTAATTAAGTTAAGCTGAATTTCTACTTGCGTTTATATTACCAAATAAAGAACGTGTTACAATTTTTTCGAAAATCTTAATTTGTTCCTCATCTTTCACTTCTGCTTTTTGCAGCTCTTGAATTTTCTTAAGAGCATATTGTTGTATTGTCAATAATGGCAAAACTATAGACTCCCTAACCTCAATTGAAGCTTTTCCTGAAGGCTCATTTTCCATTAAAGCTTCGTACCCTGTAAGCTTTAAAAGCAACCTTTTAGTTGTAATATATTCTTCATAAATAATATTCCAGAAATCTCCAAATTCCTCGTCCTTAGACATGTATTTTGTTAAATCAAAAAATGATTTAGTTAAAGACATCATACTATTCTCTAATAATGTTTTAAAGAATTTTGAGTTGTTGTAAAGTTGCTCTACTTTATCAAATTCCCCTCTATCTTCGTAAGCCTTTAAAGCTGTACCAACACCATAAAACCCTGGAACATTTTGTTTTAATTGACTCCAAGACCCCACAAAAGGGATAGCTCTTAAGTCTGAAAAGATCAACTTATCCGATTTCGAACGTTTTGACGGTCTACTACCAATATTAGTTTTTGCATAATATTTTAATGTACTCATTCGCTCTAAATAAGGAATGAACATTGGGTGACTTTTAAAGTCTTTATAAGTCTGATAGCTAGTTTCAGCTAAATCATTCATAACAGCTTTGTCATCTGGAGACATAGCTGATTTGTTTTTACCAAAACTATTAAAAAGTCCAGAAGTAATTAATTGCTCTAAATTATATTTAGACGAATCTAAAGTTCCAAAATTAGAACTGATTGTTTGTCCTTGTATAGTAAGTTGCACTTCTTTATCTTCAATAGTTGGTCCTAATGAAGAATAGAATTGATGTGTCTTTCCACCTCCACGTGCTGGCGGTCCACCTCTACCATCAAAGAATATGGCTGTGATATCATATTTTCTAGACATCTCAGTAAGTAACTCTTTAGCTTTAAAAATACCCCAGTTAGCCATTAAGTATCCTCCATCTTTAGTACCGTCTGAAAAACCTAGCATAATAGTTTGCTTACTTCCTCTAGCTTTTAAATGCGCCATATATTCTGGATTAGTATATAACTGCTCCATAACTTCTGGTGCATTTTCTAAATCTGTAATCGTTTCAAATAAAGGAACAACATCTACAGTTAATGCATCTTTAAAAGCAACTATTTTAAGCATAGCAAATAATTGCATTACATTTAAAGCTGTTTGATTATTGCTTATAATATATCTGTTAGCTCCTTTTTCTCCGTTAGCTTTTTGAATATCTTTAATAGCAGCAATGGTTTTTAAGGTATTATTAACCATTTCGTCTTCAAACACATCTAAATCTGCTATATTATCATTAGCTTTTGATAAAATTTCAATTTGTTCTTCCTCAGACAGATCATGATAATTATTAGGGAATGAAGAATTACCTGTTTCAATTAAATGATCTATCACAGTTGTAAAAACATCATGATGTATTCTACTATCTTGTCTTATATCTAATGTTGCAAAATAGTAACCAAATAAATGAATTCTATTTATTAAATTATTTAATTCACCAACGTACAACGACTGGTGTTCAGTAACAACAATATTTCTTATACTTAAAAGTTCTTTTATAAGTTCTTTAGAAGAAATTTTTTCTTCAGCCTTTAAATTGATACTGTAACTATATAATATTGTTTCTAATTTAATAATACGATCTTCAACACCTCTGAAAGTAAGTTTACGTCTTAAATACTTAACATCTTCATAATACTTTTTAATTATAGATTGCTTTAGTTTTTTAGCTACCTTCAAAGTAGTATCTGGTTTTACAAAAGGGTTTCCATCTCGATCTCCTCCTGGCCAAAAACCTATATTAATTATTTCATTATGCTTTTTCCCATCATCGTAAATATTCTGTTGAATATAATTATAAATTTCTCCAAACGATTTGTAAAAAACATTTTCTAAATACCAAATTAAACTTTTTGCCTCATCGTAAGGCGTTGGTTTTTTATGCTTGAAGAAAGGTGTTTTCCCTAATTGCCCAAATAAGTTATTAATTTCAGACAGATTATTCTCTTTAATAGCCTTAGTTAAATCTGTAATAATCCCTAAAACAGAACCTGGGTAAAATTGTGTTGGGTGTGCTGTTAAAACAATACGCACCTTAAACTCTTCAAGATATTTTTTTAATTCTTCTAATTTGTTTTCTGAATTAGCAGACTCTTTAAGATTTCTTAAAGTACCAATACCTTCCATATTATTAACAACAGGAAAAGCTACATCTTCAATAGCATCAAACAAAACAACTTGTCTTTCAATATATTGAATAAATCTAAATAGTAAATTAATTTGACTTTCTTTGGAGCGACGACCTTGGTATTTTTCAAAAAAAGTATCAACAATAGTTGTTGGGTCATCACCTTTTTTGAATCCTTTTTCACAAGTTTCATGAAATAAAGGAAGTAATACTCCTGTTTTTGTTATGGCATCAAAAGGAAGTGTCATAAATATACTGTTGTATATTTGATATTTAGACAAAACGTTTTGTTTAAATCTAGTTAATTTTGGCTCTACAGACATGGTATCGTTCTATTGTAAATTAACCATAAAAGTAATAAAGCTATAATTAAAGACCGTAGTATTGACTAAGATTTATTGATTTTTTTACTTTGACTAACTCTAGTTGTGAATAATTAAAAAAAAAACAAATTTTACATGAATCTTTACAATACATTTTTAGGTATTAATTTTTAATTATTTAAAGAAATTAACCTTAAACCTATCTCTTACAAAAAAAAATCTATTCAAGCTTGAAACTATTGCAGAATAAAACGTCCTTTTACATTTTAATTTCAGTAAAATTATACTAAAATAAAACAGCTTGAAATGAAAACAGGGCGCTTTTTCATAGCGCCCTGTAAAATAGTTATAAATTTATTTCCCTAACATCAATAATTCACTACAAACAATCTCAGTTGTATAACGCTTCATTCCGTCCTTATCCTCCCAAGAGCGAGTTGTTAGCTTACCTTCTATGGCTACTTCTTTCCCTTTAGCTACATATTTTTCAATAATTTCAGCTGTCTTTCCCCAAGCGACAATGTTGTGCCATTGCGTATCTGTTATTTTTTCTCCTTTATTATTGGTGTAATTTTCGTTAGTAGCAATATTAAATTTTGCTAATATTTTCCCTGATTCAAGATTAATAATTTCTGGATCGTTTCCTAAGTTACCAATCAACTGTACTTTGTTTCTAAGCGTGTTCATAATTTTTAAATTTTAATATTCAACAATTGATACCATCGAGTTATTATGTTTCGACACTGCAAATATGAGTCACCCCCAAAATATTACTCGGTTATTACTTACTTAAAGTCGTTTGTAAGCACTTGTAGTCGTTTGTAAACGAAAAATTTATTATATTTAAGTATAATATAATTATGAAATTTCACATAGAAACAGAAAGACTGATATTAAGAGAATTTAGAAAAACAGATCTAAGGGGTATGTTTGAATTAGATTCAGACCCAGAAGTTCACAAATATTTAGGCAATAAACCCGTTAAGACAAAAGAAGAGTCTATTAAAATTATAGAATCTGTACTTAATCAATATCAGGAAAGAGGTATAGGAAGGTGGGTTGCTATTGAAAAATCTTCTGGAGATTTTATAGGCTGGTCTGGATTGAGATTAAATACCGAATACAACATGAATGGCTTTACCAAATACTATGATGTTGGCTATAGGTTTATTAAAAAATACTGGGGTAAAGGCTATGCAACAGAGTCTGGCAAAGCTGCTGTAGATTACGCCTTCAATATTTTAAAGCTAACTGAGTTATATGCTACAGCAGAAATTGAGAATCAAGCTTCTCATAAAGCTCTTTTAAAAATAGGCTTAGAATATGTAGAAGATTTTTATTTTGAAGAAGACGAGCTAAATCTTAGTTGGTATAAAATTGAAAACAAATAATTATGCAAAAACAATGTTTAGAATGTGGTGATAATATTATTGGCAGAATTGATAAAAAATTCTGCAATGACGGTTGCAGAAACGCTTATAATAATAAAGTCAATAAGGATAGTAAAAACTTAATACGTAACACTAACAATAGACTTCGCAAAAATTATAGAATTTTAGAAGCCTTGAATCCTGATCAAAAAACAAAAACATCTAGAGCAAAACTTATAGAAGCTGGTTTCGACTTTAATTATTTCACAAGTATTTACACTACCAAAGCTGGCACAATATATTACTTTGTTTATGACCAAGGATACCTGCCCTTAGAAGGCGATTATTACGCTCTAGTAAAACGAAAACGTTAACGAAAGAGAAATAGCTCATCAAACAGCAACACTTCTAAATGTATATTTGTATTACTTTTTAAACATAAACAAATAGCTCAATTATAAGACACAGCTATACCTAAAACTAATTAGAATTTTCTACTTAGCCTAAGGCAAAAACAATGTAATAATTTGTATAAACTCATTACTAGTTAAAAGCCTGTAAATTAATATTTAAAACATTAACTATTTCCAATTTTGACCTTTTAATTGCATAGCAGCTTTAAGCACATCTTTCTGACTTATCTGACCAACCAGCTTACCATTTTCAACTATTGGAAACCTCCTTCGTTTAGCATTCAAAAACTTATTTGCAGCATCAAAAATATTCATATTACCATCAATGGTTTCCACATTTACAGCCATATATTTTTCAATAGTTTTATCTTGCATAGGCATATTATAATACCTGCTCTCGCTAATCTGTTTTATACAATCTCCTTCAGATATAATACCAACCAACTCATTTTTATCATTAACTACTGGTCCACCAGAAATTCGATATTTTATCAAAGACTCCATAACGCTTTCAATAGCTTGGTTTGGAGTAAACGTAATTAAATTGGTACTCATATAATCACTCACTTTTAATAAAGGCGTATCTGCCGCATCAGATTGATGCCTTCTAGCTCCTTGAAAACTTTTTATCCCCATGATTAATTAATTTTTAGTAATCTTAAATATAGTCGTTTTTTTTCAGTTTTCCTAAAACATATGCTTCGAAACATATATTTGTAGTACTTGTTTTATATAAAAAAATCAACAAGCAGAAATAACGAATACTCAAGTAAAATCAAATAAAAAAGATTAATTCATTGTATATCAAAATAATTAGCATTGTTTTAAGAATTTAAATGTTAATTTTTTATAATTTTGACTTATAAAAAATATTAAAAATGAAGAGAATATTAGGATTAGTTTTATTGGCAGGTAGCTTTATGTTGAGCGCGCAAACTAACTCAGAATTAGTAAAACATTATGAAGCTTATTATAAGCAAATGAAAGCTCAAGGAGATGTTCAAGGTATTATAAACGGTATAACACATTTAAATTTATTAGCGCCTTCTCAAGCAAGAAAAGACACCTTAGCATATCTATACATGAGCGAGGGTAAATACATGCAAGCCCTTAATACAATAGGTATAGAAAAAAGCGCTACTGATTCTAATATTGCTATTGAAGTTAAAGCAGTCTCTTTAAAAGCTGTCAAGCAACCTAAATTAGCAATTGAACTTTTTAATGAAATGTTTAAAAGAACTCCCAATGCTTTAATAGCTTACGAATTAGCTGAACTTAATTTGCAGATTCAAGAGTTTGCTGAAGCTGAAAAACATGTTAATTATGGTTTGGCAAATTCTAAAGATGCTATGAAAAAAGCTTTTTATGAATCTCAAACACCATATGAGGTTTCCTTAAAAGCAGCTTTTATGTACTTAAATGCTTTGGTTATTTATAATAAAGACAAAAAAACCAATATTGACGCTGCTGTAGATGTTTTAGATGCTGCCTTAAAAACGGCTCCCAATTTTAATTTAACTCAATTAACAAAAACAGAATTATTAAGACAAAAACAAGCATTACAAACACAAGAAAAAAAGTAATCAATATTTATAAAAAAATGGCTTCTACATAATAATAGAAGCCATTTTTTTAAATACACATATGTTTCCTTAGCTAATCATTCAGGTTTTGATATTGTACGATTATCAAATTCTATTTTTTTATTCATTTGTAAATTGAGATTAGAGAAAGACACTAAAAACTCTTTAACTGCACTTGACAGCTCTTCATTATTCGTTGTAGATAAGTTATACAAACTCTCTAATTTATAAAATTTAGTTTCTAACACTAATATCCTAGCAAAAATTGAAGAAGCGTTTACTTTTTCTGGAATACTTTCTTTTAATTTCTTTAAAAACAATTTAACCTCAACTTTATTATCTTCAAAAAAACTTAGATCACCTTTTTTCACATTAGTTATAATGTCTTGTAGCTGAAAATACTCTTGCCAATCCTCTAAAGCCTTTTCCGTTTTCTCATCTAAAGCATAGTCTATATATTTAAACTTAGAAAAATCATGCTCCGCTACACTCTCACTTTTATTTTCTTCAATAACATTTTCTTGAGCCTTCTTACAAGAAAAAGACAAAACTAATAAACAAAAAACACTCAAAATTTTAGCACTCATAAGACTTATTTAAAAAAATGTATCGCAAAGATATAGGAATAGTTGATTTTTTAATGAATTACTAGATAATCAAATTAAAAAAAATTAAGCTTTAAAATATGATATTATCAATAAAATCTTATTATTTTTGAATTATCTTCATAATATGTATTATAAATGAACTCTAGAATATTAATAATTGGAGCTTGCGGACAAATAGGCTCAGAATTAACATATAGCTTACGAAACATTTTTGGTAATAAAAATGTTATTGCAAGCGACATTAATCATAGTAATTTAAGTCTTGTAAATTCAGGTCTTTTTGAGATTGTAGATGCGCAAGACTATAGTAGTATTAAAACCTGTGTTGAAAAACACAATATTGACACTATTTACTTAATGGCCGCTATGTTAAGTGCTACTGGAGAAAAGTTTCCAGAAAAAGCATGGGATTTAAATATGAATTCCTTATTTCACGTATTAAATCTAGCAAAAACAAAGTGCCTTAAAAAAGTGTTTTGGCCATCAAGCATTGCTGTTTTCGGAACCACAACACCAAAAGAATATACCCCTCAATACACTACTATGGAACCCTCTACAGTTTATGGCATAACCAAACAAGTAGGCGAACGTTGGTGTGAATATTATCATAACAAATATGGTGTTGATGTTCGTAGTTTACGTTATCCAGGAATAATTAGCTGGAAAACATTACCTGGTGGTGGTACTACAGATTACGCAGTTGAAATTTACCACAAAGCTATTACAGATAAATTTTATAACTGCTTTTTAAAGGAAGATACAGAACTTCCAATGATGTTTATGGATGACGCCGTTAAAGCAACCATAGACATTATGAATGCAGAAACTAGTGATGTTAAAATTAGATCATCCTATAACCTAGCTGCTATAAGTTTTACGCCAAAAGATATTGCCGAATCTATAAAAAAACATATACCCGAATTTAAAGTAGGCTATCACCCAGATTACAGACAAGATATTGCCAATAGCTGGCCTAAAAGTATTAATGATTCTTATGCTAGACAAGACTGGAAATGGAAACACGCCTGGTCATTAGAAAACATTACTATAGAGATGCTTTTTCAGTTAAACAAAAAATATAATAGCATTTTAAAAGAACCTAATTAATTGTATATTTGAGCTACCAAACTTAACCTCCAATTACTATGCTTGAAAACTTCTGGTTTAATGTAGAATACGGTATTAATCATGTGCTAGACATTAAAGCTTATGATCATGTTTTATTTCTCATCGTCCTAACAGTTCCTTACGCCTTTAAAGATTGGAAACGCGTATTATTATTAGTCTCTATATTTACTTTAGGACATACGCTATCTTTAGTTTTGGCTGCTTACGGTGCGGTTAGCATAAATGGAAAAATAGTAGAATTTTTAATACCTATAACTATTTTAATTGTAGCCCTTTTTAATGTATTCACATCTGGTAAAGGGGCACAAAAAGAGAAAGTAGGCGTTTTATTTTTGTCTACACTTTTTTTTGGATTAGTACACGGTTTAGGATTTGCAAGAGAGTTTAAAATGTTATTAGGCAACTCTAACAATAAATTAGTACTCTTATTAGAATTTGCTTTAGGTATAGAAATTGCTCAAATTATTATTGTGTTTATCGTTTTGTTTTTAGGATATATAGTCCAAACCATTTTTAGATTTTCTAAACGCGATTGGATCATGGTTATTTCTGCCATAGTAGTAGGCTTAGTAATACCTATGATTTTAAACAATGGTTTCCTGTAAAACAGAACCATTAATATTCTTAAATACATAATCTGAGTTAGAAATATTATAGAGATAAAATATTTCTAACTTTTTAATAATCTTACACCAACTTTCATAAAAGTTTAACGAACTTGTGTTGTAATTAAAATACGAACCAAGTATCTTCGCTATAAGATTTCGTGTTAAGTGACTACAATAACATTCTTTAATGTTTTTTCACAAAAGATATTAAGTAAAACTTAACTCAAAATTATTATAAGGCTTTCTAATACTGAATTTATTTCTATATCGAAACTTTATAAATTCCATACGAAGGTAACACCATAATTATAAATCATATTAATGCCAGAAAATAAACAACTTAAGTACGATAAAGCTTATTTAAGAATTGCGAAAGAATGGGGGAAATTATCTTACTGTAAACGTAGACAAGTAGGAGCACTCATAGTAAAGGATAGAATGATAATTTCTGACGGATACAACGGAACACCTTCTGGTTTTGAAAATTTTTGTGAGGATGATGAGGGATACACAAAATGGTATGTATTACATGCTGAAGCTAATGCTATTTTAAAAGTAGCTTCATCTACTCAATCCTCCAAAGGAGCTACACTTTACATAACAATGTCCCCCTGCAAAGAATGCAGTAAATTAATACATCAAGCAGGCATTGTAAAAGTAGTCTATCACGAAGCATACAAAGACAATTCTGGATTAAAATTTTTAGAAAAAGCAGGAATAGGATTAAAACAAATTGAAGACTTAAAAGCATAATGCCATATCAAAAAAAATATTTACCACTGATTTTGGGTGTTGCTATTGCAGCAGGCATTTTTATTGGTGGAAAATTAGATTTCACAGATTCACCAGATAGACTATTTTCTACAAATAGCAAAAAAGATAAACTCAACAGGCTTATTGATTATATAGAGTATAACTACGTTGACGACATAAATACAGATAGTATTGTTGACGTTACAGTTAATGGCATCTTAAATAATCTTGACCCACACTCTGTTTATATTCCAAAAGAAGACATGGAACGCGTTGCAGAAGAGATGAAGGGTGATTTTGTTGGCATTGGCATTAGTTTTTACACTTATAAAGATTCTATTGCTGTAATTAGAACTATAGAAAACGGCCCTAGCTCTAAAGCAGGCATTAAAGGTGGTGATAGAATTATTATGGCAGATGGTGATTCCCTCTTTGGTGATAAGTTAAAAGACGGAGAAATTATTAAAAAACTAAAAGGCTCCATAAACTCCAAGGTAAACTTAAAAGTATACAGAAAAGGCGAGCCTAAACTTTTAAATTTCACTGTAAAACGTGGAAAAATACCAATAAAAAGTGTTGATGCTGCTTACATGTTAACAGAAAAACTAGGGTATATTAAGATTAATCGTTTTGCCGAGTCTACTTATAAAGAATTTAAAACAGGATTAGATAAACTTCAAGCATTAGGTGCCAAAGAAATCGCTTTAGATTTACGAAATAACCCTGGCGGAATATTAAGTATTTCCGAACAAATAGTTGATGAGTTCCTAGAAGATAATAAACTTATTTTATTTACAAAAAACAAACGAGGCAATATAGAAAAAAGCTTTGCAACCAATAAAGGAGATTTTGAAGACGGTAAAATATATGTACTTATAGATGAAAACTCTGCATCCGCAAGTGAAATTGTTGCTGGCGCTATACAAGACAACGATAAAGGCACTATTGTTGGACGCCGTTCTTATGGAAAAGGTTTAGTACAGCGAGAAATGGATTTGGGAGATGGCAGCATAGTACGTCTAACCGTCTCTAGATACTACACCCCCACAGGTCGCTCCATTCAACGTCCTTACGACAAAGGCAACAAAGACTATTATGATGAATATTATGAAAGACTAGAAAGTGGTGAACTACTTGATCCTGAAAAAATACACGTTGACGATTCATTAAAATACACCACACCTGCAGGAAAAATAGTTTACGGTGGAGGCGGTATTATTCCAGATGTTTTTGTCCCTATAGATAACAGTATGCAAAACGAAACACTTATTTTTTTACAAAGACGTGGCTTTTTTGGAAATTTTGTATTTGAAGAATTAGAAAAAGATAGATTTGCCTATAACAATATATCTAGGCAAGAATTTATAAATACTTTTGAAGTTGGAGACGACTTAGTTTTTACCTTTCAAGACTATTTAAACCTCAGGACAGATTCTAAAATCACTTTTGTAGCATATCATGAAGAAGTAAAACAATACATTAAAGCAACTTTGGCAGATCAACTTTTCGGCAATGGAGCTTTTGAAGAAGTTTTTAATCAGCGTGACATTATGATTGATGAAGTTATTAACCTAAGCAACGAAGAGTAAACTTAAATCTATCTTACCTTCACCCCTTATTTCTTTAAATAACTATTTCTCAAAATAACCGAATTAAGTATGCAATACTACTAAGATAGGCTTTTTTGAGTTTATTTTAACTTAAAGCTTATCATGTACTTTAACATGTTTCCCATTATTCCAAAGTGTTAAAATATCTGTAGCCACATGAGCACCGCTACCTGAAGCTATAGCAAACTGACTACGCCAGCCAGCTAAAGTACCAGCAACATAAAGATTTTCTTCAATTAAATGATCAGCGTTTTTTAACCAAATACGATCTTTTTCAATAGCAGCTCTTGGGTGTGGTTCAACATATTGATCAAGACCCTTAATAGCCATTAAATTAGTATAACCAACAGCTATTACAACAATTTTAGATATATAGCTGCTTTTATTAGTTTTTATATTAAAACCTGTTTCAAATTTTAAAATTTCCAAAACTTTCTCACCTTCTATTTGCTCTACATGAGGATACAAAGAGATTAATTGCTTTTTACCTCTTTCTAAAATTGAAGCCCCTGTGGTTTCTGGAGTTAACCCCAACACATTATTAAACAAAGCTGTTTGTAAATGTGATGTTTTCTGATGCGTAATAACACCAATGGCTTTGTCACTTGCAAAAGGTTTATTTTTTGCAGAACCCAAAACCAAAGCACAGGATAACCCGGCTGCACCACCACCAATTATTAATGCATCATACATTAGTTACGTCCTTTTGTTTTTTCTTCTATACGTTTCGAAGTTCTTAAAATAAACATCATAAGCATAACACAAAGCGAGGCTAGAATGGTAATTAGAGCAACGATGCTATCCCCATTAAAAGGTGCTTCAAAATTCACTTTTGTAAAATTGAAGATCATTAGCCCTAGAGCAATAACACTAAATAGTATAGTTAAAATTTTCATTGAAATAGTGGTTTATATTTATACAACATCAAACAAAGCCTTTATGTTATGAACAAATAGCTTTACAGCTATAGCCAATAAAACAACACCAAATACCTTACGTATAATATTAATGCCATTTTGCCCAATAAAACGCTCAATTCTAACTGATGTTTTAAGGACTACAAAAATAATGATAACATTCATTATAACCGCTATAATGATGTTTTCAATTCTAAACTCCGCTCTTAACGAAAGCAATGTAGTTAAACTACCAGGACCTGCAATAAGTGGAAATGCTAACGGAAAGACAGCCGTTGTCATAGAATCATGCTCTTCTTGCTTATATAAGGTTATACCTAAAATCATTTCTAAAGCAATAAAAAACAAAATAAAAGCCCCTGCAACAGCAAATGAATTCACATCAATACCAATAAGATTTAATATACTTTTCCCCAAAAACAAGAACACAATCAATATAATTCCAGCGATTATAGAAGCCTTTTCACTTTGTATATGCCCCGCTTTTTTTCTTAAATCAATTACAATAGGAATATTGCCAATAACATCTATCACAGCAAATAGCACCATAAACGCCGTAAATATTTCTTTAGGATCTAGCTCCATAATTTTAGTTTTTTTTAATATTTCGCAAAAATATAGCTTTTCACTATATAATCTTAAAAATCAACCTTGAATTACACATCATAATATTGTTTCGAAGATTAAATTACAAGTTTCGAACATAGTAAATCTACACAAAATCTTACAAAAACAATGAACCTTAATAAGTTTTAATACATAATGGATTTTCTAATGTAGAATTCATATTAAAGTCAAAGTTTGTCTATTTTTGTGAACTATTTATAAAAGTGTTTTATGTTTCAGTTAGGAAAAACTATAGTTTCAGAAGATATTATAGAAAAAGATTTCATTTGCAATTTATCTGCATGCAAAGGCGCTTGCTGTATTGATGGTGATGCAGGAGCACCTTTAGATGCAGACGAAGCTAATATTTTAAAAGAAATATATCCAAAAGTAAAACCCTTTTTACGCAAAGAAGGGATTGAAGCTATCGAAAACCAAGGAGTTTACATAACTACTGAAGATGGCGAATTAGAAACACCTTTAATTAATGGAGCAGACTGTGCTTATGTTATTTTTGATAAAAAAAAAGTTGCTCTTTGCGGAATTGAAGAAGCTTACAATCAAGGTGAAGTTACTTGGAAAAAGCCAATATCATGTCATTTATACCCTATAAGAGTTCAAGATTACACCGAATTTTCAGCAGTAAATTATCATAAATGGCAAATTTGTGATGATGCCTGCACACTAGGCAAAGAATTACAAATACCTATTTACAAATTTGTAAAAGAAGCTTTAATAAGAAAGTTTGGTGAAGATTGGTATATGGAATTAGAAAAGATTGCTGAGCAACGCAAATAAAAAACAAGACTGCCAAAAAACTTGTTTTGAGACAACCTATCTTTTTTGATCTACAAAATTTACTTTTAATAGTTTACAATATATTATATAAGGTGTTACCATCAATATCTTTTTCGGTTTTACTAGAAGGTAAAACTTTTGAAATAAAATATCTGTTCCTGTTACCGCAAAATCATCATCATTCAAAACACCTATAGTTGTTCTGTTAATTAACCAAATACCTTCTAACTTTTCATGTGGATAACCCCTTAAGCAGTATAACCAAATTAACAGCCAAAGTTTTGCTAACTGGCAAAATATTAGCAACCGCTAATTCTTCCCATGTATTCTCTTCTATGGTTTTCCATTAATTAACATACTATCTAAATCATCAAAACTATCACCAGAAACATCTGTCGCATTACTAATGTTAATTTTATAAATATGCTTTTGAGCACACGAATCTTCACCTGTAAACAAACCATCTCTTTCTACAACTAAAAATTCAATATCACTTAGTGCTACAATTTCAGAATTAGAATTTTATGCTTTCTCTTGTTTAAATAAATATTGCTTTGTTTCAGCTGTTACTAAATCAAAAGTTACAATTCTTATAATAGTAAAATCTGCAACTTTTTCTTTTGATGGATTATATAAAGTCGATTGCATAATACCTACTAAAGTTTTTTCATTAGGCGTTATTGCTAATCCTTCCATCCCCCTATTTGCCCATCTTCTCTCAAAAACTGCTGGAATTTTTCTTCCTCCAGTATTTACATTTACTGGACTTATTCCTTCAAGTTCTTTTCCTTCGGCATCAAAATGGACTATATCTAATCCATATTCATCAGAAACCCAAAAGAACCATCTTTTAAAGCAACAAGTCCCTTACTATCTAACCCACCTCATATCTATCTGTTTCTAATATATTTTTATCTAAATCATAAGGAATTTCGCCTGTAGTTCCAAAACCAATAGGGTTAGGGCGTCCAGTAATAACATTACCCGAAGGCGTTTTAAACAGAATTTCATTTAGCATTTCGATAGATCCATTTCCAACAATTTAAAATGACCAATTCGCGGTGTATAATCTGAAATAGGGAAAATTTTACCTCCAGATGTTTTTAGGTTTGCTCCCTATCTGTTAAAGCATAAAACTCACCCGCATTAGTTGGGTGTATTGTAGCCTCCGATCCAAAACCACCATTTCTAATTTCAACATTATTTACCGTTTTTAAAACATTATAAGGTAATTTTATCCCAAAATTAGCTAGGTCAGGAATTTTCAAATTATTTGTAGAATCATCATCGTTATTACAAGCTATAAATACAGATGCGATAGTTGCAAATAAAATAGTTTTTAATACATTATTTTTCATTAATAGTTTTAATTTTAAAATTAATTTAGAACTATTAAGCCATCATACCCCTTAAGTTAATTTGCAGTTAACGTTTTCAAGATTCAATTCCTCTCAAAATAAAAAATTATGATAAAATGATATTTTTCACAACTTTCTTGCCTTGATTTTTCAATGAAAAGAATTGTAAATTTTAATAGAAAAAAAATCGTGTTTTTGTTATTTTTTATTTTGTTTTCAAGAAAACTAGAATTCTATATTTCATAGTACTTAAGAAAGATTTTACAACCTAAATAACTGATTTACAAAAAACTAAAATCAAGTAAGAAAAAACAAAAAAAGTGAGAAAATTACAATGTTTTGTTAAAAACTTGTTGACAATGTTTATAACTATACCTTTCTTTTATGGCTACATTTTTGAATCTTTGTTAACCCAAATCGAAATAAATTTTTCGTCAAATTTTTAAAAAATCTAAAACAACAATGTCTCAGTCTATAGAACCCATTCTTCAAAAAAACAAAGATCGTTTTGTTATTTTTCCAATTCAGCATCATGATATTTGGGAATGGTATAAAAAATCTGAAGCTAGTTTTTGGACTGCTGAAGAAATTGATTTACATCAAGATCTTACAGATTGGGCAACAAAATTAAATGATGATGAACGCTATTTTATCAAGCACATTTTAGCATTTTTTGCTGCTAGTGATGGTATTGTAAATGAAAATTTAGCTGAAAATTTTGTAAATGAAGTACAATATAGTGAAGCAAAGTTCTTTTATGGATTTCAAATAATGATGGAGAATATCCATAGTGAGACTTATTCGCTATTAATAGATACTTACGTAAAAGACGAAAAAGAAAAAGACCTACTCTTTAATGCTATAGAAAACTTTCCAGCCATTAAGAAAAAGGCTGATTGGGCTTTAAAGTGGATTGATTCTCCAAGTTTTGCAGAGCGTTTAATTGCGTTTGCTGCTGTAGAAGGGATTTTCTTTTCTGGTGCATTTTGTTCTATTTTCTGGTTAAAGAAAAGAGGATTAATGCCAGGTCTAACGTTTTCTAATGAATTAATATCTCGTGATGAAGGTGTACACTGTGACTTTGCTGTACATCTACACAACAAACATCTAATAAATAAAGTTCCAAAATCTCGTATTAGAGAAATATTAGTGGACGCTTTAGATATAGAACGTGAATTTATAACAGAATCATTACCAGCTAGTTTAATAGGAATGAATGCTGTTCTTATGTCACAATATTTAGAATTTGTGACAGATCGCTTGTTAAGTGAACTTGACTGTGAAAAAGAATATAACACAGCAAATCCATTTGATTTCATGGACATGATCTCATTACAAGGAAAAACTAATTTCTTTGAAAAACGTGTGTCCGAATATCAAAAAGCAGGTGTTCTTAACAAAGAAGATGATGATGATAAATTCAGTTTTGACGCCGATTTTTAATTGATCCCTTTCTTTCCAAAGATTTCTTTTTTGGAAAATCAATTAAAATGACATTTCCATTGAATGGAAAATTAAACTAATTACCATTTATTGAATTAATTGTAGTAACTAAATTTTGTCTAACAATAGTTAGATGCAAAATTTGGACTAACTAGTTAACCATTTTCCTGAAGGTGTATCAGGAAAGCTAAAAACGTGTAAAACAATGTATGTAGTAAAAAGAGACGGTAGAAAAGAACAGATTATGTTCGACAAAATCACTGCAAGAGTGAGAAAATTATGCTATGGATTAAACAAATTAGTTGATCCACTAAAAGTAGCAATGCGTGTTATTGAAGGCTTGTATGACGGTGTAACAACTAGTGAACTTGATAATCTTGCTGCAGAAGTTGCTGCAACGATGACAACAGCTCATCCAGATTATGCACGTTTAGCAGCACGTATTTCTGTTTCTAACTTACATAAAAATACAAAGAAGACGTTTAGCGACGTCATGGAAGATCTACACAAATATGTTAACCCAAGAACTGGCAAAGAAGCTCCGCTTTTAGCAGATGATGTATATGAGGTTATCATGAATAATAAAGAACGTATAGATTCTACTATTATATATAATCGTGATTTTGGTTATGACTATTTTGGTTTTAAAACCTTAGAACGTTCTTACCTTTTAAAACTAAATGGTAAAATTGCAGAACGTCCACAACATATGCTTATGCGTGTTTCTATAGGAATTCATTTAAATGATTTAGATGCAGCTATAGAAACTTATGAGCTCATGTCTAAAAAATACTTTACACACGCTACACCAACATTATTTAACGCAGGTACACCTAAACCACAAATGTCATCATGTTTTCTTTTAACTATGAAAGAAGATAGTATTGATGGAATTTATGATACACTAAAACAAACTGCTAAGATCTCGCAATCTGCAGGAGGTATAGGTTTGGCTATGCACAATGTAAGAGCTACTGGTAGTTATATTGCAGGAACAAATGGTACTAGTAATGGTATCGTACCAATGCTTCGAGTATTTAATGACACTGCACGTTATGTAGATCAAGGAGGAGGTAAACGTAAAGGAAGTTTTGCTATTTATTTAGAAACTTGGCATGCTGATATTTTTGACTTCCTAGATTTAAAGAAAAATCATGGTAAAGAAGAAATGCGTGCGCGTGATTTATTTTACGCGATGTGGATTTCAGATTTATTTATGAAACGTGTTGAAGAAAATGGGGAATGGACCTTAATGTGTCCTAATGAATGTCCTGGAATGGACGAAGTGCATAGCGAAGAGTTTGAAGCTTTATATTTGAGATATGAGGCAGAAGGAAAAGGTCGTAAAACAATAAAAGCACGTGAACTTTGGGAAAAAATATTAGAATCTCAAATTGAAACGGGTACTCCGTACATGCTTTATAAAGATGCTGCTAACCGTAAATCAAATCAGAAAAATTTAGGAACTATTCGTTCTTCAAATTTATGTACTGAAATTATGGAGTATACATCTCCAGAAGAAGTTGCTGTTTGTAATTTAGCTTCTATTGCTTTACCAATGTTTATTAAAAATGGTACGTTTGATCATAAAGAACTATTCCGTATTACTAAGCGTGTTACTAAGAACTTAAATAGAGTTATTGATAGAAATTATTATCCTGTAAAAGAAGCAAAAACCTCCAATGTACGCCACAGACCAATAGGTTTAGGTGTGCAAGGATTAGCTGATACGTTTATACAATTACGTATGCCTTTTACAAGTGATGCTGCTAAAAAATTAAATACAGATATTTTTGAAACACTTTATTATGCTGCTGTAACAGCGAGTATGGAAGAAGCTAAAGTTGATGGTCCATACGAAACATATGAAGGTTCTCCAATAAGTAAAGGGGAGTTTCAACATAACCTATGGGGCATAAAAGATGAAGATTTAAGTGGAAATTGGGATTGGAGTAAATTACGTAAACAAGTACTTAAAAACGGGGTGCGTAATTCGCTATTAGTAGCTCCAATGCCTACAGCATCTACATCACAAATTCTTGGAAATAATGAATGTTTTGAACCTTACACATCTAATATTTATACCCGTCGTGTATTATCTGGTGAGTTTATTGTAGTAAACAAACATTTATTAGAAGATTTAGTTGAACTTGGTTTATGGAATGAGAGCTTAAAACAAGATATCATGAGAGCTAATGGTTCTATTCAAGCTATTGACATTATTCCTCAAGATATTAAAGATCTTTATAAAACAGTTTGGGAGTTAAGTATGAAAGATATTATAGACATGTCTCGTCAACGAGGTTATTTTATAGATCAATCACAATCGCTTAATTTATTTTTAGAAGGCGCTACCATGGCTAAATTAACATCAATGCATTTCTACGCTTGGAAAAGTGGTTTAAAAACTGGCATGTATTATTTGCGTACTAAGAGTGCTGTTGATGCTATTAAATTTACTTTAAAGACTTCTAAAAAAGAAGAACCACCTGTAGAAATAGTCGAAGTTAATAATGCTAAGTTGCAAAAAGAAAAAGAAGCACAGAAAAAACAAGAAGTAGCTGCTAAAAATGCTGTTAAATTTGCCAAACAAAACACGCTTTCTGAAGAAGAAGTTAAACCTATGACTCCTGAGGAAATGAAAGTGCTTATTGCACAAGCAAAAGCAGGAGAAGGTGATGATTGTTTAATGTGCGGATCTTAATAAACATTCACTTACAAATTTTTCTCGGTTCTTTCCCTCAAGGAGTTTGAGAAAGATTTAAATTAAGTGTTATAAAAGCATCTCTTTCGAGATGCTTTTTTTTATAATAAATAGTTGTTTTTATTATGAAACAATTAGGCTATATAGACTTAAGCTATATAGACTTAATTTGAGATTATAATAGTTTCTACTTGTTTCCCTTTATTAGTAGGAAGTTCAATAAAATAAACTCCTGCACTTAAATTATCAACATTAATTTGAAATGATTTTTCTTTAGAATCTATAGATTTTATAACAGCTCCAGTAACATTGTAAATAATATACCTTCCAGTAATTTTATTGACAATATTTAAAACATCGTTAGCAGGGTTTGGATATATTGAATATGTTTTAACAACATCATTAGTATCATTTATACTTAAAAAAGTATCTTCTGTTAGTAATAAAACATCATAGGGTTTCATAACATGAGTTGAACTAATTGCTCTTCCATCAATTAAATTTACATAGTTTACAGAACTTGGTAATTTAATTTCTCTGTCACTTAAACTTACATTAACTAGCGATACAGCATCTTTTCCATTGGGAGCATTACCGTACGAAGCAAATACACCAAAAGCTTCGGTAGTAGTTCCTGGCTCTGTAATATCTATATCGATAGCTGGTGTTGGAAACACCAAGTTACTTCTCAAACGATTAATCAAAGTACTAATATTAGATGTAAAAGTTACTGTTTTATTAGCAAAGCTTAAATCTCTTGAAACATCATCTGTTCCTTTTTCATCCTTACTAAAACTAGATGGACCACTAAATCTATTAACTTGCAATATATCTACAGAAGGATTATTACTATTATAAGTATTTAAAGCATCAATACTAGAATCTAAACTAAATAGTGTTGGAGGTATAACAATTGCACTAGGAGAGTATCCTAAATTGTTTATTTTACTTGGCGTAGTAAACCCTACTTTTATATTCAATAATTTTAGAGCTTCGTATATATCAGACATTTGTTGTGCATATAAAAAGTCTTGTATAGCGGCTTCATTACTGTAATAAATTAACACATCACGTTCTGCCGGAACTAAAGAAGCTACTGTATTACTTTGAGCATTTATTTCTTTCATTGTTCTACCAAAAGTATCAAACGAAACAGCTTGATGTTGCGGTGAAAACATAATATTCCCAACACCTCCTGTTTTACCTTCCAAATCACCTTTTTTGATAGTCGCGCCTCTATCCAGATGCTCTCTGTACCACCACCAACAATTAATAACACTCATACCATTGGTAAAAGCTAACCAAAGAGAAGAACGTACATAACCACGATCTAATCTAAAATTATCCCATGCATTACTAGAGATACCATGCCATTCGGAATCGAACGTAGGTTTATTTGGGTATAAGGATTTGGAAAAATCTAACATTATGGATTGCTCTCTCCAGTCCATAATATATTGACTTAACCACCCTCTATAAAAACGATTGTTTCGACCATGTGTTTCATTAGGTACTACCTGAACATCAAAACCTATAACTTCTTGCATATCCATTAAGCCCTCTAAATCTATACCTCCATCTCTTCTAGGGTCTTCTACTTCTCTACCTAAAATTTTTATTGATATATTGGCATTAGCATCGCTTTCTCTTGTAATTGTTTTTAAGTTCTTATGCCATCTATTAGACCTATTCATATTAAAGCGTAACCAATCATACCAAATTGGTGTTCCTTGCCAAATATTTCTATTTAAAGGAATTGTATATTCTGTCTTTAAATCATCAAAACTGGTAAAATTCTCATTGCCATTAAAAGGGTTATATACGGTATTTAATACACTAATATCATTACCATATTCAGTTTCCAAATGATCTACATACGCATCCATAGTATTGTTTGATACTCCCAAATTTGCTTGAGATTCTCCTTCTGCAATATTCCAATGCGGCTCATTAGATAATACATAAATTAAAGGACTACCGGCTGCTGCACTTACTATTTGTGGATTAAAAGTACTTATCATACTTCGATTTAAATTTGTAATTTCTGGGTGATCAATATCATAATGTACAAATGCTCTTGGATGGTCTCCAATACCAGGATAAGCCGTCGTCATATAAGTAGGAAGTCTAGTATGTGTATAATGAACCTGTGTAGGCGTTTGATTATTTGACACTTGCCTTGATAGCGTATTTGCTCTTGAATTAGCATAATTAGGTCTAGTAATACCTGGACTCTGCGTATTTGCTGGAGAGTTAAAAGTTTCTCCTAAATAACCAATAGTTTCCATTAAATCATCTTCATCTGGCATAGTCCAAAATGTGCTTGGAAAAATAACGTCACCACCTTTAGTATAATAACTAGCATCTGTAGCTAATTGAGGATGTCCTGATGTACTAAAATCTAAAGTTTCTGGCAAAGTAATGTTTCCATCTATTTGATCTTGAATTTCAGCTATAGCAAAATCTAAAATATTAATGCAATCCTGTAATTGTTGATATGGATGAAAAAGGGAGTAATCTGGCGATCCTGAAATACCCTCTATTACCAACTGACTTTCAAAATTATTATTAAACCCTCTAAATCCATTACCTTCATAAATTGTTTGCAAAGTTGCGGCTTTTTCTCTATCTCTAGTAGCATAAATAACAAATTCACTAACACTAACAATAGAACCTTTAGCATAACTAGACTCTAAATTTGCTGTTTCTGCTTCGATTATTTTTGTATTTAATGTTACTGTTTTTGTATTAATTTCTGTTATTAAATCATCCCAAGCTGTTTGATTTAATAATCCTTGGTAAAATTTTGTTTGCGAAAAAGTAGTAGAACTTATTAGTAAAAACACTAATAGAAAGCACAATTTTTTAAATAGTATTAGTTTAGATTTTTGTTTCATTTTAAAATAGATTTAATACAAACACGAAAGTTTTTTTTGTTAAAAGTTTATAATTTTAATAAAAAACAAACTAAATATTCAAATATAACTATCAATTAGTCATTAAAATCACAAAAACTAACAATTTACTGAAATATAATGCAACTTCATAAAAAATCATTTGATAAGTTAAAAGCAAAATGCCGGCTTAAGACATGTCTTAAGTCGGCATTTAATTTATTAAGAAATAATAAAATCCTTATAACTTAGTTTGAAATTATAATAGTTTCTACTTGTTTTCCTTCATTAGTAGGAAGTTCAAGGAAATAAACTCCGCTACTTAAATTATCCACATTTATTTGGAATGATTTTTCTTTAGAGCTTACAGATTTTATAATAGCTCCATTAACATTATAAATAGTATATTTTCCAGTAATATCATTAACAATATTTAAACTATTTTTAGCTGGAATTGGATATATTGAATACGTTTTTTCGATAACTTTAGAATCATCAATACCTAATAAAGAACCTACTCTTACTTTTTCTAATAACAATACATCATAAGGCTTCATAACATGAGTTGAATTTATAACTTTACCATCAAGAAGATTAATATAGTTTGATGAATCAGGTAATTTAATTTCCCTATCGTTTAAGCTTACATTAATTAATGAAATCACTTCTTTTCCACTAGCTGTGTTACCTTTAGAAGCAAATACACCAAAAGCTTTTTTTGTTGTGCCTGGTAAAGTAATATTAACTGGTGGTGTTGGTAATACTAATTTAGCTCTTAATCTATTTATTAAACTATTAATATTAGCATCAAAAAATATTGATTTATTAATAAAACTAATATCCCTCGACGCATCTGGTGTTCCTTTTTCATCTTTTCCAAAGTTCTCAACACCATTACCTATTCTACGAACTTGTAGCATATCTACTGAAGGGTTATTTGCTTTATACGTAGCTAATGAATCAATAGTCGAATCAAGACTATATAATGTTGGTGGAATTATTATACTCTTAGGTTTATATCCTAAAGAATTAATTTTACTAGGGGTTGTAAAACCAACTTTAACATTTAATAATTTTAAAGCTTCGTAAACATCGGACATTTGTCCAGCATACTCATAATCTTGTATAGCAGCTTCATTACTGTAATAAATTAATACATCACGTTCGGCAGGAATTAAAGAAGCCACAGTATTACTATGAGCATTAATTTCTTTCATCGTTCTACCAAAAGTATCAAAAGATACTGCTTGATGTTGTGGTGAAAACATAATATTTCCATCACCTAATGCTTTCCCTTCTAAATCACCTTTAAAAACAGGTCCATTTCTAGTCGTTCTATCTTCATGTTCTCTATACCACCACCAGCAATTAAGAACACTCATACCATTAGAGAATGCTAACCAAAGTGAAGAGCGTACATAACCTCGATCTAATCTAAAATTATCCCAAGCATTACTAGAAATAGCATGCCACTCAGAATCGAATGTAGGCTTGTTAGGGTGTAAAGATTTGGCAAAGTCAAGCATTATAGTTTGCTCTCTCCAATCCATAATATACCTGTTTAACCACTCTGAATATTTTCTATTATTACGTCCATGGGTTTCATTAGGCACTACTTGAGCATCAAAGCCAATAACGTCTTGCATATCCATTAGAGTTTCAACATCTATACCTCCATCTCTTCTAGGATCTTCTACTTCTCTACCTAAAATTTTTATAGAAATTTTGGCTGCCGCATGACTTTCTCTTGTAATTGTTTTTAAGTTCTTATGCCATCTATTTGACCTGTTCATATTAAAACGTAACCAATCGTACCAAATTGGCGTTCCTTGCCATACCTTTCTATCTAAAGGAATAGTGTATTCTGTCTTTAACTGATTAAAATTGGTAAAATTCTTATTCCCATTAAAAGAATTATATACTCTGTTTAATCTGTTAATATTCTTATATTCAGCTTTCAAATGTTCAACATACGCATTCATAGTATGATTTGATACACCTAGGCTCGCTTGAGGCTCTCCTTTAGCAATATTCCAATGGGGCTCATTAGATAAAACATAAATTAGAGGGCTTCCTGCTGCTGCTGCAACTATTCCTGGATTAAAAGTACTTATCATACTTCTATTTAAGTTTGTTATCTCTGGATGATCAATATCATAATGCACAAAAGCCCTTGGATGATCTCCAATACCAGGATAGTCTGTCCTCATATACGCAGGGAGTTTTGTATGTGTATAATGAACCTGTGTAGGTGTTTGATTATTTGCTATCTGTTTAGATAAACTTCTTGCTCTAGCTCTAGCATAACTTGATCTAGTTACACCTGGTCTTTCCGTATTTTGTGGTGAATTGAAAGTTTCTCCTAAATAACCATTTGTTTCCATTAAATCGGCCTCATCTGGCATAGACCAAAATGTACTTGGAAAAATAACATTACGTCCTTTAGTATAATAACTAGCGTCTTTAGCTAATCGAGGCTTTCCTGGTGCAGTAAAATCTAGTGTTTTTGATAATATAATATTGCCATCCAACTGGTCTTGAATTTCTGCTATTGCAAAATCCAAAATATTAATGCAGTCATATAATTGTTGATATGGATGAAAAAGGGAATAATCGGGAGCTCCAGAAATTCCTTCCAGTACTAACTGACTTTCAAAGTTTCGATTAAACCCTCTAAACGCATTACTAGTTTCGTATATCGTTTGTAAGCTTGCAGCTTTTTCTCTATCCTTAGTAGCATAAACAACAAATTCTCTAACGCTTACAATAGAACCTCTAGCATAACTAGATTCCAAATTTGCTGTTTCGGCTTCTGCAATTTTACTCTTTAATGTTTTTGTTTTTGTGTTAATCTCTGTTATTAAATTATCCCAAGCTGTTTGGTTTAATAATCCTTGGTAAAATTTTGTTTGCGAAAAAGTAGTAGAACTTACCAGTAGAAATACAAGTAAGAAATACCTTTTTTTTAATAACATTTTTGTAGGTTTTTTTTTCATTTTAATAGATTTTTTATAGATAAATGAGGGTTTTCTATTACAGATTTACAGTTTTAACGAACTACAAAAATTAGTTTTATCCATTACTCTAAAATTAATTATAGAAAGGTCAAAAAACAATAATTCAACAACACAAGAATAAGTATTACCTTACTAAATAAATTATATGTAAGAATAAAAAATAACATATAAAAGAAAAACCCTCAAAAAATATACGTTATAGATCCCTTAATTGGTTTATATTATGCTTTAAAATTTTAAGTTTAATATAACAAATATTCAGTTTTTAACACGCAACCTAATTATAATGAGCACTTTAAAACCATGTCCTTTTTTTTAAAATAATCCTATAAAAACTTATTTTATGAACAAAATAAGTAAAGTATAAACGAAAAAAGCACCCAAAGTTGGGTGCTTTTCTATTATATAAAAAGTTGTTAGTTAGCTACTCTTCTTCTGCTGATATTTTTGCAGGTTTTACTGAGCTATCATGTGCGCTATGATACTCCTCTAAAAGATTCATTGTTGCTGTTAATAAATCTTTTGTTTCTAATAAAATACCAAAATATAAAGTTGTATTTTTTGGACTAGACTCCTCTGTTCTAGTTCGTTCAACTTGCTTCTGAATTTTCTCTGTAACTAAATTGAACACCTCATCTTTGTTATTTAATACCGCTCCAATTTGTTCAAATGATTTTGAATCAAAGGCAGCTTTAGTAGTACTAAACAGCCTGTCAAGAGCGTCTTCTACTTGTTTAAGTTCTTTAATTTGATTGAACTTTAATTTTTTATGATTGTTATTTACGTGTTTATGACTTACTTTAGAAATATACTCTAACGATTGTGTCATATCCTGCAAATAGCCTAATATATTAATATAAAAATTACTCGCTCCAACACTTGATTCATCTAGGTTTTTTATAAAGTAAAAAATATTATCACGTAAATCTTCAACTTCATCAGATAACTTCACGATATTCTTTTTATTCTTTTTTAATAAGACTAAATCTTGTTTCGCTAAACCCGTTATAGTGTTAGAATAAATTTTATGACCTCGTTTCACAACGTTCACAATATTATTAGCACTCTCATGAATAACTCCTTGTACAGAACTACTTTCTGCTTTAGTTAAGCTATCTTCATCTTTAGTTGTTGTAGATTTCTTTTTATGAGAAAGATAATTTCTTGTTAATAAAACCACAGTAAGTAACAATAATACAGGTGTCATCACTGCTGGGTGCCAGTTAACTAAAAACACTACAACACCTGCTGCTATAAAAGCTCCTAATGCAGTACCAAACCATCCAGCAATAACATTAAGTACTCCTGCAACTCTATAAACTGCACTTTCTGCTCCCCAAGCTCTATCTGCTAAAGATGTTCCCATGGCAACCATAAATGTTACATATGTTGTTGATAAAGGTAATTTCATAGCTGTCGCTATAGATATTAATACTCCTGCTACCATTAAATTAACAGAAGCTCTAATCATATCAAATGCTGGCGCATCTATACTTTGATCTTTAGTTAATACAACTGTATCTACTTTTTGAAAACTTATGTCTATTTTAGCTTGCATTGCTTCTGGCATAACACCTCCTATATTATTAGACAACCAAGTTGTTGCTTTTACTATACTTCTAGAAAGTAAATTCGGTTTAAATTTTTCATGTGTATCACCTTGCCTAGATAAGCTAAGTTCAGTTTCTGCAACTGTTTTAGCTTTTTTAGAAAACCATAGTGTTACAACCATTATAGCTCCTGCGATGAATAGTAAAAAAGGTTCTGCTGGCATTTTTTTATCCAATACCTCCATAGTAAAGGTAGTGGGGTTTATTCCTGAACCTACCCAAGCTTCATATGAATGATATGCTGCCATAGGAACACCAATAAAGTTTACTAAATCATTTCCAGAAAATGCAAGAGCCAACCCAAATGTTCCAACAATAATAACAACAATAAGGATACTTTTTTGTGTCACTTTTTGAAAAGCATAAGAAAGTAATGTAAACATTATAAAACCTCCTGCAATAATGAAAAGTTCATTACCAACTATTATACCCTTTAAATTTTTATAATAAGGCGTACCTTTAAGACCTTTCATAAATATAAAGTAAAGAATTGCTGTTAAAGCAATACCTCCAAAAATAGCTCCGAAATTTTTAATTTTATTTTCGTAATGAAATGTGAAAATTAAACGAGAAAACCATTGTACTATGGCACCTACACTAAAAGCTATAACAACAGATAGTAATATTCCACTAATAATTTCTATGGCTTTTTTTGTATTTATATAATTTCCTAAATCTGCAAAAGTTTCAGCATCTGTAGCACTTATTTTAATTAGAGCCATTACTACTGCTGCTCCTAATAAATTAAAAACAATAGAAACTGTTGTAGATGTTGGTAAGCCAATAGTATTAAAAAAGTCCAATAATAGGATATCCGTTATCATTACTGCCATGAATATGAGCATAATTTCATGAAAACTAAATTGAGCTGGAACAAAAATTCCTTTTCTAGCTACCTCCATTAAACCACTAGAATAGACAGCTCCTATAAAGATCCCTAAACTGGCAACAATCATAATTGTTTTCATTGATATCGCCTTAGACCCAATTGCTGAGTTTAAAAAGTTGATAGCATCATTACTAACGCCTACTACAATATCAGCAACAGCTAAAATTGTAATGGCTATGAGCATGTATAAATAAATATTATCCATAGTATTTAATTGTAAAAAGTTTGCAAATATCATGACTATCGGGATATAAAGTGTTATCTAAATGTTATGTTTTAAAAATGTATATCAAATTGTAACCTATACATCAATTCATTGTCACCGCCATCGACTTCCAAGTGACTAATATCTGTCTGAACTTTCAAACTATGCCCTACAATATATTTAGAAAGACCAAGTGTGTATTGACTTTCTAGGTTTTCACCAGTAATAGTCTTATCTAATTCAATACTTGTATAACGCGCAGAAACTTCCCAATCCTTCTTTAATAAATATCCTGTTTGAATATTTAGTCCTTTACCGACTTCTACTACATCTCCAGTAAGTGTACCATCTGAGTTTTTAGCAAAAGGGTCTTTGGTATCTCTATCTGCGTATTCAGCCATTAATGAAAATCCTTTGTATTTAAACATGGCATCTATAAATAATGTATTGATGTTAGTTTCATAAAAAAGTCCTTTAGGACCAGCATCGTCTGTACCATCAATATACATATAATTCCCTTGATTACTTCTGTTCTTTACAGCATTATTATTATGATCGTAACTTACTCCTAAAGCTAATTTAGGTGTTTTTTCCCTTTTTAAATCAGATCCTTTATAATCGCCTTTACTAGAAAAGTTTCCAAAAGGTAATAATTCAATACGTCCAGTGTATTGGTGGCCTCCTATGTTCCCTGTCGTTACATTCCTACCTTCTCCTTGTGCTAAAGAAAATATTTCTTTTACAACAAATTTGTCTGAAAGATTAAAATGATGTCTTAATTGAAAACCAAAATCACGATCTATAGTAAATCTCTTATTTAATAAAGAGCGATCTACTTGTTGCAAGTTAGCAGAAGAAATAACACGTTCTCTATTTCCAGGAAGTTTTCCTTGACCAAACCATATTTCAAAGTTTTTATAAAAATTCCATTTTAATTGAGCATCTAAAATATATCTTGGTGCATTACTAGTAAAAGGTGAAGCTCCAGAAAGGTCTCTATTAGATAAACCTAATTCTATTTTATATTTCAACTTAGGGCTATAAGCATAACCATCAAATTTTAATCTAGCTCTTCTAGCAAAAAAACTAGCTTCGTTTTTACCAGCTTCTTCCCATGTAGATGTACCTAGAAGTTGCATTCTTAATCCCACTTTCATGGACCAAGAACTATCTTGTCCTATAATATTAAAAAGACCTTTCCCAAATTTAGTAGATTTAACTTCTTGTGCATTTAAAGTAGATAGCACAAACAAAGCCATCACTATTAGTGTGATTTTTAGTTTCATTATGTATTATTAGTTTTTGTCGCCGCTAATAACCAAAACCAATGTTAACTTAATGTTTCCTAATGATTAATTTTAAAACAATAAAAGGCTGCCTTGGCCTTTGGCAGCCTCATTAGAAATCATGATAATGTAGTCGACAAAAACTAATAGATTATATGAAATACTAATTATTTGTCTTAAGACTCCGCAAAATTGAAGGATTAACTTAATTTAAACGTAACCCTAATATTAAATAATTATTAACAACTAATATTAAATAACAACATGTAAATACTTAAAATTAAGATTGATACATTATTAATGTTAATTTAATGTTACGTAAAAGTTGTTTTAATGTTATCTAATTCGTATATTTGAATTATAATGTTAAAAACCCCCATAATTATGAAGAAATCAATTTTATTCACTTTTGCCTTTTTAATTACTGTGGTATCTTTTGCTCAGCAAGAGAGAACTTTGAAATTTAATAAAGACACAAACTTAATAGATGTTGTTTATTATCATGACAATGGTGCTGTAAGCCAAACAGGAGCTTACACAACAGATGGTAAACTACAAGGTGAGTGGTTAAGTTTTAACACAGAAGGTAAAAAAGTAATTTCTGCAAATTATGATAATGGTCAAAAAGTCGGCAAATGGTTTTATTGGAAAGAAACCACTCTTAAAGAAGTAGATTACAACTCTAATGCTATTGCAAGTGTAAAAGATTGGGAATTTAAAAACCCTATTGCTAGTAGTAACTAATTAGAATACTTAATAAAAAATAAAAACTCCAAGTATATGGCAGATTTATCTCTACATTTCTTGGAGTTTTTATTTTATTAAAAAAACAGAAATTAAAAACATTCTTCAACAAAGTCTCTAAAATAAATTTTAATTTCTTCTCTAGCTTTTAAGAATGCTGCATGTTTTTCTTCATCTGTACCAACAACTTTAGATGGATCGAAAAAATTATGATGCAATCTTAAAGCATTTTTACTTGGAATGTACGGACAGTTTTCATTAGCATGATCGCAAACCGTAACAATATAGTCGAAATCTACAGTCGCATATTCGTCTACATGGTTTGAGGTATGGTGATCTATGTTAAGACCATCTTCCTTCATAATAGCTAATGCTCCTGGATTTAAACCATGAGTTTCTATTCCTGCACTATATACTTTTGCTATTTTATTATCTAAAAAATGGTTTAAATACCCATGTGCCATTTGACTTCTACAGGAATTCCCTGTACATAATACTAATATGTTCTTCATTTGAAAATTTTATTTTCATTTCCTCAAAAGCGAAAATGTTATAAATTAATTTTTATTCTAAATAGATTTATAGTTTCACAGAAATAATAAATTATTTGGTTAATGTAAAACTTAAATTATTAAACTAACAGATTCTATATTTCTAGTAATAGAACACAAACTAACAACAACCTCCTCCAGGAGTACATACTTCATTACTAGATGTTGTTTCTACAACTTCTGGAACACCGCAAAGTTCTTTGGCTTTACAGTCTGTTTTTTCCACAGCTAATTTAACTATTAAGTTATTACCTCGTATTTCAAAATCGTTAACAAATAATTGAGCGGTATGGAAGTTAGTATTACTGTATTCAAATTTAACCTCAGCATTGGATACATATGATTTCATTTTACCAACCTTATTTAAAATTCCTAACGCTTTATAGCTAGACATAAATTCCGTTTTACCCAATTCGCTTGGACTTTCCCAAAGTTGAATAACGGTTTCTTTCCAAGAATTTTCTTGCGCTCCACAATCAACTGAATCAATAGTAATATGTTTTACTTCAGTAATGTGATAATTGGCTCCAACTAATAAATTTGGTGCATATTCAAATAAAAGCGATTTGTCTTTATGTGCTTCTAATACATTAAATAGTTCTTGTGTTTTCATCTCTTTTGTTTTATTTATTAAACTCTAGCAGCTCTAGCAGCAATTTGATTTTGTAGTATTAAAAAATGTATTTAATTGATTTTGGATAATACTCCAACGCTCTACATTAATACAATAGCACATGCTTTTTCCTTCTACTTCTCCTTTTAATAAGCCAATACTTTTCAATTCTTTTAAGTGTTGAGATATTGTGGCTTGAGCTAAACCTATTTCTTCAACCAGATCATTACATATACATGTATTTTGTTTACTTATGTATTGTAGAATGGCTACACGAGCTGGATGTCCTAACACTTTAAAAAACTGTGCTAAATCATTTTGCTCTTCTGTAAACATTTGTGTTTTTGTTACTCCCATATTAACACATTTTAATATTGCAATATTACGATATCAATGTTAAATAAAAAAGTCAAAACAGTATATTTTGACTTTATATAGATTTATAACGATTTAAACCACTCTTGAAATTGAGTTCCTAGTAAAAATGCTGGTTTCTTCTCTCCACTTAAAGCACCAACTAAACTCATAATCCAAAGAACAAGTATTAATAACCAGCCAATAAGATTAACAAAAGGAATGAAACTAACAATCAAACCTAAAATCAAAAAACCTAACATTTGTCTAATATAAAAGGACCCTAATTCTGTTTTATCACTATTATTCATAATAAGTGCTATAATCCATCCTATAAAGGTGAAATGAGCAATTATGGCCACATTTTTACCATCACTTAAGACTTCTTTAGCATCTGCAACAAATTCTGAAGCAGCTTCTTTGGCTTCCCCTGCAAACTCTTTAGCTTTATCTGCTGCTTCATCTGCAAATTCCTCTGCTTTATCTGCTGCTTTTTTAGCTCCTTCTTTAGCGTCCCCTAACATATCGTTTAGGTCGTCACTTAAATTTTTTTCGTCAGACATATTATATTATAGTTTTGATTAGATTATAAAATTAATAAAAATTAACTTATAACGACATGACTTTCAACACTTAATAATATCACAAGCCCTATTAATTACAGAATCACTTAATCAGCATGATTATACCTCCTAGTGCTGTTACTAATAAAATAAAGCGTCTGTAATTTACATTAGAGATTAATTTAATTACTGAAACGCCAATAAAAAAACCTAAAAGGAGTACGGGAATTAGAATAGAGTTTAAATAAATTGTTTCTCTTGTTATTGTTTTCCAAACAAAAAAATGAAAAGGTAATTTGAAAATATTAATAATAAAAAACAACCATGCTACTGTACCTATAAACTCGTTTTTGGGTAAACGCGTTGCTAGAAAATAAATATTTGCTATAGGTCCTGCTAAATTACCTATCATGGTTGTAAAGCCTGCAAAAAAACCTGCTACTAAAGAAAACAATTTATTTTTAGGAATGTCTGCTGATTTTTTATTTTCTGTATAAAACATTAATAATACAGAGACTATTATAATTACAGCCATCATTTTTTTGAAGATAATTGCAGAGATATCATTCCCTATCCAAACTCCAACTAAAACACCAACTACCATCGAAGGCATTAGCTTTTTTATGTAAATCCACTGTGTATGTCTATTATAATAAAATACTGCCAAAATATCTGCTATAATAAGCATAGGTAGCAAAATACCTGTAGATGCTTTTTCTCCAAAAACAAAGGCTAATATAATGACTATAATAATGCCTATTCCTTTGATTCCTGCTTTTGATAAGCCTAGTAAAAAACCTGCAAAAGATATGGCTATCCAATGTATTGTTGATAGGTTATAAGACTGAAGTATTTCTATGTAATTCAATAAAGTTGGTCTTAATTTGTATATTATGGTTATAAAAAGGCACTATCTACGGGTTCCCAAAGCTCTACTTTGTTTCCATCGGGATCAAGAATCCAAGCGAATTTTCCATATTCATGTTCTTCGATTTCTCCAACAACAGTAACGCCTTCTTCTTTTAAAACCTTTAGTAATTCAAATAAATTTTCTACACGGTAGTTAAACATGAAGTCTTTCTTAGAGGGCTCATAGTATTTGGTGTCTTCTGCAAATGGACTCCATTGTGTTGAGCAGTCTTTACCATCTTTATCTTTCCACCAAAAGGTACATCCATAATCATCAGTATTGAAACCTAAATGTTTTTTATACCAATCTTTTGATGCTTTTGGATCTTTTGTTTTAAAAAATATTCCTCCTATTCCTGTTACACGTTTTTTCATTGAACCAATTTTATTTCTTATTAAGGGCTCCTTCATAAATATCAATCCATTCTTGTGTGCTTATTTTTGCTGTTAATTCTCCTATAAGTTCAAAAGGGATGTCATCCATTTTTTTAAATCTGATACAACTTTTTCCCATATCCAGTTTATACTTGCAGCGTTTAGCGTATTCTAATGTAAACCAATCTAGCAATTCTTTTTTAGAATACATTGCCATACTATAAACTGCTACAAAGTTTTTTTGAGATGCTAAATTCATGAACGGCAATGGTAACTTAGGGTCACAATGATAACCACTTGGGTATACAGTGTGCGGTATAACATATCCCAACATACCATAACTCATAGTTTCTTCCATACCTTTTGGCAAGTTATCTAGAATTTGTTTTCTTAATTTTTTAATAGGTTCTTTTCTATCTTCTGGTAATTCGTCTAGATATTGCTTTGGCGATGCTGCTTTTGATTGCATATTTATACTATTTACATTCTTAAGAAAGTTTATACATGTTGATCTATAAGGATGGTGTTTCCATCTGGGTCGACCAGAATAGAGTTAGCTGGACCTGATGTGTTTTCATCTGCTTCCTTTTCTAATTTAACTGCTTTACTTTTTAAATGTTTTTGTATATCTCTTACGTCTGTGAAAGTGTCTAATGTTTTGGCATTTTCATCCCAACCAGGATTGAAGGTTAAAATATTATTCTCAAACATACCTTGAAAAAGGCCTATTAATGCGTTTCCATTTTTCATGATGAGATAATTTTGTTTTATATCGCCTGCAAAAACTTTAAAACCAAGATTTTCATAAAACAGTTTTGATATATTAATGTCTTTAACGTTTAGGCTTACTGAAAAGGCTCCTAGTTCCATACCTTATATTTTTAATTAAATTAAGTCAATTTGAGTCACAAATATCGTGAAAAATTGAGTTCTTACTAAAGTAAAGAAAACTAAGGGTTTAACCTAAAGCATTAATTTGAAACTTCTTATTATTAAACAGAGACTTATTAGAGATAGATTATCAATGTCTTTATCATGCTCTAGGTTACCATTATATTTATACATATGGTAAGTAAAAACAGATGATTAACTAAACCTTATTTTTATCTTATCTACTATGGTTTGGGCTAGTTTTTCTTTACTTTCTATAGTCCATCCAGCTACATGGGGCGATAGTAACACGTTTTTAGAATTTATTAGATATTGAAAAGCTTCTGGCATTTCTGTTGAGAATAAATTTTCAAACGATGCTTTTTCGTATTCTAAAACATCTAGTCCTGCTCCCAAAATTTTTTCTGATTTTAATGCTGATACTAAGTCTTTTGTGACTACACTTTTTCCTCTTGCTGTGTTTACAAACCAGAATGGTTTTTTAAATTGATTGATAAATGTTTTATCAATAATATTCAATGTTAATGGTGTTTGTGGTGTGTGTAGACTCAATACGTCTACTTTTTCTTGAAATTCACTAAGTGTGACTTGTTTTGCATTGTTATCGCCTTGGTTTTCTTTTATATCGTAACATAATACCTCAACATCGAAACCTCTTAGCTTCTTTGCAAATGCTTTACCCATATTTCCATAGCCTATAAGTCCTACGGTTTTACCATCTAGCTCAATACCTCTATTTTCTTCTCTTAACCATTTGCCTGATCGAACTTCGGCATCTGCTTTATTGAGTTTATTAAATAATGATAATAGCATTCCTAAGGTATGTTCTCCTACGGCATTCCTGTTGCCTTCTGGTGCCGATATTAAATAGACTCCTTTTTCTTCTGCATAGTCGCAATCTATATTTTCTACTCCTGCTCCTACGCGCCCAATAAATTTTAAGTTGCTTGCAGCGTCTAGGAATTGCTTGTCTATTGTGAATCGACTTCTTAAAACAATACCATCGTATTGACTAATTTTTGCTTCTATCTCTGTTTTTGAAGAGATATAATCTTCATGATTAGTATATCCTAAATCATTTAGTTGATTAATTAACAGATCGTGATTGGTATCTAAGTGAAGTATTTTCATAATATATTAAAAAGAAGCTTTGTCTATACTAAATGTGATATTTTTATTATTTAATTGGTATAAATTTATAAAGTTTTGCGTTAAGGATTGAACGGTTTGTTTGAGCTCCTCGCAGAGAGCGAGTAGTGAAAGCCCGACCCTTGGGTAACGCCCAAATTAAATGCCCAAAATCATTTTAGCTATCCAGAAGTATAATAGGATTCCTAATATATCGTTACTGGTTGTTATAAATGGCCCTGTAGCTATGGCTGGATCTATACCGCGTTTGTCTAAAAATAAGGGTACAAAGGTTCCTATTAATCCTGCTATAATGATAACGGCTACTAATGATATGGAAATAGCTAGTGCTTTATCGAATGCTCCTGTGTATGCCCAAACGAATAAAAACAGAAAAATGGCTAGAATAACACCATTTAGGGCTGCTAATAGCATTTCTTTTAATAGTCTGCTATTTATACTGCCTTTTACATCGTTATTTGCCAAACCTTGAACAATTATAGCACTAGATTGTACGCCTACATTTCCTGCCATGGCTGCTATTAATGGTGTAAAAAAGAATAGTACTGCATATTGATTGAATGCTCCGTGAAAACCTTCCATTATTAAAAACGCACCAACACCTCCTACTAAACCTAGAAATAACCATGGTAATCGTGCTCGGGTAAGTTCTAGAATACTATCGCCAGCTTCTACATCTTGAATAATACCTGCTGCTAATTGATAATCTTTATCGGCTTCTTCTTTAATAACGTCTACAATATCATCAATAGTTATTCTACCTAATAGTTTTTCGTTTTTATCGACTACTGGGATGGCTTCTAAATCGTATTTTGCCATGATTTTTGCCACTTCTTCTACGTCTTCTTCTACGTTTACAAAATCGACATTTGATATGTATATGTCGGCAATTTTCTGTTCGCTTTTAGCTACGATTAAATCTTTTAATGATAGACGCCCTATAAGTTTCTCTTCTTTATCAACAACATAAACAGAATGTACTCTTTTTACATCTTGAGCTTGTCCTCTTATTCTACGTAAACATCCTGCTACTGTCCATGTTTCATAAACTTTAACGAGCTCTTTTGCCATGTGTCCTCCTGCCGAATCCTCGTCGTAAGCTAATAATTCTGTTATTTCTGCTTTATGGGATTCGTCTTCTATTTCTGAAATAACGGCTTGCTGACGTTCTTCTGGTAATTCTAAAATAATATCTGCCGCATCATCGGTATCTAGCTCGTCTATTTCTCCAGCTATTTCTTTGACTGATAAATTTTTCAATACTTTTTCCCGAATATCTTCATCGAGCTCTATTAAGATATCTGATGTCGTTTCGGAATCCAGTAATTTTATAACATAAACAGCTTGTTCTAGATTTAGTTCATCTAAAATTTCGGCTATATCTGCGTAATGAAACTCATTTAAGAGCGTTTGTAATGCTTTGTCGTTTTGTTCTTCTACAAAACGTTCTACTTGCTCTATAAGTTCTTCTGTAAGTTGAAATTGTATGTTTTCTTTTTCCTCTAACAAATTGAAAACTTTTAAAAGATTTTAAGCGTCTTTTTCAATCAATTCTGTGAGTTCAACAAAGGCTTGAACACTTAATTGTTCTGGACGTTTGCCAAAGATACTATTTGCTTTTAAATTATCTGACAAATTGAATGTTTTTAAACTGTTACGAAGTGTTTTTCTTCGTTGCTGAAATGCTGTTTTTACGGTCTTGAAGAATAGCTTCTCATCACATGGTAGTGTATAATTTTTTTTTCTTGTTAGTCTTAACACTCCTGAATCTACTTTTGGAGGCGGATTAAATACACTTGGAGGCACTGTAAATAAGTATTCTGCATCATAAAACGCTTGTACTAAAACCGATAATATACCATATACCTTACTGCCTTCTTTGGAACATATACGTTGCGCAACTTCTTTTTGAAACATCCCAGAGAATTCTGGGATTTGATGGCGCATCTCTAAAGTTTTAAAAACAATTTGAGTTGATATATTATATGGAAAGTTACCTATTATAGCAAAGGGTTCTTCGTTTAAAACTTCGTTTAAATTATACTTTAAAAAATCCTTTTCTATAATTCGTGGGGCTAGATTTAGATAGTTAGATTGTAGGTATTCTACAGATTCTGTATCTATTTCTACAACGTAGGTCGTTATATCTTTTTCAAGTAAGTATTTGGTAAGCACACCCATTCCTGGGCCAATTTCTAAAACATTTTTATAATCTTTTAATGCTAAGGTATCAGCTATTTTTTGAGCAATAGTTTCGTCATTTAAAAAATGCTGACCTAAATGCTTTTTTGCTTTTACTTGATGATTGTTATTGCGATTGTTTGCCACGAATTCACGAATATTTTAAGTACAAAAGTAAGCTATATAAATGGATTCCTGTTTATACAGGTAGATAAGCTATTTAAAGTTTACAGTATACTCGTCAATAATTTGAAGTTCTGTTCTAAATGCTAACATTTTGTCTGCAAATTTTTTAAGTCCTTCTCTTTGCATTTTTTCGGCATCTTCTTTATAATAAGCATCTAGCGCTTCTCGTGAATATGATCTGTATTGGATGGAGTAGGTTACACCTCCCATATCTTCTTCTACTAAAACTCTGGTTAATGTTGCCTTTTCAAATTTACCTGTTCCTAATACTTGCGGGATATGTTCTTTTATCCATATTAACCATTCATCGTGAATGGACTCTTCTATGTTTACTGTGACGTTGTATATTATCATAACTATAAAGTTTTTGCAAATAACAAGAGTTCTTCATCATCTTCAAAGGGTTTTATCATTTTTTCAAAAACTAATCCTAATTTTTCTAATAACTTTATAGAATTTTTATTGTCTAGCATTGTAATTGCGACTGTTTTTTAGGCTGAAATTATTTTTGGCTAACTCCATAATTTCTACCGAAGACTCAAAACCAAATCCTATACCTTCATATTCAGGAAGCATAGCAAACCCATTATTGGCATCTTTTAATTGCTCTCTTTTTATAAGACTGCTAGAGCCTATTGGCTTATTATTTTTTTTCTTTTAATAACTGTTTATAAAATTCAAAACCATTGGTTTCATAACTTTTAAATAATCTTCTTTTATTCTTTCTTTAGCATCTTCAATAGTTTTAACCTTTCTATCACCTCTATATTTAAGCCAATTTGAAGAGTTTAATAGTTTAAAAAAATGGCGCATCATCAAGAGTGAACTCAGAAATAATGAGACGTTCTGTTTCTACTATTATCATAATTACTCAATTTATAGAATCGCCTCGCAATGCTCTATACCGTTTTCTAGCATCTACAAAATAAATACTATCTGCGTGATTAAAAATAATTTTCTCGTATAAATCTTTTGCCTTTTCGGGCTGATTTAATTGCTTCTCATATATTTCGGCTAAATTAAAATAAGCATCGTCTATTAAAATACCGTCTCTATAATTGGCTATAATATTTTCATAATTTGCAGCTGCTTTTTGAAACTCTTTTTTCATTTCAAACAATTGCGCTTGTTTATATAGGGCTTGCGCCATTATAGGTTCGGTTTTATGATTATTTAATATTTTATCAAGAAGTGTAATAGCTTCGTCATTTCTATTTTGAAAACTTAATAAATCGGCTTTTGAATATAGTTTTAAAGCCGTTTGTAAGGAATCTTCGTATTTGTTATCTGAAATTAGCAATTTTAAATCTAAGGCATCATTTGCTATGAGTTGAGATGTTGATGCTTTTAATATTTTAAGCTGCGATTCTGCCCATTTAAAGTCACCTTTATAATAACTTGCTTTGGCAACTTTGTAACGTGCTTCTTGAGAAATTGTACTATTTTTTAAATTACGTTGAATTTGGGTATAATAAATTAAAGCTTTATTAAATTGTTCTTGCAACACTAAGATATCTCCCAATTCTAATTTTACTTCTGCTTTTTCTAATGTTATTAAAGGTAATTTTAATGTCTTCTCTAAAAACGCCGTAGCTTTACTAGTTTCATTCATAAAAAACGCTAAAAAATGCCCATAAGAGATTTGCAAATTCAAGGTTTGAATATTTATGCCATAAATTTCTAATAACTCTAAGTATTTATTATGTATTTCATCATAATTTCCTTTTGTACTTTCTTTAATTTCTAATTGAAGTAATTGATGATGTGCTTCTAATACAATCTCAGGATCTTGAGCTTTTTCAACAATATATGTGAATATTTCTTTTGCAATATCATTTTTATTTTCGTTTGCAGAAATTAACGCTAATTCTTCAATTCTATTTAAACTTTCTGGGTTTCTATTAAAAATAGCCTTTTCTTGAATAAATGCTTTTTTAAAGTCTTTTTGTTGTATAAATAACCAACTTAATAGCTCATTCCAAAGTAAATTAGGTTCTTGCTGTATTTTTTTTAGTAAAATTCTTCGAAAAATAATATTGTTTTCGTTATCACTATTCTCACTTATAAAGTCGTTAATTGAGCGCTTAACACTGCTTACTGTTCTTGGACTAGAATCTGCAAAATTAACATAACTTTCAAACATTTTTTCAATATCTCCTTGCTCGCCATAAATTTGGGCCAACTGTAAGTTAAAATTAAAATCTGGCTTTAAAGCCATGGCCTTTTCATAACTAATAACAGCTTCTTTTAAAAGTGAATGATTTTGAAAACTTCTTGCGACAGAAAATACATTTGTAGGTCTTATGTCTATACTCTCAATGGCTTTTTGATAATTAGAGTTTGCTTTTTCTAAATCATTTTTTAATTGATAATTATACCCTAATTCCACTGTAAGGGCTGGATAATTAATACGCGACATAAGCTTTAGCAAAAATGCTTCAGCTTCTTGATATTGTTCTAATTCTTGATATACGCTTACTAATTGGTTTATGTAATTTATATTTGAAGACGATTTAGCATGTAATCTTTTGTACTCGTGCAATGCTTTTTCGTATTCTCCTTTTTTAAAATACTCTTTAGCAAGAATATCGTTTTGCGAAAACATATTCGCACTTAAAAAAAGTATTAAAATAAAAAGTAATCTCATCCTGTAAATATAATAAATGTAGTCTGTTGAGATTGTAGTAATTTAAAATTTTTAAAAAAAGCAAATACTATTAATACTATACTGATAGTAAGCAAAATTAAAAAATGCCCGAACAAATATTCGGGCACTAACCAATCAAAATAAATGTTTCATTAACTACCGTTAATTTAAAAAACGTTGTAACGCTGATTGGGGACAATCTTAAATCCCTACATTAATTAGGAAGGATTATTTCAAACAATTATATATACTATAATCTAGGCTTTTATTAAAAAACAAAAGCCTTAGTCATTATTAATGGCTGTTACTATAGATTCAAAAATATCAAAATCTGAAAACAATACTTTACTTGCCATAAATATTAAGGCAAGTAAAAGCACAATGCGTTTAAAATTTTTCATCATTGGGGAGTTTGGTTAATTTGGTTAACGCTAACTTGACAAATAAATTTTTAAACTCAAAAGAAAAGAAAAGAAAATCGTTGAATAACGTATTTAACTTACACTTAGTCGATTAAAAAAAGTATCTTTTACCTTTTTGAAAAGTTTAACGCTCTTTTTAGTTTTCTTCTTTCGTATGTTGTATTCGCTTAATCTATAATATTAAATCCTGTATAAGGTTGTAATACTTTTGGAATTTCAATACCATTTTCAGTCTGATAATTTTCTAAAATTCCTGCAAGTACCCTTGGTAAAGCTAAAGAGCTACCGTTAAGAGTATGTGCTAATTCATTTTTTCCTTCACTATTTTTAAAACGTAATTTTAAGCGATTCGCTTGAAATGTTTCAAAATTAGATATCGAAGATATTTCCAACCATCTGTCTTGAGCAGTAGAAAAGACTTCAAAATCATATGTTAAGGCTGAAGCAAAAGAAGTATCTCCTCCACATAAACGCAAAATTCGATATGGTAGTTTTAGTTCTTTTAAAATATCTTTTACATGGCTAACCATACCATCTAAAGCTTCATAAGATTTGCTAGGGTGTTCTACTCTAATAATTTCAACTTTATCAAATTGGTGTAATCTATTTAATCCTCTAACATGCGCACCATAACTACCTGCTTCTCTACGAAAACATGGTGTGTAACCTGTGATTCCTACTGGTAATTCACTTTCATTTAAAACAACATCTCTAAAAATATTAGTTCCAGGAACCTCTGCTGTTGGTATTAAATATAAATTATCTTCGGTTATATGATACATTTGCCCTTCCTTATCTGGTAATTGCCCTGTACCTATTCCTGATGCTTCATTTACCATGTGTGGTAATTGATATTCTGTATAACCAGCACCCGTATTCTTATCTAAAAAGTAAGCGATTAATGCTCGTTGTAACCTAGCTCCCTTTCCTTTGTATACAGGAAATCCAGCTCCAGCAATTTTATTACCCAACTCAAAATCTATAATATCATATTTCTTAGCTAGTTCCCAATGCGGTAATGCGCCTTCATGTAATACAGGTATATCCCCTTCTTTAAAAATTTCCTCATTATCTAATTCAGAATTACCACGTGGCACCACTTCATTAGGTATGTTTGGTATTTTATAAAGTAATTCTTTTAATGCTTCAGACTTATTATTAAGTGCTTCTGTAAGTTCTTTTGAAACCTGTTTTAATTGGGTAGTTTTTTCTTTTAAAAGGTTTGCTTTTTGAGCTTCACCAGATTTGTACAAGTTTCCAATTTCTTTGGATAAGCTATTAGATTCTGCTAAAGTATTATCTAATTCTGTTTGGATTTGCCTTCTTTCTTCGTCAAAAACGATCACATCAGTAATCATTTGATTAGCATCGATGTTTCGTTTTGCCAAACGTTCAATTACTAAGGCTTTGTTCTCTCTTATAAATGGAACTTGTAACATATTTTTAAAATTTTAAGGGACAAATTTAATGAATTGCCAATATAATTACTCTTGTTTTGAAGGTAAAATCCAGCTTGTATGTTTAAATGTTTCCCATTTAACATCTGCTATATCTACTTCGGGGTCTATTAGTGTTTTGAATGGTTTTCCGTTAATACTTACTTTACAGTTTACATATACAGAAATATCATTACCATTATCTTTATATTTTTGTTTTAGGTATTGCGCAAATTGCCATATAACATCTGGTTTTGTACTTACAGATCGTTTTTGTTTAGCGCTTAAATAATCATTTAAATTAACAATAATACTTTTACCTGTCTCTTTATTTTTTACTGTGAATGTTGTTTGCCCTCTTTTAGACCTAAGCATCATTCGCCATGACATTCTATGTCCTTCTTCTGTCCACAACACATTATCTTCAATAAAATGATGTCTTAATGGCAATCCTATTTGAATTAAAAAATAAATAAAAAACACAATAATTAGTGGTGTTTTTAAATTAGGAACTATAACAGCATCTGCTTTATAAAACAATTTCTTTTTTAAAAACAATTCCTGAATAGTTTTTGGTTGAAAAAAGAATAATGCAAACGCCAATGATAAATAAGGGAATATTCCTATTTGAAAGATAATAGAATTGAATAAATGGAAAAAAACTGAAGACATAAAAGCATACTTCCTAGTGGGTTTATACAATAGAAAAGGTACAATTAAACCATCAAACAAAATACCCCCATAAGCTAATACATAATGCAACCATTTTTGTTGAAGCAATTCACCAACAATAACATAGTTTTTTTTACCTCTCATTAGCAGTTCTATTACCGTAGTATCTAACCAATCTGGATATAATTTTGCTACCGAAGCATAAGTGTAAACTATAAAAAGTTGAAATATAATAACCCCTCTACACCATTGAGGCATGGATATACTTTTTAAATTAGGATTTTGTTTTACATCGATAGATGCATATCTATGAGCTGGAAGAAATACCATAATACTACTTATAAGCATCAATAAGTAATAATGATTATTATAAGACGATTTTTGCATGAAATATGTTGCCGACCACATTAAAGTAAAGCTTATCATACTTAATCTATATTTATAACCAACCATAACAAAAAAGGCAAAAATACCCATAATTGCATAATAGAAATACATCCCATTACCAGGCAGTGGTTGCAACCATTCCAAACCAATAAAAGAGAATGTAAAATCGGAATCTACAAGAGTTTTTTTTACCCAACCTGTAAATATGGCTCCAACAGATTCTAAGAAGCAAAGAAATCCAAAAATAATTCTAAAAACTACTAAAGACGAATTGTCTATATGTTTAAATAACCAATTATTAATCATGATGTTTATCTATGTAACCTAATGCCGTTTTTTTATCTTTCGCTAATTGTATTTTTAAGTCTTCAATAGATTCAAATTTTTCTTCATCACGAATACGATCTAATAAATCTACTTGAATTTTTTCATTATAAATATCTTTATCAAAATCAAAGAAATGAACTTCTATCGTTTGTTTATTTCCATTAACTGTTGGATTCATTCCTATATTCATCATTCCGTAAATTGTAGCATCATTAATTATTGAACTCACAATATAAGATCCTTGCTTAGGAATTATTTTATAATCTTCTCCAAACTTAATATTTGCTGTTGGGAAATTTAATTGCCTTCCTATACCTTTTCCTCTTATAACAGTACCTGTTAGCATAAAATTATAGCCCAAATATGCATTTGCCTTATTTATATCTCCTTCACTTATGGCATTTCTAATTTTAGTAGAACTCACAGCAACATCATTAATGTCTTGAGCCGAAATTTCTTCAACTTCAAAACCATAAGTTTCCCCAAAAACTTTCAAATCGTTTATATCTGCATTTCGGTTTCTCCCAAATCTATGGTCGTAACCAATAATTACTTTTTTTGCATTTAACTTATCAACTAGAAGTTCTTTAACAAAATCTTCTGCCGAAAGCCTTGAAAATTCCTTAGTAAATTTCTTAATAAGTAAGTAATCTAAGCCCAAAGCGTCTAAAATATTCTGACGTTCATCTATGGTATTAATTAATTTAATATTAGATTCCTTTTGTAATACCATACGTGGATGTGGAAAAAAAGTAAGTATCACAGATCTTAAATTGTTCATTTTTCCCGTATCAATTAGGCGTTTAATTATTTTCTGATGTCCTATATGCACACCATCAAAAGTACCTATTGTAACTACAGATGGCTCAATAGATTTGTAAGTTTTTATGTATGTTAATTTGCCCATTTAACAGGTTAAATTACTTTTTAGTGGACTTTAAAAAATTAGATTTACTATCTTTGGCTCAATAACCTTGTCCTAAATATACTATATCATGAAGACAAAGCTACATTATGTTTTATCAATAGCCATACTTTTGTCTGCATTTTCAAGTATTGCTCAAAATTCTACATGGAAAAAAGTTAAAAGTGCCAACGAAACTAAAAATTTATCCAAATTTAATTTAGACAAAAATAAGATTCATTTATTTGAATTAGATATGGTTTCTCTTAAAAAAAACACATCTTCGGCATCTTTAAGAGAATCTAAAAATAAAAAAGTAAATACTGTTATTTCTATCCCTGGAATTAACGGGGAAATGGAATCCTTCTCAATTTACGAAGTTTCTGTATTTGCTCCAGACTTAGCTGCCAAATATCCAAACATAAAATCTTATGTTGGTGTTAGCACAGACAATACTGGCACACGTTTACGAATGAGTGTATCCCCTCAAGGTGTACAAACTATGATTTCTTACATTGGTAAATCTACAGTATTTATGCAACCTATTACAAAAGGGTCTAATAAATATGTACTATATAATAAAGACGCAAGAACACCTTTAAGCAACAAATTTAAATGTAAAACTATCAATAAGTTAAATAAAACATTTAATAAAGCGGGTAAGACTTCTATAACAAATGAAGGTGGCGCAAACGATAAAACCTTAAGAAAATTTAGACTAGCTATTTCAACAACTTCCGAATATACAGCTTACCATGACGATAAAAATCCCGCAAACGGCGATGCTGTCGCAGATGCTTTGGCGGCTATAAATACAACTATAAGTAGAGTTAATGAAGTCTTTGAAACCGACATGGCAATTCGTTTCGAACTTGTTAATGCTACACAATTAATATATACTGATGCTAACACTGATCCTTATTCTAATGCTAACATTGGAACAGACGAAGCTAATCTAGATAATACTAATGGATGGAGCTTACAACTTCAAAATACTCTAACAAGTGTTATTGGAAACAGTGCTTATGATATAGGACACCTTTTTGGAGCTACAGGAGGCGGAGGAAATGCAGGATGTATAGGCTGTGTTTGTATAGACGATGATCCTACAAACTCCCTTGACGTAAATAAAGGAAGTGGATTCACTTCTCCTTCAAGCGGAGGTCCAGAATCTGACACCTTTGATATTGACTTTGTTGCTCATGAAATTGGACATCAAATGGGAGCCAATCACACATGGGCATTTGATAGCGAAGGTACTGGCGTTAACTCTGAACCTGGTAGCGGATCAACCATAATGGCATATGCTGGGCTTGAGCGACTCAATAATGTAGAACTCAATAGTGACGATTACTTTCATTATCATAGTATAAGACAAATACTAGATAATATAAATACGACAAGCTGTCAAACTACCGAAGCTATTTCTAATAATCCACCTATTGCCAATGCAGGAAATGATTATAACATACCTAAAGGAACTGCTTATATTTTAAAAGGAGCAGCAACAGACGCAGATGGAGGAGATAATCTTACTTATTGCTGGGAACAAATAGACTATGGTATTACAGATTACCTAAATTTTGGTTCAGATTTAGCTTCTGGCTCAACAAACAGATCGCTTCGTCCTTCTAATTCACCAAATAGATACATTCCTAGATTTAGCAGTGTATTAGCAGGGAAAACAACTCAAAAAAACCCTACTTTAACTAGTGATTGGGAAACTGTTTCTACTGTTGCAAGAAATTTAAATTGGGCACTAACTGTAAGAGATAGAACTACAGCATCTGCTTTGGGTGGGCAAACAAGTTATGATACCATGAGAATTACTGTTGAAGATGCAATTCCATTTACCGTCACCAATCCATTATCTTGGTCACAAAGTTCTGTACAAACAATAACATGGGAAGTTGGATCTACAAATAATGCTACAATAAATTGTCAAAATGTAAATATTAAACTGTCTACAGATAGTGGATTAACATTTCCAATTACTATAGCATCGAATACAGCTAATGATGGCTCTTTTGATTATACAGTTCCTGTAATTCCTAATACAACAACTGCTAGAATATTAATAGAAGCTGCAGACAATATATTCTACGATGTATCTAACTTTGATTTCTCAATTTCAAATACTCCTGAATTTTTCTTAATAGAAGAAACATTAGAACCTATAACTTGTAAAGATGATACGGCTATTTTTCATTTCAATTACGCTACCGTGAACAGTTTTTCTGAAAATACTGTTTTTAGTGCTTCTGGAATTCCAACTGGAGCTATGGCTATATTCACTCCTGCAAGCTTAAATACTGATGGAAGCGTTGTTATGACTATTAGTAATCTAAACACTGTTACTCAAGGTAATTACTCAATAACTATAACAGGAACATCTCCTTCTATTACAAAGATTAAGAATTTAGAATTACCTTTATTTAATACGCTCTGTCTTTCTGCTGGGACAACAGAGTTCAATACAGGAACAACATTAGTTAAGTTCAATACTATAAATAATGCTTCTACCAAGCCTTCTGGTTATTCCGACTATACAGCAATTGTTACTAACGTAAATAGAGATCGCATCTATAACTTAAGTGTTAATGTTAATACAGATGGAAATTTTACAACAGCAACTAAAGTATGGATAGATTGGAATCAAAACTGTAGTTTTAATGATCCTGGAGAGGAATATAATTTAGGTGATGCTACACAGGTTACTAATGATCCTACCGACAGATCTCCTTTTACAATAACCATCCCTTCAAATGCTAATTTAGGTGAAACAATTATGAGGGTTACTACTAAATATAAGGATGATGGTTTACCTACTTCTTGTGATAATGGTTTTGATGGAGAGGTTGAAGATTACACACTAAATGTATTAACTAATTTAGATGTAAAACCTTTTGGAATTACAAATTTATCAGTATTTCCTAACCCAAGCGAAGGAGGGGTGTTCAATATCAAACTTAGCAGCGCCTTATCAAGTGTTATTAATATATCTGTTTTTGACTTAAGAGGACGTATTATTTATGAGCAAACATACCAAGATACAGGAGAGTTTAATGAAAAAATAACCCTTAATGGTATAAAATCTGGTATGTATATCCTAAAAATAAATGATGGTATAAAAAAATCTCTTAAAAAGATTATAGTTAAATAATAATATTTAGTCCACGTATAATCAATTTCTTTTTTTTAATTTGCAGGCAACTAACAAATTAAAAATATGGAAACTCCACTTCGCCATGTATTAATGACGGCTATATTTTTGTGTACATTCATAACTATAGCCCAAAATCCTATATGGAAAAAAACGAAACGTATAGCCAATTCTAAGTCTTTAGATAAATTTCATTTAGATGAGAATAAAGTTCAAACATTTGAACTTAATGTATCTTCTTTAAAACAAAATTTATCTTCAGCAACATCAAGAAGATCTCCTAATAAGAGCAAAAAAACAATCATTCAAATACCTCAAAGTAATGGCAAAACACAATCTTTTGAAGTATATGAAGCTGCTGTCTTTTCTCCAGAACTCGCTGCTAAATATCCAAATATTAAATCCTATGTAGGCTATAGTACAGACCGTTTTGGAACAAGGTTAAGAATGAGCATATCCCCACAAGGCATTCAAGCTATGATTTCTAACACGGATAAGCCAACCCAATTTATACAGCCTACCTATAAAGGCTCTAACCAATATGTTTTATATGATAAAAATGCAAAACGCAAGCATCGAGACGATTTTAAATGCGGCACAACTCATAAATCAGATAGAGCCTCTAAAAAACAACTAACTAGTAAAATCTTAATTAATGAAGGTGGTGCTAACGATCAAACTTTAAGAAAGTATAGAATAGCCGTATCAACTACTTCTGAATACACTGCTTATCATGATGATGGAAATAACAGTAATGGCGATGCTATTGCCGATGCCTTAGCTGCAATAAATGCTACATTAACAAGAGTAAACCAAGTTTACGAAACCGATATGGCTATTACCTTCGAGCTTGTTGATGCAACACAGTTAATATATAACAACTCTTCAACAGACCCTTATTCACAAGGGTTTGATTTAAATGGTGAAGTACAAGAGACTTTAACTAGTGTTTTAGGAAATGATGCTTATGACATTGGGCACTTATTTACACGTAGTGAAGCTATTTCTAGTGCTGGATGCATTGCTTGCGTATGTGAGGATGACGAAAAGGATGGAGCTCCATACAAAGGTTCTGCTTTTACTGGGTCTGTTAATGGTATCCCAGAAGGTGATGCCTATGATATTAGTTATGTTGCCCATGAAATAGGGCATCAAATGGGAGCAAATCATACAACAGGTGATAATTCTGAAGGTTACGGTGTTAATTCTGAACCAGGTAGTGGAAGCACGATTATGGGATATGCAGGTGCAACAGGATCTGACGATATTCAATTAGAAAGCGATCCTTATTTTCATTACCATAGTATTAGACAAATTATGAACGTTGTTACCAACCAAGCAACATGCTGGCAAACAAATAACCCTGGTAACATTACTAATAATCCTCCATTAGCAAACGCTGGTAACGACTATAACATTCCTGCAGGGACTGCTTATGTCTTAAAAGGCGCCGTAACAGACATTGATGGGACAGGAAACTTAACGTATTGCTGGGAACAAACCGATAGCTCAAGCAGAAGAGAAGTTTCGAACTCAGATAATTTTGGTCCAACATTAGCTACGGCACCGATGAACAGGTCATTACCTCCTTCAAATTCACCAAACAGATACATTCCTAGATTTAGTAGTGTTTTAGCTGGTAATACCACTCAAACTAATCCAACTATTGGTAGCGACTGGGAAACTGTAGCTACAATTGCAAGAAGCTTGAATTGGGCATTAACCGTTAGAGACAGGGCGCCTGCTAACGCTACTGGCGGACAAAGTAGTTTCGATACTATGAAAATAACCGTAGAAAACACCGTTCCTTTTACTGTGACTAATCCTGTATCATGGGGGCAAGGCTCTAATCAAACCATAGAATGGCATGTAGGACAAACAACTAATAGCTCCATTAATTGCCAAAATGTAAACATCAAATTATCCACAGATGGAGGTGCTACATTTTCAACTACCATTGCAAGCAATACACCTAATGATGGTTCTTATAGTTACACAGTTCCTGCTATTCCTGATACATCTTCAGCAAGACTATTAATAGAAGCAGCTGATAATATTTTTTATGATGTCTCAGATTTTAATTTTTCTATTAGCAATGCCCCTAGTTTTTTTGTAAACCAAACAAATGTTACTAACGTTGCTTGTTCAACCACATCAGCAACCTATTCTTTCAATTTCACAACGGATAATGGTTTTTCAGAAAATACAGTATTTAGCGTTTCTGGAATACCAACAGGTAGCTCTGCAGTATTTAACCCAACGAGTATGTCTAGCTCAGGATCATTCACTATGACTATAGACAATATTGATGCTCATGGTTTATACGATCTTGTTGTAAGTGGCACATCAACTTCTGTTACTAAAAACTTCCCTACTGAATTATCAATTTTTAAACATTGTGCCTCTTCTGGAGATAACGATTCTGATTTTAAAACAGCTACAACATTAGTTCAATTTAACACAATTAATAATCCATCTGGTAAATTAGGTGGATATACAAGTTATCATAAAATTTCCACAAATGTAAACCAAGGTAATTCATATGATTTAAATGTACATGCCAATACAGATGGCCCTTATGATGCTGAAGTCTATGCATGGATCGACTGGAATAAAGATTGTGATTTCGATGATCCAGGTGAATTTTATGATTTAGGCTTAGCAAATAACACACCCAATGGTCCTCCTGCTAGTGCACCACTATCAATAACAATTCCAGAAGAGTCAGCCTTAGGTGCTACTGTAATGAGAATAGGTACAGGAGCTTATTATGGTGATGACAATCACATATTTGCTTGTGATGATACAGACGCTGACGGAGAATGGGAAGACTACACTATTAATATTAAAGAATCTTTATCAACCGAATCTTTTGAATTTAATAACTTTAATGTCTCTCCTAACCCTAATAAAGGGACATTTACAGTGAAGTTAAATGACGCTTCGAGCAAAATTAATCTTGAAGTATTTGATATAAGAGGCCGTATTATTTATAAAAATACATATCAAAAATCTGCAAACTTTAATGAAGAGATTAAACTAAATAATGTTACTTCTGGTTTATATTTATTAAAGGTTAGCGATGACTCAAGAACATCAACTAGAAAAATTATTATTAAATAATACCAATTATAAATTAAGTAGAAATACTCAAAATATTAAAAAGCTGTTCTAATATTATTTTAGGGCAGCTTTTTTATTCAGCACCAAAAAAAACATAAAAATATCAAGTTCAATAGGTTTCTTTTTCAGTTATATTTCAACATGAAATACTAAGAATATAAATAATACCAATTTAAACACATTCATTTTCTCAATAAATTTACTTACTATTGTCAGTTTAATAAAAGTAAGTCTTATAATAACGTAATCACTTCAAATGAAACCAGCTCTTATAATCATCGATATGCAAAAGGCTTTTTTTAAAGGTCGTTGTAAAACATCTATGAAAACTGCCTCCTCTGTTATTAACGATGCTATTTCTTATTTTAAACAACAAAACCTACCTATTATATGGGTACAGGATGTTAACAAAAAAGAGGGTGCTATTCCTGGGACAGAAGGCTTTGAACTTATTGATTGCTTAAATTCCAATGAAATTAAACATACTATACATAAACAAAACTTAGATTGTTTTACCAATACCAACTGTGTAGATATATTAAATCAGCAGGGTATCAACACTGTTATCATTTCTGGTTTTTGTGCAGATTACTGCGTGTTATCCTCGTATAAAGGTGCTCTAAAAAATGGTTTTACGGCAGCTATTCTTAAACAAGGTATTGCAGCAGGATCTCAAGAAGATATTAACGAAGTGGTAATAAATAATGACACCGTATCTATTTCTTTTCTAAAAAAAATAGTTGAAGGAATTTAAAATAACAGATCAACCTTATATTAATACAAAAAGCTTTTATTTACCATTAAACTCGTTCATTGTATTATTCATACCTGCTAATCCAAAAGATTTAATAAGTGCTACGGATTTATCTAGACGTTCTATTAGATTCTTGTTTTCTTCTTCTGTCCACTCTCCTAAAACATATTCTACTTGTCTTCCTTTAGTAAAAGCATCACTTATTCCAAATCTAAATCGATTATATTTAGTGGTATTCAATTTATCTTGAATATCCTTTAAACCATTATGACCTCCATCACTTCCTTTTATCTTAACTCGTATACTCCCAAAAGGTAAATTTAAATCATCAGTAATAACCAATACATTTTCTAAAGGAACCTTCTCTTTAGTAAGCCAATACAAAACAGCTTTTCCGCTTAAATTCATATAGGTATTAGGCTTGAGTAGTATAAATGTTCTCCCTTTTAATTTATAGGTTGTAATATCTCCTAATTTTTGAGTCTCAAAAGTTAAACTTTCTTCTTTTGCTAAATAATCTAAAATCTTAAACCCTATATTATGACGTGTTTCAGCATACTTCTCGCCAATATTCCCTAAACCAACTATTAAATATTTCTTCATAGGATCCTTTTCTTCAACATCGTTTTTTTCTTAAACAAATAATTTAACTATAAAATTTATTTCTGTAAAAATAAAAAAGCATCCTGAATAATACAGAATGCTTTTTATATTTAATAAGAATATGTTCTATTCTTGAGTAGCCTCAGCTGCAGGTGCTTCTGCTCCTTCTACTGTTTCTTCTTCATCTTCTTCATCTAGAACAGCTGTTCTAGATGTTCTAACTTGACAAACTACTGTATTATCTGAATGTAAGAACGTGTAGTTTTCACTTGGTAAATCTCCAACAGCAACTTTACCTCCAATTTTTAATGGCGTAATATCTATTTCTATAAAATCAGGTAAATTAGCAGGAAGTGCTTTAATACGTAATTTTCTGTTATTTTTTCTTAAAACCCCACCGTTTTTAACACCTTTGGAGTTACCTACAAGATTAACAGGTATATTTAAAGCGATTTCTTTATCTTCAAATAATTGATAGAAATCTATGTGTAATATTTTATCTGTTACTGGGTGAAATTGAATATCTTGAAGTACTGCATTTAAAGTTTCTCCATTATCTAAATTAATCACAACTGTATGCGCATTAGGCGTGTATACTAGTTTAGAAAAAGCTAATTCTGGTGCTGAAAAATGCACTGGCTTATCTCCTCCGTATAATACGCAAGGAACCTGACCAGCATTACGTAAGGCTTTTGTTGCTTTTTTACCTACGCTTTCTCTTTGAGATCCGTTAATTGTAATTGATTTCATTTTTGTTTATATATATTTAATTAATATTCTTTGTTTTTGTTTCTCTTAAAAAAGAGCAACTTACATTACAAATGTAGAACTAATAGATTTATTGTTATGGACATTATCCATAACCTGTGCAAATAAATCTGCACAGCCCAAAACTCTAATTTTATCACTTTTTTGAGATAAAGGAATTGAGTCTGTTACTATTAATTCTTCTAATTTTGAGTTTTCTAATTTTTCATAAGCATTCCCAGATAATATAGGGTGTGTACAAATAGCCCTTACACTTAATGCACCACGTTCCATCATTAAATCTGCTGCTTTTGTTAAAGTTCCAGCAGTATCAACCATATCATCAACCAATACTACATTTTTACCTGTAACATCACCAATAAGTTCCATATGTGAAATTACATTCGCTTTAGCACGTTGCTTATAACAAATTACTACATCACTTTTTAATGCTTTAGAATATGCATAGGCTCTTTTAGATCCCCCCATATCTGGAGAAGCAATCGTTAAATTATCTAAATTTAAACTTCTTAAATATGGCAAGAATATAGTAGATGCAAATAGGTGATCTACTGGTTTTTCAAAAAAGCCTTGAATTTGGTCTGCATGCAAATCCATCGTTATAATACGAGTTGCTCCTGCTGCCTCTAACATTTTAGCCACTAATTTTGCAGCTATTGGTACTCTTGGTTTATCTTTTCTATCTTGTCTAGCCCAACCAAAATATGGCAATACAGCTGTAATATGTCTTGCTGAAGCACGTTTTGCTGCATCAATCATTAACAGCATCTCCATTAAATTTTCTGGACCAGGGTTGGTTGAACCAATAATAAAAATTCGTGTTCCTCTTATAGATTCTTCATATGAAGGTTGGAATTCACCATCGCTATAAGTTGAAGTAATTACATTACCTAATTCTGCTCCAAATGCTTTAGCAATTTTTTCACCAAGAATTTCACTCTGCGTACATGCAAAAATTTTAGCTTCAGGAATAACGTTTGGCATAGTTAACTTATTGTTTTAGAGTGCGCAAGCACCACGTGATTTTTAACAAGGTGCAAATTTATGCATTTATTTTAACCTAAAAAGTATATTGACTAGTATTTTTGCGATTATTATAGAAAAAATATATATTTTTGCTGCTCACTATATGCTCAAGTGGCGGAATTGGTAGACGCGCTGGATTCAAAATCCAGTTCTTTCGGGAGTGTGGGTTCGATTCCCACCTTGAGTACTAAAGGCTTTAACATTTCTGTTAAAGCCTTTTTTATTTGTTCCCGTTTTAGAAAAAAATATATAGCATTACTATCTTTAGTTATAAGACTACTTATTTATAGTAATTGTTTTTAAATAAGTAATTAAAAATTGCAGCAGATTTTAAGCATCAATCTAAATTCTAATAAAATTGATTGAATAATATCTAAATTCACAAAAAAAGTATAAGTACATCCTTAAAAGAAAGCTTAATTTAACCTAAAATTAATCCTATATTTATATAAATAAGAGACACCAAATAAAAGGCAACAAATTATATATTGCATTTTTTGATATTCTCCTTTTAAAACAAAAAAACCAACACGATTGATTACATGTGAATTAGAATACAAAACCTACTCCAAATTAGGAGAAGGAGCCTTTTGGAATTACAAAACCCAAGAACTTTACTGGATAGATATAGAAAATAAAAAACTTCATATTTACAAACCAAAGACTAAGATTAATAAATCTCTAGAAACATCATCTAGAATAGGAACTGTTGTACCTATAGATAATGAAAGCGCCATTATTGCTCTTGAAAACGGCATTTATATTATAGATACAAATTCTGGCAAAACAATATTGTTTTCAGAAATTGAAAACACAATAACTACCAATAGGTTTAATGATGGAAAATACGATCCTCTAGGAAATCTATGGGTTAGCTCAATGAGTTTAAAAAACAAAAAACACCAAGCCTATTTATATAAAGTAAATAAAAATGGAAAAGCCCACAAAATGCTTTACAACATAACCACATCTAACGGTATTGTCTGGACAAAAAACAAAACAACCATGTATTATATTGACACCCCTACAAATAAAATGATAGCTTACAGTTATAATATTGAAAATGCCACAATTTCAAATAAAAGAATTGCAGTCGAAATACCAAAAAAATTAGGATTTCCTGATGGCATGCAATTGATGAAAATAACACACTTTGGGTAGGTATGTGGAACAACAAAGCTGTTATTAATTTCAATCCTATTACAGGAAAACTCATTTCTAAAATTAACATCCCCGTTTTAAACGTTACATCTTGTGCTTTTGGAGAAATACACTTAGGCACTCTTTTTACAACAACAGCAAAACAAGGCAATGACTAATAAAGAATTAAAAAAAACCCCGTTACCTGTCTCTATATTTAAAATTATGCCTGGCCTTAAAGACGTAGAGAATACTTTTTTCAAAATTAAATAACTTATAAACATAAAAAACAAATATGTCTAACACTAACAAACTCTCAATTAAAGAAAAAATAGGATACGCATTAGGAGATGGCGCCGCAAATATTGCCTGGAGAGGTGTAGCTACATTTTTATTCATTTTCTACACAGATATTTTTGGACTAAACCCTGCAACAGTTGGTTTATTATTTTTAGTAGCTAGATTTAGCGATGGCATTAGCGATATTTTAATGGGAATTATTAGCGATAGAACCAAATCTAAATATGGAAAATTTAGGCCTTGGATTTTATGGACGGCAATTCCTTTAGGCGCTATTTTATCTCTATTATTTACCAGTCCAGATCTTAATTCTACAGGTAAAATTATATACGCCTACTGCACTTATATTTTATTCACACTTATTTACACAGCTAACAACATCCCTTACGGAGCATTAATGGCTGTTATGACTGGAGACGACAAAGAGCGCACAAGCTTAGGATCGTATAGAATGGTTGGTGCTTTTGCTGGTGGCATGTTAGTACAAGGTGCCTTGCTCTTTTTAGTGGCTTATTTTGGAAATGTAAACCCTACAGTTATAGTCGATAAATTAGCTGATGAAAAATTTATAGTAGAAGTATCTACTCCTTCTGATGTTGCAAATGCTAATATTAAAACCATTAATGGCATTGCTCTTTTTTCATGGAGTGGAGATATGAATATTAATTCGCAAGACAATACACCAACGCATGGAAAAAGTTTCTCTATAGAATCTAATAAAAAATATAGATTTATTGTTACTGGTGAAAAAAATATTACCGCCAATGATATTTCAATTATAGATCAAAAACAAGGCTACAGCAACTCAATGTATTTATTATCTGCTTTTTTAGCTTTATTCATGTTCGTTACATTTTACTCGACAAAGGAAAGGATTACTCCTCCTAAAAGCCAAAAAAGTAATTTAACGAAAGACCTAAAAGATTTAATAGCCAATAAGCCTTGGCTAGTTTTACTTGCTGTAGGTTTATTATTTAACATATACAACTCTATTAAACAAGGTATTGTTATTATTTATTTTACACACTATTTAAACAATCAACTTCTGGCAGCCAGTTTTTTAGTTGGACTAATGCTAGCTTCAATTGCAGGGGCTATGATAACCGCTCCACTTGGAAAAAAACTAGGTAAACGTAAATTATTTATTTATGCTTTAATTTTTTCTGGATTAGTAAATGCTTTACTTGTTTTTTGTAGACCTAATGATGTAGAAGCTATTTTTACAATTGGTATCATTTCTGAATTTTCCGCAGCTATTTTTCCAACATTATTTTTCGCAATGCTAGGTGATGCGGCTGATTATTCAGAATTTAAAAACGAAAGAAGAGCTACTGGACTTATATATTCTGCTGGGTCTTTTGCCACAAAATTTGGAGGAGGAATTGCAGGAGCCATAATAGGTTTTGTTCTAGCAGCATTTAACTACAATGGTCAAGATTCTGCATCTATAAGCGGAGCTATTCCTGGAATTATTATGTTAATGAGCTGGATACCAACAATTATCACCTGCATTGCTGCATTTTTAATGATACTATATCCATTAAACCAAAAAAAATTAGACGAGATTACATTAGAATTGAATACTAGAAGAAAAGAAAACACTTAACTAGATCGTTTTTATAATAGAACTCATTTAAGGTTTTCTAATTAACTATAAAACACTGTTTTCACTTCAGAAAAAATAAATGAATTATAAAAAGCATTAATGACTTGACAAGTTTTCAAATTATTATGCTTCTTTTTTATTTTAATAATACTTAAACACTATACAAAATTACCCTAAATAGTCTCTCTATAAAGTAAGCTTCAAATAAATTTCATAAAATAAAGAACAATTTTTGTAACCATTTACAAAACCCTAAATTGGTTACACAAAAAAAAGAGCTGATAACATATTGCTATCAGCCTTTTTTCAAAAAAACATCCCAAAAAAACCAACTATTCTTTTATTTCAAAACTTGTATTTAAATCTGTATACGAACTCCCTCCAACAAATATTTCAAAATCTCCAGCCTCAATAGTAAACGTTCCATTATTATCATAAAACCCTAAAGCATCTTTATCTAATTTAAACACAACTGTTTTAGATGCACCAGCCTCAAGCTCTATTAACTCAAACCCCTTTAACTCTTTTACTGGTCTTGTTGTGCTAGCAACCAAATCCCGTATATATAGCTGAACAACTTCTTTACCATATAAATCTCCAGTATTCTTAACATCTACAGATATAATAACATCTTCATTTACATGAAACACTTTTTTATTAAGACTTAAGTTCTCATACGCAAATGTTGTATAACTCAAACCATGACCAAACGGATATAAAGGTGTACTTTCCACATCACTGTAATGCGACCAAAAAACTAAATTTGGATTTTCTTTATCTGATGTTGGTCTACCTGTATTTTTATAATTATAGTATATTGGAATTTGTCCTATATTTCTTGGGAAAGTCATTGGCAGTTTTCCACTAGGGTTATAATCCCCATAAAGTACTTGAGCTATAGCATTTCCTGCCTGAGTACCTAATTGCCATGCTTCAACAATTGCAGGTACATGCTCGTCTGCCCAATTAATAGTTAAAGGTCTACCATTATTAAGAACCAAAACTATTTTTTTATTCACCTTATAAACCTCTTCTAGTAATTCTTGTTGAATTTTAGACAAATCTATTTCTGTCCTACTTCTAGCCTCTCCACTTTGAAAACCATGCTCTCCCAAAACCATAACAACAACATCTGCCTTTTTCGCTTCCTCTATAGCTTCTTTAAATTCACTTCTATCGGTAGTATTTATTTTTATTTCATTTATAAAACGAGTCTCTCCTACAGACACATCAGCTCCTTTTTTATAGACTAAGTTATTCCCTTTATAATTTTGCATACCTTCTAAAACAGAAACACCTGTACTATCTTTTGAAGCAATTCTCCAACTTCCTAATGGACTATTTTTCTCATTAGCTAAAGCTCCAATTAAAGCAATATTTTGACCTTTCTTTTTAAGAGGAAGAAGTTTATTTTCATTTTTAAGTAATACAATCGATTTTTTAGCAACATCTAAAACAGCATCATGATGTTTTTGACAATTTATCACTTCTTTTTCACGAGCCTCATTACAATATTTATATGGATCTTCAAATAACCCCAACTCATACTTAACGGTTAAAATTCTGCGAACAGCATCATCTATAATAGTTTCATCTACGACTCCTTCTTTAACAAGCCCCTCCAATTCTGCAATATATATATGTGATTCCATATCCATATCTGAACCTGCAAGAACCGCCATTTTAGCAGCATCTTTATTACCCTTAGCGTAACCCCAAACAACTAATTCTTTTATAGAAGCCCAATCTGAAACAACAAAGCCTTTAAAACCCCATTTTCCTTTTAAAATATCTCTCTGTAAATAGGCGTTTCCTGTTGCTGGTACACCATCCAATTCATTAAAAGCATTCATTAAAGTTTTTACATCTGCATCTACAGCTGCCTTAAAAGGAGGTAATACAATATTATGCAATGTTGACCGCCCAATATCTACAGTATTATATTCTTTTCCCGCTTCCGAAAAGCCATAGGCTGCAAAATGTTTAGCACAAGCTGCTATCGTATTTACCGCAGATAAATCATCTCCTTGAAACCCTTTAACTCGAGCTACTGCTATTTTACTTCCCAAAAACGGATCTTCTCCCGCACCCTCCATAACACGTCCCCAACGAGGATCTCTAGAAATATCAACCATTGGTGCAAATGTCCAATTTATTCCAGATGCTGACGCCTCAGCTGCTGCAACTTGAGCAGATTTCTCAATCGCTTTTAAATCCCAACTAGCAGCTTCAGCTAAAGGAATAGGGCTTAATGTTTTATATCCATGTATAACGTCGAAACCTATTATTAAAGGAATTCCTAATCTAGACTCTTCTACCACAATTTTTTGAACAGCTCTAACAGCCTCCACTCCTCTTACAGATAGCATAGAACCAACAAGCCCATTTTTTAAGTGTTCATACTTTTCTTCGGCATCACCGCCATCAGGAACAGGTCCAGTTGCATCCCAGAACCCATTATATTGATTCATTTGACCAATCTTTTCTTTTATAGTCATTTTCCCTAAAAGAAAATCAACCTTTTCACTTACATCTTTTACATTTAAAGAAACTTTATTACTCTCTGCGTGCTGGGTATTACATGTCATAAATGTTGTAATTACAATTGTGTAAATAATATGTTTAACCTTATTACTCATAATAACTATTTTATTTATCATCAAAATCACTGTTTTTCAACAAATTACAAACTTATTAAAAACAAACCATTAAGTATTTTTAATACAATTTTATTTAAAAGCAATACAATATTATCATTTAACAATACTATTTAATCAAATGAATTTTATTAATAAAAATATTGTTTTACAAAAAAAATGTCTTGTAAAAATTCATTAAAAACTCTGTATAGTTCTATATTCATTATTATTTTGTGATTTCAAAAAAAACTAAAACAATTTTTATCAGATCTATAAAGGACAAAAATATATCTAACAAGACACATTTAATTATCTTATACGATCAAATAATGATATTATTTTAACTATTACATAATATCAAAAAATATTGTTTAATGAAAAATTTTTTTACAAAGAAGATTATTTATTCTTACTTACGACTTATTTTTTGTATCATTTCATCTACAAAACTCTTTTTATACAACCATTAAATTCGGCTCTAAATTCACTAGGAGTAGCATTTTTTTCTTTTTTGAATATTCTATTAAAGTTTGCTATATTATTAAATCCACACTTAAAACTTATTTCAGCAACACTCAAATCTGTTTCCAAAAGCATCTTACTAGCTTGACTAATACGAGTCGTATTTACATAAACTACAAACGTTTTTCCTGTACGTTTTTTTATAAATCTATTAAAAGACACAGGGCTCATATTCACCAGTTCAGATATTTCTTTTAATGATATTTTTTTATCGAAATTATTCTGGATATACTCATAAACTTTTTTAATTTTCGAACTATTCTCAAAATTCCTTTTCTGAGAGAATGTTGTTGACAACATTCTCTGATTTCTAGAATTAGCCAAATCATATAATATAGAAATAAACTCTAAGTAATAATCTATACCATCTATTTTAGTAAGGTTTATAAGCCTTGGAACCATTTCCATAGAAACTTTTTCGGAAAACAAAATACCATATGTAGATTTATCAAACATGTCTTTTATAGGCTTAAATATATTTCTTGCTAACATTTTTTCCCCTAAAAGATCATGATTTATATGTATTGTTATTTCATGTATTTTTTTTGATTCACACTTATGCAACTCCCAACCATGTATTAAATTTGATCCAACAAAAACCAATTCAATATCACCAATCTCCTCAATATTGTCTCCTACAATTCTCCTCACCCCTTTACCATTTTGGATAAAATTCAACTCGTACTCTGGATGAAAATGAATCGGAAAATCAAAATCATCTTTAACCCTATCAAACACAAGAAAACTATCTTCAGGTGTTAATTGTGTGATTTCTCTATGAATATTATCTAACATACATGTTGTTTTTATGATATTGTGAAAAATATATATTAATAATTGATGAAATTATATTATATATATGATAATTATGCTGTTAGATTTGTATCTACAACAAACAATAACTAATTATTAAATAATATAAAATTATATTATTTTTTTGAAACAAACTTATTTTTTTAATAAAACTATTGAAGATTTCTTTTTTAATAGACTAATTATTAACACCTTATGAAACAAAAATTATTTAAAAAATTACTCTTCTTAGTAGTTTTTATTACAAGCATATTCACGTATGCACAAAATGTAACTGGTACTATTTCTGATGAAAATGGTCCATTAACTGGAGCGAATGTAATAGTTAAAGGCTCCACTACAGGAGCTACAGCAGACTTTGATGGTAAATACAGTCTTACAAATGTAAGCTCTAATGCTATATTAGTTTTTAGCTATATAGGATACAAAACACAAGAGGTACTAGTTGGCAACCAAACAAAAATTGACGTAACACTAACAGAAGACGCCAGTCAACTAAATGAAATTGTAGTTGTCGGCTACGGTAAAACATCAAGACGCTTAGTAACTGGAGCAATATCTTCTGTAAAATCGGAGGACATTAACAGAACCCCTGTAATTTCGGCAGATCAAGCCTTACAAGGTCAAGCTCCTGGTGTAACAGTACTTAATTCTGGTTCTCCAGGAACATCTCCACAAGTACAAATACGTGGTTTAGGAACTTTTGGCAACAGCAAACCTTTATATGTTATTGATGGCATAGTTTCAGGTGGGCTAAACGAAATTAACCCTAACGACATTGAAACCATGGACGTTTTAAAAGATGCTTCTACCGCTGCTATTTATGGTTCAAGAGCATCTAATGGTGTAGTAATTATAACAACAAAAAAAGGGAGATCTGGAAAAACCAAAATTACTCTAGATTCTTATTTATCATCTCAAATGGTACCTAAAAAATTAGACTTATTAGATTCTAATCAATTTAGACAGTTTGCAGATGAAACTTTTGGTTTACCTAACCGATATACTGTAGATCCGGCATCTACACAATTAAATACAGACTGGCAAGATGAAGTATTTCAATCTGCAATATTACACAATACTAATTTAGGTTTATCTGGAGGTTCTGATACCGCAATTTTCAATATGTCTTTAGGCTACATTGACCAAGAAGGTATTATTATCAATACAGGATTTAACAGAACAGCACTTAGATTAAATAGTGAATTTAAAATAGGTAGTAAATTTAAAATAGGAGAAACATTATCTATAGCAGATTCTGAAATGAAAAATGAAGAAGAAAATGGAGACAGAACCCTATTAGAACACACCATAAAATCACTACCTTACACTCCGGTTTACAACGCTAACAACCCAGGTGGTTTTGGAGGAACTGATACCACACTAGATAATGGCTCTGATGCAGAAAACCCTGTAAGACTACAGACCATAAGCAATAACACCACAGATATAATCAAAATATTAGGTTCTTTATATGCTTCTTACGAAATTACAAATGAACTTGATTATAAGTTTCAATATGGTTTCGAAAGAGCCAACACATCAAAAAACATCCATCGCCCTTCTTTTGACGAAGGCATAAATGAGCGTACTGCTGCAGAACTAGATCAAACCGCAAGCGTTTTCAATTCAAACACCTACACCAATTCACTTACATACTCTAAAACACTTAACGAAGCACATAACTTAGATTTATTAGCTGTAATTGAAAAATTCGAAACAACAAATAGATCTAACCGTTCTCAAGCAGCAAACCCACTAACAAATGAAGTCGAAATTATTCAAGGAGATGCACAGGTTACTAACACTTTAAACGAATACGGATTAATTTCTTATGTTGGTAGACTTAATTATAATTACAACAAAAAATACTTAATCTCGGCATCGATTCGTAGAGACGGAACCTCTCGTTTTGGAAATGGTAAAAAATGGGCTAATTTCCCAGCCGTATCTTTAGGATGGGTTTTAAGCGAAGAAAGCTTCCTTAATAATTCCAACACCATTAGCAACTTAAAACTTAGAGGTTCTTGGGGTGTAACTGGTAATGATGGATCTGTAGAATACGCTTTCCAATCTGGACTAATTGGCACTTACAACTATTCAGGTTTTAATAACAACGTTGGTGTTTCTAATTTCGGAAGTCCAAACCCAGACCTCAAATGGGAAGAAGCAACTATGACCAATATTGGTCTAGATTTAGGGCTTTTTAATAACTCACTTAACATATCTTTTGAATACTATAATAATGACGTAGAAGACCTTATTGTTCCAATACCTAATATATCATCCGAAGGTTTAGGCGAGTTATTCACACAACGTAATGGAGCTTCAAGTAATACAAAAGGTTTTGAGTTAAATATTGGATACAATCACAACAATGGAAAATATTTTAACTGGTCTGCAAATTTAAATTTAGGAACAGCTAAAAATAAAGCTACAAGATTAAGTGATGATTTATCATTTTTTGAAAGCTCAATTTTTGAAGGTGAAAACATATCAAGAGTAACAGCTGGCGAAACTTTATTTTATTTTTATGGATACGAAACAGATGGTATATTCCAAATAGGAGATGACACTAGTAACCAGCCCAATGCTGCTCCTGGTGATATTCGTTTTGTTGATCAGAATGTCGACGGCAAGATTGACAGTAAGGATAATGTAAAAATTGGCGACCCATTTCCAGACTTCACTTACGGCCTAAACCTCTCTGCAAACTATAAAAACTTTGATGCTACATTATTCCTTAATGGCGTCTCTGGAAACGATATATACAATACAAATCTATACGATTTAGAAGGCATGACCCGCTTATTTAACGCTGGAACTACTGTTTTAGATAGATGGACGCCAACTAATACAAACACTTCTATACCAAGATACACAGCAGACCATTCGGATAATGTAAACCGCTCAGATCGTTTTGTAGAGAATGGGGCATACGCCAAACTTAGAAACTTAACATTAGGCTACAGCTTAACAGATAACACACTATCGTCTTTTGCAAATGGAATGTTATCTAAATTTAGAGTATATGTAACAGGACAAAACCTATTTACAATTACAGATTATTCTGGATACGACCCTGAAGTTGGAGGAAGCACAACAGTAACTCCTGGACAACAATCTTCAGCAGCTGGTGTTGGTATAGATAGAGGTCAATACCCACAACCTAGATCTTTTATTCTTGGCGTGCAATTAGCATTTTAATATAGTAATCTAAAAAATATGAAAAAATTTAAAACCTTTTTTGCTGGTATTATTGCAATAACTGGGATATTAATTTCCTGCAATGAATCAGATATAGAATTAAGTAATCCAAATCAATTACCACTTGAAACATTTTTCAAGTCAAGCGTAGAACTAGAATCTGCGGTAACCGCAGGCTACGCATACCTTCAAGACGTTGGAAACTATGGCAGATATCAGTTTTATATTAACGATAATATTGCTGGTGAAAACTATGCTGCAGGAAATTTAGAAGCAGACAAAGTACAAATGATAAACCTACAAGTAGATGAAGCTAACAATGGAAACAACCAATATTGGCAACATAATTATCAAGGTATTGGAAGATGTAATTTTGTAATAGAAAATGAAGTTAACTTTAAAAATATATCTGCATCAGAAATCTCAGCCAGATTAGGGGAAGTTCGTTTTTTAAGAGCGTTGTATTATTTCAATTTAGTTACTAAATATGGAGAAATCCCTTTAGTTCTTGATTTAAAAACTGTACCAGGCGGCAGACCAAAATCCTCTATATCTAAAATTTATGAAGCTATCGTTACAGATTTAGAATTCGCTACAACAAACCTACCAACAAAAGAAAACCAAGAAGTAGGTAGAGCCACGTCTGGAGCAGCATGGGCATTACTTGGCAAAGTACAATTACAAAATAATAATGCAGCTGCAGCAAAAACGGCTTTAGCAAATGTAACAGGCTACGGCTTAGCAGATAATTACAGAGATAATTTTACTGTAGAAGGAGAACACAATAATGAATCTGTTTTCGAAGTTCATTATGATGAATCATCGGGCGATGGTGACTCTTGGAATCAAGACGGAAGAGGCAACTCAGAAACATCCTTTAGAGCCCAAGAATACTCTGGATGGTATAATGTAAAACCAAGCCAAGCTTTATTAGATGAATTTGAAAATGGAGACTCCCGTTATGCAGACTCTTTTTATTCAATAGACGCTAGCGATAATGGAACAATGACCAATACATACAATAATGGAGAACTTACTTTTATTTCTGGAGGCATAGGACCAGACGATAACCCTGCTTGGAGAAAATACCAAAACTTAGACAATAGAGAAAGTGAAACAATAAACAGTGGTATTAACGCAAGAGTTATTCGCTATGCAGATGTTTTACTAATGAAAGCTGAAGCAGAAATACGCTCTGGCGGATCTGAATCTATTGCCTTGGGATACATAAACGAAGTTCGTGCTAGACCATCTGTTTCCCTACCACCTGTAGTAGCAGTAGGAACATCAGCAATTTTAGATGCCATTAAACACGAAAGATGGGTGGAGCTAGCTGGTGAACAATCTCGATATTTAGACTTACAAAGATTTGACAATTTTAGCTACTTAATGCCTATTCCTAATATTGAATTACAAGGAAATACAAATTTATAACCCCCCATAGTTTAGTTTTTTATTATTTGAATTTGATAATCCTACATAGCAACTTACTATGTAGGATTATTTATATATTTGTTTATCTTCAATAAAATTTGTTCCATGAAATTATTTAAATTCCTTTTCTTATTAATTTTCATTATTTCTTGCTCAAAAAGTACTAGTAATGTCAAGAAAAAGCAATTTACATTACTAGATTCTAATCACTCAAAAATTGAATTCACTAATACACTAACGGAGTCCGACAGCTTAAATTATTTCAACTACCCATATATATATATGGGAGGCGGAATTACCGTTGGCGATTTTAATAATGACAACTTACAGGATCTCTATTTTACAGGTAACATGGTGCAAAACGCACTATATTTAAATAAAGGTCATTTAATTTTTGAAGACGTTACAGAAAAAGCTAATGCAGGATTAGGTAATGACTGGTTTTTGGGAGCAACAACTGTAGATATTAATAACGATGGCTGGTTAGACATTTATTTAAGTGTATCGGGGAAAAATGAACATTGTCCAAATAAGCTTTTGGTAAATCAGGGGCTAAACGCAAATGGCTATATAACCTTTAAAGAGGAAGCTAATAAATATGGTATTGCAGATAAAGGACACAGTACACAGAGTACTTTTTTTGACTATGACAATGATGGCGATTTAGATTTATATGTCGCCAACTACCCCATAACCCCCTTTAAAACAAGTCCATATATTTTTAAAAACCATGTTCGTCATGCGTTACCTCAACACTCCAACCATTTATATAAAAATAATGGAGACAATACGTTTACAGACATTACCAAAGCATCGGGCTTACAATCATACAGTCTATCTTTAAGTGCAACTATAAGCGATTTAAATAATGATGGATTTAAAGATATTTACGTTAGTAACGATTTTGCCAGCGCAGATTTTTGCTATATAAATAACGGCGATGGCACATTTAAAAACACACTAGAGCAGTCTGTAAAACATACCGCTTTATATGGTATGGGTACAGACATTGCCGATTTTAATAACGATGGCTTTCTAGATATTTTTCAAGCAGACATGGATGCCTCTACGAACAAACGCTCCAAAGCAAATATGGCTAGTATGAACCCTCAAGTATTTTGGGACACATACAATTCTGGACTTTACTATCAATATATGCATAACTGCCTACAATTAAATACTGGCATTTTAAATGATGATAAAAGTCCACTATTTAATAACATATCTAGAATTTCAAACACCTCCAGTACAGACTGGAGTTGGGGACCTATTTTTGCAGATTTAGACAATGATGGCTGGAAAGATTTATATGTTTCCAATGGGACACGAAGAGAAATTAATAATACCGATTTTTTTAATGCTATTAAAAAAACTAAGAACCCTTTTGGTAAAAATAAAAAAACTGATGGTCTACAAAATGCTTTAAAAATGCCCTCTGAAAAAACAGATAATTTTGTTTTTAAAAATTCTAAAGATTTAACTTTCGAAAAAATAAATAAAGAATGGGGGTTACAGTATGATGGTTTTTCTAACGGCGTAGCTTATGCCGATTTAGACAATGATGGAGATCTGGAAATTATATTAAACAATATTGACGACAAGGCAGTTATCTTCGAAAACAATAATAGTCATAACTATAATTATTTAGCTATTCAATTCCATGGCGAAAAATTAAATGTAAAAGGTATAGGTACCAAATGCACTATCATTTCAAATGGAAAAAAACAATTTCAAGAGTTAAGTTTAGAACACGGTTATATTTCTTCTATGGCACCAATACTCCATTTTGGACTAGGAAAAGAAACTACAATTGATACCCTACACATTAAATGGCCTAATGGAAAAACTCAAATACAAACCAACCTCTCCGTAAATAAAAAAATAACTGTAAATTATTCTAATGCCATTTTTACTGAAACGAATAAAACACCACACTCCAATAAAATTTTCAACTCAAAAAACATAGCTTTAGATTCATTATTTAAACACAAAGAAAATCCATATAACGACTATAAAAAGGAAATTCTATTACCGCACAAAACATCTACTTTTGGTCCATATCTTTCTGTTGGAGATTTAAATAATGATGGATTAGACGATTTATATATAGGTGGCGCTTCCAAACAAACTGGCGGATTATTTTATCAAAATAAAAAAGGATTATTTGACAAAAAAGAATTTCCCCTAAAAGAAAATAGCATCCAGGAAGATATGGGTTCATTAATGTTTGATGCCGACAATGATAATGATCTAGACTTATATGTAGTTAGTGGCGGCAATGAGTTTGAGCCAAACTCTAAACTACTTCAAGACAGACTTTACATAAATGATGGTCATGGGAATTTATCTTTATCTAAAAATGCCTTACCAGAGATGCTTACCAGTGGATCTAGAGTTTATAGTTTTGATTTCGATAAAGATGGAGATCTAGATCTTTTAGTTTGTGGCAGACTCATCCCTGGTAACTACCCTGCTCCTGCAAAAACATATCTTTTAGAGAATGTAAGTACCACTACTACTGTTAAATTTCTTGACGTTACACAAAACTTAATTCCTGAGTTTGATAAGCTTGGTTTAACCACTGCTGTTAGTCTTGAGGACATAAACAATGATGGATGGCAAGATATTATTGCCGTTGGAGAATGGATGCCTATACGTGTGTTTAACAACAATCAAGGCGAAGGATTTACAGAAAACTCCAATCATTTGGGCTTAGAAAAAACAACAGGGTGGTGGTTTAGTATTGCTAGCGGTGATTTTGACAAAGATGGAGATATAGATTTTATAGCAGGAAACCTAGGCTTAAACTACAAATATAAGTCTCATGAAGATGAAACTTTTGATATTTATTTCAACGATTTCGACAACAATAACAAAAAAGACATTGTTTTAAGCTATTATAACGAAGGAAAAAAATACCCTGTTCGCGGGCGTTCATGCTCATCATCACAAATAAGCAATATTAAAAACAAGTTTAAAACCTATAATGAATTTGCCGAAGCTACTTTGGTAGATGTTTACGGTGAAGAAGAGCTAGAAAACGCTTTGCACTATCAAGTAAATACTTTTGCAACAACCTACATCGAAAATAAAGGCGACACATTTGTTTTACACAAACTCCCTAATGAAATTCAATTATCAAGCATTAATCAAATTTTAGTTAAAGACTTCAATAATGATGGAAATCTTGATTTTGTTGCCTCTGGAAATTTATATGGTTCGGAAATCGAAACGCCAAGAAACGATGCTGGTACTGGACTATTTTTAGCAGGAAATGGTAAAGGAAAATTTAAACCATTATCAATTTCTAAAAGTGGTTTTTATACTCCAAAAGACGTTAAAGACTTAGCCTTAATTACCGTAGGCAAAAAACAAATGATTATAGCTTCAAATAACAATGATTTTTTAAAATTTATTGAAGTTAAAGCAAATTAAGATTCTTCATAACTATGTCTCAAAATAAAATCACTTCTATATATTTATACTGCTCTCTTTTTAGTTTGTTACTAATTTTAAATTGCAAAAAAGAGCAAAAAGAAGAAGCAAAAACTAGTGTTAAAAAAGAGACTTTATTTCAAAGTTTACCTGCCAACCAAACAGGCATTTCATTTAGCAATGAAATAAAGGAAGACCCAAAAAACTTTTTTATAGTATACAATTATGCTTACAATGGGGGTGGCGTTGCTATAGGTGATATTAATAACGACGGACTATCGGACATCTTTTTTACAGGAAATCAAGTCGACAACAAACTGTATTTAAACAAGGGAAATTTTCAATTTGAAGACATTACAAATATCGCTGGCGTTACAGGAGGAACAGGCTGGGATAACGGCGTAGTTATGGTCGACATTAATGGAGATAAATTACTAGATATTTATGTATGTCGAGGCGGATGGCATGATACAGATCTAGAACGCACTAACCTTCTTTACATAAATAATGGAGATAACACCTTTACAGAACAAGCTCAAGCCTACAATATCAATGATAACGGATATTCTATGATGGCTTCGTTTTTCGATATGGATAATGATAACGATCTGGATATGTATCTTATAAATCGTCCCAAACGCTTTTTTCTATCGAACGATGCTATTTCAAAAGGAAAGGAAGAACAAAGCCCATTACACAGAGATAAGCTTTATGAAAACGTAAATGGTGTTTTTAAAGACATTGGAATAACTTCTGGAATAAATCAAACCTATGCCTATGGTTTAGGACTATCCACTTCAGACTTAAATCATGATGGGTTTAGTGATATTTATGTTGCTAACGATTATTTTGAAAGTGATTATTTCTTCCAAAACAAAGGCAATAAAACCTTTTCTCAAAACATACAATCCATGACCAATCATGTAGCATTCTATGGTATGGGAGTAGATGTTGTCGATTTTAATAACGATGGATTTGAAGATTTAGTAGAACTCGACATGACACCATCAGACCACGTTCGTGCCAAAACAACCATGGCAACTATGAATGTAGATGCTTATAATCGTATTTTAAATCAAGGAAACCATTACCAATACATGCACAATATGCTCCAAATTAATAACGGCAATGGTTTTTTTAGTGAAATCAGTCAGTTTGCAGGTATAGACAAAACCGATTGGAGTTGGTCGTGTCTAGGAAGCGATTTCGATAATGATGGTTTACGAGATTTATTTGTTTCTAACGGATTTAGACGTGATATTTTCGATAAAGATGCGACCAATAAATTTTTAAAATATGTCGATTCTAAAGAAAAGAAACAACGTTCTAAAAGTGAAAATGTTAACCATATTGTCAACCTTTTTAATGAAAACAAAATCTCTAACTATATTTATAAAAATGATGGCGATTTAAAATTTTCAAATCAAGTAAAAAACTGGGGATTGGAAACCATTAGCTTTTCTAATGGTGCTGCTGTAGGCGACCTAGATAACGATGGCGATTTAGACTTAGTAGTTAACAATATAAATGATGCTGCATTTGTATATAAAAATAACTCAGAAAAATCGGGAAATAGTTTTATAAAAGTAAAACTTCAAGGCCCTAAAAACAACTCTTTAGGTTTAGGTGCCAAAATCACAGTATATACAAATAAAGGCATTCAATATCACGAATTAAAAAATGTTCGTGGTTACCTATCATCTGTAGATCCTATTGCTCATTTTGGTTTAGGAAAATCGAATACTGTCGATTCTATAAAAGTTATTTGGCCAGACAAAAAAACAAACCTCATAACTCACGTTAATAACAATACGACTCAAACTATTGACTATAAAAAGGCCAATATTATAAAAGCTAAAAAAACCAAGCTAACCAGACCTATTTTTAAAAATATCACTAAAACAGCATTTTCAGGAAAGCCTTTTTTACATCAAGAAAACGAATACAACGATTTTAAAAATCAAATATTATTACCTCATAAACTATCTACAGAAGGTCCTTGTATTGAAGTTGGAGATATTAATAATGATGGTTATGAAGATTTTTTTATTGGAGGATCCACAGGACAAAGTGGAGCTATCTACATTCAAAAAGCAAATTACAAGTTCATAAAAACATCGCAACCCAATTTATTAAAAGATAAAATACATGAAGATACTGCTGCATCTTTTTTTGACGCTAATGGTGATGGATTTTTAGATTTATATGTGGTTAGTGGTGGCAATGAGTTTTTAGAAAATGCGATACAATATCAAGACAGATTATACTTAAACAATGGAAAAGGATCGTTTATTAAATCGAATAACCTACCTCAAATCAATTCAAGTGGAGGCTGTGTCACTCCTTTAGATTTTGATAATGATGGCGACTTAGATTTATTTATTGGAGGACGCTTAGTTCCAAACCAGTACCCAAGTGCTCCTAAAAGTTATTTGTTAAAAAATGACTCTGGTATTTTTACCAATGTGACCTCTCAATTCGCTAAAAACCTACAAAACATAGGCATGATTACAGCTGCAACATGGCAAGACATAAATGGCGATTCAAAAAACGAATTATTAATTGTTGGTGAATGGATGGCTATACATGTATTCCAATTAGAAAAAGGTTTATTTAAAAAGCTTGAAATGCCTAGTTTAAATAAAACCAATGGTTGGTGGAATACTATTGAAGCAAGTGACATCGATCTAGATGGAGATATCGATTTTGTTCTAGGTAATTTAGGCGAGAATTATAAATTTAAAGCAAGCGAAGAAAAACCATTTTATGTATTCTCTTCAGATTATGATAAAAATGGCACAAACGATATTTTTCTTGCCAAAAATTATAAAAATAAGATTGTACCTATCCGCGGAAAAGAATGTTCCACAGAACAATTACCTGACTTATCTAAAAAATTCCCAACCTATAGTGAATTTGCAAATGCCGATTTAGGCACTATCTTGGATGATAAAAATTTAACATCACAAAAACACGAAGTCTGTATGTTTCAATCCGTAGTTTTAATTAATAATAACGGGATTTTAGAGATTAAAAAACTTCCTAGTCAAGCGCAATACTCAACAGTTCAAGCAGTAATTCTAGACGACTTCACTAAAGATGGGAAACAAGATATTCTACTTGCTGGAAATAAATTTAATGTAGAAATAGAAACCACCAGAGCAGATGCATCTATAGGCGTGTTCTTAAAGCAAGAAAGCAACTTTAAATTCAATTCCATACCACCAAATGCAAGTGGTATATTTTTACCTAACAATGTAAAAACACTTAAATCTATTAAGCTAGGTAAACTTTCAAACAGTGTTAAAGGTATTATAGTAGGTGTGAATAATGGTGGGCTGGTGTTGTTGGAGAGGGAGTAGAATTTCTAAATATTCTTCAATAATCTTTACAAATATATTTTCGTATCATATATCTAGTTATTGGATTTAAGCTCTTGCCTGTCTCTGGATGAAGTCCATATGCAGAAAAAAACTGCAATTCTTTCTTAACATTTTTCCCATACCACACCATAGGTCTCCCTTGTAAATCAAAAAACGCTGTATTACAATCAGCCTTTATTCTTAAAAGCTTAAGACGACTTTCATCGTACAGCATAAGCACTCCTGAATCATACTTTTCTTTATCAAATCCTACTTTAATATAATGATCTTCTTTCCACATCATCCATCGCTCCTCCTCAACAGAATTAATTACAAACAAAACAAGAACAGAAATCCCAACTACCGAAACTGATATAATATTCTTTTTAAATAAATTAAAGCGCTTCTTTATTTTAGATGTATTTCTAGATACAAAGTCTTCATAATCATTATACCCTAAATATTTACATAATCCAATAACAACTTTAAACTGTTTTATATTAATATCCTCAAGCTTATTAGCTAGTTTTTCAGCTTCTTTTTTGTAATCACGAAAACTTCTTTCCCCCAAACTAAAACCTTCTTTTTCAGATATATATTCCGAAAGGTCTTCTGCTATAGCAACTACCGACGGTGATTTTTCCCCTCTTTTTTCTCTTTGATTTTTAGCTTTAACAAAAGCTTCAATAATTAGTTCCTTATACATTAAACGGTTGGTTTTATGTGGTTTAAATTTAATTATTTTTTTGGAATAAATTTGGAAATAGTATTCCTAAACCTTTCCATAACACTTCCTATCCTTTTCCACCAATTTCTTTCAAATCTCATTTTATTTGCTTCAGAATTAATAACGGTCTTACTTGTAATAAGACTTACGGCTTTTAATTCTAAACAAGAATAGCAGAGTAAAGTTTATAATTTCTGGGAAGTGATCATACTTCTTTACTTCTGCCTTTCACACTTCCCAAAAAAACGAGAAAGGCGCCTTCTCACTTTTAGCACCATGCTAAAGCAATAGAGCATCCGAGAAAAACTCGGACAGCCAAACTATTGCTCAATTTTAAAAATTATATAAAATGAAGAAAATAACTTTAATAATACTTACGGTTTTCCTTAATGTTGGACTTTTTTCTTGTTCACCTGAAACTGTTACAGAAAATAATAATCCACAAGAACAACTATGTTGTGATGAAGAAGGACCTATTATCCCTCCTCCAACTAAGGATTAATTGCTTAATAAAAAGTTAGTTATTACATTAGAGGAATGAAACCATTAAAAACTTCATTCCTCTTTTTTTTAATTATTTACCTTTCAACAATATCCTGCAATTTTTTGCATTCTCAGAAAGCAATTGATAGCTCGCTATATTATTATAATTTCATTCTAAAACCTAGAAATCACAACGATCTCACCAATGCATATGTTTTCTTTGAAAAACACAAAAACCAAAGTCTAATTAAAAAAGACACTTTAAAGATCATACTTAATTTAAGATACATTGCAGTAATACAAAACAAATTAGGGGCATTATATGATAGTGAAAACTCAATAGTGACTGCTATGAGTTATTTAGATAACATAAAAGGAGTAGACACTCTAATAGAACCAAGAATTGGTATTTACAATCAATTAGGAATGATTTACAGACAATTTGAAGATTATGATAAATCTTTAGAATACTACAATAAGGTTCTAGAAATAACAAAAGACCCAAATAATATAGCTCAAATCAATAATAATAAAGCTAATGTTTTTAAATACCAAAGAAATTACACACAAGCAATTAATGAATTTCAAAAAGCTTTTTCATTCTACACCAAACAAGGCAATATCATTAAAGCAGCGAGAGCCCTAGACAATATTGGAATTGTCCAATCTAAAACCCAAAACCCTGACGCTCTAACAAATCTTGAAAGAGCTTTAAGTATGAGAAAAAACGCAAACCATACTTCTGGAATTTTCACTAGTTACCTCCATATCTCTGAATATTATAAAGATGAAAAAAATAACGAAAAAGCTCTTTTTTATGCAAAAAAGGCTTTAAAAATAGCGAATTTCACAAAAAACATAAAACACAAAGAAAATGCCCTATCAATGTTACTTAATCTAAAAAATGATAAAAACATAATAGAATATAAAACAATAGAAGATAGCTTAAAAAAAGCTAAACAAATTCAAGAAAATAAATATGCAGCTATTAAATATAATGTAAAAGAAAAGGAAAAAATAATTAATGAAAGAGAGTTAATGTTAAAGTCTACTGAACTTGAAAAGGAAAAAGAAACAAAACTAAAATTAGTTTATTTATTCATAGGACTTTCTATTTTATTAATGTCATTTTTCCTAATTCTAATCTTAAAGTCAAAACACAAAAAAGACAAAATCCAACAAGTTTACAATACCGAAACACGCATTTCTAAAAAGGTTCATGATGAAGTCTCTAACGACATGTATCATCTACTCACAAAACTACAAAGCAATCCTAATATACAAGAAAACATTTTAGACGACATAAGTGACATTTATATAAGAACCCGAGATATATCTAAAGAAAATAGCATTATTGAAGTTAAAGAAGATTATGGCGATCTATTAAAAGATCTACTAATAAGCTTTAAAAATGATAAGGTAAACATTCTTACCAAAAATATATCTAAAATAGATTGGGATGCAGTTGAAGACATAAAAAAAACAACACTTTACAGAGTACTTCAAGAATTAATGATTAATATGAAAAAACACAGTAGGGCATCATTAGTCGTATTAAACTTCAATCAAGAACGCCATAAAATAACCATTAATTATAATGATAATGGTATTGGAGCAGCTATTAAAAAAGGAACAGGTATACATAATGTGGAAAACCGTATGCAATCTATTAACGGAACCATTATTTTTGAAACAGAAATTAACAAAGGGTTTAAAGCAAAAATAACAGTATAAATATGTTTAAAAAGGTTTTAATAGTTGATGATCATGACGATATTAATAATGGTGTTTTAAATATTCTAAATACTTTTAATATTGAAACGATACAAAACGCACAGTACTGTGATGATGCACATTTAAAAGTTAAAAAAGCAGTTTTTGACGGTCAAAATTTTGATTTATTAATCACCGATTTATCCTTTAAAAAAGACCACCGTGAGTGCAAAATTTCTTCCGGAGAAGAACTTATTGCTACATTAAAAATTGAATATCCAGAATTACCAATCATCGTATATTCTATGAATAGCCTCTTGCAAAAAGTAAGAACGTTAATTAATAAACACCACATTAATGCATATGTATGTAAAGACCGTAAAGGCTCTTTAGAACTATCTCAAGCCATAGAGGCTGTATACAATAAAAAACTATTTTTATCTCCTCAGGTAAAAAATGCTTTAAGCTCAAAATCAGATTCAGAAATTGATGATTACGATATTGAACTTATAAAACAACTTTCCCTAGGTTTGTCTCAAACTGAAATTAGTAAACATTTTGAGCAACATCACATTACTCCAAGCAGCTTAAGTTCTGTAGAAAAACGGCTCAACAAACTCAAAGACCTATTTAAAGCAAATAACGCCATACACTTAGTTTCTATAATTAAAGACTTAGGATTGCTTTAAGTTTTTCTTCTTTATAGATTTTCATAAAAAAATAGAATTTAATCAGCACGTCTTTTTTTAAAAGCGTGCTTTTTGTTTTTAGAGCATGCGGGTTACCGTAAGGTAATCGTCTATAATGATTTTAGGTTTGTGGGATTATTAATCTTTAAAATTTATAAAATGGGTTATCCAAAATTTATTATTAAGAAAAGTAGTAACGACAAATACTATTTCAACCTTCATGCTACAAATGCTAAAATTATTGCAACAAGTGAAATGTATGAATCTAAAGATGGTTGCAAAAATGGAATTGAATCGGTAAAAACTAATGCTCCGATCGCAGAAATAGACGACCAATCTTAATAGTAATTTAAATTAATTCTCTGAGCCTTGCGGAATCCCGTAAGGCTTTGTTTTTTAATAGGTTTAAGTTTGAATTGTTAAACTTTAAAATTTAAAAATATGCCAAAAGTATCACTTCAAGGATGCTCAGGAAAGACTTATAGCTTTGATATTTATTCAATAGAAACAGCTTTTAACACATTGGGAGCAATTTATTTTATTAGTAAACGACAAGATAAGACACATACTAGAATTTACTTAGGAATCACTGAAGATCTATCTACAAGATTTAATAACCATCACAAACAAGATTGTTTTGATAAACATAATGCAAATTGTATCTCTGTTCATCTAAGTTCTTCAAAAGAAGAAAGAGAAACTATTGAAAAGGACATTTTATGTAATTATGACTTCTCTTGTAATGAAACAAACAACTAACATCATGGAATATAAAGTCATACCATTCGTAGCATCAATTGACTCTAAAAAAGGGAACTCTACACATGTTGCCAATCAACTCGAAGAAATAATTAAACACCATTCAAATCAAGGATGGAACTACATTAGATTAGAAAGTGTTTCAACATTTGTTCAACCGAACGCAGGCTGTTTTGGTATTGGAGCTAAACCAGGGTATACTACCTCTAGACAAATGATCGTATTCAATAAACAACCATGAAACATTTACTTATTATTATAATTAAACTTTACTGGAAATTCATACCAGAATCCAAACGAAGAAAGTGTTTGTTCAAAAAATCATGTTCTAATTACGTGTACGAAGTAACAGAATCCAAAGGATTATTACATGGACTAAAAGCATTAAAAATCAGAATTAATAATTGTCATCCAAATTATAATTTGATTGAAGTTCATGGAGAAAAACTTTTAATAACAAACTCTAATAATATTTTTAAACAAAGTGAAATTAGTGAAACTATACTAAATTAAAAAACCATGAAAAAACCAACTCTAATTTTTACGCTTCTAATCTGTTTTATATACTTAATTTCTTGTGATTCAGAAGAAACCCCAAGTTCAGATTCAGAAACCATTAATTCTGAGAATACGTCAAGCACTGAATGGAGATGCGGAACCCATAACGGAAAATCTTTATGGACAGGCCCTAAAGGTGGCTGCTATTACTACAACAGTAATAATAATAAAACCTATGTAGATCGATCCGAATGTAATTGTTAATTATTTTACGATGGGTTTTAAATTTCAAAAACGAATTAAATTAGGTAAAAACATTGGCATAAACATTAGTAAATCTGGTGTTACTCCAAGCTATAGATCTAAAAAAGGCTCCATAAGCACCAAAGGTTATTCAATTAAAACTGGAATCTCTGGACTAACTTATAGAAAAGGGTTTTCTAAATCTAAAAACAATGGTTGTTTAGTTATTTTAATGGTCTTTTTAATATTAGGAAGCTTAACAATTATAGCACAACTATAATATGAGGTATAGAAAAGGGTATTACAAAAAAAATGGAGCCTATGTACAAGGGCACTACACTAAATCCAGAAGTAAATCTTATTTAAACAAGAAAAGAAAAGGGTGCACTAGTACAATTCTAATACTATTCACCTTAATTATTACAACATATTTAATTAATCAATTATGATATCAACCGAACTAAAAAGTCATTTTCTAAGATTATACCTAATGGCATTTTCTGATGATAATTTTGATGTTTTAGAAATGCAAATGCTTTATAAGTTTGCTGAAGAGCGAGGTGTAAACAAAGAACAATTGAACACTATATTATTGCAGCCTTCTCATGAAACATTTATTCCTGAAGACCTAGATAAAAAAATAGAGTACCTATATGATCTCGCTATTATGATTTGGGCAGACAATATAGTCACTGATGACGAAAAAACAGCGCTCAAAAAATACGCTTTAAAATTTGGGTTTTTGGAAGAAAATATTGGTGAATTAACTCAATTTCTATTGAAACATGCCAAAAACAATCTTCCCAAAGAAGACTTAATTAAACTTATAAACGAATAGCTATGAGTCCTTTAAAAAAAATATTTGCACTAAAAAACAAAGAACCTCAAAAAATTGATACTGATCAAAAAGAAGACATTAAAAAAATAAAGCTAACCTTTTTTGAAAGTGGATACGGTTCTTCTAAACAAGCAGAAGGAAATGATATTGTTTTTAAAGCTTGTTTAGAAGATGTCTATATGGATTATAAAGGCAAATGTAGAGAAGATGAGAACTTACAAAAGGAATTAAAATCACCCTACGTTGAAGAAAAAGGAAAGCACGAAACAGAGCTTAAAAAAAGGAAAACGGCTCTGGGTTTATTAGAAGAATCCATTAGTAATTTGGAAGAAAAGATTGTGCTATTTAAAAATGACATGGTTGAAGTAAAAAGGGAACCAGAAAAATACGGTCTTGAAGTTGATAAAAAACCAAAAGCGCAGTTTTATTTAGGATTAACAGTATTAATACCAATAACCTTTTATTTATTGGTTTTCTATATGTCTGCTTCTTTTTCCGCTTTTTTCAAAAATTTTGATTCAGAAGAATTAACCTCAGCTATATTTGATGGTAATGCTCTTAAAAAAGCTATAGATGGTGGTTGGCTAGAAGGTATATTTATAGCAACTATACCATTTGCTTTTATGGGTTTAGGCTATTTAGTACATATGTTTCAAAAACATAAAGATTGGATCTCCTATATTAAAATAACTATATTATTTATAGTGACTTTTATTTTTGATGCTATTCTTGCTTATCAAATAGAAAAGAAAATTTATGAAATTCAAAAAACCCCAGATTCTCTTCCTTTCGATATAGGAATTGCATTCTCTTCAGTTGAATTTTGGGGAATCATTTTCGCTGGCTTTATTGTTTATATTATCTGGGGGTTAGTTTTTGATTTCATAATGAAGGAATATGACAACTTTGATAAAATAAAGTCATTTATTAGAACCAAGAGAGAAGATGTTGAAAATTGCGAAATCAATATATCTAAGATTATACAAAAGCTTAATCCTATTAAAGAAGAAATATCTGGAATCGAAGGAAAAATAAATGACCTTCAACGGACTATTGACGGATTTGTATTTTCAAACAAACATTACTTAACCTATCACTCAGAATATGTTAAAGGCTGGTTTTTGGCTATTACAGATAATTTTGAAGCCTTAAAACGTCGTGACGAATTACTTTCTAAATGTGTTGAAATTGAAAAAAGTCATTTGATAAAACACCATATAAACAATGAAGATTATGAAGGAAGATTATATAAACTTATAAACTAATAACCATGAAAAGTAGATTTATAATTATAGCAATTTTGTTTCTAGTAGCTTGTAAAGACGATAAGCAAAAAGCACCTACTCAAATAGATTCAAAAAATATTGAAACAATTAAATTATCCTCAAAAAAGCCCGATTTAAACATTAGTATCTTATTAGATCTTTCTGATAGAATTAATCCAAAAAAATATCCAAATCCAACAATGGAATATTTTGAAAGAGATTTAGGTTATATCAACTCTATTGCAAAAAGTTTTGAATTACACATAAGAAGCAAAAGAACCAATAAAATTAACGACCATATTCATCTATATATCGATCCAGAACCTTCTGATAGTAACTTAAACGAAAAGATAGAACTTTTAGATATGACATTTACAAAGAACAATGCTAAAAGAGAATATATAATGCAAACATCTGTACTATATGATAGTATTTCAAGATTAATCTATAAATCTGCAATCAATGACAATAACTATATTGGATCCGATTTATGGAGTTTTTTTAAAACTAATGTCGAAGATTTTTGTATTGAAAAAAATCACCGTAATATATTAGTAATATTAACCGATGGCTATTTATACCATAAAGACTCTAAATTGAGAGAAAAAAATCAAACATCCTATTTAAGACCTCAAGATATTAAAAATTTCAAATTAAATACTTCAAATTGGAAAACAACAATAGAAACTAAAAACTATGGTTTTATAAGCACTAAAGATAGTTTACAAGATTTAGAAGTACTCATTTTAGGTATTAATCCAAACCCTAAAAATCCATATGAACAAGATGTTATTCTTCAATACTGGAAAAATTGGTTAAACAGTATGAAAATAAAAAACTTTCAAATTAAAACTGCCATTTTACCTGCTAATATGGATAAAATTATTAAAGATTATATTCTAAAAAAATAGCATTATTCTAATGTCTAATTAAAGTTTATCTTTATAACAATCAATACCCCTTATCAATTGAAAAAAGTATTTTTTATTATGCTCCTATTTTTACCTTCTTTGTCTTTTTCTCAAAAAATCATTACAGGCAAAGTAGTTTCTATAATTGATGGTGACACGTTTAAACTCTTAACTCAAGACTCTACATTAATTAGAGTTCGACTAGCTAATATTGATTGTCCTGAAAAAAAACAACCTTTCTCCAAAAAAGCAAAACAATTTGTATCTGATGCTGTTTTTAATAAAATAGTAACGCTAAATGTGTTAAAAAAAGACAGATACAGACGCTATATTGCAAATGTTATTTACAATAATTCCCTAAATTTAAATCAAGAACTCTTAAAACAGGGGCTTGCATGGCATTATATTAAGTATTCAAAAGACAAATACTTACAAGACTTAGAAGACCTATCAAAATTGGCAAAAAGAGGTTTATGGCAAGATAAAAATGCCATATCCCCTTGGGAATGGCGAGCTCGTAAAAAAACAAAAAAATAAAGAATGTATAGAATAATTCTTTTTATAATATCTGTAGCATTTTCCTTTAATATTGCGGCACAAACGGTTTACACCACTAAAACAGGAGAAAAGTATCATAAAAGCAATTGTAGATACTTGAAATACTCAAAAAAAGAATTAACTATAGAAAAAGCAGTTTCGTTTGGATATCAAGCATGTTCCATTTGTAAACCTGTTACAAAAAACAAAACAGCTTCTACAAAATCAAAGCTATTACTTCACTCTAAGCTAACAATACCTAATACTAAAACAAAAAAAAATGTTACTTCTCAATGTACAGGAAAAACAAAATCTGGCTCAAGATGTAAACGCAAAACAAAAAATGCCAATACGAAATGTTATCAACATCAATAATTTCAAATTATAAATGATATGGCACAAAACTACAACTCAAAAAAACTTTAAAGAAAGCTAATATTATGTTTAACCTAATTTAATATTAACCTTTTATTAGCCACAAAAAAAGGCTTTAACAAAAATGTTAAAGCCTTTTTTTTATTTTATATTTCTATAACTTACTTTACCAACATCTTAGGTGTTGCAACTGTTCTAAAACCAATATGCTCTGCCGAAGAATCTAAACTTGTCCCCATTCTTGAAGAAATTCTATAACTAGCACAATAAGAATCACTACATAAAAAAGAACCTCCTTTTATTACTTTTTCCTCTAAATAAGGATTACTTGGGTTGTATGGTTTTTCTGGTCCTTGCGGATTTATTGCCGATTTATTGCCAGCTGCAAGATCTTTATAATAGTTTACATTATACCAATCTGATGTATACTCCCAAACATTTCCAGCCATATCGTAAAGCCCAAAACCATTTGGTGGATATGTTTTTACAGGGGCAGTACGTTCAAAACCATCTTCCAATGTATTACTAACAGGAAATTCACCTTCCCAACTATTTACCATCTTAGAAAGATGCGATCTATCGTCTCCCCATAAATACGTCGTTCCATTTTTATTTCCTCTGGCTGCATACTCCCATTCAGCCTCAGTAGGCAAACGCTTTCCTGCCCATTTACAATAAGCTTGAGCATCTTGAAAACTAACATGTACTACTGGGTAGCTCTCTTTGCCTTCGATATTACTTTCTGGTCCACTAGGGTGCCTCCAATTTACACCAATAGACCACCTCCACCATTGTGAGAAATCGTATAAATTAGCAAGTGAAGACTTTGATTTTTTAAACAATAAAGATCCTGGTTGCATAATACTATCGTGAGGTTTTGGTGTACCTTCTGGAAGTTGTTTTTTCATTTCTTCCCAGTCAATTTCTCGTTCTGCAATAGTAACGTATCCTGTTTCTTTTACAAATTTTGCAAACTCAGCATTAGTAACTTCATGTATATCCATAAAAAAACCATCTACAGTAACAGGGTGTTGCGGTTTCTCATGCTTCATTGCCATTTGATCTTGAGGAACCGCTCCCTGCATAAAAGATCCTGCAGGAATCCATAACATACCATTTGGAGGGTTAGCAATCATTTTGTCTAGAGCTTCTTGAGAAATTTTCACATCTACTACTTCTTGTTTAGCAATAACCTCTTTATTTTCATCGTTTGCATTTTTTGTTTCAGATGCTTGTTTACAACTTAACACCATTGAAAACACAATAACTACAAAACTTATACGCTTTATATTCTTCATTAATATTATATATTTTTTTTTACAAAAGTATTTATTAATTACTTTAAAACCCATTTATTCAATTTTAAAGTTTTTTACATATTTTTATTCAATTTTCTATACCTTAGGTTTTAACTACCTTTGCACAACTAAACACAAGAGTCTATGATATATTCAATGACAGGTTACGGAAAATCTGTTTTGCAATTGCCAACTAAAAAAATAACAATAGAACTAAAATCTTTAAATAGTAAGAATTTAGATTTAAACACAAGAATGCCGTCTATTTACAGAGAAAAAGAACTCACTGTAAGGAAACTTCTTGCCAACAAGCTTACACGTGGAAAAATAGACTTCTCTATTTATGTGGAAGCAACTGCAGAAGACTCATCGACACAAATAAACACGCCTGTTGTAAAACAGTATATGGAGCAATTAAAAAATGTGGTAAATGGCGATGACATTGAACTTCTTAAAATGGCTGTTCGTTTCCCTGATGCAACAAATACTGTACGCGAAGAAATTGACAACAACGAATGGAAGGCTATTGAACAAGAAATTAATACAGCTGTAAACGATTTAATTAACCATAGATTAGACGAAGGCAAAGTACTTGAACAAGATTTCAACAAGCGTATTATTGCTATCGAAGCATTGCTTAACCAAGTTATAACGATGGATCCTGAACGTGTTAAAGGAGTTCGCGAACGTTTATTAAAAGGCGTTGAAGAATTAAGAGAAAAATACGACGAAAACAGGTTTGAGCAAGAACTTGTATACTATATTGAAAAATTTGATATTACCGAAGAAAAGGTGCGTCTAAAAAACCATTTAAACTACTTTACAGAATCTATAAACTCAAAAGATTCTAACGGAAAAAAATTAGGCTTCATTGGTCAAGAAATGGGAAGAGAGATAAACACCATTGGCTCTAAAAGTAATTATGCTCCTATGCAACAATTAGTAGTTCAAATGAAAGATGAATTAGAAAAGATTAAAGAGCAATTATTGAATGTTCTTTAATTAACCCTCTAAATAAACCAAAATTAGTTTTCAATAAAGTATGAATAAAAATAGTAAACAAGGTAAACTCATCGTTTTTTCAGCGCCATCTGGATCTGGAAAAACTACCATTGTAAGACATTTGCTAGGTATAGACAATTTAAACTTAGAATTCTCAATATCTGCAGCATCAAGGACAAAACGAGGCACAGAAGTAGACGGAAAAGATTATTATTTCTTATCTGCCGATGAATTCAAAAATAAAATTAAAAACAGTGAGTTTTTAGAATGGGAAGAAGTCTATCGTGATAATTTTTATGGGACTTTAAAAACTGAAGTTGAGCGTATTTGGGCTAAAGGAAAAAATGTAATTTTTGACATAGATGTTTCTGGTGGTTTACGTATAAAAAGAAAATTCCCAGATCAAACTTTAGCTGTTTTTGTAAAACCTCCTAGTGTGGATGAATTAAAAATTCGTTTAAAAAAACGCAAAACTGAAAGTGAAGACAAAATTAATATGCGTGTTGCAAAAGCTTCTGCAGAATTAGCTACAGCGCCTTTATTTGATGTTATCGTTATAAATGATGAATTAGACAAAGCATTAGTCGAAGCCGAAAAACTTGTTAGTAATTTTGTAAATTCTATATAGCGACTAATGAAAATAGGTTTATATTTTGGTTCTTTTAATCCCATACACATTGGACATTTAGTTATTGCCAATCATATTGCAGAACATAGTGATTTAGATCAAGTGTGGTTTGTTGTAACACCTCATAGTCCTTTTAAAAAGAAAAGTACCTTATTAGACAATTACCAACGATTAGAAATGGTGCATCTTGCCACCAAAGATTATATTAAATTAGAACCTAGCAATATTGAGTTCAACCTACCTCAACCTAATTACACCATAAACACCTTAGTTTATTTACAAGAAAAATATCCAAAAAATGAATTTGCTTTAATTATGGGTGGGGATAATTTAAAAGGGTTCCATAAATGGAAAAATTATGAACTCATTCTTGAAAACCATCATATTTACGTATATCCTAGAGTTTCAAAAAACAAAATAGAAACACAATTTGAGGAGCACAAAAAAATACATACTATAGATGCCCCAATCATGGAATTATCTTCCACATTTATTCGTAAAAGCATTAAAACAGGAAAAAACGTTAAGCCTATGTTACCTCAAAATGTATGGGAGTATATAGATGAAATGAATTTTTACAAATAAGTTTTTTTCAGCTTTAATACCAATTTAACTATAAAACACAATTAAAAAAAGCCAACTCTATTCAAGTTGGCTTTTATAGAACAGAATGAACTATTTAATTAAGTTCTAGTCTTGAGGGGATTTGAATTTCAAATAAACACTTCATAGTAATATTGTTTATAAAACAATAACCTGGATTAAAATTCAACTTCTATATCTATTATTGGTTCACCTAGTTTCTTATTAAGAGCTCTTTATTTTTTTACCGCTTGTAAAATGTAATCTTTAGATCTTTTTCCTTTTTCAAATATTTTAGTCCACGCATCTTTTAAATTCATTGTTATGTCTTTAATATAAAGGTTAATATTGATACCTACATATAAGACACCAAGACATTTAATACGTCACATTTCCTTTCAAAATTAATCAAAAAAAGAAACCGATTAAAACTTAACACTTTAAACGGTTTCTTAACTAAATAACCAACCAAAATTCTTAGTGTCATTTAACTTAATTAGTTAAACTAACCTCACTTTATTTTATTCTCTAGATTAAACCCTAGTACGCTCTCTTGGGTTATCTACTTTATTTTTTCTGTGCTTACGCTTTTTATTTCTTGAATTAGGTGCTTTTGCTTTTTTATCACCATTCTTTAAAAACTGTATATACTCTCTTCCTATAAATCTATAAACTGTTTCAGAAGTTGGGTGATACAACTCTATCTCTCCATCATTAATAACGGTTAATTCAAAATGTTCATTGCTAAAAAAATCATAATCTAATGTTAAAATTTTTAAGTTCTCATTTCCATTTACATCGTTCACACCATAAACACCTGTATAATCCCATATTAAATTATTGATTACTGTCCCATTAACATCTTGTGAACTTCTAAATGTAGCATCATTACCTCCAGCTATAAATTGTAAATAGTTTTCATTATCAAATTCATTTATAGCACCAAATTCACTAGTATATGTTTTTTCCCAAGCTTCATATTCCTGTAAGAAGTAATGTATATTATCATAAAACACAAAATCATAATCAAAATTACTACGCTGATACCCCTCTAAAAAATAAGACGTATCATTATTAGGATTATATAATTCAATAGTATTACTATCTATTTGAAAAACATCAAAAGTTTCAAAACCATCAATATCATGTTGAATATCCAAAACCATATCATAAACTTCATACTCACCAACATCAATACCAAAACCACCACCATTATCACCAATACCAACAATATTATTGTTTGCATGCAATACACCATTTCTAAACGATAAAGTAAATGCTCTTTGTAAAAACGCAGTTTCCCCAAAACCTTTAGTTGCATTAATATCTACATACCAAATCTCATTTGAACCTAATAATTGATTTAACGAAATTGATGGTTCTTCATCTATATGATTCACTTCCGTATAACATGATGTAAATAATGTTGTTATTAATGTAAAGCTTAATATTAATTTCAGAGTCTTCATAATCAAATATTTTAGGGTTCGTTATTATTGAAGATTCAAAACACGTGCCAAAAAAGACATCATCAATATTTTGTTGATATAGCATTGATTAATATTTTATGTATTTTTGAAGCATCAAATGTTTTAACATCTATGGATAAACCTTTAAAATACGCGGTTTTTGGAGCAGGAAGTTGGGCTACAGCTATTGTGAAAATGCTTTGTGAAAATTTAAATGAAGTTGGTTGGTACATGCGTAGCGTTTATACCAAAGAGCATTTACTTAAAGAACAGCACAACCCCAATTATTTAAGTTCTGTTGAGTTTCATTTAGAACAATTAAAATTAAGTAATGATATAAATGAAATTGCAGAATATGCAGATGTTTTAATTTTTGTAATTCCTTCTGCTTTCATTCATAGTGAGTTACAAAAATTAAATATTGATATCTCAAAAAAAACCATCGTATCTGCAGTTAAAGGCATTATGCCAGAAACAGGACTTCTAGTTGGAGAACATTTCCATGAAGTTTATAAGATCCCTTATGACAATATCGCGGTTATTGCTGGCCCTTGCCATGCAGAGGAAGTTGCTTTAGAGCGCTTATCGTATTTAACTATTTCATGTTCAGATACTGTAAAAGCAAATCATATTGCTAAAAATTTATCTAGCGATTATATAAAAACAAAAATTAGCGACGACATTATTGGTGTTGAATATGCTGTAATGCTTAAAAATATTTATGCTATTGCTGCAGGTATTGCTCATGGCTTAGGCTATGGAGATAATTTCCAAAGCGTACTTATGAGTAATGCAATTCGAGAAATGAAACGTTTTATAAAAAAGATGCATAAAATGAAACGTAATATTAATAATTCGGCTTACTTGGGCGACTTATTAGTTACGGGGTACTCTGTCTTTTCTAGAAACCGCATGTTTGGGAATATGATTGGTAAGGGCTACACTGTAAAATCTGCTCAAATGGAAATGAATATGGTTGCAGAGGGCTATTACGCTACTAAAAGCGCACATTTACTAAACGAAAAAAACAAAAAGAAAACACAACTTCCTATTATAAATGCGGTTTATGATATTTTATACGAAAATAAAAATCCTAAAAAAGTATTTAAAAAGTTAACGGACAAGTTAGATTAATAATTCTTGACTTATATAGGCCTTACAGTTTATCTCGAACGCAGCCAAAAGGCCTAAAACAAACTACGTGATAAACCCAAATCATCACATATTTATAAATTATAAAATAGAACTAAAATTATGTTAGACAGGTTATTCTTAAAACACTTAACAAAAAAAGGCGTAATCGCATATTTCGTAGGCCAAGTTATATTTATGGCTATTTTAGCTTATTACCTTTTTGGAATAGCTGGCTACTCGATTGACCGCGGTGACGAAGGAAGAGATATACTTTTTATAGGATTGATTATTATAGTATTATTATGGGGAGGTATATGCCTTTTGTTATGGAAAAAACCAAAAACAGATAAAAATACAGCTTACGTAAACTAATCTATTTTAGTTTTATACCAAGAACTCATTTTCTGTTAAAACAAAAAGTCAAGATGTGTTACAAATAAACTTCAAAATGATTGATAATAAATTTGAAGTTTATTTGGTATAATTAAAAACCCCTTAACATTGCATAGGAGTATTACTTCACCAAAATGCCTTTCACTGCCATTAAAGGTACGGGTTGCAAAGCTTTTAAATTAATAGTATTTTTTCTAAACAAATACGTTTTATCAAACATCTTACTCCCTTCAAAAAAAGAGACTTTAAAGGTATTGTTTATTGCAAAAAGTTCTTCCTGCATCAACTCTATTTTAGCATAACTTTTTTTAGGAAGTTTATCTAATTTTTTTCTAAAAACAGATGTTGTTTTATTTTCAGAATAACCGCTAGTAACAATAAGCACCATATCTAAATCAACTTCTTTATCGTTAATAATATAGGCATTCCAATCTTGAGTTTTATAGATATCGTTATACTCATTTACAACAGCAATGTAAACATCTTCTACTTTTGGAATATCTATATCTTTTTTCATTTCATTTTATTTTACACAAAAATAAGAAGAACTTCTTTTTTAAACCACTTCGTTTATCACTAAATCCTGTAACATTCAGCCACTTTTTATTACATATATTATATATTAGCAAAAACTTACAACCAAAAATGATTACACGCCAACTCTTTTTCTTAGCCAGCCTTATTTCTTTATTTACTTTCTCATGTGTCGATGCGCCTTCTAAAGCACATACGGCAACTGCTGAAGAAGACATTCCAGATTGTAAAATTATGGTTATTCTTGGTGATGATAGAAGTGGCTCATCCGAGAGTATTCAAAAATTAAATAAGGAAGACTATGAAACCATAATAAATGTTATTTCAGAAAATGGAAATGGTTATTTTGCCTCTACCATTATTGGTAATCCTGCTCCTGGATCTAAAGAAATTTTTCGAGTTAAAATAAGTGCTCAAAAACCTTACAAAAACATATTAACATCGGACAACCCAACGCTTACAGAACAAGCTAAACAAAAAAAGGTGGATGAAAAAATCAAGCTTAAAAATGAAAAAATAGTAAAGAAGAATAAAAGTCGAATAAACACCTTTTTATCTCAAACCTTACAAAAAAACATTTTAGCTTACAAACCATACAAAAATAAGGACATTACAAATATAGACCTTGCTTTTGAACACATTAATAAGTTACTAAAAGAACCAGGTATTGACGACTATGATAAAATTATGGTTGTATTATTTACAGATGGTGTAAACGAACCTGTACGTTCTGGTAAAATTCAAACTATTAAAAATGAATTAATGCTTCCCGATAATGCTGAGTTACATTTAGTAGGCTGGAAAGACACTTCTATTTTTGGAGGTATTGAAATTAATGAATTTGAAGGTAAAGAGGGCTTCTTTAGCTTTATTGAAGATTTTGAATGTTTATAAAAAATAAATACACTAACCTATGATTATTAACTGGAACCAGCCTTCTTCAGACGAGTCTGAAAACCTATATACTATTTCCGATGAAGTTGCTTCACGAGCAAATTCTGCATCAAAACGCGCAAGAGATACTTTCGAAATTTTAAAACCTAACGAAGAAAAACTAAAGCAATGGGACAAAATAATGTCTAATGCTTATGTTGTTCCTTTTACTATTGCTTTTGTAGTTATTTGTATTCTTGAGTACTATTTTAGTAGAGAAATATATAGAGATATTTTACCTCAAGCTCCGTGGGTTATAGGCGTAGGAATTATATTTATTTCCATAGTTATTGCCGAATTACTTGTGGGCATTTTAAGTTCTCACATAAGAAATAAACGCTTCTTCGAAGAAAAGAAAATTCCATCTAATAACTCAAAACCAGACTCAGATATTACAAAAGGTGTATTAAAACACGCTAAAGGTCAAGCTATTTTAGGGTTTATTCTTTTTAGTGCTATTGGAGCTGCTATATTTTACTTCTCTAAAGAACGTGTTGCTAGAGAACTTGCAGCAGGAATTCGCGAGTCTGCTTTTGGAATACAGGATATTCTTCCTGTATTATTTTATGTACTGGAAGTTCTTTCAGGTTTATTTGTGTTCTATTTATTTAAACGTTCTGTAGTAGCTATTTCTAATTGGAGGAACAGAAAAAAATATAGTAAAGAAGTTGAGTTTACCAGATTACATACTAGTGAATCTTGTAAATATTTTGATGATGCTGAAAAGAAAAATTATAATACATTTCTAGATGATGTTTCTAATAATATTCATTTAGGATTTTACAGAAACAAGCATCAAAATACAAACCAACAGCATCAAAATTATGTTGAAGAGCCAGAAAAAATATCGCAACGTTTTAAAGCTCAATTTTTAAATTTAAATGATAAGCCACTAAAGCTTACTGTAGATGTTTTAACAGAATATAAATTTAAAGCCAGTAAAACTGCTGATGCTAATGGCATTATAGATTTAGAAATTAACTCATACCCTGAAGATCAAATTAAACAATTTAGAATCACTTATTTTGATGAGAATAATGAGAAGAAAATTGAAGACATCTCAGGAAATTATTCTTTAGATAATGAAGCTATTTATGAAATTACCTTAAGCTAAAGACCAACTATTTTAGCACACTACACTTAATAAATTATATAAAGTCTCTCTAAAATAAATTATTAATAAACGTATTTATTGCGTTTATTAATAATTTCCCTTGAAATCTAAGTATGAATAAAATAATCCCCATTCTGTTATTAACAGCTATAACTATTAGCTGTTCTACCAAAAACAAAACTGATAATGAACTATTAGAAAAAGACAAAAAAGAACTAGTAGAAAATTTAGATTCCTATAAGGTATCCTCTTATAAATTTGGTAAAATTCTAATTAGAGCATCTGCTGAAAAAGACACAATCTCATCTGAATTTGCATCTTTTAAATCCGATCTTGATAGAATTTTCAATAAAGCAGTAAAATACAATACAGAAAGCCTATCGGTATTAGACTATATTTCAATATATCGTGATTATAAAAGAATGGAAGATTTTATAATGAAAACCGATGAAGATATTTTCCCAACACTAGTTGATGCTTTTAATGTGGCCTATGGAGATTCCATTAATAAGAGAAAAGAATATTTTACTGAAAAAAGAAAGAATATGTCCAAAATATTGAACATTCTGTTTTAAGTGCTATTGTTATTTTAAGTAAAGATTTAGGGAAAGAAGTATCTCTTTATGAATGTAGTAAAACAAAACCTGAATTACTTCCCGATTCGGAAATTAAAACCTTACTACAGTACTTTAGAGGCTTCTTATTTTTTGAAAAAGGTCTATATTATTTATCTGAAGATGAAATTTCAAAAAATATCGACTGGCTAAACAAAAATAAAGATATTGATTTACCATATACTCGGTTTATGTTTCGATGGAACAATCTAAACAACCAACAAACCCATTTAGGGTTTCACTCTTTAAATCATTTATTTAGAGGCTTCGACAGATTAATGATGGAAAGAGATATTGATGAAAAACGTGCCTTAGAAGATTTTGAAATATTTCTAAAAGATGCTAAAGAAATAGGATTAGACAATGAAATTATTTGGTCGATTGAAACCTATCTGTATTTGAAAAACGAAGAAAATGAAAAAGCTGTTGCTTCTTTATCTAAATTAAAAACCAGCAAGTTACTTTCTTCTAATGAAAAAGAGAAAATAGATGAATCTATTGAATATCTAAAAAACAGAAAATCTGGAAAAGTATTAAACGGCATTTACGATAAATATTTTTTAAGTAAAATCGCTACAAAATATATGTTTTCAATTCTATCTCAAGTAGACTGGAAAAAAGTACTAAAAGAACAAAATGTTCCTCATACAGAAGACATGTTTAAAACTATTGAAGTTCTTAAAGAATTTATTGAGAATTTGAATAAATATTCCAGTACAGACAATTTGAAGAAAACTGGAGAAAGCCTCTGGAATAAAGCAAAGGAATTAGTAGAGTAATAATATATAAATTAAACGCTAGCTCTGCTTTATTTATAGGAGTATAATGGCATTCTTACTTATTAATCGTAATAGAATGCCATTCCATTATATGTTTATAAAACACCTTTTAAACTCGTTCACTTTTAATGAAGACTTGATATTTAAATATGCCATTTCATGTCTAATTTTTTTCTTAATCCATTTACAATAAGGCCAAATCGCAGGAACCAACGACTAGTTACTTATTCTTAGTTTTTGCATATTTAAAAGGTAAGATTTTACTTCTTATTTATTTTCTTTTTATTAAATTAGTTTATTTACACACAACCTAAACTAAAATGAGTGAAAAAATAATAGTCTCTAGTATTAAAAAGATAACCTTATCTCTACTAGAAGTATCCTTTAACCAAACTGAGGTTGAAAAAAAACTTAATGAAATTCATGCTCATTTTCAAGAACTCACTAAAATTACTGGATTCGATCATAAAATTGAGTATCTAGCTGCTGTTCCTTCGGCAAAAGGAAAAGCTTTAGGTTTAAATCATGCTGCGCAGTGCTTATTGGATTATAAAAGAACTGTAAAATTTTTAAAAGCCATTATTTCTGCTATTCATGAAAAACAAAAAAATTACCCCAATGAAGTAATTCATATATTTTATGCTGGATGCGGTCCCTATGCCCCATTTATAACTTTAATAGCGCCTCTTTTCACTCCAAAAAATGTGCAGTTTACATTATTAGAAATAAATAAAGCTTCACTTGAATCTGCAAAAAAATTAATTCAAGCACTAGATTTAATCAATTACATTCAAGACTATCATTTAGCAGATGCTGTCACCTTTAAAGTTCCTAATGCGAATAAATTTCACCTTCTTTTTAGTGAAACATTAGACGCTTTATTATATCGAGAATGCTACGTTCCTATACTATATAATCTGCTTCCTCAATTTAATGAAGACATTACATTAATTCCAGAAAATGTACTATTAAACCTAACGTTGTTAACTCATTCTATAACAACTCCTGATTATAAAGAACATGATATAGGTCATATTTTAAATGTACGTGAAGCAGTGGCATTACACACTATTAATCAGCCTATTCCAACACATTTACAAAGTAAAACAATTGACTTAACAACACTAAATATGAACCGTTACAACCTTATGTTATTAGACACTCAGGTTCATGTGTATAACGATATTTGGTTGTATAGAGATGAATCATCTTTAACACTACCTTTAGAAATGGTATTACAACAACCTTTTAATAATGATACTATTACTTTTTCTTATCAAATGGAACCAGATATAGAGCTAACTTGCAAATTTGACTAATAAAACTGGTAAATAAAATTAAGTTGATATATGAAATTACCTTTAGATTGCTCTGTGGAATATATAGCTGATTTTTTAACTAAAAATGAAGCTGAAGCGCTTTATAACATCTTAATTAATGAATATGAAATACACAAAAACCAACTTGTTGTTACCGTAGAGAATAAAAGAATAATAACCGATAGTTTTAAGATATTATTTACTACAGAAAGGTTAATCAAACTAAATAGTCATCCAGAAAACATTCACGGAAAATCATTTGCATGGTCAGGAGCTATGGCTAATTTAAAAACACTCGTAGAAAAATATACAGGTAAAACCTTTGAACTTGCTATGTGCTTATATTATCCTAATGGAAATTATTTTGCACCTTATCATTTTGATCAAGAAACCTCTGGATATAAAACTATTTTACCATCGATTAGCCTTGGTGAAGTTCGTCAATTTAGTTTCAAAAAAAATGATAGTCAAGAAAGCTTTTCATTGGATTTAGCTCATGGAAGCTTATTAGTTATGAAAGACTATTCTCAAGAACGGTACACGCATAGTCTACTAAAAAATCCTGCACATAAAAATGGCAGGATCAATATCACTTTTCGAGAACCAGACTTTAAATAATGTGATGTTAATTAATGGTATTCGTCAATATTAACATTATGTTCTCCCAATAAGGTTCTGGCGTGCTTAACAAAACGCATCATCTTATCGTAGTCCTTAGTTTGTTTAAAGTACGTTGTATCTTTAGAAAATTTATTGGCAGGTAATACATAATATTCCTTTTTACCTTTAACAACAGGCTCATGAACCCAGGTTAAAAAATAATCGGCATCTTTAATTTTCACCTTTTTTGTTTCATTATCCTTTTCTAATAGAAGTTTAAACACAGCACCTCCATCTCTTGGAAATGTTCTTTGATGTGATACAAAATTACCCAAAGAATAAACCACCAAACTTTCGGTTGGGTTGTTATCGTCGGCTTTTTGCCACTCCATAGGTTGTAATACATGCGGATGCGCTCCAATAACGATATTAACACCTAAAGATTTAAAATAAGCGAACATTTCTTTTTGTGCCTTATTAGGTAAATCTTTATACTGGTAACCCCAATGTACAAAAGCTATAATTTCATCTGGTTTAGAAGTTGCATTAACGCTTTCTATATCTGCTTTTATAGTTTCTTTATCTAGATAATTCACCACATTTGGAGGTGTTGGTTTTATCTCGTTAGTCCCATAAGTATAGTTTATAATGGCAATTTTAAAATCATTCTTTTCAATGATATATGCTGGATTCTTTATTTTTTCTTCTGAATTAATAAAAGTTCCAGTATGACCTATTTGTAAAGAATCTAAAATTTCTATGGTACGCTCTACACCTTTTTTTCTTTTATCGCAAGAGTGATTATTCGCTGTTGTAAGCACATCTACGCCTGCTCTTTTTATAGCTGCTGCATAACTTGCTGGCGAGCTAAATTGTGGATAACCTGAATAAGGCTTTACTCCTAAGGTTACTTCTATATTTCCTAGAGTAACATCGGCATCACTTAATATCGGTTTTATTTTAGAAAAACAAGCATCATACTCGTATGTTTTTGTCTCTTTATTATAAGCTGCTTTAATTTGATCCATATGCCCCATAAAGTCTCCTATAAACAATAAGCTTAAGGTTTTTGGTTCTAAAACTTTCTCAGGTTCTGGAACAAATTTTGGAATAACAACAGGTATTTCCTCCTTTACAACTTGAGGTTCTACTGGTTTTTCTACTTTACTTTCTTTAGGTGCTCCACAAGCAAGATAGGCTAATGCTATTATTACTAAAATTTTTACTGATCTTAACCTCATTGTATTTTGTTAAATTGAATTTTGGTATACTGGACTCATTTTAGTTTTTCTATTCGCTCTAGAGCGTACTTTTTCTTTAGGACAAATATCTATTTTTTACTTCTATAAAAAAGTTTAAATGAGTTCACTAATTTATAGAAAAAGTTTTTTAAACAGAAGTATTCATGTTATTAATATAAAAGACCTCAAAAGCATTCAATGCCTTTGAGGTCTTTTAAATTTATACTTTTTATTAAAGCTTATAATGCACTTTTAAATTGCTCTAAAAATCTAACATCGTTTTCACTTAATAAACGAATGTCTCCTATTTGATGTAGTAGCATCGCTATACGATCTATACCTACACCAAAAGCAAAACCTGAATACTCTTTAGAGTCTATTTTACAATTTTCTAACACATTAGGGTCTACCATACCACAACCTCCTATTTCTAACCAACCTGTTCCTTTGGTTATTTTATAATCGGTTTCTGTTTCTAAGCCCCAATACACATCAATCTCTGCACTTGGTTCTGTAAATGGAAAATATGATGGTCGTAAACGTATTTTAGATTTCCCAAACATTTCGGTTGTAAAATGTTGTAAAGTTTGCTTAAGATCTGCAAAACTAACGTCTTTATCTATATATAATCCTTCTAATTGATGGAAAAAACAGTGAGAACGTGCTGATATTGCTTCGTTTCTATACACTCTACCTGGTGATATGGTACGAATAGGCGGTTGGTTATTTTCCATGTAACGTACTTGTACAGAACTTGTGTGCGTACGTAATAATATATCTGGATTGGTTTGTATAAAAAATGTATCCTGCATATCACGTGCTGGATGGTATTCTGGTAAGTTAAGCGCTGTAAAGTTATGCCAATCATCTTCTATTTCGGGACCTTCACTTACATTAAAACCTATACGTGAAAAGATATCTATAATTTGATTTTTTACTATAGATATAGGGTGACGAGCTCCTATTTGAATAGGTGCTCCTGGGCGTGATAAATCACCATAAAGACCTTTTACCTCTTCTTTACTTTCTAGGTCTGCTTTTAAAGCGTTTACTTTTTCTTCAGCAGTTTTTTTAAGCTTATTTATAGTTTGACCAAATTCTTTTTTCTGGTCGCTTGCTACATTTTTAAATTCGGCAAAAAAGTCGTTTAACAATCCTTTTTTACCTAAATATTTAATACGGAATGCTTCTACTTCCTCTTTTGTTTGTGCTTTAAAGGTTTCGGCTTCTCCTATAAGTTCTTTTATCTTATCTATCATGGCGTCATTTCAAAAATGAATGCAAATTTAATCAATTTATCGAGATTTGCGTTAAGGATAGAGGCATTGTTGGAGCTCCTCGCAGAGAGCGACTGCCGAAAGCCTGACCCAAGCGCCTTTACGAGGTTATTAAAAACCTTGTAAAAGGTGTGTAGTAACGCCAAAAAACTAATTAATATACTCTGTTTCTATAAAGTAATTTACAATAGCTTCTTTCATTAAAATACTTTGTTCTCCTGCTTTTAAATGTGGTAATGCTTCTAGAGTTTTGTAGTGTGGCCAACCATCCTTATCTACAAATTCTAACTCGTAATACCCATAGGGAGTAAGTAGTTTACATATAGCAATATGCATAAGATCTAATTTTTGGTCTTTTTTAAAAGTTCTCTCTAATTGCCCTAGCTCTTGTACACCTATTAAATAGATAATGGCATCAAGATCTAAAGGATCTCCATCTGCAAATTGATTGGATAGTTTTTCTACTACCAATTCCCAGCGTTCTTTTAATTGTTCGTCTCTGGACATTTGTAAAATTAAAAAAGTTTAAAATTGAAAGTTCAAAGTTAGTGAACCTCGTCGTTACTTTAGATAATCTGTTGTTTAAATTGGTATTATTGGTCTTTACCCTTATAATCTAATAGTGTAGTGGTCTATAATTTTTAAAAATTATATATTTACAAAAAGATTAGTTGCATGGGTGTTATTGATATTGTTTTAGGGGCTTTAATTTTATTTGGACTTGTTCGCGGTTTTATGAAAGGGCTTTTTGTTGAAGTTGCATCTCTAGGAGCTTTGATTGCTGGTGTTTATGGCGCTATCCATTTTAGTAATTTTGCTGCCGATTTTTTGCAAACTAAAACCGAATGGAACGAAAAAACCATTAACATTACTGCCTTTGCTATAACTTTTGTTATTATTGTTTTAGCGATTGCTTTAGCGGGAAAAGCACTTACTAAATTAGCCGATTTTGCTGCCCTTGGAATTTTAAATAAAATTCTTGGCGGTGTTTTTGGAGCACTTAAAATTGGTCTTATTTTAAGTGTTATTTTAATTGTTTTTGATAAACTTAATAACACCATTACTTTTGTTGATGAAGAAAACGTGGGGAATTCGATACTTTACAAACCTGTAAAATCTTTAGTTCCCATGATTTTTCCTGATATTTTGGCTACTGAAGAAGACACTACTCCTGAAAATGAGGAGATATAAATACTATTTTTTATTTATTGTGAATTCTTCTAGTATTTTTGTTAAGCCTAATTGAAACAAAGTGCCTTTTATAAGGTCTTGCATGTCTTTTAGTTCTGTATGACTCATTGCAAAAGTTATTTGAGGATTTAGAGTTTCTAAGAATAATAACTCACATGGATCACTACCTAAACTGCAACTTTCTACACATTTCTTTATATTATATGAAAACTGGATGAGCTCTTTTTGAGTTAGAAACAATCCTGTATTTCTAAAAACTAGTTGCGTTTTTTTTAAATCTTTAACGATACCTCTTTTCCATTGAAAAGCAATACCAAAATTATTATAATAAATGGTGTTAATATCATTCATGATCATTAATTTAAAATTAAAGTATAGTCTATGTCATTAATACCTAATCTGGATTCGGAAAACATCCTTTATTGTATAATTAAAAGTCTTTTTAGTTCTTTTAGTTCTTGCCTTTTAAACATTAAAACCAAATTTTCTTACATACAAGGAATAGGGATTTTTCTTTCCACTTTTGCAGAGACATATTTATACTCCCAATAATCCATTTCTATACTTAAAACATAGTTTCAAAATTGTTCAAGCTCTTTTTCGATTAAATTCCAGATAGATATTATTAAACTCTAAATGATATACGTAACATTGCTGACATATAGATAACTTTTTTCTTTAGATATTGTTTTTATAGTTGCGCACATATTTTTGAAAATTCCACACAGTGTTAATAATGATGGTAAAACTAGTAGTGTTATCATCCAACTCCTGAAGCCTTAAATCTATTCAATTTATTTTAAAATCAGCCAAGATTAATCCTATTGTTTAAAAAAAGGGCCATCAAACCTCTATACTTATAACCATTATTGACAGAAAAGGTTTTTATAGAGTAAAAATATCTTCCTGAAATCCAAAGCGAGGAGGAGAATTCTCTATTCAAAAAATACACAAAAAAATGGAAAAATTCTTTCTGCACAAAATGGACATTATAGTCCCCGAAAAAGATCCAATAGTAAAGATAAAAAGAACGATTTATTGAAATAAAAAACTGAATACTACCTAATAATTAATGAACCTGAGCAATTATTTTAAAAGAAACGATCATGTGAATTTTTAGATAAGCTAATAATGATTCTGTTTTTTCTAAAAAAAGTATTGTAAATTAGAACTTAATTGTGAGTCTAAAGAAAAACATTAACTGGAACCAAATAAATGATAGACCTCTTTAATATTAAAACAGGAGCATATATAAATAAATATCTCCCAGCAAGTTGACGAGGTATTAAGAGAAAAAAACATTTTTAGATTGATGAAAAACCTAAGGTTTTCAAACTTTCTTCTTTTACCCCGATGCAAGCCTCAATAAATCCTTTAGATTAAAAAACTAGGTAAAAATGACAACATTTTAAGTTTTGTGCTCATTTTTAATATTGTTTTTTATCCAACTTAAACACTCTTTAAACTCTTTAAATATGTGTTCTTTAGGAATTAAGTCTGGAATAATATCAATACGCTCCATCATGTATTTAGGCTGATCTAGCAAACCAACAAACAGCACTTCTATGCTCTTTTTATTTAATTCTTGAAGCATATCTTCCATAGCATATAGTCCAGATTGATCCATATACTGCATACGTCCTAAGCGTATAATAACCGTACTTGCTGTATCTGGTATTTGTGCTACTAATTGCTGAAAATCGCTGGTAGACCCAAAAAATAATGGTCCTTTAATATGTTTTATAAAGACTTCTTCTTTTAAACCTTCAGGGAAATTTATTTCATCTGCCCAAGCCTCTTCTTTTAAAGGTTTAACATCACTACGTTTTGCTGTTAAATCGCCTATTTTTTTCATGAACATTAGGGATGCTATAACCAAACCAATACCTACTGCATAAATTAAATCCCAAAACGTTGATAATAAAAGTACAATGATCATAATTAAAACTTCCGAACTTAATTTTAAAGGTCCTAACTTCATATCCTTTGGCAAACTCGGTATCGCTTTTAAACCTTTATAATCCATAACTCCTATTCCTACTGTTATTAAAATACCAGCTAAAACTGCAGATGGTATTTTTGAGGCTACTGGACCTAAAACAAGTAACATTAGTAATAACAAAACACCTGCAATCATTCCAGATAATTTTGTTTTTCCTCCAGAATTAATATTTACAACTGTTCTAATGGTTGCGCCTGCTCCTGGAATCCCTCCAAAAACGGCTGCAATACTATTACCTATGCCTTGACCTACTAATTCTTTATTAGGTTTATGTTTTGTTTTTGTCATATTATCTGCCACGACACTAGTCAACAAAGAATCTATAGCCCCTAGTAAAGCTAAAGTAAGTGCTGTAAAAACATATGGAGTTATACTATTGATTTTAAAATTAGTGAAGATTTCTAAATTAGGAATAGGTAATCCACTTGGAATTTCGTCAATAGGGATATACTGTAACTTAAAACCATAAGCTATCCCAGACATGACTATTAAAGCCACTAAACTACTTGGTACTACTCTACTTATACGTTTAAACCCATAAATAATAAAGACTGTACCTAAAGTTAAAAATAATTCTAACCAATTAATATTTTGCAAAGCTCTTGGTAAAGACTTTACAGCTCCTAAAGCTCCTGATGTCTCTTTTACTGCTAATGTTTTCGACTCTTCTAATATATCTACTTCCGTTATTTCTTCTGCTCTCTTTATTGTTTCTTTAAAATCTTCTAAAACAAGTATCCCTTCTTCTACTTCTTCTTCTAGAATACTTTTAAGAATAACATTTTCTGCCTTAGGTTTAAATGTATTTACAAACTCAATATCTTGGTTAGGGTAATATCCAACAGAAGGCGATATTTGAGTTAATATTATAATAAGACCTATAGCTGTCATAAAACCAGATACTACTGGATAAGGAATATATCTAATGTACTTTCCTAAACCTAGTATTCCTAAACCAACTTGCATTAATCCTGCTAATAAAAACACTGTAAGAATTACTGGTAATGCTTTATTAACATCTCCATCGTTAGTAGCAATAATACCTGCTATAACAATCATACTTACTGCTGTCATAGGCGCTGTTGGTCCAGATATTTGTGTATCTGTTCCTCCAAAAAGTGCAGCAAAAAAACTTATAAAAATAGCACCATAAAGCCCTGCTGTAGGTCCTAACCCAGATGATACACCAAATGCTAAAGCTAATGGCAGAGCTACAATTCCTGCTGTTATACCTCCAAAGGCATCTCCTTTTATGTTTGAGAAAAGATTTTTCATTTTACATGTTTTTTAAAAGACCTAAGTTAACTTATATTAGATCAAAAAAAAAGCGAATACTTTAAGTATTCACTTTCAATCTATATTATTAAGGTTTTAAAATGTAACAAATGCGATCATATTTAATTGATCTCTGCTGGCTGTTTCAAAAAACTGATTCATGTACCCAAATTCAAATCTTATATTTTTATTTAGATTATAACCAAGTCCTCCATAAACCCTATTTCTATCGAATATAGCTGTTTTACTATTTAAAAATATTTCATTGTAAGCAGATAAGTAATATTTATTCTTTTCCTTATTGCTTAACGGTATTTTTAAGCCTAAAAAATACCTGAATCTTAACTTAAAATCATCTTCAACAAAACGTTGCTCAAATCTATAACGATGGCTTAATTTAACATTACCAACTTTTTGTCCTGAAATAAATTGTTGGAAAATTCTATGTTCGTTAACCGATACTTTATTATTAGTGGTTCCTGTATAATTTTCAGATTTAATATAACCGTAACCTAATAAAATATTACTTTTCTTTTCATTAAAAGTGTAACCTAAACCTGTCCTTAAAAGTAATTGTTCTAGATCTCCAATAGCATCATAATTCCTGTATTGCACCTCATTATGAACATTCCATTTTGAGTTTAGCTTTTTATTACCAATATATATTAACCAATTCCCCAAATTACTATCTTGACTTTGTACAAATATAGGTAGCATTAACGCGAATATTAATGCTACTATATTTACTTTCTTCTCCATCTTTTTTTTCCCCATTACTAAGGCGTTTATTCGTAAAATGCTACTGCTCCAGAATGAATATCGTACATGGCTCCAATAATTTTTATCTCTCCTTTATTTTGCATTTCTGCTAATACGCTACTCTCTTTCTTTATTCTATCTATAGTTAAAAGAACATTTTTTTCTGCAACATCGTTTACAAACTCTATATTTGATGAGTTCCTTAAATTTGGGTCTTCTGGAGTTACTACAGTCTTTACCGCCGGTTTAATTTTATCTAACATCGCTGTTAAGTTACCTAATTTAGCATCATCACAAGCACCTTTAACAGCACCACAACTTGTATGTCCTAAAACTACAATAAGTTTTGTTCCTGCTAGTTTACACGCAAACTCCATGCTTCCTAAAATATCTTCATTCACAAAATTCCCTGCAATTCTCACACTAAAGATATCACCTAAACCTTGATCGAAAACTAACTCTGCCGATACTCTAGAATCTATACAACTTAAAATGGTTGCAAACGGAAATTGTCCTTCGCTAGTATCATTAACTTGTTCTAATAGGTTTCTATTTGCTTTTAAATTTTTCTGAAATCTAACATTTCCTTCTTTTAAATATTGTAATGACTTTTCTGGAGTCATTGTTGCTTGTGTTTCTCTTGTATGTGCTTTCATTTTTTACGTTTTTTTAATTAATTATGCCGTTTTTGGGCGTAGTTTAAAAAACTCTATAAAACTAGACGGGTTTTCAACCGTACCTCTTTCTGATACTAAATGAATATCAATATTTCTTTCTTTGGCTTTTAATGCAAAATCATCAAGAATTTCAATAATATCATTATCTAAATATCTAGTTTTTCTAACATCCAATTCCAAATCGGTGTCTATTGGCAAACTATCTAATTCTTTTAAAATGGCTCCTTTATTAAAGAAAGTTACTTCTTCTGCTAAAGTCATTTTAATTTTATGCTTTCCATTACTCTTGTCTTCAATATGTAAAAAGTGTGAGTTTTGGTAACTTTTAATAAGAATTACGACAATACCTACTACTAAACCTAAACCAATTCCCCAGAGTAAATCAATAAATACAATTCCTAGCACTGTAACCATAAAAGGAATCCATTGTTTCCAACCTAAACTAAACATTTTTTTGAATGTTGAGGGTTTAGCAAGTTTGTATCCTACTATAAACAATACGGCTGCCAATACAGACAAAGGAATCATATTTAATAATTTAGGAATTAAAATCACTGAAATTAATAAGAAAAATCCATGCATAATAGCCGATAATTTTGATACGCCTCCAGATTGTATATTCGCAGAACTTCTTACGATTACTTGTGTAATAGGTAAACCTCCTATTAAACCAGAAAGTATATTTCCTGTTCCTTGAGCAAATAATTCTCTATTGGTGGGTGTCACGTTTTTGTGCGGGTCTAGTTTATCTGTTGCTTCAACACAAAGCAGTGTTTCAAGTGAAGCTACTAACGCTATCGTAAAACCAGTAACCCAAACTTCAGAATTACCTATAGCTTCAAAATTAGGAAAACTAAATTGACCTAAAAAACTATTAAAATTTTCTGGAACAGGAACAGACACAAGATTATCCTTGATAATATTAAATGTGCCATCTTTAGTTAAAATATAAAATATAATCCCTATTAATACTGCAACTAAAGGCCCTTGAACTAACTGGAATATTCTTCCTTTTTTTGATAAAACATTAGACCATAAAATTAATATTCCTATTGCTACTAATGCAATAAAAGTGGATCCAATACTAATATTCCCGCTTAATAATGCATTTATCGCATTTAATAATCCTGAGATTGTATTTTCACCATCTAGTTGAAGAAAGGCAAAATCTCCTTGTGGATTTTTATCCATCCCAAAAAAATATGGAATCTCTTTTAAAATAATAATAATCCCTATTCCTGTTAGCATCCCTTTTATTACTGATGAAGGAAAATAGTAACCAATTATCCCCAACCTTAATGCACCGAACAATATTTGAATTATACCTCCAATTACTACAGCTACTAAAAATTTTTCGTAACCTAATGAATTTATAGAAACAAGAACAATAGCTGCTAATCCAGCTGCAGGACCACTCACTCCAATTTTAGACCCACTTAAGGCACCTACAACTACACCTCCAATAATTCCTGAAATTAAACCTGAAAAAAGTGGCGCACCACTTGCTAAAGCAATACCTAAACATAAAGGTAATGCGACAAAAAATACAACTATACTCGCTGGCAAGTCATTTTTAATTGTTTTAAACATATTATAATAAAGTTTTGGCCTTTGGTTAAATAAACCAAAAGCAATTAAAATAAATAAGGGGCTTTAATAATAAGCCAATAAATTAAATATATAATATGTGTTCTGGTGGAGGAGAAATAAGATTTAAATGAGGTTTAGGGTAGTTTTTAAAAAAATACTCTAAAATGTTTTCTTCTTCCAAGGAATCAAAATCTGCTTCGCAATGAAAATCTTTAAAAACTAATATTTCTATATCCTTATTTTTTTCGTTTCCTTTTTCTTCTTCGTCAGAGGAATCATAAAAGAAAGATATATCAACAGAATCATCAACCATAACAATAATAGTAGGTGCTACTAAAAAAGCAACAAATATTAGTGATAAGATTAACGAAACTATGTTTTTTGTCATTAAATTCGAGATTTTAATAAAGCAAATATACCATTTCTTTTGTTACAGAATAATTAATAGTTGTTCAACAATTTAACATCTTTAGAAGAAACCCAACCTGTTTTCTCATCAGAAAGCTTTATTTTTTTCCAATTATTAACGTCGTCTATAACTTGAACTTTTGTTCCTTCATGAAGTCTAAAAGATTCTTCACTTCTTATATTTGGTTCACTTTTAACTTTACTTTCCTGAGCAAATATAATAGCAGGGTTATCCTTTTTATCTATATTATATTTATGAAAAGCAAAGAATAAAGCAACAAACAATAGTAGTAATGATAGTGTACTACCAATAAATGCTAATCTTTTATTTAATGTTGAATACACAAAATAATATGCTAAAAATAATATAACAAAACAGAAAACGAAACCAACAGCTACCTTTGCCCAAGCATCAAAAGACATCTTGTTTGAAATACTTTTTATAATTTTCGAAAATCCTACTTCTGGAATCACATCAATATCATCAACAGTCATATTTCTAGCAAAAGCTATATTGTTTTTTATGTCGCTATCATTAGGAGCCAAATGCAACGCTTTCTCATAAAAATAAATACTTGGTGCTATGTTATTAAGTTTATAATGTGCATTTGCCAAATTAAAATATAAGTCGGCAGAATGTTTTCCTGTTTCTAAAATATTATCATATTTTTCTATAGCTTCAGCATATTTACCCTGGTTATATAATGCATTCGCTTTTTTAAATAAAATATCATTTTCTGCAAAAACACCAAAACTTAACAAAAATGATAGTATGTATATTACCTTTTTCATCTTAACGTGCTTGTTTATCAATTAAAGAAATTGTTTTTGCTGCTTTATCATAATCTTCTTGCATAGTCACAGTATCTATAGGCGTGTAACGTGCTAAATCACAATTTCCTACAATACTTATAAAACTTTTAATAACGGCAGTATCAACCTGTCTTTCTTCTAGTAGGTTATTGATTTTATCTTTACTTAAATCACTAGTTTCAATATGTAATTTCGCCTTTAAATAGTTATGCAATGCTTTCTCTAAAGCGATATAAAAATCTTCTTTTTTACCTAAAGATTTTTTTGCGCTACTTAAATATTTTCTTGCCAATTTATCTGCTTTTCGTATTCTATTTCCAGATACGTCTGCATCTCTAATAGCTTTTTTCTTTCTAACTAAAATAACTAAAGGAATTGCTAAAAAGGGCAAAAATAGTAAAGACCAAAACAAGCTACTTTTAAAAAAATAACTCTGTTTTATATTAAAAAAACTTGTTTTTGTTTTTATAAAAGCGAATTGATCGTTATTAAAAACTACTGTTTGCTTGTTATTGTTTGAGGTTGTATTATCTCCATTAGCACTTTTACTATTCGGTCCATTTAAAACATTAATCAATAACTCATCTGAAGATAATCGCTTATAGCTTTCTGTTTTTAAATCAAAATATGAAAACGAAATACTTGGTATTGGATATTTGCCTTTATATTGAGGTACTACAGTATAACTATCTGAAATACTTCCTTGCATACCAGATAAATTGGTTTTCACATTTTCCTTATGTTCAGGCTCATAAACCTCTAAAGAACTTGGTAATGATATTTTTGGTAGTTTAAACAGTTTTAAATTACCATTACCTTTTACTTCTACTTTTAATTGTAAAGACTCTGATGCATCTAATTCTGTTTTAGATGATGCTACATCAAAACTAAAAATACCAACTGCACCTGTAAAATCAACTGGTTTACCTTTCTCTGGTAATGGTTTTACATTAATTGTTTTATTACCTGCAGATATCGTTTTATTAACTCTGGTCATTAAGAAGCTCCCAAAAATATCACGTCTGTTTGTTGGTACACGTAATGCTATATCTAAACTTAGTGGTTCTATATTTAATTTTCCTGTTTTTTGAGGATATAATACGGTTTTTCTTAAAACTAAATATCGATATTCTTCTCCATTATAGGTACCATTTTGAACTTTTTGTCCTCTAGTATTTATGCTCTGACTCCAAAAATCATTATATCTTGGACTGTCTATTTCATTCCAATTATCTACAGCTATTTTAGGAGAAACATACAGTTTATAAACGACAGTAATAGCTTCATTTAAATAAGGGTTACTTTTAGAAACTTCTGCAACTAAATGAATGTTTTCTGAAGCTAAGTATTTTGGGTCGTTAGGATCTTTTGGAATATCTACCGCAGCTGTGACTTGAATTTTTTTGGGTTGCGTTTTATAAATTTCTCCCTTAATATTTATAGTAGCTTGAGAAATTGTAAAGTTCCCTCGTTTTTTTGGAGCTAAAAAATAACTATATGTTTTCTTATAAGATCTAACCCCGTTTATCCAAGAGTTACTAACAGATTGATTTGGACCTCCTACAACTGTAAAGTTTGCAAAATCTGGTGGATTAAAATTATCTCCGTCTTGATTCATATCAAAATCAATACGTAAACGCTCATTTACTCCTAATTTTTGCTTACTTATTTTTGCCTCAAATTTTACTTGCGCTGATGTTATACTTGCTGTAAGTATGAATAGTAATATGTATATGTATTTTATTAGTTTCATAATAATTAATGAACAACGACTAATGATTTTTAGTATTTGATTTATTACTTTTCGATGTTTTAATGCTACTTCAAAAAATTGAATATTAATTGGTTGTTTCCATCTAAAGCTTTCTTCAAACTACCAATCTTTTTCAGTTTTCACTTTTACGCCTTTTTGCTTTTCAGCATTCATTTTTTCTTGAACTTTCTGCTCTTGATTATTCATGGCTTCTAATAAACTCTTTATTTGTTGAGGAGATAGCTGCCCAGGTTGGGGCTTAGGTTGTTGTTTCTCTTTTTCATCTCCTTTACCTTTATCATCTTTTTTATCCTTAGGCTTATCTTTCTTATCATCTTCTTTTTTCTCTTCGTCTCCTTTATCCTTTTTGTCTTCTTTATCGTCTCCTTCCTTATTATCCTTTTCTTTGTCGTTGTTTTCTTTATCGTCTTTTTTATCTTTATTGTCTTTATTTTCGTCTTTCTTATCCTTGTCGTCCTTTTTATCGTCCTTATTTTGGTCTTGCTTTTTCTCTTCTTCTTTTTGCTTTTTCTTAGCTAAGGCTAAATTATAACGAGTCTCCTCATCTGTAGAATTATTTCTTAGGGCATCTTTATAAGCTTCAATAGCTTCTTTATAATTCTTATTTTTCATTAAAGTATTTCCTATATTATGAAATGCTTTATGTTTTTCTTCTTTTGAAGTTGCACTTTTAGCTGCTTGTTGATGCCTATATAAGGCCGCTTCATAATTCTCTTTATTATAATACGAATTACCTAAATTATACATTCCAGCAACACTATTAGGCTGTTTTGAAATTGCTTTTCTGTATTCCATTTCTGCAGAAACAAAATCATCTCCATTTATCAAAGTATTTGCTTTATACACATGATTATTTGCTTTTTTTAAAGCTAATAACTCTTCTTTTTCTTGTGCAAAAGAAAATGCTGATATACATACTAATATTAAAGCTACTAATTGTTTCATTTTTATTTCTAATATAAAAAACCTAATGATTTTTATTCGTTAAAAAATTTATAAAATAATGGTCTTTTTATAGAAAACTTAAAAGTTTTCATTGAATAGGTTTAACTTTTTCAACCATCCTGTTTTTCGGTCTAATAAAAATACATCTAAAAGCAAAAAGAAAATACCAAACCCTAAAAACCATTGGAATTGATCTTTAAAATCGGCAAATTGTTTCGCTTCAAATTCCGTTTTATCCATTTTGTTTAAAATTTCACGAATCTTCTCTACAACATCATGCGTGTTTTTTCCATTTATATAAGCGCCATTGGCTTCTTCGGCAATACTTTTAAGGGTTTTTTCATTTAAACGCGTAATGACAGTTTCTCCTTGACGATCTTTTTTATAATTTAAGATAACCCCATTTCGTTTTTCTGGAATGGGACCTCCTTTTACATCTCCAACACCAATTGTAAAAATTCTAATGCCTTCTTTATTGGCTTCTTCGGCTACTAATGCAGCTTCTTCACTATGATCTTCTCCATCCGAGATAATAATAAGCACACGGTTAGTTTGCTCTTCATCATCAAAATAAGTTTTCGCCAATTTGATAGCTTCATTAATAGCAGTTCCTTGAGATGATAGCATATCTGTATTCATGCCTTGCAAAAACATTTTTGCAGAAGCATAATCTGTTGTTATAGGTAATTGAGGAAATGCTTTGGCTGCATAAGCAATTATACCAATACGATCACTTGCTAAATTATTTACTATTTGTGTTACTAATTGTTTCGATTTTTCTAATCGATTTGGAGCAATATCTTCTGCCAACATACTTTTAGAAACATCTATTGCAAAAACAATATCGACACCTTCTCTTTTAACAGTCTCTAATTTTGTACCATTTTTAGGGTTTACTAATGCTATTACTAAACAAGCAAATGCTAAGCAAAACATTAATATTTTTAATACCGATTTAAAAACTGATTTGTTAGGGCTTAACCTATTTATCATTTCTTTATTTGCAAACTTCTTTTGGGTACTTCTTTTCCAAATTTGAAGCAACAGAAAGAACACTACTATCACTGGAATGATTAATAATGCCCAAAACCATATTTTTTCTTCTAATAAATCAAACATATTTATTAATCTTCAATTATTAAATTTTATACAAAACTTCTAAAAATCGTAAAACGTAATAGCAATTCAACGCACAGCAATAACCCCGCTAAAATCACTAAAATTCGATACTTTTCTTCGTAATTATAAAACTTAAATTCTTCTACTTCTGTTTTTTCTAGTTTGTTAATCTCTTTATATATGTCTTCTAACTTTTTATTATTAGTAGCTCTAAAATACTTCCCGCCTGTTACTTGTGCGATTTCTTTAAGTAATACTTCATCAATTTCTACTTGTACACGTCCATATTGAAAAGTACCGTTTGGTAATATACCAATAGGAGATAAAGCCATTCCATTAGTTCCTAAACCAATAGTGTATGTTTTTATACCATACTCAACCGCTAATTCACTTGCTATTTTTGGATCTATAAAGCCAGAATTATTTACACCATCTGTTAATAAAATAATAACTTTACTAGTTGCTTTACTATCTTTTAATCTATTTACAGAAGTCGCTAAACCCATACCTATAGCAGTACCTCCTTCGATAATATTATTATACTTAATACTTCTTAAAGATCGTATTACTATAGATTTATCACTAGTAATAGGTGTTTTTGTATAGCTTTCTCCTGCATATTCGACTAAACCAATTCTATCATTTGGTCTTCCTTTTATAAATTCTGCTGCTACTTTTTTTAAGGCTTCTAATCTATTTGGAGATAAGTCTTTTGCCAGCATACTTGCAGATACATCTATTGCCATAACAATATCTATACCTCTTGTTGTTTTTGTTTTTGTTGATACATCAACAGATTGGGGTCTAGCTATAGCTACAATTAATAAACCTAATGCTACTAAACGCAAAACAAATAATAAGTGTCTTAATTTAGGCAACCAAGAATTAGTAATTTTAAACCCTTTTAAACTTGATATTTTTAGTTCTGCTGTTTGGCTTTTGTGTTTAAACACATACCAGACTATTGCTAACGGAAGTACTAGTAATAACCAAAAAAATTCTTTATTTAAAAATTGAATGCCATCAAACATTATTCTTCATCATTTTTAAGTTCAACTGAATTTAAAATTCGCTCTGCCATTTGGTCTGCATAAACATCATTTTTTTTCCATGAAATCAAGATTTGTTGCACCACATTTTCAGCTACAAACCCTAAAATAGTATAATTTCCTTTTTCAATTTTATCAGAATTTGGAATAGGTATTTCTAAAGTTCCATATATTTTTAAACCTTCAGCTCCATTTGGTGTAACAAATTTATCACTCATTGTAATAATATTTTTAGCGCCAGCTTCTTCTAAAATTTTCAAACTACCATCTACAGCTTGTTGGGCTTCTAATTTATTTTCTCCTAAATTTTTAACCTTAGTTGTAGCTACTATAATATTAAGTTTACTTGCTAAAGTACCATAACCAAACTGGGTTAAGTCTATTTGTTGCGCTAATTGTTCTGGCAACTTAGGACTCATTCTTTTTAAAACCTCTGGTGTTGTAATTGTTATTGGAGGAATACCATAGGCACTAGTTACCCAATCTTCTCCTTCTAGAAGTTCTTTACTCTCATGACCAAAAATGGTATCTTTCACATAATTAAAACCGTATTTTATTGAAAAACCAGTAAATGTTGCTATTAACAAAAAGATACTTATAACTACGGTTATTATTATTTTATTTCGCTTCTTTTTACGCTCTTGTTCTTCTTTATATTTTTGATCTAAAAGTTTTTCCTCTTCAGTAGGTTCTGGCAAAGCTTCTTTTACTTGATCTATTTCAATATCAATAGTATTTCTATCTAATTTTGCTAACTCTACATCTGGAGCAGATTTTGCAAACTTTACTAAATCTGCACGTTTTAAAATACTCTCTAATTTTTTAATATCTTCTTTACTTAAATCTATTTGATTACCATCTTTAAGTAAATTAAGTCTATTAATAAGTTCATCTGTGGTACTTTCTAAAGCCCGGTCATAAACTTTCTCATCTAAGTATTTCCTAATAATTAATGTTAATTCGGAATAGTAATCTTTTAATTCTTCTTGCTCTAAATAATGACTTTCGTCTAATTTTTTTAATGCCAATTTAGCTCTATCATAAGGAGGTAATAAAGCTATTTGCTCCTCTTCTGTTAAAGGTTTTTTTCTCCAAATAAACCAATATAATAAAAAGGCTACGGCTCCAATTATTAAAAATATTAGCAGCATATATTTCCACCAATCGCTACCTGTTTTTTTAACTTCTACAATGGGTTTAATATCATAGAGCCCCTGTTTTGTAGTATCTACTATAATTTCATTAACCTCAACTTTTAATGAGTCTGTAAAAAAGGTTTTATCTCCAATAATTATTTTTTGTCTTGGAATGGTATATGCTCCAGAATCGAATTGTGTTAAACCATACCTTTTTATAAGGTTATACTTGTCATTATTTTTAGTAGTATCTATTTGATAAGATTCTATCATTTCTAGAGGCGCAAAGGTTTGTCCTTCTGGAAAAACAACTAAACTATTTGCATCTGCCTCTACTTGAATTTCGTACGTAATTTGCTCACCAATTTTAATAGAGTTAGTTTCTATTGATGACTTTACTTGTGCGAATGAGAAAAAAGAAAAAAGAAAAAAGAGAATAGACGGAAGACATAAGGCAGAAGACGGAAATCTAAATCTCTCTATATTCTTATGTTCTTTTTTTAATTTCTTATATCTAAAATCATTAATCATAAATCTAAAATCGTTTTATCCTCTACGTTTAAAATAACCTAATAGTTTTTTTACATAACTTTCGCCTACCATACAATCTATAGTTCCTGCTCCTGCCTTTTTAAAACTATCTTTATAATATTCTACTTTTTCATGATAGAATTTACCGTAATTAAGGCGTACTTTTTTCGAAGATGTATTTACTAACATAAGCTCGCCTGTTTCTTCATCCTGCATTTGTACCATACCTAAATTGGGTATCTCTTCTTCTCGCTTATCATAAACTCGTATTCCTGTTACATCGTGCTTACCTGAAACAATTTTCATAGTTTGATGATAATCATCTGCTATAAAATCGGACAACACAAATACAATCGCTTTTTTCTTCATCACATTGGATAAAAACTTTAAAGCTTCAACCAAATTAGTTTGTTTACTTTCTGGCTCAAACTCTATTAACTCTCTAATAATACGCAGTACATGCGATCGTCCTTTTTTAGGAGGAATGAATAGTTCTACTTTATCTGAAAACAGAATAAGTCCTATTTTATCATTATTTTGAGTTGCTGAAAATGCTAGTGTTGCTGCAATTTCGGTAACTACTTCATTTTTGAACTGTTGTTCTGTACCAAATAATTCGGAACCAGAAATATCTACCATGAGCATCATAGTAAGTTCTCGTTCTTCTTCGAAAACCTTAACATAAGGCTCGTTGTAACGTGCTGTAACGTTCCAGTCTATACTACGCACATCATCTCCAAATTGATACTGACGCACTTCACTAAAAGTCATACCACGTCCTTTGAAAGTAGAATGGTATTCTCCTCCAAAAATATGATCAGACAACCGACGTGTCTTAATCTCTATTTTTCGTACTTTTTTTAGTAATTCTTTGGTATCCAATTGTTGTTGAAATGTTGAATTATTAAATCGTTTAATCGTTTTCTGCTTAACCGAATAAACAGTTAAACATATAAACTATTAAGGCACTTCTATTTCGTTTACAATTTTATTTATAATATCTAGTGATGTTACATTTTCGGCTTCTGCTTCATATGTAATACCTATTCTATGACGTAATACATCGTAAACAATTGCGCGAACATCTTCTGGAATCACATAACCTCTACGCTTAATAAATGCATAACATTTTGCTGCGGTTGCTAAATTGATACTTCCACGTGGTGATGCTCCAAAAGAAATTAGCGGTTTTAAATCGGCAAGTTTATATTTTTCAGGATAACGTGTAGCGAATATAATATCAAGGATATACTTTTCTATTTTTTCATCCATGTAAACCTCCTTAACAGCCTTTTGAGCTTTTAATATTTGGTCTACAGAAACGACAGGATTTACTTTATCCCAAGAACCTTTAAGATTGGCTCTCATAATAAGTTGTTCCTCATCAATTTTCGGGTAGTCTATAACCGTTTTTAACATAAAACGGTCTACCTGCGCTTCTGGCAATGGGTAAGTTCCTTCTTGTTCTACAGGATTTTGAGTTGCCATTACTAAAAACGGCTTATCTAATTTAAATGTTTCGTCACCAATTGTCACCTGCTTTTCTTGCATAGCCTCTAATAGAGCAGACTGCACTTTTGCTGGCGCTCTATTAATCTCATCTGCCAAAACAAAGTTTGCGAAAATTGGCCCTTTTTTTATAGAGAAATCATTAACCTTCATATTGTAAATTAATGTTCCTGTTACATCTGCTGGCAATAAATCTGGAGTAAACTGTATCCTGCTAAAACTACCATCTACAGCTTGTGATAATGTATTAATAGCTAATGTTTTTGCTAACCCGGGCACACCTTCTAGCAAAATATGCCCTTGCCCTAATAGACCTATAAGCAAACGTTCTACCATATGCTTTTGCCCAACGATGACTTTATTCATCTCTAGCATCAGTAAATCAACAAAAGCACTTTCCTTTTCAATTTTCTCATTAATTGCCTTAATATCAATTGTACCTGTTTCTTCCATCATTTTTTATTTAATTAAAACCCCGAATATAACACCCTTATTCGAGCAATGCAAATTGTAAAAAATTTTATTCAAAAGCTGTTAAAGATTGGTTAAAAATATATACCAACCTCAACAAACATAGTATTTAACAAATATTTATTATAAGTTATTCTTAAATATTACCTTTTATCGTTTTCATGCTTCTTTAAAAGTACCTAAATATATTAAAATGCAATATTTCAAAAGGATTTCCATGTTGAAAAAACAAAAGACATACCCATCAAATTAATTCATTAAAAATCACTTTTTTTTTAATCTTATAATCCTGATTTCTAATCTAAAACTACAAAAATCAACCTTTACTATTCAATAAACACACATCAATCACAATTTAAAATTATTAACATCATATTAAACCTGTTTTTAAGTATTTTTATACTTGATTTGTAAAAACGCACAACTTTTAAAAACTATCAACATAACACTTTAATTACATTGAAAAAAACAAACAAAATAGCTTTAATCACTGGAGCAACAAGCGGAATAGGTGAAGCAGCTGCCTATGAATTCGCAAAACAAGGCATTAATTTAGTTTTATGCGGCAGAAGGCTAGAACGTTTAAATACTATACAGAAAGCCTTAGAACAATTAGTTAATGTTCATATTTTAAACTTTGATATACGAGATAAAACAAAGACTTTTCAAGCTATAGAATCTCTTCCTGAGAAATTTAAAAAGATAGACATACTTATAAACAATGCTGGAAACGCCCATGGATTAGATTCTATAAACGAAGGTAATATTGATGACTGGGATGCTATGATGGACATAAATGTAAAAGGATTACTTTATGTAAGCAAAGCTATTATTCCGCAAATGACAGAGCACCAATCTGGACACATTATTAACATTGGTTCTTCAGCAGGAAAAGAAGTATACCCAAAAGGCAATGTGTATTGCGCCAGCAAGCATGCTGTTTTAGCAATTACAGAAGGCATGCGCTTAGATTTAAATCCATTTGGCATAAAAGTAGGTTCTATAAATCCTAGTTTGGTTGAAACCGAATTTTCTCAAGTTCGTTTTAAGGGTGATGCTATTGCAGACTCTGTTTATACAGGATTTAAAGCTTTACAGGCTAGTGATATTGCCGAAATAATTTATTTTGCTGTATCAAGACCTCCTCATGTAAACATTGCCGATTTATTAGTATTCCCAACTGCACAGGCAAATAGCACCACTGTTAAAAAAGATTTTTAAAACGAATAAACACCATGACTAATCACCTAAAAGAAACATGGCAACAATTAGCAATAAAATTTAGCTCAGACCAATCTATCATCAATCAACTATGGGAAGAAATAGAAAAACAGTACACCCTTAAAATACGCCATTACCACAATCTATTACATCTAGCCAACATGTTCCGTCAAGCGGAAACCTTAAAAGAATCTATTGTAGATTATGACACTTTTTTATTAGCTATCTGGTATCATGACATCATCTATAAACCTAGTAAAAACAATAACGAAGAAAAAAGCGCACTTTTAGCCAAAAACAAACTTAAAACACTAAATGTTGAAGAAAAAGCATTAGAAACCATTCAAAATCTAATTATTTCCACACAAAAACATGAAATAATCCTAACCAATAATAATGATAATGCGTATTTACTAGACATTGATTTATCTATCTTAGGAAGTAATTACGACACTTATAAAAATACACTAATAGCATAAGAAAAGAGTACGCTATATACCCAGATTTTATTTATAACAAAGGAAGAAAGAAGGTTTTACAACATTTTTTAGAACGAAAAACATTATATTTCACTGAGACTTATCAAACTAATTTTGAAGCACAGGCAAGAGAAAACATTTTAAAAGAAATAGAGTTATTATAAAATAATATTCTTGTCTTAACAGGAAATTGCTATGATTAATAAACGTTTACTTATAAAACACCTTTTAGCTCATAATGATGAGAATAGTTTTTATGACAAAAAACGAAAAATCGATATTGGTCAAAAAGAAGGTAAAGCCAAATTTTTAAAGCATATTTGCGCACTATCTAACAGTAACCCTAAAAACAACTCTTTTATAGTTATTGGTGTTGAAGATGAAGACAACAATATTATTGGTGTAGATTTTTTTGATGATAGCAAAATACAAAATCTAATTAATGCTTATTTAACAAACCCTCCCATAGTACAGTATGAAAACATTCCATTTCCACACTTGCCAGACGACAAAGTTGTTGGCTTAGTAACTATTAGACCTATTGACGAAATAACATCTTTAAGAAAGAATATTTGGAAGTATTACGGAGGCTCTGTATTTTTAAGAGATGGCAGTATAAGCATGCCAAAAGTTTTTGATATTGAAATAAAAGACGTTAATTCTAAAATTGTTGAAGCTATTGAAAATAATGCTCAAAACAATATAGAGCACACACTTAACGGCGTATTTGATTTCATGAACACTCGTAAAGACTACAATGCTCAATACAAAGTATTTAAAGAATATTTTGTAGTCTGTTGGGCTGGACAAAAAAAAGTAGTTAAAGATGAAATTTTCTTTTCCAGAGTAGATATTGAATTAATAAACGAGCAAGTTCGTTTATTCTTTTCTGCTTTAGACGAAGTCTCTATTTCTTTCGACAACAATAGTTTTAAAATTATTGAATATGTAAATCTAGGGCTTCAAGATTCTAACAAATATTATCCTTTAGAAGAAACCTTAATTAAGTTTGAAGATAATGCTAATTACAATATAGAAACCACTCTTTTATTTCAACCCCCTCAATTTGATAAAAAAGTACTGCATCATATTTACAACACCAATAATGCTATTTTAGAAAAACTAAAAAAAGGAATACCTCTTACCAAAAGTGAGGAAACAGATTTAAAAAACTTACCTGCAACCTACTTAATATGTTACCTTAATTTATTTCATGAAGCCATTTATAAACTTAATGAAGCTAAACCTTATTTAAAAAATTACGGCAAGCAATTATATGGTTTACATAAGGAAGCTTTAAGAATTTTAAGAAAAGTAAAGTACAGCTAAAACTTTTATTCTTATAAAAGAAGAATATTCAAGGCTATATTAATTCATAAAAGACCACAATATTCGATTAAACACCTAATAGCTCTTAAAAAACAAGAACTACAGCAAATAATTAGGTATTTTATACAAAGAATTTTCAATAATTTAACAAAAATAATACATAGTTAAAAATCAAAACTTTTTTCTTAGCTGAAAAAATACTACATTAGCATTGCTATTAATCTTTTTAAGATATAAACCTTGTTTCTATTCAATTGCAAAATTGATATTTGAGACAAGGTTTTTTATTGAATACAAATGAGTTTCACATTCAAAATAAAAGCTCATTAAATCTAAGTTTAATGGGCTTTTATTATTCTTAATATATTAAATAAATAATCTAATAATTAAAAACTTTATTTAAAAACAAACATCGTACTAGTTTTTTCTATTGTCATTGCTGTTATTTCAGTATCTGCATCAGGATTACCCGAAACAGAACCTGTAATAATACGAGAATCAACTCCATTAAGACCAACAACAATTAAGCATATTGAGCTGTTCCTTTTTCTAATAAATTATCAATAGTTACTCTGTATGTTCCATCTACTAAAACGATGCAAATTCTCCACTTTCAAACACACCTTCTCTTTCAGAAAACACAACCACCTCATTATCTATATTATACACTAAAAAATCCAAATCTGCATCAGTTTATGGTTTGGTAAAACCATAAACAATCCAAAACAAATTTAATTGCAAGACCATCAGAATCTGTAATCATTTCTACACCTGAAGCTGATGAGCCAGCATCTCCTGAATCATCATCACTATTACAAGAGGTAAATACTAATGAAGCAAACAAAACAAAGACAACTCTTAAATAAAATTTAATTTATTAAACGTCTTATTTAAAACCTTCTCATCATTCACTTCTAACCATTTATTTAAAACTGTAGCATAGATTGTTCTAAAATCTATTTCAAATTTTAAATCACCATTATCATCTAAATCACTTAAACTTGCCATATCATTATACAAACCTTGCTTCTTTAATTTATCTCCAATAATAAATACATTATTAGCTGTACCATGATCTGTACCTATATTTGCATTTTGCTTTACACGTCTTCCAAATTCAGAAAAAGTTAAAATTAAAGTGTCTTTAAACATATCATTCTCTTTTAAATCTTGAACAAAAGCCTCTATACCATTAGCATAAACTTCCAACAGTTTTTTTTGTTTATTTAACTGATTTACATGAGTATCAAACCCTCCTAAAGAACCATAAAACACTTTTGTTTTTAAACCTGAATTAATAAATTGAGCCATTGTCTTTAACTGTTTCCCAAAAGCATTATTAGGATATTCTTTATTACTTGTAGCAGTTTTACTCGTTTCATAAATATACTTAGCCGAAGATTCTGCGGCGATCATAGATTTATACAAATACCCCAAGTTATGCTCACTTAAATGCGCATCGTTTTGATACTTATTAACATTCTTAAAATATGGATCTTTAGATAAATTATGTAATATTCTAGCATCTTGAGTTGCAATAGCATTCATGGTATCACCTTTCATAGCTAAGGACAAGCTTTCATCTATCTCAATAGCGTTATAAGGATGCGCTCCATAATTATCTAAATAACGACCTAACCACCCACTTTGCAAATACTTATCTGAATCTGTAGCGGTTTGCCAAATATCCATAGATCTAAAATGTGACCTTACTGGATTTGGATACCCTACATTGTTTATAATAGATAAATTCCCATTATCATATAAACGTTTTAAAGGAAATAAGCTTTTATGCAAACCAACATCGTCTGTAAGTTTAAAAATTTGATTTTTAGGAATACTTAAAGAAGGGCGCTCTTTATAATATAAATCATTCCTAAATGGAATAACAGTATTCAAACCATCGTTACCCCCAGACAACTGTATAATCACTAACCTTTTATAACCTAAACTACCAGTTGCTACTTCCTCAAAAGCTTTTACAAAGCTAGGAACAAAAAATAAACTACTAGCTAAAGACGACTGTTTTAAAAATTTTCTTCTGTCCATAATTAACACATTTGATATTCAGGTAATGACATAAGTTGTATACAATATTCACGTTTGGATACTTTCTTCAAGGAGTTTAAATATAAACTCGTACTTTCATTTATATCACAAAGTAATAAGTGATTTTCTAAATCACTTATTTCAACACCTTTAAACATTCTATTAAAATATACCCAATTACTTTCTGTTTTAAACCTCTTACCCAACCCGTTTCTTAAGACTTCTTTTTTATTAGCTATAAACTCAGCATCAATTGATACTCCTTTTTCAACCTTAGAAATAAAAGCACTATTTAAAAGAATAGATGGTAATTTTAATCTCAAAACTATGGTATTACTATCTATCCAGCTTTTCCCACCTTTCCAACCAGCTACATTAGGTGGGTTTAATAAAACTTGTCCTAATAATTTTTGAATATATAGTAACTGCTTAGGTTTTTTAAAATCTACAGGAACTACTGTTTTTAAACCTACCAGAAATTCAATAGGTGATTTTATTTTTGTTCCTATATTATTCTCATCATAAAACCAATTGGATAGCAGCATAAAACGCATCAGTTTTTCTATATTATAATCCTCATAAAAAACATTTACCATGCCGTTTACATGACTTTCAACAACAATATCGTTAACAAAATAGCAATAGATTTTTTCACAAATATATCTTGCACATTGCTTATTTTTAAGAATTATATCAATAATATCATCTCCAGTAAAATGGCCTGTTTTTCCAAAAAATGTTTTTGTCCCTTCATCATGTTGATGTTTTTTAAAAACAAATTCGCCTTGCATATTATGACTATAACCCGTAAACGCTTTTGCGCTTTCTTTAATATCTTGTTCGGTATAATGACCTACTCCTAATGTAAACAACTCCATAAGCTCTCTAGCAAAATTCTCATTAGGCCTCTGCTTACGATTTTGTTTTGTATTTAAGTATTTAGTCATTGCTGCTTCTTTAGAAATGGCAACAACAAAATCCTTAAAGTTCCCAAGAGCATGTGTTCGTAATGTATTATGAAACTGCTGTGTAAATACAAAATTATTGTCTTCACAAACGAAATGATTAGCCCAAAACAGTGTCATTTTTTCTCGTAATAACGCTTCAGGTTTAGCAAGTCTATCTATCCAAGCCACATTCAATTCAATAGTCTTTTTTCTACTTAACTTTTGAATCTCCATAATGTTCTTTTTTACTTCCTCAAACGTGCCAACCATTAAGTTTTCAATTTCCTTAGTATCTATTTTCAAAGGACTCATTTTTTTTGAAGTACCAATAAGATCATCAATAATCTGTCGCTTACTTTTTTTAGATAACCTCTCAAGTTCTGCTGGTAAAATGCCAAAACCAATACGCCAATAAAGATGTTGAATATGTTTACGTTTCATCTATTCTTTCTTATTTTATTGTTTACTCTGTAATCCTTTAGACTATCATTAAACAAAAAAGTTTAACTCTAAAACCCCAATTAACTAAATTTACCGCAATAAAACATTATCTTTTTTAAATTAAAACCAAATAATAACCAGTATTAATATAATAACATAAAAAACCGCTTCTCTAAAAAATATTAGAGAACAGTTTTAATATCAATTTTTTAGAAAAGAATTACTTCCCTCTGTCTAATTTATCTTGCCATTTTAACAATTCTTCCCATTTACCTTCGTAAGCTAATTGAGCTTGCTTAGACCATGTACCCGGTTTATGAATTTTAAAACGATCACCTCCACTATCCAATACATTCTGGCATTTCTCAACAGAACATTCCGATAAGGCTTTCCATGTTTTCACATCATGATTATGAAACAACTCCTTTATTTTTGGACCTATTCCCTCTACAATTGTTAAATCATTTTCTTTTATTTTTTTACCAAAAACAGCTTTAGCTGCATCTGCATTAAAAGCAATTAAAGGCACACTAGTACTTGCAGCTAAAGGTGATGTTAATGACGTTTTACTAGACTTACATGCTTCCAATTCTGCTTCAAGCCTTTCTATTTTAGCATAACAGTCATTATGATTTCCGCTATTTAAAAGTTTACCTAATAGATATCCTAAAAACGCACAAATTACTCCTACTAATAATGGAATTAATATACACAAATTCATAATTTAATATTTTAAGTTATTAGTTAATTAATGGTTATGATTGTTCTTCTATTTTTTGTTTTCCCTGCTTCGGTATCGTTATCAGCAATAAACTCCGTTTGCCCTTTTAGATATCGCTTCAATATTATTTGATAAAATACCATTCCTAATTAAATAGCTTTTAACAAAATCCGCACGTTGTTGTCCTAAAACAATATTTGTTGCAGCATCTCCTGTATTATCAGTATGTCCAACAACTTGAACTTTAACTCCCAGTTTATCTACGCAATGCGAAATATCTGTTATTTTTTGACGCTGCTCTGCGGTTAAATTTATAGCAGCTTGACCCGTTTTAAAATGAAATAACTAATGGGTCGGTTTTTAATTTACTACATGCTTCCTTTAAAGTATTCATAGCAGTAGTATTTGATGCTCCTATAGTTAATATACTAAAATCTACTGGTCCAAATAATGTGTTATTTTCATCTGAATTAATCTCATCATTTAATTGCCCTTTAGTATCTATTTGTTTTGAAGAAATGCCCTGAGACACCAAATAGTTTTTTACAGCATTAGCTCTTGCTATTCCTAAATTTGGATAAGCTGAATTATTTAACTCATCGCCTTTATAAAACCCTGATATATCAACTATTTTTAAAGGTTGCTCTAAAAGAAAATCTTTCAGTTTCAACACACTATTAGTAACACTTTCTGAAACTGGACCCAATATTGAAAAATTTGATACTTTAAAATTAAAACTATCATTTTCATCAATACTAGCATCTGCAATTATAAATGCATTCCTTGTAGCTTTTTTAATTTCTGATACTACTTTTTCTTTATCTTCATTTTCTTTGTACTCGGTTGATTCTTTATTACAACACAAAAAATAGTGCAAAATAGTACCAAGAATAATAGAAAATAGAATACCTAAAAGATAGGATGTTTTTTTACTCATTTGGTTTCAGTTTTTAATTATTTAAAAATTAGGTGTTTATAAATTTAACACTTAAACTCCTAAATAAGAAACAGATACCTAAAAAAGTCACTATAAAATATTCTTGAAACAAAAAAATCTAAAAGGAAATAAATGTTTTTATAAATCAAATTTTATACCTTGAGCTAAAGGTAACTCGGTAGTATAATTTATGGTATTGGTTTGTCTACGCATATATACTTTCCATGCATCACTACCAGACTCTCTTCCTCCACCTGTTTCTTTTTCACCTCCAAAGGCACCACCAATTTCAGCTCCAGAAGTACCAATATTAACATTTGCAATACCACAATCACTTCCAGAAACCGATAGGAAACGTTCAGCTTCACGTAAATTATTAGTCATTATAGCAGAGCTTAAACCTTGAGCTACCTCATTTTGAATATCTATAGCGTTTTCAACATCACCTGTATATTTTAGCAAATACAAAACGGGTGCAAAAGTTTCATGTTGTACAATTTTAAAATGAGATTTAGCCTCAGCAATAGCAGGTTTGACATAGCACCCACTTTCATAGCCTTCACCAGAAAGCACGGCGCCTTCAACAATTATATTTCCGCCTTCTTCAATTACTTTTTCTAAAGCAGTTTCATACATTTTTACCGCATCTGTATCAATTAGTGGGCCTACATGATTATTTTCATCTAAAGGATTACCTATTCGTAATTGCTTGTAAGCATCAGTTATAGCATTTTTTACTTGGTTGTATATAGAATCGTGAATAATTAACCTACGTGTAGAAGTACAACGCTGTCCTGCAGTTCCAACAGCTCCAAAAACAGCTCCTATAACAGTCATTTTTATATCTGCATCTGGAGTTACAATAATAGCATTATTACCTCCTAACTCTAATAACGATTTCCCTAAACGAGCCGCCACTTCTTGAGCAACTATTTTACCCATTCTTGTTGAACCTGTTGCCGAAATTAAAGGCACTCTAACATCTTTAGTTACAAACTCTCCAACCTTATAATCTCCATTTATTAAACAAGAAATACCTTCTGGCAAGTTATTTTCGGTAAAAACCTCTGCAGCTATATTTTGACAAGCTATACCGCAAATTGGTGTTTTTTCTGAAGGCTTCCAAATACATACATCGCCACAAATCCAAGCTAAAGCCGTATTCCACGCCCAAACAGCAACAGGAAAATTAAATGCCGAAATAATTCCAACTACACCAAGTGAATGATATTGCTCATACATACGATGCCCCGGTCTTTCCGAATGCATGGTTAATCCATGAAGCTGACGAGATAAGCCTACAGCAAAATCGCATATATCTATCATTTCTTGTACTTCTCCTAAACCTTCTTGGTAACTCTTCCCCATTTCATAAGACACCAATTTCCCTAAAGCTTCCTTTTTTTCACGTAACTTTTCGCCAAATTGACGCACTATTTCACCACGTTGAGGTGCAGGCATTATTCGCCATGCTTTAAATGCACTTGTAGCAGCATCCATTACTTTTTCATAATCTGCATGAGTTGTCGTTTCTACTTTACCTATTAATTGACCATCTACAGGCGAAAAACTTTCAATAACATTTCCATTAGAAAAATTATTCAAACCTGTTGAAGTTCCTTTATTTATAGCTTTTACACCAAGAGTTTTAAGCGCTTTATCTATACCAAAATCAGTCATTATCACACCTTTAAATTATTGATTTATTAGTTATATCGTTTTTTTTACGAATATAGCAATAAAATTCAGTCATTCCATTAAAGTTTATCATAACTAAAGTCCTTAAATTTAAAAGATTAAAACTCTAACCTTCATGAAAAAATTTATTTACCTATGGTTTGCTTTAACCTTAATAACTTCATGTAAAAATGAAATAGAAACAAACACCCAAAACAAGCAAAAAGAATTTAAAAAAGCTGAATTTTCCATAATTATTCATGGAGGTGCTGGTAGCATTAATAAAAATAATATGTCGAAAGAAAAAGAAGCTGAATACCATCAAAAACTAGAAGAAGCCATACGCATTGGTTACAACATTTTAAAAAATGGAGGCACTAGTTTAGATGCTGTACAAAAAACAATTAACGTTTTAGAAAACTCTCCATTATTTAATGCAGGAAAAGGTGCTGTTTTCACACACGAAGGTATAAACGAGCACGATGCTTCCATAATGGATGGAAAAACATTAAATGCAGGTGCTTCTGCAGGAACAAAAACCGTTAGAAACCCTATTAATTTAGCTCGAGCTGTAATGGATAATTCTCCTCACGTTATGCTTTCTGGTAATGGCGCTGAAACTTTTGCTAAAGAACAAAACCTAAAAATAGTAGACCCTAGTTACTTTTTTACTGAAAAAAAGATGAAAGCTCTAGAAAAAGTCAAAGCCTCTAAAAAAAACAAAATGGTTTCATTCTACGATCCAGAAATTAACGATTCTAAATTTGGAACAGTAGGTTGTGCTGCCCTTGATAAACATGGAAATTTAGCCGCAGGAACTTCTACAGGAGGCATGACAAACAAACGTTGGGGACGTATTGGAGATTCTCCTATTATTGGAGCAGGTACTTATGCCAATAATAATACATGTGCAGTTTCAAGCACAGGTTGGGGAGAATTTTTTATTAGAGGCATGGTAGCCCACGATATTTCTGCACTTATGGCATATAAAGACTTCTCTTTAAAAGAAGCAGCTCATACAGTAATCCAAAAAAAATTAACTAAACTTGGTGGTAATGGAGGTATTATTGCAATTGATAAAAAAGGAAATATGGTTATGGAATTTAATACTCAAGGCATGTTTAGAGCTACAATGGATGATAAAGGCGCACTTTATATTGGCATGTTTAAAGATTAAATAATATTAGTTTCTAGCCAAATTGCATCGTAATTTCGCTTTAACATTAACTTTTTGAGTAATTTAACATAACTCTTAAACACAATACACAAAATTTAACCGTAACTTTCTAAACAAGAAACACCTAGATACTAATTTTAGCTTATCTAAATATTAAACCTACTAACCTATGCCATTAAAAAAATACTTAAACTTATTACTTGTTCTTGCTATAACTCTAGCTATATCATGTAAAAAAAAAGTTGTAGAAACAGATAACTTATTCAAATTTAGAGACTACATTAGCTATACAACATCTGGAAGAACATCTATAGCAAGTCCTATTCAAATTAACCTAGCCACAGAAGTAGAAGACTGGGAAATGGGACAAGACATTACAAAAGAACTTTTAAGCATAAAACCCCATGTTGAAGGGAAACTAACCGCTGGAAATAAACACACTTTAATTTTTACTCCAGACGAACACTTAGAACCCGACACAGAATACAGTGTTGTTGTAAAACTTGGCAACATATACAATAATATACCTAATGGTTATAAAGACTATACATTTCAATTTAAAACCATTGCTCCAAACTTTAATGTTATAACAAACAATCTACAGTCTTATAGCAAAAAATGGCAGTATCTTGAAGGTACAATTAAATCTGCAGATATTATTTCGCTTAATAATGCTAAAACTCTAGTTGAAGCTACACAAAAAGGCAAAAAACTATCATTAGTATTTAATGAAGCCTACAAACATGCTAAGGTTTTTGAATTTAAAATTGATAGTATTAATAGATTAATTGACGATAGTGATATTCTCATAACATGGAATGGCAAACCTATTAATGCAAATAATAAAGGTGAAAATAAAATTAATATTCCGGGAATAAATAATTTTACTATTGTTGAAACAGAAGTAATACAATCGCCAGAACAATACCTATCTATCAACTTTTCCGATCCCATAAAAAAACAACAAAATTTTGATGGATTAGTTACACTTCAAAAAGTTAAAAATCCAAAATATGTAGTTAATGGCAACGTATTAAAAGTATACCCCGGTAGTAAATTAGTTGGTAATATTCAAGTAGATATTTTTCAAGGCATAAAAAACACCTATGGCTTTAAACTAAAAAAACCATTTTCTGAAACAATTGCTTTTGAAGATATAAAACCTCAAGTAAAACTAATTAGCAATGGTACTATTCTACCAAATTCTGAAGAACTAAAATTCAATTTTGAAGCTGTTAATTTAAGCGCTGTTGATGTTAGAGTTATTAAAATTTTTGAAGACAATGTACTACAGTTTTTACAAGACAACAACCTAAACAGTACGAATAGATATGATATTAAAAAAGTTGGACGCCGAATAGCTAAGCAAACCATTCCATTGCAAACCAAGGCAGAAAACACAGGGAAATGGAAAGCATACAGTATTGATTTATCTAAATTTTTCAAGGCAGATGCAGGCGCTATTTACCGCATAGAGTTGAGCTACGAAAAAAGCTATTCATTATACGATTGTAGCTCTAACGCTAAAGTTACAAGTAACGATGATGACGAGTATGATGACTACTACGAAGAAGATTATTATCAAGAAGACAATGCAGATATTTCTATTGAAGATCAAGAATTACGAGAAGAAGCCTATTGGGATAACCTTACCTACAGATACAAAAACTACGCATACAACTGGCGTGAAGAAAACAATCCTTGTCATGATGCTTACTATGGCGAAAACAAAATAGTATCTCAAAATTTACTAGCTTCTAACCTTGGTGCCATTGTAAAAAGAGGCACAAGTAACTCATATTACTTTGCAGTTACCAATATTCTAAATACCAATCCCGAAGCTAATGCTAAAGTTAAATTATATAATTTCCAACAACAAGAAATAGCAAACGCCACTACAGACAAAGACGGATTAACCTTAGTCGATTTAGATAAACATGCCGCATTTGCTATAATATCTAAAGGAAAAAACACTACTTACATAAAACTTAACGACGGCAACTCTTTATCTCTAAGTAAATTTGATGTCTCAGGACACCGTTTACAACGAGGTATAAAAGGCTATATTTATGGAGAACGTGGTGTTTGGAGACCAGGAGACACTTTACATTTAACTTTCATATTAAATGACAAAGCTAACAAACTCCCTAAAGCACACCCTGTGAAAATGGAAATCACAGATCCTAATGGAAAATTAGTATACAAAAACGTTACAAGCAATAACCTTAACAACTTTTATAATTTTACTGTTACTACAGCTACCGAATACAAAACAGGAAATTATAACGCTAAAGTATCTGTTGGAGGCGCTACCTTTTATAAAGATTTAAAAATTGAAACAGTAAAGCCTAATCGTTTAAAAATTAAAGTAGATTTTGAAAACGATATTCTTACAAATACCAAACCTTTAAAAGGAACGCTAGACGTAAAATGGCTTCACGGAGCGCTAGGTAAAAATTTAAAAGCAGAAATTAAAGCTAAGTTTAGCAGCTCTTACACCTCTTTTAAAAATTACAAAAATTATACATTTAATGACCCTACTCGTACTTTTCAAACAGAAGAAATTAATATTTTCGAAGGCTCTGTTAACGAGGAAGGTTTAGCAGACATAAATAACAAATTAGCAGTTGGTAAAAATGCTCCTGGCATGTTAAATGTTCAGTTTCTTGTACGTGCTTTCGAAAACGGAGGTGATTTCTCTATGGATGCCTTTACTAAACAATACGCGCCCTACGAATCTTTCGTTGGTTTACGCTCACCTAAAGGAAATGCTTATGGTTCATTTTTTACAGATGAAAATCAGAATTTTGATATTGCGGTGGTTGATGCCAATGGAAAACCAGTAAAACGAAATAACCTAGAGGTAAAAGTTTATAAAATTGAATGGCGTTGGTGGTGGAATTCTTCTTACGATAATTTATCTAGCTATGTTTCCAGTAGCTATCATAGGCCTTATACAATCTCTAAAATAAATACAGATGCTAATGGCAAGGCCAATTTCAATATAAAAATTCCAGATAACGATAGAGGACGTTACCTTATTAGGATTGTTGATCCAATAAGTGGTCATGCCACTGGAAGAACAGCTTACTTTTATAAAAACTGGTGGCAAAAAGCCCCATCAAGCGATAAGGAAGCGGCAAAAATGCTAGTATTCTCTTCAGATAAAGACAAATATAATGTAGGCGAAACTGCTAAAATTACTTTTGCTTCTGGAAGTGAAGGTCGCGCATTAATAAGTATTGAAAATGGTACTGAAGTTTTAGATAATAGTTGGATAAAAACAACACAAGGTGAAACTGTCGTTGATATTCCAATAACTTCTGAAATGGCACCAAATATATTTATTAACATTTCTCTTTTACAACCACATGCCATAACTACTAACAATTTACCAATAAGACTTTATGGTATCATTCCTATAATGGTTGAAGACCCAAGCACTAAACTTCAACCAGAATTAAAAATGCCAGATGTACTGCGTCCAGAACAAACATTTGAAGTTAAAATTTCAGAAAAAAATAATAAAGCAATAACCTATACTATTGCTGTGGTTGAAGAAGGTTTATTAGACTTAACCCGTTTTAAAACTCCAAACGCATGGCATGAATTTTATAAACGTGAAGCTTTAGGCGTAAAAACATGGGATATTTTTGATGATGTTATTGGTGCATATTCAGGTAGTATTGATCAAGTATTCGCTATAGGAGGAGATGGAAGTGCTGCAAAAGGAAAAAACAAAAAAGCAAACCGTTTTAAGCCTGTTGTAACCTATTTAGGACCTTTTTCTTTAAAAGCAGGAAAAAGTAGTGTTCATAAAATTAAATTACCAAATTATATTGGCTCGGTACGTACCATGGTAGTTGCCGGAGACAAAACAAATGAAGCTTATGGAAGCATCGATAAATCTGTAGAAGTCAAAAAACCGCTTATGGTTTTAGCAACGCTTCCGCGGAAATTAAGCCCTGGTGAAAAAGTAACACTTCCTGTTACCGTTTTTGCTATGGAGCCTAAAGTAAAAAACGTTACTATTAGCCTGAAGCTAAGCAACGGTATTTCTATTGTTGGAGATAGTAAAAAATACTTAAGCTTTGCAAGACCAGATGAGCAAATGGCTTATTTTGAATTAGATGTTAGCAAAGCAAAAGGCATTAGTACAGTTGAAGTGATTGCAACAGGAAATGGTGAAAAATCAAACTATAAAGTTGAGTTAGATGTTGTAAATCCAAATCCAATATCATCAAAAGTTATTGATAATACTTTAGAAGCTAACGCAAATCAAACTATAACATTTTCAACCTTTGGAGTTTCTGGAACCAATACTGCAACAATTGAGTTTTCTACTTTGCCTCCTATGGATTTTTCACGCAGATTACAATATTTAATCCAGTATCCTCACGGCTGTGTAGAGCAAACAACATCTAGCGTATTTCCGCAATTATTTTTAAATGATATTTTCGATTTAACTCACGATAAAAAAAAACAAATTCAAACCAATATTGAAAATGGTATTAAACGCCTAGGACATTTTCAAAGACCTAACGGCGGAATGAGCTATTGGATTGGAGAACATTCAGCTAACGATTGGGGAACCAGTTATTCGGGTCATTTTATGATTGAAGCCGAAAGGAAAGGTTTTGTATTACCACTCACCTTTAAAAGCAACTGGATTTCGTACCAAAAACAAGCAGCTAGAGATTGGAGACCAAGTTATAGGAGTTACAATTCTGACTTAGCTCAAGCTTATAGATTATATACATTAGCATTAGCAGGAAGTCCAGATTTAGCAAGCATGAATAGACTTAGAGAGTTTAGCGAAATTTCTAATGAAGCTAAATGGCGATTAGCAGCTGCTTATGCATTAGCAGGTCAAAAAGAAGCAAGCCTGCAAATTTCACAGTCTGCAAATATTGAATTTAAACCTGTTCGTTATAATTATTACACTTATGGGTCGGTAGATAGAAATCGTGCTATGGCTTTAGAAACCATGGTACTTACTAAAAATTCTAAAATGCGTGACCTTGCCAAATATATAGCAAAAGATTTATCTAGCACACGTTGGATGAGTACGCAAACTGCTGCATACAGTTTATTAGCCATGGCAAAAATGGTAAACGCTAATGGCGGAAAAGCTTTAAAATTAAATTATAGCATAAACGGAAAAACGGAAACTATAGACACCAAAAGTGCCGTCGCTCAACGCGAACTTAAAGTTCTAGATGGTAACAACCAACTTTCGTTTACAAATAACATAAGTAATATTGTATATGTACGTGTTTTAAATTCTGGAAAATTACCATTGGACCAAGAATTAGTAGAACAACGTGGTTTAAGCATTTCCATACAATACAAAGACCTAAAAGGCAACAGAATTAATGTTTCTAAATTACAACAAGGGCAAGATTTTGTAGCCACTGTAAGCGTTAGTAATTTAAAAAATGCTGCCGTTAAAGATGTAGCCTTAACACAAATTTTCCCATCAGGTTGGGAAATAGTCAATACTAGATTTACAGCTTTTGGAGATAGTACCTCAAGTCAAGCAAGGTTTACAGATATTAGAGATGATCGTGTTAATTTCTATTTCGATTTAAGTAAAAAAGGTTCTCATGGTACAAAAACCTTTAATGTTATGTTGAACGCCTCTTATTTAGGAACTTATTATTTACCAGGTGTTCAAGCTGAAGCTATGTACGATAATAAGTACTTAGTTAGAACTAAAGGACAATGGGTAGAAGTTGAGAAGTAACAATATTTTATATCTAACGTTAAATAAATAGTTACAATTAAGTATAATTTTAAATCTCAGAGCGTTTCAACTCTCTGGGATTTTTACTTTATATGTTCTAATTTTAATGTTCTTTTATTTCTATACAAGAGTAGTTTACAAAAAAACGAAATAAAAATCTTCTGTAAAACAAGATCAATTCATTAAATAGCATTGATTTCTAATATCTCCTTAAGTTAAAATTGGTTGTATAATCTGCTATAGAATTAATGTCAGATTCAAAGATGTCCAAAAATAGGAAAAATACACAATTTTATACATAAGTTCTTTTAAATTAATTTCTACATGTTCCATAAATATATAGAAATAACAGACAAACGAATAGAGTTGGATTAAGATTTTTTAGGAATCTAGAATTAATATAAAACCCCCAATTATAAATCAATAATTTAAATAGTGGTGGGGTTTTAACTCTATTCTTTATTATGCTTTCGTTTTTTCTAAATGTCATTCAAAAGTCTTAATTCTCGACCCTTTAATTAAAAGCCATAACATAAAAATTAATTCTCCCATTGTAAAAATAAATAAGAATTGTGTATTTATTTCAGGAAAAAGAAATGTACTAAAATTATCAATCACCCAACTTAAACCAGCAATTAATAAAAAAACTCCAAAAAGTTTTGGGATGTAAGTTGCTTTATAAACTAAATAACCAAGAAGAATTAGATAAACTCCGAAAATTATTAGCCCAAAACTGCCTTCAATTCTAAAGGCTTTTATATGTAGCAATATACTATCATTTATTTGGCCAATTTCAGTATCCTTTAAATATTCTATGAACAGGGCAATAAATTCTTCCATCTCCAAGTTCAACCGAAATATTTATTTCTCCTTGTGAATCTTTATCGTGCGTTACCCATTTTGAATTCGGTACATTTTTAATTCATGTAATTGTTTACAGTTTCCCATTTAGGGTCTTGATTTATTTCATATCCGAAACCTCTAATTAATCCTTCTTTATTTATTTGAGTTTGTAGCCATTGATGAACTTTTTCAGGGTCATCAAGATAAATGTAAACATCCAAAAAAGTGTCACTAAATAAATGTCCAACGTAATGAGCTGTTGTTATTTCTTTTATTTTTTTAAGAAGTTCATCTTCAAATCGGTTGGCAATAGGGATTTCTTCCGATTCTGGAAGTCCGTTTTCTTTACAATTTTCTAGTTTAAGTCCAATTGAAATACTTAAACACCAAGGGAATTTCGATTTCTTATCATAATTTTTATATGCCATATTAAACGAACCAACGACTGGATTTCCGTTTTCAAGTGTAGCTTCCAATATCGAAAATTTTTCTTCAGGAAATGTTTTGTCTGATGCCGAATTTTTATTTTGTCCGTATCCAAATAGTCATGTAAGAACCCCATTGTCAGTATTAAAATTTTGTGTTTCATTGTTTTTTCTGCTCGTTACCAACAATGGAATAAACACACCAATATATCTGTTTTTTTAATGGATGTAAACCAATATGGTATGCTAATTTAAAGCTTTTGAAAGATAGTTTCTGCATATATAAAAACATAGAAGAATTTATTATAAATATTATTTTTAAAACACCTATCCTTGAATCATGTCGTGTTTAGGCCATTTGCAAGCTATATAAAATATTATTAACAAAGCGATTATTTCTATTGTTGCGAAAAATATATATGAGATAGGAGGATTAGTAAGCCCTCCAAAGATGACATAAATAATAGAAATTGGAACAGCAATAAAATTGCATATTCTATTCCATTTTCTGGATAATATTCTTGATAATAAAATTAAAATAATGGGTATTTCTAATAAAATAGAAAAGGTAAGTACTACTCCAGAGGTTAGTTCCTTACTAGCTTGTTCCAATAATTCTAGATACCCAGGTCTTAGCATACCCATAATATCGGCATATATCATATTAATAAGTACAAATATCCAAAGTGTTGATAATACTATTTTACTTTCAATAGGTAAATTTTTCTTTTCTGTTTTCATTATTATATTTTTTTGTAATACAAAAATGAGTTGATAAAAAAAACATGGCTTGATTAATAAAGTCAATTACTTGACTGAAAAATTCATTCTATAAATAGTAGGGCTAACGCTATATTTTTTCTTAAAAGCTCTAGATAAATGCTCGGGGCTACTAAAACCACACTCGTATCCAATATTACTAATAGAGTCTTGAGATACTTTTAATAGAGTAGCTACCTTTTCTATTTTTTTGTCTACGATGTAAGCATTAGGCGTTGTTTTATAAACTTCTTTAAACCTTCGATTGAAGGTTGATATACTGCAATTAGTTACCATTGCTAAGTTTTCAATAGATGATGTTGTATTAATATGAGCATCTATTAATTCTTTGAAAGTAAAGGTTCTTTCTGAAAAAAGGCTTTTTATAATTTGTTTAATATCCTCAGCATTTTCACTTTGAAGTAATAGAAGAATGATTTCTTTTAATTTCAGTTTTAAAATGTTTTCTGTTAAGGCTTCTTTATTTTTAAACAATTGTAAAACCCCATCAAAATAATGTTTTACAAAGCTTTTAGAAGCAGACTGAACAACATATTGAGTTACAGGAGTTTCTAAATCCTCCCAAAGTTCAGGTTTAGTTCCTTGAAAAACTTGATGCAATAAATCTTTACCAAAGTGTACAATTATTGAATCTATAATCCCTTTTGGTTGTTTAGAAATCATTGAGCCTGCAGTTAATCCGCAGAGCGAAAGAATGACTTGTTCTGGTTTTGCAACAATGTTTTCAGATTCAGATAACGGCTGTCCTTCTCCTTTTAAGATGTAAACAAAGCAAGCTTCATTTGGCAACGGAAGCGTTTCTTCCATAGGTGTTGTTAGACTTATTTTTGTAAATAAAGGGCAGTCAAACAGGGTTATCGTTTCATGAGATTTTATCATTTTCAGCTAAATTAAAATATGTTTTTTAAGCCCATAACTTAAAAGGAATTAAGTTCCAATAGGCTAATATTATTGACCATTGAAGAATAAATAGAATTGCAATAACATCAATTTTTAATGGTTTATTCTTTCTTGCTTTAATCAACCCAAAAATCATTGCTAAAGGGATTATTCCAGTAACTATAGTCAATAAAACATTTCCCATGGTCATATCACCTAAATTAAGGATGGACTGCGTTAAAAGAAAAGGTATTGGAATTAATAAACAAGCTATAGCACTAAATGGAACTGTTAGTATTTGATTTTTCTTAAATAATTTGTTTTGAATTAGAAGATAAAAACCTCGGCTTATTACCAATATGATGCCTACAAGGCCAAGTGTAAAACTAAACCATAGCATGCTTAAATAAAGAATACTTACTTTTTCATACGTTACTAAACCATTACTAATAATTTGGTTTTTATTGTCTTCATATAAAACGTGAGAAGCTTTCACCTTATTTTTTACTTTAAACAAATTTTCACCTACAGGTAAAAGGTAGTAGCTTTTCTTTTGAAGTGACGCTATTTTTAGTTTATTATCAACGGCATCTACTTTTATGGAATTAAAAAGTAAATCAAAGTAAGCCGATACCTCAAATCGAACAGGGTTTAGTCTGTAAAAACCATAATAATCTTCAATATTATTTGGTAAACTGTTTTGGATTTCTTGTTTTTTGGGCTTTTCAATTTTTAAATAATCAATGAAAATTTTGTTGAATTTTTGATAGTTAGCTATTTCGCTATCCATATTAAAACTGATAAAAAAGGCCTTTTTCTCTTTTGGAAATACATGAAATGTTGCTCTATAGCCAATTATGTTTCCACTATGGTAATACCCCAAAACACCATGTCTGTCTGTGTGGTTAAATCCAAATTGATAACCTCCACTTAAACCATGTTTATTAGCGTCTGTTGTTGTTGGTTCCCCCATTTGGTTTAATAGTTCTTTTTTTATGAATGGTTTTTCATTGATACTTCCATTACCCAATAAAAACTTAGCCAATAAAGCCATATCATGTGCGGTTGTAGTAAACTGTCCCGCTGCTCTAATATGCATAGGTACATTTTCTTGAGTGCTTCCATCTTCAAAATGTCCCATAGCTAAACTTTCATCTGCATTTTCCGTAGTTTGAGAAGTAAATTGAAAAGTACTATGTTTCATTCCTAAGGGGGCTAAAAGGTTTTTATGTAAATAGCTTTCATAGGATTCTCCTGTAATTTCCTCTATAATTATCCCTAAAATAGTGTATCCAATATTAGAGTAAGAAAATCGTGTGCCTGGTTTGGTTCGGACTTTTAATACCGATATATCTTCAGAAACAATAGATTTTAGAGGTGTGGTTGAGGTTATTTTTGTGCTAAATATTTGCCATAATTTTGCGTCTTGTAATCCAGAAGTATGATTTAGTAAATCCCTTACGGTAATGGGATTTGTTGTTGCCCAAGGATTATTCAACTGCAGATTAGGCACAATAGTATTTACGGGTGCATCAATAGTTAACTTATTTTGACTAGATAATCGAAGAATACCTAATGCAATAAGTGTTTTTGTTATCGAGCCAACTTGTACTTTATCAGTACTACTCAGTTTTTCTTTAGAAACAATATTTTTTAGACCTACTGCTCCAGTTGTAATTTCACCGTTTAAGACTGTAGACCATACTGCTCCAGTTAAACCTTGACTTATAAGTGTTTGTTCTAATTCTTTTTCAAGAATTATATCTTGTTGCGCGTTTAACAAGAAATTTGAACATAAAATAAGAGCTAAAAAAAAATATTTAAACATAATAACTTGTTTTGAATGATGACGATTCTTTTTATTGTTTGTTACAAATTAGTAGTTTATTATGGATTTTTTACGTGCCTTTTTTTTATAAAATCATGTCTTTTTTAACAATTCAAAAACACGTTGTTTGTAACTAATTCCTATGGGTATTTCAATATCATCAAGCTCAACATCTTGATTTGTAAAGGCTGTTATTTTTTTAGAATTAACAATATAAGAACGGTGTGTGCGAATGAAAAAAGGAGGAAGCATGTTTTCAAAAACACTTATTTTTTCTTTGGTAGTGATAGTTTCTTCATAAGTATGAATTCTAACATAATCTTTTAAACTTTCAGCATATATAATATCATTAAATAAAACTCTATAATGTTTTTTATTCATATTTACCTGTAAATAATTAGGTATGTCTTCAGTAGATTCTATACGTGATGATTGCGAATTTAGAGTTGAAACCGACTTAAAATATTTGTCTATAGCTTTAAAAAAACGATCAAACGGAATGGGTTTTAATAAATAATCAAGCACTTCCAGTTCGTAACTTTCTAACGCATATTCTCTATAAGCTGTGGTTAAAATAACCTTAGGCGGATTGCTTAATGATTTTAAAAAATCTATACCCGTAAGTGTTGGCATTTGAATGTCTAGAAAAAGCAAGTCTACATGTTTAACTTTTAAAATTTCAAAAGCTTCAAGCGCATTATGGCAAGTCGCTAAAACTTCTAATTGTGGAATTTTAGAAACATAATTAGCAATTAAAGCACATGCTAAAGGTTTGTCATCAATTATTAGACATTGGGTTTTAACTAGCTTAAATCTATATTAAGTTTTACAGTATAAGATATGTCTTCTTCATGTATTTCAAATTGAAATTTATCAGGATAAATTAATTTCAATTGCTTTTCAATATTTTTTTGCCCAATACCATCTCTATATTTAGTAATATCTTTTTGTACTAATTTAGATTTTGTATTAAACACATTAAAATTTAGTGTTTTATTTTGAACTTTAAAGTCTATTTTAACAATCGTTTTATCAATGGTGTTACTAATACCGTGTTTAAAAGCATTTTCTATAATAGATATTAGAATTAAAGGCGCAATTTTAGTTTGAGGATTATCAATATTTTTATTGAGTATTAATTCTAATCGTTCTCCATAACGAAGTTTTTCTAAATCAATATAATTCTGTATTAATTCTAATTCTTTTTCAATAGTAACATGTTTATCGTTGCATTGATACAGCATATAATCTAGAATCTGGGAAAGTTTTAAAACCGTTTCTGGTGCTTTTTCTGATTTTTGAAGCGTTAATACATATAGGTTATTTAAGGTGTTGAATAAAAAATGTGGATGAATTTGCGCTTTTAGAAAATTTAACTCAGCTAAAGACTTCTCTCTTTTGAGTTGCTCTATTTGGCTTATTTCAATAAATTTTTCTTTAATTAATTTTAAAGTGAAAAATATTAATGTAGGGAAGTACAAGCTCAGAAAATAGCTTGAATATAATTTTTTAATATCCAATAAAATTTCAATAACTGGTTCTTGTTCAAACGTCCCTTTTCTTAAAAAGGGTTCTGCTATGTGTACTACTAAAACTCTATCTAAAACACAAAAAACGTAGCTAGTAATTATTATAGAAACTATGAATAGAATATATTTTTTCTTATATAATAATTTGGGTACTTGGTAGTAGATAAAAGCATATGTGACCACAATTTTAGTACTCAACATAATTAATTTATGCAGAAACACCCCATCAAAATATCTAAAATCTGAATGGAGTCCTGAAACTTGAAGTAAATAAATGGTTAGCCAAAAAAGCACATGCTCTAGCCATCGTCGGTTTTGTACATAGTCTATAATATGTAAGAAATAGTCTTTCATGTTTTAAAAATACACAGAATCATAACGAGATGTATTAAATGTTGCCCAATCTGTATTAAAAACCCATGAACTTGATTTTTTTCAGGACGAATTAAACTTATCAAGCACTAACCCTTATCTGTATATAGCAACCTTGTATTGGTCTATAGCTTAAAATAAGCTATGTTTTTAAAATGATTTTTGAGGTATCAATCCGAAAATATAAAAAATGAAAAAAAATGTTTTTCTAATATCGACTACATTAATTTTAGTATGCTCTTGCTTTATTAATTTGTTTGCACAAAACAGTCCAATAGGGATCATGAAAATTATTGAAGGCTCTGGCTCTTTTCAAATAACTGGAGGTGCGGGTCATGAAAATGATACGATTACTGTTTATTACCATAAACCTAAAAATTTCACTCCAAAGTCTAAGGTTTTAATGATTATTCCAGGTTCTGGCAGGAACGGAGATAGTTATCGTGATTCTTGGATAAAAACATCTGAAAAACATAGTGTTTTAATTCTTTCTCCAGCTTACGCCAAAAAAGATTATTCATATTTAGGGTATCATTTGGGAGGTATTGCTAAAGATAGAGATATTAAAAATGCTTTTACTTTTGTAAAAAATTCTAATCAAGTTATTATGGATGAAGAAAAAGCCATATTTGAATATAATGATGATGCAAGACAATGGATTTATCCTGATTTTGACCGTATTTTCAATCTTGTTAAAAATAGGGTTAAATCACAACAAAAGAAATACGATATGTTTGGACATTCTGCTGGCGGGCAAATATTACATCGTTTTGTTTTAATGCACCCTAATTCTAAAGCAGACCGAATTTTAGCATCAAATGCAGGTTCGTATACACTGCCAGACATGGAAACGAATTACCCATGCGGCATTAAAAACGTGAATCACTTAGACTTAAAAAAGGCATTTAAAAAACGTTTAGTACTGTTTTTAGGAGAATTGGATAACGCAAACGAAAATGGCGGCATACTCTTAAGGTCTATAACTACCGACAAACAGGGGTTACATAGATTAGCTAGAGGAAAATACTTTTATCAGTATGGTTTGAAAATTTCAAAAGACCATAAAAATAAATTCAATTGGACATTAAAGGTGATTCCTAATGTTGGTCATAACCAAAGAAAAATGGCTAAAGCAGCAGCTGTTTATCTTTATGAGAATGATTGAAAGGTGAAAGTTCTGAAGGAGATACCTTATTTGTTAGTTTACAAACTGTTAAAATGGGATTTCATACACCTAGTAGCTTAATGTTTTTCATTTTCAAGGATAGAAATAATTTTTTCATAATTATCAATCAGTTCTTGATTTTCAAAACCTTTAGCTTCTTCATGGCTTGCCTTAAACTGTTCTATAGTGTTTAATCCTTCAAAATTTCTTAGATTTACATTAGCATTATTCTTCAATAAAAAAGAGAATATTTCAGGATTTGATGCGTATGTTAATGCAGTATACCCACTATTGCATTGTACGTTTATTTTTGCGCCTTTTTTAATCAAAAATTTAACTAAATCTAATTGATTTCGGCTTGAAGCCATCATTAAGGTTGTCATTTCTCTATAACCTTTTTGATTTATGTCAACGCCTTTGTCAAGTAATATTTTGGCAATATTTGTAAGTCCATAAAAACTTGTTTTGAAGAATGCACTGCTGTTGTCTTCGTCCACTTTTGTTATGTCAGCATTTTTATTGATTAAATAAAGAGCAATATTTTCTTTCCCAGCTTGAATTGCTTTCATTAGTAAAGTTTGTTTCCACTCGCCTATACAATCAATATTTTCTCCATTCTTAATCATTTTTTTAACCAATTCTAAATCACCATTGTTTATAGCAATTTGAATTTCTTCACTACATTTTTTTTGAGAGAATAAATTAAAAGGAAAAATCATAGTTGTAAGTAAAATTATAAATAGAATTTTCATTTCTTCACAATTTAAATAATTTTTATAATTAACCAAAGGGCGTTTTAAATTTTAATGATGCCTATTTTTGTATACGTTGCTAGGTACGGTCTTAATTTATTTAGTTTTTGTATAAACTAAGTAATCTGTTATAAGCGCGTCATTCTTTTTTTTAAATTCTTTTTCATTTTTGTGCTGACCATTGTTTTTATGTTGACAAGAAATTAATGTTAAAATAAATGCAACGGCTAATTTTTCAAATTTGTTAACTAATAAATCCGTGTTCGGTTTTTATTAATTACACGCGACCTGTTCTTATCCATTTAGCCCAATCGTTTCTATTATTTTTTTCAGCAGCCCTAGCAGCAGCTTCAAAATCGTAGTCTACAGAAATTAATTCAACATTTATTTCATTGGTATTAATTTTCAGTATAGCATATTTTGCATGTGGACTAAGACTTTCCATTTTATGTGGAATGGGCAAATCATCATTATAAGCTGGTAAACCAATGCTTCTAGGGTTTATAATAGTCTTATTTTTAGTTTTTACCATTCGCGCTAAATGACTATGCCCACAAACAACAATATTCTCTTTGATATTGGATAACGTAATTTCTATCTCATCATTTGTTTGAACACCTACATAATCCGTATTAATTCTTTCTAATAGCGAAATGGAGTCATTTACAGGATTTCCGTGACAGCAATATATATTATTATGTGTTAAGTCAAATGGTAATTCTTTTAACCAATTGATAGAATCATTACCTAAAGAACTTTTAACATATTCTAATGTTGATATGTTTGTGGTGTTATGAACATTTTCAATAATAAACCTATCTTGATTTCCTGAGATACTTTTAGTGTTATTCTCTAATAATAACTCAAATGTTCCTTTTGGGTCTAAAGGCCCATAAAGGCTATCTCCAAGATTTAATACTGTGTCAATTTTTTTGGTTTCTATATCTCTTAAAACTTCTTTAAGAGCCCAAGAGTTTGCATGTATATCAGATATTATGGCTATTTTTTCTGTATTCATTTATGCCTATTTTATGATTTCAATTTTTTAATCATTGCTGTAGCATTAGTGTTTTTTTGGTTTAAATTAATAGCTTTTTTGATAAGCTTTAATGGCTTTGTTAATATAGCTTTTTTTTCTAATATATTTCTCTCATACAGGTACATCCTTTGACATCCAATCCTTTAAATAAAATAATTTATCACAATTGTAATATCACATATCTTTAAGTCAAAATCAATTGCATAAGCTGATATTTCATGGTTATGAGAATACCTTCCATTATAACCTCGGATAATATTATATGTTAAATTATTTTTAATTGGGGTTAAGTGATTTTTGTAATATATAACCCAATTTCCTTGATGAACTTAATTAAGTTTACTAAAAAGCAAAAGTCTAACATTACCTGTTAGACTTTTAAACTTTGTTTTACCAAAATATTTTTTACTTCAATAAACTATAAACAAACTCAGGGTATCCACGTTCTCCGTCTGCGTTTGTTAAAGCTAAAAATTGTAATTTGTATAGATTACCATCGGTATCACTAATAATATAAAATACATTTGTTTTTAAAGAAGGTAAACTTCCTAGTCCTCCGCCATTTCTCCAACTACTTCCAATACTACGTTGGTCTGAAGTGAAATTAGATTCAATAACATCAGCTAACTTAAAATCGGCATAAGTTAATGTGTTATCAACTTCAGTGTCTACCATATAAACTTTAGCATCTCCTTTTATATTGTTAACTACAAAATCTGAATATCCGTATGCACCAAAGCCTTCAATTTCATTAGTAAAAACAGTAAAATTCAAATCCCAAGCTTCTTTTTTAGGTTCAACATTTACGATGTCTTCTGTATCGAAACTAAAGAATGTGAAATTATAATCTGAATCTTTAGAAAAGGTAATTTCTTTGTGAGTTCTGTCGTCTAAATCGGCATATTGTAGTACATAGTCGTTTCCGTTTTTTAGAACTCTAATTTTTTTCCAACCTCTTGAGTTTCCTGAGATAGCCACACTTCCAGTAGATGGTGTTTCTGTTCCTACTTCAAAACCTAAGTTAACTAAATATACATTATTATTGGCTTCAGTATTTGAGATTTCGTCAATCGCAGTATTGGTAATTGTGCCATCTGGAGCATCTACAAAGGCTTTGTTTGCTTCATCAAAAGTACCAACAGCTACTTGGGGCTGTAACTCTTGTATCTCTGTAGAAGTTGAATTTATAGCATCTATATCTGTTACAGAAAGTTTAGCTGCTGCCATATAAATGGAGCCGTTAATTACAACTCTAAAATCTGTACCAGAATAAAAACCTAAATCCCATGTATCTCTTTGTATCGTAGTGGAAGTGTTGCTACTTAAATCAACATAAACTTGGTTTTGTTGGTTAGGACCTCCAACATTTGGAGATACAGATGCGCCTTCAATGACAACTTTAATAGGCTCTGTTGGTCCATCATCGTTGCTGCTACAACTAGCAAAAGCTAATGTTGCAGCACATAAAATAAAAGTGAATAATTTGTTTGTCATGGTAATTAATTTTTAAAATTTAAGATTATATAATAGTTTTAAGTAATACGAACGTCCGTAACCCAATAAAAGCCCATTGTTATTGGGAGAGTGAATACCTCCGTTTGCTGAATTACTAACATTTACATTAGTAACATCTAGTAGATTTCTACCTCCAAGTGTGGCTTGAATTGTATTATTGAAAAAAGATTTTTTTATAGAGGCATCTAACCAACTATAGGCATCAGTTGTTGTTTTTGAAAACAAAGAGTTTCCGTTAACATCCGTACCAGTAGCAGTATAATTTTGTTGTTTGCCATTGTGTTTTAAAAGTATCGTTAATGCCGTTTGCCATTTTTTAATTTGATAGGTACTGCTTGCATTAAGTTGTATGGCGTAAAGAAAGTCATCTTCAGAGTTTACTTCATCATTAGCAATCTGTGAAATACCTTGTAGTGTTGCACCTAAATTAAACGTCCAATTATCTGTTTTTAAACTGTTTTCTGAGGTGATGCCCCATAGTTTATAGGCATCAATATTAATGTATTGAAATTGTAGAGGCGTATTGTTAACTATGGCTAAATCAATCTTATCTTGAATATCGATATAGCTAACTTTAATGATATTCAATAATGAAATATCATTAATCCAACTCCGTTTTTTTAAGTTTACAAAAGCTGTAAAACCACTCTCGGGATTTAAATTTTCATTGCCTTGTACATCATGATTGCTATCTACGAAATAATAATAAAGCTCTTCAAAATTTGGTGTTCGGTATGATGTACCTATGTTCCCCCGTAACTCAAAACCATTTTTCATTAAGTATCGTGCACTTATTGATGTCAGAAGTTTAGATTGAAATAGTGAATTGTATTCATAACGTAAACCCGGACGCAATAAAAATTTATCAGAAAGATTTATTTCAGATGAACCAAATAGGGCATAATTATTTTGAGATTGTTCCTTGTCTTGTTGTGTAACATCACCTGAAGCTTGTGTATCAAAGCCTTTTATTAAACGAGTTTCATAACCTAATTGAAAATTGTAAACGTCATTTTTAACCAGATTATTGATGCTCCCTTTTGAAAAAAATACGTTGCTTGATTGATAAACTTCATCAGTTTCGTTACTTTTTTCTTCAGTAATTATAAAATAATTGAATTCATTTAAACGGCGCTTTTGTTGTTGGTAAGACAATGAAACATCATAATTAGCACCAGAGTCTAATTTTCCATTTATGTTTAGATTGTTTACAAACCTATTCGTTGTAAAAATTCTATCTGTAGCAGAAGGGTTACTCGTTTGAGATTGGACATCTATATTAGCTCTAACCGCGGCATCGTAGTAATTTATAACTTCATTGAAATATTCAAATTTGTATAGCAGATTAAAATTTTCTTTTCTATAACTTAATAATGCATTCGTGTTTATTTGCGTTTTTGGTAACCAATCATAACCTCTTAAACCGTCATTTTCAAAATAACTTTCTCCTTGTCTATCGTTGTAAAAACCAGCAAATTGGTTTCTATTAATACCAGCTCTTGCAAACCAATTTTTATTGACGTTATGACCAATGTTTAGACCCTGTATATGTCTACCTTCATCAAACCATGCATATTCATTACTTACTGTTTCCTCTTGTAAAAGCGTTTGAATTTTCCATGTACTATCAATCGTTTTTTTAGTAATTATATTAATAACACCAGAAACCGCATTAGCCCCATACTCTACCCCCATAGCACCTTCTACAATCTCAATACGCTCTACATTATCAAGATTTATTTGTGTTAAATCTATATTGTTTCCAAGTCCATTATCGCTTACTAAAGGAATATTATCTATTAAAATATTGAAGTACTGTGAGTCTAAACCAAAAAAAGATATCGTTGATTTACCAGTTTGCGCATTAGGAATAACCGTAAGATTTAAATTGAAATTTAATAGGTCTGCTAAATTATTAGCTGCTTGATTCTCGATTTGTTCTCTTTTAATAACAATAACATTGTGAACGGACTTCTTTATAGATTGTGGGTTATACTGACCAGTTACAATAACCTCATCTAAGTTATTAACCTTTACAGGATCTTGTTTTACTTCTTGAGAGAATATCAAGCTTGAAAAAAAAAGTGAAAAATAAATGCTTAAATATTTTTTATTTAGAACCATTCTTAATTAAATTTGCAGCAAATATATATCTTATTTTAATTCAGTCTAAATAAGAATAAATAAATTTTGAATATTTTTTGATCAATACAAATAAATAACTTAAAATGAATCACTTAGCAATTATTACTTTATTAGCATTAACGTTTTTAACACATGGAAATGCTCAAGGCAAGAAAAAGCAGGATGCCGAAGCCATTAAAAAAATGTGCGGCTGTTATGAGGTAACCTTCAATTTTGCAGAAACATTTAACTATAGCAAAGATTCACTTTACAAGCCTTCAAAAACTAAGATTGATAAAGGTTTAGAGTGGGCTCAATTGGTAGAAGATGATAAGAATAAAATATCTATTCAACACTTGTTACAAGTTGGAGACCCTTCAAAACCTCACATAATTAAACATTGGCGTCAAGATTGGTTATTCCAGAATACAGATTTTTATATGTTTAATGGCGATAACACTTGGAACTACACTATAAAGCCAAAACAAGATGTTAAAGGACAGTGGACTCAAAAGGTATATCAGGTAGATGATAGTCCGCGTTATGAAGGGTCTGCAACTTGGGTACACGTAGACGGAAAAAGTTATTGGGAGAATACTACTGATGCGCCTCTACCAAGACGAGAGTATACTAAACGTAGCGATTATAATGTTACCGTTAGAGGCAATAGACATGAAATTACTGATTATGGTTGGGTGCATGACCAAAATAACTTAAAAGTAATTCGTGAAAGTGGAAAAGACGATGTGCTTTTAGCAAAAGAAAAAGGCTATAACACCTATGTAAAGGTTGATGATAGTAGATGTAAAGCTGCTCAAGATTGGTGGCAAAAACATCAAGATAAATGGGCTTTGGTGAGAACCAAGTGGGGTGATGTTTACGGCAGAAATCACAATCTAGCCTTACATGCCAAAGTAGATAATAAACAACTTTACAAATACTTGTTTTCTGAAGATTATACCAAAGCTGATGCTATTGATAAGGTTATAGAATTATTTGTCATCAAATAGCAAAAATCAAAGCTATCATTAATTTCATATAAAATGAAAACTATAAAATCATTAATACTATTCCTTCTCTTTGTTAATATTTTGAAGGCGCAATCTAAAAATATCTTTTGGGAAAGATCTTTTTGGAAAACAAATCCAACTCTAGAAATTGTTGAACAAAAAATTATAGAAGGTAACAGTGCAACAGCATTAAATACTAATGGATTTGATGCGATAGCGTATTCTATTTTAAATGGCACTTCAAATAAAATCATAGAGTATTTATTAACTAAATCAGATAACGAAGTCAATAAATTAACCCACGACAAAAGGACTTATGTGTTTTGGGCAGCATATAAAAATAATTTGGATTTAATGAAACACCTCATTGCTAAAGGTGCAAAAATGGATTTAAAAGATTCGCATCAGTTTTCAGTATTAACCTTTGCGGCGGCTGCAGGTGTAACCAACACAGCTGTTTACGATTTGTGCATACAAAACGGTATAGATGTTAAGACAGATAAAGATGAACATGGAGCTAATGCATTATTACTAATAGCTCCCTATTTAGAAGACGAAACACTGATTGATTATTTTACATCCAAAGGCTTAAGTATTCATGATAAAGATGCTGATGGTAATAGTATCTTTAATTATGCAGCCCGAAAGGGTAATACAAATTTACTAAATCTACTTATAGAAAAAGGCGTTGCATACAAGTCCCTAAATAAACAAGGAGGCAACGCCTTTATATTTGCAACTAAAGGTACTAGAAACCATTCAAATTCATTAGAAACCTATAAATACCTAGAAAAAATGGGTTTACAACCAAACATCATCACAGATAATGGATTTACACCATTACACGCTTTAGCTTATAAGAATACAGATATTGATATTTTTAACTACTTTATTGAAAAAGGTGGTGATGTAAACCAACCAGATATTAATGGGAATACCCCATTTATAAATGCCGCTTACAGAAATGATTTAAAAAGCGTTGAATATCTAGCATTACATACCAAGAACTTTAATATTCAGAATAAAAAGGGGATATCGCCTTTAATGAGAGCTCTACAAAGTAATAACAGTAAAGTGGTAGCTTTTTTATTAGAAAAGGGGGCAAATCCTCAAACTTTAGATGCTAGTGGAAATTCTCTAGTATATTATTTATTAAAATCATATACCCCTAAAAATTTAAAAGAATTTGAAGAAAAATTCAAGTTACTTCAGAATCATGAACTAGATTTTAAAGGGCTTCAATCTAAAGGTAATACTATTTGGCATCTTGCAGTAAAACAACATAGTATTGATTTATTAGAAAAATTAGAAACTCTTGAAGTTCCTGTTAATAAAAGGAATAATGAAGGCTACACACCATTACATTTAGCGGCTATGACAGCTAAAAACACAAGCGTTTTAAAACACCTATTATCCGTTGGAGCTGATAAAACCATAAAAACAGATTTTGAAGAAACCGTGTACGATTTAGCTAGAGAAAACGAAATGTTAACACAAACGAATATTAACTTTTTAAGATAAGAGATGAAAAATACCCAAGTTTTTAAAATAGTGTCTTTACTCGCCTTAGTGCTATTTACTTTATCAGGATTTGTAAATAAGTCTGCTGATTCAGCAGCATACAAATGTATGATACAAATGACCAACTATTCAGGCGAAGGCGCCTATATTGTAATTTCATTATTAAACCCTGATGGAGATTATGAAAAAACACTTTATGTTCAAGGTGATGACGATGAGTGGTATTCTGATATTACAGAATGGTGGCAATTTCATGGTAAGGTACGAACAGATATTGATGCCATTACGGGTGCAACCATAAGTGGTGGAGAACGTGCTATTTCAGTCATTCAAATTCCAAATAATAAAATAGATATGGGATATAAAATTCGTTTCGAATCGGCTGTTGAAGACCAAGAATATTACAAAAATGATGTAGAGTTTGAACTCACTTCAGAATCGATTAAAAGTAAAGTAGAAGGGCATGGTTTTATACGTTATGTACGCATGATGCCCCAAGCTAAATAAAGGTTAATAGATAGCACCTTTTTTTTAGAATAATACAATTATAGCAATACTATAATAGTAATTTCTTTTTATAAGTATTTTATTTATAATTAGTCTAAATAAAAATAAGAGGTTATTTTTGTATCTAATTTTTTTAAAAACATGAAGTTTTTCTATAAGACATTTTTTTTCATTTTAAGCACGTCTTTATATGCGCAATCTGGTACAATTAAAGGAAACATTGCTTTTAAAGACGGCACACCTTTAGATTTAGCTTTGGTTTTTATTGAGACTATTTCAAAACATGCTTACACTGATGAAAACGGAGATTTTACTCTTACCCAAATTCCATATGGACAGCATGTATTAAGTATAAAATACTTTGGTAAAACTATCGAAACTGTACCTGTTAATTTAAATGGTAAAGAAGCCCATATAATTTACAAACTAAGTTTTAATGCTTCTAATAAATTATCAGAAGTTGTTGTAAAAGGAAAAACAAAAGAAGCCAAAATAGAAACAAAAGGGTTTGCGGTAAACGCTATTAGTATGAAAAGGGCTTCCCTTCAATCTATACAAGCTAATGATGTTTTAGACCGGTCTTCAGGAGTAAGGATTCGACAAAATGGTGGTTTAGGTTCTCGTATACACTATAACATTAATGGACTTTCAGGTAACGCTATTCGTGTATTCATTAATGGATCTCCAATAGAGTCATTTGGTCCCTCATTCTCACTAAATAGTATTCCAACAAATTTAATTAAACGCGTTGAAGTGTATAAAGGTGTTGTGTCAATTCATTTGGCAGGAGATGCCTTAGGAGGTGCTATAAATGTTGTTTTAAAGGAAGCGTTTGGTAAAAATAATGTAGATCTATCCTATTCTTTTGGGTCATTCAATACGCATCAAGCATCTATGTCGGGTAATTATTTTAATAAAAAAACAGGTTTTACGGTTTTAGGTTCTGGGTTTTATAACTATTCTGATAACAATTATAAAGTATGGGGAAATCAAGTATATACTACTAATCCTACTACTGGCGACATTACCTATGTTACCGCCGAACGATTTCATGACACTTATATTTCAAAAGGTTTTAAGGTAGATGTAGGTTTTTCAAATAAAAAATGGGCAGATAAACTAATGTTAGGTGTAATCTATTCAGATTTAGATAAAGACATACAACATGGTGCAACATTAGAATCGGTTTATGGAGAAAGAAAAGCATCTCAACAAACCAATTTAATTGGTATAACCTATAAAGATGAAAGTTTTTTATCTAATAATAAATTAAGTATTGATGCCTTTTCCTCATATTCCCATTTAAGAAGAAATATAACAGACATTAACCCATTTATTTATGATTGGGATGGTAAAAGAAAAGAACGTTTTGATGCTGATGGGAACTTTATAGGTTATTATGAATATGCTTCTGGAGCCGAAGCTGGAGCTCCAACATTACAGGAAAGTATTGAAAAAATTTATGTAGGTCGTATTACATCAAACTATGATATTAACAATAACAATACCATATCTACAAATATTTTACACACCAGATTTACGAGAGATAATGAAGACCCTTTAAGGCATGTAGATATTAGAAACCTTGATGATACACGATTTTCTAACCGAAGTATCTTAGGTATAAATTATGAAATTAAAGCATTAGATAACAAATTAAAAACATCAATATTTTATAAATACTTTAATCAAAACATTCGGATTATTGAATATAAACGAAATGATAATTCAACTGCAATAGAACTTAACGATGTAGATAGAACTGTAGATGCCAATGGATTTGGGTTTACTATCGCTTATCACTTATTACCAAAAGTGCTTATACAAGTATCAGGCGAAAACTCGTTTAGATTACCAGTAGCAAGAGAGTTGTTTGGAAACCTAGCCGAAAATCTTGAAGCTAATTTTAATTTAGAACCTGAAAAAAGTAAAAATCTTAATCTGGGTGCAACATTCGGAACATTTAATTTTGGAAAACATGAAGCCAGAATAAGAGTAAATACTTTTATTAGAGATACTAGAGATAAAATAAAACTAAATGTAAGACAGGATGCTACAGATGAAACAACAGAGTTTCTTAATGATGATAGTTATATAAGTAAAGGGTTTGATGTTGATGTATTTTACTCTTACAACAGAAAACTAGATTTTAATGGTAATATATCCATATTCAACTCAAGATTTAATACAGAATTTGACGAAACAGGTTTACCTTTTAATTGGTACCGCGACCGCGAAAGAAACGCACCGTTTTTCACTGCCAATGGTAATCTTGCATACAACGTTACTAACCTGTTTAAAAAAAAATCTCAAATAGTGTTTTCTACCAATTTAGCATATGTACATTGGTTTTATAGAGATTGGGAATCTCTAGGAGGAACAGGCAAAGATATTATACCTACACAATTAGTTAGTGATTTTAGTATTACAAACACATTTCCAAACAAAAAAATTACACTAGCACTAGATGTTAGAAATTTATTTAACGCTCAGGTTTTTGATAATTATGCTTTACAAAAACCAGGACGTGCTTATTATATGAAAATAATCTATTCAATTTTTTAATTTAAATAACAATTTATTATGATTAACATTAATTATAAATGGTCTATTCAAAAACTGATAGTTTTGAGTATCTTTTCATTATGCTTAATAGCTACTTCATGTAGTAATGACGACTCAGGACCTGAAGAACAGGAAAAAAAAGAATCTGTTGAGGGACGTGAAAAATTTACACTTGCTTTATCAGCAAGTCCTACTGGAGAAACAAAAGTATATACCCAGACCTTAACAGACGTAAGCGATGCTGTAACGGTAAGTTATGATGGTAAAGGTTTTGAAATGCCATCAACTCGAACTGCAAGAATTTTTGCTTCAGCTAACGGAAAATCTTTATTTAATCTTGATTACGGCGGAGGAAGAATTTATAAATTCTCTGTTGATGGCGGAGAAACTTATAGCCTAAAACATGAGAAAAATGTAGAATTTGCAATAGGTACTGCATATCCAAGATGGACAAAAGCAAGTGAAGCTTCTGCATCTATTCATTATGCAGATGGCAGAAATGCTACTCGTGTTTTTGACGAAAATGATCCTACTAAATTTATAAGATCTGATGTGAAATTAAGAATAATGAGTGTTGGCTTAGATAATCTAGCTTTTGGTTCTATCGAAGAAATTACAATACCTGTAAGCGATACAGATTTAAAACCTTATACTATGAATATTGATGGGACAGACTATGATATTTACAATTACGTAGGTAGAGTAGATGCGCCAGTTATTGCAGGAAATAAAATATACTACGGTATATCTAAAAGTGCTTACAATCCTGCAAATCCTTGTTCAGGAAGAGGTTGTCCTCGAGCAATTTACAGTAACGTTGAAACTCTAGTTTTAGATTATCCATCACTAACAAACCCACAGATAATATCTACAGATATTGCTAAAGGAGCTACTAATGGTTATAGAACACCAGTATCTTATGTAGACGAATCTAATGATGTTTACCAAATTATATCCGTTCCTAATAAAGATTATGATACAAAGATTCTAAAAATAAGCAATGGTGCTTATGACGATAATTATGACTTTAATATTTCAAACCTTTTAGGCTTTAATGTAGCAACCAATGGATGGTTTTACGCCGGTAATGGCATCGGTTATGTACCTTATGCAAATACAGATGAAAGTGATAATTGGTTTAGTGATTCTGTTTGGGGTGTGGCTAGAGTAGATTTATACAATAAAACAGTTGTAGATTTAAATGTACCAGATAATTTATGGTTAACTCAGTATCAAAGCGCTGTTGTAAAAGATGGTAAGTTTTATATGGCTATTACACCAACTGGAGCTGATGGAAATATATACATTTTTGATACAACATCTACAGATCCTAATGGGTATGAAGTTGGTGCTAAATTAATCAACTTAGCAGAAGGAACATACATCGGTATTTACTAAGTTAAAAATATGTCGTTTTAATGACCATTTCTATATGGAGATATAGTCATTTAGCTTTAGCTATATCTTCTTCTCTTTTCATCTTATTAGCTACTTTAACAGGTGTAATTTTAGCATTTGAGCCCATTTCAAATCAGCTAAAACCTTATGCTGTTAAAAATGCTGATACACTATTGCTCTCTCAAACTATTGAAAGTTTAGAGAACGTATATGATGAAGTTATACGTATAGAAATTGATAAAAATGATTTTATTCAAACCTCGGTTGTTACAAAAGAAGGAAAAAACGAAACCTTTTACATTAATCCGTTTACAGCAAAAAAGATAGGACGTGTTATTGAAAAAGCGCCAATTTTCAAATTTGCCACGAATTTACATAGGTCGTTATTTTTAAAATCTACAGGGAGAACTATAGTAGGTATTGTGTCCTTTTTATTGTTTCTAATGGCGGTTACAGGAATCATTTTAATTACAAAACGTCAAGGTGGTTATAAACATTTCTTTTCAAAGGTTATTAAAGAAAGTAATGAGTCTTTTTACCATGTAAGTATTGGTAGATATGCATTAATTCCTATAATTATTATTACAATTACAGGTGTTTATCTATCTCTTGAAAAATTTTCATTATTACCTTCTAATACTACTATTCCTGTTTTAAATGAAGCTACTCCAGATGATACCATAAAAAGAAATATAACTGATTTCAATATATTTAAATCTACTCGTCTTAGTGAGGTTGAACGTCTTGAATTCCCTTTTTCTGATGATGCCGAAGATTATTTTGTTTTAATGCTGAATGACAAAGCACTACGGATAAATCAATTTAACGGCACAGTAATGAGCGAAACCAAAAATGGGGCTATTGAGCTAGCTTCTAATTGGAGCTCTGTATTACATACGGGTCAAGGTTCCATATTGTGGTCTGTTATTTTATTATTAACCTGTTTTGCTCTTTTGTTTTTTATGTATTCTGGATTTGTAATGACTTTAAAACGAAGAAAGAACACCACTAAATTCACAAACAAATTCAATAAAGATACTGCTGAATATATTATTCTAGTTGGCTCTGAAACAGGAAGTACATTTCAATTTGCAAAGGCTTTATATGATGCTTTGATAGCGCAAGGTAAATCGGTTTTCACTTCAGAATTAAATAGCTATACAAATTATAACCAAGCAAAACATTTAGTAGTATTTACTTCAACTTATGGAGATGGCGAAGCACCTGTAAATGCTAAGAACTTTCAAAAGTTATTACATACTGTCCAACAATCAAATACACTTCAATATTCAGTCGTTGGGTTTGGGTCTTTAGCTTATAAAAACTATTGTCAATATGCCATTATAGTGAATACCTTATTACGATTTAGCCCAAAATTTGTTCCTAATCTCAAACTTCAAAAAATACATAACCAATCTTTTGATACCTTTAAAAAATGGGTAAAACTTTGGGAAAAGAGTAATAACTTAAACCTCTCAGTTAAAAAACCTTTATCTGCTCATAAATCAAAATTATTTGAGGTTATAAATCGGTCTGAAATAAATACAGATAGCTCATTTTTGATAGAATTAAAACCTACTCAAAAAACCGAATTTTATTCAGGAGACTTGTTGAGTATTCTACCAGAAGAAGACACCGTAGAACGTTTATATTCTATAGGAAAAGTAAATAATAACATCTTACTAAGTATTAAAAAGCATCCGTATGGTGCATGCTCAAGATACCTAAGCACACTTAAACCAAATACCATGATTTCAGCAGATATAAAAACCAATACTCATTTTCATTTCCCTACCTCAGCAAAAGAAGTCTTAATGATTGCCAATGGTACAGGTATGGCACCGTTTTTAGGAATGATTAATGATGAAAATATTAACAATACCAAAACCTATTTATTTTGGGGTGGGCGTACAAAATCATCTTATCAGATGTATTCAAAACAAATTGACAAAGCATTTTATAATGAAAAATTATCTGAAATGTATTTGAGTTTTTCTAAGGAAGAAAGCCAAAAGAAATACGTTCAAAATGCATTACTAGACAAAGAAGATTTAGTTGCTCGGGTTATGAAGAATAATGGTTCTATTATGATTTGCGGGTCGCTTGCCATGAAAAAAAGTGTTTTAGAAACATTGGAAGCAATTTCTATTACAAAGTTAGAAAGGCCTTTAAGGATGAGTCAAATAAAATCAGATTGTTATTAAATAGAAAGCTATGTGTCACAGTATAAAAACCTTGTCAAAAGTAAAGAGTGGAGAATTATCTTTTTGTTGTCAGTGTGGTATTTATCACCTTGAGTTCAACAATATTTATTTTGAATTTAGTAGAAAAGAATTTGAGCAATTTAAAGCTTACATTCTTGATATTGAAATGGATTATTGGGAGCATAGATATGCAATGGCAAAATTAAAACGCAAAATACCCATTCCGTCCATGCAACAAAACCTTGTTTTAATGTTTAAAAATCAAGAAATAAGAGAGTTGCAAATGCTACTTACTACATCAACTAAAGATGTATTCAATTCCTGTTTAAATATAGCTGAAATCGACTATAAATTCATTTTAAACTAAGCTAAGATGGAAGATATCGTTATAATAAACAAAAACGATTTTGGAATAGCATTTCGTTGGAGACGTTGCTCAATAGAGCACCATAAGAAGATAAATTTTGTTTTTGATAAAAATGCATTACATTTAAATGAACCAGAAGTTTTAGTCTTCAATAAATTAATTGATAAATCATTTAGTCGACTTATTCAAAATATGAATACAACACCTTTTGATAACCTTGTGTATGTAGAAACCCCAATACCTCAATTAAGTTTAGTTCTGAATTATGAAAATTTAACTCATCTTAAAAATCTAGTAGAAGGTACTTTACTTGAATTGGGTATAGATAGCGCTATAAGTGATGATAAGTGCATTTTAATATAATTATAAGTTGATAAATAATGAAAACTAACAAAAGCTACGACATTGTAAAAAGTGTATTTGAAGACTTTTTAGAAAAAAAGAAACATAGAAAAACTCCTGAACGCTTTGCTATACTAGAAGAGATTTATAGTCTTGAAGACCATTTTGGAATTGATGAATTATATGAAAAAATGAAGGCTAAAAATTATAGAGTAAGTCGTGCTACTTTGTATAATACCATTGAGCTTTTAATTGAAATTAAATTAGTAAGAAAACATCAATTTGGGAAGAACTTAGCACAATATGAAAAATCATATTTCAATAGGCAACATGACCATGTCATTCTAACCGATACGGGAGAGGTTTTAGAGTTTTGTGACCCACGCCTTCAGGAAATTAAAAAAACTATAGAAGACATTTTTAATATTGAAATTAATAAACACTCTATGTATTTTTATGGTACTCGTGGAGTAAAGCGAGACAGCAAAGAATAAAGGTTTTAATTAAGTTAAGCATTCGCAAATAAAGTTATAATTACCGCTTTAAAGTAAAGTGACCAGTCATTTTTTGATTATCTATAATAATAATATACCAGTAGTCTCCTGTAGGTAATAGTTTATTATTAAAAGATCCATTCCATGAAAATGAAGAGTTAACAGCACTTTTTAATAATTTACCATAACGATCAAAAATAGATACTTGAGACACCTCATAAAGCTCAACCCCTTTTAAATCAAAAGTATCATGCACACCATCATTATTTGGTGTAAAAAACTTAGGAATATAAAAATGGATAAATGAACCTGATACAATTTTGCCACAACTCTGTTCTTTTACATAAATGGTATATTCTCCTCCTTCAATATTTTCAAATATATTACTTAGCTGAAATATGCTACCATCAATAGAATACAGAAAATTACCTGTATTAGCCGTTCTTATTACAATATCGTTACCATCGGATTTAATACTTTCTATAATAGGATTGTCTTTTTGCGTTACTGTATAAGCCCTTTTAATAACTAAACAACCACTATTATCTGTTACTTCTACTTCGTATACACCTACAATATCAACGGTTATAATTTCTGTAGTTTCACCTGTACTCCATAGATACGTTGGATTAGTAGCTCCTGTAATTGGTTCTAAAACAACATTTTCATTTTCGCAAAAACTAATATTTAATTCATCTACAGGTTGTATCCCAGATACATTCCATGTACAGCTTGCATTGTCGAATGTTGCAATTTGCCAACATTGCAATCCTGTTGGTACAACGGGTTGCGTTCCAGTAATACCCCAAGAGCAACTAATTGTATTAAACGTTACAGTCTCCCAACATTCTCTAACTGGTTCTATAGGTTTCACACCTGACGTTTCCCAAATACAAGTGGTTGTATTAAAAGCAGTTGTTTGCCAACAATTGATAACAGGCTGAGTAGGCTGAGTGCCTGTGACTTCCCAAGAACAACTAACCTTATTAAATACTGGAGTTTCCCAACACTCTAAACCTGTAGGTGCCATTGGTTGCGTACCTGCAACTTCCCAAGAGCAGCTAGTAGTATCAAACGTTACAGTCTCCCAACAATCTATAGCTGGCTGAACAGGTTGTGTTCCTCCAACACTCCAAGAACAACTAGTTGTATTAAATACTAGAGTTTCCCAACACTCTAAACCTGTAGGAGTCATTGGTTGTGTGCCTGTAACTTGCCAAGAGCAGCTAGTAGTATCAAACGTTACAGTCTCCCAACACTCTAAACCTGTAGGTGCCAATGGTTGTATACCCGTAACATCCCAAGTACAAGTATTTTCATTTAATTTGGCAGTTTCCCAACAATTAATATTTGGCGCAACTGAAGCTTGATTTACCCTAACCTGAAAAACATCAGAAAGTGTATTACATTGTGAATTTGATAAATTACCAGAAAATTCAGCTACTTTTGTTCTATAATAGCTTGTGGCATTAATACCAGAAATCATAATATTTTGATTGGTTTCTCCAGCAATATTAATCCAAGTATTCCCATCTGAACTTTGTTGCCATTGATAAAAATGTGATCCAAATACAGCACCATCTGGATTTGCAGATAACGTTGTTGCATAAGGTGTTTGCGAACTACAAATCGTTATATTATTAGAAGAACCATCGGAAACTGTTATAGCATCTCCGCAACTTTTAAAAACAATATCATCAATAGCTAAATCATTTCCATAACCACCTGTTCCATTATTTACCATCTTTAAAATTACAGACGTTTGCCCTACTAAGGTTTGAAAAACTAAACCAAAATCTCTCCACGCTCCTGTTTCGGTACTTAGGTTTCCTAAAAAATCTCCAGTATCTCCCGATTTCAAAAGTGTTGTGTCCAAGCTATCCCAAATTTCAAATCTAACATTACAAGGGTTTGGAGTTCGTCCAGCACTTAGTAAATCTCTAGGCGTTAAATTCATAAGCCATGATGAAAACTCATAAGTTGTATTTTCGCAAAGCCCAGTAATAGGAATTCTAAAAAATTCTCCAGGAGTAAAACTTGCATTCACAATTAACATTCTTCCATTAGTATCACCAACAGTATGATCATCTACCATAAACCAATTCCACTGTTGATAATTTAAATTAGTTACCGTATACTTCCCATCTCCAAACACTGTAAACCCTAAAAACGTATAACTAGTTTGTCCAGGTAAAGGCAATGGTGTATGCTCCACTCCTGTACCGGAAGCTGTTCCAAAATCTTCAGTAAAAATAGGATCACCTGAATTACCTAAACAAAACCCCAATTGTGCATTAACTTTTGTAATCAAAAAAAGTATAATAATAACTACCAAGAATTTATTTTTTAACATTGAATACAAAAATTTACAACTAATTTACCAACAAAATATTCTGAAAAATTAAATTAATGACTTAACCTAAACAAGTTAAAATTTAATTTAATAACAACTATACGATTCTTATGTGTAATATCCTACAAAAATAAAAGCAAAAAATATATTAAAAGAAAAAAGTCACAGACCTTTATTAACTTGGAATAAAAGAAAAGTAAAACTGTAGCTTTTTTTATTATAATTTCACATCTTCGTACAAAGGATTAAAAGTATTCAACAAAGTATTTGTTTATACAAAAAATTTAAGTTTCTAATTTAGAGTAAATTTTACTTAAAACTAATCCAAACAAGAAAGTTTAGAATATACTATTTAAGTGACTATAATAAACTACATAAAGAGAAATAAAAAGAAATCAATAATCATTCTTATACTTACGATTGCCTATTACTTCTGTCTACCTAAACATCTTTTTAAAGATCCAACGGCAACTATTATTACAAGTTCTAATAATGAATTATTAGGTGCTCAAATTGCTAAAGATGGTCAATGGAGATTCCCTAAAAATGATAGCATCCCTAAAAAATTCAAAACATGTATTATTCAATTTGAAGATGAGTATTTTTATAAGCACCCAGGATTTAACCCCATATCCATCTTTAAAGCTTTACGAGATAATATAAAATCTAAATCTGTTAAACGTGGTGGTAGTACATTAACACAACAAGTTATTCGACTTTCTAGAAAAGGAAAGTCTAGAACTTATTTCGAAAAGCTAAAAGAAATTGTACTCGCTACTCGATTAGAGCTTCGGGAATCTAAAGATAAAATACTGGCATACTATAGTAGTCATGCGCCTTTTGGAGGTAACGTAGTTGGCTTAGACGCTGCTTCTTGGCGTTATTTTAAAAGAAATGCTAATGACCTCTCATGGGGAGAAACTGCTACTCTTGCCGTATTACCAAATGCTCCTAGTTTAATTTATCCTGGAAAAAATCAAAAATATTTATTAAAAAAACGAAATCGTCTTCTAAAAAAGCTTTTAGAAAACACTATTATTGATACCCTTACCTATCAACTTTCTATTGCTGAAAATTTACCACAAAAACCATATCCATTACCTCGAATAGCTCCTCATTTATTACAAAAAATAGCTAAAACACATCATGGAGAACATATACAAACAACCATTAATATTAAACTTCAAGAACGCGCCAATCATATTGTACAGAATCACTATAATCAATTAAGTCAAAATAAGATATACAATATAGCTGTATTAGTTTTAGATGTAAAAACAAGACAGGTTTTAACCTATATAGGCAACTCACCTACAGATAAAGCCCATCAAAAAGATGTAGATATCATAGACAAACCCAGAAGCACCGGAAGTATTTTAAAACCTTTTTTATATACAGCCATGTTAGATAGCGGAGATTTACTTCCTAAAACTTTAGTTACAGATGTACCAACTCAATTTGGCAGCTACAACCCTGAAAATTATAATAAGACCTACGATGGTGCAGTACCTGCAAGTAGAGCCTTATCCCGCTCTTTAAATGTTCCTGCTGTTAGAATGTTACAACAATATGGTTTAGACAGATTTCATCATTATCTAAAAAATCTGAAGCTAAAAGATTTAAAATATAATGCAAACCATTATGGGTTATCTTTAATCTTGGGTGGCGCCGAAAGTAATTTATGGGATTTATCCAAAAGTTATGCTGCCCTATCTTCAACATTAAACCATTATTCCGAAACATCTAGTGAATATTTCTCAAATGAATTCTGTGAACCTATATTTTTAGCTTCGGAAAAGGTTGACTTCGGTAAAAAGATAAACGACAAAACCCTATTTAACGCCGCTTCTATTTATTTAACTTATGAAAGTTTAAAAGAAGTAAACAGACCCGAAAGCAATGAAAATTGGGAGTTTTTTGATAATTCTAAACAAATATCTTGGAAAACAGGTACAAGTTTTGGCTTTCGTGATGCATGGGCAATTGGGAGCACAAAAAATTATGTTGTAGGCGTATGGGTTGGTAATGCAGATGGAGAAGGAAGACCAGGATTGGTTGGTGTTCAAGCTGCTGCTCCTATTCTATTTAATATTTTTGATTTATTACCAAGTAGCACTTGGTTTCCTATACCTTATGATAACATGCAGAAAGTAGATATTTGTAAACAAAGTGGACATAGAGCATCTCAAAACTGTAATGAGGTTGAAGAAAAACTCATTCAAGTAAGTGGATTAAAAACAAAACCTTGCCCATATCATATTTTAATTCATCTAGACAAAAACGAAACCTTTCAAGTGAATTCTTCCTGTGAAGATTTAGACAATATAACTCATAAATCATGGTTTATTTTACCTCCTTTAATGGCTCACTACTATAAAACTAAAAACCCATTTTATAAACCATTACCAAAATTTAGAGAGGATTGCTTGGGAGAACGTACAGTATCAATAGATTTTATTTATCCTAAAGAAAATAACACTATCTTTTTACCTAAAGATTTTGATAAAAAAACGAATCCTTTAATTTTAAAAATAGCACATTCAAAACCAGAAAGCACCGTATTTTGGTATATTGATGAAACTTTTGTTGCTAATACTAAAAACATTCACGAATTAGCCATTATACCCCAGCACGGTAAACACACTATTACCGTAATTGATGAGTTTGGAAATGAAAATCAACAAAAAATAACCATTTCTAAATAAAACTTCATAAAGAATATGTGTAGCTTTTTTATAATAAAAATTAAAGTTCAATATAAGTTTTCAACATACTATGATCACTTTTAAATGTTACAATTTTTTTAGTTTTAAGAATATTTAAATCTTTAGAAACCCAAATATGATCTAAAGAAAGTAATGGCATATTCCAAAACCAAGTTTCTCTAAACCCATTACCTTTTTCAGAAAACGCATGATTAAAATGCGTCTTTATATTATTTAGATACATAGACTCATAAGGCACATTAAAATCACCTAAAAGAATCGTATTTTCATTTATCTCAATCAACTCATCAACAAACCTTAATTCCCACTCACGTGGTACATCCATACTAGCAGAAACATCTACAACATAAAAGTCAAGATTATTAGTTTCAAACTTAATAATGTTTGTTTTATAGTTTGATGTTGTTTCTTTTAAAATTTGTAAAGGTGTTTTTGAGAAAATACTAATCCCCATTATTGACCTATAAAAATAATAATCAGGATATTTTAACCGAACACTTTCAATATTATAATCTCCATGTTCAACCATTGCCAAAACATCAGGAATACCATTGTTTTCATTAAAAGCCTCTTCAAAATCTCTATCATGAGATGCATTCCAAAAGACAACTTCTAAATCTGTTTCTTTAATAGTTCCAACTATACTAACTCTAAAACTTCTCAATAACCAAACAATAAATAATAATCCTGCTATTATTAAATTATACCTCCTTATTTTTTTCTTAAGAAGAATTGAGAGAATTAAAACTATAAGTATAATAATAGGTAAAGGAAAAGTATAAAAAAACAATGAGCTTTTATAACTACTTTCTTTAATCACAAAATGGATAGTCAACAACCCAATAACTATTGCAATATTGATAACTAAGTAAACACCCCTTAAAATGTTTATCATTATCGTAAAGGCATTCCTTTTTCAGCCCACCAAGGGTGAACCTCAACATGTAATCTTCCAGATTTAACCATCGGGTCTGAGTTTGCTAAACTATCTGCTATTTTTAATGTTGGTACATTATAAATGGTAATGCCTCGAATATCTCCATCATCTCCAAAGGGTCCAGAAATATCTGCATATCCCAACTCATACATTTTAGTTAAATGTGCTAAATGCTCTTTTTGTAAAATAGCTGTTTCTTCTTCATTTTGCCCTCGAATATCTCCCTTCTTTAAAAATACTATAAAATACTGTTGCATTAATACTGTATCCTTTGTTTTCTCATCAACATAATCAAGAACTTTAAAACCTTTTCTTGTCAAATTCTGTTTTAACTCAAATACGGATTTTTTAATAGGACTTTCAACCTCTTCTCTAATTATAGTATCTAATGATTTTTCTAAAACCTCTTTAAACACTACTTTAGATTCTAATATAGGTTCTTTTGATTCCTCTTTACAAGCTAAAAAAAGAAGTAATATCAAAAATGATAAAAATGATGTCTTCATGTTATTTGTTTTTAAACTGTTACCAACTCATATAAGGTTGCTTACTCAACTTCGAATTATAATATTTCACCTGTCCAGTGACTTCTTCTCCTAACCAATCAGGTTTATTAAAGGCTTCATTTTCATGCTTTAGTTCCACTTCTGCAACGATTAAACCTTGATTATCTCCAAAAAACTCATCAACTTCAAATATATGATGATCTTGTTTTACCTCATATCGTATTTTATCTATCACCCCTTTTTCACAAAGTTTAAGGAGTGCTTCTGCTTCAGATTTAGAAATTTCCTTCTCCCATTCAAATCTTGATAACCCATTATCTGTAGACTTCCCTTTAACGCTTATATAGCCTACATCTCCTTTTAAGCGAATACGAACAGTACGCGCTTTATCAGTATTTAAAAACCCTTGAATAATTCTTGTTTCTTTAAAAGCCTCCTGCTTAAAAACTTCAGAAGTTATTAAAAATTTTCGTTCTATTTCTATCATTAAATTTCTATATTAAAAAATGCTATAATAAATAAACCATTTAATGCATAAATTTACGGTATGTATAACGATTTACCAATACGAAAAATTATTCATGTCGATATGGATGCCTTTTATGCATCTGTCGAACAAATGGACAACCCAGACTTAAAAGGCAAAGCTATTGCTGTTGGTGGAGGTGGTAAACGTGGTGTTGTTAGTGCTGCTAGTTATGAAGCTCGAAAATTTGGTGTAAAAAGTGCCATGTCTGGAACTTTAGCTATTAAATTATGTCCAGAACTCATTTTTGTTAAACCCCACTTTGAAAGATATACTGAGATTTCAAAAAAAATTAGAAGTATCTTTTATGATTATACAGATATAGTAGAGCCTTTATCTCTCGATGAAGCTTATTTAGATGTTACCGAAAACAAAAAAGGTAATCCAAGCGCTTCTTTAATTGCAAAAGAGATTCGCGAACGTATTTTAAATGAAGTAGGTCTAACTGCATCCGCAGGAATTTCTATAAACAAGTTTGTTGCTAAAGTAGCTAGTGATTATAACAAACCTAACGGACAAAAAACAGTAAATCCAGAAGAGGTCATTCCTTTTTTAGAACAATTAGATATTCGGAAATTTTATGGTGTAGGCAAAGTAACTGCCGAAAAAATGTACCAAAAAGGCATCTTTACAGGTTTAGATTTAAAATCAAAATCTTTAGAATTTCTAAATACTCACTTTGGAAAGTCTGGTCGTTACTATTATTATATAGTTAGAGGTATTCATAATAGCGAAGTAAAGCCACATAGGGCACGAAAAAGTTTAGCTGCGGAACGCACATTTAGTGAAAATTTATCTTCTGAAATCTTTATGCTAGAAAAACTAAAGCATATTGCAGAAGAAGTCTCGCGACGATTAACTAAAAGTAAAGTAGCTGGAAAAACAATTACTTTAAAAATAAAATATAGCGATTTTACATTACAAACTAGAAGTAAGACTTTGCTATATTATGTTAGTGATAAAGATATTATTTTAGAAACAGCTAAAGATTTATTGTATCAAGAAAAATTAAATAACTCAGTACGTCTATTAGGTATTTCTTTATCTAATTTAAATACGGAAACCCAAAAAACACCTATGCAAAAAAGTGTTAGTGTTCAATTAAAATTAGACTTCTAATAGAATATGCTTTTAAAAAATTATTAACTTCTTAAAAAATCAAAACCTCTTTACTTCTACTCATTCAACTTATAAACAAAAAAACGTTACTTACTTTTTTGAGCAGGTAACGTTTTTTTTATTTATAATTGAAAGTGTACTTTTATTAAAAGTTACAACTCTTAATTTCAGTAACACGTAATGTATTTACCATACCTTTTTCTTGAATTGGCATAGCGGCTAAACTAATTAGCATATCTCCTTCTTTTAAATATCCTTTTTTACAAGCAATCTTGTTTACATCTTCAATAGTTTCGTCTGTACTTACAAACTTATCATAGTAAAAAGCACGAACACCCCATAACAAACTTAACCTTGTTAAAATACGTTTATTAGAAGTGAAAACTAATATATGACATGATGGTCTCCAAGCTGAAATTTGAAAAGCAGTATATCCACTATTTGTTAATGTTGAAATTGCTTTTGCATCAATTTCATTTGCCATATTAGCAGCATGATAACAAATTGATTTTGTAATATAACGGTTAGTACGAATGTGTGGTGGTAACTGAGGTACTTTTATTAATTCTGAGCTCTCAACACTTTTTAAGATATCAGACATTTGCTTAATTACCTGTACTGGATAACTACCTACAGATGTTTCACCAGAAAGCATTACTGCATCTGCCCCGTCCATAACTGAGTTTGCAACATCGTTTACTTCTGCTCTAGTTGGCGTTAAACTAGAAATCATAGTTTCCATCATTTGAGTAGCTATAATTACTGGAATTCTAGCTTTTTTAGCTCTTAACACTAATTGCTTTTGTATAAGAGGTACTTCTTCTGCAGGAACCTCAACACCTAGATCACCACGAGCTACCATTAAACCATCACAGTGTGCAACAATTTTATCTATATTTTCTACAGCTTCTGGTTTTTCAATCTTAGCTATAATAGGAATTTTATGATCGCTATGCTTCGCAATTAAATCTCTTAATTCCATTAAATCTTCAGCATGACGAACAAAAGATAAAGCAATCCAATCTACATTTTGACTAATCGCAAAAATAGCATCTTCAATATCCTTTTCTGTTAATGCTGGTTGTGAAATATCTGTATTAGGAAGGTTAACTCCTTTTTTAGATTTTAATGGTCCACCTTGAATAACTTTGGCTTTTACTTCTTTTTTATTATCTGAAGAAACAACTTCAAAAATTAATTTCCCATCATCTAAAAGGATGCGCTCTCCTGGTTTAGCATCTTGAGGAAACCTATCGTAGGTCATGTAAACACGCTCTTTTGTTCCTTCAAAACGTTCTCCTGTTGCAAAAATTATTTCATCATCAGGGTTCACAACAACTTCTTCTTTCATTACCCCAACACGAAGTTTTGGCCCTTGTAAATCACCTAAAATTGCAGCAGTAAAACCATACTCTTCGTTAAGGTCACGTATCATTTTTATACGTTCTGATACATCACTGTAATCTGCATGAGAAAAATTAATTCTAAATACGTTAACGCCTTCTTCTAGCATTCCCTTTAAAACTTCTTTTGTGCTTGTAGCAGGACCTAGTGTAGCTACTATTTTGGTTTTCTTTGTTGTTGACATTAGCTAAAAATTAAATTTTCTTTTGATTTTAATTGACTAGAATCAATACTGTAAGCGGTAACAATTTGAGGTATTTTTAACACATCGTTTAAAATGTGCTTCTCTTTACTGAAACTGAATTCACTCTCTATTTTTAAAAAATAATTGACAGTTTTGTATTCTGGTAACAAATAATATGTTTTTGTTATTTTTTCTTGAGTGTCGAATAACGACTTGTAATCTATTTTTTGAATTGTTTCGGTTTTACAAATATTAGAAACCAAACTCCATGTTATTAATTGTTTTTCATCTTCCCAATCATAAATCGAGTGAGAGACATTCCCTTCATTGTAATCTAAATCAGATTCCTTTCTAGCAAGTGCAATACCTAAATTTTTATTTAGAAGATACGCTAAACGATAATCTTCAAGTGTACAATGAATTGCAATTAAAGTATATAACACCTCATCAAAAGCATCATCAAGAACAAGTTTGTGAACAGCCATGATTTATATTAAAACGCCGTAAATATAGTATTTATTAAATTGAGTTGTAACAAGATTGTTATAATCTTGACAAGAAACACTACTAAAACGTTATAGTTAATTCTTTCTAATTAAAAGAATCATTTCATCTTAGACATACTACTTTGAAATGCAAAAAAGGCACGTTTAGAAGCTTTTTCTTCAGCTTTTTTCTTTGAAGTTGCTCTAGCTTTAGATACCACCTTGTTATCAATTGATAATTTTACCGAAAAATGCCTAACATTATCATTTCCAGTATCCTCATATACATTATACCCAAAGGTTTTCTTTTCTTTTTGGCACCACTCAATAAGTAAACTTTTATAACTAATAACTTTACCTTCTAAAGTTTCAATGTCTACATAAGGTATAATAACACGTTTATAAATAAACTTTTCACAGTACTTATAGCTCCTATCTAAAAAAATAGCTCCTATTAGAGCTTCAAACAAATTACCATGAATATTATCTCCAAATTGACCTGCTGGTATTTTACTCTCCACTAAATCTATAAGTTTCAATTCCTTACCCAACTCATTTAAATGCTCTCTACTCACTATTTTAGATCGCATTTTAGTTAAATACCCTTCATCTCCACTAGGCACTTCAAGATATAAATGAGAAGCAATAACAGAACTTAACATGGCATCACCTAGAAATTCTAAGCGCTCATAATTAACAGCATTTCCTTTGCTATCTTTTATGTTCATTGACCTATGAGTAAAGGCTTTTTGGTAGTATTTAACATGTTTAGGTTTAAAACCAAGAATTTTAGTTAATTCCATAAAAAAATTCCCGTTGCCTTTAAAACGGGAATTTAATATGTTACGAATGTTTTTCATTCGGGATTTAATCTATTTTTTTAAATAATACACAAGCGTTGTGTCCGCCAAATCCAAATGTATTACTCATTGCTACTTTTACATCTCGCTTTTGAGCCTTATTTAAGGTTAAATTTAATTCAGGATCAATTTTTTCATCTACCGTTGTATGGTTAATTGTAGGAGGCACAATGCTGTGCTCCATAGCCAAAATAGTAGATATAGCCTCTATAGCTCCAGCAGCACCTAATAAGTGCCCTGTCATTGATTTTGTTGAATTAATATTTATGTTTTTAGCGTGACTTCCAAATATCTCTGAAATTGCTTTAAGTTCAGCAACATCTCCTAAAGGTGTTGAAGTACCATGTGTATTAATATGATCTACATCCTCAGGTTTTAATCCGGCATTTTCTAAACAATTTTTCATTACAGCTATAACACCAATACCGTCTGGATGTGGTGCAGTCATATGATAAGCATCAGAAGATAAACCTCCTCCAACAAACTCTGCATAAATTTTTGCACCTCTTGCTTTTGCATGCTCATATTCTTCTAGAATTAACGCTCCTGCGCCCTCACCTAGAACAAAACCATCTCTTGTACCATCAAATGGACGAGAAGCTGTTTCTGGACTTTCATTCCTAGTTGACAATGCATGCATAGCATTAAAACCACCCATTCCTGCAATAGTAACCGCTGCTTCACTACCTCCTGTAACAACCACATCACAATGTCCTAAACGTATCGTGTTTAAGGCATCAAACATAGCATTAGCCGAAGATGCACATGCAGAAACCGTTGTATAATTGGGCCCCATAAAACCATGTTTTATAGAGATATTTGCTGGTGCAATATCAGCAATCATTTTAGGAATAAAGAAAGGGTTAAACCTTGGTGTTCCATCTCCTTCCGCAAAATTTAAAACTTCTTGCTGAAAAGTTTCAATACCACCAATTCCTGCTCCCCATATAACACCAACACGTAATTTATTAACCGAATCTAGATTTAGTTTAGCATCTGCAATAGCTTCATCTGCTGCAACCATAGCGTATTGAGCAAACCTGTCCATTTTACGGGCTTCTTTTCTATTAATAAAATCGGTTACATTAAAGTTTTTTAATTCGCATGCGAATTTTGTCTTAAACTTTTCGGTGTCATAATATGTTATAGGCGCAGCACCACTTTTACCACTTATTAAGCCTTCCCAGTATTCGTCTTTGGTATTGCCTATTGGTGTTAAAGCTCCTAATCCTGTGACTACAACTCTCTTTAATTCCATAAAACCCTACTTATTTTGCAGCTTCAATGTATGATATAGCTTGACCAACTGTTGCAATGTTCTCTGCTTGATCATCTGGAATTTGAATATCAAATTCTTTTTCGAATTCCATAATTAATTCTACTGTATCTAGTGAGTCTGCTCCTAAATCGTTTGTGAAGCTTGCTTCAGTAACAACTTCATTCTCGTCTACACCTAATTTGTCTACGATAATCGCTTTTACTCTTGATGCAATGTCTGACATAATCTTTTAATTTTAAGTTTTAATTAAGTCGCAAAAATAAAAAACTTTATTTTAAAACACGCCATTAGTTTAAAAATGTGTTTCTAATTTAATAAATTCCTTTTAAGTATTTCTATTTTACCCCTTAATTGTTAATATTTATTCTTTTTTTTGTTCGAATAATCTTAACATTATAATCTGTAAAATGAAACGTATCGTAATTTTTGCGTCCGGAAGTGGAAGTAATGCTGAAAATTTAATTAAGTTTTTTCACAACAGAGATAATGCATCTGTTATTCAAGTACTCACTAACAATCCTCATGCCAAAGTCTTAGACCGTGCAAAAACACTTAAAGTTAGCGCTTTATCTTTTAACAGAACAGCATTTACAAAAACAGATGATGTACTTAATATATTAAAAGCATCAAACCCAGATCTTATAATACTAGCTGGGTTCCTTTGGAAATTTCCTGAATTTATTTTAAACCACTTTCCCAATAAAGTTATTAATGTACACCCTGCATTATTACCAAAATATGGAGGCAAAGGCATGTATGGCATGCATGTGCACGAAGCTGTTTCTGCTAATAAAGAAACTGAAACTGGTATTACCATTCATTATGTAAACGAACATTATGATGAAGGCGGAATTATTTTTCAAGCTAAATGCGAAGTAAACATAAATGATTCGGTTAAAGACATTGCTGCTAAAATTCATGAATTAGAAATGAAACATTTCCCAAAAGTGGTTGAACAATTATTATTAAAATAATCACACTTATAATATGAAACCCCTTAAATTATTAATATTTTCATTAACATTTGTTGTCTGTATTTCTGCCAAGCAAGAAAACAATAATCAAGTTATCGATTTAAAATCAAGGTTAAATAATAAAGTCCAAAGGTTATCTAGCTTAAAATCTAACTACATTTTAAAAAACATTAAATTAATTAAAATTAAAAATTCTATACTCATTGGACAGCTGGAAAACTTATCTGAATTTGAGTTTACCCCTAAAGAAATTAAAAGCCTTAACATAAAAAAAATAAAAAATAGTGTCTACGAAACACGTCAATGTTTTGTAAAAGGTACTAAAACCATTATTTCTAAAGGCGACACTTATCCTAGAGCTACAATTGTTGAATATATATTCAACACAGAAGAAGACGCTTTAAAAACATTCGAACAACTTAATGAACTAAGGAAAGATAAAAGTATATGGATTCATGTAAGTAAATCACCTAATTCAATGTTTTTAGAAGATAATAGAATATATTACATTCTTTCTGGAGGCTGGTACATGTCTGGTATTTATAAAGAAATTGAAAGAAAAATGAAATTACAATAAATATTCTAAACCAAAACGAACACAAGTTCTACTTAACGAACTCATTTTAAATCATTTTAGGTTAAAACAAAAAGTCAAAATGAGTTTAATAGTTTATTTTTAGCGAAGTTGAAAATGCAGAAATAAAAATGTCGAAGAAAAAAAAGAAATATTATACCGTTTGGAAAGGTCATAAAACTGGAGTTTTTGAGACTTGGAATATTTGCAAAAAACAAATTAAAGATTTTCAAGGTGCTCAATATAAATCTTTCGACTCTTTAGATGCCGCAAAAAAAGCTTTAGAAGGCAATTATTTTGATTTTATAAGAAAAAACAAAACCTCTAAAAGTGGGCTTAGTACTCTCCAACTTCAAAAAATAGGACAACCAAATTACAACTCAATTTCTGTTGATGCTGCTTCTAGTGGAAACCCAGGTATTATGGAATATCGTGGTGTAGACACCAGAAGTAAAAAACAATTATTCAGTCAAGGACCCTTTCAACAAGGCACCAATAATATTGGTGAGTTTTTAGCCTTAGTACATGGTTTAAGTTTTCTAAAAAAACACAATAGCGATCGTATTTTATATACAGACTCCAAAACAGCAATGAGCTGGGTACGCAAAAAAACATGCAACTCTAAATTAGAACGTAATGCCAAAAACAAAGCTCTTTTCGACTTAGTAGATCGCGCAATTCTTTGGCTTAAAAATAATGAATACACTACAACTATTGTGAAATGGGAAACCAAAGCTTGGGGAGAAATCCCTGCAGATTTTGGGAGAAAGTAACAAACAATAATGCTTAATATAGTTTTGTAATGAATCTTTCTTTTTAACAACTAAGAACCCTAAAAGGTTGTTATGTTGAAGAGTATATTTATTTTTATTGCAACAGTTTGCATAAGTTTTAGCTGTTTTACTCAAGAAGAATGGGTTTTAAAAAAGAATACTAATAATATTAAAATCTATACGAGGCATCAAAAAGATTTTGCTTTTGATGAGTACAAAGCAACAACATTAGTCAATACCCCTATAAATGATGTTTTAACCGAACTTCTCGATGCTCCTAAATACTATGAAAATTGCCCCTCAGGAATTAGTCATTATATAAAACCTATTGGAGGTAATAAACACGTATTTTATGCACATAAAGAATTCCCTTGGCCAATTAAAAACAGGGATATTGTCACCTTATTAACGGTAAAAAAAATTTCGGACAAAAAAATAAAACTTACCTTAGAAAGCCTGCCTAACGAAATTCCTAAAAAGGATAAAACAATAAGAATTAAAATATTGATGGGACATTGGCTTTTAGAAGAAAGTAATGATGAAAAGACAAAAATCACTCAACAATTATTTCTAGACCCTGAAGGTAGTTTACCTCCTTTCATTGTGAATACACTTTTAATTAAAGGTCCATACAGGACATTTTCACAATTACATTATATTAATAAAAAGGCTTCTTAAATGATTTTCAAAAGATAAAAGGCGTTAGTTTGTAATTAATCGTATTATATTTGCAAAAAATTATCATACTTCATTTATGAGTAAATTAGTAATAGTTGGTAGTGTGGCATTTGATGCTATAGAGACACCATTCGGGAAAACCGATAAAATTCTTGGCGGAGCTGCAACATATATAGGTTTATCTGCTTCTCATTTTAATGTAGATTCTTCTATAGTATCTGTTGTTGGAGGTGAATTCCCTCAAGAGTATCTAGACCTATTGTCAAATAAAAATATTGATCTTTCTGGTATTGAAATTATTAAAGATGGAAAAACATTCTTTTGGAGTGGTTTATATCATAACGACATGAACTCCAGAGATACTTTAATAACAGAATTAAACACTCTTGCTGATTTTAATCCAATAGTTCCTGAAAACTATAGAGACGCAGAAATAGTTATGCTAGGGAATTTACACCCTATTGTACAATCCAGTGTTTTAGATCAAATGACTACCAAACCAAAACTAGTGATTTTAGACACTATGAATTTTTGGATGGACAGTGCACTTGAAGATTTACACAATGTGATTAAACGTATAGATGTAATTACTATAAATGACGAAGAAGCAAGACAATTAACAGGAGAATATTCTTTAGTTGTTGCTGCACAAAAAATTCATAAAATGGGACCTAAATACGTTGTAATTAAGAAAGGGGAGCATGGTGCTTTATTATTTCATAACGACAATATTTTCTCGGCACCAGCATTACCGTTAGCTGAAGTTTTTGATCCAACTGGAGCAGGAGATACTTTTGCTGGAGGATTTGCTGGTTACCTTGCGCAAACTGGTGACATTTCTTTTGAAAACATGAAAAATGCCATTATATATGGTTCTGCATTAGCGTCATTTTGTGTTGAGAAATTTGGAACCGAACGTATACAGAATTTATCAAAAGATGAAGTCCATGAGCGTTTGCTGACGTTTAAAAAGCTAACACAATTTGAAATAGAATTAACATAAACTAACGCGCTCTAAAATAGAGTGCGTTTTTAATTAAATAAAGAATTCTAAAATAATATCATTTTAGAGCCAAAGATTTTTCATTTCCGCGAATCTGCTTTTAGGCAGAATAGGAGCGAAAAAAACATTTAGATATGAGTGATGCATTAAAACACGAATGTGGAATAGCTGTTATTAGACTGTTAAAACCATTAGAGTATTACAAAGAAAAATATGGAACTGCATTTTACGGTGTAAATAAAATGTATTTAATGATGGAAAAACAGCACAATCGTGGTCAAGACGGTGCTGGGTTTGCAAGTATAAAATTAGACACTAAACCAGGTGAGCGCTACATAAGTAGAGTACGCTCTATAGCGCAACAACCTATTCAAGATATTTTTGCTCAAATTAATGATCGAGTTAATAAAGAGTTTGTTGAACATCCTGAATATGCAGATGATGTTACTGCTCAAAAAAAGAACATCCCATATATTGGTGAAGTTTTATTAGGTCACGTTAGATATGGTACATTTGGTAAAAATAGTGTAGAAAGTGTACATCCTTTTTTAAGGCAAAACAACTGGATGCACAGAAATTTAATAATGGCAGGAAACTTTAACATGACTAATGTTAAAGAACTGTTTGGTAATCTTATTGAATTAGGACAGCATCCAAAAGAATATACCGATACCATAACTATTATGGAGAAAATTGGTCATTTTTTAGATGATGCTGTTAGCAAAATATATAAAGATTTAAAAAAAGAAGGCTATAATAAAAGAAATGCATCACCTCTTATTGCCGAACGTATTAAAGTTGCAAAAATTTTAAAACGTGCTGCAAAAAACTGGGATGGTGGTTATGCTATGGCTGGACTTATTGGCCATGGAGATGCTTTTGTTTTAAGAGACCCTGCTGGAATTAGACCAGCTTATTATTATAAAGATGACGAAATTGTTGTTGTAGCATCAGAGCGTCCAGTAATTCAAACTGTTTTCAATGTTAAATTTGAAGATGTAAAAGAACTAGATCCAGGACAAGCTATAATTACAAAAAAATCTGGAGAAGTTAGACTTAAGCAAATATTAGAACCTTTAGAAAAAAAATCGTGTTCTTTTGAACGCATTTATTTCTCTAGAGGTAGTGATGCCGAAATTTACCAAGAACGTAAAACATTGGGTAAATTATTAATACCTAAAGTACTTGAAGCTATTAATAATGATACAAAAAACACCGTATTCTCTTATATTCCAAATACTGCTGAAACATCTTTTTATGGCATGATAGAAAGTGCAGAGGCTTTTATTAACGAAACTAAAACAAAAGCCATTTTAAACGGGCAACGTTCGTTATCTGCAGCAAAAGTCACTGAAATTTTATCTGAACGAACACGAATAGAAAAAATCGCTATTAAAGATGTAAAACTTAGAACGTTTATTACAGAAGATAGCAGTAGAGATGATTTAGTAGCGCATGTTTACGATGTCACTTATGGCGTTATTAAACCTAATGATAATTTAGTAATTATAGACGATAGTATCGTAAGAGGTACCACTTTAAAAAAGAGTATCCTTAAAATGCTTGATCGCTTAAATCCTAAAAAAATTATTGTAGTGTCCTCTGCTCCTCAAATTCGTTATCCTGATTGCTATGGTATTGACATGGCTAATCTTGAAAGCTTAGTAGCATTTAGAGCTGCTTTAGAATTATTAAAAGACACCAATAAATATGATATTGTAGAAGAAGTTTACAATAAGTGCATTAAACAGACTGACATAGATGACAAACATGTTAAAAACTTTGTTAAAGAACTTTATGATCCTTTTACAGATGAGCAAATTTCAGATAAAATATCAGAACTCTTAAGTGATGAATCTATAAATGCAGAAGTTAAAATTATTTTTCAATCGGTTGATAATTTACATAAAGCATGTCCAAACCATTTAGGAGATTGGTACTTTACAGGAAATTATCCTACAGCAGGAGGAAATAGAGTTGTAAATAGAGCTTTCATCAATTTCTTTGAAGGTAACAAAGAACGAGCTTATTAAGCTTTAGATATTTTATTATACTTAATACTTACTAGAAACGCACTTTATCAGATAAATATGCTTTTCATCTAAAAAATAATTCGTAATATCTAAAATACACATAAATTAGTATCACCATAACATAAGTAGGTTAAGTTCATGGTAGATTTGGGGCAAAAAAAGGTGAACTTCTGTTCGCCTTTTTTTATGGATTTAATTAGTTTTAATTTTCTTACTGTAATACTATGTTTTGCTTTTAAAAAGCAATTTTCCTTTAAGCCTATTTATTAGTCGTTTAACTAAAATATTTTATCAACTCTTTTTAGCACTGTATATTTGCCTCACCATAACATAAGTAGGTTAAGTTCATGGTAGATTTGGGGCAAAAAAGGTGAACTTCTGTTCACCTTTTTTATTTTATTCGTTTTAAAATAAAAAGCACCTATTAGAAATCTTCCATATCATTCAAGTAGAAAGCCTTTTATATTTTAAAAAGGTAGACTCTTTATTAAACACAAATAGAGATATAACTTCAGAATTACTAGATTCATATAACTATCTCATTGAAGATGCAAAAAAAAGCTCAAACTCCAAATTAAATACATCAACTCATTGATTAAATTTGATAGCATTCTGGATAAGAATTATAAGTATGTTAAAAACAAACTTATTAAAGAACATGAAACACCTGAGCTCCTATTAGAAAAAAATCAATTAATTAAACAGTTAAATAGTAATAAGGTCATCTCAAAAAATAAAATTTTCATAATGTTAGTTATAATTTCAGCTTTAATTATAATTACTTTTTTTGTTATGAGAAGGAATTTAATTAATAAGAGAAAGGGAAGGCTACAAAAAAAGCTACTCTATTTTCATAAAGCAGCTTTCAATATATGTTGTTATAAAAAACGTATTATTTAGCTTCAGCGTAACGTTTTTCAACTTCGTTCCAGTTAATAACACTAAAAAAGGCATTAATATAATCTGGACGTCTGTTTTGGTAATTTAAATAATAAGCGTGTTCCCAAACATCAAGACCTAAAATTGGCGTACCACCACAAGTTACTCCTGGCATTAATGGGTTATCTTGGTTTGGTGTAGAGCAAATCTCTACCTTACCACCTTTATGTACACATAACCAAGCCCAACCAGAACCAAACCGTGTTGCTGCAGCTTTACTAAAAGCTTCTTTAAAACCATCGGCAGAACCATAAGCTGCTTCGATAGCATCTTTTAACTCACCAGATAAACGTCCTTTTCCTTCAGGATTCATTATACTCCAAAATAATGAGTGGTTATAAAACCCACCTCCATTATTTCTTACGGCACCATTATTCATATCTAAATTTGCAAGAATATCTTCAATAGATTTTCCTTCTAAATCTGTTCCAGCAATAGCATTGTTTAAATTATTTGTATATCCTTGGTGATGCTTAGAATGATGTATCTCCATTGTTCTAGCATCTAAATGAGGCTCTAAAGCATCGTAAGCATATCCTAATTCTGGTAATTCAAAAGCCATAATTTTATTTTTTAAATATTAATTTATTAGTTTCTTCAAATTTACACATAAAACAGGGCAATTAAAAATAATAAATGACTATCAACTCATCGATAGTTTTTATCTTGTATCCAAATTCTTGTTTATGCAACAGCCGCACCCTTTTACAATATATAATGCTTCTGCAGGCAGCGGAAAAACGTATACGCTTGTAAAAGAATATTTAAAAATTCTATTTCAATCTAATAATTCTGAGCAATTTAAAAGAATATTAGCCATTACGTTTACCAATAAGGCTGTTGCCGAAATGAAAGAACGTATTATAGAAACTTTAAAGCAGTTTTCTAATATTTCTATTCTAGAAAATCCAGATGGTATGTTTAAAACTATTTGCGAAGAGCTACAAATAAAACCAGATGCACTCCATAAAAAATCTGAAAAACTATTAAACACCATTATACATAACTATGCTGCTTTTGATATTTCAACTATAGACGGGTTTACCCATAAACTCATTAGAACTTTTGCTTACGATTTAAAACTGCCTTTAAACTTTGAAGTAGAACTTGATCAAGATGCACTTTTAAACGAAGCTGTAGATAGTTTAATATCTAAAGCAGGAACAAACGAAAAACTCACAAACATTCTAGTAGATTTTGCTATAGAAAAAGCAGATGATGACAAAAGTTGGGATGTCTCTTTTGACTTTAATAAAATAGCAAAACTATTAGTTAATGAAAACGACATTCCTTTTATAGATTCTTTAAAAGATAAAACGCTAGACGATTTTAAAATACTTAAAACACAGTTAAAAAAAGAAATATCTACATTAGAAACTCGTATTATTGAACAATCACAAGACGCGTTAACATTAATTGAAGAAGCTGGTTTAGAGTTTAATGATTTTTCTGGAAGCTATCTACCAAAGCACCTAAAAAAGTTAGCAGACAAAAATTTCAATGTTACTTTTGGAACGAAATGGCAAGAAGACATTGAAACAAAAACCCTATATCCCAAACGTGTTACAGCAGAAGTTGCTTCTACAATAGAACAAATACAGCCACAAATAGCATCAAGTTTTAATGAAACTAAACAATGTATTTTTCATCTAAAATTCTTAAAAGCTTTCTATAAAAACATCACCCCGCTATCCGTTTTAAACGCTATTAATAATGAATTGAAAATCTTAAAAGAAGATCAAAATAAAATGTTGATTTCAGAATTCAATACCATTATTAGTAAAGAAATTAGAGAACAACCCACGCCTTTTATTTACGAACGTATAGGCGAAAAATTCAAACACTATTTTATAGATGAGTTTCAAGACACCTCTGTAATGCAGTGGGGAAACCTAATTCCTTTATTAGAAAACTCCCTATCGACAGAAACGGGAAGCACCATGCTAGTAGGCGATGCTAAACAAGCCATTTATCGTTGGCGTGGCGGAAAAGCAGAACAATTTATTGGTTTGTTTGGAAACGATAATCCATTTTATATTGAAAAATATGTCGAAAACCTACCTGCCAACTACAGAAGTTTTAAAGAAATTGTAAATTTTAACAATGGCTTTTTTAATTTTTTAGCAAATCAAGTATTTAATAATAATGATTATAAAAACCTTTATGAAAACGCGCATCAAGACATAACACAAGAGCAAAGTGGCTATGTTGAATTATCTTTTTTAGATATTGATAAAGATGATGACAGAGACGAGCTGTATTCAGAACAGGTTTTAAACACCATTAAGATTTGCTTAGAAAAAGGCTATAAATATGAAGATATTTGTGTTTTAGTGCGTAAAAAAAAGGAAGGTGTCGCGATTGCAAACTATTTAAGCCAACAACATATCCCTGTAATATCTTCAGAAACATTATTAATTTACAATGCTTCAGAAGTCATTTTTATTAATGATTTGTTAGCCCTTTTAATTCAGCCTAAAAACAACGAAATAAAAATTAAGTTTTTAAATTATTTAACCACACTTTTTAATATTGAAGACAAACATGATTTTTTTATAAATCATTTAAATATACCATTATTAGAGCTTTTTAAAAGTTTAGAAGCTTTCAATATTTTTATAAATAGTGATACACTATTACAACTTCCGCTTTACGATTTAGCAGAAACCATTGTAAGAAGTTTTAATTTAGTTGAAACATCTAATGCCTACATTCAGTTTTATCTGGATATTGTCCTAGATTTTTCACAAAAAAAAGGATCTGATATTTCTGGATTCCTAGATTACTTCGAAAAGAAAAAAGAAAGCCTAAATATTATATCTCCTAAAGGTCAAAATGCAGTTCAAATTATGACCATTCATAAATCTAAAGGTTTAGAATTCCCAGTGGTTATATTTCCTTATGCCGATTTAGATATTTACAGAGAACTAGAACCTAAAGAGTGGTTTAAATTAAATGAAGGAAAATATACTGGTTTTTCACATACACTTCTAAACTACAATAAGGATTTTGAACATTACGGAGAAGAAGGACAATATATATATAACAAACATCAATCTGAACAGGAACTAGACAACATTAACTTATTATATGTTACCCTAACCAGACCTGTAGAACAGTTGTTTATTATTTCAAAAAAAGATATTTCAGCAAAAGGAGAGGTAAATAATAAAAAATACTCTGGAATGTTCATCAACTACATACAACATCTAAGTTTATGGGATGAATCTCAATTAACATATAGTTTTGGAAACCCTGAAAAAACTTCAGAAAAATTATCAACTACAAAAGAAGTTACAGTTCAACATGAATTTATTTCAACAGCTAAAGAAAACCACAATATAAAAGTAATAACAAAATCTGCATATTTATGGGACACAAATCAAAAGGAAGCCATTGAAAAAGGAAACCTAATTCATGATATAATGTCTCAAATAAAAACTAAAGACGATATTGATTCTGTTGTAAGCGATTTTATAAATACTTCTATAATTAATACAGTGCAAGCAGCTACACTAAAATCTATGGTTATACAAATTATTGAACACCCAGAACTCAAAAATTATTACACTTCAAATCACACGATATATAATGAACGTGATATTATCACTAAAGAAGGTCTTATTTTAAGACCAGATAGGATTGTTATAAATACTAGAAATGAAGCCGTAATTATAGATTATAAAACAGGTGTTGAAGACAAAAAACATCAACAACAGTTACAATTATATCAAGACGTTTTAGAAGACATGAAAATAAAAGTTAAAAAGAAAATTCTTGTATACACAAATAATGATATAAAGGTAAAAGATGTTTAATTTTGCTAAAAACGCAAAAATATGTACGGAAAACTGAAAAAACACCTAAAAGAAGAGCTTCAAAACATAAAAGATAACGGACTTTATAAAGAAGAACGCATCATCACCTCCGCACAAGGAGCAGAAATAACTTTAAACACAGGAGAAACCGTTTTAAATTTTTGTGCTAATAATTATTTAGGTCTATCGTCACACCCAGATGTTATTCAGGCAGCTAAAGATGCTATGGACACTCATGGTTTTGGCATGTCATCTGTTCGTTTTATCTGTGGCACCCAAGATATTCACAAAACATTAGAACAAAAAATAGCCGATTTTTATGAAACCGAAGACACTATATTATATGCAGCCGCCTTTGATGCAAATGGAGGTGTTTTTGAACCCTTGCTTGGAGCAGAAGATGCTATCATTTCAGATGCATTAAATCATGCCTCCATAATAGACGGTGTTCGCTTATGTAAAGCCGCTAGATATCGCTATAAAAATAACGATATGGTAGATTTGGAAAAACAACTTATCACTGCTAACGATAATGGTACTCGTTTTAAAATTATAGTAACCGATGGTGTTTTCTCAATGGATGGACTAGTAGCCCCTCTAGACAAAATTTGCGATTTAGCTGATAAATATGATGCCTTAGTCATGATTGATGAATGCCATGCTGCTGGTTTTATTGGAAAAACTGGACGTGGCACCTTGGAAGAAAAAAACGTTTTAAACCGAATTGATATTATTACTGGTACTTTAGGTAAAGCTTTAGGTGGAGCCATGGGCGGATATACAACTGGAAAAAAGGAAATTATTGATATGCTTCGCCAAAGCTCTAGACCATACCTGTTTTCAAACTCATTGGCTCCTGCAATTGTTGGAGCATCCATTAAAGTATTTGATATGCTCTCTAATAATACCCAACTTAGAGATACATTAGAGTGGAATACAAATTATTTTAAAAAAGGAATGAAAGAAGCTGGCTTTGATATTATTGATGGTGACTCTGCAATTGTCCCTGTTATGCTATACGATGCAAAGCTATCTCAAACCATGGCAAATCTACTTTTAAAAGAAGGAATTTATGTTATTGGATTCTTTTTTCCAGTAGTTCCAAAAGAAAAAGCAAGAATACGCTTACAAATTTCTGCAGCACACACTAAACAGCATTTAGACAAGGCTATAATTGCTTTCATTAAGATTGGGAAAATTTTAAACATTATCTAAAATCGTTCTGAACAACCAAAACACAAACCCTATCTACTATTTTTTTATATATTTGTCTTTGTTAATAAAATTTAACAACTTACATTTGTTTACAATTAACACTTAAAATTAAACTTTTTAAATATGAAAAATCTTAGCAGATTATTGTTCGCTATGTTGCTTGTACTTGGTTATAGCAACGCTAATGCGCAAGACAAGAACAACCCTTGGCAAATTACTATTGGGGCAAACGCAGTTGATGCATACCCTTCTGGAGATGGTGTTCCTTTTAGCGAAACTATCTTTAGCAAGTATGTTGATCTAGATAACTGGAATATCTTGCCTTCCCTATCAACTATCTCTGTATCTAAATACGTAGGTAATGGATTTTCTATTGGAGTAGCTGGTTCTCTTAATAAAATAGAAAACTGGGGAGAAGATGCAAATGGAGATGCTCTTAAAGTAGATGATCTATCTTACTATGCTGCAGATGGAACTGTTAAATATAGTATTGGAGAAGTATTAGAATGGAAAACATTAGATCCATACGTAGGAGTTGGTGGTGGTTACACTTGGATTGATGAAGTAGGTGCTGGAACTTTAAACGGAACTTTAGGTCTTAACGTATGGTTTAACGAAAATGTTGGTTTAACGCTACAATCTTCATATAAACATGCTTTCGAAGATTATTTAAATACACATTTCCAACACACCGCTGGTATTTCTATCAAATTTGGTGGAGCTGATACTGATGGTGATGGTATATACGACAAAGATGATGCTTGTCCAGACGTTCCTGGTTTAGAAGCTTTCAAAGGTTGTCCAGATACTGATGGTGATGGTATTGAAGACAGCAAAGATGATTGTCCTAACGAAGCTGGTTTAGCTGAACTTAATGGATGTCCTGATACTGACGGTGATGGTATTGCTGATAAAGATGATAAATGTCCTTCTGTTGCTGGATTAAAAGCTTTAAATGGTTGTCCAGATGCTGATGGTGATGGTATAACTGATAGTGATGATGCTTGTCCTAAAGTTAGTGGTCCTGCTGCAAACAAAGGTTGCCCTTGGCCAGATACTGATAACGATGGTGTATTAGACAAAGATGATAAATGTCCTGAGGTTAAAGGTACTGTTGCAAACAACGGTTGTCCTGAAGTAACCGAAGAAATACAAAAAACTTTAAATGAGTACGCTAAAACAATCTTATTTGATACCGGTAGAGCAACTATCAAATCTCAATCTGAAACTGTTTTAAACGACATCGTTAACATTCTTAAAGAATACCCAACAGCTAAATTTGCAGTTGAAGGTCATACTGATAGTGTAGGTTCTGCTAAATTAAACCAAAGATTATCTGATTCTAGAGCTAATTCTGTAAAAGAATACTTAGTTAGTCATGGTATCGATGCATTTAGGTTATCATCTCTTGGTTATGGAGAAGATAAGCCAATCGACTCTAACAAAACTAGAGCTGGTAGAGCAAATAACAGACGTGTTGAAATTAACTTAGTAAAATAATAAGTTAGTTTTAAACAACAATAAAACAAATAAGCTTGAAAAACGCTTCGGATATCCGAAGCGTTTTTTATTTTTATATCATACAGATCTATTATCCTTAAAAACAATGCTATTTACTAATGCATAATTGTAAAATTCAATTGGTATGACAACCTTTATTTTTGATGTTCTAAAAGATTTAGAAAACAATAACGCAAACCTTTCTGAATTAACCTTTATTCTACCAAGTAAAAGAGCCGGCCTCTTTTTAAAGCATCAATTATCAATACTAACGAAACAAACCATATTTTCTCCTTCAATTATTAGTATTGAAGAATTTGTCGAAGAACTATCACATCTAAAAAGTATTTCAAATGCCGAACTCCTTTTTGAGTTTTACAACTCATATATCCATCTAACAAAAGAAAAAAATAAAGACTCCTTTGAGTTATTTTCTAAATGGGCACAAATACTACTTCAAGATTTTAATGAAATAGATCGTTACCTTATTCCTCAAGAAAATATTTTCAACTACTTAAGTGCTATTCAAGATCTAAAACACTGGTCCTTGGAAGACAATAAAACAGATTTCGTTAAAAACTATTTATCCTTTTGGAATAAACTTTATAGCTATTATGATCATTTTACTAAGAGTCTTTTAAATAAAAACATAGGCTATCAAGGTTTAATTTATAGAGAAGCTGCTAAAAACCTAAAAACTTATATTCAAAATAACCCTAAAAAAGAATACATTTTCCTAGGATTTAACGCCTTAAATACATCTGAAGAAACAATTATACAAGAATTACTTCAAAATGGGTCAGCAAAAATTTATTGGGATATCGATTCTGTATTCCTAAACAACCCAAAACATGATGCAGCTCTATTTACTAGGCAACACAAAAACAATTGGGCTTTTTTAAAAAATAATCCTTTTAACTGGATAACTACAAATTATTCTAAAGAAAAAAACATATCTGTATTTGGAATTCCCAAAAACATAGGACAAGCAAAATACATAGGGTCACTACTAAACAATTTACAAAAGGAAAATCCATCACTACAAAATACAGCTGTTGTTCTAGGTGATGAAAACCTACTAATTCCAGTATTAAATTCGCTCCCTTCCAGCATTGCAGCATTGAACATAACAATGGGATTTCCTTTAAAATCTATACCATTAGCATCCCTTTTTGAAGACTTATTTCATTTACATAAAATATCAACTAGTTCCTTTTATTATAAAGATGTTATCAAAATCGTATCACACCAATTTATAAGACCTCTATTCAATTTTGAAAATATCGATTATGCTTCCAAACTTATTGAAACCATTGACACCAACAACCTTGTATACCTAGAAAAAGAACGCTTAAAACAAATAGCAGGGAAAACTAGCGGCATAATTGATTTACTATTTTCTAATTGGGATAAATCAATTGATACAGCCTTAAATAAATGTTCACAATTAATATTAGTCATTAAAAATTATTTGAATGAAGATAAAACATCTAATTTACTTTCATTAGAATACTTATTCCGTTTTAACGAACTATTTAATGAAATAATCAGATTAAATAAAGATTATCACCATATAAAAGACATCTCAACACTATATAATGTTTATAAAGAATTATTAAGCTCTGAAACCTTAGACTTTCAAGGTGAACCCTTGCAAGGGCTACAAATTATGGGTATGCTAGAATCCCGTGTTTTAGATTTCGAAACAGTTATTATTTCCTCCGTAAATGAAGGTGTACTACCCTCAGGAAAAAGTAATAATTCCTTTATCCCATTTGATGTTAAAATCGAAAACAAGCTTCCCACATATAAAGAAAAAGATGCCGTATATACCTATCATTTTTACAGGCTTTTACAACGTGCCAAAAATGTTTTTATATTATATAATACAGAAGCAGATGTATTGACTGGAGGTGAAAAAAGCAGGTTCATTACGCAATTACAATTAGAAAACATCCACCCTATTAATCATCAAATAATAGCTCCTCAAGTCCCAATTATTGAAACCTCATTAAATGTTGTGGAGAAAACAGAAGACTTAAAAAAGCAAATTATTCGCGTTGCAGAACAAGGGTTTTCTCCATCTTCACTAACCAACTACATAAGAAACCCTATAGATTTTTATTATCAAAGTATATTAAAAATAAAACAACATAATGATGTTGAAGAAACCGTTGCAGCTAACACCTTAGGCACCGTGGTACATAATACACTTGAAGATTTTTACAAACCATTAATTGGTCATTTTTTAACTACAGATATAATTAAAAAATTAAAAGGAGAAATTGAAAACAAAGTAACTTTTCACTTTAAAAACGAATACAAAGAAGGTGATATAACCAAAGGCAAAAACTTAATTATTTTTGAAATAGCAAAACGATATGTATCCAATTTTTTAGATTTAGAAACTAGAGCTTTAAAAACTGGCAATGAAATAAAAATCTTAGCTATTGAAGCCGATAATAACATTTCAATTAACATTCCAGAACTTGATTTCCCTATTAAAATTAAAGGAAAAGTAGACCGAATAGATGAATGCAATGGCATAACTCGAATTATCGATTACAAAACAGGAAACGTACAACAAAATCAAGTTGAAATAGTAAATTGGGAAGACATTAATACAGATTACAAAAAATACAGTAAAAGTTTTCAAATACTAGCCTATGCCTATATGATGCATTCTTCAAAAACTATAAAACCGCCTATTGAAGCCGGTATAATTTCATTTAAAAATTTAAGTTCAGGTTTTTTAAAATTTGCAAAAAAAGACAAACCTGGTAGTTATGCAAAAAAAGAAACTTTGATTACTCAAGAAACTATTAATAACTTTAGCATTCAACTAAAAGCACTTATTATAGAAATCTGTAATTCCAATATCAATTTTACAGAAAAAGAACTTTAAAATGAAAATATCAAAAAACATAATTATTCATGGAAAGCATAATAAACCCATACTAACCGATGTTTTTTACAAAGAAAACAACAAAGCAAAACCCATTATTATATTTTGTCATGGCTATAAAGGTTTTAAAGATTGGGGTGCGTGGGATTTAATGGCTAAGGCATTTGCTAAAGCAGGTAATTTCTTTATAAAATTCAATTTCTCACACAACGGAGGAAGTATTGAACAACCTATAGATTTTCCAGACTTAGAAGCTTTTGGAAATAATAATTACACTAAAGAACTAGATGATTTACAATCTGTAATTGATTGGATTTACACAAATACTGTATTAAAAAAAGATGCAGATATAAATAACATAATCTTGATTGGACATAGTAGAGCTGGAGGTATTGTAACCATAAAAGCAGAAGAAGACAACCGAATAAAAAAAGTAATTAGTTTAGCTGGTGTATCAGATTTTGGAAAAAGAACTGCTACCATAGGAAATCTAGATCAATGGAAAAAAGATGGTGTTAAATATGTTCTAAACGGAAGAACAAAACAACAAATGCCACACTTTTATCAATTCTATGAAGACTTTATTACAAACGAAAATAGACTTACCATAAAACGAGCAGTTTCTAACTTAAAAATACCTTATTTAATTATTCATGGAAACGCAGATACTAGCGTTTTTATAGATGAAGCCAACCAGCTCCATCAATGGAATACAAAGAGTCTTTTAGAGATTATTAACAATGCAAACCATGTCTTTGGCACACAACATCCTTGGAAAAAAGAAGACCTACCAGATCACTTAAAAAAAGCCCTACAAACAACTTTATCTTTTTTAGAAAACTAATATTTTCTTTTCTATATAAAATTAAAAATGTATTTTGAGCATTAAGCATTTTTCTTAATGGAGGTACTCTTTGATAAAATAAACGATTTAAAACTTATTACACCGCTCACAAAACATGAGCAAATAGTTAACGCAATAATTAGTAAAATTGAATCCAAAGAATTAAAAAAAGGAGATCGCTTACCATCTATAAATAAAATGGTTGCAGAAGTAGGTTTTGCACGTAAAACGATTGTTAAAGCCTACGAAGATTTAAAAGGAAGAGGCATTGTAGAATCTAAAAACTTTAAAGGATATTACATCGCCGATGTTAATACAAAAACAAAACTTAGAGTAGCACTTCTACTCTTTGCTTTTCATTCTTTTCAAGAAGATTTCTACAATAGCTTTAGAGAAGAATTAGGGAAAAAATATATTATAAATGTATTTTTTCATCACAATAACTTAGATGTTTTTAAAGATATCGTTGCCAGAATTTCTGGAAGATATGGCATGTATGTTGTAGCCCCTATTCAATCCCCAGAGGTTAGTTTAATACTACAAAAAATTCAGTACGATAAACTATTGGTTATAGATAGGCATATTCCACTCCCTCAAGAGTATTCGTATATCACTCAAGAATTTGAAGACTCTACTTATAATCAATTAGAAAAATTACTTCCTCAAATAAAAAAGTACAAAAAATTTATTCTCTTCTTTAAAGGCGATTCAGATTATCCAATTGGTATTTTAAATGCGTTCAATAAATTTGTAAAAACGCATAATATTAATGCCAAAGTAGAAGAAAGATATATAAAAGACAGCATCTCCAAAAACACACTATACTTCTTTATTGGCGATAGTTCTTTATGGAAAATACTCAAAGACAGTAAACCTAAAAACTATACTATTGGAGAAGATTTTGGCATTTTGGCACATAATGATAATGGCATTAAAGAAATAATTTTTGGAGGTATAACGACTATATCCATTGATTTTAAAAAAATGGCTCAAGAATCTGCTAATTATTTAAAATTTAAAGAACCCATACGCAAAATAATCCCCTCAAAACTTATTCAAAGAAACTCACTATAGTAGCAAAATAGTGGTTTTAAATAGCATATAACAAATATATCCTCATGTTTTTTTAGATATTCTTAACATTTTTGGTTTTTTTTTATATATTTGCAAAGTAGCACAGTGTATCACAGTTTAAACAACTAAAGTAGCATACTGTATCACACTTTAAAAACTAACTTAAATAACGACTTATGAAAAAAAACGTACTAAGACTATTATTTGGCCTAGTATTTTCCCTTATGGGAATTAGTGCTAGTGCACAAGGGATAACTGTTTCGGGGACAGTTACAGACGATGAATTTCCTCTTCCAGGAGTTAATATTATAGTTAAAAACACATCAAATGGAACCACCACAGATTTTGATGGAAAATTCACTATGAGCGATATTGCACCAAATGCTATTCTTGTATTTAGCTATGTTGGTTATAAAACTCAAGAGGTTTCTGTTAATAACAAAACAACCCTGAGCGTTATATTAATAGAAGACGCCGCTGCATTAGATGAAGTAGTCATAGTAGGTTACGGTACTTCAAATAAAAGAGAACTTACAGGATCTGTAGGTATAGTAAAAGGTGAAGCCTTAGCAACCACAGTAGCAGGTAACCCAACTTCTGCATTACAAGGTAAACTTACAGGTATTCAAGTAGAAAACCCTGGAGGTAAACCTGGAGCAAAAGGAAATGTTTTTATTAGAGGTGTAAACTCTTTAAGTAATGCAGATCCCTTATACATAGTAGATGGTTTATTTGTTGACGATATGAGCTACGTAAACCCACTAGACGTAGAAAACATATCTGTATTAAAAGACGCAGCAGCTGCCGCTATTTACGGTTCAAGAGCTGCCAATGGTGTCGTTTTAATTAAAACAAATCACGGTAGAAAAAACAAAGCTCTAGAAGTAACCTTTAACTCAAGAATAGGTTTTGATACGCCTAGCAAAAAACTAGACTTTATAAACGGACAACAATATACAGATTACTTAAACCAACGATTCATTAACGATGGAAGCTCAACAAGAGTAACTCACAATGGTGTAAGTACAGATTGGCAAGACGAAAATTTACAAAGCGGTATTGTTGAAGATTACGGATTCTCAATATCTGGTGGAGGAGAAAAATCATCTTACTACTCTTCAATCAACTACTTTAATCAAGATGGTATATTAGTAGGATCTGGTTTTAAAAGACTAAACGCAAGATTTAACAGCAATCATGAATTTGGTAAATTTAAATTATCACAATCTTTAGGATTAGCAGAAGGTAAACTTCAAGAAAACAACTGGTACGGTTTTGATGGAACAACAGCACCAACTGTAGCATTATCAAACGCAAGTAACGACGGTGGTTTTGAAGCACCATCAACAGATGTTCAAGGCCCAGGTGGTGTAAACCAATACGCCTTAGCAACCCTAGAAAACAACCTAGAAACAACCCGTACTTTATTTGCTAGTTTAAAATTAGATTACAATATTACCGAAGACTTAAAAGCCTCTGTAAATGTAGGTGTAGATTACACAAGTCAAAAACGTTTTCAATTTACACCAACATACTTTATGAGTAATGTTGATGCAGTAAGAAATGTAAATCTTCTAAACGACCTTACAGATTTTAGACAAGAAGATATAAACCTATTATTCGAACCTACATTATCTTATAATAAAACATTTAACGATATACATAAAATATCTGCTGTAGTAGGTTACACCCGTTTTATAGAAACACAAAACAGTAATGGTATTTATGGGCAAGGCACACCAGCCAATAGTATTCAAGTTGTAGGCGCCCTACCTTCTAACGATCAAAATATTCTTTTAGGTCAAGATAATGAAGCTGCTTTAATATCTTATTTTGGACGATTAAACTACAACTATGATGATCGCTATATTTTTTCTGGAACAATAAGAAGAGATGCGTCATCAAGATTTGCTGAAAAAAATCAAGTAGGCTATTTCCCTTCTGTATCTGGAGCATGGAACATTAGTAATGAAGAATTTTGGAATTCTGAAACAATTAACTTTTTTAAATTAAGAATGTCTTATGGAGAATTAGGATCTTATCCAGATGTATTTTACCCAACACAAGCAGTTTTCCTAGCAAACCAATCTAACACAAGTTTTGGTGACGGTATCGCAAACGGATTAGCACAAACAACATTAGCCGATAAAGATCTAGTTTGGGAAACTACAAAAACATTTGATGTTGGTGTAGACATGTCATTCTTAAATAGCGCTATCACCTTTTCAGCAGATTACTATTCAAAAGATGTTGAAGATGCTTTAGTACCAATTAGCATTCCCTCTACAGCTGGAGTTAGTTTACCAGTAGTTAGAAATGCAGGAACACTTGTTAATAATGGTTTTGAATTTGATGTTACATACAAAAAATCTGAAGGTGATTTTACTTATAGTGTAGGAACAAATTTCTCTTTCAACATTAAAAACGAAGCCAAAGATATCCCTGCAACAATATTAGGGCCAGGAATTGATGAAGATTTACGTGTAGTAAACAGAACAGAAGCTAACGGACCAGTTGGAGCATTTTACGGTTGGGTAGTAGAAGATAAAGTAGACCCTAATACAGGAGATTTCATAAGAGTTGATACAGATGGTGTTGCAGGAATAACATCAGATGACCAGACCATTATTGGAGATCCTACTCCAGATTTCACTTACGGTCTTAATTTCAACGGGAAATACAAAAAATTTGATTTTTCATTAAACTTTAATGGTGTTTCTGGTAACGAAATTTACAACCTAAGTAGATACTACAATATATTATGGCAAGACGGAGGTAAATTAACAGACGTACTAAACTCTTGGACACCTTCAAATACAGATACTAGCATCCCTAGAGTCACTGTTGATGATGAAGCAGGAAATAAAGAACCTTCTTCTTTCTTTGTAGAAAATGGATCTTATTTCAGGTTAAAAAACTTAGAAATTGGATATAATTTAGGAGAGAATGCACTTGGTGTAGACTGGATTAAAAGCGTAAGATTATCATTAAACGTTCAAAATGTTTTTGTAATAACAGACTATACAGGTTACGATCCAGATGTAGCATCAACAAATAGCGGTAGAGCTAATCTTAATTCTGGAGTACCAGGAGTAAGATCGAACGTAAATCCTTTATTAGGAAGAGGTTTAGACCAAAGAGCATATCCAAATGCAAGAACATTTACGTTCGGTTTACGAGCAAAGTTTTAAACTAAAAAATAAATTATGAAAAAAATAATAAAATTAAAGTCCTCACTAGGCATAATAGCTTTTTCGTTATTAATGATTTTTGTTGTTGCTTGTTCAGATGATATTCTAGATCAAAACAACAATAATGCGACCTCAACAGCAAATTTTGGAACATCTGTAGATCAAGTAAAATCTGCTATAAATGGAGCCTTTCACCCTATAACTGGTACATTTTTCTGGGGAAGAATTATACATACTGGAGCTTTATTACGTTCAGACGAGTTTAACGTATTCCCTTTTGGTTCTAATACAGCCATGTCTACTTTTTTAGGAAACCCTGGAGACCGTTGGGCTACAGAACCTTGGCAAGAGCTATACAAATCTATAGCTAGATGTAATAACATTATTATCAACACCTCAGAAGAAGGTATTCCAGACACAACAACTAGAGAAAATTTAGTTGGACAAGCTTATTTTTTAAGAGCTTTTGATTATTGGTATTTAGTAAATCTTTATGGTAATGTACCTTTAGTTATAGAATTACCAGACCTAGACAACTTATTAGTAAAACAAGCTAGTCAAGAAGCTGTGTGGAACCAAATAATTTCAGATTTAGAAATGGCCGAAACTATGCTTCCACCTAGTTGGACAGGAGATGATTTAGGAAGACCTACATCTGGAGCTGCAACAGCCTTAAAAGGAAAGAGCTATTTATACATGAAACAATTTGGCCCTGCCGCAACAGCATTGAGCAGCTTAATAGGAAGATATAGCTTATTACCTGCTACTCAATTTAGTCATAACTTTTCAGCTACAAATGAAAACAATAGCGAATCTGTATTCGAATTACAGTTCTTAGGACAAGATACTTTTGTTTGGGGATCAGATATACCAGGTACTGGCAGTATGGGTAATTTTCATATAGACTATGCACCACCAGCTAAATCTCCAGATAAGGGTCATGTAGTAAATCCATGGTTAAAAGATTTATTTGAATCAAACAACGACATAGTACGTAGAAATGAAACTTTAGTATACGATTACCCAGGAGCAACAGGTTATGGCGGCTTATCATTCAATGAAGATTTTGTTACCCCTAGACTTGACGATGATAACAATCCAATAACTCCAGATGCTCAAATAGCAATAGACGCAGGAGTAGAACCTATTTTCTCTAAAAAATATTCAGGTATGGACATAGGAGCTAGAGGAGATGTTGATTTCTTAGGAACCAACGTTGGAAACAACTGGAGAGTAATCCGTTATGCAGATGTTTTATTAATGCTTGCTGAAGCTTTAAACGAAGATGGCATGACTTCTCAAGCCATTCAGTATGTAGATATGGTGAGAGATAGAGCAAATTTATCATTAATAGCAGACACAAACCCTGGTATAAATCAAGCAGATATGGCTAAAGCTATTATCGATGAACGTGCTATGGAACTAGCAGGAGAAGGACATCGTTTCTTTGACCTAGTAAGATGGGGCTTAGCCGACGATTATTTAGGCGCATCATCTTTACACGGAGCACATCCTAAATCTTTAAGTGGCGGTATTTTTCAAACAGGAAAGCATGAGTTAATTTGGATACCAAACTCAGAACGAGATTCAAACCCAGAACTTGGACAAAATCCTGGGTATAATTAATATATAATTTATTTTTTAGTTTGTTGATGGATTGAATAAAAGTCGAGACTCCCATAATTAACTGCTCGACTTTTATCAATCCCAACTAATAATGCATACATAACTATAATAAAACCAACTCATTGTTTTCTCCATTAATACAAACGATAATGATAAAAGAGAATTATATAATTTCTGAAAAAGACATACAAATTAAAGGAGATTCAACTAATTTTAAAACTGAATTAACCACTATTTCCAGCAATACAGAGGTTTCTTTATTCAACTTTAAAATCACAGCTAAATCCCCAGAAACACCAAAACCTATAACATTAAAATGGAAAATTCCAGCACATAACATTAAAGGTGTTTGGAAACCAACCACAGACTTTTCAAAACGCATACAAGCAGACTGGGAAATGAAACATATGGAATCTCGTATTTCTATTGACGCTCCAGTAATTAGCTTATTTGGTCATGATGATAGTAATTCACATACTTTTGCCTGTTCTAATGCCATAAATAAATTAGAACTTAATGCAGAGATTCGTGAAGAAGACGATCATTTTTATTGTCATGTCTCCTTATTTTTAGAACAACAATCTAAACTTACAGATTTTGATATTCAAATTAGAATTGATCAAGGTAAAAAACACTTTTCTGAAGCCCTAAAAGAGGTTTCAAAATGGTGGGAAACCTTTGATGATCTAAAACCAACCCCTGTTCCAGATATTGCTTTAACCCCCTTATACTCTACATGGTATCAATTTCACCAAAATCTAGAAGAAGATGTATTAATTGAAGAATGTAAAACAGCATATAATCTAGGATACAAAGCCATCATAATTGATGACGGCTGGCAAACCAATGACGATAATAGAGGTTACGATTTTACTGGAGATTGGCAACCAGACCGTATTTCAAAAACAAAAGAATTTGTTGACAATGTTCACGCCACTGGAATGAAAATTGGTTTTTGGTACTCTGTTCCTTTTTGTGGAAAAAAATCTAACGCTTATAAAAAATTTAAAGGACGATTTCTAACTGAAAACCACCGATGGGCTCCTGTTTTTGATCCACGATATCCAGAAGTTAGAGAGTATCTTATAAATATTTATAAAAATGCTTTAATAGATTGGAATCTAGATGGATTCAAATTAGATTTTATAGACGATTTCAGATTATATAGTGATACACCTAAAGTAAATCCAGATATGGATTTTCACTCTATTAATACAGCAGTAGATCGATTATTAACAGACGTAATAACAACATTACGACATATAAATCCCGAAATTTTTATCGAATTCAGACAAAAATATACAGGTCCAGCCATGCGTAAATACGGTAACATGTTTCGTGCCTTTGATTGCCCTGGAGATGCGACTATGAACCGAATAAGAATAGCAGATATTAAAATGTTAGCAGGCAATACAGCAGTACATTCAGATATGATAACATGGCATAATGATGAAACCCTAGAGGTAGCAGCACTTCAAATGGTAAACACTCTCTTTGGCGTACCTCAAATTTCAGTCGTTTTAAAAGACATTCCTAAAGAGCATTTAAAAATGGTTGAATTTTATACCAAATATTGGAATACAAACAAAAACCTTATTACAAAAGGACATTTCACACCTTTTAAACCTCTTGCTAATTATCCTATTCAAACAGTAATCAATGATAATAAAATTATTATCGGCTTACATGACGACCATGTTGTTCAAATTGATGAAACCTTTGAAAATATAGATATTTTAAATGCAAAACTATCAACTAGTCTCATTCTTAAAACCAATACAGATTTAGGTAATTATAATTACCGTATATTTAATTGCAAGGGAAATCTTGTTAATCAAGACCATTCGAAATTAAACAAAGGCTTAATGGAATTCAATATTCCCGCATGTGGCTTAATTCAACTAACTATAAAAAAATAATAAACTATGGGTACGTTATCGATTATTTCATTCATTGGTTTTACATTATTGGTAGCCTTTATAGCCTGGTACGCAACACGTAAAACAGATGAGAAATCAGCCGATGGCTACTACCTTGGAGGAAGAAGCCTTGGAGCCATAACCATTGCAGGTTCCTTACTACTAACAAACCTTTCCGCAGAGCAAATAGTTGGTCTTAACGGACAATCTTTTGCACAAGGCGTATTAGTTATGGCTTGGGAAACACTAGCTGCCATCTCTATGATTGTTACCGCCATTTATTTATTACCTAAATATATGAGATCTGGGATCACAACTATTCCTGAATTTATTCAAGAACGCTTTGATGCACAAACCAAATCGATATTATCCATTCTTTTTTTAATAGCTTTTGGTATCGTATTACTACCAACAATTTTATATTCTGGTTCTTTAGCATTTAGCACCATGTTTGATTTGCCTGAATTATTAGGAGTCTCTCAACCTACAGTAATTTGGGTATGCGTATGGTCCATAGGTATCATTGGTTCTATTTATGCCATTTTTGGTGGTTTAAAAGCAGTTGCCGTTTCAGATTTAGTGAATGCCATAGGCTTATTAATTGGAGGGCTTTTAATTCCTATTTTTGGTTTAATGCTTATAGGTGACGGCAGCGTATCAAACGGTATAAGCTCCCTATGGGAAGCCAACCCTGAAAAATTTAATGCCAAAGGCGAGATAGACTCATTCATTCCATTTAGCACTATTTTTACAGGTATGATGATTGCTCAAATGTATTATTGGGGAACCAATCAATCCATTTTACAGCGTGTTTTTGGAGCTAAAAGCCTAAAAGAAGGACAAAAAGGAATGATACTCGCAGGTTTTGTGAAATTCTTAATTCCAATCATAGTTGTATTACCTGGTATTATTGCTTGGCATTTGTTTGAAGGTAACTTAGAAAACGCAGATCAAGCATACCCTGCGCTTGTTCGTAAAGTTTTACCCGGAGCCTTTTTAGGATTCTTCGCTGCTGTTTTATTTGGCGCTGTTTTAAGTTCATTTAATAGTTTACTAAATAGTAGTTCCACCTTATTTGGAGTCGATTTATATCGTCAATATTTTGATAAAGATGCCTCTGAAATAAAAATGGTAAAAGCAGGAAAAATATTCGGTCTCTTACTAGCAATAATCTCAATGAGTATTTCACCATTTATTGCAAATGCACCAGATGGATTGTTTTCCTATATTCAAGAATCTTTAGGAAGTTTAAGTGTTCCAATACTAGCCGTTGTAACTGTTGGAATAATTACTAAAAATGTACCTGCTTTGGGGGCAAAAATCGTTTTAACAGTTGGTGTACTAATGTACTTAATTAGTCAATTTGTACTAAGCCCCTATTTTATTGACACCGCACTTACCGAAGCTGCAGCTAATGGAATAACAAACACAAAAGAACTAGGTATTATAAAAGCAAAAGCATACCCTCATTTTTTACATATTATGGGAATTCTATTTGTAATCAATGTTGGGTTTATGTTATTAATGGGCAAATTATACCCTAATAAGAATATTTATACTCCAAAAATCACAGATCAAATAGATATTACACCTTGGAAATATGCCAAGGTAGTGGGCATTTTAATAACCCTATTAGTTTTAAGTACTTACTTTATTTTTTAAATAAAATATAGCTGAAAATGAAAAAGAAGTATGTTATAGCATTTGACCAAGGCACAACCAGCACTAGAACTATTGTTTTTGATGAAAAAGGCAGTATTATTGCTATTTCTCAAAAAGAATTAACACAACATTATCCACAATCTGGCTGGGTAGAACATGATCCTCTCGAAATATACAATGATCAATTAGAAACTTTTAATACAGCACTTTCAGATTCAGGAATTAACCCTGAAGAAATTGCCGCTATTGGTATTACTAATCAAAGAGAAACCACCGTAGTTTGGGATAAAGACACAGGTGAGCCTATACATAATGCTATTGTTTGGTTAGATAAACGAACTATAGAAATTTGTAAAAAACTAAAACAACAAGGACTCTCTAGCTATATTAAAAAAAACACAGGGCTCGTAATAGATTCATATTTCTCAGGCACTAAACTAAAATGGATATTAGATCATGTTAAAGGCGCTCAAGAAAAGGCAGAGCAAGGCAAATTGCTCTTTGGAACTATTGATAGCTGGTTAATTTACAAATTCACTAAAGGCAAAAAACACGTAACAGACCATACTAATGCTTCTCGAACCATGATATACAATATAAAAGAATTGTGCTGGGACGACAAGCTACTTAATGCATTAAATATACCTAAATCAATGCTACCCTCAGTAGAAAATTCATCATCAGATTTTGGTAGTATTAATTATAACGGCATTGAAATACCAATTTATGGCGTAGCAGGAGACCAACAAGCCTCTTTATTTGGTCAAGGAGGGTTTGAATCTGGAATAGCAAAAAGCACCTATGGAACAGGGTGTTTCATTTTACTTAATACAGGAAATAAGCAAGTAATCTCAAAAAAAGGATTACTCACCACATTAACTTGTAGTTTAGATTCAGAATCCGTAAATTATGCTTTAGAGGGAAGCGTTTTTGCAGGAGGCGCCTCTATACAGTGGTTAAGAGATCGTATGCAACTTATTGAAAAAGCTAGCGACACAGAAGCTATTTGTAAAAGCACCCCACCATTAAAAAACATATACGTAGTTCCTGCTTTTGCTGGTTTAGGAGCACCACATTGGGACTCTAAAGCAAAAGGAAGTATTTACGGTATGACTTTAGATACTGGAAAAAACGAAGTCATTAAAGCTACAGTAGAAGCTTTAGCATATCAAACTAAAGATGTTATTGGTGCCATGGAAAAAGATAATGGCAAAAAAATAACAACACTAAAAGTTGATGGAGGAGCAAGCGCAAATAATTACTTAATGCAATTTCAATCAGACCTATTAAACGTGAATGTAGATAGACCAAAAATGATTGAAGTTACCGCTTTTGGCGCTGCATTATTAGCAGGAATAAAAGCAGGCTTATGGAGGAAAAGCGATATTGCTTCAATAAGAGAAGTAGATACCATCTTCAATCCTGAAATGAGCAAAAAAACAAGAAAACAAAATTATAAAGGCTGGAAAAAAGCTATAAAACGAACAAAAAGAAAATGAATATGAATGTGATGGAAGCAGCACCTTTTTCGGTTTTAAACAGAGTACAACAACTTGAAAAGTTACACACTAAAAAATTTGATTTAGCTATTATTGGAGGTGGCGTAACTGGCGCAGGCATTGCTTTAGATGCCGCATCAAGAGGTTTAAAAGTATGCCTCATAGAAAAAAATGATTTTGCTTCAGGAACCAGCAATAAATCGACTAAATTAATTCATGGTGGTTTACGTTATTTAAAACAGTTAGAAATTGGTTTAGTAAGAGAATCTGGATCCGAACGTGCTATTGTTCACAAACTAGCACCACACTTAGTTATTCCAGAAAAAATGTTATTACCTTTAGTTGAAGGTGGTACTTACGGAAAAGTGATGACCTCTATAGGTCTTAAGGTTTATGATTTTTTAGCTGATGTTAAAGGAGACGATAGACGTCGTATGTTAGACAAAGAAGAAACCTTAAATAAAGAATCTTTATTAAATAAAGATGTTGTTTTAGGTGGAGGACTTTATGCAGAATACAGAACAGATGATGCTCGATTAACACTCGAGATTTTAAAAAAAGCAGTCTCTTTTGGAGCAACAATAGTAAACTATTGTGAAATGGAATCATTTAATTATGATGATAACTCCAAAATTAAAAACCTTAATTGTATTGATTACAATACAGGAAAAAAGATAAATATAAAAGCGCGAAACTATGTTTCGGCAGCAGGTCCATGGGTAGATTTATTACGTACTAAAGATCACTCTATGAATAATAAATATTTACATCTAACTAAAGGTGTACATATTGTGTTTCCTTTCGAAAAATTACCTATAAAACAATCCGTATATTTCGATGTCCCAGATGGCAGAATGATTTTCGCTATTCCAAGAGGGCGTGTCACTTATGTAGGCACAACAGACACAAATTATTCAGGAAATCTGGAACGTGTTATTGCAACTAAAAACGATGCAGAATATTTATTAGAAGCTGTAAATAACACATTCCCTACGGTTCATGTAACCATGGATGACATAGAATCCAATTGGGCTGGCTTAAGACCTCTTATTCATGAAGAAGATAAAGACCCTTCCGAATTATCGAGAAAAGACGAAATATTCATTTCCGAAAGTGGCTTAATTTCTATCGCAGGCGGAAAACTAACAGGATATCGTAAAATGGCACATCGTGTTATTGATGCAGTTTTAAAAACCATGAGCGATAAACGCAAATCAAAATTCAAAAAATCATCTACCAAAACGATTCCATTAGTTAATCCTCCACTTCTATCAACAGATGAAGTCAATCATTATCAAACAGAAATAGAAAACAAACTACTAAACGAATTACATATAAAAGACACTTATCATGCCTGGTATTTATGTACAACTTATGGTAAACAGTCTGAAATTATTATTAATAAATCTAAGGATTTTAAAAATGCTTTTCCTTCAGAACGCTTAATTAGAGCGGAACTTTGGTATGGCATTCATCATGAAATGACTAACAGTTTAGCCGATTTTTTTGTTAGACGAACTGGCCGTTTATATTTCAATCTTCCTAGTGTAAAAAAGCACCAACAAGTAATATTGGAAGATTTTGCTAATTATTTAAATTGGAATCAAGAACGTATAAATTCAGAAAGAGAAAAACTAAATTTACTTATTCAAGACGCCACAACTTATTATAACGAAGACTTTAAATAAAATAATCTTTTAATACATGAAATGTTCAACATTAAAAATAGTGTACTCTCTAATGCTTTTAGTGCTTATTTTTAGTTGTACTAAACCATCAGAGACAATTAAAGAAACTAAAATATTCAAAAATCTTGAAGCTTCAATTTCTGGAGTAAATTTCTCAAACAATCTCACCGAGAATGATAGCTTAAACTATTTTACTTACTCATATTTATACATGGGAGGCGGTGTTTCTGTAGGAGATATTAATAATGATGGGTTAAAAGATATTTTCTTCACAGGAAATCAAGTTTCAAATAAATTATACCTCAACAAAGGAAATCTTCAATTTGAAGACATTACCAAAAAAGCAGGTATTTCTGGAGATAACCGATGGTACACAGGTGTTACTATGGCCGATGTAAATGCAGATGGTTACTTAGATATTTACTGCTCTGTTGGCGGAAAATTTATACCTAAAGAAAATCAATTATACATCAATAATCAAGATGGTACTTTTACAGAAAAAGCCAAAGCTTATGGATTGGCAGATATTGGCAATAGTGTACAAGCTACTTTTTTCGATTATGATAAAGATGGAGATTTAGATGTTTATGTTGCCAACTACCCACCCACAAAATTTAATGCATCGGTATATGTATACTCGCAAAAAATGGCCAATGTTAACACTATAGAAACAGATCATTTATACAGAAATGATGGTAATACTTTTACCAACGTAACAGAAGCTGCTAACGTAAAAAGTTTTGGATTAACACTAAGTGCAACAATTGGTGATTTAAATAATGATTCCTGGCCAGATTTATATATCTCTAACGATTTTGCTTCACCAGATTACCTATACATAAACAATCAAGATGGTACATTTAGAGAAGTTACAAAACAAGCCACCTCACATACTGCTTTTTACGGCATGGGCGTAGATATTGCAGACTTTAATAACGATGGAAACTTAGATGTTTTCCAAGTAGATATGGATGCCAAAACCAATAAACGCAAAAAAGCGAATATGGCGGGCATGAATCCAGAATTGTTTTGGGGTGTTGTAAATGCTGGTTTTCACTACCAATACATGCAGAATTGTTTACAATTAAACACAGGCGTTTTTAATGATGATAATCCTTTTTTCTCAAACATATCTCGACTAACAGGAGTCTCCTCTACAGATTGGAGTTGGGGGCCTCTTTTTGCCGATTTCGATAATGATGGTTTAAAAGACCTCTTTGTTTCTAATGGCACACGCCGTGAAGTTAACAACCGAGATTTCTTCAATAATATTGATAAAGATTTCACTATTGAAAGTGATAAAACACTTGAAATGAGTTTAAAAATACCTTCAGAAAAAATTGATAATTTCATATTTAAAAACAACGGTAATTTAAACTTCAAACAAAATAATAAAGACTGGGGTATTGAATTTAAAGGCTTTTCCAATGGTGTCGCCTACGCAGATTTAGATAATGATGGTGACTTAGAAATTATAACCAATAATATTGATGACAAAGCTTCTATTTTTGAGAATAACAGTTCTAAAACAAATAATCATATTACCATAAAATTTGAAGGACCCTCAAAAAACAAGTTTGGTTTAGGTAATCGTGTTTATATTACAACCGGTGGTGAAACACAAATGCAAGAACTTACGTTAACCCGCGGTTTCCAATCATCTGTAGCACCAGAATTACATTTTGGACTAGGACAATCTCTAAAAATTGATAAACTAAAAGTTGTTTGGGCCGATGGTAGTACCGAAATTCAAAAGAACGTTCCTGTAAATCAAATACATCTCTTTAAGCACATTAATGCTAATGAAGAAAACAAAGAAAACATCTCTATAGAAACGCCTCTTTTTAATTCAAACGTAACAGATGTTTTTCCTAAATACAAACACGAAGAAAATAAGTTTGATGATTTTAAATATCAAGTTTTATTACCTCACAAAATGTCAACATTTGGTCCTGCTCTTGCAGTAGGAGACTTAAATAACGATGGTCTTGACGATTATTTTATTGGAGGAGCTTTTAACAGAACAGGTACTCTATTTTTTCAAAATGAAAATAGTTTTAAAAAGCAAGAAAATACTGTTTTTGAAACCGATAAGTTAAGCGAAGATATTGGAGCCTTAATTTTTGATGCCGATAATGATGGTGATAATGATTTATATGTAGTTAGCGGAGGTTATGAGTTTTCATCAAAATCTAAAATGTTACAAGACAGACTTTATATTAATAATGGAAAAGGTGATTTTGCAAAAGCAAATGAATCTATTTTACCAGAAATGATCTCCAGCGGATCTAAAGCTTATAAGCTTGATTTTAATAAAGACGGCAAACAAGATATATTAGTATTAGGAAGACAAATCCCTGGAAACTACCCTGCTCCTGCTAATAGTTTTCTATTAGAAAATAAAAGTAAAAATGGCAAATTAAAATTTGATGATGTCACTAGTACTTTAGCCAAAGCATTTAAAAACTTAGGAATGGCAACCAGCGCAATTATCACAGACTTTAATAAAGATGGCTGGGAAGATATTATTATTGTAGGTGAATGGATGCCTATTCGAGTTTTTGAAAACACCAAAACAGGCTTCGAAGAAGTCTCTAAGAAAATGGGACTTAATGAAGATTCAACTGGCTGGTGGTGGAGCATCAATGAAGGTGATTTTGATAATGATGGAGATATGGATTACATTGTTGGAAACAATGGTTTAAACTATAAATACAAGGCAACTAAGGACGAAACATTCGATATTTATGTAAATGATTTTGACCACGACAGTAAAAAAGACATCGTACTAAGCTACTACAACGAAGGGAAGCAATACCCCGTAAGAGGTCGTGAATGCTCATCTCAACAAATACCACAGATTAAAGATAAATTTAAAAATTATGAAAGCTTTTCTGAAGCTACACTCGTGGATGTTTATGAAGAAAAATCTTTAGAATCTGCCTTACACTATCAAGTAAAATCCTTTGCTAGTATTTATTTGGAAAACAAAGATGGACAGTTTATAATACATGAATTACCTATTGAAGCTCAAATGTCGAGTATCAATAAAATTCTAATTGATGACTATGATAAAGACGGTGCTCTTGACGCCTTAATTGCAGGAAACTTATTTATGTCTGAAGTAGAAACACCTAGAAATGATGGAGGATATGGTTTATTTTTAAAAGGAAATAACACAGGTTCGTTTCAAGCCTTACCTCCTTCTAAAAGTGGGTTGTTTATTTCTGGCGATGTGAAAGACTTAGAAACTATTGTTGTAAAAAACAAAAAACACATAATAGCTGTAAAAAATAATGATAGCTTACAAATTATAAAAGTTAACTTAAAGTAGCACTCTCAAAAAAAACACTGAATTACAGTTTGCTACACATAAAACCTTTTAAAGTACTAATTAAGACATCTTAATTAAAGTAATATCCTTCTGTTAATTTTAATCCTTTCATTTCTGGTCATATGAACCTCTACAACCTTTTCTGAATTAGAATTTTATCCATTTTATAAATTAAAAAAAATAGCCGCCTAAAAGTTGTATTTTCTCTGGTTTTTTGTGTTAATTAGCCCCTTCAAATTTTTAACTAATTAACCACTTACACATATAACAATGACTAATAAATTTTTGTTTGTACTATTACTGTTCTCCATCAACATATTTGCTCAAGACCCAAAACTATCTGACAACTTCACTGTAGAAGTTGGAGAAGAATACGGAGAAACAGATGGTAAATTTAAAAGCTTTTTTAAGTATAATAATAAGGTGGTGGCAATAAACCGTCACAAAGATCATCTAATAATTCAGAGATTTGACCCAATCACCCTTAAAGAAGTAGATCGCATAGAGCACGAAAAATTTTTCAAGAACAAAGAAAAACATGGTTTCGAAAAGATAATGCGCATTGGGGATAATGTCATATTATTCTATGCAAAATGGAATCGCAAAACACAGATAGAATCTCTGGAAGCTCAAATAATTTCTTTAGATAACCTCAAAATTGGAAAACAAAAAGAAATCATTAGACAAGAAGGGAAAATAGCTGGATCTTTTAGAGTGACAGGAAACAGCTTTTTTATCACCAAAATAGGAACTGTAGATAAATTTTCATACAAAACATCTTTTGATGAGAAAACATTATTGATCGAATACAGGCTCAAACCAAAGTTTAGAGATGATTCTAAAAGTTACGATAGAATTTCCATCAATGTCTTCAATGAAAATTTAGAATTAGACTGGAAAGGTCAAGTTGAAATGCCTTATACAGAGAAGAAGATGAATAATGAAGATTATGCGATAGATAAACACGGAGATTTTTACATGTTAGCCTCTGTATATGAAGATGATAGTACAGATGAAAAAAAGAAAAAGAAAGAAGGAGCTAATTACCATTTAGAACTTTTTAAAGTTAAAAAGAACACAAATACTATTATTAAAAATGAAATCAAACTTGGAGATAAATTTATCGATGAGGTTATGCTATATGAAGATGTTGAAGGAAATATAGTAATTACAGGAACTTCTAAAAATCCAGATAAAGGAAAATCAAGAGTATTCTTCTCTACCAAAGAAAAAGGCTTAGCCACTGGTGTATTTACAATGAAATTAAATGAAAATGGAGCTGTTAGTTCTTTTAAAAATTATGATTTCCCTCTAGAACTGTTGAAAAAATATGCTACAAAAAAGGAAAAAAAGAAAAATAAGAAAATAAGTAAAGAGGAAGACGAAAAACCAGGATTAAGAGAACTTAAAATCAACTCTATTGTTCTAAATAATGACGGCAGTTTTCTTATCTTAGGAGAACAAAGATACACAGTGATACGCACAAGTTATAGTTCTACTGGAAAACAGAGAACTACTATAACATACTATTACAGAGATATTTTAGCCACTAAAATTAATGCCGACGGAACACTAGCTTGGATGCAAAAACTTCCTAAACGACAAATAGGAAAACGTGGTCAAGGCACAATGTCGTTCACTCATATGTTTGCAGGAAACAACCACTACTTATTATATCTAGACAATGTAAAAAATCTCAATCTACCTGAAGATAAAGTTCCTTATGTCCATACTGATGGAAAAGGAGGTTATTTTACGGCATATATTATTAATGACAAAACTGGAGAAGTTAAAAAAGAAGCGATCTTCAATACGCGTGATTTTAACGACACTGAATTAGAACATTTTGATACTGATAAAATTTTACCTCTTTCTGATTCTGAAATATTAATTGAAGGCTTTGAGGGACGTAATAAAGACTTTCTTGTAAAAGTTAGCGCTAAAAAATAGAACTACTTTTATTTAAAAAACCACAAATAAAGCCATCTGAAAAGTGAATTTCAGGTGGCTTTATTTTTTCTTTAAAAAACTGCTATTTTACATTTCAATAATTTCTTTTATATTTGATTACCAATATTTTAAACATCAAATATTATTATGAAAAAACAACTAACATTTATTCTAATTTTATTTTGTACGTGCCTAACCTACTCTCAAAAGGTCAAAGTTAAAGCAGGTGGTTTTAAAAACTTAAAAGAAATTAAAGAATACAGCTTACAATTTGAGTACTCAGATTTAAAAATCCCAAAATACGATTCTGAAGAAGATTTTCTTAAAGATAAAATGAAAAAAAGAGAAGATAAGAAAGCTGGTGCTGGAGAAAAATTTAAAGCGTCATGGTTTGCAGATAGAAAAGACCGATATGAACCAAAATTTATAGAATCATTTAACAAAAGATTTGATGATGGTAAAGTAAAGGTAACTCAAAACACTAACGCAAAATACACTTTACTTATAAAAACCACTATGATGTACGCAGGTTATAATGTAGGTATCGTGAGACAAAACTCAAAAATAGAGGCCACCTTAATTGTATTTGAAACTAAAACTCCTGATACTATTTTATTTTCAGCAGATTACACTAAAGTAGAAGGCTATGGAGCTATGGGTAATGACTATAATTCTGGATACCGTATATCTGAAGCTTATGCTAAACTTGCCAAAGAATTTGCTAAAAACCTAAAGAAGAAAGCTCTAAAATAATTAAGATTCGTAAAACGAATAATAAGATAAATCACCCTCACAGCAAGCTGCGAGGGATTCTTTAGATAAACAGAAAAAGCGAATAATTTCCTAATTATTCGCTTTTTCTGTTTCCAAATCTATAATATGAGCAACAGTCTTAACTAACCTATCATGATTTTTCACAAAAGGATTGGTTTCGTCCCAAACATATCCTGCTAAAACAGCACATATTTGTTTTTTTATCTCAGGGTTTTCTGGTTTGTGGAAAAATATTTTTTGTAAATTTCCAGTATACCATTCCTTTACATATGTAGCAAAAACATTAACACCTTTCTTAATATAATCTGAATACTCTACTTCCCAATCAACCTCAGTATCCTGCAATTCTTTAGTAATTAACTTTGCAGCAAGTAAAGCTGACTCTGTTGCAAATGTAACTCCAGAAGAAAATACAGGATCTAAAAATTCGGCACTATTACCTGTAAGTACATATCCTTTACCGTAAAGTTGAGTCACAGATTTAGAGTAATTTTTTATTTCAACTGGATTGAATAGAAAATCAACACCATCAAACCTATCACTATAATAATCTGAAAGTTTGAGCATTTTTGCTAACTTTTCAGTTGGCGTTCCCTCAAAAGACTCTATAAATTCCGTTGATCCAACATAACCAATACTCGTCGTATCATCAGAAAACGGAATAACCCATAACCATACTCGCCTATCTATAACATCAAATGTTATACGCGTACCTTCCCAGCCTTCTGGACGCTTTATATCTTTTACATGTGTAAATATTGAAGACTGATTAAGAAGTTTTGATGGTTTTTCTAAATTTAAAAGCCTTGGCAAAACTCTACCATAACCACTAGAATCAATAATATATTTTGCTTTAACAGTATAATTTTGTCCATCCTCATTTTTAATAGTTGTTACAGAAGTTCCATCCTCATCAATAACAACATCAATTACCTCATGTTGAAAAGCAATATCTACACCTCGTTTTATAAGTTCATTTGCAAGTACATTATCAAAATCTGCTCGCGGCGCTTGCCAAGTCCAATCCCAACCTTCTGTATGTTTCTTACTAAAATCGAAATTACATACCTCTTCTCCCCTAATAAATCGTGCCCCTTTTTTAACTTCAAATTCACATGCTTTTAAACTATCTAACAAGCCTACTTCTTCAAAATGATCCATACACCTAGGCAACAAACTTTCTCCTATAACAAATCTTGGAAATTTGCTTTTCTCTATCACTTTTACCCTACATTTTTTGTCGTACAAATAAGACGCTGCGACACATCCTGACGGTCCTGCACCTATAATTAGTACGTCAATACTCTCTTCGTCCATAATCTTTGTAATTTGAATCATTTATTATTCTAAATTTGCATTCCAAAATAACTATTTTATCTTTAGTTATTAAAATAAAATTTTAAATATTACCAATACAACATAAATGTTAAAACTGAATGGAACTTTAGGCATTGAAGATTTTTATAAAATTATTTTTAAAAACAATCCTATTGAAATTGATAAAACGGTTTTTGAAACTATTGAAAATAGTTTTAATTTTTTAAAAACCTTTTCGGAAAACAAAACTATATACGGCGTTAACACAGGATTTGGTCCCATGGCGCAATATAAAATTGCCGATACCGATCGTAAAAAGTTGCAATACAATTTAATTAGAAGTCATGCTTCTGGCACAGGAAATATTATTGACCCTATGTATGTAAAAGCAGCAATGTTAGCGCGATTAAATACATTATCATTAGGTCATTCTGGAGTACATAAATCGGTAATAGAATTAATGAGTGCATTAATTAACAGAGATATCATTCCGTTAATTTATGAACATGGTGGTGTTGGTGCAAGTGGTGATTTAGTTCAATTAGCTCATTTAGCGCTTGTTTTAATTGGTGAAGGCGAAGTTTTTTACAAAAATGAATTAAAACCTACAAAAGAAGTTTTTGAAATAGAAAACTTAAAACCTATCACTGTTGCTTTACGAGAAGGGTTGGCTTTAATGAATGGCACTTCTGTAATGACTGGTATTGGTATTGTAAACACAATAAACACAAGGCGATTACTTAATTGGGTAATCTTGTGTTCTTCTGCAATTAATGAAATCGTTCAAGCATACGATGATCACTTATCCTTTGAGTTAAACCAGTCAAAAAAACATAAAGGACAGCGAGAAGTTGCTAAACAAATGAGAACTCATTTAAGAGACAGTAAATTAACCAGAAAACGTGAGGAATTTTTATATAATAAAAACCCAGAAGTAACTGTTTTTGAAGAAAAAGTACAAGAATACTATTCTTTACGATGTGTTCCTCAAGTATTAGGTCCAGTTTTAGATACTTTAAATAATATAGAAAACATATTAATTGAAGAAATAAATTCTGCAAACGACAACCCTATAGTTAGTGTAGAAAAACAGCATGTATATCATGGTGGAAATTTTCATGGAGACTATGTGTCGCTAGAAATGGATAAATTAAAATTAGTTGTAACCAAAATGAGTATGCTAGCAGAGCGGCAACTCAATTACTTGCTAAACCCTAGCCTTAATAATATTCTTCCTGCATTTGTAAACCTTGGAACTTTAGGTTTAAACTTTGGTATGCAAGGTGTTCAATTTACAGCAACATCTACCACAGCAGAAAATCAAATGTTATCCAACCCTATGTATGTTCATAGTATCCCAAATAACAATGATAATCAAGACATTGTTAGTATGGGAACCAATGCTGCATTAATTACAAAAAAAGTTATTGAAAATGCTTTTGAAGTAGTTGCTATTGAAATGATAACTATAGTACAAGCTATTGAATATCTTAAAACACAAGATAAAATATCCAGTAAAACTAAAAAAATGTATGATGCCATACGACATTTAGTTCCTATATTTACAGAAGACATTGTCATGTATCCTTACGTAAATAAAGTTAAAGACTTTATTATCAACCACGAAAACAATATTGTATAATGAAAACTTATTACGTTTTATTTTTCACGTTATTTTTAAACCTACTATTTATTAACGGTCAAGAATTAGCATTAGTGAGAGAGAATAATCTTTTTGGCTACATTAACACTTCTGGAAAATACATTATTAAACCTCAATTTAAAAAAGCAGGAAACTTTTCTGAAGGCTATGCTGCAGCTATTAAAGACGATAAATGGGGTTTAATTAATACATCTGGAGAATGGGTAGTTAAACCTGAATTCGATAGAATAAAACGTTTTAATTCTGGTTACGTATTAGCACTTCAAAATGATCAATGGAATTATATAAATGCTTCAGGAAAAGTATTAAACACTCCTACCACAGAAAAGTACTATGATTTTAATGATAATGTAGCTTTTTTTAGAAAAGCTAAAAAAATAGGACTTCTTGGAACAGATGGGAAACTTATTTTAGAACCAACATACGATATCATTAAACCATTTGTTAATGGTTATGCTAAAGCACGAAAAGGAGACTTTTGGGGTATGATTGATAAGCAAGGGAAGGTTTTTATACCTATGGAATATAATGAAATAGGAAGCTATAATAAACAAGGTGTTTGGGCAAAAAAAGGTGAAACTTTTGGAGTAATAAGCAACAATAAATTTAATACGACTGTTGGAATTGATAAAATCTGGGATTTTAATGACAATTCTAAATTAACTTATGCAAGAAGTAATAAAAAAATTGGGTTTATAAATAATTCTGGAGAATGGGTAATTAAACCTTCATTTGAAAAAGCAAGAGCCTTTAATAATGGGTTGGCTCCTGTTTTTAAAAACAAATTCTGGGGTTATATTAATGAAAAAGGAGAAGAAGTAATCGCACTCAACTTTAGAGATGCTGAAACTTTCTCTGCTGATGGTTTAGCTCCTGTGAAAGAAAAAAAACTATGGGGTTTCATTAATAAATCCGGAAAAATGGTCATTCCAGCTGAATATCAAATTACTGCTGGCGGATTCTCTTTATTTAGTAAAAACGCCATTAAAGGGTTTCATAACGGATTAGCTCGCGTAAAAAAAGGTAAACAATGGGGGTTTATAAATACTAAAGGTGAAGCATTAGGCGGTAAATGGTATCAAAATGCTGAACTTTTTTCAAAAAAAACTAACCCCTAACTCTCATTCTAAAAATGGACAAAAATAGTATTACAAAATATGCTTTAGTAACTGGTGGGTCAAGAGGGATCGGAAAAGCCATCTGTATTCAACTAGCTAAAGACACTAATTATCACATTTTAATTAATTATCAAAGCAATAAACAAGCTGCCTTAGAGACTTTAGAAAGTGTTAAAGATGCTGGTGGCACAGGTGAATTATTACAATTTAATGTAGTTGATAATGAAGAAGTGAAATCTGTTTTAGATAACTGGCACGAAAACAATAAAGACGCTGTTATTGAAGTGATAGTTAATAATGCTGGAATAACAAAAGACGGTTTATTTATGTGGATGACTTCTGAAGACTGGAATAATGTTGTTAACACTAGTCTTAATGGCTTCTTTAACGTAACAAATCACTTAATTCAAAAGTTGTTGGTTCAAAAATATGGACGCATTATTAACATCGTTTCATTATCTGGACTTAAAGGCACGCCAGGTCAAACTAATTACTCAGCAGCAAAAGGAGCAGTAATAGGAGCGACTAAAGCTTTAGCTCAAGAAATAGCTAAACGTAAGATTACTGTAAACGCGGTAGCTCCAGGATTTATTAAAACAGATATGACTGGAGATTTAGATGAAAAAGAATTAAAAAAACAAGTCCCTGCAAATCGTTTTGGAGACCCAGAAGAAGTGGCACATTTGGTATCTTTTTTAGCTTCAGAAAAAGCATCTTACATTACAGGAGAAGTTATAAATATAAATGGAGGTATTTATTCATAAATAATTTGAAAGATGAGAAGAGTTGTTATAACTGGTATGGGAATTTATTCCTGCATTGGTAAAAATTTAGAAGAAGTAAAAACTTCTCTCTATAACGGAACCTCTGGAATTATATCTGATGAAAAAAGAAAACCCTTTGGATACCGTTCGAGCTTAACAGGCATGGTAGAGACGCCTGACCTTAAAAAACTCCTTACAAGAAGACAACGTATTAGTTTAGGGGAAGAAGGTACATATGCATATATGGCAACCATTGAAGCCTTAGGAAATGCAAAAATCACTCAAGAATTTATAAACGCTAACGAAGTAGGCATTCTTTACGGTAACGATAGCACAGCAAAGTCTGTTATAGAATCTGTTGATAAAGTTAGAGAAAAGAAAGACACCACTTTAGTAGGTTCGGGGTCTATTTTTAAAGGCATGAACTCTACTGTAACCATGAACCTCTCTACCATTTTTAAATTAACAGGTGTTAATTTTACTATAAGTGCTGCCTGCGCAAGTGGTTCTCACGCTATAGGTATGGCATATCAACTTATAAAAAGTGGACTTCAAGATTGTATCATATGTGGTGGAGCGCAAGAAATTAACGAACTTGCTATGGCAAGTTTTGATGGTTTGGGTGTATTTTCTGCAAACGAAGAACAACCAGCAAAAGCATCACGCCCATTCGATAAAAATCGAGACGGTCTTATTCCTAGTGGCGGCGGAGCAACCTTAGTATTAGAAAGTTACGAATCTGCTATAAATAGAGGAGCTCCTATTTTAGGTGAGATTATAGGCTATGGATTTTCATCAAACGGAGAACATATTTCAACACCAAATGTCGATGGTCCTTCTCGCGCTATGAATAAAGCTATTTCGCAAGCAAGTATTCCCATTGACAGTATTGACTATGTTAATGCACATGCCACTTCAACGCCCGTTGGAGATGCCAATGAAGCTAAAGCAATATTCGATGTTTTTGGAGAAAACGGCCCCTATGTAAGCTCTACAAAATCGATGACAGGACATGAATGTTGGATGGCTGGAGCTAGTGAAGTTATATATTCCATGCTTATGATGCAGCATTCTTTTATTGCTCCTAATATAAATTTAGAAAATCCAGATGAAGATGCCGCTAAATTAAATTTAGTGAGCAAAACAATAGATAAAAAAATTGATGTATTTTTGTCTAACTCTTTTGGATTTGGAGGGACAAATTCTGCGTTACTAATAAAAAAAATAAAGCACAAAGATGAATAAAGAAGTTATTATTGAAAAAATAAACGACTTTCTTATAGATGAATTTGAAGTTGAAAATGATGATATTTCACCTGAAGCTAACTTAAAAGAAACTCTTGAACTCGATAGTTTAGATTTTGTAGACCTTGTTGTATCTATTGACTCTAATTTTGGCGTTAAATTAGTAGGAGAAGATTTTATAAATGTTGTTACACTTCAAGATTTTTACAATCTTATTGAAAACAAATTAAAATAATTTTACCCAAATATATATGGCTGCTGAATGGAAAGGAAAGTCCAGAGGAACAGTTCTAGGCTACAAAATATTTATATTTTGTATTAGAAAACTGGGATTGCCTTCGGCCTATTTTATTTTATATTTTGTTGCTGCCTATTTCTGTTTTTTTGCCTTCGACAGTACAAGGTCTACTTACTATTATTTTAATAAAAGACTAAACTATTCCAAATTTAAAAGTATAATAAGTATTTACAAAAGTTATTTTGTTTTTGGGCAAACAATAATAGACAAAATCGCTATTTCTTCTGGGTTAAAATCTAAATTCACATATGATTATGATGGTATAGATCGTATAAAAGAAATACTAAAACAAAAAAAAGGAGGTATTCTTATAAGTGGTCACATGGGCAATTTTGAAATTGCTCAGCATTTTTTTGGAGAATTAGAAGAAAATGAATGCATAAGCTTACTTACGACTAACATTGAACATACAGCTATAAAAGATTACCTCGATAGTGTTACAAAAAAGCCTAACATAAAAATTATTCTTATTAAAGAAGATCTCTCTCATATCTTTGAAATTAATGCAGCATTAGCAAGAAATGAAATTGTTTGTATAACAGGAGACCGCTACATTAAAAATTCAAAATATTTAGAACAAGAATTATTGGGCAAAAAAACTAAGTTTCCAGCTGGTCCATTTCTTATAAGCTCGCGGCTACAAGTTCCTGTGCTTTTTGTATATGTATTGAAAGAAACCAAAAAACACTACCACCTGTATGCTAGAACAGCTAAAACAAAGCATAGAGATGCTAAAGCATTATTAAAAGAATATACGCAAAGCTTAGAATCGATGATTGAAAAATACCCATTACAATGGTTTAATTATTTTGATTTTTGGAATGCAAACAATAAGAAATAAAATGAAGAACATTCTAGTTGTGCATTATTCTCAATCTGGTCAATTAACAGAAATTGTAAATAATATAGCGATGCCTCTTAATAATTCCAAAAACATAAATATTGTTCACCATCAAATAGAAATGGAAACACCTTTTGCATTTCCATGGAAAAAAAAAGACTTTTTAAATGCATTTCCAGAATCTTTTCTTCAAATCCCTTCAAAAATAAAACCCATCCCTGAAGCCATTCTAAATCAAAAATTCGATTTAGTCATTTTAGGGTATTCCGTTTGGTATTTGAGCCCATCAATTCCAACAAGTTCTTTCTTACGTACCCAAGAAGCCAAACAGTTACTGGCAAATACACCAGTAATTACAGTTATTGGCTGTAGAAATATGTGGATAATGGCTCAAGAAAAAGTGAAAGGTTTACTTAAGGCATGTCATTCAAAATTAGTGGGTAACATTGCCTTAGTAGATAGGCACATAAATCATATTAGCGTAATCACCATAGTACAATGGATGTTTACAGGAGAGAAAAAGAAGTATTTAGGCATATTCCCTAAACCAGGCGTGTCTCAAAAAGATATTGACGAATCTTCAAGGTTTGGTAATACCATATTAAATCATATAAATAATAATAATCTCGAAGATCTTCAAAAAAACCTAGTAAAAGAAAAAGCTGTAATAGTAAAACCTTTTTTAGTTTTAGCAGATAAACGAGCTAATATTTTATTTAATAAATGGGCAAAACTTATTTATTCTAAAGGAAGCGTAAATACAGATAAGCGAACAATTTGGATAAAAATGTTTAACTATTATTTATTATTTGCCATTTGGGTTATTGCTCCCATAGTTTTTATTTTATTTTTGCTTACTTATTTGCCTTTATCTGGAGTGATAAAAAAGAATAAAAAATATTATTCATCTGTAGAAATTAAATAGAAAGGGATTAAATGAAAGACGTTTACATAACAAGAATATCAAAATTTTTACCAAATAAACCTATTAATAATGATGAAATGGAAAGCATTTTAGGTCAAATTAATGGGAAGCCTTCTAGAGCAAAAAGAATAGTATTAAGAAATAATGGCATAAAGGAACGTTATTATGCCATGAATAGTCAGGGTGAAATTACTCATTCCAATGCAGAATTAACTCAAGAAGCTATTACAAAGTTATTTGATAATTCGTTTACTCAAAATTCTATGGAATTATTATGCTGTGGAACTTCTTCTCCAGACCAATTATTGCCCTCTCATGCATCCATGGTTCATGGTTTATTAGCTAATAAAAATCTAGAAATAAACTCAGCATCTGGTATTTGCTGTGCAGGCATGAGCTCTTTAAAGTTTGGTTTTTTATCTGTAAAGTCTGGAAATTCAAACAATGCAGTTTGTACGGGATCAGAAAGATCTTCTACACGAATGCAGGCAAATATGTTTAATGAAGAAGCAAAGTCGCTTTCATCTTTAGAAGATCAGCCTATAATAGCATTTAAAAAAGATTTTCTACGTTGGATGTTATCGGATGGAGCAGGTGCAATACTATTAGAAAACAAAAAAAATGAAACAGGGATCTCTTTAAAAGTAGATTGGATGGAAGCCTATTCATACGCACATGAATTGGAAACCTGTATGTATTCTGGCGGAGAAAAACTTGCTAACGGCTCTATTAAACCTTGGACAGAATACACCTCTAAAGAATGGTTAGAAAAATCTATTTTTTCTGTAAAACAAGATGTTAAAATTTTAGAAAAGCATGTGATTAATAAAGGCGTCGAAAGTATGGATCTGGTCTTTAAAAAACATGATAAAGATCCTTCGGATATTGACTATTTTCTACCTCATTTATCATCTAATTATTTTGCCGAAAAATTAAAAACTAGCATTAAAGAAAAAGGGTTGCAAATTCCCGAAAGTAGTTGGTTTACCAATTTAGATAGAGTAGGTAATGTTGGCTCTGCTTCAATTTACTTAATGCTAGAAGAATTAATGTATTCTGGAAAGTTAAAAAAAGGAGACAAAATAATGCTATCCGTTCCAGAAAGTGGAAGATTTTCTTATGCTTATGCCCATTTAACTGTTTGTTGAAATGATTTTATTACAAAAACCTATTACGAATATTGAACACTTAATTCCGCAAAAGACACCTTTTGTAATGGTAGATAGTTTATTAGGTTTTTCCGAAACAAATGTGGTATCCTCATTAAAAGTTTTAGAAACCAATATTCTTTGTGAAAACAAGACACTATCTGAATCTGGATTAGTAGAAAATATGGCACAAACAGTAGCACTTCATACGGGATACGATTATTTTTTAAAAGGAGTCCCTGCTCCAACAGGATATATAGGATCTATTAAAAAAATAGAAATTTCATCATTACCACAACTAAATGAAACTATAAAAACAGAAGCTCACATTTTACATGAATTTATGGGAGTGACTTTAGTGGAAATAACTGTTTTTAATACCAAAAAAGAAAAAATTGCTTCAAGTATAATGAAAACTGTTATTGTAAATTAATGATTGATCTTGATAAAATAGATGTCTCTAATTTTTTACCGCATCGTCCTCCATTTTTAATGGTAGACAAAGTTCTAACTCTTAATGATGAACAAGTCTCTACGCTATTTAAAATTAAAGAAGACAATCTTTTTATTGAAAATAATTATTTTAACGAAATAGGACTAGTAGAAAATGCAGCGCAAACTTGCTCTTCAATAGTAGGCAAAAGTTTTTTTAATGATGATGATATTAAAGGAGAAGGTGCTAATCTAATTGGTTTTATAAGTGCCATTAAAAAAGTAACCATATTTTCTTGTCCTATAGTTGGTAACACTATAATATCCAAAGCAAAATTAACATCAAGGTATGACACTAATAATTATAGTATCTGTTCTTTAGAATGTAATATTTATGAAGAGGAAACCCTATTATTATCTTGTGTGATGAATCTCGTTATTAAAGATTTAAAAATAGCTCTATGAAAAAAAGTGATATCCCCCAAGACAAAAGCAGTTTAGAAACAGGCAAACACAAAGAGCTTTGTTATGCCGTTGATGATAAAGGGGAATACACTACAGCTCAAAGCACTGGTTGGAAACCTAAAACAATTGCCTTAAACAATGCCATACAGGAAATTAATGAACGTATAGCAAAAGCAAAAGAAAAAGTGCTAAATAATGAAACCAGCCCTATTGAATACTATATGGAACTTCATAAAATGGATATTGGTATTTTAGCAGGTTATGTAGGACTCTTTAAATGGCAAGTAAAAAGGCATTTTAAATTGAAAAGATTCAATAAATTATCTAAAAAAACATTAGAAAAATACGCTAATGTCTTCGAAATCTCGATGAATGAATTAAAGGATATTAATTATGGAAATTAATTTTACTCATCACCAAACTGCCCACTGTGAAAATGGAGTAGTTTCAAATTTAATGAAGTATAATGGCTTTAATGTAAGTGAACCCATGGTATTTGGCATAGGTTCTGGCTTAATGTTTTGTTATATTCCATTTCTAAAAGTAAATCATGCCCCAGCAATATCATATAGAACAATGCCTGGTCAAATTTTTAAACGATTTGCTAAACGTGTAGGAATAAAAATTAAAAAAGAAAAATTTAAAAACCCAAAGGAAGCTGAGGCAGTATTAGATAAGAATTTAAAAAAAAACAATCCTGTTGGTCTTCAAGTTGGTGTTTATAATTTAGTATATTTTCCAGACGAATATCGTTTTCATTTTAATGCACATAATTTAATTGTATATGGCAAACAAGATGAAAATTATTTAATTAGTGATCCAGTTATGGAAACGGTTACAACTTTAACCAGCAAAGAGTTAGAAAAAGTACGTTTTGCTAAAGGTGCTTTTGCTCCAAATGGACACATGTATTATCCTGTAAATTTCCCTAAAGAGCTAAAGATAAAAGAGGCTATTATTAAAGGAATAAAAAACACCTGTAAAGATATGCTTGCTCCAATGCCAATTATAGGTGTTAAAGGTATAAGGTATACAGCAAAATTAATACGCAAATGGCCCAAGAAAAAAGGTATTAAAGTTGCTAACCATTATTTAGGGCAAATTGTTAGAATGCAAGAAGAGATTGGAACAGGCGGTGGTGGATTTAGATATATTTATGCTGCTTTTTTACAAGAATCTAGTAAAATATTAAATAATAACAAATTAGCAGAACTATCCAAAGAAATGACAATTATTGGCGATTTATGGAGAGATTTTGCTTTAGATGCATCTCGTATTTATAAAAGCAGAAGTGCTAAAGATGATGCTTATAATCATGTAGCATCACAATTAGAAACCATTGCAGACAAGGAAGAAACCTTCTTTAAAGAATTAAGAAAAGCCATATAAGAATGATACATGATTGAAATTAAACAATTATCTAAAAAGTATAAAGGGGCAGATATATTCTCTGTGTCCAATTTAGACTTGAGTATTTCTGAAAAGGACATTTTTGGGCTGTTAGGTCCAAATGGAGCAGGAAAAACAACATTAATTTCGCTGTTATGCTCATTAATTAAACCAACTTCTGGCTCATTTGTTATTAACGGTCTTACTTATAAAAAAAACAAAAATCAATTAAAACAACTTATAGGTATAGTCCCCCAAGAATATGCTTTATATCCAACTTTAACCGCTTTTGAAAACCTCATGTATTTTGGAAGTATGTATGGTTTAAAAGGAAACAAATTAAAAATAAAAATAAAGGCTGCATTGCAAACTCTAGGATTGTCACAATTCTCAAATAAAAAAATAAATACTTTTTCTGGCGGGATGAAACGTCGAATCAATTTAATTGCAAGTATTCTACACGATCCAAAAGTGCTGTTTTTGGACGAACCAACTGTTGGAGTCGATGTTCAATCTAAAAACGTAATTATAAATTACTTAAAAGAGCTTAACAAAAAAGGAACTACAATAATTTACACATCACATCATCTAAATGAAGCAGAAGCCTTTTGTACTAAAGTTGCTATAATAGATCATGGAAAAATAATAACACAAGGCCCTCCAAAAAGCTTAATTAATGATCAAAAAAATGCTAATAATCTTGAAGATATATTTTTAGCTCTAACCGGACATGCCTTAAGAGATCATGCATAAATTACTAGCATCTACATACAAAGAGTTTTTATTACTCACCAGAGATATTGGCGGGATTGCCATATTATTCATTATGCCTTTAGTATTAATAGTTACTATTACTATAATTCAGGATAGTACATTTAAAACTGTAAGTGAAACTAAAATCCCTATACTTTTAGTAGATAACGATAAAGGATCTGTTTCTGAAACGATCGTTAAAGGGCTTGAAGAGTCCAATATATTTGAAGTTATTAAAATTAATATTGAAGAAGACGCTAAGAATTTGGTTTTTAAAGGAAAAAATCAATTAGCTATCGTAATTCCTGAAAACTTATCTTCAGACCTTGAAAACAAAATAAATCAAAATGTTGAAGGTATTTTAAATAAATTTGGTTTAGATGAAGAAGTTATAGTAGAAAATCAACCAAAAAAAGTCTTTTTAGCAAAAGAAGTCAAATTATATTTTGATCCCGCAACACAGTTTTCTTTTAAAAACTCAGTAAAAAATGAGGTGGATAAAATGATTTCTAGAATAGAAACCCAATCTATTTATAATGCATTTCAAAAACAAATAACAGATGATCCTTCAGAAATCATTTTTGAAACAGAAAATTTTATAAGCTTTAAAGAAATACTACCAAAAAATAAGGACGAAAATATCTTACCAAACTCTGTACAACATAATGTTCCAGCTTGGACGCTTTTTGCCATATTCTTTATTATTGTACCCTTATCAATTAATATTGTAAAAGAAAAAAGCCAAGGAACTTTTGTACGTCTAAGAACAAACCCTGTATCTTATTTAACAGTACTTGGAGGGAAAACGGTCATCTATTTAATAGTTTGTTTAATTCAGTTTATGCTAATGTTGCTTATTGGAATTTACTTATTCCCAGCCATAGGATTGCCAACGCTAAATGTTTCAGGAAAATTTCCTCTTTTATTTTTAGTCGCCCTTTTTGCTGGTTTAGCAGCTATTGGGTTAGGCTTACTTCTGGGCACTATTGCTAAAACTCAAGAACAATCCGCTCCATTTGGAGCAACTTTTGTAGTTATTTTAGCTGCTTTAGGAGGCGTTTGGGTTCCAGTGTTTATTATGCCAGAATTTATGCAGACTCTATCTAAGATTTCCCCTATGAATTGGGGGTTAAATGCATTTTACGATGTCTTTTTAAGGAATTCTAGCCTTTTAGAGATCGTTCCAGAAATAACATTACTATTTTTGTTTTTTATCATCACAACCCTAATTGCTATAGTTTATAATGAAAAGAAAAATGCAGTCTAAAAGCAATAAAGAAATTAGCTTTATTAGCAAGGTCAGGGTTCGATTTGTAGAAACAGATCCTTTAGGAATTGTTTGGCATGGTAATTATATACAGTACTTCGAAGATGGTCGAGAAGCTTTTGGCAGACACCATGGTATTTCATATTTAAATCAAAAAGATTTTGGTTATGCAACACCAATTGTTAAATCAAGTAGCGAGCACAAATTACCATTGCGTTATGGAGATGTTGCCACAATAAAAACAATATATGTAGACAGTCCAGCTGCAAAAATGATTTTTAGATATGAAATTTTTAATCAGGAAAATCAACTTGTTTGCACTGGTGAAACAGTTCAAGTTTTTGTAGACCATACAGGTCAAGGTGATCTATCTTTAACAATTCCAGAGTTTTTTAAGAAATGGAAACAAAAAGTAGGACTTTTAAATGACTAATGTTTACCTATCATATAATAATATAACCTCATCACTCGGGTTTGATAGTGAAACTGTTGTGGACAATATTCATAATCAAATTTCCGGGTTACAATTAATTAACGATAAAAATCTATTACCTCAACCTTTTTATTCATCAATAATAGATACAAAGGCCTTAAGTAAAAGTTTTAAATCTTTAAAAAACGAAGACCATTTTACTCGCTTAGAACAGATGATGATAACATCGCTAAATAGTGTTATTCAATCATCTAAAATTCCTTTAAACAAAAATGTTGGTTTAATTATTTCGACTACAAAAGGAAATATTGATGTTTTAGATAAAAACAATGAATTCCCTAAAGAACGTGCTTATTTAAGTGTTTTAGGGAAAAAAATAAAAGATTTTTTTAAATTTAAAAACGATGCTATTGTTATTTCTAATGCTTGTGTTTCAGGGATTTTAGCCGTTGCCGTTGCAAAACGTTATATCAATCAAGGCGTTTATGATCATGTATTTATTGTAAGTGGAGATATCGTTACAGAATTTATTTTGTCTGGATTCAATTCATTTCAGGCATTAAGTAATGCGCCTTGTAAACCCTACTGTAAAAATCGTACTGGGATCAACATTGGTGAAGTTGCTGCAAGTATATTGGTAACTAATGATAAAACAAATCTGGCAAAAGAAGCTGTTGCCGTTTTAGGCGAAGGTTCTTGTAATGATGCTAATCATATTTCGGGACCTTCCCGAACAGGAGAAGGCTTATATAGAAGCATAAAATCGGCCTTTAAAGAAGCTAATATATCGCATGAAAGTATCGATTATATTTCTGCTCATGGAACAGCAACACAATATAATGACGAAATGGAGGCCATTGCGTTTAATAGATTAGGCCTGCAAGATGTTCCTATAAATAGTTTAAAAGGCTATTTCGGACACACTTTAGGCGCCTCTGGTCTATTAGAAACTATTGTTGGCATGCATTCACTCTCTAATAACACCTTATACGCCTCTTTAGGTTTTGAAACATTAGGTGTTACACAACCAATTAATGTCATTACTAAAATGACACCTAAAAAAATGAACTTTTTCCTTAAAACAGCGTCAGGTTTTGGTGGCAGTAATACAGCAGTAATATTTAAAAAAGTGAACAACTTATAAAAATTAATTATGGAAAACACCTCAATAAGGGCTATTGACGCTATTCAAGAAGCACAAAAAATTGCTTTTGCACCTTTTGTATTTCAAGCAACAGTTTCATTAAGAAAGCTAGGTGTTCTTAGCTTAATTTTTGACAGAAGAAAAAAAGGAGGAATTACAATAGATGACATTTCTAAAGAATTGTCAATTAGTACTTATGGTATAGGTGTTTTATTAGAAATAGCAGAAAGTTCTAGTATTGTTACCAAAGACGATACAGGTAACTATCAATTAACCACTACAGGCTATTTTTTAAATTATAATGAGACTGTAAACGTTAATATAAACTTTACTAATGATGTTTGCTATAAAGGACTATTCCATTTAAATGAATCTATAAAAACAGGAAAACCAACAGGCTTAAAAGAACTTGGTAATTGGGATACGGTTTATGAAGGATTATCTCAACTAACTCCTGAAGTTCAAAAATCTTGGTTTGAATTTGATCATCATTATTCTGATGCTGTATTTAGTGATGCTTTAAAAATAGTTTTTAGAAATAGCCCAAATACCATATTTGATATTGGAGGTAATACAGGAAAATTTGCAATAAGTTCTTGTAATTATAATAAAGATGTCTCTATAAAAATAATTGATTTACCAGGACAATTAAATAAAGCACTTGCTAATGTTAAAAAGAAAGGCTTTGAAAAAAGAGTTTCTGGCCATGAAATAGATTGGTTAAAAGATAACCCTAAAATTCCAAATGGTGCAGATACTATATGGATGAGTCAATTTTTAGATTGTTTTTCTGAAGAAGAAATTCTTAAAATATTAACAGCTTCTGTTAAATCTATGAGTGATGAAACAGAACTATTAATTATGGAAACTTTTACGGATAGACAGAAATTTGATAACGCTAAATTTATTTTAGAAGCAACCTCTCTTTATTTTACGGTATTAGCAAATGGAAATAGTAAAATGTATCCAGCTAAAGTATTTTTAAAACTAATAGATAGAGTAGGACTCGTTATTAAAGAAGATATTAGTATTGGAGAGTATCATACTATATTAGTTTGTAAAAAAAAGTAATAAACTAATGAATTCTCAATATCATATAACCTCTTTTTGTAACATTAAAAACAATACGGTATCCTTAAATGGTTCTGTGATTTATAATGATGAAAACAATGATTTTTTAGAATTTATAAAAGCAGCGTATAAATCTTTTGAAACAGATTATGCGAAATTTTTCAAAATGGATGCTTTGAGCAAATTAGCATTTTTAGCTGCAGATATTTTATTAAAAAACGAAGGTTTAAAACAAGAAGAAGAAAACAATATAGCTATTGTATTTTCAAACAAAGCATCAAGTATAGATACAGACCGAAAGCACCAAAATTCCATTCAAAATAAAGAAGATTACTTTCCGAGCCCAGCTATTTTTGTTTACACATTACCCAATATTTGCATTGGAGAAATTAGTATAAAATACAAGCTGTTTTCTGAAAATAGTTTTTTTATCTTTGATGCTTTCAACGCGCAACATTTACTGGACTACACCAATAGCTTATTAGCAACAAATAAAACAGAAAAAGTACTTTGTGGTTGGGTTGAATTAGATGGAGATCACTATGAAGCTTTTTTATATTTAGTTACTAATGAGGGATCAATAACACACAATAAACAAAATATATTAAAATTATATAATACATAATATGGAGGATTTAAAACAAGAACTAAAAGAAAATATTGTAGAGCAACTAAACCTTGAGGATATAGCGGTAGAAGATATAGATGACAACGATATGTTATTTGGAGATGGTTTAGGTTTAGACTCAATTGATGCATTAGAACTTATTGTGATGCTAGATAAAAATTATGGTATTAAATTAACAGATCCAAAAGAAGGACGTGCTATTTTCGAATCTATAAATGTCATGGCTAAATATATTTTTGAGAATAGAACAAAGTAAACTATTTAGTATTTTTACGAGTACCTATTACCTCTCAAACTAGAAATTGTCAAACCGTTCATAAAACACCATCATAAATTCAGAAATGGTTATCGATTGTTGTTTAATCTCTAACTAGTTTAACAAATAAACTTCCTACCTTCACAGGAATGATAAAATATGAGTAAAGGCATAGCTATTACCGGAATGGGAATTATTTCTTCTATAGGAAACAATGTAGAAGAGAATTACAGATCACTTATAGAAGGTAAAACTGGAATTACAAGAATTTCAAAAATTAAAACCATTCATAAGGATCATATTATGGTTGGTGAAATTGCTTTTACAAATCAAGAATTAGAACAACAACTTGGCCTAACACCAGATAATGATTATTCCCGAACAGCATTACTGGGTGCAATAGCAGCAAAACAAGCTATTAACAACGCAGGAATTTCTAATATAAACACGTATAAAACTGGATTAATATCTGCAACAAGTGTAGGTGGAATGGATAAGACCGAAATACATTATCATGATTATTTTAAGGACAAAGCAACTCAAAAGTATATAGCAGGGCATCATGCAGGAGATTCTACTCAAAAAATCGCAGAACAATTAGGGATAGAACAAAGTTTAGTAACAACAATAAGTACAGCTTGTTCTTCTGCTGCAAATGCGATTATGCTTGGCGCCAGATTAATAAAATCTGGACAATTGGACAGAGTTATTGTTGGAGGGTCGGACTGCTTATCAAAATTCACCATAAATGGTTTTAAAACCTTAATGATTTTATCAGATACGTACAATACACCTTTCGATGAAAACAGAAAAGGATTAAATTTAGGTGAAGCCGCTGCCTTTTTGGTGCTGGAATCTGATAAGGTTGTACAAGCAGAAAACAAACCTGTTTTAGCTTATGTAAAAGGATATGGTAATGCCAATGATGCTTATCATCAAACGGCATCATCTGAAAATGGGGATGGCGCAACACTAGCCATGCAAAAAGCGCTAAAGATAGCCGATTTATCTTCAAGTGATATCGATTATATTAACGCGCATGGCACAGCGACTGGAAATAATGATTTATCCGAAGGACGTGCCATTTTAAGAGTGTTTGATAAGCATGTTCCAGATTTTAGTTCAACAAAGGCATATACTGGACATACGCTTGCTGCTGCTGGAGCTATTGAAGCCGTATATTCCGTTTTGGCACTTCAGAATAATGTGATTTATCCCAATTTGAATTTTAAAACCCAAATGAAGGAATTTAGTATGACACCGCAATTAGAACTTAAAGAAAAAGAATTGCATACGGTATTATCAAATTCATTAGGGTTTGGAGGTAATTGTTCAACCGTTATTTTTTCAAAAAAACAATGAAACCCGTTTATATAAATAGTCTTGGTTCAATTTCATGCCAAAAAACGTTTGATAATTCATCATTTTTAGATGAAATCATTTCTTACGAAGACCATATCATTTTAGCAGTAGACCCAAACTACAAAGACTATATTTCTCCAGCAAATTCTCGTAGAATGGCAAAAGGAGTTAAAATGGGCGTTGTTGCTTCTAAAATAGCTCTAAATGAAGCAAATTTAGAAACAGTAGATGCTATAATTACAGGAACAGGAATGGGTTGTCTTAAAGATTCCGAGAAATTTTTAAGCGCTATTATAAATAATGATGAACAGTTTTTAACACCAACATCTTTTATACAATCTACACATAACACCGTTGGAGGACAAATAGCTCTTGGCCTGCAATGTAAAGGTTATAATTTCACCTATGTACATGCAAGTATATCTTTTGAGTCTGCAGTACTAGACGCTAAGTTAATGCTAGAAAACAATGAAGCCAACACTATTTTAGTTGGAGGTGTAGATGAAATAGAAGATTATACTTGCTCCTTACATAAGCTTGTTAATCATATAAAAAAAGAAAAAGTAAATTCCACAGATTTATTGCGTTCTAAAACAGAGGGAGCTGTTTTTAGTGAAGGGGCAAATTTCTTTGTGTTATCTAATCTTAAGCAAGAATCTAGCTATGCTCAAATTGTAGAAATAAGAACATATAACACACTTGGAAATACAAGTATTACTGATACTGCCAGTGCTTTCTTAAAAGAGAATAACTTAAATACTGAAGTTATAGACCTTTTGATTTTAGGGAACAATGGAGATGTCAGGTATGACGGTTTTTATAATGAATTAAGTGCTGGAATTTTTAAAAACACACAACAAGTTTATTACAAACATTTGTGTGGTGAGTTTAACACAGCATCATCGTTTGGTGTGTGGCTGGCATCTAAAATTTTGAAAACTCAAAAACTTCCAGAACAAGTAAAACTTAACAATATTCAACCTTCAAATTATAAAACTGTTTTACTTTATAATCAATATAGAGGAGAAAACCATAGCTTCACTTTATTGCGTAGATGCTAAATTATAAATCGGTAAATATAATTACAATTATAGCTATGCTTGTTTCATTATTTACAAGCTACTATTATAAATGGTCTTTATGGCCATTAATTATATTGGTAATTATCTGGTTTTTGATTACTACTGCTGGTTCTTTTTTTATAAAATGGAACTATCATATTAAATCACTCCATTCTAATAAAATAATTAAAGAAAATAGAATCGCAATTACTTTTGATGATGGTCCACATCCAGAATTCACACCCAAAGTTTTAGAACTTTTAAAAAAGTACAATGCCAAAGCGACTTTTTTTTGTGTTGGTAAGCACATTGATGCATATCCAAATATCTTCAAAGAAATCATAAACCAAGGACATACTGTTGGTAATCACACCTATACACATGCAAATAATTTTGGCTTTTTTAAAACTAAAAAGGTAATTGATGAATTACAAAAAACAAACGCTGTTGCTAAACAGATCGAAGGATTCACAATGCAATTATACCGACCAGCTTTTGGTGTAACAAACCCAAGAATAAAGAAAGCAATAAAATTAATTGGATTACAACCAATAGGATGGAATATTCGTTCTTTAGATACAACTTCAAGAACTCACAAAATGATATTTAATCGTATCACAAAAAAACTTTCAAAAGGCGATGTTATCTTGCTTCACGATACAAGTTTAAAAACAATTACAGTATTGGAACGGTTATTGTTATTTTTACAACAACAAAATATGGAATCTGTTACTATAGATTCTCTATTCAACATAAAAGCATATGCGTAATATTATTTATATAGTATTTTTTATGGGTGCTGCATTACATGCGCAAACCAAAATGGATACAGCAGAGTCTGCCACTTTAAAAGCAAAAGTAAAAGCAAAAGCCTCTACAATAAACACCTTATTAAGTGACTTTACACAATATAAACATTTAGGTTTTTTATCTAACGATATTATAACTTCAGGTAAACTATCGTTTAAATCTCCCAGTATGGTAAAATGGGAATATATAACGCCTTATAAATATGCTGTGTTATTTAAAAACGAAACGCTTTTTATTAATAATGAAGGTAAAAAAAGCAATATAGATATTGGATCAAACAAGATGTTTAAACAGCTAAACACCCTAATTATAAATAGTGTAAAAGGAGATTTATTTGATGAAAATGAATTTGATATTACATATTTTAAAAATGGTACGAATAGTGAAGTTTACTTTAGTCCAAAAGACAAAAAATTCTCGAAATACATAAAAAAATTTCAGATAATATTTAATGAAAATGGTGATGTTGTAGAGTTGAAAATGATAGAACCATCAGAAGATTATACAAAAATTGTTTTTAGTAATCGAACAGTAAATACAAAACTACCAGATGCGATATTTAATCAGTAGCTTCTGTTTGCTTTTTATGGCATGTGGTTCGTATTCTAAAAAGAATAATTTTCAAATACAGACAACATCAAATAAAACAATTCATAATCCATACTTTTCAAATGAAAAAAAAGATTATGTTTATAAAGCAAACATTACTGTTTATAATAATCATTTTAGTGGCATTTTTATAGTAAAAAAACTAGGAGAAGCTAACCATCGCATAGTATTTACAACAGAAATGGGAAATAAAATTTTCGATTTTTCTTTTTTGAATGATACTTTTAAGGTTAATTTCATTATCGAAGATATCGATAAAGCCATTTTAATTAACATCTTAAAAAAAGACTTTAAAACACTTGTACAAGAGGAATTACCTGTTATTAAATCGTATTCATTACAAGATACTTTAGTTTATGAAACTGCTTTAGAAAACAAAAAACATTTTTATTTTGAAACACAACAGTTAAACAAAATCACACGTGTAAAAAATGGAAAAGAAAAAGTCATCTTTTTATTTTTAGAAATTAATAATATCATTGCAAATCAAATTAAAATTTCACACTCAAATATTAAACTAAAAATTAATTTAAAATCAATTAATTAAATGAAAAAATCATTTATAACATTAGTGTTAATCTTACTAAGCACAGTTACCTTTTCTCAAATAAAAATTAAGCCAGGAGTTAGAGCTGGTGCTAATTTCTCGAATTTAACTAACACCAATTTAGATGATAAAACAGATTTTTATATTGGAGCATTTGTCAAAATTAAATTTGTTAACTTTTATGCATTGCAACCAGAAATAAATTATTCAAGACAAGGAGGCAAATCTATAATTTCTGGATTTGATGATTTTGAGACCCAGTATTTAGGTGTCGCTTTAACGAACAAATTTTATCCTTTTAAAGCCATTGGTTTACACGCCATTGTTGGCCCTAGTATAAACATTAAAGTAGGCGATAATATAGAGAATAATTTTGATGAAAATTTAGAAGGTTTTGATTTTTTAATTTTTGGTGGTCTAGGTTACGATCTCCCTTTCGGTTTAGGCATTGAAGCTAGATATAATATTGGATTAGTTGACATATATGGAAGTAATGTTAACAACACTAATAGAAATAACAATGTAGACAATTTAATATTAAATAAAGTTTTTCAAATAGGAGCAACTTATAAATTCGATTTTTAAATTAATAAATGACCTGCCTTGAATCAATAAATAAAAAATTATGAAAAATATTTTAGTCATTTTAGTCGCATTTGGAATTTTTACAAGCTCCTATTCGCAAACAAAAAAATCATTTGGAATACGTGGTGGTATTAACCTTTCTAATCTTTCTAATGCAGACTTAGATCAAAAAACAAGTGGATATTTTAGTGTTTTTGGGCATTTTAAATTTTCAGATTTATATGCTCTTCAACCAGAAATAGGATATTCCAATCAAGGAGGAAGTGTTAAAAACACTTCAGCTATTGATGACATTGAAATATATTATATTTCATTCTCGGCAATAAATAAATTCTTTGTAAAAGATTCCGGATTTCATTTCTTAATTGGTCCAGGGTTAGATTTTGACGTAGATGATACTATTATTGGACTCTCAAATAATAACGAAGGAAATGATATCACCTTTATCGATGTTACTTTTAACGTTGGTATTGGTATAGAGTTTAAAAACGGATTAGGTATAGAAGCTAGATACAAACAAGGATTGGTAGATGTTTTTTCTGGTAGTTGGCATAATTTTGATTCTGAGCTTTATGAAAATGAGATTCAACATAATACCGTATTTCAATTGGGGTTATTTTATAAATTCAATTTTTAAAAAAATATGTTAGAAAACTTATATAAAATAAATAATTTAGAGGCTATTGATAATTCAATAACTGCTAATATTACTATTAATAAAGACCATGTTATTTTTAAAGGACACTTCCCTGATAACCCAGTGATGCCTGGTGTATGCATGATGCAAATTATTAAAGAAATTACCGAAAGTATTGTTGAGAAAAAATTATTTACACGGTCTGCAAGTAATATTAAATTCATGGCAATAATTAACCCTTTTATTACGCCAAAATTGGAGTTAAAACTGGATATTTCTGAAACAGATGAAGGCTATAAAGTAAAAAACATTTCTAAATTTGAAGATACCGTAGCTTTAAAAGCTACGACAAATTTTATAGTAAAATAATTTATATATGAAATTTTTAATGGTTCTCATATCGGCAATAAGTATAAATATTTTATCAATAGATATTAATACCGTTAGAAAAGCATATAAAGAAGCTGCCCACGACCATAACAAAATAGAGACTTTTAATAACCTACTTTTAAAAATAACTAAAAAAGATAAAGCAGCCCTAGTAGCTTACAAAGGTGCAGCAATTGCTTTGTTAGCTAAACAAGAAAAAAAAATTAAAGACAAAAAAGCACTGTTTATAGAAGGGGTTTCATATGTGGAGCATGCCATTGAAAAATCATCAAATAACATAGAAGTTCGTTTTGTTCGATTAGGGATTCAAGAAAACACGCCAAAGCTCTTAAAATATAAAGATAATATTGAAGAAGACAAACGCTTCATTTTAAAACATTTTAAAGGCATTACGTCTCTTAATTTAAAGCGTTACATTAAAGATTATATTTTACAGTCTAAAGCTTTTAGTGATGAAGAAAAAACAGTAATTTCGAGCCAATAATGCTTTAAGGTTTCAATAAAGTGAATATTAACCTAACCAACCAAAAAATTACCGATTTAAGCGTATGTGTGTTAATCCCAACATACAATAACGATCGTACATTAAAGCGAGTTATCGATGGCGTTTTACAATTTACACAACACATTATTATCATTAATGATGGATCTACAGATAATACATTACAAATTCTTGAAGAATATTCACAACTTCAACAAATTCATATAGAAAAAAACAAAGGCAAAGGTAATGCGTTACGCATGGGGTTTAAACATGCCGAAACTTTAGGGTATCACTTTGCCATTACCATAGATTCTGATGATCAACACTTTACAGAAGACATTCCAGTTTTTGTTAATGAGCTTGAAAAAAGTAACAACAAAGATATATTACTTATTGGCGCACGAAATATGAGTCAAAAAGATGTGCCTAAAAAAAGTAGTTTTGGTAATAAATTTTCAAACTTTTGGTTTTGGGCGGAAACTGGAATTAAGCTTCAAGACACACAATCTGGATTTAGGTTATATCCTTTAAAAGCATTAAAAAAGCTTAAATTATATACATCTAAATTTGAATTTGAAATCGAAGTTATTGTAAAGTCTGCTTGGTCTGGAGTCGCAGTTAAAAACATCCCTGTTCGCGTGTTATATGATGAAAATGAGCGCGTTTCTCATTTTAGACCATTCAAAGATTTTACACGAATAAGTATTTTAAACACATGGCTTGTAATACTTACTCTTTTATACATTAAACCACGAGATTTTTTTAGAAAATTAAAAAAAAAAGGATTTAAACGGTTTTTTAATGAAACCTTATTAGGAACAGAGGATAAGGCTTCTAAAAAAGCATTATCTATAGCTTTAGGTCTTTTTATTGGTATATCTCCTTTTTGGGGGCTTCAAACAGCACTTGTTATTTTTTTAGCTTTAATTTTTAAATTAAATAAAACAATCGCTTTTATTTTTTCGAATATAAGCATCCCTCCTTTTATTCCTTTTATACTTTATGCCAGCTCAAGAATAGGTCAATATATTTTAAGAGTAGAATTAGAATACACAAGAGAAGAAATGATCGAAAATTTTGAAGTTTTAAAACATCTTAAAACATATATTGTTGGTAGTTTTTCTTTAGCAATCATAGCTGCAACCAGTTTTGGTATTTTAAGTTATTTCCTTTTTTTAATTTTAAATAAAAAAGCGGTACTCAATAATGGATAGAGTTTTTTATAACATATATAAAAAAATTGTAGCTAAAAAACTATTAAGTTTTATCGCTTTGCTTCTATTAATTTTATCGCTGGTATATGTAGCTTCTAAAATTGAATTTGAAGAGGATATTACTAAACTCATTCCATCTAATGACAAAACTTCTGAAGCACAAAAGGTTTTAAAAACCGTAAATTTTGCTGATAAAATTATTGTAAATATCACAAAGAAACCCGATGGTTCTGTTGATGATATCACGCAGTACGCATCACAATTAATGGACAGCATAAATATAACGTCCAGTAAATATGTTAAACAAATTCAGGGAAAAATTGAAGATGAAGATATTCTTGAAACTTTAGATTTTGTTTATAAAAACCTGCCTCTCTTTTTAGATGAAAGCGATTATAAAATCATTGAAAACAAGATAGGAAAAGATAGCATCGATGCCATAACAAACAACAATTATAAGACTTTGGTGTCTCCTTCTGGATTTATTGCCAAAGAAAGCATATTAAAAGATCCTTTAGGTTTATCGTTTATTGCCTTAAAAAAACTACAACAACTTGGCTTTGGTGATGATTTTACGTTTCACAATGGCTTTTTAATTAGTAAAGATAAAAATCATGTCTTGCTATTTATAACTCCAACTTTAGGCTCTAGTGAAACTGCCGAAAATGCAAAATTTGCAGAAAATTTATATAAAATAAATGCTCAACTTAATAACACATTTAAAAACAGAGCGCAAAGTGAATATTTTGGAGGTGTTTTAATTGCTGTTGCAAATGCAAAACAAATCAAACAAGACATTCAACTTACGGTTAGTATTGCAATGAGTATTTTACTTATTATTCTTATTGTTTTTTATAAAAAACTAAGCATTCCAATTGTCTTATTTGTTCCTACACTATTTGGAGGTTTATTAGCAGTTGCTTTGCTATATCTAATTCGCGTAAAAATATCAGCAATCTCTCTGGGTATTGGTTCTGTCTTACTTGGTGTGACTTTAGATTATTCACTTCATATATTAACTCATATACGAAGTAATAACAATGTAAAAGCCTTGTATAAAGAAGTAACAAAGCCATTATTAATGAGTAGTATAACAACTGCTTTGGCATTTTTGTGTTTACTGTTTTTAAACTCACAAGCTTTACAGGATTTAGGTGTTTTTGCCTCAATAAGTGTATTGGGGGCTTCTATTTTTGCATTGTTTTTTATCCCATTAGTATATAAAGATTCAGCAAAAAAGACAAATAAACACACCTTAATAGATAACTTTGCTGGGTTTCAATTTCATAAAAAAAAGTGGGGTTTTATAATACTTATTATCGCATTTGGTATTAGCTTTTTCACTTATAATACGGTTGTTTTTAATAAAGATATCACAAAGTTAAATTATGAGCCACAGCATCTTAAAGAAGCTCAAATACGTTTAGATGCATTAACCAATATAGCATCAAAGTCTGTATATTTAGTAGCTTATGAAACTTCAGAAAAAGATGCACTACAAGTAAATGATGCTATTTATAAAAAACTACAAGGGCTTAAAACAGAAAATCAAATTATAAATTTTAGTTCTATTGGAACTTTAATAAATTCAGAAAAATCTCAAAAACAAAGTATTGCAAAATGGAATGAATTTTGGGATAATGAAACCATTGCAAACACTAAAAATAACCTTATTGAAAGCGGTAGTGCATTCGGTTTTAAACCTAATACATTTCATTCCTTCTATACTCTTTTAAACACTGGTTTTAAACCTCTAAAAACAGAAGATTATAAAACTTTAAAAACGATTTCAACCGAAGATTATATTACTTCTAAAAATAATTTTACTACGGTAACTACATTGGTTAAAGTTCAAGATGAAAATACACAAAAACTAATAGATACTTTTAAAAATAACCCACAAACACTTGTTATTGACAGACGACAAATGAATGAAACTTTTTTAGGGAATCTAAAAAACGACTTCAATAGTCTAGTTATTTATTCACTAGCTGTTGTGTTGCTTCTTCTTTTTATATTTTACAGAAGCTTTTCATTAACCTTGGTAACAAGTATTCCTATAGCATTAACCTGGTTGTTAACTATTGGAATTATGGGACTATTCCATATTGAATTCAATATTTTCAATATTATTATTTCCACTTTTATTTTTGGCTTGGGAATAGACTACAGCATTTTTATTACCAATGGTTTATTACACGAATATAAAACAGGAGAAAAAGCTTTAGTAACTCATAAAACATCCATTATTTTATCTGTAATCACTACAATTTTAGGAGTAGGTGTTTTAATATTTGCCAAGCATCCTGCTTTGTATTCTATTTCTTTAGTTTCTATTATTGGGATCTTATCTGCGCTCATCATTTCATTTACACTTCAACCTTTATTGTTTAAGTTATTTATTGGTAGTAAAACGAAACGTCCCACATCATTAAGGTTATTAATCCACTCCATTCTATCGTTTGGGTATTTTGGGTTAGGAGGGCTTCTAATTTCTTTGTTTAGTGTAACGTTGTTAAAAATGCTTCCTGTTAGCAAAAAAGCGAAGATGAAATGGTTTCATAAAACAGTTTCAAAGTATATGAAATCGGTTTTATACACAAACCCTTTTCTAAAAAAGAACGTTATAAACCTTAGTAATGAAACTTTTGAAAAGCCCTCAATAATTATTGCGAATCACACCTCTTTTTTAGACATTTTAGCCGTTGGTATGTTACATCCAAAAATTATATTTTTGGTAAGCGATTGGGTTTACAATTCGCCTGTTTTTGGTAAAGCTGTTCAAGCAGCCGGATTTTACCCTGTTTCCAGTGGCATAGAAAAAGGAGTATCTCACCTTCAGGAAAAAGTTAATCAAGGCTATTCGTTAATGGCTTTCCCAGAAGGAACAAGAGCTTTAACAAATAAAATGAAACGCTTTCATAAAGGGGCTTTTTATTTAGCAGAAAAATTAAATTTAGATATTATTCCAGTACTTATTCATGGTAATTCGGAGGTTAACCCAAAAGGTAGTTTTCTTATTAGAAATGGAAGTCTTACTGTAAAAATATTGGAGAGAATTTCTATTGAAAATAAATCATATGGGGAGAGCTATAAACAACGTACAAAAAATATAAGTGCAGATTTTAAGCAGCAATTTAATGATTTAAGACAGGACATTGAACACGATACTTACTTTCATGAAATAGTATTAGATGACTATAAATATAAAGGTGATGCATTATACAAAACGGTTAAAAAAGACCTTAAAACATATAAAGAAACTTATAGTACTATTTTAAATACGATTGATAAAAAAGATACAATCCTTCATCTCTCAAAAGATTATGGACAACTGGATTTTCTATTATCTTTAAATGCTATCGACAGAAAAATAATTTCTTATATTGAAGATGTTGCTGTTAACATGATCCTTCAAAATAGTTTTATTACAAATAAGCATAACCGTATTAATTTTGAAAACACTATTGATGAAGCCCTTAAAAATCACGCAAACGTATTAATAATCAATATAAATGGGATCTCTCTAGAGCAAATAAACAATATTTTGAATAGTCATATTAGTCTTTTAATTTTATTAAAAGAAAGTCGAAATTTATATTCTGAAACAATTAATGATTTAGGGTTTAAGACGTATTATGAAAATGAAAACCTTATTATTTTTAAACGATAAAAAATAGATGAAAACACACTATGATATTGTAATAGTTGGAAGTGGATTAGGAGGCTTGGCTTCTGCTATTATTTTAGCAAAAGAAGGTTATAGTGTTTGTGTACTTGAAAAAAACAATCAATATGGTGGTAATTTACAAACTTTTGTAAGAAACAAAACCATATTTGATACTGGAGTACATTATATTGGTGGACTAGATAAAGGGCAAAATCTATATCAATACTTTAAATATATTGACATTATAGATGATTTATCCCTTAAAAAACTAGACGAAAAAGGGTTTGATATCGTTACTTTCGATAATGATCCCATCGAATATAAGCATGCACAAGGTTATGAAAAATTCATTGAAGTTTTAGTAGAACAGTTTCCCGAAGAAGAACCTGCCATAATAACTTATTGCAATAAGTTGAAGGAAACCTGTGATAATTTTCCGTTGTATAACTTAAAACAAGGTAAAGCTTACCATGATAATCCTGCCATTTTTCAGCTTCAGGCAAAAGAGTACATCAATTCACTTACAAATAATAAAAAATTGCAAGCGGTACTTGCAGGAACAAATTTTTTATATGCTGGTGATGGTGAGCGTACACCATTTTATGTTCATGCTTTAACAATAAATTCCTATATAGAAAGCGCTTATAGATGCATTAATGGGGGCAGCCAAATAACTAAAGCATTAATTAAAACATTAAAAAAACACGGTGGAGAAACATACAAACATCATGACGTTGTTAAATTTGGTTTTGATAATGGTAAAATTACTTCAGCTATTTGCTCAAACGGAAAAGAAATAAAAGGCGATATGTTTATCTCTAATATTGAACCTAAACTTACTTTAAAGCTTGTTGGCGAAGATAAATTTAGGAAGTCCTATACCAATAGAGTTAATAAAATTGAAAGTACCATTGCTGCGTTTAGTTTATACATTGTTTTAAAACCAAATTCATTTAAATACGAAAATAAAAACTTCTATCATTTTAAAAACCCTGATAATGTTTGGGATGTTCACAAATACACGCAGGAAAGTTGGCCAGGAGGGTACATGATGTCCATGTCAATTAAGAAAAATATGAACGATTATGGAGATAATATAACGGTAATGACCTACATGCATTATGACGAAGTTAAACCTTGGGTAGATACATTTAATACTGTTTCCCATAAAAATGAAAGAGGTCAAACCTACGAACAGTTTAAAGAAGAAAAAGCCGAAAAACTGATAAAAGAATTAGAACTTAAATTTCCAAATATTAGAGATTGCATTCAAGAAATGTACACTTCTACGCCACTATCTTATAGGGATTATATAGGTAGTAATAGAGGTTCTATGTATGGTTATGTTAAAGATGTTAATAAGCCCATGCAATCTTTTTTATCTCCAAGAACAAAAATTAAAAATTTAATGTTTACAGGTCAAAGCCTAAACATGCATGGTATCTTGGGAGTCACAATAAGTGCTGTAACAACGTGCTCCGAAATTTTAGGTAAAGACTATTTATTAAATAAAATATTAAAAGCCAATAAAGAACAGGAAATAAGTGAAAACAATGTATAACGAACACTTTAAAGTAACTTCAATTACATGTATCTAAAGAAGATGAAAATAGTAAAGTGGTTTTGCTTTTTTGCGCTTCTACTTTTAGTATCATCATGTGGCGTCTCTAAATCCCTTAAAGATGTTCCAGATATAAGCACATATAATGCAGTTGTACCTGAAAGAGTTAAAACATCCGATTCCACTTTTCTTTTAGCAAATAATACGCTTAACAAAAACAAACAAGGTTTATGGGAGCTTTATGTAGAAGGTGATCCATACCAAAGAGGTCTAATTATTGGAAGCTTAACAAAAGAACTATTCAACAACCAAGAACATGTTTTTCTATCTAAAGTTAACGATCTCGTTCCTTCAAAGACAAAGCAAGCCTTACTACGCAAGTTTTTAGCTTGGTTTAATAGAAAAATGTATCTACATATTCCCGAAGAGTATAAAACCGAAATTTATGGGCTTTCAAAATATGCTTCATCCAAGTATAACAACATAGCAGAACCATATTTAAGAGTCCTTTATTTACATGGTGCTCACGACATAGGTCATGCTTTACAAGATTTAGCCTTAGTTGGTTGCTCTTCGTTTGCTGCATGGGGAAATAAAACCGAGGATGGTAGTCTTATTATAGGTAGAAATTTTGATTTTTATGCAGGAGATGATTTTGCTAAAGAAAAAATTATAGCTTTTGTAAATCCTACTAAAGGACATAAATTTATGTCTGTAACCTGGGGAGGCATGGTTGGTGTCGTTTCTGGAATGAATGAGCATGGACTTACCGTTACAATTAATGCAGGAAAATCAAAAATTCCTTTAATTGCCAAAACACCTATTTCAATTTTAAATAGAGAAATTTTACAATACGCATCAACCATAGAGGAAGCAATTGCTATAGCAAAAAAGAGAAAAGTATTTGTTTCCGAATCTATATTTATTGGAAGTGCTAAAGATAAAAAGGCCATCACCATTGAAGTCTCTCCTGATAACTTTGGCGTTTATGAGGTTTCAAACTCTAACCAATTAATATGCTCAAATCATTTTCAAAGCCAAGCTTATGCAAATGATAAAAAAAACCTAAAGCACAAAGCAGAAAGTCATTCTCTCTATCGTTACCAACGTATGGAAGAACTTTTGGAAGAACACTCAAAGCTAACTCCTAAAATAGCAGTAGATATTTTGCGAAATAAAGAAGGTTTACAAAATGAATCTATTGGCTATGGCAACGAAAAAGCGCTTAACCAGTTATTAGCACACCATGCTATAGTTTTTAAACCAGAACAACGACTCGTTTGGGTTTCTTCAAGCCCATATCAATTAGGAGAGTTTGTCGCTTACAACTTGAACGACGTTTTTAATAACCCTAAAAAGAGAACGCTATCTAACACAAACCTGAATATAGAAAAAGATGATTTTCAATTTTCTAAAGCTTATAAAAACTATGAAACTTATAGAGAATTAAAATCTCAAGTTCAATCTTTAATAGCAAATAAAAAAGATATAGAACCTTCAATAATTTCAGAATTAATTATAACCAACCCAGATTTTTGGGAAACATACTATTTAAAGGGTAAATATTACTATAATAAAGGTTATTATACAGCCGCTTTAAATGCATTTCAAAAAGCGAAAACTAAAGAAGTCACAACTGTTCCCGATAAAAGAGAAGTTGACTTGTATATTAAAAAATTAAAAAGGAAGTTAGGACTATGATTCCAGATATAGAGAAAGCCTCGACCGAGGAGATAAAAGCATTTCAAGAAAATCAATTAAAACTTCTTTTAGTTAATTTAAGCAAGCATTCAACTTATTATAAACGTTTGTTTGAAAAGCATCATGTTGATATTAATACCATAAATACGTTAGAAGATTTAACTAATATTCCAACAACATCAAAAGATGATTTACAGAAATACAACGACGATTTTATTTGTGTTCCTAAAAAAGACATTATCGATTATGTAACGACATCTGGTACATTAGGAGAACCTGTAATTTTTGCATTAACAGATAATGATTTAAAACGTTTAGCCTATAATGAAGCCATCTCTTTTGCTTGTGCAGGAGTAAATTCCAACGACACCATACAACTAATGACCACTATGGACAGAAGGTTTATGGCAGGATTAGCCTATTTTTTAGGAGCTAGAGAACTTGGAGCGGGCATTATTCGTGTTGGTAACGGAATTCCAGAATTACAATGGGATTCTATCTTAAAATTTAAACCAACATACATTATCGCCATACCTTCTTTCTTATTAAAACTGATTGAATATGCACAACAACACGATATAGATCTTAACACATCGGGAATTAAAGGCGCTATTTGCATTGGCGAACCACTTCGCGAACAAGATTTCTCGCTAAACACATTGTCTCAAAAAATAAAATCTCAATGGAATATCGAGTTATATTCCACCTATGCTTCTACAGAAATGAATACCGCATTTACAGAATGTGAAGCACAAAAAGGAGGACATCAACATCCTGAATTAATAATTACCGAAATTTTAGACGACAATAACAAGCCTGTTGCAAAAGGAGAATCTGGAGAATTAACCATTACAACTTTAGGGGTTGAAGGCATGCCTTTACTACGTTTTAAAACAGGTGACATTGTAAAAGCAAACGAGGAAAAGTGTGAATGTGGTAGAAATACAGTACGTCTTGGACCTGTAATTGGAAGAAAAAAACAAATGATTAAATATAAAGGTACCACTTTATATCCTCCAGCAATGCATAATATTTTAAACCACTTTAATGAAGTTGAATGTTATGTTATTGAAATCTCTCATAACGATATAGGGACAGACGAAATCCTAATAAAAATCGCAACATCTTTGCCTTCTGATGATTTATTACAAAAAATCAAAGATCATTTTAGAGCCAAACTAAGAGTCCTACCAAAAATAGAATTTGACGATAGAAAAGCGATCTTAAAACTTCAATTTCCAAAAATGAGTAGAAAGCCTATCATGGTTATTGATAAAAGAGCATCGTAAGTCCTTTTAAATACGGACTAGCACAAAACAACATACCTTTTTTCTAAACTTCCTTTTTAGTTTTAGAAAAAAGATATATCCAAATTATTCTTGACAGTCTAAAATTCATTGTACTAGACAAAATTGCAATAACTATTACTCCTAAAAAAGAAAACAAAGGAGATGCCCCTAAAAGAAAATAAGAAATCAGAAAAAATGGAATAAATTGAGCTGCAGCTATGGCATAACTTACAAACATAGCTCCAAAGAAAAACCCAGGTTCCTTTTCAAATTTATAATGACACCTTTCACAGTTCGCATGCATTTGCGGAATTTTAAATAACAACAAATTACCACGAGATTCAAAAATGTTGCTTTTTTCACACTGCGGACATTTACCTCTTATAATTGAGATTAACTTCATCTTTTCACAATTTAAGATTTACTGTGCAAATTTAATTTACATCTTAAAATTATAACTCATAAATTATTCGCCATTTTTTGTACTTTTAAGACATATACTTGTTTTATGAAGATTATTCCAATTTTAAATATTCAACAGTTTGAGCAAGAAGTTCCCATATCCGACTTTTATAGCAACGATTTAAAAAGTCATTTAGAGAAAAACAAAGATTTTTTTCACAAACCTCATAAACATGATTTTTTTCTTTGTGTTTTATTCTCTAAAGGCTCTGGTATTCATGAAATAGACTTTAATACATATAATGTAAAGCCTGGAAGTATCTTCTTTTTAAAACCAGGACAAACCCATTATTGGAAATTCTACAACACTCCAGAAGGCTATATTTTCTTTCATACTCAAGATTTTTATGAGCTTCATTTTTCAAAAAGTAAACTTGAACAATTTCCGTTTTATTATTCCCATAAAAACACCCCAATACTCAATTTATCTCCTAGTAAGATTAAACTTTTAGAATCAAAATTCAAAGAGGTTAATGATGAATATTACGAAGACCTACCTTATAAAAAACAAAAAATATCTAGTATTATAAATGTAATATACATAAACCTTGCTAGACATTATAATTCATTTAAAACTATTGAAAACACAACATCTGCTACTTATATAGAAACTTTACGTGCTTTAGAGCAAATTATTGACAATTATTACAAAACGGAAAAATCGGCAAAATTTTATGCAAACGCGTTAAATATTACGCCCAAACATTTAAATAGAATTATAAAAACAACCTTAGGAAAAACAACAACCGATTTAATTACCGATCGTGTTATTCTAGAATCAAAACGCTTAATCGTTCACTCAAACAATTCACTATTTACTATTTCCGAGAGTTTAGGCTATCAAGATTACGCCTACTTTTCTAGAGTCTTTAAATTAAAAACAAAAACGACACCATTAGAGTTTAAGAACAGTTATAAATAAAGTTTTCTGAATTTATCTTGACCAATATTACTTTTTAATTATTTTAACCCACTAAGTACTAAAACAGGAATGGTACTATGAAAGTCTTTTTTTAGAATCGTATTCTTTTCCCATTTTTTAATAAAAAATCCACGTTTACGTCTAACCACACATAACATATCTGGATTATTAGACCTAAAATGCTCTAAAACTCCTTGAAATGTGGTAGCATTTTCTGTAGTCGTCGTACTCGTTACAAGCTCGGATAAATCATCAGTAACATTAAAATCACCTTCCTTATAACGCGCCGTTTTAACTAATAATAAATTTACAGCAGACTTAAATTTTTCTTGAACAATCTGTAATGGTAATAAAGCATTCTTCTTTTTAAAAATAGCAGATTTTACAGCCATTAAAATTGTTTTAACTGGTTTAAAAATATAACCTTCAGGAACTATAAGAGCTGGTATTTTTGTCTGTTTAATTATTTTACCCGATGTTTTCCCTAAAAACACTTCATCTTTAATGGAGTTCGTTCTAGGCTCAACTAAAATTAAATCGATATCTATTTTTTTACTAATTAATTCTAATGTATCAACTAAACCACCTTTTAAGGTTTTTACAACAACATCGACTGTTTTAGTATCAACTTTAGACACCAAGTCCTTTAAAAACTGCAAACTTTCGCGTTCAATAATCTCATCAATCTTAATCATTGTTCCTGCTTTAGTAAACACATTATACACCTGTATAACATAAAGCTTAGCACCAACTGCTTGAGCAAAATCTACAGCATATTGTAAATGACTAATAGCATTATTTGAGGAACCAACAGGAACTAAAATATTTTTCATATATAAAGGTTATTAAAACTAAATTTACAAATTATTGCACAAAAGTAATTTATAATAAACACTTTATTGTCTTTACAACTAAAAATTTGAAAAACTCAATTAGCCTAAAACAAATAAACAAACTAGCTATACCCGCATTAATAGCAGGAATATCAGAACCCGTTTTATCACTAACAGATGCTGCAATAGTAGGTAATATTCCAACTAATGCTACCGAGTCCCTAGCAGCGGTTGGTATTGTTACAACATTTCTCTCCATGCTTATTTGGGTGTTAGGGCAAACAAGAAGTGCCATTTCCTCAATAGTATCGCAATATCTGGGAGCAGATCAATTAGATAATATTAAAAACCTACCAGCACAAGCTATTTTTATTATAACATCTTTAAGCCTCTTAATTATATTAAGCACCTACCCTTTTGCCCAAAGTATTTTCAAACTTTATAATGCAACAAATTTAATTTTAGAATACAGTGTAGATTATTATAAAATACGCGTTTTTGGTTTTCCGTTCACCCTATTTACCATAGCCATTTTTGGCGTATTTAGAGGTTTACAAAACACATATTACCCCATGTTAATTGCTATAATTGGAGCCTTATCAAATATTATTTTAGACTACATATTAGTCTATGGCATCGAAGGCTACATTAACCCAATGCATATAAAAGGAGCCGCTTACGCAAGTGTTATAGCTCAAATTTTAATGGCATTACTTTCCGCTTTTTATCTGCTTAAAAAAACATCTATCCCATTAAAACCAAGCTTTCCTTTTAATAAAGAAATCAACAAATTCATTTTAATGGTTCTTAACCTCTTTGTAAGAACCATTGCTTTAAACGTTACACTATATTTTGCCAGTGCTTTTGCAACCAGTTATGGTGCAAACTATATTGCAGCTTATACCATTGCCATTAATTTATGGTTTCTTGGCGCTTTTATTATAGATGGTTATGCCAGTGCAGGTAATATTTTATCAGGAAAACTATTGGGAGCAAAACAATACCCATTACTTATTACACTAAGCAACAAACTCATTAAATATGGCATTATAGTAGGCATTATTACCGCCCTTTTGGGAGCTATTTTTTACTATCCATTAGGAACCATTTTCTCCAAAGATCCCGAAGTACTGGACTCTTTCTATTCCGTATTTTATATCGTATTACTCATGCAACCCTTGTGCGCGTTAGCTTTTATTTTTGATGGTATTTTTAAAGGACTAGGCAAAATGGGGTATTTACGCAATGTCTTATTATTTTCAACTTTTTTAATCTTTATACCTGTCCTATTTTTACTAGATGGCCTTGATTATAAACTGTATGCTATTTTTATTGCTTTAACCTTTTGGATTATTGCCAGAGGCATACCATTAATTATAAAATTCCGACAACTATTTTTACCCCTTACTCAAAAGACTTAACTTTGCGCCAGATAATGCATATTTAATTATATTTATGGAAATATTAAGTTTTATAAGTGGTAGCGGATTGTTTCTAGTACTAGGCTTAGTACTAGTAATTGTTTACTTTGTAAATAAAAGAAAAAGAAGGTAATGAGCAATAACATACGCATCACAAAACAATTCTCTTTCGAAACTGGCCACGCTCTTTATGGATACGACGGAAAATGTAAAAACGTACACGGTCATAGTTACAAACTATCTGTAACCGTTATAGGACAACCCATTACCGACAACACCAATGTAAAATTTGGAATGGTGATAGATTTTAGTGATTTAAAAAAAATAGTCACAGAAGAAATTGTAGATGTCTTCGACCATGCTACCGTTTTTAATAAAAACACACCGCATGTTGAACTTGCAAAAGAACTACAAGATCGCGACCACAATGTACTATTAGTAGATTATCAACCAACCAGTGAAATGATGGTCATCGACTTTGCAAAAAAAATAAAAACACGTTTACCAAAACACATTAATTTACACTCCTTAAAACTTCAAGAAACAGAGAGTTCTTTTGCCGAATGGTTTGCTTACGAAAATAATTAGAGCGTTACCTTATCAGGTCGGGCTTTCGGTAGTCGCTCTCTGCGAGGAGCTCCAACAATACCTCTATCCCTAACGCATTGATCAACAAACTTCAGTATAAAAAGCATGTTCTTTTTTCTCTATAAAACACCATGGATTCTTTGTAAAACTTTGCGAAATAACGATCAAAAATTTAGAATGCAACCATACTAGCATTTAATTTATAACTGGTATTAATTCGTGAAATCCGTTTCATAAAAATCATATACAATTAACTAACCACCAACTTCGGTATTTAAACTTCTCACTAAAAAAATACTATATTTACAACATGCAAATTCCCAAAGGAAAAAATATATATTTCGCTTCAGATAATCACTTAGGCGCACCAACAGCAGAAGCTTCTCGACCACGCGAAAAAAAGTTTGTAGCATGGTTAGATGAAGTAAAACAAGATGCAGCAGCAATTTTTCTTTTAGGAGATATGTTTGATTTTTGGATGGAATTTAAAACCGTAGTTCCAAAAGGATTCACAAGAACCTTGGGTAAACTTGCCGAAATTAGTGATTCTGGAATCCCTATTTATTACTTTGTTGGCAATCATGACCTTTGGATGAATGGTTACTTCGAAGAAGAACTTAACATTCCCGTATACCATAAACCAAAAGAATTCATATTCAACAACAAAACGTTTTTAATAGGCCACGGAGACGGTTTAGGACCAGGAGACAAAGGCTATAAACGCATGAAAAAAGTATTTACAAACCCCTTTTGTAAATGGCTTTTTAGATGGTTACACCCAGATTTAGGCGTACGAATGGCACAGCATTTATCTGTAAAAAATAAACTTATTTCTGGCGATGACGATGCTCAGTTTTTAGGAGAAGACAACGAATGGTTAGTACAATACTGTAAACGAAAACTAGAAGACAAACACCGCGATTATTTTATTTTTGGACATAGGCATTTACCATTAAACATCGACCTCAACAAAAACTCGAAATATATCAATCTAGGCGATTGGATCCAATATTATACCTACGGCATATTTGATGGAGAAAACATAGCACTTAAAGCATATTAATTTCTACCATTTCTTTTAATTAGCAACCCTTTAACCACTATCAAACTAGTAAAAAGCAACAAGGAATAATAACACATAGGCGCTCCTCCTACTGTTTTTGGGCATTCACCTAAATCTGTAAATTCCATAATACTTGCCACTAAAGCAACTATAAAAGCTAATCCTGTAAAAAATAAAATATACTAATTGACTCTTATTAAAAAGATGAGTAATAAGAGGGATTATAAAGCACATAATAATATAACACGCTGGAATTCTTAACAATTTTGGACAAATATAATGCTGTGTAAATTCGAAATAAACCAAATTACCAACAAAATAAAACGGCAACCCTACAATACCAATTACAACTCAAAAAGCCTCTAAAACAGACCATCAATTATTCTTCGTTTTCGTGAGCTTCCATGTCTTTGGTTAAATCTAATTTCCTAAATGACGGAGAAACTAAGCCTGTAGTAACTACCGTAATCAAAGTCATCGTACCTCCAAAAACAACAGCTGTAGCTGCTCCCATAAGTTTTGCAGTTAAACCACTTTCAAAAGCTCCTAGTTCGTTCGAAGAACCAACAAACATAGAGTTTACAGAAGATACACGACCGCGCATTTCATCTGGTGTTTTAAGTTGTAAAATAGTTTGACGTATTACCATCGAAACCCCGTCGGTCATACCACTAAAAAACAATGCCAGTAATGATATCCAAAACACAGAAGACAGTCCAAAAACAACAATACAAACTCCAAAACCAAATATTGCTGCTAATAATTTCATTCCTGCATTTTTACTTATAGGTATATAAGCCGTAATTAACATAGTTATAAATGCACCAACAGCAGGTGCAGCTCTTAAAACTCCAAAACCTTCACTCCCTACCTTTAAAATATCTTGTGCAAAAACAGGTAATAGAGCAATGGCTCCTCCAAATAAAACTGCCACCATATCTAAAGTCATAGCGCCTAAAATAGCTTTTGTTTTAAACACAAAACGAACACCTTCTTTTAAACTTTCCTTTACAGATTCTCCTATTTTAGGATTTAAAATAGGTTTCTTTTTTATCTGAAATAAAACAATTAATGATAACATTACCAAGCCAAAAACAATACAAAGAGGCCAATGTACATTATCATCAAACCAACCAATACAAAAACCACCAAAAGCAGGACCTAATACACCTGCCATTTGCCATGTGGAACTATTCCAAGTAGCAGCATTTGGATATACTTTTTTAGGAACTATTAAAGCAACTAACGAAAATATAGTTGGTCCAAAAAAAGAACGCAAAAAACCACCAAAAAATACTAATGCATAAATAGAGTATAATATCGTTTTTGTTGCCCAACCTGCTACCATTTCTGGCCATGTTAATAAAAACAAGCCTAAGCTAATTAATGAAAACGCAGCAATACATAATGCTAAAAGGTTTCGTTTCTCTTTTTGGTCTACAATATGTCCTGCAAACAAAGCCATAGTAAATGCAGGGATTATCTCCATTAGTCCAATTACTCCTAAAGATAACGGATCTTTGGTTATACTATACACCTGCCATTCTATGATAATAAATTGCATAGACCACCCAAAAACTAACAAAAAACGAACTAATAAAAATATATTAAATTCTTTAAATCTTAGAGCAGCATATGGGTCTTTTTTGGTCATATTTATTAAACTTTAATATCTCTTAATTTTAATTGTAAACTCACATTGCCTTGCCATTCATTTTCATCAATAGAGTAAGCAGCATTAAAAGGTTTACCATTAGAAATGACATCTATTTTATCTCCCATACCAAAACCAATACCAACAAAATTACTTGATGACTCTGGTTGAGTTACCGTTAATCTTAAATGCGTTTTATCTGCTCCTACACATTTGCCATAACCTGTATCTGTTAAATTTTCAGTAACAAAAATAGGCGTCATATTACTTGGACCAAAAGGCGCAAATTGCTTTAAAATTCTATAAAACTTAGGAGTGATATCCTTTAAATCTATTTTATCATCTATCTTAATTTCTGGAGTTAATAAATCGCTATCAATTGTTTTAGAAACAACATCTTCAAAAGCCTGTTTAAAAGCTTCGTAATTTTCTTTTTTAAGTGTTAAACCAGCAGCATATTTATGTCCTCCAAACTGCTCAATATGGTCACTACACGCCTCTAAAGCATTATACACATCAAACCCTTTAACAGACCTTGCCGAAGCCGCTAATTTATCTCCACTCATAGTAAAAACTAAAGTAGGCCTATAATAGGTTTCAATTAATCTAGAAGCCACAATACCAATAACACCTTTATGCCAAGTTTCATGATAAACAACAGTAGTAAAGCGTTCCTGTTCTTTTTGTTCTTCAATTTGCTTAAGAGCTTCTTCTGTAATTCGTTTATCTGTTTCACGCCTATCAAGATTATAATTATTAATTTCAGCAGCATATTTTACTGCTAAATTATTGTCTGTTTCTGTTAATAACGTTACCGCATAATTACCGTGTTTCATTCGTCCAGCGGCATTAATACGAGGTGCTACAATAAAAACAACATCAGTAATAGTAAATTCTGTTTTTTTTACTTGATCGAGAATAGCTTTTATCCCTGGTCTTGGATTAGTATTTACAACTTGTAATCCAAAATAAGCTAACGCTCTGTTTTCTCCATCAATTGGAACAATATCTGCACCAATTGCAGTAGCCACCAAATCTAAATAACTCGTTAAATCTTCGGCTGTTTTTCCTTCTTTTGAAGCTAATGCTTGTATAAGCTTAAAGCCAACACCACAACCACATAATTCTTTATAAGGATAATCGCAATCCTCTCGTTTAGGATCTAAAACAGCAACAGCTTCTGGTATTTCATTTCCAGGCCTGTGGTGATCACAAATAATAAAATCGACTCCTTGCTCTTTGGCATAAGCCACTTTTTCAATAGCTTTAATACCACAATCCAAAGTAATAATAAGCGAAAAACCATTATCATTAGCAAAATCTATCCCTTTATAAGACACGCCATAACCTTCATCATAGCGATCTGGAATATAAGTAGCAATATTAGGATGAATTGTTTTTAAATACGAAGACATAAGCGCTACTGAAGTCGTACCATCTACATCATAATCGCCATACACTAAAATATTTTCATTATTTGAAATTGCTTTCTCAATACGTGCTGTAGCCTTATCCATATCTTTCATCAAGAAAGGGTCATGTAAATCGCTATAACTAGGTCTAAAGAAACGTTTAGCTGCTTCATAAGTCTCAATACCTCGTTTCACTAACAATGTTGCTGTAATGGTATCTACTTGAAGTGCTTTTTGTAATGCTTCAATTTTTTTAGTTTTCGGTTTTGGTTCTATAGTCCAACGCATAGTTTATTTCAGAAATAAATCTTAAAATATTTGATTTTGAAATTCCAAAAGAGGCATTACTTTTTATGAAAGTGAGTTTCTATGCTTAATTTTGCAAACTGACGAAACATTTCCATAACACCACAATATTTTTCTATTGATAAATCAACAGCGCGTTGTAATTTTTTTTCATTTAAATCATCACCATAAAAATGAAAACGCATAGCTACTTTATCGTAAAACTTAGGATGTTCCTCTGTAAGATTAGCTTCAGTATCTATCTTAAAACTATCAACATTTAGCTTCATCTTTTTTATTAAAGCAGCCACATCCAATCCTGAACAACCCGCTAAACCCGAAAGCATCAAAGCTTTAGGACGATACCCTTCACCTTTACCTCCATTTTCTTCGCCCGCATCAATAAATAAATTATGTCCTGATGGGTTAGTACTTTCAAACTTCATGTCTCCCAACCAAGTTGTTGTAATATGATTTGTCATCTTTCTATGAATTATTTTTCGTTTCTTGTAACTTCAAAAATACCACTAAAAAATAAAACTATGCCTTTAGTAACACCTTTATCTGCTGATCATGATTTAGAAACAAAAGAACTAGCAACGTTTTTTAACGAAACCCTTGGCTTTTGTCCAAACTCTGTATTAACCATGCAACGTCGTCCTGCCATTAGCAAGGCTTTTATTAATTTAAACAAAGCTGTTATGGCTAATGAAGGACGTGTAACATCTGCTTTAAAACGCATGATTGCTTGGGTAAGTAGTAACTCTACAGGTTGCAGGTATTGTCAAGCTCATGCTATTAGAGCAGCAGAACGTTATGGCGCCGAACAAGAGCAATTAGATAATATTTGGGAATACAGAACACATCCTGCATTTAGTGAAGCCGAACGTGCTGCATTAGATTTTTCATTACAAGCATCTCAAGTACCAAATGGGGTTGATGAAACCATAAAAAAACGTCTATATGAACACTGGAATGAGGGTGAAATTGTTGAAATGCTAGGTGTTATTTCTTTATTTGGCTACTTAAATAGATGGAATGATAGTATGGGAACTTCTATTGAAAATGGAGCCGTAGAAAGTGGCAACCAATATTTAGGCAAACATGGTTGGGGAAAAGGAAAACATATTTAAATTTACATAAAACCTAACCTACAGAAAATGTTTAAAAGACCAACAAACAAAAAAGAGATTCTACCACATCATAATACACTCTATATCAGATTATTATAAAATATAATTATTACGATTAAACATTATTTTTAGTACCTTGCGATATCTAAATATGTAGTTATTTATTATTTAAATTCTACTAAACTAAACTATGATATCACCACAATATCCTGAAAATGAAAAGTATAGACAAAATGCTGTTGAAAAATATCAATTATTAGACACTTTACCAGAAGATAATTATGATAACATTACAACACTTATGTCTTATATATGTGATGCTCCAATATCATTAATTACCCTTTTAGATAAAAAGCGTAATTTTTTAAAATCACACTATGGCATTCCTTTTAATGAATCTCCTAGAGATATTTCGTTTTGCGGTCATGCTATAAATTCAGAATCTCCAATTACAATTATAAAAGATGCTAGAGAAGACATTAGATTTATAGATAATCCCTTAGTAAGTGAATATAAAGCCATCTTTTACGCAGGAGCTCCTCTTGTCGATTCAGATGGCTATAAACTAGGCACATTATGTGTTTACGACCACAAACCAAGACAATTAACTAAGCAACAAATAAAAGCATTAATATCTATGTCTAAACAAGTTGTTAGTTTATTTGAACAACGCTACCAAAACTTAAAACTATTACAATATCAAGAAAGACTTAGGAAAAGAAACGAAAACCTAAAAACATTTGCACGTATAGTTTCTCATGACCTTAAATCTCCTTTATCTAATATTATTTCATTAACCGAACTATTAGAAGAAGAAAACCAAGGGTTTCTTAATGAAGAATCTTTACAGTATATAGAATATTTAAAAACCTCATCTAACTCTTTAAAAAACTATATAGATGGTCTTTTAAGATTCTATAATAGTGACGATTTATTATTACAAAAGCAGGAAAAAACAAATATTAAATCATTGTTGCAAGAAGTAAAAATGATTACTAACATAAGTATTAATACAGTTCTCAATTTACATTCAGAAATTGATGTGTTTTTCACCAACAAAGCTGCTTTAATGCAAATACTAATAAACCTTATTACTAATGCTATAAAATACAATTCGAAACCTAAAAAAGTTATAAATATAAACTTATTAGAAATAGATAATTTTTACGAGTTCACTGTAAAAGACAATGGAGATGGCATCCCAAAAGAGCACCTTAACAAAATATTCGAACTTTTCTCTGTTGTAGGCGTTCCAGATAAAGACGGAAATATTGGTACTGGTATTGGATTAGCTACTGTTAAAAAAATAGTTGAAAACCTTGGAGGAAAAATCACTGTATCTTCTATTATGGGAGAAGGTAGTATTTTTCAATTTTCGTTATCTAAAAAGTTTAGATTGCCTAAATAATTCTTGCTAGTGCTTATTCAAAAACAGCATGCCATGAAATAGTATTATTCACTTTAGAATGCAACACAACTTCATACAATAATTCACTTAAAGTTTCCTTTTTGTTTATTTTATAAGTTGCATTTTTAATGTCTATCATTTTTAAATTAAAACCATTACTTGCTATAATAATTTTATAGTCCTCTCCACCAATTAACTTTGAAGCTCCAGATAAAGTTTTATTATTTTCTCTCCAAGAGGGCTGTTTTTCCATATCTAAATATCCTTGTAACAAATGTCTATTCGTTGATAAAAACTGAGGGCGATTTTTCACTTCATGAACAGCCATAATTCTGGCTTCTCCAGGCTCTAATATTTGACTAAATTTAGAATTCGCATCGTGATTCCCTAAGTACTTCCAATTCCAGAAATCATAGATATGATATTTTTTTGAAGCATCTAACCCTAATCCTCCGTCATCAGTTTTATCACTAAGTAATACAGAAACAGTGTTAGGTAATAATTTATTAGGCTCAAATTGCTTTTTATTAGGATCTTTAGCTATATGTCCATAATGATATGAGTTTTTAGGCCATTTCTGTTTTTCTATTTTATGATTATAAAACGTTAAAATATGCCATGAGGGCGTTAATTCTAAATCATAAATAGAAGGATACATACCTCCTGAAAAAGCATCTAAAGGTCTTGGGCTTTTTTCTTCGGTAAACAAAGGTACTGCACGCGATAAATCGTAACGCATCTTGTCGGTCATTTCTTCTAAATACTTCCCAACTTCCAAACGTCCACTTGTTAGATAAGTCATAGTAATTGCTGTTTGCCAACCACGATCTGTATTTGCTGGATATATATGGTATGGATTTATAGGATCGTGATCGTAATTGGTTACCACCCTATTTTTATACCACCTTAAACCTGTTTTGGTAATTCTACCAGGATATACCCAATCGCAATCGCCTTCGGTTCGTTGTGTTGTAGAAAGCCCTAAGGTTACATCTCCAAAAGGAGGAATTCGCTCTTGCACATCGCTACCATTGCCTAAGCCTTCGTAAGCCAACCTATAGATATTCCTGTAAGCAGACGTTGTTGTAGCGTATTTATCTTCGAAACCACCATCATAAGCCCATCCTGTAAAAGGGTAATCAAACTTAATTCCTTTTAAGCCTCCGCTTTTTAAATTAGCGTATACATCGTTCATATGACTAATAAAACCTTTATCGGTAAAATCGTAAGACCAAAAGCCTTTTTTATTCTTACCAAAACCACCTCCATTAGACCTTTTGGCTAATGGATTATTAAATAAAGTATGCTCTGGATAGGTTGTACAATAATCGTTTGATCTTCTCGCAGTCTGACAATAGAAATAAGGAATACCTCCTAGTTCTTGTACTTTCTCTCCCCATTTTTTTATAGTTTCTAAAGGCTTTAACAATTGTCCGCCTTTGTACATCTGCCAGTGTTTATCATCCCACCAACCTTGTTGATTATTAGGGTTTGCATAATCGTCTGGTTCTAATCGTAGCGCAATTGGACCATACTTTAAAAAACCTGTTTTTTTAATTTCCTCTAACTCTTCAATCACTCCTAAAGAATTATTACGAAACTTTCCATTTCCAAAAAAATCTTTATAACAATACCAGAAATTAAGTACTGGATAATCTATACCTCGTAAGTCTACATGATTAGCAATCTTTAATGTTTTACCATATTTATCAAGAGCCTCAAAGCGGTTATCTGTAGCAAAATCTAAATAAAACTTATCTTTAAATACATAAGAAGTATGTGCATCAACCAATTTCCCTACAGGATCTGAAGCTTTTAATTTAATATTCAAATATTTATCTAGCTTATCGACTTCTGCAAACTTCTGAAATTCATTATACGTTAAGCCACCAAAAACTAAAGCATGCTTTCTAGCGCCTTTTTTACCAAAAGTAACTAAGATATTGTTTGAAGATTTTAAACTTTTACCACTGGTAACCTGAGTTAGTTTTTGTCCATTATCACCATCTAAAGTCTTATAATTTTCAAAAGAAAAATTGCTAAACGCTACTCCATTAATAGGTGTAAATTTTTTGACCACTAAAGCGCTATCTTCATTATTTTCTATACCTTGATTTAGTACTAAAAAGGTTTTATCTTTAAAAAGAGACAGTTCTAAAATTAGTGAGGACGCACCTTTTTTAGCCCCCTTTATCACTAACATCTCACCTTTACCAATAATATCGTTAACTTTATTTTTTGAAAAAGTGAACTGATATCCATCTGTAGATACATTTTCATTTACAGAAAATGAAGCATTACTAATAACCAAACTACCGTCTCTTTTATCGTATACTGAATAATTTCCTGTAAATCCGTTAAAATCTACTTTAACCAAACTATTTTCTAATACACTATTTTTTATACTATTCTGACAGCTTACATTTAGAAACAGAAACAAACAAATAACATTATTAATATACTTCATCATCATTTTTCAAATTTAACCTTTAACCTACTTTACTAAATACAAAATCTATTTTATAAAGTAAATTAACCTCTATAGAAGAATAAATTTAAAACAGTTATCAAGGTGTTTTATAGTCTCTAGTAAATAAAATGTATATATAAGTAAAATCATCATTTAATTCAAGTAATTAAATGTTTCTAACATTGAAATTTAATTTATATAAACTTTGAAAACTCGTTCCCTTAACTCTGGCAAGACTTCAACTTCAAACCAAGGGTTCTTTGTTAACCAAAAACGATTTCTAGGCGACGGATGTGGTAAGGGCAAATATTTAGGAAGATATTCTTTATAATTTGCTACTGTTTCTGTTAATGTTTTCTTAGCTGTTTTACCTAAATAGTATTTTTGGGCATACATGCCAATTAAAAGTATCAATTCTACATTTTGTAATTTTTCCAGTAATAATTTATGCCATTGAGGTGCACATTCTGGTCTAGGCGGCAGGTCACCTGTTTTACCTTTTCCAGGGTAACAAAACCCCATAGGGATTATAGCAAATTTAGTTATATCGTAAAAATCTTCTTCAGATACGTTTAACCATTTTCGCAATTGTTTACCACTGGCATCATCCCAAGGAATTCCGGATTCATGCACTTTGGTTCCTGGAGCTTGACCTATAATCACAATTTTAGATTCTGGATGTGCAGATACTACAGGGCGAGGACCTAAAAGCAAATGTTTTTCGCAAATGGTGCATTGTTTTATACTTTTAAGTAAATCTTGCATGATAAAAATAGTTATGTATACTGTTACTTTAAAGCTCTTTTTTGCAACATGACAATCTGTTTATTACTTACCAAAAGTGTTAATAAAAGAACACCTTTTAACTAAGGCCTATCATCTAACAGGTTACTTCAGTCGCACCCCCTTAATCACCAAAACATTATAGTTTAGTCATTGCGAGACACTTTTTTTAGCGGCGTAGCAATCTGCCTATTGCTTAACAAAAACATTAATTATAAAACTACTATTCGACACATCCTCTTAGTTTTACCTCCTTAATAACAGCCGTGTATTTAACTTTTTAGAGAACTTTCACTATCCTCAAAATAATATTTACTTTTCCGTTAACGGTTCACCATCAAAAGCTAAACCATCAAAACCAGTATTCATAAAATTTCTAATGTTTTGGTGTCCAGCTCCATTAGGATTATTTAAAACATCGTCAAAATAAAACTTACCAAAACAAGCTAACGTTTCATCTTTTGTAAAACCTTGAACTTTTGCAAATGCAAATAATTTACATGATCCTGAATTTTCTCCTACTCCATTAATCAATGTTCCATTAGTAAAAGCTGTTGGAGTAAACTCGTAATTAGCTTCAATAGTACTCATTGTTTCAGAAAAATCAATATCCTTTGGATTGTTTTTTAATTTATTTTTAAATACTTCTAAATTCATTTTATATTTTTTAACTAACCCTTTAGGGGTTTATTTTTACCACCAACAATAACAACTATTTCACCTTTTGGTGGTTTATTGGTATAATAATCTAACACTTCTTTTGCTGTACCACGAATCGTTTCTTCAAACAGCTTTGTTAATTCTCGCGATACCGACACTTGCCTGTCTTCACCAAAATATTCACAAAAATGCCCTAAGGTTTTTACCAATTTATGCGGACTTTCATAGAAAATAATGGTTCGCGTTTCTTCTGCTAGTAATAATAGTCGTGTTTGTCGTCCTTTTTTAACAGGTAAAAAACCTTCAAACACAAATTTATCGTTAGGCAAACCAGAATTAACCAAAGCAGGTACAAATGCTGTAGCTCCTGGTAAACAATCAACTTCTATATTATTTTCAATACAAGCACGCGTTAATAAAAATCCTGGATCTGAAATAGCAGGTGTCCCTGCATCACTAATAAGCGCAACGGTTGTTCCGCTTTTTAGTTTTTGTATAATTGCATCAACCGTTTTATGTTCATTATGCATATGGTGAGATTGCATATGGGTTGAAATTTCAAAATGTTTTAATAATTTCCCCGATGTTCGGGTGTCTTCAGCAAGAATTAAATCGACATCTTTTAAAGCTTCAACCGCTCTAAAGGTCATGTCTTTTAAATTACCTATTGGCGTTGGTACAATGTAGAGTTTACTCATTTATTACTAATTACTCCTATATTATTAGTGATTTAACAATAAGTTTTGAGGGTTTTTTAAAAAAGCAAGTAATGAAACTATTAATAAGTTTCTTAACCTAAGAATATAATAATCATAAGTAAAGTACAACCCTTTTTTAGTGTTAAAACACTCTAATTAAAGAAACTTACTTCCTATAATTTCCATTAAACGCACTTCAAACTCTTCTTTTCCTTCCCAATTATTATAATCTGGCTTTACAATATCTTTAATAAAGTTTACTGCATTATCATGAGAAACAAAAGTGTTTAATTGTGATAATACGCGATCATAATCTTCACTTTTACCATCAAACAAATGCTTTATAAAAGCGATCTTATCATTAAGTCCTATATTAAGCCCGCCACTTTTTAGTTTATCATTCAATGATTTTTTATCATTTGAAATCCCGTTCTGTATTTTAGAAGCAGGCTCAAAAATAGGCATATCCTTAAATCCAGCTGTAAGATCTTCTAAATCCGTTTTCTGAGGTATACTTTTAGGAACAGCTTCTTCAAAAATGGTATCAACAATCTCTGCTTCTTGAGGCATTTGCGCTACCATATCTTTAATTTTCTCCATCACAGGCTCCATAATAGCCTCATCCTCAACCTCATCAAGATTAACATATATTTTATCTTCAACCTCAATATTATCGCTAACTTTATTATTAAAAGCACTATCTAGCATTCCAAAAAAAGAAGAATCACTCCCAATAGTTGGTGCATCTCCTTCATAATTTTCATACGCAAACTTCAACACAGACAATCTTTCATAAAGAACAGATACTTCTGCATGCATCTTTACAACATCCTCTTTACCCTTCAATTTCAGAATTCTATGGGCTATACTAATGAGTTCAGATTCTAACTTCTTCTTCATTTATTTATAATTTTATTAATTATTGCTATTTAGGCTTTTGATTTTTAATAAATTTACGTCACCTTTATACAAATCAATAATAGCTTTATTTTAGTGTTAAAATTACGAAATGTTTCTTGAAAATACAGTAAATCATAAAGAACAATTTGGATGGATAGAAGTTATCTGTGGCTCTATGTTTTCTGGAAAAACCGAAGAATTAATCCGAAGACTTAAACGCGCTCAATTTGCCAAGCAACGCGTCGAAATTTTTAAGCCTACTATAGATGTACGTTATAATGAAGATATGGTAGTCTCTCATGACGATAACGAAATACGCTCTACACCAGTTCCTGCCGCTGCTAACATTCCTATTTTAGCAGATGGCTGTGATGTTGTTGGCATAGATGAAGCTCAATTTTTTGATGATGAAATTGTACGCATCTGTAACGATTTAGCAAACAAAGGTATACGTGTTATTGTAGCTGGATTAGACATGGATTTTAAAGGTAACCCTTTTGGCCCCATGCCTTTCTTAATGGCTACAGCAGATTATGTTACTAAAGTACACGCTGTTTGCACAAGAACAGGGAACTTAGCACAATATAGTTACCGAAAAGCAAAAAGCGATGATCTAGTCCTAATAGGCGAAGTTGACGAATACGAACCTTTAAGTAGAGCTGCTTATTACAAGGCTATGATGCGTGACAAAGATAGACGTAAGAAAGCTAAGGAAGCCGCCAAAGAAGAAGCCAACTCTAAACCTAAAGATTCCAATGCTTAAAGCACAAGAAACCGTGCTTGAAATAGATTTAAAAGCACTTAACCATAATTACCAGCACCTTAAATCTAAATTACAAAACAATACAAAATTTTTAGCAGTAGTTAAAGCATATGCTTACGGTAGTGATTCCGCAGAAACAGCTACCTATCTACAAGAACAAGGTGTGGATTATTTTGCTGTAGCGTATATTAATGAAGGCATTACACTTAGAGAAGCTGGTATCACCAAACCCATTTTAGTATTACACCCTTTAGCAAAAAACTTTAAAAAGCTTATAGCATATACTTTAGAACCTAGTTTATATAACACTAAGATTCTAAATGAATTTATTACTATCGCTTCCGTGGAAAAACAAACAGACTATCCTATCCATATTAAGTTTAACACAGGGTTGAACCGACTTGGTTTTTCTGAAAATGATGTTCATTTAATAACTCACAAACTTAAAGGAACTAACGCAGTAAAAGTAACTTCAATATTTTCGCATTTGGCAGCTAGTGAAGATTTAAACGAAAGAATATTTACTTTAAATCAAATTGAAACCTTTAAAACTATAAGTAATCATTTTATAAAAACTATTGGTTACAAACCCATATTACATATCTGTAACACATCTGGTATTTTAAACTATCCCGAAGCACATTTTGATATGGTTAGAACAGGCATTGGTTTATATGGTTTTGGAAATTCTGAAAAAGAAAATACACATTTAAAGCCTATTGCCTCATTAAAAACCATAATTTCTCAAATTCATAACATTAAAAAAGGTGAATCTGTTGGTTACAATAGAGCTTTTAAAAGTCATTCTTTTCAAAAAACAGCAACACTTCCTATTGGTCATGCAGATGGTATTGGCAGACAATACGGAAACGGTAATAGCTTTGTGACTATTAATGGACAAAAGGCTTATATTATAGGTAATGTTTGTATGGATATGATAATGGTTGATATTACTAATATTAATTGTAAAGAAGGTGATGAAGTTATTGTTTTTGACAGAAACCAAACAGCAGAACACTTAGCAAAAAGCGCTAAAACCATTTCTTACGAGCTTATAACATCTATTTCTCAGAGAGTTAAACGCTCATTCTTAAAATAAGAAACCTACCACATGTTAATTTTTTTTGATTATTTTAGTATTTCACTAACTAAAATTTAAAAATCATGTTAAAAGAGTTTAAGGAATTTGCAATGAAGGGCAACCTTGTAGACATTGCTGTTGGTTTTGTTATGGGTGCAGCCTTTAAAGAAGTAGTCACCGCTTTTACAGGAGGCATAGTTTCTCCTCTTATTGGATTAATATTCAATGCAAATTTCAAAGATTTAAAATATGTTATTAAAGAAGGTGTTGCCAATGCAGATGGTATTATACAAGGTGAAGTATCTGTACTTTGGGGAGCATTCTTAACCAACGTTATTGATTTTATTATTGTTGCTTTTGTTATGTTCTTAATTGTAAAAGGTGTTAATAAGTTAAAAAAGAAAGAAGAACCTGCTCCTGCAGCTCCTACAGGGCCTTCTCAAGAAGATTTACTTGCAGAAATAAGAGATTTGTTAAAAAAATAACAAATTGTAAAATAAACAACACAGTGTTATTTGTTGTTAAAAAGCCCTTGTTTTTATAAAATGAGGGCTTTTTTTAGATTCTAAAAAAGAATTAATACTTAGTTTTGCCATAGAATTTGATTAAATAAAAATTAAGATGACATATCCATACTAATTAGCTTAGTCATTAACTATCAAATATTAACATGGATATTACGTCATAAAATTAAATAACATTAAATATAACACAGATGAAAGTAGCTGTAGTTGGTGCCACTGGTATGGTTGGCGAAGTGATGCTAAAAGTTCTTGAAGAACGTAATTTTCCTATAACTGAATTAATTCCTGTAGCTTCAGAAAGATCTATTGGAAAGATAATTACATATAAAGGCACAGATTTCAAAGTAGTAGGTTTAGATACTGCTGTTTCTATGCGTCCAGATATCGCATTGTTTTCAGCAGGCGGAGACACATCTTTAGAATGGGCTCCAAAATTTGCTGAAGCAGGCTCTACAGTTGTTGATAATTCTTCTGCATGGAGAATGGATCCTACTAAAAAATTAGTCGTTCCAGAAATTAATGCAAATGAATTAACAAAAGACGATAAAATTATAGCCAATCCAAATTGTTCTACAATTCAATTAGTAATGGCATTGTCTCCACTTCATGATAAATATAAAATGAAACGTGTGGTGGTTTCAACATATCAATCGGTTTCTGGTACAGGCGTTAAAGCTGTAAGACAATTAGAAAATGAAATCGCTGGTATTGACGGGGAAATGGCTTATCCTTACCCAATTGGTAGAAACGCATTACCACATTGTGATGTATTTCAAGATAATGGATATACTAAAGAAGAAATGAAGCTTGCAAGAGAGCCTCAAAAAATATTGAATGATCGTACATTTTCTATATCTGCTACTGCTGTTAGAATTCCTACAGCTGGTGGACACTCTGAATCTGTAAATGTTGAGTTTGAAAATGATTTCGATTTATCTGATGTTCGTAAACTATTAAGCGAAACACCAGGTGTTGTAGTTCAAGATAATACAGACACAAACACATACCCAATGCCAATCTATGCACATGATAAAGATGATGTTTTTGTAGGACGTATTCGTCGTGACGAAACACAACCAAATACATTAAATATGTGGATTGTTGCAGATAACCTACGTAAAGGAGCTGCAACCAATACCATTCAAATTGCTGAGTATTTAGTTGAAAATAACTTAGTATAAAAACACCTTTACTTTGTAAATAAAAAGCCTTTATAGATTTATTTCTATAGAGGCTTTTTTTAGATTTAACTCACTTTATATTAAAATGAGCAATCTATTCTAACTATAAACTACTAAATCATCTATAATAGCATAACTATCAACTACAAATGCAATATTCTGTTTAATATTCGCAAAACCAGAAGATGTGTGTAAGCCTATTTCTTTTCCATGAATATATAACGTTAATATATGCTCTGTAAATTGTATTTTAATAGCATACCAGGTATTAAAAAGAGTCTCATTCTTAACTTTGTTAATCGTTCCTTTAATCAATTTATTCACTTCCTCTTTACTCGCTCCTGCTTTTCTTTTTATATGTGTCGACATTTTAAAAACACCTTCTTTCTGATCATTTGGTGTAATTTTAACTTGACAGACATGACCAGCCCACGCCAAATCTTTAATAGAAGGATCATTAAAATTAAAATTTATTCCCTTCTTATCTGTAATCATAAATTTCACTTCTACAAAGCCATTTTTAAATGGTGCATTATGCCTAGCAGAAACAGCATGATTAGCTTCTTTTATCTTAAATAGGTGCAATTGATTATCCTTTAAATCTGCTTGTTTAATACCCTTAGCTCTTTTTAAACTATTAGTAACCCAATCTTTTCCTAACTCCTCCCTGGTATCATCTGTTTCTTCTCTATTAAAATCATCAGAAAAAACTAACCGCCCTTTACCATCTCTATCATTAAGCTTTTTATTCATACAATTTTGAGAAAACATTTCTAAACTTAAAAACAATATGAAAATAAAAAAACAATACTTCATGATGTGCGCTTATTTTAGTTTGTATTCCAAATCTAAGCTTTATATAAATATACAAAAGCAATTCTTCTCCTTTTTCTGTATTTTTATAACCAAAATTTCAATCATGAAAAAATTAATCCTTAGCCTATTATGTCTAATCATATTAGTAAGCTGCAAGAAAGAAAACAAGTTAACTGTGAATTACCCGAAGACCAAAACCATAGATACCAAAGACACTTATTTTGATGTTGAAGTAAAAGATCCATATCGCTGGCTAGAAGATGACAGAAGTCCAGAAACCGAAACTTGGGTAAAAACCCAAAATAGAACAACTAATAATTATTTAGAAAACATTCCTTTTAGAAAACAACTAAAAGAACGTCTTTCTAATTTATGGAATTACGAAAAAGTAGGCGCACCATTTATCAAAGGCAAATACACTTATTTTTCAAAAAATGACGGGCTTCAAAATCAGAATGTTTATTACAGAAACATAGATAATGACGACCCTGAAATTTTCCTAAACCCTAACACATTTTCAAAAGACGGAACGGTTTCTTTAGGAGGTATGAGTTTCTCAAAAGACGGCAGCCTGTTAGCATATTCCATTTCTGAAGGTGGAAGTGATTGGAGGAAAATTTTAACCATGAACACAGAAACCAAAGAAATTATTGAAGACACCATTATTGATGTAAAGTTTGGTAATATCTCTTGGTATAAAAATGAAGGTTTCTATTATTCTAGCTACGATAAACCTGAGGGCAGTGAGCTTTCTGCAAAAACAGATCAGCACAAAGTATACTACCACAAATTAGGAACACCACAAAAAGAAGATGTTTTAATTTTTGGAGGAACCCCTAAAGAAAAACATCGTTATATATACGCTGCAGTAACCGAAGACAATACATATCTAATAATATCTGCTAGCATATCTACCTCTGGAAATAAACTTTTTATAAAAGATCTTTCTAACCCAAGTGGTCCATTTATTACCATTCTAAATCACACAGATAGCGATACCCAAATTATCGAAAACGAAGGCAGTAAATTATTTCTTGTCACAAATTTAAATGCTCCAAATAAAAAAATTGTTTCTACCAATATAACTAACCCAACGCCAGAAAACTGGATAGACGTTATCCCAGAAACTAAACATGTTTTAAAAGCATCAACTAGTGGAGGCTATTTTTTAGCACATTATATGGTTGATGCTATTTCTAAAGTAAAACAATACGATTATAACGGTAATTTTATTAGAGACATTAAACTTCCTGGCTTAGGAACTGCTGATGGTTTTGGAGCTAAAAAAGAAGAAAAATCAGATTACTTTTCGTTTACAAATTACAACACACCATCTAGCATATACAAACTAAATATAGATACAGGTGAAAGTGAATTACATTGGAAACCATCAATAACATTCAATAGTGATGAATATGAAAGCAACCAAGTCTTTTACACATCAAAAGATGGCACAAAAGTTCCTATGATTATTACCCATAAAAAGGGACTAGAACTAAATGGAAAAAACCCAACAATTTTATATGGCTACGGAGGCTTCAACATTAGCTTAACACCAAACTTTAGCATTACTAATGCTGTTTGGATGGAGCAAGGCGGGGTTTACGCTGTTCCCAACCTACGTGGAGGTGGTGAATACGGAAAAGCTTGGCACGATGCAGGAACTAAACTACGAAAACAAAATGTATTTGATGATTTTATCGCTGCTGCGGAATATTTAAAAGCTAACAAATATACATCTACAGAATACTTAGCGATTAGAGGAGGATCAAATGGTGGTTTATTAGTCGGAGCAACCATGACACAGCGTCCAGACTTAGCAAAAGTAGCATTACCAGCCGTAGGCGTTTTAGATATGCTTCGCTATCATACCTTTACTGCTGGAGCAGGTTGGGCATACGATTACGGTACTGCAGAAGACAACAAAGAAATGTTCGAATATCTTAAAAATTATTCACCAATCCACAATGTGAAATCGGGAGTTGAATATCCATCGACTTTAGTAACCACAGGAGATCATGATGATAGAGTTGTGCCTGCCCATAGTTTTAAATTTGCAGCAGAACTACAAAGTAAACAATCTGGAAATAATCCAACACTTATTAGAATTGAAACTGATGCTGGTCATGGAGCTGGCACACCAGTAAGTAAAACTATTGAACAATATGCAGATATTTTTGGATTTACGTTATACAATATGGGATTTAATGTATTACCAAATAAAACTGAAGAAAAATAAAAGGATAACACCTTAAAAGTAAATATTATAAACGCGCTTGATTATTAAGCGCGTTTTTTTATAGTATTTTTGCACTTCAAAATTAAAAATGTTACAAGCAAAGCACATTACTTTTAGTTACAATAAAACAACTGTTTTAGAAGACATATCTTTTGTAGTAGAAAAAGGCGAACATCTTTCTATTATTGGCGAAAGTGGCTCTGGAAAAAGCACACTATTAAAAGTTATATATGGTGAATACGATCTAGATAACGGACAAATATTCTGGAAAGACCAAGAGGTTTTAGGTCCAAAATATAATCTGGTTATTGGCTATGATTTCATGAAATATGTCGCTCAAGAATTCGATTTAATGCCGTTTATAAGCGTAGAAGAAAATGTAGGTAAATTTCTTTCTAATTTCTTTCCAGAAGAAAAAAAGCAACGTACCGCAGAATTACTTGAAGTTGTAGAACTCACTTCTTTTGCAAAAACTAAAGTTAAAATATTAAGTGGCGGACAAAAACAACGTGTCGCATTAGCAAGAGCTTTGGCAAAACAACCAGAAATTATCCTATTAGACGAACCTTTTAGTCATATCGATAATTTTAAAAAACAATCTCTACGGAGAAGTATTTTTAAATACCTAAAAGACAAAAATATTGCTTGTATTGTTGCTACTCATGATAAAGACGATGTTTTAGGTTTTGCAGACAAGATGATTGTCTTAAATGATAAAAAAATCCATGCTAATAACACCCCTCAATATTTATATAGTAACCCTGAAAAACCTTTAATAGCCTCATTTTTTGGAGAGTTTAATATTATTAATAATACTATTATCTACGCGAATCAATTACAAGTGGTAGAAACTTCAACCTTAAAAGCCACAATAACGCAATCTTACTTTAAAGGGAATTATTATTTAGTTGAAGGAAACTTAAATGGAAATAAAGTGTTTTTCGAACATCACGTAGATATTGATAAAGGAAAAACCGTCTTTTTAAAACGTATAGATTAATTTATATATCTTTGCCTTAGTTCATTGAAAGTCTTTTGAAAAATTTTGAAGGCTATGTAAGCCAAAAATGACTTACATAACATTTAAAATTAAATATTATGAATTGGAAAATTCAAAAACTACAAAATGGGGAAACTATTATTTCAAAAGAACCCGGTAATTCTATGTTACCTCTACTAAAATCTAAACAACCCGTAAAACTGAAACCCATTATATGGGAAGATTGTAAACCCGGAGATATTGTTTATTGTAAAGTTAGAGGCAATTGCTTTACACATCTTGTTAAAGGAAAAAATAACAAACGTGGCTTATTAATTGGTAATAATCACGGAAGAATTAACGGTTGGACAAAACATGTTTATGGAAAAGTAATAGAGATATTACCAATGTCATAGACATTATTCAAGAAAAAAAACACCATATATTCTAATAAAAACATCATAAACAAAAATAAAAATGCCCGATAAAATCGAGCACTTCTATTTTTCAACTTGCATTTATAAAACTTAATTACAACTTAAGAATACGAATGCCGTTTATATTCTCACCAGCATCAATAATTTTTAAAATATATAAACCTCTTTTTAGCGAAGATACTTTTAATGGTATTCTATTAAACCCTTTATGAACTTGTGCTTTTTTTATTTCAACTAAAACACCCTCTTTAGTATAAATTTTAAAAATTAGCTCACTATTAAACCTTGCTCTTAAAAACACATTGGTATAATTATAATATATAGGGTTTGGAAATACTTTAGCCTTAACCACCACTGGTGTTTCAATATCCTCCATACAAGAACCTAAAACAGCTCCTTTTCTTAAAAAATATTTCACTGTATATTTAGAGACACAAAGCGCCTGCCCTTTAAAACAAACAGTCACCCCTTTTCCAAAATAATTAGGACAACTAACATCTTCTACATTAACTGTAACTTCTTTTACCACAGAACATCCACTAGCATCTGTTACCGTTACCGCATAAACTGTTGTTTCTTCTGGAGACACTTCTATACTTTCTCCTGTATCACCTGTACTCCATAACATAGTGTACCCTGAAACACCTCCTATAATATTTGTAACTTCTAAAATCATAACCTTTTTAGCTCCATAACCAACTACTATTTTTTGATCTTCAGTAACATCGAACGTAATAGCTTCTGGTTGAGAAATTACAATATCCTCAGACATTACTTCTTCTCCCAAAGCGTCAGTAACAATAACATAATATGTTCCTGCTGCTAAATTAGATATACTTTTTGTTGTTTTCCCATTACTCCATAAATAAGAAAACGGAGCTACTCCTCCAGTAGGCATAGCAATAATTTGTCCATTTCCTGCCCCATTACAAGTAATATTATCATGTTCTATATTTACAACTAATGGTTCTACTTTTTCGAATTGTAAACGTACAGAAACTGGGAAATGATCTGAAGTCGTTGAACTATAATCATTATCAAAAAACTCAAAATGTACTGTAGACGATGCTTCAACAAAATAGTCACTTAACTCATTTGATAATACAATATGATCAATCACATTATTATTAAAAACATAAGACCTTAACCCTGCTTCACTTAAAGCAGCAGTAGGAATGCTATAATTTTCAATATCTTTTACAAATTCTAAATACGATGTCTCTGTAGTATTTACATTAGCCACCGTTACATCTACATCGTCATTAAAATCTCCAGCTATAACAAATTTTCTGTCTGCAAAATTAGCATCCAAACTATCTTTTAAAACCTCAACATCATAACGTCTCATATCATACCTAGATTGCTGTCCATTACTACTATTAGCCCTAGCGTGTAATGCTATAAAATCTACTTGTTCTGTAACCCCCTCAATAGTCACATCGGCTGTCATTAAAAAAGGAAGACGTCCACTAGCATAAAAACGACTTGGTGTATTTGGATAATCTAATAATGCAGAAGCATTTCCTCCATTATACAACGGGTGAATTGAAGTAAACATCGGTCTTGAAGATACTGGTGAAACAGTGTTGTTTTTATAAATAAACCCTACATGCTGCGCTCCCTCTGAATTTGGTCCTCCAGACGTTCCTTCTGATAAAATAAAACTGTAATCATCTAATTCATTAATCATTTGAGTAAACAAAGCAACATCTGTAATTTCCTGAACCGCAATAACGTCTGCCTTTAAGTTCCTAATAACCGTTTTCACACTATCTCGTTGTATAGCATCAGAATTTGAATTTCCAGCTGCAGGCGAATTCCTCTCATCTCCAAACCATTCTATATTCCAAGTCACCACATCTAAAGTTTGTACTCTAGGAATATTTGATGTGCTGCCGCCAGGAACAAACTCTTCCGCACAAGGAATATCTTTACGAAATCTTGGTAATAATTGAAAGAAGTCTCTAAACCTTCCAATAACCCCAGTAAGTTCACTACACTGTTCAGGTTGCGCTAACCCAACAATCTCTGCAACATCATTATCTATACGTAACGCCCCTGTACCACTTGCATCTGTTAATATAAAATTAGAGTTACCAAATAATAAATTTCTTGGCTCAGGAAATGTCGTGTTTACAACTCTAACTAACTCTCCTGAATGCTCACTTAATTCACTTAATGTGATAGTTGCTGGCTCTATTGGTTTTATGGGTAATCCATTATTTTCAACATTTAAAACAGATGTTATTTGTATTTGGTCATTAAAAACTGCTCTAAAACCTGTTAATGTTATAGAATCTCCAACTGTAAAAACACCTTCGCCATGAACTAACTCATCAAAAACAGCAATACCACCTGTAGCATCCTGAATAAATGCAGGTCCAGAAAAATTATCGGTTACAGTTAAAACCCCTGTTATTGTTACAGCAGTTCCTTCGGCAACATTTCTTGCTTCTTTAATACTAATTATCTCCCCTGGAATTGCAATAACAGCACCATTTTTAACACCTGGAGTTGGTACTACTTGTGCATATGTATTTGTATTTCGTAAACCTCCAGCTCCATTAGGAATACGTTGTAATGATTGAGAGGCACTTTCCCCTAGTTCATTTTCATTTACTTGCATTTCACCTGCATTTAACAATACTAAAAGCTCTGCATCATCAGCATCGTTAGTATCATAAACTATAGCATCAATTAAGTTATCTGTAGTTATAGTTGTATTGTTAGGAAATTCAGATACACTCCCACTATATAGAGCCACGGCATCTGCTCCATTTTGAAGCCCGTTACCACCAAATACTAATGACACATTAGGAACACCTGTATTTCCTAATACAAAATACCCTTCTGCGTTAGTTGAAAAACCATTTAAATCAAAAGCTTTATAGCTTAAATTACTGTTTCCATTGTAAAGTACAACAACCAAACCGTCTAAAGAAGTATTTCCTACACCTCCATCATATAATTCAATAAACTCCTCGGTATCTCTACCTTCTGTATCTGTATCAACTTCATTAATAAAAACTGATTGAGAGAAAGCAAAACATATTGAAAAACATGCCCAAATGAAAAATAACTTTTGTTTCATAAAATTTAAAATATTTATATATTAATTAACCACTTCTTCTTATTTCAAGAATAAGTTAGTTTTCAAAACTACTCATAATCCAAAAGTTATGTATTAAATTTATGTAAATAATGAAATTAATTCTTACTCATTTTTCAGGTTTTCTCTTTCTGCGTACTCTAATTCATTAGATAATTCTACAGAAGAAAACTCTAAATGTAAAACACGACGATATTTTCCACTTGTGTTTTTAGAAGACACATGTAATAATAAAGGTTTTAAAATTTGAATTCCCCCCAAATCAACTTCGCAATTGTATGACATAGAGTGCCAACATACGATTTAAATATGATGAAAATCAATGTAAAATACGAGATATAGAATACCCTTTGTCTCAAAATCATATCAACGTAAAAACACTATTTTCCGAAACCAAAGGATTAAAACGAAAAGTAGGTATGAAAGGCGCTTTAGGCCTACTAAATATCCCTTTAGAAGGCACTCATCATAGAAGAATAGACGATGCAAATAATATTGCTAAAATTCTTCATTGGTGTTTAAAAAATTAGAAAACAATTTTATAACAAAAATAAAGTGCTAATAAAATAATAATGAAGATCTTTGCCGCATATTTATGATACCGCAAAGATTACATAAAAGCAAAAATGCTGGGAATTTTTCCCTTGATTTTAGTTCAATTTATATTGAACCAAACGGATGCTATGTGATTTTAAAAGGTAATTGAACAGATAACTAAACATAAATCATCATAAATTATAAGCGTCCAATTAATATTGGACGTTTTTTTTATAAAAATTTAAAAATAATGTTTGAAAAGTTAAAAAAGTAAAATAGAGTCATTGAAACAAGAAATAACTAAGAGACAGTTTATTATGTAAAATGTTAAATATCTGTAGAAAACGGATAGGAATACCTTTGCCTAAAAACAAACATAACTATCTTATAATCAATAAAATAAATCATACTTCTCTTGTGTAATTCAAAAAACGATTAGATATTTGCAGTGTCAAAAAATAATAACGAAAAATAAAAATAATGAAAAATCTCCTAATACATAATACGTCATTATATAGCTGTTTTAGTTCGCCAAAAAGCGTAGGGCAACTTCATATTGATGAACAAGCAATTTTAATAAAAAGGGAGAATAAGTATATATGAATTAATTAAAATCATATAGCACTTTAAATATAGCATCTCCCAAAAAGAGATGCTTTTTTTATGTCTTAATTTAAAAATATTATTTCTGATAAATAATAAAGCATATAAAAAGCCAACGCATTAATATATTGAACTTTAAACGACTAAATAAGTTAAAAAAAGTGTAACATTTTAAGGTTTAAGTATACTTATATAGAACATCATGATACATAAAATTGCATTTCAAAAATTTAGTTGTGACTCGCACTCACACAACAAACTTCGGCTTTTTCTATAATTAATTTTATAGAAAAAATCCGAGGACAAATACTGCTCGGATTTTTTATTCCAATTATTCAATCCGGTCAGTTTTTATACGCTAAAAAAGGCATCTCTTAAAACAAATACTAACCTATTTAAACAAAGACCTATGAATATGATTTACATAAACCATAATAACCTCATGTAGAACAAATAATTACTATGTAAAACTAACATAGTAATTCTAAAAAATTTGTTCTAACAAAAGTCTATAATGCAGTTGGTTTTTAGCCAAATGGAAAGTAGTTAAACACTACTGCATAAGATTTTTACTTTCCAAAAAAACAACGGGTGATAGCTTAAAAAGCAAATCTGGAAAACCGCCGGACAGCCACCCCTATGTTTAATTCTAAAGTTTCTAAACTATGAAAAAAATAATTATAGCCTTAATGGTAATCGTTTTTAATATATTTTTATTTTCTTGTACTAATGATTCAATTGCTGAAGAAGATGCACTTTTTGAGCAGGTACAGGCAACAGATGGAGGTACAGGAAAAATTAAACCCCCTCCTTCTTTCCAGTAATAAAAATATTATTAATTTGAGTCATATCTCTATGATATGACTCTTTTTTAAAACATTTAACATAAAACTTAAATTGAATAAAATTTTAACATATTTTACTATAACTCTGTTTTTATCTTGTACCTCCGATGATCACTTTAGCTCTCAACTAAAGAACCCTATTTATAATAATACTTTATATTATTACAATGCATCAGAAAACGAAACGCTTAGTTTAGAAGAAAAACTTAAAGCCATAAATCAAGCTTTTTATTTAGCAAAAAACAGAGATAAAGATACTTTATTAGCTGACGTCTTGTATCGTAAAAACTTTCTTCATTTTTCAATGAAAGAATACGACAGCCTATTGTTTTATGATAAAATTTTAATCAATCATGCAACATATAGTAATGATCAATATAACTTAGCAAAACAATTTTATTTAAAAGCTTATTATTTTGATGAGGTTGCACATATTCCTGATAGTGCATTTATAAATTATAATCTTTCAAAAAATCATTTTCAACAAATTAAAAACCATAGTTGGACAGGAAAAGCCCTTTTAACTATGGCAATGATTCAACAAGATCAAAATGATTTTTTTGGCAGCAAAGAAACTATCACAGAAGCGTTACAATATTTACACCCAAAAGAAGATGTTAAATATATTGCTTCTTCGTATGATATTTTAGCTACAAATCACGGATATTTACTTAATTATGATGATGCTTTTAATTTCTACAATAAAGCCATAAAAATCACATTATCTGAAAAAGACAAGCTAGTATATAAAAATAATTTAGCGACTGCTTATATAGAAAACAAACAATACAAGACCGCAATCACAATACTAGATAGTATTAGTAAAGATTCACTAACAAGAGACGACAATAATAATTATGCTAGGATTATTGATAATTTATCTTATGCTAAGTGGCTATCAGGACAAAACAATACCGAACTCACTTTATTAAATGCACTAAAAATAAGAATCAAAAACAATGATAAATTAGGTCAAATTTATAGTTATTCTCATTTAGGAGAGTTTTATTCTAAAAATAACATAAAAAAAGCATCGTCATATTTTGATTCTGTAATTCACCTATCAAAAGCAATAAAAGTGCCTCGAGCAGAAAAAGGTGCCATTAAAATTTTAATGCAGCTCTACCCCAAAAATATTGAATTACGCGACCGTTATGTTTTTTTACAAGACAGTTTATATGAGCAAGAATTAAAAGTTAAAACGCAATTTGCCAAGTATAAATATGATGATAAGCAAAAACAAGAGTCTATACTGCGTTTACAAAAAGAAAAAGCGGAAAAGGAAGTTATAGCAACACAAGAGCGTAGCTATAAACTCTTATTTCTTTTTGCTTTAATTATTGCACTTTTAATAACCTGCTTTACTATTTACTTTTTTAAACAACGCACTAAAAACCTAAAAAAAAGAGCTGACTATTTAGCACAGAAAAACAAAATAGAGAAACTTGAGGCGACTTATGAGACTGAAGCATCATTATCTAGAAGAGTTCATGACGATTTTGGAGGCATTATTAATCAAGCCATGATGTTAATAGAAAACAACACCAACAAAACCACTGTACTCGATAAACTAGAAGGCTTATACAACCAAAGTAGAAATTTTTCTAGAGAAATAAACGAAGTTAATACGGGACCAAACTATAAAGACGAACTTTTAGGAATGATGCGCACACTAAAACCTGTTACAACACAACTTTACATTACAGGGTTAAAAGATATAAACTGGTCTACCGTAAAAGACTTAGAAAAGACTTCGCTATATAAAGTGTTACAGGAGTTAATGATTAACATGAAAAAACATAGTAAAGCCACCATAATTTCTATTATTTTTAAAAACGAGGATAATCTATTAAAAATCAATTACTCAGACGATGGCATTGGAGTTTCTTTAGATCATTTAACCAATATAAACGGACTTAAGAATACAGAAAACCGTATTAAAGCTATTGGAGGAACTATTATATTTGACTCAGAAAAAGGAAAAGGCTTTAAAGCCCAAATACAAATCCCCAATTAACATGTTTAAAAAAATATTAGTCGCAGAAGATTTTGGAGGAGAAAATCTTGGTATTATTCAAACACTTACAGAAAAATTAAAAGGTGTAGAAATACAAAACGAACTATATTGCGATAAAGCATACAACAGGTTTAAAATTGCTGAGACAAATAATATTCCTTTTGAGTTATTAATTACAGATTTACATTTTAAAGAAAGTCTAGTCTCTAGAAAACTCTCTTCTGGAATTGAACTTATAAATGCTATAAAACTTATACAGCCTAAAATAAAAGTTATTGTGTATTCTATGGTAGATAATGTTACCCAAATAAATACCCTTTTTAAAGAGCAAAACATTAATGGCTATGTTTGTAAAGGACGTCACGGACTAACAGAACTTATAAGTGCCATATATAACATCTATCAAAATAAAACATATCTCTCTCCTCAAATAAACCTTGTAGATAATGATGTATTCGAATTAGACAATTTTGACTTATCAATTTTAAAAGAACTTGCTAACGGGTTTAACAAAAAAGAAATTGTTCAAAAATTTAAAGAACAAAATATTACTCCAAATAGTGAAAGTACGATAGACAAAAAAATAAGTAAGCTTTTTGATCATTTTGAAGCAAAAAATACCACACATCTTATCTCTAAACTTATTAAAATAGGGGTTTTATAAAAATAATTATAGTATTTTCTAAAAAAATCTCACCTCTTTACAGATATCCGTAAAGGATTAATATGTAATGTCGTTAAGTTTGTTGAGCTATTATTAGTTTTTAAAAATTTATTATGACTCAAAAACATATACCATCAGGATAAATTCTCAAAAAGTACAACAGGTAAAAAACAGAATGTGATTTTGATACAACATAACATTCTAGCTACTATAACAATTTAATTATAAAATGGAATCGTCTTTAATATGACATTTTATACTTAAGTCGGTATTAGACAAATATAAGTATCACACTAAAAACCTAACAGTGTTTTATATACTATGTTTATCCGGATACTCTAAAGGAATAGACATTACTAATAACATTGCTAAAATTTTAAATTGGTGCTTAAAGGAAACATAAAAAACCTTTGTAATTTATGGTAATTCAAGTTTAATTAAAAAAACAAATCTTGAAAAGATCAATAAATTACTTTTTACCATGAGAAATGAATTTTACAAGCAGAATTATAAAACTTAAGAGCTTTGAATTAAAGGACAACAACCTAAAACTCGTTTTTAAAATTTATAAAAATGAATTTTCACACTTAGTTGTAGACCTTATAGACCTACAGAATTTTACAAGTTCTAAACACCTTGAATACATTATTAAAACACAGGATTTTGAATTTCAAATTCCATATAAATATGAATTACTAAATAAAACAGCATTAAAAATATTTATTGATAGTAATGATTTATTAGATATCGCTGTTTTAAAAGAAGGCTTTACCCCAGAATGCATTGAGGAAATAACACTTAGTGCTAAAAGTATAAAACAAAATGTTGTTCCTTTTGACGCTGAAGACTGGAAGCAAAAGTATCTTACTACAAAAAGTCAATACCAAAATACCATAAGAAGTATTCATGAAGCTTATGAAAAAGTAGAAATAAAAACAGATACAAAAATCAATATGGTACTTGACGAATACCATAGCCATTTTACCAAATCTTTAAATGAATTAAAAAAACGCAACACAATTTACCTATTGTTAAATAAAGGAAAAATTATTAAATCTATAATTAAACAAAATGAAATTAATAGATTACGTTTTAAGATTACATCTAAACTTAAAACGCTTCATTAAATTCGAATTGATTATTATAAAATAACATCTAATTAAAAACTCTATAAAAACTTAACGCAAACAACAAGTTATTTAAAAAGCATTAGCCTTTTACCAATTAGTATAATCCAATAACATTAGAGAGTTTTTATTTTATTAATTTCAATTATAAACTATTATATTAGCAACTTCTTCAGAAAGAAAAGAATTTATATCAATCTTTCTTAGCTAACTCATTAACTTAAAGTGTTCATCCAGTCAAAGAATCAACCCTTTATTTCACTGACATAAGTATACTATTCAAGTACATAAACATTTCATTAATATATAAGACTCTTCTCCTCAACGTCCTTAAAGAATGAAAAATTACATAAAAACAAAACTATAAGAATAATTAATTACAAGTGATTATGTTTTTTCAGACAACACAACATCTGGTTCAGTAAAAAATATCGTATATATATTTCACTTTAAAAACTTAGCCTAAAAAAATTCATTCATGAAAAAAATCAACTTAGCCGTTATCTTAGTATTACTATGCATAAACTTTAATGATGCACAATCACTATTAAATCTTAATTATAAACATGGAACACTTCCAACAAATTTAAAACCAACTGATGTTACTTCAGCTTACACAACGTGGAAAACAAAATTCACAGAAAGTTGTGGAGACGATCGCATACGTGTGAAATTTGACAATCCAGCCCAAACAGTATCTGAAGGTATTGGTTATGGAATGTTAATTGCTGCCTATGCAGGAGACCAAACTTTATTAGATGGTCTTTGGAAATATTACATCAATTTTTTAAATGGAAATGGAGTGATGAACTGGAAAATTAATGGGTGTTCATCTGTTGATGGACAGAACGGAGCCACAGATGCCGAACTAGACGCTGCTATTGCCTTAATGGTAGCAGAACGTAGATGGGGAAATACTGGAACTATTAATTATGGTACAGCCGCTACTAATTTAATAGATATTATTAAAACTCACGAGGTAGAATCTGGAACAAATGTATTAAAGCCTGGTGATGCATGGGGCGGTTCTCAAACAACCAATATATCATATTATTCTCCAGGATATTATAGAGCCTACGGATCTTACACTAATGATTCTAATTGGGCTGCTATAGCCTCAAAAAGTTATGAGATTATCAATTTAAATCAATCTGTAAACAATGCCGTTCATAATTTAGTTTCAGATTGGTGTAATGCAAATGGAGGATTTTCTTCTGAAGTCGGTTGGGCAAAAAACCAAGGTAAAACTTATTCTTATGATGCAGCAAGAACACCATGGAGAATCGCTGTAGATTATTTATGGTATGGAAATAATGCTGCGTTAACATACTCTAATAAATCTATCGATTTTATTAATGACAAAGGAGGTTTAGACAATATATATGCAGGATACAATCTTGATGGCACACAACTAGGAGATGTAAATTATAAAGATATTACATTTACAGGCGCTTATGCTGTTGCTGCAATGGCATCTACAGATCAAAATTTTGTTAACTCTGCTTATAGTCAAGTTGTAAATATGACTACTAATGCCTATTTTGGATCTACACTTCGTGTACTTTACTTATTAGCTATGAGTGGTAACTTCTATAACCCCGAAGATTTATCAGTATTAGGAACTTCTAATTTTAATGTTAACCAACAAAATAATCCATTTTATCCTAATCCTGCTAGAAGAGAAATAAAAATGACCTTTGAAACTCCACAGGATAATCAAGTTAAAATTTATAATATAAATGGAAAATTAGTCTCTAAATATGAATATAATATAAAGTCTTCGACATTAGATATTGAAAATTTAAGCAGAGGGCTTTATTTTATTTCTATAAATAATATCAAATACAAATTGATTAAACAATAAATATTAAGCTTTTAGAAATTTAAACTTTTGATTGAATACACTAAAACATTAATCGATATTAATTACTTTAAACTTTTGTTCTCTAAATACAACAATATCATTAATATTTTTACCTATTAACAACTGTCCAATAGGTGTATTTGGAGAAATAGCATAAAAGGTGTCTTTATTTACTTTTAATTCACCTGCACTTATAGCTATAAAATAATTTGCTTGAGACGTATAAACTACGGTACCTAAACCAATAATATTAGAGAATTTTTCTATGTCAATTTTAGAAAAATTCTCTTTTATTTTATTAATTTCTGCTAATTGATTCCCTGCTTTTTCGCGTTCTAATTGCAACATGGCTCTACCTGTTTCATGTTTATCTCCAGCACTACTTTTAGTTTCGGAAAGTAAGGATTCTTGAATTTCTTGCATCGTTTTTTGAACCGTTTTAAGACGATTATCTATAAACTCAAGACATTGGTTATACAAGTTTTGTTTTATATTCATTTTTGAGCTTTAAATTCTAATGTCCCATAAAAATGCATCTGAGATACAATCCATTCTTTTCGCTTTTGAATATAAACTGAAGCTGGATTAGCACGATACCTTCTTGGGTTTGGTAATATAGAAGCAATAGCCGCAGCTTCATAAGCCGTTAATTTTACAGCTGGCTTATTAAACCAATATTGAGATGCGGCTTCGGCTCCATAAATACCATCTCCCATTTCAATACTATTTAAATAAACTTCTAGAATACGTTCTTTAGTCCAAATTTTTTCAATTAAAAAAGTGAAATAAGTTTCTAGACCTTTGCGTAACCAACTACGTTCTGGCCATAAAAAAACGTTTTTTGCTGTTTGCTGACTAATAGTACTTCCTCCTTTTATTCTTTTCCCTGTTTTATTATTTTTATAAGCTCTTTCGATAGCTGCTATATCAAAACCGTTATGCTTTTTAAATTTCTGATCTTCACTACAAATTACCGCTAATTGTATTTTTTTTGAAATTTTATCTATTGGCACCCAATCGTGCTGGAAGTTATTCTTTTTATGAGCTGTTTCATTTTCAAAATACCTAATCACCATTAATGGTGTTATTGGTACTGGAACATATTTAAATAAGACAACTAAGCCTATAGATAAAACAACAATCCAAAATAATAATTTAAATATAAAACGAAAAAATCTCTTCATTATTTACGCTACTAAATCTGCTAATGATTTCCCTACTAAACTCCCAAGAGCAATACCCATTCCTCCTAAACGCACACCACAAAAAACATGGTTACTTATTGGTTTTACTATTGGTTTTTTCTGGATACCTACTCCCATAATCCCACTCCATTTATGTTCTATTTGAAAAGGTATATCTGGCAAAATAACAGTTTTTAAAAGTATTTCCAGCTTATTTTGTATCATTTCTGTTTCTCCTAATATTATTGTTTCTTCTGTTTTAAAATCAAGGTTTCTACCTCCTCCAAGTAAAATTCTATCATCTATATTTCTAAAATAGTAATAACCTTTATCTAAATGAAATGTCCCTTTTATATGCAAATTTTTAATTGGTTTTGTTATAATTACCTGAGCTCTTGCTGGTTTTACTTTTTCATTTAAAAGCTGTGATGTAAAACCGTTAGTTGCTATTAATAGCTTTGAGGTTGAGAATTCAAAATCATTCGTTTTTATTTTAACCGAATTACCGTCTTCAAAAAACTCATTAACTGTAACATTGTTTAAAATTTTAATGCCTTTTGATTGCACTTTTAAAAGCAAGTTTTCCATCATTTTTCCTGTATCAATTTGTCCTTCAAATGAATTGAAAACAAGTTGATTCTTTATAGTTTTAAAATTAAAATGATTTGGTCTTAAACTAAAAACGGTTTCATTAAATAATGGTTTTAGCATATTGTTTATATATTGTTTTTGAGAAATACAGCTATTAAAAAACATATCGTCCTTCTCTCCAAATAACTCGTAACCTCCTAAACATTTATAATTAATAGCTTTATCTCCTAATGTTTTCCTTAACAAGTCTAATCCTTTTACCCGCTGCTGTACTAATGTTAAGACTTCTTCTTCACTATGATATTTTAAATCGTCTATTATTTCGCTTAAACTTCCAAAACAAGTAAATCCTGCATTTTTGGTACTTGCTCCTTGTGGCAATACTCCCTTTTCCAACACTAGTATATTAGCTTTAGGAGCTTGTTTTTTTAATTGCAAAGCACAATTAAGTCCTACAATACCACTTCCTATTATGGTATAGTCTATATTAGATAACCAAGATTTTATTTCCCAATAAGATAAGCTCATATTACGAAGTTACTATTTTCGTGTTAAGGATAGAGCAATTGTTGGAGCTCTTTTTTTCCTTAATAAATAACCGTAATCTTGTTATATTCAAAATTGTCAAAATAAATGTAATTCACTTAATTAACAACGCAAAAAAGCGACTTGCGAAAGCCTGACTTTTGCTTTTTTGCAAAAGTAACACCATAAACGACATTGAAGTAAATCTAAACTGTATTAAATACCAAAATAAAAAACTCCGAAATTACTTTCGGAGTTTTTTATTATTCTTCTATTTGTTTTTGCATTTCAAAGTCTTCCATAAACTTCGTAGTGTAATCTCCGGCTATATAATCTGGATGATCCATTAACTGTCTGTGGAAAGGAATGGTTGTTTTTATACCTTCTATAACAAACTCATCTAATGCGCGCTTCATTTTACTGATAGCTTCTTCTCTAGTTTGTGCTGTCGTAATTAACTTAGCGATCATAGAATCGTAATTTGCCGGAATTGTATATCCTGCGTATACATGCGTATCTAAACGTACTCCATGGCCTCCTGGTGCATGTAGTGTTGTTATTTTTCCTGGAGATGGTCTAAAGCCATTAAATGGATCTTCAGCATTAATACGACATTCTATAGAGTGTAATTTTGGATTGTAGTTTTTACCCGAAATTAGTACTCCTGAAGCCACTAATATTTGCTCACGTATTAAATCGAAATCTATTACTTGTTCGGTAATTGGATGCTCTACTTGAATACGCGTATTCATTTCCATGAAATAGAAATTTCTATGCTTATCTACTAGAAATTCTACAGTTCCTGCGCCTTCGTATTTAATAAATTCTGCTGCTTTTACTGCTGCTTCACCCATTTTTTTACGTAAAGCTGTCGTCATAAATGGAGAAGGTACTTCTTCTGTTAATTTTTGATGACGTCTTTGTACAGAACAATCTCTTTCTGAAAGGTGGCATGCTTTCCCTTTAGAATCTCCTACAATTTGAATTTCAATATGTCTTGGCTCTTCAATAAGCTTTTCCATATACATATCGTCATTTCCAAATGCTGCTTTAGATTCTTGTCTTGCAGAATCCCAAGCATCTTTAAGCTCTTCTGGTTTCCATACGGCGCGCATACCTTTTCCACCACCGCCTGCAGAAGCTTTAAGCATAACAGGGTAACCTGTTTCTACAGCTAGTTTTTCGCATTCTTCAAAATCTTTAATGATACCGTCACTTCCTGGTACACATGGTACTCCAGCTGCCTTCATGGTTTCCTTGGCATTAGCCTTGTCTCCCATTCTGTCAATCATCTCTGCTGAAGCGCCTATGAATTTTATTCCGTGTTCTTCACAGATTTTTGAAAACTTAGCGTTTTCAGATAAAAAACCATATCCTGGATGAATAGCATCTGCATTTGTTATTTCTGCTGCTGCTATAACATTAGACATTTTTAAGTACGATTCGCTACTTGCTGCAGGTCCTATACATACTGCTTCGTCTGCAAATTTTACATGCAGACTTTCTTCATCAACAGTAGAATATACAGCTACTGTTTTAATACCCATTTCTTTACAGGTTCTAATAACTCGTAGTGCTATTTCCCCTCTATTGGCAATCAATATTTTTTTAAACATAACTTTTTGAATTAAAAATTACAAATTCCAATCGCCAAATTCCAAATACTGGATTCTGAGATTTGTATATTGGAATTTTTAATATGTTATGACGGATCTACTAAAAATAATGGTTGATCAAATTCTACTGGAGAAGAATCATCAACTAATATTTTAACAACTTTTCCTGAAACTTCAGATTCTATTTCATTAAAAAGTTTCATAGCTTCTATAATACAAAGTACATCACCCTCTGCTATAGTTTGTCCTACCTCAACAAATAATGGTTTATCTGGAGATGGCTTTCTATAGAAGGTACCTATTATTGGTGATTTAATAGTGATATATTTTGAGTCTTCATTAGCGGGAGCTGCTGGTTGACTTGCCGGAGTTGCTACTTCTGCTACAACAGGTTGAGCAGCTACTGGTTGAGACATCTGAGGCATTTGATTTGCAGGAACTTGGTGTACAATAGTTGTTTCTGATTCTGAGCCTGTTTTAATGGTAATCTTTATGTCATCCATTTCTAATTTAACCTCACTTGCTCCTGATTTAGCAACAAACTTGATTAAATTTTGAATTTCTTTTATATCCATAATTTTGCTATTAATTAGTTATGTGGTTATTTTACTGAATTATATGCCCATTTTAAATAAATAGACCCCCAATTAAATCCGCCTCCAAAAGCGGCAAATATTACATTATCTCCTTTTTTAAGTTGTAATTCATAATCATTTAAAAGTAATGGTATCGTTGCCGATGTTGTATTCCCATACTTTTCAATATTCATCATCACTTTTTCTTCTTCTAAATTTATACGTTGTGCTGTTGCATCTATAATACGCTTATTTGCTTGATGTGCAGCAAGCCAATCAACATTATCTTTAGTTAAATTATTTCGATCTAATATTTTAGATGTTGCATCTGCCATATTAAATACGGCATTTTTAAACACTGTTCTACCTTCTTGAAAAGCATACTGACCTCCTTTTTCTAAAACTTCAGGAGTTAAAGAGAATGAAGAGCCTCCGTAAGTGGCTTGCAAAAATTCTCTTCCTGTACCATCGCTTCTTAAATATTCATCTTGAAGTCCTAAGTTCTCCTCTGTAGGCTCGAATAATACAGCACCAGCACCATCGCCAAAGATGATACAAGTTGCTCTATCTTTATAATTAACAATAGAAGACATTTTATCTGCTCCTATGAGTAATACATTTTTATATCTTCCAGATTCAATATAGCTAGCCGCAACAGACATTCCATATAAAAAACTTGAACAGGCTGCATCCATATCAAATGAAAATGCATTTACCGCCCCTATTTTTGAAGCCGTATATGATGCTGTAGAAGCAGCTTTCATATCTGGAGTTGCTGTAGCAACAATAACAAGTTCTATGTCTTTGGGGTTAAGTCCTTTTTTCTTTATAAGATCTTGGGCTGCATTGATTGCAAGAAAAGAGGTTCCTTTTCCTTCATCTTTAAGAATTCGACGTTCTTTGATTCCTGTTCTACTAGTAATCCATTCGTCATTGGTATCAACCATCGTTTCAAGGATCTGATTGGTTAATACATATTCAGGCACGTACGCGCCTACAGCTGTAATCGCTGCAGAGATTTTACTCATAACTCTATAGTTAATTCAACTAAAAAATCATTAAAATTAGACAAAAGCGTTCAAAATTTCGTGAAAACTACTAAATTTTAGTTTAATCTCACGCAAATTACGCGTTTTTGTCTTTTAGAAAAAATATATCATAAAAAAAAACGCTCACATGTGAGCGTTTTTTTATGTGCATGCATAGTATTTATGCTACGTTTTCTACTGCTTCTGAGTTGTCAATTAAAACTTGACCTCTATAATATAGCTTCCCTTCATGCCAATGTGCTCTGTGATATAAATGAGCCTCACCTGTTGTTGGGCATGTAGCAATCTGTGGCGCAGTTGCTTTGTAATGGGTTCTTCTTTTATCTCTTCTTGTTTTCGAGATTTTTCTTTTAGGATGTGCCATTTTATATGTTTATTTATCCGTTAATAATTTCTTTAATGTATTCCAACGAGGATCAATATCCTCTTCTTTTTCTTTATCTTCTTTAAGCTTTGGGCTTAATTCTTCTAATTTTTTAAGTATTTCTGAATCTAACGATCCATCCTCTACTCCTGGGTGAATTCTTTTTATAGGAACAGACAATATAATTAACTCATATATATACTGTTCAACACTAATTTCGTAAGTTCCATGTGGAATGATAAGAATATCAATATGCTCATCATTATATTCATCTCCAAAATTAACAACTAAATCAAATGTGTTTTCTATAGTTTGATTATAAGGTTCATTAGTTAGGTCACAATTCACATTAACCCATCCAGAAATTTCAAAATGCAACTCTAGTAATGTTGTTTTTTTTTCTAACTCAACATTTACATGAATATTTACATCATTAAAATCTTCATACTCAAAATGCTTAAAGAACGCCTGATTTACTTCATACTCAAAAAGATGTTTTGCTATTTTTAACCCTACAAATGGAATTGTAAACTCTTTCAATGGCTTCATTATCACATCTATTTTGAGCCTGCAAATATATAAAATTTTTATTTAAGCGACATTATTTATAAACATTTTTTTGTTTACATCTTTGATAGTTATGTGTTTATTTTTTTTGCATAAGCTAACTATACCTAACTTACAGTATTATTTTTTACGTTCATTTCTTGGCGCTTTCTTTAACGGGTTTGAGGTAAGATACTCATAATCAAATCTATTTTTAAATAATTTTATACCCATAAAAAGAGCTTCTTTAAAAGAATTTTCATCTGCTATCCCTTTACCTGCGATTTCATAAGCAGTACCGTGATCTGGAGAAGTTCTTACTTTATTTAAACCTGCCGTAAAATTAACTCCTTGCCCAAAGGATAATGTTTTAAAAGGTATCAATCCTTGATCATGATAAGAAGCAATTACAGCATCAAAGTTTTTATAATTATTAGACCCAAAAAAACTATCTGCCGCATAAGGACCAAAAACTAATTTTCCCGATTCTTTTATTTTTTGAAGGGTCGGTCTTAAAACAGTATCGTCTTCACTACCTATAACACCGTTATCTCCTGTGTGTGGATTTATCCCTAAAACAGCAATTTTCGGTTTTTGAATTCTAAAATCTTTTTTAAGCGATCTATAAACTGTATCTATTTTTTGCTCAATTAATTTTGGAGTTATTTGAGATGCTATATCTTTAACTGGCACATGATCTGTCAATAATCCTATTCTTAAAGTTTCTGTAACCATAAACATCAAACTTTCCCCTTCCAATTCTTGAGCTAAATAATCTGTATGACCAGGAAACTTAAAGTCTTCTGATTGAATATTATGTTTATTTATAGGAGCAGTTACCAATACATGAATTTCATCATTTTTTAAAGCTTTAGTTGCTGCCTGTAAAGACTTTATCGCATAAGCTCCAATTTTTGTATTTTCCTTACCAAATTCAATTTTTATAGGTTCTGTCCAACAATTAAAGACATTAACTTTACCTAAAACTAATTGACTCATACTGTTTATACTATGAAAATTAATTTGAGATTTGAATTGGTTTTTGAAAAAAGTCATGCTTTTTACTGAAGCAAAAATTACAGGCGTGCAAAAATCTAAAACTCTTGCATCTTCAAATGTCTTTAAAATAATTTCTCCACCAATTCCATTTAAATCTCCTATTGATATTCCTACTATTATATTTTCTTTATACTTCATTAAAAATGACAACTTTTGTTTGTATTTTTGATTTCACACCAATTGAACACCAAAATTACCTATTATATTTGTTTCTTTTTTATTCTGATAAAATAAACTCAAAATAATAACAATTATTTTGAAACTCATTTGGTAATACAAATTTAAATAAATAAACAGATAATAATATGTTTACTGGAATTATTGAAAACTTTGGTATCGTTTCTAATTTAAAAGAAGACCTTAACAATCTTCACATATCTATTAAAAGTCAGATTACTTCTGAATTAAAAATAGACCAAAGTGTTGCTCATAATGGTGTTTGCTTAACTGTTGTTGCTATTAATAACGACGAATATGTAGTTACAGCAATAAAAGAAACTCTAGATAAAACAAATCTTAACTTCTTAAAAGTTAACGACAAGGTAAACTTAGAGCGCGCCATGAAACTAGGTGACAGGCTTGATGGTCACATTGTACAAGGACATGTAGATCAAACTGCAACTTGTATAAATATTGAAGAAGCTAACGGTAGTTGGGTTTTCACCTTCAACTATGATTCTAAGCTTAATAATGTTACTATAGAAAAAGGATCCATAACAATTAACGGCACTAGTCTAACCGTTGTAAATTCAAAAAAAGATACTTTTAGCGTTGCTATTATACCTTATACTTATGAGCACACTAACTTTAACACCTTTAAAATTGGCACTATAGTAAATTTAGAATTTGATGTTTTAGGAAAATATGTTGCTAAACTTGTAGAACTAAATAAGTAAGTTTAATTATCCTTTTTAGCTAACAATAATTTTTTAGCACCGTAAAATAAGGCAAAAACCATCCCTAAAAGAATCCCTCCATCAATAGGAACTCCAGGAGGAGGTGGCGGTGGCCCAGGAGGAGGTGGCATTACTTGAGCAACACACACAAAGCTTATTAATACAAATAAGACTGAGGCTAATATTCTTTTATTTTGTATTTTCATCGGTCACAAAAATATAAAAAAAAGCGAACTATCAAAACAAATACCTTATTATTAATCAAAAAATCATCTACAAAGTGTTGAAAATACTCGACAAAACACAAATTCGCCACTCTTAAAAACCATCACAAACCAAATATATAAAACCGGTAATCTACAATTTACATAAGATAAAACATCATAAATAACAGGTTTATCTCCTCTCTATTCACACTAAACGAGTTAACCTTAATTTAACAAACAAAAAAAGCCTTCAATTTCTTGAAGGCTTTACCGTTTACAGAAGTGGTCCCACATGGACTCGAACCATGGACCACCTGATTATGAGTCAGGTGCTCTAACCAACTGAGCTATAGGACCCGAAACAGGAGTGCAATATTACTATTATTTTTGATATACTGCAAGCCTTTTTTTAAATTAATTTACATCTTGACACAACTCTATTAATACACCATTTGAAGATTTTGGATGCAAAAAAGCAACTAGCTTATTATCAGCACCTTTTTTGGGAATTTCGTTTAAAACTTTAAATCCTTCTTTTTTTAAACGCTTTATTTCAGATGCAATATCGCTAACATGAAATGCAATATGATGTACACCTTCTCCTTTTTTTTCTATAAATCTAGCTATAGGACTATCTACTTTCGTTGCCTCTAATAATTCTATTTTATTATCCCCAACTTTAAAAAAGGATGTGTTAACACTTTCACTTTCCACTTCTTCTATCTTATAATAGGATTCTCCAAATAATTTAGAAAATAACTTATTAGATTCTTCAAGGTTTTTTACTGCAATACCTATGTGCTCAATTTTATTCATTGATTTTTTTTTTATTTCCTCCTTAATGGAGCTTTATTTATAGTAAAAGATACAAATTATGCAATTCAAAAGTAATATAATCTTTAAATATCCACTATTTTTGCAGAATACAACCTCCTATTACAGAGGTTCAAAAACAAGTTCTTAGAAAACTAAGAGTTTTCAAAGCTAAATAGCTTTTAAAAAATCTATACTGTGGAAGAAGAAAGTCAAAGACAAAAAAAAATAGGATCCGTATTACAACGTGATTTAGTTGAAGTACTGCAAGGAGCAGCTACCCAAGGAGGTTTACATGGTATATTAATATCTGTATCCAAAGTTAAGGTTACTGTAGATTTATCTGTTGCTAAAGTTTATTTAAGTATTTTCCCTAATGATAAAGCAAAAGAACTTCTTGAGGGTATAAAATCTAATACCCCTTTAATAAGGCATGAATTATCACAGCGTACCAAAAATCAATTAAGACGAATGCCTAATTTAGAATTTTTTATTGACGATTCTCTAGAGTATATTGATCAAATAGAAAAATCTTTAAAAGGAAAAGAAGACCCTATTAAAGACCCTAGCACTTTAGATAAGAGAAAAAAATCATAATCGATTTTAAAAACCTTCTAGTTGCATAGTTATAAATTAAAGCCTATATTTCTTCTCGCATTAAATATATGAATTTCCCACTTTATATAGCAAAACGTTATTTACGCTCAAAGAGCTCTAACAATGCTATTAATTTTATAACCATTATTGCTGTTATTGGAGTCATTTTAGGCGCTGCATCATTATTTGTTGTGCTTTCTGGTTTTGCTGGATTAAAAGATTTTACACTACAATTTTCTAATATTATTGATCCTGATTTAAAAGCAGAAGTTGTTGTTGGAAAATCCTTTATTTTAACTAATGACAATATTAATAAACTTAATAACCTAGAAGAGGTCACTCTTTATTCAAAAATTATTGAAGAGCGCGTTGTTATTGCTTCTGATGATAAAAACACATTAGCTATAATAAAAGGGGTTGATGAGCATTATCAAAATGTTGTTGATATTGATTCTATGATAAATTTAGGCTCTTGGTTAAATCAAAAATCAAATCAAATTGTAGTAGGTTGGGGTATTTCAAGTAATTTATCCATTGGAGTATTAGATTTTACAAATGGAATAAATATCTATGTTCCTAAACCTGGAAAAGGACAAATAACCTCAACAAAAAACGCCTTTAACTCTATTAAAGCTATTAATGTGGGTGTTTTTTACATTAATGAAAATCTAAATGACACTTATATTTATGCGCCTATAGATTTAGCAAAAAATCTTTTAAATTATAAACATAATCAAATCTCTTCAATAGAATTTAAGCTTAAGGAAGGTGTTGACGAAAATATTGCAAAAACAAAAATTCAAGCTATTTTAGGAGATCAAGTTCTTTTAAAAAATAGAACGCAGCTTAATGATGCGCTTTATAAAATGTTAAACACAGAAAATTTAGCTGTATACTTAATTTTTACGCTTGTTTTAATTATTGCTTTTTTTAACGTTATTGGATCATTAATAATGATGATGTTGGATAAAAAACGAAGTTTAAGCACACTTTTTAATATAGGAGTGACCGTAAAAGATATTCGCAAAATTTTCTTTTACCAAGGCAGTTTAATGAGTATTATTGGCGGCTTTATTGGTTTAGGTGTTGCTTTAATAATTACAGTACTCCAAAAAACGTTTGATTTGGTTATGATAACCTCATCGCTTCCTTACCCCGTAACTATAAAGGTTGAAAACTTCTTCATTGTCTTTTTAACCATTTCTGTATTAGGTATTGTTGCTTCAAAAATAGCTTCTGTACGTATTACAGAAACAATGGTACAAAACTATTAATAAAAATTTATAAAGAACAAAGCATCTGTTTTAATACACAAGGCTACACTTCGTAAAACAATATCAACAACCTAAATTCAATACGTTGTGAAAGTTTTAAATATACATAAGAGAGTTTTAAACGTGCCCAAACAAAAGGTAGTGGCATTACTAGCTACCTTATTAAACGAAAACGACCAAATTTGGCCAACTGAAATAATGACCAGCCATGAGGTTTAAAAACGGAATTGAGGTTGGGGCAAAAGGTGGACATGGTCCAATAAGGTACACTGTAGAAAATACGATTTAGATAAAACAATTCAATTTCGATTCGCAAACCCAAAGGGGTTTAAAGGCATACATAAATTTGAAATTAAAACATACAATCGACATGGAAACCCAAGGAAAAGGTTTATTAATTTAGTGTTTTGCAATACGCTATTACATAATGCTTTAATTGAAGATTGTTTTGATAAAATTGAAACAACTTTTCCTATAATCAAAAATCGACCAAATGGAATATGTGGGTAAAAATGAGCAGAAAACTATTAGCAAAAAAACTAGAAAATAGCATAAAGTTATTTGGCTAGTGCAAAAGCGATAGTAGCGGCATCCTTTTTAAAGCTTAAAAAATAATAAACTTTAAGAGGTCTCTAAAATTTGATAGTATTACCTCCTTCTTTATCCTTTATTACAATGCTTTAAAAAGATATAGCGAATAGCGCGGTGGCTTGCCATTTTGCTATAATTACTCTGTAAACTGATATCCTGAAAATTTCTCTAAAACCTCCTCAAAAGCAGCAAAAACATCTTTAGAATGATCACTAGTAACCATTTTCATTCGGTATTCTTTAAAATGCGGAATTCCTTTAAAATAGTTTGTATAATGTCTACGGGTTTCAAAAACTCCTAGAATTTCTCCTTTCCAATCTATAGCCATTTGTAAATGCCTACGTGCTGCTTCAACGCGTTCTTCTAAAGAAATTGGTGCTAAATGTTCTCCTTTATTAAAAAAGTGTTTTACTTGTTTAAAAAACCAAGGGTTTCCAATACTTGCTCGACCAATCATACAACCATCTAACCCATAATTGTCACGCATATCCATAGCTTTTTCTGGGGTATCTACGTCTCCATTTCCAAATACTGGAATATGCATACGGGGATTATTTTTAACTTGAGCAATAGGTTTCCAATCGGCATCTCCTTTATACATTTGTGCCCGTGTACGCCCATGTATCGCAATAGCTTTACAGCCTACATCTTGAAGTCTTTCTGCCACCTCAACAATTTTTATAGAATCATGATCCCAACCTAAGCGTGTTTTTACAGTAATTGGTATACTGGTTCGCTTTACCATTTCTGCAGTAAGCTGTTCCATTAAGCATATATCCTTTAAAATACCTGCTCCAGCACCTTTACTTACTACTTTTTTAACTGGACACCCAAAATTAATATCAATAATATCTGGCTTTGATGCCGAAACAATATCTATAGTCTGAAGCATACTATCTAGGTTAGCTCCAAATATTTGAATACCTACTGGTCGTTCTTTTTCATAAATATCTAACTTCATAACACTTTTAGCGGCATTACGTATTAAACCTTCGCTAGATACAAACTCGGTATAAACCACGTCTGCTCCTTGCTCCTTACACAAGGCACGAAACGGCGGATCGCTAACATCTTCCATTGGCGCCAAGAGCAAAGGAAAATCGGGAAGTTCTATGTTATCTATTTTTACCAAGTCTTTTTATTTTGGCACAAAATTAAGACTTTTTAAGGAAACACAAGGAGGTATGATTAAGAAGGCTATCTCATCTCACTATTTCTTTACTATTTTTTTGATTGTTGGATACGAATTCCCTCTTATTACTTTAACAAGATAAAGCCCATTGCTAAAAGTCCTAACATCAACAATATTTGTTTTCCCCTTATACAATAGCGTTAATTTGGTATCGTATATTTCTACAGATTCCAAGTTATCGTTATCAATGTAAAAAAAATCACTTACTGGATTTGGGTATACTTTTAAATGGTTTTCAATAATTTCCTCTTCTACAGATAAAGCTATGTCTTCCGTAGAAAACGTTATGAGCTTAGCATAATCTGATACCGAAGATATATTAAAAGTTTCTGAAGTTATAAAGTATCTGTTTTCATTAACATAAGCTATAGCCTCGGCTTGCTCAAACCCAAATTGAAAAAGACCTATTCGTGTGTTTGTTCCAGAAAATACATCATAACCATTAAAACTTTCACTAACCCAAACAAAAGGCTGTAAAATATTCGTATAACCAATTACAAAAAGCTTTTTTGTTAAAGGGTTATATGTCCCTCCTGTAATTAAGCCACCACTACTTAAGGTAGATGTTAGTGCTTCCACACTATAAGTTCCTGGTGCTTTTGGAACTAAGTATCCTTTTGTAATACCGTTAATCCAATTTTTACTAAACAGAATTAAATTATTTACATCAAAAGAAACCAGAGCTTCAGAATCCCATTCGGTTTTATTTGGATTAGATACAAATGTTGTTTGATCTGAATAGCTAATAGAAATAGCTTCAGCAATTACATTAACAGAATTTCTATAATCATTTTTATTAATTTTATAAATTTTCAAATCTTTCCGATTACCATTATTATTACCTATATCACCTATATAAATATTTGCATCATCCTGCGTAATATCTTCCCAATCTACATTTATAGCATTAGAAATTGTAACTACTCTAGTCACTACACCAGAAATAGTATCTAATTCGTAAAGTTTATTTTCGCCTCCAGAATCATTATGTGTTATAAGTTTGTTATTAAAAAAAATAGCTCCAGAACTTTCCTTTAAACTATTAGGCAATGCAAATTTTTCTACAACTGTATTTATTTGAGCTGCAACATTCCACATACCTAAAAACAATAGCATTATTAAAGTTATAATTTTCATAATAAGTAATTTAACTTTTTTTATTCTAAATAAAAATACTGATTTTTATAACAAATAGATGTTTTTTCTTACTTTATAATAATTAACAACAAAAATGTGTACGTGATGTCACACTTCAACTAACACAGATAGCTGGTCGTATGGATAATTTTAACCCAGAAACCGATCGTATAACAATTACAGATGTTCACAGAAAAATTATGGAACAAACCAAACATTTTTAATTCAGATGATTTACTTCCTGCACCCTGTAAACCAGATGCTTTAATTATGATTTATGCTCTTAAATTAGACAACAAAGTTTTTCCACTTACTCGATATATAAATCCAAACGATTTACTAGATAATAGCAAAAACACTATTATATATGAACAAGATGAAAACCTACATGGCAAAATGATTGCCCTTTTTAGTACCGGAAATTCTGTTGAGGTTGCCAATGAAAACTTAAAATGAATAAAAAAGCTGCTAAAGTCTTATTTTATTCTTTCTGCTGTTTATATTATTGTAAGCCTAGGGATTTGCGGAAGCATAATTGCATAAACACCTCGTTAAAATATTAATTAAAGCTCGTTTAAATAAATTATATTTGCAGAATCTTCCATAAGAAGATTGTTGACTATGAAGCACATTAGAAATTTTTGCATTATTGCACATATAGACCACGGTAAAAGTACACTCGCAGACCGTTTGCTAGATTATACAGGTTCGGTAACAGAAAGAGAGAAGCAAGATCAACTTCTTGATAGTATGGACTTAGAGCGAGAACGTGGTATTACTATTAAATCGCACGCCATACAAATGGAATACATTTACAAAGGCGAAGAATACGTATTAAATTTAATAGACACTCCTGGGCACGTAGATTTTTCATATGAAGTATCTCGATCTATTGCTGCTTGTGAAGGCGCCTTGTTAATCGTTGATGCAGCGCAGAGTATACAAGCGCAAACCATTTCTAATCTATATTTAGCTTTAGAAAATGATTTAGAAATTATTCCTGTTTTAAACAAAGTTGATTTACCAAGTGCAAACCCAGAAGAGGTTACCGATGATATTGTAGATTTATTAGGATGCGATCCAGAAGAGGTTATTCACGCTAGTGGAAAAACAGGTTTTGGTGTAGACGATATACTTGCTGCTATAATAGAACGTGTTCCTGCTCCTGAAGGAGATCCAGATGCACCATTACAAGCTTTAATTTTTGACTCTGTTTATAATACTTTTAGAGGTATTGAAACCTATTTTAGAGTTTTTAATGGTGAAATTAAAAAAGGACAAAAAATTAAATTCGTAGCTACAGATAAAGAATATTTTGCAGATGAAGTAGGTACCTTAAAATTAGAACAAGTTGCAAAAAAAACAGTTAAAACTGGAGATGTAGGCTATTTAATTACAGGTATAAAAACAGCAAAAGAAGTAAAAGTAGGAGATACTATTACAGATTTTGCTAATCCGACAACTAATATTGTTGAAGGTTTTGAGGATGTAAAACCTATGGTTTTTGCTGGCATTTACCCTGTAGACACAGAAGATTACGAAGAGCTTAGAAACTCTATGGAAAAACTACAATTAAATGATGCATCGTTAGTTTTTGCTCCAGAAAGTTCTGCTGCTCTAGGTTTTGGTTTCCGTTGTGGCTTCTTAGGCATGCTACACATGGAAATTATACAAGAACGTTTAGAACGTGAGTTTGATATGACCGTTATCACAACTGTTCCTAATGTATCATACCACGCTTACACAAATAAAAATCCTGATGATTCTTTTATTGTAAACAACCCATCAGACTTACCAGATCCTTCAACAATTAATCGAGTTGAAGAGCCTTTTATTAAGGCAACAATCATTACTAAAGCAGACTTTGTTGGTAATGTAATGTCTTTATGTATTGAAAAAAGAGGTCTCATTATTAACCAAACTTATTTAACACCAGAACGTGTTGAATTAACTTTTGAAATGCCTTTAGCAGAAATTGTTTTCGACTTTTACGATCGTTTAAAAACCGTTTCCAAAGGGTATGCTTCTTTCGATTATTCTCCTATTGGCATGAAAGTATCTAAATTGGTACGTTTAGATATTTTACTAAATGCACAACCTGTAGATGCGCTTTCTGCATTAATACATGCAGACAATGCACAAACCATTGGTCGTAAAATGTGTGAGAAGCTAAGAGAATTAATTCCGCGCCAACAATTTGATATTCCTATTCAAGCAGCAATTGGAGCTAAAATTATCTCAAGAGAAACTATTAAAGCACTCCGTAAAGATGTAACTGCTAAATGTTACGGTGGTGATATTTCACGTAAACGTAAACTTCTCGAAAAACAGAAAAAAGGAAAAAAACGTATGCGCCAAGTGGGTAATGTAGAAATACCACAGCAAGCGTTTATGGCTGTTTTAAAGTTGAATGATTAAAATAATAACACCATATTATATTTGAAATTCGTATCAAAAATTTTCATGAAATCACATTAAGACATATCATTATACTTCATTTAAACCAATAAAAAAGGGGCATTTCTAAAAAGAAACACCCCTTTTAATTGCATGAGAGACTTTGTTTTAATAGTTTTCTTTACAAGAAACCTCTGTTAGTTTTATAGTTGAAAGCATAGCCATCATATTTTACTTTAATTAAAAATTTACAGATCCAGTGATTGTTACAGCACCGCCTGATACAGGAAATATAAAAGTATCTGTTATATGTCCCCTTGCGTACGATAAAGAATTATAAGATCCATTATAATAAGAAAAATAAGGAACTTCGTTCAAAGATGAAACACCCACATTAAAAGAACGAAAGGAAACAACTTTTCTAACTCCAAGATTTGCCACCGCTTCAAAGGCACTTTTATGAAAAGTAGATTTAGAATCAGGACTAGCAAAAAAACTACATGGATAAGGTAAGTAAGTATCACCAATCGTTAAAAACGATTTTAGCTCAGAATAAAGAAAGTCAGTATCATTTATTGACGTGCCTCCAGAACGCCATCCTGCATGATAAGTTACAGTAAATTGACCATTATTGGCTAAAACTCCACTTTTTAAATCAATTGGATCTCTATTTTTATTTTTTGAATTTTGATTATTCATTAATACACTAATTTCTTCATCATTTAATAGATATTCCCCTTTAGTATTTAAAATTTCTGCAATTTTTGAATTTACAATAGGATAAACTAAAAATTCATCTTTTGTCAATAAACCTTTGGACTACCCAATAAATTTGGTACTATTTTTTATGCTACTTTTTTATTGTTTATAATTCTTAATTCTAGTTCTTTTTCTGCTGGAGTTTTATAATCTAAGGCAGAATGTATTCTGCTATTGTTATACCAGTTTATATATTGATTAATAATGTGATAAGTATGTAAATAGGACTTAAAATTATATCTATTAGTACATTCATATTTTATAGTTTTAAAAAAGGACTCAGATACAGCATTATCCCAACAATTTCCTTTCCTACTCATACTCTGTGTTATTTTAGAGCTTAGGTTTAATAAACTAACCATCTTATTAGATGCATATTGCACACCTCTATCTGAATGAAAAATATGGTTATTAGTTATTTTTCTTTTTTCTCTAGCTAATACCCAAGCTTTATAAACCGTGTTTTTCGTAGTCATGTCTGCACTTAAAGTCCAAGCTACTATTTTTCTATCCGCTAAATCTAAAATAGTTGTTAGGTAATTCCACCCGCTTCCTACTTTAATATAAGTAATATCTGAGACCCATTTTTCGCCTAATTGACTACTACTAAAACCCCTATTTAATATATTTTCCGCTATTGGAAAATCGTGATTAGAATTAGTAGTCATTACTTTATACTTTTTACTTAACACACTTTTTAAACCTAATTCTTTCATTAAAAAGGCTATATAGGATCTACTATAAAACAAATTCTCTCTTTCTAACATTTTTTGAACACGTAAGCTTCCATATACTTGATTGCTATCATTATAAATACCTGTTATTCTTTGCTTTAAATAAATTAAAGAGTCTTTTTGTTTGTTATCAGTCCTAACCCATGTATAATAAGAGTTTTTACTAACATTCATAATACTACACATCTTTTCAACTGGAAATACTCCTGTATGAGTTTTTATAAAACTATACCTTACCTGTCGCTCTTGGAAAAGATGCTTACCGCCTTTTTTAATATATCACGTTCTAACTTCATTTCTTTCAACTCTTTTTCTAAAGCTTTAACTTTTTGCTTTTCAGTTTCTAATACAGATAAATCTTCGCGATTATTTGTAGTGCTACTAAATTCGTTTCTCCATCTATTTATTGAAGCTAAACTAACTCCATATTCAGTCAATAGTTCTTTAGGTGTTTTTCCTGATTCTAATAAGTCGACAATAGTTTTTTTAAACTCTTGGTCATAAAGCTTTTTTCCCAGAATACAAATCTAATTCAATCGCATAAATTCGTACCAACAAAACTAGACATTCCACTTTATATTCATTAAAAAGATGTTTATGTTTATTTGGATTTAGTAATTTTAAATAATTAATTTCATCAGCGATACTTTGTATACTTATAAAATTTAATTCCGAACGTATTTCATATATAGCTTTTAATTTTTCAGTATGATAAAACACTACATCTTTTTTAAGATTCTCAAATTTTAAGTTGTTTGTTTTAAATGATACTAAATGTCCTTTTTTTACTTGCTCTAAATCACTATTAGTTAAATTATTTTTAAGTAATATTTTCCCAAAAAACTCCCTTTATTTTTCTTCTTTTAATTTCTTAATAGAATCGATTCTTTTTGATACACTTTCAATAGAATTAAATTTTAAGATCGACTTTATAATTGGTTTTTCTGTTAGAACAACCTCTTTCTCAGATTTAACTAAATCATTGTTTTCAGAACAAGAAAACACAAAAGAGTTACGGTTTTTCTTTAAAAAACTATGTCTTTTCCTTTATTTTTTATGTTTTTTCTATCATAAATAAATACTTATCATATACAAAATTTAAAATGAAAACTTATAAAAAGAAAATCTCTCAACAAACCATGGTTTATCGAAAGATTTTACAACTTTAATCCCAAAATAAACTGTAACGATTTTTTAGGACGAGATAACAAAATACTATTAGTCAATTATTTACAAGAACCAGTGATTTCAATTAGTGATATAAATTCACCAAAAGACAACCCTCCTAAATCCACACTAGCAGACTGTCCTCCAACTGTTTGTGTCACAGTACCGTCTTCATTCTCACAGTATTTACTACTAATTGACTGGACTTCACAAGTCTTACACACCAATTCTACTACTTCACCATTACCATTATCACCTTCATCACCATCATCATCTTTTTTACACGATGTAAACCCTAATACTCCTATTGCTAAAGCAGCAAACATAAATTTTTTCATAATTTGATTTGTTTATTAAATTTTGTGCAAAGTAGAATAAGAAAACACAAAAGAGTTGTGGTTTTTCCTTAAAAAACTATGCCTTTTCCTTTAAGGATTCATGTTTTTTTTAACGATAAACCAATACTTATCTTACACAAAATTTAAAATGTTGAATTTAGGTTGAAATCTTACTAGCTTAACTCTACGATAAAACACTTCTATAATATCAAAAGCTTTCAAGGATGATCTAGTTATTATTTAATTAGTTCTAAACTAGAATACTCAAAACGAATAAATTTTTAGCTTATTCAATTCGCATCTATATAAACCCCTTTTCTTCAGCTACTCTAAACAACTCTCTATCACTTTTCGCATTAAACAATTCTTTTAAAATACGTTTTCTTCTTTCTATAGCTGCTCCAGAAAGCGGAAGGATATCAGCCAATTCACTCATTTTAGAACCATGAGACAATTCGTATAATATTTTTCTATCAATACTATCTAACAATAACTCATTTGATGTTTGTTTACGCATAAACTTAATAACAGATTTACTGTAATAAGGCATCTCTTTAACAATATTTTCTATAGCAAATATGAGCTCTTTAGGATCTAAATCATTTTTAACCAAAAAACCATCTGGATTAACATTTTTAAAAATATTATTAATTCTATAATTATCATTGTATGTTGTTGCTACAACTACTTTAACACTAGGTAATAATGCTCTTATTTTTATTCCTATATCTTCTCCAGAAATTATTTCACCACCTTTAGATGGGGGTAATTTTATATCTAAAAAAATAATATCTAAATTTTGCTTCTTTTCTGCTTGTATAATTTCTAAATAAGCATCATCACAATTATTCGCTATAGTTATATTAAACTCTAATCCATCGTTTTTACTTTTTATACGTTCAAGTGCATTTTTATAAGCCTCTATAATTAAAGGATGATCTTCTATAATTAGAATATTGTATTTACTCATAATATATTGGTTAATTAAAGAGGTATAGATATATTTAGTATGGTACTTTTATATGGTGTTGCTATTATTTTAAACACACCATCTACTTTTAAAACTCTGGATTCTATATTTTTAAGCCCAATGCCTTTTTTAATTAAATTGACATCAAAACCAATACCATCATCTTCTATTTTCAAATATAATACGTCTGACGCTAAAGAAAAACTAATTGAAACTTGTTTTGCTTTGGCATGTTTAATAATATTCTGTACGGCCTCTTGAATAATTCTATAAATATTTACTTTAACTGTATCGTTAATCGTTTTAAACAAGACATCATTATTAGTAATTTTATACTCAAAAAAACCCAAACGACTTTGATGAATTAAATATTGATCCAATATTATTTCAAAATTTGTTTCTAATAATACCACATCATTCTTCAACTCATGAGATACATCTCTTATCTCTTTTTCTATTTTCTGCATTTCTTTTAAAAACCTATTGTAATCTTTTAATGTGTCTTCATCTCCTTTTAATTCTAAAAAACCCATACCTATTCGAGTACCAAATAATTGACTTAATATCCCATCATGTAAATCTTCTGCTATTCTATGACGTTCTTGTAATCGAACCTCTTCTAGCTTCGTTTTTTGCTCTAACATGAGCATAAAAATTTCTTCATTAGTTTTTTGTTGCTCGCTCTCGAATACTAATTCGCTATTTTTAGAACGTTGTAACTTTATAAAGTATAATAAGCCTAAAACTAAGATCAATATACCTCCAATAATAGATGTTAGAATATTTTGAACGGTTAATTCTTTCGTTTTTTCGATATACTGATCGGTTTCAAACTGTATACGTGCATATTTGTTTCTATTGGCTCGCTCATTAGAAATTAGACTATCATTAAGTGTTATGTATTCATACAAATAAGCTTTTCCAGAATCACCCTCTTTAAGCTTTGATAGCATTTTTAAGGCTCTTAATATCTCATCATATTTTCTTGCTTCTTTACCAACTTTATATGATCGCTTAGAATAATATAAAGCTTTCTCTTTTTTATTTATTTCATAATAAAACTCAGCCATATCATTTCCTAATGACGACAACTCATAAAATAAATTTAACTCATCAAAAATTTTATAGGCTTTAGTGAATAGAGAATCAATCTTATTATACTCTTTACTTTTACTCAAAAATTTCGTATAGGCTATATTATTTAATATAGTAGCATATGAATTTGAATCTTTTTCCAACAACTCATCATCTTCAAGTAACTCATCATATGTATAAACCCAAGCAAGAGCTATATTTGAATTTAAAATAACCGAATCTACCTCCGTCTTATAAGACAATTCACTAGCTTGTTTTGCATAATCAATTCTAGCTTCCAAATCTAAATCTTGATTATTAGAAAGCTTTCTTAATTCTTGTATACGTTCTAACTGATTTTTAAAAACACCATTCTGGGCATTTAATACCGAAACTAAAAACAAAAGTATTATATAAAAAGGTGTATGATACATCTAAAAAACGATTCATTGAACTATTAAAAACAAATATAAAACTTATAAATTCTCATACTTCTTTTAAACCTTTTTATAATTTTTATGTTAATTAAATCGCCTCATTTTAGGAGCCTTTATTTTTTCACAACAAATCTCATTACGCTTACCTTACTATATTGCCATATTCAATTACATAATTAAAATCAATTCAAGTTTTTTCTTACATATTTTTAATAATATATTCGTTAAATAACATTCTTTCATTTTTTTATTCAAAAATAAATTTCCTACAATATTTTTGACAATATTTTTGTATGTTTATACAAAACGCAAAAATTATAAATGGACATTATACACTTAAGCGCAGAGTGCTATCCAGTAGCTAAAATTGGAGGGCTTGCAGATGTTGTAGGAGCGTTACCTAAATATCAAAACATTACGACAATTACCTCACAAGTTATCATGCCCTTTTATGATAATAGGTTTACTAAAGAAAATATTTTTACAACAGTTTATACAGCAACTTTAAATTTAGGAAGTTTAACTTTTGATTTTAGTATTTTAAAACTTAAAGAAAAAACACTAGATTTTGATATTTTTTTTGTTGATGTTCCAGAGCTATTATTTAAAGACTATGTGTATTCGCCTAATGATACCGAACGCTTTTTAGCTTTTCAAATAGCAGCTCTTGACTGGATGCTTACCTGGGATAAACAACCTGATATAATCCATTGTCATGACCACCACACAGGGTTAATTCCTTTTATGCTTCAAGAAAGTAATAAATATGAAGCATTTAGAAAAATCCCTAATATTTTAACCATACACAATGCCCAATATCAAGGTTGGTTTCCTCATGACAAAGTAAACCTAATTCCTTCCTTTAACTTTAATAATGTTGGGTTGTTAGATTGGGCTGGCAGTATAAACCCTTTGGCTGCAGCTATAAAATGTGCTTGGAAAGTCACAACGGTATCTCCTAGTTATATGGAAGAATTAAAAACTTCTGCAAATGGTTTAGAAAGTTTACTAAGTCAAGAAAGTGCAAAATGTTCTGGTATCTTAAATGGCATAGACTGGAATGTATGGAATCCTGAAACAGACAACTATATTATATCAAAATACAACACCAAATCTCTTGAAGCGGGAAAGAACGCTAATAAAAAGCATTTATGTGACACCTTTAATTTAGATTTTAACAAGCCTCTTTTTGCTTTTATCGGTAGACTTGTAGGAGAAAAAGGATCTGATTTATTTCCTGAAACTTTTAAAAATAGCCTTGAAAAAAACAATGCTTGTATCCTATTATTAGGATCTGGAAATAATATCGTTGAACATCAATTAAAAGCTCTAAAAGAAGACCATGTTGGCACCTATAATACTTTTATAGGTTATGATGAAAAACTATCACATATTATTTATTCTGGAGCAGATTTTTTACTTATGCCCTCAAGAGTTGAACCTTGTGGACTCAACCAAATGTATGCGTTAAAATATGGTACAATCCCTATAGTTAGAAGTATTGGAGGATTAAAAGATACCGTTATTGATATTTCTGAAAAAAACGGATTTGGTATTTGTCACGACCATGTAACTGTTACAGATATAGTCACAGCAATCGATAGAGGTATTGAACTATATAAAAACAAAGTAATATTTAAAAAAATAAGAAAGCAAATCATGACTATTGATCATTCATGGGATGCTTCTGCTAATGAATATATAAATTTATATAAATCCATAAACTAACCTAGCATGATAAATGACAAAGTTTTAGCCATTATTTTAGGCGGCGGACAAGGCTCCAGATTACACCCATTAACCGAAGAAAGATCAAAACCCGCTGTTCCTATTGCTGGAAAGTATAGGTTAGTAGATATCCCCATCTCTAACTGTATCAATTCCAATATAAAACGCATGTTTGTGCTAACACAATTTAATTCGGCATCACTAAATAGGCACATTAAAGACACTTATCATTTTAGCTTTTTTAGTTCTGCATTTGTAGATGTATTGGCTGCAGAACAAACTCCAGAAAACAAAGGGTGGTTTCAAGGAACGGCTGATGCCGTAAGGCAAAGCATGCACCATCTTTTAAGACATGAATTTGAATATGTGCTAATCTTATCTGGAGATCAATTATACCAAATGGATTACGACTTAATGATTAAAGCTCATATTAAAAATAAAGCAAAAATATCTATAGCTACCATTCCTGTAAATGCAAAGGATGCTACATCCTTTGGAATATTAAAAGCAGATGATAAAAACTTAGTAACGTCTTTTGTTGAAAAACCAGATACTAGCTTGCTACCAGAATGGAATTCCGATGTTAGTAATGAAATGAAAGCACAGGGGAGAAATTACCTTGCATCTATGGGCATCTATATTTTTAACAAAGATCTTTTAATTGATCTAATGAGTAACCCAGATACTATTGATTTTGGTAAAGAAATTATTCCGCAAAGTATTCATGAGCATAAAACACTAAGTTATCAATATGAAGGCTACTGGACAGACATAGGTAATATAGATTCCTTTTTTGAAGCTAATATTGGCTTAACTGCTGATATTCCTGAGTTTGATTTATACAATAAATCAAAACGTATTTATACTAGAGCCCGAATGCTCCCTACCACTAAAGTATCAGGTACTACACTTAACAAAACCGTAATAGCAGAAGGTTGCATTATTAGTGCTGCCAAAATTGAACAATCTGTAATAGGTATTCGTTCAAGAATTGGAGACGAATCAACCATAATAAACACCTATATGATGGGAAGTGACTACTACCAAACTTTAGATGATGTTAACAATTCAAAAATCAATATTATAGGTATTGGAGCTCGATGCTTTATTAAAAATGCTATATTAGACAAAAACTGTTGCATTGGAAACGATGTTAGGATTAACGGTGGCAACCACTTAGAAGACACAGAAACGAAAACTTATGCCATAAAAGATGGTATAGTCGTTATAAAAAAAGGAGCCGTAATTCCTAACGGTTTTGTATTATAAATATGGCACACGTTAAACCTTATAGTTTATTTACAGATTTTGACATAAACCTTTTTAAAGCAGGTAAACACTACCGTCTTTATGAAAAATTTGGATCTCACATCACAACCATCGATGGTATCGATGGTGTTTATTTTGCTGTTTGGGCACCCAGTGCAAAACAAGTGTCTGTAGTTGGCGATTTTAATTTTTGGACCGAAGGAGAACACCTATTAAACGTACGTTGGGATTCCAGTGGTATATGGGAGGGATTCATTCCTCTTATTGGAAAAGGTAATATCTATAAATACAAAATAGAAAGTAATAATGATGGTATAAAAACTGAAAAGGCCGATCCTTATGCAAGACGTTATGAGCACCCTCCAAAAACAGCATCCATAGTATGGGATGACACCTATAAATGGAAAGACTCTAAATGGATGAAAAAGCGTAAAGTTTATAATGCTATTGACGCGCCTTATTCTGTTTATGAAGTACACCTAGGTTCATGGAAAAAACAGATAGAAGAAAATCGCTTTTTATCATACTACGAACTAGCAAATGATTTGGTTAATTATGTTAAGGACATGAATTTTACTCATGTAGAACTCATGCCCATTATGGAACACCCATATGATCCATCATGGGGTTACCAAATTACAGGTTATTTTGCACCAACTTCTCGTTTTGGATATCCCGAAGAATTTAAATATCTAGTTGATAAACTACATCAAAACGACATTGGTATCATTTTAGATTGGGTACCATCCCATTTCCCTGAGGACGCACATGGTCTTGGTTTTTTTGACGGATCACATCTTTATGAACATCCAGATAGAAAAAAAGGATATCATCAAGATTGGAAAAGTTTAATTTTTAATTATGAACGGAATGAAGTCCGATCATTTTTAATAAGTAATGCTATATTTTGGCTTGAACAATACCATGCAGATGGTTTACGTGTTGATGCCGTAGCATCAATGCTATTCTTAGATTATTCACGAGAAGACGGCGAATGGGAACCAAACATCTATGGTGGAAGAGAAAACTTAGCGGTAATAAGCTTCTTAAAAGAATTAAACCAAGAAGTGTATGCTTCGTTTCCAGATGTACAAACAATTGCCGAGGAATCTACAGCATTTCCTATGGTATCTAAACCAACATTTGTTGGCGGGTTAGGGTTTGGGATGAAATGGATGATGGGATGGATGCATGACACCTTAGAATATTTTGCAAAGGATCCTGTTTATAGAAAATATCATCAAAATGATATTACCTTTAGTTTAGCTTATGCTTTTACAGAGAATTTTATGTTACCCCTATCTCACGATGAAGTCGTTTATGGTAAAAATTCTATTTTAGGAAGAATGCCTGGTGACGAATGGCAACGTTTTGCAAATCTTCGCCTTTTATATGGTTGTATGTTTACGCATCCTGGAACAAAACTATTGTTTATGGGCGGCGAATTTGGTCAATATAATGAATGGAATTTTCAAGAAAGCTTAGATTGGAACTTATTAGAATTTGAACCTCATAAAAACATTCAAAATTATTATAAAGAATTAAACGCACTTTACAAAACTACGCCCGCTCTATACGAAAAAGGGTTTAGCAACGAAGGTTTTGAATGGATAAGTTTCGACGATCATGAAAACTGTGTTATTTCTTATATAAGAAAAGGCTACAATACCACTGATGACGTTGTAGTGGTTTGTAATTTAACCCCTACTATTAGAGAAAACTACCGAATTGGAGTACCTATAAAAGGTAAACTTAAAGAGATATTTAATAGTGATTCTAAAACTTTTGGAGGCAGCGGTGTTTCAAATAAAAAACAAATAACCATTAAAAAAACACCTTGGAATGGTAAGACTTTTTCTGCGGAAATTACCTTAGCTCCTTTAGCAATAATAGTTTTCCAATTTAAACCTTAAAATTTTGATCCTTCTATTACTATTAATACCATAATAGAAATTGAAAAGACCAATTTTAAAATAAAATTTCTATTTTTGAGAAGATTTAGGCTCTGATTGTAAATCAGAGCCTTTTTAATATATAAATGGGATTAATTAAAGACATTCTTTATAAGACATCAAATAAGCAAATGCTGGGCGTAGTGAAAAATCAATCTATTTTTCCTTATTATCATTTGGTTAATAACAAAGATGTCACTCATATAAAACATTTATATCAATTCAAGAACATTGAAAAATTTAAACAAGACCTAGACACCTTACTTAAATACTACAAGCCTCTAGACCCTAGTTTATTTACAAACACAAGAACAAAAATTATAATTCCTAAAAATCATTTCTTACTTACTTTTGACGATGGTTTGAGTGAAATTTATAACATCATTTTCCCTATACTTAAACAAAAAGGAATAAATGCTGTTTTTTTTATTAATCCAGATTTTATTGATAATAATGAGAGCTTATATAAACACGACCTAAGCATCATTATAGAATCTCTTAAAACATCTCATTATAAAAAAAACACCATAGACAAAATTGTTAAAATTTTAGGAATTGAAACCAACACTTCTCTTCCCCAATTAACAACAACTATCAAGCAAATAAAACAATCTCAAAATAACATTATTGAAGACATTGCAGATTTATTAAATATAGACCTTTATCAATATATCGAAACACATAAGCCTTATTTATCTAAAAGTCAAATTCAAGAGATGATTCATTCAGGATTTTATTTTGGAGGGCATACCATGTCACATCCTCGTTTGCTTGAATTATCCATAGAAAAACAAAAAAAAGAAGTTATCGATTCAATAAAATGGCTAAAAACCAACTTTAACATTGATTATTCTTTTTTTGCTTTTCCATTTTCAGACAAAGGCATCTCAAAAGCACTTATAAATGAAATTTTTAAATATGATGAATCTGCTGTTATTTTTGGTAATTCTGGAATAAAAAAAGATGTTAATAATAGGATAATACAAAGGTTCTCTCTTGAAAACCCAAATAAGCATACAGAAAAACAAATAGTCACAGAAAACCTATATAAATATTACAATAAGGCTATTGGTAAGTATAAAATAAAACGAAATTAAAAATTAGTTTGATTAAAAAAATTTTAAAAAAAGACGTCCCAGAATTTATCCAAAATCCAATTTTTTGGAACCATTCTTTTCTATCTGTTACTAAACACAGGTTATATGCTCATTATATGAATCCTAATTGTGACGACGACGATATTGTCTTACTTTTAGCATATTTAAATGATGAAATTGTAGGATACATGGGGGTTTTCATTGACATAATAGAAGTAAATGGTAAAAGTCAAAAAATCGGCTGGCTATCTACATGGTGGGTTCATCCTAAAACAAAAGGCACAGGTATTGGACGCAAGATTCTTAATACCATGTATGAAAGTTTGGACGGACGAATTGGTGTCTCTCAATTTACTCCAAGTGCTAAACGTGTTTATGTTAAATCGGGATATTTTAATGAACTAAAAACAAATAAAGGTTTCAAATTTGCATTTAGAAGTAATTTAAATATTGTCATACCTTTAATCAATCCAAAACTAACTAAGTTTTTACCTCTTTTTTCTCTTACAGATATTTTAATAAACTTACCCATAAATCTAAAAAACCAAATGCATAAATTTACAACTATGCAAAGGCTAAAAAACATTAAGATTGAATATGTTAATATTATTGATAATGAGACAGAAAAACTAATTAGAGATCATAGTTCTAACCATTTATCTCAAAAATCACCTCAATTTTTTCAATGGCTCAAAGCTCATCACTGGGTACAAGAAGCGCCTTTAATAAAATATGACATTCATGAGAAATATGAATTTTCTATGAGTGCTGAAAAGTTTAACATATACTTTACAAAAGTTTTTAATAATAACAAATTAGTTGGTTTTTTAGTATTGCAAAGAAAAAATCACCTTCTAAAAGTTCTATTTGCCTATTATATTGATGGTAATCAAAACATAATGGCTAATCTCATTTTATTACACGCCTTTAAACTAAAAATTAAAGAACTTGTTTGTTACGACGAAAAAATAAATAATATTATAGTTTCTTCGAAAACCTATTTATATAAAAGAAAAAAGCTAAAAGAATCTATCATTTCAAAAGTTTTTGAAGAAAAAAATTATAGTAATTATAATTTAAATTTTGGAGATGGAGATTGCTGTTTCGCATAGGTTATCCTTCATTTTAATTATTTAACACTCTATTTCATTCATCGTTTTTAAAAGCATAAAATCTAACATGTTAAATTTTTATTAATTATAAACCTCATTATTTGAGGTTTACATAATATTTCCTTTGTTTTTTTAATAAAAAGAAACATAAAAGGCGCTTTAATTTCATTAATTTTGGAATTCATTATTTTACTTAAAATATGATATTAAACACAGAATTAGAATACAAAGGGAATCTATTCCCAACAAAAATAATTTCCTACGAAAAAAACCTTAATGTTTTATCTTTTACTACCCAGAACGGTGTTATTTTACAAGTTACTGTACGTAGAGATAGCATATTGCGTTTTAGATATACCACTACTGGTATTTTTGAAAACGATTTTTCTTATGCCATAACTAAATATGCAAGCAGAGGTTATAACCATCTTGAAGTTACTGAGGATGATGATAATTATTTCATTAAAACAGCAAAACTTATTTGTCGTATTTCAAAAATAGATTTACGTAAATCTATTTTTGACGCTAAAGACAACACCTTAATTTGTGAAGACGAGCTTGGTTTCCATTGGGAAGAAAGTTATAAGTTTGGCGGTAATATTGTAAAAATGACTAAAACCGCTCAACCTGGTGAAAGTTATTATGGACTAGGAGATAAACCTGTTGACAATAACCTAAAAGGAAAACGTTTTGAAAACTGGGTAACAGATTCTTATGCTTTTGGAAAAGATACAGATCCTATATATAAAGCAATTCCATTTTATACAGGTCTACACCATAAAAAATCATACGGAATCTTTTTTGATAATAGCTTTCATTCTTACTTTGATTTTTGTCATGAACGCAGAAATATTACAAGTTTTTGGGCTCAAGGCGGCGAAATGAATTACTACTTTATTTACGGTCCAGATATGTCTGAAGTAGTTACAAACTACACAGATTTAACAGGCAAACCTCATGAAATTCCTGCCTTATGGACATTGGGATATCACCAATGTAAATGGAGTTACTATCCAGAATCTAACGTAAAAGAAATTACTGCCAAATTTAGAGAATTACAAATTCCATGTGATGCGATTTATTTAGATATTGATTATATGGAAGGTTTTAGATGTTTCACTTGGAGTAAAGATCATTTTCCTGACCCAAAAAGAATGGTTAAGGAATTAGCCGACGATGGCTTTAAAACCATTGTCATTATAGATCCAGGGATCAAAATAGATATGGATTATTCTGTCTTTAAAGAAGGTCTTGATAAAGATTATTTCTGTAAACGTGCAGATGGTCCTTATATGAAAGGAAAAGTTTGGCCTGGTGAATGTTATTTCCCAGATTTCACAAATCCTGAAGTTAGAGAATGGTGGTCCGATCTATTTAAAGAACTCATTGAAGATATAGGTGTTAAGGGTGTTTGGAACGACATGAATGAACCCGCTGTTATGGATGTCCCTGGAAAAACATTCCCCGACGATGTAAGACACAACTACGATGGCAACTATTGCAGTCACAGAAAAGCACATAATGTTTATGGCATGCAAATGGCGCGTGCTACGTATCAAGGCTTAAAAAAATTCTCATACCCTAAAAGACCTTTTGTAATTACAAGAGCAGCTTATTCTGGAACACAACGCTATACATCTAGTTGGACAGGAGACAATATAGCTACTTGGGAGCACTTAACTATTGCAAATATTCAAGCGCAACGTATGTGCATGTCTGGATTTTCTTTTATAGGGTCTGATATTGGTGGTTTTGCAGAACAACCCAATGGCGAATTATATGCACGCTGGATTCAATTAGGTATTTTCCATCCTTTTTGTAGAACGCATTCATCTGGAGATCATGGAGATCAAGAACCTTGGGCTTTTGGTGATAGTATTACAAATGTTGTAAGGAAGTTTATAGAATTAAGATACCAATTATTACCTTATTTATACACTGCATTTTGGAGATATGTAGAAGAAGGTGTTCCTATCTTAAAATCATTAGTTTTATACGATCAGGAAGACCCTCAAACACATTATAGAAATGACGAATTTATTTTTGGTGAAAAAATATTAGCTTGTCCTGTTACTGGACCTAACCAAAAAGGTAGACGCATGTATTTCCCAAGAGGGGAATGGTATAACTTTTGGAATGATGAAATTATAGAAGGAGGGCAAGAAGCATGGGTAGATGCAGACCTAGATAGTATGCCCATTTTTGTTAAAACTGGTGCTATAATTCCTAAATATCCTATTCAACAATATGTTGGAGAAAAAACCATTGATGAGTTATCACTTGACGTATATTATAAACTAGGTAAAGAAACATCTCAAGTTTATGAAGATGCTACCGATGGTTATGATTATATTAAAGGTAGATACAGCTTGAGAAACTTTAATTTACTAGGTAAAGAAAATGAATTAATCATTCAACAGCACAAATCTGGTAAGTTTATAACAACATATAAAACGTTTAAACTTAGCCTACATGGACTGCCCTTTAAAATTTCTAAAGTTCAAATTGATAATGAAGAAATCGCCTTTAAAGACATTAAGCTTAACGGAGATAATACTTTAATTATTAATAAAGAATTTACAGAGCTACATATTATGGCATAAATAAGCCAATAATAATTTGTATAAAAAAAGCCTCACTTTTAAAAAGTGAGGCTTTTTTTATACCCTAAATAAATAAACTTAATGCTTTTTAGCATACACTATTCTAATTTTTTCTTGTATAATTTTATTTTTTAAAAAAAATTTACTGTTATTTTTAATATTTTCATAATCAATGTTAAAACACTGTCTGTCAATTACATTATATGTGAAATTTATTAGTTTTTTTAATAAAAAAACTGTTTTAAGCTCGTTTTTTTTAATAAAAATCTTTTTCGTTTGTTATTACTCTCTTTTTCATCGACTAAAGGTTATAATTTGTTATACGTAAAAGCTTACACGTATAACAAGTAGTAAGCTACATTAAATAATTATTAAAAATTAAAACATGAAAAAAATAACAGCTTTTATTTTGGGGATATTCGCATCTTCATTTGCATTTTCACAAACTTATTATGTAGGAGAGAACAACAAATCCAAATTCGATTTGGAAGGAGGGACTCAAATTAAAAATTATCTTTTAGGAACCAAACACACTCTTATAAAATCTGGAGAATTAACATCTATCAATCTAATAGGAAAAGAAACTGGTTCTAAAGTAAAAATGGCCATTTATAAAGACAATAATAATGCGCCTGGAGACCTAGTTATTTCAACTAAATCGATTACAGTAAAAAACGGTATAAATTCTATTTCGATAGATCCAAAAAGATTACCTGAAGGTAATTACTGGATTATGGCTGTTTATAATAATACAGGCAATCATACATATACTAACCTTAACGTTGAAGGCAAAAAAGTATATTATTCTCCCTTAAATTTCAAAAATAACTTACCATCAAATGGTAGTGGTTTTAAAAAATCTGATCGAGGTAGTGATATTGCCTATTTTTTAGAGATTGATGGAAAAACAGCTTCTATTTCACCTAAATCCGATATAGATTTAGAATTAAAAATATATCCAAACCCTGTTTCAAATCACATTTTTGTAACAAAAAAAGAAAATTCAATTTCAACTATTGAAATTAAAGATCTTTTAGGAAATACTTTAAAAACAGTTTCCAATAATAAAGTAAATAAAGTAAAGGTAGATCTTCAAACTTTACAAAAAGGAACTTATTTTCTAGTTGTTAATGGTAACGAGGTTAGACAAATTATCAAAAAATAAACCCATTCTACTTCAATTGTATTTTTTCGGAGAAGCATATTCGAATACTATTATCATACAATTAATAAAACCAAATAAAAATAAAATCTTATGTTAAACATAAATAACCGTAGATATTCATCTACAAAAAAATATAGAAACGCATTATTTTTACTATTAGTATTTAGCCTGACAATTACAAATCATTTATTTGCACAAGCAGCATTAACACCTGCTCAAGCGGCAGCAGTTTCTACAACCAATCAAGGTCCAGGAAATGCAACAAATGTAAGTGCCAGAATAAATGGTACAAATGTTACTTTTTACACAAATAATTTTAATGCAACTCGCAGAGGTCGAGTTACAAGTTTTACTCCTACAACTGGCACATCGAATGCCATAAATAATGAAATTACAAGACTTTCTAACTTACCAGGAACGAGTGGTGGCGTAATTTATCTTCGTAGAGGAGGTAGCAATATTTATAATTTTAATAACACGATTAGATTAAGAAGCAACATACGTATTGCAATTGATCCTCAAGTTACACTTCGTCTAGCAAATAATAGAGTGGTTTTATTTAGTATTGGTCGAGAAGGAAACAATTTGACAAGACTTAGAAATGTAGAAATTGTTTGTGCTTCAAATAATACAAACGATAGATTTACTATTGATTTTAGACCTAGACCTGGAATTGCGAGCGATCCAATAAATAGAGATAACATAAGATCTAACAATAAACCTAACATAAACCCTGCAACTGCTTTTAGAGTTGGTTTTGTTAAAAATTTTGCGATTTCTGGTTTTCAGATTAATGGTAATTACACAACTAACCCTTCGGTATTTATAGTTGCTGATGATGATAGAAGTAGCCTTAATACTTTTGATCGTATAGCAACTAATGGTGTTGTTAGAAATGCATCTGCCAATAGAATAGCAACTGGATATGCTTTAGTACAATTATTTAGTGGAAACAACATCTTTTTACAAAATTTAAATGGTACTGAAGGAATTACGGTTCGTTTAGAACCAGGTAATGGTAGAGGTGTAGCTGGAGATCCTATTAACGCTAGAGGCGTTCCACAAACAGATGGGGCTATTACTAACATTAGATTAGATAATATTACAAATAGAAATGGTTATACATCGCTTTTTATGCAACCACATAGTAAACTTTGCGAAAACATAGATGCGAATAGAATTAATGCTATAAACAGTTTTTGCAGTGTTTTTATTACATCTCCTGTTTTACAAATATTCCCTAATAGACGTAGAGGTAGATTTTCTAATGTAAACATAAGAACAGTAACTATTAGAGGAAACAATCCAACTATTCCAGTAACAGGAAATTTACAGGCAAGAACAAATGCTGTGAGAAATGGCAGTTTTTTTAATGCCCAAATGAATTTAGAATCTACTGTTTTCTTATTGCCAGCACATCGTGAAGCGGTAAGAAACGTGTTTAGAGATAGCAGAAGTAGCATGCCAAGACCTGGTTTCCCTACATTATTCCCTGTTGATGGATCTAGAGTGCGTTTTGCTTCTCAAACTTCTGCTGGAGTTATTATAGCTTCAAGTTTAACTAGAAGTAATGTGGGACCTGCAAACTTAGGCCGTTACGGTGTAAATATAAATGCAAATAATGTAACTGGTAGTTTTGCTAATGCAAATAATGGTCGTAGAGTATTATACCGATCAGATGCAATATCTCCTATCGCAAACTCTGCAAATACACCTTTAGATTGTTTTATTGATGGTGAAGAAGACCAACCCGGAACTCCGTGTGGTCAGATTGGATTTGGAAATTAATTTTCATTAATAACAAAAAACTTAAAACTCGTAGTTTAGTACTACGAGTTTTATTATTGTTTTAAATATTTTCAGCATCAAAAGACTTCCCTAAATAGACTAATTGAAATCCTTTTTCAATCGTTTCAATATCTAAATTATATGATGAAATAATATGAAGTTCTCCTTTGTGATCTTTAACAAACAAAGGAATAATGTCTTTATCACTATTCGTTATTTTAATTAAGCTTTCATAATGTGCTTTATCTTCTAAAATAATTTCTTGTATAGAAGGATATCGACTAGTTAATTCTGTTAAAGCATTATAATCATCTTTATGCGAAAACAACCCTTCTTTTGGATTATTATTATCATCTAGCATTTCTTTAGTGGTTACCAACCTAAATGAACCATTTTCTCCAAACTGCTCACTAAACTTATTAATAGCATATTTATTAATATCAGAATTACCTGTTAATGCCATTAAATAACCTACATCATTTAATTCAATATTATCCATTAATGTTTCGGAATAAATATTTGTAGTTATGGCTTCCAACCCTAATTCTTTAGCCTTTTCAATATTTGTTTCATTACTATCAATAAGCACAATGTGTCTTCCATTATTATTAAGATAATTTCCTAGTAATCTAGAAACTTCTGAAGCTCCAATTATTAAAATACCTTCAGATTTTTTAAGAAAAACACCAACTATTTTTGCAAATAAACGTGCTGTAGTAGCATTTAACAACACTGTACCCAAAACAATCATAAACACTAAAGGTGTTATATACTCTGCGCCTTCTACGCCTTGTTTAATAAGCTTACTTCCAAAAAGTGATGCAATTCCAGCTGCAACAATTCCTCTGGGACCAACCCAACTTATAAATATTCTTTCCTTAACTTTTAAATTAGATCCTATAGTACTTAAAAAAACAGCTATTGGCCTAATAATAAAAACTACCAGAGCAAAAAGAATTGCTGTTTTCCATGTATAAAGTAACATTAAATCTTCTATGTTTATGTTGGCAGCTAGTAGAATAAATAAAATAGATATAAGTAACACACTTAAAGATTCCTTAAAGTATAGTAATTCCTTTATGTTTTCTAATTTTCCATTTCCTAGAACCATTCCCATTACTACTACAGCTAAAAGACCCGATTCGTGTGCAAAAACCTCGGATTCAACAAATACTAATAATACTGTTGAAAGCGATACAACATTTAATAAATAATGTGGAATTAATTTTTTATTAATAGAAAACGCTAATGCGTGTGCAAACGTAAAACCAAAAGTGGTTCCGAATAATATAATTTTACCAAACTCAATTAAAGCTGTTTTTGTAAAACCACTGTCGCCTTCAACGCTAATAAACTCAAATACTAATACTGCTACTAAAGCGCCTATGGGATCTATTAAGATACCTTCCCATTTTAAAACTGTAGAAATGTCTTTCTTAAGCGGAATATTTCGTAAAATTGGAGTAATTACTGTTGGCCCAGTAACTATAATAAGTCCGGAAAACAAAAACGATAATTCCCAACTTAAATTAAATATAAAATGAGCTAATATACCTGCTCCTAAAAAAGTAATAGCAGATCCTAAGGTTATTAGCTTAGTAATTACAGGTCCTACTGTTTTTATTTCTGAACGTTTTAATGTTAAACCACCTTCAAAAAGAATAATACTTATTGCTAAAGACACAAAATAGTATAAACCTTCTCCAGGAAATAAGCCTTTTTTTCCATTCCAAATGGGTTCAATCCATTTTGTTCCATCATCAGACAAGTACTCTGCAGCAATTGGTCCTACCAGTAATCCTATTAAAATTAAAGGCAAAATAGCAGGGATTTTAAATTTCCAAGCTACCCATTGTGCCAATATTCCTAGTATAATAATACCTGCTAATTCTAACATAATTTAATAATCTTTTTTAGAGCACTAATTTAAGTAAAAACAGATTCACTACATGTTTTTAAAAAATGCTATCTTTCAGCTTTAAGAAAAAAAAGAGAAAAATTGTCGTTAAAGCCATTTAAAAGTATTGGTATAGGTGTGGCATATTCACCTAACTTAAAAGCAAACCTCTTTGAGGCTGCTAGACTTAGTGTATTTTTTAAATCTAAATTATTTTTAATTCATGTTGGTCAAGCTTCTGAAGAAAAAACCAATATGCTTAGCATTATTCTTAAAAGTTTTAAAAAAGATGATTTAGATTATGAAGTCGTTTTTAAAACTGGTGATCCTGTAGATGTTATTTTATCAACTTCCGCAGAAAAAAAAATAGACCTTTTAATTCTTGGTGCAGTACAACGAGAACAGTTTGTAAAATACTATGTAGGTTCTATTGCTAGAAAAATTACACGTCGAGCAAAATGTTCTGTCTTATTATTAATTAAGCCTTCGGTTGAGCGTATTCCATGCAAACATATTGTTGTAAATGGCTTAAAAGACCCTAAAACAAAACAAACTATTACTTCTGCTTTTTATGTTGCCAATAAGCTTGAGTCTAAAAAAATTACCATTGTAGAAGAAATTAATCAAGACCTAGTTCCTATAAAAGTTGACGACGATAAATCACTTAGGCGAGCGACGATTATAAAAGAACGTATTAAGCTAAGGGAAAACTCGAGAATTAAAGAAATTATAGAACATATACCTGAAACACATACAGAAAGTATTATTATAAAATCGCAGCCTATTTTTGGGAAAAAAGGCTACTCTATTGGTCATTATGCACAAATTTCTCGTGCAGATTTATTAGTTATGAATGCGCCATCAAAAATGACCTTTTGGGATCGTTTATTTCCACATGATATTGAACATATTTTAACCGAATTACCAACCGACGTCTTAATACTGCAATGAGTCCTAAAAAAAATAACATAAAAAACTTTATTAAAGCATTACCTAAAAACATCTTTGCTGGTTTTGTTGTTAGCCTTATTGCTTTACCTTTAGGTTTAGGTCTTGCTATGGCTAGTGATGCTCCACCAATATCGGGTATTATAGCTGCCATTGTTGGTGGTATTATAGTTTCTATTGCTGGAGGTAGTCATGTAACTATTGCTGGACCTGGAAATGGCTTAGTAGGAGTGCTTTTAGTCGCTATTTCCACATTAGGCATAGAAAGTGCTTATATCGCTATTATGTTTTCTGGAATTTTACTTTTGCTTTTAGGTTTTTTTAGAATGGGCACGCTTGCCGATTTTTTTCCATCTTCTGCCATTCAAGGTATGTTGGCAGCTATTGGCCTTATAATTTTAGGAAAACAGTTTCATATTATGTTTGCTCATAAAATAAAACGTGAGGAGACTATAGACTATCTTATTGAAATTCCATACACAATTAACGATGCCTTAAACTACGAAAACAAAGGCTTAATTTTTGCCGCTTTAGCAGGGATTATAAGCTTAGCTATCATGTTATTTTATTCAAAAATTAGAAACAAATATTTACAACTTATCCCTGCTCCAATGTGGATTGTTATTTTATCTATTGGGTTTAGTTATTATTTTGAGTTTGGGTTACATATACCAAATCCTATTGCTAAAGAATATATGATTTCTGGTATTCCAACTATTCAAAATATTATTGCAGATATCCCTATTCCAAATTTTAATGGTATTTGGAACGTATCGTTTTGGGGTAGTGTTTTAGCGTTAACTCTTATTTCTAGTATAGAATCTCTTTTAAGTATTAAAGCTGTCGATAAATTAGATCCAGAAAAGAGACGTTCTAATGTTAATCGGGATTTAAAAGCATTAGGATTAGCTACAGTTGGTAGTGGTCTTTTAGGAGGCTTAAATGTAGTAACAGTTATTGCAAGAAGCTCTGTAAATGTAAACAATGGAGCAAGTAATCGATCTGCAAACTTTTTTCATGCTCTTTTTTTAGTACTATTTATTGTTTTATTTAGCACACAACTTACCAGAATACCATTACCTGCTTTAATGGCTATTTTAGTTTATACTGGTTACAAACTAGCTTCTCCTAACACTATTACTAAAATATTTTTTATTGGTAAGGAGCAGCTTATTATTTTCTTTATCACTTTAATTATTACTTTAAAAATTGGACTAATTACGGGTATTGTCGCTGGTGTAATTTCAACACTCATTATACATATTGTAATAAACAAAAGTCTTGGGTTGTTTATTAGGAATGTTTTAAAACCAAATGTTTTAATGTTTAAAGAGGAAGGATCTCAAAACAACTTTTATATTAGTGTAAAACATTTTTGTAGCTTTTTAAACTACTATAGACTTAAAGAACAATTAGATGCTGTTCCAGAAGATCAAGATGTTATTGTAGATTTTTCTATGTGTGAATTCGTAGATCACACCGTCATGGAAAATATAAATAGTTACCAAGAACTCTTTAAAAAACGTGGAGGTCATTTTGATGTTATTGGTTTAGATATGCACGATACAGATTCTAAACATCCATTTGCTTTAAGGCGCATGCTACCTGTGCCAAAAATTATAAAAAACAACCTGACTAGACGCCAAACCAGTATGGAAAGTTTAGCTAAGGATTATCAATACAATTACAGCTCTAAAAAAGAAAAGGAAGTCTCATTTTTAAATGATTTTTTATTTTTCAAAACTAAACATATTAATCACATATACAACGAGCTATCTTATAAAGGCAGTGCTATTAGTTTATTTGATATTGAGTTTTCTGAAGGCGAATTTATAGCCAAAGAAGTTGTACGTTCTACAATGCTTCATATAGATTTAAATCATGCTATTCCTGAATTTACTTTAGATAGGGAAGGTTTTTTAGAAAAAGTATCTGCCTTAGCAGGCTTTAAGGATATTCCTATTGAAAATCATTCCGATTTCTCTAATCGTTTTTATTTACTAGGTGATAATGAAGAAAAAATAGCCCGTTTTTTTAATGATGATATAACACATTTTTTTGAAAGCAATCCTTATTATCATGTAGAGTCTAACGGAAATGCTTTATTAATTTTTGGTAAAGAACGATTAGCTAGTGTAAAAGAAATTAAAGCATTGTTTGATTTTGGAAAACGTTTAAAGGAGGTTATTAAAAATTAATTGTTTATAAAATTTATAAACAAATTACCTATAAAATTTTAAAGTATTATAGGTAATTCGTTTTTAACTATTAAACTTTTTTCTTTCTCTTAAAAATTCAAAAATTGTAATAAGTAATACACTTATTCCAAACAAAGGAAAAACAATACCTAATATAACAATTATAGCAACAATAGCATATCCTACTTTAAATTGAGCAGGTACTTTTGGTGTTCCCCATTTACCTTCGGGTTTACGTTTTAAATAAGATACTAACCCAGCAATAGCAATAAAAGCTAGCAAAATAGCAACTCCTAACATTAAAACCCAATTCCAAGTTCCAAATTGCCCTTGGTGAAATGCCATAAACCACATGCGCCCGCGCATTAACACGCCAACATCTTCCCAATTATGATTTACTAATTGTTTCCCAGAATATTGATCGAAATGAAAACGTTTTTGAGCTCCCAAATCGAATGTTGTATTATAAATACTATATACGCCTTTTGGAGTGCTAGGCAAACCAATACTCACTTCGCCTTTTAAATTCATCGACTTAGCAAGTTTTACCATATCATCTAAAGAAATAGCGTCTCCTTTTACTTCAGATTTTATACCTCTAGCACTCCAAGTTTTAGGGAACCCTGTATTTGTAACATTTTGCAACCATTTAAAATTAGCACCAAAAATATCTGTCCAAGGCATACCTCCAGCTAATGTCATTAATAATAAAACAGACATCCAAAACCCTAAAACAGTATGTAAATCTCTAAAAAGTATACGTTTCCCCTGTTTAAAACGAATTGTAAAAAAACCTTTTAAGCCTTCTTTTTTACTAGGCCAAAACACATAAACACCTGTAATTATTAATACAAAAAGCCAACTTGCAATAAGTTCGATAATTTTAGTACCAAACTTACCTAAAAGTAATTCACCATGTAATTTTCTAACAGTATACATATTGGAATCTTTTGGGCTAATATTTCCAGGAACTTCGGCTTTATAAGGATTTACAAAAGCACTGTTTTTATGATTAAACCGTCCTGTAATAAATTCGGTAGCTTGATTATCTTTTTTAGGTATAATCATCGCATTAGGTGCTTTGTGTAATGCTGTTTTTGCTAATTCCCATTGCTTTTGATAGGATATGGCTTTACCTTCTACTTTTACAACCTTTATATGTTCTTGCTTTGGAGCTTCATAATTATCTTTAAATAAATATATTCCGCCTGTTATTGCTAATAAAACAACAAATGGTAAACTTATAAGTCCTGCTATAAAATGCCACTTCCAAAGCCATTGGTTTAATTTTTTATTTTTCATCTTATTATAGATAGAAAAAAGTAGGTAGTAAAATTACTGCCTACTTTTAATTAAAATTTATATTTTACTCCAAAATGAAACGCTCTTGGATTGCCAATTGAATAACTATTTTGACTACTAAATCTATTATAACTTGCTCTAGAAGAATACAGATCATCAAAAATATTTAAAGCATGTCCCCATACTTCAAAATGTTTAAACCTATAAGACACTAATACATTAAAAATATTATGTCCTTTGTATGTAGCGGTACCAAATGTACCATCTTCATTATCTATTTGATTTTCGAAACTGGTATTATATTTACCAACCAACTCATGAGTTACACTTAATAATAAATTTTTAATACCATTTGGTTTATATACAATTTTTGAAGTTCCTAGAAGTAGAGGTGCAGTTTCACGATCTGTATCAGACAAATCAAATAATGTATTCCCAGATTTTGCAAAGAATTCTTCATATCTATGTTTTGCAAAGCTTCCATTATGGCTTATACTTAACTCTTCTATTGGTGTATATTTTATACCATACTCTATACCGTAAGATCTTGTTTTTCCTGCATTTGCATTAAAAAATTCGTCATTTTCATCTCTTAAAGTAATTAATGTATTATCTCCATCTAAAAGATAAAGTGCCACATCTGCTTTTAATTTATTTGAAATATTAAAATAAGATCCAACTTCAAAATTATTATAATTGCTCGGTTTTAAATCAAAAACATCTCCTCCAACACCTACTAAACTATTTCTGTATAATGATGATGTTTGCGGTGGCGTAAATCCATTAGAAAAATTAGCATAGATTCCTAAATTATTAGAAAAATTATAATTGGCTCCTAACTTAGGGGATACATTAGTATAACTGTTTTTTGAGTCTTTTGGTCCACCCACAGAAGTTGCTAAATTATTGTAATCATACTGAAAACCATCATAACGTAAAGCGGCTGTTAATTTTAAAGCATCAACTGGATTTATTTCATATTGAAAATATCCTGCATAGTTAAAAATATCAGCTTTGTAATTTAAAATAAAATCGCCTTCATTTAAAGTAAAATCTATATTTTGCCCTGTTTCTGTATTAACTATAACATCTATAGTTTCTGCTTGATAACGTTGTGGCGAAAAATCTGCTGTTGCTCCAATAATTAAGGAGGAGTTCGCAAAATCAAAATCAATCTTATGTTGAATCAACCCTACGTAACTTGTAAATCCGTTACTATTAATTTCGCCTGTACCAAAGCCTGTTAATTGACGAGTCATTCTATCTCTTCCTTGTCTTACTCGATACGACGGGTTTTGATCCATATCATTTTTCCTAAAAACAAAACTGAATGCTGTTTTATTTTTATCATTCCAACGTTTATCAAATGTACTTCTATAACGAAATGCAAGCGCCACACGCTCTGTAAATGTTTGATCACTTTCGTAATTTCCTCCGGTATAATCAGATTCACTTAAAGATCCAGACATATCCGATCTATAATCTATAAGGTTGAAAGCATTTATCCAATTAAGTGTTGGAAATATATGATTTACATTTTTAAAGGTTAAGGCAAATTTCTCATAATCACTATGTTGTATAGGCCCATCCTTTCGTTGTATATATTGTGCTCCTAAATAAAACCCAATGTTTTCTCCTGCATATTGAGAAACCTCTATATCATAACGTTTTATTCCCATATCGTTAATCTGAAAACCTATTCCTCCAGAAAAATCTCTTGTTGGGTTTTTAGTTAAAAAATTAAAACTTCCTCCAATTGCTTCACTTCCATATATACTAGATGCTGGTCCTTTTAAAACCTCTACACGGCTAAAAGCAACATCGTTCATTTCTAACAATGCATTATGGTTAAACACAGCTGTAGGACGAATAGGTAAACCATCCTCAACATATAAAAACAAAGATTTTGTTGATATTGGAGACCTCACCGACATCATATGTTGTTCATTACTTGCTGCCCTAGAGGTAGACATCATAACCCCTGGAACATCATTTACCAATTGGTCAATACCCAAAGCCTTAGTTTCTGCAATATCTTTAGCTGAAACCACAGAAATAGATGCTGGCACTTCTTTTCTTTGTTGAGTTTCTCTACTTGCAGAAACAACCACTTCTTGTAAAACTTCGTCATTTTCAGTCAACTTAATAATAGTATTTAATTCTGAAAGTGTTTTTTCTACCGTTGTAAACCCTATAAATTTTACAATAACTATTGCTTTATTTTGAAGTGAAATTTTAAAATTTCCATTACCATCTGAAATAACAGCATTATTAAGATTTGTTTTTGATTGAATTGTGGCTCCAATTAACGGTTGATTGTTCTCATTAATAATTTTACCAGAATATGTATTTTGTGCGTATGCAAATAAGCCTGCTAAACTAATAGCAAGCATTAATAATTGTTTCATTTGTTAATTTATTTTAGATCCAATACCTTTTAGGCCTACTAATAAGTAGCTAAATTGTTTTAAGGTGTTATAATCTATCTAATTATAAATGCCTTGTTTTAAATTCTGTAATAATGCTATTTAATATAATAACAGTATTATTAGACTTTAAAACAACATTATATCTAATGCTACATTTTATAATTAAATGGTATTATTTGTAAAAATTTAATATAAATATTATAGCTAGCTATGCTTAGTTAAACTAAACAAGCTTACTTTTTAAACATAAAAATTTATTAAACTTGAGGAGGAGGATCTAAACTGTCGTTAAAAACAGAACTAAATATATTATTATAATTCCAATTGTTTTTAGTAAAAATAAAAACTTCTTGAAAAAAAAACTCTAATTTGTAACCTTGAAAATAAACAGGAACAAAAGCTTCAAAAAAAGAGCTTAAATATGAGGTTTCACCTGTTGTATCTGCCGTATTACTTCTTAATTGTGTAGCTAAATGACATTTACCATTACACTGAAGTTCTGGCTTTTCTTTATTGACACAATAATTTTCAATAATATAGTCTATGTTTAACTCATAATAAGCAACATACCCAATATTATACAAAGGTCTAATTATGAGAGATAATAATAAAATATATGAGAAAACAGTTTTCAATGAAATAACTTTTTCTTTTAACTAGCAAAATTAAAGTAAAAATTTTTAAAACAAATGCCATTACGCACATTTATTCTTAATATATTCTTAACCTTTTCAAGGGTTAGCCATAGATTTCTTAATTTTACATCCATATGAATTTATATCCCATAAACGCCGGTAATTTTAAACTTGACGGAGGCGCCATGTTTGGTGTCGTTCCAAAATCATTATGGCAACGAACAAATCCAGCAGATGCCAATAATATGATTGATATTGCTGCACGCTGTTTACTTATTGAAGATGGAAACCGCTTAATACTTGTAGATACTGGAATGGGTAATAAACAATCAGATCGTTTTTTTGGTTACTACCACCCTTGGGGAGATGACACTTTAGAAAAATCTTTAAAAACATATGGGTTTCATCCCAATGATATTACTGATGTCTTTATAACGCACTTACATTTTGATCATTCTGGTGGGTGCATTCAATGGAATAAAGACAAAACTGGTTACGAGCCTACTTTTAAAAACGCTAATTTTTGGAGTAATAAAGACCATTGGTTCTGGGCAACACAACCAAATAAAAGAGAAAAAGCTTCATTTCTAAAAGAAAATATTTTACCTATAGAAGAAAGTGGACAATTAAAATTTACATCGCTTCCAAATAACGATATCCTTAAAAACACGGAACTTGGTTTTGATATTTTCTTTGCAAACGGCCATACAGATAAGCAAATGATTCCTATGATAAATTATAAAGGCAAAACCATTGCTTTTATGGCAGATTTATTACCAACTGTTGGTCATTTACCTATTCCTTACGTTATGGGTTATGATACCAGACCTTTATTAACACTTGATGAAAAAGAACTATTTCTTAATATGGCAGCAGAAAACAATTACTATTTGTTTTTAGAACATGATGCTCATAATGAAATTATCACTGTACAAAAAACAGAAAAAGGTGTCAGGCTAAAAAACATACATACAACACAAGATATATTCAATTAATAATTAGTAAGACTAACTCAAAAAAATAGTACATGAGAACAATTAAAACACTAGCAACATCTGCTTTTTTAGCTTCCCTTATTTATAGCTGTGGAAGTACTGCGGAAATTTTATCAACTCCAGTTGAAAATATAGATACAACCCCTTTAAAAGTTTCTGAATTAACTAAAGCAGAAAAACACAATTGGGGACACTTAGACTTAATAAAAGATACCATTCCTGGTATGAGTGTTGACAAAGCTTACGCTGAAATAATTAAAAACAAAAAGGGTAAAAAAGTTATCGTTGCTGTTATTGATTCTGGTATTGATGTTGATCATGAAGATTTAAATGACATTGTTTGGATCAATAAGAAAGAAATTCCTAACAATGGAAAAGATGATGATAAAAACGGTTATGTTGATGATATATACGGTTGGAATTTTTTAGGAGATGGTTATGATGAACAATTAGAATTTGTTAGAATTTTAGCTAGCGGTGATACAAGTAACCCAGATTATAGCAGAGCTCAAAGTGAATATGATGCAGAATATCAAAAATGGGTAGACAGAAAAACACGATATGAACAAATATATCAGCAAATATTAGGTGCAGATGAAGTATTAGCAAAACATTTAGGAAAAAAAGATTATACAAAAGAAGATGTAAATGCTATTAAAACAGAAGACTCAAATGTTAAAAAAGCTGTACAGGTTGCAAAAGGAATGTATGGCTATGGTTTAGAGTCTATCGCAGAAGCTAAAAAAGAAATTGGAGATGGTCTAGAAAGTATTAACGACCGTTTAAACTTCAACCTTAATAAAACTTTTAAAGGACGTGTTAATGGCGACAATCCAAATGATAAATCAACAAAATTTTATGGTAATGGTAACGTAAAACCTGTAAAGAAAAGTGAAAGTCATGGTACACACGTTGCTGGTATTATTGCTGCAGAACGTAACAACGGTAAAGGCGCAAACGGTGTAGCTAATAATGTTGAAATTATGAGTTTAAGAGCTGTACCAAATGGAGATGAGTATGATAAAGATATTGCTTTAGCTATTAGATATGCAGTAGATAATGGTGCATTAGTTATAAATGGAAGTTTTGGTAAAGGTTATTCTGTACATAGTGACTGGGTACGTGACGCTATTGCTTATGCAGGAAAAAAAGACGTCATTTTTGTTCATGCTGCAGGAAACGATAGTCAAGATGTAGATACTAATCCTAATTTTCCAGATGATAATATAAATGGTGTTGAAATTACAGACACCTACATAAGAGTTGGTGCTTTAGCTCCAAAATATGGTTCGGGAATAATAGCTGGGTTTTCTAACTATGGTAAGAAAAATGTAGATGTATTTGCTCCTGGAGCACAGATATATTCAACAACACCAGAAAACGAATATGGTACTAAAGGAGGAACATCGATGGCTGCACCTGCTGTTGCTGGTGTTGCTGCCTTAATTCGTTCTTACTATCCTAAATTAAGTGCTGCCCAAGTAAAACGAATAATTATGGATTCTGGGTTGGCTGTAAAAACAAAAGTTATTGTTGGTGGAAACACAAATGATGTAAGACCTTTTGCAGATTTAACTAAATCAGCAAAAATGGTTAATGCTTATAATGCTTTAATTATGGCAGCTCAAATGTCTAAATAATATTTTATAAATTCATTGAGGCTATTTGAAGTGACATTTTCATCATTATTAAATAGCCTCATTTTAATTTTAAAGCTATATGAAACGCTTCTTTATTTCTATTTTTTGTGCCTCTGTATTGTTATCTTGTAACAGTACAAAAGTACCTGTTGTTAACACTGTACAGTTACCAATAACAACTTCTATATCTTCTAAATCTACATATTGGCAACAACATGTAGACTACAAAATGACTATTGACATGGATGTAAATACATATCAATATAAAGGAACACAAAAATTAGTGTACACTAATAACTCTCCAGATGTTTTAAATCGAGTATATTATCATTTATATTTTAATGCCTTTCAACCTGGAAGTGAAATGGATGTTCGTTCTCGTACTATAGCAGATCCAGACAAAAGGGTAGGTGATAGAATAAGTAAATTAAAACCTAATGAAATAGGTTACATTAAAGTCAATTCTTTAAAACAAAATGGAACAACTTTAAAGCACGAAACGGTAGGTACCGTTTTAGAGGTTGATTTAGCAAAACCAATACAACCTGGTGAAAGCGTAACATTCGATATGGTTTTCGATGCACAAGTACCAGTACAAATTCGTCGTTCTGGACGAAATAATAAAGAAGGTGTTGCTTTATCTATGACACAATGGTATCCTAAACTAGCAGAATATGATTTTGAAGGTTGGCATGCAGATCCATATATTGGACGCGAATTTCATGGTGTTTGGGGAAATTTTAATGTCAAACTAACTATTGATAAAAATTATGTAGTAGGAGGTTCTGGATACCTTCAAAACCCAAATGATGTTGGTCATGGTTATGAAACAACATCTATTAATACATCTAATAGCAACAAACTTACATGGCACTTTGTAGCACCTAATGTTCATGATTTTACATGGGCTGCAGACCCAGATTATATCCATGATACAAGACAAGTCCCTAACGGACCACTTTTACATTTTTTCTATAAAAACACTTTAGACAATAAGAAAAAAGAAAACTGGAAAAAACTACAACCTAAAGCTGTTGCTCTTATAGAATATTATTCTAAAAACATTGGCAAGTACCCTTATAAACAATATTCGGTTATTCAAGGAGGTGATGGAGGTATGGAGTATGCTATGTGTACATTAATTACAGGTAACAGAAGTTATGGTAGTTTAGTAGGTGTTACAGCACATGAAATGGCACATACTTGGTTTCAATTTTTATTAGCTACAAACGAGGCTAAACATGAGTGGATGGATGAAGGCTCTACTAGTTATATTAGTGATTTAGCAATGAATGACATCATGAAAGAGGGCAAAGAAAACCCTACAGAAAAAGCTTATAATAGTTATATTTATTTAGCTAAATCGGGAAAAGAACAATCACTTACTACACACGCTGATAGGTATCGTTTTAATCAAGCCTATGGTATTTCTGCATATAACAAAGGTGAAGTGTTTATGGCTCAATTAGGTTATGTTATTGGTGAAGACAATTTAAAACAAACTATTAAAAAATATTTTAACGATTTTTCTTTTAAACACCCAACACCTAACGATATTATACGTACTGCCGAAAAAGTATCTGGATTAGAATTAGATTGGTATCTTACGGATTTTGCGCAAACTACAAATACTATTGATTACAGCGTTAAAGCCATAAAAGGAAACTCTGTAACATTAGAGCGTATAGGCTTAATGCCTATGCCTTTGGATATTACAATTACTTATACCGATGGAGAAACAGAAGATTTCTATATTCCTTTACAAATGATGCGTGGAGAAAAACCAACTTCTGCAACTATAAAACCAGACTGGGCTTGGGCATACCCAACTTATACTTTTAATGTAAAAAAAGATGTAGAGTCTATTCAAATTGATCCAAAAAAATTGATGGCAGATATTAATAAAGAAAATAATAAAAAATAACGTAAAAGAGTCTTTCTTGAAAAGGTTGATAAATTTTTAAAAATTAATTTAAACCTGTGAAGTTAGCTTCACAGGTTTTTTAATTTATTGATGTTAGGTATATTATAGTATTATCTTTAATAAAATTACCCTAACTTTAACAATTAATTTTTTATATATCAAAATAATGCATAAACTCTTATTGATTGCCCTCTTAATTTCTTTTTCTTCTTGTATAAGTAATGCTCAACAACCTAATATTATCTTCATTATGGTTGATGATTTACGACCAGAATTAGGTTGCTATGGAAATACACAAATTAAATCGCCTAACATAGATAAATTAGCTTTAGAAGCAACTTTATTTAATAACGCATATTGTAACATTCCTGTTTGTGGTGCCTCAAGAGCAAGTTTATTAACAGGAATTTTGCCAACGAAAACACGTTTTGTTCAATATAACTCAACAGCATCTAAAGATGTTCCTAATGCTAAAACATTACCTCAAGTTTTTAAAGAGTCTGGGTATAATACATATTCTGTTGGAAAAATTTTTCATGATAATAATGATACTAATACACAAAGTTGGAGTGAACCTGCATGGAGATACCAAGGTGAAGACTATAATTCTATGTTATCTCAAGACCCTACTTCACTTGAAAAAATGAGTAAAAAAAATAGAGGAAGAATATATGAAATGCCAGAAGTTGATGATTACAAATACAACGATGGACAAACTGCTTTAAAAACTATAGAACTTCTTAAAAATCATAAAAAAGGAGACAAACCTTTTTTTATTGCTTGTGGTTTTATACGTCCTCATTTGCCTTTTTATGCACCTAAAAAGTATTGGGATTTATATAATCGTGATTCTATTACATTAGCCAAAAACAGATACAAACCCATCAACGCACCTTTAAGTCTTCATGGAAGTGGGGAATTTAGAAATTACCACCTTGATGATTTAAAAATAAAATCTGATGCTTTTCGTAAAATGATGAAACATGGGTATTATGCTAGTGTAAGTTATACCGATAAATTAATTGGAGATGTTTTAAACGAGATAAAATCACTAGAATTAGAAGAAAACACAATTATAATATTATGGGGTGACCATGGCTGGCAATTAGGAGAACATGATTATTGGGGAAAACATAATACCATGCATGTATCTCTTAGAGTACCATTAATTATTAAAGTACCTAGCCAAAGCAAAGCCTTAAAAAGCAAAGCCATTATTGAAACTACAGATATATTTCCAACTTTATGTGATCTTGCAGGTATAAACCCGCCAAAAAATCAATTACATGGAAAAAGTTTCACAAAACTGCTAAATAAACCAAATGCTAAATTCCGAAAATACGCCTATAGTAGGTTTTTAGCTGGTGATGCCATAGTTACAGATCGTTATGCATATACTCACTATACTGGTAAAAAAGATGAAATTATGCTTTATGATCATGAAAATGATTTAGAAGAAAACGAAAATGTTGCTATGAAACCAGAATATAAACATGTTATTGAAGAAATGGAAGGGTTCTTACAAAGCTCAAAAAAACGTGCTTTAAATATGCATAAATGATAATAGTATTCTTAAAATATAGTTGATGTTTTTTAACTAATTAAACCTGTAAATTAATTTTACAGGTTTTTTTATAATGAACTCATCTTAACTTTTTGTTTTTAATCGAAAATGAATCAAAATTTGTCCAGATAAAGTTATTTTTAAAAGGCATAGTATCGCTACAAATGAGAAAATAACCTTTTCCTTCTTTATAATTCTTATTAATTATTTGGTCAACTTTTAAATAATCCAACAGGTTTTATATCATCTGGTTTTCAAAAAATAATTAAAATTCTCTCATAATAAATCTTTTTGCCTTACAGATAACAGAATACAAAATAATTGTATTTTAAAAAAATGTGTGTAATACTCACAAACCCTAAACCAAGTAAAAAACTTTGGAAAAGCAATCTCCACTAATTAAACATACAAACCAATGAAATACTTCTCTTTTTTTTATTACTTATTACCTTTTCTAGTAGTGCTAAAAACATTAATCTATACAATACATATTAAAAATGAGACCAAATCTGTAGCTATAGCTTATGCTCAAAAAGCGTTACAACAAGATTTCAATCTTAAATTTGGAACGACACAATCATCAAAGATACCCATCGATATCATTTTTAAATTAGATGAAAATTGGAGTGAATTTGATAAGTATAAAATTGAAATTATTAGTAATAAAATAACTTTTACAGGATCTGATGAATTAAGCTTGATTCATACCATATATACATTTTCAGAAGATTATTTAGAGATAGACCCCTTTATATATTTTACAGATATTGTTCCAAAACAATCCTGTCCTAAATAAATTTTGCACTTGATGCTTACTATAATTTGTATAATTCAACTGAAAAAAAGTGGGTCGTATCTGTTCAACATACTCTTGAGGCTAAAGGAAAATTATCTGGTAGTCGTTTAAATTTTTATA
>NZ_MDJD01000008.1 GCF_001747085.1 Flavivirga aquatica
GAATTTATGGAATACATTAACGAAGTTAGGCCAAGGATTTTAAAAGAAACCAATAAAGTAACCGAACAATTATTACTACCAATAGGAAGGAGTTACAAGCTTCATAATACGATACATAAATTAGCTAAAGAACTAAAGGAAATCAATAACAGTTTTACCGATGTAAAACAAATAAGAACAAGTGTTATCATCCACTGGCTCAAACAAAACGGACTGCGAAAAGCCCAATATCTGACAGGACATAAATATATAAGTTCAACCGAACGCTACCAACAAGACGATTTAGAAAGTCTGCATGAAACCATAAACAACTTCCACCCCTTACGATAAAAAAATATGAGAGATGAAAATAAAGAATAACAGTCCATAGAAATATAAAAGATAATATTACTTTTATTCCTTAAACATTACCACTATTAAGTTACAATTAAAGTTACGCCCTGTATGGCTTGAGTTAGGAAACAATCTCAGTGCACGGTAATGTGCATAGGAAGCCTAAGCAGGGTTTTTAATCCTAAAACATTACCAAAATGACACCACATGAATTTAAGACAAGGTATCTACATACCTTGCAAACAGACCCCAAAACAAAACAGAATTATATAAAACTACCTATTACTGATTTAAGTGAACTTATCTATATGCAAGAATCATTATTAGAAAACATAGTGCTGT
>NZ_MDJD01000009.1 GCF_001747085.1 Flavivirga aquatica
TGGTGTTAAAACGTTTCCTTTTAGATCAAAAACTTGATATTTGCCATGTAAAACCCCATTAGCATAGTTCATGACCTTTACTATTGCTGACTCTTCTCCTTTAACAAAGACTTCCTTTTCCCATTCGCCTTCTTTTTTCCCGTCTTTTATATCTCCTGAAAGAAATCCATATGGAGTAGGTCCTGTATCATTATAGTAGTCTTCACGAAGCACCATATGAAGGAGCCCATTAAATAGTAAAGAATCTTTAATACGTTCATACAATCCTTCATCATTAATACGTAAAACACTAGTTCCATAGGCAAGACCACTATCAGTTAAAGATTCATTTACTAACATTAAAGAGTGTCTTTTGATGGGCTCTTCTATTTCTATTACCTCTTCTATTACGGCCTTTTTTTGTCCAGAGCAATTAAAAAATGTCAAGCATAAGCAAAAGTATAGGATCACTTTTTTCATAACTATTCTGTGTAATAGGTTTTTATATCATATTGCATAGCTCTCCATTGCCATTGCCAAAAGCTTTTTGATTAGCCTAAATTTTTTATTTAATCAAAATCGTTTCAGTTATTATTTCTTTCTTATCTAATTTACCATTCTTATAAAACTCTTTAGTTATTATTTCTAAAAAAGAACTTTTACTAATCCAAACACCTGCTTTTTTCCCTTTTTTATATTGGCCAGTAATGTTATTAAATTTATTTTTAAAGCTATAAGAACCCCATTTTACTCCATTTCTGTATGTGATTTTTTCATCACAATCATTCGCTTTAAAATACATCCAACTACCATTCTTTTTCCCATTTTTATAGAAACCTTTTTCAGAAGAAGTATGATTATCAGTATTAAA
>NZ_MDJD01000010.1 GCF_001747085.1 Flavivirga aquatica
TCAGGGGAAAATAGTTACTTTGGAAAGTACAACAGATAAAGGAGAATCTCCAATGCGCTTTGAAGCAGTATTTACAAATAAACGAACAGGGAAAAAATTTGAAGGAATTTCTGATATACGTATATTATTCCATAAACCTAAAGACTCAAGTACATTAGTCCCTATACGTTAACTCTTAATAACAAAATGCCCTACTTAAAATATACCGTATTCATTTTTATTAGTGTTCTAAACTTGGCATGCCAGTCTCAAGCCAAACAACATATGGGCCCTAATGAGAAAAAATTTAAAGACATACCAAATACTATTATTACATATAAAAAAAATGATGGTTATGCTTATTATTTAAGTAGTAGTCGTTCTCATTTTGAAGCTATGGAAATTTATATTAACGACATCCCTTTTAAAAAATATTATAATAGCGATAACGATGCTGCTTTATTTTCTATAAACGATTATATTCTAAAAAGTGGCACCCAAACCGTGCGTATAAAATACATTTCGGAAAGTGGAAATCCTTTTCGAGTCGATTTTACGAGTTCAATCGATTTAAAAACACTGAAAATTGGTCAAGAGTTTTCATCAGCTGAAAGTGAACTTGTCTATGAAACGCCTACAATAACTAATAGAGATAATCCCGATTATCAAGATTTTGCAGGAACGGGGCTTATGGTTTTTGAAGATCAATTTACTTTTGAGGCCAAAGTGCCTTATCATTTTACTGGCTGGACAGAAAGCCAAGACTTGACT
>NZ_MDJD01000011.1 GCF_001747085.1 Flavivirga aquatica
CGATGTAGTTGTTAATGCCCCAACAGGAGTGGCAGACGAATACAAAAACATAGCCGAAGTAACAGGAAGTGATCAATACGATCCAGACAGTACACCAGATAACGATGATGGCGATCAAGACGAAGATGACGAAGATAATTTTACAGTTACCCCACAGACATCCGATCTATCAATCAACAAAGCCGTAAGCAACAGCACACCAAATGTAGGAGACGTAGTTACTTTTACTATAACAGTAAGTAACGCAGGAAGTGTAGCAGCAACAGGCGTTAATGTACAAGATATAGTACCTGTAGGATATTCAGGAATCACTAATATTAGTGGCGGTGGTATAGCAATAGGAAATCAAATCGATTGGACAGGCTTATCTGTAGCATTAGGAACAGATACCGTAAGCTTAACATTTGATGCTACCGTAGATGCCCCAACAGGGACCTTAAACGAATACATTAATGGTGTAGAAATTATAGCATCAGATCAATACGATCCAGACAGTGATCCAACAACAGGATCAAGTGTAGACGATAAAGGAGACGGTATTACCGATGATGATGAAGCCACAGTAGGAGTA
>NZ_MDJD01000012.1 GCF_001747085.1 Flavivirga aquatica
AATCTTCAAGAGAAACAGGAAAAAGGCAGGTCTGTTTTCGGTCTTTTCCTAGGATGAATTTCATAACATTAAGATACGAAAAAACGAAATATTTACCTAAGAAAATAGGATAAGTTATTAGACAGTCTGACGGTTTTGTATATGATTTGTTGCGTGGTTTAGCTCGTAATTTAGCAAATAAAAACCGAATAGAAAATCTGCGAGGATTTTCGTAAGTAGGCTAGAACTAGCAATAAATTATATACGGCTTGGCAGTAGTTGTGTGTCCTGCGTTGCTTCGGGAAACAATTTGGTAAAATAGATTATGAGCAACAAACTGTAATTGAGATGAGAGGCTCATTTTTTTTCAGGAACGAGCTTGATAAAGAAAATCAAGAAGGACTCACGCAAAGAA
>NZ_MDJD01000013.1 GCF_001747085.1 Flavivirga aquatica
CAACCCGTGAAAAGCAAGCCCCATAAGGCCGTTTGACTGATATGCCTAACATCCCAGTCGAGAGACCAATTCTCATTTTCTTTTTCTTTGCGTGAGTCCTTCTTGATTTTCTTTATCAAGCTCGTTCCTGAAAAAAAAAAATGAGCCTCTCATCTCAATTACAGTTTGTTGCTCATAATCTATTTTACTAAATTGTTTCCCGAAGCAACACAGGACACACAACTACATACAACAATGGCTATAATTAATACGGGTTTTGATGTTTAATTCAAAGTTTAGTGTATTTTTATAAAGTCCGCCAAATCTTTTGATTTGGCTTTTAAAAAGAAAAATTAAAACAAAATAAAAAGTTTTGGCTAAGTGCTTAATCGGAAATTCAGTAATTTTAATTCCCGTACTAACCATAGCCGAGCCGTTAGATTTAATTTAAAAAAGCACGCGGAAAAAGACTTCTAATAGGATTGGTAAAAACTATGAGTAAGGAAGTTTTTTATACAGTACGTGTCAATGATAATTGACGCACTCAAAGTCTTAGCGATTGCATCGTGCAA
>NZ_MDJD01000014.1 GCF_001747085.1 Flavivirga aquatica
TTGGACCAATTAAGTTCAATCCAATATTTCTGACTTTATTGATTATTTTCTTGGCTTTGAATAAAGAACTGCTGAACAAAATGTTTCCTGAAAAAGAATTGGCGGAAAATAATGCGGAAAACATAAAACTGATTAAACATTACGAGCAAAAATTCGAATCGAAAACCGAATCGGAATTGAAAAAAATTGCGGACGAAAAAAGCGGATACGTGAACGAGGCGAAAATAGCTTCGAAAAACATTTTACGGAATAAATACGTGCTGTAACACCGTGTATAATTAATGGCTAGTTCTCGCCTACTTACGAAAATCCTCGCGGATTTTCTATTCGGTTTTAATTTGCTAAATTAGGTGCGTAAACACGCCACTAATCATACACCATAACGTTGTGGTGCATTTGAGAAAACCGAAATTATGACAAGAGACGAAGCCCAAGATGCGTGGGAAAGAATAGTTGAAATTGGATTTTCTAATTATGAAAAATTGACTCGTGAACAGCGAGTTTGGTTTAACGTTGAACCTTTGACAACTGGCGGATTATGGGATCATTATATGAATTATGGTGCGGACAAAAACGCAGATACAATTGCGGATTTAGAATATCTGAATTTTAATTCGGTAGCGAATCAATTACGTGAATTCAATAAAACCTTTTTGCCAAATGGTATTCCCGAAGGACCAGACGCTCGACAAGAGGAATTTGACAAGTATGATGAAGACGAATTTGAAGATTACATTGAGGAAATGGACAATAAATTTTGGGAAGTATCAGACAAATTGGAAAACGCTCTAATGGAACATATAAATAACAGCGGAATTGGAAAATAAAACGCTGTGAATAAAGTAATAATCATTTTAATAACCTTTTTTGCAGTTAACTGTAGTCAAACCAAACAGAATAAAATGACTGAATCCAAAAGCAAATTTGACACAGAAAAATTGACAGAATTTGCGATTAGTAAAATAACGGAATTTGCTAAAGAACATCCAAATGAAACATTTTATGGATTCTCAATTGACGCAAGCCTGTTATGCTTGAATTCGGAAGAAGAATTTCAAAAAACATTAAAATACTACCGTGAAAAATTTGGCGGATATGAAACAGAAGAACAGATTACGGACTTAAGACAGAATACTGGAGACTGGGAATACCAAGGATTTGCGGAATTTGATAAAAATTCAGGATTTGATATGGAGGAATATAACGAACACTATCACGAAGATGAACAATTTCAACTGACTTCTGATTACGCAAAATCAATGGATTTAGTTGTTGAGAATTTGAAAAAAAGTGGAGTTTTTGATTTGTTAAAAAAGACCGATGATTTTTATGCAAACCAAGTTGAACATAATTATTAACTGAATAAAAAAACGACACCACAACAATGGCTATAAGTAATTGCTTGGTCTCGCCTACTTCTGAAAATCCTCGCGGATTTTCAGTTTGGTGTGTACTTGCAAAGTTAAGAGCTAAACCACGCAACTACTCATAGCCGAGACCGTTGTAAGTAATTGTACTAAATGAAAAAAATCACTCACTTTATATATTTGACTTTAATTGGATTACTTTTATTTGGGTTCATCATAAAAAAAACTGACTGCCCCAAAATTGAAATCGTAGAAGCTGAAGAAGATTCAGAAATAGTTGTTCATTGGACTTTAGGTGTAGATTATTCTAAATTAACAGAAATAAAAGATAATGACTTAAACAAGTTCGTTAAAAAGATTGAACAAATCGTATCTACTAACAACTGGAATGAATTCATTAATAATTGTGCTCCTGACCATTATGAAATCCAATTTGAGGAATTAGATTTTTCTAAAAGTAGATATATTTTAAATAACTTAATGGTCTACTCCACATATAAGAAAAATTTAAAAATAATAAACCAACTACCTGAAATCGATAGCCAAGATGAATTCTATTCATTAAATTCTATTAAAAAAATGAGTATAATCGGAATCAATGAAGATGATAAATATGAAGGAATAATTTCTCTTTGTGGTTATTTAGAACTTAAAGATAATAACATAAAAGCTGTTAATATTTGGGTTACTAAACGTAATGGAAAATATGAAATTACAGGTGCTGTTGGGTAAAAAACTACTTACAACACGGTGTATAAAACATAGCTAATAAATGCTTAACCTAAGGTTTCTGTATATTTAGAATGTCCGCCAAATTTTTAATTTAGCTTTAAAAAAGAGAAAAATTAAAAACAAAATATAAAAATTCGGCTCTGTGTTAATCCGAAAAACTAGTGTCTTTTTACACGCTACATTTCATACACAAGACCGTCAGACTGTCTAATAACTTATCCTATTTTCTTAGGTAAATATTTCGTTTTTTCGTATCTTAATGTTATGAAATTCATCCTAGGAAAAGACCGAAAACAGACCTGCCTTTTTCCTGTTTCTCTTGAAGATTCCATCGAACAAGAAAATAGCGTGAGGTCAATAGATCAATTTGTAGATTCACTTGACTTGAGCGAACTTGGTTTTCGTTCAGTTTTTACAGAAAATGGACCGCCTGCTTACAATCCATCTGTCTTACTAAAACTATACAATAGCATACTACTCATAATACAAGAATGGTAGCGCCTTTTACCTTATCGCTCAAGACCAACCCGTGAAAAGCAAGCCCCATAAGGCGGTTTGACTGATATGCCTAACATCCCAGTCGAGAGACCAATTCTCATTTTCTTTTTCTTTGTGTGAGTCCTTCTTGATTTTCTTTATCAAGCTCGTTCCTGAAAAAAAATGAGCCTCTCATCTCAATTACAGTTTGTTGCTCATAATCTATTTTACTAAATTGTTTCCCGAAGCAACGCAGGACACACTACGTTGCACAACACTATATATAGCAAATAGGGCAATTAGTGTTTAATCAAAAGGTCTGTGTCTATTTGCAAAGTCGCCAAATCTTTTGATTTGGTATTAAAAGAGAAAAATTAAAACAAAATAAAAAGATTTGGCTTGTGGTTAAACCGAAAATAATCGCTTATTTTCTGCCCAACTTGCCATATATTTAACGTTACCTACAATTATGAAACCTCATTTAATTATTATCGTAATAGCTTCTATTTTTAGCAGTTGCAACAAATTTGAGCATAAGCTTTATGATAAAATTGATATTGCGCAAAAAAATGCGATCGAAAAAAATTCACCTGTAATATTTGACTTAAATGATGTTACCGATTTCGAATGGATTAAAATGCTTCATATAACAGGAAATGAAAGTATGCCAATCCATAACTTCGAAATTGAACCAACACTAGGTAGACAAACTAAAGATTTAAAAACTTGGAAAAACAGGTTCTACTTTTTAAACTCAAAGAATGAGGTAATAGTAAAAGATATTGACTATCAACACTACCCTTCTTACAGTATTGAATTTTGCCTAAAAGACTCAATTAAAAATATTGGTTATCAATGGTTGAGTAAAGACGAATGTAAGTTTACATTAGTTCCGAATACCAAAAAAGCAGGAACAGGTATGGTTTTTTTATTCCCCGTATGCAATACTAAATTTGACAAGGATAATTTTGGCATATTTCGTAAACAAGACATTAAACTATCGATACCTAAAAATGTAGATTCTGACTTTAAAATATTTCTAAACTTTTTTAATAAAGATTCTACTTTTCAAATAAGTCGAGTAAAATTTCCATTAAAAATAAAAGACCTTAATGAGGATTTTGAACTCAGAGAAAGAACAATAAATAAAGAAGAGTATTATTTAAAAAAGTTTGATTTTAACGAAATCAATAAATTAGAGGTATTTAATGAGTATAAACAGAGAATCAGTATAAACGAAAATAATGTGCTGATTGAAATAAATGGAATTGAAAACGGAATCGCTTGTGAATTTTACTTCAAAAAAATAAACAACAAATGGAAATTAGTAAGTTGGATAGACCAATCAACATAAAAGTCGAGTAGGTAAAGGGGAATCTCACCCCTAAACCTCTCACAGAACCGTACGTGATAGTCTCCCATCATACGGCTCTTCTTAACAAGTCAAGTCAAGGTGTAAATCCATATTGCCAATGTACAAACATATTTGGGTACTGCTTAGCAGTTTCCTGTAACCATTTGTAAGCTGCAAACCAATGTTTACGCCTAAATCTCCGATATTTGTTGCGTACCCATTTTGCAAGTCGCTTATTCAGGAAACGGAACACATAATGTAATTCACTCATTCTAACTTTACCGTAATAATGAATCCAACCCCGTACTTTATCTGCTACAATGCCTGCCAAATCTAACAGGCGTAAGTGAACCATACGATGGAGTTTCATCTTAAACAAGGTTTGATTGATACGTTTCTGACTCGTACGACTAATAGATGGTGTAAAACCCAAATGAAAATTACCAAAGTAACCCTTTACCATTCGTGGCTTAAATGTAAATCCTAGAAAATCGAATGTTACATAATGAACCTTAAATGGGGGATGCTTCTTTTGGTTGCGTTTGCAATAAACGATATTGCTTTTACCCGATTTTATCTCCAATTTACATTGGAATAATCGAGCTTTTACCGCTTCCAAAGTCCGCAGGGCTTGTTTGAAATTATCGCAATGAATAATAATATCATCTGCATAACGCTCAAACTTTACTTCGGGATGGTGCGTTTCTATCCAACTATCAAAAACTATATGCAGGAAGATGTTTGCCAGTAATGGACTGATTACTCCTCCCTGTGGGGTGCCTTTGATTCGTGGATGTATTGTGCCATCTTTCTTCTGGACTGATGCTTCCAACCAACGTTTTACATACAAGTGAATGTGCTTCTTCTTGGTAAAATGACCTAATGCCTGAAGCATCAATGTGTGGTCTATATCATCAAAAAAACTCTTGATGTCCAAATCAATTGCCCAATCCATCTCCATACAGTTTTTCCTGCATTGTTTAATGGCATGATGCGATGATTTACCTGGACGATAACCAAAGGAATTTTTACTAAATTGTTTATCCACAATCTGTTCTAATTCCTCTCGAATTACCATTTGAGCCGTTCGGTCTTGCACCGTTGGAATACCTAGCTTCCTTATACGACCATCTGTTTTGGGTATCTCTACCTCGCGTACAGGTTTTGGAAAATAACTACCACTTGCCAATCTATTCCATACAGGATACAAATATTTAATAGGGCGTGATTGCACTTCTCTAATTGATAAATCATCAACTCCTGATCCGCCTTTGTTACTGCGTACCTTTTTAAAGGCTTCCATTACCTGTCGCTTTGATATCGGTTGCGACTTTTGTTTCTCCTTGAAAATCATCCTAAAAAAAAAATCTTAGTTGTAATACAAATTAAAACTGTTAAGTCAGCCCCTTCGCTCCATATCCATTACAAATACTTCTTCACTACTACGGGCTAATCCGCCACTAAATAATAGTATCGCTACTTTCTTCCTTGCCCTTCGGGGTTATGGAATTTTTGCACTATTATTTAGCTTCTCCTGTTCCGTAATTGAGCCATCTAGTAAACCTCCTGCCCTCTTTATGCCGATTGCCACTTGACCAATACATAGGTTACTCCCGTCAAGTTCTCTCTCGCAAGACCGCCCATCCCTCGATTTTGACAATACTAAAGTTGTTTACGACACTTCTACAAGGGTTAAATCTCTTCTCTTTCAGCTTCTTTACTCCCACCATAGCATACTACTCATAATACAAGAATGGTAGCGCCTTTTACCTTATCGCTCAAGACCAACCCGTGAAAAGCAAGCCCCATAAGGCCGTTTGACTGATATGCCTAACATCCCAGTCGAGAGACCAATTCTCATTTTCTTTTTCTTTGCGTGAGTCCTTCTTGATTTTCTTTATCAAGCTCGTTCCTGAAAAAAAATGAGCCTCTCATCTCAATTACAGTTTGTTGCTCATAATCTATTTTACTAAATTGTTTCCCGAAGCAACGCAGGACACACAACTATGCCCAACAAAGACGTGTATAATTAATGGCTGGTTCTCGCCTACTTACGAAAATCCTCGCGGATTTTCTATTCGGTTTTTATTTGCTAACTTTAGTGCTTAAAACACGCAACTAATCATACACAACATCGTTAGCTACAATACCCACTCTGCTGGAAAAAATCATACGGATTTCTAAAATCAAAAAAACATCTGACTGACCTTAAATACGGCAAATTAAACTCAAAAAAACTGACCTAAGCAAAACGCAACCAATACGCACAACGGATTTTAAAAACGATAAAAGCTTTCTAAAATTTAAGTCGGATTAAAAAGCAACAATCTCAAAACTGAATTTCAGTGCGGATAAAAAATAAAAGTACTGTAGCTAATAACTAAGCATATAGCGTGCCGATAGGCCAATGCTATATGTCTTGTTGACTGATCCGTTACTTAAATAAGGGGGAAAACGTTTTCTTGAAAGTATTTATTAAAGCAGAAATCACATAAGGAGTACTAAGAGCAACTTAGTTAAGACATTAAAACGTGTATTTTATAAACTATTTTTATTCACAATCTTCTTTAAGTCAGTATTTTAGTCTAATTATTTGAATTTAGTCCATAGTTATCCTGTATGAGCACATGGTCATAGCCTTAATTTTTATATTTCTGTATTTTACGTGTTGCTATTTTTTTGTAATCAAATGGCGGTCCACGACTATCAAAAGTTAGTAAGGTGATTAAAATCCCTTTTTTACAATGTCTACAACGTCGATGTAACGAGGTCTCTTGATGAGTTAATACAGCTGTCGTTTCTAGATCTTTATCTAATAATTGGAGTTGTAGTCTTGGTAATTTTTCCTTTTTCCAGCTGCTACTTAAAAATCCGTAATGCCGAATTCTTGTAAATCCTTTAGGTAGAATATGATTTTGAAAACGTTTAATAAAGTTCTGTGTAGATAAGGTTTGTGTTGTTTTCTCACCTTGATTACGGTAATTTTTTAAACTAAATGTTACGGTTCTATTAGTGGTATCTATGTTTAATATTCTATGATTACTAATCGCTATTTTATGTGTGTAGCGTCCTAAATATTCAATAACATGTTCAGGTTTACCAAAAGGAGCTTTGGCATAAACCACCCATTTCTTAGAAAATAATTTATCATACAATGCCTGCGGAATTCCAGGGAGTTGCTTTCTTAGTTTAGAGACAAAAAGGCCTCTGAACTTTTTACTTAAAGCCTTCACACTAAAAAGAAAATGGTCTTTGCCTTTTGCCTTTTTCCAATACCCTGATTTAGTAACACCTCCTTTGGACACAATGCAATGCAGGTGAGGATGTAGACTTAAATTTTGTCCCCAAGTATGTAAGACGGCAATCATACCCATTTTTGCTCCTAAGTGCTTGGGATTCTTAGCAAAACAGCAAAGCGTCTGCCAAACAGAATCAAATAAAATATTATAGAGCGTTTTTGCATCTGCAAGTGCTATGCTATTAAGATGATCTGGTAAGGTAAAAACTACATGAAAATAAGGAACAGGCAATAACTCTTGTCTTCTTGCAGCTATCCATTGCTGTTGTTTATGACCTTGACAGGTTGGGCAATGTCTATTTCTACATGAATTAAATTGAAGCTGTAGTTTTCCACAAGTTCTACACCAATCTAAATGTCCGCCAAGGGCTTGGGTTCTGCATTTTCTAATAGCATGTAGTGCCCTTAAATGCCAACTCGTATTGGCTAAGTCTTTTAGGTCTAATACTTCTAGATTTAGCACCTCTGCAACCGTATGTTTAGCAAGCATTATTTAGAAAACAAGGTATCTAAAGGACTGAACTTTATAGAGCTCCCAGTATGGGCAACATGCAGATAGATTATCGTGGTTTCTATATGTGCATGCCCTAAAAGTTCTTTTAAACTCATGATATTCAAACCTGCTTCTAGTAAATGGGTGGCATAACTATGACGTAAGGTATGGGCTGTAAACTTCTTTTGGGTATTTACTTTTGAGCGGCTTTCTTTTATAAGCCATTGGATGGCTCTAACCGTAATAGGCTGCGCGGTACCAGCTTTTGTAACTTGGTTGTTAAAAAGATAGCGTATTGGTTTTTCTGTTTCTAAGTAAAGCTTGAGACCTCTAATAAGATGCTTGCTTAAGGGGAGGTAACGGTCTGTTTTTCCTTTTTGCTTCTTTATAAATACTGTTTTTCGTTCAAAATCGACATCAGATTGTAATAAATTGCAGAGTTCATAGCTTCGGAGTCCGCAGCCATATAACAGTCCAAGGATCAAGCGATGTTTTAAGAATTTTGGTGCTTTTAATAACGCTAGGGTTTATTGCTTATTAAGTACTATGGGAAGATCTTTTTGTCTGCGAATTTGGGGGAGTTGGATCCGTTTTTGTTCCATGCCCATAACCTTGTATCCTGCACGTAAACCAAAAATAGTATGTTTAAAAAAACTTTCTGAGGGTGTTTTATGATGGTTTTGGCAATGAAAAAGGTAGTCGTTTATAGCTTCTATACCCAATAACTCTGGACTTGTATTACTATGAATGGATAAATGAGATAAGCAGCGTAAATAATTAGTTAACGTACTTGTTGATTTACCGTTTATGGAGAAACTTAGGGTGAGTTTCTCAACTAATATTGCGAATTTTGGAACACGAACTAAAGCCGTTTCTAGGATCGTCTTTTGTTTTTTTTTGATACATAATTTTTAAATTTTTATTTAGTACCTAAATTTAAACTATTTTTATATGCACTGGTTAGCTTCAGAGGCACGAGGATTAGTTCAACACGGTATAAAAATAATTGCTGTTTTAGGCTTAAACAAAGGTAGTTGCTCTTTTGCTACGTCTGATTTTCCTTCGGAAAATCCTCGCTCACAAACCCGCAACTATTCTTATACTAACCGTTGTAACACATTTTGACCCGTCCTGAATAAAGGCTACATAATTTCAAACATTATGTAGCCTTTATTCAGGACGGGTCAGAATTGAGAATAACGCAAGTGATATTCGACTTTCGACTTTGATGAGAATAATCAGAGAAAGATTAGGCGGAAGTCTGAAATTATCGATGGATATTTAAGACACTATCCTGTAAAATGTGTAAATAAAATTTATCGAGGGTTTGGCTTTTTTTTAAAGTTGAACCCTTTTTTCAAATATAGTTAAAAACTGATTTAAAATAATGCCCCAATTATGAATAGGCTAGTAGTTTCTCTGAGGGCTAAAAAAGTGGATTTCATAACCGCTTGATCTTAACCGACGATTTTTAAGCAATTTAAAAACGGCTCAGAACTTACAAGTTTTTTAGAACAGCTTAACAAGCGTGGTATCGAGAAGATACTTGAAGGCGAGTTAGATGCCCATTTAGATTATGAAAAGCATCAAAAAAGTAAAGCCAATAATTTACAAGTGGAGTTTTGACTACATCATCACTAAAAAAACAATGTTAAGAGCCAGTGCAAATGTTGGGTTTATATTATAGGGTATAATTTGAAAAGAATATGGAATATTATTAAAGAAAATAATACTATAATTTTTGAAAATTAAAAGACTTTTATTGATTTTATGGAGTCACTTTTTAAATCTTTACTCTTAATTATTCGATCTAAATCAAAAAAAACAATAACCAAGTAATATCTTACATAAAAAATTGTAATTTAGCACAAATATTTAAAATAGCAGTAAGTTATTAGGACAGACTGCTGTTGTGTGCAATTTGAGAAACTCATTACCTAGTATTGGGTATTTTAGATTGTCAGAAATTTTATTACTTATAAAAAACTATTAATCAATAATTTTATTAACAATGAAAAAACTAACCATTCTCTTTACACTTTTAATCTTTTTTGGATGTTCAAAGGATGATTCTAATACAAACGAAAACCCTAATAATCAATTAGACCCAGAAGTTGCCGAAAATGTTGTCACCATTTTAGACGATAACTCTAACCTCACAAGTTCTGCATCTGAATTAAACAATGGCATTTATAATATTGATTTCACAAGTGAAGTACCAGAAATAAATATTAACGACATAATTGTTGGAAATGAAAGAGAAGGATTTTTAAGAAAGGTTGTTTCAGTAAGTTCTAACGGGAATAGTTTGTCTATGCAAACTACACAAGCAACTATAGATGATTTGTTTAATAATGTTTCAATACAATTTAATACAAATATTTCGGAAAGTTCAAGAATGTCAAATCCTGTTAGTAAAAGAACACAAGTTAATTATTTGCGACAAGGCATAAGTTTTAATGAAAATGGTTTAGGCTATGATTTTTCAAATACTGTTTTGTATGATGATGGAAATGCAACGTTTACCATAACTAATGGTAATGCAATATTTGACCCTAATTTTAGTTTCAATGCAGACTACTCATCTCTTGGTGGTTTAGAGTTTTTAGAGTTCAAAGCTCATAATGCTAACCTAAAAATAAACTGCGATTTTAATGTAACTGTGGCTGATAGTTTAAACTTACCTGAATTTTCAGAAATATTGGTTGATTACGATAAATACTTAACTTTTCCTGTGGCGGGTGTTCCTGTTGTAGTAGTTATTAATACGCAATTAGTTGCAGAACTAAATGCTAGCATTGATACCAATGTGACTTGGATTTCTAGTTGGACAAATACATTTGGTGTTACTACAGGAGTTAAATATGAAAACGATAATTGGACTAGGAATTTTGATTTAACTTCTGATTTAGAAGTTAATTCTATGGATTTTGGAGGACAGGTTAATATTGCACAAAACCTTAGCATAACACCAAGAGTAAGTTTAAAATTTTATGGTGTTATTGGACCGTATTGCCAACCAGAACTAACAGAAGATTTTAATTTTAATGTTACTTTACCTTCTTTAGATTGGGATGCTGAATTAAAAGCAGGATTAAATTTAACAACAGGTGTTGATATCACAGTTTTTGGAAATACACTTGCTGACTTTTCATCAACAGACAGTTATGAAGAGTCTATTTGGAATGCACCAACTTCATTGACGATTGAATCGGGTAATAATCAAACTGCAAACCAAAGACAACTTCTAGATAAACCTTTAAAAGTAAAGGTTACAGATGCTTTAGATAATCCAATGCCCTTTGTACCTGTTTATTTTTCTGTATCAGCAGGTACTGGAAGTTTAAATAAGGAATCAGCTATTACTGATGAAAATGGCTTTGCTCAAGTTTTCTGGACACTTGGAGATAATACTGATTCTCAATCAGTCGAGTCTACTGTAAAAAAAGCTGATGGAACAAATATTAAAAGCACAGTAATATTTAATGCAAATTCGGAAGAAAATCAGACAGCTCTTATAGGAACTTGGTAAATCATTTATGATTTTAGTGGAAGTCAATTTCCACCTGCAAGTCCATTAAATGTTACATTTTTTAATGACTTTACTATGAATATTGAGAATTTAGGGTCAATAGATGGTTGTACTGATAATGGCACTTACTCTTTTGATGGCACAAATCCTTTCGTTTACATATACTTATCAATGAGATGAGACATTACCTTTAGGGGTAACAAAATGGCAGTTATGGGTTTTACAGGAACAATGAATTCTGAAAATAATTTTCTGGTAATTTAGATCTTTTTTACCACCAGAAGATACTATTAATTGTTACCGCTACAATAAGTAACTAAAAACTACACACAACACCGGTAACCGTTGCACAACCCTCTAAAAAAGCTCACTAAAACTTATATTTACTTGATTTTAAAAACTTTTATTTTTTGTGAATTTATAATTCCACCTATAATTAAGAGTTATTAAAATCAAGTATATGAGGTCTCATTTGGAATTTAGACTACTTTGAATGGCATTGAGAACTCCTGCAACACTTTTAGGACTGCTTTTTATAAATTTTAAGTATTTCTTTAAATTATAAAGCTGCATGCACTTATTGGCTTGTTTTAAACCCAAGGTATTCACTTTTCTCATCCCTAAAAATTGAGTGAGTGTACCAAAAAAACAGGCTCTACAGTACTTTGTCGCTTAGCTTTCATGTAACTTCCTTTTTTGCTGTTTACTCTAGCTATATTACGCTCGTACTTAGGACGATAATAGATGATATTAAACTTCTTCTCTTGTGCAGATTTCCCTAAACACTTACTACGTATTGGACAAGCCATACAAACCTTTTTTAAAGCCCGGTATTCCTTCTTTTTTGTATTGTTCTTCTTCTCATAAAATACCTTGGTAAAAGGGATTACTTTTCCCTGTGGGCAAATATAACAATCTTCACCACTCAATCCCAATGTTACCGACTCTCCATATTAAGTATCTAAGCAATAGCTAACACTGACAATTATAAGCCTTTTAGTTTACTATATTTTGGGTATTTTTAAAACGCATTTTCTTTGTTCCATTCGATGGATGAGAAAATTTCTTAGATTTGAATAAAGAAACTAAACATAACACGCAGTATAAATAATAACTCTTATGGGTTTCACTATTTACTGCTATCGTTAGCAAACATTAAATACAACTGATGAAACACCTAATTATAATATTTTTTTACATATAGCGTTTGTTTTTCACAAATAGAAAAAACCTACGAATCTCTTGAGGAAGCTTTAAAAACACCAAATAAAGTGTCTCTATTAAGGTTAAAAGGAATTGATAATCTTTCTGAAAAAATAAGTGAATTCAAAAATTTACGTAAGCTAGATTTAAATTTCAATAGCCTGACAGAACCTCCAAGATCAATTGGAAAATTAGACAATTTGACTTCAATACATCTAGCTTATAATAAATTAAAAATATTACCAGACTCTTTTGGAAATCTTAAAAACTTAAAGCTTCTTGTCATAAACGATAATAAATTAATAAAACTTCCAGATTCATTCGGGAATCTTAATGAATTAGAATCTTTACCGGAATCCATCGGAAATCTCAAAAACTTAACTCTTTTTTCTCTAACTAATAATAAGCTTATACAAATCCCTGAGACAATAGGATGACTTGATCGTTTGGAAAAGCTTCTTTTATTTAATAATCAACTAACCGAATTACCCTATTCTATAGGGAATCTAAAAAAATTAAAAGAGTTACATATAGGCAGAAATTCAATAGAAAGCCTTCCAGAGTCAATTGGAAAGTTAGAAAATTTAACCGATTTGAATATATATGACAATCCGCAACTAACTGAACTACCTAAATCTATAGTCAATCTAAAAAACTTAAAATATATCCATATTAATCGTAATCAATTAAAAAAATCCCAAATTGAGATTTTATTATCTAAACTACCAAATTGTGAAATCCTGTATTATGGAGAATAATGATTTGCTAATCCAAGTAGACGGGAGTTTCCCTTGCCTTTTGGAATACTTACTCCTAAGATTGGTGATAGTATGTAGCTATGGTCATGGATTCATTCCTGAGAGTATGGTCACTCGGTGTTCTCTGATATAATCACAGAGTTCCGTGGTTTTCATACCATCGATACCACTTGATCCTTTATTTTTAAGCACATCTCGTGCTGCTTTATCTAGGCTTCCTGAGGCTAATACTTTTGCAATCATAGGTATTAATAATTTGTAATCTCCTGTTGGTTTAAGAAAAGGCTTGCTTTGCATCCTAGTCGAATTCCAACCTAATTTAATGTTCGGTCCTTCCCTACTCGTGAGACCTCTATGCTTTTCAAAGCTCATTTCCCATAGGTAATATGACTTCTGCTGACTTCTCTACATAACCAACTCGTGGTTGTAAAGATCTCCCCAGGTAATGGCATCTTCTTTCTCTCAATAACTACCTATCTACATATTTACCTTTTTTCTTTCTCGTGGGGAGTTACAATGATGTGCTTGCTTACCCAAGTAAATATGCCTCTGTATACGGTTTCTGTTCGTCAGTACCGAGTTTTGTAGTCTCGCTTCCTTCAAATGTAACCTCACGGTTACCACCCTTGCGACTTACTAATGCTTCAAGACTTTACTCCTGCGTATAAGTGACTTGCACCCTATAGATTAATTTTTTACCTTTTAGTAAAAAAGATGTCCCATGCTGGACACACACAAGGAGTAAAAAACATAGGGCATCTCTGCAAACTCGAAAGGTCAATGAATAATACTAAGTCCACCAAATATAAAATTTGGCGTTTAAGACAAAAAAGATAAAAGTAAAATATTATATTTGGCTAAGTACCATTACGAAACGAAAGTGGTTTTTAACTATCCTACGCTTCTTACACTAGGCATTGTAAACAATTACTCCGAAATCAAATTCTATTCAAAAGATATGATTAAACAAAATTATTAGTAAAGGTGTAATAATTTTTAAATTCAACCACTAACCTTAAAAATGTTTTTTGAGCAACGATTTTTACACATCATCAATTTTACCTTATTCTGGAATAATTATAAAAATTTGCAGAGCTTACACTGATTCTCAAGAAGATTTTGAGGATTATTATCAGGAAGTCTGTCTGCAAATATGGAGAAGCAAAGATAAGTTTCGTGGCGATTCTAAATGGTCAACTTGGGTTTATAGATTATCGTTAAATATCTGTTTAACTCTAATGAAGAAAAAGAGAAAAACGCATCAATATTATAGTACTGATAATATTGTACAAAATGAATTTACTGACGACAAAACTATATTTTCAGACGAAAATTTAAATTTATTGTATGAGGCTATAAAACAACTATCTGAAGTTGACAGAGCTGTTATTTTACTCTATTTAGAAGAAAAACCAAATAAGATAATAGCGGAAATAATCGGAACTACACCTAATAATATTGGTGTAAGAATTAGCAGGATTAAAGAACGATTAAAAAAAATATTAAATGAAAAAATCAATTGAATCCATCTGGAAAAATGGCTTTTTAGACAAAGAAACTATACTATTACCAAAACTAAATAATCTCTCCAGCCAAAAATCTATTCATATTATAGACAAATTTAAAAGACGATTTAAAATTAACATAAATGCACTTATTGTATTTTCATTTATCATACTTGTAATTTCATTCATAGTTAAAATTCAAATTATGGGTATACTTATATTTATTCTTTTAAATATCGTTGCAATTATTAACAAAAAACTTCTTAAGAGCTTAAAAAAAATTGATAAGAACGTAAGTAGCTATTGGTACCTAAAATCTTTTGATACATGGATGCAAGCACAAATTGCTTTTAACATGAAAATGTCTCGATATATTTATCCTTATGTTACTATTGCTTTGAGTTCTGGATTTTGGTACTCTAGCTCTTTCCAAAAAGCTTTAGATGACTTATTTGGAGGTTATAACCCTTACATCATATATGGAATACCTATTTATTGGGTAATTGTAACACTATGTATTGTAATATTATCAACCATTTTTGGTGCTAGAATTTATAAATGGGATTTGAATTTAGTTTACGGGAGTACATTAAAAAAATTAGATGAATTAATTAAGGATATGGAAACTTTAAGAACTCAATAAATAAAAAAGTGTAATATTATTTCATTTTGAACACTAATCAAAAAAAAGATAAAATCATGAGCATTAAAGAAACTATAGAATTTTTTAAAAATTTATTAAAAGAGACAAGTACTAAAAATGAAATAAAGGTCTATCAAAGCTTTATTTCAATTCTACTTGATTTGGGAAATAAAGACTTAACAGAAGGACAAATATCAAGGATAGAGGAAAAAATTAAAACTATGAATCTGAAATCGAGTCCAAAAAATAAGAGAAAGTATTTTAACAAAAAACTTACCGTTTTTAAACAATTCCTAAAAGATGAGTTTTCATTAATTATAAAAGGCTATTATACTTCATTAGGAGTAAGTCTTGGTATGGTACTGGGAATGTGTTTTGGAGTAATAATTGGTGTCATTACTGGTGCATTTGGAAATTCAGTAAGATTAGCTTTATGGTCCGCATTAGGTATGATAATCGGCCTAACGATAGGATTAATAATTGGTCGTAACAAGGACATAGCATCCGAAAAACTAAATAGAATATTAAAATAGAAACAAATTAATAAAATAACTATTTGCAACATTAATAATCGTTGCAAAATCCTCTAAAAAACTCATAAAAACTGGTGTTTACGTGATTTTAAAGGCTTTTTTTTGTGAATTTATAACTACACCTATAATTAAGAGTTATTAAAATCAAGTATATGGGGTCTCATTTGGAGATTTATACTACTTTGGATGGCATTTAGAACTCCTACTACACTTTTAGGGTTGTTCTTTATAAATTATAAGCCTTTTGGTATACTATATTTTGGGTGTTTTTTAAAACACCGTTTCTTTGTTCCATTGGATGGATGAGAAAATTTCTTAGATTTGAACAAAGAAACTAAACATAATACGCACTATAAATAATATCTCCCTAAGGTAAGATACTATTTACATAACTATTGCTCTCTGTAAGAGAAAAAAGAATAAAGTCAAAAAATCTAGCTTCTAAATACACTTAATTTAAAACTAAAAATGATTTACCCAATAAAGAATAACGAAAGGATTATAACAGGCTTAAAGAATATTTGTATCATACTAAGCGGAAATATAACAATAGAAAAAGATGGCATTATTACATCTGTCCCTTCAAAAAGTTTTTTCTTTTTTGATACCCCTTTTGAGATTATTGCAGCATCACCTTATATTGAAGGATTTGTCACTAAACTTGATGTTAACTTTTTGAATACATTTTCTGATTTAGAGAAAATTTTAGAGAAAATTGACACTTATTTTGATTTTAAAAAAATCAAAAATTTAGAAAGCAAGAAAAATAAAATAAAATCCATTCTAGATTCAGAAAGTAATCTTCGTTTAAAAGAGAGTTATTTACATATTTTGTGGAGTGAATTACTTGATGATTATATATTTAGTCAGAAAGAACAATCAACTATTGAGCAATTTTCTGAACTGATAGAACAAAACATACAACAGAACTATTGCGCAGGAACCTATGCAGAAATGTTAGGAATTCCCCTAAAATCGTTAATTAAAGAGGTTAAAAAAAGTGAGAATAAAACTCCGTGTAATTTTATTACTGAAAAAGTAATTGAAAAAGCAAAGTATAAGTTACTACATACAACAGATACAAGTCAAATGATAGCTTACCACCTTGGTTTTGAAGACCCTTATTATTTTATTAAATATTTTAAAAAGAATACAGAACTTACACCAACACAATTCAGAAAACAGTTTAGCTATAAAAATTAAACGGGAATTTTTTCCATCTTTTTATTTTTTTTTCCATTTCTAAAACTAAAAATTTGATACAACTTTGCAGTATTAAAATAAATAATTAGAAATTTAAAAGATGAATTTATCACAAATACTTTCCGAGAAAAAAGCGGGAGCTGCACAAAATATTCCTGCTGAAAAATGGGCTATTATGGAAAATAGCACGAACATTTTAAAAGAAGCCAAACTGAGTTTAAATGCCGTAAAAACAGGTGATATATTGCCAGTTTTTAACCTACCTAATGCAAATAATACCAATATTAAACTTGAAGACTTTAATAATGAGTATTTAGTAATTTCTTTTTACAGAGGTGGTTGGTGTCCTTATTGTAATATAGAATTAAGAGCACTTCAAAACATACTTCCTGAATTAAAAAAACTAAATGCTGAATTAATTGCTATTTCTCCTGAAACACCTGATAATTCATTAACTACTACTGAAAAAAATGAACTATCATTTAATGTGTTAAGTGATATCGATAACAAGTATGCTAAGTCTTTGGGATTAGTTTTCCAAATGCCAGAAGACTTAAGAGCTTTGTATCATTCTTTCAATCTTAATGTAGATGCTCATAATGGTAATAAAGATTATGAATTACCGATGCCAGCCACCTATATTATCAATAGACAAAAGGAAATTATTTACAGCTTTGTACCAGAAGACTATACAGAAAGATTAGAACCAGAGGTTGTTTTAGAAATTATCAAAAAACAATCTATATCTGCATAATTATCTATTAATAATTAAAATGAAAAACTTAAAAAATAAAAAAGCAATAATTACAGGTGGTAGCAAAGGTATAGGTAAAGCCATTGCAATAGCCTTAGCCAAAGAAGGAATAGACATAGCTATAACGGGTAGAAATATAAAAAACCTAAAAGAAACTGTTTCTGAATTACAAACATATGGTGTAAATGCCATTTATGAAGTTTTTGACATAAGCAACTATGAAGATGTTAAAAAAGGGATGAATGCTATTATGAACAGTCTAGGTACTGTAAATATTTTAGTAAACAATGCAGGAATTGCTGCTTTTGGCTCATTTAATGAAATGGATATAAGTGAATGGTCGCAAATTATCCAAACAAACCTTATGGGAATGTATTATGCAATTAAAGAAATTTTACCACATCTCATATCTATAAATGAAGGTGACATCATTAATATATCTTCTACAGCGGGATTAAACGGTAATGCAAATACTTCAGCATATTCTGCATCTAAATTTGCCGTAATAGGCATGTCAGAGTCCTTAATGAAAGAAGTACGTAAAAACAATATTAGAGTTAGCACATTAACACCAAGTACAATCGTGTCTGATATGTCAATCGATCTGGGTATAGCAAATAAAGAATCTCACGATAGCGTATTACAACCAGAGGACTTTGCACAATTGATTGTAGCTGGGTTAAAACTTCCTAGAAGAGCCATGCTTAAAGATGCATCTTTATGGTCTACTAATCCTTAAATTAAAAAATAGTTTTATATCTATAAATTAAAAAATGAAAAACCATATCATATTTTCACTTGTATTCACTTTAATTTCTTGTAATACTACAATTAAAAAACAAGCCTTAAAGAATCTAGAGCAACCAATTGGAACGTTAGAAATAGTAGCAGAGATGGATATCAACCCAGGCAATGTTGCTGTTTCAAATGAAGGCAGAATATTTAGTAGTATTCATCCTATTAGAGCAAAAAAATTGCAACTTGTTGAAATCACTAGTAAAAATACATATGTTCCTTTTCCTAATAAGCAGATACAGTCTACAGCAGAAACCAAATCTGATGACAAATTAGACGCTCCTTTAGGAATATTATTCGACAATCAAAATCGTCTTTGGGTTGTTGACGCTGGTTTAAATATTGGTAAAACCAGGTTATTTGCATACAATATTGATACTAAAAAAGAATTATTCCATTTTGACATCCCTAAGGAATTAGCTCCAAATACAAGTTTTGTGCAAGATGTTGCTGTAGACGAGAAAAATGGCTTTGCATATTTAGCCGATTTTGGGAATCCAGGAATTATTGTTGTTGATATCAACAACAATAATTTTAGAAAAATCATAGATCTACCAAGCATGCAAGCTGAAGATATTGATATGGTAATAGACAATAAAGTTCAATACTTCATGGGAAACCCTGCAAGAATAGGTTTAAACCCAATAACACTTTCTGCAGATAGAGAAACTTTATACTTTGGCGCCATGAGTGGCACAAAATGGTATCATTTACCAACACAACCAATTCGTAGTGGAAAAGAAGATTCTGAAATAACTAAACTAATTTCTGTTCTAGGAAAAAAACCTATTTCTGATGGTGTTGCTACTGATGATGTTGCAAATCATTATTTCACCAATATTCAAAATAACAGTATTGATATCCTTTCAAAAACTGGAATATTAAGTACATTAAAAAAAGATAAACTTCTGGATTGGCCTGATAATGTTCGTATTTATAAGGATTGGCTATACATAGCAGTCAATCAATTACATAAATCGCCTGCATTTACTGGAGAAAAAGACATATCGGAGGCTCCTTTTCGAATTCTGAGATTAAAATATCGTTAAAACAGCCCGTAGAGAGTCGAGTGAGCCAGGGAAATTTCACTCTTAACTTTTCACTGAACCGTACGTGAATAACATCTTGATTCATACGGCTCTTATTATGTATCACTGTCTCCAGATCACAATACCATTAATAATTTTAGAAAGAATAATACAAAAACCATCAAAAAAGTGTGTTATGTAACGGTAAAAACAGTACGTAACTTCAACTTCGGGCTCATTGGTGTTAGTTTGATTGCAGAAGACAGCACTAAGTACTAGAGCACAGAATAGCAAGAAGAATAATTTTAATCAGAAGAAAACACAACATGACTTAGATTACATCGATAACAAGCTCAAGTAGTATAATAAGTTGCTTGAACAGAGTGAGAGTAAAAACTAAAAAGAGAACATTAAGGAAAATATTGATAAAAACCAAGGTTGAAGAAACCACTATGAAAAACTTAATAAAGAGCTAAAAGAATCTGGAGAACCACAGATATTACCTCAGATCCAGATAGCAAGCATTTTATAGTACGCAATAACATTACATAAGTTACTTACTGTGTGTAGTCACCGTAGATAAAAAAACAATATTCCTTTGACTATCTGGTTACCAATAAAAATGACTCCAAGGCAATGAGACAAATGCTCTTAAGAGCTAAAACTATTATAGGAACAAGCACTTTTACAGTACTCTACGATAAAGGATATCATATGGGTAGCGAATTTAAAAAACCGCTAATCAACTACTAGGTATAGAAACACTAGTTGCTGTTCTAGGCATAGGCAGGGCTTCACAGGCGCCCGATCTAAACTACAACTCAGAACTTTTTAAATATAATCAAGAAAACGACACTTATACTTGTCCGCAAAAAAACACTCTTAAAAGCAATAATAATAATAATAATAATAACACTCTTAAAAGCAATGGTAGTACATATAAAGGGCGTAACTATCGATTTAAACAATATAAAACAAACAAATGTAAATCCTGTCCATTTAGAGCATTATGTACAATCTCTAAAATAAATGGAAAAGTAATACAACGAAGCGAGTTCCAAAAATATATAGAAGATAATACAAAAAAGTTTTACATAACCCTCAAACTTATAAAAAAAGACAAACTATTGTTGAACATCCTTATGGTACTATTAAACGTCAGTGGAGCTTTAACCACCTCATCACTAAAAAACTAAGCAAAGAGCTAGTGCAGATATAGGCTTTATATTTATAGCATATAACTTGAAAAGAATACGGAATATTATTAAAAAAATAATATTTTTAAAAATTAAAAAGCTTTATTCATTTTATGGAGTCATTCTTAAAATTTTTACTCTTATATTATTCGATCAAAATCAAAAAATCATATCTAAGCACTACCTTACATAAAAAAACTGTAGTTTAGTACAAATATTAAAAATTGCAGTAGATTATTAGACAGACTGACGTTGTGTTTCATACAGAACAATGAATTGTACTGAAAACAATACTTTTATAAAAAAACATTTGAAATAAATTATGACCTTAAGGATAACAATAGTTTTCACACTTACATTATTATTTTCTAGTGTTTTCGCTCAAGAAAAAAATAATTATAAAACAGAAACTTCAATTCATTATTACGACACAAATATAATGAAGGGTGATAATTATATGCAACAGATGTGTGTAGTTGACTTTTATTATCCAACAGATATTAAGAATTTTCCAACAATAGTGTGGTTTCATGGAGGTGGTTTAACTGGCGGAAAGCGTGAAATACCAGAATACATTAAAAACAAAGGAGTTGCAATTGTTGGTGTTGAGTATAGGTTGTCACCAAATGTAAAAAGTTCAGATTGTATTAAGGATGCAGCAGCAGCAACAGCTTGGACATTTAAAAATATTGAAAAATATGGTGGTAACCCTTCCCTGATATTTGTTTCAGGAATGTCAGCAGGTGGATACCTCACTTATATGATAGGGTTAAATAAAAAATATTTAGGAGTTCATGGTATTGATGCAAATAAAATTGCTGGATTAATTCCATTTTCTGGACATACCATAACACATTTTACTGTACGTAAAGAAAGAGGAATTCCAAGAAAACAGCCAATTATAGATGAGATGGCTCCATTATTTTATGTAAGAGCAGATGCACCACCACTATTAATTCTTACAGGAGATAGAGAACTTGAGATGTTAGGTAGATATGAAGAGAATGCATATATGATGAGAATGATGAAGGTTACTGGTCATAAGCGTGTTCGAATTTATGAATTAAATGGCTCCAATCACGGACAAATGATGTACCCTGCTTTACCTCTTTTACTAAGAGAAGTAAAAACTTTAACTAAAGAAATTATGTTAGAATAAGTATTTAACACTGTTTGGATTTGATAGTTAGAAAATCAAGAAAACACAATCGAGTAAGTCAGGGGAATTTCACCACTAGCTTTTCACGAGACCATACGTGAACCTCTCTATTCATACGGCTCTTTTTGTGGAGTTTCGAGACAGTTGCAAGGCATTATCTAATATCTAAAATTTCGTAACTTACTATTATGGAATTACAAAAGCATCCCACTTTAACTGATAGTGTAGATACCGATGCTGCTTGATTAAAAAAGATGGGCAGTATAGGTTTGGCTATAAAAAACATCATGTTACAGATTAATGAAGGATTAGTTTTATGGGTACTCACCACAAAGGCAAGTACTAATGAAGTAGCTAGGAAAAGATATAGGGAGCATTAAAAAATGCATATCCAAAACCTTATGGAGGCTATGCCATATAGTTTATATCTAAGTCCATAGAGATTGCGCTCAATTGCAAAAATTAAGAGAAACTAAGCCTAAAAAACAGGTCTATAAACTCAAAAAACAATAAAGGCTGTTTAAAACAGTCTCTTTCATAATTCTGATAAGAGCAACATTGATTAATAGCTCTAGCTCTACAATATACTAAACAGTAAAATTATTCTATCCTGTTCCCTTGAGTAATAAATGAGATACCTTGCGTACCCTGCATTGAACTCATAACCCCTTCAAATAACGGTTCAGGGCAATCTTTAGGTGTTTTCCATTCAAATAAGAAGTTGGAACCTGTGCCTCCTTCAATATCTGACTGTGCTATTACTATATCAAGAGTTTCCATGGGAGAAACGTAGATTGGGAAATCAAAATAGGTTCTAATATTTGCCCCCTCAGTATTAAAATAATCTGTTTTTAATAGGTATATGGTATCTTTTTCACTCATATTCCGCATGCTAATCATACCGGTGAGGTTGTATTTTTGTTTTTGTGTAAAGCTGTATATCTGAGAATAAACAGAAAGATATGTTTTTCCATGAACCAGCTCTTCTAATTGAGTAATATCAATCTTTCTTTTGGACCAGTTCTCTTCTTGTATTTCAATTTCTGGCTTCTCTTTACATCCTAATAAAAGTATAACTAAAAGAATAAATATGTATTTCATAACTTATTATTATCATCAAGGGTTTGGCTGAGCTTTATTAATATGAAAATTCCATAAAACTTTCAAAGTGATTACTAAGGTAATAAAAGCAGAATGTATTTTAATACAAAATACAAATTTATAGCTCTAACAACTCTCTTATTTTGCCATTATAAACTTATCCATGTTCAATTATTTTTACATCAAAATCAGTTATCTTTAAACAAAAAAAATTTAATTATTTATTCAATTCTTATCTATGAACCTTATAAATTCAGAAGAAGACCCAGAATATATTAGTCTTCAAACAGAAATGGTGTGGTTACAACAACATATAAAAGAAACCAACCAGCGTGTTATCATTCTTTTTGAAGGTAGGGATACAGCTGGAAAAGGAGGAGCTATAATGCGTTTCATAAGATTTTTGAACCCTCGCCTTTTTAAAGTTGTGGCTCTATCCAAACCTACAGAAATTGAGTCTGAACAGTGGTATTTTCAGCGTTATATTGAACATTTACCAGGACCGGGTCAAATAGTACTGTTTGATAGAAGCTGGTACAACAGGGCAGTTGTTGAGCCTGTAATGGGCTTTTGCTCAAAAGAACAACATGAGTTATTCAACAAGCAGGTAATCCAATTAGAATCAATGCTAATTGAAGATGGAATACACATGTTTAAATTCTGGTTTTCTATAAATGCACAAGAGCAAAAAAAGAGGTTAGATGACCGCATACACAACCCATTAAAGCAATGGAAATTAAGCAGTGTTGATGCAGAAGCACAATCAAAGTGGGAACAATTTACAAAGTATAAAGAAAAAATGTTTCAAAATACTAGTACTCAAAATTCACCATGGATTATTATCAATGGAAATGAAAGGGAAATAGCTCGTAAAGAAGCCATGCGTTGTGTAATTGATAAATTAGATTATAATAAAAAAGGAGACACAGGCATAAGGCTATCTCCAAACAAGGATATTGCTAAATATCTTTTTTAAGATAATACTTCGTCAACTCTACTTATTATAATTTCCCAATTAAATAAAAATTCATAACAATGATTTCAATACTCTTGTTAAGCCCATCAAATCCAGTAATCTTAAAATTTGCCTTGATAGCTTTAATCATAATAACCATAGGTGTAGTATTGCGTTATTTCCAACAACCATATATCATTGCATATATTATTGCAGGTATTCTTTTGGGAAAGCATGGGTTTCATGTAATCACAGATGAAGTTCTAATTCATCAGATGGGAGAATATGGGTTAATTCTCCTGTTGTTTTTTATAGGAATGGAAATCAGTTTACCTAATCTCTTGAAAATATGGAAAATACCTGCCTTTGGAACATTACTCCAAGTGATTCTTAGTATTATTGTTGTAGCTATACTTGGGCTATTTTTTAACTGGCAATGGAATAGAATAATAATTATTGGATTTGTAATAAGCTTTAGTAGTTCAGCAGTAGTTATCAAAGTACTGCAAGATAATCTAGAAAATCAGACCAAACTAGGGCAAAGTGTTATTAGTATATTGATAATGCAGGATATAATTTTCATTCCCATTTTGCTAATCACGAACTATCTTGGAGGAAACAGTCCCTCAACTAAAGAAGTTGTTTTGCAATTGATAGGTGGGGCTTTAATAGTATTGTGCATACTTTGGGTGCTAAAGAAAAAGGAATTTACGCTACCGTACAGTTCACAAATAACAAAAGACCATGAGATACAGGTCTTTCTTGCTTTTATAGCTTGTTTTGGTTTCGCGGCATTAACAACTATTTTTGGTTTATCTGCTGCTCTTGGTGCTTTTGTAGGAGGTTTAGTTTTTCATGCAGCAAAATCTTCAAAATGGATTCATGAAAGCCTGCATTCTTTTCGTGTAATTTTTGTTGCATTATTTTTTATTTCTATTGGTATGATGATTGACATACAATTTCTGGTATCTAATTATAAAATAATCATTACACTTCTTTTAGCAGTATTAATTACTAATCATCTTATAAATGCTTCTATTATTCATTATTTTGGTCGTAATTGGAAAGACAGTTTATATGGGGGAGCACTATTAGCTCAAATAGGAGAATTAAGTTTTGTTGTTTCTTTAAGTGCCTACCAAATAAATGTTATTTCAGAGTTTAGTTATCAACTAACAGTTATAATTATTTCTTTGACCTTATTAATAAGTCCCTTCTGGATATTGGGAACAAAAAGATTTCTAAAATTGAATAAAAAATAAGTTTAATTTATACTAAATCGGCTGAAATTAAATTATTAAATTAGTGGTTATTAACCTATAAACTTTTTTACAATAAAACACATACTACTCATAGGGAATATTGATGGAAACTCTATTCCAATATTAAGATACACAGCCAGGTTATGTAAAGATTTAGGCTTACAATTTCATGTTTTAAAAATTGAAGAGAAGGACGACCCTATTTTTATTTCATCTCCCAATTACCACAATAGATTGGAACTAGGGCTAAGCTCGCAAATTATTCCAAATAAAAAAAAACTAGAGTCTTTTGTGTTAAAGAATACTAATGATATCATTGAATCTTCTTGGATTTCTACAAAAATAGTACGTGGAAAGATCAAACAAAGTTTAGATAATTTTATTAATGATCAGAAAATTGATTTAATCATAACTCGACAGACTATCTTTAAAAGATTTAGTACTTACCGTAATGATATTTTTAAACAAATATTGTTAAATATTTCTGACCTCCCTACACTGCTTATACCAGAAAACAATTCTTACGAACCTATTTGTAAATTTGCATATCTAACAGATTTTAAACAAGATGATTTCATCAATATAAAATGGTTGAAAAATAGTTTTCCAAATTCCTTAATAGAAGTGCTTCACTTTTCAAGAAATTTTAAAGAAACCCCAGAGCAAAACCGATGGATTAAATATTTAAACAATGAAATATCAGATACAAATATAAAATTCCGCCATAAGGATTTAACAATTGATGAATTTGTAGAACAAGAATCTTCTAATACTCAACCAGATTATAACTGTTTGGTTTTAACTACTCATAAAAGAAACTTTTGGCAAAAAATGACAGACCCTAGTACTACTTTAGGATTTCTAAATGAAGTAGAAACCCCTACTCTAGTATTTAAATATACTTCTAACAAACTAAATATTGTAAAGTAAATGAAAGAAAAACTACTTGATAATTTAGAGCATGTATTAACCTTTGTTGGTATATTATTGCTAACTTTTTTAATTTCCTTTTTGGTCAATAAATTTTTTAAGCGCCAAATAAGGAAATCTACTGAAGTAATGAATACAGACCCAACAAATTATCAATTTCTAAGACATTTAGTTATTGCTTTAATTTACATAGTTGGTACTAGTATAGCTATATATACCATGCCAAAACTAAGGCTTTTAGCAACCTCTCTTTTAGCAGGGGCAGGAGTCTTAGCTGTAGCTGTAGGTTTTGCTTCTCAACATGCACTTAGTAATATTATTAGTGGAATATTTATTGTCATATTCAAACCTTTTAGAATAAATGACCGACTTAATGTTGGAGGCAGAATGGGTATGGTAGAAGATATTAGTCTTAGGCATACTGTTATAAGAGATTTTGAAAATAGAAGAATCATAATTCCAAATTCAATTATAAGTCAAGAAATTATAACCAATTCTGATTATGGTGATGATAAAATATGTAAATGGATTGACATTGGTATTAGTTATGATTCAGATATTGAACTAGCAAAATCTATCATAAAAAGTGAAATTTTAAACCATCCTCTACATATTGATCCCAGAACTGAAGCTAAAAAAAATAATGGAGAAGAATTAGCTCCTGTGAAAGTAGTACAATTAGCTGAATCCTCTGTTATTTTAAGAGGTTGGGCTTGGGCTAAAGACTCAGCCGACTCCTTTAAAATGGGTTGTGATTTATTTGAAAGCATTAAATTAAGATTTGACAAAGAAGGTATAGAAATTCCATTTCCTCATAAAACAATCGTTCATAAAGAAAGAGTAACGACCAAAAAGTAAATCTGTATGAACAAACAAAAGAAAAAAATAGGTCTCGCCCCTGGTTCAATAGTGTTTACTGGAAACAGAAAAGTTGATAAAGTCGTTATCCATCATTTGGAATATGACTCCAATAATTTAACAGAAAGAGTAATAGACAGCCACTCAAAATCAACTTTAACTAAATCTGAAGATACCATAGTTGATTGGTATGATGTTAGGGGAATGCATGATACAGAATTAATAGGTCTCTTTGGAAATACATTTGATATTCACCCTTTAATATTAGAGGCTGTTGTTGACATTAATCAAAGGCCAAAGTTTGAAGAATACCCAAAAGGGAATTTTATTTTACTTCGCTCTTTAAAGTTTGATTCTGTAAAATTAGAGATTAAAAGAGAGCATGTCGCCATTTATTTTAACAAAGGATTCATAGCTACTTTTCAGGAAACAGAAAGTGATTTATTTGAATCTGTTAGAAAACGTATTAACTCTGATAGGTCTCGTATAAAAATGAGAGGTGCCGATTATCTTGCCTATGCTCTAATGGATGAAACTGTGGATAATTACTATATAGCTCTAGAAAGTATAGAGTCTCATATTGAAGAGTTAGAAGACAAGATGATGGAGAGTGTTGATAGTGGTAATAAAAATAAAATTCATCATTTGAAAAAAGAATTATTGGCTTTACGCAAGTCCATATTACCCCTTAGAGAAGCAATAACAAATTTTTATAAAACTGAAAGCCTTTTTGTTGAGGAAGGTAGTCGTGTTTTTATTAGGAATTTATATGAAAACACTATTCAAATAATGGATACTGTGGAATCATATAGAGATTTACTAAATGGTTTGCAAGACCTTTTCATTTCAGAGGTTAGTTATAAAATGAACAAAGTAATGCAGCTGCTTACCATCATCTCTGTTATATTTATCCCTTTGACATTTCTGGCTGGCATATACGGAATGAATTTTGAAAATATTCCTGAATTAAAGTATAAATACTCTTATTTCATTCTTTGGGGAGTAATGATTTTAATATTTATTGTTATGATTTATTATTTCAAGAAAAAGAAATGGTTATAACTTTCTTATGTCGAATGAAAAAAGTAAGCACAATTACCAATACACAACAACCTTATTTTAAACATATTAGAGTCAAATTACTAAAAAAAAAGATATACATATAGAGACATCATCGACTTTTGATATTATATAGAGCCTAAAAACAGACAAAAGAAATAATGACACCTATATTATTTGCAATGGTTTTAAAAAAACAATACATATACCAATATTACTAAATTGATTAACAATGGTCCTTAAAACTGTATTCCGATAATAGATAATTATGAAGAAATAAATCTTTTAACTAATGAGATAAATAACAAATTCAATATAGATATTTGAATAACTTCAGAAGAAAAACCCAAATTTGAATTTTATACATCTCGTTTAAAAATAGGGTAAAAGAATATTATGCCATTCTATAACAAGTTAAAAATTGTCCTTCTTTAGACAGTTTAAATATTGGCGGCTGATTCCCAATAAAAAAGTTCATTGACTTTTGATTTTGATTATCAATACATGGTCGATAAAATCATAAATTGAACTAACCTGTGATGAAGAAGGTATCGATATGCCTAATATATTTATTGAATTTGGAAGTTTACTGTTGGTGAAAGCAGTAAGGCCATTTTACGAAGTATTATATCAAAAACAACAAAACGACAGAGAAAAATGGAACATGATAAATTCATAATTCATTACTATACTTCCTGATACATGGTAATAAATAAATGTTTTGTAATGCTGCCAATATACGAAGGAATAGTTCTTATGTACGTGTGTTATTAGGTGGTTTAACTTGAGATAGTGATGATTACTAAATAGTGAACAACAAAAAGATTAACAAACTATCCATCTTTTTAATATCCAAGTATTAGATAAAAAATATAATCTAATAGTAAATGCTCTCCTTAAAAAGTGTAGATAGTACTTGGTTTAAATTGCATCCCTCTAAATCTATATCACTCAACAAATTATTGAAATTATAGATACCTAAGATTCATCAATTTGTTTATTTTACCAATCAAACGTTTTAATAATCAGACATAAATGTTTAAGAAATTTTTAAGAAATGAGAAATAGGGGTACAACGTAATTTTTGAGTCAACGTAAATAAATCAATGAGTAACATAATGAAAAAAATTATAGTTTTATTTACTTTTCTAAGTATAAACATGTATGGTCAGGATTTAACCTCCCCTATCCCAGTTGACCAAAGCATTAAAAAAGGAGTATTACCTAACGGACTTACGTATTATATAAAGAGTACAGATGTTGTTAAAGACGCGGCTAGCTATTATATTATTCAAAACGTGGGTTCTATTTTAGAAAATGATGACCAACAAGGATTAGCTCATTTTTTGGAACATATGGCTTTTAATGGAACGGAGAATTTTAAAGGCAAAGGTATTTTAAATACATTCCAGGAAAAAGGGCTAGTATTTGGAAGAGATATCAATGCATATACTAACTTTGATGAAACTGTTTATAACATTGATAATGTTCCAACAACTCCTGAACTCATAGATAAAGGTCTTTTGGTTCTTCATGATTGGTGTAATTATTTGTTATTGACCGATGAAGAAATAGATGCCGAAAGAGGTGTGATTAAAGAAGAATGGAGAACGCGTCAAAACGGACAAGTGCGTTTGTTTCAAACTTCGTTTCCTATTATATTCAATCATTCAAAATATTCTAAAAGATCACCTATTGGATTAATGGATATTGTAGAGAATTTTGAGTATAAGGCACTACGTGATTTCTATCATGATTGGTATAGAACTGACTTACAAGCAATAGCCATAGTAGGTGATGTTGATGTCAATAAAATTGAAGAAAAAATAAAAGCATTATTCTCCAAAATACCAGCTGTCGAGAACCCAAGAGAGCGTTTTATTGTAGAAATTCCAGAAAGTGAAGAAATGCTATATAGTTTAGGAATGGATAAAGAAATTTCTACGGCTAGTATAAGCTTTGGTATTCGCCATAAAAAATCATTAAAAAATGAAACCATATCAGATTTAAAAACAGCTTTGTTAGAATATATGTCCATTGGTATGTTATCAAATAGAATAAACGAGGAATCTCGTAAGCCAAATACTTTATTTTTAAATGCAAGGATTGGATATCAATCATATTCTAGAGTAAATAACATTTTTAATGTAACTATTTCCCCTAAGCCAAATCAACAAGAAGAAGCTTTTAGAGCTGTTTTAACCGAAATATTTAGAGCTGTAAAGTTTGGGTTTACACCCTCGGAAATTGAGAGAACCAAAAAGATTTATTCTAATAGTTATGAAACACAAATAGCTAAAAAGGGTGATAAAAAACATGGAGCTATTATTAACACTATTAAAGATAATTATCTATCTAATAAGACGATTGCTGATATAGAAAAAGAATATGAAATAGCAAAACAACTATTTGCTTCATTTACATCACAAGATTTTCATAATACTATAAAAAGATTATACTCAAAAAATAACAGATTCGTAAATGTTACAGGAGTTGAAGGAAAAAACAATCTTACTGAAGAAGCGGCTAAAAGTATTTTGAATACTATTGAAAATGATGATAACCTTGTAGCGTATACCGAGGCTTTTGATGGTAAAACACTAATTTCTGGTTTAACCATTAAAGAGGGGAGTATTGTTAAAACTGAAAAAAATACTGATTTAGGTTCAACAACTTATATTCTAAGCAATGGCATTAAAGTACATTACAAATTTGTTGATAAGCAGAAAAATACGGTAACGTTTAATGCTATTAGTTATGGAGGAAATTCGTTAGTGAGTGATGAAGACTTACCATCTGCTAACTTATTAGGTAACATCGTACAAATGTCTGGTTTAGGACATTATTCTGCAACAGAATTACCAAAAGTTTTAGCTGGTAAAACAGCTTCTATGTCTCCAAAATTGGGAGAAACTACAGAAAGTTTAAATGGATCTTCTACAACCAAAGATGTAGAAACCATGTTGCAATTAGCACATTTGTACTTTGAAAAACCACGCTTTGACGAAGAAGCATATCAAGTACTTCAAGGTGGTATCAATAATTATATCATTAGAAGAAGTAAAGATATTAGTGAGCAAATAAAGGATGGTATTACTACTACTTTATTTGGAAATGATAATTCTAGAAAGCGCATTTTTAATCAAGATTTTGCTAATGATATTTCTTTTGATAAAATGAAATCTGTGTATTTAAGCAGATTTGCTAATCCTGCAGATTTCGAATATTATATTATAGGAGATGTTAAAGCAAAACAATTAGAGCCATTATTATCTAAATATATTGCAAGCTTACCAACAACTTCAGATAAAGAAACATTTAAAGATGTTTCCCAGGAGTGGGTTAGTAATAAGATAGATAAAGATGTTTTTCTTAAAATGGAAGACCCTACAACCAATATAAATATAGCTTTCAAGGTTAAAAACAATTATTCTGTTAAAAATCAATTTGTAACCAGTGCTACAGGAGCTATTATGCAATTAAGGCTAACCGAAACGCTTAGAGAAGAAGAAGGTGGTGTATATAGCCCAAGTGCCAAAGCATATTTATATAAGGAACCAAAAACATTATCATACCTATCGGTAAAATTTGACTGCAACCCAGATTTGGCAGAAAAACTAATTAATATAGTACATAGCGAATTATCGAAACTAGCAAAAGGAGAAATAAATCAAGAAGATTTAAATAAAACGCTAAATAGCTATAAAAAATCTAGAGAACAGTCTAAAAGTAATAATAGTTATGATATGACACTGTTAACAACATTTTATAGAGACGGCTATAATATGAATGACCCAAAAAACTTTGAAGATATTGTAAATAGTATTACTACAAAAGATATTCAAGTTCTAGCAAAAAAGTTACAACAAAAAGGTAAAGCTTTTGAAATTGTTTTTAAACCTGCAAAAATTGAATAATAATTAAAAACGCCTTTTTTTTCTACATTTTGTTTTTGTGCAAAATAATTTGAGTTAGTCAGTCAATATTTTATTAAAAAAAGGCAGAAAAGGGTTATATAACAATAACCCTTTTTTAAAATAAAAATCTATTCTTACTTTTAGTAACTTCAACACACACGTTTGTACAAATATTAACCCCTGCAAAATGATCTGCTTCTACAAAAAACTTTCAGATACTGAATATGAATTAATTGCCTCTGCTACAATAAAAAACAACTGGCATCTTTATTCGCAATCAATTCCTGAAGGAGGTCATATCACTTTTGAGTAAAAAATTAAGACCTTATACTATTTACGGATTTAAACCACGCATAAAAGCTTCTAAATAATAATGATTACCTACAATTGATTTAATTATACACAAGACAAACGCTACATCAACTGAAACATTAATAATTAAAGATTGGTTTAAAATATAATCTTATACAAGAATTTAAAGCCCTTAAAATAAATTAATCATACTAAAATATTTTTTTTGACCTTATAAGGAGCAAAATTAATGGGTTTTTATCAAATGCTTTTCTAATTTTTTTATAAGCCAACCCCATTTGATTTTCCACTGTTTTAATAGAAATACCTAAGATTTGTGCAATCTCTTTATACTTATAACCTTGCATCTTATTCATTTTAAGTATTTTTTTACATTTTGGCGGCAAGGTCTCAATGGCAACATTCATTTTTTTAATTCTTAAATCAATTATACGATTGTCTTCCTTTATTCTTTCTCTAAGGGCATTCTCATAAATAGTATCTAAGAGTTTGTTAGCTTTTTTTTCATGTTTTCTACTATCTATAAAAAGGTTATACACCATTGAATACAAATAGCCTTTTGGATTTTTAATGTCATTAAGTTTAGCCCTTCCATTCCATAAATTCACAAATACCTGTTGCACAATATCTTCAGCTAACATTTTATCATTAGTATAGGTAATTATATAAGCAACAAGCCTTTCATAAAACAATTCGAACAAATACTTAAATGCCGTCTTATCCCCTTTCCTTAAAAAATTAATGGCATCTTTTTCATTCATAAAAACTAGAAGTTTCACAAAGGTTAAAAAAATATTATTTTTTTTTGGGGGTTTTTTTTAAAAAAAAAGTCATTTTATTAAAATATTAGAGAAAAAACATAAAATTACCTGCTTACTATATAGATTATGAAATATTTAATACCAAAAATTTTAAATCATACAATCACTGATAACGAGGTCAAGGAACTTCAAAAGTGGCTAGAAGATTCTCAAAATAAAATAACTCTAGAAAACTACATTAGAGATAACTATGATATAAATCTAAGTCAGTCTAAAACCAATATTAATGAAGCTTTTGAGCTTGTAATTGAAAGAATAGAAGCAGCTAATACTCCTATAAAAAGAATACCTATTTACAAAAGAAGCGTATATAAATATGCTGCAGCCATACTAATTTTTCTATGCTGTAGTATTTATTTTTTGACTACTAATAACCAAAAAAATATTGAAACCCCTTCAGTGGTTAAAACAAATATTATAGAGACAGGGACTAGCAGAGCTATACTTACCTTAGACAATGGAATAGATATAGCATTGGAAAGTGGAAAAAATTACATTAATGGTAATGCCACAAGTAATGGTGAATCACTTGTATATTTAAATGGTAATGATTCTAAAACAGAAATAACTTATAACTATATAACAATTCCAAGAGGAGGAGAATATTATGTACAATTGTCTGACGGCACTAAAGTGTGGTTAAATTCAGAATCTAAACTAAAATACCCAACCAATTTTGTTAAGGGAAAAGTAAGACAAGTTGAGCTGTTGCATGGAGAAGCCTATTTTGAAGTGTCTCCCAGTATAAAAAATAATGGCGACAAGTTTAGTGTTCTGCACAACTTGCAAGAAATTGAGGTACTAGGTACAAAGTTTAACATAAGAGCTTATAATGATGAGACTAACATTTTAACCACGCTTGTAGAAGGAAAAGTAAAAGTATCCACCAAAGTGAATTCTAAAATTTTAAAACCGAATGAACAATCAATTGTTCACTCAAAAACAAAAGATATTTCAATTTTAGAAGCAAATGTTAAACAAGAAATAGCTTGGGTTAAGGGTGATTTTATCTTTAACAAATTACCATTAAAAACCATCATGAAGACTTTAGAAAGATGGTATGATGTAAATGTAGTGTTTGAAAATAAAAAGTTAGAAAATGAAAAATTTATTGGAGAATTAAGTAAATACCAAAGTTTAGAAGAAATTTTAAATCTAATAAAACAAACCGAAATAATAAAAGATTATGAAATTACAGATAAAACGATAATAATAAATTAAGAAGGGCCAAAGGAAAAGCAACATCTCACCGCTAACTTTTCCAGTAAACCCTCTTTTGATAATTATTAATCAATTAACAATTAATTAACTAATACATGCAAATTTATGGAACTAAAATTAACTATTTGTTCTTTTTTATTAAGAAGAAAGAAAATTTTATCAATAATGATGAGAACATTTGTATTTCTATTTTGTACATCAATGCTAGGTTTATCTCCCAGCCACGTATTGTCGCAAAATTCAAAAATTACGATAGAAGAAGATAAGGTTGTATCTGCAGATGATGTTTTTAATATTATCAGTAACCAAACCGATTACCGGTTTATTTACCATGAAGATATGTTTAAAAACTACCCAATGGTAAACCTTAGTAAAGGTACTTTTAGAACAAAAACACTATTAAAAAAAACGTTATCTTTAGGTGGCTATCACTTTTCTTTGGTTGGAAAAGAAACTATTCAACTCTCTGATCCTAATAGATCGATGCGTTCTGAAGATCAGCAAATGATACAAGGAATAATAACCGATAAAGATGGTTTACCTCTTGCTGGAGCCAGTGTAACTATTAATAACAGTGATGGCGTTGTTATAAAAGGGGCATCTACAGACTTTGATGGAAAGTACCAAATTCAAGCGGGTACATTTGAGCTATTAATTATCTCTTACATAGGCTACAAAACAAAGAATGTTCCTGTAGAAGGTAGCACAACCATTAATATTGTACTAGAAGAAGACACAAATATTTTAGATGAAATAGTGCTTAATACTGGATATGAAAAAATATCGAAAGAAAGAGCTACTGGGTCTTTTGAAAATATAAATGAAAAGACACTAGGAATAAAAACTGCTCAAAATGTTTTTAGCAAAATAGAAGGTGAGGTAGCTGGTGTGCTTTTCGATGAGGCACCAGATGGAACACAAAGCGCAGTTGTTCGAGGTATAAGTACAATAAATTCTGATACCGAACCACTAATCGTAATAGATGGTTTTCCTGTAGAACAGGGCTTGCAAACTATTAATCCAAATGATGTGGAAAGTATTACCATTCTCAAAGATGCAGCCGCAGCTTCAATTTGGGGTATTAGAGCAGCTAATGGAGTTATAGTAGTTGTGACTAAGAAAGGTACTAAGAATACAAAAACAAATGTAACTTATTCTTCTAATTTCTCAATAACTTCTCAACTAGACCTTCATGAGCAGCGTTATGCTTCTACTTCAAGTTTTTTAGAGTTTGAAAAGCATATTGCAGACAACGCATGGGAAACCTTGCCCAATGCATTTAATTCCTCTAATATAAGTAAAGGGTTAAATACATACCTTCAACTAAATGCTGGTTTAATTTCTGAAGATGATGCTAATACTATTATTAATGGATTAAGAAATATTGATAGTAGACAACAATTTGAAGATTTGTTCATCTCTAATGAAACATGGATGCAACATAACTTAGGTCTTAGCGGTGGTGGACAAAGTAGTAGTTATCAAGTTTCTTTAGCCTATAACCAAAATAGAAATATAGGTTCGTTTAATAATGCTAACAGAGATCAAATTATCGCGAATATTAGAAATCAAATTGACCTTTCGCCTAAGCTTAGTTTTACAGGTGGTATTAATTATTCGCATACAAGAAATAAACCAAATGGATTAAATTTAAATGATGCTCAAAGCTTAGATCAATACCAAAATATAATTGATGAGAATGGAAATTACTTAGCACAACCTAGAGAGTTTTATGAAGAGTTTAAAGAAGATCGCAGTGTAGAAAATGGATATCCTTATAATTGGGACTATAATTTATTACAAGAATTAGAAAATAAAAATAATAGAGACACAAATTCGCAAATAAGACTACAAGGTGTACTTAATTATGCTATAACAGATTATTTAGCCATAGAAGGAAGATACCAGTATGAAAGAGGACATATAAAAACAAAAAATTTGTTTAACGAAAATACATTTATCGTTAGAAACCTTGTAAACACTTTTACTACAAGAAATGTTACTGGCGATATAGTAAGTGCTATTCCAGCTGGTAATATAGTTGATTTTAATAATGAAACAAGTCAATCTCAATCGGGAAGATTACAATTAAATTACAACCAGTCCTTTACAGATAACTTACATAATATTAACGCTATAGCTGGTTACGAGGCAAGGAAAGTACAATCTAATTCGCAAGGAAATAGATTATACGCTTATGACGACCAATCTTTAGATTTTGCTACAAATATAAATTATGCCGATTTATTTCCAACCGTACTCTTTTTTGGTCAAAGGAGCATACCAAATAATCAAAACATTACTGATGTAGAAAATAGATTTATCTCTTATTATGGAAATTTCTCTTACGACTATGATAAAAGATATGCTTTAACAGGAAGTATTCGTTTAGATGATGCTAACCTTTTTGGAGCAAGTGATGAGTATAAAAATACTCCATTATTCTCTGTTGGAGGTAAATGGTCTATACATAACGAAAACTTCTTTAACAGTAACGTTATAAATAACCTAGCATTAAGAGCTACTTATGGTAGTAACGGAAACGTTAATAACGAGACCAGTCCTAATGTACAATTAACAGTAGATAGTGATTTCAATACAGGTAACCCATTTGCCTATATATCTAATGTAAAAAATCCTGAGCTAAGACTTGAAAGAGTCTTCGTTACAAATGTAGGTTTAGATTTTGGGCTATTTGATAACCGTATTTCTGGAAGCATTGAATATTATGAAAGAAAAAGTCAAGAGTTACTATCTAACGTTATTTTTCCTTCAATACTTGGTTTTAATTCGGCATTAATTAACGCAGGTGAAATGGTAAATAAAGGTCTAGATATATCAATTAGAGGAGACGTAGTAAAAACTAAATCGTTTAATTACAGCACTACACTAAACTTAAGCTTTAATGAAAATGAAGTTACTAAAGTTGATATACCAGACGATAGACCTTTTACATATACTGTAAGTAGAACTCCATTAATAAATACGCCACTTCGTTATTTGTATAGTTATCAATACCAAGGGTTAAATAATGAAGGAGATCCTTTATTCTTAAACGAAAATGGAGATTTAGAGAATGATGTTATTGATAATGTTGACGCACTTAAATATGAGGGTACCACATTGCCAAAATTTTATGGTAGCTGGATTAATCAATTTACATACAAAGACTTTAGCTTAAGAGTACTAACAACTTTTAAATTTGGTCATGTGTTTAGAAACCCAGATTTCTTAGATTATTCTCAGTTACCATCTAGATTTGGTGGAAATCATTTTATCCATGATGAATTTGAGAACAGATGGCAAAACCCAGGGGATGAAACCAGCACAAATATCCCAAGAATTCCTACATCTAGAGCTGATGCCTCTCAAGATATGTATTTCAATTATTATAGATATGGCAGTCAAAATATTGATGATGCTTCTCATATTAGATTAAGAGAGGTAATTTTATCTTATCAGTTGAATCAAAAAATAGCAAACAAGATTGGGCTAAACGGGTTAAGCATAAATCTACAAGGTAGAAACCTAGGCCTAATTAATTTCAATAAGTGGGGTGTAGATCCTGAGGGTTTAATTGATACACAAAACGGACCTACATTTTTTACACAGAGACCTACGTTCACCATTGGAGTAAATGCTAACTTTTAAAAAAAATTAAAATGAAAAATTATTTATATATACTATGCCTTGCATTTTTAGTGTTCGCTTGTGATAGAGAAGAATACTTAGACCTACAACCAAAAGGTCAAATAATTCCTAGTAAAATAAGTGATTACAGACTTTTATTAGATCAAACATTGGATTTAGGAGGTGTTTCTTCTGGATTAATAGAAACATTTTCTAATACCGAAATGGCCAGTGATGATGTAATGATTACTGATAATCTATCTAATTCTTACTCAGAAGGGACTCCTGATACAAATATTTATACTTGGAATGATAATATTTTTACACCAGACCAAGAAGATGGCGATTGGCAATCGTTATATAGTCAAATATATACAGCCAATATTGTTCTAGAGGAAATTCTAAACGCCACAAATGGAACACTAGAAGAAAAACTAGCTTTAAAAGCAGAAGCACATGCGCATAGAGCGTTTTCGTATTTTATTTTGGTAAATTTATATGGTATTCATTACAACTCCACATCTGCTTCAACTGATTTAGGTGTACCATTAAGACTAGGAACAGAATTAGCAGGTATTGAATTTTCCCGAGCTACAATTGAAGAAGTTTATAATCTAATACTTGACGATTTAAATGAGGCTCTAGACAATTTACCAGATACTCCTGAATTGGTACATCGCCCATCCAAGGCTGGTACATACAGCTTATTAGCCAGGGTTTACCTTTATATGGGCAATTTCCAGAAAGCTTGGGAAGCTTCAAATAACGCATTACTGTTATCAAATACATTAGCAGATTATAATACATATCCTGATTGGTTCTTTCCTGATATTATGAACCCAGGTAATTTACCTCAAACAGATCCTGAGATTATTTGGCATAAGGCAAGTAATTCTACATATGCATTTAGAATAGCTTCTGATGATTATTTAAGTTTGCTAGAGCCAAACGATCAACGAAGAAGACGATTTGCGAACCCATTTCTTTTCGGACTTGGAGGATCAGAGAGTATTTATACTCTAGGTTCTGTGAGAAATTTTAAAGAGCTTGGTCCTTCTGTTCCAGAGATGCTCCTTACAAGAGCAGAGTGTAATGCAAGATTAGGCAATTTACCTGAAGCATTAAACGATGTAAATACATTGCTAAAAATGAGAATGGATACAGGTACTTTTATACCCATTACAGGTACAGATCAAGATGAAGTATTGAATTTGGTCAAAAAAGAACGAAGGTTAGAATTAATAATGAAGGGACACCGTTTCTTTGACTTAAAGAGATATAATGTATATGATACTCCTAAAGTAAATCTTACTCACGTATATAATGGAACAACATATACCTTAAATGCAAATAGCCCAAATTGGGCATTACCAATTGCTGCAAAATACATATTGCAAAACCCTGAGATTGGGGAAAATATTCGAGAATAGAAAACTCTTTTGAGCAAAAAAATAGAAAGCTAAATGTACATTTAGCTTTCTATAAATATTATAATTTATACATTCAAAATTTATGAAAAAGTTATTTTTTTTAGTACTTGGACTTGTAATGTCGGTAAGTGCTTGCAAAAAAAAAGAAGAAAGTAAACCTTTAAATACGTGCCAAATTGAAATCCATACAGATGGTAAAGAAAATGGAGTCTTGACCATTCTCCCATATCAACGCGTTCAAAATAAGGAAGAGCATAATAAGCTAACCATTAAAGATTCTATAAAAGAAAACATTACTAAAATTGAAATTGATACTGTACAAGCCTTAAGAAAAGTTATATTAAAAATTGGAAATAACAGCTATAATACTGAGTTGTTTACAGGTGTTGGAAAATTTAAGTTATCTATAAAAAATAATAGTCTTAAAGTTGAAGGTCCTGCTAGTCACAACGAGTTTATGGCAATAAAAGAAGAATTGAGAGTCCCAGAAATTGAAAAATTAAGATATAAAAAAGAGCGTTCTGCCGAAGAAAAAAACCTTATCGCAAACTTTCCTGATAAACTAATTAAGACCATTAAAAAATATCCCACTAATTCTGGTCTAGCGCAAATAGCCTATAGTCAATTTTGGAATGCCGATGCGAGTAAGTTGGATGAAGTAATCTCTAGTTTTAAGAATAGTTTAAAAAATAATTATTTCATACAACCTTTGGTTGAAAGAAGAAAAAACATAGATTTAGTAGCTGTTGGTAAAACAGCACCTCTATTTACACTTAAAACTCCTGAAGGGAAAAATATATCAATAACAGACTTCAGAGGAAAATATGTATTAATTGATTTTTGGGCGTATTGGTGTATTCCCTGTATTGCTGGTTTTCCAGAGCTAAAAGAAATTAGAGCATCTTATAGTGAAGAAAAACTAAAAATGATAAGTATTAGCACAGATAAAAATTATGATAAGTGGATTGAGGCCGTTGAGAAACACAAATTACCATGGGAACAGGTAATAGACGATGCTAGTTTAAAAGTAGACATTAGCACTAAATATTCAGTGATAGCTATTCCTCATTTAGTATTAATATCTCCAGAAGGTAAAATTATTTACAAGCATAAATACAAAGATAACTTAACAGAAGAACTTAAAAAATACTTAAATAAATGAAAAAAACATTAATTCTAGCTGTAAGTCTAGATACATGTTGGATAAGAAATAGTATTAATTTATAGAAGAAAAAAATATAATAACCCAAGGTAAGATGTAACAATGCTTTTAACATTTTATTAATAGTGGTAATTCTATGTTTAAAAGTCATACAACTAAATCAAATAATTATTATATGAAAAAAATATTTACATTATTGGCTATAGGCGTGTTAAACCTATCATTTTGTCAAGGTGTTTCCTTCGAAAAAACCTCATTTAAAGAAGCTCTACAAAAGGCAAAAAAAGAAAACAAAATATTATTCATGGATTGTTATACAACCTGGTGTGGACCTTGTAAATGGATGACCAAAGAAATTTTTCCGCTAAAAGAAGTTGGTGATTTTTTTAATGAAAATTTCATTAATATAAAAATTGATATGGAAAAAGGTGAAGGGATTGCCCTGAATAGTAAATATGAAATAACTGCCTATCCTTCTTTACTCTTTATAGATAGTGAAGGTAAAGAAATTCATAAACTTGTTGGAGGTAAATATGCTCCAGATTTAATTGAAGGTGCGAAGGCCGCCATAAACCCAAACACAAGAATAGATAGACTTAAAGAAGAATACAACAACGGAAACAAAAACTATGATTTCTTGGTGATTTATTTAAAAGCTTTAAAAGCAGAAAATAATACTAAAAACATGGCTATTGTGGCAAAAGAGATAATTGAGCAGTCGTCCATCGAAAAATTTATGACTAAAGATTTATTCTTTATAATAGACGCAGCCAATTTTTCTTATGGTACTGAGGAATTCAACTATTTGCTAAATAATAAAGAAAAAGTAAAGACTCTTACTAAAGAATATGATTATGGTATGGTTTATTTTAGACCAATTTCTGCTCATTTAAAGAAGTACGCAAAAGAATGCAAAAGCATAGAAGCTCTTCACCTAGAAATTGAAAATAGTAATGTCTTATTTGATATGAGCAAGTTTGGAAATATTAAGAAGAGCTTGAATTATGAATTTTATATTGCTAATAATCAATTACAAACATGGTACGACAATAAGTTAAAAGATGCAGAAGCTTTAAAAGGTGAAAAACAATACATATATATGTATAATGGCATTTGTGATGAAATTTTAAGAACACCAAAGTTAGCTACATCAAATGAAATTGTAGATGATTTTATTACAATTGCTCAAAATTTAGCTGCAAATAGAGAATACGGAATTATTATGGGTAATCTAATGCTAGCTAAACTTTATTTATACAAAAAGGATAAGAAAAAAGCACAGACAGGCTTTGATATTTTCTTCGAAGAAAACAAAAAAGCTGGAGGTAATAATGACTATCTTTTATTGAGAAATCTTAGAAAAGCAATAGAAAACCTATAATATAAAGTAGTGCTTTTGAAATAATAAAAGCTAAAATAGCATGTTTATAAGTTAAGGGCAAGCATAAAGCTTGCCCTTTTCTATACTCTGCTAGATAGCTAAAATTAAATTTATAAAAACTTGACCGTACAGATGCTTACTTTAAGATGATTCGTCTTAGATCTCTATTAATTATATGAGACCAAACCAGTTTAGCAAAACATAATACACAAAGAGTAGTCAGTGCCTAGTATACTTTAATCGTCAAGAATATATGCTGTCCAAAAAATTAAAAGCTCTAACTTAAGCAAATATTTCTCGTAATTTTCCTTTGGAAACATCCCAATTATTTACCAGAATGTTTCTTTTAAGGCTAATTTCCGAACGCTTTCCTTATACTGTTATTCTACTCAATAAACATTTAAAAAAATTTGAATTGCTACAAGATTTTCTTGAAAAGAAAATAACCGAAAATGTGCTGTTTGACTACATGTTTGACGTCTTTAATTAAATAATAATTTTTTGCAATGACGAAAGTCAAATCGTTTTTAAAGTTCTCTAAAAGTTTGAACAAAAAAGTGTTCACCTAATTGCATACCTATTTAATGATTTTAATTGCTTTTATTTGGAATCAAATAAAATGCACAAAAAAAACACTGATAATCAAACAATTAACAGTGTTTTAATTTTACCTAAATTAGGTTTGTCGGGATGACAGGATTTGAACCTGCGACCACACGCCCCCCAGCCGTGTACGCTAACCGGACTGCGCCACATCCCGAATTAACATTATTATTTTTAGCAAATAAAAATAATAACAATTATTAAATATAAAAGCTATTTTTAATAAAAAAGCCCAGTCCTAATAGAACCGAGCTCATTAATTGTTTATAGCTTTTTTAAGCTTCTTTAGCCGCTAAATAACGTTCAGCATCTAAAGCTGCCATACATCCAGTTCCTGCTGCTGTAACAGCTTGCCTATAAACATGATCTGCTGCATCACCAGATACAAATACACCATCTATATTTGTTTTAGATGTTCCAGGTACATTAATTATATATCCTGTTTCATCTAAATCTAAAAATCCTTTAAATAAATCTGTATTAGGTTTATGTCCAATAGCTGCAAAAAATCCAGTTACGGGAATTTCTTGTTTTTCATTTGTTTTATTATTAAAAACACGAACGCCTGTTACTACTTGTCCATCACCTAAAACTTCATCAGTTTCAGTATTAAAAAGTATTTCAATATTCTCAGTTTTTTGAACTCTAGCTGCCATGATTTTTGATGCTCTAAACTCATCACGTCTTACTAACATCGTTACTTTTTTACAAAGTTTAGAAAGGTAATGTGCTTCTTCACAAGCAGAATCCCCAGCTCCTACAATAACAACATCTTGATTTCTATAAAAGAAACCATCGCATACTGCACATGCAGAAACACCACCTCCTAGCTTTAAATATTTTTGCTCGGACTCTAATCCTAAATATTTGGCTGATGCTCCTGTAGATATTATTACAGTATCACAATGAATTTCTTTGGTATCATTAACCCATACTTTATGAATATCTCCAGAGAAATCTACCTTAGTAACCCATCCATCACGTACATCTGTTTCAAAACGTTCTGCTTGTTTTTGTAATTCTATCATCATTTCTGGTCCCGTGATACCATCTGGATAACCAGGAAAATTCTCAACTTCATTAGTTGTTGTTAATTGCCCTCCAGGTTGTGTTCCTTGATATAATACTGGATTCATATTTGCTCTGGCTGCATATATCGCTGCAGTATAGCCTGCAGGTCCAGAACCTATTATTAAACATTTTACTTTTTCTATTGTATCGGACATAATTTATTATCTTTTTATCAAAGCAAAAGTAGAATTTTTACTGTAAAACTTACATATAAGTTATCAACAGTTTTTATGAATTCATAAGCATAAGCTATAACTTTTTAAATATAAAGAGTAATCTTATTTACCTATTGAATTTACTGCAATAAAAAGCTGTTTTTTTCCTCTATATTTAAAAAATATAATTCTAAAAATAATCATAAAAAAACCTGCAAAGATAACTTAGCAGGTTTAATACTTTTAATCAAAACTGTCTACCAATTATTTTAGGAAGACTTGTAACTTTAGTTCTTATTGAACTTGTGTTTTTGCTCTATTATCTTCAATTTCTGCAGCTTCTTTTAGTGCATTATATAGCTTAGTATTTACTGCACTTGATTTTTGTTGCTCTACTCTATTTGCTGCTGCTTGGTAATTATCTAATTTTACAGCTGGTGTAATTTTAGTTACTTGTATCATATAAACACCATTAGCTCCATCTATCAGTTTAGAAGTTTCATTTTCACTTAATCCAAATGCAGCTCCAACAACTAGTGGCTCTCTTCCTGCTCCAGAAATAGTTGGACTCTTCATGTTAATTGCACTTGCAGCTCTTACAGTTGTATTTTCTGCTGCTGCTAAATCTTCTAATGTTGTTGCTGAAACTCTTTTTCTAATTATTTCTGCCTTCTTTTCCTTTCTAAGAATAGGAAGTACTTTAGCCGTAGCATCTTCAACAGACTGAAGCCCTGCTTCATGTTTTGCTACTAATTGTGCTATAACATAACCTCCAGGTATATTAAAACGTTTAACATCTCCTATTTCAGCGTCTTCTTCAAAAGCCCAACGTACTATTGGTCTTTGATTACCTACTCCAGGTATATTTTCATCTAAAACTTTTATACCGTTTACAGGTCTTACAACATAATTACTTTCTTTTGAAACAGCTTCAAAATCGCCTTTACCTGCATTAATTTCAAAGTTAGAAGCATCTCTAAACACTTTATCACTTGTAGCTTCCGATGGTTCAATTTTTCTTGCAATAGTTCCAACTTGAACAGCTTTCTTTTTGTCTTTTTGCCCCTCTATTTCAATAATATGAAACCCGAAAATTGTTTTTACAACTCCTAAGTCTCCTACTTGTCCTTCAAATTCAAAATCATTGAATTCAGGTACCATTGTATTGTATCCGTGCCAATCATAACGACCTTCTTTTTCAACACTTCCTTTATCTGAAGAAAATTCTTTTACTAACTCAGAGAATTTTGTACGATCAGATTTAATTACAGTTAAGATACTATCCGCTGTAATTTTTGCTTCTGCCTCTGTTTGCGTTACTTCTTGATCTGCACTTTGGGCTCCTTTGAATGGTAATAATATGTGTCTTACTTTTGCCGAATCAGGAATTTGCTTAACAGCAACTATTTTTGATATTTTGAAAAAACCATTATCCTTATAAGGTCCGTAAACGTCACCTTCATTTAAATTATAAATGGTATCTGCTGCTACTGCAGGTAAGCTAGACTTAAAAACAAAACGCTCATCAAATTTAACACTAGATGAAGCTATTAAATTAATATACTCTTCATTATTCTTAACTTTTGAAAAAGCTTCTATAGGATCTTTTCTTCCATTCTCATCAACTTGTCTTCCATTTATGTATCCTTGAAGTTCTGCTTTAATAGCATTTTCATCTTCTACAGATGCAACTTCTTTAAATTCTATAAATTTAATATCTCTAGAAGCATCAACTTTGTATTGATTTTTGTTTTCTTTAATATAGTTTGAAATATCAGATTTAGACACTTCAACTAAACTATCTGCTATAGATGAATATGATACTTGTACAAATTTAATATCAACTTTATTTCCTTCTAATTTATGCTCTAATTCTCCTTCAGATAAAGTACCCGTTAAACCAGCTTTTACTAAATTAAAATAATTTTGATTTAAAGCATTTGAAGCTACTTGTTTTTCATAATTCACCCAACTCTCAAAACCTGCAGGAGATGTTTCTTTTAAGTTTGCGATATATTCGTTTAGTTTATTTTCATCAAAAATTCCAGCTTCATTTAAAAACTCAGGACTTGTTGCTAAAGAGGTTTTCAATAAATCTCTCATCTGGTCTTTTTCTACAGAAATACCCAACTTTTCATATTGCGATTCCATAACAGCTTGTCTTACTTCTTGCTCCCAAACACTATTCATTACTTGTGTATTAGTAGCATTAGATCCTGCTTGTCTTTGAGCTGCCTCTACCTTTAATAAAAAGTCTTCACGAGTGATATCTTTACCATTAATAGTAGCAACAATATTTTGCGATTTTGAAGTAAGTGCATCACTATTTTTAAATAAGTCTGCTAATACAAAAGCAAATAATGCCAATGCTATAATTAATATCAAGAATAGTGAACGTTGCCTTATCTTATTTAAAACTGCCATTGTAAAATTAAATTTTTTAGTATCCCTTTATTGAGATTTACTTGTTATATTGTTTATTAAATGTAATCTATTTCATAGAAATATCGTGCGCGAAAATACCATTTTCTATTTAATAATAAAAGTAGAACTATGTATTTTAATCTTCTTCTAATACTTTCAGTTCGACCAAATCAATTTTAGTATTTGATACTTCTAAAATAGTAAACTGAAAGGTATCTATTTGCACAACATCATTTTGCATTGGAATCTCTTCTGTATAATTCACAATTAACCCTCCTAATGTTTCATAATTCTCATTCTCCGGAAGGTTTATTTTATAAGTTTCATTAATATAATCTACTTCCAATCGGGCTGAAAATCTATAAGTTATATCGCTCAATTTTTCCTCAGTCAAATCTACAGAATCATGCTCATCTTCAATCTCTCCAAATAACTCTTCAACGATATCTTCGACAGTCATAATTCCTGATGTTCCTCCATATTCATCTAACACTACTGCTATACTTTTTCTTTTTTTAGTAAGTACGTTAAGTACATCTTTAATAAGTACTGTTTCTGGAACAAATTCAACAGGAAGCATCATAGACTTTATGCTTTTAGGTTTTTTAAATAGCTCAAATGAGTGTACATAACCCAAAATATCATCAATACTTTCTTTGTATACTAATATTTTAGTACATCCTGTTTCTGTAAAACGTGTATTTAATAATTTTATTGAGTCATTAATTTCTACTGCTATAATTTCTGTACGAGGTACCATAACTTCTCGTGCTTTTACTTCAGAAAATTCTAAAGCATTTTGAAAAATTTGTATTTCTGTATCTACCTCATCGCTTTCTTCAACAGATTCCATTTGTTCACTTATATAGTTACCTAATTCGACTTTAGTAAATGCTAGTTGAATTTGATCTCCTTCAGTTTTAAAAAATATTTTGAGTACAAAATCTGAAATCCAAATTACAAAATTTGAAATATAAGTAAATAATATATAGAATATATACGCAGGAATTGCCAATGCTTTAATTAAGGTATTGGAATATATTTGAAAAAACACTTTGGGTAAAAACTCTGCAGTAATTAAAATTATAAATGTAGATATTGCCGTTTGGGATAGTAGGCTTAAATCTGTAAGCATATAATTTAAAAAACTGTTTGCCGTTGGTAATAGTGTTTGAAACCAATTCATCAACAAATCTCCCATAAAAAAACCATAAATAACCAAAGCTATATTATTACCTATAAGCATAGTTGTTATAAACTTTGATGGTTTAGATGTTAACTTTCTTAATGCTTTAGCTACAATACTATCTTGTTTTTTTTCAATTTCTATATGAATTTTATTTGAAGATATATAAGCGATCTCCATTCCTGAAAAAAAAGCTGAAAGCATTAAAGATGCAATTATAATAATTACATATATGCTCATCTTTTAATTCGAATTATTTTTATTCTGGAACTTTTTACTAAATTTTCTTCTAAAGAAAAACATGAAAATAGCTGTAGCAGCAAGCAATATTGAAGGATAAGCAATAATTCCTTCATTTGTATATCTAGCAATTGCATCGTATATAAACAAAGCTGCAAATACTAAATAAGCATATTGAAAAATCTTAGAATATTTCATCTTTTATATTTGTTGTTTTTGAAATACAACATACTAATTAATCTTTAGCCCCTCTTTTCTTAGGTTAAATTGAAGTAACGAATATTTCAAAAAATTATTTCCTAGTAGGTAAAGATACTTAAAATTGCTAAAGAAATATATTATAGAATCTCGTTTTATATAAATGTGAATTTAAAAGAAACCTTTTGAATTACTCTTCAAGTGTTATAATCCCTGTAACTTCTAATACTTCTGCATTTGTGAATTTAGAATTGGAATCAAAACCATTACCTTTTATAAGGTCTTGTTCTGTTTTGAATTCCACTGGTTTATTAGTATATAACCATTCTTTTTTTTGATCATAGAATAATTGATCTGTTTTTAACACTCTACCATCATGTGTTGTAATAACTACATTATCTTGTAAATCTATTAAATCTGTATTGCTATAAACTATACCATAATCTGCAACTACTGTACTTTTTTTATTTTCATCATCAAACACGTATAATGTTACACCATCTACAAATTCCATAAATGGAAAATCTCTGTTAGAATAATCAAGCCTTTTAGCACTTAACAAATTAGCTTTTACTCTACCAGAATCTGTATATTTTAAATTTATATTATAGTCTACTCCTATAGGTTCATTTTCAGATATACCTATTTTTTGAACCTGTTTAAAACTATCATTACATGAAAAAAACATAGTCACAGTAATTACTGTGACTATGTTTAATATATTATATACTCTTCTTTTTTTCATTAAATACTTGGCACTTTTACAGATGACCCTATCCAACAACCAATTGTTATGGTCTGTCCTGAATTACCTGAACTGAATATTTCAGATTTTTGTGGAGCTTTTGCCGTATAATTAGCAACCGATTGGGCTGCAGCTTTCTTTAATGTAGGATCTACACGTGCTGCTTTTCTTGCCTCACTCGCTGCCAACCAATATACTGCTCTCTTATTAAAGTTTGTATCACCACATTTGTTAGCACTTGCTGCATACATTGCTGCAATAGACAAGTGAGGTCTCCCACTTGATGGATTAAGTCTTAGGGCTTGCTTAAAGAAACCTCTTGCTTGACCATAACTTCCTCTAGCTTTTAATTTTAATCCAATTCTATTATTAAGCTTTGCTTTTTTAAAGTTATCTGTTTCTAAGCTAATTGCTTGTTTATAAAATTTAATAGCTTCGTTAGATTTTCCTTCTTTATCTTTTAAGATACCTAAATAGTATGCTGAATTAGCCGAAGGACTTAATTTATGATATGCATTTACTAACTTAAAGAATAAAGGATCTCCTGTACAATCTTTCTCAGACATTTTACCTGCTGCTCTTTGTAACCAAACTGCATTTTCTTTATTAGCTTCAAAATCTTTTTGGTATAAAGGAATTAAGTTTTCACAGTTTGCTCTATCACCTAATTTTTGATCTATACTTCCTGAGATTTGATCGTAAGCTTTTAAATAGCTTTCATAAAACTTCTTGTACTTACCTTCTTTTTTAGTTAAAGCTGTGCCTGCATCTTCTTTCTCAATAAGTTTATTAAGTTTTTCTGAGTAATTTTTTACTTCTTCTTCTACTTTTTCAACAACATCATCATATTTATTAAACAAATCTTTAGCTGGTTTTTTCTTAGCATCATACAAATCTACCATTAAAGAAAAGTATGTATATAAACTTTTAGGGTTTGTAAAAGTAGCTTTATCTAATTTATATGCAGCATCATAACATTCAAATAATTCTTCACTAGTTTTATTCAATATTTTTCTATTGTCATATATTAACTGACAAGATTTAGCGGCATATTCCCCTTTAGGAGTTTTAACAGCAAAGTTTACACCTCTTTGCTCCCATAACTTTAAAAGATCATTTATAAAAGGAACTTTATCTGCTCCTGAAGCTGCTTTTATTTTACCCTTTAAAATTTTCTCGCCATCTGAATATATTGCTATATTAAATTTTGGACATTTATTTCTTACTGCCATCCAAGGCTCATAAGCTGCCTCGTAATTTTTTGCTCTTGCATATTCGTGAAATATGGAAAGTTTAGTCATGCACTCTTCATCTTGTTGTGCAAAACCAAAATTCAATCCAACAAATAATAATGTAAATAATAATGTAATGTTCTTCTTCATGATAATAATTTTAAGCTGTTAATCATACTTTCTTTTCTGAAACCATCTATCGTTCAAAGATAGACTTAATTGGAAACTTAGAAAATTCTCTTGTATTAATTTACTCTTTGTTGTTCCTCTTTGGCCCATTTCGAAACCTAAATTAGCATTTGATAGCAATCTAGATTCTCCAACTGGTAATCCTACTCCAAAAGATATGCCAAACTCTTTTATTGATTCATTATTTATATTTAACCCTGTTTCTTCTGTTCTAAATCCTGCACGATAAACAATACGTTTCCAGTAGCCTTTAAACGAATTATAATTAGGAATATAAAAGCCTCCTAATGAAAAAGAATATGCGTTTTCATAAACAGTAGAACTATTACTATATAAAACATTAGAAAACTCTTTAGTATTTTGAAAACTAGTTTCTGCACCTATAAACCATTTCCTTGGTCTTCCTATACCTGCTCCAAAAGACAACTTAGATGGTAATGTTAAATCTGTTTCTTTCAAGCCTGAAAGTTCTAAATCGGCTTCAATTCTATTTCTTTCAAATTCTTCTCCAGAAGCTTGACTTATAGTTATCGCTGAAAATGATCTTTCATTTTTTGATGTTAAATTACTTTCTGGTGTATATGTTAGAGCGGTAACCAATTCTAACTTTTCATTTAATACCTTTTTATAAGACATCCCAAAATTTAAATTTATTCCACTTAAATCTGATCTATTATTTTCACGAGATTGGTTTAGAATAGGAGTACCATTATCATATACAAATTCAATAGCACTGTTTTGAATATTACCAAAATTATAGTGAGCATCTACACCAACTGTTAATCCATCAGCTATTTTATACCCTAATCCAAGAAACACTTTATTAAGTCCTCCTTCTCCTTGAAACCTATTTCCAAGGTTACCTTCTTCATTTAAAGATTCTTGTCTATAACCTACTGATGTATATGGCAATAAACCAAAACCAAAACCAAACCTTCCCATAGGAATAGATAATGCTATATAATCAAAAGTTGAAGATGAAGTATTGCCATTCCCTGAGTCACTTTTTAAATTTATACTTGAATAACTTCCAGCTATAGCAAACTTAACAGGTCTACTTTGGCCATTAAATGGGGATATTCCAACATTGTCTCCTGCATAAGAAGCTGGATTACGTAGGTTAACATGAATACTATCTGTATAAATACTCAAGCCCCCCATACTTCTGTTTTCTACTGTTCCCTTAAACTTAAGGCTTCCTATGCCATAAAAAGAATAAGGTGAAGCTGTTCCTTCTTGACCGTAACTGTGAATTGCAAATACTGCAATAAAAACTAATACAAGTTTTTTTATCATTCGTTTGAGTTAAATTGTAAAATATAGTTTAATCCTTCTAAAAGAAAATTAGAATTCGCAAATATGCTACTTTTTAATTGGTTAGACAAAATTTTAGTGTCTCCTCCTGTTAAAATAACTGTTAAATCTAAATATTTAAGTTTATACGTTTCTATAACACCATCTATTTCCTTCAAAACACCATAAACAACTCCAGAGTGTATTGATTCTTTTGTAGAGCCTCCAACAATACTTTTTGGAATTTCTAATTCTAATAACGGAAGATTTGCTGTTAAATTATTTAATGATTTATAACGCATACTTAATCCAAGTGAAATAGCGCCTCCTAAATATTCATTATTAGACGTTACAAAATCGTATGTTATACATGTTCCTGCATCAATAATTAAAGTATCATTATTAGGGAACTGTTGTACAGCAGCACAAACTAAAGCTATCCTATCTACTCCTAAAGTCTTAGGCGTTTTATAAGAGTTTTTAAAAGGCAAGCTAGTTTCATCACTTAAGACTAACAAGTCAAAATATTCTTTTATCTTATTAATTTCTGTTTGTTTTAGCTTACCTACAGATGAAATGATTGCTCTTTTTATAGAAGCATATTCTTTTTTTAAAAACTTTATATGTTCTATAATATTGTCAAGATCTACAACCTCTTTATGTTTAAGTTTATCCTCATGAAAAACGGCTAGTTTTACAAAAGAATTACCTACATCTATTATTAAATTCATGTTTTATTTGAAAAGTTCAAATTTACAAAATGATTACAACAAATATTCTCATCACTTATAATATTAATAACAAATAAGTTAGGTTTTATTATAAGAAAAAGTTCAAATTTTTTCATTTTTTCCTTGGCAGGAATGAAAATCGGTTATATATTTGCAACCGCTTAACGAGGTACCTTAGCTCAGTTGGTAGAGCAAAGGACTGAAAATCCTTGTGTCCCTGGTTCGATTCCTGGAGGTACCACAAAAGTTTTCAAAACCCTTAACAATTATTATTGTTAAGGGTTATTTTTTATAAAAATTTTAAGTTCATTTAAAATTTAAAAAACCACTTATTTTACTTTTTAATCAATCTCTTGTAAAATTTACTTTGACAGATGTCAAAATTGACATATATTCGCAACCGTTTAGCGAGGTACCTTAGCTCAGTTGGTAGAGCAAAGGACTGAAAATCCTTGTGTCCCTGGTTCGATTCCTGGAGGTACCACAAAAGTTTTCAAACCCCTTAACAATTATCATTGTTAAGGGTTATTTTTTTACAGCATTAAATTTATTGAAAATAAAAAAGATCGTCTAAACATATATTTTAGACGACCTTTAATAAAACTTCATTTTTCTAATTAATTCTAAAGGGTATATTATTTTAAATTATAAAAATTAAGTCTAATTTTTAATTAACTTTAGACTAGTAATTCCTTGTTCTGTTTTTACTTGCGCAAAATATAATCCTGCTTTTAATGAAGATGCGTCAATTTCTGCTTCGCTATCGTTATATTTTAATGACAATACATTTTTACCTAGTACGTCGTATACATTAACAGATTCTATATTTTGATTTTTAGTTCTAATTGTCCATTTATTTTGAGTTGGATTTGGGTATGCTTCAAAAGCTATTTGCTCAAAACTATTTGTACCTAAAGTCGTTCCTTGATTAGCTGAAAAATAAATATTATCGAAATACACTACTTTAGATACCAAATCTGATGTAGTCCCTAGCTTAAATTGAAGATAATTTGTTTTATCCCAGCCTTTCCCAACAAAAACAGACAATGGTATATCTACACTTGTCCAAGCTCCCGTAACTAATGTTCCATCTGAACCTCCTGGTGTTAACTCATAAAAAAACTCTCCTATACCTTCCCCTATAAGTATCATTCTAATTTCTGTAGCGTCTGAATCGGCAAAATAATCGAAATGTAACCAATTATATGAAGACACATCTGTTTTAGCATTAGTACCTTCTCCATAACCAGCTACAGAAAAATCCATTTTTATAACTTCATTAACTGCTCCAGATTGATCTAAATCTGGTTTTCCTGCAAAACTTCCAAATTGATAATCTGACGTCCAAACATTTGTAAAACCTCCCGTATCTCCATATATGCTTAAAACCTCTGCATTAGGTGTTGATGGTATTGGCGGTGTATTAGGTAGAGTAGCCGTAAAAGATACCGTATAAGTTTCTGTTGTTGATGCATCTGCCGAAGTAACCAAAACAGTTGCGTCTCCTGGTATTCCTACAGCTTGAGTGATTAAATTTATTGCACTTCCATTAGTTGTTGTTACAGAAGTAATTTGTGGAACTACAGTAGTACCAATAGGCACTTCATATACATAATCTATGGTTCCAGCCCCAAAAGCATTAATCGTTTCTCCATCTACTTTTAAATCACTTAAAGTAGCATCTTTTAATGGGTCTGCCGCTGTTTTCCAAAAATAAATATTATCTACATATATATCTATAGGTACTGCACTCCCAGGTCCATTAGCTGCAAATTTCATTTGTATAACATTATCCCAAGTCATACCTGTAAAACTCGCCTTAGGTATATCTACACTTGTCCAACCTCCCATAGCATGGTTAATTGTTACAAGCACTTCCCCTACACCTCCTCCATTTATTGGGCTTACTTGTATAATAGATCCCGAAGGATCTGCGTCTGTCCAGATGTCTACATGAAGAAACTCCATACTTGAAGCATTTTGAGCCTCTAACTCGGTTCCTTGGTAATTGAAATTAGGATAAGCCAAAACAAGGTTTCCTGAACCAGTATCGAATGCACTATTTATTTGCATATGTCCAGATTGTCCCCAATTAGGATCAAAATTAGTTACATTAACATTTGTATACGCTCCACTAAAAATAGAGATTACATCTCCAGCATCTCTTGATGGTGGTGCGGTTGGATCTGTAGTTGGTTGAGAATATCCAAAATACGCTATTAATAGAGCTAGTAATAAAGTAATTTTTTTCATCATTATTTAGTTTAAGAGTTATTTAGTTTTTCAATATTCTAAATTTAAATAATGATACTTGATAAGCATGTAAAACAAACCCCTACAAAAAGTATACAACACTAAAAGAAAACAAACTTTCTTAGCCCAACCGTTTTAACAGCCTGAAAACACTAATATTTCAAAGGATTAAACCAGAATAAAACACTAGTTGCTTTTACAAGAATATATACCATGTTGTGGTCATGTTGTGGTAATCTTTCATAATGTAGTAAACCGTGAATTCTTATAATTTGTATACTACACAAGAAAGTCTATTTTACAATATAAAAAACACATAAATACAATATAAATTACTGATTTTAAACAAGGCAAACTTATTTTATTTATAAATATTTATAGGTAAATTCATTGAAGTATTTGTCCTACTAACTATGTTATACACAATTACTAAACTTCTTAAAAAAAGAAATTGTTATAGGTATTTCTTTTGTAAATTCTACTTAAATTAACGCTTACATGAATAATAAAAGATTTAAATGTATAACTACCTATAGAGAAATATGCTATTAATTGGTTCTATAGTTTTAAATTCATATTATTATAATAGTGAAGAATAATTTATTATTGTTTGGGTTAATATGAATGATATGGCACCTTTATAAAAGATGGTTCTTAAAGAAAATATTAAAATGCTTATATACTGAAAAAGAAGTCTTTTATTGGCATTAACAGCAATATTATGTGATTGGAGGTTGTATTATTAATGAGTATTAAGATGTATTAGTGCTACTAAAAAAATTATGTATAGGAACAATAAATGACCAGTTAAAACATAGTTCAGGGTTTAGTACCTAATAATAATTAATCTCATCAATTAACTCAATCTTGATAAATCTATACACCTGATTCAGGTTTACATTGTGGTCTAAATATTTTTTTAATTACTTTTTTTATAATTAATAAAGAATGAATTGTTAGAAAACTTTAGTTTTTCATTTTTATCCCACAACCCCCAATATGCACCAACACTACCTTCATCTCCAACTTTCCATGACTCATCGAAAGATGAAAAATAAAAGATATCAATATTATCTTCTGCAGACCAGTGTTGTGTGTTGATAAAATATTTTATTGCATTTTCAAAAGAAGGAAGAGCGCCATGTAAACCTTCTCCTTGACTAGGCCACCCAGTTTCGGATATAATTATTTTTTTTCCGTTAGCGACTTTTATAACCTGATTAAACATATCTTTCATATAAAGCAAAGCATATTCTACACTACAGCCTTCCCAAAACGGATAACAATTTGCCAATATAAGGTCGCATGCTTCTGTTATTTTTGGACGTTGAACAAATTCATAATAGGCATCAACATAACCAATAGGAATAGTATGAGGAATCGCATCTTTAACCTGATATATAAAACTTAACAATTCTCTTTCATTTAAATCTCCTCGATACATCACCTCATTCCCTACAGCAGCAATATCGACATAACCTTCATGAGCTAACTTAATAAGTCCAGCAATCTCTTTTTGGTTTATTTCTGGATTATCTCCCAACCAAGCTCCTACTAAAGTTTTAATACCAAACTCTCTGGCTATACGCGGAATTGCTTCATTTCCATCTGCACAAGAAAAAGAACGAATCCATTTAGTATAAGGCTTTATAATTTTCATACGTTGCCTAATTTGTTTTTCGCTTATTATATCGCTAGGTTTTTGTCCTTCTTCATATGGACTAAAACATAACCCATGCATACCACCTTTTAAGACTCTTTTAAATACATTTTGTAAGCCTTTTGTAGTTTTATTATCAAGGTCTACCCCTGCTAATGCCATTACTTTATCTTTTCTAACTGACATATTTATTTTTTTTATTCATTAACTACATTTTACAATTCTCCTCTTCGTTTTACTAATTCTTCTTTTATTTCACGAGCTCTCTTTTCATCAAGACTATATGTCCACATTACCCAAATAGCCAATGCAGCTGTTATAGCTGGTATAACAATATCTGCTATTCGCAATTGAGTCATTGTTTTAGCAGTTTGAATTGCTTCATTTTGATCAAACCCTACTAATTTTAACACTAAACCACCTAGCACTAGCGCTAAAGCCTGTCCTAATTTTACCATCCACCAATAGATAGCTCCAAATGTGCCTTCTTTACGAGGCATACCATTTTCTAATTCATCTAAATCGCACACATCTGCAGTCATACTCATCATTAATGTAAATAAACCACCTAAACCAAATGCCATAAAAGGAATTGGCATAAAAATTAACCACGGGTTTTCTGGACTAAACCCCCACCATTTTAATAAATATCCTACTATAGATATAACAGTCGAAATAACAAATGCCTTTCGTTTGCCCCACTTATTTGCTATCCAAGAAACAACTGGAATAACAGCAAAAGCGGTAACCATAGCAGTCATTGTAGAGAACCATGCTGGCCAGTTTCCTGCCGCCGCGTAATCTCCATTAAACATATAAAATACGATTATAAAAAAACTAAAAGAAGCAACAAGTTGAAAGCCATTAAATACTAAAAATGTAGCGCCGCAAAGCTTCATAAAAGGCTTACTTTTAGAAACCTGCTTAATTCCTTGAAAAAGTTCTTTCATATTAGATGATAAGGTTTTTAATGTAATTTCTTTTCTATTTTCCATATTTGCCGAATCTATTCCTCGACAAAATATAGCAGGTAACAACCCCAAAAGAAGACAAATTGCTCCCACTATTATAGATAGATTACGCACACCTATAGCTTGGGTAGCAAACAAATTTTCATCTGCAATAAACACCCAAAACCAAGGTACAATCATCCATGCAATTTGACCTATTATTTGTGAAAATGCCATTAAACGTGTACGCTCATTATAATCGGATGTCATTTCATAACCCAAACCAATTAAAGGCGTAGCAAACATCGTATTACCAATTAAAAACAACATTGACAGCGTAAGAAAATACCAAAAATTATAAGTTTGCGAATTATCTGGATTTAGTTGCCATAGTACTGCAAATAAAACACCACTTAAAATTGCTCCTACAAAAATATAAGGTCGTCTTCTCCCCCATTTTGAGTTAGTATTGTCCGAAATAAACCCCATAATAGGATCTGTAATGGCATCAAATATTCTTGGAAGTCCTCCTAATAAACCTGCCAAGAATGGATCCATTCCAAAAGCAGTTAGTAAAAAAAACATAAAAATGCCGAGCGATCCAGGTAATAAGTTAAGTACTAAATGTCCTGCTCCAAAGGCTAATTTTTGCCCCATTGGTACTTTTTCTCTTGCCTTTGTTTTATGATTCGACATCTTATTTAAGTTTTAGTTTATTAATTAGTTTCTTATCTCATTTATTTTCTACAAGGGTAATAGTCTGTATTGCCTGAGCACTTATTTTAATATTAATTTTATTTTCTCCCAATGAAAGCTTTACGTGCTTCTCTTTTATATCTTCATTAAATACGATAACCACAATAGAATCGTCTATATTTTTTGCTGCGGTCACCATCAAATTATCATTCGAATTTTTAAACCCAATACGTTTTGCTCCTGGTCTTATATATTTACTAAAATGGGCTAGTGTATAATAGATGGGTGTAAAATAAACCTCATCTTTTTCTGGATCTACAATGATAGGAGCGACACACCAATTTTTAAACCAATTGGGACCTCCTTGTGTATCTAAAACCATATTCCAATCTACCCAACCATCTACCCAGTTATTTAGGCATCCTATTATATCTCTAGCATAACGATATACTGGAACATATTTTGGGTGTAAATATTTTTGGTCTTCTGAAGCCCAATCCCAACCCCAATCTGTTGCTTCTTTACTCCAATACCATGCATCATCTTTCCATTTTGGAATTTCGGAATCTACACAGGCTTCTGTTTGTATTAAATATTTATTTGGAGCTTTATTATGCGCATATTGTAAATCATCAGGAAAATAATCGTAGGTACTTTCATACCAATGTACTGCTGTTCCATCATAATATTTAGAGGATGCTTCGTCTTTATACATAACATCTACCCATTCTTTTAATCCTTCTCTATTTTGGTCGTACCCTAAAATTTTCACTTCTCCTTTTCCATCCGCTTCTAATTTTGGTCCTAAATGATGCTGCACAAAATCTGTCATTTCTTGTGGCGTAAAATGCATACTCTCCCAGTTATTTCCATTTCCATGTGGTTCATTTTCTACAGTAAGTCCCCAAATATTTATCCCTTCTTTTTTATAAGCATCTATATATTTTGAAAAAAACAATGCCCAAGTATCATAATATTCAGGAAGTAATTTTCCGCCTACCCAACTTTTATTATCTTTCATCCAAGGTGGCGCTGTCCATGGTGAAGCAAATATTTTAAAACCATCTTTTGATGTAAGCATAGCATCTTTAATCATGGGAATAAGATCATTACGATCTTCATCAATAGAAAAATTTTCTAAAGACATATCTCCTTCAACAGATGCATAAGAATAATTAGTTAATGAAAAATCGCATGAATTCATATGCGTTCTGGTAAGTGAATATCTTGCGCCTTCTTTTCCAAAATAAGCCTCTAAAATTTTATTACGATTTTCTTTACTCAACTCGTTTAACAAATAAGCTGAAGACTCTGTAAATGCACCTCCAAAACCTATAATAGTTTGAAACTCTTGATTAGGAAAAAGCTGTACATTTATACTATTGTTAGTTGCTTCAAATTTATCTAGTTTTTGAAGTTTATTACCGCTAGCTGAAGTTTCATAAACTTCAACCTTTAAATGCGCTTGCTTATCAATACAACTAAACATTATTAAAGCAAAAAGTGAGTACATAGAGTATTTTATTGTTTTCATATTTTAGAGCTTTAAAACACATTTTTTTTATCATTACAACTAATATTATTTATTAATTAGGAGCTACTATTTCTTCCATTATTGGTGGCACCAATACATCTTTCATCAACGCTTTTTTGTTACCGTTATATGTTTTTGTTATTTGTTTTCCATTCCTTGTTAATCCATCAAAAACACCTTTATCTACCTTATCCCATAAAGCATATTTTGCTTGACCTTTTAGGTTTATTAACCCAAAATGATTTTCTGATCCTAACTTATTTGCAGCATCTTTCCATTGCTCATCAAAAGCTTCAAAATAAAAACATGAGATCTTTTCTTTATTAGACCATTCTCTTATGAATTTATGATAAAGCCCTGCCTTATATTCATCTGCTGCTTTCGATCCATTAACACCATAATGTCCATTTGAAACTGTTGTCCAACCTGTTTCACCAATATGCACTGGTTTATTAACTCCTAAACTTTTCATATAATCGCATACGGCATTGTATTGTTCTATAGCAAATGTTTTGGCTCGAAACATAGCTGCTTCGATTTTTTCTTCGTCTGAAAGTATAATATCCTCTTCTGGAACTAACCAAAAGGCAGGATTATAGTGAGAGTTATGCATAGGATAAGTATGCATAGAGATATAATCTACTGCCTTTATGAGGTTAGCCAAATCTTCTGTATGATAACTTTTATCTCCGCCTCCCCAAGAGGAAAAATCGTCTGAACTGGTTATCCATAAATCTTTAGACAACTTGCCTTCTTTTTTTAAATTCTGCAAATGGTTTACCCACTTTAAAATAACATTAGGGCGTACAAAATAGCTCGTTGCCCAGTTTACCATAGCTTCATTACCTACAGCTATTATTTTTACTATATCTGGATATTGCTTAGCTAAAGCTACAGCTCTACCTATTTCGCCTGCATTGGCTTCACTTTCTTTTTCATGGTTTGGGGTTTGTCCTGTCCACGCATTTTTGCAATCTATCCAGGCTCCCAACATGATATACATTTCGAATTCTGAATTTTCCTTTTTTAATTGACTTATGGCTTTTAATAAATTAGAAGCTTGTTGTAATTGCACGTTATAGGTTCTTAAAATCTTAATACCCATTGCTGCTAAAATTCTCATATCTTCTTTTAACTCAGCAATAGTGGGTTGCACATCTCGTGACTTGTGGCGATAACCGCCATAAGAGATTGCCAAATAGTTTGGATTTCCTAAAATATCTGAGGCTGTAATATTTTTTTGTTTTGTCACTGGTACGGTTTCTTTTTTTGAATTATTTCCACATCCAAACATATAAGTGCACAGGAATAGGATAAATATTTTTTTAAAATTAGTTTTCATTAAAACAAGTTTTTTTTAATTGAAACTTCTATACGGTCTACAATCCCTGTGCGTTCAAAAATATGTCTTGTCATATTAGTATTAAGACTTAAACTTTCGAACTCTAAAACAGACTCATCATCTAAAACAACTTTTAAACTTTCTTTTTCAGATAACTTATAAATTATAGGTATTTGACAATAGGTAAAGCATAAAGAACCTTTACTCAACTCAATTTCTTTTTCTTGCTTTTTAATACTCCTATATTTAAACGTTTTTTGCGTTTTAATAAATTCATTTTCTCGTAATAAACGGGGGTTAAAACATAGTTCTCCTGCATTTACAAAAACACCTAATTCTCCAAGCCTGCATAACACATCTTCTTTAACTTGTCCTGTCATACCTGGTTGCTGTGCTCCTTTTGTTGCTGGTGTATGCGAATATGGATCGGTTGGAAAAGCGCCATATAACTCCGGAGATTTATTAACTCCTATTCCTGCTTGTATTTCGTAATAATGCTCCAATAATTTACCTATTACAACATCGCTTTGATTGGTATTGATAGCTAATAAGCAATTTTCCTGAACTGCCAACAATAGTTTTGATACCATATGCCAATAAATAGACCCTAAACCTTCATATCCATAAAAGGTTCCTGATCGTCCTGTAAATGCTTTATGATTGAATACGTCTTCAAACATTTCAAGTACCAATTTAGTGTCTTGATCTACTAAATTTTTATATTTTTTTGGAAGTTTTGCCAATGCTTCTTTTAAGCTATTTGCATTGTTGAAATTACCATTAAAATGGAATTGACCTAAAATATCTTTTTCTATAATTTGGGTATTACCATCATTAGTTAATTGGGTAAATAATTGTGATTTTGTTACATATTCATTTGGAATATTATTTTTCTCATCAAAACATGGTAATTCTTTATCTGGGTATAAAATATAACTGTATTGATCTGGCCTAAATAAAGCACTACTTTTTAAGCTATCTAATAAATTTAGGGCTTCTTGAGGTGATAAATATCCTGAACTTAAAACTGCTACCTGACCTTCTAACATTTCGGGTAGATATGAAATTGATACTTCTTTATCGTTTTCAATAGTCATTAAATTATAGGCATGATATAAATTATCTTCACGCTTATTTGCTTTAATTGTATGTTCTAAATACAGCTTAACTAGCTTAAAGAAACCTAAAAGGTCTTGCTTGTTAATTTTTGATTTTTTATTTGTAAATCCATTTTCATAAATACAAGATCTATAATCACTTCCTGCTTTACCTAAACCGTCTAGAACTATTTTTCTATCTTCATTAGATATTACTCCATTAAGAATATGTTTGTTTACTTCAAGTACACTGGTTAATGTTGAAAAAAACAATTCTAATGCTTCGGATACCTCAACTTCATCTATTTTAGACTTGAATACTATTTTTTCGAAAAAATTTAAAAACCGTTGCAGATAAAATAACGTTACCATGGACACGCCATTTCCTACTAAAGCGTTATTTGCATCATTCCATTCTGGTCGTTGTGTATTAAGCCATATACCTGCTTCTGGAATAAAATTTGAAAGTTTAGCAAGTACGGTTACTAGTAATTTTTCTATTAAATTTACTTTGTAAATATTAGCGTTTTTATCTTCTAATAAGGCACCATCTGCTCCTATTTGATTCTTTTTTTCGTTAATTTTATCGTTTAATTCATAGTCAAAATCAATAGTATCTTTTGGATTAGTTAAAATCTCTTCATAGCTTTTAATTTTATATGGTACGTTAGCATATACAAATATATCTTGTATAAACTGCTTTTCTATGGCTCCGGGATAATGATCTTCTGTAAATTCTAAAAACTTAAGTAAGTAAATAATTTGATGATCGCCCCAGTACCCGATATAAGACCAAGGGTCATTTTCTTCAATAATTTCCCAATCGAATCCATCTTTGGTTACACGATATGGATTATAACCATCGAAAGTTGATGCATTAAGAAACTTATAAATCATACTTTCTATAAATTCTGGATATGCATGTGCTAAGGCTTCCCAATTCTGAAAAATGTCTCGCCAATTCCCTTCATAATCTAATATTTTGGAACCATCTATTTCACTTCTTGTGTTTATAGAAAATTTATTCCATGGTCTACTTGGATCGCCATGTCTTCGGCTAAATTTTAACGGTAGATATTCTAAACAAAGACGTTTAAAATCTTCGTTATAATTGTTTCTTGCTAAGTTTTTAATTTGATTCTGAGTGAAGGTACTAGGCAAATCATTTAGTAAATCTTCTTTAGATTTAAAAACATTTGCATTAGCCTTTTTTATGTACTTTATAAAATCATTCTTCTCGATATTATAGTTATTATCGAAAATACCACCTCTCATAATATTAAATAAGGTATTTGAAAAATGTCTGATATTAATTAAAGTATCTGCCGTGAGCTGTAAACCATCTGAAGCTGTTGCAAGGGCTATTAAGTTTTTAGTACCTATATTAATATCTTCTTGTACATACTTAAGATCTAATTCGCTTTTAATTCGTTTTGAAATAATCTTAATTTGTGAAATTGTCTGATTAACATTTGCTACAAAACACCATGTTTTAGCCTCTTCAGGTTGTAAATTTAAGGTTGTACTAACAAAGTATGCTCCTTTCTCTGCTTTTACATCTTCTTCTTGTTGTACTGTTTTACCTGCTCTAAAATTATCTAGTTGTAATGAAGACAATAAGTAAATTGGATTTTCTAAGCCTAAAGACCAAACTATGCTTGCTTTAAGTGCTTCGCTTGGTTCTGCCTTATCTACAATTATAGCACTTAGAGTATAAATGCCTAATCCTGATGTTTTTTGTAATTCGCATCTTTTATAAGCATCTACTAGATTACTTCTGGAGTTTTGTAAATCGGCTCCAACACCGTATGGCACAATATTTTGTAACCCATCTAATAAGGTTACTTCAATTTTTGAGTTTGAATTGTTTATAAATTTAGATTTTTTAACAAATCCAAATTCATTACTAGAGTTCCATTGATACCTATAGGTTACCCCTAAATCTTCATTAATTTCTTCGAAAACAACCTTGTTTCCATAGCTGTTTTTATAGAGATTCTGCTGAATTTTATAAAGCCCCATTTGTCTAATAGAAAAGGGTTCCCATAAATATGTTTTTCCATGTAACTTAATTTGAAAAATAGACTTGCTCCCCGTAATTTCAGCTGACTCTGTTATTTTATCATCTGTATAATATGGAAATAACGATGAATCGGCATTCTTTCTGCCAGCAGTAAGTCCGCCATTACTAGAAATAAACATCCAATGATTAGAGTCTGAAACTATACTCATAAAAAATGGTCTCATAGCATGGCTATTAGAAATTTTATAATAAGTTTCGTTCTCGAAATTTATAAGTGTTCCTTTAATGATTTCTTCATTATTAGAACATGTTTTTTCTTTTAAATGTATGGTATTCGTGCCCATTAATTATAGTGTTTAATATTTTAAAATAACAAATAGCAGCCTTCTTGTGTTACTAAATAACACGACCCATTAGTTATTAAATATGTATTATAGATTTGAGGAAAAAATTAATTCTATATTACCTCTTAAATGCTAGCTTCTTCATTATGTTATTGATATACTCTAACATAATCTACTAACATTGTTTGTGGAAAAACAGTTTCTGCATTAGGAGAACCAACAAAATTACCACCTACTGCAACATTCATTATAATATAAAAAGGATGATCGTAAACCCATTCTCCAGGTACGTCTTCTGGAGTTATTTGGTTATACAAAACATCGTCTACATAAAAATTTATATAGCCTACACCCCATTCGATACCAAATATGTGAAAACCGGTATCAAATCGATCATTTGTTAAAGTGTAGCTTTTTGTAATGGATTCGCCTGCTGAATACCCTGGCCCATGTAGAGTTCCATTATTTACAGTAGGTTCTTGTCCTCGAAACTCCATAATATCTATTTCACCACATTGTGGCCAAACAACATCATCACAATTATTTCCTAAAAGCCAAAATGCTGGCCAAATACCTTGTCCCCAAGGCAATTGAATTCTTGCTTCAAATCGCCCATAGGCTTGCTCGAACTTTCCTTTGGTTAGTATTCTTGCAGAGGTATATCCAGATCCTTCAAAGGATTCTTGAGTGGCTGTGATATGCAACATACCGCCTTCTACTTTTACATTTTCTGAACGATCTGTATAGTATTGGAGCTCGTTATTTCCCCAACCTGCACCTGTATTGGCATCTCCTGTACCAATATCAAACCCCCAAATAGCAGGGTTTGGAGCTCCATCTGTATCAAAGTTATCTTGCATTACAAGATTATTTATTGTGATTACAGTTTGAGTTTCGTCTGTATCGCAAGCAAAAAAGCCCATAAACAGTATTGTTATAAGTAAGCTTGCTTTAATTTTATTTATGAAATTCATATCCTTATTTTTTAATGTTTTGAATACATTCTTTTTTAATTACGGAAGTACATATTATCTACAAAGACATCTGTAGCTTCAAAAGGCTGTGCAACAAGAATATATTGCGCAATATGTCCTGTTGAAGTTAACCCTGTAAAATCACTTAATGGTATATCCCAACTTACCCACTCTCCTACAACAGGATTAGCAAAATCAAGTTGATATTCGGAATCGTCTCCGCCTCCAAAAGCACCATCTGCTCCAAAGTCCACTAGCTTAATTGAAAATGAAGTATAGGTTGAAGACCATGTATCTAAATGAATATATGTCATACCTGAAGCATCTATTGTACTTGATGTTGTTTCAATACCTACAAACTCGAGACTACCATATTTTTTCACGGGATTACCATCTACTGTTACATCTTCTAAAACGGTAGCTGCTGCAGACCATGGTGTTCTCCATGTATCCACCATAACATCTGTATAAGCATCACTAAACAGAGAAATAACATTAGCTTGAGAAGCTGTAGGTGTTGGTGCTGCTATGGTAGGCGAACTAGGTACTTTGTAGAAATACATATTATCTACTAAAATATCTGTAATAGCTCCTGGCAAATCTGGATTAGTTCCATCTGTAATAAAGAACAGTTGTGCTAAATTACTTGTACTAGCTAATCCTGAAAAATCAGCTAAAGGAATATCTAAGCCTATCCATTCTCCACTCACTAAGGTTGGACTGCTAAATGTTACCGATCCACTAGAATCGTCACCACCTCCATCAAAAGCTCCATTAGGTCCAAAATCACCTAATTGAATTCTAATAAAGTCTCCAAATTGAAGTTCGTTTTCTATTTGAACATCAATATGTAAGTGTGTCATTTCTGAAGCATTCACCGTTGGGTTTTTAAACTCACTTGCCACAAAATTTAGTTCTGTATATTTTATAATATTATCTCCATTAATAGTAATATCATTTTGCCCCATAGTGGTTTGAAACGGTGCAAAAAAGCCGTTATAAAAATCTACTGGTACATTGGTATATGCATCACTAAAAATTGAGATAACATTAGCTGCATCTCTCGTTGGTATTGGTGCTGCTACAAAATCACCCAAAGATTCGATGGTTAAAGATCCATCTGCATCATCGTTTCCTAAAGCTGCCGTTATAATAGTTGTACCTGCCCCTATTATTGATACTTTTCCTAACGCATCTACAACAGCTACATTAGGATTAGAAGAGCTAAATGTAAAGTATGCTGGCGCTGGAATTACAGTTTTATTAATACCTGAAGCCAAATTAAAGGTTTGAGTAAGTCCTCCTATTATAATATTTGCTCCTATAAAACTCTGTTGAACATCATCTACACCTCCTAAAATAGCTGGTCTTGGCTGAGCTATTGTACCTAGTTTTTCGTATTTTAATTCATCTATCCAAAAAGTATAACCTTTACCATCTTCTGGTCCTTCGGCATACCAAAACAATCCTTTTTCTTGTTTTAATTTTGAAGGGTCTGGTATTGGAATTATATATTTAGTCCAATTGGTAGTTAATTGGAGGTTTTGCATGGTTACAGTATATTTATTTTCACCAAAATCGTTTCCTAAACCTATTTCATTAATAGTACCTGCTTGCGATCCTTTTGCCCAAAATGTTAATGCGTCGTAACCAGATAAATTACGTCCTGAATTATCTGGAAAAATAGCTCCAGCATAAGCGCCTTCTGGGTCTCCAAAATTTGGAACATCAAACCTCATTGAGGCTGAACCCTCATATTTCACATCATTGTCTACTGTAAACGCTGAAAACTTTGAATCTCCAAATGGAAAGTATTCAAGCCCACCACTAAAACCATCAATAAAAACTTCTGCTGTTATTGGGAAACCTGCTAATTCTGCATCTTCAGATAAATCTCTATCACAACTAACAACAGTCATAAAAATCAATCCTAAAAAGAATGCAATCGTTGAATAAATAAATTTTATATTTTTCATTTTTATATTTTTTTATTTTCCAATGTTAATATGTACATAAGTTCTAATTTCCCATTCATTACCATCATCAAATCCAACAGGACTAATAGTTGGTGCTGTTGCAAATTCAGTAGTAGTTTGATTTGGAAGATAACGTGGTGAATACTGATCAAGCGAACGCCATGTCCCACGTATTCCTATTTTAGTGTTTGGTAAAATAAACCAATTAGGTTTCCCTAGAGTTGTTGATAAGTCTAACATTAATTGAACGGGGTATGTTAAATTGAAATCACGATGATAATCGAAAGGTCCCCAATCATTTATTTTAAATGAATGTACTAGTTTTAGCTTGTTGTAAATAACTCTAATATCTCCTCCAACACGTTTTATCAATCTATCGTCACTTCCGTTTGCTTGTCCATTACCTGCATATAAATTTGCAATTAAACCTAAATCTGGACTCACTTTCGAAACAATTAGTGTATTTACTTCCCACAAATCTTCTGCTGGAGCTGCATTTGGAAAAGCGAAGGATGTTCTATTACTTAAAAATCCTATGGCTGCATCTTGAGCTGTTGGATGATGACGAAAAACAAAACCTAGATTAAAGGCAAACTTTGCGTCTTCGGCTCTATCGTTATCCCATTCGTACATCCATGTTCCTGGTGTAGGATCGTAAGTAAGTAAAAGTTCTCCTGCTGTTGTTTCTCTATTGCCTCTTACAGCAAAGGGATCGTCTTGAACATTTCTTAATCTTCCTGGTGATTGAACATCGTTAGGCATAGCATCTACCAATGGTTTTTGCCATAAAAAATTAGGAGCTATTTGAAATTTACCTATACTATAAGTAAATCCAGTAAGGAAATTACTTTGATTTCCACTGCCACTATCTTTAAGTTTCCATCCTGTAAAGGTTTTTGTTTGGTCTGCGCCTCCATTTGCAACTAGACCCAATACAGCAGATTGCGCATACCAATTAAATCGTCCTTTTGAGTAAGTAATTTTAGCTTTACCTCCCCAATTATCCTTGGATTTAATTTTATCTTCGAAAATAGTGTAGCTTCCAGGCTCTCCCTCTGCATATTGAAACACTCTACCGTTTAAAGGTTCTCCTGCCCAAATACCACCTACTTCAATTCCTAGGTTACCGTATTTTCTTTTAGCATGAAGTGTTACTCTACGTGTTTTTGGTATTGGTACTGCAAATGTACTTATGGCTTCACCTGCATCGTCTATATCTTCATGATATATACCTGTTACATCAAATTTTCCTATTTTTCTACTATATTTTAATAGTATTGCAGGATTTGCTCCCCACCATAATTGAGGTCCAAAGGCGGCCTTTAATCCTTTTAGGCTTTTTTTACCATCTATTTCTACACCTAGAACTTCTCCATTATAGATATCTAAATTGGATCCATAATTGGCTTCTGGATATAAGCCAAAGAAATCGCCTTCGTAGCCCCAATGGTAATGACCTGTACGGTAAAACCCTCTTAAATCAAAATCTTTAGCGTTCCACTCAAATTCTGCATTATATACTTGTACTCCGTTTAAGTTTGTTAAATCTAAATTACCTTCATCTGTATTAACAGATACTATTCGGCCTCTGTTTTCATAAAATATTTCATCAATTGGATTATCTGCTACATTACCCAAAATATTCACATTAACATTGGCTCTCATGTTGGGTGCTGGGTTACCTTCAACCCCTACAAAATAGGACTCCATGTGATCGAAACCAAGTTCGTCTGGAAAAACTCTTTCATCGGAATTTGCATTTTTTGGAGTAGTAATTAGGCTTCCTCCTGTATTATATGTGGTAAACTCTGCTCTTAAATTACTAAGTCTTATTTTACCCGAACTTCCTTCTCCTAATGCTGCTTTATCACCTCGAGCTCTAAGTACTGCATCCATTAAATTGACATTATTAAAGGCAGTATTAATGTATTCTAATGATGCTCCTTCTGCATATGGATCTATATTATGAGCTTCTTTTAATGCGTAATATGCTGCTCTTGGATATAAACTATAAAGTCCTCTTTCGTTAGTTGGTCCTTTAGCACAAATTCCAAACCACTCCTCATTCATATTATTTTCTCCTGGCTCTAAATCAATATAATAACCTCCATTTGACCATGATGCATTATTATCATGAACATCGAGATTTTTAGTTTGTCCATATTTCCACCAACCATCACTAAATTGAAATGTAAAACCTCCAATAGAATTTCCTGCTTTTCCTAATCCTGATGCATTTTGATAAATTTCTTTCCAGTTTTCTACCATAAAAAATGCTTGCATTTTTTGATCTTCGGAATTAGTAATGGCATTAAATGCATCTGAGCCAAACTCTGTAAACATAATTGGTTTTCCTAATTCGTTTTTTACTCTCTCAAAGGCATCACCAAATGATTTTCCACGATACATGTTTACACCATAGATATCTACATCTTTACATTCTTCTGCTACAATTTCTGCAAATAGTAAATCTCCATTACAGATTGCTACTGGGTGTGATGCATCAATTGACTTCATTTTAATAGCAGCATCGTTCATAAGCTTATACATGGGTCTTCCTCGCTTTTCTCCTACTTCTCTTTTTTTATCTTCTTCATCGGGGAAATCTTCTGTTTCTGCTCCTGCCCAAAACAGTCCATAATTGTTTTCGTTACCTAATAAGAATAATAATACTCCTGGTGTATTTTTATATGTCTCTGCCATGTTAGTTACCTCTGTAATTAACAGTTCTTGAGTTGGTTGACTTCTATAATCTGTTACAGCCTCCCAAGCTCCATTTATAGTTAATCCATATCTACCAAAGGAATGATTAAGCATGGTGTAAATACCATAATTTTCGTAGATGTATTGAATCCATTTTGGCTGAACACCTGTGTACTGTCTTATAACATTTACTCCCATGTTTTTTAATAATCCCATTTCGGCATCTAATGCAGCTTTAATGACATCGTCTGATTGTTTCCATAAACTATATGAATAATTGGTTCCTATTGGAAAATAATCCCAATTCATACCATTTATCATTAGTTTTTCTCCATTAACAATCAAGGCCATACCTTCATTGTTTTTTTCAACAGACACTTTATTTACTTGTGTAAAAGCTACTGCTGTAAATAAGAAAAGTACTAATCTTATAAAATTATTTTTCATCGTATTATTTAATTTAAGTTAGTCATCTAAAACACACAATAAACACGTTAGATACTTGATATTTATTAGTTTGAATTGAGTAGTCTTTCGTGTTTTATAAATTTATATTGTTTGATTATTAAATTGGCAAAAAGTACCTCAACAAAAATCATACACTATTAAAATATGTATGAATTACAAGGAAAACCTCTGTATTACTAAGGTTTAACGAGCTAAATATTTATTCATTTATTAAGCTATGAAAGACATAATTTATGCTTAATGTTGTGGTACTGTATAGGTGAAAAAGTACTTTGTTGTATAAGCTAAACTTCCAAAATATAGTCTGTAAGGCTAGATTCGTGTGATAAGCTCATTTTTTTTCTCAATCTGTAACGCTTAACTTCTACACTTCTAGGAGATATATTTAATAAAGGTGCTATTTCTTTTGATGAAAGGTTTAACCTTAAATACGCGCATAAACGCAAATCGTTTGAGGTTAAGGTTGGATGCAAAGATTTTATCTTTTTTAAAAAGTCTTTATCTACATTATTAAATGCCTCTTGAAACAAATTCCAATCATCTGTATTATTAAGGTTTCTATCAATAATTTTAATAACATGCTTTAAGTTATTTGAATCATCAACCTTTTGTAACTCCTTTTTTATACTATTTAAAAATTCATTCTTTTTTATAAGGCTCATAGTAGATATGCCTAACTCTCTATTCTTGTTTTCAACATCTTGTCTTAACTTCTCATTATTAAATCTCATGAACTCTTCTTTGTTCTCAAGTTCTTTTAATTCAAGCTCTTTTGTTGCTTTAAGTATTAACCTTTCTCTCTGCTTTCGATAATATCTCTTATAAATATTATGCATTAGTAATGAAAACAATAAAACTCCTAAAATATAAAGGGCTATGGCTAAGTTAGAAAGAAACCAAGGTCTATCAATTTTAAACGAAAAAGAAGCTGTATTTAAAGTAACCTGATCTCCAACTCTCCCTTTTACACTAAATATGTATTCGCCATATGGAAGATTTTCAAACAGAACATTAGCATTTGTTGTCCAATCACTCCATGAATTATATATCCCTTCAAGTTTATATTGGTATTCTGTTTTTTGAGTTTTTAGATATTCTGATATACTATATGAAAATTGAACATTATGTTCTTTGTTTTTAAATTCTGGTTTGGAAGTTAGATTTACAAAACTTACTGAATCTGTATCTTTTAACTGACTTACAGTTATTCGATTAATACTAATTTTATAATTGCAATTAACTATTTTATTTAAATCTAAAATGATATATCCAGCAGTTGTTCCTAATAAAAACTGCTCATCTCTAATATGAGTTATATTTTCGTAACCTATTATATCTTTTCTTTCTTCAACTGGAAATATAATTCTGTTTACTTTCTTCTCTCCACTTAATTTAGATGAGGTTAAATAATTTAAACCTCTTGACGAAAAACTCCAAAGTTTATTGGTTTTTATATCTGATACTAGTTTTGCGGAAGAAAATTCTTTATCTATAATTAAATTACTTAATAATGAATCTTTTTTGAAAGTTTTAGTTTGGGTTTTATATTTAAAAACGCCTTCTCTATTAGTATATAATATATTGTTATCATGATTTACTAAGCTTGAATATATTCCTTTTTCTACTAAAGAGTCTATAGCAAACTTCTCTACTTTGGTTAATGATTCATTTACTTTTAATTGATATAAACCTTTATATTCATGATTCACAAAAATGCTTTTTGGAGATGCTACCTCAAAATATCTACTAGAAATATTAAAACCCTCAAGTTTATTTCTAAATTGCCATTTGTTATTTTTATTTTCTAAAATATTTAATCCATTATAATTTCCTTGTATTAATAAATTAGCATGATCTTTAATGGGTTTTATTTTCCAAGTTCCTTGAATATTAGCAACTTCTTTAATTTTTTTATTTTCTACAATGTATGTTCCTTTATTATGCCCACAAAAAAGCGCATTATTTATAACTTCTAAAAACCACACTTGTCCTTGGGTACCTTCTATAAATTTATACTCTATATTGCTATCGAGTTCTTTATAAAACAATCCTTGGTTTGTTCCTAAATATAATATGTTGTTATGTATTTTTGATGTATATACACTTCCTATTGTACCATTCTTATCTTTATAAACTCGATAAGGAGAGTTTATATTTAAGCTATTAATACCATTATCTAAACCAAGCCATATATTACCGTCTTTATCTTCAAATAAAGCTAAAATGGTATTATTACTCAATCCATTAGTTTGATTTATATGATATATTATTTCACCTGCGGAAGACAATAAAAACACACCGTCTGAGATAGTTCCTATAACAAAACTATTATCATCTAATTGAATGCCACTAAATACACTTATTTTTTTGAATGTTTCGTTGTCAGGAATATTCCACGGACTTAAAACACCACCAGACAACCTATAAAATCCTTTATCTTGGGTAAGCAACAATAAAGTCCCTTTGTTTTCGAAAACATTAACGATAATGTTATTTTTTATAATGCTATCGTTAGATATTAAAACATCTAAACCATTCTCTATTTTATACAAACCATTATTTAAATTCTGAAAATAGAAGTTTTCTTCTACCTCAAATAATTTAGAAATATTTGTTTTAGAATTAATAACACTATAGGATTCTGTAACTTTATTATAAATATGTATTCTATCAAGCGATTGAAATAGAATCCAATTTTCCAAAGATGAAATATTCCAAAACTCCTCATCTTCAAAAAATAAAACATTTATTTTTTTAGATAAAGATGTATAATTCAGTACTCCAAAACTATTTCTTTCCCAAAAGCCAAATTCATGATAACTTCCTGTATAAATAAAATTATCGACAACTTTTACAGCTCTAATTATTGTGTTATTAGGTGAAGGATATATACTCCATTTAGCGCCATTAAACTCAAGTAATCCTTTATTATTAGCTACGTATATATGTTTATCTTCTGCTTGACTAATAGACCAATTTTGAGATTCACCTCCATAATCTTTTGGAGAGTAAACATTAATAGGTGGTATTTCTTGTGCTTTTGAAGCTAAAAAAAAAGCTAGTGTTAAAAAAAGAAATAAATGATTAGTATTTTTCAAATGGCTAATAATTTAATATTACTAATTCAACTAAAGTTAAGAATTTAACTACAATATATGTAATTATATTTAAATTCTTAACAATCAAGATTATTATGTATATCTAGTATACTTAAAATAAGGGCATAGATTAAATAGTCACATAAATTTGCTGAATCACAACAAACATATTATATAAGAGGTTATTAAATATAGCATAAAAAAATCCCAAAATGCTATAGCTTATGAGATTTTTGTTTCTATAATGCATTAGTTAGTGTGTAAACGGACTAAGGTTTTAATTTACAAAAAACATTTTTAAATTTTAATACTTAAAGAAAAAGTATAGTGTTTTTTCTTTACAGAACATCACTAACCAAAAACAAAATAATAATACTTTCTTGCACAAAACTTCAATATTCTCAACTATTGTTATTGATTGTTTAATAGTATTTATGAAAAGTTTCTCTTTTTGGAGTATTATTATATATACTGATATTATTTTAGATATTGCTTTGTTTTACTCAGAAGTTAAAGACTATATAGAATATATTGTTTAATTATTTTGGAAAATATCACAAACCTAAACAAGAAACGCACATATTTATGTTTTAGATATGAAGTCGTCAACTACAATAGCCGAAACTTTAGGTCATAAAAAATACTTCGAACTATTACAAATTTATTATGCAGGTATAAACAATGCTATTTTAGAAACTTCAGGCGAGTATATCAATATGTTGGTGATGAAATAGTAATAGCTTGGAAAGAGAAAAATGGGGTTTATAAAAATAATTGTATCTATCGTTTCAGGAAGATTTCTAAAACTATAAATGCAAAAAAAGATATTGAGTTAGTTATTTAATTAAATTATGATGTAAATCGTTAATTACATCAATTACAGTCTCTCCATAACCTTAATAATTGTGTAACTATTTGTGTCGTTTTAAAAATGCTATGTAAACTTTATTAAATATCCCAACTTTGTTTTGTTTCATACAAAAGAATCATGTATAAAAGTTATATTTAAGTTTGATCCTTCAAAAATCCTCTTAACCATTCTCCAGAAGATTTAACAATACGTTTTTGTGTAGCAAAATCAATATATACTAATCCAAATCTTGGACGATAACCTTCTGCCCATTCAAAATTATCTGTAAAAGTCCATGCAAAATACCCATCAACATTTAAACCTTCAAGTTTAGCTTTATGTACTTGTTTTAAATAAGCTTGTAAATAATCGAGTCTTTCTTGATCGTGAACACTTCCATTTTCTACAACATCTGTAAAAGCAGCACCGTTTTCTGTAATGATAATTTTTTTTATACCAGAGTAGCTATTAAATCTTTTAATCATTTCATAAATGCTTGATGGATAAACCTCCCAATCCATCAAGGTTGTTTTAACGTTTCGTTTAGATGCTTTTATAATTTTAGCGCTTATATAAGGCACATAACAGCTATGTTTCACGACTTCTCTTGTATAGTTTTGAATACCAATAAAATCGAAATCAAAGAGAGGTAATTGATCATCACCTGAGATAAAATAGTTTTCTATACGTTTTAAAACTGGTACGTCATCTGTCGGATAACCTAAACCCAATGCAGGTTCAATAAAAAGTCGATTAAGTAAAGCATCTGCTTTTTTAGCTGCCAAAATATCTTTAGTAGAATTGCTATAAGGTGTTATTTGAGAACATGAAAATGTGGTACCAATAATGCTATCTGGTATAAAATGGCGCAAAACACGTCCGCCCAATGCTTGACAAAGCACTGCATGATGTACTGCTGGTAAAAAATTTTTCAATCTTTTTTTTCCTGGTGCGTGTACTCCTAAAAAATAACCTGCTCCTGTAAAAACCATAGGTTCATTTAAAACCATCCAATGTTTTACGCGGTCACCAAATTGCTGCGCGCAAAGTTTTACATAATTTTCAAACCAATCTAAAATAGTTCTATTAGTCCAACCTCCTTGCTGCTCTAAGGCTAATGGTAAATCCCAGTGATAAAGTGTAACCCATGGTGTAATATCACATTCTATACAAAAATCAATCACTTGATTATAGAAATCAATACCTTTAGGATTAATTGCTCCTAAACCATCAGGGATAAGTCGAGACCATGATAATGAAAACCTGAAATTTTTAATATTCATGGATTTCATTAATAGAATATCTTCTTTAAATTTATTATAAAAATCGCAGGCTATTTCACCATGTTGGTTTTTATAAATAGTCCTTTTTTTAAGAGTAAAAGCATCCCAAATAGAAGGTCCTTTACCATCATCATCATGAGCACCTTCGGTTTGATAGGCTGCTGTTGAAACACCCCAAACAAAATGGTCTCCAAAATCTTCAAGTTTTAAATTAAAAGAAGTAGGCAAATCTATATTCATAACAACATTATTAAACAGTACACTCCTTAAGCAATTGATTAATAATGTTTTCTGTAATATCTGGATAATCAACAATTACTTTGGTATCAGTTTCTATCCAATCCATCAATTTGCTAAAATGTTTCTTCTTTAAAGATTTTATAACAGGTACGCCCATATCTTTTAAAGAAGCAGCGTTACATTGCTGTTCATATTGTCCTTTCATAGGAATTACTAATAATTTTTTATTCATAAAAAGCGACTCTGCAGGAGTTTCAAAACCAGCACCACATAAAACACCTTTGCTATTTGCCATACTATTTACAAAAGCGTCGTTGGTAATAGGTTGAACAATAATATTTTTATTAATAATAGTCTTTTTATTGTGTTTTGAAAAAACTTCCCATTTTACCTCTTTTGCCTTGGATAACATTTTTATAATTTTATCGTCACTATAAGACGGTAAATATACTGTGTAATGATCCATGTTCTTGCAAGCAGCATTTCTAATATCTTGTCTAATTACAGGTGTAAAAATATTGTCTTGGTATGGCTTAAAATGAAACCCGTATTGCTTGGTTGTTGGTGCATATTTTTTAAGAATAAATTCCCCTAAAGAATCATTTTTTAATGGCTTAGGTGCATTAGGTGCTAATACTGCTGCTTGATGACTTAAACTTACACAGGCTTTGTTTTTTAGTCTACAAGCCCATGCCGAAACAGGTTCAAAATCATTAATAATTAAATCATAATTATCAATAGGAAGGCTATTTATTTCTTTTTGAAGGCGTAAAGTATTCGCCTTTAAATATGTTTTCCACATATTAACCCCGCCTTTTTTTCCAAAAATAAAACTAAGCCCCTTGAAATGATAAGTTATCGGGTGAGGAATATCAATATCTGCCTGAGTACCACTCATTAAAATATCTAATTCTATATTTTTTCGTTGCAGTATAGGAATAATATCTCTAGCTCTACTTAAGTGCCCATTTCCAGTACCTTGAATAGCGTAAAGTAATTTCATAGTTTGTTATTTATGAATTAGATAAAGGGTAAAAATTATTTTTTAAAAGGTTTGAATTCGAAATGTATTTCATGCATCAAATTTTGAAAAAGTTCTTTGTTTTCTGGTATTCTAGTATCTTCATCTTCTAAATCATCCTTTAAGTTTTTTTCAATACGATTATCTGTTTCATAATTATAAAGCGTCAATTGATTTTGATTGTATTCTAAGGCTGTTAAATTTTCAATCCAGTCTCCAGAGTTTAAATACATAACCGATCCATTTGAGGTTTCTATATTCTTAATCACCGTGAAATACCCAAGCTTTTTTGCCATTTAGATTTAAGAGTACCTTGTTTTCAATACTAAAGGATCCTAGTTTAAATCCTACAAATTTTCTAAACATTTCATCGTGATTACCCGTGATGTAATGTACTTTTACTCCTTTGGAAATCCATGTCATAATTAACTTAATCACTTTCATGTGCGATTTTGGCCAATACCGTTTACTAAATTGCAAAATATTTATTATATCACCATTCAATATAACAGTTTCAGGTTTAATAGACTTTAGGTATTTTAATAATTCTTTAGCACGACAACCATAAGTACCTAAATGCAAATCGGAAATCACGACAATGTTAACAGGTCTTTTTTTCATCTATTTATGGATAGTAGTTTTTAAGTTTTAGATAGGTAATTAAAAAATTTACTACCATATTAGGTAGGCAAATCAAGGTTGCTTCCATACATTAAAATTGAAGTTCCCAAATATTATAATTATAAATTGGTATTCTCGTAACCTTAATTTTAAGATTAAGTTAACAGACTGTTATTAAACAAGTAAGAATAATATATTACTATATATTTTTATAATTTAAGTCTTTTTTAAAATAAAAATGTAATTACTTTAGAGGGTTTCCAATTTGGCAATCGTTATATTGTTATAGATAGATAAACGACATTAAAACAAAATAAAAAATACATAAATGCTATATTTGTCCGACTAGAAAATTCATTTCTAATTCCAATACACCTAAAAATAAAATGAATTTAAATAATTTACCTGTAAATAGTTCTATTTGTGAAGAACATAATTATAACTATGCTTTCAAAAAATATTCTAAAGATATATTTAACTTTCTCGTTTTCAATTATGGTGATACGCAGCTAGCTGAAGATGCTGTTCAAGAATCTTTTATAACTCTTTGGAGAAATTGTAGTAAAGTATCTATCGAAAAAGTTAAATCTTATTTATATACTGTAGCAAAAAATAAAATTATTGATCTTTTTAGAAGTTCTAATAATGCTCAAAAGTATATTAATAATCAAACTAGCACTGTAGAAAAACAAACTCCTTTATTTATATTAGAAGAAAAAGAATTTCATGTAGAGTTAAATAAAGTACTGGCTAAAATGCCCGAAAATTATAGAGTTGTATTTTTATTAAATAGGATTGATAAGAAAAAATATAGAGAAATTGGAGAAATGCTCGATATTTCTGTGAAATCTGTTGAAAAACGAATGTCTAATGCTCTAAAGTTTTTACAAAATGAATTACAAATTAATAAAAACCGATTTTAGAAGAGGGTTTTTATCACTTAAATCGTTACAGATATAAGACACGCAATATGGAAAATACAAAAAATAATAATATTGACAAGTATTTAAGTTTTGAATTGTCTTCGGAAGAAGAAAAAAAGTTTAAAAACTCTCTTGAATATAAAAAGCATCAAGAGGTTTTAGAGCTATTCGAAAATACTAAGGCTATTCCTTTTAATGAAGATTTAATATTAGAAAAAATAAATACTAATAAATCTAAAGTATCTAAAAACAATACAAAGGTAATTCCTTTGTATAAAAAATGGTTACCAGCATCAATTGCAGCATCAATTCTACTACTGATTTCTGTATCAATATTCTATTTCAATTCAATAAATCAAATAGAATATGCTACAATTTCAGGACAATCTATTCAGTTTTCATTACCTGATGCATCGACCGTATGGTTAAATGCAAAATCTGAAATATCTCACAATAAAGATTGGAACAAATCCAGAGATATAGAATTGAATGGAGAAGCCTATTTTGAGGTTGCAAAAGGAAAAACATTTACAGTAAAAACACCACAAGGTATAGTAGCCGTTTTAGGTACAAAGTTTAATGTAAAACAACGTGATAATTTTTTTGAAGTACATTGTTATGAAGGCACTGTTTCTGTAATACATAAAGGAAAAAAAACCATTTTAAAAGCTAACGATTTTTTTAATTCCAAACTATTAAATAAACGTAAAAAAAGCATTACAAAACCAAATTGGATTGAAAATAAATCTATATTTCGTAACACACCCATTGATGAGGTTATTACGGATATTAGTATACAATACAATGTTGAAGTTGTTTTAGAAAAAGGCATAAATAAAAAGCAGTTAGAATATACGGGTAGTTATGACTATTCAGACCCATTGGAAACTGTAATAACAGTGCTTTGTAAATCTTTAAACTTAAATTATAGTATTGAAGATAAACATATTTATTTGAGACCAAAAAAATGACAGTAAGCAAACACTCGCTTTATACTTTTCTTATTGTATTATTTTCCATTTCAAGCTTTTCTCAAAAACGTAAAACACATCTTGAATCTTACTTAAAACGAATTGAAACAAATTTTAAAGTAACATTTAATTATGAGTCTGGATTATTAAAAAACAAGTTTATTCAAGACAATTCTTTTGATGAAACAGCTTCTTTAAAAATGCACATTTCTTATTTAGAAAAAAAATTTAATTTAAATTTCACAATGGTGACTGATACAAAAATAGTAATAAGTAAGTTTAAGTTAGATGATTTAGTGTTTTTGGATTTTGACGATGAAACTCCAATATATAACTTATTAGTTAATGATACCTTATCTAAAAAAGCTTGGATTACTAATGATAAGGGAGAATTACATTTTAATAATCTCCCCCCTAAAACAATAACCACCTCACATTTAAACTACAATCAACTAACTATAAATATAGATTCATTAACAAATAATAAAATATACCTCCAAAAAACAATTCAAAATTTAGATGAATTATTTATTTATTCATTTTTCACAAATGGAACATACAAAAGCAAAGGCGGTCACTTTTATATAAAATCTAAAGAAGTAGATGCTTTGGCTGGTTTGACTTCTCATGATGTTATTAAAAACCTAGAAAATTTACCACAAGTTGTTAGTAATAGCGAATCTATTTCAGATTTAATAATTAAAGGAGGTACTCAAGATCAAAACTTATTTGTATGGAATAATATTAAAGTATATCAAAACCATCACTTTTTCGGACTTATCTCTGCCTTTAATGAAAATCTGATTTCTACTATTAGGCTATATGATAATGCAACACCAGCAGAGTACGGCAACAATACAAGTGGTGTTATTAGCCTAGATCATGATAATACCTTGTCTAAAAAAGTTAAAGCAGGTATTGGTGTTAACTTTTTAAGTGCAGATGCTTATGCAAAAATACCTATTACAAAAAAATCTGGGTTACAGTTTTCTACAAGAAAGTCGTTTACAGAATTTTGGGAATCCCCCACATATTTAAAATATTCAAAAAAAGTACTTCAATCTTCTCTTGTAAAAACACCAAGTATTGCAGAAAACAATAATGTTATGAGCGAAGATGAATTTAAGTTTCATGATGTTCAATTACAATATAGTTATCAACCAAATAAGTCTAATATATTAAATGTTAACGGTATATACTTGAAAAATAATTTATCTTATATAGAAACAAATGCCCTAAATACCAATTCTAAAAAAAGCCAATTAATGCAAGAAAATAGTGCGTTTGGTATAAACTGGGAGCATGTTTTTTCAAATAATGATAAAATACAAACGATACTCAACTACTCAAAATACACACTAGATGGCGGTAATTTTTTATTATCAAGAGACATCTCTAGTTTTGAAAATAATAGTATAGAAAATTATGAATCTGTTTTTAAATATAAGTCGAGCCATAGAAAATCTGGATTCAGTTATTCATCAGGTTTGGCCTATGAGTATTTAATTATTGAAAATAATACCACTAATTTCAACTTACTTTATAGCTCTAATTTAAAACAACGTAGTGTTATTTATAGTTTCTTTGGAGGTATAAATTATTATGAAAACAAAATACATACTGGTTTAGATTTACGAAACACATATTACGAGTTTTTAAAATCCTTTCAAATAGAACCACGCTTTCATTTTACATTCACAGCTCTACCAAAGTTTGATATTCAAATTAGAGGGGAAAGAAAAACTCAAAATATTTCTCAAGTAATCGATTTAGAAAACAATTTTTTAGGTATTGAAAAAAGGAGATGGAATATGGCTAATAATACTATTGCTCCATTGCAAAAAAGTAATCAGTTAGAATTATCTTTTGCTTTAAAAAACAAAAAAAACATGTTTAACACTAGTTTTTATCACAAAAGTGTAGACGGTATAACAACTAACAATCAAGGATTTCAAAATTTAAATCAATTTGGCAATCACTTTGGTAAATATGTTATCCATGGTATCACATGTCATTATAACTATAAAAGTAAAAACTTAAATACCTGGATAAGTTATAACTATAGCATTAATAAATATAAATTTAAAGACCTTTATCCTCAAGTATTTTATAATAACAATGATATAAGAAATAGCATTATTACTGGTGTTAATTTAAAACATAAAGCTTTTAACTTTTCAGTTGGAATGGAATATAATTCTGGTAAACCATTCACCTCTGTAAATAAAGAAACACCAATAAAAGAAGGGGTTTTTAATATCATAAATTATAATACCCCTAATAATGAACGCTTATCAAATTACCTACGATTTGATGCTACACTTAGTTACAATTTTAATCTTTCAAAGTATGGCAACTATAAACTAACACTAGGTATGATAAATATTGGGGACAAAAAAAATATACTTAGCAGATATTATACATTAACAGAAGATAGAACAGCAGTAGAGGTTTTAGACAAATATGGGCTAGAATTTACCCCAAATCTATCTATTAATATTGATTTTTAAAAAAAAAAAGAAAATTCAGACGGTATTTATTCCTTCAACCGTTTTAATTACAGTCTAACATATAAAATGTATTATGAGAAAAATTTCAAAAATAGTATATCTATCACTTATAGTTACAATTATTTTACAATCTTGTTCATCAGATGAATCTGGTTCTGGAACTGACATTATTTCTGAAAAACAAAAAATTTCTACAGAGCTAGCCGACAAAATTTTAGCTACTGCTTCTTCAATTAACGATTTTAACCTCATTAATTTTGAATGTGAATCCACATTCGTAACTGGGTATTTTCTTAATTACCAAGGCGATTATTTTAAAGATGAAAATGACTATCTAATACCTACATCAAAATCAGATTGGGATACAGCATACACAAATTTCAAAAACCTTGCTTTTGATACTACTAATGTGCTATTTACAGATGAAGACTTTGTAATAGAATCTGTTTTAATCTTTGATAATTTAGCAAGAATAACGATCTTCGTAAAAGAAGAGATTAAAGACTACTTTAAAAATTGTGAATTAAACGGAAAATTAACTTTCTTTCCTCCTAGCCTTGGTATAGTCACGCTACCAGAAATAAATTTTAACTGTAGTGGTGATATCACTTTTCACCTCGCAAATGATGATGGTGAAGTTGTTTATGCATTTCAAAGTGTAAAAACATCATTGAGTGAAGGTATGAGTACAATAGAAAATCGATTATCATCATTCAATCAAATAAACCAGACATCATATACTACAGATAATCTTTTTATAACTTCAGTAGAATTCACATCACCTGCTAATACAACAGCCCTTGCTAATGGAAGAGAACAGATGATAAATTATTTTGAAGATTGTAAACTAGATAAAGATGTAAATAACAATGACTGTTTAAACTTTATATACCCCTTAAAAATTGATCGTTTTAATATCCAATCTGAAGAAATAGTAACTACAACTATTGAAAATGATGAAGATTTAATAAATATTTTCAATTCTAATGTTGGAGAATTAAGTATCGATTACCCTATAAATTTATTAGGAGGAGATAATACAACACTTACTGTAGAGACTAACGAAGAACTTTTAGAAACATTAAATCAATCTGCTATTTACTGCGGTCACCAGCAGTAGTTTTTATTTTTGGTAAAAAAATCCTCTATAATGTATAAATACATCTTAGGGGATTTTTTATTTTATACCAAATATCGCATATGCATAGCTATAATAAACAACTTTATTAATGATAACTAATTTCCTTTAACTATTTAAAAAACTAATTTTAGAGCCCTACCATAGTACTTCAATAAAACTTAGTGATTTGTTAAATAGTTAATGTTTTTCAACTCTAAAAATTCCCTAAGCTTCAATGTAAAAAACTATCTTCGCGCCATGTGGATGTATTTGGGGCTTTTAGCAGCGTTATTTTTAGGATTACATAATATATGTAAAAACATGCAGTACAAGGAAATGAGGTGTTTCCTGTACTTTTAGGCACTATCACCTCTGGGTTTCTATTACTTGTTCCTTTTTCTATAGGATCATTATATTTTCCTGAATACACCAAAGAAATAGGTTTTTATATTACACCCATTTCGTGGAAAATTCATGGATTTGTCTTTATAAAATCAATGATTATGGCAGCCTCTTGGACTCTAGCATACCAAGCATTAAAGTATTTACCCATAACCATTGTAACCCCTATTCGTTCTGCAGGTCCATTTTTTACTTTTATTGGTGCTATTCTCATTTATCAAGAAAAGCCAACCTTTTTGCAGTGGACAGGTTTTTTTCTTATTCTTTTCTCTGTATTTTTATACTCTAAAATAGGAAAGAAGGAAGGTATTAACTTTAAAAAAAACAAATGGATATTCGCTATTATTTGTGCTACATTTTTGGGAGCCTCTAGTGGTTTATATGATAAATTTTTAATTCAAAACTTGCAATTGAATCCTCAAACCTTACAATTTTGGTTTTCTTGGTATACCATCTTAATTTTATTAATTATACTATCAATAACATGGTTTCCTAATGCTGAAAAACGAAAAGAGTTTAAATGGCGTTGGTCAATTCCTGCTGTTGGCCTTTTACTACTAACAGCCGATTATTTCTACTTTAAAGCCCTACAAGCCCCTGAAGCATTAATCATGCTATTATCCGCTATAAAACGAAGCCAAATATTAATTGCTGTTATTATAGGGGGGATTGTTTTTAAAGAAAAGAATAAACGCAAAAAACTAATTCCTCTATTGGGTATAATGATAGGTGTATTTTTTATATTATATTCTTAATTAAAATAGAAAGATTAATTAAAACCATAATAACTAAAAAAGCCTTTTAAGTTTTAGTATTAAAAAATACCTAATTCAATTTTATACTAATTCCCCTATATTTTTAAACCAATTAAATAAAAACTTAGAATATTAGATATCTATGACGCAAGTCTTAAGGTGTTTTTCTGTATAAAGTTACCATTTAAGGAAACCTTGCTTTTTAAAATTTTTATATTTTACCCTAACAACAAATTCTAAAGAATTCTTTTAGCAATATACTAATACTTTTTCTTTAGCTAAAGAATCTTATTGAAATAAAAAAACGTCTAAAATTGCTTTTAGACGTTTTAATTAAGATTATTATTTTAATCTTTCTCACCAAGTTTCTTTATAAAAACTAAGTGTTTACTTATTCTTATGGATTATAAGTTAACGATACAAAATAACTTTGACCTAATTTCCCTGATCCAATAACTTGGATGTACTCTTCACCAAATAAGTTATTAGCTCCAACTTTAATTAATGACTTAATAGCAGGAATACCATAGCTAAATTGAGCATCTAATACTAATTCACTAGTAATAGTATCACTTGCAAAAGGAGATACCCACTCATATTCTGAGTTCCATCTAACTTTAGTGTTAAATCCAAAGTTACCAAATAATTTTTCTGATCCAAAAGTTAACTTAGCATAATGTTCTGGTGTATTAAACTGAGGTACGAAATCTGAATCAACTTCTTCATTATAGTCAAATAATTTAGTGTAATTATATGCTCCATTAATATGAAATTTTCTTAAACTAACTTCAATACCAACACCTGCACCTGCTGTTTCAACAGGAACATTTGCATTTGTATATACTTGGTGAGTTAAAAATCTTTGACCAAGAAGAGCTGCTCCAATACCTCCTAGCTCAGGAGTTACATTAGTCTCTATAAAATATGGTGTTATTACTTTCTTAGTATAAATAAAATCTGTGTATTTATTGTAATATCCATTAAAATCAAACGAGAATTTACCAACTTTCGCTCTATATCCTAATTCTATTGATTCTACTTTTTCTGATTTTACAGCTTCAATTTTTTCAATTTCAAGTAAATCAATTGCAGCTTGAGGATTATTATTTGCATCAAAAACATCAAGGAAATTTTGTACAGAACCTAAAGTAAATGAACTGTTGTAGATATAATCTCCAGTAATGTTAACAGTTTTTTGATCTGTTCCAAAAACATTACGGTCTCTATAAAGAATTTCATTAGAATAATTCTCTAAATTATCTTTAGCTGAACCTACTAATGTAATAAACCCATAATTTGCACCATTGTATAAATCTTGTGAAGTTGGATTTCTAAAACCTGTTTGAAATGAAGCTCTTAAATTTTGTCTTCTTTCTTTCCCTATAGTATAATTGACTGATAATCTAGGTGAAAAACTTCCATCTAAATCAGTTAATTTATCATATCGAATAGAACCAGATAATTTTAAACGCTCGTCAAATAATTTCTTTTGAATCTGTCCATATGCACCAAAAGTATTATAATTAATATCACGATCTGCATCATTAAAAACGGTTCCTTCAGAATCTAAAACATAATTTTTATATGTCCCACCTAGTTGTATCTCAGCAAATTTTATTATATCTTGAAAGTTGTAATTGACATCACTTTGAATAGTATGAGATTTATCTATTAATTTAGAACCTGTAGTTAAATCTGTATCTGATATAACGTCATTAAAAGCTGTTTCAAATTCCTCTGTTCCAAAATCGAAACGTGGCACTCCTCCAGAACTAGTAGGAAGATTACCAGTAAAACCTTCAACAGTACTATAATTTGCAAACTCACGCGCCATAAGCAATAATTGCTCATCTTCAAAAGTAGGGTTGTTTCTTCTTAAAAAAGCAAGTGATGCATTAAAATCATTATACCAATTAGGGTTATTTTTAGCAGCTTTATTAACATTAATAGCTGTTCTAATCATATCATAAGAATCACCCGCATCATTAGCAGTATAATAAGATCTAAAAGTTAAATTTTTAGTCGTAAATGCTAAACTTGTTTGAAGTACTAATAAATCTTTTAAAGCTATTCTAGAATCAGAACTTGTTAATGCAGTCGTTGCTAAAGCCATTTTTTGTTTAAGTATAATTTCAGCATCTTCTGTTGGTTTAAAATGAAAAGAAAAATCACCATTAAAATTTTCAAGTTTCCCATCATTTAATTCAATATCTGTATAACCTGTACGACTTACAACTCCACCAGCAGCATTACTATTTCTAGCAATTTCATCTCCATAAATATTTACACCATTAAAGAATTGAGTAGTAGATAACCCTTCTCTAGTTACAGAACTGTTATCTGTGTAATCATTAGCCATCCAATCTGTTCCTTGAAAATAACTTAAATTAAGCTTCAATGCTACTTTTTCACTAAGTTTAGCAGCTATACGTGCTCCTAGATCATTAAAATCATTATTTCCAGCTAATTCTTGATTTGTATAGCCATGTTTATAATACGCAGAAACTCCTGATTTTTTAAAAGGACTAATGCTATTCATAAACATAATTCCATTAAAAGCATTCGCCCCATAAAGAGCAGACGAAGCTCCTGGAAGAATCTCAACACTTTCTATATCTAATTGATTTACTCCTAACAAATTACCCATAGAAGCATTAAAAACAGGAATTGTAGACTCTGCTCCATCAGCCAATTGTAAAAAACGTGTATTTACCGATTGACCAAAACCACGTGTATTTAAAGATTTATTGATAAAGTTAGTAGTATTTAATTGAGTTTCTTTAACATTTACTAATTCATCATAAAAATTAGCACTTGCTCCATTTTTAATTTTCTTCTCCGAAAACGTCTCAATAGTTACTGGCGTTTCTATTTTTTTCTCTACACTTCTAGATGCAGAAACTACTTCTTGTGTTAAATCTGTTACTTTCTCTTTTATCATTTGTACTAACAAATTCTTACCATCTGTAGGTGTAAATAGAGTCTTTGAAAGTGTGATAAACTCATAATAAGTAAATTTCATTTCAACAGGGTATGACCCATTATATTCTATAGAAAATTCTCCTGTAAAATCAGATGAAGCCATTCTTGCATTATTAACATGAATGTCAACCCCATATAAAGGAGTTCCATCTTTACTAATTGTCTTACCCTTTATTGTCGTTTGCGCAAATGTCATTAGACCAAAAAGCAAAGACAAGATTGTTAATTGTATTTTCATAATTAATTTATTTTTTAATAAAAAAAATTTAAAAGTTTTCTTTGTTTAAATTCCAATCAAAGCTTGAATAGCTTATTTTAGTTGTAGTTGATATTTTTTTTGTTTCTGAGTATTTATTTATAAAAGAAATTAACTCATAATCTCCAATAAACTCTGAGGAATGCCATTCAAACAAAGGTGATAATGTAGCTTCGTCTGCAGTTTTTGAAAAGTAGTTTTTACTGGTATCATTCACAAAATTCTTAGCAGAATTCTCTAATTCTGAATCGATAGATTCAGCAATATATGGAGCTCTATTTAATTTTGGTGACGATACACATGTGTTATTCAATGCAAAATACATTCTTGGGTCTCCCATTTCTTTTATAATAACTGTTTCAAGATATTCTAAAGAAACCATTATTCCATTAACATTTATAAATTCAACTTTAAAAGGCTCATCTATATATTTAATAGATTTTAGTGGATAATAACCAGATAGTAATTTTAAAACATTAATGTTATAAACATTAATCCAATAAGCCTTTAACTCGTTTAAAGACCAAGAACTATTAGGAGTAACTTTAGAAAACCCATCCACAATAATTTGAAGGTCTTCTTTGTTTCTTACTAATTTTTCATAATTAACAAATCCCTCTATCGAGACATGCTTTTTTAAAAAATCTCTCAAATTTGAATTGTCTATGGATTGAGAGTATCCAAACCAACTAAAAAATAAAAATAGAAGGCAAATTTGTTTAACAGGTTTTTGATTCATAATAAATAATTTGGTTTTTTATTTGATTTCTTTATTTCTCTAATACACTAAACTCAATTTGTATATCTTATAATTAATATTGAAACTAGCTTAATGTTAATTTTTTAACAATCTTAATTTTTTGCCAAAATTAGATATTCGTTTCTAGTGTGGCAATTAATTTGAAAGTTCTACGAAATATTCATTTATCCTGCTCAAAAAATAATAAGTACAGAAAAATAAGCGCAAAAAATTTTATATATAGACTAAATTGTACAACTTATTTCATATAATCTAACTTTCGATAATTCATAAAATGTAAGTTAAATCATACTTTATTGAAGAGAATTTAAAAGATGTATGCTTAATAAAACTTAAACAATCTTAAATGTTAAAATTCACTTCTTTATCAATTTTAAGAAAGATTCGTAAAATATTTAAATATTAGAACAAATGAATTAAGTAACAGATGGTTAATTCATCCCTATAAAAAGCTTAAAATTCAAAATATTGACTTGAAAGAAATTAACATAAAGAGTTTCTGTCCCTAATTAATAACTAAAGCTTCGCTTTTTATAATTAGCCTAGTACTAGAGAGTATAAATCATAAGGTTTAATATCTTTAATCGTATAGAATTACAAAAAGGTTTGGTCATTTTTTAGTTCATATCAAATACTCTTTCTCAATCAAGTATAAAACTTACGGAGAATGTTATTTTTGGGCAAAAAAAGATTAGATTCTGAATATAGAATTAGCTCATTACTTATTGAAGAAATATTAGAATAATTAATATTATAAGTCATAACAGCGATCTCTATCCAGGCTGCCTATACTAAACTAGCGCACTGGTATAAAGATGTATAACAAACTCGATTCAAGGCATTCAACACCAACGCTAATACGATAACTATAAACTACAGATCAATCTTAAACTATTTCATCAATAGAACTACAAATGCTTCCGCAGAATCTTTCAATGCCAAAATAAAAGCCTTTAGAGCTCAATTCAGAGGAGTCAAAACTGTATAATTCTTTCTAATTAGACTTACCAGAATATTTGCCTAAACACAACAATTGGGCTTTATCCAAAATTTGTATAATTATTTTAAAACAATGACAAAAAAAAATCCTCAACAAAGAAATGTTGAGGATTAATTAAACACTGAGTTAATATCAGTATCAAAAAAGGCAACGACCTACTCTCCCACAAATGCAGTACCATCGGCGCTAATGGGCTTAACTTCTCTGTTCGGAATGGTAAGAGGTGAGCCCCATCGCTATAACCACCTTAAGTTATAGCTATGGTAATAAGTGATTAACTTATCACTACAGCGTTCATCTTTACGATGAACAAATATCTTAACATATTGAAAAACACCCGTAGGTGACATACTTAAAAATTTTATAATATAACTTTTTGTAAACTTTTAAAAAAACAGGCGTACAATAAGCCTATGGGTTATTAGTACTACTCGGCTATGACATTACTGCCTTTACACCTATAGCCTATCAACGTGGTAATCTCCCACGACCCTTTAAAGAAATCTCATCTTGTGGTGGGTTTCGCGCTTATATGCTTTCAGCGCTTATCCCTTCCCAACGTAGCTACTCTGCAATGCTGCTGGCGCAACAACAGATACACCAGAGGTTAGTCCAACTCGGTCCTCTCGTACTAGAGTCAGATCCACTCAAATTTCTAACGCCCACTGTAGATAGAGACCGAACTGTCTCACGACGTTCTGAACCCAGCTCGCGTGCCACTTTAATGGGCGAACAGCCCAACCCTTGGGACCTTCTCCAGCCCCAGGATGTGACGAGCCGACATCGAGGTGCCAAACCCCCCCGTCGATATGAGCTCTTGGGGGAGATCAGCCTGTTATCCCCGGCGTACCTTTTATCCTTTGAGCGATGGCCCTTCCATGCGGAACCACCGGATCACTATGCTCTACTTTCGTACCTGATCGACTTGTAGGTCTCTCAGTCAAGCTCCCTTATGCCATTGCACTCTACGCACGATTACCAACCGTGCTGAGGGAACCTTTAGAAGCCTCCGTTACTCTTTTGGAGGCGACCACCCCAGTCAAACTACCCACCAAGCACTGTCCCTTCATTTGAAGGTTAGACTCTAGATAAGCAAAGGGTGGTATTTCAACAATGACTCCACAACGCCTAGCGACGCCACTTCAAAGTCTCCCACCTATCCTACACATTACTTATCCAAAACCAATACTAAGCTATAGTAAAGGTGCACGGGGTCTTTTCGTCCCACAGCGGGTAATCGGCATCTTCACCGATACTACAATTTCACCGAGCTCATGGCTGAGACAGTGTCCAGATCGTTGCACCATTCGTGCAGGTCGGAACTTACCCGACAAGGAATTTCGCTACCTTAGGACCGTTATAGTTACGGCCGCCGTTTACTGGGGCTTCATTTCAGATCTTCGCTAAAAGCTAAACCCTCCACTTAACCTTCCAGCACCGGGCAGGTGTCAGGCCATATACGTCATCTTTCAATTTAGCATAGCCCTGTGTTTTTGATAAACAGTCGCCTGGACCTTTTCACTGCGGCCACCCCAAAGGGTGGCGACTCTTCTCCCGAAGTTACGAGTCTATTTTGCCTAATTCCTTAGCCATGAATCTCTCGAGCACCTTAGAATTCTCATCCCAACTACCTGTGTCGGTTTAGGGTACGGGCTGCTTCACTCGCTTTTCTTGGAAGTCGCTTCTCTGGATTATCACCTTGACCGAAGTCGCAGTGTACTATCGGGGTATTACTACTCCCTTCAACGTACTATTCCGTCAGTACGCACCAAATTTACGCCTCCGTCACTTTTAGTGTGAGCAGGTACAGGAATATTAACCTGTTGGCCATCCACTACCCCTTTCGGGTTCGCGTTAGGTCCCGACTAACCCTCAGCTGATTAGCATAGCTGAGGAAACCTTAGTCTTTCGGTGTGCGGGTTTCTCGCCCGCATTATCGTTACTTATGCCTACATTTTCTTTTGTAGATTCTCCAGAATACCTCACAGTAATCCTTCGACGACACTACAATGCTCCCCTACCACAATTAATTGTCCATAGCTTCGGTAATATGTTTATGCCCGATTATTATCCATGCCGAACCGCTCGACTAGTGAGCTGTTACGCACTCTTTAAATGAATGGCTGCTTCCAAGCCAACATCCTAGCTGTCAAAGCAGTTCAACCGCGTTATTTCAACTTAACATATATTTGGGGACCTTAGCTGATGGTCTGGGTTCTTTCCCTCTCGGACATGGACCTTAGCACCCATGCCCTCACTGCTGATAAACATTTTATAGCATTCGGAGTTTGTCAGGAATTGGTAGGCGGTGAAGCCCCCGCATCCAATCAGTAGCTCTACCTCTATAAAACTATTAATCAACGCTGCACCTAAATGCATTTCGGGGAGTACGAGCTATTTCCGAGTTTGATTGGCCTTTCACCCCTACCCACAGGTCATCGGAACACTTTTCAACGTATATCCGTTCGGTCCTCCACTGTATGTTACTACAGCTTCAACCTGCCCATGGGTAGATCACACGGTTTCGCGTCTACCACTACTAACTAAGCGCCCTATTCAGACTCGCTTTCGCTACGGATCCGTGACTTAATCACTTAACCTTGCTAGCAACGGTAACTCGTAGGCTCATTATGCAAAAGGCACGCCGTCACAGATCTAGTCCGCTCCGACCGCTTGTAAGCGTATGGTTTCAGGTTCTATTTCACTCCCTTATTCAGGGTTCTTTTCACCTTTCCCTCACGGTACTAGTTCACTATCGGTCTCTCAGGAGTATTTAGCCTTATCGGATGGTCCCGACTGTTTCATACAGGATTACTCGTGTCCCGCACTACTCAGGATTACACTAGATTCACACGCTTTACTTATACGGGACTATCACCCTATATTGTTACTTTTTCCAAAGTATTCTAATTCATTGTGCTTCAAATATCGTGGTCCTACAACCCCACTATTGCCGTAACAATAATGGTTTGGGCTAATCCGCGTTCGCTCGCCACTACTAACGGAATCACTTTTGTTTTCTTCTCCTCCGGGTACTTAGATGTTTCAGTTCTCCGGGTTTGCTCCTATTACTAGGTGACATATCTTCAATATGCCGGGTTGCCCCATTCGGATATCTGCGGATCTAATCATGTGTGCTGATCCCCGCAGCTTTTCGCAGCTTATCACGTCCTTCTTCGCCTCTGAGAGCCTAGGCATTCCCCATACGCCCTTATTTAGCTTATTGTACTTTTTGCTTTTTTAATGAGTTACTATAATTTATATAAAAATCTTATATAAACTATCTGTGATTAATTAGAAATCGCTCGTGATTCTAATTAATCCTTTATATTATTTATTATTAGATCAATCTAATCTTAAATTTTTATGTATCTTTTTTCAATATGTCAATGAACTTCTTTCCTTATATGGAATCGTGGAGAATATCGGAGTCGAACCGATGACCTCCTGCGTGCAAGGCAGGCGCTCTAGCCAGCTGAGCTAATCCCCCATTGTAATTCTTCGTTTAGAATCCTTAATGTGAATTTAGAATTCTCAGTTCTAGAATTTCCTCTTTTTTTTAGTAGTCTCAGGCAGACTCGAACTGCCGACCTCTACATTATCAGTGTAGCGCTCTAACCAGCTGAGCTATGAGACTCTACTATTTTATATTCTTAAATTAACAGCTGCGAGAATAAACTATTTATCATTATAGTTATAATACTTCTTAATCGTCTTTCTCTAGAAAGGAGGTGTTCCAGCCGCACCTTCCGGTACGGCTACCTTGTTACGACTTAGCCCTAGTTACCGATTTTACCCTAGGCCGCTCCTCTCGGTGACGGACTTCAGGCACTCCCAGCTTCCATGGCTTGACGGGCGGTGTGTACAAGGCCCGGGAACGTATTCACCGCATCATGGCTGATATGCGATTACTAGCGATTCCAGCTTCACGGAGTCGAGTTGCAGACTCCGATCCGAACTGTGATAGGGTTTATAGATTCGCTCCTTGTCGCCAAGTGGCTGCTCTCTGTCCCTACCATTGTAGCACGTGTGTAGCCCAGGACGTAAGGGCCGTGATGATTTGACGTCATCCCCACCTTCCTCACAGTTTGCACTGGCAGTCTTGTTAGAGTTCCCATCTTGAAATGCTGGCAACTAACAACAGGGGTTGCGCTCGTTATAGGACTTAACCTGACACCTCACGGCACGAGCTGACGACAACCATGCAGCACCTTGTAAATTGTCCGAAGAAAGGTCTATCTCTAAACATGTCAATCTACATTTAAGCCCTGGTAAGGTTCCTCGCGTATCATCGAATTAAACCACATGCTCCACCGCTTGTGCGGGCCCCCGTCAATTCCTTTGAGTTTCATTCTTGCGAACGTACTCCCCAGGTGGGATACTTATCACTTTCGCTTAGCCACTCAGTCGAAACCGAACAGCTAGTATCCATCGTTTACGGCGTGGACTACCGGGGTATCTAATCCCGTTCGCTCCCCACGCTTTCGTCCATCAGTGTCAGTATATTATTAGTAATCTGCCTTCGCAATTGGTATTCTATGTAATATCTATGCATTTCACCGCTACACTACATATTCTAACTACTTCATAATAACTCAAGATAAACAGTATCAAGGGCAATTCTACAGTTGAGCTGCAGACTTTCACCCCTGACTTAATTATCCACCTACGGACCCTTTAAACCCAATGATTCCGGATAACGCTTGGATCCTCCGTATTACCGCGGCTGCTGGCACGGAGTTAGCCGATCCTTATTCTTACAGTACCGTCAAATCTCTACACGTAGAGCAGTTTCTTCCTGTATAAAAGCAGTTTACAACCCATAGGGCAGTCATCCTGCACGCGGCATGGCTGGATCAGAGTTCCCTCCATTGTCCAATATTCCTCACTGCTGCCTCCCGTAGGAGTCTGGTCCGTGTCTCAGTACCAGTGTGGGGGATCCCCCTCTCAGGGCCCCTATCTATCGTTGCCATGGTGTGCCGTTACCACTCCATCTAGCTAATAGAACGCATACTCATCTTATACCGTAACCTTTAATGTCTAATTGATGCCAATTAAACATACTATGAGGTATTAATCCAAATTTCTCTGGGCTATCCCTCAGTATAAGGTAGATTGTATACGCGTTACGCACCCGTGCGCCGGTCGTCATCTGTAGCAAGCTACAATGTTACCCCTCGACTTGCATGTGTTAAGCCTGCCGCTAGCGTTCATCCTGAGCCAGGATCAAACTCTTCATCGTTATTTTTTTAATATCTTAACAATTAATCAGAATCTCTAGTACTCAAAATGGTTTATTCTCTTTGTCTAATCTTAACCGTTTCCAATTAAAATCTTACGCTGTCAATTCAATATGTTTATGAACTTGTTTTCTTGCTTTTCTTATCGCGTTTCCTTGATAAGCGGGTGCAAATATAAAACCCTTTTTTATTCTCACAAAACTTTTTTAACCTTTTTTTAAAGTTTTTTTTTAACTTCTAAAACCGATTAGTAAAACTTCTTATGAACGTATGCCTTCAACAACTAATGCCGTTTTTAGCGGATGCAAACCTACAACCCTTTTTTGTTTATTCAACACCTTTTTTAACCTTTTTTTAATGATTTAATCATAACTCTTTTTAAATACATATACCTCAAGTATTTAAACGTGAAAATAAATAATACCCTAGTACAATATTTATCAGACTTTGGCGTTTCATCAGCTTTTAAGTCTCAATGCATCATCATATAATAGACTTAACTACTTCACATCTTTCAATTAAAAAACACCTTAGTTAAGAGTATAGAAACTATATATACTCCAAAAAATCTATTTATAATTAACGCCTATTCTATATATTATAGAAAGAAATTCCAAACTATGCCAAAGCGAACGGTAAAATCTCTATAAGGGTTGTTTGGAGCAGCGTAATAATCGTAACCTGTGAAGGACGAATTAAAATGTTCTGCTTTTAAAAAGATACGAGTTTGACGGATTTTTGCATTTATAAAGAAATCTAGACGAGGAAACTCTCCAAATTCTCTTTCTGTTTGTGTATAGAATTCTGCCAATAGGGGACTATAAGCATTCATATAATACTTTGTGAAGTAATTCAACGTTACTCCCGTTTGCAAATACATGGCTTTTTTAAATAAATAATTAGAATAATACAGTGTATTACGGGTTGTAAATTCTGGCACATTTAATATATTATTTTCATCTTCTGTCTTTTGATATAATATTGTATTATTTAAAGCCAAATTACCAACCTTTATCTCCTTATTTAATTTTACTCTTAAATAGTTTATCGTATTATTACTTTGAAATGGACTTACTTGATTACTAACTTCATCTTTTTTGAAATAGACATAATCATTAATTGTTGAATAATCTACTTCTATATTAGCTATTTTTTTCGATTTTAATTGAAAAGCTAACTGTTGAGTTTCTATATTATTAAAATTATTTTTCCAATTATAATTTATATAATCACTTTGATATAATAATGTATTATAATTTGGCATTTTAGAACTATGATTGATAGATGCTATTGCCGAAATATCTTCATTAAGTTTAAAGGAAGCGTGACCTTTTAAAAAATTACCATCAAAATCTCCTGCTATATTTACCCCAAATTCTCCTTCTAATTCAAATCCTTTATAATGCTTATGATATTTACCTCCTGCTGAAAAAATATCCCCTTTTAACCTATTAACTATAGTTTCTCCATTTAAAACTACTAACTTATCATAACCATAATTGTAATTATTATTACTTACATTGAATTGTAAATCTCCCATAATACTATTACTATAGTTTAATTGTAATTGATTATAGAAGTTTTCCAGTGTTGCTCGGTCTTTTACATCTGACTTAAATGCTTCTCCAAAAAAATCAATATCAACACCAGATTGACTAAATTCGAAGTATTTATCTTCAAAGGATATTATATGACCAAGGCTAAGTCTATTTTTAGATAATGAATCCCTTTTCTTTACAATTTTATATGTATGGTCTAAATGGAAACGTTTACCTCTTAGTATATTCTCTGCATTTTCAAAATTAACTTCAAAAACGGAGCGATCTAAAAACTCTTCTTCTCCTGTTTCGAAAGATTCAACACCTTCATCTTTAAGCCCTCCATTTTCCTCATTTAACAAATCTTGGGTTACTATATGACCTCTAACACTATAACGATTATTTTTTGTTTGGTAATTAGATGTAAATCTAAAATTACCTGTACTCGTTAATATATGTTGATACTTACCTAAGGAGCGCAATCCTTTATAGGCTATTGAAAAATTAAATTGCGGTGACGTATTTACTGTAAAAAAAGAATCTGCTAATTGTCCTTGTTCAAAGGCTGTTTTAAAAAACAGCTCAGTTAACGGTGTTGGCACACGATAATAGTTTATATTTTCTATTTCCATGTAGTTAAAATGCCTTGCTCTAGCACCAAATATTGGCATTAAACTAGTGTTTTTGAAATTATAGGTTAAACTATTATAGGTTTGCCCTAGATTTGAAAATGGCATTAACCCAAAATTGTCTTTTCGTAAGTAATTAAACTTGTATTCTTTTTGGATGGTTAAAGTGGTATCGACATATGTGGTATCATTCTTATGCGAAATGATTAAATAGTCTTGTATTTTAGCTTTTTTATTTTTTTTGCTTTTGGGGTCTAAACGGTCTAGTAATCTTTTTTTTGGGGATGGTTTTAAGGTGTCTTGTTCACTGTTAGATACTTCTCTTTGCCCTCTAGATTTAGTTAAATCTTGACCAAAGGTTATGCTACTAAAAAAAACGACAAAAATTACTAAAACTAATTTACTCATATATTAATATTAAAACCATGCAAAGGTAAATACAAAATCAATCCTGTCCTAAATAAATTTACTGCATAATAAATCTACCCATTTTACAAGTCTAAGACTAAATTTAATTAAAATTTCAAAAAAGAACTCCTTGTATATATTTATTTGGAGGAGGTTGCTTTTTTAGAAACGGATTGTCGAGCCATTTGTGCAGGTCAACTTTTACAAAAAGGTTAAGTCTTATAAATGCTACTACCATTACTTATATCACGTACAGATTGGCTATTAGCAAATTGACAAAACAACATTGAAACCAAGTGAGACCAGCTAGTAAAACCTTTTTGATGTTTATCACTTTGGTGAGAATTAACTAGTTTTTTGAATCTTGATTTATCTAGTTTACTGATTATTTGAGAAAACAAAGTTATATTTAGCATCGGAGAAAGGTTTTTTTGTGTTCCACCACAAAGGTAACTTTGAGGAACAAATTTCCCTTTCTCTTTTTTTAAACGTTTAGGACGCTATTTATACAAAATATGATAACGTTTAAAAAAGGGAAAATTATTTATTATTTGCATTTATTTCTAGTAAAAAAGTTTAGACACAAAAAACCTGTTTGATTGGATTTAATCAAACAGGTTTTTTTAACCTAATATATTATAGTAAATCTAAAGAGTCAATATAATCTTGAAAGTATTCAGGTGCATCTATTATATCCCATCAAGAGATTCATCAGTAAGACCGCTACTAAATGGATAAGCTTCTTTTTTTAATTGACTATTAGCATATATTGTAACCCCTAACTTTTTACGATGTACAGAAAACGAATCTCCAGAACTCATGCTCCCTACTAGTTTTGCTAAAGTTGTTTTAACACAAGATTCTGACCTGCAAATCTTAACGTTTTCCATTTCAGGAAGACAACCTACATTTCTAGGGTCAAAAAAACTTGAGTCATTAGACCTAACCTTCTCTAAGTTACTTACAACTATAGATCCTTCAATATTTTGGGCTTTAAAATTAACTCCTTTAAATAAATCGTCTTCAAGTTTTAAATCTGCATTCAACTCATCCACTTCAGATAAAAAGGCACCAAAATTAGTATTGGTCTCTGTTAAATTAATTTCTTCCCCTTCTTGAAATGGATCTACATAATTGAATTTAAAAGAATCCCCAATAATAATCCAATTTTCAATTTCTTTATTGTTGTTACTCGTTACAAAATCTTCCTTTTCTATTGATGAATCCTTACTACAAGATTCATAAATAAAAACGACACTAATTAACAACAACAATTTGAGTAATTTCATCATAATATATTTTCTTTATACTACAAACATATAAAAAAAACCTTCTTATTAGCGATTTTAAATCTACATTTAATAAATAAAAAAGTCTTTAAGTTGCATACCATACAACTTAAAGACTTTACAGAAATATTTAAATTTTGTCACGTATTTTGTTAAAAATCATACCATTGTACTAACATAGATGTATCATCTACTGGTATTAAGCCTATTGTATTTTGGGAAGCATTTAAAGGTTCCATCTTTTGAATATAAAAGCCACTATCTCTAAAAATAAAATCTGTGATTGGTGCAAAAGAAGGTGCTAATCCAAAATCTAAATTATTAGGGGATGTTTCATTAAAAGTAAATTTAACTATATTATTACCAACTATACCTTGTTCTAAAGTGTATGTACAATCGAAACGAGCTCTGGCATCTCCTCCACTAACTGGTATATATATATCTAAGAATGGTGTTGCTGTATTAATATTTCTAATGTAAACACGAGAAATGGAAAAACCAATATTAGTAGCAAAATCACTTCTCCACCCTTCAAAAAAGCTAACAAATGCTGTAGATGACCTATCTCTACTTAGAAAACCTTCATTTGTTCTTAAAATTCTTATATTACCTCCTTCATTTCCAAAATCGTAAGGATTTAAAAGCAATCCAGGAATATCATCATATAAAATTCTTAATTTTTCGGTTTCATTTTGAAATTCATTTTCTAATTCATTATATGTAAAACTTGTTAATATTGTACCATTGACATCTACAGGAGTAGGAAAATTAAATCCTGTATTTGTAACTATTAGTCTAACAACTTCTGATTGTAAACTTCCATTTTTAATATATGTTATTGTTGCAAACCTAGTATTAGGGTTGAAATCAAATGTTGCAATTGCTTTATCATTTAACAAAATATTTCTAAATACCGATTCTGTAGGGCCGCCTGTTAAAGCATCTAAAGACTTGTAAAGAGTCTCTAAATCTACCTCTGACTCTAAAGCTCTCCTTAACGTAAAAACAGTTACATCGTCACCAAAATCTAGCTTACTCTCTAAAATAATTTCATCTTCTGTAGCAGACAAAATATTAAACACAAACTCACCTTTATTATTATTATTGTTTATTTCGAAAATACTATGAAATACCGTATGAGACTCAAACACTAACTCAATTTTTAATGTTTTATCTAGTCTATAGGTTATATTTTTATTTTCTGCACCTCCTCTATAGCCTGATTTTACAGAAACATCACCATTCTCATCAAAATTCATAAGCACAGTAAATAGCCCTGTATCTTCATTAGGCGAATAATAACCTATCCAACCATTATCTGGAGCTGCTAAAAGATCTAAATACTCTTCTTTTAGAACTTCTGTTCGTTCGTTAATTGATTGATCGAAAAGAGGTTCTACTTCGTTATCTGTACAGCTTGCTGCTAATATTAAAAGAATGAGTAAATTAATTTTTCCAATAAGATTAAATATCTTCTTCATTGTTATATTTTTAAATTAGTTAATTGTTAAACAATTATAATTAATCAGGTATTACTCCTGTATTAATTAAATTATTCAATCTTGATTGCAATACATCTCTCACCTCTAATAAATCTATATTAAAATTATTTTTATAGAATTCTACAACTAAGTTTACTTTTTGATTAATAAGTTGGCGCCCTTCATTAAGCTCTTGACAATTAACAATTTCTCCAACCGTTGTATATGTTGTACAATCTTCTTGAGTTATAAAATCTTTTTCAAATGTTGCTTGATCGACAACTAAAAGATGGGAAATAATTTCACAAAAATCTTCAAATTCGTTTAAGGTTCCGTAATTTCGTACCATACCCAATTTTATAGCATCATCTCTAGAAACACCATTACTCCAACCGTTACCTAAATATGATTCTGAAATTGTATTAAAACCTACAGGTATTCCATAATTTTGATGTACGATATGAGAAAATTCATGATGAACAGTAGCTAAAACACCGCTACCTGGATTTGCTAACCAATTTGCGTCTTGAAAATCTAAATCATTCATATTTAAAAGCGTAACTCTTGCTCCTCCTTCAGCAAACCCTAAAAGCCTTGTACCATCGTCTCTAAATATAAAAGAACCAATATAAACAAGTTCTGCTGGAAATAAATCTGCTATAAATTTTTTAGCATCGACTCCCGCTTCTTCATAAGGTTGAATCCATAGGTGATCTACTAATTTAGTTGCTGGTATAACAAAATCTGATTTAATTGGTGTTGCACGCTGGGTTGGTCTTATAAAGTTGTCATTCCATTTCCAACGAGTTGCCGTACCAAAACGCTCAAAGAAACTATTTCCATCATTATTATATAAATACTGATCATTAACACTTGACACATCTTGATTAGCTGGTGCATCAAACTTAGTATTCGAATCATCTGTATTACATTGATAAAACAATGCAACCGATAATATTAATAGTATTATTTTTATTGTAATTTTCATATTTATTTTATTTAAATCTATTATCTAGGGTTAGCTTCAATACCATTAGTGAGTGCTTTTTCAGGTAATTGAATTGCTTTTCTTAAATCTTCTGAACCTAGAACAAATTCATTGCCATTAACATCTACGTGCGTCACTTCTATTCCTAAACGCTTAACATCAAACCATCTTAACCCTTCATGTAAAAATTCTTTTCTTCTCTCTAAAATAATAAAATTAAACATGGCTTCTTGATTTGATCCTCCAAAGCCATTAACAATCTCAGGGATTGTCAATTGTCCTCCGTTATCATATCTTAAAGTAGCAAATACATTATAATCATTTAAAGCATCTTCTAACCTATTTAATCTTATATAAGATTCCATTCTATTAAAAATAACTTCCTCTCCACGTAATTGAGTCATAATAATATAGCCAGTACCTGTAGTTGCTGTTGTAAATTCAAAAAGCTCATTATATTTAGGCTGCTGTAAGGCTTCTGTTCCGAAAGTATAAAACAAATCTCTCTGATCTGCACTACCCTGAATATTGGCTCTTATCACGTTATTAATAATGGCTGTATTAGTTCTATATCCTCTATTATATCTATCAGAAAAACTTTCTTTTCTAACTACAAATATATTATGTGGATCGTCAATATTGTTGTATTGATCTGCTATCTGGGTAGAAGATGTCCCTGTAAAAACGACATCCATATCTCTAACATATGTTGTATTAATAACACCATTACCTAATAATTTATTAGAGTAATCTATACATTTTTGATATTCTCCTTTAAATAGATAAAACCTTGAAGCAAAAGCGTTAGCTGCATTTTTTGTAAAATGATATTTACCTGTACCAGTATAATAAGCATCTGAAATTAAAGGTAAAGCTTCTAATAAATCTTTTTCTATTTTCTCATAAGTTTCCTCTAAAGTTCCTCTATCATATACTACTTTTAAACTTGTTTCAGGATCTGTTATGTAAGGAACCCCTAATCCTCCTTTATTATTATCATTATAATGTTGACAAAACACATTTGCTAGCATAAAATGATGATAAGCTCTGCTCATTAAGGCTTCACCTTTTAATGCATTTCTAAAACTAACATCTCCCTCTTTAATTTCATTTAAACCTTGTAAGGCTTGATTTGCATGAGCTATCGCTTGATAATTTTGTTCCCAAAAATAAGTTGGGGTGTCTTGTGATTCACTTGATACTACTGGTACAAATTGATAGTTTTCAGTCATCCAATCAAGCTGATTATTGTCAATAATAGCAGTAACATTATCTGTTTTCCATTCTACAAAATTATAGGTTCCCTCTGAATAAGCAGAAACTAATAATTCTGACACATCATTAAGCGTTGTAACGGTTTGCCTATTATCTGGAACTTCATCTAAATAATCATCACAACTAAAAAATGAAATTAATCCTATTAGTATAATTAAATTCTTTTTCATAATATTTTAAAAATTAAAATTAAGCGTAAATGTGTAGCTTCTTGTTAATGGTAAAGACACCCCTCCTGATTGAAAAAACTCTGGATCAATACCATTAAGTCTATCATCTGAGTATATAAGCCACAAATTATTAGCAGATAAACTAGCTGTTGCAGATTTTAACCAAGCTCTATCAATTAAACTTTTTGGTAATCTATATGATAGCTTAATATTTCTTAACCTAACATAATCTCCATCTGCCACTCTAACATCACTTTTATTATACAAATCGTAAGGATTTAATCCTGCATTATCCAATCCTTCACTAACAATTTCAGATAAAATAGCTGGAATATTGGTGACATTCTCATCTCCTGGTAAAGACCATCTGTTTATTAGATCTCCAGGGAGTGAGCTATAATCATCATATTCTTCTTGAAAAGCATCATCTAAACGAATTTTATTTCCACCTCTATATGCTAAACTCACATTTAAACTTAAATTTTTATAAGAGAAATTACTATTAAAACCTCCAAAAAAAGTAGGTTCTGTAGGTCCTTCATATTTTAAAAACTTAGTAATATCATCTCTTTCTTGAAAATCAAGATCTTGAATAATTGCTCCGTCCTCTCCAAAGAAAGTTGGTATACCGTTTGAATCTAGACCCGCAAATGGGACAGAAAACAATGCTCCTGTAGGAAAGCCAACAATATTAGCTCCATTTCTACTCACAGCATCTCCTATACGGTCTTGGGATTCCCATTTCTTAATTTCACTTTCTGAATAACTAAAATTAAAATTAGATGTCCATCTAAAGTTACTGGTTTCAATATTTACGGTTCTTAAAGTAACTTCATAACCTTCACGATCTAAATCACCTATGTTTCCAAGTTTAGTTCCTTCTCCACCAACACCATTTGTTTCAACAAAACCAACAAGATCTTCCGATTTTCTTTGATAATATTCTAATTCTAATCCTAAACGATTGTTAAAGAAAGCTGTTTCTAAACCAATATTCCATTCATATAATTTCTCAAATGTTAATTCTCCATTTTCTAATTGATCAATTAACAAAGATACTTCTCTTTCTCCTAGTTGCGGTCGCAAAGGTTCATCTCCAAAAACAATTAGACCTGCACTTGCATCAAATGGATTACTACCTGAAAGCCCATAAGTAGACTTAAGTTTTAGTAAATTTAACCAATCTACATTTTCCAAAAATGATTCGTTATGCATATTCCATGCACCACTAATGTTCCATGTTGGTAAATAACGTGCTGTTTTTGATTGACCTGTTCTATTATCTCCTGTATAGGTATAAGTTCCGTTTACTATATATTTCTGATCGTAAGAATATGCCAAGTTAGAAAATACTCCCCAACCTCTTTGCCTTGTTTCTTCAACATCAAAATATTCTTCTCCTCTGCTATCTAAAAACCTTATAAAATTTGGGTCACTTAAAATTAAGCCTCCTTTGTCAAATAAGTATCCCCAACCATCATTTTTTTCTTGCACTCTGTCACTAGACCTTACCTCTTGAGCTAATAAAGCACTTACAGTATGAGAATCTCCAAATGTGCGAGAATAATCAAATTGATTCCTCATATAATAACTCGTTAGAGAATTATTAGTTGTTTTTCTAAACCCTCCATTAGGTAAAACTGAATATGGTTGTAATTCTGGAGCATCTGGATCATTAAATAAAAATATATTACTCTCTCTTATTAATGGACCATCAGCTCTATAGGCTGCTGCATTATTGGAGTTTTCATGTACTGTTTGTATTGCATCACTTTTATACCATCTTCCATTTAATACTGTAGTGAAATTTAGATCATTTGTTACTTTAACATTAAAGTTTGTTTGAAATGATAAATCAATTAAACCTAAATCAACAAAGTTATTTTCTACTTCATGAAGTATATTAAAAGGTGCATAACTTCGTCTAAAGAATTGACGGTTCCCTTGTTCATCATAAGGTGTTATACTACGACTTGTATATAATGCATAATTAAAAGGGTTAATATCAAAATTTCTTTCAAACACCCCCGTGAGTGCATTAAGTTCTCTATCTTCTGACGCTGCAATTCTTTGATCTCTAACATTTCCTGTTAATTTAAAACCTATAGAAAGTTTATCTGACAGGTCAAAATCTGCATTTAAATTGGCTGTATAGTTTTTCACATTATCTGCAACGGTTTGCCCTTCATCTACTATAGAACTAATAGATGCTCTATATCTAGATGTATCAGTCCCTGATGAAATACTAAAACTATTGGTTCTAATAAAAGAATCTTTAAATAAAACATCAAACCAATCTGTATTCGCATTTGCATAACGCTGTAAATATGCATAATTAGGAGATCCTCCTGGACCCCAATTAATCTCATTATTTGAGATTTTATTGAACATATCTGAAAACACTCCATGGTTTGAAGCTGTATTAGCTCCAGCGATATCTATCCAACCTTTTTCATATAATTCTTGATAAACAGATAATTCATTTCCAGAGTTTAAATAGTTAAATTGACTATAATTAGGTTTAGCTCTTGCAGTTAAACTACTAGAAAAATTAACTAGAGGTTTTCCTGTTTTTCCACGTTTAGTTGTAATAACAATAACCCCATTTAAAGCTCTTGCTCCATACAAAGCTGTTGCTGAAGCATCTTTTAAAACCTGAAACGTTTCTACATCGTCAGGATTAATACCTGCTGTCGATGAACTAAGTATAGTATCTAAATTTCCTGATGAAATATCCTCATTAGATAGCTCTATAGCGTCTTCTAAAATAACACCATCAATTACCCATAGTGGTTTATTAGCACCATTTATAGAAGCATTACCTCTAATCCTAATGGCTGGAGCTGTACCAAATGTACCTGATACATTTTGTATTTCCACACCTGCCACTTGTCCTTGTAATGCCCTACTAACATCTGCAATACCATCTAACTTAACGTCTTCTAGCTTAACTGTAGCCGCAGAACCTGTAAACAATTTCCTATCAATTTTTTGATACCCCGTTACGACAACTGCATCTAAACTTTCCAAGTCTTCTTCCATTGTAACATCAATCGTTGTAGAATCTCCTATGGTTATCATTTGGGTTTTCATCCCAATGAAAGTCATTTTTAATATCTCTCCCTTTTTTGCTGAAATGGAATACTTTCCATCAAAATCTGAAACAACTCCTTTATTAGTTCCGTCTACTACTATAGTAACACCACTTATAGGTATAGCATCAGAATCACTTATAATCCCTGTTATTTTACTTTCTTGAGCAGTAGACATTTGAATTGAAAACATAATTAGAAATGTTAACAACCCGGTCAATTTTAATTTCATAAAAATATATTTGAGTTAGTCAAACACAAACATCTTAATATTATCTTAAAAAAACAAAGAAACAATTAAAAAAAACCAAAAAGCTTAAGTAATTAGCTTTTTTTTTAATGAAAATTATTCAAAAAAAACAACTTTTAATTAAAAATTAAACAAATATAAATAGATTTAAATACATATTTAATAATTACCATTTAACAATTCTTACGAAATCGGTCATAATTATTATAAATACGTAATAATTTCTTTATATTTTACATATTTATATATAATTTCGCTTTATGTTATTAAATAATCATTCAAATTGTGTTTTAGAATGTGGTACAGATGAAGCTGGGCGCGGCTGTTTAGCAGGTCCTGTTACTGCAGCTGCAGTAATACTTTCTGAAGGTTTTAAAAACGCCATACTAAACGACTCTAAACAACTTAGTGAGAAGAAAAGAAGTTTTTTAAGACCTATTATTGAACAAGATGCTTTAACGATAGGTGTTGCTCATGTTTTTCAAGAGGAAATTGACAACATTAATATTTTAAATGCCTCTATATTAGCTATGCACAAATCTATTAATCAATTATCTCCACAGCCTGAATTTATTATCGTTGATGGTAACAAATTTAAGCCTTACAACAATATTCCTTTTGAAACAATTATTAAAGGTGATGGCAAATACTTAAGTATTGCTGCTGCATCAGTATTAGCTAAAACTCATAGAGATTTGTACATGGATATCATTCATAAAGAATATCCTATGTATAACTGGAAAAAAAACAAAGGTTATCCTACAAAAGAACACAGAGAAGCTATTAGAAAATATGGGATAACCAAATATCACCGAAAATCGTTTAAATTATTACCTGAACAATTAAAGTTAAAGATATAAATAATGGTTTTATTCACTAAATAAAATGAAATATGTAGGTTTGTAAAAATTAATTCATTTTATGAGATTTATTTGCTTTTTCTTACTATGCGTTTTAACTTACAGTTGTTCCAATAACAAAGCTAAATCGCCTAAACTTATTAATTTTATTCCTGATAACACGTCTGTTATTTTAAAAACAGCTAATCTTGAGGGTTTAAAAAGCAGCTTAAATAACAGTGATTTTTTACAAAAAATATCTGAAGTTAATTCATATTCAAGTATAAAAAACAAACTGGTTCCTTTTACTCGCTTAAATTCCAAAAATGACATTTTAATTTGCTTTTCTAAAAACTCAAAGGACAGTCTTGACTGCTCTTTAATCACTAAATATCACAAAGAACTATTGAGAACTGACTCACTCTCTAATTATACTGAAGAAACTCTTACTTTAAAAAATAAAACAATAACAAAATCCACAATTAATAACAGCCATTTTTACAGTACCATAATTGATAGTATTTTTATAGTATCATCATCAAAAAATGTTATTGAAAATTCTTTTAGTAATATTGTTTCAGATACAGAATTAGAAAAAATATATAACACCACCAACAATGACAAAACATTGTCCGTTATCTTAAAACCTAACAACACTTTTTTAAAATCATTTTTTATTGAGGATTCTCTTTCTCTTAAATCATTTACTAATTATATAGTTACAGATGTTGACATAAGCCAAAATAATATTTTTATAAATGGAATTACTAAAGCAACAGATTCTACAAAAAGCTTAATTAATATTTTTAAAAATACTATTCCGCAAGAAAATCAAGTTCAAAACATAACACCATCTAATAGTGATGGATTTATGAGTTTTACTTCTAATGATTTTAAAACCATAGAAACCAACTTAATTAAATACAATAGTCAAGATTCTATCACTATCACATCTCCACTTTTTAATGATATCACTGAAATTGGAGTTATTTATGAAGATAAAAACAGAGCTATTGTATTAAACTCTATTGATCTTATTGCTACAAAAGATGCACTTGCTGGTGAGCAAAATGTTATTGATACTTATAGGGAAATTAAAATTTATGACTACAGTCAACCTTCATTATTTTCTAAAACATTCTACCCTTTAATATCTTTTGATAAAGCAAATAAATATTGTTTAATAGACAACTTTTTTGTGTTTGCTAATACCATAGAATTGCTCCAAAATATTATTGCTAGTTATCAAAATAAAACGACATTAGATAATAAGACTTACTTTGAAGACATAAAAGAGAACTTAAATGATGCGTCTTCATTAATGTTAATTACAGATTATAAAACTTTAAATTCTATTTTAAACAAAAATTCTCAAGAAGATTATAATTACAAATTAAAAGGTTATACTGCATCTGCCATTCAATTTATTTATGATACTAATTTTGCTCATGTAAATGGTATTATCAAAAAGAACAAAACTAAAGTTTCCCAAAATTCTGTTTCAGAAATACTTAACATAAAACTTGACACAGACTTATTAAACGGACCTCAACTTGTAACCAATCATATAACTAAAGAAAAAGAAATTGTTGTACAAGATGTTAACAATAACCTCTATTTAATTTCCAATGAAGGAAAAATTATTTGGAAAAAACAAGTAGAAGGTGCTGTTATAGGCGCTATTAAACAAATTGATATTTATAAAAACGGAAGACTTCAACTTGCTTTTACCACTCCAAACAACATTTATATTATTGATAGAAAAGGAAATAATGTATCTCCGTTTCCTAAACAGTTTAATAGTGAGATTACACAACCTTTAGCTGTTTTTGATTACGATAAAAATAAAAAATATCGTCTCTTAGTAACGCAAGGTAAAAACGTTTTAATGTTTGATACAAAAGGGGCTGTAGTAACTGGTTTTAAATTTAAATCTGCGGATAATAATATAATTTGCCAACCAAAACATTTTAGAATAGGTAGTAAGGATTATATCTCTTTTAAAACAAAAAATAAACTTTATATCCTCGATAGAGTAGGCAAAACTAGAGTTAAACCAAAAACATCAAACACCTATTCAAATCAACCAATATTTTTATATAACAACACCTTTACAACAACAACTTTAAATGGAAGCTTAGTTTCTGTTGACAGTAAAGGAAATGTTTCTACAAAAAACTTAAATCTTTCTAAAAAACATAATATTACAGCTACAAATAAGACTTTAATAGCTCAAAGCGAAAACAAACTATCTATTAAAAGTAAAACTATAGAGCTAGATTATGGTAATTATTCGAACACACAACTCTTTTATATCAATAATAAAATTTACGTTTCAATAACAGATTTACAGTCCCATAAAATATACCTCTACGATAGTCAAGCAAAATCACTTAAAAATAATTTCCCTGTTTTCGGAAACTCTGCAATAGATCTAGATAATATAGACAAAGACAAGAATATCGAATTTGTTACTAAAGGAGAAAACAATTCTATTATTATCTATCAAATTAATTAAAAGCCCATTCTATAAATTATAGAATGAGGCTTTTACAATAAACTAACTTAACACAAACTTATTTTTATTAATACGCGCTTTCACCACATTGCCTAGCAGGATTATTCCCTCTATAAGCACTTCCGTTAACAATTAACTTTCTAGAATTCACTTTATTACTTGCTGGTGTATTTTTAGGAACTGATGCTGAAACAGATGAAACATCAATTGTTGCATAGTTTGCATAATTTCCAATAGCACTTATTGAAGGACCTTTTTTAGCACCTATTCTTTCTTTATCAAAATCTGGTTCACTAGCTTTAAAATAAGGCAGTAAACACATTGGTATTGATTTTCTACCTGAAAAATGAACTGTAGTAACTAATGCGTATTGAGCACTTACATTTTTAATTGAAGTACCTGAAGCAAAAGTACCAGTCGTTCCAGAGGTTCCTTCTCGTATTTCTACTGCAAATTGTGACCCAAAAGAAAACGCTCCATCAACTACTACTTTTCCATTTTGAATGCTATGAGGTTTTAAATATACTGCTGCTTTTCCTTTTATATTTGTAACATTTTTAATTTGAATATTATCAACTCCAACTCTAATATTTGGGTTAAATCTGTTATCTGTTTCTATTCTTGCAGTAACGCCTCCACTACATGTTAAATTACTAAACAACATATTGGCTCCTGCATTAGCTTGTACCAATCCATAACCATAAGATGCGTTTATTTGTTGAACATTATCAATAGTTACATTTGTAGCACGACCTGATTTAGTAATATTTCCTTTTTTAAAGCCAAAAGCTATTCCTGAAAACCTTGTTTGATCATCTTGTATTACTATATTTTGAATAAACAAATTAAACACTCTTCCTATTGAAAAAGCTCTACTTCCACCTTTCATTCTTTCACTTTCTCTTATATATTTAATTTTAGGCCTGTTTTTCCCCTTACCTTCTCCAACGATAGAAACATTAACTAAATTTTCTCCTCTGCCAATGCCAAAAACTACTTTAACAACATTTTTTTTACTAGTATCTGTTTGATTTGCTCTTAAAACTACTCCTTGTTTTAAAACAATATGCACATTAGATTTTAAATTTATTTTATCGACTACATAAGTTCCTGCATTAAGTATTACTCTTCCTCCTTTTTTACCATTGGTAATTGAATTACTTGCAATAATTATAGCGCCATTTATTTTACTAGTTACATTATTACCAGGTTTTACTACATATGCAGGTAAATTATTAATCTCAGTTTGATTTGGACCTTGATATCCAACTCCAGAAATTTTAAATACTCCAGAATTAAGGTTTCCTTGAATTTTACTGGTATTTGAAGCATCACTTTCTACTTCATCAATTAAAAACTCCTCATTTATCTCAAATAATTCTTTACTACTACATGAAAATATCATATACACTATTAATAAATATGCTAGTACTGGAAACAATAAATTTTTAATCATAAACATTTTATTATTAGTTAATTACAAATACTCGTTAACTGTATAAAGGAAATCCAAATAAAAAAATAAAATGTATTTCTAAGTAATTAAATTGTAGTTTTAAATTTATAAACACTTATATAGACGTATAATCATGGGAGATATTATACAAGAAGAAACCTTTTAAATATTTACAATGAATTTATTCTTAAATCTCTATAATAATTGGAGTTAAAACTTAAAAGGCTGATTTATTTATTCTTACTTTTTCAGTGTTCATTTATAAAAAAGTAGAATTACTGGATTATAAAATAATAATATTTTTTTTCTTATATGAATATTATTAAAGGCTATTCTATTAAAATGTTAAATCAATACATTAATTCAAAATAAGCTTTCTCTAAATAGAAACTAATTTTTATATTTATATCATTTATTATCAAACGTTTATATTGAAAACAAAATCTCAGAAGATTATTTATAGATTTCTAATAAAAACAAAACATTACTTTTAATAGTACTGTTTTATAAAATATAACGATAACCAAATCGAGAAAGTCCTCTAATCTTGAACGTCAAAGCAAAAGCTTTGACGTTCTTTTTTACTGTTATTTAAACTTAATTTAATACTATTGCAGTCTTAATAAAAACAGACATGATTTCAAGAAAAAACGCAAGTATTTCAAAATTTATAATTCATAAAGTTGGAAACAAACATAACGACACTAAAAATGCCTTTTCCGAAAAAGAAGTTATTTTTGATGAAGATAGTTACGAACTCATGCTTCCTTTTTTATTAAGACCTTTTGGTAATCTTGTTCAAAGTTATCGTTTTAGCCATCATTCTAATGTTGAGTTAAATGAAATTAATACGTATAGCAAACAAATTTTCAACGATGATGAAGCCTTTGTTGAAACCTCAAAAAATATTGTAAAACACCTGTATGAACAATCAAACTCATCTCAAATAAAAACAGGTGATGTTTTAATTGCTCTTTTTGAAGGTATTGAATATAAGGAAATGACCACCAATGCTGTTGGAATTTTTAAAATTGAAAGCAAAACTAATTTCTTTCAAACCTATTTAGAAAACAACAGTTATGATGTTTTAGTACAAAATGGTATCTCTTCTAAAAAGGTAGATAAAGGTTGTCTTATTTTAAACCAAACAGACATGGAAGGTAGTATTGTTTTAACTGTAGATAATAATAGTTATGATGCCCAATATTGGTTAGACAAATTCTTAAATATTAAATATGCAGATGACATGAATAACCACACGCATAATTACCTTAATATGTGTAGTGAGTTTTCTACCGAAATACTAAAAACCAGTTATGGTGAACAAGAACGTAATATCTTTTTAGCAAAAACGATAGATTATTTTAAAGAAAATGAAATTGTAAATATTGAACGCTTTAAAGAAGAAATATTTGAAGAAGAAAAACATATTCGAATGTTTGAAGATTATAAGAAAGAATATGAAGATGAACAAAATGTACTTATTAGAAATCAATTTGATTTAGCTGAAGCTGTTGTAAACAAAGACAAAAAGAAAATTAAAACAGACATTAAACTAGACACCAATATACAGATAAAACTAGATATTGATGCTCCAGATGCTGCAACAGAATATTTAGAACGTGGTTTTGATGACGAAAAGAAAATGCACTATTATAAAGTATTTTTTAATGCTGAGGCTTAAATTTATTTAATAGCACAGTAATTACGCATAAAAATGAAATTACTATACAACATATAAGAAGACTACTAAAAACACAGTAACCTTCTTACATCTTGCTTAATTATTTTCATACCCTTTTACAATTTCCAAAGTCTTTTTCAATCGTTTTACAAACTCATATATTTCAGTTTCATTATAAGCTGCAAAACCTATTCTTATAGCATTATGATTTATCTCTCCCATATCATAACGTTGCCATTCTGGAATAACTAACTTTTGTTTTTTCGCAATTTTAGAAACAGTACTCCAAGAGTATTTTTTATTTAATGTTGCCCAGATAGCCATACCTCCTCTAGGTATTTCAAAAGATAAATAGCCTTCTAATTCATTTCGTAAAAGTTTACAAAACAGATCTCTTCTATTTTTATAAATCTTAACTACCTTTTTTAAATGCCTATCTAAACTCCCCGATTTTATAAAATTAGCAAAAGTTAATTCTAATACTGCATCTCCTTGTCTATCTATAAAACGGCGCATTTTTGCACACTCATCAACAAAATTTTTAGGAGCAATTAAATAACCCACTCTATAAACTGGTGCTACAGCCTTACAAACAGAACCTACATAAATAACATTACCATTTTTATCATGGCTCGCTAATGGTAAAATAGGTGCATGACTATAATGAAAATCGTAATCATAGTCATCTTCAATAATAGCCAAATTATATATTTTAGCTAAATTTAAAATATGTATTCTACGTTCTGCAGACATGGTTACAGTTGTTGGGTGATGATGATGCGGTGTTGTATAAATAGCTTTTACAGGATATTTTTCACAAAGTTTTTCTATAGCATTAGTGTCTAATCCATTTTCATCAACAGCAACCCTTAAAAGTTTTCCTCCAGAAAACTCAAAGGTTGTATCTGAAGAACTATAATTAGTTTCTCCAATAATTATATATTCATTATTTGAAATTAATAATTGAGCAGCCAAATACATCCCCATTTGGCTTCCTCTGGTAATAACAATATTGTCTTTTGTAATATTCAACCCTCGTGTTTCATTTAAATAAGTCACCAAACTTTCTCTTAATGATCCATTTCCATAAGTCGTACCATACCCTAAATGATTTATAATACTCTTTTTACTAGACAATTTTCTATAAATCATTGCTATTTCATTTACTGGAGCTAATCTCCCATCTGAAACACCATCATTAATATATATAAAATCCTCCTCATAACTTTGAGGGAACGCTCTATCCAAAATAGGGTCTATAGTAAAAGAAAAACCTGTACTAATTTCTTTTTTACTTCTTGAAGCATCTCCTAACTTTTGTTTTTGTATAACAGGAATGTTTTTATTTACAAAAGTTCCTTTTTGAGGCACACTTTCTACCCATCCTTGCAAAATCAATTCTTCATAACAAGCTACTACCGTTTTTCTATGTAAACCAATTAATTCTGATAAAGTTCTACTCCCTGGTAGTTTTGTATTTGGTAAAAGCCTTCCTTTTTTAATCAATACTATAAATTGATTTGTTAATTGTATATATAAAGCTTGTTTACTTGATCTATCTATTTGTATAATGGTTTTATAAGGAATCATAACTGGACTATTAAAATAATAAAAACTGGACGATATTTATACTCCACAAAACTATTAATTTTATGCTTATAAAAATAATAGTCATGAAAACACACGAAATATCGGAGTTAAACAAAGTAAAAAGAGGTGCAAATAGAGCCACTTATAATGTTGAAGAAATAAACAATATTCTTGATGTTGGTTTTATTGGATACGTAGGTTATACTTTTAATAAAAAAGCCATAACCATACCAATGGCTTATGGCAGAATAGGGGACAAAATATATTTACACGGGTCTAAAAAAAATAGAATGCTCTTGGCTTTATTAGAAAATAAAGAAGCTAGCATGACAGTCATGCATTTAGATGGTCTAGTTTTAGCTCGTTCTGGATTACATCATTCTGTAAATTATAGATCGGCTACAATATTTGGGAATGTTACTCAAATTGATGATCCCATAAAAAAGGAAAATATTTTAAAATGTGTTGTAGATCAAATGATTTCAAGAAGATGGGAAGACATTAGACCTATAAATGAAAAAGAACTTAACGGAACTTTAGTTGTTGAAATGACCATAAAAACGGCTTCTGCTAAAATTAGAGCAGAAGGGGTTATAGATGAAAAAAGCGATCTTAATCTACCTATTTGGGCTGGCGTGGTTCCTATTAAACAAATTGCCAAATTCCCTGTTAGTGATGCTTTATTGGATGAAAATATAAATATACCTCAACATGTTTTAGATTATTACAATCTCAATAAATAACTATAAATCCAACTTAAAACACCCTTGACAACAAATTAACAAGGGTGTTTTATTAGGAATATAAACTTAATTTTTATCAGAAAAATACATCTACTTAATTAAACTTCCTATGTAAAACATTTAAACTATATTAGATACAAGTTCTCAAAAACTACCTTCAAGAAACAATTTATACCTCTTTAGTTCTTCATCAATATTTGCATTTTTCTCAACATCATGAAACTGTAATGACTCCATTAAATTCAGTCCTAAGTACCTATTCATCCCATGAAATCCAGATAAAACACCTTCATCTGCTCCTTGTTCATTAAAAAATTCGTTGGGTATAATAAATGCACCTTTTGGAGCATTCCAACTTGTTGTTAGTATGTAATGCTTTCCTTTTAGCAACCCTCCAGTTCCATAATTAATTTCGGGGTTTTCATGACTTCTTCCATCACTAACCCAAAGTCCATTTCCATAACCTGCTGTTAGTACTTCATCTAAATATTTTTTAAATTTATAAGGCACCGAAAACCACCAAATAGGTGTATGATAAATAATAACATCTGCCCAAACAAATTTTGAAACTTCTTCTTCAATATTGTACTCTTTATTTATTTCGGTTTCTTTTACCTTGTAATTACTTGACTTATCAAAAAAAGATTTACTTATATTATATAAGGATTTATTAAACTCTCCTTTAGCGATTGCAAAAGCATGCCAACCATTTATTATTAAAATATTTTTCATCATTATTATTTTTAACTTTCGGCAAATATATACTGAACATATACATCATTAAAATAATACAAATTATACCTTTGTATTATAAAAATGATAGGAATGATAAATTTAGAATGGTATAGAACTTTTAAAGCAGTGTATGAAGAAGGCAATTTAACCAAAGCTTCTAAAAGGCTTTTCTCTTCACAACCAGGAGTGAGTTTACACCTTAATTCTTTAGAAGCTTATGTTGGTTATAAGCTTTTTGAAAGAACATCTCGAAAAATGGTTCCTACGGAAAGAGCTATAGTACTTTATGATTATATTTTAGATGCATTACAAAAATTAGAAAAATCTGAACATCATTTTAAAAAAACGGGTTTAGGGAATAGAAAAACAGTAAGTATAGGCATGTGTTCTGAAATATTTCAAACTTTTTTCGAACCTAATATGAATCGTTTTGATTTTGATATTATAGCACATTTTGGAGAATACCCTCAAATGTTAAAAGAACTGGATGAAGGCATTTTAGACTTAGTAATTACTCCTAAAAAAAATACGAATCAGAATATTTTTTACACTTCTTTTTTTAGTCAAAAGCTATTATTAATTGCTAATAATAAAATAGACACTCAAAAAATAGAACTATCAATTAAAAATAAAAATTGGAAGGTCTTAGAAAAACAATTAATGAATCAAATTTGGTATAGTTCATCTAATGTTACTGGCTTTATAAAACAATTTTGGCTTTTAAATTTTAACAAAAAACAATACAACAAACCTAATTACATTGTCCCTAATATGAATTCAATTCTTAGATGTCTAGAAAGCAGTGAAGGAGTTGCGTTAATTCCTAGTTTTTTATGCGAAAAAGAATTAAAAAATGGTACAATAAAACTTATATGGGAAGGTAATAATGAATTAAAAGACATCTTTTATTTTGCCAAGAAAAATACCCTGAAATTGAAAAATGAAATTTTAAAAATTGAAAGTATAATTTCCCAAGAAACTTTAAAATTTAATTCCTTATAAATAATAAACATAATTTCACGATCCTTTTCGATGTAGAAAATTAGCTTAACTTTGTCAGAAAAATTATCAACATTGTTTAATTTACAATATAACAATACCTTTTCTGAGTTATTTCAGATTAAAAAAAAATTACAAACCTTTACAGTTAGAACTATTTAAACAAACAGAAACCCCGTATTTATGAATTTACTTTTAGTAGAAGCTGCAAAAAAATTAGGTACAGATAAAGAGATAATGGATTCATATTGGGCGTACCATGAAAGAGAACAAAACTGGTTTTTCTCTCCCAATCCTAATTTAAACCAAGCATCAAGAAGACCAGCTTCATTTGACAATTGGAGTTCTTGGGATAGACTATCAACTAAACAAAAAATGACATTATCTACTTTGGCTGGATTTAAAAATGATGCAACCGATATAAAAAGGAATAAAAATCACTTCTCAAAATTAAGAGAAGCCTATATAAGTAAATGGAGAACAGATTTATATAGTATTTTTTGGGCTAATGATAGCAATGAGAAATTATGGCTTTGTAATGTTTTTGTTGGAGATGCTATTTATCTATGTAACGGTAAAAACTTTACTTCTGGAAACAATCATTATTATGATCCCAAACAAATTTATAATGGGCAATCCTTTTTAAAGAAACGAAATAGCTTTAAAAATGTACAAGCAGGTGATATTTGTGTTTTTGGAACTAGCCACGTAGAAATTATTACAAAAATTCATAAAAACTGGATTGCCGATGATGGCTTTTGTTCTATTGGAGCTGGACGTGGCGGAAACAGAGATGATATGGGACTTATTAAATGTGACTCATTTTTTTCTTTTGGAAAACGAGAATTAGATAATGATAATCATACTTATTTTCAAATATAAAACATGAAAAAAAACTTTAAATTTCATTTAATAGCCACTATAATTAATATTGTATTAATTATATTTTTATTAAAAATTCATGAATATGTTATTGACGAATTTATAGACGATTTGTTTTTTATAAGGGCTGAAGAAAACTTCTATCTGATATATCTAATTTCAATCTTTCTATTTTCTTGGCTTGCTACTTTTACTATATATAAATTTAAAAATTACAAAAAGCACTTTATAGTTTTTTTATCTTCACTATTACTTTTCATTTTTTCACTTATTGTATATGATATATTTAGTAATATTAAAATTGACATTGAATACTACGATGGTTTTTTTAATTATTGCTTAAAAAAAAGCTATTATGTATTATTCAAAGAAGAGACTCTTATTGCTTCTATTATAATTTCAGTTTCAATTTATATTAGCCAAATGGTAATTGGAAAAAAACTGCTACCAAAAATGTATAGAAATAAGATATAATGGCGGTTATTTATGTTTCTATATCTAGAAGAAGATTACGATCAAAAAAATAAACTTAAGACTTTATAAACTCCGCCTCAAAAAGCTTTGTAAAATGTTTTAATAACTTTTCTTTTACTTCTACCTCATCAACAGTTTTTTGTGCCAATTCTACATTTAAAGATGTTACTGCCTTACCACGAATACCACAAGGAATAATATTATCAAAATACCCTAAATTAGCATTAACATTAAGAGCAAATCCATGCATGGTTACCCAGCGACTTGCTCGCACTCCCATGGCACAAATTTTACGTGCAAATGGTGTACCTACATCCAACCAAACTCCTGTTTCTCCAGGGCTTCTTTCCGCTTTTAAACCGTATTCCTCTAAAGTAAGAATAATCATTTCTTCTAAGAAACGCAGGTATTTATGTATATCTGTAAAAAAGTTTTCTAAATCTAAGATAGGATAGCCTACTATTTGCCCAGGGCCATGATAGGTAATATCTCCACCCCGATTAATTTTATAAAATACCGCGCCTTTTTCTTTTAACTGTTCTTCATTTAAAAGAAGATTAGAAAAATCGCCACTCTTACCTAAAGTATAAACATGAGGATGCTCTACAAACAAAAAATGATTTTCTGTTTGTAAACCTGCATCTTCTCTTCTATTCTTTATTTTAGTATCTACAATATCCTTAAACAATTGCTCTTGGTAATCCCAAGTTTGTTTATAGTCTTTGTTTCCTAAATCTTGTATTTTTATTGTTTTATTCAATCTTAGTCTTCTAATACTATTTCTAAATTCATAACTTCTGGATCTGTCATGTATTCCATCAATCCATATTCTATGGTTACTGTTTTTCCATCTGCGCTAAATAGTGCATTTTCATTAGATACAGATTTTATTCTTCTAGGAAAATGGTATTTAAGTTTATATTTTGAAGTACCAAACATCATTGCGGCTTGTCCCAAACTATCTTGTAATTGTTTTTGTACTTCTTTATCTAATACCTTTACTGTTCGTTTAAATACGCCTTTATTAAATGAATAACTTAATTCTGAATTACCGCCACTTCCCATTGATGAAAATGGATTTGTTGGATCGTTAGCTTTTGCTCCTCCTTTTCCTTGTAAATTTCCCAGAGCACTTAATGCTGTAAACATATCTTGCAGTTCATTAGCATTTTTAAAATCTGTAGAAATATCAAAATTCATTTTCTTTTTCTCTTCACTCATTACCATATGTACTGAGAAAGGTTCTAAAGCTTTTAATTTTTCTTGTTCTTCTTTTGAAAGTAGAGCAACACTATCCTTTTTTTGTTCGAAAATCTCTTTAAATGTAAATGTAGAATCTATTTCTTTTTCGTCTGTCCCTTTGGTTAACTCTCCGCCTCCCATTTGCATAATTTCTGAGGCATCAAAACTAAACTCCATTTTCCCAGAACCATCTTCATTAATGTAAATGTTTTCTGAAAACTGACAACTAGCAAACATAAAGCTTACTACACATAACAGTAAAAGTGTAATTCTATTCATTTTTTATAAATAAATTTAAGGGTTAAAACCATATAACATAGTTTTTAATTTGGACAAAGGTAATTTAATTTTTAGGATTATTAAGTATTACTAATGCTGCAATAACTCCAGGTACCCAGCCACAAAGCCATAGTAAAAAAACAATAAAAATAGATCCACAACCTTTACCTATAACTGCTAAAGGTGGACAAATAATTGCTAATAAAACTCTCCTGAAACTCATAATATTTTTTTTGAATACCAAAATTTAAGTTTGGTATTTTGTTGATGTTATTTATTTGACGCAGCACGATCTATTTTGTTACAGTTTATGCTACAGCTTAATTTGGTATTTTCTTTCTTTTGCGTTAGGGATAGTAATGAAAATCCTTTTTGTAAGGCACGAACAAAAAGATTGTAATGTATAGCCCGACCCTTGTGGTAACGCCAAAAAAAATCGTAATTCAATAATCGTTAATCGTAATTCAAATGATTATCTTTGTGTCTTTAAAAATCACATATAGCATTTTAGAATATGTCGCAATTATCAGAGCAAGAGCTTGTACGAAGAGAAAAATTAGTAAAATTACGTGAATTAGGTGTTAACCCATACCCTGCAGATTTATACCCTGTAAATCATACCTCTAAACAGGTTAAAGATGCGTTTGAAGAAGGCAAGAAGGTTATTATAGCTGGTAGATTAATGATGGTAAAAGTGCAAGGTAAAGCGAGTTTTGCACAATTACAGGATGCTGAAGGAAAAATACAAGTATATTTTAATCGTGATGAGATTTGTCCAGGAGAGGACAAAGTAAAATACAATGAAATCTTTAAAAAATTATTAGATTTTGGTGATTTTATTGGCATTGAGGGTGAATTATTCACAACTCAAGTTGGTGAAAAATCGGTTAGAGTTAAAGATTTCACTTTATTAAGTAAAGCTTTAAAACCACTTCCTTTACCTAAGGAAAAAGATGGTGTAATATATGATGCATTTACAGATCCTGAGCAACGTTACAGACAACGTTATGCAGATTTGGTTGTAAACCCACAGGTTAAAGATGTATTTGTTAAGCGTACTAAATTGTTTAATGCAATGCGTTCGTTTTTTAATGATTCTGGGTATTTTGAGGTTGAGACTCCAGTTTTACAGCCTATTCCTGGTGGTGCAGCTGCGCGTCCTTTTATTACGCATCACAATGCTTTAGATGTGCCTTTATATATGAGAATTGCTAACGAATTATATCTTAAAAGATTAATTGTTGGTGGTTTTGATGGTGTGTATGAGTTTTCTAAAAACTTTAGAAACGAAGGGATGGATAGAACTCATAATCCTGAGTTTACTGCTATGGAGATTTATGTGGCGTATAAGGATTATAACTGGATGATGGGCTTCTGTGAAAGCTTATTAGAGCATTGTGCTATTGCTGTAAACGGAACTTCTAAGGCTACTTTTGGTGAGCATGAAATAGATTTCAAAGCACCTTATGCTAGAGTAACCATGGCAGATTCTATTAAGCATTTTACTGGTTTTGATATTACTGGAAAGAGTGAAAATGAGATTAGACAAGCTGCCAAAGACCTAGGTATTGAAGTTGATGAAACCATGGGTAAAGGTAAATTGATTGATGAGATTTTTGGTGAAAAATGTGAGGGCAACTACATACAGCCTACCTTTATAACGGATTACCCTAAGGAAATGAGTCCTTTATGTAAGGAACACCGTGAAAACCCTGAATTAACGGAGCGTTTTGAGTTAATGGTTTGTGGTAAAGAAATTGCAAATGCTTATTCTGAATTGAATGATCCTATTGACCAACGTGAGCGTTTTGAGCATCAACTTAAGCTTGCTGCTAAGGGTGATGATGAGGCTACTGAGTTTATTGATCATGACTTTTTACGTGCTTTAGAATATGGTATGCCTCCTACTTCTGGAATGGGTATTGGTATGGATAGATTAATTATGTTTTTAACTAACAACCAATCAATACAAGAGGTTTTATTCTTCCCACAAATGCGACCTGAGAAAAAGGCATTGGCTATTAGTGATGAAGGTAAAGCACTTTTAATTTTACTTAAAAAGGCTGAACGTTTAGGTTTAAATGATTTAAAAGTACAGTCTGGCTTATCTAATAAAAAATGGGATAAGACTATTAAAGAACTTACTAAAAACAATCTTGCTAAAGTTGAAAAAACGGAGGAAGGTTTGTTTGTTGAAACAGTATAAGTTTTAAAACTTAATTCTTATACCAAATAAAAAGCTCAAAATTGAATTCAATTTTGAGCTTTTTATTTTATAACTTTCTTTTATTTACAGAAAAACTACTTTAATTTTCTATCTGCTTCGTTTATTGCTAAATCGTTTATACTGGCATACCTCTTTTTCATAAGGCCATTTTCGTCAAACTCCCAATTTTCGTTACCATAGGCTCTAAACCAATCTCCATTCTTAGTTTGGTATTCATATTCAAATCTTACAGCAATTCTATTGTCTGTATGCGCCCAATAGTCTTTTTTAAGTTTATAGTTTAGCTCTGTATTCCACTTTTGCGTAAGAAATGCAATTATTTCTTCACGTCCATTAACAAACTGATCTCTATTTCTCCATTCGCTATCTACAGTATATGCTTTCGATACGTTTTCTGGGTTTTTACTATTCCAACCGTTTTCTGCCATTTGAATTTTTTCTTTGGCAGTTTCTATAGTAAAAGGAGGCAGTGGGTGTTTTTGTTCCATAATTAATGCTTTTATAATTTATTATTACATTAAACGTGTAATACGTTTAATGTAATAATAATGAGTCGAAAACCTAAACAAATACTAACCTAAATTAGCTAAACTTGTTTTAAGCGTTTCTATTTTAGCTAAAGCATCTGCTTCTTTTTTCTTTTCACTTGCTACAACTTGTTCTGGTGCTCCTGCAACAAAACGTTCGTTAGACAACTTCTTTTGTACCGATTTTAAGAAACCTTCTGTATATTTTAATTCTTCTGTTAGTTTTTTAACCTCTGCTTCTACATCGATAGTTCCTGCCATTGGAATAAAATATTCATTAGACTTTACTCTAAATGTTAAAGCGCCTTCAACAGCTTCGGTTGTATAATCTATACTTTCTAAATTACCAAGTTTTGCTATAATGGCATCAAAAGTTGTTGATGACTTTTCATTATTTATTGCAGAAAAACCAATAGCATCTTTAAATGCAATATTTTTTTGTTTTCTAATATTTCTTATCCCCGAAATTACTTCCGAAGCAAATTCAAATTCTGTAATTAAAGCCTCATTTACTGGCTTTGTTTCTGGCCACTTGGCTACGATAAGTGCTTCTTCTGAGGTTCTTTCAGAAATATAATGCCATATATCTTCTGTTAAGAATGGCATAAATGGATGTATTATTTTTAAATTATCTTCAAAAATAGCGATTACGCTTTTTAGTGTTTTCTCGTCTATAGGTTGCTGGTATGCTGGCTTAACCATTTCTAAAAGCCAACCACAAAAATCATCATAAATTAATTTATAGATAGCCATTAAAGCATCACTTAGTCTGTATTTGCTAAAATGATCTTCTATTTCTACTAATGATTTTTGAAATTTAGACTCGTACCATGCTATTGCTATTTTACTAGCTTCTGGTTGTTCTATATTGTTATCTACTTCCCAACCATTTACTAAGCGGTAGGCATTCCATATTTTATTTCCAAAACCTTTACCTTGTTGACATAGGGCTTCATCGAACATTAAATCGTTTCCTGCTGCAGAACTTAATAGCAAACCTACACGTACGCCATCTGCGCTATATTCTTCTATAAGTTTTAGTGAGTCTGGTGAGTTTCCTAAGGATTTACTCATTTTACGACGTTGCTTATCTCGTACCAATCCTGTTAAGTAAACATTATTGAATGGTTTTTCGTCTTTATATTCGTAACCTGCAATAATCATACGGGCTACCCAAAAGAATAGAATATCTGGCCCGGTTACTAAATCGTTTGTTGGGTAATAATATTTTATTTCTTCATTTTCTGGGTTTCTAATACCATCAAAAACACTCATTGGCCATAACCAAGAAGAAAACCAGGTGTCTAACGCATCTTTGTCTTGCGTTAAATTTTCTTTACTTAAAGTTGTATTTCCTGTTTTTGCTCTTGCTTTTTCTAATGCTAACTCTATACTTTCTGCTACTACAAAATCTTCTTTTCCATCACCGTAGTAGTATGCAGGTATTTGTTGTCCCCACATAAGTTGACGAGAAATATTCCAATCGCGAATATTCTCCATCCAGTGTCTGTATGTGTTTTCAAATTTCTTAGGAAACAATTTAATATCATCATCTTCTAAAACAGCTTTAATGGCTGGTTTTACCAAATCTTCCATTTTAAGAAACCATTGGTCACTTAAACGTGGTTCGATAACTGCTTTAGTTCTTTCAGAAGTTCCTACTTTATTTATATGTGTTTCCGTTTTAATTAAAACACCTTGTTCTTCAAGTTCTTTAGCTATTGCTTTACGTACTACAAAACGGTCTTTACCTTCGTAATGCATTCCAAAACTATTTAAGGATGCATCTTCGTTAAAAATGTCTATAACTTCAAGTTTATGCTTATCTCCTAAAACTTTATCGTTTTCATCGTGTGCTGGTGTTACTTTTAAACATCCTGTACCAAATTCTACATCTACATAATCGTCTTCTATAATTGGTATAACACGTTTACATATAGGCACAATGGCTTTTTTACCTTTTAAATGTGTAAAACGGGAGTCGTTAGGGTTAATACAAATGGCTGTATCTCCAAAAATAGTTTCTGGTCTTGTTGTTGCAATGGTTAAAGTATCGTCGCTACCTTCTATTTTATAATTTAAATAATATAGGTTTCCTTGACGTTCTTCGTGTATTACTTCTTCGTCTGATAATGTTGTTTTTGCTTCTGGATCCCAGTTTACCATACGGTAACCTCTGTATATTAATCCTTTTTCATGTAAATCAACAAACACCTTAATAACGGCTTCAGACATATCGTCATCCATTGTAAATTTGGTTCTATCCCAATCGCAAGAACAACCTAGTTTTTTTAATTGCTCCAAGATAACGCCTCCGTATTCGTGAGTCCAATCCCAAGCATGTTTTAAAAATTCTTCTCGAGATAAATCGTTTTTATCAATACCTTGCTCTTTTAATTTAGCAACAACTTTGGCTTCTGTAGCTATAGATGCATGGTCTGTACCTGGTACCCAGCATGCGTTTTTGCCTAATAAACGTGCACGACGAATTAATACATCTTGAATTGTATTGTTTAACATATGCCCCATATGCAGTACTCCTGTGACGTTTGGTGGTGGAATAACGATGGTATATGGTTCTCTATCGTCTGGTGTAGAATGAAAATAATTGTTTTTCATCCAGTAGTCGTACCATTTGTTTTCTACCTGTTTTGCATCATATTTTGCTGGAATGCTCATACTTTGGAATAGTTTTTGAATAATGATTGCAAAAGTACTTATATTTCTTTTGCTGTGAAATGAGCATTACTAAAAATTTTTCTATAAATATGAGATATTTATTATGTGTATTTACTGAAAAGTAATACATATGTATAGCCATGTTGTATATGTTAATATACAGGCAATACATCTATTATTTTTGTAGATTGTCGAAAAAGTAAGTATGTTTGACCCGAACTTAAGATTAAAAATCATGAAATATCCATTAAATTAACAAACAATAGACGGATGTTACATGCTAAACAATAGAACACTAAAAATAAACGCAATGAAACAACTAATTACAATTTTATTCATCGGATTAATAAGTTTTTCTGTTAATGCTCAAAAAGCAGCAAAAATAGAATTTAAAGAAGATACCATTGATTATGGTACAATTGAAAAAGGAGCTAACGGTGTTAGGACTTTTGAATTTACAAACACAGGAGATGCTCCACTTATTATCTCTAAAGTATCTTCTAGTTGTGGGTGTACAATTCCTAAAAAACCAAAAGATCCTATTTTACCTGGAAAAACTGGAGAAATAGAAGTTAAATATGATACAAATAGAGTCAACCCAATAAGAAAAACAATTACTGTTATTTCTAATGCAACAAATACACCTACAGTAGCATTAAAAATTAAAGGTTTGGTTGTAGATCCTAGCAAAACCAATGTACTTGAGAAGAAGAGCAAGAGTATTGTACAAAAATAAACTTCATTTTTAATAAATAATTTAAATAAGGCTTAAACAACATGTTTAAGCCTTATTTAATTAAAATAATTTTTGCAATTGAAAGTAAAAAGTTGAAACAAGACCATTTCTATCTATCTTTAATTTCATCCTTTTGCCTGCATCGTCATAAAACATTTCTACTATTTCCTGTAACGAGTACTCATGTGCTTGCTTATTATTTATACTTAAAATAACATCTCCAATCTTTAACCCTGATTCTTCTGCAGGAGAACCTTCTCGCAATTCTACAATGGTATAAGCTGGTTTTAATGATATTTTATACTCAGGATCTATAATAATTTTAGTACTATTCTGAGTTCCATTATCCACTAATGGAATATCATTATTTCTTAGTCTATTTTTATCAATTTCTTTAACCAACCTGACACCATCATGTTCCAATTCAATACCACTTTTATTATAACTAAATTTTTCTTTAAAATGGTTATTTTTTTTCAATTTTAATATTGCTTTCTGATAATCAAAAATAATATTGAATCGTTTTAAAATATTCCCAGACAAACTCCCATTACGATCCTTTATTTTTTTTGCCAATAATACTGATGTAGAATCGGGAAAAGCAACATTAGCATTTTTAAGTACAAAACTTTTTAAAGAAAATGTTTTAACTTTAGAACGTTTACCATAAACACTACCGCTTAGTCCATGACCAAGAAAATCATTAAAAAACTTATCTCCAGCTCTTATCCCTAAGGAATCATCTTCAAATAACCATAGTGCATCACTACCTCCTGAGTCTATTAATAATTTAACAGGAATATTTTTCTTACCCAGATTAACCTCTGCATATATATAAGGTTTCCCATTATAAAACTCCAAATTAAACCGCTCACATTTTTTACATTTTTTATATTTAAACTTCTTAGGAATAGTTAATTTCAAGTATTTACTTGAGTAATTTATTTCCACTATAAAATCTTTAAATATATCTAAACCAATAATACCATGAACAGGAACTCCCAATTTAAGGCCAAAATTCAAGTTACTATTAAATACAGCATATAAATCTTGTTTTAACTTTACTGCTTCTCCTATTTTAAAAACATTATTTCTAGACCTCAAAGCTTCAACTGTTTCCCCATTACCTAAGCCTCTTAAATGAATCGTTTCTGTATCTCGTATTTTTAGTGTGTCTGAAACATTTAAAAAATTAAAAATAATAGGTTTACTTACTCCAGTATCTAATAAAAAAGATAAGTTAACACCATTTACTTCTACAGGTAGAACTATTAAATTGTTTATTAACTTAAATTTTATTTTATCAGATTGTGTTTTATTTTGAATAACAAATTTACTTTGCGAAAATCCCAAAAAGCTAAAACAATAAAACAATACTATTAGGGCTAAAAACCTTTTCATTCAGGGAATATTAATAGTTTCATAAATTCAATTTACAACTCTTTATATTAGAATAATTATATTATAGTCATTTTTTAAAAAACTTTAAGATAATTTCCTCAACTTTGTACCTTAATTTTTTGTAAATGCCAACAATATCAAATAAAGGGCACTCGATGCCTGAATCGCCTATACGTAAATTAGTCCCACATGCAGAAAAAGCTATAAAAAACGGAAAACATATTTACCACTTAAATATTGGTCAGCCCGATATTAAAACTCCTGAGATTGCTTTACAAGCTGTTAAAGATAATGACATAGACATTCTTGCTTATTCTAATTCCAAAGGTGAAGAATCTTATAGAAAAAAATTAGTAAGCTACTATCATAAAAATGACATTAATATTTCTATTGATGATATTATTGTAACAACTGGAGCTAGTGAAGCTTTATATTTTCTTTTTAGTAGCATCATGGATCCTAACGATGAAGTTATAATTTGTGAACCCTTTTATGCTAATTACATCGCTTTTTCAATAGCATCTGGTGTAAATGTTGTTCCTGCTATTTCTAAAATAGAAGATAATTTTTCATTACCTAGCATTGAAGCTTTTGAAAAACTTATCACTAAAAAAACAAAGGCTATTTTAATTTGTAATCCAGGTAACCCAACAGGTTATTTATATTCGAAAGAAGAAATACAAAATCTTGCTGTCATTGCTAAAACTCACGATCTATTTTTAATAGCTGATGAAGTATATAGAGAATTTGTATATGATGGAAATACTCATTATTCTATTTTGCATGAAAAAGGATTGGACGAACATACTATCATGATTGATTCTGTCTCTAAACGTTATAGTATGTGTGGAGCTAGAATAGGTTGTTTAATTTCCAAAAACAAAACGATTATGCAAACCGTACTTAAATTTGCTCAAGCAAGATTAAGCCCTCCTTCATACGCACAAATTGCCTGTGAAGCTGCTTTAGATACCCCACAAAGCTATTTTGACGATGTTGCTGCAGAATATGTTGACCGTAGAAATACTTTAGTTGAAGAATTACAAAAAATTGATAATATTAAAGTAGCCATGCCTAAAGGTGCCTTTTATTGCATGGTAGAATTACCAATTAAAAACTCTGATAATTTTGCTAAGTGGCTATTAGAAGATTTTGATGTTAATGGTGAAACTATTATGGTTGCTCCTGCTGCTGGTTTTTACTCAACACCAAGTATTGGTTTAAACCAAATAAGAATTGCTTATGTTCTTAAAAAAGAAAGTTTAATAAAAGCTGTCGGTATTTTAAAAGAAGCTCTAAAAGTTTATAAAGACTAACTAGTGCAAATAAAAGATAATATATCCTTAAAACCATATAATACTTTTGGTATAGATGTTAAAGCAAAACATTTTGTTTCTGTTTCTAACATTGAAGACTTAAAGCCAATTGTATTATTACAAAAATACGCTAACAAACTTATTTTAGGAGGCGGCAGTAATATGCTGCTTACTAAAGATTTTGACGGGCTCGTTATTCATATAAATTTAAAAGGCATCGAAATTGTTTCAGAAAATAAAGACACAGTAATTGTAAAAGCTAATGCTGGTGAAAACTGGCATGAGTTTGTACTTTGGTGTATTGATAATGATTATGGAGGTATTGAAAACCTATCTTTAATACCTGGCAATATAGGAACTGCTCCAATTCAAAACATAGGAGCCTATGGTATTGAACTTAAAGATATTTTCGAATCTTGTACTGCTATTTCTTTAGAAACAAATGAGCTTAGTATATTTTCAAAAACGGATTGTAATTTTGGGTATAGAAATTCTATTTTTAAACAACACGCTAAGGGGAAGTTTATAATAACCAGTGTTAATTTTAAACTCACCAAACGCAATCATAAATTAAGTATAAATTATGGTAGTATTGCTTCTCAACTTGAATCTATGCAAATCACTAATCCTAGTATTAAAGACGTTTCGAAAGCAGTTATAGCAATAAGAGAAAGCAAATTACCTAATCCTAAAGACATTGGTAATAGTGGGAGCTTTTTTAAAAACCCTATTATACCTAAAAATCATTTCGATAAGCTAATTAAAAATTTTAAAGACCTACCAAGTTATCCTATTTCTGACAAAGAAGTTAAAATTCCTGCTGGTTGGCTTATTGAAAAATCTGGATTTAAAGGCAAACAATTTGGCAACTATGGTGTACATAAAAACCAAGCCTTAGTACTTGTTAATTATGGAAATGCTATGGGTTCTGATATTTTAAATCTCTCTAAATTAATTCAGAAAACAATAAAACGTCTTTTCGATATTTCTATTGAAGCTGAAGTTAATATCTTGTAATTTAAAAGAAATTTATACCTTTGGCCATTAAAAAATTTATTTAATTTTACATTAAACCAATTCAACTTGATTTCAGCTATAGAAAAAGAAATAGTTAAGTTATTACAAAATAGCAATAAAAAAGCTATTAATTTACTCTATGAGAACTATGCTGATTCATTATATGGCATCATTAAAAAAATAATTACAGATGATGATACAGCCCAAGATGTCCTTCAAGAAAGTTTTGTGAAAATCTGGAGGTACTCAAAAAAATACGACCCCAATAAAGCCAAATTATTTACTTGGTTATATAGAATTGCTTATAATACAGCAATTGATAAAGTTAGATCTCAAAAAAATAAAAGCGGTAAAGAAGTCCAAATAGAAACATCTTCCGTATATAAAATAACATCCAATACATTAAATCAGGATGTCATAGACATAAAAAAACACCTGAGTAGTATAGATGAAAAATACCAAATAGTAATTAACGCCCTATTTTTTGAGGGCATGACCCAACAAGAAGCTAGTGATGAATTAGATATTCCACTAGGAACTATAAAATCGAGATTAAAAATTGGATTGCGTGAATTGAAAAAAATTTACAATCCCTAAACTAAACAATAAAGTCATGAATGAGAAAATAAATACTTTTTTAAATTCTGGCCTATTAGAAAAATATCTATTAGGTGAGACTAATTCTGCTGAAACAGAAAAGGTTGAATCTTATATTTCAAAATATCCAGAAGTACATAATACATATAATACATTACAGTTTAACCTAGAAGTAGTCGCTAAAAGTAATGCTATTGAAGCTCCTAAAATTATCTTAGATAACATTTTAGATGAGCTTGATGAAAAATCTGTTGTTAACTTAAATGCTAAAGCTAAGTACAGATCGTGGTTTAAATATACAGCAGCAGCAAGTGTAGCTGCTTTGGTTTTTGCAGGAACTTCATATTTATTCTACAGCCAGAATAAGAAGCTTTCTCAAGAAAACCAAGTAGTAGTTGATGAGCTTTTCGATTTACGCAGTGATATTGAGAAAAACAATCAAATGCTTGATGATGTTATGCGCCAACTTTTAAAGCTTAACAATCCTGAAACTGAAAAGTATATTATTAAAGGAAATGAAAGAGCTAAAGATTTAAAAACTGTTGCTTACATAAACCCTAAAGAGAAAACATCTATGATTGATGTGGTATCTTTACCTCAATTACCAGAAGAACAATGCTACCAAATATGGGCAGAATTACAAGGTAAAATGGTAAATTTAGGGATTTTAAACGAATCAGACAGACAACTTAAAACGATTCCTTATACAGAAAATGCTCTTGCTTTAAGTATTACTATAGAGCCTAAAGGAGGTAACGAAATAGCCTCTATTGAAAACTCTGTAGCGCAAATAGACTTACAATAAGAGGATTAATAGCAATGAAAAGCCCTGTTTACTTTAAAAGTAAACAGGGCTTTTTTTATATAATCAATATTTTATTATTCTTCATCAAAAAAGGTTTTATGCATAATCCCAGCAATAATAGCTCCAGCAATAGGTGCTAACCAAAGCATCTGGAGACAAGCTACCATATCCATTAGATGCAAACCCTCCAATAGAAACAAAATCAGATTTATTAGATACTATTAAGTATAATATACCAGCTGCCGTAATAGCTCCTATTAATTGTGCTAGCACATAGCCTAGTAAATTTTTAGCATCAAACTTACCTCCTGCCCACAAACCAAGTGAAACTGCTGGGTTAAAATGCCCTCAAGAAATATGACCAACAGCATAAGCCATAGTCAATACTGTAAGTCCAAATGCAAGCGATACACCTACAAAGCCAATTCCTAAATCTGGGTAACCTGCTGCAAAAACAGCACTTCCACAGCCTCCTAAAACAAGCCAAAAAGTTCCAAAAAACTCTGCAAATAATTTTTTCATAATAAACGGTTTAATAGTTAGATTATTAATTTACAAATAATTATACAATTTAGACACTAAAAAATAGCTAGGTCACATCTGTAATCTATAACCTTTATTCAATCTTGTCCTAAATAAATTTAGTTAAAATTTCAATAGAGAACTCCTTGTACATATTGATTTGTAGGGGTTTGTTTTTTTTTAGAAACAGATTGTCAAACCATTTATAATAGGTCAACTTTCATGAAAAGGTTAAGTTTTATGTTTTGCAATACAAATATCTACACCACTTTTTATTTTGCAAAAAAAAATTTAAACCCTTCAAAAGTTCTAATACAGAATACAAGTTAAAACATTATCTTTGCGAAAAATAAATAAAAAATTTCTTGAAACTGCCTATCCTTAAGACAGGGCATGAAGGAATTCTATTCCCTCTTTCATTTTGGTCTTAGAACCAAAACTGAAATTTTGTATTTTACCTTACCCAGAACTGCAAAAAAAAATAGTTCTGACCTCTCCGAAGGAGAGGTGAATAGGAAACCCCGACCAAAAGGTCGAAGAATTATTTTAAATTAAATGAAACTTCTTTTAATAACAATCGCTTTATTAGGAATAGGAATTGCAGGAATTGCTATTAAAATTTGGGCGAAAAAAGACGGAAAATTTGCCGGTACTTGTGCAAGTCAAAATCCAATGCTTAATAAAGATGGAGATGCTTGTGGTTTTTGCGGAAAAACTCCTGATCAATTTAGTGACTGTAACGAACCTCAACATTCGTAATAGTTTATGGTGTTACTTGATATTATTTTCTACGCATTTGTTGCTGTAGTTTTTATTCAAGCTGTTTTTTATATTTTTTTCTTTGGAAGATTTGCTTTTCTTAAGGCAAAAAAAGTATCTTCTAAAAATATCCCTATTTCAGTTATTATTTGTGCAAAAAATGAAGCTAAAAATCTAAAAGCTTTCATCCCTTCAATTATTTCGCAAGACTATTCAGATTTTGAAATTGTTTTAATCAATGATGCTTCAAATGATAATACTCTTGAGGTTATTAAAGATTTTGAGAAGCAAAATAGTAATATTAAAGTTGTTGATGTAAAAAACACCGAAGCATTTTGGGGCAATAAAAAATACGCCTTAACTTTAGGCATAAAAGCTTCTAAAAATGAGTTTCTTTTATTTACAGATGCAGATTGCAAACCACTTTCTAAACACTGGATTAAAGAAATGAGCTCACATTTCAATAATAAAAAATCAATTGTTTTAGGTTACGGCAGCTATTCAAAAATTAAAAATTCATTTATAAATAAGTTAGTTCGTTTCGAAACACTAATAACTGCTGTAAATTATTTTTCATTTGCAAAACTAGGCATACCTTATATGGGAGTTGGACGAAATTTAGCCTATACAAAAAAAGAGTTTTTTAATGCCAATGGTTTTATAAATCATATTAAAGTTAGATCTGGCGATGATGACTTATTTATAAATCAAGTAGCAAATCGTAAAAATACAGCCATTTGTTTTTCAAAACAAAGCTTTACCGATTCAATTCCTAAAACAAGTTTTAAAAATTGGTTTAGACAAAAAAGAAGACATGTCTCAACAGCATCTCACTATAAATTAAAACATAAAATATTATTAACTTTAATATATAGTTCGCAACTATTATTTTGGCTTTTAATAATCCCCCTATTTACATTTATGTATAATTGGCAGATAACATCGGGTCTAATTCTATTTAGATTTATCTTACAATACATTATTTTAGGAAAATCATCAAAAAAATTGGATGAGACCGACCTTTTATTTTTTCTTCCTTTATTAGAAATCTTTCTAATTATAATACAATTAACTATATTTATAAATAATCTTATATCAAAACCCAATCATTGGAAATAGAAGAAGCCATTAAACTCGCAAAAGCAAATAACCAAAAGGCCTTTAATTATTTGTTAGATCTTTTTTGGGATGATGTATATGGTTTCCAATTAAAACGGATACAAAATGAAAATGATGCCGAAGATGTTACTATTCAAACATTTTCTAAAGCATTTGATAAAATTGCAACTTACGATGATGCCTATAAGTTTAAAACCTGGTTAATTACTATTTCAAAAAATATTCACATAGATTTATTAAGAAAAGAAAAAAATTCTATTTCTCAAATCATATCTAAAGATGATCGAGGCATTTTTCAAATCCTAGACGAATCTCCTACTCCAGAAGATAAGCTTATTACAGAACAACATTTAGCTAAATTACTTCGCGATATAAAAAAACTAAAACCACATTATCAAGAAGTCATCAACTTACGCTATTTTCAAGAACTTAGTTATAAAGAAATTTCAAAAGAACTTAACGAACCTATTAATAATGTAAAAGTCAAACTACTACGCGCTAAAAAACTACTTGCAGAAATTATTAGAAAAAGTAAATGATCAATAAACTAAAAGAATTAGGTCCTGGATTATTATTTGCTGGAGCAGCCATAGGCGTTTCGCATTTAGTACAATCCACAAGAGCTGGAGCAGATTTTGGCCTAGGTTTATTATGGGCATTACTTTTAGTTAACTTATTTAAATACCCTTTTTTTCAATTTGGACCACGTTATGCAGCTGCAACAGGAGAAAGTTTATTAGATGGTTATAATAAATTAGGTAAAGGCATTCTTGCTGCTTATTATGTATTAAGTATTACAACCATGTTTACAATCCAAACTGCTGTTACTATTGTTACGGCTGGTTTAGCATCTTCATTGTTTGGTGATTTTATTAGTATAAAGACTTGGACGGTTATTATCCTTTTTATTTGCCTTGGCTTATTAATTTTCGGAAAATATAAGTTACTCGATAAGTTAATAAAAATTATAATAATCACTTTAACCATTAGTACCATTGTTGCTGTAACAATAGCATTATTTAATAATTCTAATCCACTTTCTTTTAACCAGATGCTTCCCAACAATAACTTAGAAATCGCTTTTTTAATTGCCTTCATGGGATGGATGCCTGGACCTTTAGATATTTCTGTATGGCATTCATTATGGACTATAGAAAAAAACAAAAACTTAAAAAAATACAATACTAAATCTGCTTTATTCGATTTTAATGTAGGTTATTTAAGTACTATTATATTAGGTATCGGTTTCCTGCTTTTAGGAGCCTTAGTTATGTTTAATAGTGGAGAGACGTTTAGTAAGTCGGCTAGTGTATTTTCTAGTCAACTCATAAATATGTATACAATTAGCCTAGGTAAGTGGTCTTATATTATTATTGGAATTGCTGCTTTTACTACCATGTTTAGTACCACATTAACAACTTTAGATGCTTCACCAAGAGCTATGGCAAAAACCACTCAATTACTATTTAAAAGACCTTCTCGTTTCGGGTATTTATTTTGGATTACTTTATTAACTATAGGTACGATTTCTATTTTCTTGTTTTTAGCTTCAGAAATGGGGTTATTAATTAAAATTGCGACTATCCTATCTTTTATTACGGCTCCATTTTATGCTATTATAAATTATAAATTGATTTCAAGCAAACATACTCCTAAAGCATGGCGACCATCAAAACAACTACACATTTTAAGTTGGCTAGGAATTGTTTTTTTAACAGGTTTTAGCATTTGGTATCTCACCACTCTGTAAGCTATTTTAAAAGAATACTTTGTATCTTTGTATCTTTACTTTTATACATATGAACACTAAAACAGCTTCAAATATATTACCAGAACGTCAACCAAAACCAAAATGGCTTCGTGTTAAGCTTCCAACAGGAAAAAAATACACAGAACTTAGAGGTTTAGTCGATAAATATAAACTAAATACTATTTGTACTTCAGGAAGTTGCCCTAATATGGGAGAATGCTGGGGGGAAGGCACTGCTACCTTTATGATTTTAGGTAATGTATGTACAAGATCTTGTGGTTTTTGTGGTGTGAAGACAGGGCGCCCAGAAACGGTTGATTGGGATGAACCAGAAAAAGTAGCACGTTCAATAAAAATCATGAAAATTAAACATGCTGTATTAACTAGTGTTGATAGAGATGATTTAAAAGATATGGGAAGCATCATGTGGGCAGAAACCATTAAGGCTGTTAGAAGAATGAACCCTCAAATAACTCTTGAAACACTTATTCCAGATTTTCAGGGTTTAGAACAACATATTGATAGAATCGTTGATGTCGCTCCAGAAGTAGTCTCTCACAATATTGAAACTGTCCGCAGATTAACTCGTGAAGTTAGAATTCAAGCACAATACGATAGAAGTTTAGGTGTTTTAAAATATTTAAAACAACAAGGTCAACGTAGAACAAAATCTGGTATTATGTTAGGCTTAGGCGAAACACGTGAAGAGGTTATTGAAACGCTTCATGATTTAAAAGCCAATAATGTTGATGTTGTAACTATTGGACAATATTTACAACCAAGTAAAAAACATTTACCTGTTAAACAATTTATAACACCAGATCAATTTAAAGAATTTGAAGAAATTGGTTTAGATCTAGGATTTCGCCATATAGAAAGCAGTGCATTAGTAAGATCCTCTTATAAAGCACAAAAACATATTAATTAATTATGATTAATGTAGCCATTAATGGTTTTGGTAGAATAGGCAGACGTGTTTTTAGGTTACTTCAGGACTACCAAGATATACAAATTGTTGCTATTAATGATTTAGCAAATACTAAAACCTTAGCTCATTTGCTAAAATATGATAGCATACATGGTATATTTAATGGTAACGTTTACCATGATCAGCATCATATAATAATTAATGATAAAAAAATTCCATTATTAAATAATAAATTACCTAAAGATATTAATTGGCTACCTTATAATGTTGATTTTGTTATTGAATCTACAGGTAAGTTTAAAACAACTTCAGAATTACAATACCATATAACTAATGGAGCCAAACAAGTCATTTTAAGTGTGCCTCCTATAGAAGATAATATAAAAACTATAGTAATAGGTGTTAATGATGATAGTATAGATGGAACTGAAACCATAATTTCTAATGCTTCATGTACCACTAACAATGCAGCACCAATGATTGATATCATTAATAAACTTTGTGGTATAAATCAAGCTTATATTACTACGGTTCATTCTTATACCACGGATCAAAGTTTGCATGATCAACCACATCGCGATTTAAGAAGGTCGAGAGCTGCAAGTCAATCTATTGTTCCTACTACAACTGGAGCTGCAAAAGCGCTCACCAAAATATTCCCTGATCTATCAAATGTTATTGGTGGTTGTGGTATTAGAGTTCCTGTTATAAATGGTTCTTTAACAGATATTACTTTTAATGTAAAAGAGACTGTTTCTATAAATGATATAAATAACGCTTTTAAAGAAGCATCTAAGAGTAGCTACAAAGGTGTTTTAGAATACACAGAAGACCCAATTGTTTCCATAGATATTGTGGGAAACACAAATTCTTGTATTTTTGATTCACAGATGACCTCCGTTATTGGTAACATGGTTAAAATAATTGGTTGGTATGATAATGAAACAGGTTATTCAAAGCGAATAATCGACCTAATGTGCAATTTATCGGTTAAAAATCACATTTTATCGATAAAATAACTATATTTGTCGATGATATATAAGAAAATGTCTCATATAAAAAACTATATATACATTATAATAATGCTATTCAGTCTTGGCGTGTCATCGCAAAAAACGATTGATGACGATCCTGAAATAGCTCAAAATAATATCAACTACCGTATTGCACAATCCCAGTCTGAGTTAGAAAACTTCAACTATTATAAAGCTCAAAAAAACTTAGACGAAGCTCTGTTTTTAGCAGAAAAAGCAGATAATAAAAAAAGTATAGGTCGTATTTATGCCATTAAAGGAAGATTACAATTAATAATTGGAGAGGAAGATAAAGCTATAAAATCCTTAAACAAAGCTGTTGAAGTTCAGCGTATTATAAACGACAATAAAAACTTAGGTAAATCCTATAAAATCTTTGGAGATGTTTTTCTTTCTAAAAAGAACTATTATCAAGCTATAGACTCTTATACTGCAGCTAAATCCAAATTTGAAGAAGAAGATTTAAAAAAAGATTTAGCAGAAACACTTTTAAGCGAAGGAAAAACTTATGCACAGTTAAGCAATTTCCAAAAAGCCAGAGATGTCATTGAACAATCTCTAGCTATATCAAAAAATGAGGGTTTTTTAAAAATACAAAGTGAGGCATTAATTAATCATGCTATAATTTATAATAAGTTAGATAATAACGAAAAAGCGTTAACTTTAGCTTATAACGGCTTACATATAGCTAAGGATAATAAATTCACAAGAATTCGTAATCAAGCATATTTTATTCTCAGTAATTTATATAATGATACAGAAAACTATAAACGCTCAAGGGACTTTCTATTTTCTCATTACAATCTTACAGATTCTATTAGACATTTAACACGATTAAATTCATCAAACGATCAAGAAACTCAATATTTATTAAATGATCAGATTGAAAAAAACAAAGAAGTTGTAGAAAAACTAGAAAAAGCAGAAGATGATAAAAGTCTAGGTACTTTAATATCTATTCTAAGTGTTGCATTAATTACCATATTATCGCTTCTAACTTTATCACTTTATAAAAATAATAACATTAGGTTAAAAACAAATAACATGCTCCACAAAAAAAATGGAGAACTTATTATAGCTAAAGAAAAAGCAGAATTAGCATCAAAAACTAAAGCCAATTTCTTATCTACAGTTACACATGAACTACGAACGCCCCTATATGCCGTTACAGGTTTAAGCAACATGTTATTAGATGAAAATCCTAAGCCAGAACAAGTACAACACTTAAAATCATTAAAATTTTCTGGTGATTATCTTTTAACATTCATCAACGATATTCTACAAATAAATAAAATTGAAGCTAATAAGGTAGATATAGAACCTGAGTCTTTCAACTTAAAAAAGAAAATAAACAATATTGTTTTAGCTCTAAACAACTCTGCATTAGACAATAACATCAATATCCATTTTGAATATGATAAAGATTTACCTGAAAATTTTATTGCTGATCAATTAAAAATTTCTCAAATCTTAATTAATTTAATAGGTAACTCAATTAAATTCACAAAAGATGGTGATATTTGGATTCGTGTATACAAAATAGAAGATTACGGTAAAATATATAAACTTCGTTTCGAAGTAGAAGACAACGGTATTGGTATTAATCAAGAAAAACAAGACAATATGTTTGAAAGTTTTTCTCAAGGATCTATACAAATTAATCGTAAATACGGAGGTACTGGTTTAGGTTTATCTATCGTAAAAGGTTTAATAGACCTTTTAAAAGGAAAAATTTACGTAAAAAGTCAATTAGGCAAGGGTACTACATTTTACTTTGAAATTCCTTTAGAACATACAACCATAGAAGAAGTGCAAGAAAAAAGAGCTACTTATTTTAGTGATAATAATAACAATAAATTAAACTTATCTAATGTTAAAATATTAGTAGTTGAAGACAATAAAATCAACCAAATGATCACCAAAAAGATCCTAACTAAAATGGATCTTAATTGTGATATTACAGATAATGGTGAAGATGCTGTAGAAATGATTAAATCCAATAACTACAATATTGTGTTAATGGATATCCATATGCCTGGTATTAGTGGTATTGAGGCAACAAAAATTATTAGAACTTTTGATAAAGAATTAACCATTTTTGCACTTACAGCTGTGACTATTGAAGATAAAATGCATGAATTTGAAGAAGCTGGTTTTACAGACATTATTCCAAAACCATTTAAACAAGAAGAGTTTGAAAAAAAACTTTACAATGCATTATCAAACAATAACCAATCAACATCTGTTTAATTTAGTTTGCTAAAAAATGTTTAATTAATTCACCAATTTTAGTGTCATCACTAATAGAAACAGATATTGGCAAGTAAAATAATTTATCTTTTAAAGATTTATAGTCTTTTAATCTCATAAAATCTTTTTCGGTAGTAACTATAAGTTCCTTTTTATTTAACTCATCAATATCTTGTTGAGAAAACTCATGATGGTCTTTAAAGTTTAAATGATTAAATTTTAATCCTTTACTATTCAAAAAATCAATTAGCGGTGTTGCATTTGCAATACCTGTCACTAAAGTAAAAGCCTTTAAGCCTTCAATAATCTTACTAGTATTCTCTGAAACTATAGTATTAGAATAAGTTATAGTACTAAAAAAAACATGTTGATTAGGCTCTCGCTTAATTTGTGCTAATATATTCTCTTTTGTTGCTTTATCTAAATTTTCTGGACACTTAGTAATGATAATTATATTAGCACGTTTAGCACCATTTCTTGACTCTCTTAAATTTCCTGTTGGTAAAACAACATCGCTAAAATACGGATCACTATAAGTCGTTAACAATATATTAAAACCAGCTTTTACTTTTCTGTGTTGAAAAGCATCATCTAGTAAAACAACTTCTGGCGGATTTTCAATTAATTGTAACGATTTAATGCCATTATTTCTATCGGCATCTACAGCAACATGAATATCATTTTTAAACTTATTGTAAAACTGAAAAGGCTCATCTCCTAAAGATTCCGCATTAGATGTTTTATTACCTAACTGAAAACCTTTAGTTTTCCTTTTATACCCTCTACTTAATGTTGCTACTTTATAATCATCTTTTAAAAGCTTAATTAAATATTCTATCATAGGCGTTTTTCCAGTCCCTCCAACGCTTAAATTGCCAACGCAAATCACAGGAAAACTATATGAAATAGATTTTTTAATACCCAAATCATACAATTTGTTTCTTAGCCAAGTTGCAAAAAAGTATATCTGCATTATAGGAAATAATATGTACCTTAATATTTTCATCTAGTCTTACGAATTATTTTTAATCATTAGATGTAACATCTATTTAAAACTTATAATAATTAATTAGAAGTTTCACCACAACGAAAGTAATTATTTTATACGTCCTCTGAAATAAAACATTTTAAATTTAAACCTCGATTTTATAGTCAAATATATTTTTCATTTAAATTTCTTATTTTAAAAATGAAAAAATATATGTACGTTTGAGGTAAACATAATAAAACATGGTCATACAAGACGTTATTAATCATATAGAAGAACTTGCCCCTTTAGCTTATGCCGAAGATTTTGATAATGTTGGCTTATTAGTTGGTAATAAGAATAATCCAATTACAGGAGTTTTAGTTACTTTGGATACCTTAGAAACTGTTATAGATGAAGCTATTCAAGAAAAGTGTAATCTTATAGTTAGCTTTCACCCTATAATTTTTAAAGGCCTAAAAAAGCTTACTGGAAAAAACTATGTAGAACGCGTTGTAATAAAAGCTATTAAACATGATATAGCTATTTACAGCATGCATACTGCTCTAGATAACTCCCTACAAGGCGTAAATAATATGATCTGTAATAAATTAGAGTTAATAAATAAACAGATATTAATTCCTCAAGCAAAAACAATAAAAAAACTAACAACTTATGTACCCAAAAATGAAGCAGAACAATTACGAACAGCTTTATTTAAAATTGGGGCTGGTAGCCTAGGGAATTATAACGATTGTAGTTTTAATGTAGAAGGCTATGGCACATTTAATGGGAATGAATCATCTTCACCAACCAAAGGTAAAAAAGGTGCAACACATATTGAAGAGGAAACTAAAATAACAGTTACCTATGCAAAGCATATAGAATCGCAAATAATTCAAACACTTTTCAAAACACATTCTTATGAAGAAGTAGCTTACGAAATAACGACATTAGAAAACAAAAATCAAAGTATAGGTATGGGTATGGTTGGGGATTTTAAAGAATCTATGGATGAATCTAGTTTTTTATCTTATTTAAAAACCAAAATGAATACAGAAAGCATAAGGCATTCTTCTTTTTTAAATAAAAACATAAAAAGAGTTGCTGTACTGGGAGGTTCTGGTAGTTTTGCCATTGCTGCTGCCAAAGCTAGTGGTGCAGATGCTTTTATAACTGCAGATTTAAAATATCATGATTTTTTCACAGCCGAAAAAAATATTCTTTTAGCCGATATTGGACATTATGAAAGTGAGCAATTCACAAAAAATCTTTTAGTAGCATATCTTACAAAAAAAATCACTAATTTTGCAATCATTTTATCAAAGACAAATACCAATCCTGTTAAGTATTTTTAAAATATGGCTAAAAAGAAAGAAGTAACTGTTGAAGAGCGCTTAAGAGCTCTATACGATTTACAACTCATCGATTCTCGTATAGATGAAATAAGAAATGTTCGTGGAGAACTTCCTTTAGAAGTTCGTGATTTAGAAGACGAAGTTGCTGGATTAAGCATAAGATTAGAAAAGCTTGTTGCAAGCTTAGCAGTAGTAGATAATGATATTGCTGGGAAGAAAAATCTAATTCAAGAATCGAACAATTTAATTGTTAAATATAGTGAACAACAAAAAAATGTTAGAAATAACAGAGAATTTAATTCACTAACTAAAGAAATTGAGTTTCAAGAATTAGAAATCCAATTAGCAGAGAAGCATATTAAGGAATTTAAGGCGCAAATAGAGCAGAAAAAAGCAGTTATTTCTGAAACTAAAGGTCGTTTAAAAGAGCGTGAAAATCACCTGAAACACAAAAAAGGTGAGTTAAATGACATTTTAGCTGAAACAGAAAAAGAAGAACAAGCTTTAATTGAAAAATCTGAGACTTATAAAACTCAAATTGAAGAACGCTTAGTTGCTGCTTATAACAGAATTCGTAAAAACGTAAAAAATGGTTTAGCTGTTGTACCAATTGAAAGAGGTGCTTCTGGAGGATCTTTTTTCACTATCCCTCCACAAGTACAGGTAGAAATTGCTTCTCGTAAAAAAGTAATTACAGATGAGCATAGTGGTAGAATTTTAGTTGACGCTGTTTTAGCTGAAGAACAAAAAGCAAAAATGGAAAAATTGTTTTCTAAATTATAAATCCATTTATAATACATATTTTAAAGCCTTCATATTAATGAAGGCTTTTTTTATTTTAAAAATTTCCATACCTTCTTATTAAGGTTTTTAATTTTAATTCGTCTATAAATAAGAAGAAAAAAACTCTCATGAAAAAAATTATTCCACTTATACTAGTTGCATTATTTTATAATTGCAAAAACCAAGCTCAAACAAAAGAAGAAAAAGAAACCATTATTAACGCAAAACCAGTTGAAGTTCCCCTTGAAAATGGAAAAGCTAAGGCGTACTTCGCTAGCGGTTGTTTTTGGTGCGTAGAAGCTATTTATGAAAGTGTAAAAGGTGTAAAAGAATCTATTTCTGGATACTCTGGCGGTCATACAAAAAAACCAACTTATGCTGCAAGTAATACTGGAAAAACTGGACATGCAGAAGCTGTAGAAATTATTTACGATCCTAAAATTGTTAGTTTTAATACTTTAGTTGATGTCTATTTTGCTTCGCAAAATGTAACACAAGTAAATGGACAAGGTAACGATAGAGGTTCTCAATATCGTTCAATAATATTTTACCAAAATGACGAACAAAAACAAATCATTTTAAAGAAAAAGGAAACTTTAAGCAAAAAATTAAACACAAAAATTGCTGCAGAAGTCTATCCGTTTCAAAAGTTTTGGATAGCTGAAGATTATCACCAAAACTATGAAAGACTTCACCCAAATAATAGCTATATAAGAAATGTATCTATACCGAGACTAAATAGGTTTAAAGCTAAGTTTCCAAAGGAATTACTTAAAGAGATACATTAATTAATAACTTCTTATAAAATAATTTTACATGAAGTTTTTAACCAAAAAGCCTACTGAATAATAGAGGTTTTGTATAACAAAATTGATAATATATGTGCTCTTTCTTTATATCTGCATAAATTGGTAATTAGGAAAAAATATTTTTCTCTGTTATTTATAAGGTTTAAAACAAGCCAATAAGTGCATGCAGTTTCAGTTCTAGCTTATACTATACTTAAAAATTTATAAAAAACAGCCCTAAAAAGTGTAGCAAGAGTTCTAAATGCCATTCAAAGTAGTATAAATCTCCAAAATGAGACCTCCTGTAATTGTAATTGGTTTTAAAAAGCCTATAATAAATATCTAAAAAACAAAACACTTTAAGATCAGGTAAATATGATTTTGGTGGTTTTTTTAGAGGGTTGTGCAACGATTACCGGTGTTAAGGCGTAGTGGCTTTAATGTATTGCTTCGTCAACCAATTTACTATCCACAAACTGCTCAAAACTAATAATCTTACCATTGTTTAGTTTCCATATATGGGCAACCCGTGCTTCAAAATACTTGTTTGTCCTTTTATAGGTGCCTGAATAAGTTCCATAAGCAACAACTTTATCTTCATTTGAAATATAGTCTTCAGGCAAAAACTTATAATCAATCCACTCGCTACCTAAGCGCTTAAAAACATTTTCGGTAATACTATCTAAACCAATATAAGTTCCTGCATAAGGAAAACCTTTGGCTTCAGTCCAACTAATATTTTCAGCAACATGTTTGGCTAAGTTTTTACCGTTTTCTTCTGAAGTTTTACCTTCATAGGTACTTTTTATTATTTCTAAATTTGTCATTGCTTCTTGTTTAAATGAACAACTTGACACTACTAAAAGCAATGTCAAGTTGATAATTATTATAGGTCTTACCATTTTATTTCTCCTGTGTTCACTTTTGCTCCTAGTACTAAAGCTGTTTCAAAAGTTAAACTTGGATATTTTGATTTTATTGTTGCTATTAACGCTTCAGAAGTTGTGCTGCTTTTTAAAGCTTCTTCATAAAATTGAATATAGTTCTTCGTATGGTTTACAGCACCTATAGTGAAATCTGAATTTGTATTTGCGTGTGCAGGAATTACTATTTCTGGTTCTAAATCACTGATGATATTTAAAATTGATATCCAGTTATTACGAGACTCTGTTGTTTGTGCATCAGCCATCCATAAATTAAATGTTGTGCCAAAAACATTAATTCCGCCTAAAGCTGTTTTAATTGATGGAATCCATACGAAGGTTCTTTTTGGGAAATCATCTAATCCAATGATTTCTAATTTTTCGCCTTCTAAATTAATAGAATTTCCTTTTAGAACTTGAGGCAATATAGCATTGGACGTAATTTTATCGCCTAATCTTTCGCCCCAGACTTCCAATTTTTTTTGAGCTGTTGTTTTAATATGTTCTACTGTTCCAGGCGATGCATAAGCCGTAACCTCTGGAAAATATTTTTTGAAAACTTCTAATCCGAAATAAAAATCAGGGTCACCGTGAGAAACATAAATAGTAGTTAAGGTTTTCCCTGAGTTTTTAATTTCTTGAGCAACCTTTTCGGCTTCTGCCAATGTAAATTGTGCATCAATCAATACTGCTTCATTTTTACCTGAAATGATTACAGATGCCACACCAAAACTATTTTCTGATGCGTTATAAACTTGTAGTTTAAATTTGTTTGTTTCTATTGTTTTGAAACTTTGTTCTTGTGCGTTCATTTTGAATAAAATTAAAATTGCGAATAATGTTTTTGAAATAATTGATTTCATTTTGTCTTGTTTTTAATAATGATACAAAGATACAATGGATATCAGTCACAAAATATTGAACAAGTTCAATAACTGAATTCTCAACTATCATTTACTAGCGATTTTTCGTCTTATTTTACTCAAAAATTCGTGGCTTATACCCAAATAAGCGGCAATCTGCACGTTAGTTAATCGTTGAAAGAGGTTGGGATATTTTTCAATAAAGTCTAAATAACGTTGGTCGGCAGTTTTACTCAAATTATCTATTATTCTTCGCTGCAAGGCAATATGTGTTTTTTGAGTCATGACTCTAAACAGTTCTTCTATTTTAGGAATGTTATTATAAGCAAACTCTTTATCTCTTTTTGATATTAATAATACTTCACTATCCTCTAATGCTTGAATATAAAGTTGTGATGGTTTATCGTTAGTGAAACTGTCTATATCTGTAACCCACCAATTTTCTTTAGCAAAATAGAGTACTTGTTCAAAGCCATTACTATCTATATGATATACTCTAAAAAGTCCTTTGATAACAAAGCCCTCAAACTTGCAAAGTTTACCTTCTCGTAGAAGAAAGTGTTTTTTTAAAACCTCCTTTTGGTTAAATAAATTACAGAAATTTTCTAGCTCTTTGTTAGAAAGCGTAATATGGTTTAAAATATTTCGTATCAGTAACTCTGTCATATTTGAGAGGTTTCTACATTACGCCCAACAGGCTATCCCAAGAAAAGTAGGGCAATTGTATGCTATACTTTTCGGATTTAGCTAAAACCAAATTTTTAAATTTTGTAAATTATCTTTTCTAATTTTAATTATACCAAATTTAAAATTTGACGACTTAGCAAAATACACACAGACCTTTCGATTAAGCACTTTTTGCTCTATTTTTTTTATATGTTGTACCTGTTGCATAACTTCTTTCGAAATATAACGAAATTTCGTATATTAATATATGTAAGGAAGTAAAATATATCAAGAAAAAGTATTCAACAGTTTTCAGTTGAGCAATCGAGTTCCAAAAGATAATTTTTATCGAAGATTATCTAAGGTTTTAGGTTTAGAATTTCTACGTAAAAAAACGAAAGTTTTAAACTGCTATTCAAAGTAGTATAAATTTCCAAATGAGACCTCATATACTTAATTTTAATAACTCTTAATTATAGGTGAAATTATAAAATCAAGTAAATATCAGTTTTAGTGAGTTTGTTTAGAGTGTTGTGTAACGGTTAATATAGTTAGCATATCTGCTTTTGTAACTAAAGATTATTTAAAATTGAATCTTTATTATTTAAACTTTATTTATTTTTATTTGATGTTAAAAAAAATACTTTTAATTGTAATAAACATTTGCAGCTATATCTTAATTGCTCAACAAAAAGATAGTTTATCTATTAAAAATGGTATTGATAACCCTAATCTTTTAGCAACACATCATTTTGGTATTTTTAGTTCTAGAATTAATAGTAACTTTAAATTTTTTCCTTCAAAAAAAACGACATTATCTTTAAGTTCTATAAGTGGAAATAATTTCCACCCTTTTGTAGAAGGGTACTTTCCTAAAGACCCTCAAATAAGAAAAGAATTAAGTGAACAAGCTTGGAATACCCGAAAATTTCATTTTATTAATCAAGAAACCACTCCTGCAGATTACTTAAATATTGTTATTGATGCCGTTATTAAAGATTTTAGAATAGGTATAAATATACCAATAGCAAAGGAACATGAATTGAGTATTAACCTAAGATCTTATCTAATTACTAAAGGAAAATTTCCTTTCTCTACTTTTACCAGCGATGAACTTATTGAATGGTTTCATAGTAATATTAATGGTGGTGAAGACCCATTTGGAAGACGTTACTATGGGCTGAACCAAGTTCATTTTAAATATGTTGATAGAAATGGAAATACACTTAAATTAGACCAAAATGACTTTTTTATAGGTGGCATTGAATTAAATCATTTTTACTATCCTAGACTTTTAATAAATAAAACCAAAAACATATTTATTAATCTTGGTAGTCATCTAGGTATAAATACCTCTAAATTTAATTCATCCATAGATTTTGGCATTTCTTCAAACATCATAAAAAAAATCTCTTTAAAAAATAATTACGAATTCAACCTTGCCCTTGGAGCAAATCTATTACGCAAAAACCTCATCAATTTCAAGAAGGTTATCGATTTAGGAACTAATCCTTATTTAGGAACTATTGAAAGCCATGTTGAAATAACAAAATACACAAAAAAGGGCAACTATAATTCTTTTGGTATTAATTATCAAATCCAATCGCGTTACAACAAAATAGAAGAGCAAGATTATTATAAATTAGAAGGCAAATGGCGAGAAATAAATAGTGGATGGCATAACGGTATTGCTACTCTATACGATACATTATGTAATTGGAACCTAACATATTCTTACGGCAGACCAAACTATATAGTATCAATATATATGAAAGAAGATTTTAAAATTAATAACGCTCCAGATTTCCAAACAGGTATAAGTTTAAAAATACTTGTATTTAAATAACACACTAAACCTCAATTATAAAAACTCGTTAATTTTTAAATACTTATTAAACCTTTCTTGATTTACAAGGTCTTATTTGTAGATTAACCTTAAAAGACATAATAAAATGAAGAAATTAATAATAGTTGCCATAGCATTTATAGGTATACAAGTAACAGCTCAAGGAATAAAAAACCATAGACCAAATAATCATCAAAAAATGATGAATCTTTCTGCTGAAGAAGCTGCTAAACTTAAAACAAAAAAGATGACTTTATTTTTAGATTTAAATGAATCTCAACAAGCAGAAATTCATAAAATAAATTTAGAAAATGCTAATGCACGTAAAGCACGCATGAAAGCTATAAAAGAAAAAAAGGAAAGCAATAACACGCAAAAACTTACTAAAGAACAACGTCTTAAAATGACAAATGCTAAACTGGATCGTAAAATTGCCATGAAAGCAAAAATGAAAACCATTTTAAACGCTGAACAATATACCAAATGGGAAAAAGCTCAAATAAAAAAAATTTCTAAAGGGAAAAAGAAAAAACAAGGCATGAAAAAAAACATGCACCAAAAAAAATAGTTTTGTTAATTAAGTTTAGTTTAGATGTTAATAAAAAGCGCATTTCTTAATTTTAGATATGCGCTTTGTTTTTTCTTAACTTTTAAATTGATATCATGTCTAATTTAACACCTTATTTACTTTACAATCCTTATTATTTTAGAATTTACACCATAATTTACTCGTAAAAAATAAATGTCCTTGCTTAAATATAAGTGTTAGTACCGATTTCTACTATATCATGATTTTGAATCTACTTAACTAGGTTCTCCTTTTTAAATAATATAAAAGGAAAAACGCAACCATAGAATAAAACAGAAACATTTCCAATTTAATAACTTTATCTTACATCATTTCTACCATAATACAAATACTATATTCACTTATTAAAATAGGTTACTTGCTTATAAGTATAAGCATATTATAAAAAATATTATTCTCTTTAAAAGAATCTCTAGATTAAATATTATAAATTTATATATTCAGAACTCATCTTAACTTTTTCTATTTCTTAAAAAATGTCCAAAATTCACCCATATTTCAGTTATTTTCTCATGTTTAGCGACACTATGCCTTTTAAAAACGAAAAGTCTAAATGAGTTCTCAGTAAGCCTATAAATTTTACTCAAAAACTAAAAATATTTTCCTTGAAAATCAATCTTATCAAAATTCGAAAGCGTATAATTTACTTTTTTAAAATTCTCTGTTTTCTATACTTCTTTACTTTAATTTTTTTTTACATCAAACAAGAGAAGTTTTTCTTTAACCCTAAACAGTTAAATAAAAACTATGTTTTTAAGTTTCAAGAAAAATTTGAAGAACTTAAAATAAATGTTGACAAGAACACTAACTTAAGCGCATTACTTTTTAAAGCTCAACAGTCTAAAGGTGTTATACTATATTTACATGGAAATGCAGGAGCTATAAATGATTGGGGAAAAAGAGCTAATCTATTTCTTGATAATAATTATGATGTTTTATTTGTAGATTATAGAGGGTATGGAAAAAGTGATGGCTCTTACTCTAACAGCGATCAATTATTTAATGACATGCAAAAAGTATATAATTACGTAAAAACCAGATACACAGAAAACCAAATTACTGTACTCGGGTTCTCTCTAGGGTCTGGATTAGCTGCATATATAGCAGCTAATAACCAACCCAAAAAACTTATTTTAAATGCTCCTTATTACTCATGGAAAACGCTTATTGCTGATGAGATAGCTCCACCAATTCCTAAATTCTTAATACGATATGATATAGCTACTTATAAGTTTTTAAATACCGTATCCTGTCCAATACACATTTTCCATGGAACTAAAGACTTTTTAATAAATCCCGAAACGAATTCTATTAAATTACAAAAATTATATCCAAATAAAATTGAATTAACTTTTATTGATGATGCTTCTCATAATAGTATACATATAGCAAAACAATATTATGATAGTTTAAAAAAATTACTTTAACTTTTTTACTCTTAGTTTAATGTTTTTGCCACAGTATTTACGGCCAAAATTGTAAAATCTAAATCTTCATAAGATAAAGCATCTGTTATAAACCAAGTTTCAAAAGCACTTGGTGCAATATAAACACCTTCGTTAAGCAGACCATGAAAAAATTTCTTAAAACTCTCATTATTACCTTTTGCGGCAGTTTCAAAATCTACAACATTTCCTTCATCAAAATGAACCGAAATCATAGACCCTACTCTATTTATGGTATGAACAACATTATTTTCTTTTAAAACTCTAGCTATTCCTTCATGTAAATATGCTGTTTTTTCAGCTAAACGCTTAAAAATATCAGGATCCGTATTCAATTCAGTCAACATAGCTAAACCAGCAGCCATAGCTAACGGGTTTCCACTTAAAGTACCTGCTTGATACACTGGTCCCAATGGAGCCAAATGATTCATTATTTCATTTCGTGCCGCAAAAGCTCCAACTGGTAAACCTCCGCCAATTACTTTTCCAAAACAAACAATGTCTGCATTAATATTAAAAAGTGCTTGAGCGCCTCCTTTTGCTAAACGAAACCCCGTCATAACCTCATCAAATACTAACAAAATATTATTAGTATCACACAAATCTCTTAACCCTTGTAAAAAACCTTCTTTAGGAGGAATACATCCCATATTACCAGCAACTGGTTCTATAATAATACAAGCTATTTCATTTTTATTTGCTTCTATTAATTCGCTAACATTTTCAAGATCATTATAACGTGCCAATAAAGTATCTTTAGCTGTACCTTGAGTAACACCAGGACTATTAGGCGTACCAAATGTACTCGCTCCACTACCTGCTTGTATTAAAAACGAATCGCTATGTCCATGATAGCACCCTGCAAATTTGATTATTTTATCTTTCCCTGTAAAACCACGAGCCAAACGCACAGCACTCATACAAGCCTCTGTTCCTGAATTTACAAAACGTATTTTATCAATGTTTGGCACCATTGATACTGCTAATTGGGCTATTTGAGTTTCAATTTCTGTTGGCATTCCAAAAGATGTTCCCTTCTTCGCTTTTTCAACAACTGCATTTACAACAGGTTCAAAAGCATGCCCTAAAATCATAGGCCCCCAAGAATTTATATAATCAATTAAACGATTATCATCTTCATCATATAAATATGCGCCTTTTGCTCCCTTTACAAATATTGGAGTTCCTCCAACACCTTTAAAAGCTCTAACTGGTGAATTAACGCCTCCAGGAATAACCTTTTCCGATTCAGCAAATAATGCACTACTTCTTTTATAATTCATTAAACTATTTTATTTTAAACTTAATTCTAGTTTTTGCCCTATTTTAATATCTGTTCCCTTAATATCATTTATTTTTTGAAGGTCTTCAACACGCATATTATACATCTTAGATATAGAATACAAAGTATCTCCTTTAGTAACAACATGAACTTCTCCTTTAGAAACTTCTTTTACAACTGCCTCTTTAACTTTAGGTTTTATTCTATTACCTTTTTTTGTGCCATCAAGCTTATATAATTGGTAACGTTCTATTAAAGTAATTAACTTTGCAGGGTATTTTCTATCTGTAGCATAACCAGCAGCTCTTAATTCTATAGCCCAACCTTTATAATCACTTTTTTTAAGTTTGAATAATTTCGCATAACGTTTTCTTTCTTTTAAAAATAAAGAGTGATCTCTAAACGAATATTTTGCATCCTTATATTTTCTAAAACATTCTTGTTTTGCATCATCGTCATGATACACTCTTGCTCCTGTCCAATCATGGCATTTAATTCCAAAATGATTATTAGCATTTCTAGACAAAGCTCCTTTTCCTGAGCCAGATTCTAATATACCTTGAGCCAAAGTAATACTTGCTGGTATACCATATAGGTTCATTTCTTGTTGCGCTATATCTTTATAAGTGTCTATATAACGCTCTGTACTATTCGCATAAATTTTATTAGAAGCTGAAGTTTCTTTAACATTTACTTTAGGCTGCTCTTGTTTTTTTATGACTACTTTTTTAGTCGTTCTATTAGGTCGCTTTGTAACTACCACTTTTTTAGAACGACAGCTAAAAAACAAACACCCAAAACATAATACTAATAATACTAATCTTTTCATTACTAATTAATTATTTGTAAATTTTTCTTTTTTAAAATTGTATTCATCCCTTCAATTCCTTGTAAACCTCCAGTGTGAATTGCTAAAATTTTTGAACCCTTTTTAAAAAAACCTTTATCAATTAAATCCATGATTCCAAACATCATTTTTCCAGTATAAACAGGATCTAAAGGTATATTATAGTCTGCTTTAAATTGATTAACAAACGTCACTAAATCTTCATTTATTTTAGCGTAACCGCCAAAATGATAATTAGTTATTAAATTCCAATTAGCTTTAGTTGCAAATTTACTAATATCTTCTTTTAAAAAGTCTCCTTTTAAAGCTGGAAAACCTAAAATTTGTTGATTCGGTTTCGATGCATTTATAAGACCAGAAATAGTACCTCCAGTCCCTACTGCACAACACACAAAATCGAACATATTATCTTTATCTACCAATATTTCTTCACAACCTTTAACAGCTAAACTATTTGTGCCTCCTTCTGGAATAAGGTAAAAGTCACCAAACTCTTCTTTTAAACTATCTAAAAAAGAATCTGATGTTTTATATCTATAAACCTCTCTGGAAATAAACTTGAATTGCATCCCATTTTTTTTTGCAAAACTAAGCGTTTCATTATCCGAGATTTTAGCTTCCAACTCCTCTCCTCTAATAATTCCAATTGTTTTAAAACCTAAATTTTCACCTGCAGAAGCTACCGCAGCAATATGATTAGAAAACGCGCCTCCAAAAGTTAATAACGTTTTAAAATCTTCTTTTTTAGCTTGCTGAAGATTATATTTAAGCTTTCTGTATTTATTTCCAGAAACAAAAGGATGGATTTCATCTTCACGCTTTAAAAATAAAGTAACTCCTCTTTCTTCTGGTAAAATTATTTGCTGATTAATACTGCTCTCTATCTTAAATACCATGACGACGAAGATACTTTAAAAAACTCCAAAATGGTCTCTGCTTTAAATAATTCAAATGTACTTCATGAGCATAAGCCTCTCTTTCAAAAGAAATATTTCTATAAGCTAAATCCCATTTTTTATATTGAAAAAACCTTATTAGAAACTCTAAACCATAAATCAAATAAAAAGGCAGTACCAACATTTCTAACTGCTGTCTTAAATGAATTCTTTCATGATTTATTAAAATACAATTCTTTTTAAAGTATTCACTTTTCAATAAAATAAAAGGAAAAATGGTTATTCCATTATAATCCTTAGGCACTAAATATTTCGAAACAAAAATCATGTTTTATAACATATAAAAATCAATCCAATATTACTTTTCTTGGGTTTATAGAAATTTTGAGAATAAACATCAAAAAATTATTCTTCCAATTTACATTATATTTGTGATATGAAGAAGATTATTCCTGTTGAAGAAGGTGATTATTACCTAACGCCAGAAGGATACCGATGTTTTACAGAACAATACCATTTAAAACGTGGATATTGTTGTGAAAGTGGATGTAGACATTGCCCCTACGGTTATAATAAAAAAACAAACACAAGAAACCAATAGAGCAAAAGCTTTATACTTGGTACGATTGTTGATACTAGATATTTTAAAGAAAAACTTATATAATCTCTTAGTATTAAATGCTTTGATTGACAACCTCTATTAAGTTTCAATCAAAACTTTTTAACCAATAAAAAAAGCATTATGAAAAATTTATTAAAAACATTACCGCTTTTAGCATTATTAATAGTGGTAACTTCTTGCTCTTCTGTTCGCGTTGCTGCAGATTATGATAAAAATGCAACATTTACCGAATATAAAACCTTTGCCTTTTTTAAAACAGGCATTGATAAAGCTGAAATTAGCGATTTAGACAAACGTAGAATCCTTCGTGCTATTGAAACAGAACTACTAGCGAAAGGCTTTACAAAATCTGAAAAACCAGATTTATTAATTAGCCTTTTCACTAAATCTCAACAACGTGTAGATGTCTATAACAACTCATGGGGTTATGGCACCTGGGGTTGGGGTGGCTGGGGTGGCTTTGGTCCTGGTTGGGGCTGGGGTTGGAACCAACCTAGTGTATCTACTAGTACACAAGGCACTTTATATATAGATCTTATTGATGCCAATAAAAAAGAACTTGTATGGCAAGGTATGGGAACTGGCTACTTAAGCCGTAGTATGGAGAAAAAAGAAGAACGTATCAAAGAATTTGTTTCTAAAATTATAGAAAAATACCCTCCTGGAACTCAACAATAAAAAAAAAGCAACTTGAAAAGAGGAGTCTACTGAAAAAGTAAGTCTCTTTTCAAAAAGAGAGTTTCATATAAGAGATTTCACGAGCTAATTTTGTGAAATCTCTTTTTGGTTTATAGGTTCTCAAAGTTGTTTGGACTCTCTTAAAAAGGCTTATTTTAGTTTAAATGGTATTATAATCAAAACGGTATTGTTTTGTCTCATTTTGGACTAGTTTAAATTTAAAATTCTTTTCAAATTCACAGTAAATATGGTTAAAGCACTTTGCATTTGCATATTTACTATACCATAAGCTATAGCTCTTCCATAACCATGAACGTTTTTTAATTCTCCGTTTTTGGCTTCGATTTTATAACGCTGTTTGTATTTCTCTTTAAAACAATCAGAAGTTTCAAACTCCATCTGTTCTTTGTGGATGTCTGACTTTAAAGTAATGGAGTAAGATTTTGATTTAGCCCCTTCTTTATAACAGCCTTCCCTTAAAGGACAGGTCTTACATTTTTCAACATCAAAGTAATAGGTAATAACTTGATTTGTGGCGACATTCTTTTTGCCTTGTTTCGCTTTTCTTATAGCTAAATGACCTGCTGGACAAACAAACATATCTGCATCTTTATTATAATCAAATTAGTCTTCTTCTTTCCTAAACCCTTGGCTGATAGCTGGATCTAATCTAGCTACAATCTTTATATCTTTTTCTTGGGCTAATTCTAAATTCTTTTTGCCAGAATAAGCGGCATCTCCTATAACAGTATCCACATCAATCCCATGTTGTTCACTTTGTGTTATTAATTCTGGTAAAATTGGATCATCTCCTTTTTCTCCTGAAGTAACAACTGCTCCTGTGATAATTCTCTCTTCAGTCATTGCCAAATGAGTTTTGTAACCAAAAAACGGGCTGTCCTGTGATTTGTGGCCAATCTTTGCATCCTTATCTTTTGAAACCTTTTGAAACAACATCTTGAGCCGCGTGTTCAATATCATCAACAGATTCTTTAAGTAAGTTCAATTTTTATTTTATTGCTGGAATTTTGCTAAGTGTAGGAGTGCCATCTAATAAGGTTCCTAATTCCTTGCAGTAAGTTAGTTCTTTTTCTAAATCATTGCCCTGATTCTTGACCGGCATCTTACAGGTCCAATCTTCTTGGTAAGCATAAACTGATTTGCGAAGTTGTTTTGAACGTTCCCGTAAAACGTCTATAGCTAAAATGGGGTTCGATTTTGATAAACTATGGGTAGCATCTACAATAATTGATCTGGATTTTATGATGCCTTGTTCAACAGCAATGCTAACTGTTCTATTGATAAGCATATCCAGCAAATTGGTGTCCTTTAAACGTTGCCTACGAAACTTTGTTAAAGTACTTGGGGCAATAACATCTTCTTCTGGTAACATTTCTAAAAAGTATTTGAAGGACATGTCATAGCGTGAACGCTCCACTACATCTACATCTGAAATGGTATAAATTACTTTTAGCAGAAGATATTTGAATAGTCTTATGGGACTTTCTGCTTTTCTGCCTAGAGTTTGTGAATACTTAGATGCTAGTTCGTCATAGATGAAATTAAAATCTATTAAATCATTGATACGCCTTAACAAATTAGTGTTAGGAACAATTAAATCATATAAAGAACTGTACTTGCTTAACCGAAGAGATTCCTGTTGAACTATCATGAATACAAAATACAAAAAACGGCAAGTATCTAAAATACTTACCGCTTTTATTTAAGTTCGTGACTTTTTCAGTAGCCTCGTGAAAAGAGTTGCTTTTTTTTATCGCTAACTCTCGCTACTAAATCTAAGTAATCATAAGTATACACCAAGACATACCCCCTTAGCACAATATACTTTAACAAAAAATTTACATTCAATACAAAATAATATTTGTAGCTTCACTTTCTAATTTTAAATAAACTAACACTCCACAAAAATGAAACTACAAAAGAGTCTACTCTTAACTAGCCTTTTCCTATGCCTTATTTTTTCAGTATCTGCACAAAAAGCAGAACATTTAAAAGGTGAAATTTTAGTTAAAATGAAGCCCAACATAAATGCTAGAACATGGGCAAAAAATAAACAACAATTTAGAGGAAAAAAAACAAGACTAAGATTTCGTGAAACGGTATCTAAGCCTATGAATATTTACTGCTATACTTTTGATGCAGATAATATAGATGAAAACACTATGTTAGGCTCTATACAAAGTGACCCCATGGTAGAAGTTGCACAATTTAACCATCGTGTCAAACTTCGTTCTACCGTTCCTAACGATACACAATTTACAAATCAATGGCAATATATTAATAATGGTCAAAATGGAGGTACTATTGGTGCAGATATAGATGCAGATTTAGCATGGGATGTCACCACTGGAGGTTCTACTATAGATGGCGATGAAATTGTAGTTTGTATTATAGATGGTGGTTTTCAAATTACGCATCCAGATTTAGCTCCAAACATTTGGTATAATACCGCAGAAATACCTAACAATGGTATTGATGATGACAATAATGGTTTTATTGATGATTATAAAGGATGGAATACAGAAACTAATGATGATGATGTTGAAAATGGAGAAGATCCTGAACATGGTACAGCTGTAGCTGGTATTGTAGGTGCTAAAGGAAATAATGGTATTGGTGTAACTGGTGTTAACTGGGATATTAAACTCATGCTAGTTTCTGGAGGTACAGGTGTAGAAAGTGAAGTATTAAGAGCGTATTCTTATGCTTTGGCTGCTCGAAAAAAGTATAATGAAACCAATGGAGCAGAAGGCGCTTTTGTTGTTGCAACAAGTGCCTCTTGGGGTGTCGATTTTGGTCAAGCTACTAGTGCACCTTTATGGTGTGAATTATATGACACTCTGGGAAGGCAAGGTATTTTAAATGCAGGTGCAACTGTAAATGATGATCTGAATGTTGATATAGTAGGAGATCTACCTACCAATTGTCCTAGCGATTACCTTATAGGTGTAACAAACATAAAACGTAATGACGAAAAAAACGAATATGCTGGTTATGGTACAACAAGTATCGATATAGGTGCTTTTGGAGAAGACACATGGACAACTGCAATGCCAACAAATGAATTCCCCAATAGTTATGCTGCTTTTGGAGGCACATCGGCAGCTACACCTCATGTAGCAGGTACGATTGCATTACTTTATTCTGCACCATGTTCTAATTTTATAAATTTAGCAAAATCCAACCCTGCTATTGCTGCTTTAGAAGTAAAAAAATATATTCTTAATGGAGGGGATGATAATGCCTCTCTAAATGGTATTACTCTTACAGGCAAACGACTAAACGTAAACAACAGTTTACAATTATTAGTAAATCAATGTGATGAATGCGTAGCACCTGCTTATTTAGGTTCTCAAAATGTAATAGACACAGAAGCTGATCTTACTTGGGAATTATTAAACACGCCAACCAGTACAACACTTCGTTGGAGACAAATAGGTACAACGGACTGGATAGAAGTTAACAACCCTACCAATCCATTAAAAATATTTGGTTTAATAGCATGTACAGATTATGAATTTCAAACGAGAAATACTTGCAACTCTGAAACCTCGGAATACTCAGAAAGTTACATTTTCAAGACCGATGGTTGCTGTCTAAATCCTGACAATTTAATACCAGATGTAATAACCGAAAATAACATGTCTATATCTTGGAATAGCATATTAGCCGCTCAAAGCTATAACATTAGATTAAGAGAAAATGGAACTTCTATATGGACAACTAATAACACTTCAAATACTACAACAAATTTTTCAAACTTAATAGCTTGTACAGATTATGAAATACAGATTCAAACTATTTGCTTAGGAGAAACCATAGCTTTTAGTCCTAGTCAAATAATAAGAACAAAAGGTTGTGGTGCTTGTACAGATTTAACATATTGTCCGCCTCCTTTTCTTAATTCTGATGAAGAATGGATAAAATCTGTTACTTTTAACACAATCAATAATGCGTCAACAAAAGAACGTGGTTACGCCGACTATACAGGTAGTATAAGTACAGATGTCATACTTAATCAATCCTATGATATAACAGTCATTCCTGATTTTTCGGTTGCACCGTTCGAAGACTATTTAAAAGTATGGATTGATTATAACGCTGACGGTGATTTTGATGATTCTGGCGAAGAAATATTTAATGAAACTGAGTTTGACGAAACATCTAGTCGCTCTATAACAATTCCACCCACAGCCACTCTAGGGTTAACTAGAATGCGTGTTATGATGAGTTTTAATGAAATTACTGATGCTTGCTCTCCTACCGACAATAAATTTGGAGAAATTGAAGATTATTGTGTTAACATTATAGACCCGACTGCATCTGTAAGTGATTATTATACTTTGTTTTCAGATTTAAATATTTCACCTAATCCATTTAGTGACAAAATTGTTATAGAATTTTCTACAAGAGAATCTATAGAAGTTAATAACATAGAACTGGTAAATTTAACTGGACAAGTTTTACAATCTAAATCATTAAATAGCCTTTCTAACCAAAATGTTGAATTAAAAGTAGACAACCTATCAAATGGAATATACTTCTTAATAATCAAAACAACACAAGGAACTATTTCTCGTAAAATGGTAAAACAATAAACTCTCAATATTCACAAAATAAATTAAATAAAAAAGCCCTTTATAAGTCAATCATGGTCGGAAGAAATTCCGGCCATTTTTTATAAGTCTCAAAATCATCTAATTCTCCATTGCATTTGACAACAATCATGGCAATAACCAAATTTTTAAGTTCCATTTTAAATCTTCTTTTGGCAGTTTTATAGCCTCTTGTTAGCTTTTTTTTTGTAGATTAAGATAGTTACACCAATTAAAGTCATACATAAGGTAACCTCTATTCCATTTTTATTTAACGATACAAGATGACTTACATTTAGTTCTTGTTTAATAAAACGAAAGAATACCTCAATATACCATCTTTTTCTATAGGCTTGAGCAATCTCTTTTGTTGGCAAATCAAAATCATTGGTAATAAACCAGAATTCTTTTGATTGATGATGTATAATTCATTATAGCTTCGTGTAAAACCATATCTTCACTAGAGTACTTTGCATTGGTAAATACTTCAGACTAACAAAGCAACAAACCATCAAAAGTCATACTATATTTAACGGACTTCTTTCCGTTTTTTATGATCAATGCCATTTAGTAATTTAGCAAAAGCTTAACTGAGCATAGAACTATCTACATGAATTAAATGACGTTTTTCCTTGTTCTTGCTAGAATAGGCTTGATTAAATTGTTGGTATACAAACTGGTATATTTAACGAAAGTAATTGGAATCGATTTTCGATAACCTTTCAGAAATAGAACGTCGTCTTATTATGGTTTCAAATTTATCTAAATCAAAAAGTGTTTTAAACAGAAAATTATTATAAGTATCTTCTAAAGTACGTTGGCTTAGTTTTTTCATTCTCTAAAATACCATAAAGCAATAAATAGAATATCTTTTTTCCGTGAAGAACCTTTGTGTCATAATCGACTTTAGTGGTTAATGATAATTCAGATAAAAGCGCTTCTGGAACACCACCAAAAAATTGATTTACTGTAATTTTATGATCTTTTAAATACTAACATAATTATTTGATTATCAATCAATAACACGCAGTAATTAAACAACAAAAACAATACAGATAACTAATAATCAACCGATTAAACCACTACAATAAATACTTTATAAAACAAAAAAGTCGGAAGAAAAAATCTTCCGACCATGACTGACTTTTAAGTCACTTTTTTATTTAAGATATTTAACTATAAAATATTACATTACAATATCGTTCTTCCAAACATAAGGTTCAGGAATATTGGTATCATCAATAAGTTGTCTAATATCTATTTCTATACCTCTACTCATATCTGTAATAGGCACATCATTTGTCCCACCTTCAAAAGGATTCTCTGTATTTTCACCAATAGCTTCCATAGTATGAAACACCCAAGATATTAATGCGCTAAATGGCACAGAGAACCATACAAAATGCTTAGCTATAAACTCTTGCATTTGGTGTGCTAAACTAAAATGCTCTGCATGAGTATCTAAATCCATAAGAATATGATCTCCTATAACCTCAAATCCTTCCATAATTCCAAAAGGAATAAGCAAAATAAAAATCCAAACAAACATATAATTAAGCGTAGCAAATTGCCTTGGATAAGGAAAATTTTTAATACGCTCACTTTTACCTTGAAGCGTATAAAACTCTACTAGCATATTTGCCATTTCCATATGTCTAAAATCTTCAATCAATCCATCTCCCATTAGCTCTTTTAACCTTCTAGATTGGATACCAATAATTTGAGACGCTTGATTCCCCTTAGCAAAAACTTCTTTGAATTCTGTTTCAGAAATATAAGGTCTAATTTCATTTTCAACTGAAATTTCATCTTCACAAACTCTAAACTGAGAAGCCCTAAACTCTTTATTAGATTTCTTTGCCTTTAAGTGCATTTCCCACGGTTTTTCTTTACGCAATTGATAACGTAATGCCGTTAACCATGCTACATGCCTATGCACCAATTCTCGTTTTATGGCTTGTATTTCTTCATCTGTTCTAATTTCTTTTGCATGATCATTAGTTATAAAATCTTTAACCATAATGGTCCAAGATCTTGAAGCATTAACAATACCTCCCCAAATTTTTCTAGCCTCCCATAACCTATCATAAGACGCATTATTTTTAAAACTCACAACAAAAGCAACAGCAGTACCTAACACTCCTAAAGGTAACCAAGGTACATGTAACCACTTCAATCCTAAAACATCAAATAATATAACAGGAATTAAAGATATAATTATAAATAAAAAAATATGCCTTCGGGTCCATTTTAAAACACCTTTAATTGGAAAAATTCGTCTTGTATACATGTATTTTAATTAAAATTATACAGATATAAATATATAGAATTATTTGTCTAATTTTTAAACACAAATCACATAACAAGCATATTATTTAATTAAACCACAAAAAATAATCGATTTTATGAATAATTCGTATTTTTACTTAGATTAATTTTATGAAAATACATCCATGTCTAATACTATTGAATCTAACGATATTTTAAAACGTTTGCCCGAGCATTTAAAGCAATTTATAAAACCTCAAAATTATGAGGACTATTCTGCTATTGATCAAGCAGTATGGCGTTACGTGATGCGAAAAAATGTAGATTTTTTAAGTACGGTTGCTCATAAATCTTATTTAGAAGGTCTAAAACAAACAGGAATCTCTATAGATAATATTCCTAATATGTATGGAATGAACCGAATTTTAAAGGGTATTGGTTGGGCAGCAGTTGCAGTAGATGGTTTTATACCTCCTAATGCTTTTATGGAGTTTCAAGCCTATAACATACTCGTTATAGCTAGTGATATTAGACAATTAGAACATATAGAATATACACCAGCTCCAGATATTATTCATGAAGGAGCAGGACACGCTCCTATAATTGCAAACCCCGAATATGCAGAATATTTAAGACGCTTTGGAGAAATTGGTTGCAAAGCCATTTCATCTGCAAAAGATTATGAGCTATACGAAGCTATTAGGCACTTATCTATTATTAAGGAAGCTCCAAACTCTAATGAACAAAATATTGCTTCTGCGGAAAAAAAAGTAGAAGACTTACAACAAAATATAGGAGAGCCTAGTGAAATGGCACTTATTAGAAATTTACATTGGTGGACGGTTGAATATGGCTTGATTGGCTCCATAGAAAACCCAAAAATATACGGCGCTGGTTTATTATCCTCCATAGGTGAAAGTGCTTGGTGTATGACTAATGAAGTTAAAAAACAACCTTATAACATAAAAGCAACCTACAAAAACTTTGATATTACTAAACCACAACCCCAACTATTTGTCACTCCAGATTTCGCGCATTTAAGCTTAATTTTAGAAGAATTTGCTAATACTATGGCTGTTCGCACAGGTGGAATTTCTGGAATCAATAAATTAATACAATCTAATGCATTAGGCTCCATAGAGTTAAGTACAGGTATACAAATTTCTGGAATATTTACGCATGTCATTGAAGCCAATGGAAAGCCTATTTATATACAAACCAAAGGAGAAACAGCTTTAGCTTACAGAGAAAAAGAATTAGTTGGTCATGGCGTAAATAAACATGTAACTGGTTTTGGCTCTCCTATAGGAAAACTTAAAGGGATTAATCTAGCCATTGAAGATATGAGTCCACGAGATTTAGCTGCGTATACTATTTATGAAGAACAAACTACAACGCTTGATTTTGAAGGAGGTATTACGGTTTCTGGAGAAATTATTACAGGAAAACGGAATCTACAAGGAAAAATAATATTAATCAGTTTTAAAAACTGTACTGTTACTCATAATGATACTATTCTATTTAAACCTGAATGGGGCATATATGATATGGCGGTTGGTAAAAATATTGTTTCTGCTTTTTCTGGACCAGCAGACTTAAATAGTTTTAATTTAATAAATCATAAACCCTCGTCTCAAACTATTCAAATAAAAAAAACAAATGAGCAATTAGAACTTGAAATGTTATACCAACAAGTTAGAGATTATAGAACAGACAAAAACAAAACAATTTCCAGAACTAAAGTTTTAGAACAGCTCATTAAAAATCACCCAAACGATTGGTTATTATCAATAGAACTGTATGAATTAGCGCATTTAGGGAATGAAATCGCACTCTGTAAAAATATTCTACAACACTTAGAATCTATAAAACAAAACAGACCAGAAGTAAGTAGATTAATTGATGATGGATTAGCAATTATTAGCCAAAAAACTATGGTAAATTAATTTTTATTTTTGGGATAAATTCACGTCTGTGAATTAAAAATGAGAGCACACTGTAAAACAAATAATACTTGTAAAACTAAGCGCAATCGAAGTTTTTATCTTTTGAATAACAAAGTATTTGGATTGCGCTCAATGTAATGTAGTATTTAAATAAAAAAGTTCCTCTTTGACAGCTTTCATATAACTACCTAAAACGCTTCAATGTGTTTTTAGTAAACTCACTTAATACTAACTCGCCACTAATTGCAGCACGTTCAGATAATAACGTATCCCAATGTGCTGTATCTTTCCAAAAAACCATCTTCATTTGCTTCAAGGCCTCAGGATTATAACTAGATAATTTTTCAGCTAATGCTTTTACTGCCTCATCTAACTCTTCTGTTGTTTCAAAAACTTCAGCATACAGTCCTTTTTCTTTAGCAAACCCCGAAGAGAAAAATGTTTCTGCATCAATAGTCATTTGAGACATCGCTTGCATACCCATCTTTCTTGATACTGCTGGCTCTATTACAAAAGGTCCAATTCCAATACTTAATTCACTTAATCTTATCGAAGCATGTTTTGCTGCCAAACAATAATCTGTAGCTGCTGCTAAACCAACACCTCCACCAACGGTTTTTCCTTGTACTCGACCAATAACAAGTTTTGGACACATACGTATTGCATTAATAACATTAGCAAAACCTAAGAAAAACCGTTTACCAGCTTCTTTATCGTTAATAGACATCACTTCGTTAAAACTAGCTCCTGCACAAAAGGTTCTATTTCCACCACTTCTTAAAACAATAACATTTACAGCATCATTATTTCCTACTTCATTAATTGTTTTCTCTAATTGCGATAGTATATCGCTTGGTATTGAATTTCTGTTTGGATGAAAGAATTCTATATATCCAACTTTATTTTCAATATTTAACGCTACGTAAGGATGTTCCATAAACTAATATATTTTATAAAAAAGGGTTAATATACATAAAACTAAAATTTCGCATCTTGTAAAGTTTCTATTTTATCAATAGGTCTTTCATTATATTGAAGTTTCCAACCTAAAGAATTTGTAAGAATATAAAATTTTGAGAGTTCGCTAATTAATCTATTTTGCGCATTTTTTTTTAAGTCTGAAGCTTCTATTTTTTTAACTAAAGATTTTTTTACAATATTTTTAATATCATTATAATCTTTCGCCTCAAATGGATTAAAAAAATCCGACTGAATATCATAATATTCTAAATCTGGATTAATTTTTATTTCTTCTTTTGGAATATTTATAATATTTAAAGTTTTAGTCGTTTCATCAAGATTGAATTCAATCTTACTCAAATCATACGCAATGGTTACTTCTGCATTTACTACAATTAGCGCTTTTTTTTCTGATGTAAAATATTCTCCTAAAACATCCTTAGAGTTCTTATAATTAAAAACTTCACTAAAATGCCCTTCTGTGACAATTAGCTTTCCAACATTTTTGATTTGCTTTTGAATTAGAGAAGAGCTTTCTTGAAGCACTACTTTATCCTCTCTCTTATCTTCACAATGTTTAAAAGTAAACAAGACAACTAAAGTGATAATTACACCAAATAAAATTTTTCGCATGCACTAATTTATAACTATTTTAGAAATAGTAAGCAGAAACAGATATTAACTTATGATAATATTTAGATTTCCAATTTATTAATAATGTTAGTAAAAAATAAGGTGTTTTCTACATTTAAGAAGATTGATTGCAAAAAAAAACATTAGTTTTCTTCGACATAAGAAGCCTAACTAATGAATCTCTCAACTAAACAGGTCAAAGATAATAAGGTTATTAAAAAGTTACATTAACCTAAGGTTAAACAATTATTAAGCTAAATTATTTTAGAACTCATATACTTGATTTTAATAACTCTTAATTATTGGTGGAGTTATAAATTCATAAAAAAAGCCCTTAAAATCAAGTAAATATCAGTTTTGGTTAGTTTTTTTAGAGGGTTGTGCAACGGTTACCGTTGTTGCAGTTAATCTATTCTAAACTAATCATCCCATCGAACATAATTTAACATCGTCGAAATATGACTTTTTGTAAACACATCGACTCCAGCCAATTGACTAATCCAACGTGATTTAATTTCTTTATAACTATCTTCAATCACTTTGTTTAAGAAGGTATCAAATAATAGGTATTTATTGTTCCAGCCTATTTTTTCTGCTGCTGCACTCATCACTTCCAACATGTTTGTCGAACTATGAATTCGTTTAACTGTTTCATATAAATCATTAACATAGGCTTTATTTAATAAGACATCATCTTTAGTTCCTATTCCTGTCAAATGTCCACCAATAAAGACATCAAAATCATAAGCTAAAATTTGGTCGAACACTTTCAAGTAATTATGGACATTATTACTCAAATCAAGATTTTTAAAAGGAACATAACCAGGTGCCAAAACATCTATTACCATTAAAAATTTATCTTGTGGAACTGATACAAATAAATCTCCTTCATTTGAATGATAATTCATGTGATTGGAAAGATAAATCTGTTTACTTCCTTTTTTTAAAACTAAAGCTCCTTCAAAAGTTCTAGTGGGAATTAATCTTCTAGAATCATTCTTCTCTCTCAAAAAATCAGCTACTCCAGTTTGCGATATGATTTCTAAATCTTTGAGGTTAGATAAATATTGAGAACCACCAATATGATCTGAATGTCCATGTGTATAAACCAATGTTCTAATTGGCTCATTAGTTACTTCTTTAACAGCTTTTTCAATTTTTTGACCAAAACTCTCTGGGGCATCAATTAAAACAACACCATCTGAGGTTACGATTGCTGCAGATTGCCATATTCCATCCGTTAACACATAAATATTTGGTTTAACCTCTTCAATAACATAGCCTTTTTCGTAGCTTACCTTTATAGATTTTTCTAAAGTACTATTTAATACTGGTTCATAGCTCTCTAATGTCTTTTGAGCATACGAACTAATTGATATTGCTACAATTGCTACTATTGTTATTACATTTTTCATTTTTCTAGATTTAGTATTATTATTTAGTTTTGTTAAACATATAGCGTGCTATTTTCCACTTCCCGTTTTCTTTTTCAAAAACAAATAACTCTCTATTTTCTTCTGGAATAGTTTCTCCATTTGTATGAATCAAGGTTGTTCCTTTTGAGCTAGTAACCGCATAGGCCAAGGTGTTTTCGATAGTAATCTCTTCGATATAAAACTCGATGTTCAATTGTATTTGCGAAAACACGAAGTCGTAAGCTCCTTTAATGCTATCTGTTCCTATTGCAGAGGGTGCACCACTTGGCATAAAAATGCCATCTTTAGCGTATAAAGAAGTTGCTTTTTCAGCATCAGACGTGTTTAATGTTTCTTTATAAGCCATTAATAAACTTTTGATTTCTTGTTTTGCTAATTTCTCCATTGTTTGTGTGTTTTTAAGGGTTTTATTATTTGCATTTTCAGATATGTTTTGACAAGAAGCTAATAGCATTGATCCTATTAAAATGATGAAAAGTTTTTTCATAGATTGTCAATATTAATTATTAATACCACAAAGATGAGATGTAATAATAAGGTGTACCTATAAGATACCTTAAGAAAGACGCTTAATGTAGATTAAGATTTTGCTATTTTCTTACGAATAGTACTTAAAAACTCTGGCGTAACGCCAAGGAAAGATGCAATTTGGACGTTTGAAATACGATTGGAGAAATATGGATAACGGTTCATGAAATCAAGATAACGCTCTTCGGCAGTCGAACTAATATTTTGTAAGACACGCTTTTGATAAGAAACCAGAGCATTTTCAGTAAAGACTCTGAATATTCTATTGAATTTGGGATAATTCACAAACAAATCTAGTTGGTCTTGTTTTTTTATTTGAAGTATTACAGAATTTTCAATGGCTTCAATATATAATTTACTTGGCTCTTCAGAATGAAAACTTCCAATATCACCAATCCACCAATTTTCCACTGCAAATTGGATGTTATGTTCTTTTCCATTTTCGTTAACAAAATACATTCTAAAACACCCTTCAACGACAAATGTGTTTAGCATACATATATCGCCTTCTTGAAGAATAATTTGTCTTCGCTTAATTCTACGTTCTTTAAACACTTTTTTTAGAGCATCTATTTCCTCTCTTTTAAGTGGTAAAATATTGGAAAAGTAATTTATGATTGGTTCTATGTTCATTTTTCAGATTACCTACAACGTCTCAATCTCAAATAAAAAGTCGTTTTTAATACTTTTTATTTATTTATTTATTTATTTATTTTTTTTTTTTGTGTGTGTGTGTGTGTGCCAAGCATATACATCTTTTTATTTACCGAAATTAAATAATTAATCTATAGGATGCAAGTCCCTTATGGGCAGGAGTAACGTTTCTAACCATTAATAAAGCCCCAAGGGTGGTAACTTTGAGGTTACATCTGAAGGACACGAGACAACAAAACTTGGTACTGACGAACAGAAATCATATAAAGGAGCATAATTACTTGGGTAAGCAAGCACATCATTGTAACGCCCAAAAAAATACTAAAAGGGTAATTATTAGATGCCATTACCTAGAGAGATCTCTATAATCACGAGTTGGTCATCAAGTAGAGAAGTCAGCAGAAGTCATAGTACTTACTTATTGGAAACGAGTTGTGCCGCAGTAACACATAGGTCTCACGAGTAAGGAAGAACAGAACATTAAATTAGATCTAAATTCGATTAGGGTGCTGAGCTAGCCCAATCTAAGGCAGACAGGAGTTTGGTAAATTATTATAAATCAATGCTACTAAAGGCTATTAGAAGTAATCGTTATTTACCCAAAACAATCTTAGTTGCCCATGTTCATAAAAGTCAAGGAAAATCACGACTTTTAGGAATATTAACAGTAGTAAATAAGATGTCTTCAACAAGCGATAAGCCAGCAATTAATGGTTAAATTTGAGTGTGATTTCACCTCTTTAGCTATGGCTTTCGCCCGAATCAAAATCTTCAAAAGACAATACTACAAGCACAGGCATACATCAACCATGGCTACCAAGATATTCTAGATATCGACTTAGAAGGATTCTTTGATAAAGTATACCATAGTATCCTAATTACAGCTTATTTACAATAAAGATAGATGTTCCAATAACCTTGCGTTTAATCCGGAAATGGCTTCGATCACCTATACTTATAACAGATCCCCACACACACGGTGATGTGAGAGACGTAGTGGCAACCGTTAGACCGTCACCCGTCTACTCTATGTGTACTGGTTTTATTGTGAGGTTTAATAAGTCAAATAAGCTTTTAATCTTGTCAAACCACTTATCCAACCTGCTGGATGATGTATTCCTCCTTCATCTCCAAACACAATTGGTAAGTCAGTTTCTTTAGATGGTTTTTCAAGTCTAAATTGACCATCTGATTCAAAACCGTTTGTAATAGTGCCAACCATGGCATCCCAATCTTCTTTATACCGATTCCCTATACCAACAATCATACTTGCAGAAAAATCTGGAGTGTTTTCATGAAATCCAGAGTGTAATCCAGTTATCCATTGCAAGTTACCTGTTGCTATTTCAATGAATTGTTGGTCATTATACAAATGATAGAACTCCATTGCTAAACCTGCAGCATACCCAAAAATTTTGTTGTGTCCATGATACCAGCCACTCCAGTTTAGTAAGCCTATGCCTTTATAATATCCAGCAGGTAGTATTTTAAATGGATTTTGGTTTGTAGCTGGAACTAAATAATTATAAGCAAAGCTTTTAACTGTCTGATTCCATTTTTTTGAATCCTCATGGTTTGACCACAAGGAACTCATTTCGATAAACGGGATAATATAGTGAGGGAAATGACCTCCCTGATTATATGCTTTGTAATTAGCATTCCATGCTCCACAATGTATATTTGCTTTTTCGGTAAAATCGTAAGAATCGTAAGTATAAAAATGACCATACAAACCATCTTCTGCCCTAGTTTTAGGTACTTGCCTTACCATTATCCTATTCGCATAATTAATAGCATTTTGTTTGTATTCTGTCTTTCCGCATTTGTATAGTTCCACAGAAGCCCACATCATCATTATTAAGTCACGCGTCATCCATTCTTTAGGTGGTTTACGCATTCCATAAGGTGCTCCATGTGTAATTGCAAAATAATTTGTATTATCCCAATGAAGCACAGGCCCATAGGTTGATATCCAATTGTATGCTTTTACCGAACGTTTCAAATATGAATCCGCCAACAATGGATTTTTATTTTTTATCAGACGTGAAATACGTGCTAATATCATAGCTGTTTTCGCTACATTTCCTGTAACTACCTTATAGTTTTCCCTCATTTCATGAATTACGGCACCTTCTTGAAAACCAATTTCTTTTGCTTTGTCTTGGCAGCGTGTAACATAATTAGCCCCTACAATTATTTGTTGGTAGGCTTCTTTTAATTCATGGGTTGATAATTCATTAGCAGTTAATTCGATTACATCGCACAATGCATTTAACATTATTATATGGCTACTAACTTCTTGCAATGGGCTACCACAATCTTTCCAGCCACCTTCAGGTTGATAACTTAAACTATCACGAATCTTTAGGTGAGCGAGGGCTGTTTTATACCATGTTTCGTTCCATAAATGGTTTTTGCTAATTTTAATTGGGAGTTCTTTTTTGCTGCTATAAAAAACTTGCTTCCTTTCTTTTATTATCAAATAATATTCTCCAGTAACATTCCAATCGGTAAAATCAATCTTCCACCAATACTTATTCCATTTTTTTCCCTGCGGTATTATCGTTCCTGAATAAACTTTTTTATCAGTTGAACTTTGTTTTAGGAAAAAAGAAGCTTTGGAGCTTAAAAAAGTAGAGTCTTTATGTTGAATCATTGCAACTTTAGGCAATTCTAAATCATAACCAATCTGTGAATAGGTTAAAACTCTGTAGTCAAAATCATCCTGAGCGTAGATGCTAATTGACAATAATAAAAGTAAAAATGTAATAATCTTATTCATATTTTATTCTATTTGATATTTGTGTAAGCTTCCCCTGATTTAAGACTGTTTAAATTTCTAATTATTATCAAATTTATTATTTTTAATTCTAATAGAGCTAGCTCTATTAGAATTAAGTAGGCCAAAACCAAGCAATGAATTATACACGTTGTACCTGTGCACAACCTATTTCGAAATATAGCTAAATTTTGTATATTAATACATGTAAGGAAATAAAATATATCAAGAAAAATTATTCAGCAGTTTTCAGTTGAGTAATCGAGTTCGAAAAGATAGTTTTTATCGGAGACTATCAAACATTTTAGATTTAGAATTTCTACGTAAAAAACAAAAGTTTATTATGACTTCTATGGACAAAAGAGTATAGATTCTATTTTTTGGATAAGCTAATAGGTGTACGCAGCTTTCTACTTTAGCTTATAATTTAAAGAAATACTTAAAATTCACAAAAAACAAAAGTCTTTAAAATCAAGCAAATATCAGTTTTGGTAAGTTTTTTTAGAGGGTTGTGCAACGGTTACCATTGTTGAACTAATCCTCGTGCCTCGGAAGCTAACCAGTGCATATAAAAATAGTTTAAATTTAGGTACTAAATAAAAATTTAAAAATTATGTATCAAAAAAAAACAAAAGACGATCCTAGAAACGGCTTTAGTTCGTGTTCCAAAATTCGCAATATTAGTTGAGAAACTCACCCTAAGTTTCTCCATAAACGGTAAATCAACAAGTACGTTAACTAATTATTTACGCTGCTTATCTCATTTAGCCATTCATAGTAATACAAGTCCAGAGTTATTGGGTATAGAAGCTATAAACGACTACCTTTTTCATTGCCAAAACCATCATAAAACACCCTCAGAAAGTTTTTTTAAACATACTATTTTTGGTTTACGTGCAGGATACAAGGTTATGGGCATGGAACAAAAACGGATCCAACTCCCCCAAATTCGCAGACAAAAAGATCTTCCCATAGTACTTAATAAGCAATAAACCCTAGCGTTATTAAAAGCACCAAAATTCTTAAAACATCGCTTGATCCTTGGACTGTTATATGGCTGCGGACTCCGAAGCTATGAACTCTGCAATTTATTACAATCTGATGTCGATTTTGAACGAAAAACAGTATTTATAAAGAAGCAAAAAGGAAAAACAGACCGTTACCTCCCCTTAAGCAAGCATCTTATTAGAGGTCTCAAGCTTTACTTAGAAACAGAAAAACCAATACGCTATCTTTTTAACAACCAAGTTACAAAAGCTGGTACCGCGCAGCCTATTACGGTTAGAGCCATCCAATGGCTTATAAAAGAAAGCCGCTCAAAAGTAAATACCCAAAAGAAGTTTACAGCCCATACCTTACGTCATAGTTATGCCACCCATTTACTAGAAGCAGGTTTGAATATCATGAGTTTAAAAGAACTTTTAGGGCATGCACATATAGAAACCACGATAATCTATCTGCATGTTGCCCATACTGGGAGCTCTATAAAGTTCAGTCCTTTAGATACCTTGTTTTCTAAATAATGCTTGCTAAACATACGGTTGCAGAGGTGCTAAATCTAGAAGTATTAGACCTAAAAGACTTAGCCAATACGAGTTGGCATTTAAGGGCACTACATGCTATTAGAAAATGCAGAACCCAAGCCCTTGGCGGACATTTAGATTGGTGTAGAACTTGTGGAAAACTACAGCTTCAATTTAATTCATGTAGAAATAGACATTGCCCAACCTGTCAAGGTCATAAACAACAGCAATGGATAGCTGCAAGAAGACAAGAGTTATTGCCTGTTCCTTATTTTCATGTAGTTTTTACCTTACCAGATCATCTTAATAGCATAGCACTTGCAGATGCAAAAACGCTCTATAATATTTTATTTGATTCTGTTTGGCAGACGCTTTGCTGTTTTGCTAAGAATCCCAAGCACTTAGGAGCAAAAATGGGTATGATTGCCGTCTTACATACTTGGGGACAAAATTTAAGTCTACATCCTCACCTGCATTGCATTGTGTCCAAAGGAGGTGTTACTAAATCAGGGTATTGGAAAAAGGCAAAAGGCAAAGACCATTTTCTTTTTAGTGTGAAGGCTTTAAGTAAAAAGTTCAGAGGCCTTTTTGTCTCTAAACTAAGAAAGCAACTCCCTGGAATTCCGCAGGCATTGTATGATAAATTATTTTCTAAGAAATGGGTGGTTTATGCCAAAGCTCCTTTTGGTAAACCTGAACATGTTATTGAATATTTAGGACGCTACACACATAAAATAGCGATTAGTAATCATAGAATATTAAACATAGATACCACTAATAGAACCGTAACATTTAGTTTAAAAAATTACCGTAATCAAGGTGAGAAAACAACACAAACCTTATCTAAACAGAACTTTATTAAACGTTTTCAAAATCATATTCTACCTAAAGGATTTACAAGAATTCGGCATTACGGATTTTTAAGTAGCAGCTGGAAAAAGGAAAAATTACCAAGACTACAACTCCAATTATTAGATAAAGATCTAGAAACGACAGCTGTATTAACTCATCAAGAGACCTCGTTACATCGACGTTGTAGACATTGTAAAAAAGGGATTTTAATCACCTTACTAACTTTTGATAGTCGTGGACCTCCATTTGATTACAAAAAAATAGCAACACGTAAAATACAGAAATATAAAAATTAAGGCTATGACCATGTGCTCATACAGGATAACTATGGACTAAATTTAAATAATTAGAATAAAATACTGACTTAAAGAAGATTGTGAATGAAAATAGTTTGTAAAATACACGTTTTAATGTCTTAACTAAGTTGCTCTTAGTACTCCTTATGTGATTTCTGCTTTAATAAATACTTTCAAGAAAACGTTTTCCCCCTTATTTAAGTAACGGATCAGTCAACAAGACATATAGCATTGGCCTATCGGCACGCCATATGCTTAGTTATTAGGCACTGGCTTTTAATCTTTATTTCTCTCGTTCAATTTTTGTCGGATTTTGTCGAGTGTCAAAAATATCTGCAATTCTAATCAATTGTTCATTCTCGATAATCGAATAAATAATTTTGTAACTATTGCAAACTAAATATCTGTATGATATTTTTCTATCGGTCAAAGTATTTTCTATTTGTCCAGCAAATGGAGTTTTCTCCAAAATAATAACTTCAGATAAAATTTTTTGAATGATTTTCGTAGCAGTTCTTTTATTTACTTTTTTCGAGTAGTAATCAAAAATTTCATTCAATTGTTGATCTGAAAAATCAGACCAAATAATTTGATATTTCATTATTGATATTTAGCAATTATTTCTGAATGGGTTTTAAAACGACCGTTTTTAAAATCATTTTCAGATTTATCAATTCGGTTGTTTAATTCTTCAATAGACATAGGTTCGAACTCTTTTCCGGAAGACTTTATCTGTTTTTTCAATAACCTTTCGAAGCTAGAAATTACTTCCTCACTTTGAAGTTTTAAAAACTCTTGAACAAATTCTATTTTTCTCGATTGTAAATCCATTTTAATCAGCTTTTTTCAAAGATACGAAAATCTATTTTTTACGAACTCTTAATTTTTCCACTTCCTCAATTGAAAGCCCTGTAGAAGAAGCTATTGTTTCATTGTCAACTCCGTTTCTTTTGAGCTGTTTGGCAATTTCAATTGTATTCTTTTTTTCTGCAATTTCCGAAGCTTCTTTTTTGATACGTTGTTCCAGTACATATTTAGGAACATATTTTGTGCTTGTTTTCAACTCATCTAACAATCCAGAATCGGCAAAACTAAAATAGCTTTTGTCTGTAATAATCAAATGATCTAAAACTTGAGTGTCAACAATAATTCCAACTTGAATTAATCTATCCGAAATATCTTTATCGCCTTCTGATGGTTTTAATTCTCCGCTTGGGTGATTATGACATAAAATTATTTTGACAGCTCTTTTTTGCAATGCAAAGCTGAAAACTTCCATTGGTTCTGCAATAGTTTTATTTACTGAACCTAAACTGATGAGTTCTATAAAAAGAATTCTATTGTTGTTTTCTAATCCAATTACCCAAAAATGTTCTCTATTTTGGTCAATCTTATTTTCTCGAAGTAAAATTTGTTGCATGATTCCGAAAATATCATCGGAATTCAGGATTTTAATTTTCTCTTCTTCTGTCAGTTTTATGTCCATAGCGTAAATGTAAGACTTTTTTCAAAATCGAAGATAGGTATTTTGGGGACTTGTGCCTAACAGCCTAGTATAACCTAAGGGGGTTTATGTTATTATTTTTCGTTTAATTCTAATGCCATATCTATAAATGGACCGATTGATTTTCCTCTAATTGACATTCCTGCATCTGCAACTGAATCTAATTTGTATCTGTCGGATGCAGAACCATTTAAAGCATAGTCAATTCCGTCAATTTCAATAGTACACCAATATTTTTGTCGACACTCAATTATAACTTCTTCTGCATAAAATGGCCATTCTCCATGAAAATCTTTTTTTGATATTTTTTTGAATTTAATATCTGGATTAATTTTTCTATTAAGATTATCTATTGCCGTTCTTTTATGTGTCTTTTTTTCTTTCTGTTTAAATCGTGTTGTTTGTTTTCTGTAATCTATAGTTCCTATTTTATCATCTTTAAGTAATATAAAATCGTAATATACCGGTGAGAATTGTTGAGCTTTTTCTCCTAGTTGTCCAATTGTGAATTGTCTGCTAATTGCACGAACAAATATTTCGAGTTTACTTATAATAAATTGTGTTACGTATGAATGAACTTCCTTTTCATATTCAAAATCAGATAACTTTTCTAATAGATTTGTGTCAGCAAGTACAATATCTGTTTCGTATTTTTCCCAAAGCCTTTTTACATCAATACTTGGTTTGGAGGCAGATGTAATGATATCTAAGTTATGGTATCTGGCGTATTTTCCAAATTCAGAGAGTAGATAGATTAATTCTTTTAAATCGCTGTCTTCTCTTAGGAACTTTTCATCAATTTTGAGGGCAGGTATTTTTCTATTTTCAAAATAATTAGTGAGGATGTTATTTTTAAGTTCATTTAAATCATGACCGTTTCTTCCCCCACATTTTTTTAAATATTTACTGTCAGGATATTCTTTATGGATTTCATAATAGCCCAAGCAAATAAAACATTTCATTAGTCTTTCTAATCCACTTGAAAGTAGCTGAAAAGGCAAATGATAAAAATCATTTATAGAATCTAAATTTTGAAATTCTCCGAAACCAAGTTTAATTAACTTAAATGAAGTTGTTAATTCATCGTGTAGATATAAATCTTTAATTATACTATCTGTCATTTTTGTTTTACGTTTGTGCCTAACGTCAGTTCGTCTAATAACCTCCGTGTTTTTTAATAGTTCGTACTAAAATACTTTTTTTACTACACTATTACATAGCAATTTGCTTTTTTTGATAAAGACTAGAATAAAGAGCTAGAACTCCTAAAAAATCTAATACAGACAACATACAAATATTTATAGCTCTAAAAAGCGTTTGTTTCTTTGTTTTCAGTATGTTCCATATTCTTTTCAGGTTATATGCTATGAACATAAACCCTACATCTGCACTTGCTCTTTGCATTGTTTTTTTAGTTGAGATATAGCTAAAGCCCCATTGTCGTTTTATGGTTCCGTAAGGGTGTTCTACAATAGCTTGTCGTTTTTTATAAGTTTGAGGGTTCTGTAAAACTCTTTTAGCATTCTCTTCTATATATTGCTGGAACTCGCTACGCTGTATCACTTTTCCATTTATTTTAGAAGTAGTACATGATGCTCTCACTGTGCAGGTTCTACACTTATTTGTTTTATATTGTTTAAATCGATAGTTACGCCCTTTATATGTACTACCATTGCTTTTAAGAGTGTTTTTTTGCGGACAAGTATAAGTGTCGTTTTCTTGATTATATTTAAAATGTTCTGAGTTGTAGTTTAGATCGGGCGCCTGTGAAGCCCTGCCTATACCAGGAACGGCCACGAGCGTCTCTATACCTAATTGATTCGCTGTTTTAAATTCACTACCTGTATGATATCCTTTGTCATAGAGTGCTGTAAAGGTGTTTGTTTTTAAAATGGTTTAGCTCTGAGTAGCATCTGTCCCATTGCCTTGGCGTCATTATTATTGGTGACCAGATAATCAAAAGGAATATTGTTTTTTGCATCGACAGTAGACTGAACACAATAAGCAACTTCTGTGATGTTGTTTCTTATAATCAAATGCTTGCTATCTGGATCAGAGGTGGATATTTGTGTTTCTCCAGATTCTTTTAACTGCTCATTAAGTTTTTTATATTGGTTTCTACGGTCTTGGTGTTTATTAATGTCTTTCTTGATTTTCTCTTTTTCGTTTTTACTCTCACTCTGTTCAAGTGCCTTATTATACTATTCGAGTTTGTTATCAATGTAATCTAAGTGGCGTTGTATTTTCTTCTGGTTAAAATTGTTCTTCTTGCTGTTCTGTGCTCTAAACTTAGTACTGTCTCCTGCAATCAAAGTAGCACCAATGAGTCCGAAGTTACGAGCTATCTTTACGGTTTCAAAAAACACTTTTTTGATGGCCTTTGCATTATTCTTTCTAAAATTAGAGATGGTATTGTGATCTGGATCGAGTGATTCGAGTAGCCACATTACTTCAATGTTTCGTCTGGATTCTTTTTCTAATTGTCTAGAAGAATGAATTCGGTTCATATAACCATAGATATAAAGTTTAAGTAACACAGCTGGGTTATAGGCGGGAGGGCCATTTTCTATGAAATCTTCAAGAGAAACGGGAAAAAGGCAGGTTTGTTTTCGGTCTTTTCCAATGATAAATTTCATAATAAAAAGATACAAAAATCACTTGAAATAAACATGAGAACTTCTTTTTTTAATTACTAAAAACGAAAGAAGTTATTAGACAGTCTGACGTTGTTGTATAAGCTTTGTTGCGTTGGTTTAGCAGTAAAGTTACTAAATAATTACCGACCAAGAAAGTCCGCGAGGACTTTCGCAAGTAAGCAAAAAGCCAGCAATAAAGTTTATACGGTGTTAGGCACTTTGTTTTTTTAATTCTTTCTTATAATATCATCTTCATTCAAATATATTCCGTCTTTTCCAGCAGAAATTAATTTATAATTTAAAGAATCAATTAATTCGTATTTATATGGATTTTTCCAACTATCAGCTTTCCAACTTCCCCAAATAGGTTTTCGACTGACAAATGATTCATAATTTTTCGGATAAGTTCCATAATGATTTTTATAAAGTTTAATCAGTTTTATGTTTTCCGCATTATTTTCCGCCAATTCTTTTTCAGGAAACATTTTGTTCAGCAGTTCTTTATTCAAAGCCAAGAAAATAATCAATAAAGTCAGAAATATTGGATTGAACTTAATTGGTCCAATTCCGAATATTATGTTTGAATAATAAATATCAATCAGATTTAGGATTCCGAGAATCAAAGTCAGTCCGAATATATAAACAAATAGCTTTTTGTGCTTAAAATACAAAAGCGTTGAAATTCCAATTAATCCAATTCCCACGTAATGCTTATAATTCAGAGTATAATCCGTAAAAAATGTAATTCCGATTGAGATTATCAAAAGAATTATTGAAATCAGAAGTGGAATTATGTCTTTACCGATGGTTTTTCTCATATGTGCTGTAACGATAGCAGTATGAATAGTGACACCCATAAGGTGTTATTATTTATACTGCGTGTTATGTTTAGTTTATTTGTTCAAATCTAAGAAATTTTATCATCCATCCAATGGAACAAAGAAACGGTGTTTTAAAAAGCGCTCAAAATAAACCCCGCCAAAAGACTTATAATTGTCAGTGTTAGCTATTGCTTATATATTTAATATGGGGAGTCGATAACAATGGGACTGAGTGGTGAAAAATGCAAATATCTCGTCAGCTTTTTATACAGTACTATCGAGTTGTTGAAAAACAAACATTTGACTTTTTAATTTTTTTTCAATAACTTCACCAAAGTCTTTTAGACGTTACAACGTTTACAAATTCTGATTTGCACGATGCAATCGCTAAGACTTTGAGTGCGTCAATTATCATTGACACGTACTGTATAAAAAACTTCCTTACTCATAGTTTTTACCAATCCTATTAGAAGTCTTTTTCCGCGTGCTTTTTTAAATTAAATCTAACTAAAATATATAGTTATTAACTATATATATTCTATATGATCAACTAATGTAATAGTTTTTTAAGTTTTTAACGTCAAAATATTCCTAATTAATCATTCAACACCATGCATAATGTCATAATTATAAACTAGTAAACAGAAGAACTAACACATCAGTGAATTTTCTAATACTAAAACTATTCACATAATTTTTCATACACAAGACTATTAAACAAATCCCTTCAGCAAAACTCCTAACTCTAAACCTTCGTAGCCTTCAATGTAAAAATCAACGGATACAATTTATCTTTTGTAACAAACATACCCAAATCCGTTTCAATTAAATTAGGCAACACATCATATGGGCTTTCATCATGTTCGGTCAAATATTCTATATGTAAGCCTGCTTCGGTCAAAGCTGAAACAACTTCACCTAAACCATGATTCCATCCATATTCCTTACTTATCATTTTTGAATTTTGATTAGCATAAGTCCCCTCATACTCTTCATAAATAACATCATCTTGCATATAACCATATTTAATAATAGGTTTATCACTTAAATAATCGAACATCCAAACGATAGGATGAAATTCTGCCATAAAAAAAACGCCTCCTACCTTTAATCGTTCGGCTATCATCTTTCCCCAAGGCTTCAAATCGGGTAACCAACCAATTACACCATAACTAGTAAAGACAATATCAAACATCTCCTTAACATGTTTTGAGGTATCTAAAACATTACAGCAAACAAATCTTGCATCGCATTCTAACTCTAAATTTAACTCCTTAGCTAACTTTATACCTTCATCACTTAAATCGACACCAGTACATTTAGCTCCCATCCTACTCCAACTTAAGGTATCTTGTCCAAAGTGACATTGTAAATGTAAAAGCGATTTACCTTCAACATTACCCAAAGCATCTAACTCATATGACATTAATGATGATTTACCTTTCTTGAAACCTATTAAATTATACATATCACTTTCGGCATGTATTTTTACTTTATCATTCCAAGTAGCTTTATTAATTTTAAAATAATTATCGTTAGTATCCATTACAAAAATTTAATTCTTCAATATAAAACATCCCTTTTAAATGTTACATATCTTTGTCAAAAATTCCAATCATGAAAAAATCACTCTTGTTATTCTTATCCTATAATTAAGTTTTTCTTGTAAACAAAAAAAGAAAAAACACTTGAAACTAAACCTCTAACTATTGCCAAAAAAATAGCTAATGCTCATTTTGAAAACTGGAAAAATGTAACCAAAATTAGTTTCACTTTTAATGTAGACAAGGATAATACTCATTTTGAAAGAAATTGCTCCCACTATAAATTAGAAATGAACAAAATTACCTTAACTTATGCTAAATAAGTCGGTTATGCTCCAGGGGATGTTTCTGATATTTATTATGGAAACGGTTTTTTAATTAAAGAATAGATCTTTAGAAAAGGAAATAACAAAGAACCATCTATGATTACTACTTTTGAAAACTATCAAGATTTTAATGGTATTAAAATTGCTTTAGATCACAAAAAAGCGGATGTTAACTGGAACCTTAACTTCACAAATGTAAAAGTAGTTTTAAAATAAGGCTAATTAACCCATAATTTTATTTATTGATGTAATTAAAACATCCAAACTACGACTAATATCGTATATAAAGTATAAATAGAATTTTCCGCATTTGCGCCTATATATATTAAAAGTGCTTCAATCAATGGTTGAAGCGCTTTTCCTTTCTATATAATTTAACCTTTAAAAGCTTCTTTTACGTGAGTACCATCGCAAAATGGTTTATTACTAGAAGCTCCACATCTACAAAATGCTGTTGTTTTGTTTTTAGTCTCCTTACTTCCATCCTTATATGTAACTTGAAGTGTACCATAAACCAATAAAGGTCCGTTTTCTAATACCTCGACCTTTGTTTCTAAAGATTCCGAAGTTTTATCACCCTCAGCATTCATATAATAACTTAAGGCTCCAGACGGACATTTTTTTACTTGCTCAATAATATTATTTGTAGAAGCAGCATCAATCTTTATCCAAGGTCTATCTTTAGGTTGGAAAACTTCAGGAAGTCCTTTCGCACAGATAGCAGAATGAATACATTTTTTGGGTTCCCAGACCACAGTTACGACATTATTTGAATATTCTTTTATTTTACTCATATCGCAAAGTTTTTACTAAATATACAAAAAAACAACAATCAAATTATCATAATCTAGCTATTCGTTTCTAATTTAATAATTCTTATTTTTGTTACAAACAGAAAAAACCAATCACTTTGTCCAACTATAAATTAGGTCTTGATTATGCAATAGAAGAAGACCAAAATGATACATTATCGATTTACAAAACTCAATTTCATATTCCTAAAAGTCCCGATGGAAATGAATTAATTTACATGACGGGGAATTCTCTTGGTCTCCAACCCAAACAAACCAAAGCTTATATAAACCAAGAGCTTAAGGATTGGGCTAATTTAGGTGTAGAAGGACATACTGAAGCAAAAAACCCATGGCTACCTTACCATGAGTTTTTAAATAAAAATATGGCTAAAGTTGTAGGAGCTAAACCTATTGAGATTGTGGTCATGAATACGCTTACTGCAAACCTACATTTCATGATGGTATCTTTTTACCGCCCTACTAAAAAACGTTATAAAATACTTATTGAAAGTGATGCTTTCCCATCTGATAAATATGCAGTAGAATCGCAATTACGCTATCATGGTTATGATGATAAAGAAGGACTTATCCTCTGGAAACCTCGTGAGGGTCAAGAATTACTAAACTATGACGATTTAGAAGACATCCTTAAAAAACAGGGCGAAGAGATCGCTTTAATTATGATTGGAGGTGTAAATTACTATACAGGACAATTTTTCGATTTAAAGCGTATTACCGAATTAGGACACAAGTATGGTTGTATGATTGGTTTTGATTGTGCACATGGCGCAGGAAATGTAGAACTCAATCTTCATGACTCAGGAGCAGATTTTGCTGTTTGGTGTACTTATAAGTATTTAAATTCGGGTCCAGGAAGTCTAGCTGGTTGTTTTGTACATGAAAGACATGCTCATAATAAAGCCCTCAACAGGTTTACAGGCTGGTGGAGCCATAACAAAGAAACACGTTTTAATATGCGTGATGAATTCGATCAATTACCAGGAGCAGAAGGTTGGCAATTAAGTAATCCTCCTATTTTATCTATGGCAGCTATAAAAGCTTCTTTAGATATGTTTAATGAAATAGGCATAAAAAGTCTTACTGAAAAATCTAAAAAATTAACTGGGTATTTTGAATTTTTATTAAAACAATTAGGAGAAGATACTATTAGAATAATTACACCATCTAATCCAAATGAAAGAGGCTGTCAATTATCAATTCAAGTTATAAACGCAGATAAAACATTACATAATAAATTAACCGAAGCAGGTGTAATAAGCGATTGGCGAGAGCCCGATGTTATACGATGTGCGCCTACTCCATTATATAATTCATATCAAGATATATATTATTTAGTTGAAAAACTTAAAACAATATTAAATTAATCTCTCACTTCTGTAAAAATAGACTTCTATTTTATACAGAATAAAAATAATAAAATTCCTACTTTTGCAAAAGTAAAATGAAAGAAAAACAACAGAACATACTAGTAATAGGTGCTGGTCTATGCGGCTCCTTACTTGCTTTACGCTTAGGACAAAGAGGCTATAACGTTTCGGTTTACGAAATGCGTCCCGACTTAAGAAAAACAGATATTAGCGCTGGTCGATCTATAAACCTTGCCTTTTCAAATCGCGGTAATAAAGCCATGAAACTAGTTGGTTTAGAAAATAAAGTTAAAGCACTTTGCATCCCCATGAATGGTCGTATGATTCATGATAAAGAAGGCAATACCTTTCAATCTAATTACAGTGGTCGTAATCATGAATATATAAATTCTATATCTCGAGGCGATTTAAATGCTTTACTTTTAAATGAAGCAGAAAAACATGAAAATGTTTCTATCTATTTCAATAAGAAATGTAAGTCGGTTAATTTTGAAAATACAACGGCGCTATTTAAAGATTACGAAACAAAATCGGAATTTATTGAAGATGCAGATGCCATTATAGCAACAGATGGAGCGGGTTCTGCAATGCGAAAAAGCTACTATTTAAGTAAAGCATTCTTATTCAGTTTTTCTCAAGAATATTTAACGCATGGTTATAAGGAATTAAGCATTCTACCAACAGAAACTGGTGATTATAAAACTTATAAAAATGCTTTACACATTTGGCCGCGAGGCTCTTTTATGCTTATTGCTTTACCTAATTTAGATGGTAGTTTTACTGTCACTTTATTTTTAAGTTATAATGAAGGTGATTATAATTTCAATAATCTTACTACACCTAAAATGGTTACAGAATTCTTTCAAAAAGAATTTCCTGATGCCTTAAAATTAATGCCAAATTTAGTGGAAGAATTCTTTGAGAACCCTACTGCACCATTAGGCACAGTTAAATGTTCTCCCTGGCATTATAAAGGAAACACCTTATTAATGGGAGATTCGGCTCATGCTATTGTCCCTTTTTATGGTCAAGGGATGAATGCATCTTTTGAAGATGTTGTTGAATTTGACAACATTTTAGACCTTAATTTAGAAAATTGGGAATCCGTTTTTAAAACTTATGAAGATACTCGTAAAAAAGATACCGATGCTATTGCAGATTTAGCTATCGATAATTTCCATGAGATGAAAGATCATATTGCTAACCCTATTTTTCAAGAAAAACGTAAATTGGAAATGGCTTTCGAGAAAATATTCCCATCGGAATATTCATCAAAATATTCATTAGTAACTTTTAATGATAATATAGGCTATAAAAAAGCTATGTTAAAAGGTAGAGCACAAGACAAAGCTATTTTAAATATGTTAGCAGATGGTGATATCTTAATATCTGATGATATCAAAGAAAACGAGTTAAAAATAATATTAGAAAAAGTAAAAAACCAAACCAAAGCCATTCTTAAAGATGATAGAATAGCTGGATTGAAATAATATAAAAAGTCCTGCTTTTTGCAGGAATAACAAAAATTATGGACAATAAAACAGTGACTCCCAGAGGAGCATACCCGCATATAAAACGTGTAGGTGACTTTATATTTGTATCGGGAACCAGTTCTCGTCGCCCAGACAACATAATAGCTGGCGTAGATATTATTGACGAAATGGGAACTAAATATTTAAATATTGAAGTACAAACTCAAGAGGTTTTAAAAAATATAGACACTAATTTGCAAAAAGTAGGCGCTTCGTTAAAAGATGTTGTAGATGTCACTACTTTTTTAGTAAATATGAATGATTTTGCTAATTATAATAAAGCTTATGCTAATTTTTTCGACAAAGATACTGGGCCAACCAGAACAACTGTTGCTGTACACCAGTTACCACATCCAGATTTAGTTGTAGAAATTAAGGTTGTTGCTTATAAGAAGTTGTAGATGATAAAATATTTTATTCTAATATGCGTGCTCTCGTCATTAAATTTATTTGGTGATGCAGGCAACGATTATAGGTTTTATTTAGAACTCATTTCGAAAAATTCAGATACCATAAGTGGATACTTTTATCATTATCCATATAATGAGTATGATAAATTTACACACTACGATCAAAATTTTAAAAACTTTATAAAAAAAGACAGTATTGCTCTTTATTCGTTTATTTCAACTGTTAATATTGGAAATATGAATATTGATTTTTCTAAAACTGATTTTAAAAAAACGATTGATTTAAATAAGTATGATCATATTAGAGTAATTGATTACTTAGATTTTGGAGGAGGAGTCTACAGAATAAAAGAATTGAATAAAAATTAATATGCTTTAATAGTGGCAAAAAAATCTTTTTGTGAGTCTGTAAACATTTATGACATAGAAGAATGCTGTCATTTACACTTCTTATCTTGGAAAAACAATGTTAACAAAGATTTGATTGATAAAATCCTAGCAGATCTTCGCAACTATAAAAAAGATGAGTTAAATAATAATTTAGAACAAGATAATGAGCCAAAATTCTTTGAGTATTTAAATAAAATAAAGGAGTCTCTTCTTAAAAAAAACATATTACTAATACAATATTGCGAGTCTTGCTAAAATGAATATTAAAAACTATATAAACGGTATACATAAAAACCCAGTCAATAATGAGTGGATAGACAACTACTGTCCAGCAAATGGCGAAGTTTATGGACAAATACCTAACTCTTCCAAAGCAGATGTAGAAAACGCATATCGAGCTGCTAAATCTGCTTTTTCAGGTTGGTCTCAAACAACTTTAGAAGAACGTAGTAGAGTATTAATAAAAATTTCTGAATTGCTAGAAGCTAATCTTGAACGTTTTGCTGAGGCTGAAAGTAAAGATAATGGCAAACCTATTAGTTTAGCTAAAGCAGTAGATATTCCTAGAGCTGCTAGTAACTTTAGGTTTTTTGGACATGCTATTACACAATTCGCTAGTGAAAGCCATGAAAGTACTGGTCAAAATGCTATAAATTACACTCTAAGACACCCTATAGGTGTTGTTGGCTGTATTTCTCCATGGAATCTTCCGCTGTATTTATTTACTTGGAAAATAGCTCCTGCCATTGCAGCTGGAAACTGTGTAGTTGCTAAACCAAGTGAAGTTACTCCTATGACTGCTTATTTATTAGGTGAAATTTGCAATAAAGCTGGTTTACCTAAAGGCGTTCTAAACATTATACATGGATTAGGTAAAACTACGGGGCAAGCCATTATTAAACATCCAGATATAAAAGCGATTTCATTCACAGGAGGTACAGAGACTGGTGCTCGTATAGCAAAAATAGCTGCTCCCATGTTTAAAAAACTATCTTTAGAACTTGGTGGTAAAAACCCAAACATCATTTTTGCAGATTGTGATTATGATGATATGCTAAATACTACTGTACGTTCGTCCTTTGCCAATCAAGGACAAATTTGTTTATGTGGAAGTAGGATTTTTGTAGAAAAGTCTATCTACAAAAAATTTAAAATAGATTTTATTGAAAAAGTAAAACAACTTCATGTTGGGCATCCATCTGAAAGTGATATAAATATTGGAGCTTTAGTTTCTAAATCGCATTTAAAAAAAGTATTACAATATATTAATATTGCTAAAGAAGAAAACGGAACTGTACTTTGCGGAGGCAGTAAAGTAAATGTAGAAGGTTACGAAAAGGGTTATTATTTAGAGCCTACAGTTATTGAAGTACCTACAGACGAATGTAGAATAAATCAAGAAGAAGTATTTGGCCCTGTTGTAACTATTATGCCTTTTAGTTCTGAAAAAGAAGTATTACATATGGCAAACAAAGTAAAATATGGTTTGTCTGCAACACTTTGGACAAATAATTTAAAACGAACCATGCGCATAAGTAATCAATTACAAGCAGGAATTGTTTGGGTTAACACATGGATGTTACGTGATTTGCGCACTCCTTTTGGAGGCGTAAAAGCATCTGGAATTGGTCGTGAAGGTGGTTTTGAATCTTTACGATTTTTTACAGAAGCTAAAAATGTATGTATAAAATATTAATTTCCGAGTATCAGGAAATCTATTAAATTGAAACTAGATTATTATTAAAAAATGCAGCTCTAACAGAAATAAGTATATGGATTTAAAATTAAATAACAAAAATGCACTTGTATGCGGAAGCACACAAGGTATAGGAAAAGCTACAGCTATGGCATTAGCTGCTGAAGGTGTAAATGTAACCTTGGCTGCAAGAAATAGAGATAAACTAAAGGCTGTTTTAGCAGAGTTACCTCAACATAGAAACCATAGTTATATTGTAGCAGATTTTTCTAACCCAAGGGATTTACAAGAACAAGTCATTAATTTTGTTGAAAAAAATCATGGGTTTCACATCGTGATAAATAATACTGGTGGGCCCAGAAGTGGCGGAATATTAACGGCTAGTTTAGAAGAGTTTGAAAATGCTTTTACACAACATGTAAAATGCAATCATGTATTAGCTCAGGCTACAATTCCGTTTATGAAAACTGAAGGTTTTGGTAGAATAATAAATGTTATTTCTACGTCTGTTAAAGAACCTATTCCTGGTCTTGGAGTAAGCAATACTATTAGGGGTGCTGTAGGTAATTGGAGTAAAACACTATCTCTTGAAGTTGGTGCTTTTGGTATTACTGTAAATAATGTATTGCCTGGTTTTACAGAAACGGAACGTTTAACACAAATTATTAAAATTAAAGCTGCTAATGAAGGGAATACAATTGAAGAAATGGCAGAAATCATGAAAAACTACACGCCAATTAAACGTTTTGCTAAACCAGAAGAAACAGCCAGTGTTATAACCTTTTTGGCTAGTGAAGCTGCTAGTTATGTTAATGGGATTAATGTTCCGGTTGATGGCGGACGTACAAAATCTTTATAATAATTTAAACCCTATAGTCTTTAATACTTTTTAAGACCTTTGTATATTAGTAATAAATTTGCGTGAAGGATTGAAGCGATATCCTTTTTGTTTTTCTCAAAAAGATTTAGCGTAAAGCCTGACCTTTAGGGCACGCCCAAAAAATATAAATATGAGTAATTTAGTTTCTCCATTAAATTTTAAAGCTTGGATTGAGGAAAACAGACACCTTTTAAAACCCCCAGTTGGTAATAAATGTGTGTGGAAAGATGGTGATTTTATTGTAATGGTTGTTGGAGGACCTAATAACAGAAAAGATTACCATTATAATGAAACTCCTGAGTTTTTCTATCAAATTGAAGGTGACATTATTTTAAAAATAATAGACAATGGCACGCCTAAAGATGTGCATATTAAAGAGGGTGATATTTATTTATTACCTCCAAAAGTCCCCCACTCCCCCAAAAGAGGAGCTAATACAGTAGGTCTTGTTATTGAATACAAAAGACCTGAAGGCATGCGAGATGCTCTTTTATGGTTTTGTGAAAATTGTGTAACTAAACTTTATGAAGAAGATTTTATTGTAAAAAATATTGAAACAGATATGCCTAAAATATTTGATAAGTTTTATGGCGATAAAGATAAACGTAGTTGTCCTAACTGTGGAGAAGTTATGCAACCTCCTAAGAAAATTAAGATTGATTAAATAAAATTTAAAGATTCCTGACCTCTCAGGATTTAAACATGAAGCGTAAACTAAGAATTAACGGCCATTCACATCTACTTCCTTACCCAGAAGAGATTCCTGATTTTATGAAGGAAAAAGAAATTTTCTGGGTTGATGACGAACGTAAACACATGTTACAGAAAGGTTGGAAACGCCCTGTAACTGATTCTAGTTTTTTTCTAGATGAAAAGCTAGAATGGATGGAACGTAACAATTTAGACCATGCTGTTGTTTTAAATTTATCTCAACTATATGGCAATGGTTTACGTTTACAAGATATGAAAAAAGCATTACGCTTTCAAAACGATTTTAATGCAAAAATACAGCATGATCACCCTTCAAAATTCACTTGTGGTTTTGTGGTACATCCAGGTTTTATTCATGGTGCTTTATGGGAGATTGAGCGTTGTGTAAATGAACTAAACATGAAAGTGCTATGCTTACCTACCCATTTTATGGATTCTATAGGGCAATGGCGTTCTGTTTTTGATAAAGAAAATGATGCTATTTTTGAAATGGCTAACAAATACAAATTGGCCATAGAAATACACCCTTATGATGGTGATAAAATGATAAATTTAGAAAATTCTTCATGGCGTTTTCATCTTATTTGGATGCTTGCTCAATGTGGTGATGCGTATCATTTTTATACGCTTAATGGCATGCAGGAACGTTTCCCTAATATTAGAACGTGTTTTGCTCACGGCGGGCAGCTTGCTCAAATGAATTTAGGTAGACGTATACAGGGTTTCGATGGTAGACCAGATTTATTTAAAGGCAAACACCACCCTAGAAAAGCTGTTGGTCATCCTAATATTTATTTCGACACATTGGTACATGATACCGATTCTTTAAAATTGATGATTGATAGACAAGGAAGCAATCAAGTTATTATGGGACTTGACGATCCTTACCCTCTTGGTGAAATGGAAAGTGACGCACAGTCGTCCTATCCTGGTAAATTATTGGATTTAGCTATAGATAGAAACATTATTGACAAAAAACAGTACGAAGATATTTGGGAAGATAATGTACTTAGATGGTTATTTGGGGATGATAATAATGCTAAAAAAGATCTTATTTCTAAAATTTTAAATAATTAATCGAAAGCCTTTCTTTTTAGTTTATAAAAAGAGTGTTTGTAATTAGAAACGCATTAAACCTTATAAGGTTACTGCAAATAGTTATTATTAAGATATTTTACCTATTTTGAATAAAAATTAAACTATTATTAAAATGAATAAAGAAAAAAGTAATACTTTCGATTCTTAATTTTTATTTAATTTACTTTATGCATTTTATACCAGAAGCACTAGATAATTATGTTGTAAAACATTCTGAAGAAGAACCTAGTTTATTACAACAGTTAACTAGAGAGACTTATCAAAAAATATTACAGCCACGTATGCTTAGTGGTCATTATCAAGGGCGTATTTTAAGTATGATTTCTAAATTAGTAAATCCAAAGGATATTTTAGAAATAGGCACTTATACTGGCTATTCTGCCTTATGCTTGGCAGAAGGTATGCAAGCTACTGGTGAATTACATACTATAGATATAAATGAAGAACTTATAGATTTTCAACGTAAATACTTTGATAAATCTGCTTTTGGAGATAGAATCCATCAACATTTAGGAAGTGCTTTAGATGTTATACCTAAGTTTGATAAAACTTTTGATTTAATTTTTATTGATGCCGATAAAGATAATTACCCTAATTATTATAACATTATAATTGATAAGTTAAATACTGGAGGTATTATTCTATCTGATAACGTGCTTTGGAGTGGTAAAGTTATTGAAAAGTTACGTCCTGATGATACCTCTACAAAAGCTTTATTAGAATATAATACCCTATTGAAAGAAGATTCTAGAATTGAAACGATCCTTTTGCCTATTAGAGATGGCTTAACAATTAGTCGCAAGTTGTAATAGCAAATATTAACAAGCCCCTTGAAATTTAGTTTTACAATTACTACTATTCTGAATATTGGTTTCTATTATTTGAAAAAATTCATAGTTATCAAATGGCTTTGTTATAATTCCATTAAATCCAATAGATTTATGGTTTTCTTTAAGTTCTTCTACATCTGCTGCTGTAAGTGCGATTATAGGTATATCTGTATTAAACTTTCTTATTAATTGAGTAGCTTCTATCCCTCCCATAATGGGCATATTAATATCCATTAAAACAAGATCAAATATTTTATTTTTTAAGACCTTTATGGCTTCAGTACCATTTTCTACAATTTCGCAAAAATAATTTTCCTTCTCTAATAAGTTTCGTGTTACTATTTGGTTAATTTTATTATCCTCGGCTATTAGTATTCTACAATGGTTAACAGGTTGTATACTCTCTTTAAACATTTTTACATTAGAGTTTACAAGTACTTTTTTATCTAAATCTACTGTAATATTAAAACTAAATGTTGATCCAAAACCATATTCACTTTCAAGTTCTATTTCTCCTCCAAATAGTTCGACTATTTTCTTGGTAATTGAAAGTCCTAATCCTGTTCCTTGATAATTAGTATTACTATTTTCTAATTGAGAAAAATTTTCGAATATTGTATTAAACTTTTCTTCTGGTACACCTATACCACTATCTTGTATTTCAAAACGTAAATCCACCTTATCGTCTAATAACTTCAATGTTTTTACTCTTACAGCAATGCGTCCATTTTTTGTGAATTTCACACTGTTTCCTATTAAATTAATTAAAACTTGAGATAATCTCACATTATCACACTTAATATATTTAGGAACCCTTTTATCTATAATTACTTCTATTTTATTATTCGTTTCTTGTAACTTATAATCAAAGGAACCTACAATGTTTTCTACTAAGCGTCTTAAATCTACTGATACTTTCTTTAATTCAACTTTTTGAGATTCAATTTTACCGAATTGTAAAACTTCATTAACTAAATTTAAAAGGTAATCGCCTGAGTATTTAAGAGACTCTAAAAATTTACTATCTCTATCATTTAAACTATTATTTGATAACAACAAGGACGTTATCCCTACTACTCCATATAATGGTGTTCTTAATTCATGAGTTACGTTTGATATGAATTTTGATTTTAACTCTGATGATTTTAGTGCTTCATTCTTAGCTAGTTCAAGCTCTTTATTTTGTTTTTTTAAGGTATTTGTTAATCTTCTTTTTGAAATATAATTCTTAAGCAAAGTTATAAGGGAGATAGCCAATAAAACTAATGTAAGTGTTATTACAAAATTTATATTTTTAATTTTTTTTGCTATTTGTAATTGCCTTTGTTTTTCACTGTTTGCTATTTGAACATCATTTTTATAATCTTCAATTAGAAACTTGGATTTTGCTATAACATCTTGCCTTACTCGCTCTTGATTTATAAACTCATCATTATAGGTATTGTATTTTAATAATGCCAAATAAGCCTCTTCTTTACTACCTGTTTCTGCAGACGATAAAGACAACTCTTTATAAAGTTTACTTAACAATGAATTACTATCATGATTATTGCTTAAAGCTGTCTCTTCTAAAGAAGCTATAGCTTTATTAAATTTTATATTAGCATTGTTATAAAGCTCCTTTTTTACAAGATATAACCCATGTATATAACAATAATAATTTTTATAGTAACTATTTAATTTTGTATCAGTATTATTTATATTTTTTTCTAATCTCAATAAATTTATTAGAGCTTTTTCTAAATGTTCCTTTTCCAAATAAAACTCACATAATTTCACTCTAGTTTCTAGCATTAAATCATGATATTGATCTAAGCTATAATTATTATCATCAAAAAAGTTATGTTTAGAAACATGTTGTAATGCCTTCTCGAAATAAGATACAACATCTTCATTAGACTTTTTCATTTTATATAGCTTACCTAGGCTTAAATATGCATTTGCTAATAAAAAATTATCCCCAATTACTGTTGAAGGTTTTAGCATAGAAGTATAACTGCGCTCTGCATTTTCATATTCATGCATTGAGTTATAAATATTACCTAAATAAAAATTAGAAACAGCTTTACCATAACTATCATTTATAGAGTCTGATATTTTTTTAACTTTATTGAACGCTTTAAAAGAGAGTACTATTTCATTATTATTATAGTGTAATAAAGCAGTGCAGCTAATGCTATCAATTTGATTTATTAAATGTCTTTCACTTTGGCTGAAAGCAACATTAATAAGTGCCAAAAAGCACATTATTAAGTAGGTTTTCATAAATGTATAATTGGTTAAGAAAGACTAATGTAGTACTATTATCGCTATATTATCGCTATAAATACAAAAAAATCGTTGAAAGATAGCGATATGAAAGAAAAGAAATACAAAAAAATTATACTGAAGCTAAAATTAGAATTTTCGTTTTACAGAACCTGTAAAATCTTCTAAATCATCTTTAACTTTATTGAGTTCATTTTTAACATCTTTAGTTATACTGGTATCAATACCACTATTTTCAGCAGTTTTTGTTATTTCGTACTTAATGTCATTAGTCGCGTCTTTAAGAGTTCTCATACCCTTTCCTAATCCACGTGCAATTTCAGGTAACTTATCGGCACCAAAAACCATAATAACAATAAATAGTATAAAGGCTATTTCTGCACCACTAATAAATAAAAATGTAGCTTGTTGTATCACTGTACAAATATAGTGAGTGTTTTGTTAGAATAAAAAAAAAGCCGATTTTAAAAATCGGCTTTAATAAAAAATTAATATGTTTTTTTAACTTTTAACCCTGAATTTTTTCTTTGAATTTGTCAAAAGTACTTTTTTGAACCTTCTTTGGCCATGAGTTATTAGACGTATCAATATCTGCAGTTTCATTATCTGGATCGACAGTTATTGAAACTATTTCTTTTTCTGAAGCTAAAGATTTACTTACCATATTATCGTTTAACCTCCATATCTGAGCTGGATACGTTTCTCTTTTAGATGTTCCATCTGCATATGTATATTCAACAATTATTGGCATTACTAAACCTCCTGGTTTTTCAAATGTAATATTATAGAAATATTTTGGCGCTTTAATACTTTTACGTTCTTCTGGTGTAAAATTATCCATAAGGTACTCTTTAACTGGAATAGATTTTTCTAAAAGTGTTCCTTTTTTTAAATCTTCGTTATAATCTTCACTACCCTCTTCAACCATAAATACTAATGGGATTAATTGGCTCTTTTTCAACCCTCTTTCTTTCATTATATTTCTCATATACTCGTTAGGTTCTGAGGATACATAAAACTTCTTTACATCTTTTACTCCTATATCAACCCAGTCTGTAGTATAAAACCACCCTCTCCAGTACCAATCTAAATCAAAAGCAGAGGCATCTTCCATAGTTCTAAAAAAGTCTTCTGGGGTAGGGTGCTTAAACATCCAACGTTGCGCATATTCTTTAAAAGCATAATCAAATAAATCACGCCCCATGACAGTTTCTCTTAAAATATTTAATGCAGTAGCAGGCTTACCATAGGCATTATTCCCAAATTGATAGGTATTTAAACCTTTAGTCATAATTGGAGCTATTGCATCTTGTTCTCCTCCCATATAAGGCACTATCATTTCTGCTGGTCCACGATCTGAAGGAAAGTGTTTATCACTTGCAGATAATGCTTTTGGATACCATTCTCCAAAATCTTGCTCGGCAACATACTGAAGAAAAGTATTTAAACCTTCATCCATCCATGTCCATTGACGTTCATCACTATTAACAATCATAGGAAAAAAGTTATGTCCAACTTCATGTATAATTACTCCCATCATACCATATTTTACACGATCGCTATAGGTACCGTCTTCTTTTGGACGACCAAAATTCCAACAAATCATAGGATATTCCATACCTTGATTTTTAGCATGCACAGATATTGCTTTATGGTAAGGATAATCAAATGTCATTCTTGAATAAGATTTTAATGTACTAGCTACTGCCTTTGTAGACCATTCTTCCCAAAGAGGGTTTCCTTCTTTTGGATACATAGAAACTGCCATCACATCTTTATTTCCAATTTTAACAGCCATCATGTCCCAAATAAACTTTCTTGATGTTGCAAAACCAAAATCACGAACATTTTCGGCAGATAATTTCCATGTTTTTGTTTCTGTAGATTTACTTTTTTCTGCTTCCTCTGCTTCTTTTTGAGTTACAATAACGACTGGCTTATCATAACTTTTTTTAGCTAACTCATAACGCTCCATCATTGTTTTAGAAAACACTTCTTTTCTGTTTGTTAGTACTCCTGTACCATCTAAAATATGATCTGCCGGCACTGTAATATTTACATCATAATCGCCAAATGTTAAGGCAAATTCATCACGTCCCCAAAATTGAGAATTTTGCCAACCTTCTACATCACTATATACTGCCATTCTTGGGTAAAACTGAGCTATAACATAAGCTCTATTTTTATCTTTTGGAAAAAACTCATAACCTGAACGTCCACGTTTCACAACATGATCATTAATATTATACCACCATTTAATAGAAAATGAAAATTTATCACCAGACTTTAATACTTTAGGTAACTCTACTCGCATCATAGTTCTATTTATCATGTGCTCCAAGTTTTTACCACTAGCATCTTTTACTTCCTGAATTTTAAACCCGCCATCAAAAGGCTTTGTTAAATAATCTGCAACAAATTCATCTGGTTGTAATACTGGAGATATCCCATCACCTTCTATTAATGGGCTTTTTGAGTCTTTTGCCCTAACATTTTGATCTAACTGTACCCATAAATATTTTAAATTGTCAGGTGAGTTATTTGTATAAGTTATGGTTTCAAAACCAGACAATTTAGATTTCTCATCGTCTAAAACAATATCCATTTTATAATCAGCTTGTTGCTGATAATAAGCAGATCCAGGAGCTCCAGATGCTGTTCTATATAAGTTTGGAGAAGAAAACTCATCATACAATTGTTTAAATTTATTTGTATTTGTATGCCCCTTTGTTGACTCAGTTTTTTCTTCATTCTGTGCAAAAGCGGCAGTAGAAATAAAAACTACAGAAAGAAAATAATACTTCAATTTTTTCATATCAAATTTTATATTTTATTTAACGAATTGCCTCTTTTAGCTAAAATAAACTAAAGATAACAATATAAAACGCTCGAAATTAATGAATCCTGAAAGGTTTTAACTTATTTTTAAATAAATTTTAACAGTGCTTTATCCTTTTGCGGGATGAGAATAAAACTTTTTTGTTTGGAATTAATTTTTGTTTTTACAATATTCTGCTGATCTTCAAATAAATCAAACAAAACCCTATTAATAATTTCTATAGACTCTATTTTTTCTATTTTTTCTATTTCTAAATAAAAACGCATAATATCTCCATCGTATTCTTTACCAAGGAAAACTAAATTCACTAGTTTATCATTAACTTTAATCTTTATTTTTTCTTTTAAATAACGCTCCGTGTAAAAATTTACATTTTTTACTGATTCATCTTTATCTGCCAATGTTATGTTTTCATCAAAACGTTCCCTTAATAAGGCCTCAAAATCATCTATAAAAACTCTAGATGTTATCTGTATTGATCGGCTTTTTTCAATATAATCTATTTGAGTAACGCTTATGTAGTATTTATGTATGCCCGTAAAGGCAAAAAGAGGTAACAATATTAATATAAAAGTTAACTTGAATAATTTCATTTTCAACATACTGTTTTTTTCAAAAAGGTTATAAATACTTTATTACATTTTTTTGCTAAAGTAGTTATTTTGATGTTTCAAAAAGTATTCCATAATATTAGTCTTTAGATTATTCAAGATTTGCTTTATAAGTAATAAGTTTTTCCTTTAAAAATTCTAATATTTCAATATCATTTTTTCCTTTACAACGTTTATTGAAGTTTGGATCTTCTTGGCAGAAATAGAAAAAATCTATATACAAGCTTTCATCAAGAGAGTTCATACTAAAAAAATCTTCTGATAAACTTGCTTTTATTTTTTGTAATAATTCGTCATTTACCTCTAATTGAATCCGTTTTTTAAGCATTTTAGTTCTGCCAGATATAGCATTTAATATTGGGTTTAACGGCACTATACCTCCACCTGTTGTAGCTTCATGTAATCTACGCTCACCTTGTGTAGCAGGTTTTCCTGTATATCCTGGAATACCAACATCAAAAAAATTAATAGGTGCTTTTCCTTCTACATTAGTAATATCTGAACTTAAGCTTCCAGTTAAAACCCTCCCAACTACAACTTCTTCTAACTCATTAATTTGCTCTTCTAACTTTACAAAAAGGGCTTTACTTAAAATAATATCTTTTGAAATTATAACTTCTTTTAATTTATACTGAATTGATGAAAAAGTTAATGTGTCATTAATTTTTGCTGTAATAATAAAACTTCCTTTACTATCTGTAATAGTAAAAACTTGAGATGTTTTATTAATAACGTGAATATTCTCAATACCAATATTACTTTCAACTTTCCCTGAAATTTCTATTGATTGAGAAAAAACTACTCGAAAAGAAAGCAAAACTAATATTACAATGAAAGGCTCAATTTTTAGCATTTTGAAGTTTTAAAAACGATTGACTTTGTTTTATTAAAAACTCGACAAGCTGTATTTCATTTTCAGGCATAAGAAACTCAGATTTAACACCTTTTTTTTCAATAAAACGAACAAAATCAACAACATCTACTAATGGAATATTAAAATTTTCGCTTATATATTTATCGGTATAAACATCTAAGATTAACGCTTGCTTTTCTAACTTATCGGCTAGTTTATCTTTTTTACTAGGTCTATTTTTTTTCTTCTTAACAAATAATTTTACAATTTTTACTAAGTCTGGTAAATAATCGCGATCATCTGGATTTTTTATAGACTTTAAATGATCTTTTGTTACCTTACTATCAAAAGCCTTATCATTATAATACTCAAAATCCGCACTCATATTCCCCATGTTTATGGTTATAGGCTTAACTGTTTTAACGTTTTGTATATCGGCTCCCATATTTCCTGTAAGACCAGACGAAAGCGTAACAGCATCTAATTTATTAATTTGCTCAACCAAATGAATTTTTAATTCTTTCGATTTTAGAACATCAGCATCAATAATAATGGAGACCGTTTGAAATTGCAATGCAGAAACTTCAATAATATCATTTAAGGAAACAGCTATTTTAAATAGACCTTTACTATTGGTTATAGTTCCTTTATTTGATGAACTATTAAAAATAGTTACAGCTTCAACATCATTATTATCTGCAAGAATAACACCGTTTACTTCTACCCTATTTATTGTTTGACTGTTTATAGAAGATGATAAAAAAACTAAAATCAAAAAGATTAATATACGCTCCAATGTTGATTGAATTAGAGTACAAAGTAAGTGTATGAAATCTTAAATAAAATGTAAACAGCCTTTAATTTTTTGTTAAAAACCTGATAAAAAACCGATTAACTATTTTTTTAAGTTTAAAAACTCTTTACTTTTTTTATTTAGAAGTTCAAGAAACTCCATTTCTTTTCCATAATTCAACAATGTGAAATCAAAATTATCGCTTTCGGTAAACTGTATAAATTCTTCAATGCGATGTTCTGGTATTTTAAAATTATCAACTAAAAATTCCGATCCGAAATAATATTTAATAGCCTCTATAGGCACTTCTGGTACACCAACCTTCTTTTTATCTTTAACTTCAGACCTAAACAAAGGAAGCAGTAATTGATCTACTACATTTACAATATTAAGGCCATCAACCATAGGTCGATATTCTCTTCCTATACTCACGTTATTAGCTTTAGATTTATAATCTTTTTCAAAATTATAATCAGTATTATTCTTAATACCAAAATACAAAGCATCTAATTTAGGTTTGAAAAGCTTAGTTACTTCTATATCTTCATTTAAATCTCCTGATAATCCTTTTGGTTTAACAACAACCTCATCTAATCGGTTAATTTCTTCAATTAAAAAAAGCTTTATTTTTTTAGATTTAATTATTGATTCATTAATATTAAAACTAATATTTTGATACTGTAATGCACTTACTTCTATTTTATCATCCAACTTAACTTTTAAAACAAACTCCCCTTTTTCATCTGAAACAGCTCCTCTATTTGAAGTTGTATTAAAAATAGTTATTCCAGAAATATCATTGCCTTCAATAATTATTTTACCAGAAACCTGAATTCTATTAATATTTTGTGATACTGAACAGATAGAAGTCAAAAAAACTAAAAAGAAGAATAATTTGCTCATTGTATTTTCTTTTAAAAATACCATTTTAATTACTCTTTATGAAGCAAAACCAGTAAAAATTTTTCTAATTCCAATTTTTGATTAGCTTTATACTCTAACATTTTTTTTATGAGAAATATCATTATAGCTAGTACATCTACAATACATGGAAGTGGTTATTTAGATTATATATTAGATGATTTAAAACTTTTTTTTAATGATGCTAAAAACATTCTTTTTATTCCCTATGCAAGACCAAGTGGTATATCTCATGATGATTATACAGAAAAAGCTAGTATATGTTTTGCTAAAATCAACAAACAAGTAAAAAGCATACATACATTTAAAAACCCTATTGAAGCAATAAAAAATGCTGAAGCCATTTTTGTGGGAGGCGGCAACACCTTTGTTTTAACAAATCAATTACACAAAAACAACCTAATTAATGCTTTAAAAACAGCAATTAACAATGGAACACCATATTTAGGTACTAGTGCAGGTAGTAATATTTGTGGGTTAACTATAAAAACAACCAATGATATGCCTATTGTATACCCTCCAAGTTTTAATGCTTTAGGTTTTGTTCCTTTTAATATTAATCCGCACTATTTAGATCCAGATCTTACTAGTAAACACATGGGAGAGACTAGAGAAACCAGAATAAAAGAATTTCATCATTTTAATACACAACCTGTTATAGGTTTACGTGAAGGAAGTTGGTTAAAAGTAACAAACAATTCTATTGTTCTAAAAGGTAATTTAACTGCTCGGGTTTTTGAATATAATAAAACGCCTTATGAGGTTGGAATTAACACAGAATTAAACCATTTAAAATAAAAAAGCTTCATCTTTATGACGAAGCTTTTAGAGCGGGAGACCAGGTTCGAACTGGCGACATTCAGCTTGGAAGGCTGACGCTCTACCAACTGAGCTACTCCCGCATTAACTATGGTGCAAATATACAATCTCATCTTATATATACAAGAAAAAATTATAACTTTTTTAAAAAATGATAGCCTAAAATTCTAAAGTCCTCATTATGATAGAACTTATGAGAAGGATAATTATTCACATAAGTATTTAACTCTGCTGTTTCACAACCTTTACTTAGCGCATAACTATAAATCCAGTCAAAAAACTGCTTTCCTAAACCTTTCCCTCGATAACCATCATCTATAAAAACATGATCTGCCTCTATACTTTTTCCTGAATAATGCCTCGTACAAAACCACAATCCACAAACTCCTATTAATTTATCATTATCGTATATAACAGCACATTCATAATTTTGAGTAACCATTTCTGAAAAACGCTGTTTTAAAACTTCATCTGATACTGTATTTTTATTTAATTTTCTAACCAAAGGGACTACTAAATTAATATGCTCCTTTTCTATGATTTTAAAAACAAAAGACATAAGATTATTTTTTTGTGAAGATAATTAATTTTAAGTTTGATAAACACAACATCTATAAAATTGGATTATAAAATTAGGTTAATAAATACAGAAGAAGCATACATTATTAGGCACTCTGTTTTAAGGGTAGGTAAACCTATAGAATCTTGTGCTTTCGATGGAGATAACCTTGAAACCACTTTTCATTTTGGGATCTTTTTAAAAAATGATTTAATAGGAGTTTGTACGTTTTTAAAAAACAGTAATAATCTAATAACTGAGACCTCTCAATACCAACTTAGAGGCATGGCTATTTTAGAAAAATTTCAAAAAAAAGGTTTAGGTAATGTTATTTTAAATTATGGCGAAAATTTCTTAAAGACAAAAAATACACAAATAATTTGGTGTAATGCGAGAGAAAAAGCTTCTAATTTTTACAAAAAAAGTCATTATAAAATAATTGGCAACCCTTTTAATATTAAAGAAATAGGCATACACTATATAATGTATAAAGTATTGTGACCAATCTTGAAAAATTGTTTCTAATTAATAGAACCTATTTTTTTTGTAATTTTATATCAATATTTTAAAGAAGATGAGAGGAAAGAATCTTAAAATCAGATTACTAATTGGTGCAGCTATCGCTTTATTTTTTGTTTTAAAAAAATGTAGCCAACAAGAAGTTAACAAATATACAGGTAGAACTCAAACTATATCAATGACGCCTGATAAGGAAATTGCTATTGGCTTGCAGAGTAAGCCTCAAATGGAGCAGCAATATGGAGGTTTACATCCAAATAACAAATACCAAGCTTTAGTTGATAAAGTTGGAAATAAATTAGTAAACAATAGTATTGCTAGAAAGACACCTTATAAATATGAATTTCATTTATTAGCAGATCCTAATACAATTAATGCGTTTGCTTTACCTGGTGGACAAATTTTTATTACTTATGCTTTATTTTCTAAATTAGATAATGAGGAGCAATTAGCAGGTGTTTTAGGTCATGAAATTGGTCATGTACTGGGTAGGCACAGTGCAGAGCGTATTGCCGAAAGTGAATACTGGCAAGGATTAACAACCGCTGGATCTGTTGGAGCAGATATGGGTGGATTAGTTAGCAATATTGGTCAAAACAAATTATTAACTAATGGACGAGACGATGAGTTAGAAAGTGACGATCTAGGTGTTCAATTCATGATTAATTCTGGGTACAATCCTGAAGAAATGATTGGTGTCATGGAAATTTTAAAAGATGCAGCAGGTTCTAATCGTGTACCCGAATTTAAAAGCACACATCCAGACCCCGACAATAGAATTGAAAAAATTCGAAAAGCCATTAAAAAATACAAAAATCAATAAATTAAAAAAGCCTTGTTAACCAAGGCTTTTTTATACGAGTGACTAACTCAAAATAATATTACACTATTATTATTTTTTCTTTTTAGACAATGCTTCTTTTATAATAACTATAGCATCTGTTGCTCCATGCAATTTTGCATACTGCGCAGCTGTCATTTTCTTATTAGATCTTGTTTTTAAATTAGCTCCTTTAGAAATTAAAAGCTTTAAAATTTCTGTTCTATTAAATTTAGCAGCGTACATTGCTGGTGTCATTCCATTAGACTTTTCGTTTACATCTGCTCCTCTAGCTATAAGCTTCTTTACTGTTTCTATATCTCCTTTAGCTATCGAAACACAAAATGAATTCACTTTAAATACAGCCTCAACATGACTTGTATTAGTATTTTCTATAATAGGTTTTGCATTAACAGTTAAAATAGAGAAACATAATGCAATTGCGGTGATGATGATTGTTTTTTTCATGATGAAAGATTTTAATTGATTTAATGATTTCGTTTTTTTGATATATTATTATAGACGATAATAATTTATACTTGTTACACCTAAAAACGATTTATAACATTTTTTTAACGTTTAACTTATATATAATCAACCGAATGACTACTTTGTTATAAAATCATAAAAAGCCTCTAGTACTCTGGTATTTGAAAAGGTTTTTCACCTATTCTTTTATTAAACTTATTTATATTTGCGACATATTAAAATTTAAAAAAATGAACAAAAAAGTTATCTTAATGATACTTGATGGATGGGGAAATTCTCCAGATCCTAAAGTTTCTGCTATCGATCATGCTAATACACCTTTCATAGATTCACTTCATAAAAAATATCCTTTTGCTACATTAAGGACAGATGGTTTACACGTTGGTTTACCAGAAGGACAAATGGGAAATAGTGAAGTTGGCCATATGAATCTAGGTGCTGGTAGAATTGTATATCAAGATTTAGTAAAAGTTAATTTAGCTGTAAAAAACAAAACGCTTAACACAGAAAAAGTTTTGGTTGATGCCTTTAGCTATGCTAAAACTAATAATAAAGACGTTCATTTTTTAGGTTTATTAAGTGATGGTGGTGTACATTCTCATATCAATCATTTATTTGGTTTATTAGATGCAGCAAATGATTTTGGGTTAGAAAACACCTACGTTCATGCCTTTACAGATGGACGTGATGTAGATCCAAAAGCAGGATATGGCTTCCTTACCGAATTAGAAGAACGTTTAGATAAAACCAATAGTAAATTAGCTACTGTTACAGGTAGATATTATGCTATGGACAGAGATAAACGTTGGGAACGTGTAAAACTAGCTTACGATGCTTTAGTTAACAGTGTTGGTGAAAAATCTAATAATGTTACTGAAACTATTCAAAAAAGTTATGATAACGATGTTACTGATGAATTTATCAAACCAATTATCATGGTTGATAAAGAAAATAAACCTGTCGCTAATATTAAAGAAGGAGATGTTGTTATCTTTTTTAACTTTAGAACAGACCGTGGTCGTGAATTAACAGAGGCTTTATCGCAAACTGATTTTCATGAACAAAACATGCATAAATTAGATTTACATTATGTAACGCTTACTAATTATGATGACACCTATAAAAATGTTAATGTTATATTTAACAAAGATAATTTAACCGAAACTTTAGGTGAAGTTTTAGAAAAGCATAATAAAAAGCAAATCCGTATTGCTGAAACAGAAAAATACCCACATGTAACATTCTTTTTCTCTGGCGGACAAGAAGCGCCTTTTAAAGGAGAAACTCGAATTTTAAGAAACTCTCCAAAAGTAGCGACTTACGATTTAAAACCAGAAATGAGTGCTTACGAACTAAAAGACGCTTTAATTCCTGAATTAGAAAAAGGTGAAGTCGATTTTGTTTGTTTAAATTTTGCTAATGGAGATATGGTAGGTCATACAGGTGTAATGGAAGCAGCAATAAAAGCCTGTGAAGCAGTAGACGAATGTGTTAAAGAAGTTGTTACTAGTGCACTAGAAAACGACTACACAACATTACTCATCGCAGATCATGGAAACTGTGAAACCATGATAAACCCAGATGGTTCTCCTAATACTGCACACACAACAAATCCTGTACCAGTTGTTTTAATTGATAACGAATTAACTCAAATAAAAGATGGGATTTTAGGTGATATGGCTCCAACTATTTTGAAGCTTATTGGCATAGAACAACCAGAAGCAATGACGCAACACCCTCTAGTATAATCCTAATAATAGTAAATTGTTGTATTTTTACATAAAACTCAGATTTACAATTTAAATGAATTTTAGCCAACAATTAATTATTGCTGTTGATTTTGACGGTACAATAGTAGAAGATGCTTACCCTAAAATAGGCAAGCCCATGCTATTTGCTTTTGATACTTTAAAAAAACTTCAAAGTGAAGGCCATCGTTTAATATTATGGACCTATAGATCTGGAGATAAACTAAAAGAAGCTGTTAAGTTTTGTGAAGACAACAACATCTTTTTTTATGCTGTAAATAATAGTTTTCCAGAAGAAGAGTACTCGGCAGAAGTAAGTAGAAAAATTAATGCCGACCTATTTATTGATGATAGAAATATTGGCGGTTTTCTTGGTTGGGGAGAAATATATCAAATGCTAACAAATACTGCTCCTCCCTTAGCAGAAAAGAAAAAAGGATTTTTAAGCTTTTTTAAATAAACTAATTTTACATGCGCTAAACACGTTTCAATTTATTGATCTTTTAGTGCATGTGAAATTTCCTTAAAATAAGATATTAGTTTTAAGTATCTTTGCCTATATTTTATTAAGAATGATTATAGTAAAAACCGCAGAAGAAATTGAGTTAATGCGCGAGAGTGCACTAATAGTATCAAAAACATTAGGAGAAATTGCTAAAGTAGTTAAACCAGGTGTTACAACATTACAATTAGATAAAATAGCAGAAGAGCATATTAGAGATCATGGAGCAATTCCTGGTTTTTTAGGGTTATACGATTTCCCTAACACACTATGTATGAGCCCTAACCACCAAGTAGTACATGGTATTCCTAATAAAGACCCATTAGTTGAAGGCGATATTATTTCTATAGATTGTGGTGCTTTAAAAAATGGTTTTTACGGAGATCATGCCTATACATTTTCTGTTGGAGAGATTGCTCTAGAAACAGAAAAGTTACTACAGGTAACAAAAGAATCTTTATATATTGGGATTAGAGAATTTAAAGCTAACAACCGTGTAGGCGATGTTGGTTTTGCTATACAAAAGTATTGTGAAGACCATGGCTACGGTGTTGTAAGGGAATTGGTAGGTCATGGATTAGGTAGTAAAATGCATGAAGATCCGGAAATGCCAAACTATGGAAAACGTGGAAGAGGCAAAAAATTTGTTGAAGGTATGGTTGTAGCCATAGAGCCTATGATAAATATGGGAACACACCGTATAAAACAACATAGAGATGGCTGGACTATTACAACATTAGATAAAAAACCAAGTGCACATTTTGAGCATGACGTTGCTTTAGTTAATGGTAAACCAGAATTACTTTCAACTTTTGCTTATATCTATGAAGCATTAGGGATTAAAAGTGATGAGGAAGATGAGTTTAGACAGGAAGCCTTAACCTTATAATTATGGACTTTAATATCTCTAAAATTCCGCAAAAAGAATTAGTCAAGGGTATTAAAGGTCGTTATATTCACACAGAAAATACCACCATCGGTTTTATTGATATTGAAAAAGGAGCTATTTTACCAGCTCATTCACATTTCCATGAGCAAACTACTCAAATTATTTCGGGAAAGTTAGAAATGACAATTGATGGTATTACAAAAATTTTAGAACCAGGAACTATTACAATAATTCCATCAAATATTGTTCATAGCGCTATTGCAATTACTAAATGTGTTTTAACCGATACTTTCTACCCAATTCGCGAAGATTATAAATAACCTCTTTTGAAAAAACTCTTCAAACTTATATTAAACAGCATTCCTAGACCATTACTAATTAGGTTAAGCTATGTAATAAGGCCAATTATAGCCTTTTTTTTAAAAGGAAATAAATTTACCGATCCTATAGATGGCAAAAGTTTCAAAAGTTTTCTTCCATACGGTTATGGTAAACAACGAAATAATGTTTTATCGCCTTCGACACTTTCATTAGAACGTCACAGACTATTATGGTTGTACCTTAAAAATGATACCGATTTTTTTTCTGCAAATAAAAAAGTACTCCATTTTGCTCCAGAACAATGTTTTTTAAAACGTTTTAGATCTTTAAAAAACATAAACTATACTACAACAGATTTAGAGTCTCCTATTGCCGATATAAAAGCCGACATATGCAACCTTCCTTTTGAAGATAACAGCTATGATGTTATCCTCTGTAATCATGTTTTAGAGCATATTCCAGACGACGCTAAGGCTATGCAAGAATTATATCGAATATTAAAACCTGGCGGCATGGGAATATTTCAAATCCCTCAAGATTTAAACAGAGCTATTACTTTCGAAGACGATTCGATAACAGATAAAAAAGAACGTGCTGAGATTTTTGGACAATACGATCATGTACGCGTTTATGGGCGCGATTATTTTAACAAACTTCGCAATATTGGTTTTAAAGTTGAAGAAGTTGATTATACAGCAACACTTTCTAATGAAGAAATCACTAAATATTGTTTAGCTAAAGGAGAAATCATTCCTGTGGTTTACAAATAAAATAATCTACTATACTTATGACGCAACAAATTATTATTACTACTGCAGCTGTATTTGGAATGTTATCCGTAATTTTTGGTGCTTTTGGAGCACACGCCTTCAAAAAAATCCTATCTAAGGAACAATTAAAAAGTTTTGAAACAGGAGTTAAATATCAAATGTATCACGCTATTACTTTATTAATACTAGGCTTTAATTTAAAAAATATAACACCTGCTGTTTACTGGTGTTTTACTTTAGGCATCCTATTATTTTCTTTCAGTATTTATGGTTTAGTTCTATCTGATGCCAAAGAAAAAAAGCTTCGGTTTTTAGGACCTATTACTCCAATAGGAGGATTATTTTTAGTTATAGGTTGGTTTTTATTGATAATTAATCTTTGGTAAAACATTTATAAAAGCAAAATTGATATTTTACTCAACTTACTTCTCTTTTAATACGCAGTACTTTTAAGCTTATAAAAAACTAGGACTAATTAGGAAAACCATTTAAAGCTAAAGTTTCCAATTCCTTTTTATCATTCTCAAAAATTAAAAACACTTTAAATTCAGGGTGTACCTTTAAAAAAGTCTGTACTTTTTCAATCCCCATAGCTTTAAAAGCTGTAGCATAGGCATCTGCAGTCATACAATCTTTAGCGATCACAGAAATACTTAACAAATTTGTTTTACTAGAATACCCCGTTTTGGTATCTATAATATGAGAATACCTATTTCCATTCTCGTCAACTTTAAATTTTCTATATGTCCCAGAAGTTGCCATAGCTCCTGTACCTAAATTAATAGACTTTAAAATAGATTTCTCTCCATTAAAATTAGGTTCTTCAACTCCTACTTTCCAAGGAGCTTCCTTTTTTTTATTTATCCCTTTAACACGTATTTCTCCTCCTATTTCAACTAAGTAATTTTCAATATTTTTAGATTCTAAAAACTCACCTATTACATCTACACAATACCCTTTAGCTATAGCGTTAAACTCAAGATAAATATTAGGATGTTGTTTTTCTATAGTATGTTTTACCCTGTTCGTTTTATTGAAACCAACATACTGCATTAAGCTATCAATTTTTAAACTATCTAATTTTTCTATAGCTTCTTCTGCTCCAAAACTCCAAGCATTAACAACGTTCCCAATAGTAGGATCAAAAGCGCCTTCGGTAAGGCTAAATATTTCTTTTGAAGCATCATAAACTCTAGCAAAATGATTATCAATACTATTTGATTCATTTCTATTTAATTTGGAAATATCTGAATTAGTTTGATAGGTAGACAACGATTTATTGATTACATAAAACAAACTATCAAATTGCTTTTCATAATTTATTTCAGAATGATAAATAACTGAATATGTTGTTCCTAAAACGCTACCTACTAGCTTAGTATTTTTTTGCCCTCCATTACAAGAATATAGCAAAACAAATAATAAAACAGTAAAAATTCTCATGATAAATATCTTATTTCTCTTTTTATCCTCAATAACTAGAGTTATAATCTTTACTATTAATAACTTAATTCAAATTTGTTTCCAAAACTTGAATTCCGTTATATTCTAAAAGATATTCTTCCCCTAAACAAATAGGTCGATTTTCGCCATTTACATGGCCAACACCAACACCTGCATATAACACTTTAGCATCTTTTTCTCTAGCGTGTTTCTTAAATGATTCCATCCATACTATATCATAATTATTAGGATTTTCTGGTAAAATAACCACTCTAACAATCACAAAAAAATATTGCTTGTTCTTGTCCATACAAACAAATTGTGGATGCTTTTTAAGCTTACTATTTACCGCTATAAATTCAAATCCACGTTGTTCTAAATCTTTACCAACATGGTTCATAGCCAAATTATGTAGTTCTTGTTCTGTAAGAGGTTTGCTCATAACTTCAAAAATAATATTAAAATTTTGCTTACCCTACAATTTAAAAATGTTTAATTTTAAAAACCTAAAAAATTATTCTAAACTACTATAATTTTCATTCAAAATATATAAATGGATAGATTCGCGCTTTCTAAAAAAATTGGTTTATTCTTAGGTCCCTTATGCTTTATCATACTTAAAACATTACCTCTAAGTATAACCTCTGAAAAAGGGGAAACTGTTATAGCAATTGCTTTATGGATGATTTGTTGGTGGATTACTGAAGCCGTTTCTATTTCGGTCACAGCGCTATTACCATTATTATTATTCCCATTGTTTAAAGTCATGCCAATAGCTGACGTTGGTACCAATTACGGAAGTCCAATAGTATTCCTATTCTTTGGAGGTTTTGTATTAGCTCTGGCTCTAGAAAAAGTAAACCTACATAAACGAATTGCATTAAACATTATAAAAAAAACAGGAACTACTCCTAACAAAGTTATTTTAGGATTTATGATTGCTACAGCTTTCATGAGCATGTGGATAAGTAACACAGCCAGTACAGTAGTCATGTTACCTATTGCTATGTCCGTTATAAAACTACTTATAAATGATGAAGATGGTTTTACTAAAAAAGATCAAAATTTTGCTATTAGTGTTATGTTAGGAATCGCTTTTTCAGCTAATGCAGGTGGCATTGCTACAGTTATTGGTACACCCCCAAATTCTGTATTAATAGGTTTATTAGAAAATGAATATCATATTGAAATATCATTCCTTAAATGGATGATCTTAGGCTTACCCTTCTCTATAATCTTAATATCTATTATTTATTTTGTAATGGTAAAATGGCTATTTCCAAATACTGGTTTACAATTTAAAGCATCAGAAAACATTATTGATTCTGAACTAAAAGCATTAGGAAAAATAACTACAAAGGAAAGGCATGTGCTCATTATTTTTGGAATTATTGTATCACTTTGGATTTTTAGAAGTCTTATTAACTCATTAATTCCTAGTTTAGGGTTATCTGATACTATAATTAGTATTCTAGGTGCTCTAGCTCTTTTTACTATTCCTTTTAACCTAAAAAAGGGAGATTTTATATTAGTATGGAATGATACTCAAAAATTAGCATGGGGTATATTAATTTTATTTGGTGGTGGTTTAGCATTGGCTAAAGGCATGTCTACTAGCGGTATTGTAGATTTAGTAGCTAACTCTATAACTAATAGTAACATTAGCATACTATTAATGGCCTCTTTACTAATTATTTTAATGCTATTTATGACTGAGTTAATGAGCAACGTAGCCTTAGTTGCTGTTCTTGCACCTGTTGTAGCTGGTATAGCCATAGGGCTAGAGATACCTGTACTTTATTTATTAATTCCTGTAACAATGGCTAGTAGCTGTGCTTTTATGCTCCCCATGGCTACACCTCCAAATGCTATAGTTTTTGCAAGTGGATTTATAAAAGTAAGCCAAATGGCTAGAGTGGGAATAATACTAAATATTATAGCTATACTTTTATTAATTATAGTTTTTAAATTTATTATACCTCTATTTTTCTAAAGAGAATCTATTTAAATCGAACAAATTTAGAACTAACAAATGTGTAATTAGAAACAGATATTACTGCATCTTTTTCTAAATGATACCAAGGAGAAAATAAATTATCTTCTAAATTCTTTACTAAATGTACACTTTGTGCTGGAGTGTTTCCTTGAAACATTAAAAATATTTTATCACCATTCTCATTTACAGCTTCATCACAAATCATAACAATATGCCCAGGAGAGCCTCCTCTAATAAGCATGTCTCCAATTTTTAAATCTTTAGCAGAATCAATTTTTGGTAATTCATTATAGAGAGATAAGGTTCCAGAATAAGTGTAAATTAAATTCAAATATTTATAAAAATTATCTTTTGAATGATTTACCGATGCTGTTTTATGAAAAGACACCTTGTTTCCCTTAATTTTAGGTCTATATCCTGCTGCATATTGTTTCCAAGAACAATAATGTCCGCTAGTAAAATTAAAACCTATATCGTCTTTCTTATTGATTTTCCACAAATATTCACTTCTAACCCTAATTAGTACGTCTGCACATTGCTGTAATCCATTTTTTGGCACTGGTATATCCAAAACCCCTATATGTCCTTCTTGCCAATAATATTCAGAATCATCATAATTAATAATCTTACTTCCATATGCTTTTAACTTATAATCTCTTAAATACTGTTCGAAAGATCCTTTAGGGTATCCAACACGTTTATACCCCTTAGGTACATTTACTCTAGAATTAATAGTAAGGCTATCTTTATCTATTAAATTAGGTGTTTCAATAGAATTAGTAACAGTCTTAACTGTTCCCGAAATAGACTTAAACTGAAATACAAAAAATATAACAGAACCCAGAATACTTATAAAAAACAACGATCGTTTCATTTAAACCTAACGTAATGAATCTTATTTTAATATATTGAAAATGAAAGTTTAATAATAATTTTATAGTCAAAAAATATTTTTTTTTGTAATTTAAAGAAAAATAGACTTATGAAAACTTCACATCGGTTAGAATCTGCTTTAAAAAAACTCTACAATGCTTTTCATAGTAACACTCTAAACCCTGAATGTTGTATACAATGCGCTGTAGGGAATATTTTAGATAATACGGATAGCTGGAAATATCTTTCTGATTCTCATGGAGCATTAGAACTTAATTATATTGGTAAAGTACATCAATCCTTGGGCAGAAAATTTAATGGGTACACACCTCTTGAATTACTCAAAATTGAACATATATTTTTAAACGCTTGTGGTTTTAAATTACCACTCCATCATAAAAACAAAAAACCCAAAAACCCAACAGATAAAGCCGTTTTGTTTGATGGATTATTTGCAGTAGTCGATTATCTATGTAAATTAGATAGTATAACTAACGTTATGGACTATACTAAATTATTTGAGTTTGAAAATGAAAAACCTAAATATGAGTTAAACTAAAATACTTTTTTAAACAAGAAAGCCCAACATTAAAATGTTGGGCTTTCTTGTTTTAGAATAACTTCTATCAAATAACGATTATCTCATTACCCTCCAAAGTCATCAAATCTAATATGCTCATCTGGAATACCAAAATCTTCTCCCATTTTTTGAACTGCTTTGTTCATTAATGGCGGACCACAGAAATATAACTCGATATCTTCTGGTGATTCATGAAGACTTAAATAATTATCTATAACACAGTTATGAATAAATCCTACGAAACCATCACCTGGAGCATCAATATTCTCCTTTACTTTCCAGTTATCTTCTGGTAAAGGTTCAGACAATGCTAAGTAAAATTTAAAGTTAGGAAACTCTTTTTCTAACTCATAGAAATGATCTAAATAGAATAATTCACGTTTAGAACGACCTCCATACCAATAAGTTACTTTACGTCCAGTTTTTAATGTTTTAAATAAGTGATATAAATGTGAACGCATTGGTGCCATACCTGCTCCACCACCAACGTAAAGCATTTCGCTTTCAGATTCGTTGATAAAAAATTCACCGTAAGGTCCTGAAATAATTACTTTATCTCCTGGCTTTTGGTTAAAGATATAAGAAGATGCTACACCTGGATTTACATCCATCCAGCCACCTTTAGCTCTGTCAAACGGAGGACAAGCCACACGTACATTTAACATGATTTCGCGCCCTTCGGCAGGAAACGAAGCCATTGAATATGCTCTTTCAACAGTCTCTGTATTCTTCATTACTAATGGCCAAAGCTTAAACTTATCCCATTCTGCTTGAAATTTATCAGGTGTCTCGTGTTCTTCCGGGTGTGCTGTAATATCCATATCTGAATACTTGACTTCACAAGGAGGAATTTCAATTTGAATATATCCACCTGCTTTATATCCCATATCTTCTGGAATTTCAACAACAAACTCCTTAATAAAAGATGCTACGTTATAGTTACGAACTACAACAGCTTCCCATTTCTTAATTCCAAATACTTCCTCTGGAATAGTAATATTCATGTCTTGCTTTACTTTTACTTGACATGATAGACGTGCTCCTTCTTTTAATTCTTTTCTTGAAAAGTGAGGTGTTTCTGTAGGTAAAGCTTCACCTCCTCCTTCTAATACATGACACTCACATTGAATACAAGTTCCACCTCCACCACATGCAGAAGGTAAAAATATTTTTTGAGCTCCTAATGTAGATAATAAACTACCACCTGAAGCTACTTCTATTTCTCTTTCACCATTGATTGTAATTTTTACAGGACCAGATGGAGATAATTTTTGTTTTACAAATAATAACAATGCTACTAATAACAACGTAATAATTAAAAAAGCTACTACTGTTACTGTAATTGTTCCTAATGTACTTGCGGCTAATATCATATTACTCATTTACTTTTATGTTGTTAGCTAACACTTCTTTTACTTCTAAATTTTCTTTAGATTCATCGACGTTTGCTGTATTTTCTTCTTTGGTAGTTTCTTCTTCTCCACCAGTTAACATACCTCCAAAACTCATAAAGCCTATAGCCATTAAACCTGTAATAATAAAGGTAATACCTAAGCCTCTTAATGCTGGCGGTACGTTTGAATATCTAATTTTCTCACGAATAGCTGCTATAGCTAAAATTGCTAAAAACCATCCAATTCCAGAACCAATTCCATAAACAGTAGCTAAACCTAAAGTTGGAATTTCACGAGATTGCATAAATAAAGACCCTCCTAAGATAGCACAGTTTACAGCAATAAGCGGTAAAAATATACCTAGTGAGTTATATAATGATGGTGAAAATTTTTCAACTACAATCTCTACTAATTGTACCATGGTTGCAATAGTTGCTATAAACATGATAAATGATAAGAAACTTAAATCGTAATCTGCATAATCATCACCTAACCAAGCTAAAGCTCCTGGTTGTAATAAATACTGGTCTAATAACCAGTTTAAAGGTACGGTGATTGCTAATACAAAGATAACTGCTGCACCAAGTCCAACCGCAGTACTTACTTTTTTAGATACAGCAAGGTATGAACACATTCCGAGGAATACGGAAAATACCATGTTATCTATAAATATTGATTTTAAAAATAATTCTAAATGTTCCATATTTTTTATAGTATTTAGTATTTAGTATTTAGTATGAGCGTTCAGTAATAATCTACTGAATTAACCGCCAACTGTATACTAATTTTAGTCTTCTATTAATGCTTTGTTTCTTGTACGTTGCACCCAAATAATAATTCCAACAACAATTAATGCCATAGGAGGCATAATCATGAATCCATTATTTTCATAACCAAATGCATACACACCCGTTTTTTCAATAGGATCTCCTAAAACTTTAAAACCTAATAAAGTTCCAGCACCTAATAATTCTCTAAAAAAAGCAACTATAATAAGTATTACACCATATCCTAATGCATTTCCTATACCATCAAGAAATGAACGCCATGCACCATTACCTAAAGCAAAAGCTTCAAAACGTCCCATAATAATACAGTTCGTAATAATTAGTCCTACAAATACTGAAAGTGTTTTACTTAATTCATATGCAAAAGCTTTTAATACCTGATCTACAATAATTACTAAAGCAGCTACTACAATTAACTGAACAATAATTCTAATTTTTGATGGAATAATGTTACGCATTAAAGAAATAACTACATTCCCTATACCTAATACAAATAATACAGAAACAGACATTACAATTGCCGCTTCTAACTCTGCAGTAATAGCTAAAGCCGAACAGATACCTAATACTTGAATTGTAATAGGGTTATTATCTGCTAATGGATCTTTAATTAATGCTGCGTCTTTTTTTGATAAAAGTCCCATAATTATTATTTCAATGTTTTAAAATAAGATACATATTGTTTCAACTCTGATTTAAGCATTGCTGAAACACCATCGCCAGTAATTGTTGCTCCTGCGATTGCATCTACTTCGTTATCGTTTTTTTCTATATTCTTTGGATCGTTATTTCCTTTAGCAACAGTAATTCCTTTGAATTCTCCATTGTTCATTAGGTCTTCACCTATAAAATCGTCCATAAAAAAGCGCTGTTTAATGTTTGCACCTAAACCTGCAGTTTCTCCTTTATGATCAAAATAAGCACCTTGTACAACCATATTTTTATCTAAAGCGATATACCCCCAAATTGCATCCCAAAGTCCTTTTCCTCTTATTGGTGCTATATAATATGTTTTACCATCTTTAACACCTACAAATAAAGGTAATCTTCTAGCATTTCCTGCTTTCGCACTAGTTTGCTCTTTTTTTACATCTATTAAGTAAGCTTCTTTATCTTCGGTTACATTTTTACCTTGTATAACTAATTGCTTAGTTATATACTTAGAAAATAATTCAGGAGCTTCATCTGTAGAAACGAAAATTGCACTACTTTCATCGTTAGCGTTAACTCCCATAGCATACAAAATATTTTGTTGCTTCTCTAAACGCTCATTATTATTAATTCTAGGCTTTAAAGCTGATGCTGTAAACGCTAATAGTCCTCCCACTACAACTACCATAGCTATGGCAAAAAGTATGGTATATAAATTTGAATCTGTTTTATTACTCATGATTAAGCCGTTTTTACTTTTAGACGTTTCATTCGTTTCTTTACATTTCCTTGAACCACGTAATGGTCTATTGTTGGAGCAAACACATTCATTAATAGAATAGCTAACATAACTCCTTCTGGATATGCTGGATTAAATACACGAATTAGAATAGAAATAAATCCTATTAAGAAACCATAAATCCATTTTCCTTTATTAGTTTGTGATGCAGTAACTGGATCTGTAGCCATAAACACTGTACCAAAAGCAAAACCACCAATTAATAAATGATGCCAAAACTCAGTACTCATAAGACTATAAAACTTACTACTCTCAGAAATTAAACCAGAACTTGCTACAGAATTAAAAATTAATCCCATGACTAATGCTCCTACTACTGATGATAGCATAATTCTCCAGCTTCCTATTTTAGAAAATATTAAAAATAAACCTCCTAATATAATTAGCAATGTTGAAGTCTCTCCAACAGAACCAGGAATAAAACCTAAGAACATATCCATAGCATTATAAGCTACTTCTTTACCTTGAGCTAAACTACCTAATATCGTTTCTCCAGAAATGGCATCAGGTGTAGCACCATCTGCTAAATTTTGTACTCTAGGATCTGCTCCATGTACCCATACTTTATCTCCAGACATCCAAGTAGGATATGCAAAGAATAAAAAGGCTCTTATAGTAAGTGCTGGATTTAAAATATTCATTCCAGTACCACCAAAAACTTCTTTTCCAATTACAACACCAAATATAACAGCAACTGCAAGCATCCATAAAGGAATATCTACTGGTACGATAAGCGGTACTAACATTCCTGTTACTAAGTAACCTTCTTCTACTTCATGCCCTTTAATGATAGCAAATATAAATTCAATTCCTAAACCAACACCATAGGATACTATTACTAAAGGTAATATTTTCCAGAAGCCAATAAAGAAATTATCTATAGTCCAAAATTCTGTACTAAAAAATCCAGAAGTAACGGCTTGAATTTCTCCAATAGCTAAATTATGTTGGTAGCCAGCATTAAACATACCAAACAATAAACACGGCACCATAGCCATAATTACAGTATTCATAGTACGTTTTAAATCGTCTGCTGCTTTTATGTGTGTACCATTATGAGTAGTCTCATTTGGTAAGTATAAAAAAGTATGAATTGCGTTAAACGCAGGCGCCATTTTAGTACCTTTATACTTTTCTTTTAATTTATGTAAATTATTTTTTAAACCCATCTGTAATATTTTTCATTTCGTTCCTCAATGAATAATTATCCAATTTCTTTAAGCATTAAGTCTAAACCTTCTCTTATAATTTTTTGATGTGGTTGCTTAGACACACATACAAATTCTGTTAAGGCAAAATCTTCTGGAGCAACTTCATACATTCCTAAAGCTTCCATTTCGTCTAAATCTTTATACATGCAAGCTTTTAAAATTTGCATAGGGAATATATCTAAAGGAAAAACCTCTTCGTAAGTTCCTGTAGTTACAAAAGCTCTATGCTCTCCGTTTGTATTTGTATTTAAATCGTATTTTTTCTTAGGGTTTAACCAAGAAAAAGTGAGTGCTCTAGATGTAGATACTTTATTAAAAACAGGTTTATTCCATCCAAAAAACTCATAATCATCTCCTTCTGGAATTACAGAAATTACATTGCTGTAATAATCTAAATTTCCATCTGGCTTAACTTGTTTTCCAGATAAAACATTTCCAGATATAATACGATCGTTAGCATCTTTATCAACACCATTATCATAAACCATTGTAGCAACTTCACTACCAATAATAGTTTTAAAATATCTTGGCTTTTTAACCGAAGTTCCTACTAAAGCGACAATACGCTCTGCATTAAACTTACCTGTTAATAAAAGTTCTCCAATAATAACTAAGTCTTGCGGGTTAACTGTCCACACAACTTCGCCTTTATTTATAGGATCTATTTTATTAATTTGAGTACCAACATTACCAGATGGGTGTGGTCCAGATACTTTGTGTAAAGTAGTCCCAGATAAACCTGCTAAAGGTGAGTTAGAATTTTTACCTACAGAAACATGAACTTTACCTGCTGTTAGTTTCACTAAAGCAGTAATTGCTGCTTGTAATTCTGCTTCTTTACCTTTTAAAGTAAAATCTAAATCGGCAGCTAAAGGTGCACTTGCGTATCCTGAAATAAATATTGCTTTTGGCAATCCTTCTGGATTTGCAATCACATCATAAGGACGTTGCTTTACAAATGGCCAACATCCAGATGCTAGCAAATGAGCCTTTACATCTTCTGGTTTTGCTGTATCTAAATTGAAAACCCCATAATCCACATAGTTTTGCGGCTTATCTGCTTCAATTTTAATAGCATCAATGCGTCTTTTTGGTCCACGAACAACCTCTATTACTTTTCCTGAAACTGGAGACGAAAACTTAACCGTTTCATAGTTTTTGTCATAAAACAAAGTATCTCCAGCTTTCACTGTAGTTCCCTCTTTTGCAACAAGTTTTGGTATAACGCCGTGAAAATCCTCTGGCCTTATGGTGCAGTAGTTGCTAATAATTGCTTGTTCTGCAACTTTCTCAGCTTCACCATTAAGTTTAATGTCCAGACCTTTTTTAATACGAATGTCGTTTGACATATTTATTTTAATTGAAATTAGTTGTCTAAAAATCGGTGCAAAAGTACGAATTAATACCTAAAAAATAATCGTAATAAATGCATCTTATCTATTTATATTTATTCTAAATAACAAATCGGTTTAGGCATGAAATTTGTTTATATTTACAACTTATAAAGCTTTACACAATGACTTATAAGATTATACTTATTTCACTTATTTCTTTTGTTTTCAACTTTGCTCAAAGTCAAATCAATGAAGTCTCGCCTCCAGACTACATTAAGACCATTAATTTTAGAGGAAATACTCCAGAAACACAATTACCAATTTTAAAACTTGGCGAATACCTTATTTTAGAATTTGATGCTTTAAATGGTGACGAAGAAGATTATTATTATAAAGTTGATCATTTTAATGCTGATTGGACACCATCTGTTTTAATGAAGTCGGAATACATGAATGGTTTCGACAACCAACGTATTAGAAATTATGAAAATTCACTTAATACATATCAAATCTATTCTCATTATAAACTTACTATTCCTAATGCACAAACGAGAGGTTTAAAAGTTTCTGGGAATTATATGTTATCTATTTATAATAATGATGACGAACTTGTTTTTTCAAGAAAGTTCATGATTTTTGAAGATAAAGTTAATGTTGGTGTCACTATAAAACGATCACGAGATATTCAATATATTGAGGAAAAACAACGTGTTGAGCTTACAATATCCTCTGGTAATATGCAACTTAGTAACCCTAATCAAACTGTAAAAGCTGTCATCATTCAAAATAATAATTTAAACACCTCTATAACCAATATAAAACCGCAATACACAATAGGTAATAACCTTATTTATAAATATGACAGTGAAACAAGTTTTTGGGGAGGCAATGAATATCTCTTTTTTGAAAACAAAGACGTGCGTGCTTCAAATACAGGTATACAGCTTATAGATTTAAAAGACTTATATCATAATTATTTATATACCAATATTGAAAGAGCTACAAGACCATATACATATAACCCAGATATTAATGGTAATTATTTAATCACAAATGTAGACGCGGACAACCCATACATTGAAGCAGATTATGTCTGGATGCACTTTTCATTATTGAGCAGTGAAACCTTAAAAGACAAAACGATTCATATATATGGTAATTTTAACAATTATACTATAGACGAAAGTACCAAAATGATTTTCGACGAAACCACCAATACATTCAAAAAAGCTATGCTACTTAAACAGGGATTCTATAATTATAAATATATTATAGAAAATAAAGATGGTAGTATTGATGAAGGTTTTATTGGAGGAAACTTCTACCAAACCGAAAATAATTATAAAGTATTAGTATATTACAGAGCTTTAGGAGCTAGGTATGATAAAATTATCGGTATAGGTGAAGGCAATTCTGTCAATATTTCTAATTAAAAGCGCCGTTTAACTATTTTTTTTACCAAAGGAACTAAAATTAAAGCTAAACATCTAATATTTACTATTTTAGCAATTATAATAACACTCTCAATATTATACTATGATGGTTCAACAAATTACAAGAGGCATAAAAATTTCGGTAGCAACAACCTTTGAAGGCTCATTCTACAAAAATTATAAAATACAGTATGCATTTGGATATACTGTGACTATTGAAAACCAAAGTAAAGATTCTGTACAACTTAATGCACGTCATTGGGAAGTTTTAGATGCCTTAAATAATGTAGAAACTATTTCTGGAGAAGGTGTTATTGGTAAAAAACCTGTTTTAAAACCTGGTGAATCTCACACCTATACTTCTGGGTGTTTATTAACCTCACCCTTTGGAGCTATGAAAGGTCATTATAATATGGTTAACTTTACTACTACCAAAAATTTTCAAGTAATTATACCTACTTTTAGATTAAGTGCACCATTTGCTATTAATTAGTCATAGAATAACTTCAGTTTTTATTTTTAAACAATTCACTTTTAAAAATAAAATTAGATTTAAGTAAAATTGAGTCCTCTCATTAACAATCTAACAACGAAGAAAAAGATATATTAATTAGTAATAAACGTTTTATACAAATATTTATAATTTAACAAAACTTATTATCAATTTATAAGAACTCGCATAAACCTTGTTTAATTCACTATGGTTTAAAAAACGCAACATTATTGTTTTGTATTTAGTAAAACAAATCACATTGTTAATAAAGCTTAAAAAGCATCTCAAATTAAACTTAGTTCCTTCTGTAACAGATTATTCAGTTTTCAATCGCTTTACTTCCTCTTCTCTTCTTTCACCAGAGGTTTAAAACCTGGCGATTTACTAGCATTTAATCTAATTCCCAAACACGTACATAATCTACCTGCATCGTTTGAGGAAACTTATCTATATTATTTATAGCGAATTGCCTTTCAGGTAAAGCAAAAGCATTATTACAAAACGTAGTGTATGGTGCTCTTATTCCTAATGAAAGAGCTACTTTCATAGATCTATGCCACTTATCATTTTGTTTTCTCCCAACTTCTCTTCTATCTACATACCAAGTAATCCAATTTGGTGTTATTTTACATCCATAATAATGAAAATCTTTTCTAGGATCAAATCTATTAGAATCTGACGCTTGCCCCGTAACATTCTCTTGTTTATCATGTAATTCTGGATTCCCTGGTCTAAACCATCTTCTCCCTTTTCTAGTATTATAATCAACTTTAGCTAAAGGAATCTTATTACCATCTCCATCTAGTTCGAATGTGTAACCATTATTACCAACTTTAAAACGAGTTGCCACTATAGCATGTAAATTATGATCCATTACCATTTCATTATCATCTACTAAATCTCCTCGTTGCGTCATTTCTACAACATCTACTTCGCTATACCTAACCTTTCCTTCTTCTGTTATACTATCATCAATACTACTATACATCCAAAAGGCAGGGCTTACTCCTGGGAACAATTGAGCGCCTTTAATTCTAGCCTCATAATAACCATAAGCACCACTAGCAAAAGATTTTAAAATACCTGAAGTATAAAATAAATCGTTGGTTCTTCCTCCACAATTTTGATTTATTGCTCTATCTGCTCTAGCATCATCAAAGCGAGCCGTAATAGTTAGAATACCATTTTCTTGTTTACAATTTTTTGAGTTATCCCATGTCCATGTCTGCACATGTTGAGGATTACGCTCCCATTTAGTATAATCTACATCTTCTTCAGGATCCCCTGGCTTACCAAAATCATCTGATCTATTCCATTTAATCACCCAATTTTCACCTGCTTCAGCGTTTAATGGCTTCGAATTCTCTGGTATCTGAGCATTTAGAGTAATCGAAAAACATATCAACGTTAAATGCATTGAAAATAAAATATTTTTTTTCATGTTTGATTTGGGTTTTTATATTCCTGTACAAATTTAATAGAATACACAATACTTTTTTACTAAAAAACTTCTTTTGTTTATGAAATTATTTACACTTTTAGATTGAAGCGAAAATTAATAAATCCTCATTTTTAAAGACATTATTGAGCTATATAGCATAGATAAAAAAATACCAATTATGAATTAAAATAGACTTAAAAAGACGTAGTTACTTTCTTTTTATACGACACTATAATTATTTTTTCACAGCAACGCTACGAAAAATATAAACAAGGAAGTAAAAAATGAAATGAACGAGTATCTTAGGTTCATTTTAACTTATAATTGGTATAATAGATAAGAAACACACTATATTACATATGTTTTATATTTAAATAGGCATTTTCTTCTTAAATAAATAAGTGTTTGCAATTAGGTTTAAACTACAAACACTTATATAAAAGCTTAAATCAATTTACTATAATTCTTTTTAAGAATATTTTTTTATTAATTTGAATTTTCACAAAATAAATTCCACTATCAATAGAGTTTATAGGAATACTCAAATTAGAGTTATTTTTAAAGTTCTTAAAATAAATAACTTCTTCACCTTCAAGATCAACTAAACTAAACTTGATTCTTTTTCTTTTCTTAGACTTCTTATTTAATTTAATATTCAGATTTTGTCCATTATCAATTGGATTTGGATGTACAGTAATACCATCATCTTCATCTAGACTCTCTTCTGTAAATGATAACGGTAATAAAGCACCTATCTTAATGCCTTCTATACGATTATCCATGAACACATTCTTCGAAGGATCTTTAGATGATTTAAATGTACTAGAAATAATATATTGCTGTCCAGAGCTTAAATTTGCTGTTGGTTTTGCGTTTACACCTCCTTTTTTAAGATCTATTGTAAACTTAATTTTACCTCTTCTTCTTCCTGTTGCATCACTTAACGCTACTCCTCTGTAGGTTTCTAAATTTTTATTTCTTGCATCTTTTAATATTAAATTAGCTGACACGTTATTCTCTGAAACAAAACCTCTTCCTGCATCAAAATTTATTTCGAAAGTCAACGTTTCTCCAGTAGTAAATACTTCGGTCGTTAATCGGTTAGCTTCTTCATCTTCTATTTCTAGTTTAGGCTCCAATACTGGTTGAGATACAAATTTAACAATCTTAATACCTTTTATCTGGTTATCTAATAAAATATTTTTCGAAGGATCTTGTGAAGATTTAAATCTACCAGAAATAACATATTGCTCACCAGGGTTTAAATCGGCTGTAGGTGTTGCGTTTACACCTCCTTTTTTAAGATCTATTGTAAACTTAATTTTACCCCTTCTTTTTCCTGTTGCATCACTTGACGCTACTCCTCTGTAGATTTCTACATTTTTATTTCTTGCATCTTTTAATATTAAATTAACTGACACGTTATTTTCAGCAACAAAACCTATTCCTGCATCAAAATCCACATCAAAAGTTAATGTCTTACCTGTAGTAAACGTATCACTTGTTAATCGCTTAGCTTCTTCATCTTTTATTGCTAATTTAGGTTCTGAAGGCGTAGTAGTATTCTCATCTAATTCCCACACTCTAACGTAATCTACTTGCATTGTTTGAGGAAACTTATGTTTATTAGCTAAAGCAAAAGCTCTAGTAGGTAAAGCAAAAGCATTATTACAAAACGTAGTATATGGCGCTCGTATTCCTAATGAAAGAGCAACCTTCATAGACCTATGCCACTTATCATTTCGTTTTCTTCCAACTTCTCTTCTGTCTACATACCAAGTAATCCATTCTGGTGTTATTTTACAACCATAATAATGAAAATCGGCTCTAGGGTCAAATCTATTAGGGTCAGATACACTACCTGTTACGTTTTCTTGTGCATCATGTAATTCTGGGTTCCCTGGTCTAAACCATCTTCTTCCTTTATTAGTATTATAATCACTTGCAGCTAAAGGAATCTTATTGCCTCTTCCATCCAATTGAAATGTATAACCATTATTACCAACTTTAAAACGAGTAGCAACTATTGCATGTAGATTATGATCCATTACCATTTCATTACCAGCAACTAAATTTCCTCGTTGTGTCATTTCTACAACATCTACTTCACTATATCTAATCTCTCCCTCTTTAGTCGCGTTATCATCAATAGAACTGTACATCCAAAACGCTGGACTTACACCTGGAAATAATTGAGCACCTTTAATTCTAGCTTCGTAATAACCATAAGTACCACCAGCAAAAGATTTTAAAATACCTGAAGTATAAAATAAATCGTTAGTTCTTCCGCCACAATTTTGATTAATTGGTCTATCTGCTCCAGCATCATCAAAACGAGCTGTAATGCTAAGGATACCATTTTTTTGTTTACAATTTCTTTTATTATCCCATGTCCATGTTTGTACATGTTGTGGGTTACGCTCCCATTTAGTATAATCTACATCTTCTTCGGGATCTCCTGGGTTACCAAAGTTATCCGATCGATTCCATTTTATCACCCAATTCTCATTTGCTTTCGCATTTAAAGGTCGGGAATTTTCTGGCATTTGAGCACTTAAAATAAGTGAACAAAATATCAACACTAAACATGTTGATATTGAAATAATTTTTTTCATTTTTTTAATGTTTTTGATTTGAGTTATATATAAACTTATACGTGTTTTTAACAATAAAAGACTCTATGATTAATAATAAAAAACAACATTTTACACAAGATTATGACTACAAGAAAATTAGAGAATCATTTTTTAATACTTATTAAACTTTTTTAATATCTCTTAACCTATAACTCACTCAAACCAAAAACACTTTCGTTCTCTTCAATATGAAAGAATTGAGTATTTGTATAAAGCAGCTCATAAGGTAAGTTATAATATTATTCACAATAAAAACATAATCAACATTAGTGCCACATAACGCAAACTGTATCTAGATTAATACTTAGTTGTTTCGTCAATTTTACATAGGTTAAAACAAACTCCAGTATAGCGATAACTAAATAATTCATGTAATTACATCTGTATTATTAATTAGCATCACATTATACAACACATCTATTCCTATATTGATAAATTGGGCGTTACCGCAAGGGTCGGGCTTTCCGCTATATCTTTTTAAAACACTATTAAGAAAAGTGAATGATATGGTAACCTGTTAAGTCAAAGTTCTCATTATAATTAATTCCATTTAAGTTTTCAAAAAGGATACCGCTACAATCCCTAACGCAACAATAGAATACTCAAGAATTTTATTTATATTAGCTTATTACATCTTTAAACTACCATATGAAAATTTATAGATTTTTACTAGTTGTCACATTTTTAATTACTAGTTGTGTAAATAAATCGGATCAAGATTCGAATAAAACCACGCAAATAGACAAAACAGAAAATACATCCAAGCAATTACGCCATGTGGTTCTCTTTAAATTTAAAGATTCTACTTCCGCAGCAGCTATTAAAAAAGCTGAAGATGCTTTTGCTGCCTTACCATCAAAAATCTCAGGAATAACAGGTTTTGAATGGGGTTTAAATAATAGCCCTCAAGGATTAAACAAAGAATTCACACATTGCTATTTTTTAACCTTTGATGGTGAAGACGGAAGAGAAATGTATATTCCTCATCCTGCACATTTAGAATTTGGCGACCTACTAACTCCTATTCTAGAGGACGTATTAGTACTAGATTACTGGAGTGAATAAGATTCAAAAAAGAACCAAACGTTGAATCTTAATTACAAAAAGATGGCATTCATCTTAATAACTATAACCTATTAAACCTAAAAATAGTTTCATCTTGTTTAATATGAAAGAATTTACAGTTTGAATAATGTACAAATTCAAATTCTAAATCATAATCAAACGAAGCATCCTCTACAACAAAAACAGTATCAACATCAATATTCCCATAAGGCGAAATACGTCTATACCTATATTTAGTAGTTTCATCAGTTTTATGTAGCTCATACCATGCTCCAGCAGCTATACCAGGTAACCATTGCGCATTTTCATGCAAATCGTCAACAAGTCTAGGCTCTAAAGTTCCAACAAGATTAGGCTTATGGTCTTTTAACTTATCTAAAAAACAACGTAGGTTTTCACTTGTTTGCGAACCTTTAAATTTAGAGATTACTCCCAATTCAGAAACCTCATAAACCTGCTTTTCAGTATTAGCTAATAACACATTACCAACCGTACTTGGTGTAAACCATTTTGAGTTTTCAAGCACTTTTACCATTTTAGAATCTACTACCGAAGCAATTAACGTATCGGTTACAAAACGAGCACAATTACAAGCTTTTTTGACAAAAGCAGCATATCTAATAAAATGCTTTTCCTGCATACCTGTAATATACGTTCTTGCTTTTTTATAATCTACAGCATTACAAACAGAAGCTAATAACTTTCCTTCGCCATGAGTTAGTTTTGGATGTGTTGCTAAAAAAACTAAAATAGCATTTAGATTTTTAATAGCATTATTTTCTATAACTGCTCTTATAGGAAAATCTAATTCATTATCAGTATCACGCCCTCTTACTCTTCCATTAGGTTCAGGAGTAATATAGCGTCCAAAATCATAATATTCTAAAACCCCAGTTTCTTTATCAATTAAAATCAAAGCAGCATGACCTGCTCTCAAATAATCCTTTTTACCAATACCTACAAATCTTAAAAGTGGAGAATACCACTCTTCTGCTACCATAACAACAGTATCTGGATACGCTAATGTTAAAACAATACCTGTATTATCCATTCACTATCTGTTCTTGACTGAAGACTTTTGTTGTAACAGTTTTATTTTGAATACTTTCATGTCTCATACTTAAAGTACCATTTATTTTTTTAACTTGAGTAATACTAGTCGTTTTTATACGCCCCCTATCCATCACAACTCCATAGTTAGAATTATCTCCTCCTGCAGTCTTATGAAATATCAACATAGTATTCGAATCTAATTTATTTTCTGTATTAAAACCTTCAAACCATTTTACACGCTCTTTTTTCATGGCTTGAGAATACAAAGTAGAAGATGACCATATTTTAGGCTCAAGCGGTAGTTGGTTAAAATGCTTTTGTTCACCATCCCATACCAACTCATAAAGCTTCAAAGTTGTATTCCAATCTAAAATTACTATAGTAAAAGGCTCAATATTTTGAAAATTATATCCTTTAACAGTCTCTACAATATTATCCGAAAGCATAAAATCTTTTACAACAATACCTCGACTCATTCTATAGCCTTTTTTTTTATCATGACATTCAAAACCTCCATTAAGTAAACAAATCAATCTATTTTTTTCACTTAATCCAATCCATGTACCACCAGCAAGCTTATCTTTAGGAAACAACATTTTAGTTTGATTAATAAAATAAAAATCTGGTTCTAATGATATTCTATCTGGTGCTTCATCTCTATTAGAGGTCAACACAAAATCATTTTTTCCTTTAGGAATAATAGTAACTGTACACATAAAATGGTAGTCTAAAAATCGTTTTACAACTTACAAAAAATAAACAAATTTTAACGCCATTTTAAGAAGTGCTAGTCATAATTAATCATTTTAATATTCGTAAATTTGCACCTCATTTACTGAAAATTCAATAACAAAAACTCAAAAATCATGGGAAAAGGCTTTTTTAATGTACCTATTGCAATTAACGAACCCGTTAAAAGTTACGCTCCTGGATCACCAGAACGTGAAGCTATTCGAAAAACATATAAAGATATGTTTAACAGTAAAATCGAGGTTCCTTTATATATAAATGGTAAAAATGTTTCAACCGGAAACACTAGAACAATGTCTCCTCCGCATGATCATCAACATATTGTTGGTACATACCATCTGGCTGAACAATCTCATATTGATGATGCCATAAGCACTGCATTAGAAGCAAGAAAAACATGGTCACAAATGCCATGGGAACAACGCGCCGCTATATTTTTAAAAGCTGCCGAGCTAATTGCTGGACCATATAGAGCTAAAATAAATGCAGCAACCATGATTGCGCAATCTAAAACAGTACATCAAGCTGAAATTGATGCCGCATGCGAGTTCATCGATTTCTTGCGCTTTAATGTACAATTCATGACAGATATCTATCATGAACAACCAGAAAGCACAAGCGACTCTTGGAACCGTATTGAATACCGCCCTTTAGAAGGTTTCACTTACGCTGTAACACCATTTAACTTTACTGCTATTGCTGGAAATTTACCAGCATGTATGGCTCTTATGGGTAATGTTGTAGTTTGGAAACCAAGTGATAGTCAAGTATATTCTGCAAAAGTAATTATGGATGTATTTGAGGAAGCTGGTGTTCCTCCTGGAGTTATTAATGTTGTTTTTGGAGATCCAGTCATGATTACCAATACCGTAATGGCAAGTCCAGACTTTTCAGGATTACACTTTACAGGTTCTACATTCATTTTTAAGGAACTATGGAAACAAATAGGAAACAATATTCATAACTATAAAACTTACCCAAAAATTGTTGGAGAAACAGGCGGTAAAGATTTTATAGTAGCACATAAATCTGCAAACCCAAAACAAGTAGCTACAGCCATTGTACGTGGCGCATTCGAATTTCAAGGTCAAAAATGTAGCGCAGCATCTAGAGCCTACATTCCTAAAAGCCTATGGGCAGATGTAAAAAAGCTAGTTATAGAAGATGTAAACTCCTTTAAAATGGGTTCTCCAGAAAATATGGATAACTTTATTACAGCAGTAATCCATGAAGGTTCTTTCGATAAGTTAGCCAAATATATAGATCAAGCCAAAGCAGATACAGATGTAGAAATCATAGCTGGTGGTCATTACGATAAAAGCAAAGGATACTTTATAGAGCCTACTGTGTTAGTTGCTAAAGACCCTAAATACACAACTATGTGTACAGAATTATTTGGTCCTGTAATTACAATATATGTCTATGAAGATGATGCTTACGCAGAAACTTTAAAACTTGTGGACAAAACTAGTGATTATGCTTTAACAGGAGCCATTCTTTCTACAGACAGATACGCTATCACACAAGCAACTGAAGCTTTACAAAACTGTGCTGGAAACTTCTATATAAACGACAAACCTACAGGAGCTGTAGTTGGGCAACAACCTTTTGGTGGTGCCAGAGCATCTGGAACTAACGATAAAGCTGGAAGTGCTCAAAACTTATTACGCTGGGTATCGCCTAGAATGATAAAAGAAACTTTTGTAACACCTACAGATTACCGCTATCCATTTTTAGGTGAATAACACTAAACAGTAACAAAAAAGTTAAAAGCAATTAGATTTATCTAGTTGCTTTTTTTGTTGAATCCCTTACCACCAACTCCGAACTCAAAACCACAGAATCTCTCTCCGTTTTGTGATCCTTAATCTGGTCTATAAGTAACGAAGAAGCAATTTTCCCCATTTTAAAATCTGGCTGATTAATTGTAGTAAGTGCAGGTTCTATAACAGTGGAAATAGGGTCATCATTAAAACCTATTACAGCTATATCTTCAGGAATATTCACACCTTGATTTTTTAAATATTGAATTGCACTAATAGCAGCCGTATCGTTTGCAGAATAAATACCATCAACACCTTTTAATTTAAGCACCTGTTTAGCATGCTCTATACCATCCTTTTTTAAAAGCATCGATTCAAAACAATTAGCCTCATTAAATATTAAACCATGCTTTTTTAAAGCATCCATATATCCTTTTTTCCTATTTCTATATAATGCTAACACCTGTGGACCAGAAAAATGAACAATATTTTTGCAGCCATTTAATATTAAATACTCGGTAGCTTCAAAACTCGCTTCATAATCATTAATACTCACACTGGAACAATCTTCAAAATCGCAAGGTCTATCATAAAAAACAATAGGCCCTCCATGGTTTTTATAAGCCATTAAATGCTCACAAGAGGTTGTCTCCATAGAAATAGAGATTAATACCCCATCAACACGATTTGATAATAACGAATTAATAATCTTTTTTTCTCTTTGCAAGCTTTCCAAAGACTGACAAATAACTACATTATATCCAGCTTCATAAGCAGTCTCTTCTATTCCAGAAATTACCGAAGAAAAGAAATTCCGAGAAAGTCTGGGTACAATCACACCAATGGTATTTGTTTTATTAGTACGCAAATTTGACGCTAAGCTATTTCGTTGATACCCTAACTCTGTTGCCTTCTCAAGAATACGCTGTTTAGTTTTAGTAGAAATACTAGAACTATCATTTAAAGCTCTAGATACCGTAGAGCTATTTATACCTAAAGCTTTCGAAATATCATGTATAGTTACTTTACTTTTTTTCATTCAAACTAAAATCATTAAACCGCATATTGGTCATTACGTTTCACAAATATAACAAATAGCACATTAACGCAATCGATTGCACAACATGAATAATTTACTATCTTTACAAAAAATAAAACGTGAGTCAAATATTCAATATAAAAAACAAAACAGTTATAATAACTGGTGGTTATGGTGTATTAGGATCTAATATTGCGAAATATCTAGTAGCATCTGGAGCCAGAGTAGTTATTTTAGGAAGAGATGAAAATAAAGCAAAAACATTTGCTCAAGAACTCTCCAAAACACATGCTTTAGGATTTAAAACCGATGTACTTAACAAAGAAGATCTTATAAAAACCAAAGAAAGCATCATTAATGCATGGGGACAAATAGATATTCTTATCAATGCCGCTGGAGGGAATATGCCAGGAGCTACAATTGCTCCTAACGATTCATTATTCAACATGTCTATTAATGACTTTCAAAAAGTAACCGATTTAAATTTAATGGGCACCGTAATCCCATCTTTGGTTTTTGGAGAACATATGAGCAAGCAAGGCCATGGCTCCATAATTAATGTATCGTCCATGGCAGTGCCCCAAGCCATTACTAGAGTTGTTGGTTATTCAGCATCAAAAGCAGCTATGGAAAACTTTACAAGATGGATGGCTGTAGATATGGCCTTAAAATACGGCGACCAAATTAGAGTAAATGCCATTGCACCCGGTTTCTTTTTAGCAGAACAAAACAGAAAGCTATTAACCAACACAGATGGCTCTTTAACAGACAGAGGACATACCATTATTCAAAACACACCCATGAAACGCTTTGGTAACCCCGAAGAATTAAACGGAGCCGTTCACTTATTATGCAGTGAAGCTTCAAAATTCATAACAGGCACAGTAATTAGTATAGATGGAGGTTTTAGTGCCTTTAGCGGCGTATAATTTGTAATTATGAAACAGACTTTTAGATGGTTTGGAGAATCAGACCCAGTAACATTATCAGATATAAAACAAGCTGGAGCCACAGGCGTGGTAACCGCCTTACACCATATACCTAACGGTGAAATTTGGGAAACAGATGCAATTTTAAAAGTAAAGGACACTATTAATTCTTACGGATTAGAATGGACATTTATAGAAAGCATTCCCATTCATGAAAATATAAAACTAAAAACGGGCGATTATTTAAAACGTATTGAAAACTATAAACAAAGTCTAAAAAATGTAGCACAGTGTGGTATCACAAATGTGTGTTATAACTTTATGCCCGTTCTGGATTGGACACGTACACACCTTTTTTGGACGTTAGAAGACGGTAGTACAGCTTTACGCTTCGACAAAATTGACATGGTCGTTTTTGAAGCCCATATCATGGAACGCCAAGATGTAGAAAAAGCCTATTCTAAAAACATGCTACAACAAGCAGAGAAACGCTTTTTAAAAATGACACCAGAAGAAAAAAAGCGATTAGAAGACAGTATTTTAAAAGGTTTACCAGGCACTGTTGAAGACCTTACCATTCCTGCTTTTAAAAACATGATTGCGCAATATAAAAACATCACACATGCCTATTTAAAAGCAAACCTATCCTACTTTTTAAACGAAATAATTCCAATTGCCGAGGCACATCATATAAAAATGGCTATCCATCCAGACGATCCTCCACTTGATATTATGGGGTTACCTCGTATTATAAAATCGGAAAGTGACTTGGATGACCTCGTTAATTTTATAGATAGTCCATCAAATGGTATTACATTCTGTACAGGCTCTTTAGGTGCTAACCCAGATAACGACCTTCCAAAAATGATACGAAAATTTAAAGATAAAATCCATTTTCTTCATCTAAGAAATGTAAAAAGAGAACCCGATGGTAGCTTTTTTGAAGATAATCATTTAGAAGGATCATCCGATATGTACGAAATTGTAAAAGCCGTTTTAGAAGTTGAAAAAAACACCAACAAACAACTACCAATGCGACCAGATCATGGTCACCAAATGTTAAGCGATTTAAAATCTAATAAAGCTTATGCAGGCTATTCCGCCATTGGACGTTTACGTGGTTTAGCAGAATTAAGAGGTTTAGAACTTGGTATTTTAAAAAGCAATTAATTATGCCAGATATACATTCAAAAAACTTTATACATGACGATTTTTTATTAGAATCGGATGTAGCAAAAACACTATATCATGAGTATGCCAAAAACATGCCTATCATAGATTATCATAATCATTTATCACCTCAACAAATTGCAGAAAACAAACCACTAAACAACATTACAGACGCTTGGTTAAAAGAAGACCACTATAAATGGCGTGGCATGCGAGCCAATGGTATCGAAGAAGATTATATAACAGGAAAAGCATCCCTAGAACATAAATTTTTAAAATGGGCAGAAACTGTGCCTTACACTCTACGCAACCCTCTGTTTCATTGGACACACCTTGAATTAAAACGCTATTTTAATATAGATGATATACTACAACCATCTACAGCTAAGTCTATTTACAAAAAAGTAAATACCATATTAAAAACAAAAACACCAACAGATCTACTAGAATTAATGAAAGTTGAAGTCGTTTGCACCACAGATGACCCAACGGACGATTTAAAATACCACAAGCAAATAAAACAACGTAACGGATACACAAAAGTATACCCAACCTTTAGACCAGACAACCTCTTTTTTATAGAACAAGACCATTTTCAAACCTATCTAAAAAAACTAGCAACCACTGTTAACTTTAATATAGATAGTATCGAATCCCTTTTAAAAGCTATCGATAACCGTATCGATTATTTTCACAAGCACGGTTGCCGCTTGTCCGATTTCGGAATTAGTGGCCCTATTTCTATGGAAGATTATACCCTAAAAGAAGTCGATACCATTCTAAAAAAACAAATTAATGGCACATTATTAACCCCACTAGAAATAAAAAAATACAGATCCTGTCTCTTAGAATATTTAAGTAAAAGCTACCATAAAAAAGGCTGGGTACAGCAATTTCATTTAGGCGTTATTAGAAATAATAACAAACGTTTAAAAGAACAGTTTGGAGCAGATGCCGGTTGCGATTCCATTGGCGATTATCCTATTGCAGAAACACTTTCAAAACTATTTGATAAACTAGATTACGATAATGCATTAGCAAAAACCATTACCTATAACTTAAATCCCTCTCAAAATGAAGTCTTTGCCACTATGATGGGGAATTTTAATTCCTCACAAACACCTGGGAAAATGCAATGGGGTTCTGCCTGGTGGTTTCTAGACCAAAAAAATGGTATGGAAAAACAAATTAACACCCTATCTAATTTAGGCTTACTAAGTCGGTTTGTAGGCATGCTAACAGACAGTCGCAGTTTATTATCCTTCCCAAGACACGAATATTTTAGACGCATACTTTGTAACTTGCTAGGTGAAGACATAAAAAAAGGGCTACTACCAAACGATATTAACTTTATAGGCAAGATGGTACAAGATATATGTTACAATAATGCTACAAATTATTTTAAGTTTCAATGTTAAATCCAGACTAAACAGCGCTATGACAAAATTTATCTATCAATCACCAGTAAAGCAAATTTTAAATAAAAGCATCCTAATAATTATAGTTGTTTGTTTTAGCGCATGCAATAATCTTCAAAAACAAAAAACAATAAAGTTAGCACACGGTCTAGACACCAATCATCCCGTTCATAAAGCCATGATTTTTATGAACAACGATTTAAAAAAACGTTCTAACGGCACCATGTCTATCGAAATCTACCCCAATCAACAACTAGGCAACGAGCGACAAACACTAGAACTACTTCAAATAGGAAGTTTGGGAATGACTAAAGTTTCGGCAGCAGTCATGGAAAATTTCTCCCCAAATATGAAAGTTTTTGGACTCCCATTTTTGTTTAAAAACAAAGCACACCTATTTAACGTTCTAGACGGAAATATAGGTAAAGAACTTTTAGATGGCGGACAAAAATACTGGCTTAAAGGATTAGGTTATTACGATTCTGGAAGCAGAAGTTTCTACACAAAAAAAGCCCCAGTAAACACACCAAACGATTTAAAAGGTTTAAAAATACGCGTTATGGAAAGTCCAACAGCCATGACTATGGTAAATAGCTTAGGCGGTGCTCCAACACCTATTTCATGGGGCGAATTATATACATCCTTACAACAAGGCGTTGTTGACGGCGCAGAAAACAACCCACCAAGTTTTTATTTATCACGTCATTACGAAGTCTGCAAATACTATTCATTAGACGAGCACACCTCAATTCCCGATGTCCTAATTATGGGTACCCATCTATGGAACGATTTAAACAAACAGCAACAAGAATGGGTTCAAGCCTCGGTAAGTGCCTCTGTAAAACACCAAAGAATATTATGGGCAAAAGCAGAGCAAGAAGCATTAGATGCAGTAAAAAAAGCAGGCGTACAAATTACATATCCAGACAAAAGTAAGTTTCAAAACAAAGTAACCAAAATGTATGAAAACTATAAAAACGAAGCAGAAGTTTATAGTTTAATACAACGCATACAAAAAGTTAAATAACAGAAAAATAATTATAAAACCTTGGGCGTTACCACAAGGGTCGGGCTATTCGTTACAAGTCCTCGCTCGTACCTCACTGTGGCTTTCCACCACTATCCCTAACGCAATACTAAAATAAATCTATTAACTTTGGTAAAGTTGTCAAAGTTGTCCCCTATTTTAATTTGAAAAACGTCTTAACTATATAAACCTTAAAATATATAATTATGAAAGAATTTATGATGATTTTTGTTGGAGCAGATTATGCAGATCTTGGTCTATCTCCAGAAGAACTTCAAAACCGTATGGGAAAATGGTTTGCTTGGGGAGATAAAATGGAAAAAGCAGGTATACTCCGTGGCGGCAAAGCATTAACACCACAAATACGACGTGTCGTTGGAGAAAACAGAACCGTATCAGACCTTACTTCGACAGAAGTAAAAGAAATTGTTGGCGGTTACTATTTAGTAGAGGCTAAAAATTTTGATGCCGTTCAAGACATTGCTCAAGACTACCCAGATTACGATTTAGGTGGTACCGTAGAAATTCGTGAAATCATGGTTTTTAATCAATAAATGGAAAACAAACTTATAGACCATCTATTCCGTTACCATAGCGGAAAGATGGTCTCTATTCTAACTCGAATTTTTAAACTTTCACATCTTAATATTATTGAAGATGCTGTTCAAGACACCTTCATCAAAGCAAGTATTAGTTGGAGAAATAAACAACCAGACCATCCCGAAGCATGGTTAACCCAAGTTGCCAAAAATAGAGTACTCGATATTTTTAGGAAACTAAAAACCGAACAAAAACACCTTCCAAACATCAATCAAGGAACGGACACCATTGCCATAAACGATCTCTTTTTAGATACCGAAATTGAAGACGCTCAACTTCGTATGATTTTTACAGCCTGCCACCCCAAATTAGATCCCAGAGATCGCATTTCATTTGCATTAAAAACAATCTCAGGATTCAATATTAAAGAAATAGCCTCTGCATTACTAACAAAAGAAGACACCATAAAAAAAAGACTAGCTCGTACCCGTAAATCTATTCAAAAATCTAACTTAAAATTTCAAATCCCGCAAGGCAAAAGCTTACCTCAACGCTTAGAAAGTGTTATGGAAGTATTATATCTTATTTTTAACGAAGGTTTTCATTCCAACAAACAAGAAAAGCTAGTCCGTAAAGAATTGTGTGGAGAAGCTTTACGATTAACACAAATGCTTCTAAAAAACAAACATACGCGTACCCCAGCAGTTTATGCATTATGCGCCTTAATGTGTTTTCATTCCTCTAGATTAGAAACTAAAACGAATGCCGAAAACGAAATCCTTGATTTAAAAAACCAAGATAGAAGCCAATGGTATTTCCCGCTTATAGAATTAGGAAACACCATGATGAATAAAGCTGTTGAAACCAAAGCATTTTCCTGTTACCACTATGAAGCAGCCATAGCTGTAGAACATTTAAAAGCAAAACACTTTAATAACACCAATTGGGATAAAATACTACACTGGTATCAGCCTAATCTTGTTGGAACTTTAGAGCCTACACACCTATTAACCATGGCAGTAGTTTGCATGCAAAAGCATGATTATAAAATGGCTAAAAGCTACTTAGACCAACTTAACCAAGATAATTTTGAACAACGTTCTTATTTGTTTTATGGCACCAAAGCAGATTACTATATTAAAACCAACAAACCAGATAAGGCTATTAAATATCTCGATTTAGCTATAGATACGGTTACCAATGATTCAGAGAAAACTTACTTACAGAAAAAGAAATTAACAGTTTAACTTATTTTCATAAAGATTCTTAATTGAAGTTTTGTAGATTTATATAATGAACATTTTGGACGAAAATGGTATCAATATAAATTATATAAACACGTTTTAACTAAAATGACTGAAGCAATAGATAAATTCGTAAACTTATTAAACGTAGGATTTAAATACACCTCTCAATCTTCCGAAAGTGAAATGAGACAGAAACCATCTCCAGAAAAATGGTCAAAAAAAGAAATTTTAGGTCATTTAATCGATTCTGGAATTAATAACCTTCAGCGTTTTACAGAGATTCAATTTGAGACTAAACCTTATAAGATTAGAACGTATAAACAGAACGAATTAATAAAAGCTAATAATTACCAAGAAGCAACACTAAATGAACTCTCAGCTTTGTGGTTATCCATAAATCGAAGGATACTTACTTTAATAAAACAACAAACAGAAAAAACGCTCAACTACAAAATTGAAATTAACAATAATAAAATATCAGATTTAAGATTTCTAATAACAGATTATGTAGATCATTTAGAACATCATATAAACCAAATAATAAAAGCCTCATAATACCTTCTATAAAAAGCCTTCAAGTAAAACTTTTATAACTTATAACAATGATATTTAAATGAAATCAATTTATATCTTTACACTATTAATTACCTGCCTTTTTTCATCCTGTAAAACACATCAAAACCTAAAAACAGAAGTCGTTAAACTATCTGAAACGACTAAAAGCTGGAACGGTGACGATTTACCTGAGTATTTAGATGGTAAACCTAAAATTACCATTTTAAAAATTACTATTCCTCCCCATACAAAATTAAAAGTTCATAAACATTTAGTTATTAATGCAGGTGTCCTTTTAAAAGGAGAATTATTAGTAGTAGACGAACATAACAATACCTTAAATTTAAAAGCAGGAAATCCCATTGTAGAGTTAGTAAACACCTTCCATCATGGAGAAAACAATACCAATAAACCAGCCGAAATTATTGTGTTTTATGCTGGAAATGTTGATGTCCCTATAACAGTGCTAAAAGACGGAAACGCATCAGGAAGCAATCATTAAACATATAAACTCTAATGATATTAAATAACTAATCGTTTAGGAGAATAAAAAAAATTGAATTATCTTTCCTAAGATTCCTTCAATCTATAACTATAATACAAAACGGCATGTTATTTGTTGAATAAATTTTGCTAATGAAAAAACAACTCATCACCTTATTTGTTATTATTCCCTTGCTTACTTTTGGGCAAGCGAAAAAGCTATACAGAAAAGCAATTAGAACAACGGATTTAAAGGAAAAAATAACACTTTTAACAGAAGTTATAAAATTAGACTCTAAAAACCTTGACGCCTATTTTCATAGAGCTATAGCCAAAAATGATTTAGGAGATTATAGCGGTGCTATTGTTGATTATTCTAAAATAATCGTTGCATCCCCAGATGCAGACACCTATTACAACAGAGGAAACTCAAAATACAGTATAAAAGATTTTGTTGGAGCAAAAGAAGATTATGCTAAAGCGCTTCAACTTGACGAAAATTTTATAGATGCGCTTTACAGTTTAGGTTTTGTAAAATATGATCTAGAGGAGTATGAAAGCGCTATAAAAGATTTTAGCAAGGTCATTAAAATGGAGCCATATCAACCCAAAACATACACATTAAGAGCTTCTGCATACAAAATTTTAAAAAACTACACTAAAGCTTTAGAAGATTATACTGCAGCAATTATTATTGAACCTAGCGCCGATTCTTATTACAATAGAGGTGTTTTTTTTATGGATCTTAAATATTATAAAAAAGCAAATATCGATTTAAAAAAAGCTCTAAGAATAAACAAAAATAATGCTTATGCTTACTTTTATAGAGGTGCATCACATTTATTTTTAGGTAAATTTAATGATGCTATTTTAGATTTTAATGCTGCTTTAAAATTCGACGCTATGGATTTTGATGCTTATCTGGGATTAGCAATAGCTTATCATAAAATAAACGATATAGCAAATGCTAAATTAAATTTTAAAAAAGCGAATAGTATCCTTTCTCCAGATAAAGATATTACTAGTATTCAACAATATAGTAATACTTATTGGTTTCAAAATCAATATTTTTATTTTAATAATGCTATCAATAATTTAGTGAAATTAGAAAAGTGAATCCATTTAAACTAACCTCTATATTTTAAAGGTAAATGCACTACTTTTTTAGTATCGAAAAAATCTTCTTTGTAAAAATCTTTTAAATCATAAATAGTAGCCGTTCTATAATCTTTAAGTTCTTCACTTAAATCGCCTCCTTTAAGGTATAAAATTCCATTTTTAAACTCATGATTTTGCCGTTTAGTAATTTTCCCTTTAACCCAATGTACAAATGTTGGCATGGCAGCTACTGCTCTACTTACAATAAAATCGTAAGTATCATTAATCTCTTCTACCCTACTATGTGTTGTTTTTACATTAGTTAAGCCCAAACCATCAACAACTTCATTAACTACCTTTAATTTTTTCGCAATACTATCAACCAAATGAAACGAACATTCAGGAAATAGAATTGCTAAAGGTATTCCTGGAAATCCACCTCCTGTTCCTACATCTAGAATTTTACTCCCATCATTAAAACGTATTACTTTGGCTATACCTAACGCATGTAATACATGACGCAAATAGAGTTCATCTATATCTTTACGAGATACTACGTTTATTTTTAAATTCCAATCTTGATAAAGCGATTCAAGCTTTTTGAATTTTTGTATTTGATCTTCTGTAAGGTTGGGGAAATACTTTAAAATAAGTTCCATCTGTTATTTATCTTTATATTAAATTCTTCAGATGTAATTCGTACAAAAACAACTTTAACTTGTATCGAAGTTTTAGTTATACGTATTTCATGCATGTTAAATTTTCAACAAAAATATACTTTTTATACTCATATTTTTACAAAAAAACGTTATTACTTAAGTTGGTTTATACCTATCTTTGTGCCGCATATTATTTAATAGAAAATTATATAATATATTTAAAGTTAATAGCATGACAAAACAAGCAATTTCATTTTCACGAACAGACCCAGCCAATTTTTTTAAAACGCTTAATAAACGTGTAAATAATTATTTTAAAGAAAATAATATAAAACGAACTGGAAACTGGAAACTGTATCTTAAAACAATTGTAATGTTTGCGTTATTAATTGTACCAATGACCCTTATTTTAACGATAGATACTTTACCTGCTTGGGTACAAATTTTATTGATGATAATTGTGGGGGTTGGAATGGCTGGTGTTGGTATGAATGTTATGCACGATGCAAATCATGGCTCTTTCTCTAGCAAAAAATGGGTTAACAAATTAATGGGAAGTAGTATCTACATTTTAGCTGGAAATGACTACAATTGGAAGGTACAACACAACGTATTACACCATACTTATACAAATATACAAGGGCATGATGAAGATATAGATGCGGGTAGAATTATTCGTTTTTCTAAGCATACTAAATGGCTTAAAATTCATAAATATCAAAAATATTACGCTTTCTTTTTATATGGTTTGTTAACTGTTAATTGGGCTATCACTACCGATTTTATACAAACTTTTCAATACCTTAAAAGAAAACTTGCTTATGGTAAATTCCCTAACCCAGCAACCCAATGGACTAAGCTAATTATTGGAAAAATAGTTTATTATGCAGTATGGATTGCTTTACCAATTATGTTAGGTTTTATATGGTGGCAAGTTTTAATAGGCTTTTTAATTATGCACTATACAGCAGGAATCATTTTAAGTGTAATATTCCAGTTAGCACATGTTATGCCTAATACAGATATGCCGTTACCAGACGAAAATGGTAGTATGAAAAACACTTGGGCTATTCATCAGTTATTTACCACTTCAAATTTTTCACCAAAAAGCTGGTTAGCAGAATTTTATACTGGTGGATTAAACAGACAAGTAGAACATCATTTGTTTGCTAATATTAGCCATGTACATTATAGAAAAATAGCTAAAATAGTTAAAGAAACTGCTAACGAATTTAGCTTACCATATAACGAATATAACACGTTTTGGAAAGCTATCTCAGAACATTACAACCAACTAAAGGTACTAGGAAAAAAGCCTAGTTTAACCTAAATATTATATTTACCTTATAAACAATAAACAAAATGAGTTTACTTTCTGATAGAATTTTAAACATGTCTACATCTGCTACTTTAGCAATGGCAGCAAAAGCAAGAGAACTTAGAGGAGAAGGAAAAGACATTATTGGCTTAAGCCTTGGAGAACCAGATTTTAACACTCCAGATTTCATTAAAGAAGCCGCTATTCAAGCTATTAATGATAATTATAATTCTTATTCTCCAGTTGATGGATATGCAGAGTTAAAAGAAGCTATCATTACAAAGTTTAAACGTGATAATAATTTAACATATACACTACCACAAATTGTAGTGTCTACAGGAGCAAAACAAGCTTTAGCTAATATTGCCGGTATTATGTTAAATAAAGGAGACGAAGTTATTTTACCTTGTCCTTACTGGGTAAGTTATTCTGATATTGTTAAATTAAATGATGGTGTTCCTGTAGAAGTAAAAACTTCTATTGATACCGATTTTAAAATGACACCAGAACAACTTGAAGCTGCAATTACGCCTAAAACAAAAATGATGTGGTTTAGCTCTCCTTGTAACCCTAGTGGTTCTGTTTATAGTAAAGCAGAATTAAGAGCATTAGCAGATGTTTTAGTAAAATACCCAAACATTTATGTTGTTTCAGATGAAATTTATGAACACATAAACTATGGTGAAGGTCACGCTAGTATCGCTGAGTTTGACGACATGTACAATAATACCATTACAGTTAACGGAGTATCTAAAGCCTTTGCTATGACTGGATGGCGTATTGGATACATTGGCGCTCCAGAAAAAATTGCTCGTGCCTGTAATAAATTACAAGGACAAATGACGAGTGGTGCTAACTGTATTGCGCAACGTGCAGTAATTACAGCTTTAAACGAATCGCCTTCTCGTGTACAATTTATGATTGACGAGTTTAAAGTACGTAGAGATTTAATCTTAGGTTTACTAAATGACATTGAAGGGTTTAATAGTAACACTCCTGAAGGTGCGTTTTATGTATTCCCAGATGTTTCATATTTCTTTGGAAAAACATTACGTGGTACAACAATAAACAATGCTACAGATTTTTCTTTATATTTATTAGAAGAAGCACTTGTTGCAACTGTTACTGGTGAAGCCTTTGGAAACCCAAACTGTATACGTATATCTTACGCTGCTTCTCAAGATCAAATTATTGAAGCTATTAAACGTATAAAAGAAGCTGTGAGTTAATAAACACAGCTAACTTTTATTATTATTATTCAAGACCTAATATTTTTTGAAATCTATTAGGTCTTTTTTATGCTAATTGCATAATATCCTTCCAAAACGCACTATAAAAATTAAATGTACATATTAATTGTTCATGACTTCCCGAAATATTAGAATTTCCATCTTCTATGGTGTATATTCTATCCGCAATATGTTTTAATGAATGTAATCGGTGAGAAATAAATATTATACTCATTTCACTTTTAAGGTTATTTAATAATCCAATAACAAATTGCTCAGTTTCCCTAAACAAGATATAATAAATAAAACAAATATTATAGTTATTATTTTCAATATTTTTTTCATAAAATACTCTCGCAAATTTTGACTGAAACCTAACTCATATTAAGTGTAAAAAACATAACTATACCTACCCAAATTACCAAACCAACTCCATAGCTACTTGCTACAATAGCAAAACTTTTATTTGTATTAACTTCTAATTCCTTACCAAGCATATAAGCTAGAATAAACCAATATGATAACTCAAATAAGTTTAATATTTGTAATGGGTATATAAACCAAACTTGTATATTATTATATCCTACAATATTTAATACTGATAATGGATAAAAATATTGTAAATCATTCAAATCATAGTCTTGATTAAATACATAAAACCATACAGTTTTAATTAAAATAGCAAGAAGGAATATAAACTCTGCTTTCAATACTATATTCAAAATCTTCTTATATTTTATATCTTTATCTAAAAAAACAAATACAATGTTAATTACAGCAGATATTAAAGAAACTTTTAATAACAACATTAGTGGAATTATCACTAAACTTAGCCACCCTATTTGTTTCCTTAAATTCAGAAAATCAAATATCTGTTCCTCGGTCAATTGATAAGATAATGAGTCTACAAGTCTACTATCGAAATCTAAAATATTTTTAAATATAAAATCAAAAAATATTATTAAAATGCTTAAAAAAGCATACAAAAAGGGATTCTTATTTAACACCTATTAAATTTTATATATTTGAGAGTAATATGTTTCTTCGTTTGGGTGATTCGTATATAATATCGTCTTTCCTGAGTTCGATAACTCAATTAATAATTCATTTAAACTTATTGTCGTTTTTTTATCTAAATTAGCAAAAGGTTCGTCCCATATTATTAAATCAGGGTTAGTTATCAAAGTAGAAATTATTCCTACTTTTTTTTGATTTCCTAATGAAAGATGTTTTATTTTTTTCTTAAAATCATTAAAAAATAAAATCTTTGAATATTTATCAATAAGCACTTTGTTTTCAGAATTTATTTTATTAGCAATTAAAAGATTTAATTCAAAATATTCTCGTGAGGTTATATAAGGAATCAAAAAATCTTTTCCCAGAAAACATCCTGTAAATTCTTTCCATGCTTCATTGCTACTTTCCATATTATTCAACAATATCATTCCTTCTTTTAAACCAACATGCCCACAAATACTATTTAATAAAATTGTTTTACCACAACCATTTTCACCCGTAATCATTGTAACACTGCCTTTAGATGCTTCTAAATTTTCATATTTTTTAGTAAACCCTTTTATATCAATAAGCAAATCCCTTATTTTTACCATTATTAATTTAATTTTTTAGAATTTTTAATCATTTGTTTAATTATGAGATTTACTAATTTCCGTTTTAGTAATATTAATAATATTATATTTAATACAATTGTTGAAATCAATATTGTTGAAAAATTACTATATAAAAAAGTATAATAATATAAAGTAGTTAACGCTAACAAGCTTAGCGCTGCAACAAAATTCATGATACTATTTTTTATTATAAAAACCTGATCATCAAAATAATCTATAGTTTCATTCCCATAAGAAACCATCCAAAGAATAAATAATGTAAAAAAACCTAACGAATTTATAGCAGAAACTAATACTATTTTCAGATAATAATAATACTCTAAAAAAATAAATAAAATAATAGATAGTAAAATTGCTAAAAATTGAATGATGTAAATAAATAAAACTTTAGAAATAAATAACTCTTTTAATTTCCTTTTCATAAAAAAAAAACGATAAGACATCCGCCCCCAATACCAACAAAAAAGTCCACTTCCCATAAATGCTATAAATGGTAATAAATAAATCACACTAAAAGTCGAATAACTTGTTATCCTTTCAGGGTTTGACGCTAAAAAATACAGAAAAAAAATGAGGCTAATCGGTATTAATAAAAAATAAATCAAAGGAAGTCTGTTATTGAAAACGAGCTTAACTTCTACTAATAATAATTTAAAAATCATTGTATCAAACAAAATTTATTAAAAGATAAAAATAATAGAAGTACAATAAATAATGAAATAACAATAAACATTTCAAAAGGTATCATGTGAAAATAATAAATTAAAATAACGTAAGAAACAACCCCTGAAATAATATAAAATAAAGTTTGCTTTTTTATTAGCCTTAAAGATCTTTCAATTAAAGTGTTTACAAAAAATAACACAAATATTAATTTAATATAACTTACAAGATAAAATTCCTCTAAGAAAATATAAAAGCTAAGAAAAAGAAAGAATAAAATTTTAGGTAAGCTTAAAAAGGCGTCTAATACAAAACAAGCAAACAATGTTTTTTTATTAATTTGTAAATATAAAAAATGATTTAATGTAAGAATCCGACCTAAAGTAAATAATCTATTTAAAACTAAATCTAAAAGAATAAGAACTATTACAGCTCCATTAAATTCAATCAGATTATTTGTAATCAACATTGAATATAGCATATCTGAAAAATAAATATACACTAAGATTCTTATAATCGCAAAACATACATTTTGGATATCAATTTTGTTCAGTATCTTAAAAATTTTTATATACTCAATCATGCATTCTTAATTAAAAGACTGAGGATAAATGTTTATCCTCAGTCTTAAAAAAACCACTTTATCAGTACTTATTTACTTTTGAAGAATAGGTAAAGATTCTAATTGGTTCTCCACTTCATATGAAGCATTACACCACATTCCAAAACCAATCCCAAGAAAAGGATTAGCAATACTCATGGTTGTTCCCATAATTGCACAACCAACAACTTTTCTCCATTTCTCAATGCCTCCTTGTAGGTTCTCCATTTCTTTTAATTCTAATTTTTTCATAAAAATAAAATATTTAAGCTACATATCTACTCTTTGTTAATAGGATTTTCGATTAACTCCTTTACTTATAAGAAGTAAATATGTTTCTTATGATATAGATTGTGTTTTTCCTACGTATTTATATAATCTATAAATATTAATAAGACTTTTATTGATATTTTTACCTAAAAAGAAACAACTAATAGCGAATACATGTACAAACAAAACATACTTGTAATTGAAGATTGTAGTTTAATTTCTCATGTTTACAAAACTGTTTTAGAAAGCACTTTAAAGCATCCATTTAACATAGACTTTGCTAATAAGTTGCGAAGAAGCTCTAAAGTTAATACAAAGCAAAGTATACATATTAATATTTATAGATTTACAACTACCTGTTTCAAAAAAACAAATATTATACTACAGGTGAAGACTTAGGACTTTTAATAAGAAAAATACAGAAAGGAGCCAAAATAATCATTTTAACTAATATTTCTAATGTATTAAGAATTAATAGTATTATTAGTGAAATAAACCCTGAAGGTTTTATTATTAAAACGGACACAAACCCAAAAAAATTGATAAAGGCAGTAGAACTCGTTTTGTTAAGAACAAAATATTATAGTGAAACCATAAAAAAATGTATACAAAACAAGTTTAATGATATTATTATAGATAATTTCGATAGACAAATTTTATATCATCTATCTATGGGCGAAAAAACAAAAGATATTTGTAAATACATTCCTTTATCCAATAGAGCTATAGAAGTGAGAAAAAACAAATTAAAAGTATATTTACTTAGCAATGATGGTGGAAGTTCTAATTTAGTTAAGGAAGCTAAGAAGCTTGGTATTATATAAAATAACGAAACACTATATATTTTATAAGAAAGTCATTAATTAAATTAATGACTTTCTTATTATAATAAATATTTAATAAAGAATAATAAAACAATACACATAGCTACAAAAATTAAAACTTGCTTTATTCTAGCTTGTTTATTTTCTTTTTTAATACGTTCTCTAATTTCAACTATTTGTTCTTCTGTAACTTTAGGGAATTCTTTTAATTCTACACCAGCATAACTACCTTCTAAAGCCTTTTTATCCTTTCTTTTAGCTGTAAGACTTCTGTTATTTTTTAAAGATGCATTTGCTGCCGCCATGGATCCTTCTCCTCCCATAATTTCTATGTTTTAAAAGTTAATTGAATATCCGTTTTTACTCATAATCCAGTAATTCCAGCTATTACTAGTCTATCGAATAGTTTTTCCTCAAAATATCTTCGATTGAGTTTGTAAACAAATTCGTTTAGGTAGAGTTGTAGGTATTTGCCTTTAA
>NZ_MDJD01000015.1 GCF_001747085.1 Flavivirga aquatica
TCGTTCAGTTTTTACAGAAAATGGACCGCCTGCTTACAATCCATCTGTCTTACTAAAACTATACATTTATGGCTACATGAACCGCGTGCGTTCTTCAAGGCAATTGGAAAAAGAATGCAAACGAAATATTGAAGTGATGTGGCTTTTAGAATCTCTAACTCCTGACCATAATACTATTAGCAATTTTAGAAAAGATAATGCCAAGGCCATTAAAAAAGTGTTTTTTGCTACCGTTAAAATAGCTCGCAATTTTGGACTCATAGGTGCAACATTGGTTGCTGGAGATAGCACCAAACTCAGAGCGCAGAACAGTAAGAAGAACAATTTTAACCAAAAAAAAATCGGGCGCCATCTAGATTATATTGATAATAAACTGCAACAGTAC
>NZ_MDJD01000016.1 GCF_001747085.1 Flavivirga aquatica
TTAGATTTTTTAGGAGTTCTAGCTCTTTATTCTAGTCTTTATCAAAAAAAGCAAATTGCTATGTAATAAGTGTAGTAAAAAAAAGTATTTTAGTACGAACTATTAAAAAACACGGAGGTTATTAGACGAACTGCCGTTGTGAGCAAGTAAAAAACCAAATATGAAAAAAATATACTTAGTAATATCCATTTTATTTTTCCCACTAATTATGAATGCCCAAAGTCAAGATAAAGAATATGGGAGATATAGACTACACAAGAAATGGGCTTCAAATGATACTGTTTATATAAAAATAGGGACTAAAATAGATACATTAAAAGCAGGCTGGACTCTAAAAGAAAAAGTAGGGAAATTTGAAATTGAACGGATTCTCGAGAATGATTCTTTAATAAAAACCAAAATTGATTCAGCAATTGTTGTAAAAAGTAATTGGAAAATAAGTGAAGTTCTATTTGAGGATAAAGACCCTAGTAAACTTTATATTAATCCTTATAATTTTAAAAGGCCAGATGAAAAATTAAGTAATAAAGGATATATAAAAATACCTGAAAATAGCTATGCCCTTTTAACCAAATCTTATCTAAAATGGAGTGCTGTTACTGTTCCATTTGCAATACGACCTAAATTGAACGATACTATTGGAAGCAAAGTAACGACAGATTTAAAAATTGGAGCGTCATTTTCATATAATTATAATTTGGAATTTTTTAAAAACAGAAGACTTAAAGCTAAAAAAAGTGTTTATGGAATTTCTGCAGGATTAGGTTTTGGTTTTTCTAAAGTAACCTTAGATGAAAGTTCTACTAGTCTAGCAAATAAACCTATCACAAAAGAAGAAGATGGATTGGCATTTTTTATAGGACCAGGAATAGGTATTAATTTAAAAGGATTTCAAATTTTCGGAATTATGGCTTGGGATATTGGAATAACTGATAATGTCAAAAAATGGAATTATAATAAAGAGCGATATTTTGGAATTGGACTAGGTGTAGATTTATCAACATTTGGAAAACAATAACCAGCTCACAACAATGTATAAAAATAATAGCGGTTTAATCGCTAAAACACAAGTAGGTAAATATAAAAAAGGTCTGTGTTTAACCAAAAAATTAGTGCGTAAAAATCCGCTACTATTCTTATACTAGACCGTTGTGCTTAATGCAGAAAAACATATTGAATAGAATGAAAAACTGGATATTAATAATTTTATGCTTATCTATTTCTGTGATTTATGGACAAAATAGACAGCCGAAAGAATTGGGAATCGGATTTGCTATTGCTGATAATCCATACTCGTATGAGGATATGTCTCATCCAAAAGATATTTACACGAATAAAGAATTGACAAATAGAATTCAGACCGACAAAATATTTCCTTTTTTCTACAAGCCTGACTATGGACTGTATCATTTTATCTGTCTTGAAAAAAACAGTTCATACTACAAAATATTAATCAACGATTCCGAAATTGGATTTATCCCAAATAATAAAAATTATATTTTTAAAAATTGGGAAACTATTTTAATGACCGCTTCAGTTGAACGAATTGACAAGGAAAACTTAATCAGAAGTAATCCAATCGAAACTGATAAGAAAAGTATTATCAACGATTGCAAATACGAAACCCTAAAAGTGACAGATGTAATTGAACGAAAAGGAGAATTTTGGATTGAAGTTTCATTTGCGACTAATTGCGAACCTTACCCAAAAGAAAATGCTGAACGAAAAACGGGTTGGATTAAATGGAGGAATATGAATAAGTTATTAGTACGAATCCAATTATTATGCTAGAAAGGTCGAGTAGGTAAAGGGGAATCTCACCCCTAAACCTCTCACAGAACCGTACGTGATAGTCTCCCATCATACGGCTCTTCTTAACAAGTCAAGTCAAGGTGTAAATCCATATTGCCAATGTACAAACATATTTGG
>NZ_MDJD01000017.1 GCF_001747085.1 Flavivirga aquatica
GGCTTTACGACGCTCAAAATCTTGATCTCTGTAAGGGTCAAAAGCAGTACCTGGTGGTAAAGGGCGGTTTTTATCCATATACCAAACAATTCCAGAAATACTTTCATAACAATCACTCCCATAATTAGACATACAAAATGTAAGATTAGTTGGACGCACTATTTGTAGCATATAGGCACCAACCATATTATCGCCACCTGTACTAAAATGAAAAATAACTTTATTAAAAGGCATGGTAATATTTTTGCCCCAAAAACTGCCTGTAAAGGTAATCGTACCATCTTTACGATTTAATATATCCTCTTTTTTTGGCATGGTAAAAAAGTAAAAAATAAAGAATAGTAAAAAAAAACCTGTAAGCGAAACCATTATAATTCTACTTGTAGGCCATATGTAAAATTGCTCCCCACCCCCTCCATATAAAAAACCTAGAAAGCAAAATAGCATAATCCCCCCTCCCCATATAGGCACTACTTTAGATTCTGAATCTCGTAACAGATATTTGTCATCACCGAAATGAAAATCTCTCTTTTTACCAATATTTTCTATGGCAATATTCCAGATTTCATCTCCTTTTCTTAAAATAGCTTTTGGGACATGATGAAAGCTATTTTTTAAGTTGCCCTCTATTTTTTGAGTTTTATAACCGTGATGTGTAACGGGTCTGTAAAATGTATTCTCTGTCATTAATTACCAATTTTTAGACTTAAAAATTCGGTTTTGGTTAAAAAATTTGGGGCTTCGTTAAACTCATTGTCATACCACCCGAAACTTTTACCCAAATGGGGTTTTATAATTAAAAACATTGGTTAATATTTTATATTGGTAATGTAATCTAAATC
>NZ_MDJD01000018.1 GCF_001747085.1 Flavivirga aquatica
TTTGATTACGTTTTTCATAATGTTATATTTAATACTGTTTAACACTACAAATGTATAACGGAAATTCAGTTATCAAAACATTGGTATTGATGTATTTGTATGCTATTTTACCTGTCTTTTTTGAGTTAAATCAATATAGAATATTAGGGTGGTAATTAAGCATATTATCTAATAGGAATTGTAAATTTTATAAGAGGAGGAGTATTTAGAATTTAATGAAAATATGTAATAATGATGATTAGAATTTATAAATATTTTGTTATATATAAAATTGTAATTGATTAAATAGATTTTGGGTTGTTTTTTATATGAAAAATATAAATCTTTGAGTGTAATCTTAAATCAAAAAGATGAAAACATCTTCTCCATTTTCTTGAAAATAGAACTTTTAACTTCATAAAAAAGAAACTAGATATTTTGTTATAAAAAGGCTTATATAGAAATCAGTTTTATTGAAAGGGTTATTTGGAGAAGCGTATTTTAAAGAGTGGTATTTGTAGTAAAAAAAGAAAGTAATTGCGAATAAGTAAAAATGATGGGAAAATAAAGGGGGAATAAAAAAAAGTGAACCACCACAGCCCACTTTTTTTAACTAAACTAAACTAAATAAGACATTAAAACTAATTATTAATGAATTCCGTGTACTCGTTATTATCCGAGTTTAATACTATTTTGTAATTTCCTTTTTCTAATTTGTAAGCTTTTTGGATTACTTGAACATCTTTAATTTTTTCAGAATGTAATAATTCAAAATCGCCATTAAAGCTTTTGTAAATGGTGATATTTAATGATTTAAGGTTTGGGGCAAACTTTGTTATATAAATAACACCATTTTCTTGTCTTGTATATGGTTTGTATATGGTTGTTTCTTTCTCTTTGTT
>NZ_MDJD01000019.1 GCF_001747085.1 Flavivirga aquatica
AATGCAAACGAAATATTGAAGTGATGTGGCTTTTAGAAGCTCTAACTCCTGACCATAATACTATTAGCAATTTTAGAAAAGATAATGCCAAGGCCATTAAAAAAGTGTTTTTTGCTACCGTTAAAATAGCTCGCAATTTTGGACTCATAGGTGCAACATTGGTTGCTGGAGATAGCACCAAACTTAGAGCGCAGAACAGTAAGAAGAACAATTTTAACCAAAAGAAAATCGGGAGCCATCTAGATTATATTGATAATAAACTGCAACAGTACAATAAAGCACTCGAGCAAAGTGATAGCGACAGTGAAAAGCAAGAAATAAATAAAGATATCGACAAACATAAAGGGCGCAGAGAACACTATAAGCAACTTGAAAAAGAACTAATAGAATCAGGAGAACCACAGATATCAACCTCGGATCCTGATAGCAAGCACTTAATAATACGTAATA
>NZ_MDJD01000020.1 GCF_001747085.1 Flavivirga aquatica
GAAAAAGATATAAAGATTGTAGCTAGATTAGATCCAGCTATCAGCCAAGGGTTTAGGAAAGAAGAAGACGAATTTGATTATAATAAAGATGCAGATATGTTTGTCTGTCCAGCAGGTCATTTAGCTATAAGAAAAGCGAAACAAGGCAAAAAGAATGTCGCCACAAATCAAGTTATTACCTATTACTTTGATGTTGAAAAATGTAAGACCTGTCCTTTAAGGGAAGGCTGTTATAAAGAAGGGGCTAAATCAAAATCTTACTCCATTACTTTAAAGTCAGACATCCATAAAGAACAGATGGAGTTTGAAACATCAGATTACTTCAAAGAGAAATCCAAACAGCGTTATAAAATAGAAGCTAAAAATGGAGAATTAAAAAATGTCCATGGTTATGGAAGAGCTATATCTTATGGTATAGAAAATATGCAAATGCAGAGTGCTTTAACAATATTTGCTGTGAATTT
>NZ_MDJD01000021.1 GCF_001747085.1 Flavivirga aquatica
AGTAATCGACTTTTGTAGTTAATGATAATTTGGACAAAAGCGCCTCTGGTATAACACCTAATAATTGACTTACAGAAATTTTGTGATCTTTAAATACTGATATAATATATTGATTATCAGATAATAAGACACGAAAAACACATCACAAAAACAAAGTAATCAAGTGATAATCAAATAATTAAAACTAAAATATTGCCCAACATAAAATAAAAAGTCGGAAGAAAAAATCTTCCGACCATGACTGGCTAATTAGCCGCTTTTTTTATGGTTTCAAATAAATTAAACATTGGTTTAAATCTGGATTTTGCTGTACAAGAGAAAGAATATAAATTTTAATTTCTTCAATCTCATAAGGCAGTAACCTGTCTACTGCTTTTTGTACTTCTTTGCAAAACAAAGTGTTATCAAAACTAACTTTATTAAGTATTGTCTTGGTATACTCTAGCATTGCTCTGGCCATAGCTATATTAAGTTTTTTTTTAGGTTCATAATTAAAAAGTAGGTTTGTTTTATAGGCAATATACTTATTATATCCAGATATTAAAATTAGTGAATTTTTATTCAAAAAAAATTAATTTTAAACAAAATTAACATTAAAGTATTGTTACCAACATCCAATTATTTCGCCTAAAGTGTAAAAATACTAAGCTTCTTGTTAACAAAAAACTTTAATATTAAAATACTGTATTATCAAAAAAAATATACTTTTTCTTACTCTTAAATAATCTTTATTTTATGTATTTAAATTATAGTAGCCAAAAACTTTCTCTTTATACAAATATTTTCAAATTTAAAAATTTAAAAATTGTAAAATCCTAAAAAATATTATATGTTTACCACACTATAAATTATCTCTCAAAATTATGAACTACCCCAAATCGTTTTTAATTTTTGTTGCTATTACATTTTTAAAGTATAGTTTCCCTCTAACAAAAATAACTAGAATAAGTACTTATATACCTGTTTGTAAGCTAAAAAAGGCTTTTGAATTAGTATTAAATAGTACGCATACAATATTTAATTATTTTCAATTTAGAAAACATAATAACGCTGTTTCTCAAAGGACATTATATCTAAGTTGAGTTTTAACATATTAACTTATCCCTCTCAATATTTTGCTATTTATAAATCAACTTCCCTCAAAACCTAAATTTATAAACATTTATAAGCATCAAAAAAAATGCTAGTGCTTGTTAACTTAAATTTTCTCTCAAATTATGAAGTATCTAAAATCAATTTTAATTCTTATTGTTTTTACTTTTTTTAACTTCAGTTATTCTCAAACGGGACCTGGTGGTGTAGGTTCTAACGATGGAAGTTCAAATTTAGTATTATGGCTTAATGCAGATGATATAACTGGAACTAATGGTAGTACAATTACTAATTGGACAGATAGTTCTGGAAATAATTATGATTTTACAGTTGGTAATGGTGCTACTTTCAATACCGCAACAGTTAATGGCTACCCTGCCTTTAATTTTGATGGAACGAATGACTACTTTGAAAGAGCCTTTACATCAAATATAACTCCAGCGGAATTCACTATTTTTTCATCAACCAATGTAAATTCTTCAACTTCATATAAGGCTGTTATATCTAATAGAGATGATCCTTCTGGATCTGAAACTAGAGGATTTATCTTATACTCAATACCTAATAATAATAATTGGCAATTCTGGACGGGTAGAACAAATAACCCTTGGCAAAGTACTACAGGAGGAACATCTACTGCTGGCAATTGGGCTGGTCAAACATTACAATACACAACAGCAGCAACAAATAATAAAACACTTTATATAAATGGTTCTTTAGATGCTACAAGTACTCACACTATGGCTTCTAATACTGTTAGACCTATTAGAATTGGAGCTGGACGAAATGAGATTACTCCCAACTATTATTTTAATGGTGATATTGGTGAAGTAATAATGTACGATACAGATATTAATGCAGCTCAAAGAATAATTGTAGATAATTATCTATCTGCTAAATATAATTATTCATTAGCAGCCAACGATTTATATACTCAAGATAATCCTGCAAACGGAAATTTTGATCATGATGTTGCGGGAATTGGACAAGTCGCTAGTGGTATAAGACATAGGAACTCACAAGGTACAGGTATTGTTAGAATAAGTAATCCTTCGGCACTATCTGATGGTGATTATTTATTTTGGGGAGAAGAAACCAAAGATCCTACTTATAATTTTTATACAAATACAACTAATTATTATGAACAGTTAAACTCTAAATGGCGCGTTAGTAAAATCAATGATTTAGGAACTGTTAGAGTAAGGTTTTTTCTACATAGTATTGATTTAACAGATAAGCCAAGTTGTCAACCTTTACAACTAGTTGTCGATAATGATAGTAATTTCTCTTCACCTACGGTTTACAACTTAACTATAAATAGTTCAGAAACAAGAGCGACTGTTTCTAATGTAACTTTCAATGATGGCGATTATTTTACGCTTCGTTATCTAGATCAAATTGTATGGGATGGAACAAATTTTTTTAATGGTTCTGGTACAGAAAATGCCCCAGGCAATACAGATTCTTGTTTAAAATTTACTATAAAATCTGGAGCTGCTGGAATTTTAAATAATAACGCTAATGTGAGAGAAATTGAAATAGAAACTGGAGGAACTATATCCGTCTCTAGTGGCATCTCTATTAGCGTTGAAAATCAAGTAGTTATTAATGGCGTTATGAATTTATTAGGAGAGGCTCAACTTATACAAAATCATAGTACTACAACTTCCAATTCTGGTAGTGGATATTTAAGTGTTAACCAACAAGGGTCTTCAAACTTACATAATTATAATTATTGGAGTTCCCCGGTAAATAATGGTGGATCATGGCAAATTGGAGATTTAGAAGATGCTAATGGCGTTATAAATTTTAACAATGCTCTTAATGCTAATGCTAACACTACCCCTATTACTTTAAGTTCCAGATGGCTATATAGCTTCAATGGTCTTTCTAACACATATTCTCAATGGAACTCTTTGAGTGATACCAGTAATTTATTACCTGGCATAGGTTATACCATGAAAGGATCTGGTACTGCCAGTCCTGAACAAGAATATATTTTTAAAGGAATTCCTAACGATGGTAATTACTCCTATCCTGCAATTGCTAATAATGATTTTTTAGTAGGAAACCCATATCCTTCGGCTTTAAACGCAGACCAATTTATTAATGATAACTCAACAGTAATTGATGGTACATTATATTTTTGGGAACACTTTACTTCCAATAGCAGTCATTATTTAGCTGACTATGAAGGAGGTTATGCCACTTACAATTTAATGATGCCCACTCCTGCTGTTGCCGATAATTCTGGATTAACTAGTGGAGATGGCTATACCTCGAAAGCAGCTCCTACTTCTAATATTCCTATTGGACAAGGTTTTTTTGTAACTATAGCTAACTCTGGAAACCTTGTTTTTAATAATCAGCAGCGTATTTTCGCTAGAGAATCTTTATCTGAAGCTATTTTTTATAAATCATCTCTCAAAAACAAGATCACTGCTTCTTCGATTTCTAAAGATAAAAGGTCTAAAATTTGGTTCTCTTTTAAAGAGCCTAAAAATATTACTAAAATTATAGGATTAGGGTATGATACTAAAGCTTCAATGTTATACGATAGTGGATATGATGCAAAAGCATATGATGATTTAAGAAACGATATTAATTGGATTTTAGGTGAGAACAAATTAGTTGTTCAAGCTTTACCTAAAATAAATATTGATGATGAATTACCTTTAAGTATTAAGGTTACAGATCCTGGAATATATAAATTCTCTATTGACAAAATGCAATATATTCCTGATACTATGAATGTTTTCTTGAAAGACAACCATAAAAACATATACTATAACTTAAGACAGGATGAAGCTCAAGTTTTATTAGATAACGTTGGAAATCATGCAGAGTTTTCTATAGTTTTTAAAGAAGATACAATCTTAAATACAGCAGAGTTTAGTAACGATAACTTCTTTACTACTTATAATGCTGAAACAAAACTATTAGAATTACACAATATAGATAACTTAATAAACATTGAGACATTAAGTATATATAGTGTCTTAGGTCAAAAAATCATGCACTTAAATTCATTAGAGACTAATACTATAAACATTTCTAATTTAAGTAATGGCATATATATACTTAAAGTAAATACTAAAAGTCATGAAAACTCAATAAGTTATAAATTTTCAAAATACTAGATTAATAATGATTCTATATTTTTTTCAAGTCTTAAAACAAAAACAATATATGTATAAAATTATGGTTAAAAATAATTAAAATATGAAAAGCTAGATTAAAAAATATTTTTTAGTCTAGTTTTTCCATCTCTAATTTATGAGCTACTCCAAATCACTTTTAATTTTCAGCCTTTTTATATTTTTTAATAATACTTTTTCTCAAACAGGGCCTGGAGGTGTAGGTAACACAACATCAAATGGACTATGGTTAAAAGCAGATGATATAATACTAGCTTCGGGTTCTAATGTTAGCAGTTGGAATGACGCTTCTGGAAATAACAATGATGGAAACCAGACTAATTCTATCCTACAACCTACATTTTTTTCAACTAGTGCCTTGAATAATATGCCTGTGGTTCGCTTAGATGGAAGTAATGATGAAATAGTAGTAAGTGATTCTAATATTTTAGATGGAACAAGTGGAATGACTTATTTTACAGTTCTAAGACCAAACAACCTAAATAACAGTAGTCCTAAAGCCGTATTATCAAAAAGAAACACGCATACTTCATCTACAAACTACGCTTATTCGTTTTTTTTCTATACTAATAATTATTTAAATTCTGATATTGTATATCTAAATAACCGTTTTACAACAAATCCAACAAGTTTTTCTAACGCTACAAATTATATACTAGGCATGGGCTTTGATGGTAGTGTTCCAGCAATCTCAAGATCGAAAATTTATAGTGCCGGTAGTTTAATTCAACAAGCTCAAGAAACTTCCAGTACAATAATAAACAGTGCTTCAGACCTTCTTATCGGAAGCTTAAATATAGGATACGGACAAAATCTAGGAGCAGATTTAGCCGAAATAATTCATTTTAACTACTCCCTTAACGATGCTGAGCATATTATTGTAAATAATTACCTTTCTGCCAAATATAATATTGCTTTAACAACCAATGATTTATATTTACAAGATGATTCTGCAAACGGTAATTTCGATTTTGATGTAGCAGGAATAGGTCAAGCAACTAATGGAGATAACCATACAGATTCCCAAGGAACAGGTATTGTTAGAATAAATAATCCTTCTACTCTTTCTAGCGGAGATTACCTATTTTGGGGTGAAGAAACTAAAGTCATTCAAGCCTTACCTCAAATAGATATCAATGATAATTTACCTTTAAAAATTAAAGTAACAGATCCTGGTATATATAAATTCTCCATTGATAAAATGAAGTACGTTCCTAATACGATGGATATTTTCTTAAAGGACAATAATAAAAACTTATACTATAACTTAAGACATGGAGAGATTCAAATTATATTAGATGAAGTTAAAGAATATAATGAATTTTCTATAGTATTTAAAAAAGATTCTGCTTTAGAAACAACAACATTTAAAAATGAAAAATTCTTCACCTTTTATAACCCCGAAAATAAACATCTGGAACTATATAATATAGATAGCATAAGTAATATAGAATCATTAAATATTTACAATACATTGGGGCAAATTATTATATCATTGAATTCATTAGAAGCTAATACTATAAATATTTCTAATTTAAATGACGGTATATATATTCTTAAAGCAAAAACTAAAAATGCTCAAAACTTAAAGAGTAATAAGTTTGTAAAATATTAACAATACATTTTTTAAAATTTAAAAAAATTAACAAAACACTCATTTTGCTAAAATATTATCCAACATTTTGATTGTAAGATAATTACATCAAAACAACACGATTAAGTAATTATATAAACTAATGGTTACCAGAAAAATGAATAAAAAATATACTTTTTTTGATGTATGTTTGTGATTAATTTTTAATTAACCAAAATTATGAACTACTCCAAATCGTTTTTAATTTTTGTCATTTTTATATTTTTTAATACCTGTTATTCTCAAACAGGTCCTGGAGGTGTCGGTAATTCGTCTTCAAATGGATTATGGTTAAAAGCTGATGATTTAGAACTTACATCTGGTACTAATGTTAGCAATTGGAATGACACTTCTGGAAATAATAATGACGGAAATCAAACTAATCTTAATCTACAACCTACATTTCTTTCAACCAGCACCATGAACAATATGCCTGCTGTTCGTTTAGATGGAAATGATGATGAAATAGTAGTTAGTGATACCGATATATTAGATGGCACAAGTGGAATAACTTATTTTGCTGTTCTAAGACCAAAGAATTTAGATACTGGCCCTAAAGCCATATTCGGAAAAAGAACAAACACAAGTACAGCCGCTACTTATTCTTATGGTTTTTACTTTTGGCAAAATAATTATTTATACTCCGATATTGTAAATAAAGACAATAGATTTAATACAGATCCTATTTCTTTTTCTAATGACACTAATTACATTTTAAGTTTTAATTTTGATGGTAGTCTTCCATTTCTTGAAAGATCTAAAACATATAGTGCTGGTAGCTTAATTAAACAATATTCTGAAACCTCAACATCTCTAATAAATAGTACTGAAGACCTTCTTATAGGAACTTTAAACCTTAATTTCCCTGCTCATTTAGAGGCAGACTTTACAGAAATAATTCATTTTAACTACTCCCTTAACGATGCTGAGCATATTATTGTAAATAATTACCTTTCTGCCAAATATAATATTGCTTTAACAACCAATGATTTATATTTACAAGATGATTCTGCAAACGGTAATTTCGAT
>NZ_MDJD01000022.1 GCF_001747085.1 Flavivirga aquatica
TGTAGATTGAAGTCCTCTATCAATGACATAGATATTCTGATGATGTGTTTCTTGCTTTACATGATTCATTATAGCCTCGGGCAGAGCCATATCTTCACTGGAATACTCCGCCCTGGTGAACACCTCTGAATGGCAAGGCAACAAACCATCAAAAGCCATACTGTATTTAACAGATTTCTTCCCATTTTTATGGTCAATACCTTTTAATAATCTGGAAGAAGCCTCACTAACCATAGAACTATCTACATAGATTAAAAGGTGTCTTTCCTTGTTAGGGTAGGCATCGTGAAATTGCTGGTAAAAACACATTGGTATATTTGACAGAAGTAATCAGAGTCGATTTTGGATAACCTTTCAGAGATAGAACTTCGTCTTATGGTTTCGGATTTGTCCAAATCAAAAAGCGTTTTAAACAGAAAATCATTAAAAGTATCTTCTA
>NZ_MDJD01000023.1 GCF_001747085.1 Flavivirga aquatica
CCGATGGTACTGCATTTGTGGGAGAGTAGGTCGTTGCCTTTTTTGATACTGATATTAACTCAGTGTTTAATTAATCCTCAACATTTCTTTGTTGAGGATTTTTTTTTGTCATTGTTTTAAAATAATTATACAAATTTTTTATTTTAATTTTCTCAAAAAAAATTATATCTTTATATTATGGCAAAAAAAAATGATATTCAGATTTCTGAGAGTGAATTAAAGTTGAAACAACTTTACAATAAGGAAACAAGTAGGTTAAAACGTAGTAGGTTAAAAGCATTGCTATTGATAAAGCAAGGAAAATGTAAATACACCAAAGAAGTTGCTAA
>NZ_MDJD01000024.1 GCF_001747085.1 Flavivirga aquatica
GAGCGGAGTTTGTAAATTTGCAAATAAATTTTATAACACTTTATCGAAAAGATTAAAATAATTTTAAGGAAGCATTAAGAATTATATTAGTTAGTGCTTGTAATTATAAGAAATGAGTAATTAAAATATATTTTAATACATACTTATTTAGGAAAGGCTAGACACTGACAGATAAAACTAGATTATACTCAAATATATTACGTAAAGATTCGTTTAGAGTTACAGCATCTAAAAACTTTACTTCCTCAATCAATTCAACTTCCTCTATAATCATCTTACCTCCAAAACAACTAGAAAAACTTAAAAACGAAAAGAAAAAATATATAATATAATTATAT
>NZ_MDJD01000025.1 GCF_001747085.1 Flavivirga aquatica
AAGCCATGGAAGCTGGGAGTGCCTGAAGTCCGTCACCGAGAGGAGCGGCCTAGGGTAAAATCGGTAACTAGGGCTAAGTCGTAACAAGGTAGCCGTACCGGAAGGTGCGGCTGGAACACCTCCTTTCTAGAGAAAGACAATTAAGAAGTATTATAACTATAATAATAAATAGTTTATTCTCGCAGCTGTTAATTTAAGAATATAAAATAGTAGAGTCTCATAGCTCAGCTGGTTAGAGCGCTACACTGATAATGTAGAGGTCGGCAGTTCGAGTCTGCCTGAGACTACTAAAAAAAAAGAGGAAATTCTAGAACTGAGAATTCTAAATTCACATTAAGGATTCTAAACGAAGAATTACAATGGGGGATTAGCTCAGCTGGCTAGAGCGCCTGCCTTGCACGCAGGAGGTCATCGGTTCGACTCCGATA
>NZ_MDJD01000026.1 GCF_001747085.1 Flavivirga aquatica
AGTCAGCGCAAAGATTTTAAAAGTCTTTTGGGATCATTTTGCGAATCTGGCTAAAAGTCGGCGTAAAGATTGGTTTTTGAAAATCCGCTTAGAGATCAGATTTTTTTTGCAGAATATTTGGGAGGAATAAATGTTAACGTTTAGTATAAGATTAGTTGCGTGATTTAATCATTGACTTTAGCAAATACAAACCAACTATAGAATCCGCGATGATTTTCGTAATTAGACCTGCACTAGCAATTAATTTTATACCTTGTTGTATGCCGTTGTGTGTCCTGCGTTGCTTCGGGAAACAATTTGGTAAAATAGATTATGAGCAACAAACTGTAATTGAGATGAGAGGCTCATTTTTTTTCAGGAACGAGCTTGATAAAGAAAATCAAGAAGGACTCACGCAAAGAAA
>NZ_MDJD01000027.1 GCF_001747085.1 Flavivirga aquatica
CTGTATAAGAGCCTGTTTGAGTTAATCCTGTAAACGTATTACTTGTTTGAAAAGCTAGAACACTTGCATCTGGCTGTGTTAAACTGTACTCATAGCCTCCCCAACCTCCTAAAGCTGTAATTTCTACACTTCCTGAAGTATCACAGGTTATTGGTGATGCAGTCGTTGTTACACTTAAAGCTACGGCTGGCGCTTCTACACGTACTGTAGCTGTCGCTGTACAACCTGTAACTTCATCAGTTATTGTAATAGTATGATTTCCTGCAGATAACCCTGTAAAAGTTGGTATAATGAGTCCTGTTTGTCCTGTTACACTAGGATTACCATCAAATACATAACTGTAAGTTCCTGAAAAATCTCCTACGGTAAAGTTTACAGATCCATCCGAACTTCCTATACA
>NZ_MDJD01000028.1 GCF_001747085.1 Flavivirga aquatica
CCTACAACTCTACCTAAACGAATTTGTTTACAAACTCAATCGAAGATATTTTGAGGAAAAACTATTCGATAGACTAGTAATAGCTGGAATTACTGGATTATGAGTAAAAACGGATATTCAAAATTATTTTTCAATAAAAAACAGGATGAATAAATAATGTTTTAGTTTAAATGACTCACTAGGTGAGGCGTTATTTACATTATTTTTACCCTGTTTTTTTAATACTATTTATCGAACAATTATCTAAAGCTCAATTTTAGCATTTTGAGTTTTAAGAAGTTCTAGGTGCTCTTCAATTTTAAATTCTGAAGCTTTAAAATTGTTAGATCTATTTTTTGCTTGCTCTTGTCTTTTAATACTTCTGGCATAACGCCTAACACTTTGTTCGGAGTCTAATATAATGCCAGGAACAGGCACATTTTTTCCGTTTTTGTCTTTAGCAACCATAGTAAAATAAGATGAATTACAATGCTTCATTTTACCTGTTTGAATATTTTCCGATTCCACACGAACTCCAATAACCATGGAAGTTCTTCCAGTATAGTTTACAGACGCTTTTAAAGTTACTAATTCACCCACATCTATAGGATTTAAAAAATCTACTTTATTTACAGAGGCAGTTACACAGTAATTCCTAGAATGTTTGGAAGCGCAAGCAAAAGCAATTTGATCCATTAAATTAAGAATATAACCCCCATGAATTTTGCCACTAAAATTAGAGTGAGAAGGTAGCATAAGTTCTGTTATAGTTATTTGTGATTCTTTAGCGTGTTTAAACATATGTTTTTTTATTTATTCGTTTTCTTCTTGTGCGCGTTTTATTATAGATTCAGGAAGAGTTTTTTTTGCTTTGGCACCCATTTTTTTAAGTTTTTCAACACTTGTAATAAGGTTTCCTCTACCATCAACAAGCTTATTCATAGCCATAGAATAATCTTTTTTTGCAGCATCAATCTTCTTACCAACCCCAGTTAAATCGGTTACTAAGCCTTCAAATTTATCATATAGCGCGCCTGCTTGTCTTGCAATTTCAATAGCATTTTGTTGTTGTTTCTCGTTATTCCACATACTGTCAATAGTACGTAGTGTAGCCAGTAGGGTAGACGGTGTAACAATAACAATGTTTTTTTCGAATGCCTTATTGTATATAGCATTATCTTCATTAACAACTATGGCAAAAGCAGGTTCAATTGGGATAAACATTAACACAAAATCAGGAGATTCAATATCATATAAATCTTGGTAGTTCTTATCAGATAATTGATCTACGTGTCTTTTAATAGAGTTTACGTGTGCTTTTAAAAAGGGTACTCTATCTTCCTCATTAGCATTTACCAAACGTTCGTAATCTGTTAAAGATACTTTACTATCTATAATCATTTTTTTACCATCAGGAAGATTTAATACAACATCTGGTAATACACGAGAGCCATCTTCTCTTGTAAAATTTTGTTGCACAAAATATTCTCTATCTTTCTCTAATCCAGATTTTTCTAAAACACGTTCTAGTACCAATTCTCCCCAGTTTCCTTGCATTTTACTATCGCCTTTTAAAGCTCTGGTAAGATTGGTGGCTTCTTTTGTCATTTGCTGGTTTAAGTCCTTTAAACCTAAAAGTTGCTCTTTTAAAGCACAATGCATACTAATACTTTCTTTTTGAGAGTCTTCAACTTTTTTCTCAAAGCCTTGTATTTTTTCTTGCAGAGGGTTTAAAATGTTTTTGATATTTTCTTTATTCTGAAGTGTGAATTTTTCAGACTTTTCTTCTAAAATTTTAGTCGCTAAAAGTTCAAAATCTTTACGTAATTGCTCTTGGCGTTCTTCTAATTCGGCATCACGTTTTAAGTTTAGCTGTTGTAGGTTTTCATATTCTGAATTTTTCCTAGCTAATTCTGTATTTGAAAAATCTTTTTCACGACGAATTTCTTCACGTTCTATTTCTATTTTAGAAATAGTTTTATTCAAATTATTTAATTGCGCATTGAAGTTTTCATTCAATTGTTGTTTTTCTATTTCATTAGATGATTTAAGGTCATTTAATTGCTGTTGAAGGTTTGTATTACGTTCTTCAAGCGTACTTTTTTCACTTTTACTTTTAAGTTTAGTGAAAAGAATGCCTAAATAGCCTCCAATTACTGCGGAAACTAATATAGATAGCATAAGAATGAGGTTGTCGTTCATTGCAGAAAAAGAAATTATAATCAAAGATAATTTTTTTTAACAGAAGAATATAAAGACCGATAAGAAGAAACCAACTAGTTTGTTAATTTTGTTATATCTCTAATTATACGATCAATTTCTTGGGTTTTTGTACCATCGTAGATACCTCTAATTTGTTTTTCTTTATCAACTAAAATAAAGTGGGGTGTATGTATAAAGTCTTGAAGTCCGCCATCTCCATCTTCTGTTACTGCAAAATAACTTTTTCTAGCTAGATTATATATATGTTGCTTATTTCCAGTAGTAATATGCCATTTCGAATCAATAACGCCTTTTTTTGTAGCATAATCGCGAAGTACAGAAACGCTATCAATTCCAGGTGTTACAGATAGCGATAGTAGCATAACATCGTTATTGTTTAAAAAATGCGTTTGAATTTTAACCATATTACTTGTCATTATGGGGCAAATACTAGGGCACCGTGTAAAAAAGAAATCGGCAACATAAATTTTATTTTTATAATCATTTTGGGTAATGGTTTTACCATTCTGATTGATTAATGTGAAATCTGAAATAATGTGATTTTCAGTTTTGTTTTGAAGGGTTTTATCAACTAATTCGGGGTTAAAACTAGAAGGGTTGTATATTGGTAATGCTTCATCATTGGTAAAGGATAAAAAATAGGAGAGGCAAATAATAAAGATTACACCAAAGATTATAAAGGTAACCGTTTGTTTATATTCTTTTATAGACATGTTTATTACTGTTTGAGAGATTTATTTACATTAAGAGACTAGAGAATGGAGCTATCTATTTTAATATCTGCATCTTTCCAAGCCATATCAAATTCGTTCTTAATAGCTTTTGCTTCTTGCTCTTTGCCTTGTGCTTTAAGGCTTTTATATAAGCCTATTAAGGACCATCCATTTTGTCTGAGAACTTCTAGATCTTCTTTGTATATTTTTTCGGCAGCTTCATGTTTTTTTGCTTTTAACAGTACAGCTCCTAAGTTTTGTCTCGTTGGAATATGCCAAGCAGATGGCTCGGTATAAATTAACCCATCTTCTATAATAACTGCTTTTTCAAAGTGATTTATAGCCGAATCAAGATCTCCTTTAGCGGAAGCTAGTTCACCAGCAACAACTTCGTATGCTAATTTGGCTATGGTTGTTTCTGTATCAAAACCAGTAGCTATTAATGTTTCTAATTCTGGGTCGCTAATAAGTACTTCAATGGCTTCAAGTTCTTCTTTAGCTTCTTTTAAATTATTTTTTCTAATAAAGGCGATACCTCTAGCATAATGCCATATGAGTTTTAAATGTTTTATGTCCTTGTTTGGAGTAGGCATGGTTAAAATATCATTCCATTTTCCAAATCGTGTATATGCTAATAATGGAGTTGCAGCAAAGTTTTGTAAAAAATGAAGTGTTTTCATTTCTCCAACTGGTACTTTTTCTGCTGTTTTTTTTGCGGCGTCAATAGCAACTTCGCTAGTACCTAGAAGGCTAGAGGCAGACCAAAGAAAATGAATATTATGAGGGTAATATCCTAAAGGGTACATACCTTGCGAGAAGCATTGCGAAATATAATCTTCATCGGCTAGAATTGCTTTTTGGTTAGCAATTACAGCATCTTTATATCTGCCAACTCTTATGTATATATGGGAAGGCATATGTACAATATGTCCAGCAGCAGGCATTAAGCTTCCTAGTTTTTCGGCACTAGGAACTGCTAAGTCTGGTTTTGGTAATTCTACCATATGAATATAGTAATGATGTGCTCCTGGATGGTTAGGGTTTATTTTTATAGCTTTTTCAAGAGCTACCTTTGCTTCTATAATATTTGGAGATGGATTACCTGCTTTATCCCAATAATTCCATGGAACGGTATTCATTACTGATGCTGCATAAAGGGTTTGAATATCGGGATCATTTGGATACATAGTTGCAACATTTGTCATAGCCTTCATATATGCTATATTTAAATCTTCAACATTTGTTTCTAAATCTTTTGAGTATCTATGCGTTAGAGCTTTAATTAAAGCTTGTTCTTTTGGAGAAGCTTTTGTTATTAAAGCTGATGCTTTTGCTATAGCTTCGTTGTATTTGTTTTTACGCTCTTCGTCTGGTAAAGGGTCATTTATATTAGGACCTAGTACATAAGCTTGCCCCCAAAAAGCCATAGCAGCATTAGGGTCAAGTCTTGAGGCTTCCATATAAGATCGATGTGCTTCGGCATGATTAAAGGCATAAGTAAATCTTAACCCTTGATTGAAAAACTGTTGAGCTTTATCGTTATCTGTTGTAATGGTGTAGCTATGATTACCTAGGTTTTCGAATAAAGGGGAGATTTGTTGGGTTGTATCTACATTTTTTAATAAAAAATTTGCAGGTGTACATTTAACGAAATTCATCGCTAATTTAGCTGTAGATCTTATTGGTTTTTCAAAAGAGGGGCTTAATATGAAATAAGCAGTAATAAATAGTATGACACTGCTTAAAATGAGAGTTTTTTTTGATTTCATGACAAAACAATTAAGGGTTAATATAAAATCAGGTTACTTGATTAAGAAACGCTTTGGCTTCTTTAATTTCTGGTCTATCACTGTTTGAATCTTTAGAGATTTCGATAAGTTGATTAAAATATAAAAGGGTTTTTTCTAAGTTGTTAGTTTTTTGTGCTGCTAATGCAGCTCCATAAATGCCATTAAATCTATTAGGACGTACTTTTAAGTTTTCTTCATAAGCGGCTAATGCTTCTTCGGGTTTGTTTAATTCTAAGAGCATGTCACCTAATAATTCTATAGCAGGAAGAACGTCTCCTGGTGTAATAGGATGTTTACTTGTTGTTTTTTCTATTTCTACGGCTTCTTTCATTAACGAAAGAGCTTTAGTATCATTGTTTTTTCTTAAATCCAACCAAGCTTGAGAGGTTTTAATTTGAATTTCAACTTGTTTTATTTGAATGGATTTTGTGTGATCGTTTTGATCTATTAGTTTTTTGTGTAATTTTTTTAAAACCTCAATACTTTGTTTTGCGGTATTAAAATCCTCTGTATTTGCAGATCCCAATGCAACAGCGAAGTGATGTATGGCTTCTTGCCAAGGAAATTGTTCCCACTTTAAATTAATTTCTTGTAATTTCATGCTAGCTGCTCGTTTCCAGTTTTTGTTTTCGAGAGCAAGTCTTGAGGGAACTGCTACTATGGGATAAATTGATGCCGAAATCGTCATAGGATGAAATTCTTTCCGGTTTTTAATGAAGTTATATTGTTGTTCTGCACTGGTATTATCTCCTTTTTGCAGATAGGCATATACTAAATAATCGATACCATGTAATTCTTCAAAATAAGATCCTGTTAAAGCGGCGGCTTCTGCATAACATCTAGCGCTTTCGGTTGATAGTAAATTAGCGTCTATAGATTCTTCCCAGATTCCTAACCTTGTAAAAATATGAGAAGGCATATGCTGCGCATGGGCAGAAGAAGGGGCTATTCTTGCATAGCGCCTTGCAGTCTCTAGAGCTTTATGAGCTAATACTGGGTTGTCGTAATTATGTATAATATAATGTGCTATTCCAGGATGATTGGGATTAGAAACAAAGAGATATTCCAGGATTTCTCCAGCTTTTCTTTCGTTTACATAATCTTTTCCAACTCTATCTCTTGTAGAGTATAATGCCAAGGCATAAAAAATGGCAGCCTCTATGTCATCTGGATATTTTAAATACATAGCCTCCATTTTTGTTTCAAATCTTTTGGCTCTTGTTTTATGATCTATATTTTCCCAATCTGTATAAAAAACATCAATAGCATTTATATAGTCCTTTTGTTTATCATCCATAGCTAGTTTTTTAGCTATACTTAATACTTTTGAGCCTTTAATTAAATCTTTTTTAGAAGGCGGAAACCAAGCGGCATGATAAATGCTCATAGCAACGCCCCAATATGCCATGGGACAATTAGGGTCGGAATCAATAACCTTTACAAATGCTTTTTCGGCTTCGTTGTATTGAAAGGAGTGCAATAATGCTATGGCTAAATCGAAAGTAGCTCTGGTTTCATAATTGCACGAGAGTGAGAATTTTAATTCCCCAAATTGACCATCTCCACATAATAATAGCTCCCCTCTTAAAAGGTTAATTGTAGTTAGTTCAGGGTTAGGTTTTTGAGTTTTTTTTATACAAGCTAGTGCAAGTATTAAGAGTAAAGCACAGGCTAGTATGCTGATTTTTTTTGGTGATTTCATCTTTAATAATTTGGTTAGTCGTTAAGCCCGCATTATGTATTGGAAATCTATTCCATCTTGAAATTATTTCAAATACAGATGTTTCATTATGTTTTTTTAATTTCACTATAGTAGTTCTATTTTAAAATTAATAAACAGTATGTATTGCATTTTCAAACTTCATTATGAAGTTTCAATGTATAATAAGGGTTAAATGGTGAAATGAGGTTTGGGATATAGAGGTAAAGAAGTTAACCAGTTGATTAATAACTATGTGAATATAGTGAATTTTGAAAAGAAAAGAAAGGTGTTTATTCTTTTTTTACTTTAAAGCTAGCTGTTTTTTCATTAAAAATAATTAAATCTTTAGGGAATAAGGTTGCGAAGGTACCTTTCGAAATTAGGTTGGTTGAGGTATCTGAAACAACATGTCCATTACTCATAACAATGAGTTTATCACAAAGTTGTATTGCTAAATCTATTTCATGAGAAGAAAATAGAATGGTTTTATTGGTTTCTTTAGCTAGTTTTTGCAGCAGTTTTAAGATGTATGCTTTGTGATACATGTCTAGATGGGTGGTGGGTTCATCTAGAATAATTAAATCTGTGTCTTGAGCTAATGCACGAGATATCATGACTTTTTGTAACTGTCCATCGCTTAATTCAAAACACTTTTTATGTTTTAAATCTTTAATATTAGTTAAGTTTAAAGCTTCATTGACGATGGTTGTATCATTTTTAGATAAGTTACCAATCCAATTAGTATAAGGTTGCCTACCTAAGGCTACTAATTCTAAAACCGATAAATTTTTAGAGGAAATTTGTTCGGTTAAAACTAAACTTAAAACTTTAGCTAAATCTATAGCGTTGTATTTTAAAAGGTCTTTATCATTAATAAAAACATGTCCCTGCAAAGCCTTTTGTACTTTGGTAAGTGTTTTTAAAAGAGTAGATTTTCCAACACCATTGGCGCCTATTAATCCAACAAGTTCTCCTTTTTTTAATTCAATATTAATATTAGAAGCAATAATGGTTTCTTCTTTTTTTGAAGTATAACCAATTGATAAGTTTTTGGTTTTTAATATGGTATGTGATTTATTTGTTTTCATAAACTCCAATAGGAAACTTCAAAATTAAAAATGTTTATTAAGTGATACGTTTTCTGTTTTCGAGTTTCCATTTTCTAACTTTTAAAACATCATTTTTCGCTTTCTAATTAATAACCAAATAACAACAGGAGCTCCAATTAATGATGTAATTGCATTTATAGGTAGCGTATAGTCGCTTGTTGGTAATTGAGCAATACTATCGCAAATAAGCATGACTATTGCACCAAATAAAAACACTGCTGGTAATAATGTTTTATGGTTTGAAGTATTGAAAACTTGACGTGTTATATGTGGAATTGCTAAGCCTATAAATGCTATAGGCCCTGTAAATGCTGTTATAGTTCCTGCTAATAAACTTGTAGATGTTATTATAAGTAATCGACTATGTTTTATATTAAGACCTAAACTTTTTGCATAGTTTTCTCCAAGTAATAATGTGTTTAAGGTTTTTATAGTGCCTAAGCTTAATAGAATACCTAGTGAATAGAGTGCAAAAAGAATAAGTAGTTCGTTCCACGATAAATTTCCTAAACTACCAAAGCCCCAGAAAAAGTATTGTTGTAATTCTTCGGCAGAACTAAAATAAGAGAGTACATTCACTACAGCGGCAGATATACTACCAAACATAAGACCTATAATAAGGATGGCCATAGAGTCTCTAACTTTTGTAGATACAATTAAAACAGTAAGTAATACTAAAAAACTACCTAATGTTGCAGCAATAACAATGCTCCATTTAGAAGCTAAAACCCCAACCATAACACCACCCAAAAGGGATGCTCCCATGGTGACTATTGCAACGCCTAAACTAGCACCAGAAGTTATACCTAGTACAAATGGTCCTGCAAGTGGGTTTCTAAATAAGGTTTGCATCATAAGTCCAGAAATGCCTAAGCCAGAGCCTACAATAATTGCTGTAAAAGCTTTAGGTAACCTATAATCGATTATAATGTACTGCCAAGATAGATTTTTAGCAGAACCAAACAAAACGTTAATAATTTCTTTGTTTGGAATGGATATAGAGCCTAGACTTATGTTTAAAAAAAAGCATAAGATTAGTAAAACACTTAGTGTTATAAAAGAGATGGTATGTTTATTGGCTTTTTGCAATTATTCTAAACGTTTAAAAAAGAAGCTTTCATAATCTGTCAATAATCCAGGGTGCGCAATATTTATAATGTCTTTTAAAATAATATCTGGACGCACTGGCCCTAATTCGTAATATAATAAGCCGCCTTTGGGACCTACTTTATTGGTATAGGTGTATATTTTATTATTTTTAAAGGCATCAAAATAAGAGTATCCTTTATGTTGTTCTATAAGGTGTGCTTTGCTTTTAAATGATCCTGCTCCAATCCATAATTCTGCTTTTTGTCCTTTGCTAAGTACATTTTCAAAATTTAAATGAAGGCTTCCATTATCTTTATTATCTTTCCAAAGATAATTGGTATTGGCATCTTCTAAATATTTGGCAAAATAACTATGTCCTCCAGGAATATTCCAAACATCTTTAAACATAGATCCAGAAAATACTATAGGTTTTTCTTTAGCCTTTAAAGCTGTTGCTTTTACTTTTAAGTAATTAGATTCTATAGTGTTAAAAATACTATCTGCTTCTTTATCTTTATTGAAAAAGGCAGCAATAAATTTTATCCATTCCGAACGGCCAAGTGGATGCTCTTCTGTCCAAGACCCATTAAGGACAACAGGAATACCAAGTTTTTCTACTTGATCTAATTTTTTATTATTTCCATTAATAGAAAAACCAATAACTAATTGAGGTTGTAAATCAAGGAGAAGCTCTATGTTAAGTTCAAGATCATTATTAAGGTCTTTAATTTCTCCTTTATCAATGCGGGTTCTTGTTTTTGGAGAGGAAATAAATTTGGTATTAGGGAAACCTACTAATTTATTTTCTATTCCTAAATATTCTAAAGCAGGAATATTTGTAGTAGACATAACTACAATTTTTTCTATAGGCGTTTTTATAATAACATCTTTATCATTATGCTTAGGGATGTCTTGTTCTTTTTCTACTATAATGTAACGGTAAGTTTCTTCACTTTTAGGCCAAGGAGATGTTACTAGAATTTCTTTATATGTTTTATAGTGAGTTATTTTAAAACCTTTGGCATATTTAATATTTACTTTTTTAGCATTACTAGGAGGTAAGGTTCTGCTAATGCCTTTATCTTCTTTACAAGAAGTAAGAAGGAATAAACTAATAAAGAATAGAATTATAAAACGCATGTAGTAAAATTGAAGTTCAAAGGTCTTTATTTTTTTTGTAATACTGTATATGTTAGGTGGTTTAAAATGTTTTTTAAAACAAAATAACTCGCAGGTTTACTTAAAGGTGTTTTTTATATATTTATTTCTGTTATAAGTTTTAGTACTTTATTTTCTTTTTTTAGTTGAAATATATCGCCATAATTTATTTTTATATTGAACGATACTTTTAACGGAATACCTAAAAGTGCAGAAAGATAAGCTCTCATTGGACCAGCATGTGTTACAATAATTAAATCTTTTGTTGATTCTGAAGCGAGAATGTCTTCAAAAAAAGCATGAACTCTAGAAGCTAATTGTGTGTAAGATTCACCGTTAGGTACAGGTTCATTTACAAAATCTGTCATCCAAGGTTTCATGTCTTCTTCAGAAATAGCATTCCATGCTTTTAGTTCCCAATCTCCAAAATCTAATTCTTTTAATCGATTATCATAATTAACAGTATCACTAAATTGTTTAGCGAGTAGTGCACAACGTTTTAAAGGGCTTGAAAAGACTTTATAATTTTTATTCTCTGGAATTTTTGTTTTAATAGTTTTGAACTCTTCGGTGTAAGTGTTTGCTAAATCTAAATCGCTCTGTCCGTAGCAAATACCTTTTTCTATATGAGGTGTAGTGTGTCTAATTAAATAAATTTCCATAATGCTATAACACTTAAATAAAAGACAACCTCGCATAATTGTTGAACGGCACCTGCACAGTCTCCTGTTTGACCGCCTAACCATTTTTTAAACTTTGCACCTAAGTACATTTTTGCTAAATAGGTTGGGATTAAAGTTAAAAAGATAAAAGGGGTTTTAAAAAAGAATAAGGGGGCTATACCAAAAATAGCACTAAAACTGATATTGCTTAGCGTAATACTTTTTGCTGCTGGTTTTGCTTTACTATCATCGGTGTCTCTTACATAAGGATGTGTGTAAATTAAAGTGGTTGCTATAAAGCGACTTAGGCTATGCCCTGCAATTAGGGTTAATGGGATGAGGTGTAGAGGAATTTCTCTTAGCGCAGAAAATTTTAAGGCAAGAATTAAAAGTAACCCTACGGCACCATAGGTACCTAAACGAGAATCTTTCATGATAAGGAGAATTTTTTCTTTGGTCCATCCGCCACCTAGTCCGTCGCAAACATCTGCAAAACCATCTTCATGAAAAGCTCCAGTAATATAAATTGTAGATACCATACTAAGGAGTATACTTATTTCTGTTGAAAAAACAAAAGAAGTGCCATAATAAACAAGAGCAGCTGTAGCTCCAATAATAATGCCTACTAAAGAAAAGTATTTAGTGCTTTTCTTTAGGTATTCGGGATTATGGTCTACCCATTTTGGACAAGGAATCCTTGTAAAAAACATGATTGCCGTAAAGAATATTTGAGCTTCTTTTTTCATATTTAATCATTTTCACCACTAACTCCAGCGCTTTCAAAGCTAGCCATATCATTTAAAAAATTAACAGAAGCTCTCAATAAAGGTATTGCTAACGCAGCTCCTGTACCTTCTCCTAATCGTAAACCTAAGGATAATAATGGTTTTACATTAAGGAATTCAAGCATTTTAATGTGTCCTTGCTCATTAGAGTTATGGGCAAATACACAATAGTCTAAAACGTTTGTATTTATAGCTTCTGCTGCTAATAATGCTGCTGTTACTATAAAACCATCAATTACCACAGTCATTTTTAATTCTGCTGCTTTTAAAATAGCGCCGCAAAGCATTACAATTTCAAACCCTCCAAAGGTCGCTAGAGCTTCTTGAGGTGTTTTTGGATTATATTTATTAAAAACTTTAGAAAGTATTTGCGCTTTTTTATTGATGCCATCTGCATATAAACCTGTGCCAGAACCTATACAATCTATAATTGGGGTTTTTATAAAATGTCCCATAAGTAATGATGCCGAAGAGGTATTACTAATTCCCATTTCTCCAAAACCTATAGTATTACAGCCTTTAGAATGAATTTTAGAAATAATATCTCCTGCTTTTTTTATAGCATCGTTATATTGCTCTAAAGTCATGGCTGGTTCATCTTGGTAATTTTTTGTGCCAAAGGCTACTTTCTTATTTATAATATTAAGGCTTTTAGGAAATTTATGGTTTACACCAGCATCAACAATTTTTAATGCTACATCATTTGTTTTACTAAAAACATTAATGGCTGCTCCACCGTTTACAAAATTGTATACCATTTGAGACGTTACTTCTTGAGGAAAAGGGTTTACTTCCTCTTTTGTAGCAATGCCATGATCACCTGCGAAAACAACAATAGTGGGATTGTCTATTTTGGGAGTTTCACTGTTTTGAATACAACCTATTTTAAGAGCTAAATCTTCTAACATACCTAGAGCTCCTAAAGGTTTGGTTTTTAAATTGATTTTTTGCTGAAGCGCTTTTTCTAGTGTTTTATTTTTTATAGGGTGTATCATAATTATTTTAAAGTTAAAGGAATTCCAGAAACCATCATAGTAGCTTTGTCTGCGTGCTTTGCAATGTGTTGATTCATCCAACCTTGCAATTCTGTAAATTTTCTACCAATTTCGGTTTGAGCATGTACGCCCATACCAATTTCGTTAGAGATTATAATAATAGTAGCATCAATATCTAACAATTTATTGAATTCAATTTTAGCTAATTCTAAACTTTTATCGGTATCATTTTTAGTGTCTACATAAAAATTGGTAAGCCATAATGTTACGCAGTCTATTATTACGACATCTTTAGGTTTTACTACCGAGGCTAATATTTTTTCTTCTTCTATAGAAGTCCAACGTTCATCTCTATCTGCTATATGTCTATCAATACGTTTTCTATGGTCGTTATCCCATACCCGAGATGTTGCTAAATATTTAGGTGAATTAGATAATGATAATGCTAGGTCTTGCGCATAGCTACTTTTCCCAGAACGTTCACCACCAGTTATATAATAAATCATAAATGAAATTGTATATTAATATCGCAAAGATTATCCTTTTTTAAAGAATAACACAGTAAAATGGTTTCGATTCTAAAAATAGGTAGTACATTTGCAGCGAATTTTGGTTTCGTTCAATTTTAATTGTTCGGATTAAAAGGGAATCAAGTGCATTGACTTACGATTTATTTCATTTAAAAATAATCGTAACTCTTTAATTCTTGAGCTGTTCCCGCAACTGTAAGTTTATGCTTAACATATTTATTTGTAAATATTTAATGTAAGTACTCTATAGAGGAGGTGTTATTAACTTCAAAACCACTGGTAAATTACTGGGAAGGTGAAATAACATAAAACAAGCCAGGAGACCTGCCAATATTCATCATATAAAAATGACTTTCGGGTAAAAAGTCTTTAAGAACTTATGAAAAAAGCATTATTCATAGCAATAACTTGTGTTAGTTGTTTTAATGGCTTTACTCAAAATGATTTAATAAATCGTTTAGAGAAAGTTATAATTCGATCTGATAGAAAGTTAAGACAACATTCTGTAGGGTATAAAGTATCTACTTTAAAGGATTCTGTTTTGCATAAAAACACGGAATCGTTTACATTGTTATTGCGTTATAATTCTCCCATTTATTTTAAAGAATATGGCGCTGGGGGGACTAGTACTGCAAGTTTTAGAGGAACAAGTGCATCTAATACAGCTGTAATTTGGAATGGTGTAAATGTTAACTCTATAAATAATGGACAAACAGGTTTTAATTCGTTAACCGTTAGTTTGTTTGATGCTATTGATGTTAGAAGTGGTGGCGGAAGTATAGAATATGGTTCTGGAGCTATTGGAGGTACAATTCATTTAAACGATAACTTAAAATTTACTAGTAAAAGACAAACAGAGAATTTAATAGTAGTATCGGTAGGTAGTTTTAATACTTATAATTCATTATATAAATTTAGATTATCAGATTCTAAAAAGACGGTTAAGATTGGTCTGTCTTATAACCAATCGGAAAACGATTATAAATTTTTAGATACAGATTTTAAAAATACTAACGGTGCTTATGAGAATTTAGGGGTTAATATAAGTTTAGCTTTTTTTATTAATAGGTATTCAAAGTTAAAGTTTTATAGTGCTAATTATTTTGCCGAACGATTTTTATCTGGAGAATTACCAAATCCATTGGCTGCTAACGATAAATATAAAGATTTTAACCATAGAAATTTATTAGTTTATAACTTAAAAAAATCAAGATTGCAGCATGAATTAAAATTAGGATATTTAGCAGAAGAGTATCAGTATTTTGAAGATAAAGCTATAAGTACATTCAATTTTGGTAAATCAAAACGTTATTTGGCTAATTATAATTTAGGATATAGTTTTTTAGATAAGAAAGGTGAATTAGCGTCATATACGGAATATGAGTCTATTCTTGGAAAAACAGACCAGATTTTAGAGAAACGTAGAACACAATTTTCGCAATCTATAATTTATAATCAAAAAATAGGACATGCTATTTCATTTGAAACAAAAATTAGAAAAGATTTTAATTCAGATTATAAAGTACCATTTACTTATGCTTTAGGCATAAAAGTAAAAACTTCTAATTGTATATCTATTAGAGCTAATGGATCTAGAAATTATAGAGTGCCTACATACAATGATTTATATTGGCCAGGACAAGGAAACCTTGATTTAATACCAGAAACATCTTTGCAGGGAGAATTAGGAGTGATCTATAACAATAATCAATTTAAAATAGATTTAGGTGCTTTTTATATTGCAGTTAAAGATAAGATTGTGTGGATCCCTAATGGTGATTCTGCTAGAGCTGGAGTTTGGGTGCCGATAAACCTATCTAGAGCTAATAATAAAGGTTTGGAATTAGCTTTTTCATATAAAGAGAAAGTTAATAAACACATATTTAGTGCTAATCTTAATTATAGCTACACTATTGCTGAAAATGAAGTTACAAATAAACAAGCCATATTTGTACCTGAGCATCTATTGAATGGTAATGTAACTTATAATTATAGGCAGCTAAGTTTTTTTTATCAACATCTATTTAATGGTAAAGTCTATACTACAGAAAGTAATTCTAAGGATTTTGTTGTTCCTAGTTTTTTTGTGTCTAATGTTGGAGTAGACTATAAATTATTTAAGAACACCAAAACTCAATTTAATATAGGACTAAAGGTTAACAATGTGTTTAATGAAAACTATGTTGTAATACCAAGACGACCAATGCCTAATAGAAACTTTAACTTAAATATAAACTATAAATTCTAAATAATGAAAATTAATAAATTACTTACAGTATTATTCCTTATAAGTGTCTTTTTTATGTCATGTAGTAATGATGATGATGCTAGTACGCCTAGAGGAGATTATGAAAATGGAATTTTAATTAGTGGAGAAGGTAGTGGAAGTACTGCTTCTGTATCTTTTGTATCTCAAGATTTGTCTATAGTTGAAAATTTAATTTACAAAAAGGTAAATAATTCAGAATTAGGGACTTTTTTACAGTCTATGGCATTTGATGGTTCTAGAGCATTTATTGTAGTCGATAATGCTAATAGTATTTCGGTAGTAAATAGATATACTTTTGAAAATTTAAGTACTATAACTACAGGTTTGTTAACACCTAGATATATGACAATAGTTGGAAACAAGGGGTATGTTACAAATTGGGGATCTACAGCAGATGAAACAGACGATTTTATAGCAATCGTAGATTTATCGACTTATGCTGTTGAAAGAACCATACCTGTAGGTAATGGGCCAGAACGAATTGTTGAAAATAACGGGAAATTATATGTGTCTCATAAAGGTGCTTTTTCAACTAATAATATTATATCTGTAGTTGATTTAGTAGATGATAAAGTAGAAACGATTACTGTAGGATTTAAACCAGATGAAATATTTGTTAATAATCAAAATGAATTAGTTGTTCTGTGCGGAGGTAATGAAGCTTGGACAATGGACGAAACGATAGCATCGATTGTAAAAATTAATCTATCTACTAACTTAGAGACAGTTTCTTTACCTTTTGCTACAGGAGAACATCCAACTTTAATGGTATTAGATAATGATGTTTTGTATTATGAATTAAATGGAAAAGTATATGCAATTAATGAAAATGCGACTGCATTATCTTCGACTGCAATTGTTGAATCTCAAGGATTTTTATATGGCATGGAAGTGAAAAATGATAGAATCTATTTATTAGATGCTAATTTTTCAGATTTAAGTGAATTGAATGTTTATAATTTACAGACTAAAGAGAAAATAAAAATGGCATCTGTAGCTTTAGGAGCTTCAAAGATTTATTTTAATTAAAAATATAAGCCTTTTTGTTTTTTAAAAGAGAAAAAGGAATCATAATCTAAATTTTATTAGATTATGATTCCTTTTTTTTATATCCGTTTAGAAATAAATTTTCTATAATTAATTCAATGGTATTCGTTATCAATATACATCTCCTTATCAAATCTGTTTTTTAACGCTTTAATTTTTAATTTTTTAGATTGTCTTCCTTTTCTTGTAGGTGCTATTTTTGTAGTAATGCCTCTTATATCGTTCAAGGCCGCTTTAAGAACAACTTCATTTTCATCACCAAAAGGACGTATGTTATTCCAAAATTCGAATTCTCTAACTTCAATATCAGGATTAAAGCCTTGAGCATAATCACTCTCTCCATCTCTATTAAATATTTGAAATACTATAGGTTGCATAGCATTTAAGTGGCCAGAATTAGCAGAAGCTCTCTCTCGAAAATCTGAATCTGGTGAATCGTACAAAGTAATTGAACCAACATTTTTACCATATGTTGTAGTTCCTACTGTTTTAACAGGGATATATGGTCTAAGCCCATTTATAACCATTTCGCTAGCAGATGCCGTACTTCCCGATGTTAATACATATAATCGAGATATTGTATTTAATCTATTAATAGGCTCTTCTCCAGTTTTATCACCATTAGAGTCAAAAACATTTAAATTATTAGAGAAGTTATAAAAACCATCAGATTCTGTATGTTTAGAATTAAATTTTAAATCGGCAAACCTACCATCTGAAGCTCCAGCATAAATCATACTTGCTAAATAAGAAGATGTGGCAACAGATCCTCCTCCGTTTAGTCTTAAATCTAATATTAACTCACTTATGTTTTCATTTTTAAAAAAAGAAAAGGCTGCATTTAATTCATCATTATAAGAAGACCTAAAACCATTGTAGACTAAATACCCTACTTTCTTTCCATCAATAGTAAAGACTTTTGTTAAATAAACAGGATTTTCAGATAAAATAACTGGAGATATGGTTTTATCTTCTTTTGGAGTTAATATGCCTCCATTTTCAGTAACAAAAGATAAGGTCACAGATTCATTAGATAAATTACTTGCTGCATTATTATAGGTGCTAGATGTTAATATAACACCATTAATAGCATTTATAATGTCTCCTCTTTTAATATTGGCATTACTAGCAGGTGAATTATTTGCAACGTGTCTTACATATAGAATAACATCATCGGCATTATTTGTTTCTACAGCCTGTAATCTCATACCTAAAGATTTAGAAATACCTTGAAACTGTTGCTCTTGAACGATATAATCCTCTACAAACCATGAAAACCTATCAATAACATCTACTTGGTATATAAGACTATTAAAAAGGTCTTTTGGCTTTTCAAATTGGTTTAAATAGGAGTCGTATTCAGTGGAATTATCATCTTTTGTGTCGGATAAATCAGAAACTTCAGATTGCCAATTATACCAAGAATTCATACCTTTCCAAACAAAGTCGTTTATTTCTTTTGAAGAAATAGGAATATCGTCATTATCTTCAAAACAGCTTGTTGTAAGTATGGATAATATGAATAGTAATGTTAGGGCTTTAAACGTTTTCATATAAGGAGTTTATTATAAGTAATCTATTAAACTCTAAAATTACTTACATTATTTCATAATAAAAAAAATAAATTGATATCGGTTATTTTTAGTTACTTAATATGTAAGATTCGTATTATTTAATATGCTGGTAATGTTAGTAAAAGCAATATGTTTAGTAGAATTTTTAAATGAATTTAAATTTTAATGTAACAAACCAAAAGGTTGTTCGTCGTAATATCAAATAGCAATAACTAAGCTGTTTTTAACCAAACCAAACAAAATGACTCAAAGTGAGTTTTTAAATATTGTCATGCCTTTTAAGGATAAAGTATTTCGTTTGTCAAAACGATTATTAATTTCTAGAGAGGAAGCCGAAGATGCAACACAAGAAGTTTTGTTAAAGCTATGGAAAAACAAAAAGAAGATACAGGAGTATAAAAATATAGAGGCTTTTTCTATGACCATGGCAAAGAATTTTTGTTTTGATAAATTAAAGTCAAAGCAAGCACAAAATTTAAAGATTGTACATAGTAATTATGAAGATAATAATACATCTTTACAAAAGCAGGTTGAATTAAATGATAGTGTAGATTGGGTTGCGAAAATTATAGAAGAGCTACCAGAACAACAACGATTAATAATTCAATTACGAGATATAGAAGAGTACGATCTAGATGAGATAGCTAAAATGTTGGATATGAATAATACAGCAGTACGTGTAAACTTGTCTAGAGCAAGAAAAGCAATAAGAGAAAAGTTAACTAATACACATAATTATGGTATTAAATAATATAGAAAATTTATTAAAAAAATACGAGAAAGGAGAAACAACTCTAAAAGAAGAGCAGCAGTTAAAAAGCTATTTTTTAAGTAATAACGTAGCGCCACATTTAGAGATGTATAAGCCCATGTTTGCGTATTTTTTGGTAAACCAACAAGAGACATTCACTAAAGACGTTCCATTAAAAACTAAGAATATTTTTAATTATAAATGGATTTCTGTCGCAGCAGTAGCAATTATTACGTTGGGAATATATTTTGGACAACCAGTTAATGATGATGTAGGAACTATTAAAGATCCTCAGTTAGCTTTTAATGAGGTTTCGAAGTCATTAGAAATGATTTCTAAACGTTTTAATAAAGGTGTTTCAACCGTAAAGTATCTAGATGAGGTTAATAAAGGAACTTCAACATTAGGATATCTTAACGAAATAGAAAATGCAACAAGCATAATTTTTAAAAACTAGTAAAAAAAGAAAAATAATGAATATTATAAATAAATTAAAAACAGAAGCAATGAAAAATAAATTAGCACTATTTGTAATGGCTATTATGTTAGTCCCATTAACAGGAATGGCTCAAAAAAATATATTTGAAAAATATAATGATAATTCAGATGTTACTTATGTCTCTATTAAGCCTAAAATGTTTCAAATGATAGCAAAAATGGGTATTAATATAGAAGATGCTGAAGCAAAAGCTTATATGGATATGGTAAAAAGCATTACCAGCTTTAAAACTATTGTAACAGATAATAAAATAATATCTACAGATATAGCAAAATGGGTAAAATCGCGCTCAAGTGCTTTAGAAGAACTTATGGAAGTTAAAGATGATGGCACGGAGGTTAAGTTTTATGTTAAAGAAGGAAAAGATGAAGACCATGTTAAAGAACTTTTAATATTTGTAAACGGTATAGATAAGGTTATGAAAGAGAATATTGAAATTAATGGTAAGCAACGAAAAATAGAAACAGTAGTTGTTTCGCTTACTGGAGATATTAACTTAAATGAAATCTCTAAACTTACAGATAAGATGAATATTCCAGGAGGTAAACATTTAGAAAAAGGTAAATAAAAAAGAACATCAATCATGCAACGAACAATCAAATATATATTAATCTTATTTATCGCTGTTAGTTTTACATCGTGTACAGATGGAGCAAGCCTACAGAAATATTACGTAGATAACCAAGAAGCTAAAAATTTTATATCGCAAGATTTTCCGCTTACAATGATAGAAATAGATAAATCTAATTTTACAAAAGCACAGAATGACGCTTATAATTCGGTTAAAAAAATAAACTTTTTAGGCTATAAAGCAAATAAAACTGATAATGAGACATTAAAAACCGAATTAGCAAAAGTTGAAACTATTTTAAGTAATGGTAAGTATAATGATCTTATGGAATTTAACGATAAAGGAAATAAGGTAATTGTTAAATACCTTGGAGATGAAGAAATAGCAGACGAGGTTATTGTTTTTGGGAATTCTAAAGAATTAGGTTTTGGAATAGTAAGAGTATTAGGGGATGATATGAACCCAAGTAAAATGGTAACTCTAATAGAGGTTTTACAAAAATCGAATATTGATGAATCTAAAGTACAAGATATTATGAACTTTTTTAAGTGATAGTGTATTTCTGATAAAACATAAAAGCTTTCATGTTATGATATTTGGTAGCTTTTTTTATTTTGAACTCATCTTGATTTTTGTTTTTTTGGAAATAGAAAAAGTCAAGATGAGTTCTTTAAATAGTTTCGTTTTTATTTGTTTCTCTTGATTTAAATTTAGAATAAATTAGATTGATAATAATTGCTAAAAAAAGAGTAGTAAGAATAGTTAAAATAATGAAGTTGTCAAGAATTTCTAGTATTCCAAATATAAAAATGCCACATGTTAATAAACTCGCAAGTATTAAAGATTGTTTGTCACTTAGCATATGCAATATTGAATTAGCTACCTGTATGGTTCTTGCTGTAATACGTTTTAATTCTTTTTTTATTGTATATTATATAGCAAAAATATCAATAAAACGATATACAACGTATTTAATAGTTTAAATTAAGGTTAAAGCTGATGAATATTGTTTTTTTGTCAAAATTTTAACTAAAAAAAGAAACATGTAGAGTGAAGTCTATATGCTTTTTGAAATAAAATAGGCTAACACATTAAATGTGTGTTAGCCTATTTTATTTATTCAATAAGAATTTCAATATATTATTTAAATACCTGTATAATTACTTGGTGTTATTTGTTTAAGTTCTTCTTTAATAGTATTCGATACTTCTAAAGTATCAATGAAGTTAGAAATAGATTTTTGATTAATTTTAGAATTTGTTCTGGTTAACCCTTTTAATGCTTCGTATGGATTAGGGTAAGCTTCGCGACGTAAAATAGTTTGAATAGCTTCTGCAACTACTGCCCAATTATTTTCTAAGTCTTCGGCAAACTTACTTTCGTTTAATAATAGTTTGTCTAAACCTTTTAAAGTAGATTTAAAACCAATAAGCGTATGTCCAAAAGGTACACCAACATTACGTAATACAGTACTATCAGTTAAATCACGTTGTAATCTTGATATTGGCAGTTTAGCAGAAAGATGCTCGAAAATAGCATTTGCTATACCTAAATTACCTTCAGAATTTTCAAAATCTATAGGGTTTACTTTGTGTGGCATAGCGCTACTACCAACTTCACCAGCTTTAATTTTTTGTTTAAAATAATCCATAGATACGTAAGTCCAAACATCACGATCTAAATCAATAATAATAGTATTAATACGTTTTAAACCATCAAACAAAGCAGCCATATGGTCGTAATGCTCAATTTGCGTAGTTGGAAAAGAGTGTTGTAAACCTAATTTTTCCTGTACAAATTTGCTTCCAAAAGCTTTCCAGTCAATATTTGGATATGCTACATGGTGTGCATTAAAATTACCAGTAGCTCCACCAAATTTAGCAGCACTAGGAATATCATTTAATAAATTAAATTGTTCCTCTAAACGTTTAACAAAAACTTCAATTTCTTTTCCTAAACGAGTAGGAGAAGCAGGTTGACCATGCGTTCTTGCTAACATTGGGATGTCAGCCCAATCTTTAGATAAATCTTTAAGTTTGTTTAAAACAATTTGGTATTCGCCTACATAAACATTATTCATAGCTTCCTTAATACTTAAAGGGATAGCTGTATTGTTTATATCTTGAGAAGTTAATCCAAAATGAATGAACTCTTTATATTGAGATAAGTTTAAAGCATCAAATTTTTCTTTAATAAAATATTCAACCGCTTTAACATCGTGGTTTGTAATACTTTCAATTTTCTTTATAGCTAAAGCATCTTCAGCAGAAAAATCTTTATAAATAGCTCTTAAGCTATCAAAAATAGCATTATCAATAGTTTCAAGTTGAGGTAACGGAATTTCACAAAGTGCAATAAAGTATTCTATTTCTACTAAAACACGATATTTAATTAAAGCTTCCTCAGAAAAATAAGGTGCTAATTCGTTTACTTTACTTCTATATCTTCCATCTATTGGTGAGATGGCATTTAATGCTGATAATGACATATGTGAGTGATTTTTTTGAAGTTGCAAAGATAGGAAAGAAAGTTAAAAGTGCGAAGCCAGAAAGCAGAAGTATTTTTGTTTAAATCCCCTTAATTATCTAGTAACTAGTATTTTTTTTAATCTTTTTTAAAATATGACGGGCACGTGCTTTAAAAGCTGCGCTTTGCATTTGGAAATCGCGTTCTAAAATAAGTGTTAATTCAGGATAAATCCAATCATATTCTGTGCCTAATAAAAAAAGAGCAACCATACCATAAGCCTTAGGCGCTACTTTTTCATCATTAATAAGATAATCAAAACAAGTTTCTATTATGCGCTCTTTATGAGTTTTAGTTAATGCTTTTTGTATTTTATGATCTGTTTTAGAGAAATAAGCAGTAGTTATAAGTTCGCAAATTTTAGCAACAGGACGTACTGCAGAATCTAAGTGTACCTTGTGTAGGTTTTTAGTGAATATATCGAGGTGAGGAACTATTGTATTTATATTATTACTGCACATAAATTCAAATACCCAAGCAGCACGTGGCGATATTTTGTCATCAACCATAAATAGAATATCTAATAACTTAGGAACTAAATGCGGGTTATCTATCATTAAATTAGAATAATATAACCGTTTTTCACGAGAGTGATTTACGTAGCTTAATTCTTGATAGAGTTCAGGTGTAGTCAAAACGATTTTCTTATTTTTATACGATAAAAGTATTAAAATGTATATTATAAAAAAAGGACTTATTTTATTGTTAATCGCATTTATAATCGCTCAGTTTTTTGAACCAGAAAAAAATGAAGGAGATTTAGCTTCTATGGCATCTTTTATAGCCGAAACGACACCACCTGAAGATGTGAAAATCATTTTAAAAGCATCATGTTTCGACTGCCATTGTGATGTTACAAGATATCCTTGGTACAATAACATTACACCAGTAAACTATTGGTTAAATGGACATGTTAAAGAAGGTAAAGAACATTTTAATGTCTCAAATTGGGAAGGAAACTCTACTAAGCGAAAAGACCATAAATTTGAAGAGCTTATTGAAATGGTCGAGGATAAAGCAATGCCATTAAAGTCTTATACATGGACACATAATGAAGCAAAACTAACCGATGCCCAAATTAAAAGCGTTATCGATTGGGCAAAAATGGTACGATTAAAATATAGTTTGGAACAAGAACCAGAGTATTAGGTAGTAGCATTTAGCAGTTAGTTATTTCTAATATAGAGTATGGATTACATAATAATATTCAGTATTAAAACATTCGCGAATTCGTGGTAAAAAAAATATTAATAATAGGTTTTGTATGGCCAGAACCTAAAAGTTCTGCGGCAGGGAGTAGAATGATGCAACTCATTGAGTCATTTCAATCTCGAAGTTATCAAATAACCTTTGCCAGTCCATGTGCTAAAAGCGATAATGCTTTTAATTTAGAACATATTGGCATCACTCAAGTAGCTATAGAATTAAACCATTCTAGTTTTGATGATTTTGTAAAAACACTAAATCCAAATGTAGTGATGTTCGATCGTTTTATGATGGAAGAACAATTTGGCTGGCGTGTTGCCGAACATTGCCCTAACGCCATACGCATTATAGATACCGAAGATTTACATAGTTTACGAAAAGGCAGGCAGCAAGCTTTTAAAAATGGTAAAGCTTTTGATGCAACATATTTGTTTAACGATACTGCAAAACGAGAAATAGCAAGCATATACAGAAGTGATTTAAGTTTAATAATTTCTGAAGTTGAAATAGATATTTTAAAAAATCAATTTAAAGTAGATAAAGCTTTATGGCATTATGTACCTTTTATGTTAGATGAACTTTTAGAAAAAAACATTGAAGACACAACAACGTTTGAAAATCGAGAGCATTTTATAACTATTGGTAATTTTTTACATGAACCTAATTATAATGCAATATTGTATTTAAAAGAAATCATTTGGCCACTAATAAGAACACAACTACCAAAAGCCGAATTACACATTTATGGCGCCTATGCCTCTCAAAAAATAAACCAGTTGCATAATGAAAAACAAGGTTTTTTAATTAAGGGTTTTGCAGAAGATGTGCATGTTGTTATGCAGCAAGCTAAAGTATGTTTAGCGCCTATTAGGTTTGGAGCAGGTTTAAAAGGGAAATTGGTAGATGCCATGAAAAATGGAACACCGTGTGTTATGACAAAGGTTGCAGCAGAAGGCATGTTTGGAGTTCTAGATTCTAATGGTTTTGTAGAAGACAATCCAGAAACGTTTGCAGATAAAGCTGTAGAATTATATACAGATGAATCGATTTGGAGTGATAAGCAGCAAAACGGGTATGAAATAATAAATATGCGTTTTAATAAAGAAGAGCATCAACAAAATTTAATTTCCAGAATAGAACGTATTAAACAAGAACTTACAAAACATAGGCTTAATAATTTTACAGGACAAATGTTACAACATCACAGTTTACAAAGTACTAAGTTTATGAGTAAGTGGATTGAAGAGAAGAATAAATGATTGGTAGTTTTTTTTTTAAAGTAATTGAATATTAGTGTTTTTAATAATAGATTTGTAGGATTATTCTTTTAAATTTGTTATAATGTTTTATCTGTAAGTTATAATAGATAAATGAAACAATAATATTGAAATAAAACTTATGAAATTAGAGAAAATATTAGACAAACTTGGTTCAATAGAAAAGAATTCATTTATTAAAATAATTGATAATATTATATCTAAGAACTCAAAGAATAATAAGAAAATTGATGAAATTTTAAGCTCCTCTGATAAAGGTTTAAAGACTGTTGATAACCAAAATATATCAACGATTTTTACTCTAACTACAAACGAATTTCAAGAACATATAAAATGTGAATTTCAGGAAATTGCATCTCAATTAGATATTTTAATAGATATTATTATTAGAGATGGAAATTGTATAATGAAACAAGATTGGTTTTCTAGACTTTATGAAAAGGAAATTAAACATTTAAAAACCAGAATAAATGGACTTAAAGCTGATTTTGAAAATGACAAATCAGAATTAAGTATTGCTAGGAAAAGAGATTATAAAATTTATAAATCGTGTTTGTATACAGCATATCATAATGATATTGATAATAATAGAGATACAAAAATAACTTCGGACGAGCTATCAATAATTTTAACACTAGCAAAACAACTTGAACTTTCTCAAGAAGAAGTGAAGCTAATTAACTATTCTATTCTACCTATAAAAAAGATTGATATTCAAGAAGTCATAAAAGGTCTTAAAAATATAGGAGTTATTTTTTATTCTAATAAAGAGAATACTATTTACGTTGCAGACGAAATGGTAAGAATGTTAAGAGGAATTAGAGAAAAGGAAGTAGCTGAAAAATTTTATAGAAGAACTCTAAAACTTTTAAGAGAACCAATAATAAATCAAATAAGTAAGAAACATAATATTGATAGAAAATTATCTTATTCTCAAAAAATTGAAGAAATAATTAAAGAAGGTGTTTCTTTTAAAAATTTGCTTTTAGAAGATATTTATAAGCAAGGAAGTACATTAACAGAAAGGAAAAAAATTTTAAATGAGTTATGTGAAAAAGGATTAAGTATAGGTAATCTTAAAGGGAGTACTCTAGATGATAAAATTACTAGTCTAATTGAATATTTTGAAAATGTTGAGAAAGATGAGAAAATAGGAATTTCCTTAGATGGGTTTGATAAACTTTTATTAGAGTTAAATCAATCTTTACCAAAAGTAAATAAACAAATTAAAGATCAATTCGAGTTACAGAATGAATTTGTTCTTAAAGCAGATTTTTTACTTGATTACAATATTAAACCAAGAGATATTTTAGATTTAGTTATAAAAGATGATTTAACTAAATTTATAAAGGATAATGAAATTAAACAACGAGGAGATGATATTTTAAATATTCTTGAACATTATAAAGATGTTGATAATTTGTACTTAGAAAATTATGAAAATGTAGCTTATAGAAATCTGAATTTATTAAAAGAGAATGGTATTATAGTAAAAGAAAGTGAACTTGGAATAAAATTCGAAGATTTAACAAAAATTATCTTTAAAGGATTAGAGTTTAATGTTGATGATGTGTTAAAAACAGAATTAAACACGAAAAAGGATATGATTGATATTCTTTTAAATTTAGATAATAACGAGATTATAATTGTTGAGTGTAAAACGAGTAAAGAAAAAGGTTACAATAAATTTAGTTCGGTTTCGAGGCAATTAAAATCTTACCAGAATTTAGCTCTTAAAAATGACTTACGCATTGTGAAAATTTTACTTGTAGCACCAGAGTTTAGTGATGATTTTGTAACAGATTGTGAAATGGACACGGAAATGAATTTATCTTTGATAACTGCTTCTACGCTATTAAATATATCAGATGCGTTTAAAACATCAAAATACAAGAAATTTCCGCATGTCTTGTTTAGAGATATTGTAATTAATGAAGAACGTATTTTAAAGGCATTAAGTAAATAATAATAAATCTACAAACTAAGCCTTTACGTCACTCTTTTTAATTTTTCTATAAGTATAAGTATTAAAGATGTTTCGTTTAGCAAAACGAGTCAGTTTATCAGAACTAGAAAATTTAATATATAAAGCTTTGTTAACACCAAAGAATTCATAAGTATTACCATCTAAAAATGTTATTTCTAAAACTAAACCTTTATGTTGCCAATCCATAATAGGTGTAGTAATAGTCTGGTTGAATTCATCTAAGTTAGAAGCCTTGGTTTCTGGAGCTATACTAACTAAAAAATGATAAGCATCAATAATTTGTCGACTTTTTGTTTCAGCTTCAATAGCCATAGCATCACCCGCTTGAAACTTATCTGGATGCCATTCTTTTACTAAATTTCTATAGGTAGACTTTAAAGTTTTTAAACTCATGTCTTGTTCTATAGCAAATAATTTTTTGTATTCATTAATACGTTTCATAGCTGGGTTTTTCTAAATAAGGCGCGAAGGTAGGGTTTTAAATGGAAAGAATTTCAGGCTTGTCTTTATAAAAAAAAATATAATTTCGTCTAATACCAATATATAGGTTAAATAAAAATAAATATACAGATGAATTCACAGCAATTCAATATGCTTTCGGAACAACTTCTTCTAGCGGTAAAAAAAGGAGAGGACACAACAGCCTTAAGGTTACAATTAAAAAAAATAGATTTTAATGTATTAATGAGGTATTTAATAAACGACGATTATAAAAAAGCATTCTGGATTAATATTTATAATGCTTATTTTTTGATTTTGAGAAAAGAAAAACAAATTGAAAAACCTACAATTTATAAAAAGAAACTTTTTGAAATAGCAGAAAAACAATTTAGTTTAGATGATGTAGAACATGGTATTTTAAGACGAAATAAGTATAAATATTCGAGAGGCTGGATTACTAAATTATTTGGAACTAAGATTATTAAAAATACAATGGTAAAAAGTTTAGATTATCGTATCCATTTTGCTTTAAACTGCGGAGCCAAAAGCTGTCCTCCAATTGCATTTTACACGGTAGATAATATTAGTAACCAATTGGATATGGCAACACAATCTTTTTTAGAAGGAGAAAGTAATTTTGATGATGAAAAAAAGGAAGTAAAAACAACCGCATTATTTAATTGGTATCTTGCAGATTTTGGAGGAGATAAGGGAGTAAGAACGATTTTTAAAAACCAATTGAATAGAGATATATCAGGCTATACTATTAAATATAAAACATATTCTTGGGAAGAAAATTTAGATAATTTTATTTCTTGATAATAGGCGTATAAATATAGCTTACTAAGCAATAAATTTAAGACGATATTAATTTTACGTCCAAAGTTAAATTCAATTTACAAGAGTCTATTATTAATTCAATCATGCTAATAATTCTATTATGTGCTCGCAATTGGGATAAAAAAACTCTTGAACTTATCTAGATTCAAGAGCTTTTTATAGTTTTAGTCATGTTTAATTATTAGCCTTTTGGCGCATTATAAATTGTTGTATAATTTCATCAACATGTCTTTGTTTTATTTCTTTTTTATTTAAGCCATTTAAGCTATCTAAATAACCTGTAAATACATGACTAATGTTTAGAGGAGAAAGATTTCCATGAGATGAAGCATTGTGACAAGAAAAACAATTAACAAGATCGTTAACAGTTGTTGCATGTATAGAGGTAGGAGCAAAGCCCACTTGAACATAAGTTTCCATAGTAATGTTAGATGCAGCAACAGATCCCCTTGGTAATTGTTTAGGTTTTGAATTAGAAAGGTGACCACCTAAGGAGTCTAATAGTTCAGCCTGAGCTAGAGTACTTTCATAACCTTCTGTGTTTATCCAGATAGAACCGTTGTAGAAATAATTATTCCAAATTCCTTTTAATTGACTTTTAACACTTTTGTTTATTGTTCTTATATTATTAAAATTTTGAGAACCGTCTTGACTCGTTTCCATATAAACTTGTACATTAAAAGAACCTTCTATTTCTTTCTTTACCGGTACACCATATTTATAAACAGAAAAAACGTTTGTATAAATACCGTTTTGTGTTGTGATGTTTTTAACAGTTGAAGTAGTATTTTTATTAAAAAAAGGATAGTCTGTAGTGCTAGTAACAGGAGCATCGCTTGTTGGTGTAGCTTTACTCCAATCATATTTTGGCGCAAGTGTTTGGTGCTCAAAAGTAGCCCAAATAAACTCAGGATGATTTTCAACAATTCCAACAACATGCATTCCTAAAAGTGCCACTTTAGCTTTTACACCATTAATTTCACCATCAGTAATATAATAAGAACTAGAATCTGTTAAAGCATTGGCATTTATCCATGATGTTTTAACTTCTAATGCACCTACAGGAAATGTTATATCCTTTATTTTAGAAGGATCTTTTTTTGCTATTGGAGCATATTTAATCATAGTATCGTAGAAAAGAGTATCCACAAGTATAGAATAGTAAACAGTGGTAGATGGTGGATTGCCCGATGAATAATTTGGTGTTTTTAATATATCTATAGTAGAACTTGCTTGCGCTGTATCTGTTAAAATGATACCCTTGTTTTGTTCTAATTTTTTACCATGTGAAGACACTTGAATGAGATTATCTAGAAATAATGGACGATCGTTAACCTCATTTGTTAGGTAAAGGAATTTTTGCCAAGACCATTTGTGAAAGTCACAATTGTTTACACTATCGTTATTTGCAAATGCACTTGTAGGTCCTTCATTAGGTGCAGGCGTTTTACGAGTTCCATTTATTATAGTAAACCAATTGGCAGGTGCCACACATTCGGGGTCAGTATTATTAGAATACTCTGGAGCTTCAGCTTTTGCGGCATTTTTGTCCTGTAATTTTGAATCGTTTTTGCAAGCATATAATGATATTAATATACTTAAAAATAATAACGTTTTTGTTGATTTCATAAAAGGTTTATTAGGTTCGTTTTCATCAATATTCAAATTGAATACTATTCATATGTATAAAATTAGGAATTTAATTGAAGTGAAAATAGGGGAGAAATACTTGGCTTTTATATAGGTGTAATTACCTGATTTTTTGTAAAAAAAAAGTCTTTAAATGGTATAAAAAAATAATATACAATTAGATAAAATAAGCAGGTTTAAAAACCTGCTTATTTATATTTAATAGGTATTATTTATTCCAATATATAGCCGTTTGCCCATATTGAAAATGAATAGGAACACGACCTGGGTCTTCTTTAAAGAAGTATAAATCGCTCGGATCTTTTTCAAATAACATAATTATATCAGATCCGCCAAATTTAAACTTACCAAATTCCTGACCTTTAGGTACTATTTCTCCTTTAAGTTTGGTATACATATCTACACCAGATACTTGACACATTCCAATAGGAATTATAGCCACTTTACCAACTACAGGTCCAGCATCCATAATAACAACACCTCGAGCTTGTGTAAATTCATAACCGTCGGTAGCACTATCTGGAGCATCCCATTGTCCATCCTCTGTTAGATCAACAGATAAATATACTTTTCCAGGTACAGCGTCAATTTCTAAAACTTTTCCAGAAACAGGAGTATGGAATCGATGGTAATCAAAAGGACTTAAAAAATAATGAACAAAAGTTCCTCCATAAAAATCTTTGGCATAATTACTATCATTCAAAAGTTCATCAATAGTACCAATGGTATGCGTTTTTTTGAAGGTAATTTTAGTTTTTTCACCATCCTTATCTAATACATTTCCAGTTTTATCAATTGGATAAATGTCTTTAAAAGTACATTCTGCGGGAGAAACAATTGTTTTATTATTATTAGGCTCAGCAATTGGGCGTAAAGGACTTATTCCTGTTTCAGGATTGGCACCATTAAATTCTCTATAAAAGAAATTATTAAAAGTGTGCCATGTACTCTCATTATCAGAGTAAAGGTAATAATTATACATAGGGTCGTATTTAAACGATCGTAAACTTTCTTTTGTTAAAGAAGGTTTAGTATCTAAAAAATTGCCCCAAGCTATAGCAAAATCAACTAGCCACGTAGCAAAACTATCAAAACTTTGCATGCTAAGATTAGTACTTGGTATTTTTTGATCTACTAACCAATAAAACTGGCATAATAAATCGTATACTTTTTGGTTGTATCCATTTTGTTGACCATTACTTTTCCATGCATTAGGGTAATTAGTATCATTACTTTCATTAGGTATCATGCGAACATACAAATCTAAATAATCATAATATGCCTCAATCGTTACAGGCCATCCGTTCCCTTGAAATTCATTATTAATAGCATCATAAAGTTCTGAATTTAAGTTTTCTTTTGCTAATTTATTAGCAAGTTTTAAAGAAGCCAAAAGTGCAACGCTCATTTCAGAATTATTATTGAGGATAACTTTTAATTTCTCTACAACAGGATCATGTATGTGCGTGCTTGAATTTAATGTAGTAGTTTGTTCTAAAGTGATTGTGTCTTCCATTTTTTTAAATTTGGATCATTTCCTACTCTATCTGAAATTAGCTTTTCGGATTCCGCTATTTATAATCCAAAAAACTAATAGTATATAGTAGATTATTTTCTTTCTGGATATAATTTCAAATGTTGGCTAATATTTTTAATTAAAATAGGGGGGAGAACCTTGTTTTATAAAACAAGTAGAATCACTTAGTTTTATAGAGATTTAAAATGCTACATACTGTTTAATTTATTTTACATGTAGGAAAATACAATTTACTTATATGATTTTCGTTATGAAGTTCTAATAAATAGAATGACCTGAATTTAATTTAGGGAAAAGAACTTTTAATAAACGATATTCATGATAGATAAAGTAAATGTGATTCTTGTATTTTCTGTAATATTTTCTGGTCTTTATGCTCAGGAATGTAATGATGAAATTCACTTAGGAGAAGGCACTTTTTATGGAGGAGTTTCTGGTAGCTCTGGAGGTAATTGCGGATTACCAGTTGCTGCAGATGATTTTTTAAATTGTGCATTAAATACTTTTGATTACGATGGTAGCCAAGCATGTGGTGCTTGTATTGAAGTAACAAGCAGTATAAATAAATCTGTTATTTTAAAAGTAGTAGATCGTTGTCCAGAGTGTGATGAAGGCGATGTAGATATACATCAAGATGCTTTTAAATTAATAGAAGACCCTATTAAAGGACGAATTCCTATTTCGTGGAAATTTGTGCCTTGTCCTTTAAAGAATAATGATAAGTCTATTCTAATCAATTTTAAGAGTGGATCTTCTCAATATTGGACAGCCATTCAATTTAGAAATATAAAATACGCCATTAAAAAACTTGAATACAAACAAGCAAGTGGAAATTGGAAAACTATAGATAGGGTATTGTTTAATTTTTTTATAGAACCAAGTGGAATAGCATCGCCAATGAATCTTAGAGCAACTTCTGTTTTAGGAGAAGAATTAGTATTTACCAATGTTTCTATTAATTTAAATGAAGACATACAAACAAACCAGCAGTTTTCTAATAATTGTAAAACAGCTTTAGATATTAATAATTCTTTTGAAGCCAAAAAAAAAGCTGTTAACGTTGAAATTTTAGAAGATAAAATTTATATAAAATCCCCTTTTTCTAATTGGAAAATATATGGCATATATGGAACCCAAATGGCTTCAGGAAATAAGGAAGAAGATATTTCAATTCAGTTTTTACCAAAAGGCATTTATCTTTTGGTAATAGATGGTGTAAAGGCGGTTAAATTTTTAAAGAGTTAACTTAATTAATTCAATAACTTTCTTAACCCCAATTGTAGCTTTTTTAGGAACAACTGTTAAATTTTTGTTGCTGTCAATATTTGGATTAGGATCTATAAAATAGGTAGGTGTATTTTGTGGAACATAATTCATTAAACCAGCAGCAGGATACACTTGCATAGATGTACCAATAATCATTAAAATATTGGCTGTTTCACAAATATTAACTGCTTTTTCAATCATAGGGACATCTTCACCAAACCACACAATATGCGGGCGCAATTGATGTCCTTTTTTACAGGTATCTCCTAATATTAAATCGGTTTTCCATTCTTGTATATCATTTTCATATACTGTACTTCTTACTTTAAGGAGTTCGCCGTGTAAATGTGTTACGTTGTTACTTCCTGCACGTTCATGTAAATCATCTACATTTTGGGTAATTATAGAAACTTTAAAATTATTTTCTAGAGCAGCTAAATCATAATGAGCTTGATTTGGTTTTACCTCAATAAGTTGTCGCCTTCGTTGATTATAAAAGTTTAAAACTAGTTCTGGATTTTTAGTGTAACCTTCAGGTGTGGCTACCTCCATAACATCATGTCCTTCCCATAAACCATCTGCATCTCTAAAGGTTTTTATACCACTTTCGGCACTAATGCCTGCTCCAGTAAGTACAACAATATGTTTCATGAAATAAAGATAGTTTTTTTTCATTTCCGCGAAAGCGATAATCTTTTTATTTTAATTATAATGTTTTTCGTAAAACTCTATACATAAAGAACTCTTGGATATAGAAATCGTTATTAATATTTTATATGGTAAACTTTATTAATTTTGAATTATGATTGATTTAAAACTATTAGAACATTTAGAAACTTACCTTACAGAGAATCGCAAAAAGCGTTTTGATATGGTATTACCACAACGTACAAAACATTTTACAGTAGCTACCGAAGACGTTTATCAGCTTCATAATACCAGTGCCGTTATGAGAAGTTGTGATGTGTTTGGTATACAGGAAGTAAATATAGTTGAGGAACAAAATTCTAAAAGTATTGATAGAGAAATTGCTATGGGAGCTCAAAAATGGGTTGATTTAAACCGCTATAATACTATTAAAGAATGCATTAATGCGGTTAAGCAAAAAGGTTACCAAGTTATAGCCACAACGCCACATACAAACGATTGCGAATTACATGAGTTTGATGTGACTAAAAAATCTTGTTTTTTCTTTGGAAGAGAAACCGAAGGACTTTCTGAAACTGTTTTAAAAGAAGCAGATTGTTTTTTAAAAATCCCTATGGTTGGTTTTACAGAGAGTTTAAATATCTCGGTATCTGCTGCTATTATATTACAACATGTTACCACAAAACTTAAACAAACGACTATTGATTGGCAATTAACACCAGATGAAATACTTGAAAAACGTTTAGATTGGTGTAAAAAAACTATAAAAAGTTATGATGAGATTATAGAGCGGTTTCATGATAATTTGTGAGTATAGTATTAAGTTTTAACTTAATTGTACGTACAAAATAAATAGAGATCAAGAATAGCATTGTATCTAATAATATACCTTAAGGTGCAAATGAATGATAATAATGTTTCTTTAACGAACATTCCTTAAATTAATGAATGTATATAATTAGCTGAATTTGTCAATCCATTTTTTCTTAAATTATCTAAAACTTCAAACTCATCCAAATCGGGATTTCTTCTATTCAAAACCAATTTTCTAAACGCTTCTATTGCTTTTTCATGATTTAAGTCGATTATATCTGCTATAAAATCATCAGCAGATTTAGCAACTAAGCCAAATGAAGCCAAATATTCTGTTGGAAAATCTTTTAAGTTATTTGTTACAATAACATTAGCATTAGTTTTTATTGCAGCCGCAAGTACGTGTCGGTCTTTTTCATCAGGTAAGTTTAAGCCTTCAATTAAAGGCTCGTAATTAATAACGAGCGCATCTGGAAATGCTAAATTAGCGAAATTAGTTCTTTTTTCGATTTCTTCTCTAATTACACCTTTTCTTGTCATTACATCTTCCCATTCATAAAAAATATGACTACTCCATTTAGGGGTAAAAAGATCATAATGAGCAAACCAAAATAATAAATCTCTATTTCTATTGGATAAATAATGTTTGTATCAAGAACACAAGTAAATCGTACACTATGAATCATATAACCCTAATTCTTCATCCGATTTCATCATATCAATAAGAAATTGCTCCTGCTTCAATTTTATTTCTTTTTTATAATTCATAACATCTTCAAATTTAATACGACGATGTCGACCTACTAAAGTAAATGGAATAAGTCCATCCTCAAGTAATTTAACTAAATGTGGTCTTGAACAACCTAGCAACTCGGCAGCTGCCTGAGTAGTCATTTCTGTAGCGATGGGAACTACAGAAATAGGGGTTCCTTGACTTGTTGCTTTTAATATTTTTACTAATAATTTAAGAGCTTTTAATGGTATTTTTATTTTTTCAGCAGTTTCCTCTATTTCAATTTCTGGATTTTCCGAATGAAGCTTCTCCAGTGTTGCAGTTAAAGCATTATAAGATTCCATAGCTGCAATCTGCTCTTTTTTAGAGGGCTTTTTTATATCGTTATTAAATTCCATCTTGATTTAGTTTTATTAAAAAAACAGATATAAACGAAATAAACGAAACGTTATTGTAATAGATTGTTAATTTTTTCTTGTACCATATAAGCTAATGTCAATAATTAGGCATATCTAAACTCTTTTTATAATATGTTTAAAGGAAGTTAATTAAACTTCTGTGCTCTTCATAACATTAAAATTGCAAGCTGTCTTAATAAACCTTTTAGAGTAGTAGTTACATTGGTTAATAATTTCATCTAAATTGTTCTGCCAGAAATAAATTGGATGTAATTCCAGATTTCTTGGAATATTTAAGAAAAAGAAAAAGAGGAAGAGCTTGAGATAAATAAGAGTGCTGAATTACTGGGATGATTTACAAATTATGAAGAGTTTAAAGTGACTAATATTGAATATCCTGATAATGAATAACAAACTGAAAAAAAGACATTTATGCTAAATCCAAAAATTTACGCATATTAACAAAACCTGCTAAATATAAAATTTAACGTTTAAGAAAAAATAAAAGTAGAATATTTACTATTTAACTAAGTAATAAATCGAAGGATAGTAACTACCTTAGACCTCTTATACTAACGTTGTAGACAAATAACCCCATAATAATAAAATAATGAAAAAGATTAATTTAAAAACGACTCTAACAGTTTTTAGTTTAGGGCTTATATTTATATCATGCAAAGACAATTCAAATAGTAAATCAACGGACAGTTTAAAGCTGCCTACTAAAGAAAAAGTTGTTACTGAAATGGAAATAGAGAAACTAAAACTTCCTACTGTAAATATTCAAGAAAATGACAAATTGATTTCTCCAACAAAAATTGAGATAAATTCTCAAGGAGTATGGTTAGCTAGTGAAGGAACACTGGGTTTTGTTCAACTTATTGATGAAAAAGGTACTGAACTAGCAAGCGGTATTTTAACAACAAAAGAAAATTGGATGACAAAAGAACCTGTTATGTTTTCTACTGAATTAATATTTGATTCTAAAAACAATACAAAAGGAATGTTAATTATCAATAATGATCCTGGTTCAGGTGATGGAGAAGAGGTAGGAAAAAAGATAAGTTTTAAAATACCTGTAAGCTTTTAAGTTGTAAATTAAATAATAACTGACTATGTAACATAGTTAATGCGGACTTCTAAAACGGAATATCAAGGAGAAAATATCAATTTTGAATATTGTTGTGATAATCTTGATAAGCAGATAAGAGAATTTGTTTGAGAAAAAACCAAGACATTACTCGAAATGGCTTGGTCTGAAAATAAACGTTTGCTAAATATAAAATTAGGCATTTAAAAGTAAGATAAAGGTGAAATATTTATATTTTACTATGTAAAAATCGGAAGTAATTTAATGTAAACTCTAATCTTTAACTTATGTAAGCGATGTACCTTAACAGAACATATAATAAGTAGATAATATATCAAAGAAAAGGTAGTCGATTTTAATTATTATTTTACTTTTAATAAATGATTTAGCTTATTCTTAAAGTAAATCAACAAGCAAAATAGGAACAGGGAAAATGAAAGTTCTAAAATTAGATCTCAACAAAAAAGAATACGTTAATGACTCATTATCGTTATTATTAACAAGATTCTCACATAAACCATCACCCGAAATAGGACAGGCTGAAAGAGGTACAGCACACCTTTCTCTTTTTCAAGATAATAATTATTATGAAATAATGCTTTCTGAACACGGAATTTCAGGGATCCCTCGAACTAAAGATGGACTTTCTGAAATGGAACGTTACGATTCTATAATTTGGAAAGAATACATTATACAACTAAAAAAAATTAGCTACGACAAATCAATTGAAGTAACTCTTTCAAAAAAAGATAATTAAAATGAAAAATATATAACAGAAAATAAAAAATGTTAAAACGATCTTTTGTTTAAGACATTTATATTTTTTAGAACAAAAGGTTATCTACAAACAATAAAATACTCCCAATATCCATAAACTCTAAAACATAAAAAAGAGGAATCAATTGATTCCTCTTTTTTATAATATATTAAACGAAGTAATTAGCAATTAAACCAAACCTCTATAATCTTTTTTTTCTACCTCTACTAAGTACCTTATATTCTTCATAACACTCACTAATAGCATCTAGTATTTGAAGATCATTTGCCGTCTTAATAAATCCTTTAGAGTAATTACACTGGTTAACAATTTCATCTAAATCTACACGATCTACCTGAAGTAAAACAGTAAGCATTTCCCTATCAAAACGAGAAGCTAATAAGTTTCTAATTTCATCATCCTTTTTCATTTGTTTTAACTTACGCATTTCATTTGGTTTTTTACCAAACATACGGTGTAAAAAGTCTGCAGGGTTAAAAATGGAACCTATAACCTTGGTTAAACCAGATTTCTTACCCGCTTCGTAACCTGTGCCTTGCAAACCAGAAATACTATACCTATAGTTATTGTTTATCTCTGGTACTTGTTTAATATCTACCTCTAAGAAGCCTGTTAGTTTTAATTGATTAACAACAACTTCTTCAAGAGCTAAAGCTAATTCAGTCAATTCAATTTTAGAACCACCGAATTTTAACCAGTCATTAGTAACTCTAACCTTAATAGATTTAAAACCTAAATAAGAAAAGTGAAGCGTATCATTAACCTTAGCAGAAATTTTAAACGCTCCTTTTTTATTAGTAGTTGTACCAATAACTTGATTTAGGTTAACAATATTTACACTTTCAAGAACAGAATTATCAGAAGAATTAATTACAACACCAGATACCTTATCAGCCTCTTGAGCCACAGAAAAAGCAGAAGCAAAAAGTAAAGTAAAGAGTAGTAGGTAATTCTTCATATTATAATGTTAGTTAAAACTAATTTTAGTTATAAAAGTACTAAAGAAAATAGAAATAATGGGGCTTCTATTTTCTTTTTGACTTAAAATTAACAAAAAGACTTAAATCTTAGCGTCTTGATCGGCGAGGTCTTGAAGCTACAGATCCAGAATCCGATCGTTGAGATCTATCCGAATTTGAATCACTTCCAGAACGTCTTGATTTAGAGTACGAATCTCCGCCGCCACGTCTTTCACTTCTGTTTCCAGAACCACCTTTTCTATCATCACGTTTTCCACTACTGCGTCTACCATCTCTTCGTCCTCCACCACCGCGTCTATCATTACGTTTTCTACCACCTCCACGGTTTTCAGAAACTTCAACATTTACAAAACGACCTTCATGTTTAAAGTCGGTAAAGAAAGCTAATACTTTCTCTTTTGTTTCGTTTTCAGTATTAAAAAATGAAAAACTATCTTTCACTTCAACTTTAAAAACATCATCTCTACCAAGTTCAAGAGATTCTTTTAAGAAATCTTTAAGTTTCATCCAGTCAAATCCATCCTTACTACCTACGTTAATAAAGTAGCGAGTAGAATTATTATTAAAACTACGGGAACTCTCTTCTCGACCTTTAGAACTTTCATAAACATTTAAGTTCTTAGATTTTTGATAATAGTTATAGAAACGTGTAAATTCAACAGAGAAGAATTTTTTAATTAATTCATCCTTACTAGTATCTTCAAACAACTCATTAATACTTGTTAGGTATTTATCAATTTCATGATTAACCTCAGTATTATGAATTTTATTAGCAAGCGACATTAATTGCACTTCACAAATTTCCATTCCATCAGGAATTTCTTTTTTCTCGAATTGCTTTTTAATAATACGCTCAATGCTTTTTATTTTTCGCACCTCACTTTTAGAAACAATTACCATAGAAACACCTGTTTTACCAGCACGTCCAGTTCTACCAGAACGGTGGTTATACGTTTCAATTTCGTCAGGCAATTGGTAATTTATAACATGAGTAATATCGTCAACATCAATACCACGAGCCGCAACATCTGTAGCAACAAGCATTTGTATTTGTTTATTTCTAAACGATTTCATTACCAAATCACGTTGATTCTGGCTTAAGTCACCATGCAAAGCACCAGCGCTATAACCATCTTCAATAAGTTGTTCAGCAACCTTTTGTGTATCACGTTTTGTTCTACAAAAAATCACAGAAAAAATATCAGGATTCGCATCAGCCAAACGTTTTAAAGCCTGGTAACGATCTCTAGAGTTAACTAAGTAATACTCATGAGATACATTTTTACTACCTTCATTTTTATGTCCCACAGTAATTTCTTGTGGGTTATGCATATAATTTTTGGCAATTGCAGCAACCTCACGAGGCATAGTTGCAGAAAATAACCAAGTATTTTTCTCTTCAGGAGTATGCGATAAAATATCAGAAATATCCTCTTTAAACCCCATGTTTAGCATCTCATCGGCCTCATCTAAAACAGCATATTGAATTTTAGAGATATCAACCATACGTCTGCTAATCATATCTTTCATACGTCCAGGTGTAGCTACAACAATTTGTGCCCCACGCTTTACGTCTCTAGCTTGGTCCGAAATACTAGACCCACCATAAATAGCAACAACATTTAAACCTTTACAATACTTACCATACTGTTTCATTTCGTTTGTAATTTGCAAACAAAGCTCTCGAGTAGGCGATAAAATAAGACCTTGAGTTGTTCTACTGTTTATGTCAATTTTCTCTAACATAGGAAAACCAAACGCAGCTGTTTTACCAGTTCCCGTTTGTGCTAAAGCAACTAAATCGGTTTCAGACTCTAATAAAATAGGGATAGCCTTTTCTTGTACCTCACTTGGTTTAATAAATCCTAAATCTGTAATTGCTTGTAATAGGTCATCATTAAGACCTAATTCTTGGAATGTGCTCATTCTTGTATAAGTATTCGATTATATTACGTAGTGTTACATAAAGAAGCGAATCGACATACTTAACCTTAAACTTCTAGTAACACATCCTCACTCTGAGGAATTTAAACTCATTTTTTACGAGTTTCAAGCGGCAAAGATAAGCTTTTATTTTTTACCCTAGTAAAAGAGTTATTTTTTAATTATTTGGGCGTTTTAGCACGCTTTACGTTATATCTTTTTTTCGTACCTCAAAAAAGGATGCCACTTCAATCGTTAACGCAATTATCCGCAAACATCTTTAATGATTATAACATCAATCTTATCCTTATGTTTTAATCAAATCAATTTTACAACTTTATTTAATATTGGGTTGCGGTTATCTTTATGCCATATTAAAGACAAAGTTGTTTTTTGCGAAATTTTATTTAACTCAATAAATTTTATTTTGCTATTACTCGTTATAAGCAACGATTTTGGCACAATAGAAATACCCAATTTGTTTTCAATTAATTTGTAAATAGAACTCGCATGAATTGTATTATGAGAAACAATAGGAGTAAAATGATTATCATCAAATATTTGCATCACTTTTTCAAAATAAGACGCACTATATTTAGGATCAAATAAAATAAAAGACGCATCCTTAAACTGTTTTAAGCTTTTAAAATTACTTTCATTTATAGGATGGTCGTAAGGAAGAACCAAACAAAAAGATTCCTTTAAAACAGGTTTAATATTTAAAGACCTAGGTACTCTATTTAATCTAACAAAACCCAAGTCAATATTATTAGAAATTAAACTGTCAATTTGTTTCTGGTTATCCATTTCCTTTAAACTAAAATGGATGTTAGGTGTTTCCTTGTTTAGCTTAATAAGTAAGTCAGGAATTATTTTTTGCATAGCAGAACCAACATATCCAAATTTTAAAAGTCCCTCAACACCATCATTTAAAAGTTTTGCATGATTAAAAATAGTTCTCAAATCCTTTAAATTTCTTGCAAGTTCTTTTTTAAGATAAATACCAGCCTGAGTAAGTACTACTTTACGATTATGTCTTACAAAAAGCTTAAGACCTAATTCTTCCTCCATCTGTTTTATTTGTCTACTTAAACCAGGTTGCGATATAAACAAGCGTTCAGCTGCTTTTCTAAAGTGCAAATCCTTAGCAACAACTAAAAAATTTTTAATATGCCTTAATTCTATTTGATTACCCATAGTTATCAATTTGTGTAAAAAATGGTCTTATTGTGAATCAAAAATAAGGATAACTTTGTGAAAACTAACTTTTTTGAATCATGATATTTAAATACGGAATAGATAACTTAACAGTAAACAAGGTGTTTCATATTTTAAAAGGTAGTCTTAAAGCCGAAATTACGCCAGAAGCCAAACAAAAAGTCAACGATTGTAGGTTAAAAGTAGAAGTCATGGCTAGAGGTAATAAAGCAGTATATGGTATCAATACAGGTTTTGGCCCGCTTTGCGATGTTCAAATAACCGCAGAAGAGACTGATAAGTTGCAAGAGAATCTATTAATAACACATGCCGTAGGCGTTGGCGAGGCAATTGATAAGCAGATATCTAAAATTATGATGATATGTAAAGTACATGCATTATGTCAAGGGTTCTCTGGTGTTAGATTAGAATTGATTGAACGTATTATATATTTTATTAATAATGATTTATTACCTGTAGTTCCAGAGCAAGGATCTGTAGGAGCATCTGGAGATTTAGCACCGTTATCTCATTTATTCTTACCGCTTATAGGAGAAGGCGAATTTTGGGTAAACAATAAAATAATATCAGCAAAAAGCATATTAGAAAAACATAAATTAAAACCTTTAAAATTAAAAGCAAAAGAAGGCTTAGGTTTAATAAACGGAACTCAATTTATATTAGCTCATACCATAATAGGTTTGCAAAAAATGGAATATTTACTTGATTTAGCCGATGTTAGTGGCGCTATGAGTATAGAGGGCTATCAAGGAAGCGCAGCACCATTTAGAGATGAGTTACATAAAATTCGACCCTTTAAAGGATGTATAAAAGTAGCAGAACGTATGTTCATGCTACTTTATAAGTCTCAAAATGTCGATGCTCATGAAGGCTGCGTACGTGTTCAAGACCCATATTCTATGCGATGCATACCTCAAGTACATGGCGCATCACGTAATGCTTATTATCATTTAAACGAATTGGCAGAAATAGAAATGAATGCTGTTACAGACAATCCCATAGTGTTAAGTGAAACCGAAGCTATTTCTGGAGGAAACTTTCATGGACAACCCTTAGCTATGGCAATAGATTATTGCGCATTGGCAGCATCAGAATTAGGAAATATATCAGATAGAAGATGCTACTTGCTTTTAGAAGGTAAGTTTGGGTTACCAAGATTATTAACCACAGGAGGTGGCTTAAATTCAGGATTCATGATTCCGCAATACACAACAGCAGCATTAGTAACAGAAAACAAATCGTTATGCTTTCCGCCTTCAGCAGACAGTGTGCCTACATCTTTAGGACAAGAAGATCATGTATCTATGGGAAGTATTTCATCTCGAAAATTTAATCAAATTTTAGGAAATATCGAAAAAATATTAGCCATTGAGTTAATGTACGGCGCTCAAGCATTAGAATTTAGAAGACCAAATACATTCTCCGATATTATTGAGAAAAATTTCAAAATAATAAGAGAAAAAGTCCCTAAACTAGAAGAGGATAGAATCTTAAAAGATGATATTAATAATATGATTGAATTAGTGAAAAACCAAGTTTTTAGCTTAAGATAGGTATGACATTTCAAGAACAAATATTACAAGGTATTCCAAATAAAATACCAGCTACAAAAGCATATCCAGCAGATGCGAATAGAGCACCAAAACGAAAAGATATTTTGTCGAAAGATAAAAAGCGATTGGCAATAAAAAATGCGCTAAGGTATTTCCCTAAAACATGGCACGAAGAATTATCTATAGAGTTTGCTCAAGAATTAAAAGTGTTTGGAAGAATCTATATGTATAGATTCAAACCAAATTATGCTATTTATGCCAGAAATATAGAAGCATACCCAGCAAAATCCTCGCAAGCAGCAGCAATTATGTTGATGATCCAAAATAATTTAAACCCAGAAGTAGCTCAACACCCAGAAGAATTAATTACTTATGGTGGGAATGGTGCCGTTTTTCAAAATTGGGCTCAGTATTTATTAGTTATGCAGTATTTGGCAACCATGACAGACGAACAAACTTTGCACATCTATTCTGGTCACCCTATGGGATTGTTTCCTTCTTCAAAAAATGCTCCAAGAGTTGTTGTTTCTAATGGTATGATGATACCCAACTATTCAAAACCAGACGATTGGGAAAAATTTAATGCTTTAGGAGTCACACAATATGGACAAATGACAGCGGGATCGTTTATGTACATAGGGCCACAAGGTATCGTTCATGGAACCACGATAACCGTTATGAATGCTTTTAGAAAGATTTTACAAAAAGAAGATACACCAAAAGGAAAAATATTTTTAACCTCAGGACTAGGAGGTATGAGCGGCGCACAACCAAAAGCAGGAAATATTGTTGGCTGTATAACCATTTGTGCAGAAGTAAATCCCAAAGCAGCAACCAAAAGGCATGAACAAGGTTGGGTAGATATTTTAATTGATAATATAGAAACTTTAATTGTAATTGTAAAAGAAGCTCAAGACAATAACAAAGTAATAGCCATAGCTTATATAGGGAATGTTGTAGAAGTTTGGGAACGTTTTTATGAAGAAAATATCTTTATACATGTAGGATCAGACCAAACATCGTTACATATTCCTTGGACAGGTGGTTACTATCCCGTTGATGTCTCTTATGAAGAATCAAACAGGTTAATACGAGAAGAACCAAAAAAATTTAAAGAAAAGGTACAAGAAACGCTTAGGAGGCATGCAGAAGCTATTAATAAACATACAGCAAAAGGCACCTATTTTTTCGATTATGGAAATGCCTTTTTATTAGAAGCCTCTAGAGCAGGAGCTCAAGTTATGGCAAAAAACGAAATTGATTTTAAATACCCATCTTACGTACAAGATATATTAGGCCCTATGTGTTTTGATTATGGTTTTGGACCTTTCCGTTGGGTTTGTGCATCAGGAAAACCTGAAGATTTAGACATTACCGATACAATAGCAGCATCTGTTTTGCAAGAGATTATGGAAGATGCTCCAGAAGAAATCCAGTTGCAAATGCAAGACAATATCATGTGGATTAAAGAAGCCAAGCAAAATAAAATGGTTGTAGGCTCTCAAGCTCGAATTTTATATGCCGATGCAGAAGGACGTGCTAAAATAGCAGAAGCATTTAATAATGCTATAGCATCTGGTAAGATAGGCTCTATTGTTTTAGGGAGAGATCATCATGATGTAAGTGGAACCGATTCGCCGTACAGAGAAACATCAAACATATATGATGGAAGTAAATTTACAGCAGATATGGCTATTCATAACGTTATTGGCGATAGTTTTAGAGGAGCCACTTGGGTTTCTATACACAATGGCGGTGGCGTTGGTTGGGGAGAAGTAATAAACGGAGGTTTTGGAATGCTTTTGGATGGGACAAAAGAAGCAGGAGAACGTTTAAAAAACATGCTGTTTTATGATGTAAATAATGGAATAGCTCGCAGAAGTTGGGCAAGAAATAAAGAGGCTATATTTGCTATTAAACGTGAAATGAAAAGAACACCTAATTTAAAAGTGACTATACCAAATTTAGTTGAAGATGATATTTTAAACAATTTATTTTAATGGCTACACTATTTAAAAATATTAAAGAATTAATTCAAGTTCGCAAGGAGTCTATTTCATTTGTTTCAGGTAAAGATATGAACCAATTGCCAACTATTAAAAATGCTTTTTTAGTTGTAGAAAATGGATTGATTGCAGATTATGGAGCTATGAATGATTGCCCAAAAAACGATTTTTCAGAAGTCATTGATGCTACAGGAAAAATGATATTACCGACTTGGTGCGATTCGCATACACATATCGTTTATGCAGGAAATAGAGAAGGTGAATTTATAGACCGCATTAAAGGGTTAACCTACGAGGAAATAGCAAATAGAGGAGGAGGTATTTTAAATTCAGCTAAAAAGTTACAAGAAACAAGCGAAGAAAACCTATACGAACAAAGTAAAGTACGTTTAGAAGAAGTCATGCAACTAGGTACAGGAGCTGTTGAAATAAAATCCGGTTATGGGTTAACTGTAGATGCCGAATTAAAAATGCTCAGAGTTATTAAACGTCTAAAAGAAAATTATCCAATTGAGATTAAAGCAACTTTTCTAGGAGCTCATGCAATTCCAGAAGCATATAAAGAGTTAAAAAATGATTACTTACAATTATTAATAAATGAAGCCTTACCAAAAATTAAAAACGAAAACCTAGCAGAATACATCGATATTTTTTGTGAAACAGGCTATTTTTCTGTTGAAGACACCCAATTAATGTTAGAAGCAGGAAAACAGTATGGGTTAATCCCAAAAATTCATGTCAATCAATTTACAACTATTGGAGGTGTGCAAGTAGGAGTAAAGCATCATGCACTTTCTGTAGATCATTTAGAAGAAATGAGTGATGAAGATATTAATACTTTAAAAAATACTAAAACAATGCCAGTAGCATTACCAAGTTGTTCCTATTTTTTAAGTATTCCATACGCACCAGCTAGAAAAATGATTGATGCCGGTTTGCCTTTAGCATTAGCAACAGATTATAATCCAGGTTCGACACCATCTGGTAATATGAATTTTGTAGTCTCTACAGCTTGCATAAAAATGAAAATGACCCCAGAAGAAGCCATAAATGCAGCCACAATAAATGGGGCTTACGCTATGGGATTAGAAAATAAAGTAGGAAGTATATCTAAAGGGAAACGGGCTAATTTAATGCTTACAAAACCAATTAATTCTTATGGTGTTATACCTTATTCTTTTGGAACAAATCAAATAGAAAGCGTATTTATAAATGGTGTTAAAATTTAAAGATACTTATCTGTTTTTAGGTTTTTAAACATTTAATTAATACTTATGTTTAGCCTATTTATTGCGCTTTCATGTATTAATACTAATCTTTTCGAGATATCTTTTCTCTAAAAGAAACTCAAAATACGGTTTTAATATGACTTCATGTAGACAAAAGATGAGTTTGTTTTAGAATGGAGTTGATTATATATAATACTCAAGAACTATTAGTCTTATTTTATAAAGAGATAAAAACAATAATTTTTAAAATTTATTTACGTAACCAAATAGTTATATTTATAACCAATCAGTTACTTAATAAATATGAGAAGAGATGTTTTTCAAGCTATTGCGGATCCTATAAGGAGGGATATTATAGAATTATTAGCTATTGAAACATTAAGTGTTAATAAGGTAGTTGAAAAATTTGAAATTAGTAGACCAGCAATTTCAAAGCATTTAAAAATATTAAACGAATGTGGAATAATAGATTTTAATAAAGTAGGTCGAGAGCGCTTATGCTTAATTCAGCCAAAAAAATTAATACCAGCCTTTCTATGGATAAAACAATACAATAAACTATGGGAAGATAGAATAGACTCTTTTGAAAATTATCTTAATAAAGTGCAAACAGAAAAAAACAATAAAGATGAGTGATTTAAAAAACAGAACATTAACTATTGAAAAAACATTTAATGCGCCTTTAAAGTTAGTATGGGAAACATGGACTAAACCAGAACATATTGTTAAATGGTGGGCTCCAAATGGAATGGATGTTAAAGTGCTCGAACATGATTTTACAATTGGAGGAAAATGGAAGTATTCAATGCTAATACCAGATGGGGTGAATTTATTTCTGAAGGTGTTTATAAAGAAATTATTGAACTAGAAAAGATTATTACTTCAGCAGATTTTAAACCCATGACAGAAAATGTTGAATTAATTGCTTTATTTAAAGCAGATGGAGAACAAACTAAATTTACATTTAGTGTAATTCATGCTACAGAGGAATATTGTAAGCAACAAGAAGAAATGGGATTCTATAATGGATGGGGATCTGCATTCGAAAGGTTAAAAGTTATTGTTGAAGATTAAAAATAAATCACTATTATTAGGCAATAAACAGATTACAAAACTTAGAAAGAGTGCTTCGCAATGACGTAAAAACATGAAACGTATCTGTCATTGCGAAGGAGGTACGGCTGAAGTAATCTGTCCGTTTGAAACAATAATGAGATAGGTTGTTTCATTTTGACAGTGCTCAGTTCAGGTTAAATAAAAAGTGTTTCACAATGCTGTTCAATACTATTTTTAGAGCACCTCTTTTTTTTGTAACTACTATTTCCTTAAATTAGTAATACGCTCTAATAATGTAGGGTGTGAGTAATGCATAAACACATAAGTTTTGTGTGGCGTTAAATTACTCAAACTATTTTTTGATAATTTTTTAAGAGAAGAGATTAAAGGCTCTGCTTCATATGTGTTTTTAGCATAATTATCCGCTTGATATTCAAATTTTCTGGAAAATATATTCATAATTAAACCAGTAATTTCAGAAATAGGAGAATACAGTAATCCAAAAGCAATTAATCCAATATGAAAACTTGGTACCTCAACACCTAGTGCATTAGAAAGTAATGGATTTGATATAAAAAGAGACAAAATAAAAAGGGTTAAGCCTGTTAATAGAATAGAAGCAGACAAATTAAAAATAATATGTTTCTTTTTATAATGACCAACTTCATGAGCTAAAACGGCTACTATTTCGTCTTCATCTAAATCATTAATAAGTGTATCGTAAAGTGTTACACGCTTTTCACTACCAAATCCAGAAAAATAAGCATTGGCTTTAGTGCTACGCTTAGAACCATCAATAACAAAAATCTTGTCTAATTTAAAACCAACAGTATTAGCATACTCAGATATTTTATCACGTAAACTTCCAGACTCCAAAGGTGTTTGCTTATTAAATAACGGTACAATAAGCTTAGAGTAAAACATATTCATAAACAAAGAGAAAAAAGCGACTAATCCCCAAGCATATAACCAAAAATAAGCTCCAGTAACTTGATAAAACCATATAATTAAAGCCAATATACCACCACCAAGGATAGACATCATGAGCCAACCTTTAATTTTATCAAAAAAGAATGTTTTAACACTTGTTTTATTAAATCCAAATTTTTCTTCAATAACAAAGGTGCTGTAGTATGAAAAAGGTGTTGTTAATATATCGCTACCAATCATAATAATTCCAAAGAAAATAAGCGCAATAACAATAGGGTTTTCACTATAAGTTCTAGCTACATTGTCAATAAATTCAAAACCATCAAGAAGCAAGAAACCTAGGGTTAATGCAATAGAAAATGTAGAAGTTATAATACCAAACTTGTAATTTGTGGCTTTATAAGTTTGTGATTTTTTATATTCCTTGTCATCATAAACATCTTGTAGTTCTTTAGGAAGTACATCGTTAAAATGTTTTGCATTTAGAGCATCTAGAACCTTATCAACTATAAAGTCTATAATAATTATGGCGATGATGATGTAAAAAAGTGTTGTCGAGGTCATAAAGTATTTAAATTGGGGGTATTTAAGCTTTTAAATTTCAAAAGTACTCAATTAGAATTTGATATTTGTGTTTTGATTACAACATAATTTTTAAAGAAAATTACGTTGTCTTTTAGCTTCAAAAATAAGGATTCCAGCTGCAACAGATACATTCATAGAGTCTATTTCTCCTTGCATAGGTATAATAATGTTTTGGTTGGAATTTTTTAACCATTCATGACTTAAACCTGTGGCCTCCGTGCCTACAATAATAGCTGTAGATTTTATGAAGTCTTGGGTGTGATATGCTACAGATGCTTGTAAGGCTGCGCAATAAATATTAATACTTTTAGCTTTTAAAAATTTTATAATTTCGGTAGTACTTCCACTAGCAATTTGATTGGTAAATAAACACCCCACACTAGAACGAATAATATTTGGGTTATATAAATCTGTCTTAGGGTTTGCTATAATAACAGCATCAGCATTTGCAGCATCGGCAGTTCTTAAAATAGCACCAATATTTCCTGGTTTTTCAGGAGCTTCGGCAACTAAAATTAAAGGTGTTTTTGTATTGAATTTTAGATCATTTATAGCATGTGTCTTATTTTTAACAATAGCAAGAAGCCCTTCTGTAGTATCTCGATATGCTAGTTTTTCATAAACCTCTTTAGAAACTTCAATAAGGTTTGTTTGGCTAGTAATCAAGTCACTAATTTGTTTTTCTGAAATTAAACCAGAGTAAAATAAAAGTGTTTCGATCTCATACCCACCCTTTAAAGCTAATGTGGTTTCACGAACACCTTCAATTAAAAAGAGCCCAGTTTTTCTGCGTTCACGAGACTTGTCTTTTAATTGAGTTAGCTGTTTTATAAAGCTATTTTGAATGCTTGTAATTTCTTTCATAAGTACGGGAACAAAAGTAATTTATTTTAATGTAATTTTGATAAGTTATTATCGACATAAGATATATTATAAATCAAACCCAAATATAAAAATGAAAAAAATACTTTTGGCTTTAGCCTTGGTATCATTAGTAGCTTGTAAACAAACTACCGAAACGAAAAAAGAAACTAAACAAATAGAAAAAACTATTGTAGTTTCAAAAACATATCCAGAAAATATTTCAAAAATATTTAAAGCGCATGGAGGTTTAGATGCTTGGAATAGTTTACAGTTACTTGAATTTACAATGAAAAAACCTAAAGGAGATGAGGTAACAACTACTAATTTAAGAAATAGAAAATCATTAATACAAATGCCAAATCATACTATTGGTTATAATGGTAAAGATGTTTGGTTAAAAGATAAAGATACCGCAGTATATAAAGGTAAACCTAAGTTTTACTACAATTTAATGTTCTATTTTTATGCTATGCCTTTTATATTGTCAGATGATGGAATTGTATATGAGGATGTTAAACCATTAGAGTTTGAAGGTAAATCATACCCAGGAATTAAAATCTCATACAATGCTGGTGTAGGAGAATCTCCAGAAGATGAATACATTTTATATTATGATGCTGAAACAAATAAAATGGAATGGTTAGGTTATACCGTAACCTATTTCTCTAAAAAGAAAGGTAAAGAGTTTCACTTTATAAAATATAGTAATTGGCAAACTGTAGATGGGTTAATACTCCCAGAAACTTTAACATGGTATAATTATGAAAATAATATACCAACAACAAAGCGTAATGATTTAAAGTTTACAGATATTAAATTATCAAAAGAACAACCAAACACTACAATTTTTGAAGCTCCAGAAGGTTCAAGAATTATAGAATAACTAACAATATATAAACCTGCAAGACTCAGGTAATGAGTTTTGTAGGTTATTTAAAATGACCTCCTAAAATAATTAACAAATAAAGCAACTACGTAACTATAACTCTCTATGCCTTTATCTTGTTTATTTGCTTTTAAAAAATTACCGTAGAATAATTTAAATACAGGTTCAGTAGGGTTTTGGTGAGCATCCCAAAAATCACGAATCTCCTTGTAGTTTTTTAAAATCCCTTTATTCACTTCACTAACTATATCTTCGTATAAACATGCGTCTCGCCTATAGATTTCGTTTAAACAAAAACGCAATCCAAAGGTATAGCCAGTATATTTAAAATAGATATTATCATGATTAATAGCTGCCATACAGCCAATAAAATTAGCTTCATTTTCTGCTGCATAACCTAACTGGTGTGCAATTTCATGAGAAGACGTGGTAGGGAATTTATATGAAGGAATTAAAGCATCTATCTGTGCTTCGTTTGTAAATGGATTTAAATAACCACTAAAACCCATATAGGTTAATGGGTAGCTATACAGTGATTTTTTTATACTTATGGGACTGTATTCTAAATGAGAAAACACTTGTTTTAAATTTTTATAACCAACAGGTGTCATTTTAAGAATTTCACTTTTACTAAAAGGTAAATCTACTTTAATAGTATCATTTTTTGTAATAGAATAATGTAATTCGTTTGATTTTTTAATCAATTCCTTAGTTACTTGTACCAATTGTTCGGAAGTGTAATCGCTTTCAAGATACAAACTTTTGTATAATGGTAACCTGTAATAATTTAACCCCCAAAATAAGTGAAATACACAGTAAAAAATAGAAACAGCAGAAAACACATCAATAAACCAATGCAATGTATCTTGTCGCAAGCGTTTTCTGTTTTTTAAAACCCAGCGAACAACATAAATAATGGTAAGTGTGTAGACTAAATCGCCAAAAGAAAAAGGCATCCAACCCAATATAAATCTAAATGTTTTTGAAATAAAAGGATATAAACCATTACTGTAATATTGCTCAACAAATTCGGGAAAGTTGGATAATAATTTTACTAGCAAATACTGCGGAATGAGTAACAGTGCTATAATTGTTTTTTTATTTTTTAGCATATTTCAAAAGTAATAAAAAATTGTATCCTATTGTAGTTGTTAACTTATTAAGGTTTCTTCCTGTTTTATTTGTAGAATCTACTTTAATCAAGGAGTTAATGAATATGAATATTTTCATTATATCTTTTTCTCCTAGCTTAAAAAAGGACGCACTTCAATTAGGAGTAGCTGTCAATGTCAGATCATTTTTACTACATTTGTGAAACTTTATAAAACATATTATGAGTTCAGAAATAAGAAAGCTACAACCACAATTACTTTGGAATAAATTTGCCGATTTAAATGCAGTGCCTAGAGCATCAAAAAAAGAAGAGCGTGTTATTACGTTTATGAAAGATTTTGGTGAAAAATTAGGTTTAGAAACTATTGAAGATGTTGTTGGTAATGTCATTATAAAAAAGCCAGCAACTCCGGGAATGGAAAACAGAACGACTATCGTTATGCAATCGCATTTAGATATGGTACATCAAAAAAATAACGATACTGTTTTCGATTTTGATACTCAAGGTATTGATATGTTTGTAGATGGCGACTGGGTAAAAGCAAAAGGAACGACACTAGGGGCAGACAATGGTTTAGGAGTTGCCACTATAATGGCTATTTTGGAAAGTACAGATATTGCTCATCCAGCTATAGAAGCTTTATTTACTATAGATGAAGAAACAGGCATGACAGGTGCCATGGGATTAAAAGGCGGCTTGCTTTCTGGAAGCATTCTTTTAAATCTAGATACCGAGGAAGATGATGAAATTGGTGTAGGTTGCGCGGGAGGTATAGATGTTACAGCAACAAGAGTTTATAATGAAGAAGAAACACCAGAGTTTAAAATAGGTTATACCATTACGGTAAAAGGTTTACAAGGCGGACATTCTGGAATGCAAATTCATGAAGGTTTAGGAAATGCTAATAAAATAATGAATCGTTTATTATTTGATGGTTTTGAAAACTTTGGACTACGAATTTCTGAAATAGATGGAGGAAGCTTACGTAATGCTATTCCTCGTGAAAGTAAAGCTATAGTAGCTATAGATGCTATTCATGAAGAGGCTTTCTTGTCTGAAATGAAATTGCAAGAACAAATTATTAAAGCAGAATTGAAAACTAAGGAACCCGATTTAGAAGTTAGTATTTCTAAATCTGATTCGCCAGAAAAAATAATGGATTTAGGCGTTCAAGAAGGGCTTACTAGAGCTATTTATGCGGCGTGTAATGGTGTGTATAGAATGAGTGCAGATATCCCAAACTTAGTTGAAACGTCTAACAATATTGCTAGGGTAGTAGTTAAAGATGGAGAAGTAATGATAGGGTGTTTAACACGCTCTTCTGTAGAAAGTGCTAAAGTTGATTTAGCAAAGACATTACAAGCAACTTTTGAGCTAACAGGATGTTATGTAGAGCTGTCTGGAGATTATCCAGGATGGACACCTAATATGGATTCACCTATTTTAAAAGTGATGGAAAAGATTTATGAAGATTTAAATAATGAAAAACCACATGTTGCCGCATGTCATGCTGGATTAGAATGTGGTATTCTTGGAACTAATTATCCAGATATGGATATGATTAGTTTTGGCCCCAATATAAAAGGAGCGCATTCTCCAGACGAGCGAGCTCAAATTTCATCTGTTCAAAAATATTGGAAATTTGTTTTAGAGATTTTAAAGGAGATTCCTGCGAAATAATAGGTTAAGAATTTTTTTGTTTCCTTTAGTGATTGGTATAAGAAACGAGGTGTTGTAAAAAAGGCAGTTTCGTTTCAGGTAAAAATAAGACGAATCATTTTATGTTTATATGTTGTGATTTTCGTGTCGTTATTATTTTTCATTATAATATTTTTTTCCATAAATAATTAAATCGATATGACAAACAGCTTTTCTAATAAAAGATTTTGTAGTAGAAGATTGATTGAAATAATTGTTATAGATATTTTTTAAAATTAGAACTATGTATGATAGGTCAATTTCACTTTCTTTTAAATGAGTAATTGCTTGAATATAATATCTTAATTCAGTTGCTGATATTTTAGAAAAGTCAATATGCTGTTTAGTTTTAAGTGATTCATACGCTTCTGAAATTTTCTTAGCAGCATCCGTTCCTGTTGAAATATTTCCAATTTTAAATTTGGAAGGATTATCTTTTTCTAAAATGAATCTTTTTTTAACGTCTTTTACTTTATTTCCTTTTTCGGTTTTTAAGATTTCTGAAATTTCTGATTTTTTAAGCTTCGAATTTACTAAATAAAAATATATAGGATAATAAACACTATTTTCATGTAGAACTCTTCTGAAGAACTCTTTCGAACTATTAGTGTCTAATTGTTGCTCAAAAAAAGAATTGAATAGCTCAAAATGAGTAATAATATGGTATTTGTTTTCAATTAGTTGTATGATTTTATTACTATCAATAGGTTGTACATCTCCAATCAGTTTTAAAGTTGGAGCACCATCTTTTTCTACAAATTTACCTTCATTAATAAAAGTGAGTTTTTTCAATAGTTCTTCTGGTATTAGTAATTTATTTTTTGAACCTATAAGTTCACCATTTTCAATATTAAGCAATCCGATATTTTCAACTCCAATTGTGGCAACATTATTAATTAGTTTTAACCATTTTTCATTAAGTTGGGTTTGTTTTTCTTCAATAATATCTCTTAAATCTCCGTACGATATTTTTCTACTTTGTCCTGGATATCTATAAAAAATATCACCTTCTTGGATGTTATTATTAGCCGTTTTAATGGTAATTACAGGTTTGTTTTCTGATTTATAGATATAAAGAAAACCAATTTCTAAACCATTTATAATTTTTATAAATAATTCAAATTTGATTTCAGGGGCAAAATAATCTAATAATTCTTGAGATAAATCTTTATTATCAAATTCTTTGAGTTTATTGTTTTTTAAGCCTATTAATTCGCCGTTATCTTTAATTCCATATAAAATCAATCCTCCATTTGAATTGGCAAAACTAGCAATCCATTTATGTAGCTTTTTATCTTTATGTTTAGGGCTGTGGAAACTTTCTTTAAACTCAATTTCTGAATTTTCTTTTTGTCTAATAAAGTTTTCGGAAACTATAAAGTATTGTTCCCATTTAAATTCTATTTCAAATGATTTTTTCAAATGGTTAGTTTTAATTGTACACAGCTTTAACGAATATGGAATCGTTTAATACTGAAAATAAATTTAGCACAAGGTGTTTTTATATTCTGTGTTAAACGAAGTTAGTTGATTTTTTTATAAAGTCAAACTAGCAATCTATAATTATTTAAAAATTAAGTGTAATATTCGTGATTGATAATCATAGTAAATATTAAGGCACAGGATCATACCCAGAACCTCCCCATGGGTGACAGCTAAAAATACGTTTTATAGCTAACCATCCACCTTTAAATAGGCCATGCTTTTTTAAAGCTTCTTTAGAATAATGAGAACAAGTAGGTTGAAATCTACAACTTGCAGGCGTTAATGGTGATATAAGTGTTTGATATACTTTTATCAAAAACAAAAACGGTGCTATAAGTAGTTTTTTAAACATCTATATTTAAAGTCCTCTCCTTTGGAGAGGATTTATTAGGAGAGGCTAAACGTCGTCCCGTCTTTACCATCCTTTAACTGAATACCAGCTTCAGCTAATTCATCTCTAATTTTATCAGAAAGGGCAAAATCTTTATTGGCTCTAGCGTCTTGCCTTAGTTTAATTAGTATATCTACAGCACTAGAAAGTTTATCGGTTCCAGCTTCTGTTTTAGTAGCATTTTCAAGACCTAGAACATCAAAAACAAAAGCATTTATAGTCTGTTTTAAAAGAGACAAGTCTTCTGTGTTTAAAGTTTCTGTTCCTTCTTTTATTTGGTTGATATATTTAACACCTTCAAATAAATTAGCAATTAAAATAGGTGAATTAAAATCGTCATTCATGGCATTGTAACAAGATTGTTTCCATGCATTAATATCTATTGAAGATGTTTTTGAAGCTTTTAAACTATCTAAAACATGAATAGCATCCATTAATCTGTTAAAGCCTTTTTCACTAGCAAGTAATCCATCATCAGTAAGGTCTAAAACACTTCTATATGAAGATTGAGCCATAAAGAAACGAATAACACCAGGCGCATAAGCTTTACTCATTTTATCATTATCTCCAGAAAGTAACTCACCAGGATTAATTGTGTTTCCTGTTGTTTTAGACATACGTTGTCCATTTAACTCAAGCATATTGGCATGCATCCAATAATTTACAGGAGACTTTCCTTTGGCAGCTTCATTTTGAGCTATTTCACATTCGTGGTGGGGAAATTTTAAATCCATACCACCTCCATGTATGTCAAACTGTTCGCCTAAATATTTTGTACTCATTGCAGTACACTCTAAATGCCAACCAGGAAAACCGTCACTCCAAGGTGATGGCCAACGCATGATGTGTTGAGGTTCGGCTTTTTTCCAAAGCGCAAAATCCTGTGGATTTTTTTTATCACTTTGTCCGTCTAACTCACGTGTGTTATGAATTAAATCTTCTAATTTACGTTTGCTTAATTTTCCGTACTCGTTAGTCTCATCAAATTTGTGAACATCGAAATATACAGAGCCATTAACTTCGTAAGCAAATCCGTTATTTATAATAGTATTAATTAACTCTATTTGTTCAATGATATGTCCAGTAGCAGTAGGCTCAATACTTGGAGGTAAAAAATTGAAAGTATTAAGTATGTTATGAAAGTCAACAGTATAACGTTGAACAACTTCCATGGGTTCAATTTGCTCTAAACGTGCTTTTTTAGTAATTTTATCTTCTCCTGCATCTGCATCGTTTTCTAAGTGACCAGCATCAGTTATATTTCTCACATAACGGACTTTATAACCTAAGTGTTTTAGGTAACGAAATACCATATCGAAAGACATAAATGTTCTTACGTTCCCTAAGTGTACATTACTATAAACTGTAGGTCCACAAACATACATACCTACGTGACTATCATTTATAGGTTTAAATATTTCTTTTTGACCAGTAAGTGAGTTATATATTTTTATTTGGTTTTCTTTAAAAAGTTGCATAATTGTGTAGGCGATGGGTGTTAAGTGGCTACAAAATAATTGCGGCTCTTAAATTTTGTTAGTTATGGATTCAACTTCAAATCTAATATTTTATAGCTTTTTATTAAAACAAATGCGTTTAAAATGTAGTATCTAATTTGATATAATCTAAAAACTCTCTACGAGTAGCTTCTTTTTTAAATTTTCCACCAAATTCCGAAGTCACTGTACTGCTTTCAATATCTCTAATACCTCTTGAATTTACGCATAAATGTTTAGCGTCAATAACACAAGCGACATCTTCTGTATTTAAAACTTCTTGAAGTTCTTTAACTATTTGAATTGTTAATCGTTCTTGTACTTGTGGTCGCTTAGCGAAATAATCAACAATACGATTCATTTTAGATAAACCAACTACAGTGCCATTAGAAATATATGCAATGTGTGCTCTACCAACGATAGGTAGTAAGTGATGTTCGCAAGTTGAATATACCGTAATATTCTTTTCAACTAGCATTTCACCATACTTATATTTGTTGTCGAAAGTAGATGCGCTAGGTTTCTTTTTTGGATTTAATCCTCCAAAAATTTCTTTAACAAACATTTTAGCGACTCTATTAGGAGTACCACTTAAACTATCATCTGTTAAATCTAAACCTAAGGTTTCCAAAATGTGACGAACATCGTCTTTTATGATGTCAATTTTCTCTTCATTAGAGAGTTTAAAAGCATCACTTCTTAATGGTGTATTTGAAGAAGTTCCAATATGGTCATCTCCTAATGATTCAAATTCTTCTAAGTTATTTTCAATTTTCATTATTCAAAAGGAATCTTATTTTGAGTTTGCAAAGATAAACAAAACACTTTTGTTATGTTTTGTATTAGCTAACAAATAATTATAACTGCTTTGTCTGCGTTTTATTAAATAAATTACATTTAACCTGTTTTAAGTATTAAAAAGTCTTATTCTATGTTCGATTTATTTAAAAAACTATATGAATAAAAAAGCTTGAACCTTTATAGTTCAAGCTTTAAAAATTATGAATTGAACTGTTTTAAATATTAAAACTTATTGATAGTGTTACGTTAGAATTTGTTCTGTCTATAGAGACTGTATCTATTAGACCAATATTGTATAGGGGAGTAGCAAACGAACGCTCAGATTGATCGTAAGTAAGGTCTAATTTTGTGTTTCCAAAATTATAACCAATACCTAAAGAATAACCCTTTAAATCACCTACGGTAATACCGTTTACATAAGGGCTTTCTTCAAAACGATAACCACCTCTAAAACTAAATTGTTTGTGTTTGTATTCTCCACCTACTTTATAGGTTGAAGCAGTGGTAAGTATGCCATCAATATCTCTATTTAAATCGGTAAAATCAGATTCTGGGTTGAATTTTATACTACCATAATTTTTTCTTGAATAATCAAAGCTTAATAAACCTTGTTTTCCAAATACATAAGCTAAACTTCCTGTAATTTTCCCAGGTGTTTGTAGCTTATATTCTGGGTATATATTTATAATATCTGATATAAAAGCGATGTCTGTATCCGCATTATTAGAGTTAATAGATTGAGTAGTTTCTTCTTCAATAACATACCAAGTTGGAGAGTCGTAAGTCAATCCAGCTCTTAATTCTGGTGTTATTTTAAAGATACTCCCTAGTTGAAATGAAAACCCTCTACCAACAGTTGATAATGTATTTCCAAATTCTAAATCTGTTACAATTGAATTGGAGTTAGAGTTATTTTCTAATAATAATGTTGATCTTTGATAATCAATAAAATGCGAGTTTAGGTTTACTCCTATGTATAGGTTGTTTTCATATTGAGCAGCTGCATTAAAAGAGACTTTTCCATTATATCCATTTGATGCATATGTATAATCTTGATTGAATGAGTTGCCTCTTAAATTTGAAGTGTAATCTAAATTATCATCATTCGTATTATCGTCTAAATTTACAGGATCAATGATTCCACCCCAATATCCCAAGAAAACTTGTTGAAGTAGAAACCCATTATTTTGAATAGTTCCAATATCCGAGTAAGCTTCTTCAAGAAATTCTCCTTGTCTTAATTTTAATGTACCAAAAGGCGCTTCATATTCTTCTGTGATTTCAAGGAAGTAGCGACTTAAAGATCTGGTATTAGTTCCAACAGCAAACCAATCATCATCATGACTATTTGTTCTATCGTAATTAACAGCTAAAGTGAATTTTTTCCAAGGAGACTCAAGGTTATTGTTAGCAAAAACAAATGCAGCACCACCTTGATTGATATTAAAATTGGAATCATTAGAATTGCCAAATCCATTAAAATATTGTGTGTTGTTTTCTATATCTCTATTTGATAAAGAAAAAGAGGCATGACTTCTAATAAAAACGGCTGAACCAGCAGGATTTAGACTTATAGCACTCATGTCTCCTCCTAATGCACCAAAAGCACCACTTAATGCTCTAAAGCGAGCTGTTCCTTGAATTTCATCTTGAGAAAACCTTAGAGCATCACTAATGTCTTGTGCGTAAATTGTAGACATAGATAGTAAACCTATGAATAGTAAATTTAACTTTTTCATGTAAAATGTTTTCTATTTATTTTTTGATTAACGTCTTCTTCCTCCAGAAGATCTTGCTCCAGAACTACTTCTGCTACTTCCTGAAGATCTTGAAATTGAACCTGAGCTAGATCTTGAACTTCTACTTGGCGAGTAAGTAGAGTTTCTTGACGATGACGATGGTGATCTTCTTGTATATGTATTTCCTGAACTTCTATTGTTACTAGAAGATCTTCTTACTGTGCTTGAATTTCTTCTCGCAGTAGGGGAAGATGATCTAACTCTTGAGTTAGAAGAAGGTGTTCTTGTGGCAGTTGTTCTTCTTTGGGTATTATTGCTATATACCCGTGTACCATTAGAATTGTAACTTCTTCTTGTATTAGTTGTTGTGTAATTGGAATTAACACTACTTCTTCTTCTAGTAGTTGTATATTTTGATGTTCTACCTGTTGTAGAGTTTACAGAACTATGTCTGCCACTAGTATTTCTTGTTCCTCTGGAATTGCTAGCTATGTAAGAACTTCTTCTGCTGGAGCTGTAAGAAGTGTTTCTTGCATTATAATATCTATTACCGTAGTATCCATAATTATTATATCTATTATAATACCCACGATATCCATAATTTCTATAACCATACCCGTAATATCCTCCATAATAGCCCCACGGATTATTATAACCATAAAAAGGAGGGCACCAAAAATTATTATAGCCCCAATTATTCCATCTATTTCCCCATCCAAATCCAGCGTTCCAACCAAATCCAGTATTCCAGCCAAAATTATTAAAACCGTTGTCTATATAATTAATAGTAACATTACTATTCTCTTGACCCCAACCAGCATAACCTTGATAGTCATTATCTATAGTGTCATTTTGAGCATAGTTTGTACTTTCATATGAATCGATATCAGTAAAAATAGCATCGTCTTCATTTAAACTTTCAGCTTCAATGGATTTTGTTTTGAAGTAATTTGTATAATAATTGTTACTAGGTTTGTTTGGCGTTTCAACAACAGCGTTTTCATGTGGTGTATTTTGTTGTTTTACAGTGTCACCATAAATGCCGTCACTGTCTACGCCAACGTATTGATAAGAACCACATGAAACTAAGCCAAGTAGTAAACCTAAAAAGGCTACAAATGGCATTTTTTTATTTAAGTAGCTGTTAAATTGCATATCTCTAGAATTTTATTGTTGAACATCACAAAAATAGTTAGTTTTGCTGAACTATTTTATTATTTAACATAGTCACAAAATTTGTGCCAAAACATTAATATGGGTAAAAAACTTACTAGTAGAGCAGAAGATTATTCTAAATGGTATAACGAATTGGTTGTCAAGGCTGATTTAGCCGAGAATTCGGCAGTTAGAGGATGTATGGTTATTAAGCCTTATGGTTATGCGATTTGGGAGAAAATGCAAGCTGAATTGGATAAAATGTTTAAAGAAACAGGTCATCAAAATGCGTATTTTCCATTATTTGTACCTAAAAGTTTATTTGAAGCAGAAGAAAAAAATGCAGAAGGCTTTGCAAAAGAATGTGCTATTGTAACACATTATAGACTACAAAATGATCCTGATAAGCCTGGGAAATTACGAGTTGATCCCGAAGCCAAGTTAGAGGAAGAGCTTATTGTAAGACCAACTAGTGAAGCTATTATATGGAACACATTTAGAGGATGGGTACAATCTTATAGAGATTTACCACTTTTAATAAACCAATGGGCAAATGTAGTACGTTGGGAGATGAGAACACGTTTGTTTTTACGTACGGCTGAGTTTTTATGGCAAGAAGGACATACAGCTCATGAAACTAAAAAAGAAGCAGTGGCTGAAGCTGAGTTAATGAATAATGTATATGCTACTTTTGTTGAAAATTTCATGGCTATTCCTGTTATACAAGGTTTAAAAACAGAAAGTGAACGTTTTGCTGGAGCAGATGAAACGTATTGTATTGAAGCTTTAATGCAAGATGGAAAGGCGTTACAAGCAGGGACATCACATTTTCTTGGTCAAAATTTTGCTAAGGCTTTTGATGTAAAGTATGCAAATAAGGAAGGTAAACAAGATTATGTATGGGCTACCTCTTGGGGAGTTTCTACTCGATTAATGGGCGCTTTAATCATGACACATAGTGACGACCAAGGATTAGTGTTACCTCCAAGTTTAGCACCAAATCAAGTGGTTATTGTTCCTATTTATAAGAGTGAAGAGGATTTAAATGCTGTAACAGAAGTTGCTAATAGTATATTAAAAGATCTTAGAGCTAAAAATATAACTGTTAAATTCGACAATAGAACAACTCATAGACCAGGAGCTAAGTTTGCACAACATGAATTACAAGGAGTGCCTTTGCGAATAGCTATAGGTCCAAAAGATTTAGAAAATGGAACCGTAGAGCTAGCTCGTAGAGATACATTAACTAAAGAAGTTGTTGTTTTAGGTGATTTAACTGAAAAAGTAGAAAAACTATTAGCCGAGATACAAGAATCTTTATTTAATAAAGCTTTAGACTTTAGAAACAATCATATAACAGAAGTAGATACTTTTGATGCTTTTAAAGAGGTTTTAGAAACAAAAACAGGTTTTATATCTGCTCATTGGGATGGAACCATAGAAACAGAAGATAAAATAAAGGAAATAACTAAAGCAACTATTCGTTGTATACCTTTAGAAGGAAAAAAAGAAGAAGGCACTTGTGTGTATTCTGGAAAGCCTTCAAAACGTAGAGTGTTATTTGCTAAAGCATATTAAATTATTTATTATAGATTATTTAAGGCACGTTTTAAATAACTTAATTATATACTAGCGGGTATATACTACTTATAAGGTAAGTAAATTAAAAAAGATAAGCTAAAGTTGGGATGCTATTGAAAATGAGCCTTTATTTTTATTGTTTTTGATAGTCCTTTATATAATTTTAATATATTTAAGATTTAACTTAATGATACTAAGTTAGCTAATAAAACTTGTATTATAGTGGTTTTAATTTTATGATACCATTGACTCTAGGGGGATTTGTTGTATTTAAATTAGTGTGATTAATTTTTTTTAAAAAAAATCAAATAGAGCTTGCAGCATTTAAAAACAGTTGTATCTTTGCAACCGCAATGAGGAAATGAAATCACTGCAAAGTTATTTGAAAAAAAAGTTTTAAAAGTATTGCAAATTTAAAAATAAGTTTTAAATTTGCGCTCTCAAAAACTAAATGGCCCGTTCGTCTATCGGCTAGGACGCCAGGTTTTCATCCTGGTAAGAGGGGTTCGATTCCCCTACGGGCTACAATATTTTAATAATAAAAAGAACAAATGGCAAATCATAAGTCAGCATTAAAAAGAATAAGAAGTAACGAAGCTAAGCGCTTAACTAACAAGTATCAACACAAGACTACTCGTAATGCTATTAAAAAATTACGTGAGTTAACTGATAAGAAAGAAGCTGAATTATTTTTTCCTTCAGTAATTTCTATGTTAGATAAATTGGCTAAGAAAAATGTTATTCATGCTAACAAAGCTTCTAACCTTAAATCTGGTTTAGCTAAACATGTAGCCGCACTTTAATACATTTTAAAGTTTAAAATATTAGAAAAGCCTTTCAGAAATGAAAGGTTTTTTTATTCTGTTTAATTTTGCAAAAGCTGTAAAAAAATCAATTTAAAAAACATTAAATTTTAAAAAAAAGTTCTATATTTGCGCTCTCAAAAACTAAATGGCCCGTTCGTCTATCGGCTAGGACGCCAGGTTTTCATCCTGGTAAGAGGGGTTCGATTCCCCTACGGGCTACAATATTTAATGATAAAAAAATAAATGGCAAATCATAAGTCAGCATTAAAAAGAATAAGAAGTAATGAAGCTAAGCGATTAACTAATAAGTACCAGCATAAGACTACTCGTAATGCCATTAAAAAATTACGTGAGTTAACTGATAAGAAAGAAGCTGAATTATTTTTTCCTTCAGTAATTTCTATGTTAGATAAATTAGCTAAGAAAAATGTTATTCATGCTAACAAAGCTTCTAATCTTAAGTCTGGTTTAGCAAAACATGTTGTTGCTACACTTTAATGCGATTTAAATTTTTAAAAGCCTTTCAGAAATGAAAGGCTTTTTTGTTTTATTGTATTTAATTTTAGTACAAAAATGATTGTTAAAAATATTCAATTTAAAATACTACAAAATTTTAAAAAAAGTAACTGTATTTGATTTCTAAACATATAAATTTGCAAAATATATAAGCTAATCATTCATATAATATTAATCCTTTGGAAAATAGAAAAGCAATTAAATTAATCGATAAAATTCTTGAAAACCTTGATGCTACAGGTATCAATACAGAGACATTAATCGACGATATTAAAGAACTAAGAACTTATGCTATAGCAGAGCAAATTCCACTAGTAGTAAAGGTTCTTAGGTATACTTATGAGCATATAGAAGAAAATGATTCCTTTCTTATACCTATTCTTGACGATGAACCTATAAATGAAGAGGATTCAATGGAAGAAAATGTAGAAGTTTCTCCTGTAGAAAGTCTTAAGTATTTAATAGCACTTATAAAAAATCTTGATAATAAAATCAATATATCCGACTTAAAAGAATATAGAGACCTTTTAATGAAATATTAATTATAGAGTAATATTTTAAAAATAAAAAAAGCCTTAGCATAAATTTATGTTAAGGCTTTTTTTATTAAAGAATTCACCTTGACTTTCTCTATTTCCTAAAATATTCGGGGTCAAGTCAAAAAGTTAGTTTGTGAATTGAATGTATATCAAGGGCTTCATTAAAAAAATAGAAATTAGATTTTGTAATATGTATTAGCTAAAAGTGATCTTATTAGCTTATAAGATCGTATATATATCATGAAGTTTTATAAGCATAGGATTACTCTTAAAGTTTTAATAGGTTATATTATTATTGGTATTTTCGCCACTATTTCGGGAGGGCTAGTGCTTACAGAAATAAAAAACTTTACTCAAATTCAAAGTCAAGATATTGTAGATCGGGGTAAAATTGTAAAAACCGGAAGTTTAATTGCCGATATTTATGAAAATGAAAGCTTAGCAAGGGCTGCAATTCAATTAAACTCTACTAAAAAATTTAATGCTTATGTTTATGAAAATGAACAGTTGTTATTAAAAATTGACTCTCTAAATTTTATTGTCGAGCATGGTTCGCAAAAAATTATTTTAGATAGTATTAAGTTAGTGATTAATAAAAAGCTTGAAAATATTACAGATTTAAAAAAATTAAAACGTAATGATAATTCCGATAAGTCTATAAATAAGGCAATAAATAAGTTAAGTTCCATTGACTATCTTTTAGGAAAAGTCTCGATTACAGATTTTGTAGTGAATCCAGAATCTTTAGATAGAAAAACGCGTAAAAATTTAGAAGAATATGTTAGGATACTTAATAAGTATAATCCTAAAGATTCTATTAATAGTGTAGATCAAAAAGAGATAGATTCACTTATATCTATTTCTAAGAATATGTTAAAAGTTGCGCAGAAAGAGAGTAGTAACCAACGAAGGTCTTTACAAAAAAAGGAGCGTGAGTTGATTGAAAATGACTTAACCATTTTTAGAAAATTGAGAGAATTACTGAGTTCTTTAGAAGAAGATATTGTTATTTATTCTAATAGTATTAATAATCAAAGGGAGGTAACATTTAATCGTAGTAGAAACATTATTCTATTAGCTGTAGGTATTAGTTTTATTATCATAATTATTTTTTCGGCTATTATTTTAAACGATTTTTTGAAAAGTCAACATTATCGTAAAGAATTGGAACAAGCTAATAAAACGACTTCTTCTCTTTTAAAAAGTAGGGAACAATTAATTTCGATGGTTAGTCATGATTTAAGGGTACCTTTGAGTACGATTACTGGTTATAGTGAATTACTTCAAAAATCTGTAAATTCTATTAAAGAAAAAAATTATGTTGAACATGTTCAAAATGCTTCAGCTTATATGGGACAATTAGTTGATGATCTTTTAGAATTTTCAAAACTAGAAAACGGTAATATATCTATAGAATCGATTCCTTTTGATTTGGAAAAACATATAGATGAAATTATTTTGAATGCTAAAAATTTAGTTCAAAATAAATCAATCACCTTCGAGATAAAACATGATAAGACTATTAGCTATCCTATTATTAGTGATCCATTTAGGATGAAGCAAATTTTATATAATTTGGTTGTAAATGCATGTAAATTTACAGATCGTGGTACCATAACGGTTGAAAGTCTTTTGAAAGATGTTAATAATAAAAAGACATTGCAAATTTTTGTAAAAGATACAGGACTAGGAATAAGTAAGGAGCAACAAAAAACTATTTTTAAAGCTTTTACTCAAGGAGATAATAGTAACCAAAGTGCGAAAAATGGATTTGGCTTAGGCTTGACTATTTCAAAAAAAATAGCAGAACTGTTGGCGGGAACATTAACTTTAGAAAGTGAATTAGGTAAAGGAAGTATATTTATTTTGACGATTCCTGTTGTTTTTTCACGAAAGTCTTTAAGTAAACCTAAACCACTTAAACTTGAAGCTGTTTATAATTTGAAAGCTGTTGTTGTTGAAGACGATGTTTCTATGCGACAGTTGTTAAACGATATTTTTAAACAATATGGTGTTAAAATTTATATTTTTGGTGATGCTCAAACTGCTTTGAAAACTATTGATAAAATTTCTTATGATTTGGTGTTGACTGATATTCAGCTCCCTAAGATGAATGGGATTCACTTTATGGAAACACTTAAGAATCATCCATCTTATAATAAACAGCCTATAATTGCAATGACAGGAAGAGTAAATATGTCTGTAGAAGATTATATTAATAGTGGTTTTTCTGGAGTATTAATTAAGCCCTTTCATCCTGATAAACTTCAAGGTCTTTTACAGCAATTTTTTGGTTCAAGTTTATTGGTAGCTAGCACTAAAAAAATGGAAAATAACAATACAACTGAAAAGTTTAGTGTTGCTTCTATAGAGTCTTTCTTATGTAATGATGATAAAGCAGTAAAAAAGACATTGCTGGTTTTTTTAGAAGACACGAAAAAGAATATTTTACTATTGAAGCATGCACAAAAAAATAATGATATAAATACATTTAATGATCTTACTCATAAAATGCTTAGTATGTTTAAGCAATTAGATGTAAAAACAGTTATTTCATTTCTAGAAACCTTTGAAACGAGTAATACTATTGATAGTGTACTTTTTACTGATTTTATAAAGGAATTAAATGATTTTATAGAATCATTAGAGATTTACACTAATTAATATTGTATTCCTTTATTTTATTATAAAGTGTTTTTCTTGTAATGTCCAATAATTTAGCTGCTTGAGTTTTATTATTACTAACCTCTTGTAGGGCGTTTATAATGAGTTCTTTTTCATTCTCTTTGGTAGAGAACTTATTTGATAGCATATGTTTTTCTTTTATATAAACTAATTCATCTGGTAAAACATTTTTGTGTATAATTTCAGTTTGTGTTAATAAGGTAGCACGTTTAATAATATTGGAAAGCTCTCGTAAGTTCCCTGGCCAGTGGTAATTTTGAAAGAGTGTTAGCACGTCTTTTGAAAAACCTACTACAGATTTGTTTAGTTGCTTGTTAGCTTTATCTAAAAAGAAATCGGCATAAAGAATGAGATCATCATTTCGATCTTTTAAGTTTGGTACTTTTATAGAAAACTCGTTTAAACGATGATAAAGGTCTTCTCGAAAATCTCCTTTTTCAACAGCACTTAATAAATCTTCGTTAGTTGCTGTTATTAAACGAATATCAACCAGAACTTCTTCATTACTGCCAATAGGTTTTACTTTCCTTTCTTGTAATGCTCTTAATAGTTGTACTTGGTTTTCATAACTTAAATTACCGACTTCATCTAAAAATAATGTACCAAAATTGGCGGCTTCAAAATGGCCTATTTTATCATTGGTTGCTCCTGTAAATGATCCTTTTTTATGTCCAAAAAACTCACTTGATGCTATCTCTTTTGGTATAGCTCCACAGTCTACTGCAATAAAAGGTTTATCACTTCTTGAGCTTTTTAAATGAATGTTTTTTGCAACAACTTCTTTTCCTGTACCACTTTCTCCAATAATTAATACGGACATATTTATAGGTGCTACCAAATGAATATATTCATTTAGTGTTTTTGATGCAGCACTGATGCCTTCTACAAATTCTAAATTAGATTTAATATTATCTTTTCTAGAGCTATTTACAGGAGCTATTTGATGAGATTTTTTTTCTTCTAAGGCATTACTAATAACTTCTAGTACTTCGTCTGGATTAAAGGGTTTTGAAATATAATCGAATGCCCCTTGTTTCATAGCTTGTACTGCGGTAGACACTTCGGCATAGCTGGTCATTAAAACTACAGGTATAGGTTGTTTGTTATTTTTAATTTGTTTTAAGAATGTAATCCCATTACCGTCTGGAAGCCGTAAATCTGTAAAAACGAGATCGTAGGTTTGTTTTTTTAGTAATTCGGAGGCTTTATGGATATCATAACTTAGGTCTACAGCATATCCATGACGTTCTAAGAATTGTTTTAACATTTTAGAAAAGGTCACATCATCTTCTACTAATAAGATATATTTCATATTACAAAAATGTTTAGGTGATAGTTTAAAATTATATATCGACCTTTTATATACAAGAGGGATTTAAAAAGCATAAAAAAGGACGTTTTAATTTAAAACGTCCTTTTGAAAAAAAAATTGAACTTTTAGATATTATCTTACCTTTTATTTAGCATCTGTTTCTTCTAACCATTCTCCTTTTTCATTTGCGTAAACGGTTTTAGATTCTTCTTTTATAGATAGTATTAACTTGTATTGACCTTTATTATTTACATAAGCTTTACTTACGGTCGCTGACGGAAAATCTTTTAGAATGGCATTGGTAACAGCTGTTGGTAATTCGTTAATAGTGATTTCTTTGAACTCCTGATTTAAAATAGTTATAGTTTCGGTTGGTAAAATGTTATTTGATAAAGCAAAAGTTGAAATACCACCAGCTAAAATTGCTACAGTTAAAATTAATTTTTTCATGATTTTTAAAGTTTAAATTATTGTTTGTTTCTATAACAATAGAGAAATAAACATGCCATGAATAATAATTAAATGTTTACTGTTTTTAAATCGCTTGTTTTTAGTTGTTTGCTATGTTTTGACTATTGAGTCATCGAGTTTGTCTTGTGTAAAAAGTGTATAATTTTGTATTTAAGCCGTGTAAATGTTACACTATTTAATTACTAGAAAATTCTTGAGTTTGTGTTTTTGAAAGGTTAATCTATACTGAATTTAAGTTGCTAAGGAGATTATTGTCGAATGTAAATTTGCAAATCATCACTTTTCTTAAAAGCATATGCTAATGACTTATTATAAAAAGATGCTGTTGGTTTGCAATTGGATAATGAGAATACATTAGGCAGTTTCATATTCCAGGATCCTGAATGTTGAGTGCTTCCAGATTGTATAATTACTATATGTCCGTAAGATTGAGAAGTATCGATAGCTAAAGCAAGTCCGCCATTATTAGCATGTTTTACGGCTTGATCGATGTGTTTTTGATTAAGTAACTGCTCCTAGGTTTTTCCATGATTTTGACCGTTTGATAATAGGTTGTATGCTGTCGAAAATTATATAATCATTGTCTTTATCTTTAAAATCGTTGATGTGATATACTTCTCCAATAAATTTAGAAATCTGATTTCTACAATCTAATCGATTTTTACTTATTGATTTACAGCTTTGAAAATCTAGAATAGAACTTTCAAATTGGTTTTTTGAAATATTTGTTTTAGATACTATGCTTCTATTGTTCGTTGTTTTTGATTTTCCTGTGTTTTTTTTAGTCTGAATTTGACTAGGGGAATCTTGTTCTTTTAAGGTTTTGTCTGTTGCATTGTTCTCTTTGCAAGATGTTAATATTATGCTCAACATAATAATAGATAATATTGTTTTTTTATGTTGTTTTAGATTTATTTTTTATGCGGTTAGTGTTTTTTTGTATTCATTTATATTCAAAATAGGTTACCATATATTTTATAAATGTTTACGAGTTAAATATATCAAGTTATTGAGGATTACATATTATTAAGTTTATTAATTGTAATTATTAGTTGCGTTAGAGATAGTAGTGGAAAGCCCAGAGCGAGGTACGAGTGAGGACTTGTAATGAATAGCTCGACCCTTGTGGTAACGCCATAATTATTTAAATAAATTCTTAAAAGTAAAAAGCCTTAACTTGATATGGTTAAGGCTTTTGATATTTATAACTCCTAAAGAGGGGTAAGTTTTTATTTTATGGTTTTAACCATTCATAGAAATTAGAAATTCTTCGTTATTTCTAGTTTGTTTAAAACGTTCATTTATAAATTCCATAGCTTCTACTGGGTTCATGTCTGCAAGGTATTTACGCATTACCCACATACGTTGAATAGTATTACTATCTAATAATATATCATCTCTTCTTGTACTTGATGAAGTAAGGTCAATGGCAGGGAAAATTCTACGGTTAGAAATTTTTCTATCCAATTGAAGCTCCATGTTACCTGTTCCTTTAAATTCTTCAAAGATAACTTCATCCATTTTAGAGCCTGTTTCTGTAAGCGCAGTTGCAATAATGGTTAAAGATCCTCCATTTTCAATGTTTCTTGCAGCTCCAAAGAATCGTTTTGGTTTGTGTAATGCATTAGCATCGACACCACCACTTAATATTTTTCCTGAGGCTGGTTGTACTGTATTATATGCTCTGGCTAAACGTGTAATGGAGTCTAAAAGAATAACAACATCATGCCCACATTCTACTAAGCGTTTTGCTTTTTCAAGAACAATATTTGCAATTTTTACGTGTTCGTGTGCTTCTTTATCAAAAGTAGATGCAATAACTTCTCCTTGCACGTTACGCTGCATATCTGTAACTTCTTCTGGACGTTCATCTATAAGTAATATCATTTGATATACTTCTGGATGATTTGCTGCTATAGCATTAGCTACATCTTTAAGTAGCATGGTTTTACCTGTTTTAGGTTGTGATACAATCATACCACGTTGTCCTTTACCTATGGGAGCAAACAAATCCATGATTCTAGTAGAAATAGTACTTTGTTTTTCTGCTAAATTGAATTTTTCTTGAGGAAACAAAGGTGTTAAATGCTCGAAAGATACACGATCTCTTACTACATTAGGACTTTGACCATTAATTTTACTCACCTTAATTAAAGGGAAATATTTTTCGCCTTCTTTGGGAGGACGTACATGTCCTAAAACGGTGTCACCTGTTTTTAAACCAAACAATCTAATTTGTGATTGAGATACATAAATATCATCTGGTGATGATAGGTAGTTGTAGTCTGATGAACGCAGAAAACCATAACCATCTTGCATGATATCTAATACGCCTTCGCTTTCAATAATCGCATCAAACTCATAGTCTGGCTCTCTATATCGGTTTCTATTATCTTTATTACCTTTATCTATATTGCCATTTTTTTGATTTTTGTGTATGCTCTTTTGTTGGCTTCTAGGGTTAGGCTTTGGTTGATTATCGGTTTGAGGTCTTGGTCTTGGGGTATTAACGGGTTTTTTTACCTCTTTCTTTTGCTTTTGAGGAGGAGCAATGTTTTCTTTTGCTTCAACCTTTATTTCTTCTTTTATTTCTTCTATAGGGGCTTTTTCTTCGCTTTTTATAGACGTATTTTTTACAGGTTTTTGAACACGTTGCCTAGGTTTTCTAGGTTCGGGTTTTTTTTCTGTTTTAATTTCTTCTTTCTTTTCTGCTGGTTCAGTAGGAGAAACAACAGCTTTGACTGCTTTAGGATCTGTAGCTTGTTGATCTAGTATTTGATATACTAAATCTAATTTTTTTAATGAACGATATTTAGGAACGTTCAGTTTTTTTGCAATCTCTTGTAAGTCAGAGAGTTTCTTTTCTTTTAATTGTGAAATTTCAAACATTGACGTTTAATTGAATATTTATGTTGAATACAAATTTGAGTAATTCTGAAAAAAAATGATTTTTATTCTGAAGAATTAACCACTTGTTTTAGCGGTTGTTGTGAATTATTAATGCAATTATACAACTTTATTTTAATTTTTTACATTAATTCTACTATTTTTGCTGTCTAGTTTTTAAAATATTTATGTTACAACGTATTCAAACTATCTATCTTTTATGTGCTGCTGGTGTTTCAGCAGGATTAATTTTTGTACTCCATTTATGGGTTACAAATGAAGGTATAAATGTGTTTGCTAAAGATGATATACTTTACTTAGGATTATTTTTAGGTTCTGCCTTATTATCTTTAATAACTATTTTTATGTACAAAAACAGGAAGTCTCAATTTGTTTTGGGGCGACTTAATATCATATTAAACTTTATTTTATTAGGATTTTTTGTATATCTATCTCTAAATATATCTGGAGAAACGGCGGTTTCTGAGAAAGGTATTGGGATGTTTCTTCCTATTGTTTCTATCGTGTTTTTGGCTTTAGCTAATAAGGCCATCAAGAAGGATGAAGATCTCGTAAAATCTGTAGATCGATTACGATAAACCTAACATCTTAGTAGTATTAGTGCGTGAGCCCAAGGTGAAGATCTTGGGCTTTTTTTTGAAATTCTATTTCGAAATTATGAGTAGTATTATTTAAAATAATAAGAGGAACTAATCTAATATCATTGAAGCGTTAGATTTTAGTTTAACGAGATTGTCTCTTTTTGTTATTATTAATTGGACTAATATTGATAAAACTTATTAGAGTTACCTTTTTTGAAATTCAATAACTTCTAAATTGTCAATTTTACTACCATCAATAGTAAAACGTAACATAGTACGAACTTTATGAAACCCATGTTTGCCTACCGCACCAGGATTCATGTGTAATAGGTTTAGTTTTTTATCAGGCATTACTTTTAATATATGTGAGTGTCCGCTAATAAATAACTTTGGGGGATTAGCTTTAATTTCATCACGTACTCTTACATTGTAAGCGTTTGGGTATCCACCAATATGTGTTATCCAGACATCAACACTTTCACACATAAAGCGATTGTTTTCAGGGAATTCTATACGTATTTTTGCTTCATCAATATTGCCATAAACCCCTTTTAATGGTTTTAGAGCTTTTATAGCATCTGTTACTTTTAAATCGCCAATATCTCCAGCATGCCACACTTCATCTACTTGTTTTATATATTTTAATATATCATTATCGATATAACTATGTGTGTCTGAAAGGAGTAATATTCTAGTCATAGTATTTTTTTATAAAATCTATTACTTTGCTATTATGTAATAGATTTTTAATGTAATATGGGTTTAATAAATAATTAAGATTCTAGCCTTCTCAGGATTAACAAAACTGCTATCTTTGTTATTTCAACAAAAGTATTAAAACAGGTTGGAATGAGCTTCGAAAAATATTACGGTAATTATTATAATTGTCGATAGCCTATTATGTCTCACTCCTTAAAAATAATATGAAGTATTTTATAGAGCTTTCTTATAAGGGTACTGCTTATCACGGTTGGCAAAATCAACCAACTGCTTTGTCTGTTCAAGAAGTTATTGAGAAAGCACTATCAACATTGTTAGGGGAGCAAGTTAGTATTATGGGAGCAGGACGTACAGATGCAGGAGTTCATGCTAAGCAAATGTATGCGCATTTTAATACGGATGCTATTTTTGATGCTGTTAACATTGTTTTTAAACTGAATTCCTTTTTGCCAAAAGACGTTGCTATACATGCAATTTTTAAAGTAAAAGAAGATGCACATTCACGTTTTAATGCTTTAAGTAGAACCTATTTATATAGAGTAACATTAAAAAAAAATGTGTTTACATTTAATGATGTTTTTTATGTAAAGCAAGCTTTGGATGTTGATAAGATGAATAAAGCTGCAAAAATTTTGTTTGAATACAAAGATTTTCAATGCTTTTCAAAAAGTAATACCGATGTGAATACTTATAACTGTGATATTATGAAAGCCGAGTGGTTTTTTAAAGATGATGAGCTTCATTTTGTTATTAAAGCCAATAGGTTTTTAAGAAATATGGTTAGAGCCATAGTTGGTACTATGATTAATATAGGATTAGGTAAAGTAAGTGTTGAAAGTTTGCATACTATTATACAATCTAAAAGCAGGAGCCAAGCAGGATTTTCTGTGCCTGCAAATGGATTGTATTTAATTGACGTTGAATATCCTGAAGATATAAAAATATAAATGAGTAAAACAAAAGAAAGTATTTTTGATTTTAAGTTGTTTAAACGACTTTTTGAGTATATAAGACCTTATAAAACTGTGTTTTTTGGACTTAATATATTAGTTGTTTTATCAGCTATATTTAGTGCAGCAACTCCTTACTTAACGAAGTACGCCGTAGATGATAGTATTACAAATAAAGACGCAAAGGATTTTTTGTTTTATATTATAATTATGCTTACTGTTTTAATACTTCAAACAGTATTTCAACTGGTATTTATATATTATGCTGCTTGGTTAGGGCAGAATTTAGTGATGGATGTTCGTGTGAAATTATTTAATCACTTGCTTCGTTTTAAAATGAAATATTATGATAATTCTTCTGTAGGTGTTCTTATAACTAGAGCCGTAACAGATATGGAACGTATAGCAGATATTTTTGGACAAGGATTCTTCATGATTTTTAAAGACTTACTAGCTATGGCTGTAGTGTTTGGAGTGATGATGTATATTAATTTTAAGTTGAGTCTTATTGTTTTTATTATGCTTCCATTATTGCTTTATGCAACTCGTATATTTCAAAAATATATGAAAAAAGCTTTTGAAGAAGTAAGAACTGAAGTTTCTAATTTAAATTCATTTGTTCAAGAACGATTAACTGGTATGAAAATATTACAGTTATTCACTCGTGAATCTATTGAATATGAGAATTTTAAATCGATTAATGGACGACATAAAAAAGGATGGATTAAGACTGTTTGGTATAATTCTATTTTTTTTCCATTAGCAGATTTATCTGCATCTATAACTATAGGTTTAGTAGCTTGGTATGGCGGTTTAAATGTGGTATTGGAAAATGGTACTGTTTCTCAAGGTGATTTGATTGCCTTTATTATGTTTATTCCAATGTTGTTTAGACCGCTTAGGCAGATAGCAGATAAATTTAATACATTACAAATGGGAATGGTAGCAGCTAATAGGGTGTTTAGCGTATTAGATACTGTTTCTCAAATAGATGATAAAGGAACTCATGTTGCTGAACATTTTAATGGAAGTATTAAATTTGATAAAGTTCATTTTAATTATGTAGAAGACGAAGAGGTTTTAAAAGGTATTTCCTTTAATGTAAATGCTGGAGAAACTATAGCTATTGTTGGGGCTACTGGAGCAGGAAAATCTACGATTATTAATTTATTAAATCGTTTTTATGAAATTAAAGAAGGTGTTATTTCTGTAGATGATGTTGATATAAAAGATGTGACTTTAGAGTCGTTGAGAACTCAAATTGCAGTAGTGCTACAAGATGTATTCTTATTTGCAGATACTATTTTAAATAATATTACATTAAATCATCCTGAAATTACCGAAACTCGAGTACAACAAGCTGCTAAAGATATAGGGATTCATGATTTTATTATGACATTACCAGATGGTTATCATTATAATGTTAAAGAACGAGGCGCAATGTTATCGTCTGGTCAACGTCAGCTTATTTCATTTTTAAGAGCGTATGTAACTAATCCTAGTATTTTGGTTTTGGATGAAGCAACGTCTTCGGTTGATTCGTATTCTGAGCAACTTATCCAAAACGCTACAGATAAAATAACAAAAGGACGAACATCTATTATTATTGCTCATAGATTAGCAACGATTAAAAAAGCAGATAAAATTATTGTTATGGATGCAGGTGAAATTGTTGAACAAGGTACTCATGATGAACTTCTTAAAAAAGAGAATGGTTATTATAAGAATTTATACGAAGTACAATTTTTAAAGGAGGAGGTAGTTTAATTTGACTTTATTTTTAGGTAATTTTATTAGTCTATAAATATTTAAGTTAAATCTTGTTTAATCATTAAATTAAGATGGTTGTTGTCTTTAAATACAACAAATTCACCGTCTTTGAAATAAGAAATATGTCCCGTTTCTTCACTTACAACTAATGCTAATGCATCCGTTTTTTCTGAAACACCAATAGCCGCTCTATGACGTAAACCAAAACGTTGAGGAATATTCTTTTCGTTATTTAAAGGAAGGATAACACGAGTTGCTTTTACAATATTATTATTAACAATAATAGCACCATCGTGTAAAGGACTATTTTTAAAAAAGATACTTTCAATAATAGGTTGAGTAACTTTAATATTCATTTCATCTCCAGATGATGATAAAAAATCTAGGTTATTGTTACGTTCAAAAACAATTAACGCTCCTGTTTTTGATATAGACATTTTATTGCAAGCCGAAATAATAGCATCTACATCTGTTTCGTTAGTCGTTTCGGTTTTTAGAAAATTAAATTGTTTTAAGAATTTACGGCGATTACTAAAATTTGTAGACCCAACCATGAGCAGGAACTTTCTTATTTCTGGTTGAAAAACAACAATTAATGCAATGATTCCTACTTTTATAAAGCCACCAAAAATACTAGTAAGCAGCTCCATATTTAAAAAACCCGTTAGCCGCCATGCAGCATATATAATAATAATACCAATAAAAATATTAATAGCTACAGTACCTTTAATTAGTTTGTAAACGTAGTAGAGAAGTAGTGCTACTAGAATAACATCTATAAAGTCTACAACTGTTAATTTAAAAAGGTCTTTAAAGATTTCCAAAAATAGTGTGTTTTTGTAAATTTAATAAAATATGGTTACATACAAACGAATTTAGTATTAGATGTAGAATCTAATTTTAATAAAAGGAATTATTTACATATTTCTATGATGGAGTAACATATACCTATGATGTATAATGAATTTATTTGTTTTTATTTAAATAGGGAAATACCCCTTGAATAAAAAGGGAATTAACCTGTTATTGTTTGATATTCATGTATTTATATTTGTTGTGCTAATGTCTTATTAAGATATGCTTATATAAGTATAAGGCGATACCGAAAAGCCTTAATAGAGTAGGTTATTAACACAAATATAAATCATGAAAACAAAATTTTTATTAATTTTAAAAGTGCTTATTATAGCTTTTTTTACCCAAAATTGTTGCTCGCCAAGTAAGGTTGTGGGGAGTATTAATAATACTTTAAAACCACAAGAAACAAATAATTGGTGTTGGGCAGCTACTACACAAATGATAGCGCAGAATGAAGGGAAAAGTGTATCGCAATGTGATTTGGCAAATCATAGATTTGGAAAAACCAACTGCTGTGATTTTCAAAATGATGGAACTAGTTGCCCAAAAACTAGTGATTGTAACAGTCCTGGATGGTTAGAGTTAGATTATGCTGGATTAAAATTTTCAGAATCTGAAACGGCATTAAGTTGGAGTAAATTAAAAAAATGTATTTACTGTTCTAAAGATGTACTTGGTTATGCATACGGTACTCCTGGTGTTGTAGGACATGTTCTTGTTATAAAAGGCTATATTACTGTAGCTAATACTAAATATGTTGTATTAAATGATCCTTGGGCGCCATGCGTAGGTTCTGAAAGACTAATTACATACGATACTTATGTAGACCCTCCGGGAAATAGAACACATTGGAGAACCTGGTATAGTATTAGTAAGAAATAATAATATTAAAAACATTAACAATGAAAAATTTAACAATTTATATAAGTTCATTAATCATTTTGCTAACCACTTCATTACATGCTCAGAATGATTCGTTAGAGAAAGTAATAGAAAAAGGAAAAAATGATTTGATAGAAATTTTAAGAACTTCGAAAGATCAATTTAATTTTGGAATTTCACCTGAAGCTTTGGAACAATCAAAATCAGCATCTCAAATTGTTTATAAAGAAATTAATATCAAAAGGTTATTAGATTATAATGGACAAGGAATAGATGGCATAATTTCAAAAGAACAAAAATTAATAATACCTTTTGTAAATAATTCTAAAGTTATAGCAACAATAGGTGTTGTTAGAAGTGGTAAAGTTACAGAGCTTATTAATCATCGATATCGTAATGAATTAAGTGAATTACCTAATGATATTAAGGATAGAGGTTTTGAAAATATTAACATTGTTTATGTTCCTAATTTAAATACCATAGTATATATGGATGATAATAAAAGTTATACTTCGTATAAAGGCCGTAATATAAGAGAAGCTATTTCAACTGAAAAACTTATAACAGAATTGAAAGTTGATGCGCAGTCATTTCAAAAGAAATATGGTGATAAAATTAAAGAAGGAAAACTTTTAAATTAAAAAATTATATAATAACCTTAGCAGGTACGTGTTAAGGTTATTTTTATTTTAGAGCTTGAACTAATTTAATACACTCTATAGCCTCCTTAACATCATGAACTCTTAAAATGGATGTGTTTTTTTGTAAAGCGATGGTATTTAAAATGCTAGTTCCATTTAAAGCATCTTTAGCAGATGTTTTCAATATATTATAGATCATAGACTTTCTGGAAATACCAACAAGCAATGGTTTTTCAATTATTTTAAAAAGCTCAAGCTTATTTAGTAATATATAATTCTGATCTAAAGTTTTAGCAAAACCAAAACCAGGATCAATAATAATATCAATAATTCCAGATTTTTTAGCTTCTTCAATTCTTTGAGAAAAATAAAACAAAATATCATTAACCAGATTATTGTAAAGCGTTTGTTGCTGCATGGTTTGCGGTGTTCCTCGCATATGCATCATAATATAAGGCACCTTCAAAATACCAATAGTAGGTAGCATATTGGTATCTAATTGTCCCGCAGATATATCATTAATCATGGCAGCACCAGCTTCAACACATTGTTTTGCAATGTTACTTCTAAAAGTGTCAATAGAAAGTAAGGCGCTAGGGAATTCTTTTAAAATTAAACTTACAATGGGAAGTATTCTTTTTAGTTCATCAGTTTCGTTAACATGATCTGCATTGGGGCGTGAGCTATAAGCACCAATATCTATAAAAGTAGCGCCTTCATTTAACATTTGTTCAACATGAATAAGAATATCCTTTTCATTTTTATGAGCACCACCATCATAAAACGAATCTGGTGTAATATTTAATATCCCCATCACTTTAGGTAACGATAAATCGATGAGTTTTCCCTTGCAATTAATTGTCATATCAAATTTTATTAGCCACTAATTCATAAATCTATTTTATAAAAATAGCTCGGTTTTTGTTTTTAAAGGCTTGATGAAACTAATTTATTAATAGATTATTGATACTATAGAATCAAAACCATGTAAAATTAAATATTTGAGCATTCATGGCAACATTTATACATTAAATATTAAAGTTTGTATAAGAGGTTTTGAACTTTAAACTATTTAAGCGAAATTTACGCAAAATTCATTTTATTCATGCAAGATACTTCAAAACAATATGATGCCGTTATAGATACCTGTAAAAGTCTATTTATAAAAAAAATGAGTGATTATGGAAGTGCGTGGAGAATACTTAGATTGCCATCGCTTACAGATCAAATTTTTATAAAAGCGCAACGTATTAGAGGTTTACAAAAAAATGATGTTAGAAAGGTTGATGAGGGCGAGGTTAGTGAGTTTATTGGTATTATAAACTATTCTATCATGGCGTTAATTCAGTTAGAAAAAGGTGTGGTAGAACAACCCGATTTATCGACAGAAGAAGCAACCAATTTGTATACAGAAAAAGTAGCTATCACAAAAAAACTCATGGAAGATAAAAATCATGATTATGGTGAAGCATGGAGAGATATGAGAGTAAGTAGTTTAACGGATTTAATTTTACAAAAATTATTACGGGTTAAACAAATTGAAGATAATAAAGGTAAAACAATAGTTAGTGAAGGGATTGATGCTAATTATCAAGACATTATTAATTATGCCATTTTTGCATTAATTCATTTAAACGAATAAAATATTATAGATGAAAATACTTGTTACCATTAGTAGAATTTTAGTAGGAGCTTTGTTTATTTTTTCGGGACTTATAAAGTTAAATGACCCGTTAGGAGTGTCTTATAAATTACAGGAATATTTTAGTCCAGATGTACTTAATATGCCTACGCTAGAGCCTTATGCTTTACTAATAGCTATTATTATGGTAGTATTAGAAGTTGTATTAGGTGTATTTCTATTAATAGGGTATAAACGTAAATTTACAGTTTGGAGCTTATTTGCTTTAATAGTATTCTTTACATTTTTAACATTCTATGCTTGGTATTTTGATAAAGTTAAGGATTGTGGTTGTTTTGGCGATTTCTTAAAATTAAAACCATTTGAGAGTTTTATAAAGGATCTAGTGCTACTTGCTTTAATTATTATATTATTAATAGGAATAAAGTATATAAAACCTTTATACAATAAATTTATAACTACGGTAATAGCATTGTTTGGTTTTATTGCTAGTTTATGGTTTGGTTATCATGTATTAATGCATTTACCAACTTGGGATTTTAGAGCTTATGCTATAGGTAAGAATATTCAAGAAGGGATGGATACACCAGAAGATGCACCAAAGCCAATTGCCGAATATTATTGGAAATTTAAAGTTAACGGAGAAGAACAAATATTTACATCCAATGGTTCGTATCCAGAAGTAAAAGGTGATTTTATAAGTGTTGAAACTAAAGTTATTCAAGAAGGTTATAAACCACCAGTAGTAGATTTTTCAATAGAAGGAAAAGACGAAGATTTTACCCAAAAATATTTAGGTGAAGAAAATATTATTGTTGTAGTATCATATAACTTAGATAATATTAATCCAGAAGGTGCTTTAAAATTAAAAGCACTGCAAAATGAAGCTATCAATAATGGTTATAAAATAATAGGACTAACGTCTTCAGGAGATAAAGCTAAGCAGCGTATAAAAGAAGCATATAATATAGATTTTAATTTTTATCTATGTGATGAAAAAGCCCTTAAAACAGTAGTACGTTCTAATCCAGGAATCTTAGAGTTAGACAAAGGAACAGTCAAACAAAAAGTACATTGGAATGATATTGACAAATTAGAATTACCAAAAGTAGAACGTAAACCAGAACCAGTTAAAGACGATGGTGTTTTATATTTAGTTGATGGAAATCCATTAAAAAAAGAAGAAATAGAAGCTTTAAATTTAAATAAGGAAGAAATAGAAGGCGCTGCAGTTTTAAAAGAAAAAAGTGTTTTAGACTCAATAAACGCATTGAACAATACCAATTATACAGGTTATGTTGAGATTAAGCTTAAAAATGAAGATGTATCAACTAACAATTAATGCTTAACAACTGCTAAACTACTTACTAAATAAAACCTTTTATACATTACTCACATTGTTTGGGGTAGTAACAGTTATCTTCTTTTTATTTAATGTACTTGGAGGTGATCCCGCAAAAATGATGCTTGGTCAAAACCAAACAGCAGAACAGGTTAAGGCTGTTAAGAAAAAGTATGGATTCGATAAACCCATTAAAACACAATATTTATATTATTTAAATGATTTGTCTCCACTTTCATTTCATTCAAACAATTCAGAAGATTATACATTTTTAAGACAAGGAAAATACACTGCAATAAAAGTATTCTCTATAGGAAATACAACAACAGTTATAAAATTCCCGTATTTAAGAGAATCGTTTACAAAACAAGGTAAAAAAGTAAGCCAAGTATTAGCAGAAACACTACCCAATACATTTGTTCTAGCAATAACAGCTATAATTATAGCAATGATTCTAGGTGTTTTTCTAGGCATTATTTCAGCATTATATAAAGACAGATGGTTGGATAAATCAATTCAAATTCTCAGTACTTTTGGTATGAGTATACCATCTTTTTTTAGTGCTATTTTATTTGCCTGGTTTTTTGGTTATGTATTACATAAATACACCAATTTGGAAATGACAGGAAGTCTTTATGAATTAGATGACTTTGGAGAAGACATGCATATAAAATGGAAAAACTTAATACTTCCATCAATTGTACTTGGAATTCGCCCATTAGCAGTTGTCATTCAACTTATGAGAAATAGTTTATTAGAAGTATTTAATCAAGACTATATAAGAACAGCAAGAGCCAAAGGGTTAAGTGAATTTCAAATTATAAAAAAGCATGCCCTTAAAAATGCATTAAATCCAGTAGTAACAGCAATTTCTGGATGGTTTGCATCTATGTTGGCAGGAGCCGTTTTTGTAGAGTATATTTTTGGCTGGAATGGTCTTGGAAAAGAAATTGTAAATGCCTTAAATACCTTAGATTTGCCAGTAATTATGGGTTCTGTACTAATTATAGCCCTATTGTTCATAATTATCAATATTTTTGTAGACTTAATATATATATGGTTAGACCCCAAAGTTAAACTAGAATAAATTCTTGAACAGATAGAATCTTATAAATTGAATAATAAAGACATGAACAAAATAAAATACTTACTCATTTTTTTACTTAGTTTTTTAAGCTGTAATCAAGAAATACCTATTCAGTTTACAGAAGACGCTTTAAATGATACGTTTACAACCATAGAAGGTAAAAACGAGTCTCTTAAAAATATTTTAACAGCCCACAAAGGAAAAACAATTATAGTAGATATTTGGGCATCATGGTGTGGAGACTGTATAAAAGGGATGCCAAAAGTAAAAGCATTACAAGAAGCATATCCAGAAGCTATATACATCTTTTTATCATTAGATAAAACAGAAAAAGCATGGAAAAAAGGGATTAAAAAATATAATGTACAAGGCGAACACTATTTCATGCAATCTGGTAAGGGAAGTGCTTTTGGTAAATTTGTAAATATAGATTGGATACCAAGGTATATGGTAGTAGGTTCCGAAGGAAAAATAAAACTATTCAAAGCTGTAGAAGCAGACGATAAAAAAATAAAACAAAGTTTAATTAATTAAAATCCTTCTATTTCAAGAAGGTAAGTTAGTAACATGAGAAAACAAATTGTAGCAGGAAATTGGAAAATGAATAATGATTTATCACAAACAGAATCATTATTAGAAGCACTAAAAAGTAAAGAAAGAACGACTGAAGCTGAGGTTATGGTAGCTCCAACGTTTACTAACTTATTACAAGCAAATCAAGCTTTAAAATCGTCATATATTGAAGTTGTAGCGCAAAATATGCATTTTGCAGAGAACGGAGCATATACAGGAGAAATAAGCTCAAGTATGCTAAAAAGTGTAGGTGTAAAAACTGTTATTTTAGGACATAGTGAGCGTCGTGCGTATTTTAACGAAACAGACGAGCTTTTAGCTAAAAAAGTAGATGCAGCATTAGCAAATGAAATACGTGTGATCTTCTGTTTTGGAGAAGAATTAACCGACAGAAAAGCAGGAAATGAAGAAGCTGTAGTAGAAAGTCAAATAAAAAATGCATTATTTCACCTAGAAGCATCAGCATTTAATAATATCGTATTAGCTTACGAACCAGTATGGGCAATAGGAACAGGAGAAACAGCAAGTCCAGAGCAAGCACAAGATATGCACGCATTTATTAGAAAAACGCTTTCAGGTAAATACGGGAATGACGTAGCAGATAACGTTTCAATTCTTTACGGAGGAAGTGTAAAACCAGCCAATGCACAAGAGATTTTCTCTAAACCAGATGTAGATGGTGGCTTAATTGGTGGAGCAGCACTTAAAGCAGACGATTTCTTCGCTATAGTAAACGCATTTTAAATCAAAAAAAGCACTTTTCATTTTTTTTGATTAAGTAAAAATTTTAGAGCGTTACCCCGAAGAAAAATCGGGGTCGCGCTTTACGTTACAAGTCCTCGCTCGTACCTCGCTGTGGGCTTTTCTCTACAATCGCTAACGCAGTATAGAGTAATAAAATATTCATTAAAGAACTTTAGGTTTTCAAAATCCGACAAACCTAATAAATTAACAATATAATAAGCTATGTCAAATATTATATACATAGGTTACCAATTCAAGGTATCGCCATTACAACCAGGAGTAGAAATTCTTATAGCAGAATTAGGTTATGCTGGTTTTGAAAGTTTTGTAGAAACAGAAGAAGGTGTTACGGCTTATATTCAAAAAGAAGAATGGAATGATTCTATCTTAGAAGATGTTCAAATTTTAAATTCAGAAGAATTTAAAATTGATTATGAGTTTAATGAGATTGAACAAACCAATTGGAATGAAGAATGGGAAAAGAATTTCAATCCTATTGTGGTTGATAATGTATGCGCTGTACGTGCACCATTTCATGAAAAATTTGATACAGAATATGATATTATAATTGAACCCAAAATGAGTTTTGGTACAGGACATCATGAAACAACACACATGATGATTCAACATATTTTAAAGAATGATTTCGCAAATAAATCAGTTTTAGATATGGGCTGTGGTACAGGTGTTTTAGCTATTTTAGCAGAAATGAAAGGAGCAAAACCTATTGATGCTGTAGATTATGATAATTGGTGCTATTTAAATAGCTTAGAAAATGTAGAGAGTAATAATGCTCAACATATCACAGTTATAGAAGGAGATGCTAGTGTGTTACTTGGTAAAAAATACGATATTATAATCGCTAATATAAACCGTAATATTTTATTAAATGATTTGGAGAATTATATAGCTTGCTTAAATGCAAATGGGACTTTATTTTTAAGTGGTTTTTATAATGATGATATTCCAGTTATAGAAGCAGAATGCAATAAAAATGAACTTGAGTTTCAATCAAAATTAGAAAAAAATAATTGGGTCGCTTTAGAGTTTAATAAAAGCTAAAACTTTAGTTTATTTTTAGGTATTTGTGGTTTTTGTTGAAAAAAAATCAAACATTACGGGAAAACCGTAAGAATATTCTTTTATATATATTTATATTCGTACAAAATAAATTTATTTTAAAGCATAATTTTTCAACTCAGTTTTTATTCTAACCACTGAGGATTGAGGCTGTGAACTTATGTCATTAGTTTTCGGAAAACGTTAATCTTTTTTTAATTTAAAACCCTAAAAAACAAAATGAAAAATTTTAAAGTAATTTTAATAGCAATTCTATCATTAACATTTATCTTTCAATCTTGCCAAAAAGATGATGTAGTAATCGATGAAACTAACGAATTAAAAAGTGAGTCTGGAACAGATACAGGTAAAGTAACAAAAGCCATGTTAAAAAAATTATCAAGTTTTTACATGAATACAGATAATGTAAGAACAGTCGATTTTTTATTGCCAGATGGAACAACCAAGCCTATGATTCAAGTAGAAGGGGATATCATGTTGTCTGAAGAACAGGTTATGAAAATGGATATGGGGAACGGTCTTACAGATCGTAACTATCGTACCAATAATTTAGTGTCTCAAGGAAGAAATATATCTATTATAGGTTTCACAGGAGACAGTGGGCAAGGCTTATCTGAAAAGGAGAGAACAGGATTGCAATGGGCAGTAAATAATTTTAACCGTTTAAATGGTGTGTCAATTTCTTTTACATTAACTTTTGGAACCGACTATGAAGATAAGGATATGGTTGTTTATCATAACCCAAATGAAGATGAAGCAGGTGGTTCTGCAGGATTTCCATCAAATGGATTGCCAAATAAGTTTGTACAGATTTATGGTTTAAATAATTATAACACAAACGTTATCGAACATGTTATTACTCATGAAATAGGACACTCTGTTGGCTTTAGACATACAGATTGGCAAACAAGACAAAGTTGTAGAAATGGTAGAGGAGAACAAGTAGGAAGTGTTGGAGCTAATGAAATTCCAGGTACTTCCGCAGGATATAACCCAAATTCAATTATGGTAGCCTGCTTTAGTAATAATGAAGATGGAGAGTTTGATAGTGATGATATTATTGGATTACAGAACATGTATTAAAATCGTAATAAAGAGTATTTTAGTTGAAAAGGACATCATTTTTTGATGTCTTTTTTCTTTTTGTTTAAAAAAATAAATTATTTTAGATGAAAATTTTAATAATGAGTATCCAGGAGAAAGTATTAGAACAGTTTGATACTGCTACAAAAGAAAAGAAAAATAACGAAATTATTGTTTATAATGATGACGTTAATACTTTTGATCATGTGATAGAAACTTTAATTTATGCTTGTGATCATACTCCTGAACAAGCAGAACAATGCTCGCTTATAGTCCATTATAATGGAAAATGTACTGTAAAAACGGGTGTGTACGACGATTTAAAACCACGTTGTTCCATGTTAGTTGAGGCAGGTATAAGTGCTGAAATAATATAAAAAAACTCTAGTAGAATTTATTAGGTTTTTTGCACTTTACTTAGCTTAGAAATAAATTGGCATGGAACTCATCTTGACTTTTTCTGTTTCCTAAAAAATGTCTGAAATTCGTTCATATTTCATTATTTTTTTACACGTAGCGATGCTATGTCTTTCAAAAAGTACTTAATCTGAACAAATTTTAACTCATTTTCGGTTAAAAACAAAAAGTCAAGATGAGTTTATAGCAAAACAACTTGTTTTCAATACAGGACAGTATCAAATAAAAAACCCAAAACAGATGTTTTGGGCTTTTTATTTAATACCCTTACATTAACACTAACCATCAATTATTATGCAGGATATTAAATTATTTAATAATATTTTAAAGAAAACCTCCGCCTCCAGATTTTTCATTATTATCACGTTTTTTTCTATTTAAGGCTTTGTATTTACCTCCGCCAAAACGATATGAAAGTGCGATATTCCATGTATTACTTTCCCAGTTAAAATTCCCAGTTGATTGGTATGGTGTTGAGCTGTCAAATTCAAATTTCATGGAGTTGAATATATCATTATAATTAAAGCTAAAGGTCGCTCTATTGTTTTCTAGAAAGCTATATCGCATACCTGTATTAACTAAATACATAGGTTTTCGAGTAAATTGTATCCCTTTTTCTTCTCCACGATACATCGAAAAGAGAGAGAAACTTAATTTTTTTGAAGCTTTAAAATTATTAAAGAGTCTTAAATTCCAAATTACATTATCAACTTCTGTATGTTGTCTAACTATATCATTAATAGTTGCATTTTGTAAATCATCAGTATCTATAAATTCAGTAATTCCTTTTTGTTTTTGAGAATACAAATCAAAACTACCATTTAAACTCCACCATTTGGTAGGACGATAATTACTTGATAATTCCAATCCAAAAGCAGAGGTGTTATCAAAATTATCAAAAGATAAAATAGCATTTGCAGCACTTATATCAGTTCTATCAATAGAAACATATCTATTAATGTTATCTTCAATGATCCTGTAAAATACACCAGCAGTAATACTTCCTTTTTTTAATTGTCTAGTATAATTACTTTCAATTGAATTAGTAAACTGTGGCTGTAATTTTGAATTACCAAAAGAAGATATACGAGGCGTACTCCATTCTCTAATAGGGTTTACCTGTTGCAATCCAGGACGATCAATACGACGACTAAAGCTTAATTGATATGTGTTTTTATTAGAAGGTTTATAACTTATAAAAGCAGAAGGATATACCTGAAAATAATCATTTTCAAAAGGTAATAGTTCAGTAGAATTACTATCAAAAATTCTTAATGCATCAGCAGTTGTATTAACCTGTTCTGCGCGAAATCCAACCTGGTAATTCCATTTGTCATATGTTTTTTGAAAGGTTAAATATGCAGAATAAATATCTCTATTGTAATCAAAATCAGTACTAGGTGTTGGAATAAGAGTTCCTAAGCTTGAAAATGTTTGTCCAGTTGAGATATAGTTTATGTCTGAATTAAATAAACGTGCTTGTAAACCAACTTCAAGTTTTGTTTTTTCATTTATGGGCTTTACATAATCTATATTTACTGTAGTTTGACTACGTTCTGTATCAACGTTATCAATATAATTAGGAGGGAAACTAAAGTTCAAATAGGTAAATTTAGCAATCTCATCTTGATTAAAATCATTATGATCTATTTCGACATCTAAAGTTTCATCTTCATTTGAAAATTTGTGTTTGTAAGCAAGATTATATTGTCCAGAATTATTATTAGATTCATTATTGAATAATTGATTCTGAGAAATGTTATTTGATGAGTTGATATGTGTATTACTAAAGTTTTTACCATTAAAAATATTTTGGTTAGTGAAAAATGAAATAGTATTATTATCATTTAAATAAAAATCGACACCAACTTTATATAAATGAGACTTGTTATTGTTGTTAAACTTAAAGTTTTGTTGAGAGCTATCATCTAAACGGTTAATTGTTCCGTAATTATCATTTTTACCAATATTATTTCCGTAGTTTCCAAAGAAATTAAACTTTCCGTTTCGGTAATTCATATCAATAGAACTGTTGAATTTTGCGAAAATTTCTTTAGTAAGTCCTAAGTTTATATTTCCGTTAAACCCAAGTTTGGTGTTTTTATGTAATTTAATGTTAATTATACCGCTCATCCCTTCTGGGTTATATTTAGCAGACGGGTTTGTAATCAATTCAATTTGCTTGATAGATGTTGAAGGAATTTGTTTTAAAAGCTGGGCAATAGGTACATTACTTAGTTTCCCATCAATCATAACACGTACATTTTCATTACCACGTAGGCTAATATTTCCTGTTTGTTGATCTATACTAACAGAAGGTAAATTAGTCATGATATCGCTAGCATTAGCTCCAGCAGTCGTTAAATCTTTACCAATAGTTATAATTTTTCTGTCTACTTTTTGTTGAATGGTAGAAACCTCGGCAACAACAGTAACAGCATCTAAGCCTTCTGTGGATTCTTCTAATAAAATATTGCCTAAATTAACTCTATAATTTCCTTTACCAATAGTAATTTCTTTTTTAATAGTTTTGTAGCCTATATATTGTATGCTAATGATGAGATTGCCTTCAATGATATTTTCAATTTTAAATGTTCCATCATCTAAAGTTATGCCCCCAGTTAACGTTTTTCCTGTAGAGTTTTTTATTATAATATTTACATAGGGTAAGGGAGCGTTTAATTTAGCGTCTAATACTTTTCCAGATATAGTGCCAGTTTTTTCTGCTTTGATTTCTGGGTCTGTAGTATTAGCTTTTACAGATATTGAAAATAGAATAAAGGATAAAAAGAAAAATCTTCTCATTTTGATTTTTTTGATTGATGTAATTATAAAGAAGACGCAAGACCTTTATTTCTGTTACTATATTTGATGTGTATTAACATATTTTTAACAAATGAATAAAAAAACATTAGTATTAGGAGTGTCTTTAAAATCTAATAGATATTCTAATTACGCAGTACAAAGATTGATTGCTAATAAATTTGAGGTTGTAGCTTTTGGTTTAAAGAAGGGAAAAGTGTCTGAGGTAGAAATTGATACAAGGTTATTACCTTATGAAGCTATACACACTATAACTTTATATTTAAACCCTAAAAGACAAAAAGAGTATTATAATTATATTATTTCGTTAAACCCAAAGCGTGTTATTTTTAATCCTGGAACAGAAAATCCAGAACTTTATAAGAAGTTAAAAGAAAATAATATTGATTTTGAAGTTGCCTGTACTTTAGTTTTACTTTCTACGAATCAATATTAAGCCTATAAAAGTTAAGATTCCATTTATAATTAATATTTCAAATCCTATTTGATAACCATTTAATAAGTCAATCGAATATATATTAATAAAAAATGATATTATAGGCGCTACAATAGCTATTGCCCATACATACTTATCTTTCAATTTTACTTTGGTAAATATACCTAGGGCAAATAAACCTAATAAAGGTCCATAGGTGTACCCTGCAGCTTTGAATAATTCCCAAATAACAGATACGTTTTTAAAAATAGTATCAAATAGTATAATAACAATAACTAATAAAGCGCTAATAAAAATATGAGTACGTTTTCTAATTCTTTTTTGAGCTTCTTTTGGTTTTTTATCTAATTCTATAATATCAATACAGAAAGAAGTTGTTAGAGATGTTAAAGCAGAATCGGCACTTGAATAAGCTGCAGCTATAAGTCCTAATAAAAAGAAGGCAGAGGTTAGTACTCCAATTTCTGGTAGCATAGCTATAGTTGGGAATAAATCATCTTTTTTAGAGGTAATACCATGTTGACTAGCATATTGAGTTAGTAGTAACCCTAAAACTAGAAATAAAATATTAACAAAAACAAGAACGATGCTAAACGAGATCATATTTTTTTGAGCTTCTTTTAGGTTTTTACAGGTTAAGTTTTTTTGCATCATATCTTGGTCTAACCCAGTCATAGTAATTGTAATAAACATACCAGCAAGGAAACTTTTAACAAAATATTGAGCATCATTAATATTATTAAAGAAAAACACTTTACTCATAGTGTTTTCTTTTACATTAGTATAAATTTCTGAAACACTATTTAAGTCTAATGCAGATGCTAAAAAAATAATTGTGATTACAACAGAAACAAGCATGAAAAGCGTCTGTAAGGTGTCTGTGAATATGATAGTTTTTATACCACCTTTAAAAGTATAAAGCCAGATCAAAGCAATAGTAATTATAACAGTGACTGCAAATGGAATGTCATACTGATTAAAGACTAATAGTTGGAGTACTTTGGCAACTAAAAATAACCGAAAGGAGGCGCCTATTATTCTTGAAATAAGGAAAGCAACAGATCCAGTTTTGTAGCTAACATTACCAAATCGATCTCTTAAATAAGTATAAATAGAAGTTAAGTTTAGTTTGTAATATATAGGTAATAAAACATAAGCAATAACAAGATACCCGAAAAAATATCCAAATACTACCTGTAAATATCCAAATTGTTTGGTTTCTACAGCTCCGGGTACAGAAATAAAAGTAACTCCAGAAAGGGACGCGCCTATCATCCCAAATGCAACCAAATACCATGGAGCAGATTTGTTGGCTTTAAAAAAAGCTTCGTTAGAATCTTCTTTACCAGTTAGATAAGATATTAAAATTAGAACTCCAAAATAAGCAGCTATAAGTAACATGATTTGTGTTGCCGACATAAAATATATTTTCAGATTTTGAAAGTACAAATTTAAATGACATATTGAATGAGTAAATAAAAAAGAGTTCGTTAAAGTTTAGTGAAATTGATAGCTAAATATTAAATTCGCAATTATGGAATTTTCTTCAAAATTACTTGAACGTGCTGTAAATGAGATGTCACAATTACCTGGTATAGGTAAGCGTACAGCTTTACGTTTAGTTTTGTTTATGTTAAGACAACCTAAGGATCAGACTATAGCATTATCTGAAGCTTTAAAAACGATGCGTAATGAAGTGAAATTTTGTAAATCATGTCATAATATAAGTGATATTGAACTTTGTGAAATATGTTCGAACCCAAATAGGAAAGAAGAAATTATATGTGTTGTTGAGGATATTAAGGACGTAATGGCTATAGAAAATACAAGTTCTTTTAAAGGGTTGTACCATGTTTTGGGAGGTAAAATTTCACCTATAGATGGTATAGGTCCGCATGACTTGAATATAGATTCATTAATAAATAAAATAAAAGAAGGAAAAGTTAAAGAACTTATTTTTGCTTTAAGTCCAACTATGGAAGGGGATACTACTAATTTTTATATATACAGACAAATTCAAGATTATAAGGTTTTTACTTCAACTATAGCTAGAGGAATATCCGTCGGTGATGAATTAGAATATGCAGATGAAATTACTTTAGGGAGAAGTATTGTAAATAGAATTCCGTTTGAAAATTCTATAAAAAATTAGATGGAAGTGATCACTTTAAATAACGAAACTTTTTTTGAAAAGTGTTCTGAATTAATGTCAAGAGTAGATTTTAAACCAGATACGATTGTTGGAATCCTTAATGGCGGTGGTTATGTTGTAAATGGAATTAAAAAAGGAAAAGAATTTGAGAGTGTTCAATTTAAGTTGATAAAACTTCAGCGAGATAATTGGTTAAAGAATGTTTTTTTAATTAAACTGGTTTTAAGTGTGCTACCATGTAAAATATCAGATAGATTAAGGATTTTTGAATCTAAAAAAGCAAAAAAAGTAATCAATAAATTAAATTTAGATCAATTATCTAATTATAATATTGATTTTCATTTAAAATCAACACCAAATCAAAGTAGTCAAAATATTTTAATTATTGATGATGCTATAGATACAGGAAGAACCATGTTTATAGTTAAAAATAATTTAAATAGATTGTTTCCAAATTCGCAAATAAAAACAGCTGTGATTTCATGGACAATTGAGAATTCAATTATTCAGCCAGATTACTATCTGTTTAAAAATACTTTAGTTAGATTTCCATGGTCTAAAGATTATAAAGGGAAAGATTTTGAAAAAAAGAGTTTTAGTAGTTGATTTAGATGGGACACTTTTTACAATAAATACGTTTCATTATTTTATAAAATATCTTATTATTTATAGTATAAAGAACTTTAAGTTTATTCTATTGTTTAAATTATGTTTAGCTATAGCTTCTAGGTTATTTGCAACACATGCTAAAATGAAATATTTCATTTTGAAATTATTAAAAAACAGAGTAGATATAGATTACGAAAATTTTATAACTACTATAGCTGTTAAAAAAAGATATATTCCAGAGGTATACGACAAGAATTTTGATATTAAAATATTAGCTACCGGAGCTCCTTCATGTTATGCTAATGTTATTGCTAAAAATGAGCAGTTTAATATATGTTTAGGTACAGATTTTCCTAATTCAACTTTTGATCCCTTATTTGAAAATATGAAAGCTGTAAAAAAAGAAAATGTTATGAATTGTTTGAAGGTTGAGAATATTAATGAAATTGATACATTAATAACCGATCATATAGATGACTTACCTCTAATTAAATTGGCTAAACGGAATATTATCGTCGAGCCCAATGAAGAGCTAATATCTATATTAAAACAAAATTCAATTTTTTTTGAAGTAATACCTTAAACAAGTTAACTTTGCACAACAAAACATAGAATAGTAAGTTTAAGGTTTGTGTTAATAAGAATAATTAAAAATAATAGTTCTTTTTTTATTAATTTCGCGAAATAAAATTAAAAAATAAGCATTACATTATCGATATGGCAAAATTTGAGCTAAAATTACCAAAAATGGGAGAAAGTGTTGCAGAAGCTACAATAACATCTTGGTTAAAAGAAGTAGGAGATACTATAGAGTTAGATGAACCTGTTTTGGAAATAGCTACGGATAAAGTAGACAGTGAAGTGCCTAGTGAGGTTGAGGGAATTTTGGTAGAACGTTTTTTTAATATTGATGATGTTGTTCAGGTCGGTCAAGTCTTAGCAACTATAGAAATTGAAGGCAGTGATGATAATTCGAATATAGAAACTTTGGTAGAAGAGGTTGTTGAACAAGAAAAAGTTATTGAACAAATAGCCCAAACAATAACAGTTGCTAAAGATATAGTTACACCATTAGTTTCTAATGAGACTCGATTTTATTCTCCATTAGTTAAAAATATAGCAAAAAAAGAAAGAATAAATCAAGAGGAATTAGATGCTATTGTAGGAACGGGAAAAGAAGGACGTGTTACTAAAAATGATATTTTAAGTTATATTCAAGATAAAGGAGGGGAACAAGAGCAAGTTGTAGCTGAAAAAGAAATTATTAATACTCAAGTTAAATCTCTTGAAATGCCAACGTCAGTTCCAGTTGTAACCAGTGGAGAAGATGAAATTATAGAAATGACCAGAATGGGCAAGCTTATAGCGCATCATATGGTTGAGTCTATTCAGACTTCTGCTCATGTACAAAGTTTTATTGAAGCAGATGTTACAAATATTTGGAATTGGAGAAAGAAGGTAAAAGAAGCTTTTGTAAAACGGGAAGGCGAAAATTTGACTTTCACACCAATTTTTATGGAAGCTATAGCTAAAGCATTACGCGATTATCCAATGATGAATATTTCTCTTGAAGGTAATACTATTATAAAAAAGAAAAATATTAATTTGGGTATGGCAGCAGCTTTACCAGATGGAAATTTAATTGTGCCAGTAATAAAAAATGCAGATCAATTAAATTTAGTAGGCATGACGAAGCAAGTAAATGATTTGGCTAATCGTGCTCGAACAAATAAGCTTAAACCAGATGATATTCAAGGTGGTACTTATACGGTTACTAATGTGGGGACTTTTGGTAGCATCATGGGAACTCCAATAATCAATCAACCTCAAGTTGGAATATTAGCTCTTGGAGCTATTCGAAAAGTGCCAGCAGTTATAGAAACTAGCGAAGGTGACTTTATAGGAATTCGTTATAAAATGTTTTTATCTCACTCGTATGATCATAGAGTTGTAAATGGAGCTTTAGGAGGGCAATTCGTTAAGGCTGTAAAAGATTATTTAGAAGCTTGGGATATCAATAGAGAAATTTAGAATTCTTTTTAGTTCTTTTTGAGGTGAATTAAATACTTTTTTAATAAAGTTAAAGTTATGCAATGACAGTAATTAAGAAAGTCTAATTTTAGATTTAATGTTAAAAAAGTATCGAGTATTAAAAGTAATATAATAGAATTTTTTTGTATAAAACACACTAGAATATATGCAGTTAAACCTCTCCAAACCTATTTGTTTTTTCGATTTAGAAACAACAGGAGTTAATATATCAAAAGACCGTATTGTAGAAATATCTATTCTTAAGGTATTTCCTAATGGAAAAGAAGAAAGTAAAACATGGTTGGTTAATCCAGAAATGACTATACCTGATGAAGTTATAGCAATTCATGGAGTAACAAATGAAAAAGTAGCAAATGAACCTACTTTTAAAGAGCTCTCAAAAGAGATTTTTAATATGATAAAAGATTCAGATTTAGGAGGGTTTAATTCTAATAGATTTGATATTCCATTGTTAGCAGAAGAAATGTTGAGAGCTGAAGTAGATTTTGATATGAAAAACAGGTTAGCTATAGATGTTCAAACCATTTTTCATAAAATGGAGCAACGTACATTAACTGCAGCTTATAAATTTTATTGCGATAAAAACTTAGAAGGCGCGCATAGTGCAGAAGCAGACACTAATGCAACTTATCAGGTTTTAAAAGCTCAAATTTCTAAGTACGAAGCCATAGAAAATGATACTAAGTTTTTAGCAGAATTTAGTTCTCACAAAAAGTTTGCAGATTTTGCAGGTTTCATAGCTTATAATAAAGAAGGAAAAGAATGTTTTTCTTTCGGAAAGCATAAAGGTAAATTAGTTGTAGATGTTTTAGAAAAAGAACCAGGATATTTTGGTTGGTTACTTAATGCCGATTTTCCATTGTACACTAAAAAAGTACTAACGGCTATCAAACTAAGAAATTTTAATAATAAGCTAAGTTAATTCAAAACTACTTATTTAACTGTAAAAAGCAATCCATGAAACTCATCTGTATAGGTCGTAATTATACTGAGCATATCAAAGAGTTGGAAAATGAAAAACCACAAGATCCCGTAGTTTTTTTAAAACCAGATACAGCGATTCTTCTTAAAAAACAACCCTTTTTTATACCTGATTTTTCTGATAATGTGCAATATGAAGTGGAGATATTAGTTAAAATAAATAAAGTAGGTAAATACATTGATAAGAAATTTGCACATAAATATTATAATGAAATAGGGGTAGGTATTGATTTTACGGCACGAGATTTACAAAGTCAATTAAAGAGCAAGGGGTTGCCTTGGGAGAGATCGAAATCTTTTGATGGATCAGCAGTAATAGGTAATTGGCTATCAATTACAGATATTGAAGATGTTAATAATATTAACTTTTCATTACAAAAAAATGATGATATTGTTCAGCAAGGAAATACTAGATCGATGCTTTGGAAAATTGATGAATTGATAGAATATGTGTCAAAATATTTTACTTTAAAGATTGGAGACATTATATTTACTGGTACGCCAGCAGGAGTTGGTAAAGTAATACCAAATGATAAACTAAAAGGATTTATAGAAAACAAAGAAATGTTCTCTATAAAAGTAAAATAAAATAATGGAACAACATTACAAATTGCATAGAGTTAGAGAGTTAGCTGATAATGATGATAGTTTTATAGAAACATTAGCGGAAGCTTTTTTAGAAGAAGTACCTGAGGATACTGAACGATTAAAAAATGCTGTGGCTAATAAAGATTATCATGAGGCTTATCAAGCAGCTCATAAAATGAAACCTACAGTTGATTTATTTGAACTAGGAGTACTCGATACTCTTATAGAGGTTCAAGATTGGGGTAAGTTTGAGAAAAAAGACTTGGACGTAACTTCTCAATTAGATATTGTTATTTCTGCTATAGATAAAGCTGTAGCTGAAATAAGATCAGATTTTAATTTATAATGTTAGCAGAAATAATTACTATTGGAGATGAGCTCCTTATAGGCCAAGTTACAGATACTAATTCAGTATTTATAGCTAAACAACTTAATAAAATAGGTGTTTCTGTATATCAAATTACTTCTGTACAAGATGATAAAGCACACATACTTCAGGCTTTAAAAAATGCAGAAGATGCAGTAGATATTGTTATTCTTACTGGTGGACTAGGGCCAACAAAAGATGATATTACAAAAAAAACAATCGCAGAATACTTTAATGACACACTTGTTAAGGATGATTCAGTATTAGAGAATATTGAATCGATTTGGAAACAACATATTAAAACAGAGCTTTTACAAGTAAATAAAGATCAAGCATTAGTGCCTTCAAAAGCAAAGGTATTAATGAATAAGTTAGGTACAGCTCCAGGTATGTGGGTTGAAAAAGGAAATAAAGTTTTTATTTCACTTCCAGGAGTACCATATGAGATGAATGCATTAATAGAAAATGAAGTCATCCCTAAAATAAAAAACAAATATAATTGCCCATTCATTTTACATAAAACATTGTTAGTATATGGTTTAGGTGAGAGTGCTTTAGCTGCTAGAATAGAACAATGGGAAGATGCATTGCCTAAGCATATTAAATTAGCATATTTACCTAATTTAGGACAAATGAGACTACGTTTGTCAGCAAAGGGAGAAGATGAAGCTCAAATAATAAAGGATGTTGATCAAGAGGTTAATAAGGTTTTACCTTTAATAAAAAAAGAATTTTTTGGTTTTGAAGATGAAGAAGGCTCTGTTGAAGTTACTATAGCAAGACAACTTACTAAATTAGGTAAAACACTTGCTATAGCAGAAAGTTGCACTGGTGGCACTATAGCAGAACGTTTTACTGTAAATTCAGGAGCATCTACATACTTTAATGGAGGTGTAGTTACTTATGCTACAGAATCCAAAATAAATGTTTTAGGTGTTTCAAAAACAGATATAGAGATGCATTCTGTAGTTAGTTCTAAAGTAGCAGAATCTATGGCAAAAAATACGATGCAATTATTTAAATCAGATTTTGCAGTTTCAACTACAGGAAATGCTGGACCTACAAAAGGGGATTCAGATGCAGAGATAGGAGATGTATTTATTGGAATAGCCACAAAAAATAATGTTTATTCAGAGAAATTTAATTTTGGAAATAGTCGTGTAAAAGTTGTAAATAAAGCAGTTAATAAGGCTTTAGAAATGCTCTTAAAAGAAATTTTTAAAAATTGACAAAAATAAGGTTGACTTAATTGAAAGAATTTGTATATTTGCACCTCGTTTTTAAACATTAAAAATTTAAAGTTAAAATAATGTCAAGAGTTTGTGAACTAACAGGAAAGAAGGCAATGGTTGGAAACAACGTGTCTCATGCATTAAATAGAACTAAACGCAAATTTAATGCGAATTTAGTAAAGAAACGTTTTTACATTCCAGAAGAAGATAGCTGGATAACTTTAAAGGTTTCAACATCTGCTTTAAAAACTATTAACAAAATAGGTATTTCTGCAGCAATTAAAGATGCAAAATCTAAAGGATTTTTAAAATAATAGCTGTATTTAAAAGTAAAAGAAATGGCAAAGAAAGGTAATAGAATACAAGTAATATTAGAATGTACAGAACATAAAGAATCTGGTAAATCAGGTACTTCAAGATACATTACTACTAAGAATAAAAAGAATACGCCAGATAGAATGGAAATAAAGAAATTTAATCCAATTTTAAAGCGTATGACAGTTCACAAAGAAATTAAATAATTTAGGCATTTTTTGCATATAAAAAAAGTCAATTAAAGTACAAAGTCATGGCAAAGAAATCAGTAGCATCGTTACAAACAGGATCTAAAAGATTAGCAAAAGCTATAAAAATGGTCAAGTCTCCAAAAACTGGAGCTTATATGTTTGTTGAGTCAATCATGAATCCAGAAGAAGTTAAAGACTTTTTTAGTAAAAACTAAAAGAGTATATATCAATATATTAAAAGCTGCTTTCATTACGAAAGCAGCTTTTTTATATTTATATTTGAATAGTTTTCTGCCATTATAGCAGAAAGAAAAGAGTGGTAAGGAAATTGACAGTAATAAATTAGTAGTTACTATATGAGGTAGTTCTTTGTTACACCCTTTTAATTGTAATACTTTTTATTAAGTTAGATATAAATAACGCACCAACAAATAACTTTAAAAAATGAGTTTTTTTAAAAAAATATTTTCTTCAGAAAAAAAGGAAACATTAGATAAAGGATTAGAAAAAACTAAATCCAGTTTCTTTGGGAAATTAAGTAAAGCAGTAGCTGGAAAATCTAAAGTCGATGATGATGTTTTAGATAGTCTTGAAGAAATATTAGTGTCTAGTGATGTTGGAGTAAATACAACACTTAAAATTATTGATCGTATTGAAGCACGTGTTGCAAAAGATAAGTACTTAGGTACAGACGAACTAAATCAAATCCTTCGTGAAGAAATAGCCAGTTTATTAAGTGAAACTAATACTGGAGAAGAAACAGAATACAGAATACCTGATTTACCTAAGCAAGTAGATGGAAATAAAACACCTTATGTTTTAATGGTAGTTGGAGTAAATGGTGTTGGTAAAACGACTACAATAGGGAAATTAGCTTATCAGTTTAAGAAACAAGGTTTAAAAGTTGTACTTGGAGCAGCCGATACTTTTAGAGCTGCAGCTATAGATCAACTTCAAGTTTGGGCAGATAGAGTAGATGTGCCTATGATTAGACAAGAAATGGGGAGTGACCCTGCATCGGTAGCTTTTGATGCTTTACAATCGGGAGCCAATCAAGATGCAGATGTTATTATCATAGATACGGCAGGACGTTTACATAATAAAGTAAACTTAATGAATGAGCTTACAAAAGTAAAACGAGTAATGCAAAAAGTAGTTGGAGATGCTCCTCATGATGTTTTACTAGTTTTAGATGGTTCCACAGGCCAAAATGCTTTCGAACAAGCGAAGCAATTCACAGCAGCAACGGAAGTAACTTCTTTAGCGGTGACTAAGCTTGACGGAACAGCAAAAGGAGGCGTTGTCATAGGTATTTCAGATCAATTTAAAATTCCTGTAAAGTATATTGGTGTAGGAGAGGGGATAGAAGATTTACAGGTGTTCAATAAATTTGAGTTTGTCGATTCATTCTTTAAATAAAATAAAGCATTAAGTAGTCTCTCTCTTTATAGAGACTAATCAATTTGCATATTAATTTTTTTTCATAAATCATTGTCAAAATTTGATAAGGAAAAATTAAAGTTATTTGTATTTTGTTCTATCCTTATAATCACTAGTTTCTTGTTAGGAACAACATATATTTTTGGTCATTTTTCCAAAAGCGTCATACATATTATCAAGCACATTAGTAATCAATTTTCATTGGACTTCAATTTGGATTCCAGTTTAAATCTGAAAATAGATTTCGTTTTCCAAGCGTTAGAATTTAAAGGAGAAAAATAAATTTCACTTTTATCAGTTTACTTGATCATTAAAATTATCATTTGAACCACATTAAAAAAAAGAAGAAAAAGAATAAAATTATTTTTTTCATAAGGCAGGTTTTTATTTAAGATGGTTAACTATTTAAAAGGTTTAATTAAGGTTGTATCTTTGCGCTTTGAATTTAGTTTCATTAATTAATAAAAATTCCTATTTATAAGGAAAAATAGTATGCGCACAAAAACTCTTAAAAAAAACAAAATCAACGTAGTCACGTTAGGATGTAGCAAAAATGTTTACGATAGCGAAGTTCTCATGGGACAACTTAAAGCTAGTGGTAAGGATGTGGCACATGAAGAAGAAGGTAATATAGTTGTTATTAATACATGTGGATTTATTAATAATGCCAAAGAGGAAAGTGTGAATACAATTCTGGAATATGTTCAGAAAAAAGAAGAAGGAGAAGTAGATAAGGTTTTTGTAACAGGATGTTTAAGTGAACGTTATAAACCAGACTTAGTTAAGGAAATACCTAATGTCGATGAGTATTTTGGAACAACAGAGTTACCAGGATTACTAAAAGCCTTAGGAGCAGACTATAGACATGAATTAATAGGTGAGCGTTTAACAACAACTCCAAAAAACTATGCTTATTTAAAAATAGCAGAAGGTTGTGATAGACCATGTTCGTTTTGTGCTATACCAATTATGAGAGGTAAACACAGAAGTACGCCTATAGAAGAAATTGTTATAGAAGCTGAAAAGCTAGCTGCTAAAGGCGTTAAAGAACTTATATTAATAGCTCAGGATTTAACTTATTATGGGTTAGATTTATATAAAAAAAGAAATTTAGCAGAATTATTAGAAGCCCTTGTTAAAGTTGAAGGTATTGAGTGGATTCGTTTACATTATGCATTTCCAACTGGATTTCCAATGGATGTGCTAGATATAATGAACAAAGAACCTAAGATTTGTAATTATTTAGATATTCCATTACAGCACATCTCAGATAGTATACTTAAAAGTATGCGACGTGGTACAACAAAGGAAAAAACGACAAAATTATTAAAAGAGTTTAGAGCGAAAGTTCCAAATATGACTATAAGAACAACACTTATAGTTGGATACCCAGGAGAAACTGAAGAAGATTTTCAAACGCTTAAGCAATGGGTACAAGAGATGCGTTTTGAGCGTTTAGGTTGCTTTACTTACAGTCATGAAGAAAACACGCATGCTTATAATTTAGAAGATGATATTCCTGAAGAAGTTAAAATACAACGAGCTAACGAAATTATGGAAATTCAATCTCAAATTTCTTGGGAATTGAATCAACAAAAAATAGGAGAAACCTTTAAGGTTATTATTGATAGAAAAGAGGGTAATTATTTTATTGGGCGTACAGAGTTCGATTCTCCAGATGTTGATAATGAAGTGCTTATTGATGCTACTAAAACCTATCTAAAAACAGGTGAATTCACTACGGTAAAAATTACTGAAGCTGAAGATTTTGATCTTTATGGAGAAGTAATAGATTAAAACTATATCTACGATTTTAGAAACTAAGTTTTTTACTTGTATAAATAACAAATTAAGAGATATATTGTATGTAGAAGTTTAAATAAGCTTTCTAGTATCATTATTCCCTAGCACGAAGTACTCTATTTTCGGTTGATCTTTTGTTGATATACTTTTACAAGTATTAGAAATCTAATCATATATTATTTTTTAATACTTGGATTAATTACTGATTTTACATTGTAATTGAGTAATTTAATCATAGAAGTAGAACAATAAAGTAGGTGTTTATCCCTGATTATATAAACAGATAAAAGTTCGCTAAAGTATGATATATAGGTACTCTAGATTTGCACTGTTCGCTAAAAGTAAATGATTTTGCGAATGGGCGGTAGCAGAAAAGCCATCAAGAGAGTACGCGATCACTTTTGTAAATAATTTTATTATGAGTATTTTAAACGATGTTTTAGAAGTTAAAAAAAGCGAAATAGCAGGAGTTGAAACTGCTGAGGATAAAAAAGCTAGGCTAGAAGCAAATGCTGTATCAACAGATTCGATAGTAGATACAGTTGCTGGAAATGGTATTGCATTGCGTGATACAGTTACGATGTCTGTAAACAACGACGGGTATATTGTATTAAATTGCAGTGCAACTATAGCAGGAGACGATGATTTTGTTGGAGTATATGCCAATCCTTCATTACCTCAAGGTGATAATCTTGGAGGTAGTCATGGTTGGGAATGGGTTATTCACACAAATAAATTCCCTTATACTACGAAAGTTCAGGCTCAGGTAGGTATTGTGGGAGTTTATTGGAGTAAAGATTATAGAACAAAAAATTATGTTCAAGTTTGTTATTCTGCATCTCTTCCCGATACATCGCCAGGAACTAGTGTAACTGGATCTTCTTATTAAATTATAGTATTTTATTTATTAATAGGTATAGTGCTAAATTTAAGTGTTATACCTATTGATTTACAAATTTATGTTTTGCTTTATTCCGAAAAAAATACTAGAACTTAATTGAATTATTAATAAGGGAGGTATCTAATAAACGTTTATTTGTTGAGAATAATGAGGTATGTGATTTTCTGATTTGAAAAACAGATAGTTAATTAATTTGAAGTAATATGTTCATTATAGTAAGTATTTTAATGATGTATAAATTTAACTATTATTTTTTCTTGATGAGAAAATAATGAAATAAGTTCTTCTCTAGATTTAAGCTGAAAATCTTCAAAACTAAACCTATGAGATATTATATATCTGTAGTATATCCCTTTGTTTATAAAGACGATAAATTTATGTAATTATTTTTTAGATGAAAACGTAGTTGTTTTAAAATACATTTTATATAAAACTTATCTTGACTTTTTCTATTTTCTAAAAAATGTCCAAAATTTGTCCATATTTCAGTTATTTTTTCATGCGTAGCGATGCTATGATCTTTAAAAGCAGCTTTATCTGAACAAATTTTGACTCATTTTCGGTTAACAAAGTCAAGATGAGTTTATAAAATAACAATATAAGTAACTTTGGATACTTTTTTAAATAAAAGAAACTCCAACAGATAGAACTATTGGAGTTTCTTTTATTTAAATAATATGCAATAATAGTTTATATTTTATTTTAAAATAACTCTTTCAGTAGCAACGCCTTTATTCGTTTTTATTGATAAAAAATATAGACCACTTTTAAGGATTGAATTTAAACTAACTTGTACTAAGTTGTTTGTTTTTTCGAATTTAGAATCTTCTATTTTTTGACCTAATTCATTATAAAGACTAATTTTTTCAATCTCAGTATTTCCAACAGTAATATTTACTTTATGGTTATTACTTGGAACTGGAAATACATTAAAAGAAAGTTTTGAACTATCGCTTACAGATAAACTTGGATCAGGTAAGTCGAAAGGATGTTGGAAGCCAGTAACAGCAGGTAAGCTAACACTGTATAAGTCATTAGGAGTTGTAACATAAAGTGTATTTAAGCTAGCTCCTCCAAAAGTACAGTTAGTTGGGTTTTCTGTGAAATTAATAGTGTTTGTTAATGTTCCAGAAGTATTAAATACTTGTATAGATTTTTTGTTAGCCACATATAAGTTACCATTTGTGTCTAAAGCCATTCCATCAGCTCTAGAATTAATATCTGTGTTATCTGTATCTGTTAATGTCGCAAAAACAACTTTGTTGCTAATTAATCCAGTGTTAAGATCTATGTCGAATTTATAAATATTGTAACTTCCAGAATCACTTACAAACAAACTTTTTCCATTGTTAGAAATTAGGATACCGTTAGGGAAGTCAATAGTATTATCTACTAATGTAGCTGTTCTAGTAGGCCCAGGGCTTATATAATAAATTTCTTTTGTTCGAATCCCATTAAATGTACCAGGACTTGTTATATAAACACCTTCTTTTTTATCAATACACAAGTCATTAGGGTTGGTAAGACCAGTTGTAAAAGTTTCTAATATAGTTCCAGAAATATTTCTTCTAGTTATATTTCCGTCTCTAAAGTCGCACACTATTAATTCTAGATCTTTATTAAACATTAGACCATTAGTCCTTGCAGGTGAAGTTATGTTAAAAGCAGTGGTAAATGTATTATTAGTTACAGAGTATTTTTCAACAATTCTTCCAGAAATATCTGAAAAGTAAATATTGTCTGAGCGATCCCAAACAGGACCTTCTGCAAATCCAAATTGTCCTGTACTTAATTTTACAGGTGTTTGGGCAAACAATTGTATAACACAATTTAATAGTAGGGCTAGGGATAGTAATTTTAATTTCATAGTTTTAAATTTTGCGGTAAAAATATGAATTCAAGGAAGTTGTTTATAAGACTATATTACCTTATAGATAGCTTTTTTTATCTTATTATAAAATTCTGTTATGGGTGATAGTTTCGAATTTTATTAAAAGTAAGTATTATTCATCTTCAAAATTGATTGACTGCATATACACATATAGAAGACCAATTTTTTCTTAAGTATTTAGTTGATAAAAATCATTAAACGGAAACAAAGTTTGTTCATAAAATATTTATTTGTAATTTGTGAGAATCATATTACCAGCGTGTTACGTTTTTTTTTATGTAATATGAAACTAAACTAATAATTAATTTAAGTTATGAAAAAATTTAAACACCAAATTTTTATGCAAGTATTTATGCTTAGCATAATTTTAGTAATGAGTAGCTACTCTACATTTGCTCAAAACCCATTTACAGATCCAAGCAATTCTGGAGGCTGGATTTTAAATCAAGACCTTAGTGATGAATTTGAAGAGGGAACTATTGACGAAACAAAGTTTTTACTTCAAGGAAGAAATGGAGAATATAGGTCCAATTGGATTGGAAGAGCGCCTTCTCAGTTTTCACCAGATAATGCCCGACAAGAAAATGGAAGCCTTAAATTGCAAACTCGATGGGAACCAGACTTTGAGTTTTCAACAACACCACAAAGAGATGGAACTAAATATGAAAATATTACAGTTTCGGCGGTTGTTACCAGAAAACAATTTCTTTATGGTTACATGGAGATAAAATCTAAAAGTGCAAACATATCTATTCAAAGTTCGTTTTGGGCTACGGGCAAAGGTTGTGAATTAGATATTTTTGAGAATAATGGAAAACCTTCTTTACCTAATAAAGAGAAGTTAGAAACCGAGCTATGGAGTTCTATTCATGATTGGAGCCAAGGTGGTGGTCCTACCATTTGGACAGGGAAAAAACAAATGCCCTTTAGGTTTGCTGATGATTTTCACGTATATGGTTGCGAATGGGATCCTGAGTACATTAAAATTTTTGTAGATGGTCAACTGATGAGACATGTTACAAAGGATGAAATGGGAGATAATTGGATTATGGACCAGCCTATATGGTTATGGCTTGATAATGAAACCTTCCCATGGCAAGGGAACCCATCTCAAGCAGATTTACCTGCAGATTATGAAGTACAGTATTTAAGAGTTTGGCAAAAAGAACTTTCAACACCTGGTCCAGTAACACGTGTTAAGGTTTCTAATCCTACTTTAAAAATGCAAAAGGGACAAAAAGGATTTTTAACCAAAGAAGTATTTCCTTTTAATGCAACAAATCAATCTGTTAGATGGACTTCAAGTAACACTAGTGTTGCTAAAGTTTCTGGAGGAGGTGTCGTTACAGCACTAAAAAAAGGTACAGCAACTATTACTGTTAAATCTATTGACGGTAATAAAACAGATGCTTGTATAGTTACAATAACAGATCCTATAACAGATAATATTGTATCAGATTCAGGTTTTGAATCTGGAAATTTAAATGATTGGGAAGATAGTAAAGGTAATGCTAGTGTTGTTTCTAATAATGCGCATTCTGGTAGCAAATCAGTTTATTTTGATGGTGCAGGTACAGCAGCTCAAATTATAAGGGTTGATCCCAATACTGTATATACGTTATCTGCTTGGGCTAAAACAGGTGGTGCAGACCAGCAAATTTATATTGGAGCAAACGAACATGATGGTAAAAACGTAGCACTTAAATTTAACAATCCTTCGTACAATGAAAAAAGCGGATATTTTACAACTGGACCCAATAGTTACAGTTCTAGAGTTTATGCTTGGAATGGAAATAAAAACTGGAAAATAAATGCCGATGATATTAAAGTATTTGGTAGCGTGTCTTCCACAAATGCTATACCTGTTTCTAATGTTACGTTATCTAGAAATACATTAACATTGAGACAAAGAGAGTCTGAAATGGTGATACCTAAAGTTTTACCATTTAATGCTACAGATAAATCATATACATGGACATCAAGTAATACTAGAGTATGTACTGTAACTCCTATAGGAGCAGTTCTGGGAAAACAGGTAGGAACTGCAATCATTACTATAAGAACAGCCGATGGTAATAAAACTGCAAGTTGTGTTGTTACCGTAAATCCATTGAATTCTACACAAGTAAGTGTTACGGGAGTAACAGTATCTCCAACATCAACATCAATTGCTGAAGGAGCGACTACTATGTTAAATGTTAATGTATTACCCAGTAATGCTACAAATAAAACCGTTACTTGGAGCTCTAATAATACTTCGGTAGCTACTGTAAATTCAAGTGGAGTGGTTACTGCTCAAAGCCAAGGTGTGGCTGTTATAACAGTAAGGACTTCTGATGGTAATAAAACTGCTATTTTCAATATAACAGTTACGGAAGAAACTGCTACAAGCGGAATACCTCTAGGAAGTACTATCTGGTTAAAATCATATGGAGATAAATATGTAGCCAGAGCTTCAGGAAATAATTTACAAGCCACAGAAAATAATCTTAATTCTGGTGGACAATTTGAAGTTGTAGATGCAGGAAACGAGTTTGTTGCTTTAAAGAATATTGAAAATAATAAATATGTACAAGTAATTAATAATAGTGGAAACTCTTTGCGTGCAGGATCTTCTGGTATTTTTAACAGACAACTATACACATGGACGAGTCAAGGGACAAATAAAGTGGCTCTTAAGGCTAAAATAAATAACAAGTTTGTTTGGGTTGATAATAGTAAATCAACTAAGCCAGTTCAGGCTCATTCTAACTCAATAGGAGACTGGGAAACTTTTACGTGGGGAATAGTTAATAGTGGACGCAGATCAACCGCTAAATCCAATGTTATTAAGGATACTTCTCAGATAGAAGAAGTACGTATCTATCCTAATCCATTTGAAAAAGGAAATCTTAATATTGAATTAGCTGAAGTTTCAGATGTGAGTGTCACTGTATTTGATATAACAGGAAAAGCAATATTTATAAAAAAGTATGTTGAGCAATCTAATATAACAATTAATACAGAGCAAGTAAGGCTTACAAGTGGTGTATATTATATTAAGATTCAGAATGCTGTAAAAAAAGCTATAATGAAAAAATTGATTGTTCAATAATTGAACAGTATTAAATAAATATATAAAAGAGAGGCAGTTGCAAGTTGACTGCCTCTTAGTTTTATATCTTAATCATTGTAAAACATTCTCTATATCAGCAGTATAATTAATTGAATTAAGTACTAATCTTAATTTAATATTTCCTTTTCGGGATATTCAACGTTATATTTACTACTTGCTCGACTACCAAAAAATATAGGAACATCTTTTGCTGGTGTTGTGTCAAAATCATTTATAATTGTCGTTCCCAAAGTAACAAGCCTATTTAAATTTGAAAGATTTTTAACAAACTTAATTGAGGCCAACTTTTTGCAATCTATTATTTCTAAATCCTCAAGTTTTTCTATTTCTCCCAAAGGACTAAAATCGCTTAATTTATATAAACTATCAAAATTTATTTTTTTTATATTGTTTAAACTAGAGATGTGGGAGATATTGTCAAGACTCCTTAAATCTGTAAGTTTTAAAATTTCTAGATTATTAAAACTTTCAATGCCTTTTAAACTTTTTAAACTTCCTCCAAGCATTGATAATTCAAGAATGTTTTCAAAACATTTCAAAGTGGTTAAATCTTTTTCTTTATAACGGGTTAGATTAAGGTCTTTTACTTTTGTTTGATGAGATAGGTTTTTGATTTTTTTAGGATACCAAGAAATAGAAAGAGTCTCCAACATATTAACTTTTCCCATATCTATAATTGTATCGACATCTGTATAAAACCCAATAGAGAGAATTTTAAGTTTTGATAAAGAATAAACAAAATCATTTGATGCTAAACCACTATTACTTAAAGACAATTGCTCTATTTTATTAAAAATAGAAGCAAAATCTTTTAAGAACTCTTCATTATTAAATTTCCCTTCTAAATTCAAGAAGTGTTTTTTAGGGTTATAAATTTTAAATGCTTCTTTTAAATTGGTTGTAGGTTCGATCACCATTCTAATAATGGTTGGTAATTTTATTAATCTCATAATTAATTAATATTTTTTAATGATTGTTCGAGAGACTCTCTTAAACCGTATCTCTCAAAATTATCTATTACGCCTTCTGCTTTTTCCATAAATAAATCTATTCCTTTATCGGACTTTAAATCAAACCTTCCACCAACAGGGTTTCTTTTGTTTAAAATGTTTAGTAGTTTTCTATTATCTTGCCAATTATTTCCGTGTTTCTTTAAGATAAGCCAATTTTCCACCACTTCCATTTGATAATCTGTTGCCCCATCCATTTTATGAATTATAGAGCCTTTATCTAAAGTCTTGGTTGCAAATTGCCCTCTTTTGGGGTTAAAATGTTGTGTAAATCTTTGGAAAACATTTTTTGATTTACCTATATAATTTTCGACATCATCACCATTTTTTACAATTAGGTCATATATTCCTTCTGTAGCTTCTTTATTTGTTTTGGCAAGTTTTTTTAATTTTCTTGCTTGTTTAGTGACAGTTGCAGCGGTTCCAGCAAAAGGAATCATAGCAGCAAAACTTAAAGCAGCATCTGCATAATTACCTCTTGATAAAGAAATAACTCCATTAATACAATCTGCTATCTCTCCAACACCTGGAATTAAACCAACCACATCTAAAGCTGTTTGTGTTGCGTCTGCCCATTTTTCCCAAGTTGTTGGTCCACCTTCTTTTTCACCGTCGTACTCATTAATGGTGTCCCATTGCAAAGGTTGCGAATTTGGTATAATAGGCATTTGTCCAAATTCTGGGTTATCTACATATTGTATCTCTGGTTGATTTATACCTTCAAAGTTTACATCTGGAAATGCTAATTTAGCTTCTGCTAAAGTGCCTTTAAAAGTTCCATGAGAGTTATTATAGTACCAAACTTCTTCTCCTCTTGAAGAGATTTCTTGTTTAAATTGACTTACTACAATTGTGCCTTGTTTAGTTACAGTAGCAGCAGTATTATATTTAATTTGAGCAATTGTTTCTCCAACACTAATAAACTCGTATTTCACTTGCATTAATGAAGTACCTTCTTCATTAACACGAACAATATTGGATTCTTTTTGTTCTTCAGTGAGTTTTCTATCTATGTTTTGTACAGGAACAATAGTCTCTTTCTCTACCTTATTTTTGTAGATAACTTGAAATTTATTTTCTCCCATTTTAATCTTTTTCTTTATAGTCTTTTGGAATTACGCTTACAGGAATTTTATCTGTATCAGACTTTATTTTGTATTCCTCTATAATATCATTTTTTATTCGTTCATTATTATATGTGAAGTCGATAACTTTTGTGTATAATTTTAAATCAACAATTTCACCAATCATATTTCTGCTCTCTAAAACTAAATATGCCTTTTCTCCGTAAGTTAATTTTGTATCCCTATTGTTGTATTTATCAGTATAATAGAAAGCAATTATTTTTTGTTCTTGATCTTCTATTGGTTGATATGGCATTCTTTCACTTGGTGGCACCCAACTTACATTCCAACGTTTTATAAAGTCTACACCGTAGTTTTGAATGGCAGGTGAAATCGTTAAAATGGTTTGCATAGGTTCTTCACTTTCCGCATTGAAAACTTCTTTAAAATAGATTAGATGGGCATCATTGAATTTATAAGTTTTTGTTGGAGGATAATCAAATCCATTTTCGTAAAAACAAACTTTTCCTTTTTCCATTTTATCAATTTCTTCCCAAGTTTTATCTTTGTTCTCTTTAGTCATCCATTGTAAAATTTGGTCGGTATCTTTTCCTGTTGGGAAACAAAGCTTAATTAACCCACCCATAACATCTGTTTTGGGTTTTCCATTTTTTCTATACTCTCGGATATATTTCATCTTTACCCAAAGTAATTCTATTTCTTGTCCTAATATGAATAGTTTTGCTTGTGTCATTTATTATATTTTGCCTTTGAGAGCTTTTACTTAGAGGTAAGAATAATACAGAGTATATTTCTTTACAAATACTCTTTCGCCTACAAATCTATAATATTTTTACTAACGTCAAAGTAATTACTATCATTAAAGTATCTATTCTATGTTAGTTATAATAGATGGATTAACATGATACAAATTCTAAAAAACATCTTTTTCATATCGTTTTAAAATTACCACCCCGTAACCTCTAAAACACTTTCAGGAAAAGTCTCAATTCCTTTAATTTGTATGGCTTTATAATAAGCTTCGGCACCTTCAGATTGTATTTGAATACGACCACCAGATAGCGGAATTTCTAAATTACTATTTTCTTGTTGGTAGCGTGTGTTTTTTAAAGCCGAAACAATTTTACCATTAACAACAAAAACGGATTTGTTACCAACGGTATATATTTCTATTGTATTCCATGCTCCATGAGGTTTTTCCATGTTTTTAGAGCGTTTAATGCGACCTCCTTTATGTTTCCCTAAAAATGAAGATGTAATTTCTACACCATTAGCCTTATAAACATGTCCTTTACCATTAGGCGCATTTACAACAGGAATATCGGCAATGGTTCCAGATAACGGGAAAAAATCACCAAAATCATCTTCTTGTACTTGGCACTCTAAACTTCTCATCCATACATTCCAGAAAGTACCATGTGCCCCTGTAGCATGAAATAAAATACCGTTATCTCGTTTTGCTTTTAATCTAGGTTCCCATTTTTTATTACCCCATTTAAATTCACATTTAAAGTGATAATTTTGATACATATTTTTAGTGGTTAATCCTCCATATATTTCACCTGAAACTTTTAGTATTGGTTCTCGTTTTTTCTCTTTTATTATTGAAAAGACTTGTAAAGGATCGTTATTTAAACCCAAGGGCTTACCTTTCTTAATATTTTTTCTTTTTGGAAATTCAAAAGGTAATGTCACACTGGTATGAGGGACACCAATATACTTGTCCCACATCGTTAAATCTTTATCTAATAAGTTTACCCATGTATTAGATGTTTGAATATTATATCTTTTTCCCGCCCATAAAATACTGTTTTTTAGATGCTCTTTAAAAATAGGGTTAGTGTATTGTTGTATTGTATGACCTAATCCAGTATAAAAAACACGTCCTGTAAATTTGGTATGGTACCAGGATATAGGGTGGGGGATTCCCGAAGGTTTTCTTTCTTTAATACTGTTTTCGTCAAGTTCTAATAGCACATTACAGTAGGTTTTTAAAGGCGTTTTAAAATAATACCATTCATCTGTAGTGATCCATTCTTTTTCTAAAAAATTAATGGAAGGATGTTGCGTATTTTTATGAACGATTAGACGTGCTTCTTGAATTTTTGGGTGATTTTTAAATTGTGTACCTATCAAATCGTTATAAAAAGACCAATTATATTCGGTGTCTGATGCAGCATGTACACCAACAAAGCCACCACCTTGCTTTATAAAATCTTCAAAAGCAATTTTCTGTGCTTTATTTAAGATATCTCCAGAGGTATTTAAAAATAGAATAACGTCTACTTTTTCTAAATACTTCGTATTAAAAAAAGAAGGATCTTCGGTCGCCGTCATTTGCCATAATTGTTCATCACTTATTTCTTTTATACTTTTAATACCTGTAGAAATACTATGATGTCTAAAAGCTCCAGTTTTAGTAAATACTAAAATATTTAATTCAGAATTTTGAAGTGTTTTTTGTGGACTTGAAAATGCTGAAAGCCCTAAGACGGTAAAACTAAATAGTAGTATTAATTTTTTCATAATAGTTATCTGAGTTTATAAAAACCCTTTGTCTATAGTGTTATGTTTAATAATGATTTTTAATTCTTTTTCCAAAGCTCTTCCATTTCTTCTAATGTTTTTCCTTTGGTTTCTGGCACCATTTTCCAAACAAACAGCGCAGAAATAATACTCATTATTCCGTAAAATAAATATGTTCCGCCACTGCTAAACTCCATCATAGGAGGGTAGGTAGAGGAGATAAAGAAATTTGCTGCCCATTGTGCTGCAACAGCAATAGCTATAGCTTGACTTCTAATTTTATTTGGATATATTTCTGAGATAAGAACCCAGCAAATAGGTCCCCAACTCATCATAAAGGACGCTGTATAAATTATAATAAATATGAGTGTAGCTATACCTATAATGTTTTGAAATGCTAGTATAGAAATGGCAATCATGCCAATAGCCATGCCAATTGAACCCGTAATTAATAGTGGCTTTCTTCCCCATTTATCAACAGTTAAAATAGCTACCACAGTAAAAATAACATTAATTAACCCCATAATTATGGTTTGTAACATAGATGCATCTTTGGCAGCCCCCATACTTTCAAAAATTCTTGGTGCATAGTACAAAGCGACATTAATACCAACAAACTGCTGAAAAATAGATAATAATATACCAACAATTATTACAGCTTTACTATATGAAAATAGTTTTCCTTTTGAGGATGTGTCGACAGATTTTTTAATATCACTTAGAATTTCTTTTGCTTTTTCCACGCCATTAAAGCGAGCAAGAATAGATAATGCCTCATCATCTTTATGTTGTAAGGCTAAATATCTAGGGGTTTCGGGCATGAAAAACATGAGGATGGCAAATATTGATGCAGGAATGGCTTCAGATAAAAACATTCTTCTCCAACCTATTTCATTTATCCATTCTATGGTTTGTCCGTCTGCAATACCCCAGTTGATGAAGTATACAACCAACATTCCAAAAATTATCGCGAATTGATTTAAAGAAACAAGCTTACCACGTATATTAGCTGGTGCAATTTCTCCAATATACATGGGACATACTGCAGATGCTAAACCAACACCTATACCTCCTATAATACGGTAACAATTAAACATCCATAATAAGCCCATAGATGGTGTGCCTTTATCAAAAAATAAAAACTCAGGATTTCCAGAGCCTAACGCAGATAGTAGGAATAAGATACCTGTAATAATTAATGCTTTTTTACGGCCATAAATGGATGATACAAACCCAGATATTGCACCTCCAATAATACAGCCAATTAACGCTGATGAAACGGTAATTCCATGTAAAAAGGAACTTAAACCTTGACTATCAATTAAGAATGCTTGAATTGATTTTTCTGCACCAGAGATTACTGCGGTATCATAACCAAATAATAGACCGCCTAATGTCGCTATTATGGTTACTACATATACAGATGTTTTGTTTTGTTGCATGATTAAATATATTGGTTAATTATATTCTCAAATAATTCTTGTTTACCGCTTTGTAATTTTAACTCACCGTTTTCTTGGGCGATATTATATAAGTCTTTTAAGTCTAATTTTCCAGCTTCAAAATCTTGACCTTTTCCAGAATCGAATGAGCTGTAACGGGCTTTTCTAAGCTTATCATAAGCAGAAGATGTTATAATTTTATCAGCAGTAATTAAAGCACGAGCAAAGGTATCTGCACCGCCAATATGTGCTAAGAATACATCTTCCATATCTGTAGAGTTTCTTCTAATTTTTGCATCAAAATTAATCCCACCGCCTTGTAAACCTCCTGCTTTAAGGAAAACAAGCATGGCTTCGGTAGTTTCTTGAATGTTATTAGGGAATTGATCGGTATCCCAACCATTTTGGTAATCGCCTCTATTGGCATCTAAACTGCCTAACATATCCGCATTTGCAGCAGTCTCCATTTCATGTTGGAAGGTGTGTTGAGCCAGAGTAGCATGATTAACTTCTATATTTATTTTAAAGTCTTTTTCTAAACCATATTTTCGTAAAAAGCCTATGGTTGTAGCGGTATCAAAATCATATTGATGTTTCATAGGTTCCATGGGTTTGGGTTCGATAAAGAAATTACCTTTAAAACCTTGAGCTCTGGCATAGTCTCTTGCCATGGTTAGAAATTGGCCCATATGGTCTAATTCTCTTCCCATATCTGTATTTAATAGAGACATATAGCCTTCGCGACCACCCCAGAATACATAATTTTCTCCATCTAAAGTAATAGTAGCATCTAAAGCTAGTTTTATTTGTCCGCCAGCTCTTGCTAATACATTAAAATCTGGGTTGGTAGAAGCGCCGTTCATATAACGTGGGTTAGAAAAACAGTTGGCTGTTCCCCATAGGAGTTTAATACCCGTTTCTGCTTTCTTTTGTTTGATATATTCTGTGATAGTGGCTAGTCGTTTTTCAAATTCCGAAAAAGTGGTACCTTCTTGTATTAAATCGAAATCATGAAAACAGAAATAATCAAAACCCATTTTTAAAATAAATTCAAATGCGGCATCCGCTTTATCTTTTGCTGCTTGAAGAGGAGCTGATGCTCGATCCCATGCAAAATTTTGTGTGCCAGAACCAAATGGATCACTTCCTTGTCCGCAGAAGGTATGCCAATAAGCAATTGCAAATTTAAAATGTGCTCGCATGGTCTTTCCAGCTACGACTTGTTCTGGATTATAATATTTAAATGCTAACGGATTATCAGAAAGATGTCCTTCATATTTTATGTTATCTATTCCTTTAAAATATTCTTGACTAGCCATAGTTTTATTTGTTATTTAGTATAATTTCTAATTCGTTTTTCCATTTTTTATAAGCCTTTTTATAACCTTTTGTGTGTTTTGAGGGAGTATAGGTCATTACATAGTCATTTTTAGAGATGTTTTTACCAAATTTCTTAAAATCACCATCTGTTAGACCTACAGCTCTTGCAGCTCCAACAGCTCCTGTAGTATTATAAATTTCAATGTCATGACCTATCAATGTAGCTACTGTAGTTGCAAATAGTTCAGATCGAAATAAGTTGTCATTTCCAGCACGTATTACATCAATTTTTGCATGGTCATTTTTTAGTATTTCCATACCATAAACAAAAGAAAAAGCAATACCTTCTAGAGCGGCTCTACACAAATGTGATTTATTGTGTTGGTTTAAGTTTAAATTTTTAAAATGTGTACCTATATTTTTACTATTAAGCATGCGTTCTGCACCATTGCCAAACGGAATGATAATAACGCCTTCTGATCCTATTGGAATTTTTGAAGCTTCCTCATTCATAGCTTCATAAGAGTCTATACACATATTATCGCGCAACCAGCGGTACATAATACCTGCCCCATTAACGCATAATAATTTACCTATATAGTTGTTTTTTTGGGTGTAGTTAACATGTGAGAAATGATTGATCCTAGAGGATTCTTTTGATTTTAAAGTATCTGTTACGGCATAAATGACACCAGAGGTTCCTCCTGTAACTGCAACTTCTCCAGATTGAAATATGTTTAGAGATAAGGCATTGTTTGGTTGATCGCCTGCTCTATAAACTATAGGGGTTCCTATTGGTAAGCCTGTGACTTCAAATGCTTTTTTATTTACTTCGCCTTGGTTAGTGAAGTTTTCAACAATATTTGGGGTAAGTGTATTGCAAATACCATAATATTCTAATAACCAATTGGCTACTGTATCATTTTTATAATTCCAAAGTATACCTTCTGATAAGCCATTTTTGGTAGTATTTATTTTTCCTGTGAGTTTATAAGCGATATAATCTCCTGGTAACATATATTTATGAATTTTATCATAAATTTTGGGTTCATTATCTCGAACCCATTTTAGTTTGGATGCAGTAAAGTTCCCTGGAGAGTTTAGTAATTGATCTGTACATTTTTCTTCTCCTAAATCTTTAAACGCTTTTTTTCCAATAGCAACAGCTCTACTGTCACACCAAATAATAGAATCTCTTAGTAGTTTCCCTTTTTTATCGACTATAACCAATCCGTGCATTTGATAAGAAATACCTATTCCTAATATTTTTGATGCATCGATATTGGCTTTTTTTATGATTTTTTTTGTAGCTATACATGTATATTTCCACCATATGTCTGGAGACTGTTCTGCCCAATGACACTCTATGGATAAAATATCCATTTCTTTTTTAGGCTCATGGAGTGTATATATGTTTTTTCCTGTTTCCGAACTCACCAAAGAAACCTTTACAGATGAGCTCCCTATGTCGTATCCTATATTATACATATGTTTTATTTATAATGATTCTCTTAATATTAATTCTGTTGGAATATATAGTTGCATAGACGCTTCTTCATTAATAAAACCTGCTGCTTTCTCACCTAAAGCTTTAAAGTCTGTTGTAATAACAGATATGCCTTTATAAATAAATTTTTTCATAGGTGTTTCGTTGTATGATAAAAATCCAACATCTACTCCAGGTTCTAAATCTTTATTTCTGCATTGTTCTAAAAATCGTCCTAAAATGCGATCACTAACACTTATATAAGCTATATCTTTTTGGATATTCAAACTTTTTTGATTCGTTATTACCTTATAATCAAATTGAAATTTTTTACAATATTTTTTAAAATAGGTAACTGTTTCTATTGGATGATTTGTAAATGTTGGGTATATAAAATGAATTTCTTTGTATTTTTTAAAGGCACTCATAGCAGCTTTTAACCCATTATAAAAGGCTTCTCCAAAATCTTGAAAAACATAGTTATTTGTGGTATTGGAATGTATATTCCAATCTATTAACAGTAGTTTTTCATTTTTATAATCTGCTAAAATTTCAGGGACAGTTTCATCGTCAAATCCCATTACAACATATTTATAATATTTGCCTTTACTATTATTTAATATGGTTTTAAAGTTTTCTATATTATAATGATGGAATTGTACATCTGTAATAATATTATCTGGTAAATTATTAATGAACGAATGGTATAAAACTTCTTTATAAGCTTTAAAGGTATCTAGTACTAAAAGTACTTTTCTTGTTACATTGGCAACATAATATCCTTTATTAGGTACAGAGTCTATGACACCTTGTTCTTTTAAAATAGAATAAGACTTAAATACGGTGTCTCTAGATAATTTATAGTCTTTACAAATGCTATTAACAGATGGAAGCATATCACCAGCAATCATGGTGTTATTAGCTAAAGCATTATTTATTGCGTTAACTAATTGTTGATACTTTGGAATATCACTGTTCTTGTTGATATTAAGGGAGAATGTTTTTTTCAATGTAATTTGTTCTGGTCTGTTCTGGTATGTAAATATATAAAATTTTATTAGAGATTTATGATGGATGGATTTTAATAGGAGCTTTTTAGCGGATTATAAGAACAGAATAGATCTCTATAATATACTTTATTACAAAAAATTGAAATTTAACTTATTAAGAATAGTTTCGTTTTTTAATTGAACTCACATTATTTTAAAGTAATCCAAAAACTCTTGGTAACCATAATGTTAATTCTGGTAAATATGTAATTAGTAATAATGATACTATCATAGCTAAAAACATAGGTAATAGTGGTTTAACGACTTTTTCTATGGTTGTATTAGCTATTCCAACACCAACAAATAAAACGGAACCTACTGGTGGTGTACATAAGCCTATGCATAAATTTAGGATCATTATAATGCCAAATTGAACGGGATCCATACCTAATTTTGTAATGATAGGTAAAAAGATAGGGGTAAAGATTAATACTGCTGGTGTCATATCCATAAAAATCCCTACGAATAATAATAGCAGATTGATTATTAGTAAAATAACTATTGGATTGTCGCTAAGTGCTAACAATGTAGTACTTATATCTTGTGGTATATTTTCAAAAGACATGACCCAAGACATACTCATAGAAGCGCCTATTAAAAGCATAACTATGGCTGTTGTACCACAGGAGTCAAGTAGTATTTGTGGTAGGTCTTGGGTTTTTATTTCTTTATACCAAAAACCTAAAACTAAAGTATATAATACAGCAATAGCAGATGCTTCTGTGGCTGTAAATATACCTGCTACTATACCTCCTATAACGACAACCAAGAGCATTAAACTAGGAAATGCTTTTATAAATGTGCTTATAATTTCTTTTAGCGAACTTCTTTTTCCTCTTTTATAATTTTTCTTTTTTGCCCATAATGCTGCTACTATCATTAGAAATAAACCTGTTAGGATGCCTGGGATATAGCCTGCTAAAAATAGCGCTGCGATTGAGACTCCTCCACTAGCTAATGAGTATACTATTAAGACATTACTTGGTGGGATGACTAAGCCTATAGTTGAAGAGGTTACATTTACTGCTGCTCCAAATTCTTTAGAATAGCCTTCTTTTTCCATTTCTGGTCCTAAAATACTTCCCATGGCGGAAGCTGATGCCATAGCTGATCCTGCTATGGCTCCCATTAACATAGCTGAAATTACATTGATAAGCGCTAGTCCTCCTGGTAATGAGCCTACGAGTGTTTTTGCAAAATCAATTAGGCGATGAGCAATTCCGCCTTTATTCATAAGCTGACCTGAGAGAATAAAAAACGGAATGGCAAGTAAGGCAAAACTATCTAACCCTGTGCCTATTCTTTGAGATACGGTTGTTAATGCTGGTAGTGCTGATATGCTAACCATCATGGTTAGTAAGGACGATATGGCAATACTCCATGCTACAGGAACGCCTATAAGCAGTAAGCCAATAAAACTAAATACTAAAACGAGTATAGGTAAATATTCCATGTATTATTTTTTGTTTAAAATGTCTGAAACTTTATAAAATATAATTAAAAGACCACTAATTGGGATAACTAAATAGACCAGTGCTAATGGTATTTGTAGGGCAGGGGAGTGTTGCTGTAAGGTATAGGTGATGTATACTAGTCTTGAACCTCCTACTACTAAAGCAAAAAAGCAGAATAGAATGATAATTGCATTAACAAATGCTTTTAATTTGGCTTGCTTTTTTTGATTAAGTTTTTTGGGTATTAAATCTATGGCTACATGCATATTTTTTCCAGAAATGTATGCTGCTCCTAATACACCTACCCAAATCATGAGGTATCTTGCTAGTTCGTCTGTAAAGGAACTTGGGCTGCCTACAATAAAGCGTGTAAAGACTTGCCATAAAACGTTTATAACCATAATGCTCATGATTATTGCTAGTGTCCTTCCTAAAATTCTATCTATTTTTTTTCTTAATTGCATTAGTGTTTAATGTTTTAAAAGTATAAAGTGTAATTTATTTATGTTTAAAATAAATAGTATTTGTTTTAAAGGCATGTTATTTTGCGTGAGGGATTGCAGTGGAAATCCCGTAGCTCGACGTAGGAGATGCGAGGCATTGTAACGTAAAGCCCGACCCTTGTGGTCACGCCATAATTTTAAAAGAAAAACTATTTGTTGTACTGCCATTTTTTGTATTATTTAATTTTTTGAATTCTTTTAATGAGGCTGTATACTGGTTTATCATTTTTGTATTCATTATATATAGATTATACAGTATTTTTAAATATTGTTTTATCTGGTTTGGTAACGATAACTCCTGCTTTTTTTACGGCCTTTATTGCTTCTTGCTCTGAGGTTGCCCATAGTTTTCTTTGATATTTAATTGATTCATTTATAGTATATTGGAACCATTCTTGCTCTTTTTTTGATAGTTTATCCCATAAATGGGTGCTCATAATGAGTACATTTGGTATGGTTGTGTGTTGGTCTAGTGAGTAATATTTACAGACTTCGTAATGTTTTGATAGATAGAATGTAGGTGGATTGTTTTCGGCGCTATCTACAACGCCTTGTTGTAATGCGGTGTACAATTCTCCTGCTGAAATAGGTGTAGGGGAACCTCCCATATTACGAATCATGTTCATGGCTGTGACGCTTTCCATGACTCTAATTTTTAGTCCTTCTAGGTTTTTAGGGTTTAATACGGCTTCTTTTTTTGTGTAAAAACTTCGGCTTCCTGCATCGTAATAACCGAGACCTTTTAGCCAGTATTTTTTTCCGCCATCCAGGAGTTCTTTTCCTATAGTACCATCTAGGGTTTTAAAGGTATGTGCTTTATTTCGAAAGAGAAAGGGAAGCCCAAATACTTTCATGTCTGGTGAAAAATTTACCATAACTGCGGCAGAGACTTTAGTCATTCCTAAGTTTCCAATTTGTAACAATTCTAAGTATTGACGTTCTGAGCCTAATTGTTGGTTTGGATAGATTTCTATTTTTAAAGCGTCTTTAGATGTTTTCTGAAGTTTATTATTCATGAATACCATGACTTTATGTACTGGGTGATTTATGTCCAGACCATGGGCTAGTTTAATGATTTTAACCTCGGTTGTTTTTCCGCAGCTAACTAATAGGAGAAAGGGTATAAAAAGGGCGTGTAGTTTCATTTACTATTTTTTGAATTTTCTAATTAATATGGCCCAATCTTGTTGTGTTTTGTCTGGTGAGTTTCCTAGATTTACTATACGTCCTCCTTTTATTTTTTGAATTTTCGATTTTTGAAGTTCGCCTCCTTTTTTAGGGTTGTACCAAAGGATTTCAAAATCTCCGGAAGCGTTTGATAAGTCTAATATTGAAGTTGATATACCATTTAGATAGACTACATAATTATCGTTCTGTTTGGCCAAGCAGTATACTGTGTTTTTATTTTCTGGATTTCCAACCAAATCATTTCTGTTTTCCATATCCCAAAACGGAATATTGTTATTTTTAAAGAATTTGATGGCATGTACTGCTTGATTCCAAAAGAGATCTCTGGATCGATAGTCTTGACAGGTAATGTCTGAATTTGGGTGTTTGTATCCAAAATACCATTCGTTACCCCAGCCTCCTGCCATAAAGGTACCCCAAAGTGCATTTCTTCTTGCCATGTCATGATTTGGGTTTTCGTTATCTGGTAATAAGGCATGTTGTGCATCTCCTGGTTCGTCTACTGCTACTGCCCATTGTAAGTTTGCTTTTTTTGAAGCTTTTAGCCAATGTAGAACTTCTCCATGAACTTGATTAAAATCTGTTTTGTGGGTTTGTATGGATGGTCCTGTTAATCCACTATTTTTTCCCAAAAGGTCATCATATTGTACGCCATTATGTATAACCAGATGGTGATGATATGGATCATGATTTTTAAAATAATGCGTCATAGCCAATCGTTGTTCGCTAGTTTGTGGTGGGGTAGCGTGGTTTTTTATCCATTCTCCATTTTCTTCACCTAAATTCCAGTTTAGTGCCAGATGATGACCAAATCTAGCTATAAGTTCTCTGTAGTATAGTTTGGTGTTTGCGCCTACACCACCATTATCTAATAGGCCTTGATTTTCAACTTCTAGCGTTTTAAAATGAAGAAAGAGTCCTAGTTTTTGTGCATGTTTAAAGAGGGCTTCCCATTGATCCATTTTTGATACATCTATGCGATTATAGGTGTTGTAGTCGATATATGGAAACACATTTTGATCGTCTCCAACTATATTATTAGTTAGGAATGATACAGAGTTTAATCCTTTTGATGCTAAGTAGTTTAAGGCGCCTACGATGGCTTTTCCTTTGCCATTTTTCCAAGTGAGGTCTCCTTTTTTCCAATCTTTTTCATGGGCTTCCCATGTTTTTATTAAATTGTCTTTATGCCCATCGTTGTGAAAGGTACCATCGAAGTCTGTGTAGGATAAAAAGTTTTCTGGTGAATCTGGACCTTGTTTTAAAAAGTACTCTCCGGTTTCTGCAAATTTTAAATATCGTTTTCCAACATATTGTAAGCGTCCTTTACTTCTAAAATCGCGTCCTTTTTTATCTGTGTTTTCAATAGTAAATGTTCCTGTAGCTCCATCCATATAACCTGCACTAACACCAGATTTTTCTTTATTGCTAACGGCCACCCAATTTCCTTTTCTAAAGTCTACGGCATAGGTCCATGTTCCAATCTCGTCTGGTGCAATATGGACACGCCATTTATTTCCTGAGGTTGCAGAGCTTTGTCCTGCATAACCATTGGCAGCAAAATATCCAGGGATTATATATGTTTTTCCTGATGCTGGATGCGAAAACTTAACGTTAAAACGGTAGTTCATAAAAGGGTTATAGGGATTGGTCTCTGATGTTAGTGGTCCGTTAAAAGTTAGACTGACTTTATGCCATTTTTTTAGTTCTCCTTTTATAATTACGGGTGTGTTTTCATTTCCTGATTTTAAGCTTTCTAAAAGTTTTTGCCCTTCGCCTTGTGGCACAATACTTATTCCGCTCCAAAGTCCGTGGGTATATTTTATGCGGTCTCTACTTCCAAGTTTTCCTTTTATGGTGATTACGTCATTGCTTTTTAGTGTAATGTTTGTAAATGCTTTACTATAGTCTGGTCCTTCTTCGAGAGGTTCTGTACTTAGTTCTGGTCTAAATGTCCCTTTAATATTGTTGTTTACTTTTAATGTAAATCTGGTTCTTCCATGGTTTTCGCCTACGCCATGTACTACAATATCATAAATTCCAGAATTTCCTGTAAATTTTGTAAAGGCTTCTGCCTCTTGGTTTTTATCGGGATTGATGGCTAACCAGGTTCTATCTATGAAAAATGTATTATTTATACTCTTGAAATTTTCTGCTTTTATAGCAATGGCATTTGGGTGCTTCTTTTTTATTTTATCTATTAATGAGAGTTTATTTTTTGGTGGGTTTAGTGTTTCTGGGTTAAAATGTTTATCTGTAGTCATTAACCACTCATCCATTTCGAAACCGTCTTCGCGCATACTAAATTGGATGTCATGTTCTCCTGCTTTATTAATGTCTAAATAAATTAAACCTGGCACACCACAATGTACTTCTAATGTACGTTGTTTGCTGGTCCATGTCCATGCATTTTTACCTTCACACCATTGCATTTTTTGTCCAGAATTTGGCCATGTTCCGTTTAATCCAACATGAACACCATTGTCCTCCGATCCTGTGCTATAGGCTTTAGCCCATATATAGTAGCGTCCTGGTGTATTAATTTTTACTTTATAATGAACTATCGCTATTTTACCAGATTGGTTTGAGAAGTTTGTACCGCTTATAAGTTTGTCTTTATGATTAACTCTGGTGTCGGGTAAAATTTCTATATATTTTTTGCCGCTAGCGGTTTCTGTGTGTAATTCTGGGTTATTGTTTTTTAGAGTGCTTTTAAAACTTTTTGAAATGATATACCATTTGCGAATATCTGTTTTGGTTTGCTTATAAAAATCTTCTGCTTCAACTTTAAGAAATCCGTTTTCTTCTACATGGTTTTTTTGTGATGGTGTTTGTGCGTTTAGATACCACCCTAAGGCTAAAATGAAAACAGTTAATGCAATGGATTGTTTTTTTAACATTTATCGTTCAAATTTTTTATACCTAAAAACACTTTTTTTAAGAGCTTTTTTAGGTATTGTTAGTGACTTATTTTGTACTGAAATTAAAGTAAAAATAAGTAAACAACAGCCTTTTTAAAGGGCGTAAGTAATTCTAAAAAAGGGTAAGAATTAGTCTTTTTAATCTTATATGTCTTTATTTATATGGTGTTAAGAACATATGTTAAAAAGAGATTTACTTCGTTTGTTAGATTTTTACTTACTTAAAATTTTAGAAGATAGCTTTTGCTATTTTATGCGAATACAATTTATATTAAAAACGCTCTTCTAATATTAATTTTGAGTATAAATGATTAAATTCTTTATTAATAAATAAAGAACTTCCTCGGAAAACAATTGTTGAAATTTTATTTAACGAGAAGTTTTATTGAAAATGAGAGTGCTATTTTTAGCAATCTCATTTTTTTAATACATAAATATCTTTTGCAAGATGATTTACATTAATAAAAAGTATGTCTTTATTAGTATATTTTGTGTCTTTATTGGTATATATTGTTTACTGTTTAGTACAACTTTTATCTTTCTTAAAATAAAAGGTAAATAGGGCATAGGTAGCTTACAAATTTGAAATATGGTGTTTATTCTGTTTCCCAGATTTGAGAACCTTTTAAAATACTGTTTTCATTAAATGTATCTATAGTGAAATAATATTTTTGAAACTTGTTTAAAGTTCTTATGGTTAATGTGTTTTTTTCAAGCACTTGATAGTTATGATATAATTTTTCTGGATGAATGCCATAGCGGATGTTATAGCCAACGGCATTACTATTTTTATTCCATTTTAAATTAACAATACATCTGTCGTCTTCTAATCGAGATATTTGTAAATTTACAGGTGTATTAGGTTTTTTACCTTGACCATTTCCAAAAACTCTTAAGTCTGCTAGAGCAAAAGTGCCATCGGGAACATAGTGATTTGTTAATTTTAGATAACGCGCTTTAATTGGTATTTTTAGTTGTGTAAAATTATGTGGGGAATCTTCTTTATTGGATGTTTTATCAATTATGATGTTCCAATTTTTACCATTTAATGAGTATTCTAAAAGGTATTGGTGATAGATATTTGAATTTCTATTATGAAGTTGTGTATCATTTTCAGCAAAATTAATTTGAATGGCATTAATAATGGATTCGTTTTCTAAATCCATTTGAAACCATTCGCCTTTATTTCCTGTTTTGGCACTCCAATAGGTTCTTATTTCTTCATCTGATGCTAAGTTTTTTGAGTAATCTTCTATTTCTGAAGAAACAGTAACGGGTTTTTTATATGAAAGTAGCATCCAATTTGGAAATAATTCTTCTGGAGTAGATATTTTTTTTTGAGGTATTGTAAATGGGAAATCTCCAAAGCCTGTGTAGGTATAGAGTATATGGTCTTTGTCAAAAAATGCAGGATAGATGCCTATTCTACGTTCGAATTTATGTTTTTGAGTAAGGACTATAGTTCCTGTATGCCAATAATTTCCATATTTATCTTGAAATGTATTACCATGACCAGCTCCTGTAGCAAAACCTTCTGGTTTTAGAGCCATAGGGTTATGTTCTGCTAGTGTGAATGGACCTAGAGGTTTATCACTAACGTAAACACCATCATTATAACTTTTAAAGCGTGTACCTGGGCCTGCGTATTGTAAATAATAGTTACCATTATGTTTGTTAACCCAAGCACCTTCAATCCATGGGCTTAAATCTTGATCGTTATAATCTCCCCAGCGTTCCCAACCATAATCTTCTTTTTTGCTATTCATTAAAGCAATGGGGGTTGTTAAGGGATTCATGGTGTTTATATCTAATTCGACACCATATATAGGGTTTTTATTGGAACATCCGTAATATAGATATAGTCTGTCTTCATCGTAAAACAATGCTGGGTCTGTCATAGCAAAAGGAAAATTAGCATTGGCTATGTCCCATTTTCCAGATTTTGGATTAGTAGTTTTATATATTGTAATTGGAGCGTTATTATTTGAAGCCACAAAATATAAAGTATCTTTAATAACAACAGCTGTAGGGGCGTAGTCCTCAAAAGGTAATTGCTTGGATGTAATAAAATGCCATTCAATTAAATCTGTTGAATTCCAATAACCTCCAGATTTTGATGCAAATAAATAATATTCGTCTTTGTATAAAACGACTGTAGGGTCTGCGGCTTCTCTTCTTGAAGGCCCATCAATTGCAAATCTATAGCTTATATCTAAAGGGTTACATATTGTTGTTTGTTTAATAGGGGAAACCTCAATTGTTTTTTTAAGACCTTTTTGGCAACTATTAAAAACGAATAATATTAAGATTAAATAAGGAATGTTTTTATAAGTTGTTTTTTTCATAAGATGTAATATATTTAAGATTACTAGTATGGTTTCTGATTTAATATGGGATTATATCACTGTATCTTTTTTATTGAAACCAAGGGTCGTTTGTTTTTTCTAAGAGTTTTGTTAATTCTAAAAGTAATTTTTGGGCTAATTCGGGTTTATCTTTGATATCAATTTTATTGAGTTGATAAGGATCTTCTAGGCTATCGTAAATAAATGCTTCTTCAATGGTTGTAGCTTCTTTTTTATTCCATTGATTTTTGTTTTCTTTTAAGCAAAGTGAATATCTGTCTGTTAAAACGCTTCGTGATTAAGTTGATCTGGGAAAATTATTAGGATATTAGTTTTTTTTCTATTGTTACTTCCTTTTGTTTTTGCTTACAACTTATGGTTACAAGATTTAGAACCCCTATATAGAAAGCGATCTTTTTCATGTGTTTATATTTCGTTTTTTATTATCAAGTATTACATTATTATTTTCTTGAATATCAAAATTTTAGTATGTATGTTCCATGCCTGTACAATTAAATTAAATGTTATTTTTTAATTTTTTTATCCATTTAGGTAATTTGTCTAAACGTAATTTTAATTGTTCTTCAAACAATGATTCTGGTGTAACAGGTTTCCCTAAGCTTTCAATAATTTGAACTTCATCTTTTTTAAAGGTTGTTCCTGCACCATGAAAACCTACAATAATAGGAGGAACTATTCTCCAATACCAAGTACCTGTTGCTATAAACCGAAAGTCTTTTTCGGCTATATCTGTTTCGTTAAAGTTCCATAAAACGAGATAACGTCCATGATTAGGTAAATTTTGTCTTGCACCACCTGCTCTTCCTTGAAAAAAACCACCTTCAACATTATCGAATAAGGTGCAGCGTGGTTGAGAAGCATGGGATTCAAAGCAAGTGTGCGAAGCATATTTAGATCTCCATATTACAGTACCAGTTGCTCCTCCATCTACTCCTATGGAATGATGCATACCTGCGATATCGTTAATATTAGCCATAAGTATACCTGTAGATCTTGAGGCATGAATGGCACTATGACCAAGGTTTCCTTTTATAGTAATATTTAATGCTGTACATGCTGACGATGATGAAAAGCTAGCACTGTTATTAACATTTTTAAAGGTACAATCTTTAATCCAAGAGTTAACTGCTTTCGAGATACTTAAAATACTCCAACCACTATCATCTTGAGCAGATCTGTGATGTACAAATTTTTTTAACCAATTGCCTTCAAAAGTGATATTTTCAAAACCTACATGGTTTACGTGCTCAAAACTAGTAAGACTCCAATTATGTTTAGCTTGAATATTATAATGGATAGGTTCTACAAAGGAAATCTTATTTCCATCGATATGAGCTACTTGATGGTGTTCATTAACTTTTACGCCTTCATTAATTATTGATTTCCATGCTAGATCTGGTGTTAGAGGTTGGATGTCCTGTTCTACAATATCGATACTATTATTTAATACTTTTAAAATAACCCAATCTCCTTTTTTTATTTTTGAAGCGTTTTTAACTTTAATGCTATAGGTTTCCCTTTTCGTATTGGAAATAATATTGGTTAAGAATCTGTTTTTTTTATTTGTTGTTACTTTTATAGCGCTAGGACAGGTCCAGAATTTAGTTGGATCTGTTGGGGGTAAATCTTTTTCAAAAAACAATATGGTGTTTTTTCTATCTTCTCCTCTAAAAATGATTTTTGAAGATGAAATTGTAATGATACTTTTATTATCCTTTTGGGTATTAATAAGGTATTTACCTTTAGGGAAATAAATGATGCCTTCTCCATTTTTTGTAGCAGCTTTAATAGCTTTATTTATAGCGTCTTTGTCTGATATTTTATCATTGGGTATTGCTCCAAATGTTGTAACATCAAATATTTTATATTTAAGATGAGGTATGTTTACTTCACTGTATTTATAACCTGCGTATGAGAAATCGGGTAATATAGGTTCTATATTATTTTTTTTTGCTGTTTTAAAGTTTTCCCAGACCTCACTTTGTTGTGATTTACAGTTTATGGATAATAATAAAACAATTGATAAGGTTATTGATTTTAAATGCATTAATTATTTTTTAATGATTTGTATCTAAGTAATGCTTCCAGGTAATAATAGTCTGCATAATTTAAAGGAACATCTATTTCATTATTATGAGGAATACTTCCAACACTATGTTTTAGTATAAAATTATTGTTTTCACCTAGTTTAGCTGTATATGTTTCCGACCCTAGAGAATTCATCATTTTTTCTATAGCTGAATCGTATGATTTTTGAGAATAATTATTCAACTCAATAAGTGCTGAAACAGTTATAGCTGCTGCTGAAACATCTCTAGGTTCATTAGGGATATTAGGTGCATTATAGTCCCAATACGGGATTCTATCTTCGGGAGTACCTTTATAGTTAATAATGTAATTGGCTATTTTTTCTGCTTGACTTAAATAGGTAACATCTTTTGTGTATCTGTAACATACAGTATATCCATAAAGCCCCCAAGCTTGTCCTCTTGCCCAAGAACTTTCGTCTGCGAATCCTTGAGCTGTTTGCTTGCTTCTTACTTCTCCTGTTTTTGGATCGTAATCGACCACATGATAAGAACTATTATCTGTTCTAAAATGATTTTTTAATGTATTATTAGCATGTATTATTGCAGCTTTTTCATATTTTAAATTGCCAGTGATTTTTGAGGCTTTAAAAAGTAGTTCTAAGTTCATCATATTGTCTACAATAACTGGAAATCTCCAATTTCTTTGTGCTTGCCAACCTTTATCCACATCCCAACTTTTAATACATCCAACATTGGGATTGAAACGTGTTAGTAAAGAATCGGCTGCGGTTATCATTACATTTTTGAATGCTTCATTTTTTGTTAGTTTATAACCATTGCCATAAGACGTATTAAAAATAAACCCTAAATCATGATTCGTAGTAAGGTTTTTATGACTTTCAAATTGAGACTGAAATTTTTCAGCTGCATTTTTCCATTTTTTATCTAGCGTGTAATTATATAAATACCAGCAACTACCAGGGAAAAAACCTTCTGTCCAATCAAACTTTTTATTGGTCCAATGTATTTCTCCATTGGTATTAATAGTTCTTGGGTTTCTGTTTGTTATTTCTGCTTTTTTTAATAAACCAGATAGTTGCATTTTAGCTGCGTCTAAAGGTTTGTTTAAAGCATTTTCTTCATTATTAGTACTAGGTGCGTTTACACAAGAGAATATTAGGAATACTAATATTATAAATAATGGTTTAAAGTTCTTCATTTTAAGGCTTACATTTTCAGTGTTTAGAAATTTTTTACTCCTGATCATTATTGAAATCACGTATTTTAATTATTAAGTTTTTTAGTAACGGTACTTAGTATTCTATAATACATTTCACTATTTTAATAGTATTTATATTATGAGAATTAAAGAAGCATTTACTTTAATTTAGATATGTAAATTTCTATATATGATGCGCAATTATAGGGTAAGATCTATTTGAATTTAGGGGGTAAATTATGCTTTTAAGCCTGTAATATGCTGGTTTTAATCTGATTTAGTTCTTTGTTTTTGATTTTGTTTTCTATACAGAGAAGGTGTTTGGTTAAATGTGTTTTTAAAGCATTTTCTAAAATATTTTAAGTCATTAAAACCAATATCGTATGCGATGTCTGAAATTGTCATATTAGTTTGAGAAAGTAGTTGACTGGCTTTTTTTAATCTTATTGATCTTATAAATTCTGAAATAGATTGCCCTGTTAATACTTTTATTTTTCTGTATAATACAGACTGGCTCATATACATTTTTTCAATAAAACTGTTAACATTAAATTCTGTATTTGAAAGGTTTTCTTCAACAATTTTCATTGCTTTTTTTAAGAAAACTTCATCTGTAGAAACTACAGTAATTTCCTTTGGTTCCAAAAGAATGTCTTTTTTATATTTATCTATTAATGATTTTCTTGATTTTAAAATATTATTAACTTGTAATTTTAATGTTTCTCCATCAAAAGGTTTTGTTAGATAAACATCGGCACCCGTTTCGTAGCCAATTTTTTGAACTTTAGATGATGTTCTTGCTGTTAATAATAATACAGGTATATGACTTGTTCTAATATCTGATTTAATTTTAGTACACATTTCAATACCATTCATTTTTGGCATCATAACATCACTAATTATAACATCTATTGGGTTATATTGAGCAGATTGTATACCTGTTTCACCATTTTCTGCTTCAAAAACATTAAAATGCTTATCAAAGATACTTTTAATGAATTTTCTTACTTCAATATTATCTTCAACTAATAAAATGGATGGTAATGAATCATCAAACCTTATTTGTTTAGTATTAATTTCTTCTCTTATCCAACCAGATTTGATATCAGCTACTTCATCATAATTTAATAAGTCACTTTCTGTATAATCTTCTAGAATGATTTCTTCTGGTGATAAATGAGAGTTTCCTAGTGGCAATAATAAAGTAAAAGAGGAGCCTTTTCCTAATTGACTTTCTGCGTAAATTTTTCCGTGATGAAGCTCTACAATATCTTTAGCTAAAGCGAGTCCAACTCCAGTTCCAGATCTTACTTCGTTTTGTTGCCCTAATTGGAAATATCTATCAAAAACAAACTCTAAATCGTCTTTAGAAATGCCTTTTCCACTGTCTTTGATTTCTATTTTAACATTTTTGGTCGATGTGTTGGTCGATATTTTTATGATAATTTCACCATTTTTTGGAGTGAATTTGAAGGCATTTGATAAAATATTTAGAATGACCTTTTTCATTTCAATTTTGTCAAACCAAGTATCAATGACAGTTTCCGAAGATTCTAAAGTATATTGTATATTTCTATCTTGAGCTAATTCATTAAATGATAATTTAATATTTTTTATAAAGGTTACGATGTCATATTTAGAGGTATGTAAATGTAATTTACCAGCTTCACTCTTTCTAAAATCTAAAAGTTGATTTATTAATTGTAAAAGAATACTAGCATTCCTATACATATCTGTGAGTTGATTTTGTACATATGTATTCCCTGCTTTATCATTAATCATTTTTTTTAATGGTCCAATAATTAAAGTTAACGGTGTTCTAAAATCATGGGAAATATTAGTGAATAATTGGAGCTTTAATCTATTCACTTCTTCCATATGCTCTTTATCTAATCGTTCTTGTTTTAATTCATTACGATCTTGAATTCTTAAAAGTGTGTATCGTCTAATAAACCAGAAAAGTGTTAATGATAGTATGACGTAAATAAGGAAAGCCCACCATGTTTTCCAATAAGGAGGTAATATTGTTAAATGAATTGAGCGTCCATCTTCATTCCATATACCATCGCTATTTGATGCTTTTATTTTAAAGGTGTAGCTGCCAGGGTTTAAGTTAGTGTAAATTGCTGTATTATTATTTCCTATGAAATTCCAATCCAAATCGAAACCATCCAATTTATAGGCGTATTGATTTTTATTTGGTTGAGAATAACTTAATGCGACAAAATTGAAACTAAAATCATTTTCATTATGTTTAAGCTTTATAGATTTTAAAGAGTCCGTAACAATTTTAAAGGGTTTGTTTCTAACATGAAAAGAGGTTATAGCTATTGGAGGAATAAATGCGTCTTTCTTAATTTCATTAGGATTAAAAACAGTAAATCCATTTGTGCCTCCAAATATTAAGTCATTATTTTTTGTTTTTAAATATGCTCCATAGTTAAACTCATTTCCTTGAAGGCCATCTGTTTCTTCAAAATTTTTAAACTGTTTTGTGTCTAAATTTAATCTACTTAAGCCTTTATTAGTACTTAGCCATATATTGTTGTTATCATCTGGTAAAATAGCATATATAACTTCGTTAGAAAGGCCATTTTGTAAGCTATATCTAGTACTTTCTTTTGTTGTAGTATTGTAATTATATAAGCCATCACCTTCGGTACCAATCCATAAACTGTTTTGAGATTCTTGATATATGCTTATAACTGGGTTTAAAGTGAAAGCGTTTTTTGTATTATCTCTAAAATTAATTGTACTTGTTTTTTTAGTTTTAATATCTATTTGAGTGAGGCCATTTTCGCTTCCTATAAATAATAAATTTTTAGTTTGAGATTTTAGAATTTTATAAATGAAGTTTCCTAAAAAATTTTCAGGATCTTTTATTCGTGAGAATGAATTAGTATTTCTATTATAATAATTTAAACCACCTTCGTTGGTGCCAATCCAAATATTAAAGTTATGGTCTTCTGTTAATGTTGTAATTTTATTGTCACTAATACTGGTACTATCATTAGGTTTGTTTTTATATATCTTAAAAGTTTTAGAGTTTTTGTTAATTATAATTTGATTTAAACCACCACCATGAGTACCTACCCAAAAATTACCTTTATAATCTTCAATTATGGCTTTAACATTATTAGCACTTAGACTATTTGTATTTTTAGGGTTGTGCTTGTAGTAGGTGTATGTTCCATTTTTTTTGTCATAAAAATTAATTCCCCCGCCTTCTGTTCCAATCCATAAGTTTTCTTTTTCGTCTTCAACGATCGAACTAACTATTCTATAGTTTAAATTTTTTGTACTATAACCTACCGAAAATGTAGTAAAGTCATTTGAGCTTTTGTCATAATAGCTAATGCCACCTGCCCATGTACCAATCCATAAATCTCCTCTAGAGTCTTCAATAACTTTATAAATAGAATTTTGAGTTAAACTTTTTGGGTTAGTTATATCATGCTCATATTTATAAAAAAACTTGTTTTTTTGATCTAGTTTGCATAAACCATTATATGAGCCAATCCATAAATGACCTTCTTTATCTTCGCATATTGTTCTAACGGAACTTGTAATTATTGTTTTAGAGTTTAATTTAAAATCTTCAAAGGCAATAGTTTTAGGGTTAAAAAAGGCCAATCCATTATTATAACCTAACCAAATTTTACCATTAGAATCTTCAAATAGGGCAGTGGTATTATTTTTTGTTAGCGTTGGTGTGGCATTATTAGGGTAGCTAATATGTTTAAAGCTATTTTTTGTTGGATTATAAATATCTATGCTTTCGTTTGTACTTATCCATAAATTTTTATTGGATGTTATTAATACACGCCTTATTTCGTTAGAACTTATACTATTTGGGTTATTTTTATTATGTTTAAATGTAAGTACATTATTGGTTTTAATATTGAATTTGTCCAAGCCTTGGTTAGTTGCAATCCATAAGAATGTTGAATCTTGTACTTTTATATCCCAGATTTCTCCATTATAAAACTGTTTTGTTAGATTAGATTTTTTTACACGTACAAAATTATTGTTTTCAGGAACATATTTGTTTAATCCTTTTTTAGTACCTATCCATACTGTATTGTACTTGTCTTTAACGAGTTCTGTTATCCAATTGTTACTAATACTATTTAAATCTTCAGAATTGTAGTTGTAATTTTTAAATGTGTTTCCATCAAATTTATTTAATCCGTACCTAGTTCCAAACCACATAAAACCATGATTATCTTGAAGTATACTTAATACAGAACGTTGTGAGAGTCCATCTTTTGTAGAGTAGTTTTTAAACTTTAAATTATTATAAGTATTATTAATGTTTTGAGTATATGCTAAAACAGTATTAAATATTATTAATAGACTTATAACTACTTTTTTAAACGTCATTTAATCTTTTGTTTGTTAAGAGTACAATCCATATACAATTTGCAGAGTATGATTTTTATAAACTAATTGTATTGAGTACGTTATTTGTTTGAAAAAGTAAAGGCATTATGAATACTATTATTATTTATTACTATAATTTTATTACCAAAAGCGGTTTTTACTTTAATTATATTACGGACATCTTTGTCTGCATAAAACCCAGATTTTGCATTAGGTAAATAAGAGAATGCGCCATTTGGTTGACCTAATAATAAGGCTCCTATCCCTGCATCTGCTCTAGTTGTTTCAATTTCTGATTGATGATTATTGCCAGCTAATAGAAGGTCTTTTATACCGTCATTATTAAAATCATCAAATAAAATACTATTTATAATAGATTTTTGGGCTTCCATAGGGAATGGAGAAAAAGAAAACTTATTTTTTCCATTGTTTAAGAATATGCCCGATTTAAATTGATTGACTTCATAATTTATAGCTGTTTTTAATGCAGAGCCAATAATGCTGCTTAAATCTTTATTTGCAAATTCTTGATAAGATTTTATTTTGTTAGCTAAAGCAGGTATTTGTTGTGCTGTACAACTTTTACCTCTAACAGGTACTTCTTTGCCTTTATAGTATTTAGCAAGAAGAATATCTTGAGTGCCATTAAAATCAAAATCGTTCACATATATTTTGAATGGTTTTTCAATAGAAGCCTTGTGGTTATAATTTAAACCTAAGTTACCTGCTACAATGTCTTTATCTCCATCGTTATCAATATCTTCAATCAATAATTTATTCCACCAACCTTTTATTTTAGATAAATGGTTATACTTTTCTAATGGTATTAATTTTCCATTGTCGTTTGTGAATACTTCAATACCCATCCATTCGCCTGTAACTATTAAGTCTAAGTCATTATCTTGATCAATATCTGTCCATTTGGCATCTGTAACCATGCCTATAAGCTCTAGTTTTGGAGCTAATGATTGTGTTTTAATTTTTAGTGTTCCATTTTCATTTATTAAAAGATGACTTTTAGGAGCATATGGGTATTTACCAGGAATAACTCGACCACCAACAAAAAGGTCTATATCTCCATCACCATCATAATCTGCAGGAGAAACAATAGAACCTGATGTAGAAAATTTAGGAACACAGGTTGTACATTTTTTTAATATGCCATTTCCGTTATTTATATAAATTCGGTCTTGTAATTCTGGAGCTTGGGGATAAAACTCGTAACTCCCACTTACTACGTATAAATCTTTATCTCCATCATTATCAAAATCAAAAAAAGAGGCACTTATATCTTCATAAACCCGATCAGATTCAAAATCAGGAATTGTGATTTTTGTGTATGTACCCAACGAATTAGCTATTAAAAGTTGTCCAGATTGAGAAAAACCTCCTCCTAAGTATAAATCGTCTAAACCATCTTTATTTAAATCACATTTTGCTATAGCTGGTCCTAATTGAGATAGCTTATGAGGTAGTAATAATTGTATATTATAATCGTTAAAAACACTGTCGGTATGTTTGTAGTTAAAAACAGTTTCTTTAAAGATTGTTTTTTTGTCTTTATTTTGAACTAATGCAGGTTTGGCTTCAGAATAATTAACCGTTATAACTTGATTGGATGCAATATCCTTTAGTTGTTGAAATTTACCATCGGGCCATATAATAGTAACTTTTTTTATCTTTTTTTTATCACCTAAACCAAAGTGTAATTTATTGGTTATCGAAGATAGATATCCTCTAGAGTTTATTAATTGTCGGGTTTGTATTTTACCGTTTTCAAAATGTAAATTTACCTTAGTACCAACAGCAAATTTATTGTTTGTACTACCTTTAAATTGAAACTGTAAAAAATTACCTTTATTTAATTCTGTAGCATTGTTTTTTAAAATGGTGGCTTCATCATTAATGTTATTCGTGATTATTTCCAAATCACCATCATTATCTAAATCGGAATAAACAGCTCCATTTGAAAAAGTAGGTTTCATATTGCTCCATGCATCAGATATTTTTGTAAACGTTAAATCTCCATTATTTTTAAAAAAATAATTAGTCATTTTTTCTTGCGGTAACATTTGTGTATATTTTAAAAACTCTTTAGAGTTAGGTTTTTTTCCTTTTGCTCTTATAGTTTTTAGTATAGCATTATTGGTGTCTTTGTCTAAAACGTCTCTATATATACCATTTGTTATATAGACATCATTATAGCCATCTAAATCAAAGTCTGCTAATAGGGGAGACCAACTCCAATCGGTTTTGGCTACTCCAGCCATATTTGCTATTTCACTAAATGTTCCATTTTGGTTATTTAATTGAAGATTATTATGCATGTATTGGTAGTGGTATCCGTTTTTTACCATTTTCTCAAATTTTTCATTTGAGGTCATGGACATGGTTGTTTTAGATCTTATATAATCTTCAGGACTCATATCAAGGGTTAGTACATCATATGCCCCATCATTGTTGATGTCTGCTACGTCTGCACCCATACTATAAAAAGAGATATGTTTATATAGGTCATGACTTTTATCTGAAAAAGTGCCATTTTTATTATTGATATAAGTAAAGTCAGGCATGTTAAAATCATTACTAACATAAATATCTAACCAACCATCGTTATTTAAATCTCCAATTTGTGCATTTAAACCAAAAGCAATTTCAGGTTTTATACCTGCTTTGGTAGAAATATCTATAAACTTTCCATTACCATTATTTTGATATAATTTATCACTTCCTTTAGAGGTGTTATTTTTTTTGTTAAACTTTACTTGTTTTAAATCAATTATATTTTGGTCTCCTTTAGTTGCATTAGGTGTATTAACAACATATACATCTAAATCACCATCATTATCAAAATCAAAAAAAGTAGCATTTGTAGATCTGTTTTTATCTGCTAACCCATATTCTTCAGCTTTTTCTGAAAAAGTTAAATCTCCATTATTTATAAATAACATATTAGCATAAATATCATCCTCTTTATACCAACCAGCTCTACAAATATAAATATCTAGAAAACCGTCATTATTAATATCTACAATAGAAACTCCTGTATCAAAACCTGGTCTTTTTATAATCTTGGATTGTTCTGTAATATCATCAAAAACTAAATTTCCTTTATTTAAATAAAGCTTGTTTTTTTTAGTATTCGAAATAAAAAATAAATCTTCTAAGGCATCATTATTAAAATCTGCAACTGCAACACCACCACCATTATAAGCGTATATATATTGATAATAATGAAAGTTCTCATTTTCAATTAATTCATTCTTAAAATCGACTTGAGAATAACTAGATGGTATATTAGAGAATAGTTTAACAATACTATCGTTTGTGTTTGATTTTTTACAATTAAAGACTAATATCAATATGAAAAAAATACAAGATTTATAATTTATAATGGTCATTGTAAATGTTAATTATTACTCTTTATGTTTTTTGAATATAAAACTTATTGGTACTTCATATAATACCAACTATAAGCTAAGATAGACCTGAAATACTCGTCTTTTTAAGCTCGTTTTTATTCATGTTAGGTAAAATTCGTTTGCTAAATATAAGAGATTACTTATATATAAACTAAATAATCCCTCATTCAGTAAAAAAATGAGGGATTAAAAATACCAACCAAAAAACTAACTTATTTTTTTAATTAGCCAATTGTGGAGCTCTATCTAACTCCGTTTGAGGTATTGGCGTATAATATGCATTAGGTCCAGCAGTAGGACTTTTTCCAGGATTATTAATATCTACTAATTCATCGGTAGATCTATTGGCAAAAGCATCTGCAATTCGATCCATTCTAACCAAATCATGCCACCTTTCAAATTCACCAGCTAATTCCCATTTACGCTCTATATATGCTAATTCTGCTAAATTTCCTGAAGTTAAATCGATACTAGCATTTGGAGTATTAGGGTCTAAGCCAGCAGCTCTTCTTCTTACTTTATTTAATGCTTCCCAAGCATTTGATGTAATATTGCCAGATCTGCCTGCAGCTTCTGCATAGGTTAATAAAACGTCTGCATAGCGCATGAAATAACGGTTAATATTTGTATTTGTACTGTTTACAACTTCTTTTTCAGACATATCACCTCCAGCTACTTTTCTTAATATTGGATGTGCTTCATCACTAAAGTTTCTCCAATCTGACCCTAATGGCTTATTCCCTCTAGGTATAACTTCAGAAATATAAGAATCATTAAAACGGGTCATAGTTCCTTCGGCTATTGCAGCTGTTTCCATGTCTTCATAAAATGCGATTTCACCAAAAATTTCAGACCAACCTCCAGCAGTTTTTGGCAATCCCAATCTACCTGTTGTTCTATTTCCTATGCCACAAATTTCGGAACATGCAACCATTAGATATATGCCTTCATTATGTGAAAATCTGCCAGCAACAGTCCACATGTTTCGAATACTGTTAGACAGTTCATATCCATAATTTCCATCTATGACTTCTTTAGCTTTAGAAGCAGCCATGGCATATTTACTAGTATTTTTTATAGGAAATCCAGCCCAATGCATATATAATCTCGCTAAAAATGCTTTGGCAGCTCCTCTACTTGGCCTAGCACCAGTTACAGCTATGTTTGGATAAACATCTGGAAGTAATGCTTCAGCTTTTATGAAATCTGATTCAATTAATTCATAAATTTCTTCATAGCTTGCTAGATTAAGTGGTTCAAGACTATTTACTTTTAATTGAATAGGCACTTTTCCATAAGTTCTTGTTAAATGTAAATAAGCAAATGCTCTCATAAAATAAGCTTCCCCTAAGAACCTATCCTTAAGTTCCTCTTCTTCTTCATTTCTAGTTATTATATTATCTTGTGCATTAATACCAGTATTAGCAATAGCAATCATTTTATAAGAACCTTGGTAAGCTCTTTCCATACGAGCCGAAGAAGGTGTTTGTAACCTCCAATCGGCTTCTCTAAACGGTAATTTGTTAATTCCGCTATGCGTTGTTATATCATCTCCTCCAAAACCGGAAATATAAAAGTCTGACCACCTTGCTTCATTTTGCACGGTTCTATACATTCCTGTTACTAATGCTTCTAGCGTTTCAACAGAACTTAAAGTTTCTGGTAAAATCTGAACTAATTCAGGATCCTCATCTAAATCGGTACATGAAAAAGAAAGGCTTATTAATGATAGGACTATAATATTAACCCATCTTTTGTTTTTTATATTACTTAGTTTCATAATTTACTTTTTTTATTAAAATCCTATATTAACTCCTAATGTTATTGTCCTTGGGTTTGGAAATGCTCCATAATCGAAAGAAGGTGCATTATCTGAAGTCGATGTTCCTGTTGAAGAAACCTCTGGATCAAACCCTGTATAATCCGTAATTGTAAATAAATTTTGACCACTAGCATATACTTTTAAAGACCGCGTAAATTTTAAGTTATTGAAAGTATATCCTAAGGAGAGGTTACTAAGCCTGATAAAACTCCCGTTTTCTACATATCTAGAAGACGCTATAACGTTATCTCCTGTAGCGGGTATGTCTGTTTCATTTTGTGGAGTCCATCTATTTGCAAAATCTGCATGTCTAGCAGTTTGAATATTCCCTCCAGCAAGAATTAAACTTCCATAGGTAGCATTTAATACATCAAAACCATGAACACCTCTTAATAAAAAATTAAGATCAAACTCTTTATAAGTAAAGGTGTTATTAAAACCCCAAGTTAACTCAGGGGTACCATTACCTATAACTCCAAGAACATTTGCTCCATCTTCATCTGTAAGGTATCGAGCGCTTCCTGGTACACCGTTAGCGGCATCAGCAGTTTTCCATGTACCTAAAAAAGTAGCACCGTATAATTGACCTAAAGGTTTGCCTACTTGAATGGCATATAAATTATCTCCTCTGCCTCCAGGGCCAATACCGTCTGGTTGAAGTAAAATTTGATCTTGACCTCCTAAAGAGACCACTTCATTAGTTACAATAGATAAATTAAAATTAGCATTCCAAGAAAAGTTATTTGTATTTAATAGTCTTGCATCTATATTAAAATCGATTCCAGAATTTTTTACTTCACCAACATTGGTTCTATATGTTCCACCTCCAGAATAGAAAGCAACAGGTTGCTCTAATAACAAATCAACAGTATTCTTTTTGTACCAATCTAAGGATATATTTAATCTGTTTTCTAATAAAGAAAAATCCATCCCAAGGTTAATTTGTTTTGTGGTTTCCCATTTCAAATTTTCGTCAACAATTCTGGGGTTACCTAGACCTACATTTGCTGTTGTTCCATCAAAAGCAAAATCTCTTCCTGTTGGTAAACTCGTATAAGTAGACAATGGAGAAACACCTTCATTACCCGTTTCTCCATATCCAGCTCTTAATTTAATATTATTTATGAAACTATCTTCTGGAAGTATATCCTTTAAGGCGTATGCAGCAGAAATAGATGGAAAATATCCTGTATTATTCTTTTTTCTAAATTTAGAAGATTGATCGATACGAATGGTTCCAGTAAGATATAAATTATCATTTACATTAACTTCTGCACGACCAACGTAAGATTGTATGGTACTTTCTTGTTGATTAGCCTCAATATTAGGATTAACTCCTAATTCTAACAAATAATAAGCATTTGATAGACCTCCAATAGCAAAATCTCCAGAACTTCCACTAGACGTTTTAGTTTGGTTTTCTTGTAATTCATATATTCCAGTAAGCTTTACATTGGTATTACCAAAATCTTTATTCCAAGTTATAATATTACTTAATTGGTAGGTTGTTAATCGATTTGATGAGAAGCCTGCACGTGGAGGTAAAATCGATGTACCTGCAGAGATACCTGCAAAATTCTCACTATTTCTATGTCTCATAACACTACCAGCTAAAAGAGTGTAGTTAAAAGAAGATGTAAAATCGTAAGATAGATTAAGGTTTATATTAAATCTATCTTGAATTTGATTATTGTCTCTTTCACTTTGAACAGCAATTGGGTTAACTATATTAGAACCCGATGTTGATTGTAGTTGATAATAAGTTCCATCTGGATTTCTTATAGGAATGGATGGATTCCATCCAAGTATGCCTAATATACCACCTCTACTATCTGATGAAGAACGAGCTCCACCAGAAAAAAGGTTATGAGTACTTTCTCTTGAGCCAAAAATATTTAATCCTAGTTTAAATTTTTCTCCAAATTTTGTATTTAAGTTTGATCTTAATGAAAATCTCTCATAATCAGAATTAAAAACAATTCCTTCTTGGTCTACATAGTTTCCAGAAAGGAAATACGCAAGATTTCCTTCTTTACCACTTGCAGATAACTGAATATTATTAAGTATAGCTGTTTGGAAGTACTCATCCTGGTAATCTGTGCCGCCATCTATTACAGTTTCACCAATAAGGTCTGCATGCTCTTGAGCATTTAAAAGAGGCATTTTTTGAGGTATATTTGAAATAGAAGTAAAGTAATTTACATCAATTTTAGGGACTCCATTTCCTTTTTTAGTGGTAATTAAAATCACACCGTTAGATCCTCTAGAACCATATATTGCTGTAGCTGATGCATCTTTTAAAACATCTAAACTTTGAATATCATTAGAGTTAATACTACTTAAATCCCCACCAATAATACCATCGATAACAACCAATGGGCTATTGTTTCCTGTAATAGAGTTAGATCCTCTAATCCTAATTTTAACATTACCACCTGGAGCACCATTAGTTTTAACAACTTGTACACCAGCTGCTCTAGATTGTAAGGCATCCTCTGGCCTAAAAATAGGTTGTTTGTTAAAGTCTTTTGTAGACAAAGATGATATGGCTCCTGTTAAATCTGATTTTTTAGAAGTACCATATCCAACAACTACTATTTCATCTAATAAAGCTAAATCTTCTATCATTACTATTTTTAGATTAAGAGCATCAGAAATAGTTTTTTGTTGTTCTTTATAGCCTACATAAGTAAAAGTTAAAGCGGAAGGTGTTTTTTTTAATGTTATGGAAAATTTGCCATCAAAATCTGTAATTACTCCATTTTGAGTATTTGTTTCTATAACATTAACACCAGCTAAGGGACTTCCAGATTCATCTATTACAACACCAGTTACTATGTCTTGACTATATGCTACCATACTTGTACAGAGTATAATTAAAAACATAGAAGTTAGTTGTCTAATTAAATTTTTTTTTTTAGTTTTTTTCATTAGGATATTAGTTTTATTTTGTAGTACAAATGACAGAAACTAACTTAAAAAAAAGGGTTACAATTTGATTTTAAAAAGGGGGTAAATTAATCTGAACATTAGATATGAGATATATTTACTACAAGAAGAGGGGGTTAATGGTAATTAAAGAAATTTAATAAATATAGATTATTACTATCTCTAAAATCATACTTTTTTTGAAGAGTTTCGTATAATTAATTCGGAATTTAAAAGTTTGGATTGCTCTTTAATATTGGTTGTTTTGTTTTCAATCTGATCAACTAATAAGTTAGAGGCTATTTTTCCTATTTTAAAAGCAGGTTGGTTAATAGTTGTTAGTGAAGGTTCGATAATTGCTGAAATAGGATCATTATTAAAACCGACAACGGCAATATCTTCAGGAATTCTTATGTTTTTACTTTTTAGATATTGCATCGCACTTATGGCTGCTGTATCATTAGATGAGTATAAGCCATCAATGCTTTTTAATTGAAGAATCTTTTTTGCAGACTTAATACCATCTTCTTCAGATAGATTAGATTCAAAAATATAGTGTTCATTAACTTTAATATTATGTTCATTTAAAGCAGCAATATAGCCGTTTTTGCGTTGTCTGTATAATTCAATATCTAGAGACCCAGAAAAATAAGCAATATGTTTACAACCCTTTAATATTAAATGTTTGGTGGCGTTAAAACTAGATTGAAAGTTATTTATGTTTATGTTACTACAATTATTTAAACTACAAGGTCTATCAAAAAATACAATAGGTTTTCCAAGTTTTTTATAAGCTTGTAAATGCTCATAATTTGTAGTTTCCATAGATATAGACATTATAATACCATCAACACGATTTGATATTAATGTCGAGATTATTTTTTTCTCCCTATTAAGATTATCTAAAGATTGGCATATAATCACATTATAGCCAGCTTCATAAGCCGTTTCTTCAATACCAGCAATAACGGTTGCGAAAAAGTATCTTGAAACTCTGGGTAAAACAACGGCAATAGTATGTGTTTTATTAGTTCGTAAATTGGAAGCTAAACTATTTCTTTGATAACCTACTTCTTTAGCCTTATTAAGTATTATTTCTTTAGTTTTTTTAGAAACACGAGGACTATCATTTAAAGCTCTTGATACAGTAGAACTATCAATGCCTAAAGCTTTAGAAATATCGTGAATGGTAATTTTTCCATTCTTCATTGTTTTATAGTTTGAAATAATAGTTGCAAATATAGTTATAAATTCAAAATACAATCGATTGTATTTTAGCAATTATTTGTTACATTTACGCAAAACAAATAATAAAATAAATATTTATGAGCACAAAATGTGATGTGAGATATGCAGCATCTCCTAGAGAGGTAAAAAGAATGGATACAACAGAACTTAGAGATGAGTTTTTAGTTAAAAATCTTATGGTTGAAGATGGGGTACATTGGGTATATTCTCATTATGATAGATTTATGGTAGGTGGTATTGTTCCAATAAAAAAAGCAGTGTCTTTAGAAACGGTTGATGCTTTAAAGGCTCAATATTTCCTTGAAAGAAGAGAGTTAGGTATTATTAATATAGGAGGTTCTGGTGTTGTTTCTGTTGATGGGACAGATTATATTTTAGACCATAAAGAAGCACTGTATTTAGGGCAAGGAAATAAAGACGTGTCTTTTTCTAGTAAATCATCAAGTAGTCCAGCTCAGTTTTATTTAAATTCTACACCAGCACATAAAGCATTTCCTAATAAAAAAATCGGTGTTAATGATGTAGAAATTATAGAATTGGGAGCGCCAGAAACGGCAAATGCACGTACTTTAAGAAAGTATATTGTAAATAGTGTCGTAGATGTTTGTCAATTACAAATGGGAATGACCACATTAAAATCTGGAAGTTCATGGAACACTATGCCAGCTCATGCACATGATAGAAGAATGGAAGTATACTTTTACTTTGAAGTAGCCGAAGATCAAGCAGTATGTCATTTTATGGGAGAAACACAAGAAACTAGACATATATGGATGGCTAATAACCAAGCTGTAATTTCTCCACCATGGTCAATTCACTCAGGATCAGGAACAAGTAGTTATAGCTTTATTTGGGGGATGGCTGGTGAAAATCTAGATTACGGAGATATGGACGTATGTGCAATTAATAAATTAAGATAATTATGCCAATCAATTTATTCGATTTAAAAGGAAAAGTAGCATTAATTACAGGAGGGACTCATGGTTTGGGACAAGCTATGGCTGTAGGTTTAGGAAATGCAGGAGCCACTTTAATAATTAATGGAGCGTCTTCTCAAGACAAGTTAGATAAAGCTGTAGCTGAATATAAAGCTTTAGGTTTAACGACATATGGTTATCTATTTGATGTAACTAACGAATCTCAAGTTATAGAAAATATAGCCAAAATTGAAGCCGAAGTAGGTGTTATTGATATTCTGGTTAACAATGCTGGAATTATTAAAAGAACACCTTTAGAAGATATGGAAGTTGCAGATTTTGAACAAGTTATTAAAGTTGATTTAGTAAGCCCATTTATAGTCTCTAAGCATGTTGTTAAGGGCATGATTTCTAGAAAAGAAGGAAAGATTATTAACATTTGTTCTATGATGAGTGAATTAGGTCGTAATACGGTAGGAGCATATGCAGCTGCTAAAGGTGGTTTAAAAATGCTAACTCGAAATATGGCTACAGAATGGGCAAAACACAATATTCAAATAAATGGTATAGGGCCAGGATATTTTGCAACAAGTCAAACAGCTCCAATTCGTGTAGATGGACACCCTTTTAACGATTTTATTGTTGGAAGAACACCAGCGGGAAGGTGGGGAGATCCAGATGATTTGCAAGGAGCAGCTATATTTTTAAGTTCTAAAGCAAGTGATTTTGTTAATGGACAAATTATTTATGTAGATGGTGGTATTCTAGCTACTATAGGAAAACCTTCAAACGAAAATTAAATAAAATTTTGTTTTAAAATGAAAACCATAAAACCGTTATCTTTTGTTTTAGGAATTGTTTTTTTATCAGCTTGTGCTCAAAAAAAATCGGAACAAGTAATTCTTATAAAAAACTCGCTTAATATTGAAAGATCTTTTGAGACTATCGAGTTTACTAAATCTTTTTTAAACGTAGAAGATTTGGTAAACATTGGAATTCGAGATATAGAAACAAAAGAATTACAAGTTACTCAAGTTGTAGATAATGATGGAGATGGTGTTTTTGACGAATTGTTGTTCCAACCGAAAGTAGAAGCAAATTCAGAAAAAAAATATGCTATCGTTAAAATCTCAGATAAAGAAAAGCTAAAAGTTAAAAATTATTGTTATTCACGTTTTGTCCCAGAACGTACAGATGATTATGCTTGGGAAAATAATAGAGTGGCTTTTAGAGTATTTGGGCCAACGGCTCAAAAAATGAAAGAAAATGGAGTTAAAGGCGGAACGCTTTCAAGTGGTGTAGATGCTTGGTTGAAACGTGTTGAGTACCCAATTATAAATAAATGGTATAAAGAAAATGATGAAAACATAGGAAGCTACCACAAAGATCATGGAGAAGGTTTAGATAATTTTCATGTAGGCATTAGTAGAGGTGTTGGTGGTATAGCTGTAAAACAAGATAGTGTTTATCATTATTCTAAAAATTATACAAAATGGCGCACTATAACAACAGGACCAATACGTACTAGTTTTTATTTAGAATACGAAAATTGGGATGCAGGTAGTAATCAAATTACAGAGAGTAAGATTATTAGTTTAGATAAGGGAAGTAATTTATCTAAATTTGAAATTAAAATTGAAGGAACTCAAACAGTATCTGTTGGATTAACATTACACGAAAAAGATGGGAATGTTAAGGGGAATATAGATAATTCTTGGGTGAGTTATTGGCAACCACATAAAGGATCTGAATTAGGAACAGCAATAGTAACTCCAAAAGAATATTTTTTAAGTTACGAAAAATATGAGACAGATGCTGTAGACGAAAGTAACGCTTATGCACATTTAAAAGTGATTGATAATACAGTCATTTATTATTCAGGTTTTGGGTGGAAAAAAAGTTATCAGTTTAAAAATAATCAAGAATGGGAAGATTATTTAAATTGTTTTTCTAGAAAAATAAAAAATCCACTAGTTGTAGAATTAATAGATTAATCGAAATATAAATTATGAAACTTTTAAAGCCGTATAAATAAGTTTAATTATATGGCTTTTTTAATCTAGTTTAGTGTTAATTATAACAATCTTATTATCATTCAAATCCGTAGTAAAAAATAAATACAAATCCCCACCGTTTTTAATATTGAATTTTTTTCTAATTTGTTGAACCGTTTCAGGGAAATTTCGTGTTGTAATATTCGCTTTATTAATGCCTAATTTTTTTAACTCTTTTTTATTATATGGAAGGCATTTATCTATTTTGAATTGTCTTCCAGGAAAGTCAATCAATACATTACTAGTGTATAAGTGAGAATGTTTATGAAGTTTAAATAACTTTAACTGATGAGCTATTTCATTAAAAGCCCCAGCTTTTAGTACGGCAGCATTAGGTTCATATAAATAATGGAGAGGCATAGCATATTCCGAGATCGTTATTTTTTCTCTTTCTAATGGAAACTCAAAAAACTCATTATTTTTATTTTTTAAATTAGCAGTTTTAATGATAATATCTCCAGTAAACCCATTTTCTAAAATCCAAAGTAATTCTTTTACTTCATTATTTACCGCAATAATATGAATGTATTTTACATGCTTTAATTCGTTAATTCCAATAGATAAATCTAGTAGAGGAGAGGTTTTAATCATAATACTTTTAGTATGATTAAAAAGTAATTCTGAATGTTCAGGAATATTAGGTAAGCAATCTTTTAAAAAGAAAACTTTTCCTTTACTTTCATGCCTCCTTGAGGGATCAACATAAATCCAATCATAGGTTTTTCCAGAAGTTTTTAAATACTCAATACCATTGCAACTATTGGTTTTTACATTATGAATGTTTAATTGTTTATAATTGTGATTTACAATATGAGATAGACTTTTATTAATTTCACAATGTTCAACAGTTTTAAATTGTTTTGAAAAATAAAAACAATCTATACCAAATCCACCTGTAAGATCTATAATGGATTCTCCTTTAATTAACTGCGATTTGTATTTTGCGGTAATTTCAGATGAGGTTTGTTCAATATTTAATTTGTTAGGATAATATACGTTTTCACAACTAAACCACGTGGGTAATTTTTTTTCACTTCGCTTTTTTGCTTCAATTTGCTCTATGATTTCTTTGGTTTCAGCGTTAGCGAAATTTGTTCCTTTTAATAGGATAGTATTAATATTAGAATTCAAATTTTTATTTATAAATTCTTGAATATTAGTATTTAAAATAGTCTTGTTCAAAATGTGATTTATAAATCTTTAGTTAACTTTTTTACAATTTTGTTTTCAGATAAAAATTCTTTTAAAATGACTTTAATAGCAGTATATGCAGGTACAGCGATAATTAAACCAATAATGCCAAATAGTATACCTGTAATTAATATAATTAAGAAAATTTCAAGAGGATGAGATTTTACACTTTTTGAAAATATGATGGGTTGACTTCCAAAATTATCAACCAATTGACCAACCATAAATACAATAAAGACCCAAAAAGTTTTAGGAAGAATAATATTACTAAAACTTTCTCCAAGATTACTGGTCATGGTAAGCGTAAGCATTAAAAAAGCACCAACTAATGGGCCAACATAAGGGATTAGGTTTAATAAAGCACACAAAAATGCTATAACAATAGCATTTTCTACACCAATAATTAAAAGACCAATAGTGTAAATAATAAATAAAATAAGGATTTGAAAAATAAGACCAACAAAATATCTGGATAGTAAATCTTTAATTTTTGTCGAAGAATTTTTCCATCGAGATTCATCACTTTCAGGAATAAGAGTTAAGATGCCTCCTTCAAATAACCTACTATCTTTTAAAAAGAAAAAAGAAATAAAAAGGACAGAAAACAATCCAATGCTAAAGCTGCCTAATCCACTAATAACTGAGTTTAAGAAGTTAGGTATTAAAGCAAAATCTATTTTTGATAATAAGTTAGAATCTTTTAAGGATTGTTCTACATCTATTTGATGCAAATCAAAATAAGTAATAATTTCAGTATATAAATTCTCAATATTACTTTGTAATTCATTAATATTTAAGAGTGATAAGTTTTGCCCTTGTTTAATAACTAAAGGAATAAACAAGCCTACAAGACCTATAAATATTCCCAAAAGTAGTACCATAGTTACTATAACAGCAATGGTGTTTTTAAACTTTAAACGGCGTTCTAAAAATAAAACTATAGGCCTTCCAATTAATGAAATAACGGCAGCTATAGCTATATAGCCAATAACAGATTGTATTTGGTATAAAAGGTATAATACTAAACCAATACCTAAAATTATGGCTATGGCTTTTAATATTCCGTTAGAGATGGTGTTAGAATTCATATAGTAAATATAATAATCTTTTAAATTGAAAAAACTAAAGAAGCTGCTTTGTTATTTCGTAAAGGGCAATATTTGTTGCTTGTACAACATTCATACTACTATTTTGCCCAAACATGTCAATATGAATAATAGCATCAGAATTATTTAAAAGCGTTTCTGAAACTCCAAAGTTTTCATCACCAATAATTAAAGCAATAGGCTTTTCTTTTAAAAACTTAAATGAGTGAATGGGTTTACTCGTCGAAGTTATTTCTAACGAAATAATTTGATAACCATTGTTTTTTAATTGTTCAATAACTTCTGTAGCAGATTCGTTAATTTTATATTTAACCGTTTTTTCTGTAGCTCTAGACGTTTTTGTCATTTTACGCCCTAGTATAATGCCATCTCCACAAAGTATTAATTCTTCAATGCCAAAAGCATCAGAAATTCTAAATAAGCTACCTATGTTTGGGGCATTAGTAACATTATCGCAGACTAGTGTAATAGGAAAAGTGTGCTTTTTAAAATTAGTATTGTAGTGGGTGAGTTGCTTCAAAATTTAATGATATTTATCGCAAAAATAAGATAAATGAGTTGGTGTACGATTTAAGAATGATCTTAAATTACAAATATAAACTCCATACTCACATGAAAAAAAATATTCAGTAAATAGAACGAATATTTCTTTCATAATTATTTGTGAATTAGTTGCTAAACACCTTTAATTATCAAAAACATATTTAATTATATTAGCTCCCATTTTAAGAGCTTTTTCTCTAACATTGGGAGGATCATTATGTATCTCAGGATCTTCCCAACCATCACCTAAATCACTTTCGTAGGTAAATAGTAAAATTAATCTGTTTTCTTGAAAAACACCAAAAGCTTGTGGTCGTTTACCATTATGTTCATGTATTTTAGGTAAGCCTTTAGGAAATTTGTATACATTATTAAAGATCTCATGATTTGTGGGTAATTCCACTAAATCTTTATTTGGAAATACTTTTTTTAGTTCTTTGTTAACATATGGTTGCATACCATAATTATCATCTATATGTAAAAAACCGCCAGATATTAAGTAATTACGTAAGTTTTCGGCATCTGTTTCGCTAAAAAATACATTTCCATGTCCAGTCATGTGTAACATAGGGAATTGAAAAATATCTGTACTACCAACTTCAACCGTCTGTGGTTTAGGTGTTATTTTGGTATTTATATTTTCATTACAATACTTGATGAGGTTAGGTAGGGCAGTAGGATTACCATACCAATCGCCACCTCCTTTATATTTAAGTATGGCTAACTCTTGAGCAAAACTGCTGGTTGTTAAAGCTATACTAAAAACAAGTAGCGCTGTAAGATTTGTGAATTTGAACGAACTAAATATCATAATTCCAAAAATAAAAAGAATTACTATGCAAAACATGTTTTTAACTCTAATTATGGTATTAATAACTATACAACCTATAAAAAAAAGAAGCATTTGAGCCTTTAGTTGTTTTAGAGTTGTTTACTTCTCAAGGGTGTTCGAGTTGTCCACCAGCAGATAAACTATTAAATAGTGTAAAGGCAAGTTATAATTCTAAGAATGTTATTGCCTTGTCGTATCATGTAGACTATTGGAATTATATAGGTTGGAAAGATCCCTTTAGTAAAAAAAGATTTAGTGATAAACAGCGAGCATATGGTAGTAAATTTTATAGTAGTACCATTTATACACCTCAAATTGTAGTTAATGGTAAAGAACATTTTGTTGGGTCTAAAAAAGAAATATTAAAAGATAAACTAAAAACATATTTAGGAAAACCATCAGGAAATAAGATAGTTATAACTCAGATAGAAAAAAATGCAAATCAAGTTAGTTTTAATTATAAAGTAGATGGAACTATTGCTCATAAAATATTGAGAGCTGCTTTAGTTCTTAATGAAAGAACCACATCTGTTAGTCGTGGTGAAAATAAAAATAGAGTTTTAAAAAATTCGAATATCGTTGTTGAAGAAGTTTATATAGATTTGAATGATGCTACAGGAAAAGCCAATATTACGATACCGCAAATTGTTAAAGAAGCGGACGAATTGGCTTTAGTGACTTTAGTGCAAACAAATAGTTTGGATATTACTGGAGGTTTTCAAACAGGGTTATAACTCATTTACAAATGCTACACTGTGACAAGCCACAATAGCTGCGGTTTCGGTACGTAATCTGGTATTTCCTAGAGTAACAGGTATAAAATTGTTATTAATAGCAGTTTCAATTTCTTTGACAGAAAAATCACCTTCTGGACCAATTAAAATAGTAATATCTTTTTTAGGTTTTAGTTGTTGCTTTAATGATTTTTTATTGGTTTCCTCGCAATGAGCAATAAACAAATCACCTTTAAAATCTTGTTGTTTTATGTAATCTTTAAAAGTAATAGCATTATTAAGATTTGGCATATAACAACTTAGAGATTGTTTCATTGCCGACTGTAGAATACGTTCAAAACGTTCTGGTTTAATAATTTTACGTTCACTATGATCGCAGATAATAGGAGTAATACTATCAATGCCTATTTCGGTTACTTTTTCTAAAAACCATTCATATCTATCATTCATTTTTGTAGGAGCAACAACCAAATGTAGATTATAATCATGTTTAGGTTGAAGTTTTTTAGAAACGATATTGGCAGCACATTTGTTAATATTTGGTATAGTTACTTCAGCAGTAAATAGCCAACCTTTACCATTTGTAATATATAGGGGGGCTCCAATAGTTTTTCGTAACACTTTTACAATATGTTTACTTTCTTCTTTTTCAAAAGAAAATAATGTAGTGTTTTCGTCTATGTTTGGGTTGTAAAAAAGTTGCATTACTTCTTTGGTTATAAGATTTTTAAAATTGTAATTTCAGAAATATTTTTTGGCTCATATGTTTTTAGTATGGCATAATACCAGTTTTGTGAAGCAATGTCAATTGTGAAAATATCATCTACATTATGGTCGCCATTAATAATTTCGTTTTCAAAATCTTCATGTGTTTTACCTTCAGTAAACCAACCTAAATCACAACCTCTTGTTGCATTATCATACATCGAATAGCGCTTTGCTAGAAAGTTAAAAGGGGTGACATTTTTGTAATCGTTAATTATTTTATGTCTCAAGGTGTTTAAATGTGTTAAGCTATATTTTGATTTATCTAAATTGGTGTATGAAGCTCTGTAATATGTTGTTTTTATTTTATCTACGACTTATATAGGTTTTACTAAAGTTGTTTTTTATAGTTTTTACACCTCCTTTTGAAAGTTTAAAAAGATCTTTAGCTAAAACCGTTTTATGTTTTTCTTGGTTAAAGGTAATTAATTTATTTTTTTTAGATTTTAAATAGTTTTCTATTTGTTCTGGAGTTTCAATAGTAGCTGTCTTTTTTTCTGTTGATTTCTAGCTAATAAAAAAAAGGATACGCTAATAAATAATAAAGCGAGTAATTTTTTTGCATAAATATGGGCTTAGTTCTGGGGCGCGAATTTAATAGTATTAACGAAAAATATACATAATTGGAAAATAAAATTTTAAAAGAGTTATGAAGCGAACTTATTGTTAATAAATAGGAGAGGGGTAATAAGAAATAAAAATAAATTTTTGTTGATCGATAATATAATACTGTTACTATAATATAAAAAAAGAACCCCCTGATAGTTCAGAGGGTTCGATTTTACTATCTCTATTTACTTTAGAGACCGTTTTGTGAAATTATTATTACTTTACAATTTTCTTGATAAATTGTTTTCCATTTACATTAACTTTTAAGATATAAATACCTTTAGCATTTAATGCAGAAGAAGGAATAGTTATAGTCTTTTCATATGATGTTCCAGATGTAATAGATCTACCATTCATGTCTGAAATAATATAAGAAGCAGATCCTTTTACACCAGATAAATCAACTGTTAAATCCTTATCTCCAAGAGGACTTGGATAAGCAATTAAATTAGGTTTATCTACATTAATATCATTACTTAATACTAATTTTGCTGGTGCATTTACGATATCAGCAAACTTTATTTTTTTATCAATATTTGTTGAATAATTACCACCTATAGGACGTAATGCTGTAACAAATTTGTAATTTGAATCAACAGTTAATCTTTTAGGCGTTTTTACATTTACAGTAACAGTTTTATTAGTTCCAGGACCTACCGTAATAGTTTGATCTGCAATGTGATTATCAGTAGGGCTTTTTAAAGCGACGTTAATATCTCTTTCTACTTTAGCTGAGTACGTTACTTGAATAGGGAAAGTAGTTTCTTTGTTTCCAAACGAAGCAGGGAAATTAGAAAATGCTATTGATTCCGTATTAGGAATTGGATCTGGATTTGAAACTCCATTACAAGTAAACTCTAATTTAGTCCATCTACCTCTTGAGTATGCCGTAGTATTTCCTTCAGGTATAGTCCCATTAGTGTGAGAATTAAATTCAACTTGAATAGGATCTCCTTTTTTCACATTTATGCCTGTCCAAGTTTTAGTAGTAGGTGTATAATCAACTGTTGTTGTTGGGTTTTTATATGTTCCAATTACAGTACCTCCAACTTTAATTCTATAAGTAGATTCTCCGTCTAATTCAGCTAAAGTCGTAATGGTAATATCGTAAGTACCATCAGCTCCAGCAAAGTTTTGAGCAACGGCAGCAAACTTGTTTTTATGTTGAGCAGCGTTTATAGCCAAGGCATTTTCTGCAACATGTATATATGCTGGAGAGAACCCAGCTATTCTAGCAGTAGGGAAATCTACAGCGTTTAAAGATAAATCAGAACATGTAGTAGGGTTTGGATCTGGGTCAGGGTTAGCTGGTTCGCAGTTTCCTTCTTGTTTAGATTCAGGAGTGTTAACATTTTTAGCAGCATCAGATTGGTTTGCTTTGAATAATGTTAATCTATCTACACTGTGACCATTAGATCTACCTCCATATTCAATAGTATATTCTCCAGCTGTAGGGAAGTCAACCCATATACTCATACTGTTTATTTTTTTACCACCTTGATGAGTTTCACCAAAACATTCGTATACAAAATCAGACTTTTGCACCCAAAGTTTAGTATGTTTAGTTAAGGTATATTCAGTACCACCTTTTTTACCATAAAATCTAGCTCCGTTATCTTTTATAAGTAACCAACTATCATTTGCAGCATCTCCAGTAGTAGCTTTAGGGTCTCTTACATTTCTCCATATAAATTGATATTCACCAGGGTTATTAATTTTGATTTTGTAAGCCACTGTGTGAGCAGCTACTTGAGCACCATAATGATCAGGTCCATTGTATCTTAAGTAACCAGTTCCAGTAGGGTTTGTTGTTCCTACTTTTCCAGTCTCAAGAGTAAACAAGGCCTCGTCATAATTTTGAACATTTTCAGCTTCTATAATAAGTAAACCATTTTTTTCTTCAAAAGGACATCCCGTTTCAACAACAGGAGCCGCAGTTACAGTAACAACAGCACTACTAGTAAAATCACCATCTTGAGTAGTACCAGTTATAGTTACTTCACCTTTAGCTACAGCAGTAATAATACCATTAGAATTAACAGTAGCTATACTTGGGTTACTTGAATCCCAAGATACCGTTTTATCCGAAGCATTGTTTGGAGTAATAGATCTTACTAAAGTAAAAGTTTTACCAGCTTCTATTGTTACTTTAGCAGGAGTTACATTAATACCTGTAACCGCTACATTAGGACCTCCAACTTTAGTAACTAATGCTACCCAATCAGAATTTGTATTATTAGGAGGATTTCCTATACTTTTGTTTCCACCACCGGTAATAGTTCTAACAGATCCATTTTGTAAACTCCCCCCATTTCTAGGGTTAAACCATTTAACTTTAAAGTTTCCTGATTGACCAGTAAGGTTTAAGTTTGAAGAACCTCCGTTTTCTAAGTAAATAATATATGTTTTACCTTCTTGAGCTAAACATCTGTTTTTATTACCACTAGCTAAAGCATCGTTGTTTTGCATTTTCCAATATTCAAGAGCATTACCTTCAAAAAATTGTAATATTGCAATTTTAGACCAGTCAAATAAAGTAGCAAATCTATTGAAGTTTTCAGTTCTAAAATCTCCATTTTTCCCACCATACCACATAACACCAGCACCACCAGCGATAAGGCCTTTCCAAAGAATTTTTGTTCTAGCCTCAATTTTTACGTTGTAATTACTAATGGATTCAGAAGTAAACATTCCAGTATCCCCAGGATTTTGTTCATCACTAGCAACCACCCAAGGAATATTATTGTTTTTTGATTTGTTAATCCAAGTTTTTATTCCAGATTTCCCATCATATGCATCATCATAATTATTTGATCTAGAACTTTGAACAGAAGCCCCAGTTAATTTGGCATTGTTATTAATTAGGTAGTTATAGTATTTTTCATGTCTACCTGGATATGTGTGAAGTACTCTGTGATTTTGCCAAGGGTCTATACTAGCTAACCAATTTATTCTAGGAATTACATTAGCAGGAGCAGCATCGTTATTGTTGTCATCATTTCCATATTCTTCAGAGATATTCCACTCAATGGCTAAATGATGTCCATATCTAGCTACCATTTCACGATAGTATACCTTAATTTGATCGAATGATAGTTTTTTATAGTTTTCAGCTTCCGCTAATTTAAAGTGAAGCATAAGGCCATTTTTTTCAGCATGGTCAAAAACAATTTCCCATTGTTCAAGTTTAGACACATCATACCTAAACTTATCTCTAGGATCTGTCCATGGAAATACATTTGTATCATCCCCACCAAACAAAGACATAGACATGGAGTTCATTTGTTGATTTTTTAAATAATTAACAGCTCCAATAAGGTTTTTACCTTTGTTGCCATCCCATGTAGGGTCTCCTGTATTCCAATCGCTAGAATGAGGACTAAACGAGTGTTCTGTACATTTTGTACAATTGTTTTTGTTGACGTCATGGTCAAAACCTTCGTAGTTAAGTAAGTTCTCAGGAGAGTCGGGTCCAAACTTTAAGAAATGTTCTCCAGTTTCTGCCCATTTTAGGTAACGTCTCTGATTATTGGTACCAGTTTTTTGATATTGCAGACGCCCTTTAGCTCTCAAGTCAGGAAGCGTAGCATTTGTAGCAGTAACATTTCCAATAGTACCAGTTAAGTTATGTGTTGGATTAGGTAATTGGTTCACGTTTTTTAAAGCGACATCATTTCCTGTGTAATAAAGTACTTGATATTTCCAATTACCAGTTTGGTATGGTCTTAGGTAGGCTTTAAAAATTTTACCAGACTTGGCATTGGTATTTGCAGCATTGCCATCTGCAGCGAAAAAACCAGGAACTCTAATTTTTTTTCCACTAGGGTCTGTGAAAAGGACATCCATTCTTGTGTTTCTAAAGCTAGTGTTTGACTCAGTTACGTTTGATGGAAGTGTAAGCGAAAGGACAATTTTATCCCATTTTCGATAGGGCGATGTACCATCGACATCGACAGTTTGACCATACCCAGAAAAGGATAATGAGGTCATTAAAATTACTAATAGCATTAAACGTGCTATTGGGGCTAATTTAGTCATAATAATAAATTATAGTTAATAAATATCTTAGTTGTCTATCAGCTAAGGTTTTAGGTTTCATATTACATTGTGATAATAAAATATGTTTAAGTTCTTACTTACATCTACGAAGGTTTTTAAGAAAAAGTTTATTGCTTTGTAGGATTGTTTATATTTCAGTATAATGGATGGTTTATGTGTGTTTTATTTATTATAATTGTTAATTTGTTTTTAAAAACTAAAATAAATAGTTATAATTTTATCAATAATTAATATTTTATTAAAGTGTTTATGTTTTTTTTAAATATAAACCTCTTAAAATTATCTTGAGGGAGCGATTTAATTTTTTAAAAACTTCAATGGTGTATTATCTTATGATTTTATTTATGAATCGTTGCCTATTAATATTTTATATGTAGATTTAGGTTTTAGAAAATTTGAAGGAATAGTGATGAATGATAGTGTTATCTGAATCTTCAGATGTAATTGATCTACCATTTATATCTGTGATAATGAATGAAGCCAATTCTTTAACATCTGTTAGTCCTAATATTAGGTTTTGATCACTAGCTGAGATTGGATTAATTTTAGAGTAGTATTCCCCGTGACTGTAGACTTTTTAGTTACTTTACTTAAAAGAGTTTAGGTATTTGAGTTTCTTTAAAGAACAAACCCCCTGATAGTTCAGAGGGTTCGATTTGTGTCTCTTTTTAGTTTAGAGACAATTTTGTAAACTATTATTATTTTACAATTTTCTTAATGAATTGTTTTCCATTTACATTAACTTTTAAGATATAAATACCTTTAGCATTTAGTACAGAAGCAGGGATAGTAATTGTACTTTTATCTGATATTCCAGATGTAATAAACCTACCATTTATGTCTGTAATAATGTATTTAGCAAATCCTTTTACGTTTAATAATTGAATTGTTAAATCTATATTATTTACATGTGTAGGGTAAACAGTTAAATTAGGTTCTTTTATAGAAGTTTTTTTGCTTAATAGAAGTTTTGCGGAAGCAGTAACAGTTACGTTGTTGATTTGTTTTGTATCAATATTAGACATCCAGTTAGTTCCTTCGGGTCTGATACTTGTTTTCCAAATATAATCAGTTCCTAGTACAGGATTAGCAGGAAGGTTTACTGTTATTGTAGTTTTACCACTTCCTACAGGAACAGTTACTTTTCCAGAAGCTATCCATTTTGTTTTCCAGAATTCTACTATAATGTCTCTAGATTGGCATGCAGTATATGTTACATCTATATCGTAACTTTTACTTGCCGCTATTGATGTGGGAGGTGTGAAATTAACACTATCTTCACAAGTCTGTGCTGTTTCGATATTAAATAAACCAACTTTTTTGTCAATATTTGTTGAATAACCACCACCTACAGGACGTAAAGCGACAACTAGTCTATAGTTAGAATCGGTAGCTAATGGCGTTGGAATCGTTACATTTACAGTAACAGTTTTATTAGTTCCAGGACCTACCGTAATAGTTTGATCTGCAATATGATTATTAGTAGGGCTTTTTAAAGCGACGTTAATATCTCTTTCTACTTTAGCTGAGTACGTTACTTGAATAGGGAAAGTAGTTTTTTTGTTTCCAAACGAAGCAGGGAAATTAGAAAATGCTATTGATTCCGTATTAGGAATTGGATCTGGATTTGAAACTCCATTACAAGTAAACTCTAATTTAGTCCATCTACCTCTTGAGTATGCCGTAGTATTTCCTTCAGGTATAGTCCCATTAGTGTGAGAATTAAATTCAACTTGAATAGGATCTCCTTTTTTCACATTTATGCCTGTCCAAGTTTTAGTAGTAGGTGTATAATCAACTGTTGTTGTTGGGTTTTTATATGTTCCAATTACAGTACCTCCAACTTTAATTCTATAAGTAGATTCTCCGTCTAATTCAGCTAAAGTCGTAATGGTAATATCGTAAGTACCATCAGCTCCAGCAAAGTTTTGAGCAACGGCAGCAAACTTGTTTTTATGTTGAGCAGCGTTTATAGCCAAGGCATTTTCTGCAACATGTATATATGCTGGAGAGAACCCAGCTATTCTAGCAGTAGGGAAATCTACAGCGTTTAAAGATAAATCAGAACATGTAGTAGGGTTTGGATCTGGGTCAGGGTTAGCTGGTTCGCAGTTTCCTTCTTGTTTAGATTCAGGAGTGTTAACATTTTTAGCAGCATCAGATTGGTTTGCTTTGAATAATGTTAATCTATCTACACTGTGACCATTAGATCTACCTCCATATTCAATAGTATATTCTCCAGCTGTAGGGAAGTCAACCCATATACTCATACTGTTTATTTTTTTACCACCTTGATGAGTTTCACCAAAACATTCGTATACAAAATCAGACTTTTGCACCCAAAGTTTAGTATGTTTAGTTAAGGTATATTCAGTACCACCTTTTTTACCATAAAATCTAGCTCCGTTATCTTTTATAAGTAACCAACTATCATTTGCAGCATCTCCAGTAGTAGCTTTAGGGTCTCTTACATTTCTCCATATAAATTGATATTCACCAGGGTTATTAATTTTGATTTTGTAAGCCACTGTGTGAGCAGCTACTTGAGCACCATAATGATCAGGTCCATTGTATCTTAAGTAACCAGTTCCAGTAGGGTTTGTTGTTCCTACTTTTCCAGTCTCAAGAGTAAACAAGGCCTCGTCATAATTTTGAACATTTTCAGCTTCTATAATAAGTAAACCATTTTTTTCTTCAAAAGGACATCCCGTTTCAACAACAGGAGCCGCAGTTACAGTAACAACAGCACTACTAGTAAAATCACCATCTTGAGTAGTACCAGTTATAGTTACTTCACCTTTAGCTACAGCAGTAATAATACCATTAGAATTAACAGTAGCTATACTTGGGTTACTTGAATCCCAAGATACCGTTTTATCCGAAGCATTGTTTGGAGTAATAGATCTTACTAAAGTAAAAGTTTTACCAGCTTCTATTGTTACTTTAGCAGGAGTTACATTAATACCTGTAACCGCTACATTAGGACCTCCAACTTTAGTAACTAATGCTACCCAATCAGAATTTGTATTATTAGGAGGATTTCCTATACTTTTGTTTCCACCACCGGTAATAGTTCTAACAGATCCATTTTGTAAACTCCCCCCATTTCTAGGGTTAAACCATTTAACTTTAAAGTTTCCTGATTGACCAGTAAGGTTTAAGTTTGAAGAACCTCCGTTTTCTAAGTAAATAATATATGTTTTACCTTCTTGAGCTAAACATCTGTTTTTATTACCACTAGCTAAAGCATCGTTGTTTTGCATTTTCCAATATTCAAGAGCATTACCTTCAAAAAATTGTAATATTGCAATTTTAGACCAGTCAAATAAAGTAGCAAATCTATTGAAGTTTTCAGTTCTAAAATCTCCATTTTTCCCACCATACCACATAACACCAGCACCACCAGCGATAAGGCCTTTCCAAAGAATTTTTGTTCTAGCCTCAATTTTTACGTTGTAATTACTAATGGATTCAGAAGTAAACATTCCAGTATCCCCAGGATTTTGTTCATCACTAGCAACCACCCAAGGAATATTATTGTTTTTTGATTTGTTAATCCAAGTTTTTATTCCAGATTTCCCATCATATGCATCATCATAATTATTTGATCTAGAACTTTGAACAGAAGCCCCAGTTAATTTGGCATTGTTATTAATTAGGTAGTTATAGTATTTTTCATGTCTACCTGGATATGTGTGAAGTACTCTGTGATTTTGCCAAGGGTCTATACTAGCTAACCAATCTATTCTAGGAATTACATTAGCAGGAGCAGCATCGTTATTGTTGTCATCCTTTCCATATTCTTCAGAGATATTCCACTCAATGGCTAAATGATGTCCATATCTAGCTACCATTTCACGATAGTATACCTTAATTTGATCGAATGATAGTTTTTTATAGTTTTCAGCTTCCGCTAATTTAAAGTGAAGCATAAGGCCATTTTTTTCAGCATGGTCAAAAACAATTTCCCATTGTTCAAGTTTAGACACATCATATCTAAACTTATCTCTAGGATCTGTCCATGGAAATACATTTGTATCATCCCCACCAAACAAAGACATAGACATGGAGTTCATTTGTTGATTTTTTAAATAATTAACAGCTCCAATAAGGTTTTTACCTTTGTTGCCATCCCATGTAGGGTCTCCTGTATTCCAATCGCTAGAATGAGGACTAAACGAGTGTTCTGTACATTTTGTACAATTGTTTTTGTTGACGTCATGGTCAAAACCTTCGTAGTTAAGTAAGTTCTCAGGAGAGTCGGGTCCAAACTTTAAGAAATGTTCTCCAGTTTCTGCCCATTTTAGGTAACGTCTCTGATTATTGGTACCAGTTTTTTGATATTGCAGACGCCCTTTAGCTCTCAAGTCAGGAAGCGTAGCATTTGTAGCAGTAACATTTCCAATAGTACCAGTTAAGTTATGTGTTGGATTAGGTAATTGGTTCACGTTTTTTAAAGCGACATCATTTCCTGTGTAATAAAGTACTTGATATTTCCAATTACCAGTTTGGTATGGTCTTAGGTAGGCTTTAAAAATCTTACCAGACTTGGCATTGGTATTTGCAGCATTGCCATCTGCAGCGAAAAAACCAGGAACTCTAATTTTTTTTCCACTAGGGTCTGTGAAAAGGACATCCATTCTTGTGTTTCTAAAGCTAGTGTTTGACTCAGTTACGTTTGATGGAAGTGTAAGCGAAAGGACAATTTTATCCCATTTTCGATAGGGCGATGTACCATCGACATCGACAGTTTGACCATACCCAGAAAAGGATAATGAGGTCATTAAAATTACTAATAGCATCAAACGTGCTATTGGGGCTAATTTAGTCATAATAATAAAGATTTAATGTTAAAAAATTACCTTAGCTGTCTATCAGCTAAGCGGTTTAGTTTAGTCTAGTTTAACATGAAAGTATTATGTTAGATTTATTTATAATAGGTTAATTCTTTCTTAATATTTTATTAACACTTACAAAGGTATGTTCATGTACGAAAAATTAGTAAAACATATGGTTTTATTAATGCAACAAAATGTTCTTTTTTAGATTATTTTATTTTTTTTATGTAATATGTAAATGAGTTAGTTATGCTGTGTTTTAAGAAGTTTTGTTTAGAGTGTCTTTACCAGCTTACTAAATATGATTAATATCATAGTTTAATTTTTTGTACGAAAAATTATATTATATCTTAGTTGTATGAATATCATAATTTTGGTATTAAAATATTCAAGTTTTGAAGTGTAACTTGTTAGTCGAATTTATGAGGTAAAAAATATTTGCATTAAACAGAGATGGTTAAAGATAATCTGGAGCATCATATGAAGAATAGGTAGTGTTCAAAATAAACTCAGATATGATTTTAATTGTGAGTTTAAAGTTTTTATGAAGTTATAGATATACAGATATCCAAAATTTAATAGCCTAACGTATTTTATAAGAATTCAATTATTCTATAGTTGAGTTTGTTACTTCAATAAGTGTATCGCTGTGCATTGAAATACTTGGGTGTACAGGGTACCATGAACCTCCTATATTATTAATAATAGTAGAGTTATCAATTTTAATATTTCCAGAGTGATCATTACTAACAAAAAATATAGATGAACCAAATGAATTAACCTCATTTTGTTCAATTAATGAACCTAGAACGGTTAATGTCATGGTATTTCCGTCATTATAAATGGCACCACCACTTCCACCACCTGGAGTTCCAGATTGTGAAGGGTTTCCTCCATTGCCAATAGCGCTATTATGAGAAAATAAGCTATTTATAATCGTCCAAGAAACTCCAATGCTACTAATTGCTCCTCCATTAGAACCAATGTTACCATAGCCTACATCTCCACCAAATGTGCTATTAACTATATAGACAGGTAGGTTGTTATATTGACTAAATACTCTAATAGCTCCACCGCCAACATCAGGTCCTGTACTAGCACATATGTTATTAAAAAATCTGCAATTAACAACTTTAAACCTACCTCCTCGTACCCAGATAGCTCCACCGCCATTATATTCTGTTTCATTAGTTGAATTACCATCTGCAAAGGTTAAGTTTTGAACAGTAAGTCTTGGGTGATCTTGATTTTGACAATGGTCTGTTGTCCAGACTTGATTAGAATCACAGGTATTCATATACAGTATTCTTGTATTTCCGCCACCACTTAATGTAACTAAACCTCCACCATCTATAATAACATTTTGATTAGTATTATTAAAAACTTTAGCGGGTTTATCCATTATAATTGTAATTGGCTCCTCTCCACAATTAAAAGTAATTTTACCTCCTTTAGCAATAGCGTTTACAACAGCATCGCAATTACAACTTTCTGGAGTACCGTTACCTATTATATTATCAGGATTGGTGACATCTTCAGTACCAGCTTCGGGAGGAATAGAAGAAGTGCCATTGGGATTACCTGCAGCAGGACCACTTTCAGAATTTTTAAGTGGATTATGAATGTCTATATTGGGGTTAGAAGTGCTTTCACTAGAACAATTAATAAAAATTATTACTATAAAAATATACAATGATAAGTTTAAAAGCTTGTTTGTTTTTGAAGTAGATTTTTTCATTTTCAGGGGCTTTTTAATGTAGAACGGCAGATTTTTTGAATAATTGTTTCGCTTAATTAAAAATGGATTATAAGGCTATTCAAGAAAGAGTTCTGATAGTTGCGGAAGTCCATTTTTTAATCAATTCCTCTAAGCTCTGCTTTTAGGGTACTAATTTAAAAAAGACAGTCTATTTCCATTTGTAAATGAACTATGTAAGATTTGAATAGATAATAGTGTTTACAGGTAATTCTTATGAAATATAGGTACTGTTTTTTGACAAACAAAATAGTAAGTTTCCCTTTAAAAAGTAGCTGTATAGCAGTATATTTGTTTAACAAATAATATTCTAAATGGAAGATATGATTTTCTATGATAGACTGCAGTTTGCATTTACTATCACCTTTCACTATATATTTCCGCAATTAACCATGGGATTGTCTTTAATGATAGTCTATTTTAAATGGAAATTTCTTCGTAATAAAATTGAAAAATACAATAATGCGGCAAAATTTTTCATGAAAATATTTGCAGTTAATTTTACTATGGGGGTTATTACAGGAATTCCTATGGAATTTCAATTTGGTACTAATTGGGCTAAATTTTCTGAACTTACAGGTGGGATAATTGGTCAAACATTAGCTATGGAAGGAACATTTTCTTTCTTTTTAGAATCGTCTTTCTTAGCACTTTTTATTTTTGGAGAAAAGCTAATGGGACAGAAACTACATTTCCTTACTGGATTCTTGGTCTTTTTAGGTTCTTGGGGTAGTGGTTATTTTATTTTAGCTACCAATGCTTGGATGCAACATCCTGTAGGTTATGAAATTTTAGATAATGGAACCTATGTTTTAGAAAATTTTTCTGCATTATTTAAAAATCCATGGTTGTTACCTACATTTTTGCACAACCAAATGGCTTCATTAATTACTTCTGCTTTTGTGGTTGCTAGTATAGGTGCTTTTTATATTTTAAGAAATAAAAATAAAGAGTACGGTAAACTTTTTTTAAAGACAGGAGTGGTTTTTGGATTTACAGCAAGTGTTTTAGTTGCTTTTCCAACTGGAGATTGGAATGCTAAAAATGTAGCAAAATATCAACCCGCATCTTTTGCTGCTATGGAGGGGATTTTTGAAACAGAACCCAAAGGAGCAGAAATTGTGCTTATTGGTCAGCCCAATATGGTAGAGAAAAAATTAGATAATAAAATAGCAGTTCCTAATATTTTAAGTTTTTTGACTTATCAAGAATGGGATAGACAAATTTTAGGAATGGACAAATTTAAAAAAGAAGAACTTCCCGATAATATACCTGCACTTTATTACGCTTATCATATCATGGTAGGTTTAGGTACTATTTTTATAGGAATTATGGGGTTGTCTGCTTTCTTTTTATGGCGAAAAAAATTGTATACTATTAAGCCTTTGCTTTGGGGTATTATGTTTTTAGTTCCGTTTCCATATATAGCAAATCTTACAGGTTGGTATGTTGCAGAATTAGGAAGACAACCTTATTTAGTATATGGACTATTAAAAACGAGTGATGGTATTTCTCCAACCGTATCATCTGGAAATACATTATTTACTTTATTAGGGTTTGTAGCTTTATATATGTTATTAGGTCTGCTTTTTTTAGTACTAGTAGGTAAAACCATACACCAAGGACCAAAACCACAAAAACATTAAATTATGGAATTATTTTGGTATATAATTATAGCTACAATTTTAACGGTATTTTTTATTTTAGATGGCTACGATTTTGGAGCAGGGATTATTCATTTATTTTTTGCTAAAAAAGAAAAAGATAAAGAGGTTATAACAAAATCTGCAGGTTTGTTTTGGGATTCTAACGAAGTTTGGCTTGTTGCAGCTGGAGGTACGTTATTTATGGCTTTTCCAACATTTTACGCTTCTGTATTTAGTGGCTTCTATTTACCTCTAATAATTGTATTATGGCTTATTATTTTTAGAGCTATGGGATTAGAATTTAGAGGGCAATTTAGTTATCAAATGTGGAAAGATATTTGGGATAAATCATTTGGAATATCTAGTTTATTATTAGCTTTCTTTTTTGGAGTTGCTTTAGGGAATATTGTAAGGGGTGTTAATTTAGGTGCTGTTGAAAATGGGGTTTCTGTTCATGAAGGACATTTCTTTTTCTTACCTCTTTGGAATAGTGATTTTAGTCCTTTAAATGAAACTCCTGGAGTTATAGATTGGTTTACCATTATAATAGGATTAATATCTGTAGTTGTTTTAGCTATACATGGAGCTAATTGGATTGTTTTAAAAACTAAATCGTCTATAAATGAAAAACTTAAAACTATCGTTTTTAGATTAAATATCGTATTACTTTTATTAACGATATTATCTGTTATTGTTTGGTTAAATATCAATCCAAATGCTTTCAGCAACTTTGTAGAAAGGCCTTATTTATTTGTATTTCCACTTGTTTACTTATCAGGTTTAATAGGTTTATTTTTTATTAAACGGTTAGAAAAAGATATATATAGTTTTATCCTATCTACTTTATTGATTATTGGAGGTATAACAGCTTCTTTAGCATCGTTATTTCCGGTGATATTACCATCTACCAATAATGTAAATGAGTCACTTACTATATACAATACAGCAGCTTCTGAATATGGCTTGTCAGTTGCTTTAAATTGGGGAATTATTGGTTTTATTCTTCTTTTTGTATATATGATTATCCAAAAGAGACTTATGGGAGGTAAAATTGATGACATGGATTATGGTCACTAAAAAGTAATTATGACTGATACTTTAATATCATTAATAAGTATTATTGTTGGGATAGTTGGTACAAATGTATTTGGTTTACTTTATAGAAAATACAATATAGGGCTTATTGGTAATACAATAGCTGGTGTATTTGGTAGTATTCTTTTTATAAAAGTATTTGGACGTTTAGGATTTGATCCTGTATCTATAATGAAACCTAGAATTTTTAATGCCTTTTTGTTTGTTATTAATATGATAGTTTCTCTACTTGGAGGGGTTTTATTAGTAGTTTTTATAAAAAAAAAGGGTATAAAATAAATGGATTATAGTGTAGCCTTCCCTAAAAATGGGATAGACTACAATGTGATATAAGTTATTTTATTTTTTTTGACTTAAGTAATTTTTCGATTTCAGATACTCTTTCCTCTATTAATTTTAATCTTCTAATCTCTTTTTGCTGTTGTATAGTATAAAGAGTTAGTTCTTCAATTTTTTTTAGAAGATTCATATCCATTTCTGCTTGCATTATTCCATTTTGTTTAAATTCTTTTGCGGACGGTATTTCTGGGAGATGGCTATTTTTTTTGATGAAATTTTCTATTTCTTCTATACTTCTTAAATAATAGCCTTTTTTGAAAACATAATCAGGAGCTGGGATATCTAAATCTATTTTCACTTCTTTAGCATGAATATTTCCATTTACAGTAAGCTTCATATCTGGGTTTGTTGTTCCAATTCCAACATCACCAGTATTGTTAATTGTTAATAAATTAGTAGGAGCAGAAGTTTTATCTCCTAAGTCAGGCATTTTTGAAAAAAAGAATTTACCAAAGTGATTTGTAATAGCTAAAGGGCTTGATGAGTTAGCATCTAAAAAAGCGATTGAATTATTACGGTTTCCATCAATTAACAAATTAGCACCATAATTAGCACTTGACCACATGAGGCTATTCTTTATATGTAAAGTGCCTAGTGGATTTGTTGTTCCAATTCCAACATCACCAGTATTGTTAATTGTTAATAAATTAGTAGGAGCAGAAGTTTTATTTCCTAAGTCTGGCATTTTTGAAAAAAAGAATTTACCAAAGTGATTTGTAATAGCTAAAGGGCTTGATGAGTTAGCATCTAAAAAAGCGATTGAGTTATTACGATTTCCATCAATTAACAAATTAGCACCATAATTAGCACTTGACCACATGGGACTATTCTTTATATGTAAACTACCTAGTGGATTTGTTGTTCCAATTCCGACGTCTCCACTTGATTCAATTTTGTTTTGGCTGTGGCTAAGAAAAGTAATTCCAATTACTATAATTGATACTAATGTTTTTTTCATTTCTATTTGTTTATTGATTTATAGTTCAAAGATAAAGTTCTTGTATTCAATCTAAAAAATTCCTCGCAGTTTACTGCTGGGTTATTTATTAATAATTCATAAAAAAATCCCAATAGAAAACTATTAGGATTTTAATATTTATAAGAGTCTTTACGAAGTAAAGTAAATTTTTATTGAGGCAACTTTTCTTTTCAATTAAAGAGATTACTTCGTTGTACCTCCTCGTAATGATATTAACTTTCAATAATATCTAATTTTCAGTTGTTTTATAACAAGTAATACATAGAACATTGTAGTCATTAGTTTTTTTAATTACTTTCATGATGAAAATTATTTAGGATATTGTTCTCAATAGTGCAACTAATATTGGTTGTGGGGCTATTTTTCCATACAGCCCAAGCATATGCATCTTTACCTGTAAAATTAAATTTGTTGTTAATAATAGATGTTCCTATTGTACTATGCAAATAGACTGAATTTTCAAAATCATTATAGATATCATTATTTGAAATTGTAGTATTAACACTTCTAAACCGAATATAAATACTTCTACTATTACAACCTTTTATTATGTTTCCTTTTATTAAGTTTTCATGACCTCCTAAAAACACACCTATATTTCCATTATTAATCAAATTATCCATTATTAATGCATTTTTTAAGCTATCACCATCATAGTATATCCCGTTGTCTTTATTCAATTCTAAAATATTATTTTTAATTTTAATTTCATTTGGAAAATCGCCAGTATTATATACATTCTGTATTGAAATAGCTTTGTTGTGAATACTTGTTGAATTTGATAAAATATTATTATTTATTAGTGTAGCGTTGGTGTTGAATATTTTGATTACTCCACTCTCTGATGCTAATGTATTATTAGATATTAATGCATATTGAGGCTTTGTTTGGTGTATACTATCAGCAGGAGAAAGTAAATCAATAGAAAATAATTTTGTTGAAGATATCTTATTGTCCTTTATAAGCATATATTGTCCAGATTGATTAGAAACTTTTATCCCTCCTTGAGAATTGGTTATTATGTTTCCTTCAATAATTAAATCTGTATATGTTTGGTTTGACTCAGAGCTTTGTGTATAATCAACTTTTATGCCTACAGGGCTATAGTAAAGAGTATCTGTTGACGTGCTATTAGGATCCTTTGGTTGGGGACTGGGATATTTAAGATTTTTTATTATATTATTTCTACAAATGGCATTACTAGCATGTAAATATTCTTTTTTGTGTCCAAATCTAATTCCAGGTCCGTGAAGTTTGGAACTATCATCATTATATATATAGTTACCTTCTACAAGAGCATTTCGATCGTTAATAGTTATAAAAGCTGTAGCAGAGTTGACAACTGTATTATTAATAATTTTATTATCGTAACCAATTTTACTAACACCTGATTCTTCGAAACCTGCAGTTGCAATTCCGGAGGCTCCTTCATTTAAAAAATTATTATCTATTAAGCAGTTTTTGGAGGCTAGTAGGTAAATAAGTTCTCCATCGGCATAATCCATTTTACAGTTTGTAATAGAGGAATTAGTTGTTTCTTTAAAAAGTATTTGAGCTACTGTTCCATGTACAGCTCCGAACCGTTGTTGTTTATTCATATTCACAGAATTAAATTCTATAGAATTGGACTCTATGACTTCAATTCTGCCTGAAACAGATGTATTTGTAGGGTCAAGTGTATAATGTGGTTTTGTATTATTGTTATCAATATTAAAATTTTCAATAATAATATTTTGACTGTTGACTACTTTTATTTTTAAACCTTCCCTAGTAGAGTCTTCATATTTTAGATAAGAATTTTTTCCGTTAATAATAATATTTGATTTATTTTCAATTAGAATATCACAACTAATAATATTAGTTTGACCAAAACTAAGTTCTAAGTAAGAATTATTTGGTAGATCGGAAATTTGAGTACATATATTAGTATTTGGATTAAAGCTTACAACTTTATATGTCACATTTGCAATAGTCTTGAAAGATTGCGTTTTCTCAATAGTTTTTTCAATGGTTTCAGCTTCTTCAATAGTTTCCTGAGTTGAACAGTTTTGCAATAAAATTATGATTGCAAAAAGTAAGGGGCTTAAAATTTTATTCATTTTTGTTTTTTTAATTAATGATAAGACAAAATGCAAAGTTATGCCCTAATCAAATTTTCTCAATTATTAAACCAATATAAGTAGATTTTTTTTATAAATTTGAACTTTTGCATTTGATAGCTCATAAAAAAAATCCCAATAGAAAACTATTAGGATTTTAATATTTATAAGAGTCTTTACGAAGTAAAATTTTATTTATTGAGGTAACCTCTTTTCAATTGAAGAGATTACTTTGTTGTACCTCATTCGTAATGACATTTGTTTTTATTAATCTTCAACAATCACCCATTCACCTTTTTCTAATAAAGGTTCGGCTTGTTTGTATTTAACTGTTTTATTTTCACCGTTAATAACGTGTTTGATAGTAACACGATCGTTACGTCCAATTTTTGGTTTGTCGCGAACAATAGTTTCAACAACCTCTTGTTGACGTTGTGTTTCGCCAGCAGCTCTATTTTGAGCAGAACGTTCGTCTAGGTTAGGGATTTCGTCTTTTTGAACGTTTAAATTTTCCTGTTTTCTTGTTCTGGCTTCTTGAATAGTGTCTTGTGTTTCCTGTGGTAACTCCCCTTTAAATAAGAATGAAATAACCTCTTTATTCACTTGGTCAATCATGGCCTTAAACAATTCGAAAGCTTCAAATTTATAAATAAGTAAAGGATCTTTTTGTTCGTGGACTGCTAATTGTACAGATTGTTTTAACTCATCCATTTTACGTAAATGCGTTTTCCAAGAATCGTCAATAATAGCAAGTGTGATATTCTTTTCAAAATCTGTAATTAATTGCTTACCGTTAGTTTCATATGCTTTTTCAAGATCTGTAACTACGTTTAAACTCTTAATACCATCTGTAAAAGGTACTACAATACGTTTAAATTTATCGCGTTGCGTTTCATATACATTCTTAATTACAGGGAAAGCAAGTTCGGCATTGCGTTCCATTTTTTCTCTATAATGATCGAAAGCGCCTTTGTATATTTTTGAAGTAATATCTTGAGCAGATAATTTACCAAATTCAGCTTCGGTAATAGGAGAACTCATAGAGAAGTAACGAATCAATTCAAACTCAAAGTTTTTATAATCGTTAGCTCCTTTATTTGTTTCCGCTATACCTTCAGAAGTATCAAAAATCATATTTGCTAAATCTACACGTAGACGTTCTCCATGTAAAGCGTGTTTACGACGTTTGTAAACCACTTCACGCTGTGCGTTCATAACATCATCATACTCTAATAAACGCTTACGAACACCAAAGTTATTTTCTTCAACTTTTTTCTGTGCACGTTCAATAGATTTCGAGATCATAGAATGCTGAATGACTTCACCTTCTTTTAATCCCATTTTATCCATCATTTTAGCAATACGCTCACTACCAAATAAACGCATTAAGTTGTCTTCTAACGATACATAGAATTGCGAACTTCCTGGATCTCCTTGACGACCGGCACGACCACGTAACTGTCTGTCTACACGACGCGAATCATGACGTTCTGTACCAACAATGGCTAAACCACCAGCAGCTTTAACGGCATCAGATAATTTAATATCTGTACCACGACCCGCCATATTGGTTGCTATAGTTACCTGTCCTGCATTTCCAGCTTCGGCAACAATATCAGCTTCCCTTTTATGTTGTTTGGCATTTAATACGTTGTGCGGTATTTTTCTAATGCTTAACATTTTACCAAGTAACTCACTAATTTCAACAGATGTTGTTCCAATTAATACAGGACGACCAGCTTTAGAAAGTTTAGTAACTTCATCTATAACCGCATTATACTTTTCACGTTTTGTTTTATAAACTAAATCCTCTCTATCATCACGAGCAATAGGGCGATTGGTTGGAATTTCAACAACATCTAATTTATAGATTTCCCAGAATTCTCCAGCCTCTGTAACCGCTGTACCCGTCATACCAGAAAGTTTACGGTACATTCTAAAGTAATTTTGAAGTGTTACAGTTGCAAAAGTTTGTGTAGCATCTTCAATTTTTACATTTTCTTTAGCTTCAATCGCTTGGTGTAAACCATCGCTATAACGACGACCATCCATAATACGACCAGTTTGCTCATCAACAATCATTACTTTATTTTCCATCACCACATACTGTGTATCTTTTTCAAATAAAGCATAGGCTTTTAAAAGTTGATTTAATGTATGAATACGTTCAGATTTTACACCAAACTCTTTAAATAGCTCTTCTTTAAGATTTGCTTCATCTTCAACAGGAAGTCCTTGTTTTTCAATCTCAGCAACCTTAATTCCAATTTCTGGTAAAACGAAGAAATCTGGATCGTCTTTACCTGAGATATATTCGATCCCTTTATCTGTTAATTCAACTTGATTATTCTTTTCTTCGATAACATAGTACAACTCGGCATCAACCTTAGGCATTTCGCGGTTGTTGTCTTGCATATAGAAGTTTTCTGTTTTTTGAAGTAGTTGTTTAATACCCTCTTCACTTAAAAACTTAATAAGTGCTTTGTTTTTAGGAATACCACGATATACACGTAGTAATTGGAAAGCACCTTCTTTAGTATCGCCTTCTTTTATAAGCTTTTTAGCTTCGGCTAAAACACCAGTTAAATATTTACGCTGTACGCTTACAATATTATCTACTTTAGGTTTTAACTCAGTAAATTCATGACGCTCACCTTGAGGAATAGGACCAGAAATAATTAATGGAGTACGCGCATCATCAACTAAAACAGAATCGACTTCATCTACAATAGCAAAATGGTGAGGGCGTTGTACTAAATCGTCTGGAGCATGCGACATGTTATCACGTAAGTAATCAAAACCAAACTCATTATTGGTTCCGTAAGTAATATCTGCATTATAAGCCGCGATACGCTCTGGAGAATTTGGTCTGTGGTAATCTATACAATCTATCGTTAATCCATGAAACTGAAAAAGAGGAGCCATCCATGCACTATCACGCTTTGCAAGATAATCATTAACAGTTACCAAGTGTACACCTTGTCCAGATAACGCATTTAAATACATAGGTAGGGTAGCAACTAATGTCTTACCCTCACCTGTTTGCATTTCTGCAATTTTACCTTGGTGCATAGCAATACCACCAATAAGCTGTACATCGTAATGTATCATATCCCATGTAATGGCTTTTCCAGCTGCATCCCAAGAGTTTGCCCAAGTAGCATTATCTCCATCTAATGTTACATAATCCTTAGTTCCAGACAATTCTCTATCGTAAGTGTTAGCCGTAACAGTAATTGATGTATTGTTTGTAAAACGTTTAGCCGTTTCTTTTACAACAGCAAAAGCTTCTGGTAAAATATCATTTAAAACAGTCTCAGTTTTTTCATAAGCATCATCCTTAAGTTTATCGACTTCTTGATAGATATCTTCACGTCTATCAATGTCTTCTGTGTTTTCAGCTTCTTCAAGAAGTTTTGCTATGTTATCATTTATAGGTTTAATAGCTTCTGCAATAGTAGCTTTAAACTCAGTAGTTTTGGCTCTTAACTCATCGTGAGATAAGTTAGCAATGGCAGATTCTAATGCTTTTATTTTATTTACAATAGGTGTGATGGCTTTAACATCTTGTTTCGATTTGTCTCCAACAAATACTTTTAATACAGAATTTAAAAAACTCATTGTTATTATTTTATATGTTACACTTTGGTAAGTTGCCCTTACTCTCAAAATTTAAAAATATATTTTGAATTTTGATAATGTCCAGTGTGACTCGTTTTATGTTTATTTTTATGTGCATAACAAAATGCACCCAAATATACAGCTTGTTATGGTGTTATATAAAGATTTAGAACAAAAAAAAAGTCTCAATTCGAGACTTTTTTATATTCTTTATGCTTTACTTAATATTCATCTTCATTCCAGAGGTAATCCTCGTCGGTGGGGTAATCAGACCAGATTTCTTCAATTGAGTCATAAGAGTCTCCCTCATCTTCAATAGATTGTAAATTCTCAACAACTTCTAATGGTGCTCCTGTTCTAATAGCGTAATCTATTAGTTCATCCTTTGTTGCCGGCCAAGGTGCATCACTTAAATAAGATGCTAATTCTAACGTCCAATACATTTTTTATTCGTTTAATTTTTTTGCAAAAATAATTTTTTAGTTTAAACAGACAAGAAAAAAATGAATTATTTAATCATTAATTTTAAGAACGTATCTTTTTGTAATCTAAACAGTTGAAATTATTCTTATGTATTAATATTTATAACAATTTAAAAGTTAACTAGATATTTCGTAGGAAAAAATTGATATTTAAGGCGTTACCACAAGGGGCAGGCTTTCTGCTATATCTTTTCAAAACGTTTATACTCGTCTTTACGAGAAGGAAAACGACTTGATAATCTTTTTATCGATTAACAGATTGCTTCGACAAAAAAATGCCTCGCAATGACGTTTCAATATTTTAAAAATGATGTCACTTCAATCCTTAACGCAAAAAAAAAACATTCCTATTACAGAATTAAGTTATTCTTTAGAAACCTTTATTGAAACAAAAATATTTAATGTTTCTCAGGAATCCATTTAATTTCATTTGCTTGTAAATCATAAGTCAACTTTCGTGCCAATACAAAAAGATAGTCAGAAAGACGGTTTAAGTACATTAAAGCACTAGAGTCAATAGTTTCAATATCATTAAGTGTAGTAGCTAAACGTTCAGCTCTACGGCATACACAGCGTGCTATATGACAGAATGACACGGTTTGGTGTCCTCCAGGTAAAACAAAATGCGTCATAGGAGGTAAGGTCTCATTCATAATATCTATTTCGCGTTCTAAACACTCAATGTTTTCTGAAGATATTTTAGGAATATTTAAACGCTCTTTTCCGTTTTTTAAAATTGCTTTTTCAGGATCTGTAGCCAAAATAGCTCCTACAGTAAATAGTCTATCTTGTATATGTATAAGTAAATTTTTGTATTCTGGATTAATATCTTGATCGCGTATTAAGCCTAAATGAGAATTTAATTCATCTATAGTGCCATAACTTTCAATTCTAATATGGTGTTTTGCTACTCGTGTACCTCCAAATAATGCAGTAGTGCCTTTGTCTCCTGTTTTAGTATAGATTTTCATCCTAAATGATGTTTATTTTAGATTTAAATGCGATTTATTTTTTCTATAAAACGAAGTTAGATTATTTAGAAGCGAGAAACAAAGGTTTTTTGCAAGTTATACTTTATTCAGTATTTCTCTTTGTTTCTGTTTTACAGGTGTTTAATAGCTAGATGAAGCTTAATTTACTAATTGTAAGTATAATCAGCATAAAAAACAGCTATAATATTTTTTATTTTAACATTATTTAACATTAAATATTTACTTTTGCGCCTGTTAAAAAATAACCAAATCTAAATTTATGAAGAAAATTGCTTTATTGTTTTTACTTCTTGTAAATGCAATATGTTTAGATGCTCAATCTTATATTGGGTTTCTAACAGATAACTACAGTGGTGTAAATAGTGTTATTGCTAATCCTGCCAATATAGTAGACTCTCGTTTTAAAACAGATATTAATCTAGTAGGTGCTAGTACATTTGGAGGAAATGATTACTATGGACTTAATATCATGAATGCCATTAAAGAGGATTATGATTTTGATTTAAGTGCAAAAAAATCGCCATCTAACTCTAATAATTTAGGTCTCAATATAGATGTTATGGGACCATCTTTTATGTTTAATATTAATAAAAAGAGTTCTATAGCTATTTTTACAAGAGCAAGGGCTTTTGTTAATGTTAATGATATTAATGGAGAATCTATAGATGTTTTAGATGAAGATAATATAACTGATTATAATTTAAATGAAGGTGATTTTAACGGAGCTGGTCATGCTTGGGGAGAGTTAGGTATTACTTACGCTAGAATATTGTTTAATGAAGAAGAGCACTTTTTTAAAGGAGGACTTACTTTAAAATATTTACAAGGTGGAGGTAGTGCATATGTGAGTGGAAAAAATTTAGTAGTAGATTATGATGAAGATGGGACTGTTATTCCTGGAGTAGGAACTACTGGTAGTGTAACTTCTACAGGAGAAGCTGCTTATGGGCGTTATACAGATTTTGAAGATGATGACTATGATTACGAATTACCTAAAGCAACTGGCTTTGGAGCAGATTTAGGTTTTGTTTACGAATGGAGACCAAGTTATGCAGATTATACAGCTACAAACTCAAATGGAACAGCATATACTTATAAAGACAAAAATAAATATAAATTAAAATTAGGATTATCTATAACAGATATTGGAAGTATAAAATATAAAGACGGAATAGAAGAGAGTTTTAACATTAATGGTATAGATATAAGTGAGGATGATATTAATAATGAAGAAGATTTAAATGATATTTTAAATAATTTATATACACGAACTAAATCTACAAATGGCTATAAAGTTATTTTGCCAACAGCACTTCATTTAAATGCAGATTGGAGTTTTAACAGAAGATTGTATTTAAATTTAAACACAGATCTTTCGCTTATTTCAAAAAGTAAAGAAAAAGCTAGTCGTATATCCAATGTTGTTTCATTAACACCACGTTTTGAAAGTAAATGGTTTAGTTTTTACTTACCAATAAGTGTAATACAGAATAATGGATTTCAAGCAGGAGCAGGTTTAAGAGCTGGCCCATTATACGTTGGTTCTGGTTCTGTTCTAACAGTATTGACTAGCGATAATAGTAAAGGTGCAGATGTTTATGCTGGTTTAAAAATACCAGTATATCAAGGTAAGCCAAAAGATAAAGATGAAGATGGTGTAATAGATAAATTAGATGAATGTCCTAAAGTAGCAGGTCCAGTAGAAAATAACGGATGCCCTTGGGGAGATCAAGATGGTGATTCTATTTTAGATAATGTTGATAAATGTCCAGAAGAGGCGGGGCCAGAAGAAAATAATGGATGTCCTTGGGGAGATCAAGATAGAGATTTAGTATTAGATAATGTTGATGCTTGTGTAAGCGTAGCAGGTCCAGTAGAAAATAACGGATGCCCTTGGAAAGATACCGATAATGATGGTGTTTACGATAAGGATGATGAATGTATTAACGAGGCAGGTACAGTAGCCAATAATGGTTGTCCAGAGCCAGAAGTAACCGTAGAAGTTCAAAAAACGTTAAACGATTATGCTAAAACTATACTGTTTAATACTGGCAAAGCTTCTATAAAAGCAGAATCTAACGAAGTTTTAGTGGAAATTGTTAAAATTTTAAAAGAATATCCAAAAGCGACGTTTACTGTAGAAGGACATACAGATAGTTCTGGTAGTGATGCTTTAAATAAGAAATTATCAGATTCTAGAGCTAATACAGTTAAAGACTTTTTAGTAGAAAATGGTGTAGATCAAAGTAGATTAACAGCATTAGGATATGGAGAAAGTAAACCTGTAGCAACAAATGCTACACGAGAAGGTAGAGCTCAAAATAGACGTGTAGAGATTAATTTAGTAAAAGAATAAATCTGTAATAACTTATTTGTTATATTAATTATTAAGTATAAAAAAATCCCAGAAAGTTTAACTTTCTGGGATTTTTTTATGAGAAAAACCTTAATTTAGGTGTGTTATAAGGAGAGCTAAAAGTTGTTGCAAATAAAGTAGGAGAATATACGTAAGTATATAATTAGCTAAGTATTATATTCTAATCGAAAAATGTTCCTTAACTTGTTCTTTTCTAAAAAAGACCAATCCCCAGAAAAAAGTATCAATACTTACTGTTACTTTTGGGTGATTTTTTATAGTTTTCCAAGCTTCTGTCATGCCTTGAGACCAGTAAATATCATCAAAAATAAAAACAGAATCATTATTAGCTGTTTGTAATAATGTTTCGAAATAATTTAAAGTAGCTTCTTTTTGATGGTTACCGTCAAAGAAAATGAAATCATAATTATTTGATGATAATTCTTTAGTAAGTACATTAAAATCAGCATTAATTATATTTATATTAGCTGATGTGTGCTTTTTTAAGTTGTTTTTAGTGAATTTAAAGGTGTTTGTACAGCCTTCTACTGTTGTAATGTTGGTTTTAGTATCTGTATTTCCTATACTAATAGCATGTGTTGCTATGCCTAAAGAAGTACCTAGCTCTAAAACGGTGTTTGGCTTAAAATAATTTGACAATCTATATAATAATTTAGCTCTTTTATTGGTGGTTCCTGCATTTTTAGCAATTTTAGAAACTATGCGTTCGCTTTGTTTCATGACTTGAGAACCAGCACCTAGGTCTGTTACTATTATTTTAGTTTTATTTTTTAATAATTCTTTTTTGTAATTTATAATGTCTTTATAAGCAGTGTAGTTTGTTTTGTCATAAAAACATTGGGTTACTAAATTGAAAACAAAAGGGGAGTGGACACCATGTTGATTGGTAGATCTAAAAAGAAACTTTATATATTGAGTAATTGGGTATAGCATTTTTAGTATTCAATAAATATAGTAAAGAAACCCTCTTGGAGAACCTCAAGGGTATACAGAAAAAACTTTTTAAAGTTCTTTGTTTTCTATGAAACAATACCTTTAATTTTCTTGTTTAGATGATAATTCAAACCAGCGCTCTTCTTTGGCTTCAATAGTGTCAATGATTTTCTGTAATTCTTCAGATAATTTATTAATTTCATCTTGAGATAAATCAGGGTTATTAAATTTATTTTCTAATTCCTTTTTGTCAAAAGCTAAAGAGTTTAACTTACTCTCAATATTTTTAAGTTCTTTTTCTTCATTATAAGAAAGTTTGTTGGTGTCATTTTTTTTCCACGCGTTTTTTTCTTTCTTTTCTTCCGAAGTATTAGAAATTACAGGTTGGCTATCTTCATACACACGATAATCTGTATAGTTGCCAGGGAAGTTTTCGATAACACCTTCGCCTCTAAAAACAAAAAGATGGTCTACTACTTTGTCCATAAAATAACGATCATGAGATACTACTATAATGCAACCAGGGAAGTCTAATAAGAAACTCTCAAGTACGTTTAGTGTTACAATGTCTAGATCGTTTGTAGGTTCATCAAGAATTAAAAAATTAGGGTTCTGGATTAAAACGGTACATAAGTACAGGCGTTTGCGTTCGCCTCCACTTAATTTTTCAACAAAATCATATTGTTTTTTTCTGCTAAAAAGGAAACGTTCTAAAAGTTGTTGTGCACTTATTTGACGTCCTTTTTTTAATGGAATATAATCTCCAAATTCTCTAATAACGTCAATAACTTTTTGTTCAGGTTTAATTGTTATTCCGCTTTGCGTATAATAGCCGTATTTAACGGTGTCACCTTTAATAACTTTACCAGAATCTGGTTGTGCAGTTTGGGTTAAGATATTTAAAAATGTAGTTTTTCCTGTTCCGTTTTTTCCAATAATACCAGCACGTTCACCTTTTTGAAACGTGTAATCAAAGCCATCAAGAATAGTTTTGTCTTTAAAAGATTTTGAAACTTTATGGAATTCTAAAATCTTACTCCCTAAACGCTCCATGTTTAGTTCTAATTGAACTTCATGGTCGTTTCTACGTTGGTGAGCTTTGTGTTTTATATCGGCAAAATCGTTAATTCTAGATTTGGATTTTGTTGTTCTTGCTTTAGGTTGACGACGCATCCAAGTCAATTCTTTCTTGAATAGTTGTTTGGCTTTATTGGTTTCAGTAGCTTCTAGTTCTATTCGAGCTTCTCGTTTTTCTAAGTAATACGAGTAGTTTCCTTTGTAATTATAAAGTTGTCCTTCATCTAATTCGATAATCTCATTACAAACACGTTCAAGAAAATAACGATCATGCGTTACCATAAAAAGCGTAATGTTTTCTTTTGCAAAAAAGGATTCTAACCACTCGATCATTTCCAAATCTAAATGGTTAGTTGGTTCATCTAAAATTAATAAATCAGGTTTATTAATTAAAGCATTGGCAAGTGACAATCGTTTTTTTTGCCCTCCAGAAAGTGTGCTAACTTTTTGGGTTAAGTCATCTAGTTTTAATTTAAAAAGTATTTGCTTGTAAAGTGTTTCAAAGTCCCAGGCTTGGTGTTGATCCATAGCATCAAAGGCCTGTTGGTAAACTTCAATATCGTCTGGGTTTAAAAGTGCTTTTTCGTAATTGTTAATAATTTTTAAAATAGGATTATCACTAGCAAAAATAGTTTCTTCAACAGTTAAGTTATTATCAAACTTAGGATCTTGTGATAAAAAGGAAACGGTAATACCTTTTCTGTAAATTACATTACCTGAATCAGCTTCATCATCGCCAGATAAAATATTTAAAATAGAAGTTTTTCCGGTGCCATTTTTTGCAACAAAAGCAATTTTTTGATCTTTATGTACACTAAAGGAAATATCTTTGAAAAGCGTATGCTCTCCATAAGACTTTGATATGTTTTCAACTGTTAAATAATTCAAAAGGATATTTTTTATGCAAATAACGGGTAAAAAACTAAAAAATCTAGTATAAGTTTTATTGTTCCCGATGAAAAGTTATATTTGTGGCAAATCAAACATCTCTTAATGAAACGATTTTTTTTGTATTACATATTGTTTTTTTTTATTTTATTTTCTTCATGTATAACTAATAAAGATGTTGTTTATCTGCAAGATAAAGGAACTAAAGTTAATGATTCATTACAGATACAAGCTCTCTCGAAGCCTTATAGAGTACAAGTTAACGATGTATTAAGTATAGATGTAAAAGCATTAGATAAAGAATTGGTTGAAATTTTTAACCCTACTACTAGTGCTATGGGAAAAACACAGCAGTCATTATATTTTAATGGTTTTACGGTAGACTTACATGGCAATATAGAGTTTCCTATTCTTGGTGAATTAAATGTGTTAGGATTTACTGTAGAAGAAATTGAAGAAAAAGTAAAAAGTGAATTATTATTAAAATATTTTAAGAAAACAGCTCAAATATTTGTGACAGTAAAATTAGCAGGACTTAAGTATACAACCCTTGGAGAAATTGGAAGTAAGGGGTCAAATGTTTTATATCAAGATCGAGTTAACATTCTGGAGGCAATTGCCAATGCTGGCGATATTTTAGACACAGGAGATCGAAAAGATGTACTAATTGTTAGACAGTATCCTGGAGGTCAAAAAATTCATCATATTGATTTAACTAATATTACTGCAATGAAATCGGAGTTTTATTTTATACAACCAAATGATTTAATTATGGTTAAACCATTAAAACGAAAAGCAATTGGTGCAGGGCAAACTGCTACACAGACCCTAACTACTATTGCAAGTATTTTTTCGGTTCTAGTTAGTACTTATTTTTTAGCACGTAATTTATAAGCTATGGATGAGCAATTAGAGTTAGAAAATATTCAAATTTTTGATTTTAAGATTTTTATATTTAAAGCCATTAGTTATTGGAAATGGTTCTTGTTTTTTTTGTGTATTGCCTTTTACATTGTTTATTATCAGAATGTTAGGAGGGAATTTCCATATACGTTAAGTGCTTCTCTTACAGTTCAAGATGATAAAAACCCTTTGTTTACATCTAATACCAGTTTAATTTTTAATTATGGTGGAATTTCAGGTAAAGTTCAAGAGGTTTTACTTGATCTAAAATCTAGAAAGCATCATGAAAAGATTGTAGATAGCCTAGACTTATACTTAACTTATTTAAAACAAGGCCGTTTCTATAAAAAGGATATGTATAATGAGACACCTTTTAAGTTTGTAGGTTTTGATGGTGCATTTCAAATTATTGGACACTCAATAAAAGTTTCATTTTTAGATGAAAATTCATTTGAACTTTCTTACGATTTTGATGAAGTTAAAAGGGTGTCAGTTCAAAATTTTGAAAATAAAAAAATAAAATCATTACTATTATCATCTCCAGTTTTTTCGAAATCATATAGAATAGGTGAATATATTAATTTACCTTTTTTTAAAGGAAGTATAGAAAAGAGAGAGGGGTTTGCTATTATTCCTAAAAGCGAGTATTACATTCAATTCAATAATTTTAATAATACAGTTTCAGGGTTTGTGAATTCATATTCAGTTAGGAATAGTGCGAAATCTCCTTTATTACAAATTAGGCTAACTAATAAAAATAAATCTAAAATTGTAGATTATTTAAATACGTCGGTTTTTATTTTGGAAAGAGATATGTTGCAACGTAAAAATCAATATGCAATAAATACTATTAGTTTTATAGATACACAGTTGGCAAGAGTGAAACGCGAACTTAATAAAAAAGCAGATTCTTTAAATGATTTTAAAAGGCGTAATAAAATTTTTGATATAGGAAGTGAAAGTTCTTTACTTATATCTAAAATTGAAGGATATAATAATCAAAAAGAAGCTTTAAATGAAGAGATACTTTCTTATGATCTTTTAAAGAATTATTTATTAAGTAATAATGATTATTCGAATATACAGGTACCTTCAGTTTCTGGAATTAAAGAAAGTAATATTAGTGCTAGTGTTGCTAAAATTATTCAATTATCTGCGGAGAAATCTAAATTAGAATATTCTGTAAGAGATAATGTGTCAGTTTTTGATGATTTAAACCGTAAAATAAATGCATTAAAAAATGTTATTCTTGAAAATATAGCATCGGCAAAGTCTAATATAGAGTTTCAAAAACAATCTATTAATTCAAAAATATATAGTTCGGAACGAGAGTTTTCAACAATCCCAAAAAGTCAACAAAAATTACAGGAAATTCAAAGAGAGTATTTATTAAGTCAAAGTACTTACAATTTATATTTAGCAAAGAGAGGAGAGGCAGATTTAATAAAAGCATCAAACGTATCAGATATTGTTTTTATAGAACCAGCAAAAGATACTGGTCAAGGTCGTAATGCGATTAATTTAAATACTAGATATGTTTTTGCGTTTTTTGCAGTTCTTATTCCAATATTACTCTTATCCTTCATTATTACGTTTTTTGATAATAAACTTAATACACCAAACGATTTGGAACGTCATAGTCAAATTCCATTATTAGGTGTAGTAGGTCAAAATGAAACAGGTAGTAATTTAGCCGTTTTTAATAAACCTAAATCTGTAATAGCAGAAGCATTTAGAACGGTTCGTTCTAGTTTACAGTATATGTATAGAAAACATGATTTAGAAGGAAGTAAAACTGTTTTAATCACCTCTTCGATAAGTGGAGAAGGTAAAACCTTCTGCGCTATAAATATAGCATCAGTTTTTGCATTGAGTGGAAAACGTACTGTTTTAGTTGGTTTAGATTTGCGGAAACCAAGAATATTTAATGACTTTGAAATTAATAATGAAATAGGAGTAGTTAATTATCTAATTGGTTTAAAATCATTGACAGAAATCGTTCAAAAAACAAAAACTGGTAATCTGGACATTATAACTTCAGGTCCAATTCCTCCAAATCCTTCAGAGTTATTAATTGGCGAAACAATGGATACACTTATTAAGGAGTTAAAAACAAAATATGATTATATTGTCTTAGATACACCTCCAGTAGGTTTAGTCTCTGATGCATTAGAATTATTAGATTATGCAGATGCATCGTTATATGTTGTACGACAAGATTATACTAAAAAAGAAATGTTAACATTAGTAAATGAAAAGCATAAAAAAGGAGAAATAAAAAATATAAGTTTCTTATATAATTTTTACAATCAAAAAGGAAAATATGGCTATGGTTACGGCTACGGTTATGGCTACGGTTATGGCTACCACGATGATTTGGTTAAAAATAAATCATTATTTGATAGGATAAAATCTACCTTTAAAAGGTAAGAATATATGTTATCATTTTGGTGATATAAATTAAAAAAAACAATAATTAAGATTAATTTTGAATTCAACTACTAAGCAAAACGATTGGCTATATACTATTTCTCCAAGAAGAAAATTTATAAATCTTAACTTTAAAGAGATATGGAGGTATAGAGATTTACTATTGCTGTTTGTAAAGCGTGATGTTATAACCTTATATAAACAAACTGTTTTAGGACCTCTTTGGTATTTAATCCAACCCTTGTTTACTACACTTACTTTTACATTGATATTTAATAATTTAGCTAATATCCCAACAGGTGATGGTATTCCTTCTTTTTTATTCAATTTAGCAGGGTTAAGTTGTTGGAACTATTTTAGTACCAGTTTCACAGGAACTAGTAGTACCTTTAAAAGTAATCAAGGTGTTTTTGGAAAAGTTTATTTCCCACGTGTTATAGCGCCTTTATCTGTAGTCATTTCAAATTTAGTGAAGTTTGGTATTCGTTTATTAGTTTTTATTGGTTTTTATATTTATTTCGTGTTTTTTACAGGTAAAGCTTCGTTAGCATCCCCAAATTTAACTCTTTTACTACTTCCTGTATTAATAGTTTTAATGGCCTTGTTAGGGTTAGGGTTTGGAATGTTAATATCATCATTAACTACAAAATATAGAGATTTAACTTATTTAGTAGGTTTTGGGGTGCAATTATTAATGTATGGTTCTGCAGTAATGTATCCATTATCTTATTTCAAAGAAAAATTACCTGAGTACTCGTGGTTAGTAGAGTATAATCCAATGACTGTTTTTATAGAACTATTTAGATATATGACTTTAGGTGTTGGGCGCTTTTCCATAAGCTACTTTTTATATGCAGCGGGAATAAGTATAATTTGTTTTCTGTTAGGGTTAATAGTTTTTAATAGAACAGAAAAGAATTTTATAGATACAGTTTAATATGGGAAAAAAAGATATTATTCTAAAAGCCGAAAATATTTCTAAACAATACCGTTTAGGTTTAGTGGGAACAGGTACAATTGGAGCAGACTTAAACCGTTGGTGGCATAGTATTCGAGGAAAAGAAGATCCGTATTTAAAAATTGGAGAAAGTAATGATAGAAGTACAAAAGGCGAATCTAATTATGTTTGGGCTTTAAATGATATAAATTTTGAAGTAGAACGCGGAGAAGTGCTAGGTATTATAGGTAAGAATGGAGCAGGTAAATCTACCTTATTAAAAATATTATCTAAAGTCACATCACCAACTACAGGAGAGATAAAAACCAAGGGGAGAATAGCCTCTTTATTAGAAGTAGGAACAGGTTTTCACGGTGAAATGACAGGGCGTGAAAATATTTTTTTAAATGGCGCTATTTTAGGGATGACCAAAAAGGAGATAAAATCTAAGATAGACGAAATCATAGATTTTTCTGGTTGTGAACGTTATATCGATACCCCTGTAAAACGATATTCTTCTGGAATGACAGTACGGTTAGCATTTGCAGTTGCTGCTTTTTTAGAACCAGAAATTTTGGTTGTTGATGAAGTGTTAGCTGTAGGTGATGCGGAATTTCAGAAAAAGGCTATTGGTAAAATGCAGGATATTTCTAAAGGGGAAGGACGTACAGTATTGTTTGTTAGTCATAACATGCAATCTATTTCTAGTTTAACAAATAGATGTATTGTTCTTGAAAAAGGAAATAAAATTTTTGATGGTAATACTTCTGATAGTATAGATTTTTATCTTAAAAATAACAAAGTTACTGAGGAGAATGATTATAAAGCAGAACCTATAAAAGATTTACCAAATATTTTGGGTGTTTCTGTTAAGACAAGTAATGTTAGTAAAGTACACATATTTGGAGAACCTTTAGAAATTAGCTTCAGATTGAATGTGCCTTTTAGTTTGAAAGGAGCTTCTTTAAGTTTTCAAATAGTTGATAAACATGAATCTCCAATTTTACATATGTGGACTTTTGACTCTGAAAAGGAAATGTGTAGGAAGCCTGGTGTTTGGAAATTAAAATGTGTCATACCAAAATTAAGACTTTATATGGGAGATTATACTTTAAAAGTATATTTTACAGGACCTCCTGGTGGAGAAAAATATGATATAATTGAAGGTGTATGTCCTTTTAAAGTTGAAATGTTTAAAATTTATAGAGAATTTGAATTTAGACCTAATACCTGTAAATATATTGAAGATTCTAATTGGCTAATAAATCAAGAATAAATGAAACATGTTATAAAAAAACTTAATATTTTAGTTGATAAAATTACAGCTAGTCCTAAAAAAAAAGTAGTATCTAATAACTATTCAGATTTTAGTGATGAGGATAATGAAATAGTATCATTTGTTAAGCCTTACACAATGACTTCTCCAGAAAGAATAAAAGCACTTTTAGATGCTGTAAGGTATGTTGCAAATAATAATATTGAAGGTGATTATGTTGAATGTGGAGTTTGGAAAGGGGGAAGTACTTTAGCTGTAGCTAAAATGTTTTCTAAATTAAATAAAAAAGAAAAAACATTATGGCTGTATGATACTTTTGAAGGAATGAGTGAACCCACAAAGTTTGATTTGGATATTAATGGGAAAAAAGCTAGTGATAGGCTAAAAAAAGAAGATAAAAAAACATCTTGGGTTTGGGCTTTATCTGAGTTAGAGGAAGTGAAAAAGACAATGAAACTTGCTAATTACCCAAAATCTAAAATAAAATTTATAAAGGGAAAAGTTGAAGATACTTTATTAGAAGCTAATAAGCCTAATCAAATTTCTATTTTGAGACTTGATACAGATTGGTATGAATCAACAAAAATAGAATTAGAGTTGCTATATCCAAAAGTAGTAAAAGGAGGAATTATAATTATTGATGATTATGGCCACTGGAAAGGAAGTAAAAAAGCTGTAGATGAGTATATTGATAAAAATAACCTTAATGTTTTTTTAAATAGAATTGACTATACAGGAAGGTTAATTGTTAAACAATAATATTCCTTATGAATAATTTTATAAACATTAATCTTAATAATTCCAATATAGATATTTTTTACATTCGAGCATCTATTTTGAAAGGGATTAATGAATCGATGCATTTGTTTTCTGGAAATTTGTTAGATGTTGGTTGTGGAAAAATGCCTTACAAAGATCATATATTATCAAAAAGTAATATTACTAAATATATAGGTTTAGATATTGAAACATCTATAATTTATGATTCTAATATTAAACCAGATTATACATGGAATGGAGTAAAAATGCCATTTGAAAATGAAATATTTGATACAGCATTTGGAACAGAAGTCTTAGAACATTGTCCAAAACCAGAAATTATTTTAAACGAAATATTTAGAGTACTTAAACCAGGAGGAATATTATTTGGAACAATCCCTTTTTTATGGCCTTTGCATGAAGTTCCGAATGATGAGTATAGGTACACACCGTTTTCTTTGGAAAGGCTTCTTCTTAGTAGTGGTTTTGAAAATATTGAGATAAAGTCTACAGGAGGATGGCACGCATCTATGGCTCAAATGCTTGGTTTATGGGTTAGAAGGAGTCCAATGTCTTCAAGGAAAAGAAAAATATTAGTAAGGCTTTTTAAGCCAATAATTAAGAAGTTAATTAATCTAGATAAAAATATAAAAATTGATTTTAAAGAGAGTCAAATGATTACAGGATTAATATTTACCGTCAAAAAACCAACTGCTTCCAAATGAATTTAGCCATTTTTTCAATAAATAAGAAAACCTATTCAGAAACTTTTATAACAGCGCATAAAACATTGCTTGACGGTAATATTTATTCTTATTATGGTAGTCATATTGAAAATATAAAGTTAGAAAATTCTCAAGAAGAGCTATTTGGTTATACCATTTTTCAAAAAATTATTAGAAAATTAGTTAAATCATATAGAATAAAGACAACTAAACAAGCATTATTACGCAATTCACTTTTAAAAAATAAGATTGATGTGATACTTGTAGAATACGGAACGTTGGCTCATAAATTACTTCCTTTATTTAGAATATATAATAAACCTTTTATTGTTCATTTTCATGGTTATGATGCTTCAGTTAGGAGTGTTATAGAAGAATGTAATAACTACAAAGAGGTTTTTTCAAGAGCAAGAGGAGTGATAGCTGTTTCTAAAGTGATGAAAAAAAAGCTATTAGATTTAGGGTGCGAAAAAGAGAAACTACATTATAATACTTATGGACCAAATGATTCGTTTTTAAATGTTAAACCTAATTATGAAGAGAAACTTTTAGTAGGAATAGGAAGGTTTGTAGATAAAAAAGCACCTTATTTAACGATTTTAGCATTTTCAAAAGTTTTAAAAGTTCTACCCGATGCAAATCTAGTTCTAGCAGGAGATGGACATTTGTTAAATACATGTAAAAACCTTGTAGAATATTTAAAAATTAATAATTCAGTTTCTTTTCCAGGTAGTATTTCAGCAAAAGAATTTAAAGAAATATTATCACAATGCCGAGCTTTTGTTCAGCATAGTATAATAAGTGGAGAAGGTGATATGGAAGGAACTCCAGTGGCTATTATAGAAGCTCAAGCTGCATCAATACCCGTAATTTCAACACTTCATGCAGGTATTCCAGATGTCGTTTTACAGGGAGAAACAGGTATTCTTGTAGATGAAAAAGATGTAGATGGTATGGCAAAAGGAATGATTAAGCTATTAGAAAATAAAAGTTTAGCTAAGCAAATGGGGGAAAATGGACATGAGAATATTTTTAAGAATTTTACAATGTCAAAACATATAGATAATTTAAATGCAATAATTAAAGATGTAATTACTTAAAAAATATTAATTTGTAAGTTAGTTAGTGTTGTTTTAGTTTAAAAGGCTCCAGTTACAAGCCTAAGAAAGATTTAAAACATCTAAGTTTATGATTTAAAACTATATTAAAATTACAAAAGCCTAATAAGTAATGAGTTTTATTAAAAAGAATATTAAAAATCTAAAAAAAAGAGTTAAAAAAATTATATCTTATCTTAAGATGAGAACTGAATTAAAAAACAAAAGAAAGATAAATGTTGGTTCTGGTAATCTAGCTTTTAATAATGATTGGTTCTCATGTGATATTGAAATACTTGATATAACTAAAAAAACAGATTGGTACTTGTTATTAGGGTATTATAAAGTTTCAAATATATTTGCAGAACACGTTTGGGAGCATTTAGATGATAAGGATACAGATATAGCTAATAAAAATTGTTACAGGTTTTTAAAAAAAAATGGTAGATTAAGAATAGCAGTTCCCGATGGATATCATCCCAGTAAGGATTATATAGATTATGTTAAACCAAATGGTACTGGTTTAGGCGCAGATGATCATAAAATACTTTACAATTATTCTATAATGAAAGAAAAACTAGAGAAAATAGGTTTCAAAGTAAAATTGCTTGAGTATTGGGATGAACATGGTGTTTTTCATCATGAAGATTGGAAGGATAAACATGGTAAAGTTATGAGGTCTAAACGCTATGATCTTAGAAATGCAGATGGTTCATTAAGTTATACATCTTTAATTGTTGACGCTATAAAATAGAATTTGAAACTAGCTCCCATTATATTATTTGTTTACAATCGTGCAGCTCATACGAGAAAGGTACTAGAAGCCCTGTTTTTAAATGATTTGGCAAAAGAAAGTACACTTTATATATACAGTGATGGACCAAAAGAGAATGCTACTAATGAAGAATTAGAAAAAATTCAAGAGGTTCGAAATGTTATTAAGGAAAAACAATGGTGTAAAGAAGTACATATTGTTGAGCATAAAACAAACTATGGATTAGCTTCAAATATAATAAAGGGAGTTACCGAAATAATTGAGAAGGATGGGAATATTATTGTTCTGGAAGATGATATAGTTACGTCCAAAGGTTTTTTAAAGTATATGAATGACGCTTTATCTTTTTATAAAAACGAAGATAGAGTTATGCATATTTCAGGTTACATGTACCCTCATAAAGACCAACTACCAGAAACCTTCTTTTTTAACGTGCCACTTTGTTGGGGATGGGCAACATGGAAAGAATCTTGGACTAATTTTAATAAAGATTCTGTTTATTTATGGAATGAAATAAAAAATAGAAACCTCGTTTACGAATTAGATAAATTTGGAGGAGATTATTTAAGTAGCCAATTAGCACATAATATTACAGGAAAACTTAATACTTGGTTTATTAAGTGGCATACATCAGTATTGTTAAATAATGGGCTAACACTATATCCAAAACAATCTCTTGTTGATAATATAGGATTTGATAGCACAGGAGTTCATAAAGGAAAAGATAAAAAGTTTAAGAATCCTATTTTAGCCGATAATATAAAAATAGAAAAGGTTGATATTATTGAAAATGAAAAAGCTAAAGAACTAGTAAAAGCTTTTTATAAAGAAAAATTAAACTTATCTAAGAAGAAATATAAAGAAAAGCTAAAAGTAAAACTTAGAAGTTTATTTTTTAAAGTATTTCCAGATGTTAAAAATACCATTCAAAATATACCAAAAGTTAATTTAAATAAAACTTATATTGGTAATCATTGCAAAATTTACCCTTTAGCGAGGATTAAAAATAGTTTAATAGGAAACTATACATATATCGCAGAAAACTCAGTAATAAGTAATACAATTATAGGCAAATTTTGCTCTATTGGGCCAAACTTAATGTCAGGTTGGGGGTATCATCCTACTAATGGAATATCAACACATCCTATGTTTTATTCCACAAGAAAGCAAAATGGAATGACATTATCTAAAGAAGATAAATTACAAGAATCTCTTCCAATTACTATAGGTAATGATGTTTTTGTAGGAATGAATGTTACCATATTAGATGGTGTTTCTATAGGAGATGGAGCAGTTATAGGAGCAGGAGCTCTTGTTTCTAAAGATATTCCACCTTATGCCATTGCTGTTGGTAACCCTATTAAAATAATTAATTATAGGTTTAAAGACGAGATTATTAATGAAATGTTGAAAGTTAACTGGTGGAACTTAAATGAAGATAAGTTATCCGAAATAGAAAAGCATTTTTTTGATGTTGAAAAATATCTATCATATTTTGAAAGAAAAAAATAAAATATCAATCATAACACCAGTTTATAATCAAGTTGAGTTTATAGAACAAACGATACTATCAGTTATAAATCAAGATTATAAAAATTTAGAATATATTATAATTGATGGAGGTAGTAATGATGGTACATTAGATATTATAAAAAAATATGATAAGCATATTACAAAATGGATAAGTGAACCAGATAAAGGTATGTATGACGCCATTCATAAAGGGTTTATGCACTCTACTGGAGATATAATGGCTTGGATTAATAGCGATGATATTTTAATGCCCAATGCTTTTAAGCATATGAATGCTATATTTAATGACTTACCTAATGTAAATTGGGTACAAGGTCTAAATGGTTTTATAGATTTAAAAGGACAATTAATTAATAGTTTTTATCCTAAAAAATTTAGTTTGCTAAAATTTTTGAATCATGAATATAAATTTATACAGCAAGAATCTACTTTTTGGAGGCGTACTTTATGGGAAAAAGCAGGAAGTGAAATTAGAAGAGATTTAAAATTAGCTGGAGATTTCGAGTTGTGGTTTCGCTTTTTTAAGTATGATAAATTATATACATCTAACCTTCCAATAGGAGCATGGAGAAAGCGAGAAGGTCAACTATCAGGAAAACAAATGGCTAACTATTTAGAGGAAGTAAGATTAGTAATTAATGAGTACAAACAAACACAAAGTGAAAAAAAAGCGTTAAAAAAAATAAAGAATTTAGATATAATAATAGCAGTTTTAAAAAAAATAAAAATTTTGAATACCCAATATTTTTTAAATAAAAAAGAAAGCTATCTAAATTTAAGAAGAATAGAAATCACATATTCATATAATAATAATAAATTTATTGTTGTATGAAAATAATCTTATTTTCTAGTATTGTAAAAAATGAGATTACAGTTATTTATAAAATTTTAAGTTCTTAAAGTATGTTTCATCTTTCTATTATTACTATAAATTATAATAATAAAGCAGGTTTAGAGCTTACAGTCAAGAGTGTTCAAAACCAACAATCATCTAACTATGAACATATAATTATTGACGGCGGTAGTACAGATGGAAGTAAAGATGTTATTTTAGAGAATAAACATAGTTTTAGCTATTGGGTAAGCGAACCAGATTCAGGTATTTATAATGCTATGAATAAAGGTATAAAAGTAGCCAAAGGAACATATTTGCTATTTTTAAATAGTGGAGACCATTTTTATAAGGATAACGTTTTAAAGCAATATAGTAAGTATATAATTGATAAAGATATTATTTATTTTAACTTAAATGTTGTTGATAGTAAAGAGGCATATATAAAGACGTATCCAAACGTATTATCCTTTTCATATTTTACAAAAGATACTTTACCACATCCAGCAACATTTATAAACAAAGAAGTTTTTAAAAAGACAAGCTTATATTATGAGCAATTTAAAATAGTCTCAGATTGGAAATTTTTTATTGATGCCATTTGTAAATACAACGCATCATACATACAAATAGATGAAACGTTAAGTACTTTTTATTTTGATGGAGGTATTAGTTCAAACCCAGCAAATAAAAAGATAAGGCAAAGTGAAAGAAAACAAGTTTTAGAAAATGAATACAGGTCCTATTTTCAAGACGTTAAAGATGTTTTATTCTATAAATCGATTGTAGATAATTTAAGAAAGTCTAGGATAATTAAATTATTAGTGAGATTAGGTTTTTTGCATAAGTTTTAATAGAAAATAGAGATTAAAGAAAAGTTTCTAGTTGTAATAAAAAATGAAAACTCCAACAATAAATATATTAACCAGAACAGCTTCAAGACCTATAGGTTTTTTAAGGTGCCACAGTTCAATATCTAACCAAACCTATAAAAAAACACAGCATATAGTATCCTATGAAAACGATAGCGATTATAATTATATAAAAGGAGACAACATTGTACCTGTTAAAGTAAATAAAATAGAAAAGAGTAATAAAAAGAGTGCGTCAGGATATATACATGCACCTTATAATTTGCACTGTAATAAATTGTTAGAGCAAGTAAAAGAAGGATGGGTAATGTTTTTAGATGATGACGATAACTTGCTTCATAATAAAGTATTTAAAGAAATTGTAGACGTTTTAAAAAATTGTAACGAAGAAACTTTGTTAATTTGGAAGATGCGATATCCAGACGGGAGAACATTACCCGAAGCTAAAAATTTTAAAGACGAGTCTATACAGATTAATAAAATTGGATCATGTTGTTTTATGTTTCATTCTAAATACAAGGATGAAATAAAATGGGATGAATGGAAAGGTTCAGATTTTAGATTTTTAAATGGTATTAGTAAAAAAATACCTAATAAAATGTGGATAAATAGAGTTTATATACAAATAAATAATTTTGGTGATTTTGGTAAGCAAAACGATGTAGATAGTCTTTTAAATACATGTATCTATAATAAAAATTGGAATTGGTATTTACTTCCCAAATATCATATGGATATACTGGGACTAAAAATTTTTAGCAAAACGTTTTATTCAAAATTAAAAAATAGAATATTTAGATAATGGCTTTAATATCATTAATAGTATTATCAAAAACAGATAACGAAGATGTTTTTAAAATGAACTTAAATTGTTTTAAAAGTTTCATTTTAAGTGCAGAAAAAGCTAATTTTAGCTATGAAATCATTTTGGTTGAAAGTAATAAAAAAGTAGCCTATAATTATAAAGTAGACAAATTAAAAATTGTTACACCTAATAAAGAATTTAATTTCCATACTTTTTTAAATATAGGTGTTGATAATGCTAAAGGAGATTTGTATGTGTTAAGTAATAATGATGTTGTTTATTCAGAAAATTGGTTGGTCGAATTAGATAAAGTACGTAAACTTAATAAAGAAATACTTTCATTTTCGCCATACGACTCTAAATCAAATAAATTACCAAAACAAAGTATAGCTGAAAATGATTTTGTGCTAGGTTATGATATACAAAAACACCTTACTGGGTGGTGTATCATAGCAGACAAAAAGGTGTTTAAAAGCATTAAAAAATTAGATGAAAGATTTAATTTTTATTATGCAGATAATGATTATGCCATGAAGCTAATAAAATATAATATTAAACATGCATTAGTAACAAAAGCCTTGGTACAACATTTAGAATGGCAAAGTAGCAGTAATGAATCAATATCCAAACCTAAAGGCGATTTACCAAAAGACACTCCAAAATATATTATTAGAGAAAACTGGACATGGGTTTTAAATAATCGAAAAATGATAGAAGGACTTATTATTTTTCATAATAAGTGGGGAAGTAGAAAGATTATTAAGATAAAATTATTAGTTTCAAAATTCTTATTAAAAATAGGTTTCGGGTTTTTAAATAGATATGTAGTCTATAACAATTAAAAAATGATAATAAGGTTACATTGGTGGAAAGAATTTAGAGCAGATAAGTTGCAAAACTATGGCGATTTAATGTCTAAATATTTAGTTGAAAAATTTTCTAAAAAGAAAGTATTTGCAACCAGAGACCCATTAAATAAAATTTTAAAAAAAATTATAAAACCCTATTATATTGTAATAGGTAGTGTAATAGGAGCAGCCAATAAAAATGCAATAGTATGGGGTAGTGGTATTATTACTAAAAATCAAGATGTGGGTAAAGCAACTTTTTTAGCAGTAAGAGGACCTAAAACAAGAAAACGTTTAATAACGTTAGGGTATAATGTTCCAGAAGTATATGGAGATCCTGCTATTTTATTACCCAATTTTATTAAGTCAAAAGGAGTTAAAAAATATGATATAGGTATTATTCCTCATTTTGTAGATTATAATTTAGTATTTAAGTTATTTCAAAATAATCCACAGATAAAAGTAATTAATTTACTCACTAATTCTGTAGAAAAAACAACAGAACAGATTTTAGAATGTAAACAAATTATTTCATCTTCATTACACGGCGTAATTGTAGGACATGCTTATAGAATATCTTCAATTTGGGTCAAGTTTTTAGATAATTTATCGGGTGATGATGTCAAGTTTTACGATTATTTTGAATCGATGAATATCAATTACAAAAAGGTAATATCAATCCACCCAAAGGCATTAAATGAAGAAAAAATAAATACGCTTTTTAGCAACAATAAAGCGATATTACTTCCGGAAATAGAAATGTTTCAAACCAGACAAAAAGAATTATTAAACTCTTGTCCATTTTAAGCATGAGAAAAGGAAAAAATATATCAAAAAATGAATTATTAAATTTGGCTGATTGCAGTCATAGGATTATAATTCCATTATATATTCCAAATTTGGAGGGTTACTATAAAGAGGCCTTCGAAATTTTTAAAATGTGTTTGTTTTCCATTAATAGAACAAGCATTTCTCTAGTTAAAATTTCAGTAATAAGTAATAACTGTTGTGAAGAAGTTAATAATAAATTGTTTGAGTTATATCAAAAAAAGGATATTGATGAGTTAATTATAGAACAAGAAGCCATAGGTAAAATAAATAGTATATTAAAGGCATTAAGAACAGTTGAAGAGCGTCTTATTACCATAACAGACGCCGATGTTTTATTTTTAAATAATTGGGAAAAGGAAGTTATTAAAGTTTTTAAAGCATATCCTAAAGCAGGTATGGTAAGTCCTGTACCTATTTTTAGAACACATTTAAGGTATACTAAAAACATATGGTTTCGCTATTTTTTTTCAAATAAATTAAAGTTTAGAAAAGTGAAAAATCCTGAGGCTATGACCAGATTTGCTAATAGTCTGGGATGGTCTTATTTAAGTGAGAAACTCAAAGATGTTGTACTTACGTTAGAAGCTAAGAATAAAACATTAGCAGTCGTAGGAAATGCACATTTTGTAGGAACCTATAAAAGAGAAGTATTTAAATTGTTACCCGAAGGAAATAGTGACTATTTACTTGGAGGAAATAGCGAAAAACTATACACAGATATACCTGTTATAAAATCGGGAGGTTATAGGTTAGCAACCTACAATAATTATGCGTATCATTTAGGGAATAAATTAGAAGATTGGATGGTTGACGAATTCGATAATTTAATTCAAGAAACTAAAAAATATGAAGATTTTAATGACCTGAAAAAGCTTAAACCTAGTAAATTGAATTATATAATATCAGAAAAACTATTTGGAAAGCTATTTTATAATAAACTATTTAAGAACTTAAGCTTTAAACTTAAAGGATTAAACAAAACTCAATTAGCTAATTTTTTAGATAATAATTATGAATAAAGAATTGGTTTCTATTATTATACCTGTATTTAATCGCGAGTTAATTGTAAAAAAAACATTAGATAGTATAATAGAACAAACTTATACGAATTGGGAATGTATTATTGTAGATGATGGTAGTACCGATAATACAGAGAAAACTATAGCTAAATATATCCAACAAGATAGTAGATTTAAATATGCTAAAAGACCAAAGCATTTAATTAAGGGAGCAAACAGTTGTAGAAATTATGGATTCACTTTAGCCAAAGGAAAATATATTAATTGGTTTGATAGTGACGATTTAATGCAACCTAATTTTCTAGAAGAAAAGGTTAAAAGTTTTACAAACCAAACTCATGCTGTAATTCATAGAAATAATTATGCAAATTATCAATTAACTCAATTTAGAGATAGTAAATTTGAATACAAAAACGGAAAATCTCTATTTTATAATTATGCTATGGAATTTATTGAAATTCAAACCTGTGGTTTCATGTGGAAACATGATTTTTTAAAAGATAAAAAACTATTTGATGAAGCAATTCAACGCTATCAAGATAATGAGTTTCATATACGAATGTTATCTGTAGAGTTATTTAATTTTAAAATTTTAGATAAAGTACTAGCTACGATAAGAAGTGGTGATGGACACGATAGTCAAATAAGTGCAAAGGTAAATGTAACTAAACAAAAGCTGTATGATGTATTTTATTGCCGTTTTCAATGTTTAAAATTAGCAAAAGACAAAGATTTCAATTTGGGCAATGTATTTAACAAAGTTATTTCAAAAAAAACGTTATGGTCATTTTATGCAGGATTACGATTTGAAACTAGTTTAATAAAGCGTATTAAGGATGTTGTTAAATATTACTCAAGACTACATTTGGTTTATTCTAACCCTCAAATGTCTTATTTAGACATTTTTAAGTCTCAATTTTATATTCTTAAAATAGTATTTTTTAGATAATGATTTCTATAATTATTCCTATATATAATCGAGAACATTTAATAGAAGAAACCCTTCAATCTATTATTGATCAAACCAATACAAATTGGGAGTGTATTATTGTGGATGATGGTAGTACAGACAATACAATAGAAGTAACAAAGCGAATTATTAAAAATGATACGCGTTTTAAATTATTAAAAAGACCAAGCCATATAATAAAGGGACCAAGCGCCTGCAGGAATTTAGCAATAACAAAAGTAAAAGGTAGTTATATTCAGTTTTTTGATAGTGATGATGTTATGCACAAAGATCATCTTAAGTTAAAACGAGAAGCTATTAAAAATAATGATTTAGTTGTTTGTAAATTAAAATCATTTGCAGGGGCATTTAATGCTAATTTGTTTATAGAAAAAGATTTAACTTCCAATATTTTACCATCAAAGAACATATTTGAAGATTTTGTATGTGGCACATTCCCTATGATGATGGTTGCGCCACTATGGAAAACAGAGAGCTTAAAACCTTATTTACCAATTCGTGAAGATTTACATATATTGGAAGATCATGAATTATATGCACGAGCACTTTTTGAAACAAAAAAGGTAGCCATAATCAATCAGTCATTAATCTTTTATAGAGTAGGAGAAACCTCTTCAATAAATCAATTTTATAGTGAAGTAGCTTTAGCAGAACGTAATTTTGAATCAGCAAAAAAATGTTTAAATTTTATAAATGCAGAGCACTTGTGTTATAATTTAAAATTAAAACGAAAGTATTTTAGAATTTCTTTTTTCTATTCTATTTTTAGAATAGTTAAAAAAGGAGATACTAAATTTAAACCCTTATTTAAACTCTAAGAATGAAAATACTCATGGTTGCCATACCAAATCATCATTTTTTTCAATGGGTAAACCAATTAGAAGATTCTGGATTTGAAGTGTTTTGGTTTGATGTAACAGATGGTGGTCCAAAATCGAATAAAATACCATGGGTAACCCAAATAAAAGGATGGAAATTAAAATACAATTTTATTTTTAGACAAAGAATAAAAAAACAATTTCCAAAATTATATAATTATATTCAAAAGTATAACGAAAATAATGTACTATCAGCATTCGAAAAAGCTTATAATAACATACAACCAGATATCGTACATGCTTTTGAAATGCAATTATCAGGGTTACCTGTTCTACCAATTATGCAAAAAAATAAAACGCCTTTAATATATTCCTCTTGGGGTAGTGATTTGTTTTATTTTAAAGAATTGGGACTTACTAAAACACAAGTCAATACTTTTTTTAAACGAACCAATTATTTAATAACCGATTGTAAGCGCGATTTTAAAATAGCAAAAAATAATGGCTTTAAAGCGAAATACCTTGGCGTATTTCCTGGTAATGGAGGTTTAAAAATAGACATGTCAAAAATTAAAAAGTTTAATCAAAGACACACTATTTTAATAAAAGGATATGATGATGGTGTAGGTAAAGCATCTATAGTGCTAAAGGCTTTAGAGTTAGTTTCAAAAGAAATATTAAAGAAAAAAACTATAGTAATTTATAGTGCAGATGATAGTATTAAAAAGTTAATTGAAGCTTCCAAAGTACTCTCAAGCTTAAACATTATTGTGCACTCAAGATATAAATTTATAAAGAATAGAGATTTACTTGCACTTATGGGAGAAAGTTGTATACATATAGCAAATAGCTTATCAGACGGGATGCCAAATGCTTTATTAGAAGCTATGGCTATGGGGGCATTTCCAATTCAATCTAATCCAGGTAAGGTTACAGAAGAAGTTATTACAGCTAATAAAAATGGTTTGTTAATAGAAAATCCATTAGATGCTAATGCTCTAGTAATGCTTATTGAAAAAGCTATAGAAGATGTCACTTTAAGGCAGGAAGCTCAAGATTTTAATGTCAATTTTATAAAGGCGCATTATAATCGTAGTACCTTGAAACCAGAAATTATTAAACTATATCAAAATATAAAACATACATCAGTTTAAATGCAAATTTCATTTTTAATTGTAACAAAACATAGACCACAAGATTTAGCTTTTACTTTACATAAGTTAAAAGAATTGATCGATTTATCTATTCATGAAGTATTAGTTTTTATCGATGGGTGTTCTAAAACAGAAGATATTACTAGTGATTTTGATTGGGTTAAATGGACCATTTCTAAAGAGAGTGTTAGTGCATCTCCAGCAAGACAGATATTGTATAAAAAAGCAACGGGAGCTATTTTTATAGGTTTAGATGATGATGCACATCCATTAAGTGCAAATTTTATTTTAGAGGTTGAAAAAACATTTAATTCTAAATCAAATATAGGTATTATTGCTTTTCAAGAAGTTAGAGGTTTATTTAAATCAGACTCAGAAGCTTTAAAACAGATAAAACATAGAGAATCTCATTTAACTAACGATTTTGTAGGCTGTGGCTTTGCTATAAAAAAGCGAATTTACGATACCACAAATGGATTTCCTATTTGGATGAATATTTATGGAGAAGAACCAGCTTTAGCTATTGAGGTTTTAGATTTAGGCTATGATATATTGTATCAACCAAAAATAAAAGTAAATCATAGAGTAGATGTTAAAAAACGAAAACATCAAGGTCGAAACTACTACAGATTTCAGCATCAGTTAAGAAATACAATTCGATTTTATTTAGTGTATTATCCCAAACCAATACTAAAAGTACTAAAAGCTTTGTGGCATAATTTTATGAAATATGCCTTAAAGGATAGTCGTTATTTTAAATCTTTTGCAATCGTATTTTTTCAAACATTATTTAAGCTACCACAAATATTGAAATATAGAAAACCAGTAAAAAAAGCAACCATACAAAAAAAACTGAGTTTAAAATCTTTAAATTACTCTAATTAAATGCTATTTAATTCTATAGATTTTGCTCTTTTTTTGCCAATAGTATTTGTAACATATTGGTTTGTTGTACAAAAGCGTTTAAAGTTTCAAAATGCATTATTAGTTATTGCAAGTTATGTGTTTTACGGTTGGTGGGATTATCGTTTTCTATCTTTAATTATATTTAGTTCTTTAGTAGATTATACCATAGGGAAACAGTTAAAAAAAGAAAAAATACCTTCTAAACGTAAATTGTTATTATGGCTAAGCATAATAGTTAATCTAGGGTTATTAGGCTTTTTTAAATACTATAACTTTTTTGTAGATAGCTTTGTAGAAGCTTTTTCTTTATTTGGAAATAAAATAACGCCAAATACTTTAAATATTATATTGCCAGTAGGTATTAGTTTTTACACATTTCAAACCTTAAGTTATACTATAGATGTTTATAAAAAACATTTAAAACCCACAGACGATATTATTTCATTTCTAGCCTTTGTTAGTTTTTTCCCTCAATTAGTAGCTGGCCCCATAGAAAGAGCATCTAATTTATTACCACAATTTTATAGAAAGCGAGAGTTTCATTATTCAAAAGTAGTGGATGGATGTAAACAGATCCTTTGGGGTTTTTTTAAGAAAATTGTTATAGCAGATAACTGTGCTACATATGCAAATACTATTTTCAATAATTCTGAAGATTATTCAGGAAGTACATTACTCGTAGGAGCCGTTTTGTTTACATTTCAGATTTATGGGGATTTTTCTGGATATTCCGATATAGCAATAGGAACCTCAAGATTATTCGGTTTTAATTTAAAACAAAATTTTGCATTCCCTTATTTTTCAAGAGATATTGCAGAATTTTGGAGACGTTGGCATATATCATTATCAACTTGGTTTAGAGATTATTTATATATCCCTTTGGGAGGAAGTAGAGGAGGTATATGGACAAAAGTTCGTAATACATTTATCATTTTTATAGTTAGCGGTTTTTGGCATGGAGCTAATTGGACTTTTGTAGTGTGGGGAGGATTAAATGCATTATATTTTATACCATTGTTATTAGCAAAAAAGAATAGAAGTCATTTAAATGTTGTAGCTCAAAATTCAAATCTTCCTAATTTTAAAGAGTTCACGTCAATGTTATTAACTTTTGGATTAACTGTAATAACTTGGGTTTTTTTTAGAGCAGAAACTATTGGGCATGCGCTCTCTTACATTAAAGGCATATTTAGTGTAAGTATTTTAAAAATACCAGAAGTAAGACCAACAAATCTTTTAGTTTTAATTGTTCTTTTTATGAGTGTAGAGTGGATAGGTAGAAAACAAGAATATGCAATAGAAACTTTTTGGTTGAAAAAAACAAGAGGCTTAAGATGGGCTTTTTATATGATTGTAATAGCATTGATTTTTATATTTAGCAGTGAATCGCAACAGGATTTTATTTATTTTCAATTTTAAATGAAGCATTTTCTTAAACATATTATTCTATTTAGCATTATTTTCTTTGTTGTAGAAAAGGGATGCTATTATTTTATACAACATGCTCCAACTAAAGAGTATGATAAGCGATTAGAATTGATTTTAAAAGGAGAGATGAATAAAGATGTTGTAATTATTGGTTCGTCAAGAGGCGCAAATAATATTATAGCCAAACAACTTGAACAAGAAACAAAACTTAGTACATATAATTTATCGTATAGAGGTTCTAATATTGATTTTCACGAATTTATCTTATCTACCTTATTAAAATATAATAAGCCTCCTAAAAAAGTGTTTTTAGTTATAGATCCTGTTTATGAATTTAAAAAAGAGAAAACTTTAAATTTTAGAATAGATCGTTTATTCCCATTAAAAAAATATAATTATATTAATAATGAACTTATAAAAAGGAATAAAAAAAATATACTTTCAAAGTTTTTCTGTGTGTCACGAGTTAGTAAAAAAGATTTTAACCTTAAAAAAGTTAATGTCCTACCTATTAATATAATGAGCTCTCATGGTTCAAAAATTATTACTTCAAAAAAAGAAAGAATAATGACATTCAATAATAATATTGAAATATATTCTAAACAAGATGAAAAGCAAGAACAAATAGATAGTTTTTATAAAATTCAGGCTTTATGTAAATTACAAGAAATTGAACTAATTTTTGTATTTCCTCCAAACCATAGTAGGTTTAATATGAGCTTTTATAAGCGCTTTAGGAAATTAATTAAAAAAGAAAATAGGATTTTGGTATATGATACCTTAAATCCAAAATATAAAAATAAAGATTATTATAGAGACGAATCACATTTGTTAAAAAAAGGAGCAGAAATATTCACTTCAGAAATTAGTGAATTTATACTTAATAGTAAGTGAAACTTAAAGAGATGTTTTGTCTTTAAAAAAACATTATCATCTTAAAAAAAGTGTATTTTAGCTATTCTTAAAAAAGTTTTAATTAACCAACACATGAAAAAAATTGGCTTTATTCCTCTTAGAAAAGGATCTAAAGGAATACCAAATAAGAATAAACGTAAAATGGTTGGAAGACCATTATTTACATGGGTTTTAGGAGAAGCTATTTTTTCTAATTTAGATGAAGTTTATATTTATACAGATGACCAAGATCTTATCGATTTTGTGAAAAAAGAATATTATTGGACGCCAAAAGTTAAAGCCATATTAAGAAGTGAAGCGAGTGCCACTGATACAGCTTCAACAGAATTTGCAATATTAGAATTTAGCGATAAATTAAACTATAATTTTGATGTATTCTGTTTACTTCAAGCAACATCACCTTTTACTCAACGGGATAATATTAATGACTGTTTGAATAAATTAACTGAAGGTTACGATTCAGCATTAACCGTTGTGAATACCCACCGTTTTTTATGGAATGAAAATGGAACACCTATAAATTACAATCCTAAAAGCCGTCCTAGGCGTCAAGATTTTGAAGGTATGCTAGTAGAAAATGGAGCCGTTTATACTATTACAAAGGAAGCCTTAAAGAATAATAAAAATAGGTTAGGAGACAAAATTGCTGTAGTGAAAATGGCAGAAGATTCTTTATTAGAAATAGATACGGAATCAGATTGGATTGCTGTTGAAAGCTTACTAATGGAAAGGCAAAAAAGAGAAAAGAAATCAGATAGAATTACACATGTTGTTTTGGATGTAGATGGTGTCTTTACAGATGGTACTATTACCTATACAAAAGAAGGAGAGCACACTAAAAATTTTGATATGCGTGATGGTATGGGACTTGAAATTCTAAGACAATTTAATGTTCAGGTCATGGTAATGACTTCAGAAGACTCTGCCTTAGTTGCTAAACGCATGAATAAACTAAAAATAGAACACGTGTTTTTAGGAGTAAAAGATAAATTTACTTTACTAAATAAAATTATTATAGATCAAGGCATTACTTTAAGTAATATCGCTTATGTTGGAGATGATGTTAATGATTTAACTAACATTTGCAGTGTAGGTTGGTCCTTAGCACCCAATAATGCTACAGATATAGTAAAACAAAATGCAGATATTGTACTCTCTAAAAACTCAGGAGCAGGAGCTATACGAGAGGCAAGTCAATTTATAATGAATTACAATAAAAGATTTTAAAATCTCTCAAAATTATATGAATACATACAAAAAGCCTTATATAATAGCTGAAATAGGTTGCAATCATAAAGGGGAAATGGAAATTGCTAAAGAGCTTATTAAGGTGGCTAAAATATTTTGTAACGTTGATGCAGTAAAGTTTCAAAAGCGTAATAATAAAGAATTATTAACAAAAGAACAATATAACCAACCACACCCAAATCCAATTAATTCCTATGGAGATACTTATGGAGCACATAGAGAATATTTAGAGTTTGATGTAAACCAACATGCAGCATTAAAATCTTTTTGTGAAGAGATTGGAATCGTTTATTCAACTTCAGTTTGGGATCTTACATCAGCAAAAGAAATAGCATCTTTACATCCAGAATTTATAAAAATTCCATCTGCATGTAATAACAATAAAACGATGTTGGAATGGTTATGTGAAAATTATAAAGGGGAGTTGCATATTTCTACCGGTATGACAACTAAAGATGAAATAGAGGATTTAGTTAGTCTTTTTAAGAAACATAATAGAAATAAAGATTTAGTACTTTATAATTGTACATCTGGGTATCCGGTACCTTTTGAGGATGTTTGTTTGTTAGATATTAATTTATTGATAGAGAAATATAAAAATGATGTAAAGCATATTGGTTTCTCTGGGCACCATTTAGGTATTGCTGTTGATGTAGCTGCTTATACTTTAGGCGCTAATATTATAGAAAGGCATTATACAATAGATAGAACATGGAAAGGTACAGACCATGCAGCTTCATTAGAACCTATGGGGCTAAGGAAACTATCAAGAGATTTAAATGCTGTTTATAAAGCTTTAAATTATAAGAGCCAAGATATATTACCAATAGAGGAAGTGCAACGTAATAAATTGAAAAATCAAAAAGGATAATTTCGTTTTGAAGAAGAAAAAAGTATTTGTTTTTTTTCCAGATGGCGTAGGTTTAAGAAACTTTGCCTTTACAAATTTTAAAGATATTGGAGAACAAATGGGCTTTGATATTCATTATTGGAATAACACAGTATTTTCATTAAAAGACAATTTAGGTTTTAATGAGGTAAAAATAGAAGACCATACAGCTCATAAATTATTGCCCATTTATTCTAGAGCTAGAAAGCGAGCAGAATTGAATGTATCCAGAGATAAATTTAATGATAAAGTTTATCCAACATATAAGTTCCCATTTAATTATAAAAACTTAAAAAATACTTTTAAGAGCCTATATACAAAAACTTTAATTGGGTTACATTCTTCTGAAAAAGGGATAGTGCGTTTGCGTAATAAAATAAATGAATTAGAGCGGTCTACATCAAAATATAAATATTGTAAGCAACAATTACAAGACCATAAACCAGATTTAGTATTTTGTACAACGCAACGCTCTACACAATCTATAAGTGCATTATTAGCAGCAAAAGATTTAGGAATACCAACTGTTGCTTTTGTATATTCATGGGATAATGTTCCTAAAGCGATGCAGGTTGTAGAAACCGATTATTATTTTGTTTGGAGTGATTTAATGAAACAGCAAGTATTACAATACTATCCTTTTGTAAAAAAAGAACAAGTGTTTGTAACAGGAACGCCTCAGTTTGAACCTCATTATGATACCTCATTATTACAAACAAAGGAAGTTTTTTTTAAAGAGAATAATTTAGATATAAATAAAAAATACATTTGTTATTCAGGTGATGATGAAACCACATCTCCATTAGATCAATATTACTTAGAAGATTTAGCAAATGCAGTACGAAGCTTAAATAATAAAGGAGAGAGTTTAGGTATTATTTACAGGAAATGCCCTGTAGATTTTACAGACAGATATAACGCCGTAATAGAAGCTAATAAAGATATTATTAAAGTTATAGACCCTATATGGAAGCAAGTTGGAGATCAATGGAACCAAGTTTTGCCAGCAAAAGAGGATTTTAAAATGTTGTATAATGTTTGTAAACATAGCGAATTTGTTACCAACGTGTGTTCCTCTACAGTTTTCGATTTTGTAGCCCATAATAAACCCTGTATCTATTATAATTATGAGCAACCACAGCTTAAAAAAGGAATTAGAGATATAGGACAAAATTATGAATATGTACATTTTAGGTCTATGCCAAGTCAAGAAGCAGCAATATTTTGTACAAATAAAAACGATTTAGAAACTTTAGTAGAAGCTATTTTAAAAGGAAAAACATCTAATGTTTCAGAAGGGTTAAAATGGTTTGAAATAGTAGCAGGAAAGACACCTCAAAAGGCCTCAGAAAATATATGGGGTATTATAAATGATCTTATAAACTAATTGTATGTTAGAGGATTACTTCAATAAAATAAAAGAAGATTTTTTAGAGGAAGATACCGCACTTTTTAGATTTGGAAGTATTGGAGACGGAGGTTACTTTATAAAACCAAGTACTTTAAAAAAGTCAGAATTATTGTTTAGCGGAGGAATTTCTTCAAATTTAGAGTTCGAATATGATGCCTTTAGATTTAATGAAGAATTAAAAATTATTATGGTAGATCCCACAGTTTCTGGGGGTAAATTAATTTTTAAAGGGTTAGTCCGCTTGTTTTTTAAAAAAACAGATAAAATAAGATACTTGTTTAATGCACTTATGTTTAACTATTTAAAAAGAAATAAAAGATGTGTGCATTTAAAAAAATGGCTAAGAAAACCAGAATGTTTGTTTGAAATAGCAAGTAATGAATTTCAAATTAAAAATAATATTTTAATCAAGCTAGATATTGAGGGCAGTGAGTATGACTTTTTAGACAAAATTAGTTCTAATTTAAGTCAAATATCAGCAATGGTTTTTGAGTTTCATGACCTACATAAAAATCATGAAAAAGTATATCAATTCATAAAAAACTGTACTGCTCAATTTCATTTAGTTCATCTAAGTATTAACCCATCAGGAGGTTTTGATGGGAAGAATCGCCCAAAGTGTATAGAAATAAGTTTAGAAAGAAAAGATTAGAAAGATGCATATCGGCATTATTACATCAGAATATCCACATCCTAAGGTAAAGCAATCAGCAGGAATAGCAACTAGTATTAAAAATTTGGCTTTAGCTTTAGTTGGAAAAGGGAATAATGTAACGATTTTTGTATACCATCAAGATGTAAATGAAATTCTTGAAGAAGAAGGTGTGAAAATACATCTTATTAAAAATAAAAAATTTAAACTTTTTTCATGGTATTTTTACAGAAAGCATATTCAGAAATATGTAAATACGATTGTTAAAGATCAGGATATAGATATTCTTGAAGCTCCAGATTGGACAGGTATAACAGCATTCATGAGTTTTAGAGTACCATTAGTAATTCGTTTTCATGGAAGTGATGCCTATTTCTGTAAACTAGATAAAAGAAAGCAAAAATTCAAGAATTTTGTTTTTGAAAAATTAGCTTTAAAAAAAGCATCAGCATTTATCGCTCCTACTAATTTTGCAGGGGAAGAAACTCGAAAAATTTTCGGATTAGATAAAAGAAAAATTAAAACGATTCATTATGGTTTACAATTGGAACATTTTGAGAATGATTCACCAGAAATCTATAATGAAAACACCATACTTTATATTGGTACAATTATTAGAAAAAAAGGTGTTTTAGAACTCGCAGAAATTTTTAATAAAGTAGTAAAAAGTAACCCCAATGCTAAACTTAAATTAATAGGTAGTGATGCGCCAGATATAAAAACGGGAAGCCAGTCAACATACAAATTAATGGAAGATAAATTTTCTGAGCAAGCAAAAAATAATGCTAGCTATTTAGGTAAAGTACCATATTCTGAAGTCAAAGAACAAATTAAAAAAGCACATATATGCACCTTTCCATCTTTTGCAGAAACTTTAGGAATGGTAACTATAGAATCTATGGCATTGCAAAAACCTGTAGTAAATACAAGCATAGGTTGGGGACAAGAAATTATAGACGATGGTATAAATGGGTATTTAGTACATCCATCTCATATTAATAAATACTCAGAAGCAATATTAAAATTGTTAAACGATAATGTTTTGTGTTCAAACATAGGGAAATCGGCTAGAATTAAAGTAGAAAAAACATTTAATATTCAAAACATTGTACATCAAAATATAGCATATTACGAATTGGTAATTAAAAATGCATAATGTCTGTTAAACATTTTAAGAAAAAGCTAAGTATCATTTTAAAAAAGGCAAAATTACTTAGCTACCATTCAAAGCAATTTAGCTTTAAAACTTATAAAGGTAAAAAACGAATTATTATTTGTTTTAATGGAGTGTTGCCTCATGGCGGATTGGTAGATAGATTAAAAGGGATTTTGTCTTTTTATGAAATTTCTAAAATATTAGATTACGATTTTTTTATTCAATTTAATAATCCTTTCCCATTAGATGCTTTTTTAGAGCCTAATTTAGTGCCTTGGAGAATAGATGAAGCTGCAATTAAATACAATCCTATTGGTACAAAACTAATTTATGCTGTTAATAATTTTGATGCAAATCCGTTAGAAGAAATAAAGAAAGCAAGAGCTCATACATTCATAGTATATGCCAACATAGACTATTTAAAAATATTTTATCCTAAAAAAAATGTAGAAGTATTAGAGACTAAATGGCGTTTAAATTTTAACGAACTATTTAATAAAACCATACACTTAAAAACGAAGTTAAATAACATAGAAAAAGATAAATATATTAGCTTTCATACACGTTTTACAAGCTTAATGGGCGATTTTAAGGATACCACAAAGTTGGTGCTTTTAGATGATGAAAAAGAAGCCTTATGTTTGAAGCTCCAAAAGAAAATTAAAACAATCTTATCAATTAATAACCATAAGTGTTATGCCTTTTCTGATAGTATTAATTTTTTAAATAAAATTAAACAAAAGGAAACAGTAAATTTGGTGGAAGGCAGTCCATTTCATATGGATAATTTTACTAAAGAATCAACTTTAGATGCTCATTTAAAAACATTGATAGACTTTTTTATGATAGCCAATAGTGAAGTTGTTTATTTTATAAAAATAGATAAAATGTATCATAGTAGCTTTTCTAAATATGCTGCTATTATTGGAGATAAACCATTTAAGATGATAACAGATTAATTATAAATGATTTTATTAATACATAATAATAACGTTGTTACTCAAGTTTTTGAAGACCATCAAGAGCATAATAATTCAATCCATATAGGGCAAAAAACAACAAAAGTATTATTAAGTGTTGCAGAATTGTATCCGCAAAAGTTAATTATGTGGTGTCATGATGTTTATAAGGATGATATAAATACAAGCGGTATAAATAGTATTTTTCATCACAAAAGAATTTTAGCAACGTATACTCCAGATGATAAAGAATATTTACCAGAATCTATCGGGTATATTGAACGCTCATATTTTTTAAAGATAAAAAAAGATGTATCGTATCCTACATGGATTATGAATAATGCAGTTGGAGGAATACATGCTTCAGTGATTTTAAATTTAAAAAAAGAATTAAATTTTAATACAAATTTTAATTATTTTTTAAATGCATTAGCAAAACGTGCTATGGTAGAAGGTCTTTTTTGTTATTCAGAACCTAAACTATTAAGAAAAGGAACTTTAATAAAATTAGAAACAAAGCAAGCTTCAATTTATCAATTATTTAAATTTGTTAAACAACATTACAAATGGGTATGGATATTTTTTATGAGTATATGTTTGGTAATTTATGAAAAAAAACTAGTGATACTCCCAATTTTAAGGTCATTATTTTATAGAAAATTAAATACCAATTTTAATTTAGAAGCTATTAAAATTCAATCTAAAAGGAAACTTATAGATAAAAGGGAAATAGATGTTATTATTCCAACCATAGGAAGAGAAAAGTATTTGTACAATGTTTTAAAAGATTTCTCTAAGCAAACAATATTACCAAAAAATATTATTATTGTTGAGCAAAACTCAGAAGTCAATTCAAAATCAAAATTAGATTATTTAACAAATCAAGATTGGCCTTTTAAAATAAAGCATCATTTTATAAATAAATTAGGAGTTTGTAATGCCAGAAATTTGGCTCTAAAAGAAGTGAAAAGTGAATGGGTGTTCTTGGGAGATGATGATAATAGATTTGAACCTAACCTAATAGAAGATTTATTTAAAAACATAGAAACAACAGGAAATAAAGTAGGAACCACGGTATATTTACAACCACACGAAAAACAAACGTATTTTAAAACAGCTCAAACAGGAATTTTTGGGGCAGGTAATAGTATTTTAAGATCAGATTTATTAAAAAACGTAAGTTTCAATACAAAATTTGAGTTTAATTATGGAGAAGATAATGAGTTCGGCATGCAATTACGAACTTTAGGGGAAGATGTTATATTTTATTCAAAAGTTAAAATAAAGCATCTAAAAGCCCCAATAGGCGGGTACAGAACAAAGTTTAAACAACTATGGGCAGAAGAGGCGATACAACCAAAACCATCACCAACTATACAATTACTTAATCAAACTTATTTCACAAAAAAACAGATAAAAGGATACAAAATGGTATTGTTTTTTAGACTTTTTAAATCAAATTTTATTTTTAGTCCTTTTAAACAAATTGCTTGTTTTAAAAAACAATGGGAACAAAGCCTGCATTGGAGTACTAAATTATAATACAGAAACAATGCTTAAACTATACACGGATAAAACATTTTTAACAGAAGTACATAGGAGACATGTTTTTCCTTTGTTGTTTGATTTACATTTTCAAAAAAATACGACTTTACTCAACTATTATGAATTAACGGATACCATTGCAAATTGTGATATTGTAGTTTTTCCAATCGATTATAATTCCTTTTATAAGTTTAATAAAGCATTTAAGAATTTAAACGATGAAGCTAAAAAATATAAGAAACGAATTTGGATATATACTTCGGGAGATTATGGATTTACTGTGTATATTCCAAATAGTTATAATTTTAGGTTAGGCGGTTTTAATTCAAAGTTAGATAGTAATACTTTTATATTGCCCTCATTTATTAATGATCCTTATAAAAATGTTTTAAAGCAGTCTTTTTTGACATTAGAAAAAAAGACTAAACCTAATATTGGTTTTGTTGGACACTCCCAATCTGGTTTAATTAAGTTTGTAAAAGAGTATTTAAGTTATTTAAAATCAAACTTAAAGCGTAAGTTTGAAAATAAGTTAGAAGATAAGCAGACTTTTTATCCTTCAAGTATAAAACGAGCTCGTTATTTAGGAATTCTTACTCGAAATAAAAAAATAGATACAGATTTTATATTGCGTAATAATTATCGAGGCGGAGTGAAAAATAAGATAGAAAAAGAACAATCGACCAAGGAGTTTTATGAAAATATGTATAACAGTGCGTATACATTTTGTAGTCGTGGTGTAGGTAATTTTTCAGTTAGATTTTATGAGACTTTAGCCATGGGACGAATTCCTGTTTTATTAAATACAGATTGTAGATTACCTTTAGAAAATAAAATAAAATGGGAAAAACATATTGTTATTATTCAAGAAAATAAAAGTAATACTTTGGCACAAAAAATATTAGAATTTCATGAGTCTAAATCTAACTTAGAATTTCAAGCACTTCAAAAAAGTAATAGAATGCTTTGGGAAACACATTTAAGGCGAGATGCTTATTTTATAAAAATACATAATTCATTTATTAATATAGAAAACAGAAATAATGTATAAATCATTTACACTTATTATATGTACTTATATGAGGCCAAAGCCTGTTTTAGATTTGCTTATATCGGTAAATGAACAAACGTTACATCCTAATGAGATTTTAATAATCGATGGATCAACAAATCAAGAAACAGAAAAAACTTTAAAAGAAAATAACTTTAAAAATTTAAAATATTTCAAGGTAGGTGTAAAAGATAGAGGACTAACTAAACAGCGCAATTTTGGAATTAATTTAGTAGATAAAAACTCTGAAATTATATGTTTTTTAGATGACGATATTATATTAACTAAAACTTATTTTGAAGTATTACTTTCTACCTACAATAAGAAAGAAGATGCTTTAGCTGTTGGAGGATATATTACTAATGAAGTTAAATGGGAACAAGCATCATCAACTAAGATAAAAAGTAAGTTTTATTTTGAAGATTGGATGCGTAATGAGCCTTCTCGTTTTAAAGTAAGAAGAATGTTTAAGTTATTACCAGATGTTCAGCCAGGTTATATGCCTACGTTTTCTCATGGTCGAGCAGTTAGTTTTTTACCACCTTCAAATAAAATATATGAAGTAGAACAAATTATGGGAGGTGTATCATCTTATAAAAAAGAAATTTTTAAAGAATTAAACTTTTCGCCTTATTTTGAGGGCTATGGATTATATGAAGATGCCGATTTTTCATTACGTTTAGCAAAACGAGGTAAATTATACATAAATACTAAGGCACAGTTATCGCACTATCATGATGCTTCTGGGCGACCTAATAAATATTATTATGGAAAAATGGTTATTAGAAATGGATGGTATGTATGGAGAGTTAAATATCCAAAGCCAATTTTAAAAGCTAAACTAAAATGGCATGCCACATCATTTCTATTAACACTTATAAGGTTCAGTAATATTTTAACTTCAAGTAAAAGACAAGAAGCTTTTACAGAAAGTATAGGAAGAGTAGTTGGATGGTGGTCACTAATTTTTAATAAACCTAAAGTGGAATCATGCGATTTTTAATTATTTCACACGTAGAACATAAAAAACAAGACAATTTGTTATATGCCTATGCGCCCTATGTTCGTGAAATGAATTTATGGTTAAAACATGTCGATGAGGTAGAAGTAATAGCACCATTAATTACTAAGCCTACATCAAAAATAGACATGGCCTACAAGCATGATAAGCTTTTTTTGAACATTATTCCAGCTATCGAATTTACATCATTTAGTAAAATTATAATATCTATATTAAAAATACCTATAATACTTTTAACAATATTTAAAGCATGTAAAAAAGCCGATCATATTCATTTACGTTGTCCTGGAAATATAGGTTTATTAGGCTGTTTAGTTCAAATATTATTTCCAAAAAAGACGAAGACAGCAAAATATGCAGGCAATTGGGATCCTAAAGCTAAACAACCATTAAGTTACAAGTTTCAAAAATGGCTATTACGTAATACATTTTTAACTAAGAAAATACATGTTTTGGTTTATGGAGACTGGAAAAATCAATCAAAGAACATAAAATCATTTTTTACAGCAACCTTTAAAGAAGAAGAAAAAAAATTACCAGAAGCGCGTAATTACACGAGTGATTTACGTTTTGTCTTTGTGGGGACTTTAGTTAAAGGCAAACGCCCATTATTTGCTGTAAAAATAATAGAAGGGTTATTGGTAGAAGGTTATAATATTAAGTTAGATATTTATGGAGATGGCATTTTAAAAGGAGAATTAAATAAATATATAAAATATAATAAATTAGAAAAGTTTATTACTTTACATGGAAATCAAGATATTCAAGTATTGAAAAAAGCTTTAAAAAAGGCTCATTTTTTAATATTAGCATCAAAGTCTGAGGGATGGCCTAAAGCCATAGCAGAAGCTATGTTTTTTGGATTAATACCAATTTCAACAAAGATATCTTGCGTCCCATATATGCTAGATTACGGTAAGCGTGGTATTTTAATTAATTCTAATTTAAAAGAGGCATTAGAAGAAATAAAAAAATATTTAAAAAATGAAACCTTATTAAAAAGTATGTCTAAGTTAGGAGCAAATTGGTCTCAAAACTTTACCTTAGAAACTTTTGAAAAAGAAATAGCTAAACTACTTAAACATTAATGCGCGTTTTACAATTAATAGATTCTTTAGAAGCAGGAGGAGCAGAACGAGTTTCTGTAAACTTAGCGAATGCATTAGTATCTAATGTAGATAGATCTTTTCTATGCACATCGCGTAAAGAAGGCGTATTAAAAGAGAGTTTAAAACAAGAAGTAGGTTATATATTTCTCGATAGAAAAAAAACAATTGATATTAATGCCATTAGAAAATTAAAAACTTATATCAAGCAGCATAAAATAGATATTATTCATGCACATTCTTCATCTTTTTTTATTGCTACAATTATAAAGATATTAGGCGTGAAAGTTAAATTAGTATGGCATGATCATTATGGGTGTGATAGGTTTGTAGATAAAAGAAATAACTCTAAAGCGCTTTATTATTGTTCTCGTTACTTTTCATATACCCTTTCGGTAAATAGAAGTTTAGAAAAATGGACAAAAAAATATCTAAAAACTAGGGAAGTGAATTATTTGCCTAATTTTGCCATTCAAGATAAAATAAAACCAATAACAAAACTTTTAGGAGCGGATAATAAACGTATTTTACATTTAGCCAATTTAAGACCTCAAAAAGACCATCCTATTTTATTAGAAGCTTTTGCAAAAATTAATAAAAAGTATCCAGATTGGACACTTCATTGCGTAGGTAAAGATTTTAAAGATGATTATTCTAAGGCTTTAAGAGAGCAGGTTAAAACTTTAGCTATAGAAAATAAAGTGTTTCTGTACGGAAGTAAATCGGATATTAATAATATTATAAAACAATGTGATATTGGCGTATTGTCATCAAAATCAGAAGGGCTTCCTATAGCCTTATTAGAATATGGTTTAGCAGGTTTGCCAACAATAACAACTAATGTAGGAGAATGTGCTGCAGTTGTAAAGGAGTATAAAACGGGTTTGATTATAGAGCCTAGAAATGTAGAAGCATTAACTAATTCAATTATAAAATATATTGAAGATGAAATGCTTAGATTTAAGTATGCCAATGCATTTAAAAATGATATTTCTAAGAATTATTCTGAAGAATCTACAATAAAACGGTTAATGATAATTTATAACTCCATATTAAAAAATAAATAGTATGCAGCAAAAAAAATATCTAAAACTATTAGGGTTACATGTTTTATTAGGAGTTGTGTTATATTTTTTCAATGTTTTTGGTAATATTTATTTTTATTGCCTAACAATATATTTTTTTATACAAATAATAAATGCTAAAAAATCAAAAAAATCATTTGAAATACTTAAAGCCTGTGCCTATGTACTAGGAGTAGAGGTTTTATTAAGAATGACAGGAGGTGTTCTTTTTTATGAAGCAAATAAATATTTAGTTATTGTATTTGTTTTAATGGGACTGTTTTCTAACGGTTTTAATAAAAAAGCAGCATTATATTTACTTTACATATTTTTGCTAATACCAAGCGTATATGTGTCTTTGTCTATGCTAGATGTAGATACAAATATTAGAAAAGCTATAGCGTTTAATTTAAGTGGACCAGTTTGTTTAGGGGTTTCTGCTTTATTCTGTTTTGGAGTAAAGGTTACTAAAAATCAATTCGAAACGATTATTAATTATTGTTTGTTCCCTCTTATAAGTACTTTAGTTTATGTGATATTGTATAATCCTAATGTTTCACAGATAGCAACAGGTACGGCTTCAAATTTTTCGGCCTCTGGAGGGTTTGGTCCAAATCAAGTTTCTACAGTATTAGGTCTAGGTATTTTTTTAACAACAGCGAGGTTTTTTTATTTTAGTCAAACTAAGTTTTTAAGATATCTTGATTTATTATTTATATTATTATTTTCATTTAGGGCTATAGTAACATTTAGTAGAGGAGGGGTATTTACTGCAATAATTATGATTATTGCTTTTATTTTCACCTATTATAAGAGTATAAGTAAAAAAAATAAAAATAAGATGTTAGTTTCTATAGTCTTATTTTTAATAGTTGGATTTATTACTTGGGGGATTTCAATAGCGCAAACAAATGGGTTTATAGAAAAACGCTATACCAATAAAAATGCTGCAGGTAAAGAAAAGAAAGATATTACTACAGGACGTGGTGATTTGTTTTTTTTAGAGTTTGAAGAATTCCTAAATAATCCATTTTTTGGGGTAGGCGTTGGTCGTGTTAAAAATATACGATTTCAAAAAACAGGTATACATGCTGCTTCTCATAATGAAATGAGTCGTATTATAGCAGAACACGGTTTACTAGGGATTTTATCTTTTTTAATTTTAGTATTAACACCTTTGTTTTTTAGATTAGGATGTAGAAAAAATGTTCTATTTTATTCTTTTTATTTATTTTGGTTAATAACAATAAATCACTCAGCGATGCGTATTGCCGCACCTGCCTTTGTATATGCATTAAGCTTATTAAATGTTAGTCATGAAAAATCTCCTTTACATAGGAAATCAGTTATCTCGTAAAACTAAAACACCAACTAATATTGATACTTTGAGCTTGCTTTTAAAGCAGGAAGGCTTTGTTGTAAAAATAGCTTCAAATAAAACCAATAAGTTTGTAAGGTTATTAGATATGCTATATCATATAATAAAGTATAGAGTTACTACTGATTTTGTTTTAATAGACACATATAGCACTCAAAACTTTTATTACGCTTATTTATGTAGTCAATTATGTCGAGTTTTAAGGTTGAAGTATATTCCTATTTTACATGGAGGAGATTTACCAAATCGTCTAAAGCGAAATGTAAAGTTAAGTAAGGCTATATTTAATAATGCATATAAAAATATTGCTCCTTCAGGGTATATAAAAGCAAGTTTTGAAAATTTAGGATATGTTAATATAGTATGTATTCCTAATACGATAGAACTTAAAAATTATCCCTTTAAAAAAAGAGTTTTTGATAATGTGAAATTATTATGGGTACGTTCATTTTCAAAATTATATAACCCATTATTGGCAATAAAAATTTTAAAGGAACTAAAAGATCAAGGAATAAAGGCTTCACTTTGTATGGTAGGACCAGATAATGATGGAAGCTTACAGGAAACTAAAGCGTATGCTCAAGAATTAAAAGTAGATGTTCTTTTTACTGGTAAGTTATCAAAACAAGAATGGATAACATTATCCAATAATTATAATATTTTTATTAACACGACTAATTTTGACAATATGCCTGTTAGTGTTATTGAAGCTATGGCATTAGGTTTACCTGTTATTTCTACAAATGTAGGAGGAATTCCTTTTTTAATAAAACATAACAAAAACGGTATTTTAGTAGAGTCCAACTCTGTTAAAGCATTTGTAGAATCTATAAAGAAAGTTATAAATATACCTTGCGAAGCAAACAAGTTAGCTTTACGTGCAAGAAAAGGCATAGAAGAATATGATTGGAAAATTGTTAAAAATCAGTGGGGTAACCTTTTAGATAATAGACTGTTTTATTAAATTCTTATTATATTTATAGCTTCTCAATTTAACCCATATAAATGTCTAATCGTAGTATTCATTTTAATATTTCAGAACGGAAAATTTTATTACGTGTTTTTGATATCGTATCAATACTATTAGTATTATATTTTGTTAGTAATACTTTTGATTTTGATTATTTCACCATAACAAAAGAAAATTGGAGGTGGGTATTTATACTTGTTTTGTATGTGTCGGTATTTGGAACTGTTTTTGAACTTTATGATTTACAAAAATCAAGTAAAATAGAAAAGATTTCGACAAGTATTGTTTTTACAGTATCGATAACAGTGTTGTTCTATTTTTTAACACCTTTTTTTACACCTAGATTACCTGATAATCGATTACAAATATTATATTTTTATTTTGCTTTACTTACAGCATTATTTTTGTGGAGATTAGTTTATTTAACATTTATTGTATCACCAAGATTTTATAAAAAAGTATTAATTATAGGGGAGATTTCAAATATTGAAAATATAGTTGAGGCCTTTAGAAATTCAGACCCTAATTATAAAATAGTAGGATTTGTTAATTGTGAATATAATAAATCGAAAGTTGTTAAGTTTAATGCTATCCAAGAATATAAAGCCAAACATATAAATAGAGTAATCAAGGAGAAAGATATATCCGAAATTGTTGTTGCAAGTTATAATTCGGAAGCAATAACGGCTGATATCTATTATATCCTTATCAAGCTTTTAGAAGAAGGTTTTCCTATAAAGGAATATACTCAAGCTTATGAGGAAATGGCTCAACGTATACCTGTTCAATTTGTAGGGAAAGATTTTTATAAGTATTTTCCATTTAATCGAAGTAATCAAAATAAACTATATCTTCTATTTCATCGAATATTTGATGTATTAATATCGATTATTGGTGTTGTTATAGGATTAGTGTTTTTACCAGTTATATTACTAGGAAACTTATTGGGCAATCGTGGACCTCTTTTTTATTCTCAAGATAGAATAGGGAAAAATGGTAAAGTATTTAAGATACATAAATACAGAACGATGATTAAAAATGCCGAAAAATCTGGTGCAGTATGGGCAAAAAAAGGAGATGTTAGAATTACACCATTTGGGAAATTTTTACGACATTCTAGGTTAGATGAAATACCTCAATTTATAAATATTTTAAAGGGGGAAATGAGTTTAATAGGTCCTAGACCAGAACGTCCATTTTTTGTTAATGAATTATCACAACTACTTCCTTTTTATGAAACACGCCATATTGTTAAACCAGGACTTACAGGTTGGGCACAAGTAAAAACAAGGTATGGATCTTCTGTTGACGATAGTTTGGAAAAATTGCAATACGATTTATTTTATATCAAGCATAGAAGTTTTTTGTTAGATATAAATATTTTGGTAAAAACGTTAAGTACTGTTATTTTCTTTAGAGGCCAGTAGCTTTTTTATTATAATAAAAAACTAAATAAATATATCTTATAAATAAGGCTATTAATAAAGGTATTAACCCAATAGCAAAGACTTGCACACCTATAATCCAATGTAGCGTTAGAAGGCACATTGAAATGATTAAAAATTTTAAATATTTAATAAACCAACTACTTACTTTTGTTCTTAAAAGCTGTCCAATTACTAAAATATTAAGAGCAGAAGCCCATAATAAATTATAGTTTTGATGTGTACCGGAGTGGTCTGTAGCAAACCATAATAACAGTAATAATACTCCTATAAGTCCTGTAGTACTAAAAAGTATAATATCTAACCAGACACTTTGTTTTGTCTTCTTAAAATCATTATAAGTTATTAAAATGATTAATAAGGCTATAACTCCAAAAATAAAAAGTGGACTAGTTAAGAATTGATGCGATATAGAGTTTTCTTTTTTTGAATATAAAATTATATTGTCCTTAACCAGTTTCTTGTTTTTAAAGGTTGCATTTTTAAAGAATTTATAAATGTTCTCTGGTAAAAACATATGATCCTCTCTGGTAGCTTTTTTATCAATTACAGAACCTAAAGCTATATCAATACCTAAACTACCCCAAGAGTTTTTATTTAAGTTATTTTGAATTAGAGTTCTAAATGTAGCGTCTTTAAAGTCATCAGGAGTATTGAAAGTAATCGAATTTTTTAAAGCAATATTAGTAACATCTTTAATTTTAGTGGCACAATTATTAAAAAAGAAATCGTACAAATAGCGTTTGTTTTCTGGCTTGTAATTTTTAACTAAAAAATCATAAATGTTTTGCTTTTCTTCTAAAGATAGATTTAAAATTTGTTCTTTAATAGATCTGTTTTGAGTTGTATAACTTTGATAAAAATCTTTATAATAGTTTAAACCTATTAAATAGTTTAATTTACCTTGGGCAAACTTTGTATAAAAATTAGGGGCATCAAAATCATAGACCCCATAATTAAAAACGACATCAATTCTTTTTACAGGATCCTTTATTCTAAAACCACTATGTCCAAATGCGTCATTTAAAGAGGTTCCTGGTCCAATAGTAAGAACACTTACTTGAGCCTCAGACGATAATTTGTTTTGGGCATTAGTGTTTTTTATAAATAAAATAATAGATAAAAAGAATAGTGTTTTTTTAATCGAACTCATTTAATATGTTTTATAACCAAAAATAGTAATATTAAGGTGTAAAATAATAACTTTAAATAAAATTCATAAAACTTATTGTATTATCTAAACATGCTAAAATCAACCTTAATAGAAAATACATTTGAATATAAAGCAACACTTTGGTCTCCTATGTCTGTAAACGCATAATCAATTTGAATACCTTTGTATTTAAAACCTAAACCAAAACTTGGTTGAAAACTTAACTTTTCAGAGTCATCAATTTGTAGTTCATTTTGGAAATTACCCATACCAGCACGTAAAAAAACAGTATCAATATATCCAAATTCAAAACCTAAGGCAGGATTTATACTGGCTGCAGATGTAGAAATAATATCATTATTTTCTTCGAAACGTACATTTAAGTTAACAGAAGATAATAAGGTGTAATCGTAATTGAAATCAACTAATTTTGAAATACCAATTTGTAATTTAGGAATCGTAATTTCTGTAGTCTCAGGTAGTTCTTGGTTTTGACCAGCAACAGCGTTCTGAATTTTAGCAAATTCGTCTTCATCAATAGCCCAAGCATTAAATGTCGTTGTAATATCTCTAGCCATAATACCAAATTTCCAATTGTTTTCAGATTTAAATTGAATACCCACATCTAAACCAAATCCCCAAGAAGATGCGAAATCACCTATAACACGCCTTATTACTTTAGCATTTACACCATAATTTAGTCCTTGCACTGGAAGTTTTCTTGCATAGGAGAAAGTAAGACCATAATCAGCAGTAGAAAATAAACTAATTCTATCGTAATTTATATTTCCTTGTTCATCTATAAGTTCTGTAGTATTTAAAATATCATCAACAGCAAATCGTATTAATGAGATTCCAATAGAACTTCTCTTATCTATAGGTTTTGCAAAAGCGACATAGTCATAATTAGCAATATTAGCAAAATAACTAGAATGCATTAAAGCTAATTGATTGTCATCAATATTAACAAGTCCAGCTGGATTCCAATACCCAGAATTAACATCAGAAGAATGAGATGTAACAGCACTACTCATGCCTAATGCAGCAGCATCTACACCAATATTCATAAATTCGTTAGAATATTTTCTTACTGTTTGACTGTATATGGATATAGATACTATAAAAAATAGTATAGTTATGTATGATTTCAATCGCAATTTTTTTACAAAGATGCACATAATTTATAAACCTATAAACTTGAAATTATAATAGATATTGTTTAATACTTGTTTTAGACGAAAATTGTTTGCTATTTTTACAAAAAAAATCTAAATGTATGAAGAAACAAATACCCAATATATTAACACTTTTAAATTTATTGTGTGGATGTATTGCTGTTATTTTAGTTATAAATAATAATTCTATAGCAGCATCTTTATTTGTTTTTCTAGGAATATTTTTTGATTTTTTTGATGGTTTTGCAGCTAGAAAATTAAATGTTCAAAGTGAATTGGGCTTACAATTAGATTCATTAGCAGATATGGTTACGAGTGGTTTAGTACCAGGAATAGTGATGTATAAGCTTTTAGAATTAACGATTGATACTTCGGGAAAAACAAATAATTATTGGGAGGCAAATACTAATTGGTTAGATTTTAATTTGCCTTTACTACCACTTTTGGGGTTATTAATTACATTAGGGTCTGCTTACAGGTTAGCAAAATTTAATATAGATGAAGATCAACAAACCTATTTTAAAGGATTACCAACACCTGCAAATACCTTATTGATTATTTCGTTACCATTAATAATAAAATTTCAAAACAATGATCTTATAAACGCTATTATTCTTAATAAATGGTTTTTAATAGGAATTACATTTTTGAGTTGTTATATATTAAATTCAGATATTAAACTTTTTGCTTTAAAGTTTAAAGATTGGAGTTTTAAAAATAATGCTACCCGGTATATTTTTATAATCATGTGTGTCGTGTTTTTAATTGTTTTACAATTTGCAGCTATTCCTATCATAATATTACTTTACATAATCATGTCTGTTTTAGACAATTTAAAATCAAAATAATTTACTGATGTTAGAAAGTATTTTCACACTCTTAATGCTTGTGTTATTACAAGCTGTTTTAGGTTTCGATAATTTATTATATATTTCTTTAGAATCAAAAAAAGCCCCTCAATCTGATCAAAAAAGAGTTAGAAAAGTAGGGATATTAATAGCTATTGTTTTAAGGATTGTGTTACTATTTGTTTTAGTTTCTATCATAGACTTTTTTCAAGAGCCTTTTTCGTTTATGACAGGAAGTATAGAAGATATCTTTAAGTTTGCTTTTAACGGACACAGTTTAATCGTTTTAGCTGGAGGAGCTTTTATTATTTACACAGCTATTAAAGAAATATGGCATATGATATCTACTCAAGATTTAGATCAGGGTATTGAAGGAGGATCAAAACGAACTAAATCTTCTAAAGCTGTTATTACAAGTATCGTTGTGATGAATTTAGTTTTTTCTTTTGACTCTATTCTAGCTGCAATAGGGTTAACTAATGATATAGAAAATTCTACAGTGGCATTTATTATTATGGCTATTGCTATTATTGCTAGTGGGCTGTTAATGTTATTACTAGCAGATAAAATTTCTGTTTTCTTAGCTAAAAACAGAATGTATGAGGTGCTAGGGCTTTTTATTTTATTTATAGTAGGTATTATGTTGATAACTGAAGGAGGGCATTTAGCACATTTAAAACTCTTTGGAAACCCTATTGAATCAATGAGTAAAACCACGTTTTACTTTGTAATTGCTATTTTAGTTATTATAGATATTGTTCAAGGACGTTACCAAAAGAAATTATTAAAGGAAAAAGAATCTACAGTAAAAGAAAAATAATAATAAAGACATTCCAAATAACTACCAATGAAAGAGGTTAAATATCCAGTAAGTTTTAAATTTAATATTACGACACTATCTAACGATTTTATAGCAAAAGATTCATTAGGAACAACAATTGCTTATGTAAAGCAAAAAATGTTTAAATTAAAGGAAGACATTCTTATATATAATGATGAAAGTAAGTCGGAAATAGAATATAGAATTAATGCTGATAAATGGATAGATTTTTCGGCAGTATATAGTATTAAGGATAAAAAGGGTAAAGAAATAGGTAAAGTAGCTCGTAAGGGGTGGAAATCTTTATGGAAAACGGAGTACGAATTAATCGATCAGCATCAAAAATTCCAATATCATATTAGAGAAGATAATGCTTGGGTTAAAGTAATTGATTCTTTAATAGGGCAAATCCCTGTTTTAGGAGCTTTTACAGGTTACTTTTTTAACCCTAGCTATAGTGTCCTTGATTTGAATAATAAAGCGATAGTAAGGCTAAAAAAAGAAGCTTCATTTTTTGGTAGAAAATTTAAAATATCGAAATTAAGTGATATTGATTTAGATGATGAAGAACAAATCATTTTAGGGTTAATGATGATGATTCTTTTAGAACGAAGAAAAGGTTAAAGCTATTTTTTGTAAAATATAAAATCAGCTTTCATTGTACTCTACAGTGAAAGCTGATTTTTTTTTATTCAGAACCTTTCTTAGGTGTACGTTTAGATTTTTTTAAACCTTCATTAAGCATCCATTCTATTTGGCCATTAGTACTGCGAAATTCATCTGCAGCCCATTTCTCAATAGCTTTGAGCATATCTTCATTTATGCGTAATGCAAAAGCCTTTTTTTTAGCCATTAGAATTATTAATTATTTTTATATAAATGCAAATGTATCATTTATTGATTTAAAGTACCAGTATTTAAAACAGGAGAAGCTTCTTTATCACCGCAAAGTATAACCATTAAGTTACTAACCATAGCAGCTTTTCGTTCATCATCTAAATCTACAATATCTTTTTTTCCTAGTTCCTCAAGAGCCATCTCAACCATACTTACAGCGCCTTGAACAATTTTATGTCTTGCAGCAACAATCGCAGTAGCTTGTTGACGTTTTAACATGGCGTTTGCAATTTCTTGAGCATATGCTAAATAGCCTATTCTAGCTTCTAATACTTCAATACCAGCAATAGATAATCGTTCATCAATTTCTTTTTCTAAAGCTTCACTAACCTCATTAACACTAGATCTTAAAGTAATGTCTTCGGTATGTCCTTCGTCGGCAAAGTTATCATACGGGTACATGCTTGCTAATTTGCGAACAGCAGCATCTGTTTGCACGCGCACAAAATTTTCAAAATTATCAACATCAAAAGCAGCTTTATAAGTGTTTTGAACCCTCCAAACTAAAATGGTACTAATCATAATAGGGTTACCAAGCTTATCGTTTACTTTTAAGCGTTCACTGTCAAAATTACTAGCACGTAGCGAAATCTTCTTTTTAGAGTAAAACGGAATTATCCAATAAAAACCATTCTTTTTAATTGTTCCCACATACTTTCCAAATAGCAGTAATACTCTAGAGTTATTTGGCTGAACCATAATAAACCCCTTAAAAATGAAAATAGAAATAATAAAAAGGATTATAGAGAATAAATTCCCAGTTAAAACTATTATAGCAATACTTCCAAAAAGTGAAATAAGGAAAATTAATAGCATTAGATAACCGTTAGCGGGGGTGATTACTTTTTCTGATTTCATAATTTTATTTTAAAATGATGTTATTTTGATATCATAAAGATATGATTTATTTTTAAATAGGTCTTGTTTATTTCAATAAAAACAATTTTATCAATTTAAAATAGCACTATTTAATTATAAAATGATGTATTAAATATGATGTTATTTTAGAGTGTAAAATGGTTTTTTTATACTGAATATTACATGTTTAGTTGCTGTTAGGACAAGGAGGTAACAGGGTAAGGGAAGGGTTAAATAAGAAATATTAAAAAATCCCAATTCATCTAAACTAGATGAATTGGGATTTTTTAATATTTTACTCTTAATATAGAAATTATTAAGAATATGTGATATGTAGATTTCTATTCTTGAATTTTCTTTTTACGTAGTTCAAAGTTCTGACCTAAGTATACCTTACGTACCATTTCATCATTAACTAATTCTTCAGGTTTACCAGCTTTAAGGATACTACCTTCAAACATTAAGTATGTCCTATCTGTAATAGCTAAGGTTTCTTGTACGTTGTGGTCGGTAATAAGAATTCCTATATTCTTTTTGGTGAGTTGTGATACAATACGTTGAATATCTTCAACCGCCACAGGGTCAACTCCTGCAAAAGGCTCATCCAAAAGAATAAAATTAGGATCCGTTGCTAAAGCTCGTGCTATTTCCGTACGCCGACGTTCACCACCAGATAATAAATCACCACGACTTTTACGAATATGCCCTAAACTAAATTCATCAATAAGGGATTCCATTTTATGGTGCTGCTCTTTTTTACTTAGTTTAGTAAGTTGTAATACACTTAAAATATTATCTTCAATACTTAATTTTCTAAATACAGAAGCTTCTTGAGCTAAATAACCAATACCATTTTGTGCACGTTTATACATTGGATATTTGGTTATTTCTTGATTGTCTAAAAAAATGTGTCCGCCATTGGGTTTTATCAAGCCAACAATCATATAGAAAGAAGTTGTTTTTCCTGCTCCATTAGGTCCCAAAAGACCAACAATCTCACCTTGATTAACTTCAAGAGAAACATCTTTCACAACTTTTCGTCCACTGTAGGACTTCATTAAATTCTGGGCTTTTAAAATCATAAAGTTATATACTGTAAACGCTAAAAATAGTAAAAACATATGCACTATTATAACGGAATGTTGAATTTTATCTTTTATTAGTATTTATTAATATCTAATAGCATAGTCGTTTATAAAAATGTATTTACGCAACAGATTCTTCCAGTGCATCCCAAAATTCATAAGCGCGACGCAAATGGGGGATAACTATAGTTCCACCAACTAAAGTCGCAATACTTAAAGCCTCAACGACTTCTTCTTTTTTTAAACCTAGCTTATGGCTAGTTTCCATATGGTATTTTATACAATCATCACAGCGTAAAACAGCAGAAGCAACTAAACCTAAAAGTTCTTTAGTTTTAACATCTAGAGCACCTTCAGCATAAGCATTAGTATCTAAATTAAAAATACGTTTAATAACCTTGTTATTATCGGCTAGGATTTTATCATTCATTTTAGCGCGATAATCATTAAATTCATTAACTATTTCAGACATGTTGTTTTTCTTTTCTTTTTTGATTTCTAATAACAATTTTAGATATATAAATACTTGTTTGGTATAATACTAAAATAGGAACAGCCACAATAACTTGACTTGCTATATCAGGAGGTGTAATAATGGCAGAAAGAATTAGTACAATAACTAATGCATATTTTCTATATTTTTTTAAAAACTCAGGAGTAACCAGTCCAATTTTTGTTAAAAAATAAATAATTATGGGTAACTCAAAAATTAAACCAGCCGCCAAAGCAGAAGACCTAACAAGTCCAATGTAAGAACTAATATCAATTTGATTATCTACAATATCAGAAATATTATAATTAACTAAAAAATTAATAGAAAGTGGCGTAATAATATAGTAGCCAAATAAAATTCCAATAAAGAATAATATAGAAGAAATAATAATAAAACCACGTGAATGTTTACGCTCATTTTCATGCAATCCAGGACTTATAAACCTCCATAATTGATAAATTACATATGGAAAAGAAATAATAAAGCCACCAAGAATGGCAGTCCAAATATCTGCAGAAAATTGCCCTGCCATGGTACGGTTTTGAATAATAGCAGGCATTGTTTCATTACAAAAGGTACTATCAACATCAATAAATTTTGCGATGTTACATAAGAATTCATAAGTTGGAAAACTCATGTCCAATGGAGCAAAAATGATAGAATTAAATATAAATCTACTAAAAATAAATGCTAAAGTAGCAACTATAACAACGGCTAAACAAATTTTAATTAAATGCCAACGTAAATCTTCTAGATGATCTAAAAAAGACATTTCATTTATATTCTTCTTTGTCATTATATAATACCTTCTTTTATTAAGTCATGCAGGTGTACAATACCAGCATATTTACCATACTCTTCAACAAGTAATTGAGAGATTTCATTAGTTTCCATAACCTCTAAGGCATCAATAGCCATGGCATCGGCATTGATGTGTTTAGGGTTAGCACTCATAATATCCTTAGCCGTTAAATTAGAAAAGTCATTAACTTTAGATAACATTCTACGTAAATCACCATCAGTTATTATTCCAATAATTTTATCATTTTCAACAACAGCAGTCACACCCAGCATTTTTTCTGTTATTTCTATTATAACATCTTTAATATTTGTTGTAGGCGCAACTTTTGGTTTTTCATTAACAGATGAAATATCATGAACTCTTAAATACAGTTTTTTTCCTAAAGCTCCTCCAGGGTGGTATTTAGCAAAATCATTACTAGAAAAACCACGTAATTCTAATAAACAAACAGCAAGTGCATCACCAATAACTAATTGAGCCGTAGTACTAGTAGTAGGAGCTAAATTATTTGGACAAGCTTCTTTTTCTACAAACGCGTTTAAAATATAATTTGCATGTTGCCCTAAAAAAGAATCTTTATTACCAGTAATAGCAATCATCGTATTTTTAGCACTTTTAATAAGAGGTACTAAAACTTTTATTTCTGGAGTGTTACCACTTTTAGAAATACAAATAACAACATCATCCTTAAGAATAAGCCCTAAATCACCATGTATAGCATCTGCAGCATGCATAAAAACAGAAGGCGTACCTGTTGAATTTAGAGTGGCTACAATTTTGTTGGCAATAATAGCGCTTTTGCCAATACCTGTAATAATAACACGCCCTTTTGATTTGTAAATGAGTTCTGTAGCCTCGGCAAAGTCGTTAGTTATTAAAGTAGACAAATTTAAAATGGCTTCACTTTCCATTTTAATAGTTTGCTTCGCAATATTAATAATAGAATTCTGGTCTTTCAATATTTATTATATTTTAGTTGATGCATTTCAAAGATTTTTTTATCTTTAATAGTAATCAAATTAAATTTTATTGTAATTTGGATTTTATTTTCGTTACAAAACTAACGAAAAAAAATATGAGGGCTCTTTAAATATATTACTAAATTAATGAATAGAATTTTTAATATTTTTGAAGAAATTTAAATAATTAATTTTTTATACAATTCATGTCAATAACAAAAAGTGACTTGCATGCTGCACTAAAAAAATATTTTGGGTTTAGCAAATTCAAGGGACTTCAAGAAGATGTTGTAGAAAGCATTTTGTCAGGAAAACATACGTTTGTAATTATGCCAACAGGAGGCGGCAAGTCTCTTTGCTATCAATTACCAGCGTTAATGCAGGAAGGCACTGCGATAGTGGTATCTCCTTTAATAGCTTTAATGAAAAATCAAGTAGACGCCATTCGAGGTATTTCGAATGAGGAAGGCGTTGCACATGTATTAAATTCTTCATTAAATAAAACAGAAGTAAAACGTGTAAAAGAAGATATTGTAAATGGTGCAACCAAATTACTTTATGTCGCACCAGAATCTTTAACGAAGGAAGAAAACGTTGAGTTTTTAAGATCTGTAAAGATATCTTTCATGGCTATAGACGAAGCACACTGTATTAGTGAGTGGGGGCATGATTTTAGGCCAGAATACAGAAACTTACGTAATATAATAGGTAGAATAGGCGATAATATTCCAATAATAGGCTTAACAGCAACGGCTACACCAAAAGTTCAAGAAGATATTATTAAGAACTTAGGAATTAATGATGCTACCACTTTTAAAGCTTCTTTTAATAGACCTAATTTATATTATGAGGTAAGACCAAAAACTAAGGATGCTGATGCAGATATTATTCGTTTTGTAAAGCAAAATGAAGGCAAGTCTGGAATTGTTTACTGTTTAAGTAGAAAACGTGTTGAAGAACTAGCACAAGTACTACAAGTAAATGGTATAAAAGCAGTACCATACCATGCAGGGTTAGATGCAAAATCTAGGTCTAGTTATCAAGACAAATTCTTAATGGAAGATGTCGATGTAGTAGTAGCTACTATTGCATTTGGTATGGGTATAGATAAACCAGACGTACGTTTTGTAATTCATCATGATATACCCAAAAGTATAGAAAGTTATTATCAAGAAACAGGACGAGCAGGACGAGATGGAGGAGAAGGACATTGTTTAGCTTTTTATGCATATAAAGACATTGAAAAATTAGAAAAATTCACGTCAGGAAAGCCAGTAGCAGAACAAGAAATTGGTCAAGCCTTATTGCAAGAAGTTGTAGCTTTTGCAGAAACATCAATATCTAGAAGAAAGTTTATTTTACATTATTTTGGAGAAGAGTTTGACAATGAGACTGGAGAAGGTGGAGATATGGATGATAATGTTAGGTATCCTAAAAAGAAGCATGAAGCCAAAGATGATGCTAAGTTATTGTTGGAAACCATAGCAAATACTAATGAAAAATATAAATCTAAAGATTTAGTAAATGTTTTAATAGGTAAAGAAAATGCTTTAATAAATTCTCATAGAACCAACGAGCAACCTTTTTTCGGAAAAGGGAAACATAATGATAATAAATATTGGATGGCCTTATTAAGGCAAGTTTTGGTTACGGGTTATCTTAGAAAGGATATTGAAACTTATGGAGTTATCAAATTAACAGACGCAGGTAAAAGTTTTATTAAAAGACCTAAATCTTTTATGATGACAGAAGATCATATATTTGAGGGTGCTCAAGAAGATGGAACCATTATAACCGCTGCAAAAAGCGGAGGAGCATCTGCAGATGCAGTATTAATGGGGATGTTGAAAGACCTTCGTAAAAAGAATGCTAAAAAACTAGGAGTGCCACCATTTGTTATTTTCCAAGATCCATCATTAGAAGATATGGCTTTAAAGTACCCTATAACTATATTAGAACTTAGTAATGTACATGGAGTTGGGGACGGTAAAGCAAAAAAATATGGTAAAGATTTTGTTGAGCTAATAGCCAAATATGTTGAAGATAATGATATAACACGTCCAGACGATTTAGTTGTAAAATCTACAGGAACAAATTCAGCAAATAAGTTATTTATTATTCAGAACATTGATAGGAAGTTACCATTAGATGACATAGCATCTTCAAAAGGAATGTCTATGGAAGATTTTATTAAAGAAATGGAAGCTATAGTATATTCAGGGACAAAATTAAATATCAATTATTGGCTTGATGAAATTTTAGACGAAGATCAACAAGAAGATATACACGATTATTTTATGGAATCTGAATCTGATAACATTGATGTAGCAATTGAAGAATTTGATGGTGATTATGATGATGAAGAGTTACGTTTATACCGGATCAAATTTATTAGTGAAGTTGCTAACTAAATTTTAAATATAAAATTTTAATATTTTAGCGTTCCCAAGGGACGGGCTTTTGGCAGTCGCTTTTTTGAGAAAAACAAAAAAAGAGCTCCAACAATGCCTCAATCCCTAACGCGGATTAGTTAATAATATTAAACAATTGGTTATTTTAATTCTAGTTTTCTGTAAAATAGAATTTATGTTAATTCAATTTGTAAAAAGTCTGTTGTGATGTTTTGTGTACTTATAAAAATAAAAGTATATCAATCATAAGACTCATGAAAATTAATGTCAAAAAAAACTTATAACTGATAATCCATAATTTTTAACTTACTTTCCTATCTTTGCACTTTCTTAAAACTTAGAACAATGCAAGACGGATTATACGCAAAATTTAATACAACAAAAGGAGAGATTCTTGTAGCTTTAGAATATCAAAAAACACCAGGAACGGTTGGTCATTTTGTGGCTTTAGCAGAAGGAAATCTAGAAAACAAAGTAAAACCTCAAGGAACACCATATTATGATGGTTTAAAATTTCATAGAGTAATTCCAGATTTTATGGTTCAAGGTGGTTGTCCACAAGGTAGTGGTTCTGGTAATCCAGGATATCAATTTGATGATGAGTTTCATCCAGATTTAAAACATGATGGACCAGGAATTTTATCTATGGCAAATGCAGGACCAGGAACTAACGGAAGTCAGTTTTTTATAACACATGTTGAAACACCTTGGTTAGACAATAATCATACTGTTTTTGGAAAAGTACAATCAGGTCAAGATGTTGTAGATGCCATAGCGCAAGGAGATGTTATTGAAAGTTTAGAAATTGTTAAAGTTGGAGCAGAAGCCGAAGCTTTTAATGCTGTAGAATCGTTTAGAACTTTTGAAGGATCAAGAGAAAAAAGATTAGCAGAAGCTAAAGCAGCAGCAGATGCAGCGTTAGATAAAATAGCAGCAGGATTTAATAAAACAGACAGCGGCTTACGTTACCAAATTATTCAAGAAGGTAGCGGAGTTCAAGCAGAAAAAGGTAAAACAGTTTCAGTACACTATAAAGGAGAGTTGCTAGATGGTACCGTTTTCGATTCATCATACAAACGTAAGGAACCAATTGATTTTCCTTTAGGAATGGGGCAAGTAATTTCTGGATGGGATGAAGGTATCCAATTGTTAAAAGTAGGAGATAAAGCTCGTTTTGTAATACCTAGTCATTTAGGATACGGAAGTAGAGGAGCAGGAGGAGTTATACCTCCAGATGCTACTTTAATATTTGATGTAGAATTAATGGAGATAAAATAAAATTTATGCATTAGCATAAGTTCAAAATTTTTTAAAAGAATATTAAGAAGCTCTATAAAATTAAGATATCTATTTGTAGAGCTTCTTATTCTTATAATACTTCATAACAGTAGGAAAATATCTGGTTTCTAGGTATTTTGTCTATTATAAAGAATAGGTTAATTATTTTTTTAATATATTGTTCATGGAAGCTCTCATTACACCTAATATTACTTAGGTGTAAATAATTATCCCATAATTTTATAAATATATTTTACGAAATGATTAATATAAAAGATTCAGTGGTATACGATAGTGTAATTAAAGAATTTAATTATTCTTTTGCTAATGTTTATGTTTTTAAAGGTTATGTTGTTTCAGAAGTTAACGAAGGTCTTGCCTTTAATTGGGATGAACATGCTGAGTTAATTGTGAAAGACGTCATGTCTTATTTGGAAACAGATGGAAGTGATCTCATCTATATTTCTAATCGTGTAAATTCATATTCTGTAATGGCTCAAGATTGGGTAAAGTTTTTTAAAAAAAGCTATTCATTAAAAGGCTATTATATAGTTACAGATAGAAAAACTAGTATTTTAGGTTTTATGGTTGAAAACCTATTTTTTAAAAGCAAAATAAAGAAGTTCGACTGCCTATATTTGGCTATAAACTGGGCTGAAAAAGGATTTGTAGACGTTGCTTAAAATTTATTTATACTTATTTTTAAATTCTTAATTTTAAAGAAATGTATATAGAATGAATATAAGTAATTTAGAATATTTAAAATATCCTATAGGTCAATTCAAGGTAGCTACTCCAATAACTCAACAACACATTCAAAGTTGGATTTCTATATTAGAGCATTTTCCTAATAGGTTAGAAAAACTAGTTAAAGATTTATCAAGCGTACAGTTAGATACCGTTTATAGGTCTAATGGTTGGACCATAAGGCAGGTTGTACATCATATTTCAGATAGTCATCATCATAGTTATACACGTTTTAAATGGGCGTTAACAGAAGACAAGCCTATTATTAAAGCTTATTTTGAAGATCGTTGGGCAGAACTAATAGATTCAAAAACAGCACCAATAGAAATGTCTTTAAACCATATAAAAGCTATTCATTTTAAGCTTGTTTATCTACTAAAAACATTAACAGAAGAAGATTTTAATAAAAGCTTTATTCACCCAGAAACTAATAGTGAAGTTGTTCTAAGCTATAACATAGGTAATTATGCATGGCATAGTAATCATCATTACGCGCATATAGAGAATTTGTTAAAAATTAAAGGGTGGTTATAAATGATTAGATCTGTAAGCATAGGAGATACACAAGCACTTTTAGATATTTATAATTATTACGTTTTAAATACTGTCGTTACTTTTGATGTAGAACCTTTAACATTAGAGATGTTTCAAGATAAATTGAAGCGAATTAGTTTTGAATACCCATTTATAGTTTATGAAGAAAATAATGAGATTTTTGGTTTTGCCTATGGAAGTAGATTTAGACCAAAACCTGCGTATAATCATACGGTTGAATCAACAGTTTATGTAAAGCATATGGCTCATGGAAAACAAATAGGGACTAAGCTATATACTGAATTAATAAGGCAATTAAAGAAAACAGATGTAAATACGATTTTAGGAGTGCTAACAATACCAAATGATATTAGTGTGAGGTTACACGAAAAATTCGGATTTGTACAAGTGGCTGAATTAAAAGAAGTTGGTTTGAAATTTGGAGCTTGGCAAGATATAGGGATATGGCAATTAAAACTTTAAAGTAATTCTTCTCTGTTTACTCGTAATCACTCTTAATTCAGTAATGATAGCAATAATAACGAACCTATCAAAGATTTTTTCACCAAAATACCTTCTATTGAGTTTGTAAATAAACTCATTTAAATATAATTGCAAGTATTTTTTTTAATCAATAGAATTCCCTAACTTTGCATCGTTTGTAGAGTAAAGATCAGTAATTTTGGATTTATGAGCGAACATATTCATAAAAGCCATAATAAGATTTTAGAGGTCAGTAGTTAGTTACTTATTAATTTTGATTGATATATTTTCTCTCCACGAACCATTTTAGTTATCTAAGTTGTTGAATATTGTATTCTTGCTCTGTGATCTATTAATCCTAAAACAGAACTCATTAAAATATCTATTCAGATTAGCATCACTCACCCAAGAATAAGTTGTTCTGATCCAAGATTTCACTTGGTGTATCATTGTATGAATTGCCTTGAAGTTTAATCCTTTATTACTCTCTATTTGAGTAATATCATAGGCTTTAGCAATAGGTCTGTATCCTCTCCATTTATCGGTGATTACTTTAGCTTTCCGATCTATATGATTGACAAAGATGTATTGAAGTGATTGCGCCGAGAAGTCCTCTATTTTCATAGCATACATCCTTCTTACTTTTCCTTTTTCTGTTAGCTGAACTGCTGTTATAGCTTTCTTTTTCTTACCATCATAACTTCTACCTGTTTTTCCTTCTTCTCTACCACCAAGTACAAATTCATCTACATGAACTTCTCCATCCATTGGATTATTTCCACTAGAAGACATTGCTTCTCTAATTTTTAACATAAATAATCTAGTCGTTTTCTCTGTGATACCATAACGGACTCCCATATAACTTGCTGATAAACTTTTTGTGCTTGTGGCCATCTCAAAACAAATGAAAAATGCTTTTCGAACACCAAACTTTACTTTGTGAAAAAGTGTCTCAGCAGTAGCAGATTCTGTATGTCTACAAATATTACATTGACGAGAATAATCAATGAGAGTTTGACAAGCTGTATGATTACACCTAGTACATTTAAAAGGAATTTTAGCCTTGATTTGAGCTAAATATTCTTTACAATTATCGTCTGTTTTGAAGCGATCAGAGAACTCTAGAAGATTTTGACCTTGAAATATGTCCATAATTCAATATATTTATTAGCAATAAGATACGCATTTAAATACTGACCTCTATAAGATTTTCCGTAAAAAAACTACTATAATGTATCTATTTGTATAAATCTGTTTATAATGAATTTATAGAACAGTTTTGTAAAAGGCTAAAGTTATTTAGAAAAAAATATTGAAGCTATTGATTTAGTTTTAGAAAACGAAAGTTTTGATATAGATGCGATGATGAAATTAGTTAATTAAGAAATAAATAATTTACCTAAAAATGTAAAGAAGTTTTTATTTTAAATACAAAAGAAGGATTGACTCATTCTGAAATTTCTGAGTATTTAAACATTTCAATTAAAACAATAGAAGTGCACATGGCAAGAGCTCTTTTAAAGTTTTAAACGATAAATTGGGTAGGCATATTAAACCTGTATTTTTTTTTTTTTTAATAGTTTTAAAAAAATGTAACAAAGCAGTAATTATTTCCATTTAATGTTACATCCAATACTTGGTTTTTGTAGAGTAGTGTTTTCCTTATTTTCAATTAAACAATCTATAGCTTGTCTTAAGTCGATACCTGTAATAGGTAAGCCATTACCTGGCCTTGAATTGTCAAGTTGACCTCTATAATTTAGTTTTAGGACTTCATCAAAAACATAAAAATCTGGTGTGCATGCAGCATCGTAAGCTTTAGCTATTTCTTGACTTTCATCATATAAATAAGGGAAAGGGTAGCTTTCGTTTTTAGCATGAATAGTCATGTTTTCAGGAGAGTCCTGTGGATAATTAATAGCGTCATTACTGGATATAGCAATAAAACTAATACCTTTTTTTGTGTAGGTATTTGCTATTGAAACTATTTCTGAATTCACATGAATTACAAAAGGACAGTGGTTACATATAAACATGATAACTGTTCCTTTATTTCCTTTTATGTCGTTAAGATTTAAAATGGAATTAGAAATAGTATCAAGAAGTGAAAACTGTGGAGCTGAGGTTCCTAATGGAAGCATATTTGAAGGAGTACGAGCCATAAAACAAGTTTTTATCAAAGTTCGTGATAATACATTAAATGGCAAAATAACTTATATAAATTGTGTGTTTTTTAAATGAATAACACAATAGTTTTTAAGGTAAATTTAAGAGTGGATATTATTTATTATTGAAGTGATAGTTCTCTAGAAGTTATAAATCCAATTTATCAACATAGAATTGATTTTGAGGAGATAGGTATTAAAAAGAATATTTACTTCACAAACGAATAGTAACCATCGTAAGTTTTCTTAAAAAAACAGCTAGCTAAAATTATGAGCAAATGTCTAATTTAGAGACAGTAAATTAAAAAAAATATTATGTAGCTTAACTACTGAGTATAAAGTAAAAAAAGAGTAAGCTTTTACTATGCTTATAATCATATTTAAAACATAACAAACGTAATTGATATTACGTTTGTTATGTTTTAAATATTGATAATTAAATATCATCAAAACTTATATCTGTAAAACTTTCAGTAGTTTTTATTTCGTCTTCAGTAGTTCTTGATGAAGAAGGCTGGTCATCATATTCTTTTTTAAAATCTTTTTGATGGCGTTCACTAATAACTTCATCACCTTTTTCATTAATGATATAATCAGTCATTTCAGCTAAAATATCTTTAAATTCAGTAAAGTCTTCTTTATAGATATATATTTTATGCTTTTTGTAATGAAACGATCCATCATCATTAGTAAACTTTTTACTTTCAGTAATCGTTAAGTAATAATCTTCTGCTTTAGTCGCTCTAACATCAAAAAAATAGGTACGTCTTCCTGCTCTTAATACTTTCGAAAAAATTTCCTCTTTCTCCATCATATCATTATTATTCATATTTGATTTGAAATTTATTTTATAATCATTCTGTATCAAAAATCTAAAAAAAACCAATACTAACCAACAAATTATGAAGTTTCTTTTTTAAATATTAGATTTTATTGCATTTACTTAAATAGAAAAACACTGTAGCTTCTTATTCTTTAATGATTTAGTCTTTTATTTTGAGCTCGTCTCACTAAGTTGTTTTAAATATAGATGTTTGTAGTAACCATCTACGTTTATAAGTGTATCATGTGTGCCTTCTTGAACAATTTTGCCATTATCTAATATAATTATTTTATCTGCATTTTTAGCCGAAGAAACTCTGTGACTTACTATAATTGATGTTTTTCCTTTAGAAATCTCACTTAAACCTTGTAGTATTTTTTCTTCTGTTTCTGTGTCTACAGCAGACAAACAATCATCGAATAATAAAATTTTTGGAGACTTTATTATTGCTCTAGCGATGGAAACTCGTTGTTTTTGCCCGCCAGAAAGTGTTATACCACGTTCCCCTAAAGTTGTATCATAACCATTGTTAAACTTGATAATGTTTTTATGTACTTGAGCCTTTTTTGCAGCATTTATAACATCATTATCATTAGCGTCTTGATTTCCAAATTTGATATTGTTTTTTATGGTATCTGAAAACAAAAAGGCATCCTGTGGTACATAACCAATACTATCTCTTAAATTGGTTAAATTATGTTCGTTAATTTTTGTTTCATTAATAATAATAGAACCTTTATCTATATCATAAAGACGCCCTATTAAGTCTAAAATAGTAGATTTACCAGAGCCTGTTTTACCCAAAACAGCCAAAGTTTCTCCTTCTTTTACAGAAAAGCTTACATCGTTTAATGCTTGAATATTAGTATCATCATAAGTAAAAGATACATTTTTAAATACAATATTTCCTGTTATTTTAGTGTTTACTTCAATAGTATTTTTAATTTCAGGTTCAATTTTTAAAAATTCATTAATTCGTTTTTGAGAAGCTTCGGCTTGTTGTACAATTGAAGTAACCCAACCTACTGTAGCTACTGGCCATGTAAGCATGTTAACATAAATAATGAATTCGGCTATAGTTCCAATAGTTTCAATTTCTCCGTTTATATATTGCATACCTCCAATATATATAACCAATAAATTACTGGTACCAATAAGTAAAATCATCATTGGGAAAAACCAAGCTTGTACTTTTGCTAAACTGATTTGTTTTTCTTTACTTTCAGCAGCAAGAGACTTAAAGTTCGTTGCTGTTTGAGACTCAATACCATAAGCTTTAATTACAGAAATCCCACTGAATGATTCTTGAGTAAACGTAGAGAGTTTAGATAAATATTCTTGAACAATGGTACTACGCTTGTGTATTTCTTTACTCAATTTATAAATAATAATTGATAAAATAGGTAATGGAACTATAGTATAAAGCGTTAATTTTGGAGATGCATTAACCATATATATAATAACAATAATAAAGAGAGATATGGTATTTATACTGTACATAATAGCTGGACCTGCATACATGCGTACTCTACTTACATCTTCCGTAATGCGGTTCATTAAATCTCCTGTTCTATTTTTTTTATAAAAATTTAGGGATAGTTTTTGGTACTGCTCATAGATTTCATTTTTTAAATCGAATTCAATATAGCGAGATACATTAATAATAGCCTGTCTCATAAAAAAAGTAAGGATAGCTCCAATTAATGCAGCTCCAATGATATAAACAATAGCTTCTGTGAGCTCATATTTATAAGCTTCGGGTGTTATTCCGCCTTTTAAATATTTTTCAATAATTATAAATATTTGTTTTATATATCTTGGCGTAAATAGTAAAAACAACCTAGCAACAATAGTTATTATTGTGCCTATTAAAAGATGTGTTTTATATTTTAAAAAGTACTTATTTAAATGCTGTAATTCTTTCATTTACTTAATAGTAATATAAGAAGGCAAATATAGGGTATTAATGATAAATAAAACCTTGGTGTATATAAGTGAATTGTTAAATATAGACTAAAGTATTTTATAATAATAAAATGAATAATATGGCCAGATTTTTTAAATATAGTATTATTTTTGCGGCATCAAAACAATGAAAAATAACTTGTCATTTTTAATTTAAGTTCCTTGTAATTATGCTAAATAGAAGACATATTCGTGTAAAAGTAATGCAAACTTTATATGCCTTTAAGGGTGGAGAGAGCGATGATTTTATTAAAGACCAAAAGTTTTTACTGTTTAGTATAGATAATATGTACAACTTGTACCTTTTATTAGTTTCATTATTAATTGAAGTTCAAAAAAGAGCTGAAGATGATTTACAAAAGAAGCAGAAAAAACATTTAGCTACTAAAGAAGATAAAGATCCTAATAGGAAGTTTGTAAATAATCAATTATTAAAACTTTTAGTAGATAATTTCCAGTTAAATAGTCAAATTGAAACACATGGGGTTACTAATTGGAAATTAGATGGAGAATATGTAGATGTTATTTTTAAATCGATAGTTTCTAGTGACCTTTATAAGGATTATATGCAAACTAGAGTTTCTGATTTTAAAGAAGACAAAGATTTTATTGTTGATATTTTTAAAGATATTATTGCTCCAAATGATAAACTTTACGATTATATAGAAGATAAAAATTTAACATGGTTAGATGATTTACCTACAGTAAATACGGCTATTTTAAAATTATTAAGAAAAGCAAAAACAACTTCTGCAGAAGGTTATTTTACACCAAAACTTTATAAAGACATTGATGATAAGCAATATGCAATTGATTTGTTTAGAAAAACGCTTTTAAAAAGAACAGCAATAAACAAAGAAATAGGGCTCAAAACCCAAAATTGGGACTCAGAGCGTATTGCTAGTGTCGATTATGTTTTATTACAAATGGCTATTTGTGAGTTGAATAATTTCCCTTCTATTCCTGTAAAAGTGACCATTAATGAGTACTTAGAAGTAGCTAAAGAATATTCTACACCAAAAAGTAGTATATTTATAAATGGAATTTTAGATAAATTAGTAAAAGAATACGAGGCTTCAGGAGCATTAAAAAAGATTGGTCGTGGGCTGTTGTAGATTTCTTACAATAAGAAGAAGCAACAAAAATTTTGAATAGTATAAATAATTATTACTTTTACACATCAAAAAAATATTTAACTAGATCTATTATGAAAAAAATAATATTAGGATTAAGCACACTATGCTTAATAGCTTTTACTTCTTGTAAAGAGAATGCAGCTAAAAAAATTGATGAAAATAATGTTGCAGCAGCAGCAGTTAGGGACGCAGGTTCATCTAAATTACCTGTTCTTAAATTTGAAGAAACTGAACATGATTTTGGTGAAATAGAATCTAAAACGCCAGTAGAAACTACTTTTAAATATACTAATGTAGGGGATGCACCATTAGTAATTACTAATATAGGAACGACTTGTGGTTGTACTGTACCTCAAAATTGGAGTAGAGAACCTTTAGCGCCAGGAGATACTGGAGAATTTTCTGTTAAGTATAATGGGAGTGGATCTGGTAAAGTAACAAAACAAATAACAGTTACTGCAAATACTGAAAAAGGTTCAGAAATAGTTAAAATAACTGCATTTGTTAAACCAGATCCAAATGCAGCAGTTAAACCAGCTGCAAAAGCAGCAAAATAAGTAAAAGAATAATGTTAGAACAGATTCAGAAGTTTTTACCGTTTATATTAATGTTTGTAGTTGTATATTTCTTTATGATTGCGCCACAAATGAAGCGTGCTAAAAAAGAAAAGAAATTTGCTGCAGAATTAAAACGTGGTGATAAAGTAATTACTAAAAGTGGCTTACACGGTAAAATAGCTGAGTTAAATGATAAAGATAACAGTTGTGTTATTGAAACTATGGCTGGAAAGTTAAAGTTTGATCGTTCTGCTATTTCTATGGAAATGAGCTCTAAGCTTAATGCTCCCGTAAAATAAAATCAATTTTATTTATTGATATTAAAAAAGCTTCCATTTTGGAAGCTTTTTTTGTTTAGGAATTTCTATAGCCTCTTTTATATAAGCTAAAATATTATTTTGTTAATATTATTAATCGATTCAAAGCGCATTTGTCGCATTGTTTTAGTTTCTTGAACATTAATGAGTAAATTTTTTCATTTGAATGAATTTTTTTAAAGGTTTTGTTATGCCTAAGATAAAGTTTCATTTAAACACCAATATAGATCTTACTTCTCTTTCGCAGTCAACTCAGCAATTTTACAAATAACCTCAGTGGCTTTAATCATACTCTCCACAGGAACATACTCATAACGTCCATGAAAATTATGTCCGCCAGCAAAAATATTAGGACAAGGTAATCCCATATAACTTAATTGAGATCCATCTGTGCCACCTCGTATAGCTTTAATTAATGGTTCAATATTAAGTTCCTTCATAGCTTTTTCGGCAATATCTACAATATGCATTACAGATTCTACTTTTTCTTTCATATTGAAATATTGATCTTTAATTTCAGTAGTAATAACTGTTCTGCCATATTGAGAATTAATTTCATTAGTAAGTTTTATCATAACCTCCTTTCTGGCTTCAAAATGTCCTTTATCATGATCCCGAATAATATATTCTAATACTGTTTCTTCTACATCACCTTTCATATCATGTAAGTGGAAAAAACCTTGATACCCATCTGTATGTTCTGGGGTTTCCATTCTAGGTAGCGAATTAATAAACTCTGTAGCAATGTACATAGAATTTATCATTTTTCCTTTAGCGTAACCAGGATGTACAATTTTACCTTTTATTTTTACGACAGCTCCAGCAGCATTAAAGTTTTCATATTCCAGTTCACCAATTTGGCTACCATCCATAGTATAAGCCCAATCCGCCCCAAATTTTTTAACATCAAATTTATGAGCGCCTCTACCAATTTCTTCATCTGGCGTAAAGCCTACACGAATTTTTCCGTGTTTAATTTCTGGATGATTTATTAAGTATTCCATAGCCGAAACAATTTCACAAATACCTGCTTTATCATCTGCACCTAATAGGGTAGTACCATCAGTCGTAATTAGAGTTTGTCCTTTGTAAAGAAGTAAATCTTCAAAATAGTCTGGAGACAATACTATATTTTCAGTTTCATTTAAAATAATATCTTTCCCGTCATAATTTTCAATAATTTGAGGATTTACATTTGCTCCAGTAAAATCTGGAGAGGTATCAAAATGTGAAATAAACCCAATGGTAGGTACATCATGTTCTACATTACTAGGTAAAGTGGCCATTATATAGGCATTATCATCAATGGTGACCTCTTGCATACCTATAGATTTAAGCTCTTCAGCAAGGTTATTAGCTAAATCCCATTGTTTTTTTGTACTCGGAGTACTGTCAGATTTTGGATCAGATTCCGTGTCAATAGTTACGTAACTTACAAAACGTTTTATGATGTGTTTTTTTGAAATCATTTTAGATGAAATTTAATATAATATAAGTAAAAAATATCTCATTTAAGTGAGACGAATATATAACCCTAAGGCTTTTCAAAAGTACGATTATTAATTTTTTTTGCTTTTGAATTGGCTGACTTTTTATTTAGACTTATTTTTGCATAAATACTACAGATGTACAAATTATTACTTCGTCCTTTATTCTTTTCATTCGATCCAGAAAAAATTCATCATTTCACATTTTTATTGATAAAATTCACATCTAAAATCCCCGGGTTTCCAGCTTTGTTTAGAGGTATGTACAAGGTTGAAAATAAGGGTTTGGAAAGAAATCTATTTGGATTAACATTTAAAAATCCTGTAGGTTTAGCAGCTGGATTTGATAAAAATGCAGTATTGTACAATGAGTTGGCTAACTTTGGTTTTGGTTTTATAGAAATAGGAACAGTAACGCCTAAAGGACAAACGGGTAATCCTAAAAAAAGATTATTTAGATTAAAAGAAGATCAAGGTATTATTAACCGTATGGGGTTTAATAATGAAGGTCTTGAAGCTGCTATTGGTCAATTAAAGAAAAATAAAGGGAAGCTTATAGTTGGAGGTAATATTGGTAAAAATACGGCAACAAAACCTGAAGGATATACTAAAGATTATTTAAAGTGTTTTAATGCACTTCATCCTTATGTAAACTATTTTGTGCTTAATGTTAGTTGTCCTAATGTTGGGAGTCACGCTAAATTAAATGATAAAGATTATTTAGAAGAGCTTATTAATACTGTGCAAAAGGCTAACAAGACCTTTGAAAAACAAAAACCAATATTGTTGAAAATAGCACCAGATTTAAATGACAATCAATTAGACGAAATTATAGAGTTAGTTAATAAAACTAAATTAGATGGAGTTATTGCTAGTAATACTTCTACAGACAGAAAAGACTTAAAAGCTTCTAAAGCGCTACTTGATAGTATTGGAAATGGTGGCTTAAGTGGACAGCCTATTAAAGAAAAAAGTACAAGAGTTATAAAATACTTATCAGATAAAAGTAATAAAGCGTTTCCTATAATTGGAGTAGGTGGTGTACACTCGGCAAAAGATGCGCTAGATAAAATAGATGCTGGTGCAGATTTAGTACAGATATATACAGGATTTATTTACGAAGGACCTAGTCTTATAAAAAGTATTAATAAGGCATTACTTAAAAAGTAATCATTTATTTAATAATCTTTTTTATAATTTTGGAGTGCTTACTTTCTAGTGTAAGTAAATAACTTCCATAGGGTAAGTTCTTAAAACTAATAGGTTGATTAGATAAGTTTCCAGATAAAAATATTTGACCAACAAGATTTGTAATTTTGTAATTCAAAATATCTTTAGTGTTATTTGTTTTTACAAAAAGCACATCATTTTTGATAGGATTAGGGTAAACTTTTATATCGTTTAATTCATTAGTTTGTTTAGATTCTATATTGGTGTCTGGCTCTTCTGAGGATATTATAAACCGATTTTCTTGGGATTTATAATACGCATACATACGAGCTAGTTGTTGTGTAGAGAAGTGATTTCTACAAGCTTTTCTAGAGTAAGACATAATATTTCCTGTATCTGGGCTGAAAATATCTCCGTTGCTGTCGGTCTCGTTTCCTTTGTATTTACAAAAATTATCAATTTTACTAGAACTCAATTTTGGGTCTGCAGGTGTATCACAAATACCATCACCATCAGTATCACAGTTGCTACCATTTACTAATTCTGATGTTATTTTGTTATTGTCGGGTCCGTGAGTATGTATTAAGGAGAAAAGATGACCTAATTCATGAGCTAGTGAAGAATTGTTTGTTGTACATTTATTTTTCATGATTATAATATCATTCTTTCCAATTGTAGTATCACTATACCCGCAAATACTTTCTTTTGAAGCGTTTTCAATATAATCTGTAAAATAAATATTTATTATCCCCGAAACATAAGTTGTTTTTGTTAAAGACTGTTCCTTGTCTTTATTAAAGTGACATAAATTATCATTATCAATATAGTTAATACCATCATACAAAAAAAATGACATAAAAGCATCTGTGTAAATTGAGTTTAGGTTTTTAAAAGCCTTATTGAGAACGTATGTATTAATACCACCAGAACCATCTGAGGCTCTAATAACATGTGCTTTAATGGGAATTGAATGGATTACTTCTTTACGTTTATTATTTTTTCTTTTATTAAATTTTATTTGCGAAAAATCTTGCTCATAAGTTTTTAAAAGAGGTTTTAAACTTTTATAATATTTTGCAATTTCTGAAGTTATAATTGTTCCGCAATTAGGTTCTAATTTATTTTGAGAAGACATAACCGTGGTAAACGATAAAAATATCGACAAGAATATATAATTAAATCTAGCAATAAAAATATTCATTTGAGGCATGCATTTACATGTCAAATGTATTTATAAATTAACCGGATGAATAATAAAAACGTTGAAGACTAATTTAAAATCGTTTAATCTATAAAGGGCAAATTTTATAGATTAATTGAGTACGAATTTTTGAGTTTTACTACCATTAACAGCTTTTAAGTTTAATAAATAGACACCTTTATTTAAGTTTGTTAAGTTGATGTTTATTTTGTTTGTCCTAACTGTAACAGTCACTTTTTTAACTAATCGTCCTAAAACATTATAAATTTCAATAGTGTTTAATTTTATGTTTTTAATATTAGAAATAGTAATATTATCTTTTGCAGGGCTAGGATACACTTTTATATTGTCTAAAAGATTATCAATGGTATCTGTGCTTAATGTACTATTTAAGGTAAAAGTCATAGTGCCAATTCTTTTATTATTAAAAGGTGTTGTATTAGACCTGCTAGTAATTACACCAACTGTAGAGGCATTATTTCCTGAATACCCGCTACCTGCTTCGGTACCAGCATCGTAAGGAAATAGATCAACACTAAAAGTCTCTTTCCAACCATTTTCAACACTATTATTGCCAGATCTTAGGTTAATACTATTAACAGCTACAAACCAATCAGGGCTAGGTGCAATCATTGAAGCTAGAGTAATAAATGGATACCCTTCACTAACCTCTATATTATTTAGAGTAATTGTACCTTTTCCAGTAGCTAAACCTCCTCCAGGGATATATTTATCTGCATCAGTATTAGTTGTAACTTCTGTTTGAAAAGTACTAGTAGCTCCTGTTTCAGCAATAGATTCTATGCCTGGCGATGCAGCCATTCCCATCATTAAAAAAGTATTTGCTGTTTTATGTGTAGCACCAACTAGTGGAGACCAATGCGCATTACCTGGTAAGTCAATTGTACTAATACCATTAGTAGGATTAGCGGCTTCAGATTCCCAAAAACTATCAAAAGTGATCGTATAATTAGCTGTACTTTGACTAAAAGTATATAAGCTAGAAGTTAGGATAAATATTAAAAGAAATGTAATTTTTTTCATAGTTATAGTATAATATATAGAACAATATATACGTAACAACAAGCTACCTTAGACTATAAAAAAAATAAGGCTTTTTAAAAATACAAAAAAATAATTTAATTATCAGGTAGTTATGGTTTTAAAGTTCTGTTAAATCATAGTAAAATAAACTTTCAGAAAAAATAATAGTATTTTTATCAATCTATTTTAGAAATATACATGCCAAATCAAATTAAAATTATTGAATGTCCAAGAGATGCTATGCAAGGAATAAAGTCATTTATTCCAACAAAGCAAAAAGTACAGTATATTCAATCCCTTTTACGTGTGGGGTACGATACTATTGATTTTGGTAGTTTTGTATCACCAAAAGCTATTCCGCAAATGGTAGATACAGCAGACGTTTTATCTCAATTAGATTTAAGTAAAACCGCGAGTAAACTTTTAGCTATAATCGCAAATGTTAGAGGCGCTAATGATGCTTGTGAACATAAAGAAATTGATTACTTGGGCTATCCATTTTCAATTTCTGAGAATTTCCAGATGCGTAATACGCATAAAACTATTGCTGAATCTGTAAACATACTTTCTGAAATTTTAGAAATTGCAAATAAATCAAATAAAGAAGTTGTAGTTTATATATCTATGGGATTTGGAAACCCTTATGGAGACCCTTGGAATGTTGATATAGTAGGAGAGTGGACTCATAAACTATCAAATATGGGAGTGAAAATTTTATCTTTGAGTGATACTGTTGGATCTTCTAACCCAGAAAATATTGATTATTTATTCTCAAATTTGATACCATTATATTCTAATATAGAATTTGGAGCACATTTACATACAACACCTAATAGCTGGTTTGAAAAAGTAGACGCCGCTTATAAAGCAGGATGTAATCGTTTTGATGGAGCTATTCAAGGATTTGGTGGATGCCCTATGGCTAAAGATGAACTAACAGGAAATATGCCTACAGAAAAACTATTGTCATATTTTACTACAAATAAAAATAATAACTTAAATGCGCTCAGTTTTGAGAGTGCTTATAATGAAGCCTCTAAAATTTTTAATTATTATCATTAAACAGGCATCTTACTTAATTATGTTTTCTATAAAAAATAGATTTAAACTAAACGTAATTTTTAATTAGAATATGATTTTTAACAGTTTATTTCTTAGTTAAATTTAAAAAAACATTTAAAAAACACGTAATTTCTTACTTGAATTAAATACTTGATTGTTATGTGTTTATGTTGTATTAATGCTCTTTATTTAAATTTAATCTAAATAAACTTTGTGAGTGTTATTTTGTGTTTTATATTTGCAACTTTAAAGTAAATATTATTTATAATAAGTCTAAATAAAAGTATTAAAAATGAAAAAAATTGTCCTTAGTCTTTTTGTGGCATCAGTATTATTTCAATCATGTTCAAATGATGATGATGGTGGGAACTCAGAAAATCAAGTGGTAGCTCCTACTACTTATAGTTTTGAAAGAAATGGTAATTCTTCGGTAAGTTTTGGTGGTCAAACCACTAGAATTCAAATGGCACACGAACTAATTTCTGCGTTAAAAGATAATACACAAACAGAAAAGGTTTTAGATGCTATGTTTGCTCATGTTGAAGGAGAGGTAGATTTTAGTGATGCGGATTTAAATGCATCTAATAAAAGTATAAGAAGTAAAACAGCAGCATCAGAAGATTATTTTAAAGCCAATACTACAGATGGTAATGCTATTAAAGCAGATTTCGACACATGGATAGCTGCTCAAGCATCAGATGTTTTTACTAACTGGGATAATGATGCATCTGTAGGTAATGCAGGAAAAATACAAGAAGCTGGAGGAGGTTCTACACGTTATGTAAATGCTAAAGGGTTAGAATATAATCAAGCCGTTAATAAAGCTTTAATAGGCGCTTTAATGACAGATCAAATCTTAAATAATTATTTAAGTCCAGCAGTATTAGATGCTGGTTCAAATATAGCAGATAATAATGCAGGAACTGTAGCAGATGGTAAAACATATACCACTATGGAACATAAATGGGATGAAGCTTATGGGTACTTATATGGAAATGAAGATAACCCAGCAGTTCCAGTAACAAATGCAGATAGTTTTTTAAGTAAATATTTATTTAGAGTTGAAAGTGATACCGATTTTACAGGGATAGCAGCAGATATATATAATGCTTTTAAATTAGGAAGAGCAGCCATTGTAGCTAAAAACTATAGAGTTCGTGATGAGCAAGCTGAAATTATTAGAGAAAAAATATCTGAAATTATTGGGATTAGAGCTGTCTATTATTTACAACAAGGTAAAGCCAGTTTAGGAATAGACAATGCTTCTGCATTTCATGATTTATCTGAAGGATTTGGTTTTGTTTATAGCTTACAGTTTACAAGAAAGCCAAATACAACAGAACCATACTTTACTAAAACAGAAGTAGATAATTTTATTAATACACTAACAACAGGAAATGGATTTTGGGATCTTGATGCTACTATTCTAGATACTATGTCTAATACAATATCAAGTAAGTTTAGTTTTACAACTGCTCAAGCAGGAAGTTAAAAAAATAAGAATAATTGGTTATTATTTTTAAAAAGTAGTTGTTGTATTAATATGTACAGCAACTACTTTAGTACATTTGCAAAATATTTATTTTAAAAGGGTTATGATTACAGGTAGAAAGATTATTTTGGTATTAATTACAGCACTAGTTATAGTAGGTTGTAGTTCGTCTTCGGATGATGGACCATCTAGTAAAACAGATGATTTTAATAGAGGGGCATTATTAACAAATTTAGTAGATAATACTATTATACCTGCTTTCGAAGATTTACAAGTAAAACTTCTAGCTTTAAAAGCAAATAAAGACGTATTTATAGTTGCACCTAATCAAATAAATTTAGAAGCTCTTAGAATGTCATGGATAGAGGCTTATAAAGTTTGGCAATCTGTAGAGGTTTTTAATATTGGTAAAGCAGAAGAATTACAATATAGCTTTCAAATGAATGTATATCCAACAAATGTATTAGATATTGAAAACAATATTAGTTCAGGAACTTACGATTTAACGAATGTTAATAATAATGATGCTGTCGGTTTTCCAGCTGTAGATTATTTGTTATATGGTATTGGAAATGATGACATGGCTATTTTAAATAAATATTTAGATATTAAATACAAGAATTACCTTGCTGATGTTATAGATCAAATGGCATCTTTAACTCAAATAGTCTTAGATGATTGGAAGACAGTTTATAGAACAACATTTGTAAATTCAATAGCAAACACAGCAACAAGCTCTTTAAATAAGTTTGTAAATGATTTTATTTTTTATTACGAAAAGGGGTTGAGAGCAAACAAAATAGGAATTCCTGCAGGAAACTTTTCAACAACTCCATTACCAGAAAAGATAGAAGCATTTTATAATCAAGACATATCAAAAGAGTTAGCTTTAGAAGCCTTAAATGCAGTACAAAACTTATTTAATGGTAAAGCTTATTTAAGTGCTACTATAGGTGAAAGTTTTAAAAGTTATTTAAATCATTTAGACAGAAATGATTTAGTAGGTTTAATAAATACAAGATTTGATGATGCGCGACAAAAAATAGAAGCATTACACGATAATTTTAATATACAAATTAATACAGATAATACAAAAATGACTCAAGCTTTTGACGCTCTACAACTTACAGTTGTGTCATTAAAGGTAGATATGCTTCAGGCTTTTAATGTAAGTGTTGATTTTGTAGATGCCGATGGCGATTAATAAAATATATAAAAATTAAAACAAAGGTTGTCTTGTAAAATATGACAACCTTTTTTGTTATAAATTAAAATAAATTTTTAAAATGAAAACATATTTAAACCAAACAACTAGTGCTGCACCTCTTGCCGTATTTAGAATGTGTTTTGGTATTATGATGTGTTTTAGTATCATTCGTTTTTGGTATCATGGATGGATTGATACTCTTTATATTCAACCAAAATTTCATTTTTCTTATTATGGTTTCGAATGGGTAAACCCCATTGGTAGTTATACATATTTGCTATTTGTTGTATGTGGTATTTCCGCATTTTTAGTTGCTCTGGGGCTAAAATATAGAATAGCAATTATTACGTTTTTTTTGAGCTTTACTTATATAGAGCTTATGGATAAGACAACCTATTTAAATCATTATTATTTTATAAGTATAATGAGCTTTTTAATGATTTTTTTACCAGCAAATGCTTATTTTTCAATAGATAATATTTTTAGAAAAAAAACTTGTATAAGTATACCTAAGTGGACTATAGATAGTGTAAAACTACTTTTAGGCATTGTTTATTTTTATGCAGGTTTAGCAAAACTTAATAGCGACTGGCTGTTTAAAGCTATGCCATTAAAAATCTGGCTACCCTCTAAATACGATTTACCTTTAATAGGAGAAAACCTTATGCAGCAAAATTGGTTTCATCATGCTATGAGTTGGAGTGGCATGTTATACGATTTGGCTATTCCGTTTTTATTGCTATATAAAAAAACACGAAAACTAGCTTTTCTTTTAGTTATTATATTTCATGTTTTTACTAGAGTTTTATTTCCAATAGGTATGTTTCCTTTTATTATGATTGTTTCTACATTAATATTTCTTGATATTGGCTTTCATGAAAAAATTATTAAATTCTTTAAAAGAATTATAAGCTATAAAACATTAAAATTTTCAATTATAGAAAATACGAATTATAACTATAAGTTAAGGAAACCTATAGTTGTTTTATTAGGCTTGTTTTTTTGTATTCAACTTGTTTTTCCGTTTCGATATATGTTCTATGATAATGAGTTATTTTGGACAGAAGAAGGCTATCGCTTTTCATGGCGTGTTATGCTTATGGAAAAAATGGGAATTAGTAGTTTTAAAATAGTAAATGGAGAAACAGGCGATTTCTTCTATGTTAATAATAGTGATTTTTTAACGCCATTTCAAGAAAAACAGATGAGTTTTCAACCAGATTTTATATTAGAATATGCGCATTATTTGGGAGATCATTTTACTGCACAAGGACATGAAAATGTTCAGATTTATGTTGAAAGCTACGTTGCATTAAATGGGCGATTAAGTCAGCCATTTATAGATAAAGACGTAAATTTGTATCAAGAAAAAGAATCATTTAAACAAAAGGGTTGGATTTTACCATTTCAGGATGAGATTAAAGGACTTTAAACTTATTGTTGCACTCATATTTAGTGTTTCAATATTTGCACAAAAAAATATTACAGGTACAGTTACTTTCTCTAAAAATAATAAACCAATTGCAAATGTAAAGGTTTACGATAAAGTTTCAGGGTTATTAGCAACAACAAATAGCTTAGGGAATTTTGAATTTCAAACAATAAAAAAAGAATTGACTTTAGTATTTTTTTCTTTAGAATATAATGTTGAAGAAATAACGCTACAAACAGATACGGTTTCCAAATTAAACATTGTTTTAAAAGACTTAACAGAAAATCTAACAGAGGTAGAAATTACTGCTAGAAAAGCACGTGTTTTTGAATTAAAGCGTTTAAAAGATGTTGAAGGAACTGCTATTTATGCAGGTAAGAAAACCGAGGTTATACTTGTGGAACAATCTATGGCAAATTTAGCATCTAACAATGCACGCCAAATTTATAGTCAAGTAACAGGTTTAAATATTTATCAAAATGATGATGCTGGATTGCAGCTGAATATAGGAGGAAGAGGATTAGATCCAAATCGAACAGCAAATTTTAATACCAGACAAAATGGGTACGATATAAGTGCAGATGTTTTAGGTTATCCAGAAAGTTACTATACACCGCCAGCTGAAGCTTTAGAAGAAATTCAAGTTATTCGAGGGGCAGCTTCATTACAATATGGAACGCAATTTGGAGGCTTAATAAATTTTAAAATGAAGTCACCAAACCCTAATAAACCTATAGAGTTTATTACAAGAAACACCATTGGAAGTTTTGGTTTATATACTAATTTCACTAGTTTAAGTGGTGCAAAAGATAAATGGAGCTATTACACGTATTTTAATTATAAAAAAGGAGACGGTTTTAGACCAAACTCTCAATTTGAATCTAAAAACGTATTCGCATATTTGGGTTACCAATTTACAGATAAAACCTCATTATCAGGAGAAGTGACTTATTTACGGTATTTAGCACAACAGGCTGGAGGATTAACAGACACAATGTTTGAAGAAAACGCGTTACAAAGTAATAGAACTCGTAACTGGTTTGAAGTAGATTGGTTGCTTTATAACTTAAAATTTAAACATGAGTTTTCAAGAAAAACAAAATTCACTTTTAACTTATTTGGGTTAGATGCATCAAGAAGAGCAGTTGGTTTTAGGGGAGATCCATTTCCTTCGGGTTTAAATAAAAATCCAATTAATACTGAGGATGCTAAGAATATTGATGGAAGTTTTTTTTACAATAGAGACATTTTAATAGGGAATTTTAATAATTGGGGAGCAGAAGCGAGGTTATTAACAAAGTATAATTTATTGGGTAAAGAATCGGTTTTTTTAATAGGAAGTAAATATTATAGTGCTACTAATGCAAGTAAACAAGGTGGAGGTAGTAGAGGGGTTAGTTCTGATTTTTCTATTTTTGACGAAGTAAATTCTAATTATCCTAATGTATCAGATTTTAAATATCCAAATAGAAATTTATCAGTTTTTGGTGAAAATATTTTTAGAATATCAGATAAATTATCATTCACACCAGGCTTTAGATTTGAGCAGATAAAAACAGAAAGTAAAGGAGTTTTTTTTAATAAAAATTATGATAATTCTAATAATATTATTGATTCTCAGGAAAATAAAGATAATAGAGTTTTTGATAGGGATTTTATATTGTTAGGGTTAGGAATAAGCTACAAGCCTAACGATTTTGTAGAGTTATTTTGTAATGTTTCTCAAAACTATCGATCTGTTACGTTTAATGATATCCGTTCAGTAAGTCCAACCTTTATTATAGATCCTGAGATAAGTGATGAGGAAGGGTTTACAATTGATTTAGGTTTACGAGGTAAATATAGGAAATTACTGTCTTATGATGTAGGAGTGTTTGCAGTAAATTATAATGATAGGATAGGAACTATTTTAGATAATCGTGCTAATAGGATTAGAACCAATGCAGGTGATGCTATAATTTATGGTGTAGAAAGCTTTGTTGATTGGAATATAATGGATCTTTTACAAATTAATTCTGATTATAAATTGAATTTAGGTTTAAATTTCGCTTATATAGAATCAGAATATACTAAGTCTAAACGAAATGGAGTTGAAGGAAATCAAGTAGAATTTATTCCTAAGGTTAATTTAAAAGCAAGTTTGCGTTTTGGATATAAAAATTTGTTAGGAAGCATACAATATTCATATCTTTCAGAGCAATTTACAGATGCATTCGAGTCAGGAAGAGCTCTCAAAGGAGGTTCAAGAGAAGGCGTAGTTGGAGAAATTCCAGAGTACGATATTTTAGATGTATCTTTATCTTACAGTTATAAAAAATTCAAATTAGAAACAGGTATTAACAATGTTTTAGATAATAGCTACTTTACAAGACGCGCAACAGGATATCCTGGGCCAGGAATCATTCCATCGGCACCAAGAAATTGGTATACAACACTTCAAATCAAATTTTAAAAAGTTAAACAATGAAAATAGTTAAAAAAATATTAGTTGCATTATTAATAGCTTTAGTCCTTATTCAATTTTATAGACCAGAAAAAAATAATGCAGAATATAGAGATGTTTCAGCTTTTGAAACTGAAACAAAACCAAGTAACAAAGTAGCAGCTATTTTAGAAAGCAAATGTTACGACTGCCATAGTAATAAAACAGAATATCCATGGTATGCCCAAGTAGCACCAGTATCTTTTTGGTTACATGATCATATTGAAGAAGGGAATGAGCATTTTAATTTGTCTAATTGGTCGACTTATAGTGATAAAAAGAAAGATCACAAGTTAGATGAGTTAATTGAAGAGGTTGAAGAAGGAGAAATGCCATTAAAATCATATACTTGGATGCATGGATCAATTACTGAAGAAGAAAAGGAAGTTATAATAGTTTGGGCTAAAAAAGCCAGAGAAAACTACAGTTTATAGATTGTATAAATATTAAATAGCTTTTACGAAATATATAGAAAGGTTTCTCATTTAGGTTAACTTGATAAGAAGTAACCTTTTTAAGTAAAATTGGTATGTCAATTCGCCAAAAGTTGATGAAAAATGAGTGATAAGAGTACTAGGAATTATAAAACAAAACTCAAAAATTGAAAAAAACAGATTTTATTCCCGAATAATCTAAAAAAATTTAAACTAAAGCAAAACTGAAAATTTAAAACCTTTTTTGCAAAGGTCTCAACAAGTTGATATATTATTTTTTAGTGTTAATATTAAATTGAATGTGAAAAAAAATGCGTAGATTTGCACGCAATTATAACTGTAATTGCATCATGAACGCACATCAAAATAAAATAGTAGGAGAGGGGTTAACCTACGACGACGTACTGCTAGTCCCTGCATTTTCTGAAGTTCTTCCACGAGAAGTAAGTATTCAAACAAAATTTACGAGAAACATTACTATCAATGTGCCTATAATTTCGGCAGCTATGGATACGGTTACGGAAAGCAAAATGGCTATAGCCATGGCGCAAGAAGGAGGTATTGGTGTTTTGCATAAGAATATGACTATTAAAGAACAAGCTTTAAAAGTTAGAAAAGTTAAACGTGCAGAAAGTGGAATGATTATAGATCCTGTCGTTTTACCGTTAACAGCTAAAGTTATAGATGCAAAGCAATATATGACTGAGCATGGTATTGGAGGAATTCCTATTGTAGATGAAGATGGAATATTGAAGGGAATTGTAACAAATCGTGATTTACGTTTTGAGCATGATAATATAAAACCTATTACTGAGGTTATGACTAGTGAAAACTTAGTAACAGCAGCAGTAGGAACTTCTTTAAAAGATGCTGAAAAAATTCTTCAACAGTATAAAATTGAGAAATTACTTATTGTAGATGATAATTTTAAACTTTCTGGGTTAATTACCTTTAGAGATATTACAAAACTTAGCCAAAAACCAATTGCTAATAAAGATCAGTATGGTCGTTTACGAGTTGCTGCTGCTATAGGAGTTACAGGAGATGCTGTAGATAGAGCAGAAGCTTTAGTAAATGCAGGAGTTGATGCTGTGGTAATTGATACAGCACATGGTCACACAAAAGGTGTGGTTGGTGTATTAAAAGAAATTAAAGCGAAATTTCCAAAACTAGATGTTATTGTAGGTAACATTGCAACAGGAGCAGCAGCTAAGTATTTAGTAGAAGCAGGAGCAGATGCTGTAAAAGTAGGGATTGGACCAGGTTCTATTTGTACTACTCGTGTAGTTGCAGGTGTTGGGTTTCCACAATTCTCGGCAGTATTAGAGGTTTCGGCAGCTTTAAAAGGTAGTGGTGTACCAGTAATTGCAGATGGTGGTATTCGTTACACAGGAGATATTCCTAAGGCTATAGCTGCAGGAGCAGATACAGTGATGCTAGGATCGCTTTTAGCAGGAACTAAAGAGTCTCCAGGAGAAACTATTATTTACGAAGGTAGAAAGTTTAAATCGTATCGTGGTATGGGATCAGTTGAAGCAATGAAAGAGGGTAGTAAAGACAGATATTTCCAAGACGTAGAAGACGATATTAAAAAACTTGTTCCAGAAGGTATTGTTGGACGTGTAGCTTATAAAGGAGAATTATTTGAAAGTATTCATCAATTTATTGGTGGTTTACGTGCAGGTATGGGGTATTGTGGAGCAAAAGATATAGAAACTTTAAAAGAAACTGGACAGTTTGTAAAAATTACTACTAGTGGCATTAATGAAAGTCATCCACATGATGTAACCATTACTAATGAATCACCTAATTATTCTAGATAAGAATTTAGGTTAATATCATTTTATATAAAAAATGTATAAGCTGCTAGCTTAATAGCACTTATACATTTTTTTTATGCTATTTTTAAATAATGGCTAATAAGTAGAAGCTCATTTTATGATTCTATTGGTAATTGACTTTTCTTAATTATTTCTTTTATCCAATTATTGGGTATCATATCAATAGTTAGATTTACACGTTCTGTATTTCCATTATTAATGACTTTATGAGGATCTGTAAGTCTTAAGTACCAGCATTCTCCAGATTGCATTGGAACTGGTGTCTCATTTAAAAAAAAAGTGACTTTATCATTGTTAAGAATTGGAATAGTAAGACGAATAACAGATTTATCTATCTCTAGAGCGAGAGTTGGATCTGTATGTTCTTTAACTACAGCTTTAGGAGCAAGTCGTAATAATCTAACTAAGGTAACATTTGTGTTTTTTCTAAACGTATTAACGACACTTCTTATATACGGAGATTTTTTTAAGGCAGGAGTATCAAGCCATTTTGTCCAAGAACCATCCGCATAATCATTTTCAGGAGGAGGGAAAGGTAATGAAGTATCTACAATATGTGCAGGAGACCGTAAAGGTATGACATTATAATATTCGAATTTATCCAGTCTTAAAGTTTCAAATTCTGTGCGCATTTTGTTTACATTAAAAGTAAAAGGTAATTTAATACGATCATTATTTAAAACTCTTGATTTCTCATTATGTATCATTCTATATTTATTTTTTATTCATTAGATATAATAATTAATACAAGAAACCTGCATGTAAACAGATTTTATTAAAAGTAGTAATTTTCTAGCAAATAAAAGGTGAAGAAATTTTTAATAAGTATTATAAATTGTATTCTTTCTTTATAAGTTTAATAACGAAAAGTGAGATTACAAAACTGAGTAAAAGTACTATTAATGGTCTCATATTTTATAAGAGGTTAGTTTGCAAATATTGGAAAGCGATCAAATAAAAAATAAATCCAGGTTAATAAATCAGATTTTAATAACAAATTTACTATTAAAATTGGGCTATTAAATAGTTTATAAGGTCTGTTGTTGTAACGATACCAACTAACTTTTTATTATTAATTATAGGTAATGCATGAAACTCTTTTTTGGATAACATTTCAGCGACCTCTTTTATTGTTGTTTTAGAATTAACACTTATTACATTTTTGGTCATTACCTGTTTTATAGTAAACATATCATATAATGTAGTATCTATTTCCTTTTCATCTTTATAAACGGCATCAGCAAAACTTATTCTTAATAAATCAGTATAACTTAACATACCAGTTATTTTACTTCCGTTTATTATTGGGATATGACGAATGTTATTTTTTTTGAATATTTTTTCAGCAGTTACTAAACTATCAGAATGGTTTAAAGTAATTACATCAGACGTCATGATTGCTGAAATAGGCGTTCTTTTTTTCATTATTCGATCGATTTAAAATTGAATATTAAAAGTAGTTTTAAATCATAATAAATAATATGATAAAAATCATGTAAGAAAATAAAATAATTGATAGGGTTGTTAATTTTTTTAATAAAATAAAGGACTAAAAACCTAATGATGATTAACTAAATTTTAATTAAAGAAAACACTAATGTAGAATTACACTTTATTATACAGAATAAGAAATACGGTATATCGTATTAGACTTAATGCTTGTGGTGTAAATCCAATATTAAGATGCTATATATTTTAAAGAGATATATTTTATTAGTTTTCGACGCTCAGAAAATAAACTTACATAGCGCTCTTTTGCTTAGTTGTGAATATTCTCTTTTCGATTTTTTTAGATATACGATCTCTGTCATTTTACGACCTACAGCATTTCATTGTCCGTTTTTTATCTTTTAATTAATTTAAAACAAAAATAGATGGTAATTTAGGAGTAAACCTTAATCAATCTTAAGAATAAAATCATCATTTTACTTATAAATTTGTCTATAAACAGCCTCCTAATATTTATATTTCTTACTAAATTGAAAAACTATTCTGTTTAAAAATAGTATCTATTTTTTAATTTATAATAGGTCTTATAAATAATAATTTACTAATGATATGTAGTTTAAAAATTATAAAAAGGGCATTCAAAATTATTTTAGATGCCCTTTTTTATGAATTAAATACTATTTTATTTATTGCACTGAAATAGAAAATACTGCTTGAATATCTGTTTCTCCGCCAGCATTTTCAATATTACCATCACTTACTCCAGAAGCATTTTTATTTGGCTCATGACGTAAGGTAATAGTTAAGAATCCAGAACCCGTAACTGTAGTAGTAGTTAAGGAGAATTCTAACCCTAGAGGTTTATTATTACTGTCGAAATCTGCATAATTTAATGTAGCAAGATTATTTGTAATTTGATAGAAAAATTGGTGATCATCATCCTTTTCTTCAATTTCTTCATTAATAGATTCTGCAGGAGATTCTGTTTCATTTAATAATTCAAGACTTGCATTATATGTTGTATTAGCTTCTAATGGACCAGAAACTGTAATTACAGGAGTATTTGGACCATTACCATCTAAATCTTTTGACTCTAATGTTATAGTTTTTCCTCCACCAACAGGGGTTAAAGTAGCTGTAAGTGTTGTAATCACTTCTTGTTCCTCTACAGGCTCAGGGTTATTATCATCATCATTTGAACATGCTGTAAATATTAAAGCTGTAATTAATAAGATCGAGATGTTTTTAAATATTTTCATTTTGTATTTTTTAATATTAATAATTTAATTTTAATTGTAACATAAAATTTCTTCCTAAGTCATCAGCAAAATATCTTAATCTGTTAAGGTATTCTCTATATGATGAGTTAAAAATATTTGTAATATTCAAACCTATATTTAGGTTTGTTTTTTTTGAAAGTTTGAGTGTTATATCACTTTCAAAATGCATTAAATGGTATGCCGAAGGCGGCGAACTTATATCTACTAAAACAAAGTTTTGTGTTGAAGGAATAAATGTTTCAAAATTATTGTTTGGAAAATCATTTTGCCTCAATACCAATTCACTTTGTAGTTCAGTATTAAAATTTAACCATTTTTTATTGTAATACCTCAAGCTATTTACCGTTTTAAACGAAGGGATATCAATCAAAGCCTCTTTTTTATCAAGGTTCCGTCCTTTAATAAAAGCCGATTTATTTGATAAAAACCAGTTTTCATTCAAAGTATAATTAGCTGTAATATCTAAACCAAATAGTAATGCATCGGTTTTTGAATAGCCCCAAACAGGAAAAGCTCCTCTAATAGTTAGTTCTGTTCCAGTAGGTTTTATAAAAATATAATCACTAATATGGTTTGCGAAACCCTCAAGATTAACTGATAAGCCATTATTTTTAAATTGATACGTAGCAGAAAATCGATTAGATGTTTCTTGTTCCAGCCTTAAATCTCCTAATTCTAATCGAGCAGTTGATTGATGCAAACCATCACTAAATAATTCAGAAGGATTCGGTGCTCTATTGGATAATCCATAATTTATAATAACAGAATTATTATCGTTAAATTGATGTGAAATTCCAGCAGAAGCGGAAATATTGTGATATTTAAACACTGGGTTTGTTAGTAACTGCGTGCCTAAATCATCTATAATGAGATTTGAGAAGTCTACATTGTAACCGCGTTCCTCCCAACGTGTGGCTATATAAAACTTTTTAGCATCAATTTTGTTAAAATCGTAACGTAAACCAAGGTCTAAATTGATTTTATCATTTAATTTAAAATTTGAAATAGCAAAAACACCAAAATCAAACTTATCAAAATCAGGAATTAAGCGCCTAATACCAGTATCAGGATTTGCAAAATTATTCTGAAAACTTAAGTTTACCCCTAAATTATAAATTGAATTTATATTGGAATCCATTTTTAAATTAGATTTAAGAGTGTGGGTTTTTAGCGTTAAATCTATAGCAGGTAAATCTCTATCACTACCACGACGAATATCATATTCAAACCTTTGGTTCTTTTGAAAATCGTAGTGTAATTTTAATTTCCCGAATTTTTTGAAACGTTTATAAAATTCTGTTTTTATAATTTTATGAGTAATCTCTTGCCTAGGTGCATTAATACGATAACTGAAATTTTCTATAACTAGAGGTTGCCTTGTATTTATAGCATTAACTAAATCATCTATATTACCAATGTGAGACGTTCTTAAAATACCAATTTCGTTATTTAAATAACTGTAATAAACATTAAAACCTTGTTCAAATGTTTTGTAACCAGTGTTAAGTGAAACCCCTTTCGAGTTAAGCCCCGTATTGGTTAAATTATAATTAGTTGTTTTAAAATCTCCCGAACGCTTTAATGTACCTTGACTATTTATATACCAACCTTTTTGCCATGTTTTGGTTAGTGAGGATGTAAGGTTATAACCTCTTCCATTGGTTTGTCCATTAATAATAGTTTTACCATAAAGAGAATCTTTTATGCTAATATTTGATGGATTTAGAACAATCACACCCCCTATAGCATCACCTCCATATGCTAAAGCATTGGAGCCTTTTATAACACTAATACTACCAGCCATATTTAAATCGATACTTGGTGCATGTTCAATACCCCATTCTTGGTCTTGTAAACGTACACCGTTAACATTGGTTATAACACGACTGCTGTGTAAACCATTAATTACAGGTTTTACAATAGAATTACCAGTATTTATAGATGAAACTCCACTAACTTGTTTTAATACATCCCCTAAATTTGAAGCACTATAACGCTCAATAACATCATTTTTTAATAATGTTTCTTGAGATGTTTTAGTTAATTTACGGGTAGCACTTCCATCAATTTTTACTTCATTCAGTTCTTCTGTATGATGTTCTAAATTAATTTCGTAATGCGTATCTCCCTTAATTTGAATTTTAACATGTTGTGTTTCACAAGCTAAATGAGATACAATTAAAACTAAGTTACCATTGCATAGGTTTTTAATAGTAAACTTACCGTTAATATCTGAGGTGGTATACTTATTTAATGTTTTAATATATACAGTAGCTCCAATAATAGGTGTACCATCATGAAAATCTTGTATACTGCCAAAAAGATTTTGTTCGCAATTTTGGCTATGGGTAAAGTTTATTATACAACTAACCATAACCAATATTAAATAATGTTTCATTCCTAGATTTAAATTTAAAATATATAAGTATTTATTATTTTAAACTAAAGCAGGAGGACCCCTTAACGAAAAAGATAAAAGTTGATGATTATTAAGAAATTTGTATGTTAAAAAAGGTAATTTGTAATAAGAAACTACATATACTAAATCGTTAAATTGTATTGAAAAAAAGTAATGGTTATTTAACTTAAATTTATAGAATTCGCATTCTAAATCAATTTCATGTAGATGTGTTGTTTTTTCACCAGAGCAAATTTCATGTTCATGATCATGATGAGTTAAAATATGAGTGAATTTAACAACAGTAGGAACTAACAATACAACAGCTAATAATAGCGTAAGTATTTTAAATGTTATATGTTCCTTAATGTGGTTCATTCTATTAATCTACAAAACGTTTTAAGCCTATTCTGCGAAGCATTTTCTTTTCAAAATTCCAGAAAAATTTGTGTTGACCAAATAGCCAGCCAATAAGGACAAGTAAAATTTGATAAAAAAGAAATCCAATTGCAATATACAAAATCCAATAAGCAAAAGTGGGAAGGTTTTCTTTATTAATACCCATTAATTTTATTAAAGGTCTACTAACAAATACAGAAGAAGAACCAGTAGTAGCAAATACTAGAAAGATATTGATCATTTCCCATCTATAATTTACATCCCATTTCTTTTCTAATTTCTTGAAAATTTTTAGGATTAATTTTAATAGAACAAAAAATAATAGAGAGCTTAGTAATAAAGTAAAAGAAAAATGAAAATTTTTCAGAAATAAATACGATAATTTATATGAAGAATAACCTAAAGCTATTATACCTAAAAAAGGAAAAATAAGCTGCCAATTATTATTTATATCCCAGTTCTCTTTTAATTTTTTCACAGTAGTAATTTGCAATTTTATTGCAAAAATAACTAAAAGAGATTTAAATTCTAGGAACAAACGGTCCTAATCTTTGTTTATAGGTTAATTGAAAATATATAAAATAGTTATAGAGTTTATAATTTACTTCGTAACCGTAATCAATATTTTGCTGGTAATTGATTTGCATTTCATATAAACTAGGGTTAAAACGTTGTGGTTGTAATACCCGCTGATTCCATTCTACAACATATTGATAATTTCTATTTTCCATATATTTTTGATTGTAAAACCCTTCTGGTCTTGCTCGGCTTGCTAACCAATAATTAAAACCAGGTTCTATAATAAGAATCTCATATTCTAATTCATCATTAACAATAGATACAGTATCATTCTGTTTAAGGCTTTCTAGGCGCTCATTTTTTTTTGAAGCTGTTGTTTTTTTAGTGGTATTGCAATTAAAAATAAATAGAGATAGTACGAGTATATAAATGAGTTTTTTCATAGTTTAATAATTTAATTATTATTCAAATGTATTACAGAGTAGGGGACTTTTAGAGTAAGAATGAGTTAACTATAGATTTCATTTAGTGAAATGTTTTTTATAGGCTTAAAAGCTATTATAAATTATAAAGCATTCTTTTTAATTTTAAGATGAAATAAAATAATGTTTGAATAATAATGAATATTATAAATTTACAAAATTCATGACTCTAATGTTTGTTTTTAAGTAATTTTAACAAAAAACGTCAAGCACATATGCTTGACGTTAAATAATTTATAGGGTATAAATATATTGTTATTTACCTCCAAAAAGTCCGCCTAAAAGACCTCCAAGACCGCTTTTCTTTTTATCTCCACCTAATACCATACCTGCAACATCATCAATAACACTACCATCTCCATCTGCATCAAGAATAGATTCTAAAAAGCTTTGTTCTTGTTGAGCTGAGTTACCTCTTAATAGACCTCCTAGTAAATCTCCAATTCCATTAGAGTTGCTCACATTTTGTTGTCTACTTTGCTTTCCCAAAACGCCCATTAGAATAGGTGCAGCTACTTTTAGTATTTGTCGAATAGATCCAGCATCCATTCCGGATTTTTGGCTTAAAGCATTTTCAACGTTTTGTTGTTTATTACCTAAAACATGATTTAAAATTTTGCCTCCATCATCCATAACATTAGAATCTACTCCGCCTCCAAAAAGATTACCTAAGTTATCAAGAATACTTCCATCGTGTTTACCTCCGCTTAATGCTCCTAATAATCCTTCCGCACCCTCGGGAGTTGAAGCATTACGTTTCATAGCTTGCATTAATACTGGTAAAGCCATAGTTAATACACTTTGTGTTTTATCTTGAGGTTGATTGGTTTGACCAGCTACACCACTAATAATAGTTTTTCCAAGGTCAGTGTTTAATAAGTCTAAAATTCCAGCCATAGTTTCTATGTTTTTAATTAAAAAGGGTTGATTAATTGATTGTTTAAGATACAAAAAAAGTCCTAATGCTTATAGTTAGGACTCAAATATAATGCTTAGGTCACATTTTATTAAAAAAAGAAACCTCAATATAAAAATCGAGGTTTCTTTTAAATTTATTATTTCTATAAAACGAAAATATTTATCCTAGAATGCTAATAATTTGAGAAGCTAATTCTGTACCAATTCTATCTTGCGCTTCATTAGTTGCAGCACCTGTATGAGGTGTTAATGATAATGCAGGATTCATTAATAATTGCATTTCTGGTTTTGGTTCTTTTTCAAAAACATCTAAAGCTGCTCTGGCAACTTTACCGCTTTCAATAGCTTTTACTAAAGCTACTTCATTAAGTACACCTCCACGAGCTGCATTAGCAAGAATAACACCATCTTTCATAATGTTAAATTCTGCTTCATCAATAACATATTCTTTTTGTGCAGGAACGTGTAGAGTGATAAAATCTGATTGTTTTAAAACATCTTCTTTAGAAATAGTTTCTATTTCAAAGTTTACAGTTTGTCCATCAAAAAAGTCTAATTCTAAATTCGCTTTTTCTAAAAACGGATCGAAAGCAACCACTTTCATACCAGCTCCTAGTGCTACTTTTGCTGTAGCTTGACCAATACGACCAAACCCTAAAACACCTAAAGTTTTTCCTTTTAACTCAGTACCTTTAGCATACGCTTTCTTTAAACCTTTAAAGTTATTATCTCCTTCAAGAGGCATATCTCTATTTGAGTTATGTAAAAAACGAGCTAATCCGTATAAGTGTCCAAATACTAATTCTGCAACAGAATGAGATGAAGCTGCTGGTGTATTAATAACACTGCGTCCTTGTTCTCTAGCATATTCAACATCAATATTATCCATACCAACACCACCACGACCAATGATTTTTAAGTTTGGACAAGCATCAATTAAATCTTTACGTACCGTAGTTGCACTACGTACTAATAAAACAGTGATGTCTTTTTCGTTTATGTAATTAATTAATTGCTCTTGAGCTACTGTGGTTGTGATAACTTCGTATCCTCCTTTTTCTAGCGCATCAATACCGCTTTGTGAAATACCATCGTTTGCTAATACTTTCATTCTTTTAGTTTAAAAGTTTAAAAGTATAAAGTTTAAAAAAGATAAGCTTTATACTTTTTTATTTAATTTATTTTTAAAGTGTTAGTAAACAACTGCAAACAGCTATGTTTACTGTAAACTATTTTTATGCTTTACTTTCTAATTCACTCATAACTTCTACTAATACTTTTACACTGTCAAGAGGTAAAGCATTATACATAGAAGCTCTATAACCGCCCACACTTCTGTGACCGTTTAAACCATTAATACCAGCTTCTTTTAGCATGGTTTCAAAAGTTTCTTTTAGGTTTTCGTTTTCTAAAGTAAATGTTGCGTTCATGTTTGAACGATCTTCTTTTGCAGCAAATCCTTTAAATAATGGATTTAAATCAATTTCAGAATACATTAAACGAGCTTTCTTTTCATTTTCCTCTTCTATAGCAGAAATACCTCCAAGGTTTTTTAACCAATCTAAAGTCAACATAGACGTATATACTGCAAATACAGGAGGAGTGTTAAACATACTTCCTTTACTTATGTGTACCTTATAATCCATCATAGAAGGGATTTTACGGGATACTTTTCCTAAAATATCTTCTTTGATGACAACTAGAGTTGTTCCTGCAGGCCCCATATTTTTTTGAGCACCAGCATAAATCAAATCAAATTTTGTAAAGTCTAAAGTACGAGAAAAAATATCACTACTCATGTCGCATACCGTTGGTACTGGACTATTAGGGAATTCTTTCATTTGTGTACCAAAAATGGTATTGTTTGATGTACAATGGAAGTAATCGTAATCTGAAGGGATATCGTAACCTTTAGGTATATAGTTGTAATTAGCATTTTTAGAAGATGCTACTTCATAAATATCATCATAAATTTTAGCTTCTTTAACAGCTTTATCTGCCCAAGTACCAGAGTTTAAATAACCAGCTCTTTTTTCTAGAAGGTTTAAAGCTACCATTAAAAATTGTGTGCTTGCACCTCCTTGTAAAAATAAGGCTTTATAGCCCTTACCTTCTAAACCTAATAATTCTAAAGCTAAAGCCCTAGCTTTTTCCATAATATCAACAAAAGCTTTACTTCTGTGTGATATTTCAATTAATGATAAGCCGCTATTGTCTAAATTAATAACCGCTTCAGAAGCTTTTTTAAAAACTTCTTGAGGTAAAATACAAGGTCCTGCACTAAAGTTATGTTTTTTCATTTTTTCTATCCCTAACCCTTTCTATTAAGAAAGAGAATTTATTAGGGTGCTTTAAATTAGTATTTAGTTTTATCAAATACTTTTCAAGTAAAGAAGAATATTTGATGTGAGATTTAAAGATACAAAGTTGCTAATTAATTGGGTATTTAGTGCTATAAAATCAATAATTTTTTCATCAAATCGCTAATAAAAATTCAATAGAATCGACACTATCCGCATAATCCCAAAGTTGCGGTTTTTGAGTTGCTCCAAAAGCAATTTCATTTTCGATAAAGCCTTTTGAAACAATACATTGAATTTGGTGTTTCTCTGCTTCTAATTTTTGTTTTAATACAGCTGTATCATCGTAGTATTCATAAAAGAGTGTAGCAATGGGTGAAGCATAACTTGAGTCTTCTTTAATCATAAAGAATCCATTTTCAAGCATGTCAAATTCGCTCATTAAGTATACCGCTTTATTGTAATCATAATTATTAGCGTATTTGGCTTTATTAATAATAGGGTGCCAATCATATATTGCTTCAAAAAATGTATCAAATTTATAGCCTCTAGGAACAAGTAATTTAGAAACGTTTCTGCACCCTAATCCATAATACCTAAAAATATCTTCGGATAGATTTTTTAAATCTTCGGAGGTTTCATTTCCTGTTAAAACGGCTATTGAGTTTCGATTGTTTCTAATTATAGATGGTTTACCTTTAAAATAGTATTCAAAATAGCGGGCTGTATTATTACTACCAGTTGCGATAACTGCATCAAAATTTTTAACTTTATCCTGAGTAAATGCTATAGCTCCTTTAAAATGAGGTTCTACATGCTCTAAATATTTTGCTAAATAGGGGAGTAAGTGTTTGTCATTAGATGATTGTTTAACCAATACATGATGGCCAGAAATTAATATTGATAAAAAATCATGAAACCCTACTAAAGGAATATTTCCTGCCATAATAATAGCCACCTGTTTTGGTGTGATATTATTTATCTGGTAAGGGGCTAACCATTTATTTAGGTTATCTGTAGTTAGAGCATTTACCCAAGAGGCTAAAGAAAACCTTATATTTTCTTTAGTGAACCATCCATTATGTTCTTCAGCTAGTTTTAGTTGATGTTTAAAGCCATCGAAGAATAGCTCATTGTATTTAACATTATCGTTTTTTTGAATAACTTCATTAGAAAATTGTTTTAAAAAATCTCCTAATTTTACAAAAGCATTAATTCTTTCTTGTAATTGCATCCTTAATTTGGTTATGAATGGTTTTGGCGTTATTTTTGCAATTGCAAATTTAAGGAAACTCAAGGGAGTTCTTAGATTTTATAAAGATAAAAAAAGTTATGGCAATAATAATAACAGATGAATGTATAAATTGCGGAGCTTGCGAACCAGAGTGTCCTAATACTGCAATATATGAAGGTGCTGATGATTGGCGCTATAAAGATGGTACTAGTTTGGAAGGTACAGTCGTTTTAACAAATGGTAATGAGGTTGATGCAGATGAGGCTCAAGAACCTATAAGTGATGAGGTTTATTACATTGTACCAGATAAGTGTACAGAGTGTAAAGGGTTTCATGATGAACCTCAATGTGCAGCAGTATGCCCTGTAGATTGTTGCATTCCAGATGAGGATATTGTTGAAACAGAAGAAGAATTGTTAGCTAAACAACGCTTTATGCATCCAGAAGGTTAGGACTGCAATAAACTTTTAATATATAAAAAAATCCTGAGCTTTTAAGGAGTCTACTGAAAAAGTAATCGTATTTTGAAAACGCGAACTTCATTATAAGAGATTTCACGAGCTAATTTTGTGAAATCTTTTTTTGATTTTAAGCTTTTTATGATTCAATTTGCACTTTTATACTCTCTATTTTGGCTCAAATAATGCTTATTGCTTCCTTGGTCTTAATTTCTTTATTTTGACTAGCTTAATTTTAAAATTCTTTTC
>NZ_MDJD01000029.1 GCF_001747085.1 Flavivirga aquatica
CTTTTTCTTTGCGTGAGTCCTTCTTGATTTTCTTTATCAAGCTCGTTCCTGAAAAAAAATGAGCCTCTCATCTCAATTACAGTTTGTTGCTCATAATCTATTTTACCAAATTGTTTCCCGAAGCAACGCAGGACACACGGCAGCACACAACAATGTATATAAAAAATAGCGGAGTAAGTACTAAAACCAAAGTATAAATATAAAATAAAGGTCAGTCATAAACCGAAAAAATAGTGCTAAAACCCGCTACTTTTCATATACTAGACCGTCAGACTGTCTAATAACTTATCCTATTTTCTTAGGTAAATATTTCGTTTTTTCGTATCTTAATGTTATGAAATTCATCCTAGGAAAAGACCGAAAACAGACCTGCCTTTTTCCTGTTTCTCTTGAAGATTCC
>NZ_MDJD01000030.1 GCF_001747085.1 Flavivirga aquatica
CCGTCGTAGCATATACAATTGGTTAAAAATGTATGAAGAAGGCGGTCTGGATAATTTATGTACCGTTTCAAGTGGCGGTAACAATACAAAATTACTTAAAGAATCAACAATTAAAGAGATAGACAGATTATTAAATAATCCTAATAGTACTATTACCAGTTATGTAGAGTTATTGTCTATTCTGACTGAAACCACCCAAAAGGACATAACCTATTCAGCACTATATCAACATTGTAAGTCAAAGCACTATTCTAAATTAAAAGTAGCAAGAAAATCACATCATAAAAAAGATGAGCAGGCTGTAGAG
>NZ_MDJD01000031.1 GCF_001747085.1 Flavivirga aquatica
CTCTGTGTTATTTTAGAGCTTAGGTTTAATAAACTAACCATCTTATTAGATGCATATTGCACACCTCTATCTGAATGAAAAATATGGTTATTAGTTATTTTTCTTTTTTCTCTAGCTAATACCCAAGCTTTATAAACCATGTTTTTCGTAGTCATGTCTGCACTTAAAGTCCAAGCTACTATTTTTCTATCCGCTAAATCTAAAATAGTTGTTAGGTAATTCCACCCGCTTCCTACTTTAATATAAGTAATATCTGAGACCCATTTTTCGCCTAATTGACTACTAGTAAAACCCCTATTTAATATATTTTCCGCTATTGGAAAATCGTGATTAGAATTAGTAGTCATTACTTTATACTTTTTACTTAACACACTTTTTAAACCTAATTCTTTCATTAAAAAGGCTATATAGGATCTACTATAAA
>NZ_MDJD01000032.1 GCF_001747085.1 Flavivirga aquatica
CTCTGTGTTATTTTAGAGCTTAGGTTTAATAAACTAACCATCTTATTAGATGCATATTGCACACCTCTATCTGAATGAAAAATATGGTTATTAGTTATTTTTCTTTTTTCTCTAGCTAATACCCAAGCTTTATAAACCGTGTTTTTCGTAGTCATGTCTGCACTTAAAGTCCAAGCTACTATTTTTCTATCCGCTAAATCTAAAATAGTTGTTAGGTAATTCCACCCGCTTCCTACTTTAATATAAGTAATATCTGAGACCCATTTTTCGCCTAATTGACTACTACTAAAACCCCTATTTAATATATTTTCCGCTATTGGAAAATCGTGATTAGAATTAGTAGTCATTACTTTATACTTTTTACTTAACACACTTTTTAAACCTAATTCTTTCATTAAAAAGGCTATATAGGATCTACTATAAA
>NZ_MDJD01000033.1 GCF_001747085.1 Flavivirga aquatica
TTCAGCACTATATCAACATTGTAAGTCAAAGCACTATTCTAAATTAAAAGTAGCAAGAAAATCACATCATAAAAAAGATGAGCAGGCTGTAGAGGCTTTTAAAAAAACTCCCCAACCTATTAACTAATATTAGAATGCGTCTTAATAAAGATAAGTATGATAGTATTGATATAATGTTTCAAGATGAGGCTAGATTTGGGTTGATGACTCATCAGAAAAGAACCCTCACCGCTAGAGGAGTTCAAGCAAAAGTACACTACCAACATAGCTATAAATATGTATGGCTTTGGGGTAGTTTTTCACCAATAACGGGACATGCCTTTTACTGGGAAACAC
>NZ_MDJD01000034.1 GCF_001747085.1 Flavivirga aquatica
TTTTGAAATTTTAATTAAATTTAGTCTTAGACTTGTAAAATGGGTAGATTTATTATGCAGTAAATTTATTTAGGACAGGATTGGTTTTAAGTTTAAAAAAAGTAAAAAACCAAGCTTACCTAATGATATTGAGTTTACAAAAACTGTATCAATAAAAGTAGTTATTCCAAAATATTAAATGAACTAAGGTTAATTGTTTTTGATCTGGATAATGATATCACTATTCAGGTTTTTTTGAGATGGTTGAATTTGTTTTAAAAGCTCTAACCTATGTAAAAAGATATGTGTTTTTAAGGTTAGTTTAAAATAGGATATATTATCTTTTTTTTAAACCTAATAAATAATCCGCAGCAGAAAAGGGACTAGTTTTATTATTTTCAATAAGTTGCAATTGATTTTCTAATTCTTTTTTAATTTTAGGTGTGTTAAAAAAATCAGACTTTAATTGTGTTTCAATAGTTTGAATGAGCCAAAATTTATTTTGTTCACTTCGTTTTATATTGAAATAACCATTTTTTGAAGTTGTTTTTACATAATCTATAATGAATTCCCAAATAGGATCAATACCTTCATTTTTAATAGCACTACAAATAGTTACTTTAGGTTGCCAAAGTGAAGGTTTTTCAGGATAGAGGTGAAGCGCTCTGTTAAATTCTACTTTAGCAAGTTTAGCTTGTTTTAGGTTATCACCATCAGCTTTATTTATAGCAATTATGTCAGCCATTTCTATAATACCGCGTTTTATACCTTGTAATTCATCTCCAGCTCCAGCCAATTTTAATAATAAAAAGAAGTCGACCATACTATGTACAGTAGTTTCACTTTGTCCTACACCAACAGTTTCAATAAGAATAATATCAAAACCAGCAGCTTCACATAAAATAATAGTTTCTCGTGTTTTTCTAGCAACACCACCTAACGAATCTCCAGAAGCAGAAGGACGTATAAAAGCATTTTTATCTTTTACTAAATCTTCCATTCTGGTTTTATCACCTAATATACTCCCTTTTGTAATAGAGCTACTTGGGTCAATAGCCAAAACAGCAACACGTTTTCCTTTAGAGGTTAAATGCTTTCCAAAGGTTTCAATAAAGGTGCTCTTGCCTACACCAGGAACTCCCGTAATACCAATGCGAATAGATTTATTAGCATGAGGCAAGCAGGCATTTACAATCGTATTTGCTTTTTTTAAATGCTTAATATTTTTACTTTCAATAAGTGTAATAGCTCTACTTAAGGCTGTAATGTTTTTGTTTAAAATAGAGGATACTAAAGCATTAGCATCTACATTCGTTTTACGTTTAGTTTTAATGGATTCAATAGAAGATGTATTGGTTATCTCAGATATAGAAACACCTTTTTTTTCTTGTAATGCCGTTTTGTTTTTTTTAGCCACAAATACATGAATGTTTGTCTAATTTACAATTTTATTTTTTACAAGATTATATGCTCAATATTGATAGAGAAATATTAGCCTTACTTTAATGGAAGTGCAATTTTTACATCATCCCAAGCCATGGTTAAAAATAGATTATCTGTAGAATTATCAAAAGCAATAGTAAATTGTTCTACAGAACCTTGTAATTTTTGTACAGGTACTTCTACATTTAAAACATCGTAATTTGGATCCCACATAGGTCTCATTTCTGTATCAACACCCCAAGTATATTGTTTAGAATTAAATATAACCTGCCACGTAGAATCTTTAGGAACCGTCCATAATGTATATTTCCCAGTAGCTAGAGACATACCTTTTACCTCAAGAGGCTTATTGGTTTCAAAAGTAGTTGCTTCATTGGCACCTGTTCTCCAAATTTCATTAAAAGGGACTAATGCACCAAAAATTTTCCGATTCTTTTTATAAGGTCTGTTATAAAATACTTTAAGCTTTAAATCATTCAGTTCAAATTTAACAGTGTCCTTAGGACTCAAGCGTTTTGCAAAAATATTTTCTACAAAAACAGAATAGATAAACAATCCTATAGCTATAATTGATAATAGAATGAGAATGCGTTTTAAAAAGGTATTCATGAAGCGTAATTTTTAAGTGATAAAGATAATTTAAAAAGGAATAATTACTTAAAGGCAAAGGTAGATTTCTTTTGTTAAATTTAACATAAAATAAAAATGGAGGTTTTAATATTTTGTATTAGAAAGAAAATTAAAATAGAGTTCATAATGTAAAAAAGCATTTTATTGAAGTAAAGTTTAATTTAAATGTAAAAAAATACACCTTTTTTGCAACACTATATTTTTTTTACCGTCTTTAAAATGAACTACCACAAACCATAAGTAAAAAAAGTATGTTTCAAGTTGACATTATCGAAAAATGTAAACAAAACAATCGTAAGGCACAATTGCAGTTATACAATCTGTACTGCGACGGAATGTATATTGTTGCTAAACGATTTTTGAAAGATGCTACCGATGCTGAAGATGTAGTACAAGAAGCCTTTATAAAGGCTTTTACAAAGTTACATCAATATAAAGCGGAAGTTACTTTTGGAGCTTGGTTAAAACGTATTGTGGTTAATAAGAGTATCGATTTTTTAAAATCTAAAAAACAAGAACTTCTTGAGTTAGAGGAGGTGCACCTCAAAGTTGTTGATACTTGTAATGACGACAAATGGTTAGTAGATGATACAATGACATTAAGTGATGTTAAAGACGCAATTAATAAATTACCAGATAAATATCAGTACGTAGTGATGCTGTATTTAATCGAAGGGTACGATCATCAAGAAATTTCTGAAATTTTAAGCATTTCTGAAGTTGCATCGCGAACACAACTATCAAGAGGTAAAACAAAGTTACAAGAACTGTTAATACTTAAAAAAAATGGCACGAGATATTAGAACATTATTTGAAAACGATAATATAACAAATGAGAAGATGCCTAAAAATCATCAAGAACGTTTTCTTGAAAAATTAGATAAGGCATTACCTGAGGAATATAGTCATTCAAAATATGGCTGGATAAAAATAGCTGCAAGTATTGTATTGCTTTTAGGAGTGAGTATTGGAGCATATAAAAATTTTCAACCAATAGCAGATTTACCTCAAACCGTAGTGACGACAAAAGTTATTGAAACAAAAACTTTAGGAGATATTTCACCAGGATTAAAAAAGGTAGAGGACTACTATTTGGCAAGCATCAATTTAGAACTATCTAAAATGGTATATACATCTGAAACTAAGGATTTGTTTGATGGCTATTTGGAGCAGCTGGATGAATTAGATAAAGAATACAAGCGCTTATCTATAGAGTTAACAGATTCTGGACCAAGTGAATTAGCTGTAAATGCTTTAATTGATAATTTAAAATTTCGTTTAAACTTATTGTATCGTTTAAGAGCACAATTAAAAGAATTAAGTGCTTCTGAGGTTAATACTACGGGAGTAACACAATCAATCTAAAAATCAAAAAATGAACAAGATTATTATAAAAATAAAACTTTTTACGATATACTTTCTTATAACAGGAACTCTTATAGCACAAGAAAAGCTAACTAAAGTATCTCAATCTATTAAAGTAAATAAAGATGTAACTATTGATTTAAATACAAGTTATTGCAATATTATATTTGATACTTGGAATAAAGATGTTGTTGAGGTTGAAGCTTATATTGAAGGGTCACAGCTAAGTCGAGAGACATTAAAAAAGGCTTTAAAATTGTGGAAAGTAGATATAGATGCTTCTCAAAGTGAAATTTCAATAGAAACCAGTAAAGAAAAGGGAATTCCTGTTGTTTGGGCGTATAAGTACAAAATAAACAGTGGTGAAGATGAAAAATGTTCTGTATTAGAAGAATTAAAATTTGAATTAGCAGATATTCCTGAAATACCAGAACTACCAGAATTACCCAACCTTCCAGAGTTACCTGAAATGCCAGAACTTCCACCTTTACCAAATGGAATTAATGAAATTCAGTTTGATTATGAAGCTTATAAAAAAGATGGCGAAAAATATTTAGAAAAATATACCCAAAAGTTTGAATCTAAATTTGGAGATAACTATTCAAAAAAAATGGAAGCATGGAGTGATGAATTTGAAAAAAAATGGGCAGAAAAATATGGTGAAGAAATGGAAAAGTGGAGTGAGCGTTTAACAGAAAAAATGGAACGGAAAGCAGAAGAACGTATAAAGTTAGAAGAGAAACGTAGAGAGGTAGAAGTAAAACGTTTGGAATCTCAAGCTAAACGATTACAGTATGAACATGAAAGGCATGAACAAGAACGCGTTAAATTACTTAAAAAACGTCAAAAAGAGATTGAAATATTAATGGATAAAGAATCTAATTTTAATATTAAGAAAACAATCAAAATAAAAATGCCTAAAAGGACTAAGTTAAAAGTGAATGTAAGGCATGGTGAGATTGAATTTGCTTCTAATATTAATAATTTAAAAGCCAACTTATCTCACACAAAATTAACAGCATATAGCATTAATGGAAGTGGAACTTCCATTAATGCTTCATACTCCCCAATTTATATAGCTAACTGGAATTTAGGAGAACTGAACTTGCATTATGTTAAAAATGCTGAATTAGGAAGAGTAAAACATCTTGTTTTAAATGCAACATCTTCTAATGTAAGTATAGATGATTTATTAGGAAATACAATTATAGATGGTAATATTGGAGATCTAAAAATTTCTAATATAGACGATACTTTTACTAGCTTAAACGTGATTCTTCAAAATAGTAATGCTATTATTAAGCTTCCTAGAGTAGATTGTAACTTACAATATAAGGGAACAAGATCTTGTTTAGACCATCCTAAAAAGAATTTAAAAAATAATACATCTAGTTTTTCATTAGGAAATTTAGCTAGTGGCAAGAGTATTATTGTTAATGCTAAGTATAGTAGTATAGAAATGAAGTAAATAGCTTGATTCTAATAATTTTTTTTGAATATAATAAAGAATCTCAATGATTAATTTTCCAGTAATGTATTTTTCTTCTAGTAGTAAATCCTAGTTTTTTATATAAATTAATAGGGCCTAAGTTGGTCTCATCTACATGTAAAAAAGGAGTTTTATTATCATCAAATATACCATTAGCAGTATGGGTTATTAATTGTTTAGCATAACCTTTTCCCAAATAATCAGGATGTGTTACAACAGCACTAATTTCTGTAAAGTTTTTAGTTTGCATGCGCTCGCCAGTTACAGCTACTAGTTTTTCATTTTTATAAATACCGTAGTAGCGTCCCAGTTTATTTGTTTTGTCTTTAAAAAAATATGGATATACAAGCTTAACCAGAGCTAATAAATCATTGAGATGAGTCTCATTAAGTTTAATAATATTTTCAGTTATCGGGTAATCTATTTTATTATAAATTATCATTTGTAACCCAATATATTTTACGGGTTCCTTAAAATGTAAAGGTAGTTTAGGCTTATCACCAACAATAAAAAAGGTATCAACTAATTTAGCATATTTTTCTATAGCAAGGCTAGTGTCTTCATTATTGATAAAAGAACCAAAAACAGCATAATTGGGATTGTAAAATTTTACATTATCATAATTTATTGATTGATTAAATTGTACCTCGGTTAATGAAAACCAAACGGGGTTATCTAAAACTTTTTCAGATATTGCCATTATTTAAAATATGCTTTATTTTTTTTATAACATCTTCTATTGGAGTAGTATAATCTATCCAGATTGTATCTTTATTCTTTTTAAACCAGGTGAGTTGACGTTTTGCAAAGCGTCTGGTATTTTTTTTTATTTCGGAAATAGCAAACTCTAAGGTCCATTCGTCATTTAAATAGTTGAAAATTTCTTTGTATCCAACTGTATTTAATGCGTTTAAATTTTTGTATGGAAGTATACTTTTAACTTCATCGAGTAAGCCTTCATCAATCATAATATCTACGCGTTGATTGATTCTATTGTATATTATTTCTCTTTCGGCAGTTAATCCAATTGTTATCGTTTTAAAATAGCGTTTTTCTTTTCCTTTATTTAAAAAAGAAGAATAAGGTTTTCCAGTACCAATACATATTTCTAAAGCTCGTATAACACGATGTGGGTTATCAATAGCTATGGAATTATAAGATGTATAGTCAAGTGCTTTTAGTTTATTTTGTAAGAACTCTAAGCCTTTAGTTTCTAATTCGTTATTTAAAGATTCACGTATAGTACTTTCAACTTCAGGAAAATAATCTAGCCCCTTTACAACAGCATCAACATATAATCCAGAACCACCAACCATTATAACGATATCTTGGGTGATAAATAGGATATTTAAGCATTGTAGCGCATCTTTTTCAAAAGCTCCTACGTTATAATTTTCCTGTATGGATTTATGATGAATGAAATGGTGCTTTGCTGCCGCTAATTCTTCTGGTGTTGGTGCAGCTGTACCTATTTGCATTTCTTTAAAGAATTGACGTGAATCTGCAGAAATTATTTCTGTATTGAAATAATTTGCAAGTTTTATGCTTAAAGATGTTTTTCCAATTGCAGTTGGTCCAACTATAGCGATAAGATATTTGGTTTTTGAGTTTATGGTTTTGTTGTTTATAGATTAATTAATGTAAAGGTAATCTGAAAAAATGATTAGTCAAATACTAGCTGTGAAAATTAACTTTAACAAACAGTATATTATGTTAAAGAGAATATTCATTTTTACTATCTCTTAAGAAATAAAGTAATTTATATGAGTAAAGAGTGAAAATGTCTAAAAAATATTAAACATGTAGCTTCTCTCCACAACTATAACAAAATTTGGAACTATCTTTATGATTTTCGGCTAAACAGTTTTGACAAGATTGTGAGTTTAACTGAATGTCAATTTTTTTATCCGTTTTATTTTGCGAGGCATATTCGGCAGATATTATACCAGTAGGTACAGCAATTATGCCATAACCAAGTATCATAACAATAGATGCTATAAACTGTCCTAGTGGAGTAGCAGGTGCAATATCTCCATAACCAACAGTAGTTAGTGTCACAATACACCAGTAAACACTTTTTGGAATATTGGTAAATCCATTTTCTTCACCTTCAATTAAGTACATAATAGTACCTAGTGTAATAGAAATTATAATAACTGTAAATAAGAATACAGATATTTTTACTCTACTTGCTTTTAATGCTTTTAATAAAGTGTTCGATGCACCTAAATATCGTGCTAATTTTAAAATTCTAAATACTCTTAATAACCGTAAAGCACGAAGTGCTGCTAAAGCATGTACACCTCCAAATAATAATGAAATGTACTTTGGTATGGTTGATAGTAAATCTACAATACCATAAAAACTAAAAATATATTTAAGTGGTTTTTTTACAGTAATAATTCTTGCAATGTATTCTATACTAAAAAGAATGGTAATAATCCATTCAGATATGTTGAGGAAATTATGATAATTAGTGTCAAAGGATTTAACACTTTCAAGCATAACTAGTATAATACTCGCTATTATGATTATAAGTAATACAATATCAAATAGTTTCCCTGCAGGTGTATCTGCTTCATAGATAATTTCATGAAGTTTTGTTTTCCAATGTTTTTTTAATGTATTGCTCATATATTCAAAAATATGAAAAAGATTATTTTTTCTTTAAGAGTATAAGGGAATTTATTTGTATGTCAACAATTTTATTCATAATTTTCTTTAAATATGGATAATATTCTGGTTCGTAAATAACTTTTTTAAAGCTAATTCTAAACATTATATTTATAGTGTTATCAACTACTTTTGAAGAAAACAGTAGGTTCCCAGTACTATCAGGGAGATTTAAGTTTATATTTTTTGGTACTTCAGTTATGGTATAATTATCATTAAAGTTTAGTTTGAAAGCATAAAAATAGGAATCTCTATACCCAAAATCGATAAGGTATGTTCTTTCTTGAAGTTTAAAAGGGTTTTCTTTAAAGAATTTAACAAAAAACGGATTTAAATAAACATTGTCTCCTGTGTTATCGTAATTATATTCTATGTTATACGATTCTTTAAAGTCGGAGCTCGTTTTGCCTTCACTTGTAACTTCAAAATTTGATATGTCTATATAAGGAAACTTATCTTCTAGTTTTTTTAAATAAGCATCGTTATTTGCATAGTAAATCTTTTTATGGTTTATTATGTGATATCCTGTTCTTTTAGATTGGATGTTTCCAGAAATAATAGATCACTATCATTAATGTGTAATTCAGCTTGATAGAAAACGCCAGAGGTGCCTCTGGGTTTTATATCTAACCATTCACTTCCGTTTTTAAAATCAAATAACCTACTGTATTGATTTAAGCACCTAAATGGGATGTCTCCAAAGCTTAAAAATTTATATGTAGCGTCTAATAAATATGTTTTTTCATTTATAATGGCCTGTATTGTTAAATAATTAAAATCTGAAATTACGGGGTATATTTTAGTTGGTAAGCCATTCTTTCTTGTAGATACTATACAGGTTTTACACTAATATTGTTTTCCTTTAGTAAGTTATTTAGTAAGATATTAATGGATGATACATTACCAGATTTGTTTTTTAATAAACCTTTTGCAGATACGTCTTTAAAAATTCTATAGACCTCATTCCATGTATAATGATCTTGTACATATTGATATATGGCGTTTGCTTTTTTTAATAAATCTGTTTCATTAATAATATCTAGAGTTAATAATTTTTCTGAATCTACAGATTTAGACAATTGCTTGCCTATGTTTGAATCTGTTTTTAACTCTTTATCTACAGTTTCCTATGTTTTTGTATAATCATTTATTACGCCATCAAAACCTTTAAATGTTTTAAGTTCGTAATCAATTCTAATTAAATAATTAGATTCACTAGTCATATAATCTTCCTCAATGAAAGCCGGTATATCCTTCATAACATACCTGAAAACAGCACAGTGGGCAATACCTCCATTACCTCCAGATAAGCGTTTTTTTCTACTTTAGACTCATTAACAGCAAACTCTTTACTGCCCACTAGTTTAATTTTATATTCCCAATTACCAGGTATACTTGCTTTATATTCGCTATATAGTTTTGGTATTTTACTTTGGAAATTCCAGCCTTTATATTTAAACATAAAAGGAGAAATAATTGTATAGTTATAGGTGATAACAGAACCTTCTTTAATATTTGGAAGCGTAAATTTAACTAATGTATAATTTTCGTTATACTTTTCTTTAAATATATCTTTTTCTTGTAGCTGTGTTTTTACAACTTTACCATCAATTTTGTTATAAGTTGTGGCTATAATTTTTTTTACTTTTTTCAGAAGCGGTTTTATTATTGTATAGATAAATTATTACATTAGCATTTACTAAAGCCTTCTTTATTTAAAATTTTTATTTTATGCTTTTCTTCTGTTCTTAAATCGTAGTCACCAGTGTGTACATAGCTTTTTCCTTCTTCAAATATAACTATAGCATTTGCCTCTGTAGAGTCTTTTTTATAAGTTCTTGTTTCTATATCTCCAAGGGTTACCCTGTAGGTTTCTGAGCTATATTTTTCTTGAGAAACACTTTTTAAGGCAATAACTAGAAAAAGAGCAAAGAAGATTTTTTTCATGTTTTCAATCTAATTCAACTATTTTGAGGCGTTTATTTTTACGAAGATAATTTTGAATGATATGCTGTGAATCACGATTATTTTGCATGGGGGTTATAATAGACTCTAAAACCTCTTTATTATTTATTTGATAATTTAAACTGAAGAATCCTAAACCTTTAAAAATACCATTTTCGATAAGTATAGCACTACGTTCATCAATATCCCGTCCTTTATCAATAATTACCATATTCTTATTAGAATAGCTGTTTTTCTCTATAAGTGCTTCAACTCGTTTGTTGTAAGATTCAGAAGGTTCTTTTTGTATACAGGCACCTTCGCAGGTTTTTATATCATAATTAAAACAACTTGTTTTTGTTTTATATAAGTCTGCTAATTTTTGACATAGGTTGTAATCTTCAACAGCTTTTGTTATAAAACTTTTTCCACTTTGGCGGTTACTAAATGTTGTTATGGCGTTTTTGCGTCCGTCTGCTTTATCAATTTTTAAATTGATATAATCATTTTCATCTTTAAAACTATATAAGGCATGCGTAAAAACAGAACGGCGAAGTGCTCTGTTAAATATAGGGCGCAAACGTTTTATTTCTTCGCTTTCTTTTAAAAGGGCTACCAATTCACTACCTGTAGCTTCGTAAGTAACAGTTGTTACTTGAGCTTGGAGTTTTTTTGATTTTTGATTAGTTGCTGTAAAATGCTGATTAATCCGCTTTTTTATATTATTACTTTTCCCGATGTAAATAATGTCACCATTAGCTTTATGTATGTAATATACACCTGTTATTGATGGTAAACTGTCAATAATATCCAAATGTTTGGGTTCTAATTGACGTTTTGGGTTTAATCTAATGGATTGTTGAATGATACTTTTAGAAGTGTCTTTATCTAATAATATTTTAAATAACTTAACAGTTGCTAAAGCATCACCAGAAGCACGGTGTCTATCTGTAACAGGAATACCAAGAGAACGGACTAACTTTCCTAAGCTATAGGATGGTTGGTCTGGGATTAAATCTTTAGAAAGTTCTACAGTGCATAACGATCGGCGATCGTATTGAAACCCCAAACGCCTAAATTCGGTACATAAAATTCTGTAGTCAAACTGTGCATTATGTGCAACTAATATACAGTCTTCTGTAATTTCAACAATTCTTTTAGCAACCTCGTAGAATTTAGGTGCATTACGTAGCATATTACTATTAATACCAGTAAGGTTTACTACAAAGGGTTGTATTTCTCGTTCTGGATTTATTAGACTTATAAATTGATCTACAACCTCGTGTCCATCATATTTATAGATTGCAATTTCAGTAATGCCTTCTTCGTTATACTTGCCTCCAGTAGTTTCTATGTCTAGTATTGCGTACAAAAAGTGTTTATGCGTTTATTTATTGTCATTGCTATTTTTTTTAAAGTAGAAACGATTTGTTGAATTTGAGTTTAAAAATGAAAAATTTCTTTATTGTTTCTTCTTTATAATGACCTTTTAATTATAATTTCGTGAACCAAATATACTACTTCCTACTCGAACCATTGTACTCCCACAATTAATAGCTAATTGATAATCACCGCTCATACCCATTGAAATGGTTTCTATATTACAATTTTTAGCTTGAATGGTTTTTAAATTGTTAAAAGTTGATTTTAATAATTTAAATTCTTGTTCTACTTGTTTTTTATCATTTGTAAAGGTTGCCATTCCCATAACTCCAGTAATATTAACGTTTTTTAATTCTGAAAATTCTTTAGATTGAATAATTTCTGAAGCTTCTTTGGCAGACATTCCAAACTTGGAATCTTCTGAAGCTATTTTTATTTGAAGTAGACAATCTATTATTCTATCATGTTTTTTTGCTTGTTTATTTATTTCATCAAGTAGTTTATAATTATCTACACCATGAATTAAACGTACAAAAGCAGTCATATATTTTACTTTATTACGTTGTACATGTCCAATCATATGCCATTCAATATCTTTTGGCATTAGTTCGTGTTTTTCAGCCATTTCTTGGATTTTATTTTCTCCAAAAATACGCTGACCAGCATTGTAGGCTTCCATTAAGTCACTTACAGGTTTAGTTTTAGAAACAGCTACAAGCGTTACATGTTTTGGTAATGTTGATTTTATATTGTTAAGATTTGTTGAAATACTCATTGTTATTTGTTAAGTAGTTTGTTGTTAAGTTATTTTTGAAACAATTCCAGAATACCAAAAGTGTTAAAATTCATAAATAGTAACACCACTACGTAATTTAGGTTCTATGAATGTACTTTTTGGAGGCATAGTTAAATTTTCGTCTGCAATAGCTTTCATTTCTTGAATAGTAATAGGAACTAAACCAAAACCAACAGCAAATTCACCTTGATCTATTTTACTTTTAATGTTTACTAGATCGTTTTTACCATGTGAATAATCTATACGTTTATTATTACGTAAATCGGATATTCCTAAAATAGGTTCTAAAATAGTTTTATAGAGTATTTGAGTATCTAAAGTATCTAGTGCGTTATTAAATGTATAATTATGCTTTCTTAAATATAATGAATAAAATTCGCCATCAAGATACATGCTAAAATGATGTTTGTTATTAGGTTTATAGAGTTCACTTCCTCTATTTTCAATACGAAACATAGCATCAAGTTTTATTAAAAAGGCTTCTTTTGTTAAGCCATTTAAATCTTTTACTAACCTATTAAATTCGTATATTTTTAAATTAGATTCAGGAATTAAATAACTCATAAAAAAGTTATAGGGTTCGTTTCCTGTATGCGAATTGTTTTCAGATTTTAATGTTTCCGAAAGTAAATATGATGAGGCAGACCTATGGTGACCATCTGCTATGTATATGGTATCAATAGATTTAAATTCATTTTCAATATTCTTAATAGCCTGTATATTGTTTACAACCCATAAGTAATGTGTATCTCTAAAGTGCGTTGTAAATTCATATTCTGCACGCTCTTTTTGGGTTTCAGAAATAATATTTGCTATAACATTGTTATCTGGGTAAGTGAGAAGTACTGGTTCTGCATTAAAACCTACTGTTTTTAAATAATCTTTAAAAATATGTTCTCTGTATTCAATAGTATCTTCGTGCTTTTTTATAACATCTTTTTTATAATCTTCTGCACTTGCAGCAGCTACGATTCCTGAAAAGGATTGACCTTCTCGATTTACAATTTTATATATATAGAAGCAGGGAGTTTTATCTTCAATAAAAATACGGTCTTCTTTAAATTCTAAATAACGATTTCTAACTAAATTATAGCGTTCTGTTCCAGTGATTTGCTTGTCGTATTTATATCCAGGGTTTACAATATGTAAAAATGAAAATGGATTATAATCTAAACGGGCTTCTAATTCGTCTTGTGTATAACTTTGGTATGAACGAGATGCTACCAGACTGACTTTGTCTCTGGTTGGTCTAACTGCTTTAAATGGAATTACTTTTGCCATGTTTTTTCGGACTTGTCATTACGGGGAGTTTTTATGACACGTGGTAATCTGTTTATTTATTTATTTATAATGAGATTGCCACATCACACAAAAAAGTATGATTCGCAATGATTTTATATAAACTGTTTCGAAACGTCTTCTGCTTTTCTATTTTCCGAATAATCATAAAATCCTTCTCCAGATTTTATCCCTAATTTATTAGCTCTAACCATATTAACAAGTAGAGGGCAAGGCGCATATTTTGGGTTTTTAAAGCCTTCATACATAACATTTAAAATAGACAAACAAACATCTAGACCAATAAAATCTGCTAACTGTAAAGGTCCCATAGGGTGTGTCATACCTAACATCATGACCGTATCAATTTCACGCACACCTGCAACGCCATTATATAATGTTTCAATAGCTTCATTAAGCATAGGCATTAAAATACGGTTTGCTACAAAACCTGGATAATCATTTACTTCGACTGGAATTTTACCTAATGTTTTTGAAAGTTCCATAATAGTACTAGTAATTTCATCACTAGTATTATAACCACGAATAATCTCTACCAATTTCATGATAGGTACAGGATTCATGAAATGCATACCAATAACTTTATCAGGTCTATGAGTTACAGCTGCAATTTGTGTGATCGATATAGATGAGGTATTTGTTGCAAGAATGGTGCTTTTAGAGCAAGTTTCATCTAATTTTTTGAAAATATTAAGTTTTAAATCGACATTTTCAGTAGCAGCTTCAACTACTAAATCAACAGATTTAACACCTTCAACTAAATTTGTGAAGGTTGTTATATTACCTAAAGTCTCAGTTTTATCAGCTTCAGAAATTTTTTCCTTAGCAAGCATTCTATCTAAGTTTTTAGATATAGTGCTTATTCCTTTGCTAAGTGTCTCTCCACTTTTATCTATAAGATTGACTTTAAATCTGTTTTGAGCAAAAGTGTGAGCAATACCGTTTCCCATAGTACCAGCTCCAATAACTGCAATATTTTTCATTGAATATTAATTTTTATTATCCCTAAAAACTTAGGAACCCTTTTAACGTTTGTTTATTTCGTCCAGATATAAAATGAACCCAAAAAATATATAAAAATTAGGAAATTACTAAAGCTCTATATGTCTTTTGTAACTAGCTTCTAAAACAATCAATAATTTGGGTTGCAACACGTAATGCTTCAGTACCATCATGAAGTGTTACTATTGGTGTTGTATTATTATTTATAGCATCGGCAAAAGTTTCTAATTCATCTAAAATGGAATTATTATCTGGTATCGATGGATTGTCAAAATAAATTTGTTTTTTAACGCCTTCGGCATTTTGAAGTATCATATCAAAATCTCCAGGGTTATCTGGAGCATCTTTCATTTTTACAACTTCACATTTCTTTTCTAGAAAATCTACAGAAATGTAAGCGTCCTTTTGAAAGAAACGGGCTTTACGCATTTTCTTTAATGAGATTCGACTAGCTGTAAGATTAGCAACACATCCGTTTTCAAATTCTAAACGCGCATTGGCTATATCTGGAGTATCACTTATTACGGCAACACCACTTGCCGATACACTTTTAATTTTAGATTTTACAATACTTAAAATGATATCAATATCATGAATCATTAAATCTAAAACCACAGGAACATCGGTTCCTCTTGGATTAAATTCAGCTAATCTATGTGTTTCTATAAACATAGGTGATTTAATGTCCTCTTCTACAGCTAAAAAAGCAGGATTAAAACGTTCTACATGACCTACTTGACCACGAAGGTTATGTTCTGCTAAAAGTTGTCTAATATGCTCTGCTTCTTCAACAGTATTTGTTATTGGTTTTTCTATAAAAACATGTTTACCTTTAGCTATGGCTTGTTTTGCACAATCATAGTGCGATAGGGTTGGGGTAACAATATCTACCATATCTACAGCATCAATAAGAGATTCTATAGAGCTAAAAAATTTATAACCAAATTCGGCTTCTACCTTTTTGCCATTGGCTTCATTGGCATCATAAAAACCGATAAGATTGTATTTTTCAGATTGATTAAGAAGTCTTAAATGAATTTTTCCTAAGTGACCAGCACCTAGCACACCAGCTTTGAGCATAATTATTTACGTTTTCAACAAAAATAACATATTTCGTAAATGAATTTGGTTATTTGCTGCTTATTTTTTTGTTGAATTATTTAACCTGTATTCTGTATTAAAAAGCCTGTTAAATTTTTAATAGAACTATAAAATATAAGGTTTCACCATTTTTTTTAGAATAGCCTTAACAGACGTTGGGTTAAAGCTAATTAAAAGTCATATTTTATTGATATTCTAATTATTATAACGACCTTTTAATACATAATATGGGGTGAAAAATAAATTCTTAAAAAAATGCTTTCAGCTTAAAAATGTTAAGTAATTTTATCCAACTAAACACAACCAAAATTGAAAGATACTTTTAAGCACCAAGGGCTAAGACAGCAATTAGTTAATGTTTTAAAAAACAAAGGGATAAAAGATGTGGCGGTTTTAAACGCCATAGGGAAGATACCTAGACATTTGTTTATGGATTCTAGTTTTTTAGATCATGCTTATCAAGATAAAGCATTTCCTATTGCTGCAGACCAAACTATTTCGCAACCTTATACTGTTGCTTTCCAATCTGAGTTATTACAAATAAAAAGAGGTGATAAAATTCTTGAAATTGGTACAGGTAGCGGATATCAAACTGCTGTTTTATGTGAATTAGGAGCTAGGGTATACAGTATAGAACGACAAAATGAATTGTTTAAAAAAACAAGTAAGTTTTTACCTAAATTAGGGTATCGCGCTAAGAGTCTTATTTTTGGCGATGGTTATATTGGCTTAAAAGAAGAAGCGCCTTTTGATGGTATTATTGTTACCGCAGGAGCACCTTATGTGCCAAAACCATTATTAAGTCAGTTAAAAATAGGTGGTAAGCTTGTTATTCCTGTAGGTGACGATATTCAGGTTATGAATATGTTTACTAGAAAAGGATCTAAAGAATTTGAACAAGAAGAATTAGGCGAGTTTCGTTTTGTACCTTTACTTGAGGATAAGAATTAATTAGATTTTTTTAGTTATAGAGGTGTGCGTTTCAAAACCATCAATACTTTTGGAGTTTTTTTCTTTCCAATAGGTTTTGATACGCTCTTCTCCTTGTTTTTCAGACCAAGAATTTAACTGTAAGCGCTCTTCTTTATAATCCATAAAAGGAACAGAATAGCCACATGATGATTGTACTAAATCTATATCTAATTCGATAATTTGTCTAGAACCAATATTTTTTTCAAATAAATTAATGTATTCATGAAATTTAGTATCTCTATCATGATATATTTTAGCGTGACCATAGAGTCTTAAAATTATTGGTTTTCCTTCAAAAGCACAGAACATAATAGTCATTCTATTATTTTTTAAAAGATGAGCAGCTGTTTCATTGCCACTACCTGTAAGGTTTAACCAGACTAATTTATTAGCATTTATTATTCGAAGTGTATCATACCCTTTAGGGGATACATTAACACGACCATCGTTTGCAGCTGTACCAACAAAAAAGATGTTTTGTTTTTTTATAAAATCTTGTAATTCGGTACTTATTTCAGAAAATTGTTTTCCCATTAGAGACTTTTATTTTGGTGTTAATTAGAAGAGTGGTCTTGAGGAATAGGATTCTCTTCACTTTCTTGAGTCCAATAAATATTAACAATCCACCAACGTTTACCATCATTTAATAGTTGAATACTATTAATACCTCTCATAAAAGGTTTTTCGTCACTTTCGCTGTGAAATGCTTCGTATGTGCTAAATACTTGAGTGATATTTCCAAAAGTATTTACAGTTCTATGAATTTCTTTTTCAAAAAAACCATTTTCAACTAACCATTTTCCTGAATCTTTAATATAATCTTCTGGAGATATGTAGCGCACTTCATAAATACCAGTTTTATCTTTTCTAGTAGGAATTAGTTTTGCGTCAGGTTTAAAAAGATATTTAAATTGTTTCCAATTTCTTTTTTCTCCTTTTTCACCAGAAATAACAGCGTACAAAGTTTTTATAGTACGATCTAAATTTAATACTAATGTGCTATCTATTTTGTGTTCAACGACAGTATTCTCAGATTTTTTTTGTGCCTGTAGATTTATAGTAATAAGGCATATAAACAAGACAGAAACTAATTTTTTCATGATGATTATTTTAAAGAAAGTAAATTAGAAAATATAAATAATTTAAGCGTTAATAAACACTTAAATTATTTGTAAGCTTTCTTGATTCTATCTAAATCACGTTTATTATCTCTATCTTTAATAGATTCACGTTTATCATATAGCTTTTTACCTTTCGCTAAAGCAATATCCAATTTAGCATAACCTTTTTCATTAATGAATAAGCGTAATGGAATAATAGTAAGTCCTGTGTTTTGAACTTCTTTAAGAAGTTTTTTAAGTTCCTTTTTATTTAAAAGTAACTTACGTTCGGCTTTAGGGCGGTGATTGTAATAGTTACCAAAAGCATATTCTTCAATAGTAGCATTAATTACGAAAAGTTCACCAGCTTCATTAAATTCGCAAAAACTTTCAGCAATAGAAGCTTTACTGCTTCTAATAGATTTTATTTCGGTTCCTGTTAATACAATACCAGCAGTGTACTTATCTAAAATTTCATATAGAAAGCGCGCTTTTTTATTTTGTATGTTTATTGTTTTTTGCATGGAGTACAAAACTACATAAATTTATTGTTAGAATTTTTTTGATTTTATTGAAAAGTTAAAGAAAAATTAATCCGCTTAAAAATAAAATAAATACGATTACTTTAGCTAGCGTTTTATTTTACACGTTATAACTTTATATGAAAAAAATATTTTTATTAATTTTTGTTTTAGTAGGACTAACATCTTGTAATAGTGTTAAAAGATATAATGAGCAAATAACAAGTTTACATACTATTGACGATTTACATAACGACGTAGATAGACTTTATAATCAATTAAAAAAGCACCACCCTAAACTTTACCAATATACGCCAAAAGAAGTTTTAGATTTTAAGTTTGATAGCTTAAAAAAATCAATAAACACACCTATTAATTCTCGAGAATTTTATAAAATATTAGCGCCTGTTGTTACGAATGTTAGACAGGGTCATGTATCTGTAAGTTCAGTAAGTAAAGGCTTTACTAAGAAAGAACGTAAACAACTTACAAAAAAAAAGTTTCAGTTTTATGATTTAGATTTTGAATATCTACAGAATAAACTTTGGGTTACAAATACAAGAGGTAAAGACTCTACTATGCTATGGAGTGAAGTGGTGAATATAGAAGACGAACCAATTTCTATGTTAGTTAATATTTATAAAAAACGTTTTGCGTCTGATGGGTATAATAAAACATTGCATAACAGAGCAATAGGAAGAGCATTTAGAAGTCTGTACTACAAAGATAAAGGCTTTTTAGACAGTTTACATATAACGTTTAAAAAGAAAGATTCGATATTTATAAAAACCTTTAAAAGAGTCCCTAAAAAAGAGAAGGCGAATGAAAAGGATTCTCTAAAACAAATTAAGCCTAAAAAACTTACTAAAGTAGAAAAAAAAGAAAATCGAATAGCTAGAAAGAAAAAACGGAAGGATAATAAAAAATATGGTTACATAGGGGAAAAAAGAGAGTACACTCGTAATTTCAATTTTATAGGTAAAGATAGTACTGTAGCTTTTATGAAAATAAGAAGTTTTACAAATGGAAATTATAAAAAGTTTTATAAAGAAAGTTTTAAAAAAATAGATTCAGAAAAAACAAAACACTTTATTCTCGATTTAAGAGATAATGGAGGCGGACGTATATCTGAAATTAATTATTTATACGCTTACTTAACCAATAAAAATTATCAATTTATTACAGAAAGTGAAGTTAATAGTAGAGTGCCGTTTTTAAAGTTTTTAATGAGTAATACGACACCAAATAGCCTTAAATTCCTTTCAGGGTTATTGTCTCCAATTATAGTGACTCAGAATTTGCTTAAAACGAAAAAAAGGGATGGTAAACTGTATTATAAATTTAAATATTCAAATATTCAAGAACCTAACCCACTTAATTTTAAAGGAAATATATATGTGTTAATAAATGGGGCTTCTTTTTCTGCTTCTTCCATTATATCGACTCATCTTAAAGCAAATAAAAGAGCCGTTTTTGTAGGAGAAGAAACAGGTGGAGCTTTTAATGGCTGTGTTTCTGGGATATATAAAATATATAAATTACCTATATCTAAACTAAAAATAAGAATAGGTTTAATGCAGATAGAGGCTCCTCAAAAACAAACTCCAGATGGCTATGGTGTAAAACCAGATATAAAAATTATACCAACTATTGAAGATAGAATATTAAAACGTGATGCAGAGTTAGAGTGGGTATTACAAGATATTGCTAAAAAGGAATGATATAATTGCAAATTATTTTATTTTTATAAAATATATATAGACTTAACTATAAGAACTCTAATTCTATTTGATAAAACCTTTTTTTTATTGAGTTCCCATAAAACATTTGTATTTTTGATTTTCAATTCTGCTTTGTTATGTAGTATACATTCAAAGTAATATCTCTTAATTAAAATTAGAAAATTATCTTATGAATTCATATGATGTAGCCGTTATAGGCTCAGGTCCTGGAGGATATGTAGCAGCTATACGTTGCGCACAATTAGGAATGAAAACAGCTATTATAGAAAAGTATTCAACACTTGGTGGTACTTGTTTAAATGTTGGTTGTATACCAAGTAAAGCGCTTTTAGATTCATCTCATCATTATGATGATGCTGTTAAGCATTTTGAAGAGCATGGTATTGAAATCCCTGGAGATATAAAAGTAAACCTAGAGAAGATGATTGCTCGTAAGCAATCTGTTGTAGATCAAACTACAGGAGGTATTGATTTTTTAATGAAAAAGAACAATATTGATGTTTTCCAAGGTCTAGGAAGTTTTAAAGATGCTACTCGTATTATTATTTCTGGTGAAGAAACTGTAGAAATTGAAGCAAAAAACACAATTATAGCTACAGGTAGTAAGCCAGCAAATTTACCATTTATAAATATTGATAAAGAGCGTATTATAACGTCTACGGAAGCTTTAAAGCTTAAGGAAATCCCTAAGCATTTAATTATTATTGGAGGAGGTGTAATAGGTTTAGAATTAGGTCAAGTATATAAACGTTTAGGTGCTGAGGTTTCTGTTGTAGAGTATATGGATCGTATTATTCCAACCATGGATGCTGACTTATCTAAAGAACTAAATAAAGTTTTAAAGAAGCAAAAATTTAAAATTAATGCATCACATAAAGTAAAATCTGTTGAGCGTGTTGGAGACGAGGTTATTGTTAAAGCAGATAATAAAAAAGGAATTGAGGTAGAGTTTAAAGGAGATTATTGTTTAGTATCTGTTGGACGTAGTCCATACACAGATGGCTTAAATGCTGATGCTGCTGGTGTTAAATTAACAGAAAGAGGGCAAGTAGAAGTAAATGATCATTTACAAACCTCTGCAAGCAATATTTATGCTATAGGTGATGTAGTTAAAGGAGCTATGTTAGCTCATAAAGCAGAAGAAGAAGGTGTTTTTGTAGCCGAAACTATTGCAGGGCAAAAACCTCATATTGATTATAATTTAATTCCAGGGGTGGTTTATACATGGCCTGAAGTAGCTACTGTTGGAAAAACAGAAGAAGCACTTAAAGAAGCTAGAGTTGCATATAAAACTGGGCAATTTCCAATGCGTGCATTAGGTAGAAGTAGAGCGAGTATGGATTTAGATGGTTTTGTTAAAATTTTAGCAGACAAAACTACCGATGAAATATTAGGTGTACATATGGTTGGAGCTCGTGCTGCCGATATGATTGCAGAAGCTGTTGTTGCTATGGAGTATAGAGCTAGTGCAGAAGATATATCTAGAATGTCTCATGCGCACCCAACATTTACAGAAGCTATCAAAGAAGCTGCTTTAGCAGCAACTGAAGATAGACCATTACATATTTAATACTTAAGTGTTATATTTATAGAATAAATGATAAAAAAACGACCATATGGTCGTTTTTTTATCTAAAATAAGTTCTCAAAAAAGAATATGATATTATTATTAAGTAAATTTTTTTTACAGAAAAATCTTACTTAAATTTGTTTTAAGTGTCAAAAAACTAATGTGACTTTTTGAATAAGTAGGTGTCTTAAAACTATTAACAATTAAAATAGCTTAGGCTACATTTGGAAACCCTAAAAAATATAAACAGAGAGTCTGATGAAGATCTTGTAAAAGCCATTGTGAAAACAAATGACACATTGCTTTTTGAGACTTTATATGATAGACATGTTATACAAGTATATAATAAGTGCTTAGGGTTTGCTAAGAATGAAGATGAAGCTAAAGATTTAACACAAGATATATTTTTAAAGCTCTTTGTTAAATTAGCTAGTTTTAAAGGTAAGTCAAAATTCTCAACATGGTTGTATGCATTTACGTATAATCATTGCGTTAATTATGTGACTAGAAATACTGCTAAAAAATTTGAAAGGCAATCTGTAGATTATAAAGACATAGAGAATCTTTCTTATGATGAAAACGACAATAGTTTTCTGGATATGAAAGTTGACAAGCTAAAAATAGCATTAGAACTTATTTCTCCAGAGGAGAAAATGATATTATTACTAAAATACCAAGATTTTCTTTCAATTAAAGAAATAGAAAGTGTTTTAGGAATTGGAGAAAGTGCTGTTAAAATGAGAATTAAACGCGCTAAAGATAAGCTAGTAAAAATGTATAATAATAACCTTAGTTATAATGGATAATCCGTTTAAACAAATAGACAAGCCTCTTAAAGAAGTTCCGCAAGAACTAAAGGCTAAGGTTATGAATGATATTGCTATGGCAAAATTGCTTATGGAACTAGCAGCTTTATTCTCTTATAATATTGGGAATGTTATTGAAGCAGTTGCAAAAAATAGAAAAGATAAAAAGGAAAGATAATTTAATAATCAATAAAAATGGAAAAAGCAGAACAACTAAAAAATAGAGCTTTGGAGTCTATAACTGCTATGTGGCCAGAGATAATGAGTATACTTCTTAATTTACTTATAGTTCTTGTTGTTTTATTTGTAGGTTGGTTAGTAACTAAGTTAGTAGTTAAAATAATTAGTAAAGCTTTAAAACTAGCCAAAGTTAATAAGTTAGATGACATGATAAATGATATCGAGATTGTTGAGGGTAAAAAACTCAACTTTGACATCATTAAAATTATCTCAAAGTTTGTAAAATGGATCATGTATATCATGTTAATAATCATAGTATCAGATATTATGAACCTAACTATGATTTCTACACAAATAGGTAATCTATTAGCGTATTTACCTAAATTATTTACAGCGTTAGTTATATTTACTATTGGACTGCTTCTGGCAAATCTTATAAAAAAAGGGTTAAAATCCTTTTTTGAATCTATGGATTTATCAGGAGCTAAAATTATAAGTCAGATTGTTTTTTTTATCATATTAATTTTTATATCAATAACAGCTTTAAATCAAGCAGGTGTTGATACGGGGATTATAACGAGTAATATTACTATGATTTTGGCGGCCTTCTTATTGGCTTTTGCTTTAGCCTTAGGATTAGGAGCTCAAAAAGTAGTAGGCGATTTGTTAAAAACGTTTTATGCTAGAAAAACTTATGAGATTGGTCAAGTTATAGCCTTTAATGATATACACGGAGAAGTGGAAGCTATAGATAGTATATCTGTAACAATAAAAACAAAAGAAGGAAAAGTAGTTGTGCCTATTAAAGATATTGTAGAGAGCCAAGTAAGAATACAGAATTAACTTTTAAAGTTAGGGTTAAATTTGGTTGGTTACTTTTCTGTAAACCGAAAACCTCTTTGCATGTGTCCCTTTTCATTAATTTGAAAAGGGATTTTTTAAAACTTTTCTAAAATATTAAGAACATCCTTTTTATAACTTCTACTAATAGGGAAAGACTTTTTATTGATAGTAATTTCTTCATTAGTAAAAGACGTGATGTTGGTTAACGATATAATATAAGACCGATGTATTCTTATAAATTTTTTGTTTGGTAATTTAACTTCTATAGCACTTATAGTTTCCCTAGTTACAATGGTTTCTTTGGTTAGATGCATTTTAATATAATCGCTATAGCTTTCAATATAAATAATAGTATCAAAATCTATTTTAATCATACGTCTGTCCGATCTCACAAACATAAAGTCATTATTATTAACTTCTTGCTTATCAACTTTTTTTGATTCACTATATATATCAAAATAATTATTAATAGCTTTTAGTAAGCGATTGAAGGAAATGGGTTTTAATAAATAATCTACAGCTTGAAGCTCAAAACCTTCTACAGCATAATCCCGATAAGCTGTTGTGAAGATTATCTTAATGTCTTTGTTTATAGATTTTGCGAAAGAAATACCAGAAATGTCGGGCATATTGATATCTAAAAAAATTAAATCTATAGTGTTGTTTATTAAGTGGTTAAATGCTTCGATGGCATTGCTACAACTGTCAATAGTTTTAATATTTGGTATTTTAGATAAATGTGTTGCTATAATTTCCCTAGCGATTGCTTCATCATCTACAATAAGGCATGATATGTTTCGATTTTTAGTCAAATTTTAGATTATATTTAATACTAAGTTAACTTTAAAAATTTCATTAATATTATCAAAGGTTAGTGAATAATTGTCTTTGTACAATAAATCTAAGCGTTTTTGCATATTCTCTAAGCCAATGCCTTTGGTTGAAACTTCTGTTTCTTTATTTGTGTTTTCAATATAAAAATAGATTTTTTTGTCTTTACAAGAAACAGAAATTTTTATTGATAAAACACCGTTTTTTAGGGTACCATGTTTAAAGCTATTTTCTATAAATGGAATTAAAAGCATGGGAGCGATTTTTAAATCTTCAGAAATATTATTTGTAATAAAATTTATATTTAATGTCTTATTAAAGCGCATTTTTTCTAATTCAATGTAGTCTTTAATATGATTAATTTCTGATGTTAAAAGTACAAAAGGTTTATCGACTTGATATAATAAATAATCTAATAGATTAGAGAGTTTTAATATCATTTCAGGAGTTTCATTCGCTTTCTTTAAGGCAAAGCCATACATGGTATTTAAGGTGTTAAATAGGAAATGTGGGTGAATTTGCATTTTTAAATAATTCAATTCTTGCTCTTTTAATTTAAGCTGTGTTTCTAAAATCTTAGTTTCTAGTTTTTTTGTTTTTTCTGTATGTTTTAAGTTCATTTTGAGTAGTTTAAAAGCGCTAACAACAATAACCACTAAGTAAACAGCAATAGCAACAAAAACAAGATTCCTACTAATGGGAGCCATGTTTGAGTGTTTAAAATGAGATAAATATACTAAACCATAGAATACCGAAACAACAATAAGATAAGTTGAAATTATTAGTGTATATGCGCTATATAAAACAAATAATTTATAACGCTTTTTTAGTAAATAATCGGGGATAAGTTTGTAAATAGAAATATAGGTTGTTGCAATGGTAATTGGCATTAAAAAAAGAGAAAAAGACAATACATAACTAAAATCATTAGTATCAAAGCCAAAAAAATAGGTATAAAAAAAGAGTACTGCACACCAAAAAAACGAGTGAAGCAGTAATTGAATAATTTTATTTAAAATGAATTTCCTTAGCATGTAAAATAAACCTTCTTACAATAATACTATATTTTTAATGGTAATATGTGTTTTGTAGGCGAATGACGGTTTTAGTTATGGTTTTAGCGTTTGGTTATAAAAGATACTAAATATGGTATTCGTCGCATTTTAGTTTTTAGGATTGATATGGAGACTAAGTTTGCTTTATGTTAAACTAAAATTATAAGCAAATGAAACGATTATTAGTTCTTTTTCTCTTAATAAGTTCCTTGTGTTTTTCTCAGCAAGAAAAATTCAAGCAATTAGATTCACTTTTAGAACAACTTTCTTTAAACAATAAAATAATGGGAACCATAGTGGTTTCTAAAAACGGGCATATTATTTATGATAAAAGTGTCGGTTTTGCTAATATTTTAGAAGATAAGAAAATTCCAATTACAAAAAAATCTAAATTCAGAATAGCTTCTATTACTAAAAGTTATACAGCGACAATGGTTTTTCAGTTAATTAATGAAGGTAAATTAAGGCTTACAGATAAACTCTCAAATTATTTTCCTAAGATACCTAATGCTGAGAATATTGCTATTGAGAATTTATTAAATCATAGTAGTGGTTTATTCGAGATTACTAGAGATAATGGATTTAAAGTATGGCATTTAGAAGAAACAACTCAAGTAGAAATGTTAGCAAGAATGCAAAAACATCCAGCAGTTTTTCAGCCTAATGAAAAAAACGAATACTCTAATACTAATTTTATTCTTTTAGGATACATCATTGAAAAAATAGACAAGACTAGTTATGCCGAAGCACTTCAGAAAAGAATAGTAGATAGAATAGGTGTGAAAAACACTTATTTTGGAGGAAAAATAAATGCAAAAAATAATGAGTGTTTTTCTTATTATTATAAAAAAGGAGTACTAACGATATCAGGAGAAACAGATATGAGTAATCCAGGTGGAGCGGGAGGAATAGTTTCTACGCCATACGATCTTATAACATTTTATGAAGCTTTATTTTCTAATAAATTAATGTCTAAAGAAAGCTTCTCTAAAATGATTTTAACTAAAGGCAAAGTTTACGGAAGTGGCATTTTTAAAGAGGAAATGTATGGTCAAGATTTTTATGGTCATGGAGGAAGTATTGATGGGTTTAGGTCTAGTCTTAAACATATACCAAAGGAGAAAATAACAATTGCATTAATAACAAATGCTTTAGATTATGGATTAGATAATATTGTTAATAATGCTTTTCTAGCTAGTCAAAATAAAAGCTTAGAATTGCTCAAATACTATACAGAAACTATTGAGTTAACCGAGGAAAAAATAAAATCTTATGCAGGAGATTATGAAGGTATTCATGGAAGTGAAAAAATACCCTTCATTCTTACTTTTGTTGCAGATGGTAAAGTGTTAAAAGGTGGACCAAATCGAAACAATTTAATTCGGTTAAAAGCTATTAAAAAGAATGAATTTGTACATGAAAAATTAGGGATTCACCTCAAGTTTAATTTGGAAGAAAAAACATTAATTTTTTCACAATCAGGAATTGAGTCACAAACATTAACAAAAAAACAATAAATTTAAACATTATGAATACATTAATATTATTACAGAATCCAAGTTTTTTTTCAGAATTATCAAAACGATTTAATGAGGGAGGTCTCTTTTTTATGTCCCTTATTTTAATATGTTTTTTACTAGCATTTGCTTTTCTGATACTAGGTTTTTTATATGTTAAAAAGAACATAACAAAATCTAAGAAAATGACTAGTTTAGCATCAGATATAAGTGTTTTAGGCTTGGTTATTGGATTTTTAGGGTCTACAATAGGTATGATTGCTGCCTTTGATGCGATAGATGCGATAGGCGATATTAGTCAAGGCAATATGGCTGCAGGACTTAAAATTGCATTTTTAACTACTGTTTTTGGTTGCATTACGTTTATTCTTCCTAGAATAGGTATTATTATTTTAAGAGCTCTGCAGAAGTCCTAATAGTTTTTGCTTTTTTTTGAATAAGAAATAACCTTTATAAACTAAAAAAATCGAACCTCCTAATAGTTTAGGAGATTCGATTTTATATTACTTTTTACTTTTAACCTATATATATATTACTTTATAATTTTCTTTACAATTTGTTTCCCATCGGTATTAACTTTTAATATATAAATACCTTTAGATTTTATGGTGTTAGATGAAATAGTAAATGCATTTTTATCTGATTTTCCAGATTTTATTAATTTACCATTTATATCATAAATACTATAAGAGATAACATCTGTAATGTTTGTTAACTTAATTGTTAGATCATTATTACCTATAGGGTTTGGAAAAGCTATTAAGCTTAAGTTTTCTTGAGTAATTTCATTTGTAGAAAGAGCCTCACAGTTATTTACAGATTGTTGTACAGATTCAGGTGTATTGAGGTTCTTAGCGGCAGATTCTTGATTGTCTTTAAATAAGACAATTCTATCTACACTATGCCCTTGAGATCTACCTCCATATTCAATTGTGTATTCTCCAGCGGTTGGAAAGTCAACCCACATAGTCATACCATTTATTTTCTTACCACCAGCATTTGTTTCACCATTGATTTTAAAATCGAATTCAGATTTTTGTATCCACATTTTAGTATGCTTTGTTAATGTGTATTCATTACCATCTTTAATACCATAGAATCTAGCACCATTGTCTTTGATTAATAACCAACTATCATTAGCAGCATCGTGAGTTGCAGCTTTAGGATCTCTTACGTTTCTCCATAAGAAACGGTATACTCCAGGGTTATTGATCTTGATGTTATAAGAAATAGTATGCTCTGCTACTTGAGATCTATGATGGTTTGGACCAGTATATCTTAAGTACCCTTTACCAGTAGGACTTGTAGACCCTACATCACCAGTTTCAAGTGTAAATGACGCGTCTTCATAACCTACTGCATTTTCTGCTTCGATAACTAATAATCCATTCTTTTCCTCAAAAGGACAAGATGTTGCATTAACAGAAAAAGCTTTATTTCTTATATCTGCTTTAGTAACTAATGCTACCCAATCAGAATTTGCATTATTAGGAGGATTTCCTATACTTTTGTTTCCACCACCGGTAATAGTTCTAACAGATCCGTTTTTTAAATTACCTCCTGTTCTAGGGTTAAACCATTTAACTTTAAAGTTTCCTGATTGACCAGTAAGGTTTAAGTTTGAAGAACCTCCGTTTTCTAAGTAAATAATATATGTTTTACCTTCTTGAGCTAAACATCTGTTTTTATTACCACTAGCTAAAGCATCGTTGTTTTGCATTTTCCAATATTCAAGAGCATTACCTTCAAAAAATTGTAATATTGCAATTTTAGACCAGTCAAATAAAGTAGCAAATCTATTGAAGTTTTCAGTTCTAAAATCTCCATTTTTACCACCATACCACATAACACCAGCACCACCAGCGATAAGACCTTTCCAAAGAATTTTTGTTCTAGCCTCAATTTTTACGTTGTAATTACTAATGGATTCAGAAGTAAACATTCCAGTATCCCCAGGATTTTGTTCATCACTAGCAACCACCCAAGGAATATTATTGTTTTTTGATTTGTTAATCCAAGTTTTTATTCCAGATTTCCCATCATATGCATCATCATAATTATTTGATCTAGAACTTTGAACAGAAGCCCCAGTTAATTTGGCATTGTTATTAATTAGGTAGTTATAGTATTTTTCATGTCTACCTGGATATGTGTGAAGTACTCTGTGATTTTGCCAAGGGTCTATACTAGCTAACCAATTTATTCTAGGAATTACATTAGCAGGAGCAGCATCGTTATTGTTGTCATCCTTTCCATATTCTTCAGAGATATTCCACTCAATGGCTAAATGATGTCCATATCTAGCTACCATTTCACGATAGTATACCTTAATTTGATCGAATGATAGTTTTTTATAGTTTTCAGCTTCCGCTAATTTAAAGTGAAGCATAAGGCCATTTTTTTCAGCATGGTCAAAAACAATTTCCCATTGTTCAAGTTTAGACACATCATACCTAAACTTATCTCTAGGATCTGTCCATGGAAATACATTTGTATCATCCCCACCAAACAAAGACATAGACATGGAGTTCATTTGTTGATTTTTTAAATAATTAACAGCTCCAATAAGGTTTTTACCTTTGTTGCCATCCCATGTAGGGTCTCCTGTATTCCAATCGCTAGAATGAGGACTAAACGAGTGTTCTGTACAATTTGTACAATTGTTTTTGTTGACGTCATGGTCAAAACCTTCGTAGTTAAGTAAGTTCTCAGGAGAGTCGGGTCCAAACTTTAAGAAATGTTCTCCAGTTTCTGCCCATTTTAGGTAACGTCTCTGATTATTGGTACCAGTTTTTTGATATTGCAGACGCCCTTTAGCTCTCAAGTCAGGAAGCGTAGCATTTGTAGCAGTAACATTTCCAATAGTACCAGTTAAGTTATGTGTTGGATTAGGTAATTGGTTCACGTTTTTTAAAGCGACATCATTTCCTGTGTAATAAAGTACTTGATATTTCCAACGACCAGTTTTGTAAGGTCTTAGGTAGGCTTTAAAAATCTTACCAGACTTGGCATTGGTATTTGCAGCATTGCCATCTGCAGCGAAAAAACCAGGAACTCTAATTTTTTTTCCACTAGGATCAGTGAAAAGGACATCCATTCTTGTGTTTTTAAAACTTGTATTAGATTCACTTATACTAGTAGGTAAAGTAAGTGAAACGGCTATTTTATCCCATTTTCTATAAGGTTTTTGTCCACTTACGTCGACAGTTTGACTGTAACTAGAATAGGATACGGCCATTGCGATAATTGCAAAGTGCAATACTCGTAACATAGAGTTAGTTTTTATCATAATGATTCGGATTTAATTTTGGTTAAAAAATAAAAAGTATTGTTAATAGTTTTTTGATTTAATTTTAATGCTCATTTTGAGTCGAAATTTTGTAATGGATTTATCTTTCAAGCAATGATATTTATGCTTACTGAGTTATACGAGTGAATAGATGAAAAGGATTACGTAAAGTTGAATAAAAAAGAGAGTTTGATGCAACTATTTGTTTAGTAGATTTTTATTGGTGTTTATTATGAGATGTTTTATGAATATTGGGTTTTAAATATCTTTATATTGAAATATTTTAGTTTTGTTTTTAGATCTGCACTTTGTTTATTAAACCCTCTTCTCTAATTGAAGGAAAAGGTTTTTACTTATAAAAGTAAGTAATGGTTTATTTTTTAAGAGGAAAAATCTAATTTCGCTTATCATTAGATATAAAATGTTTTATATCACGATGTAGACAATATTTAGCTCACTTATAATTGAAAAAAATGGTACAAGCAAAATTATTTATTTTAGGTCTGGAAATAGAATTACTCAGGACTAACATGCATTATTATAGAGAAATAAGAATAAATGGAAAACCAGCAACCGAAATTATGGGTGGTTTAATTAGTGTTTGTTTTGCTACAGGAGAAAACACAGACCAAATTTTACATTGGATGACCAAAGAAAGTAAAGACAATACCTGGGAAGAAGTTGATAAAATGGAAAAAACAAAGTCTGTTTTTATGAAAATGGATTTGATTATCCATCAACAAAAACGTATAAATTCAATGATGCTCATTTAATCTACTTTAAAGAGATATTTAATGCTGAAGAAGAAGAACCTATGCAAACCATTTTAACAATTTCACCAGCCATTCAAAACTACGGTGTAGACTTTGTAAAAAGATGGAATGTAAGTTGGATTTCTCCAAGTGAGAGAATGCCTTATGAAGCAATGGAAAACAATGATGAACCAAAACTAATTGAGTATCACTTTGAGGATGAAAAAGGAAATAGAATAGACAAGAATGAAATTAACATTGGTGAAATTATTTATTTGAAGATTAATACAAAAAATGCTATTGGGAAAAGTTTACAAATAAATTTAGATGATAACTATAAAGACTTTGAACATAATGGTAATACACTAATAAATGATGTATTAAATAATATCAAAATCACAGACGATACTTGTAAAGTACAGTTAAAAGCAGTAAAACAAAAAGAAGAATAACATTATGGGAAAAATATCTATAATTAACTATCCTAATCAAACTTTAGAAGTAACATTCCCAAGAGTTACTGACGTAATAACAATTGATATTTATGATGATGTTGAAGGGCTAACCCTAACTAATAAATCTAATAACTATGGATTTAGTACAGGAGTTAGTGATAATGAAAAAAAACTTTCAAGTTTAATTCAAGAAACTGGTTATTTTGAAATTGAAATTCATACCAATAGTGGAGGAATATATACTAAAGAAATCGAAATCTTATTTTTAGATACTACAATTATTTTTAATAAAATTAATTACGATTTTGAAATAAAAAGGGTTAATGAAGAATGTCAAAAAATTGAAAATGATGGTACAAATTTACTTTCAACTTCATTTATCTCAACAGATATTGTAAAATTACAATTTCGAGAGTTAAAAAATTATGATTTACTAAAAGATGGTTTTAGTTTTGACGACATTATATGGGAAACAAAAGGGCTAACTGAAAATGATGGAACTGTTGATTTAGAGGAAAGTGGTGATAACGCAATACATAGTTTTACACCTAATCCAATAAACAGACCAACTGAAAGACCTGTTAGAACAAGAAATTTAGCAATAAGCTATAAAACTTCAATAACAATTATAGGATTAAAAAAAGAATTCACTTTAGAACAAGACCAAGTAGATATATTAAGGCAGGAATATGTTGATTTTGGGATAACATTTCAACCTCAAAGAAGTAATGTATATAGAGATAATGGAGCTTGGAATGTTGGAAACTATGATTATATTGTAACGGAAAGTGATGATAATCATTTTCAAACTATTTATGACGCAATAGTAAGTAACTGGGAAGCCAAAGGCTATACTGATGGGATCACGGTGTCAAGTGCTTATAGAAATCCAAGAAGAAATCCTGGAGTAATAAATAGTAGACATTTAAGAGGATTGGCTTTAGATATATACCCTCAAGGTGTTATAACACTTCAACGTTGGTTAGATTTAAGAACCTCTGGAAATGAAGTTACAGAAGTAAACGGTGTAAATGCACATTGTGATAGATCTGGGACTTTTGTTGATGATAATTGTTCTCTTGCAAATCATATACATGTGCAATGGTAAAATCATATTTTATACTTTTCGCATTAATAATTTTAACTAACTGTAAAAATAATTATAAGAAAGAGGTTAGTTCTAAAAATGAAAAACATTTAACTACAATAAACAAAATAGAAAATGATACAATTAATCTATTGCATAAGTCAAAAACATTGAATTTAATTAACGTTTTTTTTTCTTCAAATGTTATTAGCGTTAATGATTCAATTTATATTAACAACAATTATTTAGCTCCTTTTTATGGTTCGAATAAAAATAAAACGTCATTTAGCAAGTACTCAACTTTATTAGAGGTAGAGGGAAATAAATTTAGGATTGAGTTATCTAAAGATTTTAAAACGACTCATATATCGCTTGGTCGATGTAATATAATCAATGATGAGTTATCAGAAAGAATAGGAGAATTTAATTATATAACAGAGTATTTATATTTAATTGATGGAGGAGAGACCCAGTTATGGAAATTATATTGTACAAAATACAATTTAATTGTGTTGGGCTTTAATAAATATGCTAATATAGCTTCAATTAATTGTAATTATGAAGGTGAAGAATTACCATTGTTTTTTAGAGATGTTATTATTACTGAAAAAGAAAATTATAAAAAAGGATTTTCATCTTTGAGTTTTAATTTTAGGTTTGAAAATATGTTAGAAAAAATGAATTTAATTTGCGAATAATTATTAACGTTACTTAATTAAAGCCGAAGGGGGGTATTATAAAAACCCGACTAAATTACAATTGGGGTTAAATAAAAAGGAGTTAAGTTTTGAATTAAAGTAAGATACAATTAATCATTTAATTATAGAAAATAATGACACAATAAAATCTTTTAAAATAAACTATAATAATTTAGTATTTCAAAAAATAAATTAACGTTAGGAGGGAGTCTTAATTTTGATCATAATAATACTGAAAACGAATATTCTAATTCTAAAAACCATTTATGGGGTATAAATCCAGATATAGGGTATGCTGTAAATAAAAATTTTATATTAGGAATAGGAGCAGGTTTTGATTTTTTTAAAAACAAAAATGAATATTCAAGCTCAAACAACGTTAATTATGAAACAAAATCTCATAGATTTAGTGTTTTTCCATATTTAAGAAAATATTTTTCTATAAGTGAAAAACTAGCTTTTAACCTTGAGGGAGGATTAACGTTTTCTATACGCTGGAATGAAAATGCAAGAATAGAGAATTCAATTATCGATATGGATAAATCAACAACAATTAGTTTCTCTGTAGGAATAACTCCAGGTATTACATATCAATTATTTAATAAGGTTTATTTATATAGTAACTTGGGTAATATAGGTTATTTTAAAAATGAAAATGAAAGAGAAGATGAGATATCAAAGTCTGATAGTTTTAACTTTAATGCGTTTACAAAAAATCTGAATTTTGGACTTTTTGTTACTCTATAAAAAAATACTCATACTAAAAACGGGAATTGATATCTTATCAATTCCCGTTTTAATTATATTTAATATTTTATTTCCTCTTATTACGTTTATTATAATTCTTATCACCTCGAGTTTTAGGTTTTTTATATTTCGCAGCAATTTTAAATTTATAAGAACCACCTAAATTCTCTTTAGAATTTTTTTCAGATTTTTCATGAAAAGCAGGACCGGGAGCGTCTTCATCTTTTCGTTTAGTAGGGTTGTTGCGTTCTTTTATTTGTGGACGTTCTTCTTCAATAAGCTCGTTCGAAATTTCAATAACATTAGGGATTTCCTTTAAAGGAATAGTCATTTGCATTAAATTTTCAATGCGTTCGATAGATTCTTGCTCTTTTTCAGTAGAAAAAATTAAAGCTTCACCCTTACGTTCAGCACGACCAGTTCTACCAATACGGTGCATATAGTTTTCAGGAAAATCTGGCGTATCAAAATTAATAACGTGAGATACATTATCAATATCTAAACCACGCGCCATCACATCTGTAGCAACTAAAATTCTATTAAAACCTTCTCTAAATTGCTCAATACTACGTAACCTGTAATTCTGCGTTTTGTTAGAGTGAATAACACATAATTCATCATGAAACAATTCATCTAACTTTTCAAACAAACGATCTGCCATACGTTTATAGGCGACAAAAATTAAGACTTTGTTGTAATGTTCTGTATCATTTAACAAATGCGTTAATAGATTAACTTTAGTATTGAAATTTGGAACATTATAGCGTTGTTGAGAAATATTGTCCAGCGGTGTACCAGAAACAGCAATAGAAACACGTTCTGGAGATTTAAAAAAATCGTTAATTAAAACATCAACATCTTGAGTCATAGTTGCCGAAAACATGATGTTTTGTCTTTTTCCAGGCAGGATATCAAAAATATTAATAAGCTGGTGTCTAAAACCTAAATCTAACATCACATCAACTTCATCAATCACCAATTTCTGGATGGTCTTTAGTTGTAAAACTCTACTCAATGCTAAATCGTAGAATCGACCAGGTGTTGCCACTAAAATATCTATACCTTCTGCAATGGCTTTCTTTTGTGTATTAATATTTGTGCCACCATACACGCCTAAAACCCTATTGTTAATATATTTTGAAAGCTTTTCTATTTCATCTACCACTTGCACAACTAATTCACGAGTAGGTACTAAAACCAAAACCCTAGGAGTTTCCTGCATAGAAAACTTTAAGTTTTTAAGAATAGGTAACATGTAAGCAAAGGTTTTACCCGTACCTGTTTGTGCAATACCAACAACATCTTTACCAGAACTAACAACATTAAATGCCTGTTCTTGAATAGGAGTAGGGGTTGTAAAGCCTAAGTCGTTTAAGGCGTTATAAAGCGGTGTATTTAAGTTTAAGTCTAAAAAGCTCAAAATAGTAATATTTAGCCAGCAAAGTTAAGCTTATTATTCTATTATGTTTAAGCTAAATGGTTATTATGTATTTCTATATTGTAAGATGCTACAAATGTTTTGCTGGCATATAAGCTAATTATACCTTCTTTTTCTTTTATATTTTGATTCGTAATCTCACTATCAGCAATGCCTAACCAAGGTTCAATACAAACATAATCACCGTTAGGTTTGGCCCAAATGCCTAAATATGGAAAATCATTAAAACGAACAGAAAGTATTGCACCATGTTTATTGCTTTTTAAAGTGACTTTTTTAGATTTTAAATCTTTAAAAATAAGCGCATCATTATTAAATAATTCATGTTTTAATGGAATTTGATTAGACGTATTAAAAATGACTTTTTCTTTAGAAGACACCAGTTGGTTATCCATGTTAATAAGATGTGTTTTAGAATGCTCTACATGTTCAAATTCTAAAATATAATCCTCATAATTTTCATTTTCATATAAAGGACATTTAAAAGCAGGGTGTCCACCAACAGAGAAGTACATCGTTTTATTATCAATATTTTTAACCGTATAAATAACTTCAATAATAGTATCATGAAGTTTATAGGTGATATAAAACTCAAACATAAATGGATATATTTTCAATAAATCCTCATTAGACGTTAATTTAAATGTCAAACTATTTTTAGTTTGTTCATGCAATATAATATGATCGTTCCGTCTAACGAAACCATGTTTAGGAAGTATATATTCTTGGCCTTCATAAAAGTAAGTTCCTTTTTTTAATGCACCAATTATAGGGAATAGGTTTGGCGAATAACTTCCCCAAATAGCATGATCTGCATGCCACATAAAAGAAGCGGTGTTTTTAACAGCTTTAATTTTACATAGTTCTGCACCAGTTTTTTTTACAACTATTTTGAGTTTATCATTTTGTAACGTATACATGCTATCCAAATTTAAAGTAATGTACAAAAATCTTCATTTTTTAAGTATTCTAAATTAACTTTGTTTCATAATATTTTTCTATTGAGGACAATCAAAATTAATAAGTTAGAAGATACTGTTAGATTTAAAAATCAAATTTTGATTTGGGCACAACAATTTGAAGATGTGGTTTGGTTAGATTCTAATAATTACGAACAAAAATATTCTAATTATGATGCTGTTTTAGCGGTTGATGCTTTTACAGGCATTCAAACAGACTATCATCAGGGTTTTGAAAAACTTAAGGAATATCAAACAAATGTAAACGATTGGATTTTTGGGTATTTAACCTACGATTTAAAAAATGATGTAGAAGTACTAGAATCTAATAATTTTGATGGCTTACAATTTCCAGATTTATATTTTTTTCAACCTAAAAAACTCTTTTTATTTAAAGGTGATCAAGTTGAAATTCAATATTTAAAAGTTGTATACGATGAGCTGGAAGAAGACTTAAAAAACATCGGTCATTGCGAGGAGGTACGACGAAGCAATCTAACAAATGCTACCAACAACATAAAAATAAAACTTCGTATTCATAAAGATGAATATTTTGAAAAGGTAAATAATATGTTAGACCATATGCATCGTGGATATATATATGAAGCTAATTTTTGTCAGGAATTTTATGCTCAAGATACCGTAATAAACCCTATAGAAACTTATTTAAAACTCAATAGCATATCTAAACCGCCTTTCGCATCTTTTGTAAAACTGCAAGATAAATATGTATTAAGTGCCTCTCCAGAGCGTTACATAAAAAAGGATAAACAATCTATTATATCCCAACCTATAAAAGGAACAGCTAAACGCTCTATTAATGTATATGAAGATGAAGTGCTAAAGTTTAATTTGTTAAAAGACGAAAAGGAACGTAGCGAAAACATAATGATAGTAGATTTAGTGCGTAACGATCTATCTAAAACAGCACTTAAAGGTACTGTAAGGGTTGAAGAATTATGCGAAATTTATACATTTGACCAAGTACATCAAATGATTTCTACAGTAACATCGAAAGTAGAAGCCCAAACACATCCTGTAGATATTATTAAGAGTACATTCCCAATGGGGAGTATGACGGGTGCTCCTAAAATTTCGGCAATGCATATTATTGAAGATTTAGAAGAAACCAAACGAGGTGTGTACTCAGGAGCTATAGGCTATTTTTCTCCAACAGGGGATTTCGATTTTAATGTGGTTATAAGAACTATTTTATACAATCAAACCAAGAAATATGTGTCGTATTCTGTAGGTGGTGCTATTACAGCAAAAAGCAACCCTTTAAAAGAGTATGAAGAGTGTTTGGTAAAAGCTAAAGCGATGCGAGAGGTTTTGGAGGGTTAGTGGTGGAATAGAAGGAAAAGGGGAAATAAAAAAAGGAAAAAAGAGATTAGAGGTAAGTAAAAGGGAATGTAGAAAAAGTTTAAAGTTGTAGTTTTGTATTATGAAGAATTATCGTGATTTAATTGTTTGTCAAAAATCGATGCAAATGGTAATTTTGGTATATTAACTTTTAAAGCAATTTCCAAATGACGAAAAATTTGGATTGACGTCCCAAATAAAAAGATGCTCAGTTTCAATTCCTTCAAATATAACTGAAGGCTATGGTCGAAACTATCGAAAAGATTATATAAGATTTTTAAATATTTCTAGAGGTTTTTTTATATGAAATGTAAACGCAGTTTCAAATAAGTGTAAATTTGAATTTTATAAATGAAAAAGAATTAAAGGAGATTAAAGAATTATCAATAGAAGTTAAAAAGATGCAAAATTCTTTGATTAAGAAGTTAGCTATCTAATCCCTCATTAATTAACAACTTGTATAAGCTCATAGAAAATCATATCACTCAAAATCTCCCTTTCCTAAAAGAAAGTAAAACCCTTATTGCTATTTCTGGAGGAGTAGATAGTGTTGTATTGGCATATTTATCACATAAACTGAATTTAAATATAGCTTTAGCACATTGTAATTTTAATTTACGAGGAAAAGAAAGTGATGCAGATGAAGATTTTGTATTCAAATTAGCGGAAGAACTCAATTTAGAAGTATTTGTTGAACATTTTGATACAGAGAAATACGCCAAAGAAAGCAAGCAATCTATACAAATGGCTGCTCGTGAGTTACGTTATAATTGGTTTGATGAATTAGCAAAGCAATTACAATTTGATTATATTTTAACAGGACATCATGCAGATGATAATTTGGAAACTTTTTTAATCAACCTCACAAGGGGTACGGGTTTAGAAGGTTTAACAGGTATTCCCGAAGTTAACAATAAATTTGTAAGACCCCTTTTACCATTTTCTAGAGAACAAATTGAGACTTTTGCAAAAGATAATGTTATAAGCTGGCGTAACGATAGTAGTAATGCTTCAACGAAGTATTTGCGGAACAAGTTGCGTCATGATGTAATACCTATTCTAAAAGAAATAAATCCTAACTTACTTCAAAGTTTTCAAAATACACTTAATAACTTAAGTGACACGGCAGATATTATAGAAGAAAGTACTGCTACTGTTTTAAAACAAGCTATTGAAACTAAAGACAGTGAGTCTATAGCGTATAAAATTTCAGAATTTAAAAAACTTAAGAACCCTAAAGCCTATCTATTCGAAGCTTTTAAAACTTATGGATTTACCGAATGGGATGATGTTGCGAATTTGTTAGATGCACAATCTGGAAAACAAGTATTTTCAAGAACCCATCGCTTAATAAAAGATAGATCACACTTCTTACTAAGTAAAATTCCTCCAGAAATAATTGAAGGAGATATAAAACAAGATGTATCAATTTTAGAAAATGATGATAAGGTAGAAATACCTTTAGGTACGCTGTTTTTAGAAGAAGTAGAGGCTGTTTTAGATAAGTCCCCTAATACAATATACGTAGATAAAGAATTATTAAAATATCCTTTAATATTAAGAAAAAAAACAGAAGGAGATATCTTTTACCCGCTAGGAATGAAAGGGAAAAAGAAACTTAGTAAGTATTTTAAAGACGAAAAACTATCTTTATTAGATAAAGAAAATACGTGGTTATTATGCTCTGGAGATGCTATTGTATGGGTGGTGAATAGACGTGCAGATAACCGTTATAGAGTCACAGAAAAAACCAAAAATATTCTAAAAATTAAATTGGACTAATGCTTTCCTTTGGAGAGATGTCCACATGACAGAAAGGATGAAACTACAAGGAAACATAGTAGATATAAAAAACAAGCGCATTTTTAAAGGAGAAGTAACCTTTAAATATGGTAGAATTTTATCTGTTGAAGAAAAAAATCATGATATAAACCATTATATATTACCAGGGTTTGTAGATGCACATATTCATATAGAAAGTTCGATGTTAGTGCCAAGTGAATTTGCGAAACTAGCAGTAACTCATGGTACGGTATCTACAGTTTCAGATCCACATGAAATTGCCAATGTATTAGGTGTTGAAGGTGTAGAGTTTATGATAGATAATGGCAAGAAAACGCCATTTAAATTCAATTTTGGAGCCCCATCATGTGTGCCAGCAACCTCTTTTGAATCGGCAGGAGCTGTTATAAATTCAGAAGACATAAAAATACTCCTTGAAAATCCAGAGATTAAGTACCTGGCAGAAATGATGAATTATCCTGGAGTCTTGTTTGATGATGATGAAGTTTTAAAAAAAATAGCTTGGGCAAAGCATTATAATAAACCTGTTGATGGGCATGCACCAGGTGTAAGAGGTGATGATATTACAAAGTATATTGATGCAGGCATATCCACAGATCACGAGTGCTTTACATATGAAGAAGCTATAGAAAAACTTCAAAAAGGCATGAAAATATTAATTCGAGAGGGGAGTGCAGCCAAAAATTTTGAAGCCCTTATCGATTTATTACCAGAGTATTTCGAGAACATGATGTTTTGTAGTGATGATAAGCATCCAGACGATTTAATGATTAGCCATATTAACGCATTATGTGCTAGGGCAGTTTCAAAAGGAATTGATGTTTTTAAGGTCTTACAAGTCGCATGTATAAACCCCGTGAAGCACTATAATTTAGATGTGGGGTTATTGCAAGTAGGCGATCATGCCGATTGTATTGTAGTAGAAGATTTAAAAGATTTTAAAACCCTTCAAACTTATATTGATGGGAATTTGGTTTTTAACAACGGAAAATCAATGATAGCGCCAGTTGCATTTAATAACCTGAATAATTTCAATTGTAATAAAAAAGAAGTTTCAGATTTTAAAGTAGTATCTTCAGCAAAAAAAATTCGAGTTATTGAAGCATTAGAAGGTCAATTAGTTACCAACGAACTTATTGAAGATGCTTTAATTGAAAGCGGAAATTTAGTATCTAATACCGAAACAGATATTTTAAAAATGACCGTTGTTAACCGCTATAACGACGATAAACCAGCTGTAGCATTTATTAAAAATTTCGGATTAAAAGAAGGTGCTATAGCATCATCCGTAGGTCATGATTCTCATAATATTATTGCAGTAGGAGTAAGTGACGAAGAAGTGTGTAAAGCAGTTAATTTACTCATTGAAAATAAAGGCGGTATTTGTGCAATTTCTAATTCCGTAGAAAAAATAGTGCCATTACCTGTAGCTGGTATAATGAGTGATAAAGATGGTGAAACTATAGGTAAACAGTATGCAGAACTTGATGCCATGGCAAAACAATTAGGAAGTACATTACAAGCCCCTTATATGACGTTATCATTTATGGCTCTATTAGTTATCCCATCAATTAAATTAAGTGATAAAGGATTGTTTGATGGAACAGACTTTAAGTTTACTAGTTTAGAAGTTTAATTGGTTGTTAAATAGAGATTCAGAGAACTGAAAAATGTTATGAAAACTTTAATTTTAATGGAAACAACTGAGAACTGAAACTGAACACTAAATATCGAATACTAAAGCATGCCCATACTAGAGTCAACCTACAAACCACCATTTTATTTTAAGAATGGATTTATTTCAACAGTATATTCAGGATTAGTAAGACGTGTTTCTGGTGTTAACCAAGAACGCGAACGCATTACTTTAAAAGATAATGATTTTTTAGATTTAGATTGGAGTTATTCCAAAGAAAAAACAAGTAAACTAATTATACTATTACATGGTTTGGAAGGTGACGGACAACGCCCTTATATGACTGGAGCTGCTAAACTTTTTAACACGAATACTATTGATGCAGTATGTGTGAATTTTAGAGGCTGTAGTGGAGAAGATAATTTAAAATTTAAAAGCTACCATTCTGGAGCAACAGAAGATCTTGAAGCAGTAATAGAGCATGTTATTTCAAAGAATAAATACTCAGAAATATATTTAAAAGGTATTAGTTTAGGAGCTAATATAATTTTGAAATACTTAGGAGAACGAAATGTAGTACCGCAAGAAATAAAGGCTGCCATAGCAGTTTCTGTACCTTGTTATTTAAAGGGTTCTTCAAAAGCTTTGCATACACCTAAAAATAGATTATATCATGATCGATTTTTAAAACATCTACTTGATAAAATAAAGATTAAACAAGAGAAATTTCCAGAATTATTAAATGAAGAAGATTTTAAATCTATCAAAAAATTAATAGATTTTGATAATATTTATACAGCAAGGGCACATGGTTTTAAAGATGCTTTAGAGTATTATGAAAAAAATAGCAGCTTACAATTTCTTCCAAAAATAAAAACACCTACATTAATTATAAATGCTTTAAATGATTCATTTTTATCACCAGAATGTTACCCTGTTAAAGAAGCTAAAAACAATACGAATCTTTATTTAGAAATGCCAGAATACGGAGGGCATGCAGGGTTTGTTGATAAAAAAAATGTGTATTATAATGAAAAACGAGCTTTGGAGTTTGTACTTCAATATTAATGAGATTAATAACTTACAAGTAATTTCTTTTAAAATGCTAAATTTTGTTTGAATTTTCTTTAAAAATGATTTTTTTTCATAGAAATACTATTTTTAGTTTATTAAAACTATGTTAAACGTTAAAAAACTCCCAAAAGAGATTACATTTTTTTGTAATTTGAGAACTATTCTAATTAAAACCAAAAATATTATATTGTTATTAATGTTATAATATTTGGTCTAAACTCTATTTCTATATAATCATGCCAACATTTAATTTAAAAATCAATAACGAAACCCATACTGTTGAAGCAGATATGGACACACCCTTACTTTGGGTGTTAAGAGATCAATTAAACTTTGTAGGTACTAAATTTGGCTGTGGTATTGGCCAATGTGGTGCTTGTACTATTCATATAGATGGAAATGCTATGAGAAGCTGTTTACTTCAAGTATCTCAGGCAGAGGGAATGAATATTACAACTATAGAAGGGCTTTCAAAGGACGGAGACCACCCAGTTCAACAAGCGTGGAAAGAAGTAGATGTACCACAATGTGGATATTGTCAAGCAGGACAGATTATGACAGCTTCTGCTTTTTTAAAGAATAACCCCAATCCAAATGAAACTGAAATAAGAAATGCCATGCATGGTAATATTTGCAGATGTGCAGCTTATAATAGTATTGAAGAAGCAGTTAAAGTGGCGGCAAAAAAAATAAGTTAATAAACCTATAAATATAAAAACAATGACACCTTCAAAAAAAATAGCATTTAGTAGAAGATCGTTCTTAAAAACATCAGCATTAGCTGGTGGAGGTATATTAATAGGTTTTAATGTACTTAATGCATGTAATCCAAAGGCTGAGATGCCAATAGATATTAGTAAGTTAAATTTTAATGATTTTAATGCCTTTATAAAAATTTCAGATGAAGGTAAAATAACCATATTTTCACCAAACCCAGAAATAGGGCAAGGTGTTAAAACATCTATGCCAATGATTATAGCTGAAGAGTTAGATGTAGCATGGAAAGATGTTTATGTTGTTCAAGCACCTTTAGATACTAAAAATTATACACGTCAAGTAGCAGGAGGAAGTCAATCTATAAGAAAGGGTTGGGAAGCCTTGAGACAAACAGGGGCTACTGCAAAGCAATTGCTAGTAAATGCTGCTGCTGCAAAATGGGGTGTAGATGCATCAGAATGTAACGTTAAAGAAGGCATTATAACTAATGCTAAGGGTGATAAATTAGGATACGGAGATGTTGTTAAGGAAGCCGCATTATTAGAAATTCCAGAAAATGTATCATTAAAAGATACTAAAGATTTTACTATTATTGGAGAACAAATAGGTAATGTAGATATAGATAAAATTATAACAGGAAAACCTTTATTTGGTTTAGACTATAAAGAAGAAGGCATGCTTTATGCCTCTGTTTTAAGACCTCCTGCATTTGGACAAGTTTTAGAATCTTTTGATGATTCAGGAGCTAAAAGTGTTTCAGGAGTATCTCAAGTACTTAAGTTTGGTAATAAAATTGCAGTTTTAGCTAATAGTACATGGGCGGCAATGAAAGGGAAAAAGGCTTTAAAAGCAAATTGGAAGCAAGAATCTCAAGCGGAAAGTACAGCGTTTCATGATACTAAGTTATTAGAAATATTAAACGGAAAAACCTTTGATACACGTAGAAAAGATGGAGATGTTAAAGAGGCATTTGCTAAAGCTGATAAAGTTTTAGAACGTATTTATGAGTCTCCTTTTTTACCACATAACTGTATGGAACCTATGAATTTCTTTGCTAACGTAAAAGATGAGAAAATCCATTTGGTAGGACCTATACAAACACCAGCAGGTACAGCAAAACGTGTTGCAAGGCATCTTAAAAGAGAAGAAAATGAAGTATTTCTGGAAATGACCAGAATGGGAGGTGGTTTTGGAAGACGCTTATATGGTGATTTTGTTTTAGAAGCAGCAGAAATTTCAAGTTTATCAAAGAAACCCGTAAAAGTGGTGTTTTCTCGTGAAGATGATATGACGGCAGGAACGTACAGACCTGCTATTAAATATAAAATAGCAGCATCTATTAAAGATGGTAAATTAACAGGGTATCATTTAAAAGAAGCAGCTGTTAATAATAATATGTATGGCTTAATTCCTAATTTTTTCCCAGCTGGAGCTGTCGAAAATTATCAAGTAGATACAACTAATTATAAAAGTAATATTACTACGGGAGCTTGGAGAGCACCATATACAAACTTTTTGGCAAGTGCAGAGCAAAGCTTTTTTGATGAATTAGCAGAGCTTATGGGAGTAGATCGTATTAAGTTGCATATGGATTTACTAGAGCAAGTAAAAACGAACCCAAATCCAAAAGTTGAATATAGTCCAGATAGATTACAAAATGTAATCAAATTGGCAGTAGAGAAATCCAATTGGGGGAAATCTGAAAAAGGCGTTTATCAAGGTTTCTCAGTATATTATTGTCATAATACACATGTTGCTGAGGTAGCCGATATTACTATGGAAAACGGTATTCCAAGCGTTAAAAAAGTAACTTGTATTGTAGACTGTGGTATTGTTGTAAATCCTTTAGGGGCAACGAATCAAGTTAAAGGAGGAGTTATTGATGGCATAGGGCATACTATGTATTCCGATTTTTCATTTAATAATGGGGTACCCGAATCTAATAACTTTAATAGTTATCAATTAATACGTATGGGACAAACACCAAAGGTTGATGTTCATTTTGTAGAAAGCGATATAGATCCTACAGGTTTAGGAGAACCTACTTTACCTCCAATAGGTGCAGCTGTAGCTAATGCTATTTATAAAGCAACAGGAAAAAGGCTCACTAAGCAGCCTTATATGAGTAATTTGAATGTAGATAAAAAGGTTATGGGCTAGAGTTGTATATGTTTATGTAAAATATTTAGACATGAGACTTAATAAATATATTTAATCATACTAATACCAGTCTCATAGTATATTAAGCTGTACTAATTTGTGACTAATTAGTATAAATAAAACTAAAACCACATAAAAACAAAAGCTTTTACATTTCTGTAAAAGCTTTTGTTTTTTACTTACTTCGCTATAGAAAATTTTAAGGAACGGGTAGGAGGTTGCTTAGAGATATGTATACTGGAATAGCGACACTTTGTTTTTTTAATTCATTTAAAAATTAGGACTGTGGTGTAAAAATAGTTAATTCAAAAGTAATAAAGTTTTGACTAGATCTTTCGTTACAAATAGCACTAGGAAACTCTAGCGGCAATGACATACTATAATCGAATGAATCTAATTTACCACCAGTGGGAGGAGTTATTAGCTTATGCTATTTATGGAATAACAAGGAAATACGAACTAAGTAATCTTATATAGTAACTAGAATGTAGATGTAAGATAAGGTTATAAGATAGTTATACATTTATGTAAAATATAATGATTAACGTGAAATTTATTAAACTTATTTTAATCATATTATTGCTATTAATTAATAGTACAAAAGTTTTGTCTCAAGAACAAATTATGGAAAATAAAATAGAAAAAATAAAAGCTTTAGGAAAGGATTCTATTGTTAAAATAGCTTATAACATTTTAGAAAAAAAGTATCCAACATTAAAAATTAATTTAAACAATTTTGAAATAACAACTTGGTCTAATAAGAAGGAGATTGTCGTTAATTTTAAAAGGCATATCACGTTTATTCCGTTGGGGAGAAATTCAAGTGATTTTAATTACAATTTCCTTATTAATATGATAACTGAAGATGTTAATACCTTAAATTACGGGAGAATTTCAAGTTTTTATATACCAACAGAAGAAGAAGTTAAGAAAATTGAGTTTGTAAAAAAAGCGTTTAATTTGCCTCGTTTAGGATTTGATAATGAAATATCTGAAGAAACAGATATGTATGTAGTGCGAATTAGTAATGATGACGCTTTTGGGATTTATCACATAGATAAAATCACTGGAAAGGAAATCCTAGGATCTATAGAGGGGAGTTATGAATCACCTCCAGAAATAGAACAGGATATAATTAATGAAGATCCATTAATAGAAATAAAAGAATAAATCAATAGTATTTAAAATAAAAAAAGCCAGCAATTGCTGGCTTTTTAGCGACTTCTAATTTTAGAGATATCTTATGTCATTAGTTCTTCTCAGGTGATTATTAGTCTTTTTTAATTAATTTTATTGTCTTATTAACTCCATTTTTTTTTGTAAAGTTAAGAAAATACATACCTTCTTTCAAATTTTTAGGAGAAGAGATATTAAGTTCTTGAATATTTTCTTGAAGTTCTTTGTAATAAACGATTCGACCATGGATATCCATAATATTCACCTTTTGTATACCTTCTTGATTAAACCTTAGTTTAATTTTATTTTGAAAAGGATTAGGTGAGATGCTAATGTCTTGATTTATTGTTTTTACCAGATTATCTTTACTGATATTTAAGATATTTAAATTTCTATTATAAGTAGTCCAAGTAATATCATCAATAGCAATATGGTTTTGCTTATTTGTAGCTGAATTATTTTTTAATTCTATAGTAATATTACCAGCAATATCGATATCGTTTACTTCAAAAGTATAAAGATCTGTACCGTTATTATGAGTACTAGTTCCTACTACATCTCCGTTTATTAATAATTCTAAAATATGAGCTGTTCCAGCTACTCTATCTTTACATTTAACAGAAAAAGAAGAAATACCACCAGCGATAGGAGTAGACTTAACACCTGTTTTTCCACTTCTAAAATAAATGTCTTTAGAGTTTTTTACATTATTAGAAGATCCTTTAGCAGCAATTATATTCCATACAAAGCTATTATCTCCAGTATAAGTTTCGTTACCCCATCCGGTAAGTGTCATATTGCTAAAAGTTTCAGTATAAGATTGTCCTGGTGTAGGGTTCCCTCCTCCAGTAACAGTTACGGTTGAGGTTGCAGTTTTATTACCATCAATAGTAGTAACAGTGACTATTGCAGTACCAGCAGATATAGCAGTAACTCTTCCATTAGCGTTAATTGAAGCAACAGAGGTGTTGTTTGAAGACCAAGTCACCGATTTATTACTAGCATTGTTAGGTAAAACAGTTGCATTTAAATTTTTTGCCTTCCCTACACTAAGAGCTACCAATGTTGGTGCTAGTAATACTTCTGTTGCATTAACAGGGATTGTATTATCGCCTATGTTGACAGCATACAATGTTCCTCCAGATGGAGCTCCACCACTAAAAGCAGGAAAGTTATCAATACGTTCTTGTATAGATAAACCTAATTTTTTAGGTCCAAAATACACTTTACTATTATCAGACCATGGCGTACGACTACCATAATTATGATTATCTTGAACGCATTTATTTTTATAAAGGTAATTCGGTTTATCTGAGTTTCTATGTTTTGTAGACCATGGACCCATTATTGCAAAATAGATAGGTTTACCATTTTCTGTTTCAGGAAATGGTCCTTTTTCACCTCTTTCTAAAGGAGGCATATCAGATGGTAGTGTTATTCTATTGTTTGAGATAAGGTTATTACCAGCATCACCAGAATGGAAGCTGATTTCTTGTTTAAAATCATTGTCATATACAACATTATATTCAACATTACTTCCTTGAAGAGAAATATGTCTTAAATGCGTGATTTCACATCCTGTAATAAGATTGTCTCTTCCTTGAATGAAAAAATAACCTTCGGCTCCTCCAGCTTTCCTTTTACACCCATCGACAATTAAATCTCTAAATGTATTATGATCTGCAGGGCATCTTAAAGGGTCTTTAGCGCTATTAATTATGCTTACTTTGTCTAACCAGCAATCTTTAGTTGTTCCAGTAAGTTTTATAGAAACATTAGAATTACTAAATTCTTTATTAGCATCTAAACTATAGTTCCAAGGGTATTTTGGAGTATCCCAGCTTCCTTTAATTGTTAAATTATAGATTCCACATTTTTGAACATCTCTAAAAGAAAACGCATCATTGTTATTCATAGTAATAGTACATACTACACCATTTCTACTCTCTCCTTGTAGAGAAACATTAGATTTCATGGTAATTGATTTGTTAATATTATAATCACCATTAGATAATTTAATCAATCCTTTTTGTCCTCCAGATAAATCATTTGCCATGTTTAGTATTTCAGCATTAATTTTATCACTATTACCTTCAGTAATCGTTTTAACAATATTGAAGCTATTTATAAAAGGAATACCTCCTCTTACACCAGCATTAGCCCATCTTGCCATTTGTGGATAGTCACTATCAAACTTACTTTGGTCAATAGTCACTCCAGGATCACCAACTCTTAATTGGGCTTGACTTGGAAAAAATGTTATGTAGAGCATGAACATAAGTAAAAATTCTAATTGTTTTTTCATAATGCTTAATTTGGGCTTTATATTATTTAATGATATGTTTATCTACGATAACTGACTATAAAATGGACTACAAAAAAAAGTAATTATCTTACAAAATAGGGCGTGTTGTTTAAAATCATGAGATTAATTTTGGTTATTGTTTAGGGAAAGAGTAATAAATAAGAGTTTGATGATTTTTAAAGGTGTATCCTTTTTGGATGACTCGCTATTAAGTGTTTAAAGATTGTGTGAGTTTGGAGAGTTTACTTAATATGTTTTATTGGTTTTGATTTTGTTAGATAGCTTATTGAAAAGCTTTTAATTATTATATTAGAAATAATTAATTTAAAAAAGTATATTTACTTAAATTAGAATTAATTTTAAGAATTAGGATGGGTAAATTATCAGAGAAAAAAGCAATACCACCAGAAGCGTTTAGTGATTTAATTGTAAAAAATCCACCAAAAAACAGTGTTGGTTTAGGAGCTGTAAAGGCAGCAATAGGTCATGCTGCTAAGTATATGAAACCTGCTGATGCATTGAAGCTATCTCTAAAAATAAATCAAAAAGGTGGTTTTGATTGTCCTGGTTGTGCATGGCCAGATCCAGATGATGAGCGTTCTGTTTTAGGTGAATATTGTGAAAATGGTATGAAAGCCATTGCAGAAGAAGCACAGAATAAAACAATCAATCGGGAATTTTTTGCAAAGCATTCTATAGACGAGCTGTCGAATTTATCAGATTTTGAAATAGGTAAATCAGGACGATTAGCAGAACCTATGTTACTTGCAGAAAGTGGAACACATTATATACCTATTTCTTGGGAAGCCGCTTTTAAAAAAGTAGGAAAGTATTTAAATACACTTAGCGATCCAGATGAAGCTGTATTTTATACATCAGGGAGAACAACTAATGAGGCGGCTTTTTTGTATCAACTTTTTGTTAGAGAATATGGGACATCAAATTTGCCAGATTGTTCTAATATGTGCCATGAAGCTAGTGGAAAAGCATTAACAGAAACTCTAGGTATAGGAAAAGGTTCGGTTACTTTAGATGATTTATATAAAGCAGAATTGGTAATGGTTATTGGGCAAAACCCAGCAACAAACCATCCAAGGATGCTTACAGCTCTTGAAAAAACTAAAAAGAATGGAGGTAAAATAGTAGCAATAAATCCACTTCCTGAAGCAGGACTTATAAAATTCACGAATCCTCAAAACCCAATTAAACTATTAACGGGAGGTACTAAATTAGCCGATGTATTTGTACCTATTACAATTAATGGTGATGTGGCTTTTGTAAAGGCAATTCTTTTAAAACTTTTAGAAAAGGAAAAACAAAAAGGAGGAGTATTTGATCAAACTTTTATTGAAGCTCATACAGATGGTTATGAGTCTTTTATAAATGATTTGAAAACCTATAATTTTCAAGCATGCCTTGAAGCTTCTGGTGTTTCTCAAGATATTTTTGATGATGTTTTTAATTTAATTTTAAATAATGATAAAATCATTATTTGTTGGGCAATGGGGCTAACTCAGCATCAAAATGCAGTAGATAATATTAGAGAATTAGTAAATCTACTATTATTAAAAGGAAGTATTGGAAAGGAAGGGGCAGGAACTTGTCCAGTGCGAGGACATTCTAATGTTCAGGGAGATAGAACAGTTGGCATATGGGAAGCAGCTCCTCAAACATTTTTAGATAAAATTGAAAATAAATATGGATTTAAACCAACTGCTAAACATGGCTATTCGGTTATAGATGCGATTAAAGCCATGTATGAAAAGAAAGCGAAAGTATTTTTTGGATTGGGAGGTAATTTTATTTCTGCAGTTCCAGATACAGCATATGCCGCTCAAGCATTAGCTAATTGTAATTTGACAGTGCATGTTAGTACAAAATTGAATCGCTCTCATTTAGTTACAGGAAAAGAAGCATTGATTTTACCTTGTTTAGGACGTACGGAGAAAGACTACCAAAAAACAGGAGAGCAAGTGCAGAGTGTGGAAAATTCGATGGGTATTGTATCGTCTACAAAAGGGATTCTAGAACCATGTTCAAGTGCTTTGTTGAGTGAAGTGGCAGTTGTTTGTGGTATAGCGCATGAAACATTAAAAGATAGAACTAAAATTAATTGGCTTGCGTATAAAGATGATTATAATTTAGTGCGAGAAGATATTCAAGAAGTAGTTTCTGGGTTTGATGATTATAATAAACGTTTAAAACAGCCTTCTGGGTTTTATTTGCCTAATGGAGCACGTGTTAGAGACTTTAAAACGAAAACAGGAAAAGCAAATTTTTCAATTAATAAGCTTCCAGATTGGAAGCTTAAAAAAGATGAATTAATAATGATGACTATACGTAGTCATGATCAATTTAATACCACTATTTATGGGTTAAATGATAGGTATCGTGGTATTTTTAATGAACGTCGTGTTGTTTTAATGAATCGAGAAGACATGAAAAGGAGAGGGTTGAATGAACATCAAGTAGTGAATTTGAAATCGGAATTTAATGGAGTTATTAGAAAGGCTAATAAATTTAAGGTTGTAGGGTATGATATCCCTAAAAATTGTTGTGCAACTTATTTTCCCGAGACAAATGTACTTGTGTCTTTAGATAGTTTTGCGCATACAGCTAAAACACCAGCTTCCAAGAGTGTAATAATAACGATAGAGGCAAGTTAATAATAAAGTAGATTAATTATAAATTGACTTTTTCGCCTATCTAAAAGCTATTTTTTACTTTATAGTTAATTATACTTATATCAATTTGAGAAATTGATAATAATCGTTATTCTACGTAAAATTCTTTAAAAAAAGACTTTAAAATACGTATAAATACTTAGTTTTGTATTCAAATACGTAATTTATGAAAAATATTATTGTTGTTGGTAATGGAATGGTTGGTTATAAATTTTGTGAAAAGTTTGTAGCAAAATCAGCAAGTAAGGACTTTAAAATTACTGTTTTTGGTGAAGAGCCAAGACCTGCTTATGATCGTGTTCATTTAAGTGAGTTTTTTGAAAATCAAGATGCTAAAGCTCTTGAAATGGCTCCAGCAGAATGGTATGCAGATAATGGTATTGAATTAATAGTAGATGAACGTGTTACAGATATTCACAGATCTACAAAAAAAATTACTACAGTTAAAGATCGTGAGTTCTCTTATGATTATTTAGTATTAGCTACAGGTTCTTCGGCTTTTGTACCGCCAATTAAAGGTGTAGAAAAAGAAGGCGTATTTGTATATAGAACAATTGAAGATTTAGAAGGTATGCTTGCTTATGCCGATAAACTTAAAAAAGAAAAACCAAATGCAAAAGCAGCAGTTCTTGGTGGAGGTTTATTAGGTTTAGAAGCGGGTAAAGCTGCAATGGATATGGGATTAGAACCGCATATTGTTGAGTTTGCATCTAAACTAATGCCTAGGCAATTAGATTTAAGAAGTAGTCAAGTATTACAATTAAAATTAGAATCTATAGGATTAAATATTCATTTAAGTAAAGCGACTAACCAGATTTTGGGAGATAAGGCCATTACTGGAATGGAGTTTGGAGAGGATGATGTATTAGATGTCGATATGCTAATTATTTCGGCAGGTATTCGTCCAAGAGATGAGCTAGGAAAAACTTGTGGTCTTGAAATGGGCGTTCGTGGAGGAATTGTTGTTGATAATAAAATGCAAACATCTGATGAAAATATTTATGCTATTGGAGAGATTGCACTATACAACCAAATGATTTATGGTTTAGTAGCACCTGGTTATGATATGGCTGGTGTGGCTGTAGATCAAATTTTAGGTGAGGTAGAAGCATTAATGCCTGATGAAATAGATATGTCTACCAAATTAAAATTAATTGGAGTAGACGTAGCTAGTTTTGGTGAACCTTTTATGCCAGCGTCAAAAGGACATTCTATTATTTTTGAAAATAAAACACAGTATTTATATAAAAGAATAAACGTAAGTCTTGATGGTAAATCATTGCTTGGAGGTATTTTAGTTGGAGATGCTTCCGATTATAATATGTTACATCAAGTATATTTAAATGGAATGGCTATTCCTGAAGATCCTTCGCAATTAATTTTACCAGCTAGTGAAGGCGGATCGTCATTTGGTAGTGTTCTTGATTTACCAGATACTGCACAAGTATGTTCTTGCGAAAGTATTTCTAAAGGTGATATTTGCTGTTCTATTACAGAAGACGATTGTAATAATTTAGGTGATGTTATAGAAAAAACAAAAGCAACAACAGGTTGTGGTGGTTGTAAACCTATGGTTGTAGATTTAGTAAATGAGACATTAAAATCTTTAGGTAAAGAAGTTAAAGAAACCATTTGTGAACATTTTAGTTTTAGTAGACAGGAGCTTTACGATTTAATAAAAATCAATAAAGTAGCCGATTACGAAGAAACGCTTAATTTATTTGGAGATGGTCATGGTTGTGAGATTTGTAAGCCATTAGTAGCATCTATTTTTGCTACAATTACTATGGAAACTCCAAACCGTCAACCCGTTATTCAAGATACAAACGATAGATTTTTAGCAAATATTCAACGTAATGGCACTTACTCTGTAGTGCCAAGAATTGCTGGAGGAGAGATTACTCCAGACAAATTAATTGTTATTGGTGAGGTTGCTAAAAAATACGATTTATACACTAAAGTTACTGGTGGACAACGAATCGATTTATTTGGAGCACAGTTGCATCAGTTACCACTTATTTGGAAAGAATTAATTGATGCTGGTTTCGAAAGTGGTCATGCTTATGGAAAGTCATTACGTACTGTAAAAAGTTGTGTAGGTTCTACATGGTGTAGATATGGTATGCATGAAAGTGTAACCTTTGCTATTGATATTGAAAATAGATATAGAGGATTACGTTCGCCTCATAAATTAAAAGGCGGTGTATCAGGATGTATTAGAGAATGTGCAGAAGCTAGAGGAAAAGATTTTGGATTAATTGCAGTCGATGGCGGATGGAACTTATATGTATGTGGAAATGGTGGAGCAACTCCTAAACATGCTGTATTATTGGCAGAAAAATTAGATGATGAAACTGTTGTAAAATATTTAGATAGATTCTTGATGTACTATATACGCACTGCAGGTCCTTTAGTAAGAACAGCGCCTTGGTTAGATAAATTAGAAGGAGGGATAGAATATTTAAAGCAAGTGGTTATTGAAGATTCTTTAGGTATTGCTGAAGAGTTAGAACAAGAAATGCAAGGACTTGTAAATAGATATGAGTGTGAGTGGAAACAGGCTATTGAGAATCCAGAAATGATGAAACGTTTTAAGCACTTTGTGAATTCGGATGATACTGATGATAATTTAGTATTTGTACCTATGCGTGATCAAAAAATGCCAAAAGCTTGGAGTTAGATATTGAGTGTTATTAAAAAAAAGATATAACAAGAAAATAAATTCACTAAAGGCGAGTTGCGTTAAGGATTGCAGTGAAAATCCTTTTTAAAGTATTGAAACGTCATTGCGAGGTAATTTTTCTTTGACGTGGCATTTGTTAATCGATAAAAAAGGATATCAGATCGTTTTCCTTCTCGTCATAAACAAGAAAAAAGGGTTTTTAAAAAGATTGTAGCGAAAAACCCGACCTTTTAGGTAACGCCCTAAGAAAATAATTAGATTAAAAATAACACATTGTAATTATGCAAGAAGATATACTTAAACAATACGAAACAGTAACAGAGGGTAATGTAAAAGAATGGTTTGAGGTTGGTAAAGTATCTGATTTTCCAGAAAATAGTGGTGCCTGTATTAAACATAAAACCAAGCAAATAGCGGTTTATAATTTTACTAGAACAGGGAAGTGGTATGCGAGCCAGAATTTATGTCCGCATAAAATGGAAATGGTGCTGTCTTTAGGGATGATAGGTGATAAGGATGGTGTGCCTAAAGTGGCTTGCCCGATGCATAAAAAGAATTTTTCTTTAGAAGATGGTTCTAATCTTGCTGGAGAAGATTTAAAAATTGCAACCTATCCTGTTAAAATTGAAGCAGGAAATGTGTATATTGGCTTTTCAGATTAATATTTTTGAAAATTCATGGAGCCAACTCGATTTGAAACAGCTATTGCATTAATAGATAAAAAAAACTCGGAAGATATAAACGCATACCATATTTATGGGTTAGAGTACCCTAAAGAATTGTTGTATTCGCAACGTATGTCTAGGAAATTATTACAGTTTAAACCTAATGCATCAAAAGCATTACAAATAGCTGCAAGAGCACAACATATTTGTAGATGGAAGATAGCTAGAGATGAGTATCCTATGGATCGTGTAGGGTATTTGAAATGGAGAGAAACTCTTAAAAAAATGCATGCAGAATTAACTTCAGAAATTCTTACTCAGGTAGGTTATGATGCTGAATATATTGATAGAATTTCTTTACTTATTAATAAAAAATTAATTAAGAAGAATAAAGAATCTCAAGCATTAGAAGATACCATATGTTTGGTGTTTTTAGATTATTACTTTGAAGAATTTGCAGCTAAGCATAATGATGAGAAAGTAATAGATATACTAAAAAAAACCTGGATTAAAATGTCTGATGAAGGCCATGAAGAGGCTTTAAAACTTAATTTTTCGGATAAAAGTTTATCTTTAGTAAAACAAGCTATTTCTTAAATAATAACATATGACAAAAAACGGTAAATCATTAGACAAAATAACGTTTAATAGATTATGCCGTTTATATGTTCTGGCCTTGAGTACTATTGCTTTTTCGGTAATAATGAGTCAAGTTCTTATTAAAAATCACCTTAATATTCAAGAAAGCGATTCTACGGTTATTAATATAGCTGGTAGACAGCGTATGCTAAGCCAGAAATTAACAAAAGAAATTGTATCACTTTCAAGGGAGTCAAGTTTAGAAAATAGAATTCTTCTTAAAGATAAAATTAAGAATACATTACAACTTTGGGAGCTGTCTCATTATGCACTTCAAAAAGGAAATGATAGTCTTGGTTTACCAAGTAACAATAGTGAGGTTGTTATTGGTAAGTTTAAGGAATTGAATATTTCTTTTAATTCAATTCATCTAGCTTCTAAAGCAATTATTAAAAAGTTAGAAACTAAACCAGACTTAACTCTTGATTTGTTTATTGATGATTTAGACAACGTTAAAAAACATGAAGGTGATTTTTTAATGATAATGGATCAAATTGTAAATCAATATAATCTGGAAGCAGATGAAAGAGTAAGTTGGTTACGACGATTAGAAGAATGGTTAATGGTTTTAACTTTATTGATTCTATTAGCTGAATTTTTGTTTATTTTTTTGCCAACAGCAAAAATAGTAAGGAATAGTATAGAGAAATTATTACTAGCAGAAAAGGAAGCTAAAAAAATGGCTTTTGATGCAGATCAGTTAAGTATTGCTAAAGAGGTTTCTATTAAAGAATTACGAGCACTTAGTCATGCTATGGATGAAACACTTTTATTTGCTCGTATTTTGCCAAATGGAACAATTGCTCACATAGGAAATAAATTTTCGCGACTTTTTAAATCTACTAATTTTACTGCTACTAAGAATCTGTCGCAAGTTTTATCTATTCATGAAAATGAACAAAATGTTATTGATGAGTTAATTTCTAAGCATAAAAAAACAGGTTGGCAAGGAGAAGTTAAAGCAACAGTAAAGGGTGGGGATAGTATCTGGTTAGAAATGGCTATTATTCCATTTAATTTAACTAAAGATAAATCTGAGATTTTAATCATTGCTTCGGAAATAACATCAAGAAAAGCTGCACAGTTAGAAATAGAGCGACTTACTAAAAAGAGTTTTGAAGAAGAAATGAGTCAGCAAAAAATCATTTCTAGTAAGATTATAGAAAATCAAGAAAAGGAACAAAACCGAATAGCTAAAGATGTACATGATGGAATAGGACAAATGCTAACTGGACTTAAGTACAATTTAGAAAGTATAGATATATCTGATATAGAAAAAACAACATCGAAAATTGAGCATTTAAAGGAACTCACTACTAATATTATTAAAGGGGTGAGAACTGCAACGTTTAATTTAACACCTCCAGAATTATCAGATCATGGTATAGTTCCTGCCATTTCTAAGCTATCTAAGGAGTTAGGTAAGCTTACAGGTAAGAATATTGTCTTTTTAAATAAAACAGATTTTAATCAACGTTTAGAGTCGCTTGCAGAAATAAATATTTATAGAATTACTCAAGAGGCTATTAATAACTCTATTAAATATGCCGATTCTACACATATTTTAGTGTCTTTGTCTCATAGCGAAAATATACTAAGTATTGTAATTGATGATAATGGTAAAGGTTTCGACCCTAGTAAAGTAAAGCATGTTAAAAGTGGTGATGGAGGTATGGGATTAACCTTTATGAGAGAGCGTATAAAATATATAAATGGACGTCTTTTCCTTAATTCTGAATTAGGCAAAGGGACTCGTGTTACTTTAAATATTCCTTTAAAATAAGAAGTTTTGATTTTTTTGTGTTTCATTAATTTAAAGAAAGACTAAGTAATTAAAATAAGGAAGTAAAATGTTAATTTTGCCATTAATAGTAAAAACTAAAAATTTATAAATTAGATTATGGGTAAAAAATTAATAAGTACTGGTTCAGATTTTGAAACTAAAATGGCGTATTCAAGAGCTGTTGTTCAGGATAATTGGGTATTTGTATCAGGAACTACAGGATATAATTATGACGATATGTCTATTAGTGATGATGTTGTAACTCAAACAGAACAATGCTTAATAAATATTAAAAATACGCTTGAAAGAGCAGAAGCAGAGTTGTCGGATGTGGTAAGAGTTACTTATATTTTACCTAATGGGAGTGATTTCGAAAAATGTTTTCCTATACTTAGAAAGTATTTTGGAGAGGCTAAACCTGCTGCAACTATGATTATTGCTGGGTTAGCTGATGAAAAAATGAAAATTGAAATTCAAGTTACAGCTCTTAAATCACAAAATAAGTAAGTAATATTACGTAAATTTATTATTTTTGAGTGTAACTCAATTTACGTATTTTTTTGAAATTGAAGTGATAATGTCAAGCTACTTCAATTTTATATTTGTGTAATATTTTTAAACTTTAAGGAATGGATATTATCAATGTTGTTTTGGCAGATGATCACGTATTAGTAAGAGATGGTATAAAAGCACTTTTAGAAGATCAATCTGGTATTGTGGTAATTGACGAAGCATCTAATGGAAAAGAAGCTTTAGAAGTTATACAGGTTAGTAAGCCTGATGTGTTAATTGTAGATATACGTATGCCAGAGTTAAATGGTATAGAGGTGGTTAGGGAGGTAAATAGACTTAGGCTAGATGTTAAAACTTTGGTGCTTTCAATGCATGATTCTGAAGAGTATGTTGTACAGGCTATTGAGGCAGGAGCACATGGGTATTTGCTAAAAGGAGCTAGTAAAGAAGAATTTCTTAAAGCTTTAAATAAAGTAGCTTCTGGAGGTAAATATTATACTGGAGATGTTTCTGCTATTATCATGAGTAATTTTGTAAATAGCTCATCTAAAGTTGTTTATTCACAAAAAGAGCCTATTGAAACACCATTTAAATTAACTAAGCGTGAAAAGCAAATACTTAGTTTAGTACTTGAACTTAAGAATAATAAAGATATTGCCGAGGAACTTAAAATTAGTAAGCGTACCGCTGAAGTACATCGTTTTAATTTGATGAAAAAACTTGATGTTAAAAACTTGATGGAACTTTCTAATAAAGCTAGGGAATATCAATTGGTTTGATAAGTTTGTTACAAATCTTTTTTAGGTCATTTTTGCTTTCAATATTTTAAGTAGTTAAGATTGTTCATTTGTTTTTCATGCCAGATGAGGTTTTTTAATAGTTTCATTTAGTTCTTTTCAATTGGCTGTTAAATAGTTTTTTTTCAATATTTTCCTTTTATAATGATATTGTGTTATGCCTTTAAAATTATGAAGAAAATCATGAGTAGAAGACATTTTTCAGTAAAAACAGCAAAAAAAGATTAAAAAGAGGAAACCTTATAATTGTATAATTATAATTAATACTGGAGTTGATCTTTATATTATTTTAAAAGATATACAAAAAAAGTGGTTGGAATTTCTTCCAACCACTTTTACCTACTTTGAAGGTAACCTTTTTATAGTTAAAAAAATTATTTTTTAACTATTTTTCTTGGTTTTTGAGGGTTTCCATCTACACTAGTCTTAATAATATAAAGACCATTAGAAAGACCTGAAAGATCAATTTTAGATGCTTTAACATCAGAGAAAACAGCTTGTTTAACAACTTTACCATCTAATGCCATAATTTCAATGTCTAATTCAGCAACTTCCTTAGTGAAATTGAAATTAATGAAGTTATATGCAGGAACAGGAGAAATTGTTAATTTGTTACCGTTAGCTAAAAGCTCATCTGTAGCAGAAAATTTAGTATCGTTTTTAGCAGTAGAAATTTTTCCTAAAGAAAAAGTATTGTCTTTTATAGCATTACCTTGTGCATTAGTACGTGATGCATCTTGGTATCTAGGCATGTTTTGGTTATCCCATTTGTCTTGTATACCTCTACAGTTATCAAAAAATTGCGGTTGTTTATGTTGTTTTGCTAATTCTTGAACTTGAGGAACTAATCTGTTGATTAATTGTGTAGCTTCAGTTCTACGAGAACTTCTTAAGTTTGTTGATTCACTAATATCTGTAGATAAATCATAATATTGCCAATCAGCTCTACTTTTACGAACTAACTTTTTGTTGTGATTTCCTGGAGTGTTATCGTAAATAGATAGGTTACTAAATCCATTAAAGTGACGTAAAACGTATAATGGTTGATCTCTAGCTATTAATTTGTTTTGACGTAAACCAGGTAATGCATTTTCTCCATCTAATCTTGCGGGTATAGGTCTTCCAGCTGCAGCTAATAAAGTTGGATAGATGTCTAAAGCAGAAATAGGGAAGTTATATTTTCTTCCTCCTCTAATATTTCCTCTTGGCCAGCTAATAGCAAAAGGTACACGGAATCCACCTTCATTTAAACTTCCCTTTCCTTCGTCTAATGGATAGTTTACACCACCAGCACTAAATCTTTTCCCACCATTGTCACTTAAAAAAATAACGATCGTGTTGTTTTTAGCACTTCCACCATCTCTGTTGCTGTTAATTTCATCTAAAATCCTACCAACACCTTGATCCATAACATCTACCATGGTAGCGTAAGTAATACGGTTTTCTATTAATTTGTTGATTTCAGTATTTCTATTAGCAGGGCTTGCATCTCTTACGCTTTTTGCTTTTAAAATATCTGAACTGTTGCGCAAAGCATTTCTAAAGCCAGGGTGTCTGCTTAAAAATGAGTTTTTTTGAGCTACAGAAGCTTGTAATGGTGTATGTGGCGCGTTATAAGCTACATAGGCTAAGAATGGGTTGTTGCTTCTTTTTCCTTTACGAATAAATTCGATAGCTTCATCAGAGATAGCATCTGTGATATAACGACTTTCATTAGGTAGACCAACTCCGTTTTTTTCTACGTATGTTAGGTATTCATTAACAGAACCTTCTCTTTTGTTTTTTATAGCATTTCTATATATAGCGTTAGAGCTAGTAATATCTTCTGGGTTATCTCTTAAGCTACCACTATTATCGTAGTCAAGTCCAGCTGGAAAATATTGGTGTCCACCTCCACGGAATCCATAATATTCATCAAATCCACGGCCTTGAGGACTGAAACGTTCAGCTTCACCTAAATGCCATTTTCCTAACATATAAGTGTTGTAGTTTGCTTTTTTTAAGGCTTCACTAAAAAATTCAGCATTGTTAGCATTAGAAACACCAGTATGTTCACCATCACAATTAACACTACGTACAGGAAGATTAAATTGAGAACCAATCTCGTGGGGGTAACGTCCTGTTAATAAACCGGCTCTACTTGGTCCACAAAACGGGTGGATAGCGTAAGCTTGTGTACAAATAACACCGTTAGCTGCAATTCTGTCAATATTTGGTGTTTTAATAACACCTAGGCTTGCAGGAGCAACAGCACCACCGCCACTTCTGTTCATACGATTAAAACCTATATCGTAATAACCTAAGTCATCTGCTAAAATTATTACTACATTAGGTTTTTGAGCATAACTACTAAAGCATAGTAGGCATGCACAAAAAAATAAAACTTTAGGGAGTTGTTTTTTTAATTTTGTTTTCATTGTTTAAATTTTTTATTATACAAATTTTAAAGTAACAAATATATTAACTTTTGTAAGTTTAGTATTATTTTAACAGTAGTATTATTATTTGTTTTTAAATGAAAGATCCTAACTTGCTTATTTTTAAAGAATTATGTTTATTGAAGGAGATTATTTATTCTTGTTTGGGTTTTTCGGTCTAGTATTAATTTTTTTGAATAGTATTTTGCAAATAAATTTAAACGTTTTTAAAGTATTTAATATGCTGTTTTTTATCCAAGGGTCTTTAAATACAGGATATTAAAGAAGTATGGTTATAAATATTATATATACTAAAAGTTATATTTATAGAGAGAACTGTATGTAATTATAGTAAATAAAAGATGATGTATATTAAAAAGTAAGGCTTATAATGTAAATTGAAACTTGATAGCTTCTAGACATTAATATTTGTTGTTATTTCCAATTTTAGGCTTTAAAAATATGATTTTTATACAAAATAGGATGCTTATTTTAGATATAGGTATATTAAAATATTTTTGTTTTTACATCAATTTGCATTTTTTTTCCTGTAATTTATCATATCCTCAAAATCACTATTATGTAATTATCAATCTAATATTTATTAAGTATTACGTATTTTTTATACTTCTAAATTAAGTATTTATACTTAGTTTTGTGCATATAAAAGTATGTATTATGAAAAATTCAACACAAGCAAAAGCTACAAAATTAAGTTTATTAGATTTTAAAAATGTATCCACTCGTACGTTTTGGATTACATCTATATCTTTCTTTATGTGTTTTTTCGCATGGTTTGGTATTGTTCCATTTATGCCAGACGTAGTTAAAGATTTAGGTTTAACTCCAGATCAAAAGTGGAACTCAATTATTTTAGCGGTTTCGGGAACTGTATTTGCGCGTTTGCTTATAGGTAAATTGTGTGACAAATATGGACCAAGATTATGTTATACATGGTTATTAATGTTAGGAGCGATTCCTGTTATTCTTTGTGGTTTAGTACAAACACCATTACAGTTTTTAGTATGTAGATTATTTATAGGTTTTATAGGAGCATCATTTGTGATAACACAAGTTCATACCTCTTTAATGTTTGCACCTAATATAGTTGGTACTGCAAATGCAACATCTGCAGGTTGGGGTAATTTAGGTGGTGGAGCTAATCGTTTAGGAATGCCTATAATAGCAGCAGCAGTTATAGCTTTTGGAGTAGCAGATGCAGAAGCTTGGAGATATTCGATGGTGGTAGCAGGTATTATTTGTTTTTTAATGGGTATTGTATATTTCTTTTTTACACAAGATACGCCTAAAGGTAATTTAAAGGATTTAAAAGCTTCTGGAGAAATTATAGAAGGTAATAAAGATCAAATTGGATTTTTAACAGTAATTAAAGATTATAGAATTTGGATTTTATTTTTAGTATATGCTGCTAGTTTTGGAATTGAATTAACGGTTTATGGTACTATGGACGATTATCTTCAAAATACATTTCAATTAGAGCGAGTTACTGCTGGTAATATTGTATTATCTTTTGCATTAATGAACATATTTGCTAGAACTTTAGGAGGCTTTTTTGGTGATAAATTTGGGAAATTAAAGGGCTTACGTGGTCGTGTTTTGTTTTTATCATTTATATTAACAGTACAAGGAATTATGTTAGTTACATTTTCTTTAATGACAAGTATTATAGTAGGGTTCATCTTTTTAATACTATTTAGTTTAAGTGTTCAAATGGCTGAAGGTGCTACGTTTTCGGTAGTGCCATTTATAAATAAAAAAGCAATTGGGGCTGTATCAGGGATAGTCGGAGCTGGAGGCAATGTAGGGGCCTTTATAGCTGCTATTTTGTTAAAGTCAAAATCGGCAGTAGCAGAGAAATCAGCAATTGTTGCTAGTGAAGGTTTAGGAGAAGAAGTTATTAAAAATGCACAAGCAGTGGCATCATCGGCGGCTGTTTCTCAAGGTTATTTGTTAATTGGTTGTGTAGTGCTTTTAACAGGAGTAATAGCTTTAGCAATTAAGTTTTCTAGTGAAGATGAAAAAATAGCAGATATAGAATTGAAAAAATCATTAGAAGATTTAATTCCTGTGCCTGTAAAAAGTTAGTTAAATAGATCCTGTAATTATCAATTTCATATTATATGGTTGGTTTTTTACAGTATTCAGAATAATAAAAAACACACTTGTTTAGTGTTAAAAAAATAGTTTAATTCGGTACAAAACGCTGTTGGAAATGATTAAAAAAGAAGTAAAAACAACTTGTTCCTACTGTGGTGTTGGATGCGGTATTATTATTAAAAAGGACAATAATAATAAAGTATTTGTCGAAGGAGATAAGGATCATCCAGTAAACAAAGGGATGTTATGTTCTAAAGGTATGAATTTGCATTATGTTGCAAATGATACATCAGATAGAATTCTTTATCCAGAAATGAGATGGAGTAGATCACACCCAAGAGAGCGTGTAAGTTGGAATGATGCATTAGATAGAGCAGCAAGTGTTTTTAAATCTATTATAAAAAAGCATGGGCCAGATAGTGTTGGTTTTTACGTGTCTGGACAAAGTTTAACAGAAGAATATTATATAGCAAACAAGCTAACTAAAGGCTTTTTAGGAACCAATAATATTGATACGAATTCACGTTTATGTATGAGTTCTGCAGTGGTTGGTTATAAAAAAACATTTGGAGAAGATAGTGTACCTATTTCTTATGCAGATATTGAGTTAGCAGATTGTTTTCTTATTACAGGAGCAAATCCAGCATGGTGTCATCCTATATTATTTAGAAGATTAGAAAAGCATAAAGAAGAAAACCCAGATGTAAAAGTGATTGTTGTAGATCCTCGTAAAACGGATTCTGCAAACTTTGCAGATATACATCTTCAATTATTACCTGGAACAGATATAATTCTTTATAATGCGATTGGACGATGCCTTTATGAGCGTGGTTTAATTGATGAAGATTTTATAAAAAATCATACAGAAGGTTTTTCTGCATATAAAGAACAAGTTTTTGATACCTCTATAAAGAAAGCATCAAAACTTTGTGGAGTACCAGAAAAAGATATTAGAAAAGCAGCAGATGTTATAGGGCTTTCAAAAGGTTTTATAAGTATGTGGGCTATGGGGTTAAACCAAAGTGTTGTAGGAGTTAATAAAAACTATGCACTTTTAAATTTGTCTCTAATTACAGGGCAAGTAGGGAAGCCAGGAGCTGGGCCATTTTCTTTAACAGGACAGCCTAATGCAATGGGAGGTCGTGAAGTAGGAGGGATGGCAAATTTATTAGCAGTTCATAAAGATTTACAAAATGAAGAGCATCGTCGTGAAGTCGCTCAGTTTTGGGGGGTAGATAAAATATCTCCTAAACCAGGGTTAACGGCTACCGAAATGTTTGATGCACTTGAAAGTGGAAAATTAAAAGCCATTTGGGTTGCTTGTACAAATCCATTAGTGAGTATGCCTAATGCGCATCGTATTGAAAAAGCGATGGAAAATGCAAAGTTTGTAGTTGTTCAAGATATTTCTCATAAATCTGATACCGTTGCATTTGCAGATTTAGTATTGCCAGCAGCAGGTTGGTTAGAAAAAGAGGGTACTATGACGAATTCAGAGCGTAGAGTTTCTTATTTACCAAAGGAAATTGAAGCTCCAGGAGAAGCAAGACCAGATGTTGAAATATTCTGTGATTTTGCAGAGCGTATGGGTTTTCGTGGTTTCAGTTATGCAAATGCAAGAGAGATTTATGATGAGTATGCATCAATGACAAAAGGAACCAATATAGATGTGTCTTTTTTGAATTATGAAAGATTAAAAAACGAAGGAACATTTCAATGGCCAGTTCCAGAATATCGTCATTCGGGAACTCCAAGATTATTTGAAGATAAACAGTTTTACACGCCATCTAAAAAGGCTATTTTTAATGTGCCAGATCATATTGAAAACACATCTGTTCTATCAAGTGAGGCATATCCTTTAATATTAACAACAGGACGTGTTAGAGATCAATGGCACACCATGACTAAAACAGGAAAAGTATCGCGTTTAAAAACGCATTACCCAACACCTGTATTAGAAATTAACCCTATAGATGCTAGCTTATATAAAATAAAAGATGGTGATGTTACCGAAATTAAGGGAGAAAACGGCATAGTACGTGTAAGAGCAAAAATAACAGAGAACATAAAAAAAGGTGTGGTGTTTTTACCTATGCACTGGGGGAAACAATTACAAAGTAATTTAAATCGTACTAACAATTTAACCAATACACATGTAGATCCTTTATCTAAAGAACCTGATTATAAATACACAGCAGTTTCTGTGTCTAAGTATAAAAAATCAGTTGAAAAAATTATTATAGCAGGAGCAGGAGCAGCATCATTTAGGTTTATTCAAAATTACAGAGAATATAATGAAAGTGATGAAATTCATGTTTTTTCAAAAGAATCAAATCTCTTTTATAACCGTGTTTTATTACCAGAATATATTACAGAAGAGTTAAGTTGGGAACAGCTTCTTAAAGTTAAAAAGTTAGAATTAGATAAGCTTAACATTAATATTCATCCAGAAACACTTATTTCTAAGATAGATTCTGATGCTAAATTTATTACAGATAGTAATGGAGATAAGCATACATTCGATAAGCTTATTTTAGCTACAGGTAGTAGAGCCTTTATACCAAAGGATGTTCAAATTGATTTGCCAGGTAGGTTTACTATGCGAGATAAAGGTGATGCAGATAAGTTTAAAGCTTATTTAGATGCGACTAACTTACCGCCAGAAGAACAACATGTTGTTATAGTTGGTGGTGGTCTATTAGGTCTAGAGTTAGCTGCAGCTATGAAGCATAAAAATGTAAAAATTACTATAATTCAACGTGCTTCTAGGTTAATGGAACGCCAATTAGATAAAATATCAAGTAAACTATTGGCTTTAGATGTGCAAGAAAGAGGGATTCAAATTTATTTTGATAATGAAGTAAGTACTGTTTTCGATGATGAAGATACAGGAGAATTAACAATCAATTTAAAAAGTGGAAAGTTTATTACCGCCAACGCAATAGTTTACGCAATAGGTACCAGACCAAACATAGAAGTAGCTAAAGATAACGGTATTAAATGTAGTCGAGGTGTTATTGTGAATCAACATTTACAATCATCTCATCCAGATATTTTTGCTATTGGTGAAATAGCAGAATTTAAAAATCAATTATTTGGAATTACATCTGCAGCAGAAGAACAAGCTGGAATTTTAGCAAATTTTATTGCGGGAGACATTAGCTGTGCTTATAATGGATCAGTTTTAATGAATATTTTAAAATTTAATGATCTTAACTTATGTAGTATAGGAGAAATTAATGTTCCGGAGAATGATGATAGTTATGAAGAAGTTGTTTTTACAGATATTTCTAAGCGTTATTACAAGAAGTGTATCGTAAAAGATGATTTACTCATTGGAGCGGTTTTAATGGGCGATAAAAATGAATTTGCCGAGTTTAAAACTATGATTGAGAGTAAAATTGAAATGTCCGATAAAAGGGAAACTTTACTTAGAGGAGCTTCAAATGATGAACCAGTTTTAGGAAAATTAGTCTGTTCATGTAGTCAGGTTGGTACAGGAAATATTGAAGATGCAATAGCAAAAGGCTGTACAGATTTCACAGAGCTTTGTAATAAAACAGGAGCAGGCTTAGGTTGTGGAAGTTGTAAAACAGAAGTAAAAGAAATACTTAATAATACAAAAGTATTAGCATAATGAAAGAACCATATAGATTAAGAATAAATGGAGGTGTATTGTCTCCTGGTGAATTAAAATATATTTGTGAAGCAGCAGAAGGTTTAGGTTTAGATGCTATTTCTTTTGGTTCTCGTCAAGATATTATTTTTCCTGAAAAAATAGATAAAAGTAAGTTTGATGAGTTTAGTAAAATTCAATTTATTAAGCCTAAAAGAGACGGTATAGAAAATATTGTGTCTTCTTATGTTTCGGCAGATATTTTACCTAGTACTTCATGGCTTACAAGTGATAGATATTTATATGTTATAGAACAATTTAAGCATAAACTTAAATTAAGGTTAAATATTACAGATCCTAAGCAGCGTTTAGTACCATTATTTACAGGAAATATTAATTTTATTGCTTCAGAGCATGAAGATTATTGGTATTTATATGTTAGACTTCCAGAATGGAAAAAAACGCAAATGTATCCTGCACTCATATATAGTTGGGATATGGATAAGATAGAATTGGCTATTGAAAATATTTTACAAGAAGAGCCAGAAACTATTGAGACCGTTTTCGAATTAGTAAGTGATGCTGTAGATACTAATAATCGAACAGTAGATAAGCCTCTTGAAGTCCCATTTTATCCATTTCCATATTATGAAGGCATGAATCGTTTTGGAGATAAATATTGGTTGGGTTTATATTGGAGAAATAATAGATACGATTTATCCTTTTTAAAAGCGATGTGTGATTTATGTGCCGAAAATAAAATAGGAAAAATATCAATTACTCCATGGAAATCTTTTATAGTAAAAGGGATTCCAATAAGTTTTAAATTGCAATGGGAGAAGTTTTTAGGAAGCTTTGGTATAAATGTTCGTCATTCAATGTTAGAGTTAAACTGGCATTTACCAGTTAACGATAAAGAGGCATTAAACCTAAAAAAATATTTAGTAACAAACTTTGATCAAAACGATATTAGTACTTATGGTCTTACTTTTGGAATTGCAAATTATGAAAGTAAATCTTATTACTTTACATCAGTAGTAATTGAAAAAAATAAACAACCTGAGCTTTTAGGTGATTTTGTTATTCGTGATACATATAATTTGTTATATGCTAAAGATTTTGATCCTAATACACGTGAGTATATCATGCATGTGCAAGATGTGGATAAAGTAGAATTACCAGGCTTACTAATGGAATTAAGTAAGTTGTATTTTGAACAACTAGGAACTGAAAGGGAAGAAGTAAGGCTTTCAGAAATTAAAAAAGAAAGTATTGAAGAAGAAGTTTATCAATGTACAGATTGTTTAACAGTTTATAATGAAAAATATGGTGATATTACTCAAAATATAGCGCCTAATTCATCTTTTGAGAGTCTACTAGAAACTTATGAGTGTTCACTTTGTGAAGCACCTAAAAGTAGCTTTAAGAAAAAAGTTTTGGTTAAATAGTAAGTTGTAAGAATAATAAATAAAAGGTTATATTACGACATTTAATGTAGTAATAGCTAAAGAATAAATGGTTAAAAACATATTCTAAGTCAGCTAAAAAATACTTAAACCATTAATCGATACATAACAGCTATTGAGCTACACTTAAATTCAGGTTAACGAAGTCTATTTAAAGTCTTTATTATTTGTTTTATTTTCATGTCAAAATTAGATATCCTCTCAAACAAAATAGTCATGGAAAAAAAATTAAATATTCTTTTAATAGAAGACGATATGATTGAAATTATGAAATTGAATAGAACAATTTCATCATTAGACCTTAAGCATAAGATCATAGAAGCCAATAACGGAGAAGATGCTTTAAAAATTCTACAAAAAAAAGATGAATTACCACATATTATTTTATTAGATTTAAATATGCCAAAAATAAATGGTATAGAGTTTTTAAAAATACTTAAGAACGATGATGTTCTAAAATACCTTCCAACCATTGTTTTAACGACATCTAGTAATCAAAACGATTTATTAGAGTGTTATAAAATTGGTATTGCAGGTTATGTTTTAAAACCTTTAAAATATGAAGATTACGTATCTAAACTAGAAAAACTACTAGCTTATTGGAGTATTAACGAACTGAAACAAATTTAAATAAAGGCATAGTTTAATAGCATTCTTATACTTAATTTCAAATAAATATAATCTCGAATGGTTTGTAAAATTACTAGTTAATTTAAAACCTAAAGGATTTGTATTTCTCTCCTTACTTGTAAATTTTCAAATTTTCACATAATTAAGAATTTACTTACAATTTTTTATTAAATTTACACAAGCATAAAATAAATTAAGGACAGAGTTTTTTTAATATTTTCAGAGAATATGTATTAAAGAAACATTTTTCAATAATTATTTCAATTAACAAAAAATATTTGGATCACTATGAATATAGTGTTTTTTAATTATTTAAAAGGAGTCTTTTAGATACTTTGTATATATGTGGAATTAACTTGATAATAAAAATAAATTTGAATGAAGGGTATAGTTTTTACAGAATTTTTAGATTTAGTTGAGGATAAATTTGGTTTAGAAATGGTTGATAAAATTATTAATGAATCTAATTTAGAATCAGAAGGCATTTATACTTCTGTTGGCACTTATAAGTTTTCAGAAATGCTCCAATTATTACAACACTTAAGTGCAAATACAAATATTACTATTGATGATTTATTATTGGTTTATGCTGAGCATTTTTTTAATGTCTTAAAAGATAGTTACCCTGGGCTTTTAGCATCTTATAAAGATCCTATTGAGATGCTGGCCTCCATAGAAAATCACATACATGTTGAGGTAAGAAAAATTTATCCAGATGCAGAACTCCCAACATTTGAAATTTTAGAAAAAGAAGAACATTCGTTAATAATGATTTATAAATCCAGTAGAGCTATGCATCATTTTGGATTGGGTTTAATGAATAAAACTTTCGAGCATTTTAATTCGACAGCAACTATAGTTATAGAAAAGATAAAAGAAGACGGAACAGAAGTTAAGTTTATTATTAATAAAAATTAATGAGGCAAGAACATACAGATATACTGCAACGTGCTTTAAAAAGGGAGAAGGCTGCTAGAAAACAAGCAGAGAAAATTTTAGAGGATAAATCTCTAAAACTTTTTAATATTTCTCAAGAGTTAAAAGAAGCTAACGGGAAATTAGAATATCTTCTAGAAGAGAAAACATCACAATTGAAAGGTGTTTTCGAAAATATTAATGATGCTTATTTAATAATGGATCTTTGGGGTAATGTATTAAAAATGAATGATATCGCTATAGATCTTTTTGGATATGATATAACTACTGAAAAATTAAATGTCACAAGTCTTATTTATAAAGAAGATGCAGATTACGCATTTGTGTCATTTAAAAAATTAAGAGATACAGGCTTTTTTTCTAACTATGTGGCTCGAGTTATAACAAAAAATGAAGTTATTAAATGGGTGCATATTAATGCGAGTGTAATATATAATAAAGATAAAAAACCTATAGCAGCTCAAGGAATTATAAGAGATATTACAGACAAAAGACATACTGCAGAACTAATAAAAGAGCAAAAAAAGGAGTTAGATGTTATTGTAGAAAACTCTTCTTTAGGAATTGTGCTTACTCAGGGAGGAAATATACTAAGAACCAATGAAGCTATGCAAAAATTATTGGGGTATACAGAACAAGAACTTTCAAAATTTAGTATTAAAAATATTACATTTAGGGAAGACTTTATAGGATCAAAAGATTCTATAGAAAGGATGGAATCTGGAGAAATAGATAATTTTGTAGTTAATAAACGCTATAAAAAGAAAGATGGCTCTGTGCTTTGGGCAAAAACAAATGTAAATGCGGTTAGAGATAATTTTGGAAACATTAAATATGAAGTAAAACTTATAGAAGATATTACAGTAGAGCGAGAGCGATCGTTAATTATAGATATTATTAATGATGTTGCAAAAGCAATACTTGGTAAAATAGATATTTTCGAAATAGCTTGGGAAATAACTAATAATATCGCAGAATATTTAAATACTAAAGATTGTGTGATTTATTTAGTAGATCAAGATAAACAAGTTTTAGAACAAATTGCAGCTTATGGAAAAAAGGTTAATAGTAGTAAGCAGATTATTAATAAAATTAGTTTGCCTATAGGCAAAGGTGTTGTGGGAGCGGTAGCAAAAACCGGAAAAGCAGAACTTATAAAAAATACAGAACTCGATAATAGATATATAGAAGATGAAGTAAAACGATTCTCGGAAATAACAGTGCCTATTATTAGTGACGGATGTGTTATTGGCGTTATTGATTCTGAGCATATTGAGAAAAACTATTATACAGAAGAGCACCTGCATACACTTGAGAGTATAGCTAACTTGGTAGCCATGCAACTAAAAAGTGCTATTAATTTAAGGGAAAGGAAAAAGGTCGAATCTAAAAATAAAGAACTTTTAAATAAATTAGCGAAAAGCAATGATGAGCTTCAGGAATATGCTCACATTGTATCACATGATTTAAAATCACCATTAAGAAGTATTAATGCTATAGTAAGTTGGATTAAAGAAGATAATAAAGGTAAAATCGATACTGTTAGTTTACAGAATTTTGGATTGATTGAAACCACTTTAGAAAAAATGGAGCAACTTATTTCGGATATTCTATTGTATTCAAGCGTCGGAGCAGATTTTACAGAAAAGCAAGAAATAGATTTAAATATTCTTTTAGAAGATTTGAAGAAAATCCTCTTTGTCCCAGAAAATATTAGTATTAATATCTTAAATAAAATGCCTGTTTTATATGGAGATAGAGTGAAGCTTCAACAATTATTTCAAAATTTAATTAGTAATGCTGTGAAATTTAATGATAAAGAAAACGGATTAATAGAGGTAGATGTACAAGATCAAAAATTGTTTTATTTATTTTCAATAAAAGACAATGGAATAGGAATAGAAAAAGAATATCACGATAAGATATTTAAAATTTTTAATGTATTAAATAAAAGTAAAGAGTCTACAGGTATAGGTTTATCTATTGTAAAGAAAATAGTTGACTTACATGAAGGCGAAATTTGGTTAGAGAGCGAACCCGAAAATGGAACAATATTCTTTTTTACCCTAAAAAAATGAAAAGATGAAAACAGTACAATTAAAAAGAAATAAAACTAACGATTGGAAATATGTAACAGAGGATATGCCATTAATAAAACCATTGGTTTTAGTTTTAGGAAATAGGTATATGCTAGAAAATAATATGATTTATGAAGATATTAAAGCATTATATCCAGATGGGCATATTGTTTTTGGTTCTACAAGTGGAGATATTACTTCAAATAGAGTTGATGATGAAAGTATTACTATAACAGCTATAGAATTTGAAAGGAGCCAATTTTTAATCAAAACGACTAATACTTTAAATTCAGATTTAGATAGTTATAAAACAGGAGTGAATTTATTAAATCAGTTTCCTGAAGAAGGATTGAAATATGTTTTTGTTTTGTCTGAAGGTAGTTTTGTTAATGGAAGTGAACTAACAAGGGGGATGAATGATTCAGTAAAAAAAAATATACTAATTACAGGAGGACTTTGTGGTGATGCAGCTCGATTCGAAAAGACTATAGCTTCATATAATGAAAGCCCCAAAGCAGGTGAAATTGTTGCTATAGGTTTTTATGGAGAATCATTAGAAATATCATTTTCTATACGTGGAGGATGGACTCCTTTTGGTCCAAGGCGTATAGTTACAAAATCTAAAGCAAATGTACTTTACGAATTAGATAATCAACCCGCTCTAGATTTGTATAAAAAGTATTTAGGAGATAAATCTAATGATCTGCCTGCAGCAGCATTATTATATCCGCTTAATGTAAAATCAACTAAAGAGAAACAATCATTTGTTAGGACTATATTAAATATAAATGAAGAAGAAAATACTATGATTCTTGCTGGCGATATTCCTGAGAATTCTAAAGTACAACTCATGATGACTAATATCGACAATATAGCAAACGCATCAGAGCAAGCAGCAAGACAAGCATTAGAGTTGAGAACAAATAAACCACAATTAGCATTACTAGTAAGTTGCATTGGGAGGAAATTGGTTTTAGACCAACGCGTAGAAGAAGAAATAGAAGAAGTTGTTGCTGTTGTTGGTAAGGATACAGCTATCTGTGGTTTTTATTCTTATGGAGAAATAGCCCCTTTTTATGGCGAAAATAATTGCCAATTGCATAACCAAACGATGACTATAACACTAATTAGTGAATAATGAACTCTTTACTCAAACGACAAATTAGGAAATATCTACCAGAAGAATTAAAGTTGTCTAAAGATTTAGATCCGTTTTTAGATGCTTTAAATAGATCATATAATAATTTTGATGAACAGTTTGTGATGCAACAACGTGCTATGACTATAAGTTCAGATGAATTATTTGATGCTAATAAACAACTTAAACAAGAAACGATAGCTCAAGAAGAAGTTATTGATAAACTAAAAAATGTTATAGAAAAGCTTAAGTTTTATGAGTTGCCAGAGCGAGAAAGGTTAGAAACAGTTGATTTAGATGGCTTGAAATTAGTAGAATTTATAGACAACCAAACAAAAGAAATAATTGAAATAAATAGACAACGAGATAAGCTTTTAGAGGAGTTAGCATACCAAAATCAAGAATTAAGTGATTATGCTCATATGGTATCTCATGATTTAAAATCTCCATTAAGAAATATAGATACATTAACAAGTTGGTTAAGAGATGATTATAAAGATAAGTTAGATAGTCATGCTAATGTAAGTATTAATCTAATAAGGAATAATGTAGAGAAAATGGATTCTTTAATTAGTGGTATTTTAGATTATTCAACAATAAGTAAAAATCAAACAGAGTTTTATGATGTAAATACTAAAAAATTATTTGATGATATTATTGCTATGATAGATATTCCATCTCATATTACTATAAAGCAATTATCAAATTTACCAGTAGTAACTGGAGATAAGTATAGATTACAACAACTTTTTCAAAACCTAATAGATAATGCTATTAGGTATAATGATAAAGAGGAAGGTATTGTAGAAATTGGTGCTAAAGATGTAATTGATCACTGGGAGTTTTATATAAAGGACAATGGTAAAGGTATAGATAAAATCTATTTCGATAAAATATTTAAAACATTTCAAAAATTAGAAAATGATCCAAAATCTTCAGGAATAGGATTATCTATAGTAAAAAAAATAGTTAATCTTTATGGCGGAGAAATTTGGTTAGAGTCTGAACTGGATAAAGGAACTATATTTTATTTTACACTAAAAAAAGAATATGGAAACACCTAACCTATCTTATATTAATAGTTTGTCTGGGGGTGATAAAGCCTTTGAAAAACAGTTAATTACTATTATAAAATCTGAATTCCCAAAAGAAAAGGATGTCTATTTTAAAAACATAGAATCAGATAATTTTACAGAAGCATCAGAAAATGTACACAAAATTAAGCATAAAATTAGTATTTTAGGGCTTGAAAAGAGTTATGCAATCGCTGTAGATTATGAAAATAATTTGAAAACCAGTAATTTAGAAGGTAAAGTAGACTTTGAAACCATTTTGCAACTTATAACAGATTATTTAGTGACCCTATAATTTCATTTTATGGACTGTATTATTATTGATGATGAGGCAACTGCTAGAGCTATTATTATACAACTTTGTAGTAACAATTGTAGTTTAAATATTCTTGAAGAATTTTCAAATGCAATTCAAGCTATTAAATATTTAAATCAAAACAATATAGATCTTATCTTTTTAGATATACACATGCCAGATTTTACAGGATTCGATTTTATACAGACTATAAAAAATCCGCCAAAAATTATTTTAACAACTTCAGATGCTCAATTTGCTATAGAAGCTTTTGAGTATGAGTGTATTGTAGATTATTTAGTTAAGCCTATAGCTTTACCTCGATTTCAAAAAGCGATTAAAAAGGCAGAAGCTAAAGCATCAAAACCAATTTTTAGCCAATCTTTGTCTGCGTTAGAAGAGGAGGAAGCTACAATTTTATATGTTAATATTGACAGACGTTTAATTAAAATAGATATTCCTAGTATTTATTTAATTGAAGCTAAAGGCGATTATATAAATGTAAAAACTGAAGATAAAAACTATACAGTACACTCTACTTTAAAAAAAATTGAAGATAAATTACCAGATAATTTATTTTTAAAAATACATAGATCATACATTATTAATGTTCATAAAATAGTTGATATTGAGGATAATAGTGTACTTATTAAAAAAGATGTTATTCCTGTTAGTCGTTCCAATAGACCAGAATTGATGAAACGTTTAAATTTATTGTAAACACTCAAATTTTATGTTCTTAAAAAGAAACATAATTCAAATTCATTCTATTCATTTCGAAATTTTTTAGTATAATATAATTTTAATTCTTCCAGTATTTATAACAACTTATCTTTTCATAAAGAACTCATTTTTTGACTTTTTCTATTTCCTAAAAAATGTCCAAAATTCGCCTATATTTCAGTTGTTTTCTCATGCGTAGCTATGCCTTTTAAAAATAACCTTATTTGAACAAATTTTCACTCATTTTCGGTTAAAAATATAAAGTCAAGATGAGTTCAAAATTGAAAATATAGATTATAAAAAATAAAAGCCTTTCTATTTCGAATAGAAAGGCTTAATTGATAAAAATGTTTAAATGAATGTTTTTTTAATTAATAGCTAATTTTAAATTAGTTATTTCTCCTTGATTGTCAACTTTAATATTATATAGGCCACTATCTAAGTCAGATACTCTTAATCTTAATTCATTAGACTTATTTGCTTTTCCTCTTTTTACCGTTTGTCCGCTAGTTATACTTGTTATTGTTATTTTTGATTTAGACGGAGCAGTAATAGTAACAAAATTGTTGGCAGGGTTTGGAGTAACACTAACATTGTTGTTTCCTCCGTTATTGTTGTCTGTACCATCTTTTTTCCAAACTCTTATGTAATCAACATACATCGATGTAGGCATTTCGCTTAAACTTTTTTGAGCCCTACTATTTGTTTCTGGGTTAATAGCATTAAAAACATTACCTAGAAAGCTAACAAAAGGAACTCGTAAACCTAATGATGCGATTACATACATTGGATTATCACTCCAATTAGTATTATTTAAAACTTTACCAACACGAATTCCATCTACATAAAAATATAATTTGGTAGGTGTGATTTCACAACCATAAGTATGCCAATTTTGTGTAGGATCGAATCCTAAGTTATATTTATTAAGTTGATTATCTCTAGCTTTAGCTTGCTTAGGCCTAAACCAGTCTCTACCAAAGCTAGCTTTTTTAACTAAGTGTAAGTTAGATTCGGCATCATCAATTAAATCTTGCTTTTCTATTCCTGCAGGAGCATTTACATCGTAATCAAATTGTTGTAGTTCAACCACATCAATTTCAGCATAAACAGTTTCTCCAATTGGTTTACTATCAAAAAATTTGCTATACAACCAAAATGATGGACATACCCCTCGTCGTTTATCTAAGTCAGCAGCTTGACTTGCGTTTATGTCTGATCCATGAATTTTAGCTTCAACATAACCAACAAAATTTTTTGGTAATTGTTGGATTGTTTGTAAGCATCCACTATTAAAATACGTGTTGTTAGCTGGTATATTATTTGCGTTTTGGCGAATTGTAATTTGTGCTGCACTTTGACTTTTAAAAGAAGTTATAGTGACATTCGTATCGTTATTCCATTTCCAAGCTTTTGTATTTGGTAAATTTTGAGTTTTGCTCCATTTACTCCAATCTATATTACTAGCATTAAACTCATCAGAAAAAGCTGGCATTAAGTTCCATTTATCATTTGGGTTTGATGTAGTTCCATTAGGAGTTTGTGCTATACCGTTATAAAAAGTAAAGTTAGCAATTAATATTAAAATAATTTTAATAGTAGGTTTCATTCGTTTCATTTTAGTTTTAGTTAAAGGTAACGGGTTCATTTTCTTTTTATTATAAATATGTATGATTTTTATTAATATAAATGTTTTTAAATCTTATTTTTATGTAGGTAAAGTTGTGTTTTTATGAAAAATATATTTAAGGTTTTTTATGGATATTTTGTTATAATTCATGAGCATTATATAAATAGAAAAAGACGAAAACTGTTTCGCTTCAGAGAAGTGCTTTTTTGTTCGGCAAAAAATTAACATGGCCCATATGTATAATTAGGAAAAATAGAATACATTCTAACTAACCAATAAATTAATCCATTCGTCTATACTTAATTATCACCCATCGAAAATTAAATTTTGGGATTGTTTATTAGGATAAATTTGTGATATAAAATAAGCCTGTCATGAAAAAAGCACTACTATTATTATTAATTTGGAACTTTAATCTTAATGCACAAGACACACCGTTTAATTGCGACTATAATGCTTATTTATTCCAGTATAACGATGTGTATGCCATAGATTTAGCATCGGGTAATTCGTATACAGTAGCTACAGACGTTACTGAGGGAAATATTAATGCGGCAGCATACAATCCAGCAGATGGTTTTATATGGGGCTCACTTAGCACGCCGTCAAAATCTATTGTACGTATAGGAAAAGATTTTAATACAACTGTTTTTTATGTAGATGAGTTACCAACTAGTGGTCGTTATGTTGGCGATATTAGCGCAACAGGTATTTACTATTTAAAAGGAGGAGGTACAACTTATTATGCTATTAATTTAGATCCTACTTCTGCAAATTATGGAAAACATATAGCAACTTTGAGTTTATCTAAAAGTATAAGTAACCATGATTGGGCATTTAATGCTGTAGATGGAAAATTATATACAGTAGAAAAAAAAACTAATATTTTATATAGAATAAATGCCGAAACTGGAGCAATGCAAAGTTTGGGAGAAGTACCTATCCTGTCGGGTTTAAATTATACTTATGGTGCTGTATATTTTGATGCTTCTGGACGTTTTTACGTATCGGCAAATCAAACAGGAACTATTTATGTCATTCAAAATGTTCAAGATTTAGATGGAGTTAATACTATGGAGTCTAATTTGTTTGCCTTTGGACCATCGAGTTCTCAAAATGATGGAGCTCGTTGTCCAACAGCACCTGTACCACAAGAAGATTGTTCTAATGGAATTGACGATGATGGAGATGGGCTAGTAGATTGTGAAGATCCATCATGTTCTGGTTATGCAGCTTGTCCTGTTATTGCAGCACCAACTTCTACAGCAAATAGCGGTGGTTTAGAAAGTAACAATAGATTATCCGATAAGATTAATAAACGAAACTTTAATAGATCAAAAAATAATTATAAATTCGATGTACAAAAAGCAAAAAAGTTTTCGAAAACATCACATTACGGTAAAAAATCTAAAAAAGCAGGTATACAATTAGCAGATTTTATTCCATTAGATATCCTAAATGAAGATAATGTTATAGATTCGTCTCCAAAAGATTTATTAAATATTACCAATGCTACCGATTTATATTCAGTAGATTATATAAGACAAGGAGAGGCTGTAGCATCTGTTCTGTTACTTAAAACTGATAAAGGAGTTTACGAACATACAAAACACATATGCGACAGGTTGTTAGGAGCACAGTTAATTTCGGTTTCTACTATAGAAATAAGTGAACAAAGGTTTATAAAATCACTAATTAGAAATGTTGATGGATCATTAGAATTTGTGCTAAGTTTCTCAGCTAAAACTACAAATAATGATACTGGTTTTGGAATTGAGAGTCATTGGAATTTAGATAAATATGAAAGCAACGTACCATTTTACAACTTTCAAATATGGTCAAACTCTTTAGATGATTTATTACGTCTAGGAGAAGAAGTAATACAATTATTAGATGTTCAAAAACCAATTTCAAGTTATAACAATTCAGAACCGCCAACAGTATTTGTTAGAAAAGGAAAATATCATAATGGAAAATTAGAGTTACAAATAATAAATACCAATAGAACTAGTAATATTGTTTTCGATGGGGGCTTAAGAGCTACCGAAACAGAAGGGGTAGAGCAAGTGTCGTCTTCAATAGATTTAAACGGAAACTATATTTCTAATATAGAAGTAGATGCAGGAAATCTTTTTGATATAGGTTTTAGAATAGGGAATGGTATACAAACTCCAGATGATTTATTTATGTCTGATGGACCATGGGGAGTTGATGATGCAGCGCCAAGTACAACTATTACAAGTTATACAATTGAAACAAATGACGAACAATTTAATGATGATGAGTATGCTGTAGAACGTAATATAGAATTAGTAGCTAAAACTAGTGAATATGTGGCAGCTTACAGAGCATTAACACCAAAGTTTAATCCTATAGATTTTTCAGATTATAAAAGTTTTCAATTAAAAGCTAAAGGTACTGGTAAATTAATAATTAGATTAGTAAAAAAAGGAATTAGTAATTGGGAATCTCAATATAAAGCGTCTATAAAACTTACTGAAAACTTAAAAGAATATAGTATTCCTTTTTCTGAATTTACCTCAATTACTGGAACACCAATAACATTAAACGATATAACATCTGTAGTATTTACTATGCTAGCAGAAAGTGGCGAGGTAGAAACTAAAGAAATGACTTTACAGCAATTACGTTTTTCAAAAAACACAACACTTTCTGTAGAGACCTATAATGAAAATAAGGTGTTGGAACATACTTTTGCAAATCCAAACCCTATGGCATTAAGTACAAATATTCATTTTACAGCTCTAGAGTCTCATAAAGCAAGTTTAAAATTGTATAATCAACTAGGAGCATTAGTGAAGCAGGTTGATTTTGAAGTAACACAAGGCGAAAATAAAATAAAATTAGGCAGACAAGGCTTAAGTTCTGGATTGTATTTCTGTAAAATAGAAGGGAAAACAAAAGATTATAGAAGTGTAAAACTACTTATAAAGTAGGAATAATGAAAATTGAGGGATCTGGAAATACAATGGTAATACATATGTATATATTGAGTACTGTTGAAACAGATTGATTTTTAAATCAAAATGTTTTAGTCAAATGTCTCTCACGGTCTTAAAGACAAAAATACATGCTGTGTTTAAGGTTTACTCAAGCAGATATATTGCCTGCTTTTCAGATACCCTCACTAACAGAATGATTAATAGCAACTAATCTTTATTAAAAGGTAAAAGACGTATGTTTTTTTACCTTTTTTCTGTGTAAAAAAAAGGAGATATAACTATATGTTATTGAAAATCATCAATTGTTGTTTCATTTTAAAGACGAAAAACGTCTTACTCATCACCGAAAATATATAGTGAACGCGAACAACGTTTCCAGTATTTTTAATACCTCTGGAATATTTTTTGATTCCTGCTAAGCTAAAAGGTATTGACCATTAGTCAATGGGATAGAAAAAGCTATTAAATCTTTTTTATACTATTTGAATATCCGTAATTGCTAATAATTGATTAAAAATGCTTATTTTGTTAAAAAAACAAGTCATGAATATTTTTAGTTTTACCGCCCATTTTGATAGTGAAGAAGCTTGTCGTACTCATTTTAAGCAAGAAAGAGATAAGATAGGAGTTAAATGCCAGCGTTGTGGTCATACTCATCACTATTGGATAAAGGCTGTTTGGAGCTATGAGTGCAAATCTTGTAGAGCCCGTACATCTTTGAGAAGTGGTACTATTATGCAAAATTCTAATCTATCTTTTATGATATGGTATAAGACAATGTTTTTGATGACTACTACCAAGAAAGGATTTTCTTCTAAAGAAATCCAGAAACAGCTTGGTTTAAAAAGGTATGAACCTGTCTGGGCGATGGTTCATAAACTTCGTAAAGCAATGGGTAACAGAGATGCTCGCTATACTTTAGAAGGTATGATTGAAATGGATGAAGGTTATTTTACGGTCGAATCTTCTGAAATAGAGCAACAAAAAGGAAAAAGAGGTCGTGGTGCAGTAGGAAAGCAAAACGTAATGATAATGGCAGAATCCACTCCCTTAGAAGACCCGAAAACCAACAAGAAGGATCGCCAATGTCGCTACTTTAAAGCCAAAGTGCTGACAGATCATAAGGCTGATGGTGTAAATGATACTGTTAAAGAGTCTTTAGACGAACAAAGCATTGTTTTTACTGATAAAAGTACTTCATATGTTGATATTGCTGATTTTGTAGAACTACATATTAGTGAAAAATCAGATAAACAAACTACTAAAGAGACCTTGAAATGGGTACATATTACCATAAGCAATGCCAAACGAAACTTACTTGGAAATTATCACAAAATTAAAGGCAAATACCTACAACTCTACCTAAACGAATTTGTTTACAAACTCAATCGAAGATATTTTGAGGAAAAACTATTCGATAGACTAGTAATAGCTGGAATTACTGGATTATGAGTAAAAACGGATATTCAATATACTATTAAGTAAATCTAAAGTATGTCTTTTAGAATTTAAGATTTTCTTTATATATACTAAAAAAGGATAACTTCCTTGTTTGTTGAATAGTTGTTGCGTTTTAATGAAGTGATTGTATAATGTTTCAAATTAAAAAAACCCTCAAAATCTAGCGATTAAGAAGGTTTTAATAATTAAAAATGGGGAATTGAATAGATATACTCTAAAAATAATTGAATCTTAAATCTAACATGTCTATCAATTCCCCACTTTTGTATTCTTCTTATTCTGTTTCTGAAGTGTATAACCTCAATAGTTATGAATAAGACTATTGAAAAATTTTAAACTCAAAGCCAATAAAGCATTCTAATTTGCTCAAGCTAAAATTGATTCAACTAAGGAGAGGATAATTAAATTATTTTAGATCAAAGCGATCAAGTGTCATTACCTTTGTCCAAGAGGCAACAAAATCTTTTATAAACTTCTCTTTTGCATCATTACTAGCATAAACTTCAACCAAAGCTCTTAATTCGGAATTTGACCCAAAGATAAGATCTGCACGAGTAGCTGTCCACTTTAATTCTTTTGACGTTCTATCTCTGCCTTCATATTTTTCTTTTGCATCAGAAACGGCTTTCCATTCTGTACGCATATCTAAAAGGTTAACAAAAAAATCATTTGTTAAAGTTCCTGGATGTTTTGTAAAAACACCATGTCTAGAGTTGTCATAATTTGTGTTTAAAACGCGCATACCACCCACAAGAACAGTCATTTCAGGAACTGTTAATGTTAACAATTGCGCTTTGTCAATAAGTAGCTCTTCGGTGGTTAAAGTATATTTTGTTTTTAGATAATTTCTAAATCCGTCTGCCATTGGTTCCAGTAATTTCATAGAATTTATATCGGTTTGTTCTTGTAAAGCATCCATTCTGCCAGGAATAAAAGGAACTTTAATAGGGTACCCTGCTTTTTTTGCAGCTTCTTCTATGGCTACTGAGCCTCCCAGAACAATTAAATCTGCAATAGAAACTTTCTTACCTTTTGCATTAAAATTGCTTTGAATTTTTTCTAAAGTTGTTAAAACACTATTCAATTGTTTAGGGTTATTAACCTCCCAGCTTCTTTGTGGTTCTAATCTTATGCGAGAACCATTAGCTCCACCTCTTCTATCTGAATGGCGAAAAGTTGATGCAGAAGCCCATGCTGTGGATACTAATTGGCTGACAGTTAATTCAGAATTCAAAATACGTGATTTTAAATAGGCAATGTCTTTTGCGTTCACTAACTCATGATCGACTGCTGGGATTGGGTCTTGCCATAAAAAATTTTCCTTTGGAGCTTCAGGACCAAGATAGGTAGTTCTAGGTCCCATATCTCTATGCGTTAATTTGAACCATGCACGTGCAAAAGCATCATTAAATTCTTCTGGATTCTCAAGGAATCTTCTTGAAATTTTTTCATAAATTGGATCAAATCGTAATGAAAGATCAGTCGTTAGCATTGTTGGTTTATGTCTTTTTTCTGAATCAAAAGCATCTGGAAATATTTCTTCTGAGTCCTTTGCTTGCCATTGATGAGCTCCTCCTGGGCTTTTAACCAGTTCCCATTCATTATTAAGTAAGTTAGCGAAAAACGTATTATTCCATCTGGTAGGCGTTGCAGTCCATATAACCTCTAAACCAGTAGTAATGGCATCTTTTCCTTTTCCTGTTCCATAATCACTTTTCCAGCCAAGGCCTTGTTCTTCCATAGTAGCACCTTCTGGGGCAGGGCCTAAATGTGAAACATCTGCAGCACCATGTGTTTTTCCTAATGTATGGCCTCCTGCTATAAGGGCTACTGTCTCTTCATCATTCATTCCCATACGTCCAAATGTTTCTCGTATATCTATAGCTGCAGCAACAGGATCTGGTTTTCCGTCTGGCCCTTCTGGGTTAACATATATAAGTCCCATTTGAACAGCGGCAAGAGGCTTTTCAAGTTCACGATCGCCAGTGTATCGTTTTTCGCCTAACATTTTTGATTCTGACCCCCAATAGACGTTACTTGCAGGTTCCCACACATCTTCTCTACCTCCTGCAAATCCAATGGTCTTAAACCCCATTGATTCAAAAGCAACATTTCCAGTAAGGATCATTAAATCTGCCCATGAGATTTTACTACCATATTTTTGTTTAATAGGCCAAAGAAGTCTTCTTGCTTTGTCCAAATTGCCATTATCTGCCCAACTATTAAGTGGTGCAAAGCGTTGTTGTCCTTCTCTTGAACCTCCACGGCCATCTCCTGTTCTATAAGTACCTGCACTATGCCATGCCATACGAATAAATAATCCTCCATAATGGCCATAATCAGCTGGCCACCAGTCTTGAGAATCTGTCATTAATGCAGTTAAATCTTTTTTTAATGAATTATAATCCAGACTATTAAATTCTTCTTTATAATTGAAGTCTTCATTCATAGGATCCGACTTTGATGAATGCTGTCTCAGCACACTTAAATCAAGTTGATTAGGCCACCAATCTCTATTAGTTTTCCCATCGTTACTTACATTAAGGCCTCCTGATGGCCCTTCTGAAGAGAAACCGAAAGGGCATTTGCCCTTTTTGGCAGAATCTCCTTTGGTTTCATTTTGTTGGCATCCAGTAAGGATGAGTGCCACAAGGGTTAGGGTTATTAAAAATGGTTTTTTCATTTGTGTTTTCTTAAATTAATTAAATGGTTTTATTACTAAATTTGTTGTGGATTCTAACTTGAAAATAGATAACAAGTGAATTTTTTTATAAGCAAGATTTATTTGTTTGTCTTTTTTTATGAAACGAGTATTTTTTAGAAGCCAATACCAAAGTGCAATGCCGTAGTAATAGATACTTCTTGATTATTGCCTACTCTTAAGGGTAATACGAATTCTGCAAAAACATTAGTTTTTCCAATAAGAAACCCTTTATTCAAAAGTGGAGTGATTCCATACCTTCCACTTTTAGTCTCAAAAGCAATCCTATTTCCAAACGTAAGTTTATTACCTATACCCCACAATAAACCAGGGTGAATTATTAGTTCGTTTACAGAGCTATAATTATCCCTATTAGAACCAATAAATGGAACAAATTCTAGATCAAAGGCGAATTTTTCGTTTTTCCTTACCGTAATACCTATGGGGAATCCAATGGTATACGGGTCAAAACCATCAGAAGTTTCTCCGTCTTGAATAGTTATTATTGGTTGGACAAAGCCAAAGTGACCGCCAATAGAATTTTGTGCCTTAGCACTGTAAGTATTTAAACCTATAAATAGAATACTTGTAATAAATAAAAATGATTTTAAAGTCATAATATTAATAATTTGTGTGTGTGTTATATTAATGAATATCTGATTTCTATAATGTTACTTTATAGGTATAAGTTTAATGTACGTGCAACGAATTGATTTTTTATTCTAATACTCAGGTTTGTATAATATGGTTTTGGTTGGATTAACTTCAATTTAAAAATTAGATAACCTCAAAGTTCATACAAATTTCAAAAAGATGAAAAAACACCTATATCATTAATTAATTACAACTATACAAGTAAGATTATACGTTCAAAATTAGAATAATAAATATGAGTAATATGTTAGATATCTAACATATTAAGTTATATAATTAGATTATATCTGCTCTAGAGTAGTACACATGATAATGCCTGTTTGCAATTGGTAGCGTTAAGAATAAGACTTAAAAACTGAAGAAGTTTATATAAAACTATAGGCCACTATCTAAATATAGGGCTATTAAATAAGTACCATTTAAAGCGCAAACCAATTTCTGTAAAAGTAAAACCAGCAGCAGTAGCAGAGGCAATATTACTTTGGGTTCCATAAATATTAAATACGGAACGTTTAGAAAGCTTATAACCCAATTTTCCTTGAATTCTATAGGTGTTTTGTTTTTCATTATTTTCAATAAATTGAAACCCAGTAGCCGCAGTTAACTCATAAAACCAAGCCTTAGATTTTGTAATAACTTCATCTTTAATCAAGTTTACAAAAAGCTCTGTAGCATTAAATTTTTCAGGACTAAAATAAATAGAAGGGACTTGATTTTTAAAAGTAATGTATTGATAGTTTAAACCAGCCTTTAGCGATGGTTTACTAAGTATATTATAATATAATGAAGTAAATAATAGGTTTCTATTATTGTCATCATTTTGAAAGGTGTAAAAATACTGTGTGAACCATCCTAAATTAAAGTTTGAGTTAATATTATAGTTAGCATAAAGATTATTCATAACGATTTCGCGGTCTAATAAATCGGCATTAAAATTTTGTATTTCGCGTTTGTAACCAATATCTAAAATATGTAGTTTAATTGGTTTAATATTAAAAGATAGATCTGTTAACAATTGAGTATAATCATCTGTATTTGTTTTTGCGGCAGTAATACCAGCACGACCTTTAAACGTAATATTGGGTAATAATTGATAAGCTAACCCCAATGATGCATTATTAGAGGTCGCTTCATTATTCGTTATTTTATTACTAGTAGTTCTATATTGATATCTAGCTAACCATTTAAATCTTATTGATGTTGGAAACTCTAAATCGACTTGTAAAGATATAGATTCGTTATCTCCATTATCTTGGGTATAAGCAGCTTTTGTTTCTAAAAAAGGCGTAAAACTCATGTTTAAGTCTTTAATAAAATTTGAGGCATCCTTTTGTTTATCATAAAAACGTAATGTATTATTTGCAGATTGGTACGCTTCATTATAAAAACCTAAAGCTTTTAAAGCATTAGCTTTACCTAGATTACCATCAAAGGATGTACTGTCATTTTCTAAAATATGATTGTAATCGTCTATACTTTTTTTAAAATCATTTTTATAAATATTTAAAGTAGCACGTAAGGCTAAAACCCAATTTTCGTTAGGTGTTTTGGTTATTAAAGTATCAATAGTTGTTTGTGCTTCTTTATATTTTTTATTCCATATTAAGGCTTGTATGTAACGTTCTTTAGTTTGTTTTATAATAGTTGTATCTGCTAAATTAACAAGAGAATTATAGGCATTTTTACTAATTTTTAAAGCCTTTTTTTCTTTTCCTTTTAAATATTTTACTAAAGCTAAACCGTTTAGAGCAATAGTTTTATTGTTTGGGTTATTACTTATGGTATTATAAGTAGTTTCTGCTTTATTGAGCTCGCCAGAAATTAAATAGAGATTAGCTAAATTAAGTAAGGTGTCTTTATCATCTTTAAAAAGCGATAAATTTTCCTTTAAAAGTTTTTCGGCCTCAATGTAGTTTTGCTGTTGCTGGTTTTTATAAGCATAACCTAAATAAATGTATTTTTTAGAAGTTAATGCATTTGGGTTTCCTGGTAAAACAGCTAAGGCTTTGTTTACATAAATTAAAGCGTCTTTATATATTTTAAGATTCGATAGGGTATTGGCATATCCTAAAAGCGCAGGAAAGCTTTTATCATGTTCCTTAATTAAACCTTCGTAATATCCTTTGGCGGCATTGTAATTTTTATTCCAAAGTAAAGACTCGGCATAATTTAATTTTATTTCAAAATCGGTGGGATAGGTTTTTAGTAGTTGAGTAAATATAGATACAGCTTTTTTAGAATCACCATCTAAACCTATAGCACGTCCATAACAAAGTTTAGCAGTTTTATTATCTGGATACTCTTTTAAGATAGTTTTAAAAAAAGATACAGCAGTTGCATATTTGCCCGTTTCAAGATAGTTAAATCCAGTTTGCATATCTTGAGAAAACACAGAAAATTTTATAAATAAAGTAAGTAATCCTATGGTGTATTTAAGGGGCATATTTTCGGTTTTTATCTAAATGCAAGTTAGTCATAACAATTGAATCATTCACCTACAGAAAACTGCAATTGAACGAAATTTATGTCACTTTCATTGATTATTATAAGATCTTTGAATATAAAAAGTTAAAGCAGATTAATAATTAGAAATTATGGCACTTAAAATCACTCAGCAAAGAGAAATTTTTTTAGTAGAAGGAACTCTAAATATGCTTACCGCATTAAACTTTAAAAACCATGTTGAATCTGTTATGGAACATTGCGATGATTTGGTTATTGATATTGATAATGTAACAGAAATTGATAATAATGGAATGGAAGCAATAAGATCGATTTACGAAAAAACATTAGAGAGTAACAAAAAGTTTTATGTTGTTGGAGCAGGATGTAAAGAAGTTTATGATGATTTATGTGTAAATAACGCAGTTTAATTAAAGTAACCCCAAAACTTAATATTATGGACTTCAAAATAATAAACAACAAAGGTATTTTTGAAATACACGGAGATTTTACAAATATACAGACTAATCAAGTAGCAGATTATTTTAGTAATTTATTAGATAAGTATTATGAGATTATTATTTGCCTTAAACAAGTAGATAAAATTGACAATACAGCTATAAAAGTAATTAGAAGTATAGCAGCCAAAGCTAGAAGGCGTAGCAAAATATTATTTGTATTAGGTAAAGAAAATGAAAACATTACTAAACAATTAAAAAAAGCTAACCTTAACATTTATAAGAATGACTACGCTAATTAATGGTTTAAAAAGAAAAGTATCTTCAGAACAGTTTTTTATGATAAGTGTTTTGGCTGTGAATGGTGGGAATTATTTGTATAATTTAATTCTTGGTCGTCTCTTAGAACCAGCACAATTTTCTGACGCAGCAGTTTTAATAACATTTTTATTAGTTTTGTCTTTTGCAGCTATGACATTTCAATTGGTAACAGCTAAATTTTCGGTGCTTTTTGAAAATCAATTATTTAAAAGTTTTATCTCAAGAGTTTATAAAAATGCCATAGTAGTTGGTATTGTATTGGGGGTTCTTATCATACTTTGTTCAAGTCAATTACAAGAATTATTCAATACATCTTCATCAAAAATGTTTGTTGTTTTTGGTTGTGGCGTACCACTATATTTTTTAATGAGTGTAAATCGTGGTATTTTTCAAGGTAAAAAAGAGTTAAAATCATTATCGACAACATATCAGGCAGAAATGTTAAGTCGTTTGTTGCTAACAATAGGACTCATTTTGTTATTTAATATAGAATCATCTGTAGTTATTGCAATAGGCATTTTAATATCTTTTATTTTTGGTTTGTTACCATTTAAGTTTAAGAATATAATATATAAGAACTCATTATCAATAGGCGAAGTAGATGTTAAAGACATAAGAAATTTTTTTATAATAACAGCATTTTATGAGCTCACCCAAATTATTATAAATAACAGCGATATTCTTTTAGTAAAGCATTATTTTGAACCTCATGAAGCTGGGTTGTATGCATCTTTAGCATTAATAGGAAGGATTGTGTATTTTGTAGCATGGATGTTTGTTATGTTGTTATTACCAACAGTAGTTAAGTTAAAAAAAGAAGGCAAAGAAACAGCTCCAATATTATTTAAGTATGTAGGATATATAGCAGCAATTTCGATAACTATTATAATAGCTTGTGTTAGTTTTCCAGAAACAATTATTAATGTGCTATTTGGATCTAATTATACCAGTATGGCACCGTTATTATGGAAATATGCTCTAGCTACATCTATGTTTGCCATATCAAATATTTTCGCTTATTACTATCTGTCTTTAGATAAGTATGTGCCTGTAATTATATCTGGTGTATTTGGCATGCTACAAATGGGACTTGTAATAGTATATCACAATAATCTAGAACAAGTGGTACACATGCAAATTATAGCTATGGTTTTACTATTAGTTATACAAATAACAGTTTTTAAAGTAAGTCAATTAAAATTAAAAAATGCTTGAAACAATTAAATTACGCTATAAACAGGTTTTATTATTTTTCTAATAAAGGGAATAAAAAAATCTAACTATCAGTAATATAATTACTTACATATTAAATAAGCTATAGTTGAATAAAAAACGCTTTAAGAATAGATTTAAAAACCGTTTTATAACGCGTGTTCAGTTTAATCTATAGAAAATAACCACTCATCTACAGTAAGTATCGACTTATCTATAACTAATCGAATTTAGATTTTAAAACCGTGAAATTTATACTATAATTAAAAATTGAATATTATGAAATTAGCAATCGTAACTGCGTATCCCCCAAGCAAAGTAACATTAAACGAGTACGCATTTCATTTAGTAAAACACTTTAGACAAAAAGAAAGTATCACAGAACTCATTTTATTAACCGATACTACTAAAGGTAAAAAAGATATAGAACTTATAGAACAAGGGTGTAAAATAACGATTAAAGAATGTTGGACATTCAACAGTTATTTAAATATAGTAAAAGTTAACAAAGCAATTAATAAAACTAAGCCAGATGCTGTATTGTTTAATTTACAATTTATGAAATTTGGTGATAAAAAAATAGCAGCCGCTTTAGGTTTAATGTTACCATGGGTTTGCAAGTTTAAAAAAATTCCGAGTATTGTTTTATTACACAATATTCTTGAAGAAGTAGATTTAGGAAGCGCTGGGTTTACAAATAATAAAATGATGCAAAAACTATATGGCTTTATAGGAGCTACCCTAACAAGATTGATACTTCAAGCAGACACAGTTGCTGTAACCATGCAGAAATATGTTGAAATTTTAAAAGCAAAATACAAAGCTAAAAATGTGAAATTAATTCCTCATGGAACTTTCGAAATATTAGAAGAACCTAAATATAATATGCCTTTGGAACCTTTTAAAGTGATGACCTTTGGTAAATTTGGAACTTATAAAAAAGTAGAAGGATTAATTGAAGCTGTAGAGTGTATTAAAGAATATTCAAATTTAAATTTGGAAGTTGTTATAGCAGGAACAGATAACCCAAATACGCCAGGGTATTTAAATTCAGTTAAGGAAAAATATAATCATGTGAATGGAATAACTTTTACAGGTTATGTAGAGGAACAAGATGTCCCAAAATTATTTAAAGAGAGTGCAGTAGTTGTATTTCCTTATACTTCTACAACAGGAAGTTCTGGAGTGTTACATCAAGCGGGGAGTTATGGTAAAGCAGTTGTTATGCCAGATTTAGGGGATTTAGCACTTTTAGTGAAAGATGAAGGGTATAGAGGTGAATTTTTTGAGCCAACAAGTGTAAGCAGCTTAGCTTCTGCCATTCAAAAAATAATTATAAATAACGATTATAGAGTGGAATTAGAAAAAGCTAATTATAAGGCAGCTACGGCTTATCCTATGTCTAAAATTACAGATATATATATAGAAACTTTTCAAACCATTATAAGAAAAAAATCTAAAGAAAATTTAGTAAAAGCAGAAGAAATCATTTTTTAAATATATATATAAAGCGAGTTTAGTCTCTCCGTTTTGGATTTATAAATCCAAAGCATTCTTGAGCTCGCTTTTTCCATGGAAGTTTTCAGAAAAAAATAATATTATTAATGATTAAAGAGTAGAATTATAAAAGACTAATTATAGGTCGTATACAGTTTATTCTATACCTAAAACCACACGTATATTTAGATAGCTCTCAAACTTTTCAGGAAAAAACTAATAAAATTTAGTAATACCCAAAGAAATTATTTTTTAGAAATATATATGAAAGCGGACTTAGTCTCTCCGTTTTGGTTTATAAAACCAAAGCACTCTTGAGCTCGCTTTCTCCATGGAAGTCTACCAACGACTTCTTTAGGTATTTCACTAAAGTCGTATAAAGTCCATGACATAGCTTGTATATTATTTTTATAAAATAAGTTTTGTGCTTTTTGATGATAATTGGCTTGATCCTGTTCTGAATGACCAACAGGATTCCAAAGACCCTTATAAGAAGACAAACCAAACTCTGTTATTGCAATAGGTTTATTAGGAATTTGAGTTTGTAATTGCACATATAAAGCCTCTAAATCTTTTAAGTCTTTATAATAATGAAATGAAATTAAATCTAACTTTTCATTAAGTATTGTAGCACTTTCTATATTAGACCATCCAATAGTAATAGGATGCTTTTTGTCTATCGATTTAACTAAATCTATAGTCACGTTTAACCAAGAAATAACTTGTTCTTTTCCTCTCGATTTAAAATCTAAATTAGGTTCATTTTTAATATCCCAAGCTAATAAAGCATTGTGGTCTTTTAATGCTGTAACAAGGGTAGAAGCATGATAAAGATTAAGTGTCCAATTTAAAACCGAATAATCTCCATAAAAATCGAATAAGGTAACAACTACTTTTAATTTTTGAGTTTCTGCACAGTCTAATACTTGGATTAGTTTTTTTAGCTTTTCGGTATTAATATTAGCCTTTCCAAAATCTTCGTAAGGCACAAAAATCCTAACACTATTTAACCCAGAGTCTTTAATAATTTTAAAGTCTTTCGATATAATTTTTATATCAAATTTGTCACCATACATATCCCATGGAGATGCTTGTGGATAATAGTTTATACCGTTAATAACTGTAGTTGTATTTAAAGCAGGTGTCGTTTTTTTTATATAAGGTTTACTTTTTTCCTTTACTATATGTCTTATACGCCAAAAGCCATCCTCTAAAAGTAGAATGATTTTATAAGTCGATTTTTCTGTGGTTTCTAGAATAATAGTTTCGTTTTCATAGATGCGCTTATATTCAATCACATCTCTATCTGTAATAACTATAAGTTGCCCATCTTCACTAAAAAATTCAAGAGTAGGATTGTGTTCTAAAGTCGTACTCTCAATAGAAGTTTTTTTAGAGATATTAAGAGCAACAAAATTGAAAAGGTTCTTACGTGCATGGTCTGTGTAATAGTCGTCAATACCATTAGTAGTGTTTGTTTTTAAAGCAACATGTTTTACATACCAAGCATCTAAATAATCATTTTCAAGAGCATTTAAGGTTTGCTCATCCATAGGTCTACCTTCATTATTTAATGGAGACCATTCTATTTTAGGAAGGTATTGGTCAATCTTTTTAATTTCGGTATGTAGCATTTTACTTCTGTTTGCTCCAGTGTTTAAATAACTGTATAAACTACTAATACCAAATAGTATAAGTGTAATAACTCCTATGTATGAAATAAGCAATATACCCCGGACTATGTTTTGGTTAATACGTATCATAGTTTTACATTTTTAAAGGTTTTAACTAAACCAGCAGTTTTAATATTCATGGTATAAATACCATGAGGGAAGACATCTTTACTTAATTTAAAAGTAGTGTAACCTTCAAAAGTACTTTTTAAAAGTGTATTTATTTTTTTGTCATTTTTATAAATAGATAATGAAACTTCTAAACCATCGGGGATCATTTGATTCATAAAACTTTTAAGGGGGCCAATGGTAATTGTTCTATTGTTTTTAGAAAAAATAACTTCAAAATCTAAAATAGCTTGTTTGTAGCTTAGCGAAATCTCATTACTTTCTGCCATACCATTAATAAAAGCTTTTACAGTCCATAGGTTTCCTTGATCTGGATGAATCATTTTGGCAGCTGCCACACCATTAATTGTTGTACCAGCAGTTTTAAGGATGTTATTTGAAGTATTAGTAATAAAAAATTCGACATAAGTGCCATCACTAACTATGTTTCCATATTTATCCCTTATAATAGAGGTGTAAAAAGTTGTTATTTGGTTACCATCTGCATAATCATGATTGCGTTGATGAGAAATAGTAAAGTCTATTGGAATAGCAGGTAATACATTAATGGTATACTCTTTTGAGTTCTTGGTTAAACATTCCGAGCTAATCAATATTCTACCTGTTTTAATTTCCGAATAGATGTTTTTATAACCAATTAAATTTTTTGAATATACTAAGTCAAGGCTTTTGTTTGCTAAAAATTGATGTTTTACAGTAGTTGGAGTGCCATCTTTTAATGGGTTATCGTAAGGGTCTGTAGGGATGACAACAAACATACTATAATCTGTTCCTCCAGCTTCAATACTAGGAGGGCCTAAATAAGTTTCTAAACTGGCAACAACCTGCTTTGGGTTTATGTTAAACTGCCCAAATATTGAATGGTTATTATTGAGAAGCATCCAAGTTACAATGCCAGATTTTAAACTTATTACTTCTGGAATGGAGTAGTATAAAATATTATTTTCCAACTTAGGTTTAATCGTGGTACTACCGTAACTATTACTAATATATATAGTTGGCATTGATTTACTGTGGGACGAAAATTTTAAAATAATAGAGCTACCTGCTGTAAATTCGGTTTGAGTGGTGAGCAATTCAAGTTTATTGGTAGCCTCATTATTTTTAACTGAAGCTTTATACGATAATAATGGCATGGTTAAAATGAGAAGATATATTAATTTTATTTTCATTAATTCGGGTTTCCTATATAAGTGTTAATTTCTACTTTTATAAAGCTATAATACTTATGTTGTATTGGTTGTAGTAGTGTATTTGTGTGGTTTATAATTCTATTTGGTACAATTTTATTAGAAATAGCTTCATTAGGAAGGCCGTTTACAAAACAATTTTCCATGTCGTTATTTATAATTTTAATACAATTATCTTTTATAATAGGATACTCAAAATATTGTTGTCGTTGCTGCCTTATGCCTTCTTTTAAGAATAAATGATCTACCCAAACCATGGTTTTATTTTTGTTATAGTATGTAATGAGTAACTGCGGAATGGTAACTTCTTCTAAACCAGAATTAAATAGCTTTCCTGTAATATAATCTGTTGAAAAATTTAAGGTACTTAAAGCGGCACCTTTATAAAGGTCAGATCCAGAAACATTACCAGCAACCTGTAAATTGAACTTAGTAGGTTGTTCTTCAAATTCTATAGGTGTAAACTCATCTGGATTAAAGGTTTTAGGAATTGAGTCTTTTGTTTTTGACCAAGCAATACCTTCAAAATTAATTTTAAAAGAACTCACTTCTTTAGGCATTAATTTATGTTTTACATGATATTTTGCATTGTAGGTTGCCAACTCTTTGTTATCATCATTATACAACGTGCCTTTTAAAACCACATCGGCAGGAACATTATCTATATTTTGTACTTCACCTATTATTGAATAACTCGCATTGTTTTTTACCAATTTTGCAGAAAGAATTTCTAAAACAGGTTGTTTTAAAACATCTTCATGGTGTGTTTGTTCTGTAGTTATTCGTCGTCTTCCTTGATTAAAGTAACGTGTCAAATTATCTGAATACAATTGATCTGGAGGTAAATCCAAGTCAATATCATCTGGTTGAATAAACCATTTGTTTTTTATTTTGATTAAAGATTTGTATTCGGTTTTATTAATTTTTTCTAAAGGAGTTATCCATTTCGTATTTACTTGTAAAGTAGCTAAACTATCTGTTTGTGATAAGGTTACAGTTTCTATAGCATCTAATTTAGCATAAGAACTTAACAAGCCATCTGTTACAGATATTTCTAGCATATATTGTGCGATAGGAATATTGATATTTGGATTAATAAGACTATAAGCTTTTTCAAAAATTTTAAAATCCAAGGCATCATAATAGGCTATAATAGCATTTTCGGGCGAATGATGCGAAACATTTTTAATATAAAACTTATAGACGCCATAAAACATAATTATAGCTAAAATAACAGACCAGAGGTGTGTTATTTTAAGTAAACTTTTTGAAAATTTAGTATAGTCATTTTTAAATTTTAAGTACACAGGAATAACTTTCCTTTTTGTCTTTAGCATTCTAATCCAAAGCAATTGAATATTTAATATAAAAGCAATAATTACAGTTGAAAAGGGCATAATACCCCAAAGTATTTTTTGCCATCTAGCAACATCATCTTTTGGCAAAATAGATGAAATTGGAGGCACGTTTAGTTTTTCCCATACCTGAATTCCGTTTTCCAATTGCCGTAAACGTTGCCAACCACAGAAATACAAAATAGGGTCATAAAACTTATCGTTAGAAAAAATGTATTTGAAGTTATATTTTTCTGGAGTCGTTAAAAATTGTTGCAAAGATCCAATACCTTCAACACCTTTAAATTTCGAATTTTCTAAACGTTCAATGGGACGTGTAGTGAGTTCTGGAAGTCGTCTAGCGGAGTGGTAATTACCATCTACGCTCATACCATTAGTTTGCGCAGATAACCATGCCATTTGGTCTCCAAAACCTAAAGTCATATATCGCCATTGGTCATGATCGTCTTGGTTTAGGAAATTAATTATAGGTAACATTTTTATTTTCTGAGGTTGAGAAGGCCTAAAATAGCCTAAACTCATAGTGAAAATAGTCATAAATAAAAATAGACCAGCAAGTAAGCCACCAATTAATCGATGGTAAATAGAACCTAAATGTTTTTGGATAAGTGTTTTTAAATCGCCTTCTACAAAGCGATACGTAAACTCACCAAATAGTGGTAATGACATAATGGAAGCCCAAAGCGTAAAGCGGTCTAAAGTTAAAATGTTAAAAGCCGTATCGCCAAGAAATAGTTTAGGAATAGGCGTTGTACCCCCAGTTCCTAAAACAGTAAGTATAGTTATAGATAACCCAAAAAATAAATAACGCTTACTATAATACCTATAGAATATATAAGGTAAAAGTATGAGTAATATACCCCAAGGAATTAAAAAGAAGACAAGTCCAGATGAGGTGACTTCTAAAAAATTGTCACGAGACCCATGAGGTATAGGTACCTGTGTAATGGGGTTGTTTTTAGAGTTAATCCAATAAGGTAAAATACACCCAACTATAATAACAAGAGAAAGTATTCCAAAGGTTACAATGCGTCTAAAAAGTTTGAAAAAACTTTTTAAGAATACAATAAAAGTAATAGCCTTTGCAGAATCTGTTTGCTCTCGAGAAACATCCATAAGAACCATACCAATTAAAGGGAAAATAAAAAAGATCATTCCAAAAATTGGGGTTACATGATGCGAGGTTACTGTTACAGATATTAATGATAAAGCCGTTAATAAATAGCGATACTTTCCCGTTTTTAACCAGAGGTAAATTTCTGGTAAAGCATGCATTAATATAGAAATGCCAATAATACTAGGTAATTGTCCAAATACATGGAGTGTTTCAACAAAAGAAGATGATAAAACAGCTAAAATGGCAGCATAACCAGCTACAGTCCTATTAGAGGAAATTAGTAAAGAAAACCTATATGCACCTGTAATAAATAAAACGATACTAATTAAAGCAACTGTAAATAAACCAAATTTCACCCCTCCAATGAAAGAAAAAGCAGCAATAGCTTGATGGCTTAAAGGAGGATAACTCATTACAGTAAATCCAGTATACCATTTATAACTCCAGGGTTCGAACCAACTATTAGCATAATGATCTGCAAAAAATAAATGTATTAAGGCGTCATAGGTAGTTTCTAAAGTAAAGAATATAGAAGTACCATGAAATGCTAAACCTATAAGTAGGGCTATAATTAAATATTTGTTTGATTTTTCTTTCATTAATATGTAGTAAAAATATGATAATATAAATATAAGTAATTAAAATTGAGACACTAATTTTAGTTATCGACAGAAAACAGCTACTCGTCTAAACAAAGCAAGAGGTTTAACTAAATATTAACTTTAAAGTATATTTGCTCTATACATTTGTAATATAACTAATCACAAAACATTAATTATGAAAGTTTTAGCGATAGATGACCAGCAGTTAGTTTTGTTACCATTACAAAAAAGATTAGCAGAATTAGGATACGATGTGAAAATTGAAACAGATCCTCATAAGGGTATTGAATTATATGATACTTTCAATCCAGATTTAGTTATTGTTGATATTAACATGCCAGGTATTTTGGGATTAGAAGTCGTAAAGCATATTAGAGCTTCAAAACAATCAAAGACATCAATTATGGTTTTATCAGGAAATACAGATGATGAGATTATTACTGAAGGTTTTGACTTAGGAATTGATGATTATATGAAAAAACCATTGAGCTTAAACGAAGTCTGTGCTCGTGTAAAAAGGTTAATAGGAAAACCAGAATCAGAAAATGTAGTAGAAAATACAGATAATGTAATTATTGAAAAAAGATGTGTTGGAGTGGTTATTCCTTGTTATAACGAAGAAGAGCGACTATTGAGTAATGAATTTACTGATTTTGTAGACAAACATTCGGGGTATCGTTTGTGCTTTGTAAATGATGGCAGTAAAGATAAAACATTAGAAGTATTAAATTCTTTAAGACAGGAAAGAGAAAATTTTATAACCGTTTACGATTGTGAAAAAAATGGAGGTAAAGCAGAAGCCGTTAGATTAGGCATGCTGCATATGGCTAAGTATGAAGATTTAGACTATATAGGCTTTTTAGATGCCGATTTATCTACAGACCTATCAGATTTTGATGATTTGGTAACAACTATTGAAAATTCCGATTTTAAAATAGTAAGTGGTTCTAGAATTAGTAGAATGGGAGCTAATATTACTAAAGAATCTGCAAGAGAAATAATTAGTTTAACCATAAACTTTATTATTAGAAAAATATTAAAGATGAATTTTAAAGACACGCAATGTGGTGCTAAGATTTTTCATAAAGATGTTATTAAAGTTTCGTTTGATAGAAAATTTGTTACAAAATGGATTTTTGATGTAGAAATTTTTAAGAGAATGACAGCTTTTTATGGAATAAAAGAAGCTAAAAGATTAATCTGTGAAAAACCATTAAAACGATGGATTCACGCAGATGGTTCTAAATTATCAATGAAAGATTCTATGAAAATTATTGGTCAATTAGTGCAAATAGCATGGGTTTATAGAGGAGGAAATAAAAAGAATAAGAAAAAACATCAACTTGAACTAAATGAGGTAAGAGTATAGCTTGTATAAGCTAGAAATAATTTAGTAACAGTAGAGAATAATTACAATGAGATTATAAGAAATGTAATTATTAAAATGCATTAAAATAAATAGATGAAAATCGGGATTATAATAATATTTTATAACAATGCCTTAGATATAAATGAAAACCTATTTGAAGGTGTTTCGAAACTTGAAAAAATACAATTATGTCTTGTGAATAATGGAAGTAAAGATGAGACTTTGGAAAAATTACAAGAATTAATTGAAGTTTATGAATTAAAAAATTCTATAGTAGATATTAAACAAAATAAAGGTAATGATATGGCTATAAAAGCAGGAGTAAGATACCTTTTTAATGAAAATAATTTAAAACATATTGGATATATTAATATAAATAAATTTAATAAAACAATGTCTTTATTTGAATTGTTAAAAGCAATGCAAAACCATAACGATTTAATTATTCAGCATAAAATAAGGGGTACCAAAAAATGTCAAAAACAAAAATCTCTCGCTAAAAATATATTTTCTATTATGGAATATTTAAGCCATTTAAATATCAAATTAGAAAGTACTCAAGTAAATGTGATTGGAAGTTAGTTATATAAGTAGGTTGGGTTATACCAAATGTATTTCGCCATTTTGAAATACATTTGGTATTTTAGTTTAAAAATTTTCAAAAGCGTAAAGTTTTATTTTGGTTTCCATTTGTAACTTTAACTTTATATGTTTTTTAATAGCCTTATTTTTAGTGTATTTTATTGAATAGGTATTACTTTTAAAAAGCCATTTTGGATATTTTTTAGATATAGCAATTCTTAAATTAACAGGAAGTTTAATATTTTTAAATACTTCTTTACTGGATAAAATATCTCCATTAAACTCATCTTGACTTTTTGTTTTTAACCGAAAATGAGGCAAAATTTGTCAAGATAAAGTTATTTTTAAAGAGTATAACATTGCTACGCATTAGAAAATAACTGAATGAGCGAATTTTGGACATTTTTTAGGAAATAAAAAAAGTCAAGATAAGTTCATAGAATAATAGTTTATTGATTAAGTGCTAAGTTTTTATTTTTTGATGTAATAAGTTTTTTATCATCTATTAAGTTACCTTGAATACTCCAAGTAAAATCTAACTTAACATTGTTTTTAAAATAGGGTGCATTTAAATCAAAATATTGATTTGTAATATATAAATGGCTAGAACTATTAGAGGTTGTAATTCCTGGTATATATCGAGCTTGGCCATGACAACTCATACAATTGGTTTGCATGCCAAACAAGTTTAATTGATTACCAACTCTTTGGTCGATATTATAAGCTTGAACAAATTGATTTCCTGTTGAAAACGTTCCTCCAATAGCAACATCATCCTTAATAACTTGAAACGGTCCAAACCCAGCTTCAAGGTAAGGATTATAAGCATATAATGAATTTGCATTTTTTCCAGAACCACCAAAATAAGGTTGTACCGGTTTTACCATACTATAGGCAATAGACATGGCGTAGTGTTTTGAAGCACCATCTAACTGTTTAGGCCTTTGGCTAGCTATGGTTTCTGTACTAGGTTTAAAAGGATTATCTGGATTTGGAGACCACCAAAATGATTGCCAAGTCCATCTTTTAGTTTCTCGAGTGGTAACGTGCATAGCTTTAAGAATTAAAAAATCACCAGTTTTTATATTTCTAGATTTAGCGATTGTTGAATCTGCTTTAAAGTGGATAAATTCATTAACAGAAAAAATAGACTTATCTTTATCTGTTTTTCCTGTTAGGGTAACATAAGCAAAATAGTTCCAAGCATCTTCTCCAAATTTTCGTTCTGGATTGTTTTGTTCACCAGGCCATACGGCTATTTTATAACAGTCACTACATTTTTCTTTAGCTAAATCGGCATCAGTTAAAGGATCGAAAATAGGTTTTAATACAACGCCACTAGTTGGGAAATCTTTTATTTGAGGAAAACGAGCCCCAGATTTACTAATAGCGTTTAATTTACTTTTTAAGAATAATTTATTATCAAATATATGATTTGCCGCAGAAGGATCATATTTAACAAAACTAACAATATCTCCAGTAGAAGTATTTAAACCTTTACCTGTATGAAATTGACTTGGAACCTTTAATTTACCACGAGTTCTTTTTATGTTTTTTAAAGTAATCTTATTTTTATTTAGAAGTTGATCTGTTAATGCACCTTTTATATCTTCAGGTGTATACCAAGTTTCAAACCTTCTTAATTTTTGATTATCATAAGTTTCACTGGTAAAAGCCGTTAAAGCTTCCCAAATATCCCAACCATGGTTAATTATTTCAGGATTATTTTCAAAATGACCAGCTTTTACATTATTATATTTAGGGTTGCTAATCCATTTATTTATTATAATGGAATCCGTAGGAAATAACATACCACTAATTAGTTTTTTAGGCATAGGAATAGCCTTAAAAGAAGCTTTAGATGTTGCGATAGCTTTGTTTTTGACTATATGTTCTGCATTATCTTTTTTTTCATTACAACTAGTAAATAAAATACTTGCGTATATAATGATGGTTGCTAAGTTTTTGATTTTCATTGGTTATTAAGTTTTGAATTGATAGTTAGTTTTTCTTAAAACCAAAAATAAGTGATGACAAGAAATTATAAACAGGTAGAAACACGTGTTTTTAAAATAATGATTTATAGGTGTTTGAGTTGCTGTTTAACTGCGGAAGCGACTATGTGGAATGAGAAACAAATGACAAGTATTAAGACTTGTCATACGTGTATTTGTTTGATGTAGTTGTTTACTGAATTATATTTATTTGCAGATATTCAATTTTATAAAAACCAAGATCACGTATTAGTTATATAAAATTTAAATATCTCTTTTTAATTTAATCTGAAAAAATTCATGTTTATTCTAAAAACTATGAATTTTTGAGCTAAAAAAGGAGACTACAATGGTTAAAAGTTGGCTTTAATAAATTGCGCCATTTGTGGGTCTTTTTGCTGGATAGTTTTTCTATTAAAAGGATGACGTTTAGTACTTCCTTTAGCAAAGTATGCTTCTACGCTTGTCGCCAAATATTCAGATCTACCTTGCATTACTTTTGCACTATTAGGATATATTTTCTTTTTTCTAGCATTAGCCATTAGAGCCTTAAGGGTGTTTTTCTGCTTTTGAGAAAGGTGCTTGTGTTCATAAAAATGAGCAAGTTCATGAATAACGAAATTAATATTACGATTATCTTTCACAAATTGATTATAATCATTCATAACTACTCTTTGATTAAAAGGCTCATATAATAAATCTCTGAAACCAATGTCTGTAGCTAGATATATTGACTTGACCTTAGTCATTTTAGTAATTGATGAATTTTTAAGGCCAGAAGCATATAATTGATCTATCCTTTGTTTAACGTATGATATAGCGTTTGCAGGAGTTTTATTATCAGTAATTAGTTTGAAATTACGATATTTTTGATCTTTGGAGGTTATACTTAAATCGGTTTCTTCAAGAGAAGTTACTTTTTGTTCTACATTTTCATCTAATAGATTTTCATCTTTGTCACAACTAATTGTGAAAATTGTGGCAATCATTAATAGGGTTAATAATTTGATTGTTTTCATGATTTTTAGTTTAGTACTTAATTAATATTTAACGTGATCTCGGTTTTAGTTGTCTATTTAATAGTTTGTTGTAATTATAAATGTAAGACTATGTGTTGTTTATTTGTAAGATTGTATTTATCACTAAAACCCTTACTTAAAAATTGTTTTTATTTTTTTGTGTTGAAAAAGTATAACAGACTATAAAGAAAAGTGCTTTTAAAAATGAAGTCGATTCATATAAAGGATTAATTTTTGATATGTGTTTTTTCGTTTAACACCATTTTGGATATAAAATGGCTATAATTAAATTTGATAGATTTTTCGTTAGTTTAAGGCATGAAATTTAGTCATAGATTTAGTCATTATAACTAAATTTATAACGAATAAATAGTAAAAAAGAAACTAATTAAATGAGGTGTTTTATGTTCGAAATGGGTTTAAATCTCTCGTTCATAAATTCCGTAACTATGCTATTTTAGTTGCGTATTTTTATATAAAAAATAACGACTGGGGTATTCTGATGCTAAATTCTTATAAATGAACTCATCTTAACTTTTTGTTTTTAACCGAAAATCATGAATTTTTCGGGTATCCATTTCTTGTTGAAATTCATCGTAATTTCAAAGAATAAATGGTATTAATATATTAAGTCTACCCTCCAATAGTAATCATACTTCTATTATTATTGTGAAGTTTTGGTTCTTGCAATTTCTTTAAAGTATCCATGCCACCACGGACTTTAAATTTTGCTTGAACAGCTTTTTGAATTACAGGTTCAATAGATTTTCCTTTACGCAGTGTGGTTAATAAATCGGATTCTGTAGATGAAAACAAACAATTTTTTAATTGTCCATTTGCTGTTAAACGCAATCTATTACAAGAATCGCAAAACGGATTAGTAACCGAGCTAATAATAGCAAAACTACCTTTGTAGCCTTCAATTTTATAGTTTTTAGATGTGTCGTTTGGAGCGTCTTGCAAACGTTCAATGTTTTCTTTAAGAAAAGAAGCATTAACATACTCCATAACCTCGGCATAAGAAACCATTTTACTCATATCCCATTTATTGCCATCAAAAGGCATAAACTCAATAAATCTTACCGAAATAGGTAAGTCTTTAGTGAAATTAATAAAATCAATAATTTCATTATCGTTAAAGCCTTTCATTAAAACAGCATTCACTTTTACAGTAAAACCTTCTTTAACTAATAAGAGAATGTTATTGTAAACTTTTTTAAACTCATGTCTTCTGGTAATGTGTTTAAATTTGGCAGCATCTAAAGAATCAAGGCTTACATTTATTTTATTAACATGATTAGCTTTTAAAACATCAATAAACTTATCAATAATAACAGCATTAGAAGTTATTGATAACTCTACAGGTAGCGTTGATAGTTTTTCCAAAATAGTTGGAATATCCTTTCTAATTAAAGGTTCGCCACCAGTTAATCTAATTTTAGTAACGCCATTATCTACAAAGGTTTTAGCAATGGTATAAATTTCCTTATAAGTCATTAAATGATTTTTAGGGGAAAGTTTAACTCCTTCTTCGGGCATACAGTATGTACAACGTAAATTACAACGCTCAATTAATGAAATACGTAAATAAGCATGGTCTCTACCATGTAAGTCTTGTAATATGGGCTTTTCAGTCTTCATTATTCATTTTTAATTCTTCATTATACATGATGCTCAAATAGAAATTAGTCGTGTCTTGCACCTTTTAAAATTCTGAAAATATGTAAAACCGATGGAAATATAGCATCCATAGATTCTTTGGCTCCATTTGTAGAACCTGGTAAAGCTAGTACTAGAGTATCTTTTATTGTGCCAGCAACACTTCTAGATAACATGGAATAAGGCGTGCGATCTTGTCCGTAGTTTCTAATGGCTTCTTCAATACCTGGAATTCTTCTATCTAATAATGGTAATAATGCTTCTGGTGTTACATCACGCCCAGAAAGTCCAGTACCTCCCGTGTAAATAATTAAATCGACACCCTGTTCTTGATAAAGTTTGGCTTTATCTTGAATATCATTTATCTCATCAGGAATGATAATATAATCAGAAATTGCGACATCACAAGATTCTAATTTTTCAATAATAGCTTTTCCTGCTCTATCTTCCTTTTGTCCTGCCGAAATAGTATCGGAACACACAATAACTGCAGCTTTTAAATCTTTTCTAAAACGATCTTTAAAATCAGACTTGCCGCCTTTTTTATTCAATAGCTTGATTTCATGTATTTCAATGCCCTTATCAATAGGTTTTAACATATCATACATGTTTAAAGCAACAACACTAGCGCCATGCATAGCTTCAACTTCTACACCCGTTTTATAAATGGTTTTTACTGTAAATAATACCGTAATCTCTAATCCGTTTGTGACATATTCAACACCAGTAAATTCAATAGGTAAGGGGTGGCAGTCAGGTAAAATATCTGGTGTACGTTTTACTCCTAATAACCCAGCGGCTTTACTCATAGCAAATACATTTCCTTTTGGAACCGTATCGTTTTGAATAGCTGTTATAGTTTCTGGTTTACTAACTTTTACAACAGCTTGTGCTACAGCGGTTCTTAGTGTTGTGTTTTTATGTGTGATATCGACCATTTTCGATTAAATATTTTTTATTAATTATTTATTATTAGTGCTTTTCGTAAAATCGTTTTTAGCTATGTTTTATACATGTTATTGTGATTAGGCTTTCCATCATTTACTTAATTTAAGTATTCGAAACGCACCTTGAATTACTAACACAAAAACAATTGTTCCTATTATTAAATCAGGTTTATTGGTATTTAGCCAATTAACCAAAACTCCTGCAATTATTACTCCTAAATTAATAATCACGTCATTCGAGGTGAAAATCATACTTGCTTTCATATGTGCTTCTTCTTTGCTTTTTGACATTTGTAAAATGTAAAGACAAATTCCGTTTGCCATAAGTGCAAAAATTGAAACGATAATCATTGTTGAAAAATCAGGAAGTTTCTCGTCTCCAAAAAACCTCTTTAAAACTTCCACAAATCCAATAATGGCAAGTGTGATTTGAAAATATCCCGCAAGTTTTGCAATCCGCTTTTTCTTAATCAACGTTCCACCAACTGCAAACAAACTAATTCCGTAAACAAAACTATCCGCAAGCATATCTAAACTATCGGCAACAAGTCCTATAGATTTTGAAATTAGACCTGTTGTCATTTCGATGATGAAAAAAGCGAAATTAATTACAAGAACAAACCAAAGTAGTTTTTTCTGATTAGCATTTTCTTTAAAATCCTTTTGATCGGTCTGTTTGGTTGAAATTTTCTTTCCGCCTAAATTCAGTTCGATAAGAGACTTTTCGATTTGATCGATTTCTCCGTTGTGAAAAACGATCAATTTTCGATTTGGAATGTCAAAGTCCAAATTAACAATACTCGAAATCCCATCCAATTTCATTCGAATCAGATTTTCTTCTGATGGACAATCCATTTTGGTGATTTTAAATATTGTTTTATACACTCGGTTTATTGATTTTTAAGCATTAACCACAACTATGAACTAAAAGAGTTGGAGTTAATCCAAACATTCACTTTTTCAAAAGAAAGATGCTGGTCATGTTTTGTAACGTTTCAACAATTAAACAAAAGCATTTTTAGCTATTTACCTTCCATTGATGTGATTCATCTTCAAAAATTTCTTTTCCAAAAACAGGAACATCGGCTTTTATAGCTTCAACAATATATTCTAAAGCTTTAAAAACAATTTTGCGTCTTGGTGATGATACAAAAACGAATAAGCAAATTTCTCCTGCTTTTACAGTACCTAAACTATGGTAAATGTGCATACAGGTCAATTCGAATTTATCGAAAGCAGCTTCACGGATTTCATGAAATTTAGCATTAGCCATGTCTTCGTAAGCCGTGTATTCTATAGCTGTAACTGTTTTATCGTCTATAACATCGGCGCGAACCTGACCTAAAAAGATATTATGAGCTCCAATACTCGTTTTAGTTTGATGTTTTGCAATAGAGTTCCCAATAAATTCTGAGGAAATTGCGCCTTTTTGAAATACGTTTTTATGTTTTTTTTCTGTCATGATTTTTTTTATTTTTAGAGTCATTGCGAGGTTACGAAGCAATCTTTTTATTTTGGAGAGATTACCTCAGTCGTTCCTTCTTCGCAATGGCGGTTATTTATTTCAATAATTTCTACAGCTCCTTCCTTAACACTAAAGCAATTCGTAACATTTAGTTCTTGCAATAAGGTAACAGCTCGTTTACTTCGTATTCCAGATTGACAAAAAATAGCTTTGTCTTTTGTTTTGTCAATCTTATCTATGTTGTTTTCTAATTCACTTAAAGGGATATAAGTTACAGGTAAAGTATCTACTTTAGGTTGCTCGTGGGGTTCCCTAATATCTATAAATTGTATACTTTCCTTTAAGAGTATCTCTTCAATAGAAATAACTATAGGTGTAATTTCACAATTGAAATCGACTTGTTGTTTATTAAAGTTTTCTTTGTCTTTTAAAACGGAATCAATAATTTCCTGAGATCGTTTAACTTTTAATATAGAATTCTGTAAGGTAAGTGCATTGTAACACAGTAATTTTCCAGAAAGCGTATCACCAAGTTCTAATATTATTTTTAAAGTTTCGTTAGCCTGCATACATCCAATAATTCCGGGTAGAACACCTAAAACACCAATTTCTGAACAATTAGGGGCTGTTCCTGCCTCGGGAGGCGTAGGGAATAAGCAACGATAACTTGGTCCATTTTGATAATTGAAAACAGATACTTGTCCTTCAAATTTATAAATAGCACCAAAAACCAGTGGTTTATTAGTAATAATACAGGCATCATTTACCAGATAGCGTGTTTCAAAATTATCGGTGCCATCAATAATAATATCATATTGATTAAATAAATCGATAGCATTGCTATGAGTTAACTTTTCAGGATAAGTATTTATTGAAATGGTATCGTTTAAATCTGCTAAGCGTTTTTTTGCAGCTTCAGCTTTATTTTGTCCTAAAGATGATGTTCCAAATAATACTTGACGTTGTAAATTAGAGGTTTCAACTACATCAAAATCTACAATACCAAGAGTTCCAATACCCGCTGCGGCTAAGTATTGCAAAATAGGGCAGCCTAATCCGCCAGCACCAATAACAAGTACTTTGGCATTAGAAAGTTTGTCTTGACCTTCTTGTCCTATTTCAGATAAAATTATATGTCTACTATATCTACTCATAATTCTTGTATTCCTTTATTAAGACTCTGCTATATGTGATATTTAATCAAATCTAGATCACATTTTATCATCCTCCTGCAAAAGGTGGTAATAATGCGATTTCTGTCCCTGTTACTTTAGCTTCAATAGAAACTAACTCTTGATTTTGGGCTACTTGAAAATCTTTATCTTTTAGTAAGGTATATTTATTATAAAGGATATCTAAAAGTTCAGAAACTAAAGTTCCTGAGAATTCTAAAGATTCTTCTTTCTGTTGAGTAACTTCAGCTATTTGTCCAAAATATTTAATATCTATTTGCATTTTCAACGGCTTTTAATTGTTCGGGTGTATTTACATTCATAGTACATATATTATTTACAGAATCTAATGTTATGTTTTTTACACCACAGGTTTTTACAGCAACACGTAAACGTCTTTCTCCTTTTTGTAATAAATTATAAAACGTAGTCTTGCATTGTTTTTTATATAGAGCTATTAGTGGCATGGTTTTACCAATGCTTTCAATTTGAATGATATTAGTTTCAAAATGGATGGTACGCACCAATTTTTCTAATATATCTGTTTTTATTAAAGGAATATCGCAACTTAAAATTAAATTATAGTTTGTTTTAGAGGCTTCTAATCCAGAATATATACCAGCTACAGGGCCAGCATCCTTTATAAAATCGGTAACACGCTTAAAACCAAGTGTATCGTACTCTGGATGATCTGAAACGATTATAATTTCAGACACTAAAGGCTTTAACGCATCAATACTGTATTGAATAAAAGGTTTTTCGTTAAGTAATAAAAAGCCCTTATCCGTTCCCATGCGTGTGCTTTTTCCACCAGCTAAAATAATTCCTGTTATGTTTTTTTTATCTATCATTATTTTATGTAAAAAATAATTTTACGCAGGCTATAATAAGTACAAAGGCTAAAATATACCGTAGCTTTTGATTGTTTATTTTTTTACTTCCGTAGTAACCACCAAAAACACCTCCAATAAGTGCTATGGCTACTAATAAAAAAGATTCTTTTTCCAGTGTAACACCGCTACTTAATTGACCAATAAGTCCAGATACCGAATTTACCCAGATAAATAAGGCAGAAACGGTTGCAGCTTCTTTCATTTTTCCCCAGTGTAATAATAGAATTACGGGGCTTAATATAATACCTCCACCAATACCAATGAGTCCAGAAAAGAACCCTATAATACCGCCTACAACTATACCTTGCCATGGCTTTACGTTTTTAATATAATTGCTTTCTTTTCCAAAAACATTCAGCATTTTTAGTATAGCGAATATGAGTAAAACGGCTAATATCTTTTTATAAATAGAGGCATCAACTTCAATCGTACCACCTACAAAAGCTAAAGGTATTGAAGCAATAGCAAAAGATAAAAACAGTTTTTTATTAAAATAACCTGCTTTATAATAGTAATAGAAAGATATACCTGCTACAAAGATATTAAGTAGAAGGGCAGTAGGCTTCATAGATTCTGGAGCAAATGAAAACAAAGCCATAAGCGCTAAGTAACCACTCGCACCTCCATGACCAACACTAGAATACAGAAAAGAAACTATGGGTAAGATTAATAAAAAGAGGTATATGTTTTCGTTTTGCAGCATGAAAAGTACTTAAAGTTTTAAAGTGTGCTAAAGTATTTAAAGGTAAAATTATCTGTAGTTGTATATGTTTTGGGTTATAAATGTTTAATTTTCTCAAGTTGCTGATCTAAAAAAGCCCAACAGTTTTTATTAATATCATCAAAAGCCATTACTAAGGATTTTCCATAGTCTGTTAATTCAGCACCGCCACCGCCTTTACCACCAATATTATTTATGGTAACTGGTTTTTTAGCCGATTTGTTTACCGAGTCTAAAAGCTGCCATGCTTTTTTATAAGATATATTTAAAGATTTTGCGGCTTTAGATAGCGAACCTGTTTCTTGTATAGCTTTAAGTAAATGCACACGACCTTCTCCTAAAAGTACATTGTTCTCAGATTCTATCCATATTCTACTCTTAATTTTATAACTCATAAATAGTTGTTTTAAGCAGGTAATAAAATCACTTCTACAGTATCTTTTTTCTCAATTTTCACTATAGTTTCAGGTACAAAAACCAGAGCGTTAGATAGTGCAAATGTTTGAAGCATGGAAGAGTTTTGACCTTCCAAAATTTCGACTTCATCAGTATTATAAATTGCTTTTAAAAACTGAGGGCGATCTCCTTTTTTTTCAAAATTTGATTTAGATATCGCTTTAACACGAGGCAATTCAATAATCTCACGATTCATCATTTTTTGTAGTGCTATATTAACGTAAACATAAAAGCAAGTTAAGGCAGCAGCAGGATTTCCTGGTAAAGCAAAAATAAGCGTGTCGTCTTTTTTTCCAAAGAATAAAGGTTTCCCCGGCTTTTGTTTTACTTTATAAAAAATGACTTCTGTTTTTAATTCTAAAAGTGCTTTTCCAACAAAATCATAATCACCAACCGAAATACCTCCAGTAACAATAACCAGATCATTATCTTGTATTACAGACTCCAGTTTAGCTTTTGTTTTTTCATAATCATCTTCAATTTTATGAATCGAAATATCATAGAATTTTAAATGATATAAAGCATTTTGAAGCATGGTAGAATTGCTTTCATATATTTTACCATGAGTTAAATTTTGACCAGCTTCTACAAGTTCATTACCAGTAGTAATTATGGCGATTAATGGTTTTTTATATACAGAAACGGTTGTAATACCCAAAGAGGTTAAATAGCCAACAGCAGCTGGTGTTAATTTTGTGTCCTTTTTTAAGGCAATGGCTCCTTTTTTAACTTGTTCTCCTAAAGGTCTTATGTTATGATTTATAGGGATATGTTGTTCAATAGTTATTTCTTTTCCATTAACGCGTACCTTTTCTTGCATCATAATGGCGTTAGCCGAATCTGGAACAGGAGCGCCAGTAAAAATCCTCACCGCATCACCTGGTTCTAAAATGGGTTGGTGTCCATCTCCTGCTTTTATTTCATCTATTAAATTATAAGATAAGCTATCATGTAAATTAAGCGCATAGCCATCCATAGCAGATTGCCTAAAAGGGGGCATGTTTATAGGTGAATTAATATCCTTGAATAAAATATAACCACCAGCTTTTACTACTGGTTTTATGGTTTCTTTTAAAAGTGGTTTACTATGGTTTTTAACTGCTAAAATAGCATCTTCTACAGAAATCATTTGTGTTTTTCGTTATGTTCTAGCAAATATAGCGAATTCATTTTTTATTGAAACATGATTTTTATCAGTTTTTTTTCTGCTAAAAAGCAGGAGATTTACACTTAAGAAAATCAAGAAAAGAAAATTGAATGCCTATTAAAAGCTATTTAGCACATCCTCATAATGGTAAAAAAGAGATTCTCACTAAGGCTATAAATGCTTTAGAGCATTGTGAAGTCATTCCAGCTGAGAATGAAAATTTACTTATTGTAGTTACCGAAACCGACAATAAAGAACAAGAAGACCTTTTAAAAGAAAAAATAGAAAACATTGAGAGTTTAAAATTACTTGCTATGGTTTCTGGGTTTAATACAAAATAAAATAGTTTATATATGTACACGTCTTTAACCAATAGAAGAAGTTTTATAAAGAAAATGGCAATTATGTCTGCAATGACAGCCGCAGCTACTATGTTTCCTGGAATATTATTTGCAGAAGAGCAAGAGGAAAAATTACCAAAAGGCGGAAACTTAGATTGGAAAAAAGCACCATGTAGATTCTGTGGAGTAGGATGTGGGGTTTTAGTAGGCGTAGAGAATGGTAAGGCTGTAGCGGTAAAAGGAGACCCAAAATCGCCTGTAAATAAAGGACTGTGTTGTGTAAAAGGGTATCATTCTGTAATGTCTATTTATGGAAAGGATAGATTAACTAAGCCATTAGTAAAGAAGAACGGCAAGTATGTAGAAACATCTATGAAGGAGGCTTTAGACTTAATAGCTTCTAAAATGAAGACTACTATAAAGGATCATGGTAAAGATGCTGTTTCTATTTATGGCTCTGGACAATGGACTATTCCAGATGGATATGTGGCATCAAAGTTATTTAAAGGTTGTATAGGTACTAATAATGTAGAAGCTAATGCGCGTTTGTGTATGGCTAGCGCAGTTACAGGGTTTTTAACATCTTTTGGTTTGGATGAACCTATGGGGTGTTATGAAGATATAGATCATGCCGATGTATTTATTCTTTGGGGGAATAATATGGCAGAAATGCATCCTGTATTATTTTCAAGGTTGTTAGATCAACGATTAAAAAGAGGTGTGAAAATTATAGATTTTGCTACCAGAACCACACGTACAAGTATGGCGGCAGATAAGTCTATTATTTTTCAACCTCAAACAGATTTAGCGGTTGCTAATGCTATTTGTTATGAGATTATAAAAAACGGATGGGTAAATAAATCCTTTGTAGAAAAGCACTGTAGTTTTAATAAAGGGCTTACTAATATGGGATATGGACTTGAGGATAAGTACAAGTTTAAAGACAAACCAGAAAAGATAGATTTTGAAGCTTATAAAACGTTTTTAGAAGATTATACTCCAGAAAAAGTAGAGCGTATATCTGGTGTTTCAGCTAAAGACATTAAGTATATGGCAGCTTATTATGGCGATCCTAATAAGAAAGTCATGTCTTTATGGTGTATGGGGATGAATCAGCATACACGAGGGACTTGGATTAATAACTTGGTATATAACATTCACTTATTAACAGGTAAAATATCTACACCAGGTAACAGTCCATTTTCATTAACAGGACAACCAAGTGCTTGTGGTACTGTAAGGGAAGTTGGAACATTAACACATAAGTTGCCGCATGGTGTGGTTATGAAAAAAGAGCACCGCGAGCATGCTGCAAAAATATGGGATGTTCCTGTAGAGAATATAGATCCTAAACCAACCTACCATACCGTTGAAATGTTTAGGGCTTTGGATAGAGGTGATATTAAATTTATGTGGATTCAAGTAACAAATCCTATGGTAACTATGCCTAAACTAAAGCGTTACAGAGATGCTTGTAAAAAGGAAGGACGTTTTATAGTGGTCTCAGATATTTATCCAACGCCAACTACAGATATTGCCGATGTTATTTTACCATCTGCCATGTGGATTGAGCGTGAAGGTATGTATGGTAATTCTGAACGACGTACGCAGTATTTCGAACAAATGATACAACCGTCTGGAGAAGCGATGAGTGATACTTGGCAAATTGTAGAGGTAGCTAAACGCTTGGGTTACGAAAAACAATTCTATTATAAAGAAGAAACACATATAGAAGAAATATATAACGAATACAGAAGGCACCATGAAGGTAAAAAGCATGCTATGGCTCCTTTAGAAGTTTTAAAAACACAGCCAGGAGCACAATGGCCTTATGTAGATGGTAAATCTACAAAATGGCGTTTTAATTCGGAGTATGATCCTGCATGTAGTAATGGAGAAAAGTTTCATTTTTATGGCAAACCAGATGGTAAGGCTGTTATATGGCAACGTCCTTACGAGCCTGCGCCAGAAGTTCCAGATAAGGATTATCCGTTCTGGTTATGTACGGGGCGTGTTATAGAGCATTGGCATACAGGGTCTATGACGCGTAGAATACCAGTGTTGCATAAAGCCATGCCACATGCTTATGTGGAGTTAAACCCTGAGGAGGCTAAGCAGATGCAAATAAGAACAGGAGATAGTGTTAAGTTAACCACAAAGCGTGGAGAGATTATTTTACCAGCTTCGGTTAATGAAAGAGGTGTACCAGAAAAAGGGCAGGTATTTGTGCCGTTTTTTGATGAGAATATGCTGATTAACGATATTACATTAGATGCTTTTTGTCCTATATCTAAACAACCAGATTATAAAAAATGTTCTGTTAAAGTAGAAAAAGTATAATTATGAAATACGCATGTTTAAAACTGTTATTATTAATTATAATGTTTAGCAAGCGAATGACATCTAACAATTGTGTAAAGGGCTTGGAGACAAGTTTAAGAAACATTTGTTTAAAAAATATTTTGATTTCGAGGCTAGCTTCGGAGCATTTAAATCTCGATTATCGAGTAAAATTAAATATCATTAGATGAAAAGACTAGGTATCATATCTTTATTCGTCATACTATTTATGGCTTTTATAGCTGTATGGAATATTAGTTATCAATCTGGAATGGAAGAGGCTTATATTCCAGTTGAAAACACCAACCCCATTTCTTTAATTCCTTCCGAAACTGGTGTGTTTACACGATCTAAATATGCTTTGGATTATGTAAATATGCCTGTTGATGAGCAGCATCAACGCGTATTAAAAAATTACTATAAAAATAGAGCATTTCATGGTGCGCCACCTAGTATTCCACACCCAGTAGAAGATGAGCGTAATATGGGAGATAATAGTTGCTTAAAGTGCCATCAAAATGGTGGGTTTGTTAATAAATATGATGCTTATGCTCCAGTTACCCCACATCCAGAAATGATTAATTGCAGGCAGTGTCATGTACCGGAACATACAAAACAATTATTTAAAGAAACTAATTTTTATAAAGCAGATCCACCTGAGGTAGGAGTTAATAATGCATTACAAGGAAGTCCGCCTGTGATACCTCATCAAATTCAAATGCATGAAAATTGTTTAGCATGTCATGCGGGACCAAGTGCTCCTAAAGAGATTAGAGTATCCCATCCAGAGCGGGTTAATTGTAGACAATGTCATGCGTCAAATAATAAAGAGACAGAAGATATTGGAATATTTAAAAGAACTAATAATAATGAGCAATAGACCAGTTATGAGTAGACTAATTTATCTTTTTGTTTTATTACTAATTGTTTTTTCATGTAAACATGATGAGGGAGAATACCATAGTGTTATAGATAGAATTGAGGCAGAGAGTGAAAATTATCATGGTACTTCAATATCATCAGAAAAATATATAGAGGGTATTGAAACTATAGAAATTACCGAAGGTGGTCATACATTTTTAATACCAGAGCGCAAGGGGCAAATAAAATTGTATGCTTGTACAGAGTGTCACACTAAACCGTTGTCTAAAATGCAAAGTAAAGACGTTAAAAAGGCGCATTGGGATATTAAGTTGGCACATGCTAATAAAAACACCATGAATTGTATTACTTGTCATAACCCAGATAATATGAATAGTTTAAAAAGTTTGACGGGTAGCGATATAGATTTTAATAGGAGTTATAATGTGTGTAATCAATGTCACACCAAACAATTTGAAGATTGGAAAGGTGGTGCTCATGGTAAGCGCATAGGTGGATGGGCTCCTCCTAGAGCATCTATGACTTGTGTTAATTGTCATAACCCGCATAAGCCTCATTTCGAATCGAGGTGGCCAGCGCGTTTTAATACACAAAAAGTAAAGGAAAGAGAATAGGTATAATACTAATTAATAGTATTAATAACAGTTTAGGTATGAGCAGTGAAAATAAAAAGTGGTTTTCGTTAAATCTTGGTAGAAAAAAAACAGAAATATTTGGATCTTGTGGTTGTGGAAAAACTTCGGGTGGTTGTGGTGGTGCTTCAAGTACAGATCAAATTAGCAATGAGGACTTTGATAGAGAGGTGCTTGCTGCAATTGGAGAAGAAAGAAAAAAAGATGGATTCGATCAGGTTTTTAATGTCAAAATGGATAGGCGAACTGCTTTTAAAAAATTAACTGCAAGTTTAGCAATTGGTGCTGGTGCTATAAGTACGTCTTGTAGTGTAATATCTGGAGATGATACTAAAGAAAAGGCACAAATAGATTGGGAAGAGCAATTTAAGGGGAATTATAAATTAATGACTCCTGAGGAGAAGGGTGCTACTGTAGAGCGTTTGGTGCGTTCGTATCAATTAAGAACTGGGAAAACAATTAGTATGTCCTCTAAAAATGCAGAAGAAGATGTCTTGTTTGGATATGCTTTTAATATTTCGAAATGTCAAGGTTATATGGATTGTGTAAGCGCTTGTGTTGAAGAGAATAATCAAGACAGGGATTCGCAAATGCAGTACATTCGAATTCATGAAATGAAGGATGGAAAGGGTTTTAATTTTAATGAAGCAGATGATAATTATTACCATGAAGTGCCTGCAGAGGGGCATTTTTATATGGGTACACAGTGTTTTCATTGCGATAATCCGCCATGTGTTGAGGTGTGTCCTGTACAGGCTACTTGGAGGGAAGATGATGGTTTAGTGGTTGTTGATTACGATTGGTGTGTGGGGTGTCGTTATTGTATGGCAGCTTGTCCTTACGATGGTAGACGTTTTAATTGGAGTAAACCAGAAGTGCCAGAGACTGAGGTTAATAAAAACCAGCATTATTTAGGTAACCGAATGCGTAAAAAAGGGGTGATGGAGAAATGTACTTTTTGTGTGCAACGTTCTAGAGCTGGTAAGAATCCTGCTTGTGTTGAGGCTTGCCCTACGGGTGCTCGTATTTTTGGGAATTTATTAGACCCAGATAGTACTATTAGATGGGTTTTAGAGAATAAAAAGGTGTTCCGATTAAAAGAAGATTTAGGTACGGAGCCTAAGTTCTGGTATTTTATGGATTAGGATGTTTAATTGTTGATTTGTTTAGTTGTTGAATAATGTAAAAAAGGATTAAGCAATTTAACATATAAATGATTACGTATAGTTATTGGTTAGTATGTTGAACTGTTTAATTGTTGGTTTTGTTGAGCGTTTAAAAGGATATTATTAAGGAATAATCGATTAAACAAAATCAACAGTTAAACAAATAACTATTATACATAACGTAGCACGCGTTAGGGATAGTAGTGAAAAGCCCGCAGTGAGGTACGAGCGAGGACTTGTAACGTATAGCCCGACCCTTGTGGTAACGCCCAAAGTAAAAGAAGATAAAGTTTTATAACATAAGTTTATATGCGACGATTTAAAGTTTTTGGAAGTTTAGTAAAGGATAGTTTAGATACCATAACGCATGGATCTAGAAGGTATCATATTTGGATGGGAGTATTAACTTTTATGATGCTTGCAGGTATGTATTGTTATTCTATTCAATTAAGTGAGGGCTTAAGTGTAACAGGTATGGCAGATCGAGTGAGTTGGGGGTTATATATCTCTAATTTTACATTTTTGGTAGGTGTGGCAGCGGCTGCAGTTATGCTGGTTATGCCTACTTATGTTTTAAAGGATATAGATTTTAAGCAGGCGGTGCTTATTGGAGAAGGTTTGGCGGTTTCTGCGTTAATTATGTGTTTGGCATTTGTGGTTGCAGATATGGGAGGGCCTTCGGTTTTATGGCATATGATTCCTGGTTTTGGGGTTTTTAATTTTCCTAATTCTATGCTAACATGGGATGTGTTGGTGTTAAATGGATATTTATTTTTAAATATTACTATTCCATTATATATTTTATTTAGACATTATCAAGGTAAAGAAGCAAAGTCTAAAGTTTATGTGCCAGGCGCTATTTTGTCTGTATTTTGGGCTGTTGGAATTCATTTAGTTACTGCTTTTTTATATCAAGGTTTACAGGCGAGACCGTTTTGGAATAATGCATTATTAGGGCCTCGATTTTTAGCATCTGCATTTGCAGCTGGGCCAGCTTTAATTATTTTGGTTTTAGCTATTATTAGAAGTTGTACAGAGTTTAAAGTTCAAGATAAAACCATAAAAAAAATAGCTTTGGTGGTTACTGTGGCTGCTCAAATAAACTTAATTATGCTAGTGTCGGAGTTGTTTAAGGAGTTTTATGCACCAACACACCATAGTGAAAGTGCTTATTATTTGTTTTTTGGTTTACATGGTAAGCATGCATTATTACCATGGATTTGGACGGCAATTCCTTTAAATGTATTGGCTACGGTTTTATTAACGTTTCATAAGCTTAGAAATAATTTTAAAGTTCTTTTCTTTTGCTGTTTTATATTGTTTATAGCTATTTGGATAGAAAAAGGCTTTGGACTTATTGTACCTGGTTTTATACCTGGACCTTATGGTAAAATAGCAGAATATATGCCTACAGGTATTGAAATAGGGGTAACGTTGGGTATTTGGGCGCTTGGAGCCTTTGTATTTACAATACTTGCTAAAACAGCAATTGGTATCGAATTAGGAAATCTTCGATATAAAAAGTAAAGCTTCTTTATAATTTTAATATTTAAAGCCGATAAAAACATTAATTGATCAATTTCTGTTCATGTTTTTTGTTAGACTCTCAAAAATAATGTTAGAAAGATGAGAACTAAGTATTATTACGTATTATTGTAATGAATATTAGTTTTTATGTCTTCAACAGCAGTACATATAAGGTCAAAAAAAAGATTGTTTAACGATGTCTCTTGTAAGTCTTGTCAGAATGAAAGATGCTTGATTAAAAGGAATTTACATGCTATTTCTTTATCTAAATTTGTAGAAAATAAGAATACTTTAAAATGCAAAAAAGGACAGCAATTTATAATGGAGGGTGCTCCTGTAAATGGTTTGTTTTTTATTTTAAAAGGTACTGTAAAAGTTTTTAGAACAGGCATAAATGGACGGGAACAAATTGTACGGTTTGCTAAAGAGGGAGAGATTATAGGACACCGTGGCTTTGGAACTGAAGAACATTATTCTATTGGAGCTATAGCTATACAAGAATCTGTGTTATGCTATTTCTCAAAGGATGATTTACAAGAAGCTTTAGTAGAAAATCCAAAGTTTACTTACGATATGATGCTATTCTATGCTAATGAACTTAATAGGAGTGAGAATAAAGTTAAGTCGATATCTCAAATGACTGTTAGGGAGCGTGTTATAGATACATTGTTGTATATATATAGAAAATTTGGAGACTTAAAAGGTTTTTTAAATCTTCCGTTAAGCAGAAGGGAATATGCCGATTATGCGGGTACAACCGAAGAACAAGTTATACGAGTGTTTTCTGCACTTAAAAAAGAAAAACTTATTACCGCCCAAGGTAAGAAAATTGGTGTACCCAATACACAACTACTTAGAAAAGAAATTAGTGAACATAACTACTTTTTAGATAGCTAATAATTTTTGTTAATACCTGTAATTCTTTAAGTTAAATAGATGTTACTTAGGAGTAATATTAATTTACTGCGTTTTGATAGTTTTTTATATGTGGTAAAAGACTATTTTCAACTGTATTATTTCATAATTAATTTGAGAACTAGCTTCTATTTTTGTGAAGAATAAGTATTAATACTTATTTTTTGTAAAACAACCAAATATATAAGATTATGGAATCAAAAACTATCGCCCTAGTTCAAGAATCGTTTGAAAAAGTAAAACCAATAGCACCAGCTGCAGCGGAAATTTTTTATAATAAATTATTTGAATTAGACCCGCAGTTAAAACCATTATTCCCTAATAGTGAAGGTGAAATGAAAGAACAGAGAAACAAACTTATGAGTATGTTGGGTGCTGCTGTAGCAGGGTTAAGTAATTTAGATGCGCTTATACCTATTCTTAAGAATTTAGGTAAAAGACATGTGGATTATAAAGTAGAAGCTTTTCATTACGTTACGGTAGGTGAAGCGTTAATAGGAGCTCTTGAGGTTGGATTAGGTGATGATTTTACACAGGATGTAAAAGAAGCGTGGGCTAATGTTTATGGTGTTATCTCTAATGTAATGATTGAAGGTGCTTACCAAGATATAAAAATGTAATTATGAAGATAATATATAAGACCTTAATGTTAATTGGAACCACTGTATTAGTTTCATGTGGTGGCGTTCCAGAAGAGAAATCGGCAACAAAAGGAACTGAAAATATTTTTTCTGTAGAAGAAGTTTTAGAAATGGTTGCAAAAGAGAATGATGTAACCAGAACATTATATACTAAAGCTATTGTTGGTAAAGGGAAATCTCAAGGGATGAAATTTGATGAAGATTGGAGAAAGGATGATGTAGAGGCAGGGCCATTACCAGCTCTGTTTCTAAGAGGTGTAGCAACAAGTATTAGAAAAAGCCCTATACCACTAGGATTGTATTTGGGCTCTGATTTTCCTGTGAATGCAGCAAATAAATTTGAAGGAAAACAGGCAGATTTATTTGATAAAATCAAGAAAGACCAAAAGCCTCAGTTTTTTTATGATGAAGATCAAAAATTACACACAGCTATGTTTGTAGATATAGCAAGTGCTGGTGCATGTGTAAGTTGTCATAATGATCATCCTCAAACAACAAAGTCCGATTGGAAATTGGGTGATGTTATGGGAGCTACGACATGGCAATACCCTAAAGATTCATTAACGTATAAAGAAACTGTGGAAGTTTTAAACTCGTATGCTAAAGGCACAGTAGATATATATGTAGAATATTTAAATGAAATTGAAGCTTTCAAAGAAAGTGAGAAACCAGAAATAGGAAATAAATGGCCAGCTGAGGGTAATTATTTACCAACAGCAGAAGTTTTTCTTGATAGTGTAAAGAAAATATCGTCGTATGAAACGATGAAACACCTTATGGTAACAAAATAAGTTTAAGTGTTGATTGCAGCTTTGCTCATTTCGTTATAGTTATGATATGGGCAAGTTGCTAATTATTTTTTTATTAAAATTATTGATAGTTTATGGTAATAAATAACAAATCCACTTGGGTTGGAGTCGTATTACTTAGTGCTTTCTTTTTGCAATTTTTTTTTAAGTTAGAATGGGAGTGGTTACTTGATCTCCAGCAGCAAGAAATGTATAAACGCTGGTCTGGATTAGCTTTGGCTTTGTTTCTTGTGTTTCAATGGTTATTAACAGCAACACGGGTTATTAAAAAACTCAGGAAATATGCGATGTTGGTATTAAATCTTCATAAATGGTTAGGGGCTTTAAGTCCTTTGTTTTTTTATATACATAGTGTCTCTTTAGGGTATGGTTATTTGTTATTACTATCATATGTGTTCTTTTCAAATACTTTATTAGGTTATTTTAATCTTGATGTTATAAAAAGCAATAGTGATTTATTGTTTAAAGGCTGGATGATAACTCATGTGGCACTATCTGTAATAGTTACAATTATGATGGTGTTTCATATAATTATGGTGTTTTATTATAAATAAATTAAGATATGAAACTTTTAGTAAAAGATATTATAGAAGAAACCAGTGATGCAATAAGTATATGTTTCAAAAATGGAAATTTCTTTAAAAAATTAAAATATAAACCAGGACAATTTTTAACTATTCATGTACCTATAGATAAGTTAGTTAATAAGCGAGCTTATTCTTTTAGTAGTAACCCGTATACAGATAAGGATTTAAAAATTACTATTAAACGAGTTGATAAGGGCTTGGTTTCAAATTATCTGCATAATAATCTCAAGGTAGGTGATAAATTAGAAGTTGACGACCCTGCGGGTTCCTTTTTTATTGAACCAGAAAGTAAGGCAAAAAAACAATATGTGTTGTTTGCAGGTGGTAGTGGAATTACTCCTATGTTTTCTATTGTTAAATCTATTTTAACCGAAGAGAAGGATTCTAATATATTATTGGTTTATGCAAATCAAACAATAGCATCAATTATTTTTCATGATGAAATAAAAGCTCTTGAAAATCAATACCCAGAAAGGTTTTCGGTTGAGCACATTATTTCTGCAAATAAAGAGTCTCAGGCTAATTATCATTCAGGTTTAGCTACTAATAAGTTATTAGGAGAGATTTTTGCAAAACATCAATTATCCTATAGCGAGCATACCTATATGATATGTGGTCCATTTGGTTACATGGAAAAAATAAAAGCTATTTTAAAAGAGAATGGAATTCAAAGAGAAAAAATAAAAATAGAAGTTTTTAAAATGCCAGTAGTAAAAGTTACAGGTAAAAAACTTTTAAGTGAAGTTACTTTAAAAATTGAAGGAGAAGAACATCAAATAAAAGTAAGAGGAGATAAATCTATATTGCAACAAGCGATGTCTAATAGTATAGTTATTCCTTATTCATGTCGATCTGGTATGTGTTCTACTTGTAAAGCAAAATGCGTATCTGGCGAAGTGAAAATGGTTGAAGGACATTTGTTAACGGATCGTGATGTGGATAATGGAGAAATACTTACATGTATTAGTTATCCTGTAAGTGAGAAGATTGTTATTGAAATTTAAATCTAAAGTATCTATAAAAATATGTTTAAGATAAGTCCGTTACGTAAAAGACAATTTTTTGGTAGTATTATTGGTGTGGTTTTAGGAGGGACTATGTTTTATCTATTAACCTTGAATAGTACAGATGAGTATGTTTCTATTGGACCTATGAATACAGGGCATGAAGATTTATCGTGTTTTGCTTGTCATGCAGATGCTAAAGGAAACTTGCTACAACAGGTTCAATCTAATATTTCTTATGCCGTAGGAGCTAGGGAGGAAGGTGTCGATTTTGGAACACAAGATGTTACTGTTGATAATTGTTTGCAATGCCATGATAGACCAAATGATAGACATCCAACTTATCGGTTTTCGGAGCCAAGATTTAAAGAAGCTGTAAAACACATAGATGCTACTACTTGCATTACCTGTCATACAGAGCATAAAGAAGAGCGTGTGTCTGTGGCTTCAGTTAATTATTGTATGAACTGCCACCAAGATTTAGAAATAGAAAACGACCCTTTAGATAAGTCTCATAAAGAATTAATAAGTAAAGAATCATGGTCTACCTGTATACAATGCCATGATTTTCATGGTAATCATAAATATGATGTACCTAAAAAAATGTCTGATACTATTCCAATGGAGGCTATTCAGAATTATTTTGATGGAGGAGGCGATCCATATAGTCAGGATAAAAAATACATCGCTTTATCGCTAGAAGGCTGGTTAAAAACCTTAGATAAATAAGATTTGTCTTGTTATTTTTTATTTATTAATGTATTATTTGCGGAGTATAAGGTATTTTTTTTATTACAATTAAATAGATAGTTGTGGTGATTAGGATAAGTTCATATCTATTAATTAAACTATTAATGTTACTTTTGAAACATCAAAATATTTTATCCTCAACTTTTAGTTTATGCCATACCAAGATGTGTTTGTTCTTTTCTGGGAACAAGTAAAAGAAAGTTTTCAAGAAGGGCGTTTTGCTAAATTAACAATGGCAAAAACTATTGGTAAGCCTAATTTAAGAAATATATTTGTTAGACCATTATCTTCTGAAGATGACTTTAAGGTTTTAGTGAAATTACGTTATCAATCCAGAGATACCGAAGATGAGGAAAAGGAGCTTACATTAGATGAGGCTTTTGTGTTTTTGAAACCATATCTAAAAACCTCTTTTTGGTCTGTTCTTTTATTTACCACAACAAAGGATGTTATTTTCAAAATTAATAAAAAAGGAGCAGGAAGCATTACCGAGGGTTCTCCAACATTTCGAGATGTTAGGGAGGCTAAGAGTGATGTGAGGTAGTTGGGGTAAATTCGATAGACTATACTTTTTTTAACACGTTATTGCGGAGGAGTAAGCGACGTGACAATCTGTTAATTTATAATTCCAAGCTAAAAGTATTTCTTATCAGATTTATAATATCAACAGTTATTTAACGGCTTCTATTCCTAAGCTACTTATTTAATCCATAGAATTCCCCGGCGCTCTGCGTTGGGTGTTTCGTAAAGATATGTATTTTTAAAAATATGAGTGAGCATATTTTCAAGAGTCATAAGAAGAGTTTGTTGCTATATCATTTTGTTTTTCCCATCAAGTATGGCAGAGATGTACTAACTAAAAAAGTATGTTCAGGATTGAAAGGGATCTGTCTTGAAATAGAAAAGCGTTATGAGATTCATTTTTAGGAAATCGGACTAGATGATAATCATGGCCATTCTCTTATCCAGAGTGTTCCGATGATTTCGGCAAAGAAAATAGCTAAGAACTTGAAAAGTATAACTGCAAAAGATATTTTTCGACTTCATCCAGAGGTCAAGCAAAAGTTATGATGGGGTGGTAAATTTTGGTCAAGTGTTTATCATGTAAACACGGTAGGTCAATATGCCAACGAGGAAGTGATTAAGAAGTATTTTGCAAAGTCAAGGATTGGGGGAAAGTAAATACAGGGTAGTTTACAAGAATCAACTGCGTTTGTTTTGATACCTCATACGCTCTGCGTCGAAGTAGTTCATTCTAAAGAATACCTTGAGAGTTTATTCCAGAGATAATTTAATATTCTAAGTCATTTCGACCAGTAGGGAGAAATCACATAACCCAAATCGCATAAAACTAAGTACGTATGTACCCATTATAAGTACTATATCAAATAAACTACGTAGACAAGTTTGTATGTATTCTTCTTATGCTAATAATTTTTTTTTCAGTTTGTTAAAGTTAAAACCTGTTTTTTAGCAGTTTTAGATATGGGTTAAAAAGAGGTTTCGACATGGTGATAATCATAAAATAGAATTAGGACTACTTATATATTTGCAAAGTAAATAAGTATTATTACTTAGAAATAATTAAAAACTATTAATATGAAATCACTAATTACCAAAACATCATTATTGTTTTCTTTCTCAATATTATTTTTTTCTTGTGGAGGAGGTGATAAAAAGAAAACAACGGCAGAAGCAGTTGTAGAAAAGACATCAAAAACAAAAACCTTGGATGTTGAAAAGCCACAATTAACATTTGGGTTTATAAAATTAACAGATATGGCACCTTTAGCCATAGCAAAAGAAAAAGGGTTTTTCGAAGATGAAGGGTTATTTGTTTCAGTGGAAGCACAATCTAACTGGAAAAATGTTTTGGATCGTGTAATTGATGGTCAGTTAGATGGTTCGCATATGCTAGCAGGGCAACCAATTGCAGCAGGAGCAGGTTTTGGTCGTCAAGCAGAATTGGTAACACCTTTTTCAATGGATTTAAACGGTAATGGTATTACGGTATCTAACGATGTTTGGTCTAAAATGAAACCAAATGTACCTAAAGGAGCCGATGGAAAACCAGTACATCCAATAAAGGCAGAAGCTTTAAAACCTGTAATTACAGAGTATAAAAATTCTGGTAAAGCCTTTAAAATGGGGATGGTATTTCCGGTATCGACACATAACTACGAAATACGTTATTGGTTAGCAGCAGCGGGAATTCACCCAGGGATGTATACTGCCGATAATGTTCAAGGACAAATTGATGCCGAAGTTTTACTATCTGTAACACCACCGCCACAAATGCCAGCAACACTTGAGGCAGGAACAATTTATGGATACTGTGTGGGTGAGCCATGGAATCAACAAGCTGTATTTAAAGGTATTGGAGTGCCAGTAACAACAAATTATGATATCTGGAAAAATAACCCAGAAAAAGTATTTGTAATGACAAAGAAATTTGTTGAGCAATATCCAAACACAGCAGTAGCAGTAACAAAAGCTTTAATTAGAGCAGGTAAATGGTTAGATGAGCCAGGAAACAGAGCAGAGGCTGTAAAAATATTATCTATGTCTCAATACGTAGGTGCAGATGAAGCTGTATTAGCAAACTCTATGACGGGAACTTTCGAATTCGAAAAAGGAGATAAGCGTGAGATGCCAGATTTTAATGTATTCTATAAGTACAATGCAACATATCCGTTTTACTCTGATGGTATTTGGTTTTTAACACAAATGCGTAGATGGGGACAAATTCCAGAAGCAAAACCAGCAGATTGGTATGCTAAAACGATTAAAGATATATATAGACCAGATATCTGGAAAAAAGCAGCAGAGTTTTTAGTAGAAGAAGGGCATATTCCAGCAGGAGATATTCCAACAACAGATGGTTATAAGCCAGTAACAGCAGATTTTATAGATGGAACAACTTACGATGCTAAAGATCCTATTTCATATATCAATAGCTTTAAAATAGGAAACAAGGATAAAGCAGTACAATAATAAATAAAAGATAAATAAGACGTTATGAAGCAAAGTATAACATTAGGTAAAGTAACCAAATTTATGGGGCTAGGGTTTTTAAGTACTTTAAAAGATCTATTTACCGGTAAACTAGGAAAAGAAGATTTTAAAAACTTTTTGCGTAAAGCAGTTGTACCGCTTGCTTCCATACTATTATTTATTGGTTTGTGGCATGCAGGAGCTAAGGCTCTATATAATAGAGAGGCTAACTTTAAAATAGAAAAGGCGCTTACAGATCAAGGAGAAACAGCGGCAGAAGCTATGCGTGCATGTATTGCATCTGGAGATGTAAGTTGTAAACCTAATACTTTGCCATCTCCTGGCCAAGTGTGGGATTCTTATAAGTCTTTATTAAGAGATCATAACATAATTAGTGCAGATAAAGCGGCATTTATACAAAAAACTGCCGCTTTAAATGCTAAACGAATAGCGGCAGGTAAAGCAGCTATTACCTATACGGGTAGACCCTCATTTATAGACCAAATTATAATGAGTTTAAAAACAGTATTTGCAGGGTTTCTATTAGCTTTAGTTATAGCTATTCCATTAGGTATATTTATAGGATTAAGTCCTACTTTAAAAAGTGCTTTTAACTGGTTTATTCAAATTTTTAAACCTGTATCTCCAGTAGTATGGTATTTGTTAGTGTTTATGATTGTAAAAACTATTTTAATAGACTCTAACGACGATAGTTCATTTATTATTTCATTTATAAGTGTGGGTTTATGTTCTATGTGGGCAACATTAGTTAATACAGCAATGGGTGTGTCATCTGTAGATAAAGATTATATCAATGTTGCAAAGGTTTTAAAGTTAGGACCATTTCAAAAAGTATTTAAAGTTATTTTACCATCTTCTTTACCTTTAATCTTTACAGGTTTAAAAATTACTTTATCTGTAGCATGGATGGTATTAATTGCTATTGAATTATTAGCGCAAAGTCCAGGGTTAGGTTTATTTGTTTGGGAAGAATTTCAAAATGGAGCAAACGATTCTAATTCAAAAATTATTGTAGCTATGTTTGTTATAGGTATTATTGGATTTTTATTAGACAGAATTATGTTAACCATACAAAACGCAGTGTCTTTTGATAAGAATGAAGGGATTTAATGGTGATGAGGAAGTTGTATGGGAAAAGGAGTTAGTAAACAGGAAGAGATTGTTAGGTTTATCGAGAGACTGATGATTGTTGACTGGATTGCGTTAGGGATAGCAGAGGAAAGCCCGCAGTGAGGTACGAACGAGGACTTGTAACGTAAAGCCCGACCCTTGTGGTAACGCCCAAATAAGGATGGTTTGTTAAACTGTAGAATCGTGTAAATGAAACAAGCGATTAAATAAGTTAGCAAATTAACAATTCAACTAATAAACAATAAAAAATGGCATATTTAGAATTAAATAACATAAATAAAACATATGGTGAAAGCGATAGTGCTACGCAAGTACTTTCTAATATTAACTTATCTATAGAAGAAGGTGAGTTTGTAGCTATAGTAGGTTTTACAGGTAGTGGAAAAACAACCTTAGTAAATCTTATTAATGGATTGTTAGAGCCAACAAGTGGCGAGGTATTATTTAAAGGCGAGCCCGTTTCTGGAACCAGCCATGAGCGTGGCGTTATTTTTCAGAACTATTCGTTGTTACCATGGTTAACAGTTGGGCAAAACATTTTAATGGCAGTAAAAGAAGCTTTTCCTAAAAAAAGCAAAGTAGAGTTAAACGAAATAGTTGCAGATTATGTAGAGATGGTAAGTTTAACGCCAGCAATTAATAAACGCCCAAAAGAATTATCTGGTGGTATGCGTCAACGTGTTGCTGTAGCAAGAGCTTTAGCTATGAAGCCAGAAATGATTATTATGGACGAGCCTCTTGGTGCATTAGATGCTTTAACACGTGGAAATCTTCAAGATGAAATATTAAACATTTGGGGAAAAGATAAGCGTACAGCATTATTAATTACTAATGATGTAGATGAAGGACTTTATATGGCAGATCGTATTATTCCGCTAAAACCTGGGCCAAAGGCAACATTAGGACCAGAATTTAGAATTGATATTGAGCGACCAAGAGATAAAACCGAGTTAAACGACAACCCAAGTTATAAGAAAACCAGAAATGCTATTATAGAGTATTTAATGGATATTGGTAATGCCCGTAAATCTGAAGCTAAAGCAGAAATTATACTTCCAGATTTAACACCAAAAGATTTTGTTAACCAGTTTTAAAAAGCCGAAATTATGAGTAGTATAATAAAAGAAACAAGTCGTGCAACACATAATGGTGTTTTTCCTTCTAACGAGGTTATGTTAGATTTAAAACAACTTAAAAAGGTGTACCCAACACCTAAAGGAGATTATGTGGTGTTGGAAGACTTAAATCTTCAAATTAGAAAAGAGGAGTTTGTTACCATTATTGGACATTCTGGTTGCGGTAAAACAACCATGCTGTCAATGATTGCTGGATTAAACGAAATTTCGGGAGGACATATTTCGGTATTAGGAAAACACATTAAAGGCCCAGGACCAGACAGAGGTGTTATTTTTCAAGCGCCAAGTTTAATGCCATGGATGACATCACTTCAAAATGTATTACTAGGCGTTAATCAAGTGTTTCCAGATGCTACAAAAGCGCAACGTAACGATATAGCTAAGTATTATTTGCAAAAAGTAGGTTTAGAAGATGCATTTAATAAAAAAGCCAGCGATTTATCTCAAGGGATGCAACAACGTGTGGGTATAGCAAGAGCCTTTGCTATAAAACCAAAAGTTTTGCTGTTAGATGAGCCTTTTGGAATGTTAGATTCGTTAACGAGAGGCGAATTACAAGATACTTTAATTGAAATTTGGAATAAGGAAAAAATTACAGCAGTTATGATTACGCACGATGTTGATGAGGCTATTTTTTTAGCAGATCGAGTTGTGATGATGACTAGCGGACCTAAAGCGAAAATTGGTGATATTTTGGATATTAATTTTGAAAGACCAAGAACGCGTAAAGCGGTTTTAGAAAATGATAATTATTACGAATACAGAAAGCATTTAATAGACTTTTTGGAACATTAAAAAGAAGTACAATCACTATTATAGATAGTAGAATAGTGTCAATTTAAGTAAATATGATATTTGTCATAATTAGATAGTAATTTCACTAATATATTTGCTAGAAACGGGGATAAATTTTAGTAAAAAAGTATTTACAAAATTAAAAAGAATAGTAATTTAAAATTAAAAAAATGAAAAAACAATATTTATTAGTAGGGGTTTTGGTATTTATAATGCAATTTGCTCAAGCACAATTTACTTTGGATGGTGAGTTAAGACCTAGAACTGAGTATAGAAATGGATTTGGGAGTTTAATTGCAGACGATGCCGATGCAGGTTTTGGTATCTCTACAAGAATGCGTTTAAATGCTGGATATACTACAGATGCATATAAGTTTTATGTTAGTTTACAAGATGTTTTGGTTTGGGGAGAAAACAGACAAATTTTACCATACGATCAAAACAATTCTTTTGCTGTATTTCAAGCATGGGCAGCCATTAATTTAGGTGAAGGATTTTCTACTAAATTAGGACGTCAAGTGATTTCTTATGATGACCAAAGAATATTTGGAGGGTTAGATTGGGCACAACAAGGACGTAACCATGATGCAGCGTTATTAAAATATAAAAAGGATAAGTTTATAATAGATGTTGGTTTAGCATTTAGTCAAGATTATTCAAATCCTACTGGATTTCAATCTGTAGGGACAGGGTACAATACTACAGGGTTCTTTTCTTATAAATCGATGCAGTATTTATATTTAAAACAAGCTTGGGAGAAATTTTCAGGGAGTTTATTATTGTTAAATAATGGTTTTCAAGAGTTTGATGTAGATGATGCTCCAGATGGAACAAGCAATTTACAAACTTTAGGAACACATTTAAATTATAAGGCAGGAAACTTTGGTCTTGCAGTAAATGCATTTGTGCAAACAGGAAAAAGACAAGGTAAAGTAGATGTAAAAAGTGCGTACCTTTTAGGTTTAGATGCAACATATAAAGTATCTCCTAAAGTAGGTTTAGGAGCAGGTGTTGAAGTTATTAGTGGTAATGATGAAGATCCAGGAGAAACTGGAGCGTTCTTTCCTTTGTATGGAACCAATCATAAATTTAATGGATTTATGGATTACTTTTACGTAGGTAATCATGGAAACTCTGTAGGTTTATTTGATGTTCACGTAAGCGCTAACTTTAAATTAGGTGAAAAATCTAGCCTTTTAGTAAAAGCATTAAATTTTAGTGGAGAAAAGGAATTACCTAGTGGAGAAAAATCTTTAGGAACAGAACTAGATCTTGTGTTTTCTCAAGGGTTTAAAGGGTATACTTTAAAGTTAGGGTACTCACAAATGTTTGCTAGCGATGGTATGTATGAGCTTAAAGGTATTACTAAAGATGCTGCTGCAGATATACAAAACTGGGGATGGGCTATGTTAATTATAAAACCTAAATTTTTAAATGGAACAAAATAAGTTGAGTGACTAGCCTATTTTAATTTTCCAATTAAAAAAATCCCGCTTTTTGCGGGATTTTTTTATGTATTAATAGTAAGGCTTTAAACATTGTTTAAGTGATTTCAATAGTATAAAGATCGTTTTGTAGCAAAGAGTAAACTGTCATGCTATAAAAGAGAAACTTACTGAATAGATAGTATAACAAAAATGCCTGAAGATTTATCGAGATTTTTGTCTATAATATCATGGCAAAAAACGTAAATAGATAAATTAAAATTGACAGGAACGAATGTTTTTTCTTTATTTTTTTATAATTCATGAATTGTAGGTAGAATACCTGATTATTATACGAATAAATTTTTTTTATGTATGAAAATAAGTCATTATATTAGCAACAGCTATTAATAATGAAAATAAAATATGTTTGAACTTCGCCCCGGAGAAACATTAATACATAGTGAAAGAAACCTACCATTAATAGGTTTGTTTGGAACAAGCGCAAATAACGCTTATAATTTGTATTTTACCCAAAATGACTCCTCCAAAAATTACACCCTTATTATTTATATGGATATCCAATTTATCTTTATTTCAAGTAAGGATGAAGAATGGTCTACTTACGAAAAAACAACATTTATAGATCAATTTAAAGAAGACATGCAAGTGGTATGGGGAGGAAAATTAATAAAAACCCTTGAGGATGTTAGTTTAGTGTATAACGAAGTCCGTTTTAATACAGGGGAAGAAGGTCATTCTGTAAATAAACATTGGGAAATTAAAGTAAGAAAAACTGAAAAAGGAAAAGTTTCTATAAGCTATATAAATCCAACTACAGGAGATGTGCAATTAGATAGTGATGATTTTATACCAATATATAAAGGACATTTTCCTGTGCAGCGCATTATGGTGGATGAATTTGGGCATATATTAGGCTTAAATGATGAATATAAGCAAGGTCTCTTTGTTGAAGATTACTTGTCTATAATAAATACGGGAGAACCACTAAAAGATAGGTGTCAATCATCAGGATGGCTAGAAGAAAGCGAAACAACAACATTAAAAGAAAAATTATAAGAACAAATTAAAGGTCGAATACAAGAACAAATCAATGAGTAAAAAAATAGTTTTTATTGTTTTAACGAGCATGAATCTGTTTTTTCGAGTTGTATAAATACAGAACAAATAGTACAATCTCAATTTATAGAAGTAGAATACTTTAAAGTAGACAGATTCAAAAGTTTTTTTAAATATGAGTCCTTGACTTTTAATGTATAGCATCTTTTAGAACTTGGAGAAAAAATAATACTTAATAAAGCCATTTAAAGTTGGTCAAGACCCATTGATATACAGTATAAATATAGAGAATTACAAATAAGACAGTACTGGAATTAGTTAATAGCAAACCAATTAATTCAGATAATGTCTGGAGATTATATTTTGAATAAAAAAATACAATACAATGAAAGTTAAAACAAGTTTAAGTATTGACGGAAAACATATTGATTTATTTCGTAAAATACGTCTCACCCAACAAATAAATGACCATCATTCTTTTGAGATTATTCTCGACCAAAATGTTATTGAAAACGAAGGCGGTCATACCATTGATAAATCGAAAGAATGGCTTGGTAGGCCAGTTGTAATCTCTTTTGATGAAAAAGAATTTTTAGGTGTTATAACAGATATAGAGTTAAACCATGCAAATGGCCATAGTGGGCAACTTGTAATAAGTGGTTTTTCCAAAACCATATTATTAGAATCTGGAAAACACATGCAATCATGGTTAGATAAAACCCTAACTAATATTGTAACAGAAGTAGTAGATGCAGCAGGTATTGAAGCAGAAATAGCACCAGTTTTTAAATCAAAAATTGAATACCAATCTCAATATAACGAAACTCATTTTCAATTTATACAAAGATTAGCCAAACAATACCATGAGTTTTTCTTCTATGATGGGATTAAGCTTGTCTTTGGCAGGCCAAGTGCAGAATCACCAATACATGTAGAATATGGTAAAGACCTTTCTAATGTAAATATTAGTATAAAAACAAAACCCAATAGGTCTAATGTATTTTCTTATAATTCTTTAGACGATTTAAATAACGAGACAACAACCAAAGATGATGTTGCAGGGCTTAATGAGTTAGGCATGCATGCTTTTAATACATCGAATGAAATTTTTAAAATAAAAACAAATAATATAGCTCCTGCACGTGTTTCCGATAAAAGCCAGATAGAAGCACACATTAAAAATTTACAAGCAGAAGCAGTAGCATCTTTAAGTACGCTTACAGCACGTAGCCAAAAGCAAGGCCTAGGAATTGGAAGTGTAATAAAAGTAAGTTCCGCTTTGGCAAACGGAAAAAGTTTTGATATTAAAAATTATGGCGAGTACCTAATAACCGCTATAACACATACCGTTATAGGTTTAGGGAATTATAGAAATTCTTTTGAGGCTATTTCTTCTGGTGTAGAAGTACTACCAGCTCCAGATGTAGATATGCCAGTTGCGCATGCACAAATAGCCACTGTATTATCTAACGAAGACCCAAAGAAAAAAGGACGGGTACAAGTAAAATTTCAATGGCAAAAAAATGTCATGAAAACAGGGTGGTTGCGTGTTATGTCTCCAGATGCAGGTAAAAGCGATTTAGTAGGAACTAATCGTGGTTTTGTGTTTATTCCAGAAGAAGGCGATACCGTAATGGTAGGCTTCCGTTATAACGACCCCAATAGACCTTTTGTAATGGGGAGTATGTTTAATGGTACAACAGGAGCAGGAGGTAGCGATGCTAATAAAATAAAAAGCTTAACAACACGAAGTGGTGCAACTATTACTATAGATGATAACGAAAGTAAAGGTAAAGTAACCGTTAGCGACCCAAGTGGTAATACCATTACACTTAATGGAGACGAAACCATTACCATTTCGGCACCAAAAAGCATTACCATAAGTTCTAAAGAAATTAATGTATTAGGAAAAGATAAAATACATTTAGAAAGTAAAGAAGTAACTATTGTAGGTACAGATAGTATTAAAAACTCAAGTGACACTTTAGTTGAAACACAATCGCCAAAAATATCTACAAGTTCTGATGCTACAGAAATTATCGCCACCAAAACAATAGATATACAAGGTGCGAAAATAACAAATTTAAAAGGTGACATTGTAAATTTAAATTAAGAGACCTTTAATGAGTAACGAACACAACCCCATTGCACAACGTATTAATTTACTTCAAGATTTATGGATACAACAACGTTTATTAAAACCCAAAGCTCAATTTATACGTTGGTTAATTGACGAACCAGATGTACCATTGGTAAACGGGTTTTATAAATTAGAATCTTCGCCTTATGGTAAAATAGATGAAACTTTGGTTGTTATGCTTACAGATTTTGATACCATAACAACGTTTTCCTATGATTTAGCAAAAGATTGGTTAACGGCATATAAAAAAGATGCCGAAAAATATCCAGAATTACAATGGCCAGATTTTGAATTGTTACATGCTTCATTTAAACAAATAGATAAAGAGAACACAGAAGCATCAAATGTTTTTTTAGTAGAACTATTCACTAAATTTAAAACCTACGAAGGCAAACAAACACCCTTATTTATAGGAGTGAACCCTAGAAAGGTTACAAGTTATAATGAGTTATGTGTTTGGATTTGCAATATTATAGAACAATTACCACAAAATATAGGCCTTTTAGTAACAGACTATAAAGCCAATAACTTTTATGAAGCCGTTTTTACTAACAAAGAAGCCCTTTTCGAAAAACAAACCATTAGCTTAAAAAACCAAAACATACAAGGAGCATATACCAAGTTAATGACCCAAGGCAACCCTAACGACCCAGAAGTTGCCTTTAGAAAGTGTATGATAAAAATGGGAGAGGCAGCCACTAAAGGCCATCAAGAAAAACTTATTAATTGGGGCGAAAAAGGACTTAACATAGCCAAACAAACCACAAATTTATCTTTTTGGGCATCGGCACACCTTATATACGTAGGTCATTTATTTGGTTTTAAAGATACCCCGCGTATTAACCATTTATTAGATAAAGGCATAAAAATAGGTCATAAAAACCTAGAAGACAAAGCCCTGCTAGGCGTTACTCTTCAACTTTACAGCTATAAAGCAGCCTATTATAGTTTTATAAATAAAAAAGAAGACGCCCTAAATTGGTTTTTAAAACAAGCCACATTAGCACAAGAAAACAACGAAAACTATATCACAGTAACAGCATATAAAAATGCCATTTTATTAGCAGATCAAAATAAAAAAATAAGTGAGATGCAAGACATTATTCCTGTAGCTTTTCAAACAGGTTATGTTATAGAAGATGATACCTTAAAAAACACAGAGTTTGCATACATCGCAAGCTATTATGTAAACATGTTGCATGAAAAAGAAGAAGAAACACCTCAAATAAAAGCCGAGTTAGAAGCTATAAATAAACGCATGTCTCATTTATTTGGAGAAACATGGGAGCACCAAGCAAAAGATTTAAGGAAGCAAATAAAAGACAAAGAATTAGTATCATAATACCCCAATCACTATGTTATTAGCAGATAATCATTTTACACCAGTTGTAGGTTTAGATGTTCACTTTACTACAGTGCCGCCTTTTAACCCATTTCACCCTTTTATAGGCACCATATTAGACCCTATGGATTATATTCCATTTATAGGAGCTACGGTACATATTAATGGATCAAAAAGAGGCGTGTCGGATACCAGTGGTGTATTAGTAACACTATTTCATATTCCATTAGTAGGTGCTTTTGCAGCAGCCCCCATTATAGGGCATGAAAGTATGAATTTTTTTGCTAGCGAAACTGTATATGCAGACGGAACGCGCCTTAGCCCTAAAGGCTATATGGTAATGAGTTGTAACGATATAGGTGTGCCATTATCCTTATCGCCAGGAAAAAAGAAATTCACAAAAATAGTACCCACCGTATTCGCACCAACATCATTTTCGTTATCTATACCATCTGGAAAACCCGTAAATGTAGCGCCACCTTATAGTCCAGATATCATGGGGATGATTACTGGGTTAGCCATGAGTTTTGGTTTTGGAGCCATTATGCGAAAAGCAGGTAAACTTTTAAACAAACTCGCTAAAAAAATAGGTAAAGGCCCCAATAAATTAAGCAAATGGCTCTGTAAATTAGGTTTCGAGCCCATAAACCTTGTAACAGGAGCAGTAGTATACGAAGGTGTAGATTTTGAGTTGCCAGGTCCCATACCATTTGCATGGGAACGCGCCTGGTATTCAGACTCAGATTATAAAGGCATGCTTGGTCATGGCGTACACTGTAATTACGATCGCTCCGTAGACTTTTTCCCAGAAGAAGAAGCTCTTGGGCTTCGGTTTGATGATGGTAGAATGCTATCCTTTCCGCTTTTAGATTATGGCGAATCCTTTTACCTTCGTCAAGAAAAAATAACCCTAACCAGAGCCCAAAACGGGCATTTTGTAGCCTATTCACATACCGAAGAATTACACTATCATTTTGAGCATGAAGTAACAGATAATAGTTACAATACCCAACAATACAAGCTTACTAAAATAGAAGATTTACGAGGGTTTAAAATACAATTTATTTTTAAAGATAATCGAGTAACACAAATTATTGATGCCGCTAATAGAATATTATCTTTAGAGTATACTCAACAAGGTTTTGTAAGCCAAATATATTTAAAAACCAGTATAAGAAAACAACTTATGGTGGCTTACCAATACGATGAGTTGGGTAATATGATAACCATTACAGATACCCTTGAGCAAAGTACCATAATGGCATACCAAGACCACCTTATGGTTAAAAAAACCGACCGTAATGGGCAAGCCTTTTATTGGGAATACGAAGGCGATGGCATAAATGCAAAATGTATCCACACATGGGGCGATAACGGTTGGCAAGAAGGACGCATAGCCTACCATACCAACGAAGGTTATAATATAATTACCGATGCCAATGGCATAACAACCTACTATTATTATACGCCCGAAGGTTTGGTAACCCAAATAAAAAATGGCGAAGGCGATAGCCAATATATGGAGTATACTGAGTTTATGGAACCCTATAGAGATATAGACGAAGAGGGTAATGTGACTGGTTATACCTATAATGAGCAAGGCAACCAAACCAGCATTGTATATCCAGATGGCTCAACATCGCAATACATGTATAACGACGATGGGCGTATACTAATAACAGTAGATCCCGAAGGTAATAAACGCAATTATACCTATAAAAAAGATAAACCCCATTTAGTAAATAGTATTGTAGAGCCCGATAATAGTATAACGACGTTTGCCTATAACGATAATCAACTCGTAAGCGAAGTAAAAAATAACTCTAAAAAAAGCAGCTTACAATACGATGCACAATACAATTTAAGTGCTTTTAAAGACCAAGATAATAATACCACCACATGGGTATACAACCATTTAGGGCAAGTTGCAAACATAAGTACTAACGGCAAAACCCAACAAGCCTTTACATACGATGCCTTGGGGCGTGTAACTCATGTAACTAATAATGGAGAAGAAAACACCCAATTAAAATACAATGCCTATAACGAAGTTATACAAGCCTTTAATAACAAAATAAATATAAAATTTGCATATACTCCGCTAGGTAGCTTACAGGAACGCGAAGAAAACGGTACAAAAGTATTTTTTGGCTACGACAAAATGGAGCAGCTAAAAACAATTAAAAACGAACACGACGAAACCTACACTTTTAAGCGTAATAAAAATGGTGAAATAATTACCGAAACAGGTTTCGATACCTTACAAAGACATTACAGGCGAGATCGAGCAGGTAAAGTTATAAAAGTAGAACGCCCAAACAACCAATTTACAGAGTACGAGTATAATGCACTTGGGCAGATAACCAGAACCGAATATAGTGATGGCACTTGGGAAACCTTTTCTTATAATAAAAACGGACAGCTTATAGAAGCCCGTAATGCTCATAGCGCCGTTATTTTAGAGCGCGATATAATGGGGCGCATCACCCAAGAAAAGCAAACCACAGGTATTCCTAATGAAAAAGGATATACCGTACAAAACACCTATAACGCCAATGGTAACCGTACAAAACTCACCTCTAGCTTAGGTGCCAACATAGAAAACCAGTACAATACCCAAGGACAATGTATAAGTACCAAAGCACAAAACGGAGATAACCAATACCAAGCCCAAATGACTTATAGTCCTTTAGGGCAAGAAATAGAACGCCTAGTAACTGGAGGCATAACCTCTAGTAGAACTTACGACGAAGCTGGTAGGCAACGCACGCACCATGTACATGGAAAAATACGAAGCTACCGCAATACCAGATATACCTGGAATCCCAACCACCAGTTAAAACAAATACTAGACCAAACGGTACATAACAATACCCAATTTACATATAATGCCTTTGGTAGTCTTGCAAGCGCACAATATGGAGACGAGAGTTTCGATTATAAATTACCAGACGAGGTAGGTAACCTATACAAAACCAAAGAAAAGGACGATCGCAAGTACGCCAAAGGCGGTCAATTAATAGAAGATAAAGATTGGCATTATTTGTATGACGATGAAGGGAACCTTATTAAAAAAACTAAGAATAATACAGCTCAAATATTAGCTCATTTTAAAGAAGAAACAGAAAATACAACGCCTGTAAAAACCACGTGGATAGATAGGTTGTTTGGTTATACTGGCGAACCTAAAAAACCAGATTTAAAACCAAAAACATCAAAAACCCACTGGCAATATGGCGAATGGTTTTATACATGGCAAGCTAATGGTATGCTACGTAGTGTAAAAGACCCCAAAGGGAAAACGACCTCATTCGAGTACGATGCATTAGGTAGGCGAACAACGAAAATAAATCTTGCGAAAAAAGAAATAAACCGCTACATTTACGACGGAAACGTTCTTTTACATGAGTTTAAGTATAATCTAAGCGAAAGGCCTAAAGTAGTGGCTAACGATGTTGGTCAACTTGCTTTAAATAAGGAAGAACCAACAGAAAATCTCATTACATGGATATTCGAAGAAGGATCTTTTGTACCGCAAGCAAAAATAGTAGATGGAGAAACTTATAGTATAATAAGTGACTATTTAGGCACTCCTATACTAAGTTTCGATAGTAAAGGGAAAAAAGTTTGGGAAAGAGAACTTGATATTTATGGTAACTGTAGAAAAGGAGATAGTAAATTTATTCCTTTTCTTTATCAAGGACAGTATTACGACCCCGAAACAAACCTTGCCTATAATAGGTTTAGATACTACGATCCTGATACTGGTGGGTATATTTCGCAGGATCCGATTGGGCTTGCAGGTGGAATGCCTAATATGTATGCTTACGTTCACGATAGTAATAGTTGGATAGACCCATTGGGATTAACTGGTTTTGAACCAACAATGGATTTAGGGATAGCTCCTGAAGGAACTAAATTATATCATTATACAAATAAAGCTGGAATGGAAGGAATTATAAATTCAGGAGAAATTTGGCCTTCTATTAAAGCTCTCAATCCAAAAGATGCTAGACTTGGTAATGGACATTATTTATCCGATATAGTACCGGGCACTAAAACACCTAGTCAATTGGCTTCTTCATTTATAAGAGTTCCAAATAAATATAGATTTACCCATTTTATAGAAATTGATGTGTCTGGTTTGAGAATACATCAAGGTTTAAATCGAAAAGATATATTTGTGATTTTAGGAGAAAATAATTTGGATGTTTCAAATAGAATAACGGATAGTGGTAAAGTTAAATGTGGGTAGTATGAGATACTATAGAATAGATTGGATTCATAAATGGAATGATGAATACCCCTATTGTTACTATATTCAAATAGGTAGTGATAATTATGAGGTTAGAAAATTAGAGAAATATCAAGACGGTAGAATTTACTATGCTACTAATAAAGAAGAAAAAGAAACATTTTTATCTTCTGAACCTTTTCGCCCTAAAGATTACAATTCTGAGGACGAAAACGAAATTATAAAATGCGTAGAAGTCTCTAAAGAAGAATTTAACGAAGAATGGGCAAATAAATCGAATTTTTAAAACACAGAACGACATAAAAACAAAAGACCACGGCTTCTGCTGTGGTTTTTTATACTCAGAGCTAGGTTTTTCGTTCCAATACCAAAAAGTTATTAACAATTACCTTTTCCGCTTCGACTCCTTTATTCGTGGGCGTTTCCGTCCGTTTTCTTTCTTTTTCATTTTCCCTCGCTCGTGCTAGTGTACCGACAAAGAGTAAAAAAGTAAAAAAGAATCCATAACATGACTGTTGTGGATTTTTTTATTTATAAGCTAATCTGGCTTTAGAGTCTCTTAAAAAAGTATCTATTACATTAAATAAAGTAGCTCGTGTTTGTTGGTCAAGAGATTCTATGTCTTCTAATCTCTTTATTGTTTCTTTATCATAAGTCGAGTGCTTGCCTTTACCTAAAAGAAAATCTACCGAAATATCAAAAACATCAGCTAATTTAAAAGCGACCTCAATTGATGGTAAATTATCATTACGCTCATATTTACCAATCATGTCTCTAGAGGCTTCAATGGCTTTAGCTAGATCAGTTTGAGACCATCCTTTTTGCTTTCTTAGTTCAATAATACGGTTTCCAATGTTTAATATGTTCATCAAATATGGGTAATGTTTACAATGTAAATACAAAAATAGTGAATATGATTAAACAAAAAAAGCAAGTGTTATTTTGTTAATTAAGAAACATCTCCTACATTTGTTGCTAATGTTACACAAAAATTTTTTTCAAACTTTTTTTAACCATAAAAACTATTCCTCCATGAAACCCAGAAAACTCACATTACAATCTGAAACCAGACACCGTTTATATAGACAAAGCTCCAGAATCTACCCCAGCTTAAAACTTAGCGGTAAATGGTTAAAAGATTGTGGGTTTAGTCCACAGGATAAAGTGCAAGTTACAGTAAACCATGAAGTTTTAATAATCGAGCTTATAAAAGATTAAACCTATGGATATCCAGAACATCAAATCGCAACTAACGATAACCGAAGTATTAGCCTATTACAATTTACAGATAAAAAAGAAACATGTAAACTGTCCATTCCATGAGGATAAAACCCCCAGTATGCAAGTGTTTTTAGATAGTAACAGTGTGTATTGTTACAGCGGTAATTGTAGTAAAAGCGGAAAACCCATTGATGTTATAGATTTTATCATGCATAAAGAACAAATCACCAAACACGAAGCCATAAAAAAAGCAGCATCCTTTTTACACCAAGACACAAAAGAAAACACCATACAAAACACAAACCCACTAAATAAGACTTTTAGTATTCTAAAAAACCAACTCACCAGAAGCCGAAACGCTACCGCTTATTTACAAACACGAGGATTAAGCAAACTCAAAGCCGTAGGCAGTAACCACCGAAGTGGTAACGATAAAATCCAATACAAATACCCACACTTAAAAAACTGTCTTGTTTTTCCATTAAAAGACTCTAAAAACCAAATCGTCTCTTTTTATGGACGAAGCTTTAAAAACGATATCCGCAACACCCATTTTTACACCAGTAATAGGCAAGGGCTGTACCCAGAATATCCAAATTTAGAAACGCATCACCTTATATTAACCGAAAGCATTATCGATGCAGCTACACTAGTATTACACGCCAAACTCCCTAAACACACCCATGTTTTAGCCTGTTACGGCACTAACGGTTTTACAAAATCCCATACCGAAGCAATAAAGCAATTAAAACAACTACAAATTATAAGCATCTTTTTTGATGGCGATACCGCAGGACACAAAGCCTCAGTAAAACTACAAAGCCAATTACAACAAGCCTTTACAACACTAACCATACAAATAATAGACACCCCAAAAGACGAAGACATTAATAGTTTATGGATCAATAACGAAAGTCAAGAACTCTTTACCCATTATTTACAAACAAAAATACCAGCTGCAGAAAAGCAACCTGCAGACAACACCAAACCAACTATAACCTTAACCATAAAAGGCAGTGTTAAACATTTAGGAGACAGTTTAAAAGTCACTCTACAAAGCCAAATAGAACAAAAAAGCATCATCCAAAAACTAGATGTATACGATTTTACAGCCCTACAAAAACATGCCAAAGACGCCAGTAAACGACTAGAATTAAGCGAAGACCTTATTTTAAAAGCATGGCAAGATTACGTACCAACTTTGGAGCAAACCCAAACCAAACCCACAACACCCCAAAAGAAACCCTTAGAAAAAGCCACACAAGAACAATGCATAAGCTTTTTAAAAGACCCTAATCTATTACAACGCATTAATATAGCCATAGAAAAAGTAGGAGTTGTAGGCGAAGAAAACACCAGACTACTATTATTTATCATCGCCACCAGCTACCAAAGTAAACAACCCTTACATGGGCTTATACAAGGCTCATCAGGAAGTGGAAAAACCAAACTCCTACAAAGTATTTATAACCTCATTCCAAAAGAAGACAGTAAAAGCTTTACCCGCGTAACAGAAAGTAGTTTTTACAACTATAACGAAGAAAGTCTAAGGCATAAACTCCTATGTTTTGAAGATATAGACGGCTTAAAAGAAGAAGCCTTATTAGCACTTAGAGAACTACAAAGCAATGGCAAACTAATAAGTAGTACCAGTCAAAAACAAGAAAGCGGAAAAATACAAAGTGTAGAACGCCTAGTAAAAGGCCCTATCGCCAGCTTAAGCTGTACCACAAAAGGCGATTATTACGAAGATAATATAAGCCGTTGTTTTGTAGTGGCAGTCGATGAAACCGCAGCACAAACCCGAAAAATAATTAACTACCAAAACCAACTAGCAAGCGGGAATATTAATTTAAAAGAAGCCACAAAAACCAAATATTTTATAGCCAATTGCTTGAGACAATTACAACCCTGCCAAGTTGTAAACCCATATGCTACAGCCATACAACTACCTCAAAACATACACAAACTTCGTAGATTACATAGCATGTATCAAGTACTAGTCGCCCAAATAACCTACCTGCACCAATACCAAAGAAAAAAAGACACACAAGGCAGACTCATTACCACACCCCAAGATTTACAATATGCCTGCGATATATTACTAGACAGTATTCTATTAAAAATAGACGAACTCGATGGCAGTCTACGCCAATTTTATGAAGCCTTAAAAACCCATTTTAAACCCAAAGGAGAAACCTATACCTTTAACCGTTTTGAAATCATGCAAAAAACTAAAATAAGTAAAACTCAATTACATAGAAACCTTAATAAATTAGTAGAACTCGAATACATACAACAATATGGTTATGCTAACAGAGGTTACACCTATAAAATAGTGCATTGGGATCAATACGATGTTTTAAAAGACAAAATTCAAAAAGACCTACAAGCACAAATTAACACTATAAAAAGCTAGTGTTCCAATACTATGGAATGCCAGAAGGAACACCAGAGTATCTGTTTATCAGTATTTTATAGCTGTCGTTCCAAAAGCATGGAACACCAGAATTAGTATTAATAAATTCATTATTAGTATTTTATATCTATTATAAGTTTGGTGTTCCAAAAAATCTTAAAAAGAACAAGAGATGCATTTAATAAAAGCCTACTTAAGTTACCTAAACACATTAGGATATAGATCCACTACAATCTATTCCAAAGGACAACGATTACAACACTTTAAAAGCAGTATAGCAGAAAAAGACCTATTACAAGTCACATTAAAAGACATTACAAGTTATTACAAATCATTACAAGCAAGTAAACCCGAAGTTCAATTAAAAACCATAAACACCTATATTTTAACCCTAACACAATTTTATGATTGGGCATGTTTACTAGCCCTAATAAAAACCCATCCCTTAAGTCACTTCAAGCTATTAAAAACCAAAACAATACATACAAGAAAACCCATACCCATAACTACAATTAAACAACTCTATAAAAACTGTAAAACCCCAGAAGAAAAACTACTACTCATATTTTGTTATGCCTGTGGACTTCGACTCTCAGAAGTTCAAGAGCTAAAAGTAAAAGACATGCTTTTAGATAAAAATATGATTATAGTACAATCAGGAAAAGGTAATAAACGTAGATACATACCCTTAAAACCAAAACATATAAACTTTATAAAACACTATATAATTACCAATAATAAAGCACCAATCGATTATATATTAAGTCAATCCAACCAACAATTAAGCCCTTATTTACTACGTAAAACCTTAAAACAGCAACAAAAGAGAATCGGTTTAAGTAAACCCTATTTTAGTCTGCATCACTTACGTCATAGCATAGCCAGTCATTTAGTAGATCATGGCGTAGCCATACAATTAGTGCAACACTTTTTAGGACACGGGTCTTTAGAAACCACACAAAATTATGTAAAAACCACAACAATACTACACTATGGAACATCTAAAACACTGGGAAATAAAATACAAGACCTACATCGGAAAAACCTATAAAACCTATATCAAACAATTTATAGAAACCGCAAATTTTAATATACAAAAAGCCACTTATAGCGATATTATAAAGCATATAGAAACCCTTAGAAAAACAATACACCATCCTAAAATAATAACGAACAAGCTTTTAGCCATTAAGAAATATTACAGCTGTTTATTAGACTTAGGCATTCTAGAAACCCACCCCTGTTACAATCTAAAACTCATAGATAAAGTCGATAGAAGTCTAGCTATAGAAACCTTTTTTAGCGACAGCGAATTAGAATACTTCTTAAAGAGAGACTTACCAAGCCTACCCAAACTAAAACTAAGGAACAAAATAATACGACAATTACTAGTCTATCAAGCCCTAAGCGTTAGCGAACTGGTAAACCTAAAAGTTGAAAATATAAATCTAGAAAGCTGTAAAATAACCATAGAAAACAGTAGAACATTACATTTAGAATCCCCACAATTATTACCCTTAAACACCTATTTAACAAAAGATCGAAAAGTATTAAAACAAAACAAAGCAACCGATATCTTATTACTCACCAAAAACGGCAATAAAATAGATCAAACCCGATTAAGTGAAACTATAAATTATAAAACCAAAAAGCGATTTACCCCAAGAATACTAAGGCAAAGCGTAATTTATAATCTACTAAAAAACGGCAATGATTTACGCCAGGTGCAACTCTTTGCAGGACACAAATACATAAGTTCCACAGAGAAATATTTATCCAATAATCTCACCGAATTACGCCATGAATTAGAAAAAAAACATCCCCTGTAAAACGCCCACGCCCAATAAATCCAGATTTTTGCCAAAAAAAGCAAAAACCCCCTGTCTTTATTGGGCTTCCAATCCCGCCGCATCACCCAAGCAAAGTAACATAATAGGAGTTATAATACTTCTTTTTTGGTAGCCCTATCGGGCGCATTTTATATAAGCGTAATTATAACTACTATTATGTTAAATTGCCGCTTAAGCCATTGCGCTTTTTACCGCCGCTTCTGCCAGCGCACTAGGAATCCATATTTATTTACTTCGTAAGCCACCGCACCGCATTTGCACAAAAAACCTACGCAAAAAGACATCAAGCAAAAAAGCTTGCTTTACTTCTTTGCTTGTTTTTTTGTACAACTCGTTCCAGCGTTATCATCTGACGTTCCGTAGCCACTTGGGCTAACATTTTAAAAACCTAAAGATTGCTTTTGCGCTTAAAAAAAATCCACCGCCTAAATCTTTAGTTTTTTAAAACGTTTTAAAGCTTAGCGGAAGCAGTTGGCAAATGCGGCAGAGTTCCGTTAAGTTTTAAAATGTTAGCCCTTGTGGCGATTGAACAAATGAAAAAAAGTACCTAGTGCGCTGGCAGAGGCGGGCTATTTTACATAGTTGTATTATGTTACAGAAAGTGAATGAATGTTGGCATAATGCACAATTATGTAAATATAGCTTTGGAAATATCCGCACTGTTATTCTGTAATCTTTTTTCTTCAAATGAAAGGAAATAATATGTACATTTGAGACTAAATAAAGAAACGTTCTTTGATTTGCTTTTAGTTGTTTAGACTTGTTTTTACTTGTAATCTCGTGAGGCAAAAGTTGTATTTACCTCTGAAAAGTGTACAGATTTTATATTCCAAGGACAGTATTACGACCCCGAAACAAACCTTGCCTATAATAGGTTTAGGTATTACTCGCCCGATACTGGTGGGTATATTTCGCAGGATCCGATAAGGCTTAGTGGGGGTAATCCTAATTTTTATGCATATGTTAAAGATGTTAATCGTTGGATCGATCCATTTGGATTAACAGGAGAATTAGTTTACCAACTAATAGGGAAAAATGGTGTAAATTATTTTGGTATAACAAGTAGAGATGCTTTGACCCGTATGAATGAGCATATAGCTGATGGCAAAATATTCTCCAGATACTGGTGGGTATATTTCGCAGGACCCGATTGGGCTATGGGGACAGAACCCAAATATGTATGCCTACGTCTCTGATAGCAATATTCAAGTAGATATTTTTGGACTTAATGTAAGTACAGGAGCAGGGCGAACACACGTGAAATATTCAGGAATTAAAAACGGGAAACCTTATCACGGCTACGCAAGTGCACCTAGTGATTTAGGACTAGAAGCCGATGAAATTATTGATAGACGTTATGGTGGTGATTTCAGCGATTTTGATGTTACCCCTGAAGCTGACTTTAAAGGAGAAGGAGTAAAAGGTAAACAAACAGCAAGAGGATTAGAACAACGAGGATTTGAAAAAGATGGAGGATTGAAAGGAACCTCCAACAAACAAAATCCAGTAGGTCCAAATAACAAAAACCGACAAAAGTATTTAGATGCAGCCGATGCCCATAACAAGAAAAAAGCGAAGGTAAAAGGTTGTCATTAACAATTAAAAATATGGCAAAACGAGCAACACCTTGGAAAGAGGGAAAGGTAATAAGTATAGAAACACGTAAAGGAGTATTTGTAATAGCACAAATGCTTAAACGTCCTTATTTACGATTTTACAATGCTTTTAGGGAAGATGAAAATTGGGGAAAAGTTGATGTAAGTATTTTTGATACACTTTTCACAAAGGGGATTACAACAAAAAGTTTTTTAAAGCACAGTAATGTTTCTGTTGTAAAAGATGCCATACCCGATACTGATAGAGAAGATTCCAAAACTTGGATAAAAGGTTATTCAGGAAATCGTAAAGTTAAAGTTTGGGAAGGTACAGAAGATGAAGAGGAGTTTTATATTTTAGGTTCAGAAGTAGGTGGAAGCCTTGTAGATAGAGATATATATAAATCAGGAGGGTACGACCATTCAAGTGGGCTTTTTGATAAAATCATTATTGAAGATATACCTCTAAATGCAGATGATATTATAGACAATCACGAAACTATGGGTTTAGGTGTATTCCCTTTAACAAATGAACGATTATATCAATGCTATAAAGCAGGAAAAAATGTTGACCCAACTAAAGATTTGAAATTTAATCGAGAAATCCCTAAAGATTATAAAATAGCCATTGAGATTATGTCAGGTGGTGGTGGAAAGGAAAATAAAGAAAGAATTTTAGATACTTATTTTCGATAACCCCCGCTGGTGCTAGTTTGTAACTAGTACCGACAAAGAGTAAATAAGAATCCATAACGTATGGCTACAACATTTAAAAAATTAAAAGAATTTCCATTAGGCTGGAGATTTACAGATGAAAGATATAATCTTATCGAAGAAATTCATTTATTGGATTTCTCAATTTTTGATGAAAAAAAGTCTAAAAAAATATGGAAGACATTAACAAACTCTAACAAATACCACATAGCACAATTAGATACTTCTTTTTTGAAAGACTTAAAAAAAATAGGTAATTATTGTTTAGATAAAGATTATAGTGAAGGGATTGAAATACTCAATAAAATTAACGTTTTAGACAAAGATGATAGAATTACTGTTTTTTGGGGAGGTAAAAATTCGATTGAAGTAAGTTGGAAAACATTTGTTTTATATTGGGATGATTTTTGTTACCCTAGTGATGATAATTTAATTGTTTGTAAGGAAAAGAACGTTTTTATAGTTTTTCAGGATGAATTTATAAGTTTATATAAATTGGACTGAAACATGGTAAGATATATAGGTTTTTAACTCGTGCTAGTTTGTAACTAGTACCGACAAAGAGTAAAAAAATAAAAAAGAATCCATAACATTACTGTTGTGGATTTTTTTTGTTTAAAAAAAGAGAACTATAGATAATGAATACGTTATAAATAGTTTGTTTTATATATGAATGTTTGTGAATTTTGTAACCAAGTTTGCTTAGTGTTAATTTTTTTTAAATAAAGAAACTATAACATAAATTTTATAAGTCCAATAAAAGCTAAAAATTTTTTTGAATATCCGTTTTTACTCATAATCCAGTAATTCCAGCTATTACTAGTCTATCGAATAGTTTTTCCTCAAAATATCTTCGATTGAGTTTGTAAACAAATTCGTTTAGGTAGAGTTGTAGGTATTTGCCTTTAATTTTGTGATAATTTCCAAGTAAGTTTCGTTTGGCATTGCTTATGGTAATATGTACCCATTTCAAGGTCTCTTTAGTAGTTTGTTTATCTGATTTTTCACTAATATGTAGTTCTACAAAATCAGCAATATCAACATATGAAGTACTTTTATCAGTAAAAACAATGCTTTGTTCGTCTAAAGACTCTTTAACAGTATCATTTACACCATCAGCCTTATGATCTGTCAGCACTTTGGCTTTAAAGTAGCGACATTGGCGATCCTTCTTGTTGGTTTTCGGGTCTTCTAAGGGAGTGGATTCTGCCATTATCATTACGTTTTGCTTTCCTACTGCACCACGACCTCTTTTTCCTTTTTGTTGCTCTATTTCAGAAGATTCGACCGTAAAATAACCTTCATCCATTTCAATCATACCTTCTAAAGTATAGCGGGCATCTCTGTTACCCATTGCTGTGTGTCCTGCGTTGCTTCGGGAAACAATTTGGTAAAATAGATTATGAGCAACAAACTGTAATTGAGATGAGAGGCTCATTTTTTTTCAGGAACGAGCTTGATAAAGAAAATCAAGAAGGACTCACGCAAAGAAAAAGAAAATGAGAATTGGTCTCTCGACTGGGATGTTAGGCATATCAGTCAAACCGCCTTATGGGGCTTGCTTTTCACGGGTTGGTCTTGAGCGATAAGGTAAAAGGCGCTACCATTTTTGTATTATGAGTAGTATGCTATGGTGGGAGTAAAGAAGCTGAAAGAGAAGAGATTTAACCCTTGTAGAAGTGTCGTAAACAACTTTAGTATTGTCAAAATCGAGGGATGGGCGGTCTTGCGAGAGAGAACTTGACGGGAGTAACCTATGTATTGGTCAAGTGGCAATCGGCATAAAGAGGGCAGGAGGTTTACTAGATGGCTCAATTACGGAACAGGAGAAGCTAAATAATAGTGCAAAAATTCCATAACCCCGAAGGGCAAGGAAGAAAGTAGCGATACTATTATTTAGTGGCGGATTAGCCCGTAGTAGTGAAGAAATATTTGTAATGGATATGGAGCGAAGGGGCTGACTTAACAGTTTTAATTTGTATTACAACTAAGATTTTTTTTTTAGGATGATTTTCAAGGAGAAACAAAAGTCGCAACCGATATCAAAGCGACAGGTAATGGAAGCCTTTAAAAAGGTACGCAGTAACAAAGGCGGATCAGGAGTTGATGATTTATCAATTAGAGAAGTGCAATCACGCCCTATTAAATATTTGTATCCTGTATGGAATAGATTGGCAAGTGGTAGTTATTTTCCAAAACCTGTACGCGAGGTAGAGATACCCAAAACAGATGGTCGTATAAGGAAGCTAGGTATTCCAACGGTGCAAGACCGAACGGCTCAAATGGTAATTCGAGAGGAATTAGAACAGATTGTGGATAAACAATTTAGTAAAAATTCCTTTGGTTATCGTCCAGGTAAATCATCGCATCATGCCATTAAACAATGCAGGAAAAACTGTATGGAGATGGATTGGGCAATTGATTTGGACATCAAGAGTTTTTTTGATGATATAGACCACACATTGATGCTTCAGGCATTAGGTCATTTTACCAAGAAGAAGCACATTCACTTGTATGTAAAACGTTGGTTGGAAGCATCAGTCCAGAAGAAAGATGGCACAATACATCCACGAATCAAAGGCACCCCACAGGGAGGAGTAATCAGTCCATTACTGGCAAACATCTTCCTGCATATAGTTTTTGATAGTTGGATAGAAACGCACCATCCCGAAGTAAAGTTTGAGCGTTATGCAGATGATATTATTATTCATTGCGATAATTTCAAACAAGCCCTGCGGACTTTGGAAGCGGTAAAAGCTCGATTATTCCAATGTAAATTGGAGATAAAATCGGGTAAAAGCAATATCGTTTATTGCAAACGCAACCAAAAGAAGCATCCCCCATTTAAGGTTCATTATGTAACATTCGATTTTCTAGGATTTACATTTAAGCCACGAATGGTAAAGGGTTACTTTGGTAATTTTCATTTGGGTTTTACACCATCTATTAGTCGTACGAGTCAGAAACGTATCAATCAAACCTTGTTTAAGATGAAACTCCATCGTATGGTTCACTTACGCCTGTTAGATTTGGCAGGCATTATAGCAGATAAAGTACGGGGTTGGATTCATTATTACGGTAAAGTTAGAATGAGTGAATTACATTATGTGTTCCGTTTCCTGAATAAGCGACTTGCAAAATGGGTACGCAACAAATATCGGAGATTTAGGCGTAAACATTGGTTTGCAGCTTACAAATGGTTACAGGAAACTGCTAAGCAGTACCCAAATATGTTTGTACATTGGCAATATGGATTTACACCTTGACTTGACTTGTTAAGAAGAGCCGTATGATGGGAGACTATCACGTACGGTTCTGTGAGAGGTTTAGGGGTGAGATTCCCCTTTACCTACTCGACTTACGAAGTTTATGAACCATCGCCCAGACAGGTTCATACCTTTTTAAACCAAGCTGTTTCTGGATTTCTTTAGAAGAAAATCCTTTCTTGGTAGTAGTCATCAAAAACATTGTCTTATACCATATCATAAAAGATAGATTAGAATTTTGCATAATAGTACCACTTCTCAAAGATGTACGGGCTCTACAAGATTTGCACTCATAGCTCCAAACAGCCTTTATCCAATAGTGATGAGTATGACCACAACGCTGGCATTTAACTCCTATCTTATCTCTTTCTTGCTTAAAATGAGTACGACAAGCTTCTTCACTATCAAAATGGGCGGTAAAACTAAAAATATTCATGACTTGTTTTTTTAACAAAATAAGCATTTTTAATCAATTATTAGTAATTACGGATATTCAATAAAATTTTTCAAATATTCCATTATGGTATAGGTTTTAGTCACTTATTTAGCAAACGCTTGCAATTTCTACAGTCCTTTTAAAAAAGAACGTCCCTTATAAGGGAATGTGTTGATATATAGTACATTATATTTATAACTAAAAAGCACAAAAAGATAGAACAGTAAACTTATATTTTCAATATTATTAGAGGCGAAGTGGTAATGTACATGGAATGGGAAATAAAACCATAAGTGTTTCATTTTTAGTGATTGTAATGTTTTCTGATAGATGAAACATGATGGCAAATAGTTCTAATTAATTTCAGTAGATAATTCATTATAAAAGTAAAGGCTGTTCTACCGAACAGCCTTTACTTTTTATTGTAAAAATTTATATTAATTAGTTATTTGTAACTATTTGAATAGATTTAGTCCATCCGTTACCATTAACTATTAAAACATACATTGTGTTACTTAAGAAATTACTATGTGATGCCAAATCAACAATAATTTGATTACAACCTTTATTAATGTTTAATTCTTTTAAAGGTCCAGTTATGTTTCCTTGCATAGTATAGAATGCATATGTAATTTTTTGATTTTCATTTACAGATGCATCAATGATTAAATTACCAACATTTGAAACAGGGTTAGGCAATGCCGTTACATTATATTGCACTTCCGAACAAGGGTCTAGAGCTTCTTCAACATATACTGTAACAGAGTATTCTGCAGAACAATTTCCTTTAGTTATAGTTACATTGTAAGTTGTTGTTTCTGTAGGAGAAACAGTTCTTGAAGCATTAGTATCTCCATTATCGATCCATAAATATGAATCCCCATTAGAAGCAATAAGTTCTGTAGATTCACCTACTTTAATAGTTGTATCAGATCCAGCAGTTGCATGCTCTAAAGAATCATCAACAAAAACTTCAATAACATGTGTCCCTTGGCAACCATCTACAACAGAAGTAATTCTAATCCAAGCTTCTTCTGTAGGACTAACAGTAATAGACTGTGTCGTTTCTCCTGTAGACCATAAGTAGCTTTCGGCAGGTGCAGCCGTTAAGGTTACTTCTTCTCCTTTACAAATAGTTATGTTGCTAGGTCCTTCGTATATAGTAGGGAATTTAACTGTTACAGTAGCTTGATCTGTAGCAGTACATCCTTGATCGTTTGTAAGTGTTACAGAGTAAGTTGTTGTACTTTTAGGGTCAACCTCAATAGATTTTGTTGTTTCTCCTGTAGACCATAGAACAGTTCCTTCGCCAACAGCTGTTAAAGTAGCTGTAGATCCGAAACAAATTTCTTGATCTTCTACAATTACCTCTGGTTTGCTTACAAGAATCTCGATAACATGAGTTCCTTCACAACCATCAACAGTAGAGTTAATTCTAATCCAGGCATCTTCTGTAGGGCTAACAGTAATAGACTGTGAGTGTTACAGAGTAAGTTGTTGTACTTTTAGGGTCAACCTCAATAGATTTTGTTGTTTCTCCAGTAGACCATAGAACAGTTCCTTCGCCAACAGCTGTTAAAGTAGCTGTAGACCCGAAACAAATTTCTTGATCTTCTACGGTTACTGAAGTAGTGTTTACTGTTACTGCAACTTCATCTAATGCTTCACAATTTCCTTTAGTTGATGTAACAGTATATGTTGTTGTAGTTTCTGGACTTACGGTTATTGATGCAGTAGTTTCACCAGTAGACCATAAAATGTTTCCTTCACCAATAGCAGTTAGTGTTACACTTTCTCTTGCACAGATTTCTTGATTTTCACCAGCATCAACAGAAATAGTGTTATTCTTAATAATATGAATACCTAAATCTACAAGGCATTGATGATTTCCCCATTTTATTTTCGCATCGTATTCTCCTGCAGCTAAATTATCAAATGTGTATGTTGTTGAATTATCCGTGACAACGACATAGTTCTGACCTCCATCAATAGAAAATCTAATTTTAGTTCTCGTAGGGTGATCGTTAAAATTAAAGGTTATTTTTCCTGTATCACTATTACAATCTATGTTTGTAACAACAACGTCTGCTTCTGGAAATTCTTTAGCATGTATATCTACAACATTAGAATATACTACTTTGTCTGTATATTTTAATTTCGCTGCTCTTCTATACCAAAATGCACCAAACTCTTTAAAATTTGGTAAGTATTTAATGCCATGAGCATCTTGAATATTTTTCCATTGTCCACCCATTTCTTTTTTAACTTGCCATTGGTAAACAATTTTGCCTCCGTTACTAGCATAAGCTTCCGTTCCGGTTAATTCTTCTGGTTGAAAAGGACCACAATTAATTTGTGTTTTAGATATTGTACCTGGTTTACAATTAACTACACAATCGTCTTTAGCGTGTATATCTACAACATTAGAGAAAACGTACTTATTCGTTCCTTTTCTTTTAGCAGTTCTTCTATACCATCTTGATCCTAAATTAGCAAAAGGAGGAAGAAAGTTAATTGAGTTAGCACCTTGAATACTTGTCCAATTACCATTCATATTCTTTTTAACCTGCCATTGGTAAACAATTTTGCTTCCGTTACTAGCATAAGCTTTTGTTCCAGTTAATTTTTTAGGCTGAAAAGACCCGCAGTGTTTTTGTGTTCCATATATTTTTCCTGGAGTTACAGTAACAGTCGTATTCAAAATTTTGATTGAGAATTTTTCTCTCCAAGAAATATTATAATTGCTACAAATTAAAGTATTGCCACTATTTTTGGTTTTTATGTATTTCCCATTATTACCTTTAAGAGCAATAAAATTGTTTCCAATACTAACAACTTTAAACTTTTCCCATAAACCTAGTTGAGTTCTATTACATTGAATAGGCTTAAGTCCATTTTCAGAAGAAACATATCTACCATTGTTTCCTTTAAGAGCAATAAGTCCATTACCAGCATTAACAACAGTAAATTTTTCCCATATGCCAATAGAATTTCTATTAGCGGTCATTGCTTTAGTTCCGTTTTCTGATGATAAATATTTGCCATTCATAGCTTTAATAGCTACCGAAGAACCAATAGGTAATAGAGGGTTTGTTGTTACTGTTTCAATTTTAGCATTATTCGCTATAACTGAAGAGGTATAAAGTAAAAATGTAATAAAAAAAATACAAACACTACGTAATTGCGCATGTTTGTATTTTTCAAAAGTAGTTTTTGTCATAATTAATGTTTTTGAATTGTGAATTGTGAAGTTTGATATGTAATATAATACGTCTAAAGTTTTTTTTAATTAAAAAATCAAAAATACACTATTAATTGTATGAATTTATTTAGGAATTTAAAAAAACGTTAAAGTGCAAAATGCATCTTTAAAAGGCTAAAATACCTTGTTATTTGGCGTTTTTTTATGTATGAATATTACCTCTTTTAATATTATAAATAATAATAAACCATTGTAATTAATCTAGTAGTATTTTTTTATTTTTATAAAAGAGAATTATAAGTAATACATGTGTTTTATTGGTAACGTTTTTAATAGTTTTAATCCTAGAATCTATAGTAAAAAGATATACTCTTGTTTATCTTTATAAAACAAGTAAGTATACTTTGATTAAAAAAGAATGTCGTTAGTTATTATCTTTTTCTCGTGTTAGTTTATAACTAATGGTAAAACAGTTAAAACACCCTAAGTGAAAAGGTAAAAACACGATTATATATTCATCTGTTCTAATTTAATTTTGTCGAAAGAAATATTCTACAATATGTTTAACTAAAAGCCCCAAAAAAAAAAGCTAGTTAGGGAAACAAAAAAACAATTAAAACATGAAGAATCATTACAAACAAATGTTAAGCATTTTATGCTTTTTAGTTACTTTATTTTTTACTCAATTAAGTACAGCACAGGTTAATCTTGTAAAGAACCCAAGCTTCGAGCAAGGGGCTATACCAAATGGTGTAAGTGAATTACATTTTGCTACCTATTGGAGTCATTACAAGGGGGAATGTATCCCTAATAATCCTAATATTCAAAGCACATTTAAAAGTTCAGATTTATTTGATGAAAAAAGTTTGTCTCCACAAGTGGGGATTCCAAATAATAAATTCACTACTTCAGCAGGATTGCCAGAAAGAACAGGTAAAAAAAGATATGCAGGAATATATACGGCTGTATACCCTCCAGCATCAGCTAGTGACGAAAGGATAAGGGGAACGTTAGCTAATAAATTACAAGCAGGTGGTTATAACTTATCTCTTTATCTTGCCAGAGCCAAAAACTTTTATGGAGGCTCTAATCCGCAGTTAGACCCTGTGAATTATTACAATGTTGAAGTTGTACTTCGTAAAGGTAATTCTTGCTCGCAAAGTAAAATTATTTATAGCTCTCCAAGTGTAACTAATTTCCAATGGCAACAGTATGGGACTTCATTTGTTATTACCCAAGCAGAAGCAAATATATACGATAAGGTAGAGGTAAGGTTAAAAATATGGCCTTTGGAAAAAATGGGGAACGATAATGCTAGAGCCATTTTGATAGACGATGTTAGCATTTCTCAAGTGGTTTGTAACTTGAATACAGCATTTTCTGCTAATATAACATGTCATGTATCGTCTAATACGGTATCTATTAATGTGAGTAATAATGGGACTAACCCTAATGGTGTAGCACATCAATATGAAATATTGGAAATGAGTAGCCTTAGTATAGCCGATGCTAATGTTATTAGTACACTTGGACATGTAAATGCAGCTTCAGGGTCATATAGTGTTCCTAATGTTGGTGGGAAATATTATATGATTAAGCATGGGGTGTGGACAGCAACTTGCAGCTGGAAAGAGCAAAGAAAAGTACTTGAAATACCTTTTTCTTTCAATGGAGCAGTAAACTCGAACTTTAGTGGAGATCTTAACACACCATCTAGTGGATCGCCATATATTAAGGTAAAATCAACAATGATTAATACCACAAGTAATTGGATTGTGTTTAAAAATACCGTAAATACTTATCCAAATCTTTCATCATGGAGCTTACATACGCTAGTTAACTCTAGTACGCCAACACATAACTATAATGTGCCAAATGTACAGCATGGTATGTTCTATTTGGTAAGACATATATCAAGAACTAATTGTTCTCAAATTGATTACACAGATAAAATTTTCTATGTATTTGCAAAGCATAACGTGTCAGGTCAAGGAAAAAGTGGACTTAGTTACAACCTTGTATCAGAAAAGAGATATGAAGTTTCTGAAACTGAGCACAAAGAAAGTGTTGAAAAAGTAAGCCGTATGAAGCAAGAAACTAATAAAAATCAATTGATACAGTTTTATTCTAATTCTTCTAGAGATCAGGTGTTTATAAAAGGTGATTTAAGCCTAGATGGAGCTCAAGTAGATGTTACTAACATATATGGAAAAACAGTTTATAGTAATATTTGGATAACGGGTGACTTTATAAATGTTAGTTCATGGAACAAAGGGATTTATATTGTGAGAATTAAGACTGAAAAAGAAATTATTTCCAAAAAAGTAGTAATAGAGTAGTTGCATTTAGTTTTTCTAAATAGATACGCTTTAATGCCTCTGTTCGTACTATTATTAAATATAAAGTAAGCAATAATAAATTAAGTAAATCCGCAACAGTTATGTTGTGGATTTTTTTATTTAATTTAAATCGTGAATACCAGGTTTAAGCTGTTGTTGTATAATAAAACGGTTTTGGGTTGCCTTAGACGTTTTATCGTAATCACTTTTAAAAATTAAAAGCAAAACACTTTTAGGGTTTTCCAGACCCATATCATAAAGCATAAGTAAATCATCTGGGTTTTTAAACTGAGCTAAATAAGCTTCTCTATTGCCAATCATAACATCTAATAATGTGATAATAAGGGCTTGTGTTTTTTCAGGAATATCTTCTTTTTCACTATCGCCATGTAATAATGGTCTGTACACATCGAAGCTATGTATATCGTCTTCAATAAATACCACAGACTTAGCAACAGATTGTTTAATTAATTGTTCTGCATGGTAAGTAAGAGCATCTGTAAAGTGTTTGGTTCTCATTAATTATTAAATAAAAGTTTATTTTCATTTTTAAATCTCTTAATCAACTAAACTCAAAGAGATCGTAAATATTTATCGAGCAAGTTAGTAATATTTTTAATACATATGTTTAGTAATATATTAATAGAGTTTACTTGTCATGTTTTTAGCTCTAAGGCACTTGCTATCTAATTTTCATATTTGGTATCGGTTTTTATAAAAAGAGATTGTTTTCTTTATTTTAAATTAGTAAAACTTGCATTATGCATTGGAACTTTATCACGAAGCTTTTTAGATGCAATAAATTATGATGTTTTTTATGTTTTAGCACAGTACCGCGAAGGTTAAACTTAAAATGTGATAAAACAGTATGTTTCTTATAAACCAGAAATTGTAATAAATTTTCCAATACGTAATACAGGGTGAAAACCTATAAAGAAAGGGTGTTTTTCCTGACGCCTTTAATAACTCTCTTAAATACATTTGTATAGTGTCTTACGGTGTATTTACTTACTAATTAAACTAAAGTGAATCACAACCTTAATTGTTAAAACCTTTAAGAAATGATAGCCCCAGTTTTTAATAAGAATAATAAACAAATAGTAACAAGCATGCAGTTAAGTACAGAGCATGTTGTGCTAGATATTTTACACATAGGAAAGATTTCTAATTATCTTCAAGCTTTTTTTGAGACGGTTAATATTACTTTTAAAACTATTAAAATTAAGGAGTTAAATGCTGGTTTTGATATTGTTTTAATAAATAACGATAGCGACACCAAAGAGGAGCTTCCCAGTGCTGTAAATGATACGAAGTTGAAAGTGATATACACTAAAACAAAATCGTTTCTTAATAGAGGTACAGACTTTATCGATTCTTCTCTTATCCCAGTACTCCTAAAATACCTTTTAAAAATAAAGAGAAGCTTTCACGTATTAAAAGATATTAAGAATAAAAATAGTATAGATATTTTTTTAAGAAAAGTAGAAGATGTTATCGATGAGCATATAGACGACCATTCACTTAACATGGAACGCTTAAGTTATTTATTAAGCATGAGTAGAAGCGCGTTTAGTAAAAAAATAAAAGAATATACAGGACTTAAACCTACAGAGTATGTTAATGAATATAAATTAGAAAAAAGTAAACATTTTTTAATAATTACAAATTGGCAGGTTAGTAGAATTTCCGATGTTTTGGGGTTTTCGTCACAGCATTATTATTGTCGATTATTTAAGAAGAAAGAAGGGGTGAGTCCTTCTCAATATCGAATTAATAAAAGAAAACCCAATAGTGTAAAATATAGACTCAATAGTTCAAAAGAAAATTGAAAAAGTGAAATAATTTTATCAAACAATGAAACCACATCTAATCATAAAGCTAAATAAGATTAATCAACCTCCTCAATTTAAATATTGGGAAAACTTGATTAGTAATAAAGAAGGTGTGAGTAAAAATTTTATACCAACTATAGATCGTATTATTCGAGATAAGTATAATATAGAATTTATAGTAAGTAATAATTATAAGTCAAAAGAAGTACAATGGTCTGAAAAAGAATTAAATAATGGTTTAAATAGAGTTTATCGTTTAATATTACTAACAAATAATCCCAATATACCCCAAGACCTTTTAGAAGAAGTTCAAATTTTACCAGAAGTAGCTTTTGTAAAAAAAGGACAAATTATAACAAGTGAAATTCCAGATCAAGACTATTCAAATTCACAAGGTTTAAGCTCTAAGTATGTCGATAACTCTATTTACTTAAAAGAAGCCCATAACATAACTATGGGGCATCCTAGTATTAAGATTGCAGTTCTAGATACAGGTATTGAAACCAATCATTCAGAATTTACAAATCAGTTTAAATACGATAAGGATTTTGTTAATATTATTGATGGTGCCACACAATTTGTAGGCGATTTTCTAGATATGGACGATGTACCAGACGATCTCGTGGGACACGGCACACATGTAGCAGGAATTATAGCCTCAAAAGGACATAAAATGCCAATAGGTGTTTCACCAAAATGTCAAATTATACCCATTAAAGTTCTTGGCGCTCTAAAAGACAAAGAGCAGGTTGTTGGAGCAGGATTAATTGACGATATAGATGCAGGTATAAAATACGCTGTAGATAAAGGAGCAGATGTTATTAATATGAGTTTAGGTATAAAACATGAAGATGGCGGATTGCCTCATGAAGATGTTATAGCCTATGCATTAGACAGTGGTGTTAGTGTAGTAGCAGCATCTGGGAATGATGGTAAGAATGATAAATATTACCCAGGAGCTCTTAAAGGTGTAATAGCTGTTGGGGCATCAGACTACACAGGAAATGTGGCGCCATTTTCAACATTTGGAGGTCATGTTTCTGTAACAGCTCCTGGTGTAAATGTATATAGTACTTTCTTAAATAATGGTTATGCGATGTCTTCGGGTACATCTCAAGCATCTCCTTTTGTAAGTGGTGCCATAGCATTACTTAAATCTTATGCTAAAGAAAGAGGGAAAAATATAAAGCATGAAGATATCATCTACATTTTAAAACAAACATGCGATAAATACTCAAATAGATATAAAGACGAAAAATCAGGGTTTGGTAGAATAAACATACTCGATGCCTTAAAAATGTTACAGTATAATTTATAAAAGTAAGATTATGATAAAAAATGGAACCTTTAAAAATGTAATAGGTAGTAAGCCATTGGCTCCTACATATTATAAAAAGATTGACAGGACTAGTGATTTGCTTCAGTCTGTATCTGCATCTACCATATCCACATTTAATTTACTGGCTTCTAATTATTTTATAGCACCATCATCGGTAACATTCGATGATATGGTAGAAGAAGCTATTTACGAATTAAATACGCTTGTTACAAAAATGGATCCTCCTTCAAAAGTGGACATTATAACAGAAAGTATATTGCAAAATGGTATCGATAATTCAAGTAATAAGAAACATGCCATTAAAGCATATTTAGAAAAAGAAAAGTATACAGGGGTTTTAGTTAAAGTGGCATCAAAATTAAATGCATCGCGATTAGATGCATTTTCACGTGCCGTTTTATCCGAAGAAGGTGTGTTTTTCTATCTCGCTTACCGTGCTATTATAGGGCATGAGGTTAAAGATGTAGCTGGTATTTCTGCCAAGATATTGGATGCATTAGGGGTTGTAAAATCATATATTAATGTAGCGCTTGTAGGTAAAGTAATTGCTTCAGAAAATTTAAATGTTTTTGGTAAAGAGAAAACAGCTATTGAAAATCATTTTTCAGACAGAGAAATAGGATATAATTCGGGACAACCTCAAAAAACGATTTCAGATTATATCGACAAAATAAAAAGCGGTGGCAGTCTTTATAAACTGGTTATGGACTTTATTACCAGTGGTAAAGTAGATTTAAAGCGTGGTACAAATAAAGATGTACTCGCTCAAAAAATGGTCGATTACTTAACTCGCATAGGTTATGTGCATAACGAAAACACAACACCTCCAACCCAAAATCCAGATCAAGGAGGAAGTGAAATTGCAGACGATTTTGATAAAGCAATAAAAGGTATTGGACCAAAAAACAATAAAAAGTTTGAAGCCGCTGGTATTATTCGTTTTCATCAATTAGCAAAACATGACAATATAAGCTTGAAAAAAGCTTTAGGAGAAGAAAATAGTGTTTTTGATTACTCAAATATTATAGAGCAAGCAAGACTTATTTCAGAAAGTAAATTTGAAGAGTTAATCGCATTACAAAAGAAAATTTAATAAAACATAATATTATGAGCACAGATGCAATTTTATGGCATACCCTGAGTGAGGTTCTTGAAAGCTCTGGAAATGTTACAAGAGATCCAGTTAAGAATGTGTATTATGATGAGGTCAATAATTTTGATCATGTCAATTCATTTCAATTTTTAGATCCTCTTAATTTACCAGGAGGCACTATTAATACTGTTAATATTCAAAATGCCGCTTCTTTATACGCCATCATGATTCTTGGAGATGAAATGAATATTTTTGGAGTTGCAGATGCCATTCTTAAATATGTAACCATGGGTAAAGTTGATGTAGAGTCTACAACAACAGCAACGCGTTTATACAACTACATGCAATTACGAGATAACAGAACGTCTTTCGATGAGCGCTCCATGTGGTATAAACAAGTTTTTAATATAGGTAACGGAGATACTGTATCGGATATGGTAACAAACGAAGGATTTCTTCCACTATGGGAAACTTATATGGGAGAAGTTATTAAATACATAGATAAGTATGAAAGTGCAGAAGATCCATTACGGGTATCTAAGTCTGGTATACACCAAGTTGTAACAGATTTACAGCATAATTTATCTAGAGCAGCAGCAGGTATGGTAAAAATATTTGTACCAGAAATGTATGCGCACCTTGAAGATGCTATAGGTATTATTAATGCCGAAGAATTGAGGGATCAATTAGGTCATGGTATATCCAGAGATTTATGGAATATTGTTGAAAGTGTTAGTGCAGAAGAATTTAATTATTACCCTAATACATCTGCATTAAGAACTATTGCAGATTCGGCAAGAAACATCATTTTAGATATAGCACAATATAACCAAGCGACATTTAGCGAAGATCAATTTCAAGCTATGGTTGGACGTGTAGAGGCTTTTGTTATTGCTCAAAACCAATTACAAGGCAGTAGCCATGATAATGATAACGGAAGTGATTACCAAGATGATATGGACGAACTCCAAACAGCCGAAGATAATTGGGACTTTTAATCCATAAAAACACAAATTAAGTTATGAACGACCCGAATAAAATAAAAGATATAGCACGAAATCGTGCCCGAGATATACTAGCAGGTAATGAGACATTTAAGCATATGAATGTTGAAGACCAGAAGAAAATGTATATCAGTGTAGTCGAAGATCAAATAGAAGCACTTAGAAATAATGGGATTAATGAAGGGCAATTATCTAAGGCAAAAAAAGCATCAGACGATATCAATGACAAACGTCATGAAAAAGGATTTGAAGATGGGGTAGATGCTTTCGAAGATCTTGTAGATTCTGTAGATTTTCCCTTATTCGTAAAGGATTTATTGAAATCTGTTTTCGATGCGAATCTTAATGTTATGCATGAGCAAACACAAGATTATATTGCTTTAATGAAAGCAGCAACATCAGAATTATCAAAATTTATAAAGTCGATCGACGATACTGCAGCATTTGCATATTTGGCAGAAAATAAGTCTGATGAATTTGGGGTTATCATGGAAGAAGATGCCGATGGTAATGAAACCATGCAATTAGGAAACCCAAATGGAGAAACTGTAGATATAGGAGATAATCAAGTTAAGGCACAAATTATGGATGCCAAGATTAAAATGGCGCAAGAACAGCGTGCCATACTTCGAGATATGGTAGCGGCAGGAACATCTAAATTGGTGGTAGAAAAAGGAGTTATTGAAGCTGAAGTTAATTTTGAGTTTAAAGGCAAGCGTACAGGAGAGAAAAAAGATAAGGCGCTTGAAAAATCATCGTCGTCGTCGGGAACATCAAAGCGTGTAGGTACTGGGTTTTTATCTAAATTGGTAGGTAATGCGAATTATGGTAATACTAAGAGCAATCAAACTACAAAGTTTAGCGTGTCGAGTGCAAAAAGCACATCTGAAGACGAACTTAAAGCAAAACTAAGAGGTTTTGTAAAAATTGAGTTTAAAACAGATTATTTTAAGTTAGACAATTTCGCAACGATGTATGGAACACCATCAGACAAAGAAAAGCAAGCTGCTTTACCATCTGGAAGTTAATATTTATTAAGATGATTTATGGCTCTGGCATATTTAAAGTATAAAGGACAGGAAGATAGTCATTATGTATTTCATGCAGATACAGGGACAGCTAAATTCTTTAGGTATGTATTGGGCGAAAAAAGCATCAAGTTACGTGTAGGTAATAGCGATACTATACGAGTTGTTTCTGGAAACAAAAAGGCATCCAGTTTGTTTAAGGTTAATGAAACTTTACACAGTTTAAGGAGTAGTTTCCCTTTAAAGATACCAGAACATGAAGTGACAGAAGGCATTAAATATATTCAGTTATATAGTTTTAACGATGCTAATAATAAAGCGCCAACAGTTTCAAAAATTCTAAGGTTAATGCCTGTAAGAACCCATAATTCTGAATTTGCAGGAATAACATTGTCATTAGAAACACAAGAAAAACCAATTGCAAAAAATTATAATACGATGCAAAATATTCAATTAAAAAATAAAGCATTAAATTATCATGAACCACCACTAAGTAAGGTGATGTTTTGGAATGCATTAGTTGGAGCATTACCAAGTTTATTGCAACAGGCAGCTCCAATTCTAGGCAGCTTATTAGGGAATTTAAATAAAGGAGGTAATAATAATAATAATAATAATAGCCAACAATCTAATGATATTACCAATAAGGTTTTAGAAGTACTTCAAACTCTAACTAAGCTTAGTAATCAAAACACCGAACAATCCACAACACAATCTTTTAAACAGTTAAGCAGATCATATAACATATTACCAGAAACCTTATTAGGGTTACAACCTATACTAGAAAAAACATTAACGCCAGAAGCGGTAGAAGCCATTGGAGATTCTCCTCAAAAATTATTTTTAGCCATTAAAGATGCTGTTTTAGTAACAGAATCTACAACTAGAAAATTAGGTAAAGTACCTGTATCAAAATCATCTTCAAAATATAGTAATAGCAAGTCAAACTTTTCGAAAGCAAAAGTAGCACCAGCCTTATTAGCAGCTTTACCAGCATTAATGCCAGTTATAGAGAAAGCTTTAAACCCAGAACTTATAGAAGCGGTAGGTAATCAACCCGTAAAATTATTTAAAGCTATTGGAGATGCTGTTCTTAAAATGGATGAGCAAGAAATAAAGCATTTAGAAGCTATAAATCCAGGAGTAGACTCGGCAAACGATATAAGTACATTGCTTCAAGGCATGAGTGTTTCTCATGCGCTTTATCAAGAAGACCTTATTAAATATAACCTTATAAAAGACCTTAATTTAAATGTTTTAGGAACAAAGACTGTGTTTTTTAAAAATAAGAATAGAGTGTTATATGCCAAAAACACGCGAATTTTATTACCATTTAGTATTACAACAGATCATGGAGAACGTTTAAGTAAGATAATACCACGCTCGGTAATTCAAATTCTTATTAAAGATGCAGAAACGATGAAATTGGTATTTAGAAAAACAATTAAACTTGTAGATATTGACTTATCTAAAGATATAGATGAAGCATTTATTACAGAAAAAGAAAGTGAAAGTATCCCTTGTAATACAGAGTTTAAATTGGAAATTTCATATATCTGGAAATCTAAATCAGGAAAGAATATTGGAGTTTTAAAGAATCAATACATTCACTTTATTAAAAATGTAGTTTACGATAGAATAGGAGAGCGTATTGGTGATACTATACCATTTAATAATATAAATATACACAGAAAGTTTTGGCATAAAATATGGGACGGAGGCTATTCAAACAGTTTACGCTGGGAAGTGGTGTTTGATGTTCAGTATATTATGGCATTAAACACAAAAGAAGCAGGCATTGCTAAAATGGAAACTAAAACAATGCAGGTATCAGATAATATAAACGAGGTTACAGAGTACCCTAAACGAAGACAAATACATGCACGCCTTAAAAGTGGTTTCGAATTAAGTTTTGAAGCGATTAATCAAGTGCTTCAAATTTTAAATCAAGAACCGTTAGATGCCGAATTATTGTATGTTTTAAAACGTAGTGATGCTAAAAAATCATTCTCACTATCGGCAAGGTATCGTGCAGAGATGAAAGGAAGAGCAGGAGATACATCGACACTTTGGACATATCCCGAATTTGCACTTCGGAAATTACATGTGTCAAAGGTTGAAAGTATAGATAGTTATGGGCAAGTTATTTCTATTATGCCACAAGAGCATGTTATAGCTATGCCAGAAATAATTCATTTTATAGGAACAAAATCCGAACATTAATCATGGAAAATAAACTACCAGATTTATCAAAAATGGCATCAAGTACACTTGATATGGAACCTATTTATATAGACGGACAAAAGATACTTTTTGATAAAAAAGTAATGCTTATGCCAGTGACGCTGGAAGAAAACAAAAATAGTTATGAGTGATAATACAAATGAAGACTTTATTGACTTTAGTGAATTTATAGAAGAGTTCATTTCAATAGACACATATATGGAGTCGCATTTTGAGCATCAAACAGTAACCCTGCATGTCGAAAAAATTACGACAGAAACACCTTGTCAATTACATGTTGAGGTTGATGATAAAGGCGAAGTAAAACTAGGAAGTATACCGCCTCTATATTATGTAGAGACCTCTTTTATGCCTGTATTTCATAACATTAAAATAAATTTTGAATTAGAAGAAAATAATTAAATGGCCACTGCAAATAGATCATGGAATCTTGAATCGTTTTTAGATTCATTAATTGTTGAGCTTGACAAAGCAAGAGAAACACTTGCTATTAAAGCTATTAACAAGCCCTTGACCTATGCTGTTAAAGATGTTAATTTAGAAATGCAACTGTTTCCAAGTTTTGATGGAGATAATGTTAAGTTTATAACGGCACAACCCGGACAAGAGGGTGCTTCTAAAATAGCCATTCAGTTAGGATCTATAACAGATCAACAGATTAGAAAAACAACAAAAGAGCCCAATACAGCTCAAGATGTATCTATAGATTTAATAGATGAAATAGATACAGATACAAAGAATACGCTTCGAAAAATAGGAGTAACCTCTGTAAATGACTTAGATAAAATACAAAAGAAGAATGTTGATTTACTAAAGGCAAGTAATAAGAAAGTAGATTATGGTAAACTAGCAAGTCTTTTAAATAAAGCACGCCGTACAGAAAATCCACCAAAAGTGGGTAATGTAAATTTTAATATAAGTAGAAGTACATCTACTATTAATGTAGAGGGCGATAATTTAATTTTTGATGAAAAATACACGCCAGTAGCAGTGTTTAATGGAGAAATGGTAAAGCTTACATCGGCATCAAAAAGTAATCTTCAAATACAAATTAATGCAGATAAAGTAAAAGAAGAAGATAACGAGCTTATTGTTGTGTCTGATCCTTATACAGTATTTAAAATGAAATTAGACAATAATAATTAATAAGGTTATGAGAAGATCATATAAAAGTTTTATAATGAGTGTAACAGCAAAACATTCAGAAAAAGCCAATGAAGAGGAGTTTATAAATGATAAAAAGTCTGTTGTTCCTAATAAAAAAGTTATCGGGAATAAAAAAACAATAGTTATTTCTCATTATGACGATAACCAGCCAGTTTCATTAAGTCTGCCAGAGAGTTTATGTTTTAATGAAGAGTTAAATGAAGCAGAAGAACCTCAGGAAAAACAATCAGTAAATGTATCATATCAATCCTCAGTTTACAATGATGGTATTGAAGATGCAGTCATATTAAGTGAACCACCATATACTCAAGCTAAAAATTTAGAGCCGTATAGTGATGCAAATAGTTATTTTGAAATAGAGCATGAAGCACTTCAAGAAAATAATAATAAACCCAAAAAAGAGTTAACCACTAAATCTTTAAATATACCATTTCAAGAACATAAACATGAAGAATCTATAACGCTTCAAGAAGTTCAAAATAATGAGTCTCAACCAATAGAAATACCTCAATTAAGTGAGGAAGAGAAGTTAGCAGATAAAAAGTTTGAAGATGATTTACGTTCTATTTTAGCACAAAAGCAAACAAACGACAGACAAAGAGAACAAGGGAATCCAGCTGAAGCTGAAAAGAATAAAGATCATGGTATAGCAGATCCGTCAGACGAAGCATTTAAAAAGAAATTAAATGAGAGGCATGCTATTTTCGATCAGATAGCTCAGAGTATGCAAATGGCAAATACTTATGATTTTGGAGCTATAGCAATGAGTAAAAAACTGGATAGCCTAGAGGAAGAAACAAATGAAGATTTTACTCAGAAAATTCAAGATCTTTTAGAGGAAGATAAAAAAAAGGATAAACCATCGTATGCAGGAAAAAAAGAAGATGAGGATAAAGTTTTAACGGAAGATTTTTTAGAAGATATAAATAAACTTAATGAACTGTCTGCGGTACAATCCAAAAAGAAGGAACATTTTACAGAAGACGCGATTATTTTAGAAGATTACTCAATACCAGAAAATAAAGATGTGAATAAAACTAATAGCCCAGTAAAAAAAGTCAATTTATCAAAACAGTCCAGTTTTGATAGTACAATAAGTATCAAACATCGTTATTTAAAAAGTAGAGTATTTAGTGTAACAGATGGCACTGTAGCTGTTACTATAGATTCTAATTGGATTCCAGAAGATTGCTCTAAACATACTCATCTTAATGTAACATTAACTCAGGATATAGACTGGGAGGTTGATTCTGAAAAAGCGACGAAAAAGTTTAAAATAGGTACGGCAGACACGCAAACTTGGTCAGGTTTGCCTTCAGGTAATTATTATTTAACATTCTTTTTTATAAATAATACAAATCCACATTGCGAATTAAGAGGCACAGTAAAAGTAATCACATAATTAAATTTAAGCATCATGAATAATAATAGATTTTTATTTTTAGAAGAAGACCTTAAGGTGTTTTCCGAGCAACCTAGCAAGCTTATACATAAGAAAAAGTATTCTACTCAAAAAACTCCAGCTGCAGGTGTTGCGCTAGCCGGAGCAGTTATAGCAGGTACTGGTGTGGGGTGGCAAATTTTTGAATTTGCTTGGGCACATACAGAGGGCGATATAAAAGTGAAACTAGCCAGAATGGAAGGCGCAAAGCTTCCAGGAGATGATAAGTCTTTTCAAAACAAAGGCACTTGGAAAAAGAAAACAGTAAGAATATATGAAAAAGATGGAAGTAGAATTGGTGATGAGATCTCAGCAAAATTTGATTTATCATTTAAATACAATGGTTATGGTGTTGGGTATATCGATATGGATCATGTAGAGTCTAATGATGCTGTTGCGTTTGGTTTAAATGTTGAAGCTAAATTAATGGCAGATCCTAATACCTATATATCAAATAATGGAGGTCAAGATATGGCTATGGTAGAAGTTACCTTTAATTACCGCTTTACGCATTCATTTCAAAATGATCTTATAAAAGTAAAACGTCTAAAATTATACGGAGACGGCACAGTAATTTAATGTATTATGAGCAATCGATTTCATACACTATTTAACGCACCAAAAGAGCGCTTGCAATTTACTCGAGAGTTGAGTCGGGAGGTTGTAAAGAGTAAACGCGCTAACAAAACGAAAGCGCAAACTATGTTTGTACCCAGTTTAAAGGTGTATTCAGCAAGTACTAATTTATCAAGAATTGCTATTAAAAACTATAAAACAAGTACAAAAGGTATAGATTTTATTAAAGCATGGGAAAAGTTCGAGCCTACAGCTTATAATGATTCCGAAGGCTATTGTACTATTGGATATGGACATTTAATAGCAAAGAATAGGTGCGAGGATATAACACTTCCAGATGAATTTAAAAATGGAATAGCAGAAGGAGAAGCAGATAAGCTTTTTAAAAAACGTCTTACTTCCTATGAGAATGCTATTAAAAGAGACATTACGGTACCACTAAGCCAAAACGAATTTGATGCTTTAGTGAGTTTAGTTTTTAATACTGGAGGGAATTTTTTAAATACAGGAGGAGCAGGAGGTGGCGAAACTAAAATAAAAAAACATATAAACGCGAAGCGTTATAATGCTGGTGCAAATGAAATAGCAGATGTTACTAATGGAGGAGTTTCTGGTTTAGTAAAAAGAAGAAAAGCTGAAATTAATATGTTTAAAAATAATATTTATGATGCAAGTCATTAAAGAGGAATTTCAGTAATAAGATTCTAAGAGAAGTTCGTTAATTAAAAGATTATAGAGTTATGTTAAAGTATTCAAATATTAATAGGTTTTCGGGAGCTAAAACGACCCGAAAAAGTACACAAACACCAAGAAGAAAACGAAATACAATTTCTTTAGGAGAATCTGCTCAAAATTGGACGAACTCTTTTAATTATTTAGAGCCAGAAATTATTGAGCCTAAAATGAAATATAGTGAACAACATACATTGGAAGATGGTCGTGTGGTATGGAATGGAGCAACTCAAGAACAGCTAAATTTTATGCAAACGGTTTATGATATAAATTATACCCGTTATTCTCGTAGAGGTACACCGTATCCAGAACTTTCTAGCAATGAGTTAGAAACAGTACTAGGGAATTATAAATTGAGAAAAGAAGCTTCGCCAAAGTTTAAAGCACTTTTAGAAGCTGCCAAAACAGCAATAAACAAAGCTGGTGTTGATGTGAAAATAGCACTAAATAGTGCTTATAGGTCACCTACACATCAATTTAATTTGTGGATGGATTATTTCCCTAATTACTATAATGAAACACAAGATCATCGTGCATCTTTAGAAGGTGGGCAACATGGAGATAAAGCAGCACAATATTTAGCAAAATATGTAAGATCTAGAATTTCTACACCAGGATTTAGTAATCATAATAATGGACTTGCTATTGATATTAGAAATACAGAAAAAGGAGAATATATAAAAAATAAAACGAAAGCTATATGGATTGAGAAATGGAAATCTAGTTGGCTTTGGACTTGGTTAGTTGCAAATGCTAATACCTATAATTTTTATCAAGAAACAAGTATTAACGAACCTTGGCATTGGGTTTTTAGGCAAGATGCTAATCATTTAACGTCGTCGCAAAGTAAGTATGGTAGAGCGTTAGATAAAAGGGTGTTAAAACTTAAGGAGCGTGTGCCAAATATGAAAGAATATGATGTTGTTGGCAGAATATCGGGAAAAATATTAAGAGGCACTCCTGAGTTTGATGAGCTTATTAAAAATGAAAATCAGAAAATTGTTTTTAAAGATGAAGAAGGTACAGGAGCAGATCATTATATGACCAGTAAACTAAGTGAAAAATTAAACCTGCTAGCAGATCTTGTTATTCAAGAATGGGGAGCAAATATTAAACTTCGAGTAACGGAAGCTTGGGATGAAGATAATGAGCATGCCTCTAAAAGCATACATTATGAAGGACGTGGAGCAGATATAACAACAAGTGATAGAGATAGTTCAAAATTAGGAAGATTAGCACGATTAGCGGTAGAAGTAGGTCTCGATTGGGTGTTTTATGAAGACAATAGCCATGTACATGTGTCTATGAAAAAGTAGTTTAAGAATAATGTAAACTCTTGATTTTTTGAGTTAAACATGATAATAGTTGGATAAATAATAAAACTTAAATTTTGCTCCAATAAATTTTATTTTCTTACGTTTAATGAAGATAAATTATCATATGCTTAAAAAAGTTTTTGGGAGCGCCGTTTTTGGTGTGGAAGCCACAACAATAATTGTTGAGGTAAATGTAGATTCAGGAATAGGTTATCATTTGGTTGGATTACCAGATAATGCTATAAAAGAAAGTAATTACCGCATTGCAGCAGCGCTTCAAAATAATGGTTATAAAATTCCAGGAAAAAAGATAACCATTAATATGGCTCCAGCCGATTTAAGAAAAGAGGGGAGTGCTTATGATTTAACTTTAGCCATTGGTATTCTAGCTGCTTCAAAGCAAATTCAAGCAGAAGATTTAGATAAGTACTTAATTATGGGAGAACTATCGCTTGATGGTGGTTTACAACCCATAAAAGGAGCATTACCCATTGCTGTTAAAGCTAGAGAAGAAGGTTATAAAGGCTTTATTTTACCAAAGCAAAATGCAAAAGAAGCCGCTATTGTTGATGGATTAGATATTTATGGTATAGAGAATATTAAACAGGTTATTAATTTTTTTGATAAAGGAGACGCTCTAGAACAAACTATTATAAATACCAGAGAAGAGTTTTATAAAAACTTAGACTTTCCAGAATTTGATTTTTCAGATGTAAGAGGGCAAGAGGGAATTAAAAGATGTATGGAAATTGCTGCAGCTGGAGGACATAATATTATTTTAATAGGTCCACCAGGAGCAGGTAAAACGATGCTAGCAAAACGATTACCTAGTATTTTACCACCTATGACTTTGTATGAAGCCTTAGAAACTACAAAAATACATTCTGTAGTAGGTCGAGTAAAAGATACTGGACTTATGGCACAACGTCCGTTTAGAAGCCCGCATCATACTATTTCAAATGTAGCACTTGTTGGTGGTGGAAGTTACCCACAACCCGGAGAGATTTCCTTATCACATAATGGTGTTTTGTTTTTAGATGAATTACCCGAGTTTAAAAGAGAGGTTTTAGAAGTAATGCGTCAACCCTTAGAAGATAGAGAGGTTACTATTTCCAGAGCAAAATTTACAGTTACTTACCCTAGTAGTTTTATGTTGGTGGCCAGTATGAATCCTAGCCCAAGTGGTTATTTTAACGATCCAAACGCACCAGTAACTTCAAGTCCAGCCGAAATGCAACGTTATTTAAGTAAAATATCTGGACCTTTATTAGATAGAATAGATATACACATTGAAGTAACTCCAGTTCCATTCGATAAATTATCTGATGATAGAAAAGGAGAAACCTCTGTAGATATAAGAAAGCGTGTTACTAAAGCGAGAGAGATTCAAACTGAACGTTTTATGTCATCAGATGTTGTGCATTATAATGCACAAATGAATACTAAACAAATTCGTAAGTATTGTGTTTTAGATGATGCTTCAAAAGAGCTCTTAAAAACGGCCATGGAGCGATTAAATTTATCTGCTAGAGCTTACGACAGGATTTTGAAAGTATCCCGAACTATCGCAGATTTGGAAGGTGTTGCTATGGTTAATGGTTCGCATATTAGTGAAGCTATTCAATATAGAAGTATGGATAGAGAGGGTTGGTTGGGGTAATTGGTTTATGTTTTTTGTTAGAAGGTACATTAATTAGCTAATAAAGAAATTTTATTATTGATTCTCGTCTTTAAGTATATTTCCAAGCAAGAAAAGTATTCAAATATGGAACTAGATGTACAACTTTATTACTTACCCTTAACGCCACTAGCAAATGCTAACGGTAACAACATACTATACCCGATCCGGGGAGAGAAGTATTTAAAGTTGTTTATGAGTTATTAAATTGGATTTCAAAAATTACTGGATTCACATATAATGAAATTAATATTATAGTTTATTTCATCTTTATCCCATTTATCTTTATCTATTTGATAGATAAAATCTTTAAAATAAATTATTTAAAGATAGGATATGGAATAATACTATTTCTTTTTTTGTTTTTATTCCAGATTTTAAAAGTTTTTCAAATCAGTTGTTTGATAAATCGGTAGATTTTTTAAACTGGTTTGAAATAGTAGGATAGACTATGTTCAGGCATCGGTAGTTATTTGTGGATAGTTCCAATAATTATTTTTTATATTTTAGTTAGATTGAATAAAAAAGAAGATTAAAGTATAAAATTTTTCTTGAATATCCGTTTTTACTCATAATCCAGTAATTCCAGCTATTACTAGTCTATCGAATAGTTTTTCCTCAAAATATCTTCGATTGAGTTTGTAAACAAATTCGTTTAGGTAGAGTTGTAGGTATTTGCCTTTAATTTTGTGATAATTTCCAAGTAAGTTTCGTTTGGCATTGCTTATGGTAATATGTACCCATTTCAAGGTCTCTTTAGTAGTTTGTTTATCTGATTTTTCACTAATATGTAGTTCTACAAAATCAGCAATATCAACATATGAAGTACTTTTATCAGTAAAAACAATGCTTTGTTCGTCTAAAGACTCTTTAACAGTATCATTTACACCATCAGCCTTATGATCTGTCAGCACTTTGGCTTTAAAGTAGCGACATTGGCGATCCTTCTTGTTGGTTTTCGGGTCTTCTAAGGGAGTGGATTCTGCCATTATCATTACGTTTTGCTTTCCTACTGCACCACGACCTCTTTTTCCTTTTTGTTGCTCTATTTCAGAAGATTCGACCGTAAAATAACCTTCATCCATTTCAATCATACCTTCTAAAGTATAGCGGGCATCTCTGTTACCCATTGCTTTACGAAGTTTATGAACCATCGCCCAGACAGGTTTATACCTTTTTAAACCAAGCTGTTTCTGGATTTCTTTAGAAGAAAATCCTTTCTTGGTAGTAGTCATCAAAAACATTGTCTTATACCATATCATAAAAGATAGATTAGAATTTTGCATAATAGTACCACTTCTCAAAGATGTACGGGCTCTACAAGATTTGCACTCATAGCTCCAAACAGCCTTTATCCAATAGTGATGAGTATGACCACAACGCTGGCATTTAACTCCTATCTTATCTCTTTCTTGCTTAAAATGAGTACGACAAGCTTCTTCACTATCAAAATGGGCGGTAAAACTAAAAATATTCATGACTTGTTTTTTTAACAAAATAAGCATTTTTAATCAATTATTAGTAATTACGGATATTCAAAAAATTTTTAAAAGAAACTCATTAATTAACTATGGTAATGTATCATTTGTTACTTAATTTATATAACTAATTCTTAAGTTTATAATATGAAAAAATATATACTAATTTCTATAACAGCTTTAATATTAAGTTGTAATACTTCTAAAAAAGAGGGACAAAAAACAAAAATAATAAAGGAGCCAATATTAAACACTAATAATAACCCAATTTATGGCATTCCAAAATTAGATTTAAAAGGTGCTAATACTTTAGTAGAATTACCATTGCATTGTATAAATACCGAATACCCCAACAGGTTATCGCAAACCCTTGGAGGAGATGAAGATTTAAAATCACCAAGTACATTACATCCGGCTTTTTATGGATGTTTCGATTGGCATTCTTCGGTTCATGGGCATTGGAGTTTAGTAAGTTTGTTAAAGTCTTTCCCAAATATTGATAATGTAGAAGCGATTAAACAACGACTTCTTAAAAATATTTCTAAAGCACATATAGAAGCAGAGATTCAATATTTTTATGGAAAACATAATAAGTCTTACGAACGGACTTATGGATGGGCTTGGTTATTAAAACTGGCAGAGGAAATACATACTTGGGATACTCCAGTAGCTAGAGTATTAGAAGAAAACCTTCAACCATTAACAAATTTAATTATTGAAAAATATATAGCATTTTTACCAAAGCTAAATTACCCACTTCGTGTAGGAACTCATACAAATACTGCTTTCGGGTTATCCTTTGCTTATGATTATGCTCAAACAACCAACCATGAAGCTTTAAAAGCTGCAATTAAAGAAAGAGCTACTTTTTTCTTTTTAAAAGATGAAAATTGTCCAATGTCATGGGAGCCAAGTGGAACAGATTTTTTATCCCCTTGTTTAGAAGAAGCCGCTTTAATGAAGCGGCTATTATCAAAAGAGGAATTTAAACCATGGTTAGATGCTTTTTTGCCTGAGTTAAAAGATAAAAATTTCACTTTAGAAACTGGAAAAGTATCAGATAGAACAGATGGTCATTTAGTTCATTTAGATGGTGTTAATTTTTCGCGGGCATGGAGTTTAAATAAGATAGCAGAAGGGCTACCAGAATACAATCACTTAAGGTTTATTGCAAATAATCATATAAATCATTCATTACCTAGTATTGTAGGAGATAGTTACGAAGGAGGGCATTGGTTAGGTAGTTTTGCTATTTATGCGTTGAATTCTACAAAAGAATGATAAAAGCATGGTTTAAAAACATAGGTCCAGGTCCGTTAGTAGCAGCAGCATTTATAGGTCCGGGTACAGTTACAGTTTGTACACTTGCAGGTGTAACTTTTGGGTATGCATTGCTTTGGGCGATGTTATTATCAATAATAGCAACTATCGTATTACAAGAAATGTCCGCTCGTTTGGGGATTATTTCTCAAAAAGGTTTATCGGAAATTATTAGAACAGAAATCAAGAACCCTATAATTAAAGGTGTTGCCGTTTTGTTGATTCTTTCCGCTATTGTTATAGGAAATGCAGCTTATGAGGCAGGAAATATTAGTGGAGGTGTTTTAGGTTTAGAAGCGATTATTAATAACCCTAATTTTAATATAAATGGACTTTCTATTAATACGTTTAGTATTGTAATAGGAGTTATAGCTTTTGTACTATTATATATAGGGAATTATAAAGTATTAGAGAAAGTTTTAGTATTGCTGGTAATTTTAATGAGTTTAGCATTTTTAATAACAGCTATTATTGTAAAGCCGAATGTTACAGATATTATAAAAGGTATATTCGTACCTAAATTTCCAAAAGATAGTATTCTAACAGTTATTGGGCTTATTGGAACTACAGTAGTACCGTATAATTTATTTTTACATGCAGCTTTAGTGAAAGAGAAATGGCATGATACTACCGATTTAAAATTTGCTAGAAAGGATACGATTATAGCTGTGGTTTTAGGCGGATTGGTGTCCATGTGTATTATAATTTCCGCAGCTTCTATTCAATCCCAAGATATTTCAAACGCATCAGATTTAGCAAAAGGATTAGAGCCTTTATTTGGAAGTTTTTCTAAATATTTTTTAGCAATAGGTTTGTTTTCTGCAGGAATTACTAGTGCCATTACAGCTCCTTTAGCTGCAGCATATGTAGCTAGTGGTTGTTTGGGTTGGAGTAATGATTTACGATCCAACAAATTTAGAATTGTTTGGATTTTTATTTTATTACTTGGTGTTTTGTGTTCTTCTCTAGGTATTAAATCTATAGATATTATAAAATTTGCTCAAGTAGCAAATGGTATTTTATTACCTGTAATAGCTGGGGTTTTAATTTGGATTATGAATAAATCTTCAGTTTTAGGAGTTTATAAAAATAATATTAAACAGAATATTTTAGGGTTTATCATTCTATTAATTAGTATCTTGCTATCTGTAGCTACATTAAATAAGGTCTTTCAATTAAATTTATTTTAGTGATACATAAACGTATTGATATAAATGCAGATGTAGGTGAAGGTATTAATAATGAATCTCAATTGATGCCTCATATTTCTTCATGTAATATTGCTTGTGGTGGCCATGCAGGAGATTTAGAGACTATGAAAGCTGTCGTTAAGCTAGCAAAACAGAATCGAGTAAAAATAGGTGCTCATCCATCGTTTCCAGACAAAGAAAATTTTGGACGTGTTAAAATGAGTATGTCATGCGCAGCTTTATTTACGTCATTAAAACAGCAAGTAGATGATTTACTAAAGGTTCTTAATAATGAAAATGCTAGGTTGCACCATATCAAACCACATGGTGCACTTTATAACTTAGCTATGGTCGATGAGAAAATTGCAAATGTAATTGTAGAGATTGTAAAAAGTTTTGTATTACCTATAAAACTATATGTTCCGTTTAATTCTCTTATTGCTCAAGTAGCGATAGAAAATAATATTCCAGTTATTTATGAAGCTTTTGCTGATAGAAATTATAATGATGATTTAACGTTGGTTTCAAGAAAGGACAAAGAAGCCATAATTGATGATGAAGTTGATATGTTTAATCATGTTTATAATATAATTATGAATCAAAAAGTGAAAACTATAAATAATGTAAGTATAGCAATAAAAGCTGATACATATTGCGTTCATGGAGATCATCCAGAAACTTTAAATTTACTTAAAACTTTAAGACATAAACTTGAAGATAAAGGAATTAAAATTATTTAATTTTAATGGGTTTTGATGTTATATATAAACGTTATGCCGAATCTTCTATACTTATAGAATGGCCAGATTTAATTAATGTATCTATTTTAGATGATATTTTACTTTTTAAAGAAAAAATATTAAAGCATGGTTTAAATCAAGGAATTGAAATAATACAAGCTTATAATGCATTGTTAGTCAATTATGAGGAAGCACATTTTAATTTTGAAAATAAATTATCTGAATTAAAAAAAATTTACATATCAAAAACCCGAATTTCTAGAGAACCTCCCAGATTATGGAAGATCCCTGTATGTTACGATGATCAATTTGGTATAGATTTGGAGGTTATATCTCAGCAAAAAAAAATATCAAAAGAGGATATTATAACGTATCACCACAGCTCCCTTTATACTGTTTATTTTATTGGTTTTTTGCCAGGATTTTTATATTTAGGTGGTTTAAATGAGAAGCTATTTATACCCAGAAGGTCAACACCAAGGTTACAAATAGAAAAAGGAGCAGTTGCTATTGGAGGAAATCAAACAGGGGTGTATCCAAAAGAAAGTCCGGGAGGTTGGCATATTATAGGAAATTCACCAATTAATTTTTTTAATATCGATAGTGAAACACCTTGTTTTGCAAGAGCTAGAGACCGCATTCAATTTCAGCCAGTTTCCTTAAAAGCATATTACGATGTAAAAGTATTGGTTGAAGCAGGTGTTTATCAATTAGAAAGTGAGGTGATTGATGATTAAAATTTTAAACCCCGGTTTTTATTCTTCCATACAAGATTTAGGACGTGTAGGCTATCAACAATACGGTATTCCTTTTTCTGGAGTTATGGATAAGCATGCAGCAGCATTTTCAAATGTATTATTAGGAAATATTAAATCTGCAGCAGTTATAGAAATGACTATGACAGGGCCAACATTACAGTTTAATACAAATACATTAATCTGTATATCTGGAGCGAACATGAATCCGACTCTAAATAACATACCAGTTAAGTACAATAGAGTGATTAAAATAACTGAAGGAGATATTTTAAGTTTTGGGAAGTTAATTACTGGATTTAGAAGTTATTTAGCTGTTTTGGGAGGTTTTCAGTCTGAAATTGTAATGAATAGCCAAAGTATGTATGCAGGCATTACAAAAGAATTTGTATTACGAAAGGGAGATCATTTAGCTATTAAAATTAATAATAGTTTAGAAGAAAACCATAACGCAATATTAAGAGTAAATAGTTCGTATTTGAAAACTTCTCGTATCGAAGTTTTTAAGGGCGCTGAATTTAATTTGCTTTCCACAGAACAGCAACGAAAATTATTCACTAATAATTTTACTATTTCTAAAAATAATAATAGAATGGCTTATCAATTAGAAGAACCATTTATAAATTTTTTAAAACCAATAATAACATCTCCAGTACTTCCAGGAACGGTACAGTTAACACCTTCTGGAAAACTTATTATATTAATGAGAGATTGCCAAACTACTGGGGGATACCCCAGAATTTTACAGGTTAAAGAAACAGGTATAAATATATTGTCACAAAAATTTACAGGTAATGGCTTAAGCTTCAAGCTTGCTTAATATATCGTCTTTAACGATATCTAAAGCAGAAGATGTACCAATTCTATCTGCTCCAGCTTCAATAAATTTATGAGCAGTATCATAATTTGAAATACCTCCAGATGCTTTTATTTTCATAGCATCTTTAACTATTTTCTTTATAATTTTTACAGCAGTAAATGTAGCTCCACTTTTAGAAAAACCTGTAGATGTTTTAATAAAATCGGCTTTAGCATCTAAACAAATTTCACAAGCTTTTACAACCTCATTTTTGTTTAATTCAGAAATTTCTATAATAACTTTTAAAGGAATTTCTCCTATAGCTAGTTTTACATCGCTAATGTCTTTTAAAACAGATACGTAGTTTTTACTTTTTAGGTAACCTAAATTAATAACCATATCTATTTCATTTGCACCATCCTTTATTGCATTTTTTGCTTCATATATTTTGGCTTTAGTAGACATGGCTCCAAAAGGAAACCCTACTACAGTACATATTTTAACGTTAGTATCTTCTAATATTTGTTTTGCTAAGGGAACATATGACGTATTAATGCAAATAGCATAAAAGTTATTTTCTCTCGCATCATGGCAAAGATTGATTATTTCACGCTCTGTTGTGGTGGGATTCAAGAGCGTATAATCAATATACTCAGAAATATTCATTTTTTAAATAGGTTTTGTTATGTAGCTTATCGAAAATAAAGCTGAATCTTTAATGTGTTTAGTGTAGGTTGGAGCACACAACAATGCTAAGCTAAAAATAAAAAACTGTAAAACCTTATTGTTTTACAATTTTTAGATTAACGGCGGTAATTATTACAAATAATGGAATTTTGTGTTAAAATTATTTTATTTTTTAGTTAATTTTTTATTAAATCACTTTTTATTAGGCTTAATCGTTGTTCAAATGTTTGGCTATCTAAAAATATAGAGGTTTTAACAGATTGAAATAATTGCATATAATCTTCTGTATGATTCTCTCTTTTTTGCTTTAATAGATTAAAATGAACAAATCCACACCAAATAATTGATTTCAAATGACTCTTGTCTTCATCGTACATGCGCATTTCTACTAATAATTCACTATTTGTAAAGTTTATTAATTCAGATTCAATTATAACATTTTCCGTTAGAAAAGCAGGCTTTAAATAAGCTATTTGGTTGGTGCTAGATACCCAACTTTTTCCTATTTTTTTAGCTATTTTATAAATATCAAGATTATAATGTTCAATTAAAACATCTTCTCTATGATTCATAAAATAATTGATATAACTCCCATTATTAAGATGATTAAAAGGATCGCAGTCTTGAAACCGAATTTTTGTTTTGCTTTGTAATACATTTGGTAATACTTCCATAATTCTCTGTTTTAATACCGTTTGGTATATTTTTGATTAAATTTTTTTAAATTTTAAGTTCTCGGTTTATTATTTGATTTATTAGACTCATAGTGTCTTTCATGTAAAATTCATCATTCATAGTATAAGTCATAAAAATAGCACCTTGTATCATCGTATCTATATGTTTGGCATAAAGCATGGCATTAATTTCTGATGATATTTCTCCCTCTTCAATACCGTTTTCTATTATTGTGCATAGTTTGTCTTGAATGCGTTGAATAGTATCTCTTACTTTATTAAGTAATTCTGAATTACAGTTATTAGCATAGACACCAATATTTAAGATAGGACAACCTCCTAATTGTTTACTAAACTCATAATAGTTTTTATAAAAATCTGTTATTAAAAATAATTTTTCAATAGGAGAATTACTCTTATCTAAATGTATAGATAATGGTTTCATTAAAGATGCAACCATATATTTAAAAGTTGCATATACTAAATCTTCTTTATTTTTAAAATTACCATAAATAGAACCTTTTGTTAAACCAGTAGCCTTTGTTATGTCATTTAAACTTGTTGCAGCGTACCCGTTTTTATTAAATATAGGAGCAGAGACTTCTATTATATATTGTGAAGTAAGTTCAGCTTTTGTTTTCATAATATTACAAATATACAAAAATATACCATTTGGTATATTTTTGTATAATAAAAAAAGCAACAATCACCTTTATAATAAAGATTCATGTTGCTTTTCAACTAACCAACCATATACATAAACTGTATTTAATTCATTTTATTATAATTATTTTTAAAAATTTTCACTAACTAAATTAGATTGATTCCTAAAAACTAAATTATCATTAAAAGAATCTAGTAAAATAATACTATCGGTTGTCACTTTACCAGCTAAAATTTCTTTACTTAAAGCATTTAATACTTCTTTTTGAATTACACGTTTTACAGGTCTTGCTCCATATTCAGGGTTATAACCTTTATCGGCCAAATAACTAATAGCTTCAGAAGTTGCATCAAAAGTAATGCCTTGCTGTGCAATCATTTTAGTAATTCCTTTTAATTGTAATCCAACAATATCTACAATGTTTTCTTTGCTTAAAGGCGTAAACATAATAGTATCATCTATTCTATTTAAAAATTCTGGACGCACACTTTGTTTAAGTAAACCTAGAACATCAATTTTAGCACTTTCAATTGCCGAATCAATATCTTTAGAAGCTTGAAAACGTTCTTGAATAAGATGACTTCCAATATTGGAGGTCATAATAATAATCGTGTTTTTAAAATCTGCTACACGACCTTTGTTATCTGTTAAATGGCCTTCATCTAAAACTTGTAATAGAATATTAAAGGTATCTGGATGTGCTTTTTCAATCTCATCTAAAAGCACTACAGAATAGGGTTTACGTCTCACAGATTCTGTAAGTTGACCACCTTCATCATAGCCCACATATCCTGGAGGCGCACCAACCAATCTACTCACGGCATGACGTTCTTGATATTCGCTCATATCAATTCTTGTCATAGCATTTTCATCATCAAATAAATATTCAGCTAAAGCTTTTGCAAGTTCCGTTTTTCCAACACCAGTAGTTCCTAAAAATAAGAATGAACCAATAGGTTTTTGTGGGTTTTGTAAGCCTGCACGACTTCTTCTAACAGCATCACTAACCGCTATAATAGCTTCTTCTTGTCCTACTACACGTTTATGCAATTCTTCTTCAAGTTTTAAAAGTTTTTCACGCTCACTTTGCACCATTTTAGTGACAGGAATTCCAGTCCATTTAGCAACTACTTCGGCAATATCATCATAGGTAACTTCCTCTTTTATTAAAGCGTGTTCTTGCTGATTGGAAAGAATTTCTTGCTGTGCTTCAAGCGTTTCTTGAGCCTTTTTAATTTTCCCATAGCGCAATTCTGCTACCTTACCATAATCGCCATCACGTTCTGCACGCTCAGCTTCCAGTTTATAGTTTTCAATAGCTTGTTTTGTATTTTGAATGTTATCGACAACCTCTTTTTCGCTTTTCCATTTAGCATTTATTTCATTTCTAGCTTCTTTTATATTAGCTAAGTCTGAACGGAGCGTTTTTAATTTAGTCTCGTCTTTCTCACGTTTAATGGCTTCAATTTCAATTTCAATTTGCATAATTTTTCTATCAAGAACATCTAATTCTTCAGGTTTAGAATTAATTTCCATACGAAGTTTAGAGGCAGCTTCATCCATTAAATCAATAGCCTTATCTGGTAAATATCTATTTGTTATATACCTTGTGGATAGTTCTACTGCTCCTATGATGGCTTCATCTTTTATGCGTACTTTATGGTGTGTTTCGTATTTCTCTTTAATACCCCTAAGAATAGAAATGGCACTTTCTGTATCTGGCTCATCTACCATTACTTTCTGGAAACGACGTTCTAAAGCTTTGTCTTTTTCAAAGTATTTTTGATATTCATCTAGAGTTGTCGCACCAATAGCGCGTAGTTCTCCACGAGCTAAAGCAGGTTTTAAAATATTTGCAGCATCCATAGCGCCTTGACCACCTCCAGCACCTACAAGTGTATGTATTTCATCAATAAATAAAACAATATCACCATCACTAGTAGTTACTTCTTTAATAACAGCTTTTAAGCGTTCTTCAAATTCGCCTTTAAATTTTGCACCAGCTATGAGGGTACCCATATCGAGTGCAAATATTTGTTTATCTTTTAAATTTTCTGGAATATCACCATCAATAATTCTGTGAGCTAAACCTTCTGCAATAGCAGTTTTACCAGTTCCTGGCTCACCAACTAAAATGGGATTGTTTTTTGTTCGACGCGATAAAATTTGAAGAATTCTTCGTATTTCCTCATCACGACCAATAACAGGGTCTAATTTGCCATCTTTTGCTAATTGATTTAAGTTTTTAGCATATTTGTTTAATGCATTGTAGGTCTCTTCCTGACTTTGAGAGGTTACATTTTCACCTTTGCGCAATTCTTGAATACTAGCAGTTAAGGTTTTTTCTGTAACACCTTGGTCTTTTAGCATTTGAGCTATTTTACTTTTAGATTTAAAAATAGCTAAAATTAAATGCTCAATAGATACAAAATCATCCTTCATTTTCTTAGCAATAATGGAGGCCTCATTTAAACTTTTCCCTGCTTCTCGAGATAGCATTAATTCACTTCCAGTAACTTTTGAAAAACTTTCTATTTGTTTATCTAAAGCCTGTTTTATTATAGAAATATTAACATTTAATTTTTTTAAAATAAATGGTAATACGTTTTCATCAACTTCAAAAATGCCTTTAAAAACATGTTCGTTTTCAATTTGCTGATGTCCAAAGCCTTGAGCAATTTGTTGTGCTTGCTGTATGGCTTCTTGAGATTTTATTGTATAATTATTTAGGTTCATAGATTATATTTTTGTTTCCGCAGAAGCAGATAGTTTTTATTATTTTACTTTTACAAGCTGATTAATTCAATAACCTTACCAATAGGTTTTGCAAGACATAATGTCCTGTTATCCTTTTGTTTTAGTGACTTTTAGTCAGTTTGTAAGATTTAGAATTAGTTTCGACTTAAATAGAGCATTGAATATATTATGAATTAAATTTTCGCTTTTGCGGAAATGAAAAAGTAGAATTTATGGGATTATTAAACAAAATATTTGGAGGTACATCTGAAAAAAAAGAAGAAAAATTATTGCCTTGGATTCCTTTAAATACGGTCTCTCAATTAAATCAAATACAAAAGAAATCGAGCACTAAAACACAAGTTGTTTTTAAACACTCTACACGTTGTGGAATTAGTAGAATGGTAATGAATCAATTTGTTGAAACGTACGATCTTACAGAGAAAGATTTAGATTTATACTACTTAGATCTTTTAAATTATAGAGAGGTATCTAATGAAGCAGGATATAAATTCCAAGTGATGCATGAATCACCTCAAATTTTAGTTATTAAAAATGGTGTTGTAGTTGCTCATGCTTCTCATGGAGCTATTAATCAAGTGGGTTTAAGTAAGTTTATATAAGTATTGCATACAGTAGGGTATACTTTCAATTAGGTATAGATACCTGTAATTAGTAGACTAATATATTTTATAAACCATGATAATGTTTTACAAAGGTATTTGTGAGATATTATTGTGGTTTTTTGTTTAAATTTACTGAGTTCAAAAATATAGATCTATGAAAACCCTAATCACTTCCTGTTTTGTTGTTTTTTTACTAATATCTTGTAAAGAAACAAAGTCTAAAGAAGTTGTTGTGGAAGATTCTGCAGCAAAATTTAATGAATTACTAGTAAATTATAATGAAGAGGGATTTCAATTAAACCCTATAAAAGCCACAAATGCTGGTGATAGCCGTTTTAATGATCAATTCCCCGATTTTTTGTCGGACGATTATAAGGCTAAAAAGAAAGCATACTACACTAAATATAAAAATGCTTTAGTCCAAATAGATCAATCTGAACTTACAGCTACAGAAAAAATGAGTATGGCTGTTTTAAAATGGGATTGCGATATTAATCTTGAGGCTATGGTTTTTGATAAAGACTTAATGCCTATAGATCAAATGTGGTCTAAAAATCTAGATTTTAATCAATTAGCAGGAGGTACTAATGCGCAACCGTTTAAAACGGTTAAAGATTATAAGGATTGGTTAGCTCGTATTGATGGCTATTTGGTATGGTTGACATCTGCTAAAGAAAAAATGCAAACAGGTATAGGCAAAGGCGTAGTTTTGCCAAAATCATTAATAGTAAAAGTGATTCCTCAATTTGAAACATTAGCAACAGGAAAAGCAGAAGACCATTTATATTATAGTCCAATAAATCAAATTCCAGAAACATTTGCAGAAGAAGAAAAACAAGAGCTAACAGCAGCCTATAAAAATATGGTGGCTAATAAAGTTATGCCCGCTCATAAAGATATAGCAAACTTCTTAAAAAATGATTATTTGCCAAAGGGTAGAACCTCTAGCGGTATTAATGCAACACCACTTGGAGATGCTTATTATAATCATCAAATTAAGTTATATACCACGACATCAATGACAGCAGACGAAATCCATAATTTAGGGTTAAAAGAAGTTGCTCGTATACTAGGGGAAATGGAAGCTGTTAAAAAAGAAGTAGGTTTTAAAGGTGATTTAAAAGCCTTCTTCGATCATGTAAGAACTAACAAAAAACTGATGCCTTTTACAGAACGTTCGCAGGTTATTGCTTTTTACGATAGTATTCATAATGTTATGAAACCTCAAATAGATAAGCTTTTTGGTAAACAACCTAAAACACCATTTGAAGTTAGACGAACAGAACCTTTTAGAGAGAAATCTGCTGCAGCAAACTATAGCCAAGGCTCCTTAGATGGCACCCGTCCAGGGATTTTTTATACACCAATACCTTATGTAACAGAGTATAATATTTTCGATAAAGAAGATTTGTTCTTGCATGAAGCCATTCCTGGGCATCACTTCCAGATATCTTTAGCACAAGAAAGCAAAGAATTACCAGAATTTAGAAAAACCTTATGGTATAGTGCCTATGGAGAAGGATGGGCCTTATATACAGAGTCTATGGGTAAAGAATTAGGACTTTATAAAGATCCTTATCAATATTTTGGGATGTTAAGTGCAGAAATGCATCGTGCGATAAGGTTGGTTGTAGATACTGGACTTCACACAAAGGGATGGACTAGGGAAGAAGCTATACAATATTCTCTAGATAATGAAGCTGAAGCAGAAGATACTATTGTAAGAGAAATTGAACGTTATATGGCTAATCCTGGACAAGCATTATCATATAAAATTGGGCAATTAAAAATTAGAGAATTAAGATCTAGAGCTAAGACAGCTTTAGGTAATAAATTTGATATTAAAGAATTTCATAATCAAGTACTAGAAACAGGTTGTATTCCTTTGCAATTGTTAGAAAATAAAATTGATGACTGGATTGCTGTTAGTAAATAGTTTAGAGTAAAAGTGTTAGTTTATTTATTGTATGTGATTTAAAATTATGAATAAGGAAAATAATAGCATATCAATTAATTATTCAAGATCATTATTATTTTCATTCTATATATACAAAAGATCATGATGGACATACCGTTGAACTAATGACAATTATAGTTAATAAAAATATATTTTATAAACATTAAGGAAATAATCAATTATCAAAGTTTAATTATGATTCATTACTTATTTGTTTACGGTACTTTACTTAAAGATGCTAATAACGATATGTCTAAATTTCTAGCAAGTCAATCTGAATGCATAGGACAAGGTTATTTTAAAGGAAAGTTGTATCAAGTATCTTGGTATCCAGGAGCCATAGTAAGTGATAAGTCTTCTGAAAAAGTTTATGGATCTATTTTTAAATTAAAAGATGCCGAGACTGTTTTTAACGTTTTAGATGAGTATGAAGGTATTGGGGAGCAATATCCTAAACCTCATTTATTCAAAAAAGAGCAGATTATTGCATTTCTAGAAGACGGTTCAAGCATTGAAGCTTCGGTCTATGTATATAACCGTGAAATAAAAGGTTTAAATCGGGTTGAATCAGGAGATTTTTTGAGTACTATGAATTGAAAAACTTTCCTCAAAATTTAAAACAAAATCTTTAATGTATTTTTTTGAAGCATCGGCTGTTCTATAAACTAAAAAATGACTTCTTTTTAAGCCATTGACTCCAATAGGTTTAAATATGATATCATCAGAAATTTTAAACGATTTTAGAGCCCATTTTGGTAAGCACATAATGCCTAGGTTAGCATGAACCATTTCTAAAGTAACCTCAGTAAGTGGAACAGCAGAAATTTTAAGAGGCGTTATTTTATTGGGTTTTAAAAACTGTTCGTAAACAGATACTGTTTCTAATGGAAAAGAATGAATAATTAAATGCATATTAGAAAAGTGACCAGCATCAACATATTTAAACTTATTTAATGGATTTTCTTTATGTATAATAGCAAAAATTTCATCTTGAAAGACTTCAATACTAGATAATAATTTGTTTTCAGGCTTTGAGGTTACTATGGCAATATCGATATCATTCGACAAAATTTTGGAAATAGGCTGGTGCGTCGCTTCTAAAATTATATCTACATTAATTTCTGGATACAATAATCCTATTTTTTGAATAAAACTTGGCAAACCTTGATAAAAAGAATAACACTCGGTACTTACCTTAATATGCCCAACAGATCCAGTTTGAATGCGTTTAATATTTTTAAAACCTTGCTCAATATTTTCAAGAATATCATTTCCGATTTTATATAACTCGGTACCTTCCTCAGTTAATTGCCATTTATTTCTAGTTCTATGGAACACTTTAAAGCCAAGTTGTTCTTCTAATTCTTTTAATTGATGACTTAGTGCAGATTGCGTTAAAAATAGCCTTTCGGAAGAATTGGCTAGATTGCCTTCTTCAGTAATCGTTTTTATCAATTTAAAATACTTGATTTCCATAGATACCAAAGTTACAACAATGTTATTTAGTTGTATTTGAAATTTTTTCAATAATCGATTAAAACTACTCAACTTTAAAATCACGATTATTTTAATATGAATTTTAGATTTGTGATGAATTAAAAATCAAATAATTATGAAACAACAAATTGAATTTTACGAAAACAAATTAACTTACGAAATGGATCCTTCAGATTTATATGATGCATTTGAAAATAGTACAGAGTTTATAGCTATTGATACCAGACAAGTATTTGGTTTTAAAAAAGAACATATTCCAACAGCTATTAATTTACCACATAGGGAAATGACAAAGGAAAACACGAAAGACCTTGATAAAACAAAAACCTATGTTTGTTATTGTGATGGTATAGGGTGTAATGGATCAACTAAAGGTGCGTTAAAAATGACAAAATTAGGTTTTAAAGTAAAAGAACTTATAGGAGGTATTGAATGGTGGAAGTTAGATGGCTATGCTACAGAAGGAACAAATGCTACAAAAGGAGCTATTTTTAAATGTACTTGTTAAAATTTAAATTATGATTATTAGAGATATTAAAGAAAAAGATTTAGAGCAAATTGTACAGTTATGTGAACTCCATGCTGCTTATGAAAAAGCAAAGTATAGCCCAAAAAATAAATTTGAATTATTATCTCAACACCTTTTTAATACCTCTAATAATGTTAATTGTTTGGTTGTAGAGCTAAATCAAAACATTGTAGGTTATGCAACATATATAAAGCAATTTTCTACTTGGGACGCCAGTTTTTATATTTATTTGGACTGTCTATTTTTAAAGGAAGAAACTAGAGGCAAAGGGATAGGTGTTCTAATTATGCAAAAAATAAAAGACTATGCTAAATCTGAAAATTGTGAAATTATACAATGGCAAACACCAGATTTTAATGAAAATGCTATCTCTTTTTATAAAAAAATAGGAGCACAGTCTAAAGTAAAAGAACGCTTTTTCTGGAAGGTCTAAAAAATGCGTATTAAATAAAGTCTAAGCATGATTTAAATCACAGAACTAATTTATGTCTTTGAAGGAAAAGAAGCTGTTTTTCATGAATTTGAAAACATGGTGTAATACCAATAATTTTGAAATATAATGAAAAGTTTTTATTAAGAACTAGACCTAATAATGACACTATTATTAAAAAACATATAAACCCTATGAAATTCACTTGGTTGAATTTGTGATTCAAAAAGATATTGATGCAATTATAGTAGATGAAGATAGAAAAAAGTTTCTTCATTTAAAAGAGAAATCAATTTAAAAGAGAAATCAATTAAGACTTCTCTGATGATTCAAGGGGGTTAGATTATAAAAGTAAAGAATTTATAAATCAACAAGTATTACCTAGAATAACAATTCTTATCCATATTTGTTTTTGTTGATTTTTGAAATATAACCTAAATATATTTTGCATCTATAGGTGTAATTATTATAGTTAAGTAACATAAAACTTATGATATGTTTGGCTAGACATACTAATTCTTTGTTTTAACTCTGTTATGGAGATGATATTTTTAAGCTGTAACATAAAAAAGTGTATTTATTAATTTTATATAAAATAAAATTATATAATGGTCACTTGTTTTAAAATAAATAAGATTTAGTGAATTTAATTAAAGCTAGTAATTACAATGAATTGTAGGTTTTTTTGTATTATTTTGATTTTAAGTAATAAAATATTTACAATAATACAATTTTTGAATTCACGCAGCGTTAAAATATTCTTAACCTAAAAAACTTAACAGTTATGAAATTAAAATTTAGAAATCTTATATTAACATCTTTTGCAGCATTAGCAATTGGCTGTTCTACAGATCCAAGAGAGATAACAGAAGAAAACCCAGAAGGATCAACTCTTCGAGCAGTCCGACCTAACAATTTTTCAAGGAATCGTTTTTATAGACAACCCGTATCGTTTGATGTGACTAAAAATTTGGTTGACGATTTTGGTGTTAATAATACTGACACCAATGATGATAGTGCTAAACTTAATAGAGCTATTAATTCTTTTGCAGATGGAGAAGTAGGAAGAATAATTATTCCAGAGGGTAATTATTATTTATTGAATATTAGAATGAAGTCCAATGTTCATTTAGAAATAGCTAAAGGCGCTACAATATTCCCTGTTAAAGGATTAGCAGAAGATAGAAACCACCGTATTTTCAATTTTGGAGCTCGTGGACAAAAAAAGATTGAGAGCACTAGTGTTTATGGAAAAGGAGGAAGATTTACCGTGGACTTAAGAAATAATTCAAGTAATAATCTTATTGTTGCAGATATTGGAGAAGCTGATGGTTTTAGATTAGCTAATCTTAATATTTTAGATGATAAAACTATTTTTGCATCAGTTTTAATTAGTTTTTTTGATAAAAAAGGAGTAGCCGAAGCTTGGCCGCATAATGGTATTGTTGAAAACATAACACAAACCAATGCGCATACGGGTTATGGATTAATTCAAGGGTATGCTGCGGATAATGTATTATTTAAAAATCTTAAATGTACAGGTGGTGTCACTTTAAGATTAGAAACAGATAACCTTGCCATGAAAAAAGCTGGAAAGGGAGGGCTGCGAGACATTTTTGCTAATAAAATTATTGGTAAAGATGGTTTAACACCTGTTATGTTTTCTCCACATTTTATGGAAAATGGAAAAATAACTATTGATGATGTAACAGCAATAGGTTGTGCCTATGCAGTTAGAGTAGAACATGGATTTATCGAAATATTTGATACAGAAAATAGGTCTAAAGGGGCATTCAGGAATTATATTGAAGGTTTATTAGGAGCCGGTTCTATATCAAATATTTATAGAAGAAATAATGGCACAGTATGGGCTGTTAGAATAGCTGATGAATTTAATGACATAGCTTTTGAGCATAGCGAGTTAGGAGGAATAAAGCCTGGTAAATTTGAGACATCAGAAGTAACAAATGTTAAGGTTGTATATAAAAATAGTGGAGCAAAGATTAAGGAAGCTTTTTTACAATATTTACCTTGCGGAGAATGGGATAAAGTATGTAGACCTGGTGAGAGTGGATTTGAATATAGTGGACCTTCTTTAGGAATTACTATTGATAAAACTAAAAGAGATGGTAGCCTTGGAAATTATGATGTAAATGTTACTGTTGCAGAAGGAAAAAATACATTTCCTAGTGGTTATATTTTGCATGTTACCGATAGTACTCCAAAAGGATGTTCTTCTGGAGTAGGTACTATTGCTTCATGCGATGTAGTAATAGACAAAAAGTAGCACCAATAAATTATCATAAATTTAAGAAACAGCCTTTTTCAGTATTTTATCTGAAAAGGGCTATTTCTTTTAAGGTTATTAAGAAAAATTTATTGTTTCAAATAATTTTATCAATTTAACTCTTTATCTTCAACTTAATCTTTTTAAAATAGTTTTTTAGATATAATATTCTTAAGCTGTAATTTTAAGTCTTCACCAGTATCATAAACCATTTGTTCATTACTAGGAAAAGATACGCGTCTATTATTTATAAGGTTTCTGTCATCTGGATCCAATGCACGTTTATCTCCTCTAGATCTAGCATAAATATGTTCAAATATAAATTCGCTATCAATATTAAAAGTATCAATTAATTGATTTGATAATAAGTCTATATAAACAACTTCACCAATAACTTGCGATGACTTAAATTGTACAGTTTCTAACAAACTACATTTCACATTTATAATTTTATCAACTTTAATATCATTACCTAAAGTATCTTTTGCAACATTTCCATCTCTATCTAGTTTATATTCCCATCCATCCTTAATTTGTTTCTTTCTTAAAAACTCACGTTTGCTTACTTTTTCGGGTGAAATATTAATGCGTTTTAAATTAAGATTCATGGCACAATCATATTTGATATTTTGGGCTTTATTAGCATGATAAACACTCCAGAATTTATTAAGACCGTAGGTATTGAAATCTAACAAATCATCTTGTAAACGTTTGGGTATTATTTGATGCGTTTCGTTATTTATAGAAACTAATATATAACGTGTGCCTCTTTGATGAGCTTCTTCTAATAGCTCTCTAGTGTCTTCATAATTAGGATTTATATTTTCCAAATATTCTAATACGTTATATGCTTCTCTTATTTTATTTTTGTCGTCAGATTCTAAAAGTTCTATGCCTTTTTCATACATATGATTAGATACTTTTTCTTTTGAATCTATTATATTATCACTATAATTATTAAAGTTAAACGCAATATTTCTTCCTTCAACAGTTAAAGGTAAAAGAGGCTTAATGTATTCTTGACGATTATTTAAATCTTGATATAATTCGTATATGTTTTGATATAATTCAGGGTTGTTTTGCTTTTTAAGATGTTTTATAGTACTTAAATCTCTTTCAGATACTTTGTGAAAAGCATCTTGTAACATTAATATATAAGTTTGTTTCCTTTTTTTGTTTTTATTGGTTTTAAGCTTATTAATAGCTGTAGCAATTGCCTGGTCATAATTACCATAATTAACGGCTTTTTCAATTTGCTTTCTAGAATTACAAGCAATGAGAGATAAAAATATAACAGTTAAGAGTAGTAGTTTTTTCATAGTGGCTAAAATTAAGGTTATTTGGTTAGTTTTTCAATTATTATGCCAAACAAAAATATCCCTTAAATTTTAGTTTAAGGGATATTTAATATATTTTGATAAATATAGATTATTTTTTCTTGTAAACAGGTAATAATTTAGTTGAAACCTCACCAAAACCAATACGCATTCCATCTTTTTCAGAATATCCTCTCATAATAACAGTATCATTATCATTAATAAATTTACGTTTTGTACCATCTTTCATTTCTAGAGGTTTTTCACCTTTCCAAGTTAATTCCAGCATAGAGCCATAGCTGTCTTTGGTAGGTCCAGAAATAGTACCACTACCCATCATATCTCCAGAATTTACAGGACATCCATTAACGGTATGATGGGCTAATTGTTGAGACATATTCCAATACATATATTTAAAGTTAGATTTGCTAACTACAGTTTCTTTAGCGCCTTGGGGCTGTATAGCTACTTCTAAATTAATGTCGTAGCTTTTTTTACCTTTATATTGTAAATATTCTAGTTGTTCTTTTAATGGTTTTGGTCCTTGTACTTTAAAGGGGGCAAGAGCATCTAAGGTTACAATCCAAGGAGAAATAGAAGAAGCAAAGTTTTTAGCTAAAAAGGGACCTAATGGTACATATTCCCATTTTTGAATGTCACGTGCACTCCAATCGTTAAGCAATACTAAACCAAAAATGTACTCTTCTGCTTCATCTATAGGTATTGGTTCACCTAAATCATTAGCATCAGTAGTAATGAAAGCCATTTCTAACTCAAAATCTATAAATTTGCTAGGACCATAAATAGGAGTTTTAGTATCACCTGGAAGTGTTTGTCCTTTGGGTCTACGTACAGGAATTCCAGAAGGAATTATTGAAGAACTTCTGCCATGGTAGCCTACAGGTATATGTAACCAGTTTGGTAATAGAGCATTTTCTGGATCTCTAAACATAGTACCTACGTTGGTAGCATGTTCTATGCTTGAGTAAAAATCTGTATAATCACCAATTTGTACAGGTAGTTGCATTTCAATTTCGTCTAAGCGAAACAATACAAATTCTTTGTGTTTATTATTATTCTTGAGCGTATCGTTTTCAGAATCAAAAATTTCTGAGATTTTGTTTCTAACTGCCCGCCATGTTTTTCTACCGTCAGCTATAAAATCATTTAAAGTGTCTTGAAGAAAAATATCATCTGTTAAAGGAATTTCTTTAAAGTATCCTAATTGATGTAATGCTCCAAGGTCTATAGCGGTATCACCGATACGTGTTCCGATAGTAATAACATCATCACGAGTTAAAAAAACTCCAAAAGGAATATTTTGTATAGGAAAATCTGAATTTTTATCGACGTGTAACCACGACTTTTTATCTGGATTGTTAGCTGATAGTGGCATAACTTAAATTTTTTTTTGTTATTGAATTCTTATCAAACCTACATATTTTTTTTATTTTAATAAAAAAAAACGATAAAAATATAAGCTACTAATAATGATTATTACAAACCATTAAAAACTATGAAGTAAATATCTGTTTTTTGATGATTTTAAATAATCTATTTGTTATTTTTGCCAAATATTTAACGATAATTTAATTTTATGCAACGCGACGAACAAATTTTTGAACTTATTCAAGCTGAAAAGGAACGCCAATTACATGGTATTGAACTTATTGCATCAGAGAATTTTGTAAGCGACCAGGTAATGGAGGCTGCAGGCTCTGTGTTAACAAACAAATATGCTGAAGGTTATCCTGGTAAGCGTTATTATGGAGGTTGTGAAGTGGTTGATGAAGTTGAGCAAATTGCTATTGATAGAGCAAAAGCATTGTTTGGAGCTGCTTATGTAAATGTGCAACCGCATTCAGGGAGTCAAGCTAATACAGCTGTATATCATGCATGTTTAACTCCAGGTGATAAAATTTTAGGTTTTGATTTATCTCACGGTGGTCATTTAACTCATGGATCTCCAGTTAATTTTTCTGGAAAACTATATAGTCCAGTATTTTATGGGGTAGAAGAGGAGACAGGAGTTTTAAACTACGATAAAATACAAGAGATTGCTACTAAAGAGCAGCCAAAATTAATTATTGCTGGTGCTTCTGCTTATTCTCGTGATATAGATTTTAAACGTTTTAGAGTTATTGCAGATAGTGTTGGTGCTATTTTAATGGCAGATATATCTCATCCAGCAGGATTAATAGCTAAAGGGATTTTAAATGATCCATTACCACATTGTCATATTGTTACAACAACAACACACAAGACTTTAAGAGGTCCAAGAGGAGGTATGATTATGATGGGACAGGATTTTGAGAATCCATTTGGTATTAAATTAAAAAATGGAAATCTTCGTAAAATGTCTTCATTATTAGATTCTGCAGTTTTTCCAGGAAATCAAGGTGGACCATTAGAACATATCATAGCTGCTAAAGCAATTGCTTTTGGAGAAGCTTTAACGGACGATTTTTTAAATTACCAATTACAAGTAAAACAAAATGCCGCAGCTATGGCAGCAGCATTAGTAGCTAAAGGGTATAAGATTATTTCTGGAGGAACAGATAACCATTGTATGTTAATTGATTTGCGAAATAAAAACCTTTCTGGTAAAGATGCAGAACAAGCTTTGGTGAAAGCTGACATTACTGTAAATAAAAATATGGTACCATTTGATGATAAATCACCATTTGTAACTTCAGGAATACGTTTAGGTGCTTCCGCAGTGACTACACGTGGATTAAATGAAAAGGATATGATAGATATCGTTGAATTAGTTGATAAAGTGGTTACTAATTACGAAAATGATGCTGTTTTAGAAGAAGTAAAAGCTAAAGTAAATGCTATGATGAAGGATAAGCCTTTATTTGTATAAATAGCTTTCTTGTTTTTATATTTACTTAAACAATAATAGATAAAAAAAGCACTCTTCTAAAAATACTTTTTGGAAGAGTGCTTTTTATTAACCTTTAAGGTTGCTTTAAAATTTTACTTTATAGCAATTTTGGTTGTTAACTCTTTTGCACTGCTAGTTATAGCTTTTATAAGATAGATACCTTTTGATAGTTTTGAAGCATTGTATGTATAGATATTGTTTAATAATAGAGGTTTTTCAATACTATCAATTTTCTTTCCTTCTATTGTATAAATACTTAAAGACTTTATTTGTATTTGATTAAAACTAAATTGAATAGTCTCAGATGTAGGGTTTGGAAAAGCATTTATAATACCTTTGTTGGTATTATTAGAGATGCCCAATGTATTTCTAGTACAGTTTGAGTTTGGTATAGGCTTAGAGAGGATAGGTTTTAAATAATCCATTTTCCATTGAACAACTGTAGACCAATCATGCTCAAAAACCCCACCAGTATCACCAGAATTAGGATTTAAAGACCAAAATGTAAAGTGAAGTTTTTTATCTTTAATGAAGTTTATAAATTTTTCAAACCAGATTTCATCTTTTCCTCCACGAGATTTAATACCTAATTCACCAATAAGTAGAGGAGATTTACCTTCAGTATTTAAGAAATTAAACTGTTCTTCCCATATGCTAGGCATATTATTGGGGAAGTTTGGAGAAGAAAACCATGTTTGATTAAATACTGTAGGTCCATATTCGTGAGGAGAATACATTAGCTTGTTGGGGGCATTTAAGCGTACTGGAAAATCGCGTGCGCCTTGTAAATTACCGCCCCACCAATAAGAGGTTAGATCTCCATTAGGTTTTCTATATGCTTCAATTCCTTCAACTATAATTAAAACATTGGGGTTAGCAGTTAATATGGCATTACCACATTTTTCGGATGCTAAACGCCAATCGTATTGATCATTACTTCCCCATCGTGCTCCTTCAAGATTGTCTATTTTTCCATTTGGTTCATTGTTTATATCCATACCAATTACCGCATCAAATTCTTTGTATCTATCTGCTATAAATACCCAATCATTAATCCATTGTTGTTCAGTAACATTATTAGTGTACCATAATTTCTCAACTAGGTATGCATCAGGGTTTCGAGAATGGCAATCTAATATTACTTTCATATCATTATCTTGGCACCATTGTACGATATAATCTAATACCTCTATAGGTTTTGTTTTTCCTTGTAGCTTAAGGTTAGAGTATGGCCCAATTTGAGGTATTCCATTGTATGAGTAAGGATCCTTTACCCAGTAATTGGGTTCTTGTATAGTGGCGCTTTGGGCTAACATAAGATTGTGCCATGGTAGACGGAGGCAATTAAAACCTAAGTCTTTTGTTTGTAATAACAGGCCATCAATATCTCTTGCATAAAGTCCGTGGGGAATGCTAATTTGAGTTTCAAAACCGAACCAATTAACACCAGCTAGAATGACTTCGTTGTTATTTGAGTCTAATAACTTATTACCATCAACAGATAACCAATTTCCTTCACAATTAGGGTTTTGAGCTGTTATACTAATAAATAGTAATAGAGTAAGTACTAAAAAACATTTTTTTTTCATAAGTAGTTAATATTTTGTAAAGTAATAAGTTAGGTGTAAGTTTTTACTTTTTTAGTTATAAGTATATACGTGTAATTAAGTTTTGTGGATTACATAACTTTTAATAGAATTAACTATTTTTTAGATTGGATTTTAGATAGATTGAAACCTTAAAAAGAAGAGCATTTTAAGACAGTTAAATGATTTTATAGTAATATTCATTAAAACCTAGATGATGGAGAACTGGAATTTATTATGAAAAATAAATAAAGAATTTTTTGAAAATCAAAAATTATCGCAAAGCAATAGAAGTATTTCGTTTGTTTCATATTCAATCAAATTGAATACAAGCAAGAGTTTGTCTTCTTAGCATATTTAGATTTCTGTTCCTAATTTGTGAATAGAAGTTTAAGAGAGAAGGGTAATTTTAATGAAGGAACTTATAGAGGGATTTCTTTCCTATTTTGATTAAATCGTCAGGTTTATTTGTATGTATATTAATAGATTTATAAAAAGGACAAATAGCAGTGGCACTAGTAAATAGAAATAGAATAGAAATTACCATTATTATAATTTCAAAAATACCTTTAACATGACTTATAAATAATAAAGGTAATAGAACTATTACGACTATAAATCGTATAATTCTATCTGAGGTACTCATGTTTCTGTTTAATTTTATTATAATTCCAATATATTTATTTGAATATCCGTAATTACTAATAATTGATTAAAAATGCTTATTTTGTTAAAAAAACAAGTCATGAATATTTTTAGTTTTACCGCCCATTTTGATAGTGAAGAAGCTTGTCGTACTCATTTTAAGCAAGAAAGAGATAAGATAGGAGTTAAATGCCAGCGTTGTGGTCATACTCATCACTATTGGATAAAGGCTGTTTGGAGCTATGAGTGCAAATCTTGTAGAGCCCGTACATCTTTGAGAAGTGGTACTATTATGCAAAATTCTAATCTATCTTTTATGATATGGTATAAGACAATGTTTTTGATGACTACTACCAAGAAAGGATTTTCTTCTAAAGAAATCCAGAAACAGCTTGGTTTAAAAAGGTATGAACCTGTCTGGGCGATGGTTCATAAACTTCGTAAAGCAATGGGTAACAGAGATGCCCGCTATACTTTAGAAGGTATGATTGAAATGGATGAAGGTTATTTTACGGTCGAATCTTCTGAAATAGAGCAACAAAAAGGAAAAAGAGGTCGTGGTGCAGTAGGAAAGCAAAACGTAATGATAATGGCAGAATCCACTCCCTTAGAAGACCCGAAAACCAACAAGAAGGATCGCCAATGTCGCTACTTTAAAGCCAAAGTGCTGACAGATCATAAGGCTGATGGTGTAAATGATACTGTTAAAGAGTCTTTAGACGAACAAAGCATTGTTTTTACTGATAAAAGTACTTCATATGTTGATATTGCTGATTTTGTAGAACTACATATTAGTGAAAAATCAGATAAACAAACTACTAAAGAGACCTTGAAATGGGTACATATTACCATAAGCAATGCCAAACGAAACTTACTTGGAAATTATCACAAAATTAAAGGCAAATACCTACAACTCTACCTAAACGAATTTGTTTACAAACTCAATCGAAGATATTTTGAGGAAAAACTATTCGATAGACTAGTAATAGCTGGAATTACTGGATTATGAGTAAAAACGGATATTCAAATATATTTATTACTGTTTTAAGAAACAAATATATTTTTTAAATATAATTACAATAAAATCAGTTGATTATGTTGTATTGAATTAAGAAAATTCTTATTTAATTAAAGTTATGAAGAGTAATCTTTTGTTTTATTAAGTTTTTTCATAAAAGAAATGTTGTCTTTTTTAAAAAGTGAGAATATTTCTCATTCTTTTACAGGTAATTAATTTAAACTATTCTTGAAAGGTTTTTACTCTTCTTTAGGAAAAGTAATATGTTGATAAGCTCCTAAATCTGGAGTAGTTGTTCTGTTAACATTTAAGATATCAATAGGAACCTGTGTAGCAAAAGTTGAATTCCCTTTGTTTATAGCTGCAGATTCATTTCCAATCATTAATTTGTTTAATTCAGTATCTTTAAAATTAGGATCTTCATTATAAATATTACCCTCATAATGATTTATGTCATTTAAATCGTAATAAGCTTCTGTTAATGTGTTATTTCTATCCTCAAAACGAATTAAACAATTAGTAAATTTAAAATTAAAAGAAACAGCATTATCTTCTATTTCATCAAAACCAATTTCTGGATTATCATTTCCGTAAATAATACAGTTATTAAAATTTGCTTGAGTTAAACTTGCAAGAGTAGCATTATTCTCTTCATCTAAAAGAAAATTGTTTAGAAAAACAGCAGGTAATTGTCTAGAGCTATTACGCCAGTAGTTAGTAATTGTTGAGTGTGTAAAATTGTATCTACCACCAATAGTTCCAGCAAACGATGATTGCCCCGCATTGTTAATTACTACATTACGTCCCACAATAGACGTATTTCTACCTAATATACCAAATGCACTTGAATTATATATTTGTGAGTTCGTTATAGTTAGTTTGTTACGTATTCCATTAGGGTTACCGTCACATAAAATACCAGCTGTTGCATTTTTTATGGTAGCATAATTAATAGTATTATTATTACTACCATCTAAAAACCAGATTGTTCCCCATTGTCCAGGAACATTTGCAAAAGCAGATTCTAAACGGTCTCCTTCAAAAATGACTTCGTTTTCCAATAATTCTTGATCTGTACTAAAAGCGCCATTGACGTTGAGAGAGGCATTATTAGAAATGATTAATCCAGAGTCATTATGAAAATGAATACGAGCTCCAGCTTCAATAGTTAATCTCTCTCCTGAAGGTACAGTGGCAAACCCATAGATAACATAAGGTTTTTCATTTGTGAATGTAAGTTCAGTAGGCAGTAACTCTCTACCTTGTAATTCAGTTTCTATAATTTGATCATCAATATTTAGGGTTAATGTTTCAATAACTTTTGTAGTATTGTCTCTATTAGGATAAATAAAAACTGCATCTTGTACTAGAGTAACCAGCTCTACTTTTTGTTGATTAGAGCCAGAATCAAATTCTATTTGATCTGTGTATAAATAGTTGCCATTTGGATTTGGAAAATTATTAATGTCTATAGTTGACTCAACAAAAATGAATAGACTGTCTTTTGCTAATATTTCTACATTTTCAAAAACTTTTCCAGGAATACCATCTACGTTTAATCTGTAATTTGAAGTCTCTCCTAATCCTAATTTTATAGAAGGAATAGAAATATCATCATCACTTCTATTATAAACTTTAAGGTTATAAGTGCTAGAGCCAATGTTAGTAAAAACGGTATCTAAATATACGGTGTCTTTCGAAAATTGTAAACCTCCTTTGCTTGGTGAGAATTCAAAATCTTTACGACAAGAACTCCAAAGCATTAAAAAACCTAGGGTAACGATAAAATATAAGTAACGTTTCATGAATTGATGGTGATAGTTTAATTACCAATAAGTGGCTAAAATATAACTTTTGAAAATATGATTTAGTATGTAATTGGTTAAAAATTTAAAAACCTGACGTATAAAATCAGGTTTTTAAAATTATAGTACTATTTATTTTGATTTAGATTAACTCACGAATCATTTTTACAGCTGTTTCTGCAGTAATATCTCTTTGAGGCGTTCCAAACATTTCGTAACCTACCATAAATTTCTTTACGGTTGCACTTCTTAATAATGGTGGGTAAAAGCTCATGTGCCAATGCCAGTGATTGTTTTCTTCACCGTTCGTTGGTGCTTGATGTATACCACTAGAGTAAGGAAAAGAGGTGTTAAATAGCTTATCGTAAGCTTTTGTTAGCACAGAAATGGCTTCAGCATATAATAAGGCTTCAGTATCATTTAGTTCTAAAATGTTTGCTTGGTGCTTTTTAGGAACAATCATAGCTTCGAATGGCCATATAGCCCAAAAAGGGATTAGAACTACAAACGAATCGTTTTCAAAAATAATACGTTCTTGTTTTTCTAACTCTTGTATTAAATAGTCTCCTAAAAGGCTACTATTATTTTTGTTAAAATATGCTAGTTGTTGCGTATTTTTCTTTTCAACTTCATTTGGAAGTGTTGATTGACTCCAAATTTGCCCATGTGGGTGCGGATTGCTACATCCCATAACAGCACCTTTATTTTCAAAAATTTGTACGTAGTTAATATCTGGATTATCAGCTAATTCTTTGTATTCTCTTTGCCAAGCATAAACTACTTTTTGAATATCGTTAGGAGCCATATCTGCTAAACTTTTAGAGTGATCTGGACTAAAGCAGATCACTTTACAGATACCTGTTTCACTTTGAGCTAATAGTAAACCGTCTTCAACAGAAAAAGATTTTGAATCGCTTTGTAGTGCAGCAAAGTCGTTAGTAAAAACAAATACGTCTTGATATTTTGGGTTTATTTCTCCATTAATTCTTGTATTTCCAGCACATAAATAACAAGTTTCATCGTAAGATGGTCTAACCTCATTTGAAACAGCTTCATTTTGTCCCTGCCACGGTCTTTTTGCTCTATGTGGCGATACTAGTACCCATTCACCAGTTAATATATTATAACGTTTATGTGAATAATCTTGTAAATCTGTATTTTCCATTTTTGAAATTGATATTGTAGTTACTTATTTTACTATATGTGTACCTTTAGAAAGTTCAATAAAATATACGGAACATTCTTTATTAAATTTATTTTTATAAGCTTGAGAAGCTATTTCACCAAAAGCTTTAGCTTGATTTTTTGCTACTAAATTAATAGTACAGCCACCAAAACCACCACCCATCATTCTTGCTCCTAATACATGTTTGTTTTCTTTAGCTTGGTCTACTAAGAAATCAAGCTCATCACAACTTACTTTATATTGGTGTTGTAAACCGTTGTGCGACCTATAAATTAAAGCGCCTAAAGTTTTTAAATTATTATTTTCTATAGCTTTAGATGCTTTTACAGCGCGATCATTTTCTTGAATAACGTATAGTGCTTTTTGGTAATTTTCTGGAGATACTTTGTCTTTTACCGTTTCTAAATCTTTTTCAGTAGCATCTCTTAAAGCTTTTATGCCTAATAGTTCAGAAATACTTTCGCAAGCAGAACGTCTATCATTATAAGCGCTATCAGATAAACTATGTTTAACGTTAGTATTTATAAGCATAAGTTGGTGATCTTTAAAATTGATCTCATAAGGCTTAGCTTCTACAGTTCTACAATCTAAAAGCAAAGCATTATTTTCTATACCAAACATGCTTGCGTATTGATCCATGATTCCGCAATTAACCCCTACGTAATTGTGTTCTGCTTTTTGAGAAATTAAAATCATTTCATGTTTAGTTAACCCTAAATTAAATAATTCATTCAAACCAAAAACGACACTGTTTTCTAAAGCAGCAGAAGAAGACATACCTGCACCACCTGGAATGTCTCCTTTAAATGCAATGTTGAAATTTCCAATTATTTTATTTCTATTTTGTATCTCAGCAATAACACCTAGAACATAATTTTCCCAATTTCCTTCTTTAGAGGGTTTTATTTTATCTAATTCAAATTCTATTTTACTATCCTTATCTATAGCAAAAGCAGTTGAAAAATTTGAGTCACTTTTTTGAATGGCAGCTGCAATACCTTTATTAACGGCTGCAGGAAAAACAAACCCATCATTATAATCTGTATGTTCTCCAATAATGTTTATTCTTCCTGGTGAAAAAATAAGCAAAGGATCGGTTTTAAAGGTGTTAGTGAAAGTTGTTTTTACGTCATTGATCAGTGTAGCGCTCATGTTAATTCTATTTTAATTATTATTTTATTTTTAAATTCCAGATTATATTATAAGTTTCATTTGCATTTAAAACTTCTAAGCCAATTTTATTGTTAAAACTATTAGAAACTCCAGTTGTAGGCTCTATAGCTATAGTGTTTAATTTAGGCGGTGTATAGGCTTGTAAGAAATTGTTTTTAGCTGAAGAACCTATTTCCAATTGATATTTTGGAGTATTAAATTGTACTGTATTTGAATTTAAAATCCAACAATCGTCTAATTGTTTGTCTTTGATTTCAAAAGTATTCATAGGTTCTATGTCTTCAAAACCAGTTGTAATATTACGATCTCCAATAATTAATTTTTGTGTGCTATCAAATTGTAAAGTACTAGAATATAAATCTTCACTTATAAAATAAGGGTGCCAACCTATATTAAAAGGAAAGGTTTTTGAATCTGTATTTTTTACAGAAACTTTTAAACTTAGGTTATCTTTAGTAAATACGTATTGTAATTGAATCGTATAAGTATATGGGAAACCAACAGATTCTTCGGTTTCAATATACTCTAAAATAATTATGGTAATATCTTTATTAGTTTGGGAGTTAGCAATTTGAAAGACTTTATTATAGACTAAACCATGCAAGGCGTTATTTTCTTCTTCTTGATTTATCTCCAGTTGATAGTTTGTATTGTTAAAGAAATATGAACCATCTTTAATTCTATTAGCAAAGGGAAACAAGATTGAAGAGGCATAAGTATCAGCATAAGTTAAAGGTGCTAAATCTTTAATTACGGCATGTCCATTTAGCGTTAACTCTTGTAAACTAGCACCATCATTTAGGTGTATTTTAGCGTACATTTGATTTTCTGAATCTTCAATTTCTAGTATATTAGAATCTTGATTATGTTTAATATTATGCAATGCTTTTCGTTTTTAATTAGTTATAATGAATTCCTGATAATAAGATTATTAGGGTTTTCTATTTTTATTTGTTCTTTATTTATTATCATTTCGGCTAAACGTTTCCCCATCATATTAAAATCTGTAGAGATGGTTGTAATACCACCTTCTACAATTTCTTTAAGTAAAGTGTCATTATAAGAGATAACACCTATGTCTTTTGATAGGACTAATGCTTCACTTTTCATTTTCTTTATAATGGTAAGTAAGCTCTTATCATCTGGGATTATATATAATTCGCCTTTTTTAAGCGTGTTATTTTGAAGAGAATTAACAATACTATAAGATATTAAATTCTTTTCACAAAACATAGTAAAACCTTTTAGCATACTTTGAGGTTGCTTTTCTTCTGAAAAAACCAAAATAAGTTTTGAGTATTTTTTTATAAGATGTAATACTTTATTAAGATTATCGAAAATGGCTTTTTCGAAATTTTGATAAATAGCAGGATAATCTAATAAATCATCATGAACTTGATCTAATATATATACTTTTTCCTTGGGGAGTATTTGTATATTATTATATGTGTTTTTTAAGTTTGCAGGCATGATTACATAATAATTATAATCACCAGTATTATCATAAATTAATTTCCTAAAGATATTTTCATTGAAATGATGAAAAAAAATGTCAACTTGAATGTTAGAACCTAAATGTTCTAAAAAAGAATTATATAAATCTTCTTTAAAGTAATTTAATTCATCAAAAAGTAAAAATATTTTTTGAGATACAGTTACATTTTCACTAGAAACATAATAACCTTTACCAACAACAGATTGTATAATACCTCTGTTTTTTAACTCATTAAAAGCCATTAAAACGGTATCTCTTGAAAGCTTATGGTTTTCCTTAATACTGTTAATGGAAGGTAATTGATCTCCTTTTTGTAGCGTATTAGATACTATCGCATCTTCAATAGAATTGATGATTTGTTTATATTTAGGTATTCCTATTTTAGTATTAATTTTAATCATAATGTAAAAACAAATATATAATAAATTTTAATAGAAAAACCTACTAGACCCTACTAGTTTGGTTTTTTGTTAAATAATTTCTGTATGTAGATGTGAGATGTTGAAATAGTTATAGACGTAAAGGAGTATTTTTTATTCTATGGTATATTTATGTCTCATATTCGTATTTAATCATCTTGACTTTTCCTATTTGCCAAAAAATGTGCAAAACTCTCACATATTAGTTGTTTATACTGCAACAGAATTTTTCAATTGTAGCTCTTACGGTTTTATTAATACAACGGATAATTCAGTTAGATTAAAATTATTTTTAAAGGTCAAATTAATTTCTATATTTGGCAGTATGAATTACCTTACTAATTTATTGATTACACGATTTTAAAATTATGAAGCATAAATGTTTTGTGTTTTAAGAATCAATATTTTAGTGAATGCTCTAATTAAAGACTATATTTTTAGTTTTATTTAAAGAGACATTTAATTTACTCTAATGCACAAGATTTTTTAATAAAAAAGTAATATTTACAACCAAACAACTAAATTATTATGCAGATTTTATCATTTTTAGGGTTTACCGCATTGGTAGCCATAATTTCTTATTTAGCAACTCGAAAAACTGACGAAGATTCCTCAGACGGATATTTTCTTGGGGGACGGAGTTTAACAGGGGTCGTTATAGCAGGATCTTTATTACTTACAAATCTTTCTACCGAACAAATTGTTGGTTTAAATGGATCCGCTTTTAAAGAAGGGATCTTGGTTATGGCTTGGGAAACTTTAGCTGCAATAGCTATGGTAGTAACTGCTGTGTTTTTATTACCTAGATATCTTACTGGTGGTATTACAACGGTGCCTCAGTTTTTAGAAAAACGATATGATAAAATGACTAAAACAATAACTTCAGGGTTGTTTTTAAGTGGTTATGTTGTTGTATTATTACCAATTGTATTATACTCAGGAGCTTTAGCTATTAACTCGATGTTTAATGTACCAGAATTATTAGATGTTTCAAAAGGGACTGCGTTATGGATAACAGTTTGGGGTATTGGAATAATAGGTTCAATTTATGCCATTTTTGGAGGATTAAAGGCTGTTGCTGTATCTGATACTATTAATGCCATTGGATTGTTAATTGGAGGACTTTTAATTCCTGTTTTTGGGTTATTAGCTATAGGAGATGGAAGTATTACTGAAGGTATTTCAACTTTAATGAAAACAAATCCAGAAAAATTTAAAGTGATGGGAGGAGAGGAGTCATCTATTCCTTTTGGAACTATTTTTACAGGTATGATGCTAGTGCAGTTATTTTATAGGGGAACCAATCAAGCTATCATACAAAGAGCTTTAGGTGCTAAAAACTTAAAAGAAGGTCAAAAAGGATTATTGTTAGCATCTGCTATTAAAATATTAGGACCACTTATTGTAGTTTTACCAGGTATTATTGCTTTTCATATGTTTGGAAATACTTTAGATAATCCAGACGAAGCTTACCCTATGTTAGTAACAAAAGTGTTGCCAACTGCTTTAGTTGGATTTTTTGCGGCTGTATTATTTGGAGCTATATTAAGTTCTTTTAATTCGGCTTTAAATAGTTCTGTAACATTATTTGGAATAGATATTTATAAATCCCATATAAAAGAAGATGCTTCAGAAAAAGAAGTTGTGTTTGCGGGTAAATCTTTTGGCGTATTTTTAGCAATTTTATCTATGTGTATAGCGCCATTAATTGCTCATGCTCCAGATGGTTTGTTTGGTTATTTACAAGAAGTAAATGGTTGTTACAGTATTCCTATTTTAACCATTATTGTGGTAGGTTATTTAACTAAATACGTACCTGCTTTTGCTGCTAAAATTGCCATAATATCGGGTGTGGTTTTGTATAGTTTAAGTCAATTTGTAATTAAACCATTCATAGTAGGGGCAGAAAATTATCCTCACTTTTTACATGTCATGGCTATTTTATTTGTATTAAATGTAGTAATAATGTTAATTATTGGGAAGGTTATGCCGCGTGAAAAAGCATTTAATTTACAATTTACTAATCAGGTTGATATTACACCTTGGAAATACTTAAAGCCTGTAGGAATCTTAATTTGTGTTATTGTAATAAGCACTTATTTAATATTTAGATAAAATAAATATTTAACATATATAAATCCCACTTTAATTTAGAGTGGGATTTGTTGTTTATAGTTATAATAAGATGTTTAAAATTGGTATTATTAAATAGTAGTATATTGTCTTTAAAAATTATATAAATGCAAAGGTTTGATTTTTAATAAATAAGGATTTTTTTGGGTTTTTTTTGGAATTTTTTTTTGGTTAGGTGTGTAGTTAGTTATATATTTGCGCACCGGAAAACAAAAACGTTTTCTTTTAGGGCTCTTAGCTCAGCTGGATAGAGCACCTCCCTTCTAAGGAGGCGGTCGAAGGTTCGAATCCTTCAGGGCTCACAAAAAGCTTCACTATTTTTAGTGAGGCTTTTTTGTTTTATAGGGTTAACCATTGATTTTGTTGGATTGATAACTTTTATTCTTTGGGCATATTTCGTCATATTTAGACAAAATAGTTTCCCCTTGAATTTCCCCTCTAAATTATTTTGCTTCTAAAATTTTTCATTTACAAAAAAACTAGGGTTGATTTACCGTACTTTTTGGTTTTGTAGACCATTATATATGAAGGGTGTAAAAATAAAAAATCTTATATATTTGATTATCATGTTATTATCATTGAAATAAAGAAAAAAGCTAAGATATTCGTTAAAAAAAACAAGCTAGTGGGTATTACTATACTGTAACTAGTAATATTTTAAATATGAAATTCAGCTATTCTGTAAAAACAATTTTGAATATCCGTAATTACTAATAATTGATTAAAAATGCTTATTTTGTTAAAAAAACAAGTCATGAATATTTTTAGTTTTACCGCCCATTTTGATAGTGAAGAAGCTTGTCGTACTCATTTTAAGCAAGAAAGAGATAAGATAGGAGTTAAATGCCAGCGTTGTGGTCATACTCATCACTATTGGATAAAGGCTGTTTGGAGCTATGAGTGCAAATCTTGTAGAGCCCGTACATCTTTGAGAAGTGGTACTATTATGCAAAATTCTAATCTATCTTTTATGATATGGTATAAGACAATGTTTTTGATGACTACTACCAAGAAAGGATTTTCTTCTAAAGAAATCCAGAAACAGCTTGGTTTAAAAAGGTATGAACCTGTCTGGGCGATGGTTCATAAACTTCGTAAAGCAATGGGTAACAGAGATGCCCGCTATACTTTAGAAGGTATGATTGAAATGGATGAAGGTTATTTTACGGTCGAATCTTCTGAAATAGAGCAACAAAAAGGAAAAAGAGGTCGTGGTGCAGTAGGAAAGCAAAACGTAATGATAATGGCAGAATCCACTCCCTTAGAAGACCCGAAAACCAACAAGAAGGATCGCCAATGTCGCTACTTTAAAGCCAAAGTGCTGACAGATCATAAGGCTGATGGTGTAAATGATACTGTTAAAGAGTCTTTAGACGAACAAAGCATTGTTTTTACTGATAAAAGTACTTCATATGTTGATATTGCTGATTTTGTAGAACTACATATTAGTGAAAAATCAGATAAACAAACTACTAAAGAGACCTTGAAATGGGTACATATTACCATAAGCAATGCCAAACGAAACTTACTTGGAAATTATCACAAAATTAAAGGCAAATACCTACAACTCTACCTAAACGAATTTGTTTACAAACTCAATCGAAGATATTTTGAGGAAAAACTATTCGATAGACTAGTAATAGCTGGAATTACTGGATTATGAGTAAAAACGGATATTCAAAAAACAATTTTAAGAAAGGATAAGAAAACTAAAGCAGGTGTATATCCTTTATATTTACAAGTGATTATTAACTCAACACCCGTTAAATTACCAATTAGAGAATATTTGTCTTTAACGGATTGGGATAAACAAAAAAGTAGATGTAAGGGCAAAGGATTTAGTTACCTAAATAATCGTTTAGAAAAGCAGGAACAAGAAATTAAAGACTTTGTAAACAAGCATATTGCAATAGGTAAGTTGGTTACTATTGATATGATTAAGCGGTTTTACAACAAAGAGGATTTTTTAGATTTTTATGGCTTTTACAAAACTTTTACTGAGCGAAAGTTTGAAAGTTTAACTAAAGGTTCACAATACCATTATACCTTACTTTGTAAAATAATGAAAGAATACAAACCAGTACTTAGGTTAGATAGTATTGACTTAAATTTTATTGAAGAATTTGATTATTACTTAATGGTAACAAGAAAAACAGGTCTAGGAGGTCGTGCAAATAAGCATAAAAAACTCAAAGCTATATTAGGTAGCGCATATAGATTAAAGTTGATTAAATCTAACCCTTATCAAGATTTTAAGATAAAAGAACCAGCACCTAGAACAGTCTTTTTAACAACAAAAGAGTTGAGTGAGCTTGAAGAATTAGATTTAAGTAAAAGACCTAATATAGAATTAACGAGAGATAAATTTTTGTTCTCTTGTTATACTGGATTACGATTTTCCGATATGAATTATTTGAAATGGGAAGACACTAAAAATGGAATGATAGATATTGTAATGATAAAAACTAAAAACCCAGTAAAAATACCATTAACTAAAAAGGCTAAAAAATTACTTTGTAAGTATGTTAAAAAGAAAACCAATGAGTTTGTTTTTAAAGAAGTGTCAAATCAAAAAATAAATTACGGATTAAAGAAAATAGGTGTGATTGTAAATTCTAAAAAACGATTAACATATCACGTTGCTAGACATACATTTGGTTCTTTATTAGCACAAAGTGATGTTAGTCCATTTTATATAATGAAATTAATGGGGCATCAGAATATAGGTCAAACAGCGACTTATGTTAATGCTAATACTAAAATGTTAAGGGAAACAATGAAAAATGTAAATTTTTAATATAAATTTGGAGTAATGAAATAAAAAAGAAGAAAATACATATAAGTTAGCGTTAGCTATTTAATCTTGTTGTTGAAAACTGGTAATTTTTAAAACGATGCAAGCTAAATAGATTAATGCTCACGCTATGGCGTGGGCTTAGTTTATCTGCATCAAGGGTATACCAGTACCTCAACAACAGTAAGCTACAGTTCCACGCTTATTTTTTGTTATTAATTCTCTATTTGGAACTGATAGAGAGATTATTATTTAATAATGAAAAAAGAATTTGTAACTCAGTTTTTAGTTGCCAATGGAAAATATTTCCCTAAAAACAAATTAGATTATATTGGTAAAGAACTTGAAAAATATGATGGATTAGAATATTCTATCAATAGCAATTATATAAGTCCTTTAAGAGGTGTTTTGTATACGTTTTTATTTTCTCCTTTCGATAGGTTGTTTCTAAAAGATAAATTTTGGGGTGTTTTAAAGTTTTGTTTAGCTGTATCAGTTATTTATTTATATATAAATTACAAGTATACAAACTTACCATATATAGCTTTCTTGTTTTTTTTAGTTTGGCAATTTTTAGATTACATAACAGTCATATGGAGAGTAAAAAAAACGAATTTTAGAACTTTAAAAAGTATTATTAAAGAAAATGGAACTATAGTTAATAAGCCTAAAAACGACAATTCTAGTTCTGACTTAGAAAACTGGAAAAGAGATAATCCTAATTTGTCATTAAACGATTATTACAAACAAAAATAGTATTGATTTTTTGTTATTTAGATACAGTTTTCTATTTGTCTATATTTTTTAGCTAAGCCTTTAAATCTGACGTCTTTTTTAGTTATTTCTATTTTGTTAACAAAACTTTAACTTTTCAATATTGTAACTACTTGATTTTCAGTGTGTGTTTTTTACCGAAAAAAAACTTCACTAGAGTTATATATAATAGTAATAATTAATACTATTTATATGATGAAAAATGAGAGTTTACAAAAATTGAAAGCGTTTGAAATTAAACGAATTAGGAGGATGGAATCGCGACAAATTGAATTTTTAGAAGCACTAAAAAAAGAAAAACAATTAGATGATTGGTTATCTGTTAAAGATGTTATAGGTATCTATTCTATTAGCCGAAAAACATTTGATAGATTGAGGTTAAAAGGGTTAAAAGTTTCTCAGCAAAAGGTAAATGGGAAGATTTTAGTTCAACGTAAGGAAATAGAAAAATTTTTAACTCTAAAGACGAGATAGTTATGTTTGATGCAATAAAGATTAGAGTTCATAATATAGTACCCAATTTTGATAGTTTAGGGGAGTGGTACAATTTATCAAGGTACGATTACGATAAGTTTTCGTTTGAATTGTATAAAAATGATAAGCCAAACAAAAATTTAGAAGTACCATTAAAAATATCGAATAGTTCCCCTAGTTATTATGGTTTTGAGATTAAAGGGAATTTAAGGAAATGGTATTTTGGAAAATTAAGTTCTAAATCTGATTTCGATAAAAAAACTTTTAGGAAATGTATAAATCTTTTAGCTGATAGGCTAGGTGTAAATAGAAAACACTTTTGGGAATTAAACAATGCACAGTTTACGCAACTAGAATTGGGTATAAACCTTCATTTTAAAGGTGACTTTAAAAACTTTTTACAATGTGTAAGACAATATCCAAATATATCCAAGCAATCTTATTACAAAAGAGAATCGGTAACATTTTTTGGTAGTTATTTCAGTATAATTTTTTATGACAAATTAAGAGAAGTATGCGAAAGAAATAGAATATCTAAGCAAACATCTAATAAATTAATGTCAAAAATTACTAGATTAAGGTTTGAAATTAGGGTTAAAAAAATTAGTGGTGTTCCTTTTTTTAGAGAATATGTAAGTACTGTAAATGATGCATATGCTAATTGGGATAGGTTATCGGAATATTTAAATATGGTTTATAATAACGTCATTTTTGTGAATGATATTACACCAAATATAAATACGATTTTAAGTTCTGATGTGTATGGTAATGGATCTAAAAAATTAGATAGATATTTAATTTGTAAAGGAATTGAAAAAATAGGGGTTGATAAACTTATAGAAGATTTGTATGTCTATTACCCAACAAAAACAGCATCAACTTTTCGAGATAAATACCTTGATATAATTAAGAGCTTTGAACGTGAAGATACGATTTCATATCAAGAAATTTTTAGGGAAAGGTTACAAGAGAAAACAGCATTTAAACCTAATGGTTTTTATAATAATAGTAATAAGAGGATATTACCCCTAAATAACATATAACTTATACATATAGACAACTAAGACCAACAAGTAAAGGTTTAAATAATACCAAGTAAATATATTGAGAAACAACTAAGAACTTATATTTTATGTTACTTATATATTGTTATATAAATACAATTAATAAGCACATTCTGAACAAGTAAGTTTTGATGAGTTAAATGAAGATAGTTAATTCATATTGAATAAATAGTTGTGTTTAACTGGCTATTCTTATTGCTAAGGGTAAAATTTGTTTTGATTATTACTTTTTATTAGAATGAATTTGAAAAGCTCTTAAATGAGCTTAAACCATTAATGTTTAGAAAAGAAAAGGATTATATTTTCTCTTTCAGAAATGATACAAGAATTTTTAAATTAGGAAAAACATCTAATAAATTAGAGTTTCTATCTTTTGAGTGTAAGTAATCTGATATAATCTCAATAGGTATATGTGGTTTTTTTACAGTTTTTGCTTTATTAGGAATTCTTTTTAACATAGAAGTTTTACTGCCTATACATTCTCTAATATATCTTATTTTTTCTTGTTCAGTAAAATGATTTGTTTCAGCATCAAAGTTATCCGCTTTTTCTGGATAATATTTTCTATATACAGAATATGTGTACTTATATGTTTCTTTGTTCACAATGAATCCCTCTAAATCACTTTCTAAAGAATATAATGGTATTTTATTACTAAGCATTTTTTGATTGAAAGAATTAATTATTTTAACTGAATCTTCATCCGTTATGAAAGAATCATTTATTTTTTCTGATATTATTTTAAATATTTCGGACTTTAAATCTTCGTTAACTCCGTCCTTAATATCATTTATTCTTTTTATCAATTGACCCATTTTGACACCCGTTGCAATTGAGTTTTTCGATATTATTTTATCTACTAAATGATTGTTTAGTACATTAGTGTAGCTTTCTTTAAAAGTTTCTGAAATTTGATACTTTGTAAAAAAATCATCAAGATTTCTAAGTGTTATTTTAATTTCATCTTCAAAAGTTTTTTCAACAAAGGAATCTTTATCTGTAACTAGAATCCATGGTATTGTAAAATACTGTAAAAGTTTCAATAACTTAAATATTTGATAATTTCCACTAATGGAAACGATAGATAGTTTATGAAATGTTTTAGGTAGTAATTCTTTAAATAATAATTCTAAGATAGCTTTATCACCCTCTCCCTCAACAAAAATCACATAATCTGCAAAGACTATTTCACTTAAATTTACATCTGCTATTCTGTCAATTAAATTCCAATCTTCTTTTGTGTAATTTGTGTCATAATTTACTGCATTTATTGTATGTTTTATTTTGTCTTTAGGGCATATTTCAGCTAGACGAATTACATTACGAGCCTTAACATAATTAACTACAACAGGGGAGTGTGAGGCTATAATAAACTGAGTGTTAGATTCTTTTACATCTAACATTAAATCCATGATTTCTCTAGTTAATTGGGGGTGTGTAAAAGCTTCTGGCTCTTCTATAACTAATAAAATGTCAGTAGAGTTTATAAACTCAAATTCCGAGAGAGCTTTCATTAGTGTAATCATAAAAGAACTTTGTATACCAGTTCCTTTACTCGCAAAAGTTGTTTTTACCCCATCATTTAAAAACAAACTGGGTTTACCTATCATTAATTTTAAAATCCCCCTCCTTATTTCTTTTTTATTAGGTTTATCAAACTCAAATCCAGTAATAGAAGAAATAGAATCCTTTGTTATTTTTTCAATAAGCGATTCTGTTCTTTTTGAAATTACGGAATCTATATTTTGTTTATTCGAGTATTTTCCAGTTCCCCAAATGGCATCAGTGATAGTATCATAGTCTTTTGTTACTCCACGGGTAGTAATTAAATCATCAATTATAATGTCAAATAATCTATCTAAAATCAAATTCCTCTCTTCTTTTTCTCCCCGATAAGCAGGTACGTAAAGGAATCTTTGAGTTTCTGATAAATATTGCACCACATTAGTTTTTAATGATTCAACATCTGTTTTTTGAGGTTTATAATCTGATTTAAGTATTTCTCCTGTTAACTCTCTATATGTTATTTTAAACTCTTCCTCAGTTTCATCAACAATGACATTTTTATAGAAATCCCAACCTATATTTTTATCATTTAATAGTTTAACAAATTCTGATGGAAATATAGATTCTAATAAATCTCTTTTTAAAATTAAACTTCTATATTTTTTTAATTTAGGTTCAGTTGGGTTGTAGTTTATACTGAAATTTTTAGAGTTATTCCTGCGTTTTATTTCTAAAACAACTTCTAATTTGTTGCGTTGACTTTTTAAAGCTTCAAATTGAAGATATAAAAGCTCAAATCGGTAAAGATTTTCTTTGTTTACACGTTTTGAACGTTCTTGGGTTATTCTTTCTCGTAATTTATTTAATTGACCGTTGATATCATCAAATGTAACTCTAACTTCTACTCTTTCTGTATTGAAGCGATAATCTTCTTTGTCAATTATAGCTTCTTTACTTTTAGAACTAAGGTTATTAAAGAATAATTCTAAAGATTTAAGAACATTAGATTTTCCAATGTTGTTTTTACCTACAATTAGGGTAGTTATGTCATTTATAGAAAGTTCAATTTCTTTTATTGTCTTATAACTTTTTATTTTTATTCTTGAAATTTTCATTGATTATAGGTATCTTAATTCTGAGATTCTAAGTTATAAATATAATTTAATATTACTATTGTTATATATGATAATTTCCCCTCTCGTTTCCCCTAATCAAAATAAAGGTGGAGGAAACGTATTACTAGTAAGGCTTTGAGTATAGGAGTTCGAATCCTTCAGGGCTCACAAAGGAGATAAATCTTAGATTTATCTCCTTTTTATTCTTTTGATTATCAGTTGTTTAATAAGTGTCTAATTCTACACCTATATTATCTACTTTATTTCTTTAGTTTAATTAAATTGTTGTTTATCAGTTATTTAATGTTCGAGTCCTTTTTGGTTTGAAATCTTCACGGGAATAATTTAGACTATATATAAAGGTTTTAAAAACCGCTTAAACACTGTTTAACAAACAGTTACATAAATCAGAATTAATACTAAAAACATTTTAAATGAAGTAAGTATATTTGCTTTTCAACGATTAGGGTTTATCATGGATAAAGAAGTAAGTAATATAAAAGAAATTACCAAAGAAATTCAATTACTTATTGAGCAAAGCAAGCAACAAATTGCGCTCTCAGTTAATGCAACAATGAGTCTAATGTATTGGCAAATTGGAAGAAAGATTAATCAAGAGGTTTTGCAAAATCAAAGAGGTACTTATGGTAAACAGATTGTCGTATTACTGTCACGACAATTGACAACTGAATATGGCACATCCTTTTCTGAGAAAAATCTACGTAGAATGATGCAATTTGCTACTTGTTTTCCAGATGAAAAGATTGTCGCATCAATGATACGACAATTGAGTTGGACACATATTTTAGCAATTATACCTATAGAAGATCCTTTAAAACGTGAATTTTATTTACAGCTATGTGTTCATGAAAAATGGAGTGTACGGACTTTTCGAGAAAGAATTAAATCAATGCTATATGAACGTACTGCCATAAGTAAGAAACCTGAAGAAACAATTAAAAAGGATTTAGTTAAATTAGATAAGAGCCAGAATATTTCTCCTGATTTAGTTTTTAGAGATCCGTATTTTCTCGATTTTTTGGGATTATCAGATTCCTATTCAGAAAAAGATTTAGAAAGCTCTATTCTTGTAGAGCTCCAAAAGTTTATAACAGAACTTGGGAGTGACTTTGCTTTTATGGCACGTCAAAAACGAATAACGATAGACAGTAGGGATTACTATATCGATTTACTATTTTATCATCGAAGATTAAAATCATTAGTAGCAATTGATCTGAAAATCGGAGAATTTGAAGCTTCATATAAAGGACAGATGGAATTATACCTCCGCTACCTTGAAAAACACGAAATCGTAGATGGTGAAAATAGCCCAATAGGTTTAATTCTTTGTACTGGGAAAAATGAAGAGCATGTAGAGTTATTACAATTGGACAAGAGCAACATAAGAGTAGCAGAATATTTAACACTCCTGCCTTCTAAAGAAATACTGCAAAGTAAATTGCATAGAGCTATTGAAATTGCTAAAAATAAATCAGGAACTAATGAACAGAGAAATCAACCTGATTAGAAACCTATTCAATTGTAGAGAAGATGTTTTTGCTATGCATTGGCAAAAAGGCAATAAAAGTGGATATATGCCTGCTTATCATTATGATCCATATAGGTATCGACTTCACAAAATGAATGGAGGTACTTTTAAGACTTTCAATGAAAAAGCCTACCTCACTCTTACAGATCAACAAATTACTAAACACTTAAATGGAGAACAACTAATTGGCATATACCCTTTACTCAAAGACAATACTTCTTGGTTCATTGTTGCTGATTTCGACAAACAAAATTGGAAAGAAGAAAGTCAAACATTTATTGATATCTGTTTAGATAAAGGTATCTCGGCATATCTTGAAAGATCAAAGTCAGGCAATGGTGCTCATGTTTGGATATTCTTTGATCAAGCTTACCCAGCAATAAAGAGTAGAAAGATTTTTATTTCAATACTTGAAGAAGGTAATATCTTTTCCGTATTTGACAAAAGTTCAAGTTTTGACCGTTTATTTCCGAATCAAAATTTTCTCTCTGGAAAAGGCTTAGGAAACCTGATTGCATTGCCTTTTTATAAACCTACATTAGAACAAGGAAACAGCTGTTTTGTAGACAACAACTTAAAACCACACGAAAATCAATGGGATTTCTTATCTTCTATTCAGAAAGTAACAACCACTCATCTTGATAAAATATTTGAATCTTTAGCGATAGATAATTTAGCTTCATCAGTCACAGAAAAGCTCAATTCGAATAAACTGCATATAACCCTTAATAGTTCTGTGATAATCAATCGATCGGGAATAACACCTGAGCTGATCAATTTTCTTAAAGAGGAATTAAATTTTGCAAACCCTGAGTACTTTATTAAAAAGAAAACGAGTAAATCTACGTGGGATACAAAACGATATTTTAGGTTTATTGAAGAAACAGAAAATGAAATTATTATTCCTAGAGGTTTTGTAGGAAGGTTAATTCAATATTGCAAACAAGGAAAAATTGATTTTGAATTCCTAGATAAAAGAGTGAAATTTCCTTTAACTAAATTTTCTACAAATATAATATTAAGACCGCATCAAAATATAGCAATAGAAGCTACCGTCAAAAAAGATTTTGGTGTAATTACAGCACCTTCAGGTTCAGGTAAAACAGTAATTGGATTAAAAATCATTGCTAAAAAGCAACAACCAGCTTTAATTATTGTCCATCGGAAACAACTCTTAGAACAATGGATCGAACGAATTCAAGCATTTTTTGGGATTCCAAAAAATGAAATTGGAAAGATTGGACAAGGCAAAGCGAAAGTTGGGAAGACTATCACAGTAGCAATGATTCAGAGTTTAGGTAAACAACTTGAAAAACAAGAAATAGAAGGTCTTGCTAAACGATTTGGAATAATCATTATTGATGAATGCCACCATGTACCAGCAGAAACATTTAGAAAAACAATTTCAAGACTATCAACTTATTATCAATATGGGTTAACAGCAACACCTTTTCGAAAAGGAAGCGATGGAAAACAAATATTTATTCATCTAGGTAGAATTATAGCTGATATTAAACCTGAAGAAATTGAAAACTATAAAAGATCGCGAATTAACATACGAGAAACAAGCTTAGACATCCCTTTCAATTCTAAAACGGATACATTTGAAACGTTATCAAAGGTACTTGTTCATGATTCTACTAGAAATAAACTTATCCTAAGTGATGTACGTAACGAATTAAATAGAAGAAAAAAGGTTGTTATAATTACCGAACGAAAAGAGCACATTGATACATTGTATCAATTACTAAAACAATCCTTTGAAACTATCACATTAAGTGGAGAAGACTCTGAAAGTAATAGAAAAGCGAAATGGAAGGTTCTTAATGAAGGAAATTATCAAGCTCTAATAACTACAGGGCAATTTTTTGGAGAAGGAACTGATTTACCAAATGCTTCTTGTGTGTTTTTAGTATACCCATTCTCTTTCAAAGGGAAACTTGTTCAGTATATAGGTCGTGTTCAACGATCAGAAATAACTCCTGTGATCTATGATTACCGAGATCAGAAAATTGATTACTTAAACAAGCTTTTTCTAAAAAGAAACACTTATTATCGACACTTTGATAGGCAAGCATCTTTATTTGAAGAATCGGAGAACATAGAAGAAATATCTAAAAATGTTATCTCAGTTAAAGAGACAATAAAAACACCGATTGATAGACTTGACTTTCGATATGGAGCTATTGCTTTTAAATATAAAACATCAAAAATTCCAATAGAACTTGAATTCGAAATAGAAAATGATGAAATTCGACCTGAGTTTGATGTCTTAAAACCCTATTTCTCAAAATTTTTAAAGTCAAAAAATGTAGAAGCTAATATTTTTGCAGAAATCTTGAATGGAAAAGTAATTTCTCAAATAGCTGATTCCAAAGATTTGGAAATGATTAATAGAGAAATCATTGAAGGTGTAAAATTTCGCTTTACAGAAAAGAGTATTCTTCATAAAAAACATTCAATAGAAACAGATAAAAACTTACTTGATTTAGAGTGTCTACAAGAAAGAAATGGTTCTTTTTTATACAAATCAGAAGAAGAGTTACTAAATTCTGTCTTGCAAAATGAGGAAGTTAAACATTTTCGACAATTACGGTATTTAGCAACAAAACATGATAGTACAGTGTTAAAATTACGTTTTGTTTTGAGTCCATTTTCTTTCGTATTTCTATTAACAGGGAAAGATCAGTATCATATTATTCTTGAGACATTGGATACAGAAGAGGCAACATATATTTGGCACATTGATAAAAATAAAAATGTGCTTTCAAAAAAACTAAGAGCAATTGATCATGATTTAAATATGATTAGGAATAATGGTCGCCAAAGTTTTCTAGAAAGTAAACCTAAAAACTTTAGTCGCCTAATTCATGATTATTCAGATAGAAGAAAAGGGTTTATACTTTGGAAGGATCTGTTGGAAGAAAGACTAACTTAAACCTAAATTAGTCTTTCTTAACTAAATTTTTATTATTTAATTCACTGCTCTCATAAAACCCACAATAACATCAAAATCCTCAAGAAGAAAGTTCGATACTTCTTCCGTTGGGCTCACACCGAAACCTCACTTTAATAGTGGGGTTTCTTTGGTTTTAGCCTAAAATTAAAAATACACGATATTTGGTTTTGTGGGTGATTTTAGGTAAAATTACGGTAAAAACTACACGCAAACTGCACGCATTTGAAAGCAACTATTAAGATAAAGGTATCGGAAAGAAAAACCGATAATGGACTTCCTGTTTATTTAGAAATTTACCATAAAGGGAAAAGAAAACGAGAAATGATTACTCATAGTTTTTTGGAAAATTGGGATATTGAAAACCAAAAACCACTAAAACAACATCTAGATTATGGATCAAGCCCAATTGTTGTTTTTAGGCAAAAATTCTAGTTAACTTAAATAGAAAGAATTCTACATTTTAACACCTCTAAACTGAGCTCTAAATACTTTAATTTTAGCATTGAAAGCTTCCCGCAGAAGCCTTTGCGCTTCTATTGATAAAATAATTTAAGATTGATCTGTAGTTTATAGTTATGGTATTGACTATTGTGTTGAATAGTCTTTGTACTGGCGCTGTAATTTTTTGCTATTTTTTCTTGTTGAATGTCGTAAGAAATATATCATTTAACATTGCAAGAGGTAATTTATCCTCCTGAGAATTATAAGCACCTCCAGTAAATACAGCAACCATATCGAGCTCTGAAAGAATCATAATATACTGACCTCCATTTCCAGTTGCAGTTTTGGAAACAACAATTTTGTCGTTTACTTTAAATGGAATGTTCCACCAAAGATAACCATAGTCAATTCCTGTGATTTTAGTTTTCGGTGTAGTTGATTCTTCAATCCAATTTTCTGATACGATTATTTTTCCTTTCCACATCCCCTTATTGAGTAACAACTGTCCAATTTTTGCCATATCCCTAGAGGTCATATATAATCTTTTTCCAGACGGTATAATTTCTTTACCTGATGTATGCCCCCAATTTACATTATCAATTCCCATAGGACTGAATAAATATTTATCAGCGAATTTGTCAATTGTCATTCTTGAAGTTTGACTTATTATTTCTGCGATTAAAACTACGCCAATTGAACAGTAATTTGATACTGCTCCTGGTTGATTAACCATTGGTAAGTCAAGAGTATATTGAAGCCAATCCTTTTTTTTATAGACTTTGTCTTCTTGTCCTTTTGATTTTTTGTTCCAATCGTTACAATCAAGTCCGCTGGACATCGTTAAGAGGTTTTTGATGGTGATGCTATTCTTCCTTTTATCGAGATTTTTTTTGGGTATAGGATTTTTGAGATATTTTGATATTGGGTCGTTAATGTCTTCAATAAACCCTTTTTCAATTGCAATTCCCAATAAAATTGATCTTATGCTTTTCGTGATAGAACGAAGATCGTGAGGTTGGTCTGCTGAATGTTCTTTAAAATACTCCTCAATAATGAGTCGGTCATTCTTTATCAATAAAACACTATGTATTTTGTTTTCCTTGTTTTTTATTTGATTGAATGCCTTATAAATAAGTGTTGTGTCAACGTTTAGTGATTTTAGATTTTCCGTTTTCCATCCGTCCCCAAGTTCTTTCGGTTGGGTATAGGTATAGATGTCCTGTCCATAGCAAAATGAATTAACGAATAATGCTAAAATTGTTAATATTGTTATGTTTTTTTTCATAATAAAAGGTAAAGTTTAGTGTAAAGTGTATTTTAATGCATTTTTACATAGCCTGCGTGCCCAGTATGTACATCTTTTTATTTACCGAAAGTTATATAATTAATCTATAGGGTGCAAGTCTTTTATAGGAGATAAAAACTGTATAGAGAGGAGTATGGAAGTACATCATTGTAACGCCCAAAAAGAATATAATAAGGGTAATTATGCAGATACGGCAGTGATTGAACGAAAAAAGATGCCATTATCTAGGGAGATCTCTATAATTACGAGTTGATCATCAAGTAGAGAAGTCAGCAGAAGTCATAGTACTTATAGGAAACGAGCTGTGTAGAAGTAACAGTTAGGTCTCACGAGTAACGAAGGACAGAACGTATTCCTTTTGGAAATTCGTATAGGAGCTTGAAAAGTAGCTTATACTTAAACTACAAAATAGTTGTAATTGGTGTAAAGAGCGATTACGAAGATAGATTGAGAACCGCCGTATACAATTGGTGCTATTCAACAAAAGAGAAAAGGACTTATTCCGTACTTTAGCCCGTAGCTATGTGGTGTGATTAGTTCACCTTCACTCTTTTTGGTAATCAAAATTCTTTACTAAATATAATACTGTAAATCTAAAGGTTCTGTGAGAAGTTAGGGGCGAAATTCCCCTAGCTTACTCGACTGGAAACAGTTATTAGCAATATCGATAGTTACTTAAATTGATTAAGCACTATAGATTTATACTGAGAACCAATAGGAATTTGAGATTCTCCTATTACCACTTGAGTCGTACTTACCGAATCTATTTTAGTAAAATTAACGATATAGGACTTTTGAATTTGAATAAAGTTTTTAGGTAAGGTTTCCAAAGCTTCTGCTATGCTTTGTCTTGCCATAATCTTTTTATCGCCAACAAAATAATACATATAATTTCCATCTTTTTGAAGGTAATTAATATCTACTATTTGTATTTGATGGGTTTCTAAACCGCTCTTTACGAATAGAGTAGGAGGTACTTCAGTAGAGGTATTGGGAATGTTATCTTGTTGCTCTTGGCTATCGATAAGCTTGGTAATGGTTTTGGAGAAACGTTCTAAACTAATGGGTTTTAATAAATAGTCAGTAGTATTTACATCGTAACTTTCTAGGGCATGTTCAGAATAGGCAGTAGTAAATACTATGGACGTTTTTGGTGCAATTATTTTGGATAAAGACAAGCCACTTAAATGTGGCATATTAATATCTAGAAATACCACATCTATGGTATGGCTATTAAGAAACTCCAATGCTTTTAGACCATTTCGAAAAGTGGCAACCAATTCGAAACTTGCAAAATGTTTTAAATAAGAAGCGATTAATTCTATCGCTTTTGGCTCATCATCTACTATGATTACTTTCATCAGTTTCAATTTTTAATTCCACGGTATATTCAGAGGTTTTTCTAATTTGTAAGCTATGTTTATTGGGATATGCTAATTCTAATCTATTGGTATTGGATGCAATTCCAAAGCCACCCTTTTCATGATTAGGAGTAAAGGAGGGAATCGAATTTTTTATACTAAAGTTCAGTTTATCTTTATTACTGATGTCTAAATGAATAGTAATAAAAGATTTCTCTTCGGGTTGCACACCGTGTTTAAAGGCATTCTCTATATAGCATAATAAGATTCCGGGATCTATGACTTGTTGGTCATATTCTCCTTTAACCGTAAAGGTATAATCGATTTCATCTTCTTCAAATCGTAATAAATGCAGATCCGCAAAGTTTTTAAGAAATTCAATTTCTTGAGCGATAGGGACTTTTTCGTTTTTGGTATCATAAACTACATAGCGCAATAAACTAGATAGTTTATCAATGCTCTTTGCTAGTTTCGGATTGTTCTTCTGATCGACCATCGCCAATAAATTATTCATGGTATTAAACAAAAAATGAGGCTGCAATTGGGATTTTAAAAGTTTTAGTTCGGTTTGATTTTTAATCAATTCCAATTGTCTTTTGTCTTGTTCTATAGTAAACCAAACCTTTACAAATCCATACCCTACGGCGATAGTTGTATAAAAAATAAATATGCCATACCATAAGGAGGGAAACCAAATAACATAGATATAGCTTTTGAAAAATAAAAAAACAATGGTATTAAAAAGTCCTAGAAATAATAATGCAAGTAGGGTAGATTTTATTAATAATGGAAGAATATTCGATTTCTTTTTTAGTCTCTGTATTAAATAGACTTGGGAATAGAAATAAATGGCGAAAAAAGGCTGACCAATCATAAAGAAGTTAATTAGGGAATTGCTGTGTTCCGTATTACCAGTAATCACACCTTCTCTAACTTCTATAAGATTTCCTGTGATGGAAAATGAAAACACAATTAGCCAGGAGCTAAATATCCAGAACAGAATATTGATAATTATTTCAAGCCATTTTTTATTCATAAGGCTAAGATATATCTTTAAATCAATTCATTTTATAATTTGGTATAAAGGCGATAAAATATGTTATGAAATAGAAATTAAATAGGATATCCCACAGTTAGGGTTCTTTCTCAGATATTTGAATGACTAGATAACTTTATAAATTTTGAGGGTATCTATTGCATTTAATTTGCTCATTATAAACATAAATACAATTCATAATGAAAACAATTACATTAGGCCTGCTACTTTCACTTTGTTTAATAAACATTGGTTGCTCTCAAGAGAAATCGAAAATTGCTAATCCTACACAATTAGAATCCAAAGTGGATGCTTTGGTAAAACAATACCAAGACTTAGATATATTCTCAGGGGTGGTGTTGGTAGCTGAAAAGGGAGAGCCAAAGTATTATAAGGCATTTGGTATGGCCAATAGAGAAGAGAACAAACCCAATACCTTAACTACTAAATTTGATATTGGTTCTATGAATAAATCTTTTACCAAAACATTGATACTTCAATTAATGGAAGAAGGAAAATTAAAGGTGACCGATAAACTGGGAGTTTACCTAAAAGGATTCCCAGAAACTGCAGCCACAAAAATCACCATTTTAGATTTATTAAAACATCGTTCTGGCTACGGTGGTTATTGGGGGAGAGATTTTAATAACTTACCCATAGACCAAAAAAGAATTCCTGCTTTGGTAGAACGGATTAAGAAATTACCCTTGGACTTTGAACCAGGAACCGAGACCCAATATAGCAATGCTGGTTATGTGCTTCTAGGTGCAATTGTGCAGGAGGTTACTGGAAATACCTACCATAAAGAAATACAAGAGCGTATCCTTAATCCTTTAGGGATGACAGAAACTTACGTAGTAGATAAATCGGAAGTGCCAGACAGAGCCATTGGTTATTTAAAAGATATGAAAGGGAATATAACTAGTAATACTGGTTTTGTAGAAGTGCCAAATCCAGATGGAGGTTTTCAATCTTCGGCAGGGGATATCGTGAAGTTTTATACCGAATATTTTTACGGAGATACACTGCTAACAAAGACAACAAAAATGGACGAAATGTTTTTTAAGTTTAATAATGAGAACAGAACTACCGGAGGAGCAATTCCAATGGCTGGTGGTTTTCCTGGAGCAAATACCGCATATTATGAAGTGTTGAGAGATGAGATAAGTATTATCGTTTTTGCCAATATGGACGAACCTGTTGCAGAACAATTGGGTTCTGGTATACTAGTAATTGTTAGAGGAAAAGAACCAATTACCCCTTCTTTACCAGCTATTCAGAATATCTACAATCATTATAAAAAGTATGGCTTACAATATATTGAAGATAATTTTTATAATCTGATTGAAAACTTCCATGCCGAAGATCCAAAAGGGATTATTTTAAACGATATTGGCTATGATTTTCTTCAGAATGGAGAAGTGGACGAAGCTTTAAAGTTTTTCCATTTAAATATAAAGATGTTTCCCGAAGATGCTAATCTATGGGATAGTTTGGGAGAAGGTTATTATGAAAAAGGAGATTATAAAAAATCCCTTCAGTATTATAAAAAAGCATTAGAAATGCAACCTGGAATGTCTTCTGCGATAGATATGGTCGCCAAACTAGAATTAAAAAAATAAAATATAAAGCACCAGCATCTAAAATATTTTTGAAGTCAGTTTAATGTTATTTCAATTTACGTTCAGTATTTTAATGTTCGTAAAGGGACATAGTTTACACAAGTTAAAGATTAAGGTTTACACTAAATTAATTTCTAACCTTGTGGATTGTTGTTTATTTCTAAGATGTTTTTCATCAAAGAACCCTAAAAATACATTTCTATAAAATACTTTCCAAATTGCCATTGCCAATATCTTCGATAGCGATGTGTTTTCCTTTTAAAGCAGCCGAGACATATACCCAATAATAAGATTTCCATCTCACGGTACTACTCTTAGTTACTTTAAGAATTTTAAACTTAGAATCATACTCAAAATTTGTTATTCTTTCAGGGAATGGTCTGTTAGAAAAATCATGACTATACGCAGGAGTTTTCATGTCCAAAGCTTCATGTGGTCTTATGTTATTATACTGTTTTATAAAGTGATTTAAGTGCCTTTGTTGGGCTTTTAAATCGTAAGCGGAAGGATTTAGCGCAAGCAGCCTTTAAATCACGATGCATACGTTCATGTCTACCATTTTGTTGTGGCTGTCCAGGATCAGAGAAAACAGGAGTAATGCCAAGTTCAATAAACCAATAAGAGAGTTGAGTAAATCTTTGGATAGCACGTACAGATCCAAAGGAGCTTCCATTATTAGTATGCAACTGTTTGGGTATTCCATATATTCTAAAAACCCTTTTAAAATCTGCTTTAGCCGACTTTAGGTTTTCTTTATAATGGCCTTTAGCAGTAAAAAGAAATCGACTTTTAGAGTCTGCAATGGTTAGCGGATGACAGTAAATTTTATTACCCATAAGAAACTTACCTTTATAATCAGCACTCCAAACTTCATTACAAGATTTTGGGTCGAAAATAGGGTTTGTAGGTTTGACTCTTCTCATTCGTTTTTGAGGACATACTAAACCATTTTTCTTTAGAATATTGTGCACTGTAACCACCGAAGGAACTTCTTGATGTGTAAATTCTTTAAACAACAATTCTCTGATTTTTTTAGCATCCCAAAGTTTATATTCTCCTTTCAATTTTAGAATACTTTCGATGATATTTTCCTTAGTTGCGTTGGGATGTTTTATAGACACCTTAGAATGCTTTTTTAAGCCTTCAAAACCTTGTTTTTCAAACCTGCTTATTAACTTATAAGCTGTTGGTCTGGAGATCTCAAAACTTCTACATAATTCTGTGATGGAATATTTTCCTGTACGCCATTTACAAATAAATTCAATTTTTTGTTCCATAGTTGTTGTGTTTTTCCAAGGCATAATAATTTGATTTTTATCTCAAATTATAACTTGAAAAAGTGTAAACTATGTCCCTTTAACGTACCCAAATGTGTTACAACGTTAAGTATAAGAATAGTTGCGGGTTTGTGAGCGAGGATTTTCCGAAGGAAAATCAGACGTAGCAAAAGAGCAACTACCTTTGTTTAAGCCTAAAACAGCAATTATTTTTATACCATAAACAGTATTTATAAAGAAGCAAAAAGGAAAAACAGACCGTTACCTCCCCTTAAGCAAGCATCTTATTAGAGGTCTCAAGCTTTACTTAGAAACAGAAAAACCAATACGCTATCTTTTTAACAGCCAAGTTACAAAAGCTGGTACCGCGCAGCCTATTACGGTTAGAGCCATCCAATGGCTTATAAAAGAAAGCCGCTCAAAAGTAAATACCCAAAAGAAGTTTACAGCCCATACCTTACGTCATAGTTATGCCACCCATTTACTAGAAGCAGGTTTGAATATCATGAGTTTAAAAGAACTTTTAGGGCATGCACATATAGAAACCACGATAATCTATCTGCATGTTGCCCATACTGGGAGCTCTATAAAGTTCAGTCCTTTAGATACCTTGTTTTCTAAATAATGCTTGCTAAACATACGGTTGCAGAGGTGCTAAATCTAGAAGTATTAGACCTAAAAGACTTAGCCAATACGAGTTGGCATTTAAGGGCACTACATGCTATTAGAAAATGCAGAACCCAAGCCCTTGGCGGACATTTAGATTGGTGTAGAACTTGTGGAAAACTACAGCTTCAATTTAATTCATGTAGAAATAGACATTGCCCAACCTGTCAAGGTCATAAACAACAGCAATGGATAGCTGCAAGAAGACAAGAGTTATTGCCTGTTCCTTATTTTCATGTAGTTTTTACCTTACCAGATCATCTTAATAGCATAGCACTTGCAGATGCAAAAACGCTCTATAATATTTTATTTGATTCTGTTTGGCAGACGCTTTGCTGTTTTGCTAAGAATCCCAAGCACTTAGGAGCAAAAATGGGTATGATTGCCGTCTTACATACTTGGGGACAAAATTTAAGTCTACATCCTCACCTGCATTGCATTGTGCCCAAAGGAGGTGTTACTAAATCAGGGTATTGGAAAAAGGCAAAAGGCAAAGACCATTTTCTTTTTAGTGTGAAGGCTTTAAGTAAAAAGTTTAGAGGCCTTTTTGTCTCTAAACTAAGAAAGCAACTCCCTGGAATTCCGCAGGCATTGTATGATAAATTATTTTCTAAGAAATGGGTGGTTTATGCCAAAGCCCCTTTTGGTAAACCTGAACATGTTATTGAATATTTAGGACGCTACACACATAAAATAGCGATTAGTAATCATAGAATATTAAACATAGATACCACTAATAGAACCGTAACATTTAGTTTAAAAAATTACCGTAATCAAGGTAAGAAAACAACAGAAACCTTATCTACACAGAACTTTATTAAACGTTTTCAAAATCATATTCTACCTAAAGGATTTACAAGAATTCGGCATTACGGATTTTTAAGTAGCAGCTGGAAAAAGGAAAAATTACCAAGACTACAACTCCAACTCCAATTATTAGATAAAGATCTAGAAACGACAGCTGTATTAACTCATCAAGAGACCTCGTTACATCGACGTTGTAGACATTGTAAAAAAGGGATTTTAATCACCTTACTAACTTTTGATAGTCGTGGACCGCCATTTGATTACAAAAAAATAGCAACACGTAAAATACAGAAATATAAAAATTAAGGCTATGACCATGTGATCATACAGGATAACTATGGACTAAATTCAAATAATTAGACTAAAATACTGACTTAAAGAAGATTGTGAATAAAAATAGTTTATAAAATACACGTTTTAATGTCTTAACTAAGTTGCTCTTAGTACTCCTTATGTGATTTCTGCTTTAATAAATACTTTCAAGAAAACGTTTTCCCCCTTATTTAAGTAACGGATCAGTCAACAAGACATATAGCCTTGGCCTATCGGCACGCCATATGCTTAGTTATTGTAAGTAGTGCTTTTCACGTTCAGCTTAGTTTTCCGATGTTTGTTATTTAGTTCAAATGTGAGCGTTGGCAAGACATACTCTTTTGCAATTTTTGGTGTAGCGTTGGCTTTAGCGAATTGCAAATGTGTATGGCTTTAAGCGTTGGCTATTCCGCAATATCAATTATTTCATTCTGTTTATATAAATTTGGTAAAAAACCAGACTTTATTCTAAACTGACTTCGTTTCTTAATTTTAGGTTTGGTAGAAATATTTTCCAATTTAATTCCTGGGTCGTAATAAATATTCCCAAGAGCCATTTGCGAAAGAAATAGTTGGAAATCAGTTCCTGTTCCTAAAATTATTTCATTTCCATATCTGTACTTTCTTTCAGGTTTAATTTCTGATAATGAAGGTAGATAACAAGCTTGATTATGTTTTCTGTTCCAATGTGTTAGCATTGAGGAAAAACTCCAAGAAGCTGTTTCATTCTCTTTTTCGTCCAGTAATGCAATTCTACCATTCGTATTGCGTATTTTTCCGCTTTCAACGTCAAATCCGATTAATTGCATTGTTAAATCTGTTAGATGATGTTTTTCTCCAACTTTGTGAACACCACCAAAATTCAATCTATCTGGTCTTCCTCTTTTGTCTTCGTAACCATAAGTTCTGACAAAATATTCCGTTCCTTCGGTTTTGTATAATCCGTCCGTTGGTTCAGGTGTCATTAGAGTTATTGCTTTGGATTTGGTTCTATTGAAATTAGCAACTCCGAACTGTTTGACTTCCCAACCCATAAAATCAGGTTCGGAATATCCATTTGGTGTAACTCCTAATTCTGCTTCCAAAGTATAACCTCCACAATTTGGTGCTCGACAATCCATTATGTTTCCATTGCTGTCTAACCTTTTTGAGTTAATCCAACCTAATTCGTGAATACGTTTTAGTTCGCTCAATAAAACTGCTCGATTGTTTTTAGCTTTCGGTAAATCTATAACAGAGAAAACTCCGTGAACAGAATCAAATACAGTTTGATTAAATTCATTTGTGATTTCTGAATCAGGCGAAGTCACATAGCCTAAAATTGTTCCGTTTTGTGCAACAGAAAAGAAAAGTAGACGACCAGCTAATCTTTGTGTCATTAATTCCGAAGGTGCTTTTTGACACCTTGCAAGAAATCCAGAAAATCTAACTTCAGGATATTTTGGATAGAGGATAAGCTGTGCTTTTGGTGCTGGAAAAACTGAACCTTCGTCATCAATCCAAGAAAAGTTGATTTTAGCTTTAAATCTTTCTTTATTCCAATCTCCAGCTTCTTCGGTAACTATTTCCGAAAGTGGTAATATGTTTAAAATTTCGAAACTGCCACCAAAATAAACTTGATTTTTAGAGTTGTCATTTGGTGCGAGAGTTTTTACATAAATCTTCTTACATCCATTATTTATGAACAGCGATTTTAGATTGGTTAGATTCATTAATTTTTGAAAGTTCTTTTACAATATTTTTTGCAACTGCTTGTATTAAAGGTGTTACAACAGAATTTCCAAATTGTTTATATGCTTGATTATTTGAGACAGGAATTATGAATTTATCTGGAAATCCTTGAAGTCTCGCACATTCTCTTGGTGTTAATCTTCTTGGGTTTTTTCCTTTTTGTGGAATTAAAACCTCTGAACCATCTTTATAATATCTTGCACTAATTGTTCTTGAAATACCATTTAAGTCAGTCAATCCAAAACCAAAACCATTTCCTTTAGCTTTATGTTTTCGTGCGTGTTCTTGTAGATAATTCCAGAGTTTATCAGACAAAGTATATTTGTCGTCAACTTTAGGTTCAAGAATATCTTTGAAAACAAAGTTTGATTCTTGTGGGTCTGGAAACTCAAACGTTTCTTTACTTTTAAAAACTGTCTTTTTGAATCCTACAATTATAATTCGTTCACGATTTTGAGGAACATAGTGTTTGCCATTTAGAATCTTGAAATGAACGTTGTAGCCTAATTTTTCTAAAGTACTAATTATGACTTTAAATGTTTTCTTTTTGTCGTGAGACACGAGATTTTTTACATTTTCAAGCATAAAAGCCTTTGGCTTTTTATGTTTTATTATTCTTGCGATGTCAAAAAATAAAGTTCCTTGAGTTTCATCCAAAAAACCGTGTTTTCTTCCCAACGAGTTTTTTTTCGAAACTCCTGCGATTGAAAATGGTTGACAAGGAAAACCACCTAACAGAATATCGTGGTCAGGAATATCCTTTTCTGAAATTTGAGTTATGTCTCCAAAAGGTACTTCTCCAAAATTAGCTTCGTAGGTTTTTTTTGCATAAGTGTCCCATTCACTTGTGAATACACACTTTCCGCCATTATTTTGATAAGCCAATCTTATTCCTCCAATTCCAGCAAAAAGGTCAATAAACTTGAATGTTGGGTTTTCTGTTGGTGGAAATGGAATATCCCATTTTATCGGTAAATAATATTGAAAGTTTGGTTCTTCTGCTATATTCAGTTCCTCGTGCAGTTCGTTCAAATATTCAGTTGCAGATGGTCTAAAATATTGAGAAACACCATTTTTGTGATTTTGAAAATAGTGTGTCAAATGTGCCAAGTCGTTAGTAGTTTTCTTATCTACAACGATTTGAAGTTTCTCTTTTATGTCTGAATATTTTTTGCCCATAACTAATCTGTAAAGTAACGAAAATTTAAGATAAATTCCATTTTTCAATTTTCAATTTTTTAACAATCTTATGAACGTGTGTAAGCGTTGGAAAAAGGCAAGCTCTTTTTATTTTTTGAGGCACGAAAAAAATGAAATGTGCTTGACTATGCGGTTGGCTTTTTTAGTTCAAATGTTCAATTTCAGCTCGATTTCCGCATTACTTACAACGTGTTTGTATATGGTTTGTTGCGTGGTTAAGCACGTAATTTAGTAAACCAAAAACCGAATAGAAAATCCGCGAGGATTTTCGTAAGTAAGCTAGAACTAGCAATAAATTATATACGTCTTAAGCCACAGTTGTGTGTCCTGCGTTGCTTCGGGAAACAATTTGGTAAAATAGATTATGAGCAACAAACTGTAATTGAGATGAGAGGCTCATTTTTTTTCAGGAACGAGCTTGATAAAGAAAATCAAGAAGGACTCACGCAAAGAAAAAGAAAATGAGAATTGGTCTCTCGACTGGGATGTTAGGCATATCAGTCAAACCGCCTTATGGGGCTTGCTTTTCACGGGTTGGTCTTGAGCGATAAGGTAAAAGGCGCTACCATTTTTGTATTATGAGTAGTATGCTATGGTGGGAGTAAAGAAGTTGAAAGAGAAGAGATTTAACCCTTGTAGAAGTGTCGTAAACAACTTTAGTATTGTCAAAATCGAGGGATGGGCGGTCTTGCGAGAGAGAACTTGACGGGAGTAACCTATGTATTGGTCAAGTGGCAATCGGCATAAAGAGGGCAGGAGGTTTACTAGATGGCTCAATTACGGAACAGGAGAAGCTAAATAATAGTGCAAAAATTCCATAACCCCGAAGGGCAAGGAAGAAAGTAGCGATACTATTATTTAGTGGCGGATTAGCCCGTAGTAGTGAAGAAGTATTTGTAATGGATATGGAGCGAAGGGGCTGACTTAACAGTTTTAATTTGTATTACAACTAAGATTTTTTTTTAGGATGATTTTCAAGGAGAAACAAAAGTCGCAACCGATATCAAAGCGACAGGTAATGGAAGCCTTTAAAAAGGTACGCAGTAACAAAGGCGGATCAGGAGTTGATGATTTATCAATTAGAGAAGTGCAATCACGCCCTATTAAATATTTGTATCCTGTATGGAATAGATTGGCAAGTGGTAGTTATTTTCCAAAACCTGTACGCGAGGTAGAGATACCCAAAACAGATGGTCGTATAAGGAAGCTAGGTATTCCAACGGTGCAAGACCGAACGGCTCAAATGGTAATTCGAGAGGAATTAGAACAGATTGTGGATAAACAATTTAGTAAAAATTCCTTTGGTTATCGTCCAGGTAAATCATCGCATCATGCCATTAAACAATGCAGGAAAAACTGTATGGAGATGGATTGGGCAATTGATTTGGACATCAAGAGTTTTTTTGATGATATAGACCACACATTGATGCTTCAGGCATTAGGTCATTTTACCAAGAAGAAGCACATTCACTTGTATGTAAAACGTTGGTTGGAAGCATCAGTCCAGAAGAAAGATGGCACAATACATCCACGAATCAAAGGCACCCCACAGGGAGGAGTAATCAGTCCATTACTGGCAAACATCTTCCTGCATATAGTTTTTGATAGTTGGATAGAAACGCACCATCCCGAAGTAAAGTTTGAGCGTTATGCAGATGATATTATTATTCATTGCGATAATTTCAAACAAGCCCTGCGGACTTTGGAAGCGGTAAAAGCTCGATTATTCCAATGTAAATTGGAGATAAAATCGGGTAAAAGCAATATCGTTTATTGCAAACGCAACCAAAAGAAGCATCCCCCATTTAAGGTTCATTATGTAACATTCGATTTTCTAGGATTTACATTTAAGCCACGAATGGTAAAGGGTTACTTTGGTAATTTTCATTTGGGTTTTACACCATCTATTAGTCGTACGAGTCAGAAACGTATCAATCAAACCTTGTTTAAGATGAAACTCCATCGTATGGTTCACTTACGCCTGTTAGATTTGGCAGGCATTATAGCAGATAAAGTACGGGGTTGGATTCATTATTACGGTAAAGTTAGAATGAGTGAATTACATTATGTGTTCCGTTTCCTGAATAAGCGACTTGCAAAATGGGTACGCAACAAATATCGGAGATTTAGGCGTAAACATTGGTTTGCAGCTTACAAATGGTTACAGGAAACTGCTAAGCAGTACCCAAATATGTTTGTACATTGGCAATATGGATTTACACCTTGACTTGACTTGTTAAGAAGAGCCGTATGATGGGAGACTATCACGTACGGTTCTGTGAGAGGTTTAGGGGTGAGATTCCCCTTTACCTACTCGACGTTTTCCTATTCTAAAAATCAGAGTTAGCAAAAGTAAATAAATCTTTAATTCCTAAAGGGTTTTCTGCAACACAGGTTAAACCATTATACATAAAATCGGTTAGTGTAATTCCGTCAGGTGAAATAATAACCCCTTGAACATTCATTCCGCAAAAATCACTTATAGATTTTATGTTTCTACTTTCTCGAACACATTCAGGTGCTTTATTGCCTACAATTAAAAAAATCTTAACGATATCTCCGTTTTTGACAAAAATATCGTCTTGTAAAATATTCTGTTTTCCATTTTCTTTAACAAAAAAAACAGGGCCAGACATTTTAATTGTTTTTAAAATAGGAATTTCATTTCCTTTTGAGAATGCCTTAATGTCTGCAATTCCATTTGTTTCAGTAAGAACAAACTTATGACCAGATATAAAGCAACTATCTGTCGTAGTAGTAGTAGTAGTAGTAGTAGTAGTAGTAGTAGTAGTAGTAGTCCTGTTTTGTGAAAAACATTGCGTAAATGATAAACTGATTACTATTGTTAATATTAATATTTTCATTTTTTTTTAAGTTTAAGTGATACATTATTTAAGGTAAATCCCAAAACCAAACTTCTTTTGCTAAAGAGAAATAATTTTCATACCCAGCTTTCATTTCTGTTCCATTCCATATGTCAATGTGGTCAGTCGCTCCCCAACCATCTTGAAAAAAAACTAACCCTTGCTTACTAGAAAAATCTTTATAAGTTGTATTTTTTTTAACCTCAACACTTCCAAATTTACTAGTTTCCCTTACCATCCAATCAGCTAATTCTTGAGCTCTAAGTGTATGATTTAATGAGCTGTGCCCTTTAGTCCAACATTTCACACCACTAAAAGTGCTCATATCAACTTTAGATTTTATTAAAGCTGTTCCCATTCTGATAGCACATTGATTGCTAAAATCACAAAGATCAGCAAATCCTGGATGATTGTTCCAAACTGTAATAAAATTCACCATAGTTTTAATTGTTTTTTTCGTTAATATATTTTTTATCTGTTTAAAAATTCGATTCCACAAACTTGGTCATCAATGAATGCCAACGATAGCAGTATGAATAGTGACACCCATAAGGTGTTATTATTTATACTGCGTGTTATGTTTAGTTTATTTGTTCAAATCTAAGAAATTTTATCATCCATCCAATGGAACAAAGAAACGGTGTTTTAAAAAGCGCTCAAAATAAACCCCGCCAAAAGACTTATAATTGTCAGTGTTAGCTATTGCTTATATATTTAATATGGGGAGTCGATAACAATGGGACTGAGTGGTGAAAAATGCAAATATCTCGTCAGCTTTTTATACAGTACTATCAATGAGTGAATTACATTATGTGTTCCGTTTCCTGAATAAGCGACTTGCAAAATGGGTACGCAACAAATATCGGAGATTTAGGCGTAAACATTGGTTTGCAGCTTACAAATGGTTACAGGAAACTGCTAAGCAGTACCCAAATATGTTTGTACATTGGCAATATGGATTTACACCTTGACTTGACTTGTTAAGAAGAGCCGTATGATGGGAGACTATCACGTACGGTTCTGTGAGAGGTTTAGGGGTGAGATTCCCCTTTACCTACTCGACTTTTTTATGTCATACTTAAACTGTAATACTCTTAAACTCCATAAAGTTAAAGTTTGTATCGCTGTTATTCTTTCATTTTCAGAGCTGACAACCAGTTTATCCTTAAATGACATAATGAATTTAGTCCACAAGTTTCCTTTAGAATCTTTTAATAAAAAGTAAAAACCACTATCTCCAATTTTTCTACCTGATGAATTTAAAATGAGTTCGCCATTTTCTCCAACGATTGGATTTAAAATAACTGTTGCGTTTCCGTTTGGTAAAGGGAAAATAGCTTTTATACAACTTTGTCCTTTTGGGATTGTACAAGCTTCATAAATTCCAGAATAAACAACTTGTTTAGATTTTTTAAAAGTCCTTAACCATATAGTTCGTTTAACTTCTTTGGTGTTTTCGTTTACTAAATGAATTATTTCACTGTTTAAAGCAGTGGAATCTTTACTATTATTCATCGGAATATTTAATTGTTCAATGCGATTACTAAATAATATTTTTAATAAAATTCCAAATACTTTAAATAGGGGATTCCATTTTACCTTTAAGTCAAAATCATAATTACTTGTGTTTTCGTAAAAGTCAATTACATTTTTAGACAATTTGTTAAGCTCTTTTTCTGTTAAGTTTAATTGGTTAATTGAATTCAATAAACCTTTATTAGTCTGCTTTTTGTCTATTATTAACTGTTCTTTTTTTGCTAACTGCTCTATGAATTTTAAGCCAATTCCGTTAGTTTTTCCAAAAGGACCTAATAACCATTGGTTATCATTAGGAAGGATTTTTTTTCCGAATATTATAACCCATTGTTGAGTTACCCAATCTTGAAATTTTTGTCTTAAAGATGCAATTCCCATTTATCTAGCTAATTGCGTTTAAGGTTTGGGATGAAGTTTTCTTGTCCGTTCCAAAATCCAAATTCAGAAATAGGTTTAAAACGTAGAGTCGTGAATTCAAAATGAAAGCTTTTTCGTTCTCTTTCCTTCATTGCATTTGAATGTCTTTTCGGTTTTGACATATCACTATGTCCGTGAACCATATTAGTCATTTCTTTCTCAGTTTTCCATATAGAAAACGTGGATACCGTATTGGGTAATCTAATCGAAGCTAATGAAAGTAGCGTTCCGGAATGGTCTCTTACTAACTTTTCAACAGGTCTTCCCCAACGTAAGAATCTTGGAATAGCAAAAGGCTTCATTCTCGCGATTGTAACGGCAACAACTGGAGATGATTCGTTTTCTAATATTGCTTTTTGTTTAGGAATTTTATATCCACTTATTTTTCCCCACTCCCTGATAAATTCTAATCGAACGTGCCAACCTTTAGCTAAAATTTTACCAAATTTTTCTTCTCTTAAGTAGTTTTCTAGAGCGTATTCATTTTCCCATTGTGCAAAAATTGCGACTTGTTTTATTAGAAATCTAGAAGACGATATTATTGGAGAGCCTAATGTCATTGCTGTCATATATTCAGAATGTATGAGACCTTTTGTTTTTTTGTTAATCGAGTCAGAGAACAATCCTTTTATCGCCAAATTATATGGTATTTTGACAAGATGATATGAGAATATGTTCATTATATATTGATGATTTTTGTTGTGCTCCGAAATTACATACAACGATAGCAGTATGAATAGTGACACCCATAAGGTGTTATTATTTATACTGCGTGTTATGTTTAGTTTATTTGTTCAAATCTAAGAAATTTTATCATCCATCCAATGGAACAAAGAAACGGTGTTTTAAAAAGCGCTCAAAATAAACCCCGCCAAAAGACTTATAATTGTCAGTGTTAGCTATTGCTTATATATTTAATATATGATTAACCAATATAGTAAATATCTTATGTTTCACACGTAAAATCTTATTTAATATTTTTCCGTCTATTTATATAAATAACTTGTTTGTAGTCTTTAATATTAGTTTATGGAATATATCAATATTCTAATCACAAATTACAATTTTCTTTGATTTTATCCCTTTAGCTGTATGGTGGTATACTAGATAGATGCCAGCATTTAGATGAGATACATCTATAATTGTTTTTTTAGAATTAAGCATAAAGTTTTTTACAATGCGACCATTTAAATCACTTATAAAAAAAGGTTTCGATAATTTAGTTAATGAGCTATTGTTAGTAACAGTAAGGGAATTATTAAAACATTCATATTGAATTTTTAATCTTATAGATTCATTTTCATTAACAGAAAGTGAAAACGAATTATTTTCAAGTTGTATAGGCTCAATGCCCCAAACTAATGTTCCAGACTTATAAAGTGTTATTTTAGGGTTGAGACCTAATGATTTTTGTTTTTCTATAAATGAATAATCATTTGACTGGTCAAAGGGTTTGTAGTTTGTTAAATGGGAACGTGTTTGGATAATCCCTGTTTTTGAATTTGGCGGAATAGAACCAGAGGCATCCGTAAAATTTAATTCTAAATAACTATTATTTCCTGTTTCTACAAAAGTACCTTGAACACCTGGAATTTGCGAATAATTAAGATTAAACTTCATACTTCTTGATGTTTCAGGTGTAAACCAATATTTTATAGTAAAGTTTTTTAGTAATTCTGTATTGTCGGTCGCATTTTCTATTTGAAAAACAGGGTTCATTGAAGATCCAGAACTATTAGGAGAGTTGTTAGAATAATGAATTTTATGTTTAGAATTAACAATTTGATCGATATCCTTAATGACTGTTATAGATATTTCCGATTCGTCTCCAAATTCATTTCCAGTAGCATCTAATAGCTTGATTTTTAGAGTATGATTACCTTCATCTAAAGATGTAACAGGAATAGGGGCTAAAGAGGTGTATGTGCCTTGAGATTCATTATCAATAAAAAACTCTACGGCGTTACCATCTTTTAATTCAAACTTCAATAATGAAAATATAAGATCAAAATCTTGTCCAACTAAGTTTCCATTTGTAGGATATTTAAAAATAGCACTTGGGTCTTTTGGTAGCGCAGCACTAGTCACTTTTATAGTTATAGTTTCTCCAAGATTGGTAATTGATCCGTCTGTTCTTTCCATTTGTAGGGTAAGCTTATGTTCTCCATCAGAAAGGTTTGTTCTATCTATAAATTTGCCTTCGGAGCTTACAAAACCTCTATCATTATTATCTATTAAAAAACGTAACCTGTATGAGTTAGAAGGTATATTCCATCCTAATGTTGTAAAATCTATTTCTATTGGTAAATTTATTAAGTCACCATCTAAAGGTTGTTTAAAAAAAGTATCAGGTAAAGGAAATATGGGGGTATTTGCATTACCGCCATGTAGGGTCCATATTACTGCTGCCTCGAAAAGTTTCCAACCTTCTTCACTTACTAAATGTACGAATTGATCGCGCAGGGGAAAGGCTAATCGCCTAGAAAGTATTTGATCATGACCAGCTTCGTACCCAAAAATTATGGGTTTTCCATCAGTTTCAGCAAAAATTAAAGCTTCAGTTTCGGGTACTCCAAATGGTAAGGTTAAATTTAGGTTATATATGTTAGCAGTATTCCCAAGGTTAGAAGATATTGGATGCTCTGGAAGGTTTAGAGTAACTAGGTTTGTTGCATTTTGGGTAAAACCATAGCCTTCATTAAAAGATCCTTTTACCATTTTTAGTTTTCCGTACATAAATGGATCCCATGTTATTAAAGGTACTCTGGAGGCTTCAAGATCATTTCCAAGTATTTCTGGATCTACTGTAGACGATATAAGTACGATATTAAATGGATTTGCAATACTGGGTCTTGTGGCATCATCATCGCTAATTAATGTTGTTTTAAAACCTATCTTTTGCTCTAATCTAGACTTTATTTGTAAATCATCTGCCGATAAATTGTTTTTATCTCCAACTACAAATAGTGCTTTAACGGTGCTTTTAAATTTAAAGTTTACCTGTGGTGTTACCGAGGCAGTATGACCGTTATTATAATAAACTTTAGCCCGTATTTTATAGTCTTTCCAAATGATGGGTTTCCATACATCTTCGAAAGGTGCTGTTGTAACTTCAGAAAACAATTCGTTATCTATAAAATATTGAATCTTGGTAATTCCATTAATATTAGTTTTTACGGATAAAGGAATGTCTTGATCTTTGGTTACATGTTGATTGTTTTTAGGGGAATTCATTTCTAGTTCCATGGTATTGGTAAACCCTTGTTCGTTATGATCCAGTTGAAGAAGGTATGCTTCTAAATCTGAAATTTGCTTTGAGCTTAATCTCGATAACGTATGTGAATTGGAGGCATTTTTTGCTGTAAATATTTCGGCTATAGTTTTTGCAGAACCATCATGTAAATAAGGAGCTGAATTCCATAAACCTTTTAAAGAAGGAACATCTATTCCTATGAGTTCTTTTCGTAATCTATTTCCACTGCTACTTGTAATGGTACCTACATCGTGCATTCTATCAAGAGCACTATCTGTAAAGTCTTTTCCGCCATGACATGATGCGCATTTAAGCGTTTCAAACAGTGCTTTTCCAGTGTTGCCATTGGTGGTTAGGGATTCATTAGCATCTCTAAAAGGACTGGTTTCGTAATTTTCCAACGAAGTTACGTAAGCAGCTAATGCATCTAAATCTAACGATTTTCCTGCCTTATTAAGACCTAAAGTTAAGGCTCTAGTACTTTCGTTAAAATCGGAATTGCTTAGAAACCCTTGTCCTTTAAAATGAAATCTAATATCGTTTTCAAAATCTTGAACTTCATCAAAATTAGCCGACCAATGTAAATTTCCATGTCCAGTACCTTTTCTGCCAATTAATGTAATGGTATTTCTTAATCCTTCGCCTCTATCTGTAAAATCCCAAACTCTACCATCTTGTTCGCCGTCAATATGGCAAGTAGCACAACTAGTATAACCATCGGATCCCATTCTAATATCTGAGGCATCATAAAAAATTTGTTTTCCTTTTAAAATTTCGGAAGTTAATTTTTCAGATGAAACTGTAGATATTGTTTTTATTAAATTAAGTGTATTACTTCCATTAGTAATCATATCCTGAGCATCAAAAACAGAAACAGATCTATCCATAAAGTTCTTAACAAAAACATGATTATTACTAGTATCTATAGCGATCCCTTGAGGAGCTTTGCCTACTTGTTGTTTTTGAATCTCTTCACCTGTGTATGGGTTTATAACTATAAGTTCGTTATTCCCTTGCATGGTTATAAAAACATAATTTCCATTTGGGGAATATAATGCAGACGATGGTTGTGAGTGGTTATCTATATCTATACGATTGCTAAAAAGTTCTGTATTAGTGCTAATATCTATTTTTGATATTGCTGTCCGTACAGTATTATCAAAGGTTAATGCTTTTCCATCTCTATTTAATCCTCTTAAAATGTTATCTTTTTTGGCGACACTCCAAGCTATGTTTTCTGTAGGGTGTATGGTAATACCTGAAACATAATTAGGAAGCCCTCTGGCTTGATTTCCATTGTCTGAAGTTGTGGTATCTAGATCTAATTCTATAGTATTATTAAGGGTGAAATTATCTACGTTTATATGCCATACTTCTCCATGACTAGCAGAAGAAATGAACTTGGTTACTAAAAGTTGTTTACCATTAGCTGTAATAGCCAATGCTCTAGGAGTGCTTCCTATTTTTAAAGTGTTTTTAACAGACTGTGTATTTACATCTAAATTTACGATGTTATTATAGCCATAATTAGAAACAAAAGCTTTATCCTTTTTTGGTGTAAAAACGATTCCGTAGGGTTGTGATCCTTTTTTTAACTGAATTTTTTTGAGAAGTGTACCTGTTGGTGAGATAATTGAAATGTTGTCGTCACCTCTTAAGGTAACCCAAGCATTTCCTAGTTTATCTATGGCTATATTAATAGGGTTTTTACCAACAGCTATTTCTTTTTTTACTTTAAGCGTTGTATTATCAATTTGTGTTACTGTGTTATTATCTGGGTTGGCAACCCAAACTGTATTGCGTGTTTCGTCAATGGCTATGGGTTCAGACTGTGTTGGCAGGTCTGTTATTGCCTTATTAATCACAATTATAGATTTAGAAAACACAGAAAAACCACCGTTTCCATCTGAAACTTGAACTTGAATGCTATAATTTCCTGGTTTTGAAAATGTATGTAGTGTTGTATTTGAATTATTAAAAGGTATATCATTACTACCATCGTTAAAACGCCAGCGGTATTTTAACGAATTCCCTTCGGGGTCTAATGCTATTGCTTTAAAAGTAACAGAACTACCTTTAACAATAGGGGATGGTGTACTAATTTCTAAATCTGAAATTTCTGGAGATTTATTTGTTGCATCGCCACCAGTTGTAAAATAAAAAATAGATTCTTTAATGCCGTTACCAACTGCATCTTTAATACCTCCTTCAATAAATTTCACCTGATAAGTCGTATTAGGTAATAAAAGTTGCTTAGGAGCGTAATTAATAACTTGATAAGAGCTAGAAGATACATCCCCTTCAATAGGACTTCCTCCTAAGGGGCTTACCTCAATGGTTTTATCGTTTAGAGTTAAATCATCTAAAGTTTCATTAATTACAAATCCAATGGTACTGGTTATAGGTAAATTAATTTCATCTGCTTTAGGAAAATGATGACTTACATAGGGTGGGTTAGTGTCCAATCCATCTTGGTGTGCAAAAATGGATGTTTTATTATCACCACTGGCTACTAAAATATGACCTATTGGCATCCATTGATTATCTATAAACTGAACTATTTCATCTCCAGAAGGTGGTGAAAATTCATGTTCAATTTCCATTTTTTCAAAATTATATTTAACACCTCTATCAAAGCGTCCTGTAAAACCAAATTCATCTTGAAAAATCATATACCTACCCAATGTAATATCATCTGAATGTAATGAAAAGCTTTCTTTTACATTAGTTGGATCGCTAATATCAAAACCTACTAAGTTGCTAGGACCATTATTTCCCGACATAAAAACTAAATTATTTCGCCATACTTGGAAGCCTGTACTATACTGCTCATGAGGTACATTTTCTCCAAAAGCACCTAAAAACTTAATATTCTGCGGGTTTCCAAAATCGAAAACACTAATTTTTCCTGTTTGTGGCGCATAAAAAACGTAATTTCCCATTCTTAATACCACATCAGGGGTCGAAATATCAATAGGTATTTCACCAACTTCCTCACCAGATCTCATATCGAAAACCCTTTTCCCCACAATGGTATGTGGAAAGGTTTCTAGGTTATCGTAATGTGCATTTCCTTCTTCAACAGTATATAAAACATCCGAATCTGTTATGGGTTTTGGATCAAGCATATCGGATAAATCCAAATATTTATACCCTGTGCCTTGTACTTCTGGAACCGAATATTCACGATAGTATAGATCGTTAATTTTCCACCATCTGTGTCCATTATTTGCGGCATCTCTATCTTGAATTTTTTTTGGAGCGGTAGGGTTGGAGATATCCCAAATTCCTGTTCCTGCTTGTCCAGATATCATCATCCAATTCCGGTGGTAAGTATTTATACGATCTCCCTCTGGGAAGTTTGATAAAAAAGTGCCTGCAGGCCATGTCTGTGTAGTCATTTCTGGACCCTTTTTACCATCAAAAAATAGTACTTTAAATTTTATAAAAGCTACAAATGTAAAGGAGCATAAAAGTATGGTTATTAATATGCCAATTCTCTTTTTTAATATTAGTGCCTCCATTTTATTTAGTTATTAGTTTTAATTATAAAAAACCATAAATATAAGAAAAAACCTTCTTAAACAATACGTAAAATGTTATTTTTTAATATTTTATGAGAGTGTTAAGTGATTTTAACCAAGTGGTTATATTATTTAAGATATTTTTTGAAGACAAATTCATTATTAAATATAATCCATGATTATAAAGGTTAGAGTTATATAAAAATAAACTTCAAAATGATTGGTATGTTGTTGTTTTTACCTTTAGTGGTAGGTTTACAGAAAATGTAAGCAAGAAAAAAATCTTGTTTTGGGAATGTTTTAACTTACAAGACTATTTTATATCTATAAATAATTAACCTATAGTAGGTTATAATAAGTATCAAAAACAAAATATAATTGTGTATTTAATATAAAAGTCTATTTTTGTATTTTGTATACAAAATGTAATGTGTGTAAATATGATAGAATACAAGAATCTTAATGAACCTATTTATTTGAAATTGAAAGAAATGATTCTTAACGGAGAACTTAAACAAGGTGAAAAAATAATACAGGAAAAAATAGCAGAAACACTTGGTGTAAGTAGAACACCTTTAATGAAGGCTTTATTAGCATTAGAAAACGAATATTTGGTAGAAAGTATACCAAGAAGAGGCATGTATGTACGTGCTTTAGGTAAGAAAGAAATCATTGATATTTATGTGTGTAGAGAAGCCTTAGAGGGTATGGCTGCACGTTTATTAGCATTGTCTAAAGATACTAAAGTTATAGAAGCCCTTAAAGCATGTTTTTATCCATTTTCATCACATAAAAAAATAAATATAGATGCGTACTCTAAAGCAGATGAAAAATTTCATTCATTATTAATAAAACTTACAGGAAACGAACCTTTAGATAAGATATATTTCTTTGGTAATATTCATGAAAAAGTAATAGGACACGGTTTGGTAAGGCCTCCAGAAGAAACTTTGGAAGAACATTTTAAAATTATTAATGCCATAGAAGAAGAGGATCCAGATAGGGCAGAACAATATGCTAGGGAGCATATTAAAAAGTCAAGAGCATTATTATTAGATCAATAAATATTTAAAACAATAAAAGTGAAGAATTATAACATTGCAGTAGTACCAGGAGATGGTATAGGAAATGAAATTGTACCAGAAGGATATAGAGTTTTAGAGGCAGTTGCTAAAAAACATAATTTTAATATAACTTCAAAAACCTTCGATTGGGGTGCTGGCTATTATTTAAAAAACGAACAGTTTTTACCAGAAGATGGGTTAGAAACACTAAAAGAATTTGATGCTATATATTTTGGATCTGTAGGTTTACCTGCTGTCGATGATACGCTTCCTGCTAAAGATTATACTTTTAAAGTACGTACAAGTTTCGATCAATATGTAAATTATAGACCCGTAAGAACCTATGCTGGAGTACAAAGGCCTTTAAGAACAGAAAAGCACATAGATTTTGTTATTGTTAGAGAAAATACAGAAGGAGAGTTTGTGCAAATGGGTGGACAGTACTTACCAGATGAAGCAAATGGTATGGGCTTAGATACAAGTATTTTTACTAGAAAAGGAATAGAAAGAGTTGCTCATTATGCCTTTAAATTGGCTAGAAAAAGACGAAACAAAGTAACACATATAACAAAATCTAATACTTTAATTAATAGTTTGTCTTATTGGGATCGTGTTATTAAAGAAGTAGCAACTCAATATCCAGATGTAGTACATGACCAAATGTATATTGATAATTCTACAGCTAGTTTTGTTTTAAAACCAGAGGTTTTTGATGTGGTACTAACAACAAATCTTTTTGGAGATATTTTAAGTGACTTAGGCGGAGCGATAATGGGAAGTCTAGGTCTTGGAGGTAGTGGTAATATTAATCCAGAAAAAGATTTTCCTTCTATGTTCGAACCTATTCATGGTTCTGCTCCAGATATTGCTGGGCAAAATATAGCAAATCCTTATGGACAAATATGGTCTGCTGCTATTATGTTAGAGCATTTAGATGAATTTGAAGCTGCTAATAACATTATGGAAGCTATTGATAAGAGTACTTTAGAAGGCGCGCTTACTAAAGATTTGGGAGGTAATGCAAGTACTTCAGATGTTGCAGATGCAGTAATTAAAAACCTATAGATTTAAATGGATACTATTATTGATCTTACATTAACTTATACTAATGGTTTTACGGGTTTTTCAAAAAAGATTAGTAATACCATTAGCACACATGGATGGAATGCGAGTACATTAACGCTTTATTCGCATTGTGGTACGCATATGGATGCCCCTATTCATTTTAATGTAAGCAATCAAACAATAGATGAAATTCCGGTTTCAGACTTTGTGGGTAGAGCATGGGTTATAGATGTACGCCATATAGGAGCAAAGGGATTGATTAATCCAGAACATATTCCACAAGCTATTCAAGACAAATTTACTTCTGGTGATAGCCTTATTTTTTGGACAGATTGGTCTCAATATATAAATACGTCCAAATATAGAGATGAATTACCAAGAGTAAGTGAAACACTTGCTTTATGGTGTCTCGAAAATGGCGTGAAAATGATAGGTGTAGAGCCGCCATCTGTAGCAGATGTTAATAATATAGATGAAGTCACTAAAATTCATCAAATCTTGCTAAAAGGGGTCGTTATTATTGAAGGACTTACCAATATTGATAAGCTTAAATCTAATTGTGTCAAATTAATAGCATTGCCCTTAAAAGTAGGAGCAGGAGATGGGGCGCCAGCTAGAGTTATAGCCATAGAAAAATAACCATGAGCATACTTTTATCTAATATATTAAATGAACTTCCTAAAGAAGATACTTTTAACTATAGAAGTTCAAATCGTATTCTTTTTAAAGAATTAAATAGAACTTGTGTGGTTATTGATGATGATCCAACAGGTAATCAAACGGTTTATGATGTTCCGCTTCTAACGCAGTGGGATTTGGATGCTATAATTAATGAGTTTAAAAGCGAAACACCTGTATTTTTTTTACTTACAAATTCAAGAAGTTTACCCGAAGAAGAATCATTAAATATTTATAAAGAAGTTATAGAAAATATTTCGAAAGCTTCAAAGCTTGTTAACCGAGAGTTTACAATTATTAGTAGAAGCGATTCAACATTACGGGGTCATTTTTCAGAAATAGAAAAAGTTAAACAAACAGGGGATTTTGATGAAGCTATTACCGTTTTTATTCCAGTTATGTTCGAAGGCGGTAGAGTAACAATTAATGATACACATTATGTTGCTAATGAAGATGTATTAACCCCTGTAAATGAAACACCATTTTCTAGAGATCATACTTTTGGATATTCTAAAGCAAATTTAAAAGAATGGATAGAAGAAAAAACAGAAGGAAGAATAAAAGCTTCAGAAGTTTTTTCATTACCAATAGAAGTTATTAGAAGTCAAAATGTACTAACGCTTTGTAATGAAATCATGACTTTACAGGCTAGATCATTTTGTATTTCAAACACATTAAATTATAATGATTTAGATAAAGTATCGCACGCTTTATTATTAGCTGAGAAATTAGGAAAAACTATTATTTATAGAACATCAAGTTCGTTTGTGCCATCTTACATTGGCTTAAAATCTAAACCATTACTAACTTTAAAAAACTTAATAAATGTAAGTGATAAGGGGGGAGGTTTAACTATTGTAGGTTCTTATGTCCATAAATCTTCAGTACAACTCAATTACGCTTTAGCGAGTTATAATGAAAACGGTATTATTAAAGTAGATGTAGAACGCGTATTAGGAAAAGAATCAAGTTTATATTTAATATCCATTATTTCTAAAATAAATGAAAGTTTACAGAAGGGAATTGATGTTATTGTTTACACTAGTCGTAAAATAGTAACTGGAGAAGATGCATACTCTAATATAAATATAGCATCAAAAGTATCCAATGCCTTGGTCACTTTAGTTCAAGGTTTACAAGTACGTCCTAAATATTTATTAGCAAAGGGAGGTATTACGTCTCATGATTTAGCTATAAAGGGATTAGGTATGAAACGCTCTAAAGTTTTAGGCCAAATAGAAGCGGGTATCCCTGTTTGGGAAATGGGAGAAGAAACAAAGTTTCCTAAATTGTTATATATCGTATTTCCAGGAAATGTAGGGCATGGAAAATCACTTTTAACATTAATACAAAAACTAATATAATATGAGTATAGGCATCCCATCCAGAAGATATGGTTTCTTCGCAGGTTCTTTTTTTATTACATTGTTATTGTACATTGACCGTGTATGTATTTCGTCTGCAAAGGATTCCATTACAGGTGATTTAAATCTTACCGATATTCAAATGGGGTGGGTGTTAAGTGCTTTTGCATTAGGTTATGCATTATTTCAAGTACCTGGAGGTGCTTTGGGAGATAAATATGGTGTGCGTAAAGTTATGACCACAATAATGGTGCTATGGTCTATTTTTACGGCTTTAACTGGGGTAGCATGGAATTATATTTCTATGCTTTTTTTCAGGTTTGTTTTTGGAGCTGGTGAAGCTGGTGCATTTCCTAATATTTCTAGAGCGGCATATTCTTGGGTGCCTTTAAAAGAACGCGGTATTTTTCAAGGTATAAATTTTTCTGGTTCTAGGCTTGGTGCTGCATTTGCTCTTCCTTTGGTTGCTTATTTGATTGATGCTTGGGGGTGGAGGACTATTTTCTATTTCTTTGGAGCCATAGGTATATTATGTTCTATATTGTTTTTTATTCTTTTTAGAAATAAACCAGAAGATCATAATGGTATATCTAATGTTGAAAAAAATTATATAGTAAAAAACCGTCAGCAAAAAGAAGAAAGTACAATAGTAGAATTGCCTTTAAGCCAAATTTTAAAATCTAAAAATGTGATTTTGGCAATGATTCAATATGTTGGAAGTAATTTTATTTTCTTTTTTATGTTAACTTGGTTATTCCCATATATTAAAACAAAATATAATTTAAATTTAGTAACAACGGGATTTTATGCTATGCTTCCATTATTAGCAGGAGCAGTAGGGAATTGGGTATCTGGTTTTACTGTTGATGTAATTTATAAAAAAGGCAAGTGGAAACTTTCAAGACAGACTCCAGCAATAACAGGTTTTAGTCTTGTAGTAATTGGAATTTTATCAAGTTTATATATGGAAACTGCTTTAAGTGCTGTTTTATGTTTATCGGTGGCTATATTTGGAGCAGATATGACATTGAGTCCTTCATGGTCATTCTGTATTGATATAGGAAAAGAGAACTCAGGAAAGGTTTCTGGAATGATGAATATGGCTGGTAATTTGGGGTCTTTTTCTACAGCATTAGCATTTCCGTACTTAATGGAATGGACAGGATCTGAAGAGCCATTCTTTTATGTTGCTGCACTTTTAGGAGGTATTGCTATAGTATGTTGGTTATTTATGGATTCTACTAAAGAAATAAGTTAAGGAGTTTATGAAGAAAAAATTAAAAGGAGTAGCTATAGGAGCTGGTTATTTTAGCTTGTTTCAATATGAAGCTTGGACACGCATTCCTGAAGTAGAAATTACTGCGCTTTGCAATTTAAATTTGGAAAGAGCTAAAGGTATTATGGAATCTTATAGTGTGAAAAAACATTATACGGATTATAAAGAAATGATCCTTAAAGAAAAACCAGATTTTGTAGATATTATAACGCCTCCAGAAACTCATTTTGAAATGTGTGCTTTTGCCGCAGATCATGGTGTACATATTATTTGTCAGAAACCATTAGCTCCAACTTTTAAAGAATCTCAAAAAATAGTAGACTATGTATCTAAAAAAGACGTACGGTTTGTAGTTCATGAGAATTTCAGGTTTCAGCCTTGGCATAGAGAAATAAAAAACATTATAAATGATGGTGTTATTGGAGATTTATTTAGTTTAAATTTTAGATCCCGTATGGGAGATGGCTGGGGAGAAGATGCTTATTTAGCAAGACAGCCTTATTTTAGAGATTACAAAAAGTTACTCATTTATGAAACAGGTGTTCATTTTATAGATACATTTCGTTATCATGCAGGAGAAGTGAAAAGTGTTTATGCGATGCTTAAAAGACTAAACCCTGTTATAAAAGGTGAAGATTCTGGACTGATGATACTTAATTTCGAGAATAATGCGCATGCTATTTGGGATGCCAATCGTTATAACGAAAATAATTTTAAAACTAAAAGATATACGTTTGGTGAGTATTTAATAGATGGTTCTAAAGGCTCTATTCGTTTACATCCTGGAGGACAAATTACGATTCAAAAACTAGGTGAGTTAGAAACCCAACATAATTATATCCATAATGATATTGGGTTTGCTGGGGACTGTTGTTATATTTTTCAACGTGATGTTATTAACCAATTAATATCTGGAGATCCTTTTGAAACTAGTGGTGAAGATTATTTAAAAACATTAATAACACAAGAAGCTGTTTATAAATCTGCGGAGCTTAATTTACCTGTTGTTTTATAGGATACAATATTGAGGTATTTTATACAAAAAGTTATAAAAGCAATGGAAATTAGCCAGCAATATCATTATATTAGAGTTATTACAGATAAATCGAGAGAATATCACCTCTTAAAAGCAAAATATAGTATTGAACAAGAGTTGAGTAGTTAAAGAAAAAACTTTAAAGAATTGCACATTGAATAATACAACTCAAATATTGGTTAAGAGTTATACTAACACATGTTAGTAAGTGGCATATCCAAGCTTGTTTTAATGAGTTTTATTTTAGAATAAACAGGTCTCAGTTTAAACAAAGTATTTTTTATAAAGCTATATAAAGAATCGTCAGAGCCAAAACTATATATTGTAAGGATATAAAACAGAAGCTAAGCGTATAACTCAATAAAATTATTTGAAGTAACATTCTTAATTATATTTATTATTAAGAATGTTACTTCAATACTAAAACGAATCAATGGGAGAAGAGACTCGAGTTATGAGGATATATTTTAATTTTTTGAATTTATTTAAATATAATTTACTGGCATTCAATATTATTTAAGATTCAATTCTTGATTCGCATTATTAGTCAAAAAAGCAGTTTTTAAATCACTTGGAGTGTTTATTATATAATTAGGAGATAGGGTAATCAAATCTTCTTCATTTCTAAAACCCCAAGTAACGGCTATGCTATCAATACCTGCATTTTTGGCAGTTATTATATCTACTTCTGTATCACCAACCAATATCAATCGATCTAAGGGAACTTTGAGCGAATGTGAAATATCCAAAACTCCTTTTGGATCAGGTTTTTTGTGCATATCTGATTGACCTATAATATGGTTAAACTTAATATTTGAGAAAAAATGCTTAGCACATTTGTGCGTTAAATCATGAAATTTATTAGATAACAAACCTAATTGTATCTTAGCTGATTGTAACTCTTCTAAAAGATCTAAAATACCTGTATATATTTCAGAATATTGAGTATACATGTTTTCATACATCAAACAAAATTCACTCAGTAAATTTTCTATAACTTTTTCATTTCTATGTTTTACTGGAATTGATTGTGTTATAAGATTTTTAGTTCCATTTCCAATAAACTCACGATAACTGTTTATTGTATGAGTTGGAAAATTATTTTTTTTCATAAGCTCATTCATGATATGAGTGTATATCCCTAAAGTATTTAAGAGCGTTCCATCCAAATCAAAAATTATTCCTTCGTATTTTTTTTTTATCAACATAAACTATTCTTTTTACTATCCAAAGATAGATACTTTTGTCTATGTGAAATTATACTTTTGATGTTAAATTGTTAGTTTTAACAAAGTATGATTTTATTTCTAAATTTTTAAATAATTAGCTTTATTTTACTGTTTAAAATAGTAATTTTACTACATAAAAAGATGATATTTATAAAGGAAAAGAAAATGAATAATAAAGAAAAAGCTAAAGCATATCATACTGCTGTTAGCGAGTATAATGAATCAACTATTAAGAAAATGGTTCATGAAAACTATATCCAACACAATCCAAAAGTTCCGTCGGGAAGAACTGCTTTTATTTCTATGCTACCTAAGCTGAAAATGCATGGTAGTAAGATTGAAAATATTCGTATGTTAGAAGATGGTCAGTACATAATCATGCATCATAAATGGACAAATGCAGTTCCTTTTGGTTTTGATGAAACGGCTGCTTTTCACATCATTCGTTTTGATAAGAATGGTTTAATTGCCGAGCACTGGAATGTTATGACAAAAATGGCTTCTTCTAATATATCTGGTAGGTCTTTACTTAGCGGTGAGACTGAGGTAAAAGATTTAAATAAAACGGAAAGTAATAAGTCTAAAATCAATACGTTATTTAATAAGCTAATTAATGAAGGTGTAGAAAAAATAGTAGATACCCTACCACAATTTTTTCATGCTGATTTTCACCAACATAATGTACTATTAACAGACGGGATTAAAGGTCTTATTCAAGCTATTCCAGATGATTCACTTTTTCCTCGTTATAAAAAACAGCATGCTGTTTTTGGAGAAGGAAATTTTGTGCTTTCTATTAGTGAAGGGCTACTCTCAGGAAAAAACTCTGTGCTATATGATCTATTTAGATTAGAAGAAGGAAAAATTGCAGCACATTGGAATATTTATGAAGATATCCCAACACAAAACCTCGCTAATAATAATACAATGTTTAACTTTTAATAAGCTTGTTCTATATGGATATGGCTCCTTGTTTTTTGTATTATTTTTTTTGGAAAGATGAATTGTAATAAGCAAGATATGTAAAAACATAATTCATAAAAACCCTTGAAACTATAAAATTTTCAAGGGTTTTATGAATAATGCTAATTTTAAACTTGTACTATATTATTAATTTTTCATATCCTAATTTGAGTTTATTTTTTTTCTTTCTTCATTTCTGTTACAGTTTTTCCTCCAATAGCTATATCATCATCTGGAAGTTCATTTATTGAAATAAAAAAGAACTCTTTAGGAATACCTGTAATATCTGCTGATGTTTCTGTTAATTTCTCAATTAGTTTTTGTTTAACTTCTTTTTCAAGTTTACTTGTTTCAAATAAAATGTATGGCATATTATTTATATTTTATTAAGTTTTTAGTTATATTCTTCGATTTCATTATATGAACTTATCTTGACTTTTTTATTTCCTAAAAAATGTCTGAAATTTTGCTGATATTTCATTACTTTTTTTAAACGTAGCGATGTTGTTTTCAAAAAGTGCTTAATCTGAACAAACTTCAATTCATTTTCAGTTAAAAACAAAAAGTCAAGATGAGTTATATGTTTTGTATAATATTTATATTTCAATCAAAACTGTTTCTTTCTAATTTATTCTTTTTTTGAAAGTAAAAACAGTACGCTGTTCCTTCTGGAATATAACTTTATTCTCTATTATATGATCTGTTAAAATTAGAAGAGGATAAAGTTATATTCTTTTTGAGCTTTTACTAAACCCCAATACACGTTTTTTTAATAAAAATGCCTAACTAAGATTAACTTCTACTTCTGGTTTAGAATACTTAGAAAGAAAGTCTTTAATTAAGGAGTCTGTTTCGCTTAGTGGTCCTAAAGATTCGATATAAGAATCTGGTCTAACTAAAACGATTTGATTCTTGTAGTGTTCACTTTCAGTCCAAAGTTCATGTTTCGAGTCATTTGAGTGAATTTGTATTAACTTTACAAAATCGGGTAACTCCAAATCTATTTTTTGATCACTAAAATAAAGAAGCGTGAACTTAGTATAATCAAGAAGCGTATAAAGTCTATTTTTCTCTTTTCCTTTGTTCACTTTGATATCATAAACTCTTGTTCCTGCTAATCCTTTCTCGCTATAGCGAATTCCCATACCTGTAATATTTCCAGCTCTCTTCTCAACAATTTCAACATAATCTTTAGCGTGAGTTCCTGATTTTGAGTACTTTGTAGATCGTACAAGCTCTCCGGAACTCTGAATTACACTTAAAGCAATTGGTTTTCTTTCATTTTCATACGAGTTAAGCAGGCTTTTATTAGCACCGTAATTTTTTATCATACTTAATTTCCAAATTAAGTTAAATGAATCAGCTAACCCTGTATTTAAACCTTGACCTCCATTTACCGAGTGAATATGGCAAGCATCTCCAGCCAGAATGACGCGATCTTGAATGAGAAATTTCTCTGCAACAGATTCTTTTACAGAAAATTGAGAAAACCAAACAAGTTCTTTTATCTTGACTATATATGGAGACATTGCGATGTTAACCCTTTCCATAGCGTCTTCTATGGTAAAATCTTTTCGATCCATTCTAACATAAAATCTATCAATATTGCCTTCTCTTGGAATCCAAGCAACATCTGACGTTTCTGCTTGGAAAACAATGATTTCTGGTACCTTTGTAAAATCAGTATCCAATACAGCATCGATTACTGCCCATACAATTTGAGGACGTGTAATTTCAAAAGGTACATTAAAGTGTTTTCGAACAAAAGAATGAGAACCATCTGATCCAATAAGATAATCAGATTTTATTACATCTCCATTGGAAAGTATACTAATACATCCTTCATCTGTAACTAGAATATCTTCTAATGTTGTTTGTCTTAATACAGAAGCATTAAGTGCGTTAAGTTTTTCATCTAAGAGTTTCTCTACAAATGATTGACCCAACATCAAAAAATGTTTATGAAAACAACCTTCGAGTTCATCCCACCAAGAAGATTGACGAGACACAAATTTTCCATTTTCCCATATTGAACTTGTATTACAAGGCAAACCTAAAGGATACAGTTCTTCGAAAAGATTAGCAACTTCAAGTAATTGGAGTGTTCTTCCATTAAGAGCATCTGCTCTTCCTACTTTTAGCGGGCCTTCAGATTTATCTATAATAATTGTTTTTAATCCTGAAAGTTCAGCTAGATAAGCACAAGCTAGTCCAACAGGACCAGCTCCTACAATAAAAATATCAGTTTCTTTTGTTATCATTTGGTATATATTAAATGAGGATTATCCAGCGGCGTTTTTCCTAGTATATGTACGCGTCTGAGATGTCTAGGAGCTCCTTTAGTAAAAGGCTCTCGACCATGTAATAACGTGTAATTATCGGTAAATACGATATCACCAGTTTTCCATTGATGCGTGTATAAATTTTCAGGGCTATAAAGTGCATTATTTAGATTTTTAATAAAATCACCAGCCTCCTGTTTAGGAATGCCCTTGAGTTCGAAACTAGGATGATTAATAAAGCCGTCATCTTGGCTAGGTGTTTCGCAGTAACGAATTACAGAGAAATCTTTTTCAGGGTGTTTATTAATAATTGGAGCAATAGTTTTACTATCATAATATTCCATTTTTCGCGAATAAATACAAGTTACTTTATCCCAATATTCTCGAACATTTTTTGGAATTCTCTCCAAAACCATTTTTGTATTGGTAAAAGTTGTTCCTCCTCCATTAGAAATACCAGGAGCGCTTACACAATGAAACACTTGGATTTCAGGAATTTGTTTTCGATACATACCGTCCCAGTGGAGAGGCATATAGGTATTGTCATAAACATGGTCTTTGGGGTTGTCATGCTCAACAAGCTCTAAAACTTTTCCAAAAGGCCATAAACTAATTTCTCCAAATTTCTCGCAATATTCAGAAAAGTCCTCGGCACTATCAAAGCTTTTAAACCCTCTCAAAGAAATTATATGTTCATTAGATAAGATATCTTTTAATTCATCTGTATCTAAATCTCGAATATCCTCTTTTCCATTAACGGGTTCTATTAATAGACCGAATGGATTTAATTTTGTTATTTTAAAATTCATATTCTATTCTTTAATTCTGTGAAATAAGTTCATAGTGACTTGAACGTCCATTTTCATCTTGTACTAATTTTGTGTTCAATTTTTTAGCTTCTTTGTTCTTCATTAGTATAAATTCTTTACCCGTATTTACTGCTACTGCATGCCAAGGAGTTGTCCATGTCTCAATACCTAGGAGCTGGATTCCAATTTTTTGTGAACCACAGATCTGTGGATGAATGGATAAACGAATGGCTTCAGGAAATTTTTCGGCAATCAAATCTGTCCAAGCATTACTTCTTATAATTGCTAAATAGGCTTTTTCTTTACATTCTTTTTGAATAGAACTTTTAGACCTTGTTTGTTCAGGGTGCATTAAATCTTCTACTAGAAAACGTGTAAGACCACAATACATACGATTAGCCTCTACCTCTTCTGGACTGTTTGATCCTGTTCCTCCTTTTTTTACTCTATCTTTTAAACCGTCCAAATCTTGACCGTAACTATCTACAAGTTCGATACGGGCTTGATCAAAGTTATTGTTAACATTTACATCATCGAGGTTAAAAGTAGAAAGAGCTGTTAGATCTAATTCTTTAATAATATCATCTATTTCAGCTTGATAAGCCGTTACATGTTTTTCAGAAATCCCTACTACATCGCTAAAAACTCTACCGTCTGAGCATATAATGACAGCTGCTCCTGGTTCGTAAATTTCTTGAATTTGTTTGCAGAGATTATTTAAAAATTTGAGGGCTTGTCTTTCTGCCATATCGGGAAGGTATCCTAAAACTTTTGCTGGGTTAGGAGATTTTCCTGGAAATGCAGGTAAGACAAATGTAATTTTCTTTTTTTGCATAATCGCCTTAGAAACTTTATCTATATGGGGCTTATGACATTTTGGACAAGTTGCAGAATCACAGCTATTTTCAGGATTTACCATTCTCCGAAATTTCAAAACTTTAGTCAGAATATCTCTAGCTAGACTTAAAGTTTCATCAAAATCAATAGGTTTACTTTGTTTGTTGTTTAAAATTTTCATAATAATTTATTTGGGGTTTTTATTAACATGGAAAACTTAGGTGAACTCTATTTACCTTTGGATTAACATTAACATCTTTTATAATTACCATTTGATAGTTTGAACCTTGTATGAATTCAACTATTTTCATGTAATGTTAGTAAAGAATAAGAACGAGTGTTATCTATAATTTTATTAGCTCGAGATTGCAATGTAGAATTGTATGTTAAGCTATGTAATATAAAGTTAAAGGCTTGATAATTTAGTAGAGTTACAAGCGTTGTTAACCATAATTTTTTAATTGATTTTTTCTCTTTCTGATTTGTTTTAAAAAGATTTACCATTGTTATTATAGATAATAAATCAATTAAAGACAGAAATTGTGAAGATGTATAAGACAAACATTTTTGAATTGCTATACTAGATAATTTATGTAAATAAGGAATGAATGCTATACTTACAAGTAGATAAGCAAAAGTAATTGCTGTTACAAAAGTAGGAAGGGAAATATAGGCAGATGCTTGCTTTTTTGTTATCATAATTAATTTGATAAATAATATTTTATAATGTTATTTCTAAATAAAAGAAGCTAATAAGCATGAAACATTAATTTCTGAGTTTCTAACTTATAGGTTTTTTCCTATGTCTTAAGATTTTTTTTAATTAGAAAATAAAAATCTGAATAAAGAATCAATTAAGAGTAAGGAGTGTTACCATCAAATATTTGTCATGTGGATAGGTTATTTTATATTATGGTTCTAATCCCATAGTCGATATTAAAATTGTTATCCCTTTTATAGTTTTTAGTTGAATCATAAAATTTATTTTTTTATTTAAGACAAAGGTTTAGTTTTTTGTTTTCCTACGCATTGATGTAGGTCAATAATTACTTTTTTTGATGAAAAAACTATAAATGATTTATAACCACATGAATACTTTAAATGAATAATTATTCTACTTTGAAGAAGATTTTTTGTTTCTCGGAAAACAAGGTGAAATGAAAAAATTATCAAAATTGCATCAAAAAAAGAATGAAGAAATATATTCGTATGCTCCTGATGCTGTTAAAAACAAAAATTAATTAACGTATAACATGTTTAAAATCAAATTGATATAATTTAATATAGTGATGTTGTTACTTAGTTTGTGATATTTTATGCCTAACTCTACTTAGTGCTTCTGGAGTAATTCCTAAATAAGAGGCCACCATTTTTTGAGTAGTACGGAGAACAATATTTGGATAAGTTTCTTGAAAATGTATATAACGCTCTAAAGCTGAAGAACTCATTAGCATAATGATTCTATTTTGTAGTACTTTCATTCTATTTTTTAACTTAACCTCGTCAACAAAACTAATCTGTGGGTCTTTTTGAATAACAGTTATTTCAGAATTTTCTAAAGCATCAATAAAGAGTTGGCAAGGTTCTGTTGGAGACGATAAATCTGCAATTATCCATTTTTCAGGTGCGAACTGATAAATATATTCTTTGCCTTTATCATCAATTGTATAACTTCTTAGTAAACCAGTATTTACAAAATAAATCTTAGTATTTAAATCACCACTTCTCTGTATTATTTCTCCTTTGCTAACTTTTATGATATTCATTTTGTTATTTAATTCGAGTTTTATTTTTTAGATTAAATACCAAACTAATTAAATAGTAAACTTTATTATAGATAGAAGGTGAAACTTTCATTTATAGCTAAATTCTTATATTTTATGAGCAAAAATAAGAATTTAGCTACTTATTAAAAAGTTTTAATTTGTTAAAACATGATGATCCAATGGTTATGACAGATTAAATATTTTTTAATTTTTAAGAAGCAATGGTTTTTACTTCTTCCTAGGTAAAAGAAAAGCTATTAATTAAATGTCTATATTGTTTTTACATATTCAATAAAATATGTGGTTCAAGTTTTTTTAATATATTTTATGTACTGTTTGTTTATTGAGTATTGTCTATAGATAATGATACAATATTACTAATTGAGTATATAGAGACGTAAAAATTTAACAAATTAAAACGGAATAAAAGATTCTTGCAGATTTTTGTGACTAAGCTAATGACTTTGAAATAATAATTGAATCAATTTAGATGGTTTATGTTTTGGAGTTAAAAAAGAATGCTAATTTAGATAGGTATAAATTTTTTATTCATCAAGAATATTGCCTTTTTCATCTAAAGAAAGAAATGGATTAAAAGCGATTTCCCAAAGGTTATTATCTGGGTCACTTACATAACTACTATAACCACCCCAAAATGCTTCTTGAGGTCTTTTTATAATTTTTACTCCTTTATTTTCTAAGGTTTCAATCATTATATCGACTTCTTCTTTTGTTCTGGTGTTATAAGCTAAAGAAAAGGCATTAAATCCATTTCCTTTAGAGCTAATACCAGCATCTTCTGCTAATTTTTCACGTGGGTATAGTGATAAGAGTATACCATTTAATTGAAAAAAGGAGATGGATTCATTACTGGCTTTAGTCTTTTTCCAACCAAACTTGTTTTCGTAAAATGCTGTTAGTTGTTTTAAATTTGATACGCCTAAACCTATAATTGTTAATCGTTGTTCCATGATAATTGATATTTATATTAAAAATGATGCCTATAAGATAGCTTAAGAATCAAAATTGTATTTAATTTTTTATTAATTCAAAATCTAATATTTCAAATTCTTTTCCATTTATTATTATGGATAATTGATGTTTGCCTAAATGAAATTTCCGTGTCGTTATAATTTTAAAAGGTTGTTTTCTATTAATCGATGTTGTCGAATTTTTTGAATATTCTTTTTCGCTTATTTTGAATACTTTTTTAGATAATGTACTATTTGCTTTTTGGTAATACAAACCATATTCAAGTCTTATTTTTGAACTTAAGTTACTTAGATTATTAAGTTTAAATTCTAAAAAAGCTCCAAGCTTAACTTTAGGAGTAATTATTTTAAAGTAGGTTATATTTATTTTATCAATAGAACCAAAACCAAAAAGAGGCATTAATTCTTGGTTTCCTTGTTTTAAAAGCGTTCTGCAAGCATGTTTAACAAGTTTATCTGTCTCTCTTGTTTTTCCTAGCCATTTTTTTGCAATATTAATAACTGTTTTAGGGTTGTCCTTAGAAATATCATTTAAATTATTAGCTACACTTCTTCTTACATATTCAGATGGATCATTTTTTAGATTTTCTAGAATGGGTAGGATAGGAGTTGGATCTGCTTTTAACATTGGAATAGCCATTGCCCAAGGCAACCTAGGTCTGCAACCCTCAGAAGCTAATCTTCTTACTGTTGAATAATTGTGCTTTGACCACTTTTTCATTTCTTCAATCATTTTATCTTGATATTTAATAATAAAAGGTCTCACTGCAAATTCACAGCTTGTAAACTGTGTTATTTGTTCGAATGCTTTTATTGATATATCGTAGTCCTTTATGCCATAGACTTCAATAAAATCTGGAAAAAACATAAACTCAAGCCTATCTTCTTTAAATTTAATTTTTTGTAATTGTTGAATAATTTGCAATATTAAATTAGCCTTCTTACTATAATTACCAGATAGGCATTTGTTAAGCACAATTGATATATGTCGCATGCGTTGTTTTAACTCTTTGTTATTCCATTCATCATTATATATTTCGGTTAAAAATAATGTCGAATTAAAGTTTGGTATAATCTCTTTAACGGAAGTTATAAATTTATTAAAAAAGGTTTAGTTATATACGTTTTTGAATAATTCTGCCATAATATATTATTATAGTTGCTTAAAACCCTTTTCAAGTATTATAATTGATATTATTAAAAAAGAGATTTAATTATTTTATCTTTCTGTATCTATTTCGATATTGAAACGATCAAATTTTATGGTGCTTTGATTTATCATTTTAAAGTACACTTTCCTTAGATTATTTTTAATATATGATTGCTGATTTTTTTGCATTTTGTATACTTGTCCAATATACTAAATCCATCCATTGATTATCTTTTGTAGAGTTAGTTTTTTTGAAATATATCTACTATAATTTTTCTTTGAAATAGGTTTTTTCTTATTATTATACTATGTATATCGAGAATCTTGATAAGATCTAGTATTTCAATGTGTACGTTACCATATAATTTTATCACTTAACCAAGTATTTTCTGTTTTTATAAGAAATAAATAATCGTACCCCTTTTTATTTAAAGCCCAACCCATTTGAATTTTTACAATGGTTATTCTTTCTTGAAAATCAATAATTTTGGTATTATTTCATAATCAGGCATTATGTTTTGCTTATTATATTTAATGATCCATTGTTTGATTTCGTCAATACCTACACGGTAGACATATCCACCCAATTGTTGGAATTGTAATTGAACAAAAATTCAGTTTTGGTTACTTGCTTTGAAAAAAACGATCGATTAAGTTAATATCCCAATTAGCAAAAACTCAGATCCCAAGTAATCGATATGTTTAAATCAAATTATAGAGAAAGTATATCATCGACCTGTGAGTTACTTGGGATTAGTAGGCAGGTGCACTACAGAGCTATTCGTTCTAGAGATAAACGACAGTCTACAGCAGACAACGTCATTGAACTGGTTAGAGAGGTGCGTATGGAGATGCCCAGAATAGGCGCTCGCAAGTTGTACCATCTTTTAAAGGTACCTCTAAGAGAGTTAGGAGTTGGAAGGGATAGGTATCTTTGCTATTCTAAAAGCCAACCATATGCTTATAAAACCTAAGAAGAGCTATCACCTGACCACCAATTCCCATCATCGTTTTAGAAAGCACAAGAACCAGATAGAGGATATTGATATCGTCAGACCGGAACAGGTATGGGTATCAGACATCACATATATAGGGACTAGACAAAATCCGATGTATTTATCATTGATTACAGATGCTTATTCTAAAAAGATTTTAGGATATTATGTTATCCAATACCCTAGAAACAAATAGTTCTATTAAGGCTTTAAAACAAGCTATAAATAATAGAAGCTATCCTAAAGAAGCATTGATACATCATTCCGATAGAGGGCTACAGTTGTAGTAATGATTATCAAAAACAACTTAGTAAAATCAAATTTAACTGTAGCATGACGGAGCAATATGATCCTTATCAGAATGCCATAGCAGAACGCATTAATGGTATCTTAAAACATGAATTTTTAATGAATACGGATAAGGTTGATATAAATATGATGAGGAAAATAGTAGCTCAAAGTATTAAAATATACAATACTAAAAGACCGCATCTATCCTGTAATTTGCTAACACCAGAACAAATGCATAAACAGAATGAAATCAGACCAAGATCATATAAAAGAAAAAACACTGAAGAGTTGCAACTCTGCAGTTTTTAAATTATTTTTAAACTAATCTAAAAACTGTAACGCTATTTCAGGACTAGTCAACTAATAGAAATAAAGAGAGAGGTATTTTATATACCTCTCTCTTTTAGACTTAAAATTCAAATAAAATTTTAAATAAATTGTTTATTCGTTATTCAATAACGATTTTTTGGATATGTTTTTCACCTATTTTAGTTGTTACAGTTACGATATACATCCCTGTAGGTAATGCGTCAACTGATAACTGGTATTTTGAATTTTTTGTATCAACAGTTATAGATTTTACAGTTCTACCAACTAAACTAACTACATTAATGTGGGCTCCTTTTAAACTAGAATCACTCTCAATAGTTACCGTAGTTTTTTTAGATTGATTTACAGGATTTGGATATAGTCTTATAGTATTATTTTTAGTTTCAGTTTGAACTTTTTCAGAAGATTTGGCTGAATCTTCCCCAAAAAAGAAGCCATACTCTGCATTAGCTAATGCAACTTCTATTTGTGCCCAACTTCTGTGGTAGTTTTGTGTAAAAGCTTCTCCAGCATCGTATGCTGCTTTTAATCTAGCATATTCTGGATCATCCTTGTATTTAGAACGAATATCGAGGAAACTAACTCCTGGTTGAATAAGGTCTCCATTTGCCATAACACCAGAGTATCCAGCTGGAATGTATACTTCTTGATCAAACATTCTGTTGAAATCTTCTCTAATTTCTGTTGAAGATACACCTTTGGAATCTCTATATTTAATCCACATTCTATCTAGAATTTCTTTTGCTAATGTTTTTGCTCCATTATCAAGAGTTCCATATTTTTCAGTAGCTGCAGCATAATAAATTAAAGTTTTTGCTGTTGAGGCCGCTATACCAAGATCTGTATTGTATGATGTTACTGTTACACTAAGGTTGTTATTAGCACCAGGACTTGCGGGATTCCAGGTATCTGGTTCTCCAGTCCATTCTAATCCAGCAGGAATTAGGAAATCATCTGTACCAACAAGTTGAACGATTCCTTCAACCCAAGTTGACCATTTATCCATTAGTGTTTTTGCAGTAGGGTCGTTGGTAATATAATAGTATTCAGCTACACGTTCCATAGACCAAGCTTGCCATCCAAACCATGTTCCACTTCCTGGATCAAGATAAACAGGGTTAGTATCGAATGCCATATCATAGAAAGTAGACTTTCCAGAAGGGTAAGTGCTATAATCACCATTCCAACTATTTGTAGCTCCACCTGCTATAGCACCTTCTTTAGATTGTAGGTATTGGTAGAATTCCATTTGTCTTTCTAAACTATCTCCCCAATCACGTTTTCCATTTGTTGATTTTGGTGCGAATTCATTTAGTTGAGACATCGCATAGGCTGCAACTGGATTTTGATATCCAAAATGACAATGACTTGAACTAATTCTAAAAGCCCAAGGTGCAGAAGTATCGGTGGCTCCTCCCCAAGAAACATACCAAGACATTAGGTAATGTGCACTATCGTAACCTGTTCCAGCCCCAGAAGTAGCACTTTGAACGCCCATAGGTTTAAAATACTTGTCAAACATGGATAATCTTAAATAATCACCCATTTTTGTGGCTTTATTTAATAATGTTCCATCGATAGTTGTACCCTGTTCTTTGGCATATTCTACAGCCCAATACATAGCTTGTACAGCTCTTGCATCTGCATCTGGAGCACTTGTGTAACGCCATTGTTTTGCGTAGTTATTATCATCTATAAATATAGGTAAGAACCCATTTGTTCCTCCCCAATTAAAGCCTTCCCATGATGGGTGCGGTACTGTTTCGAAAACAGATTCTTGTGGTCCTCTTTGAAAGGTATTAATATATGATGGGGTACTAACACCATCTCCACGATTTCCATAACCGTAGAAGTTATCATTATCTAATAACCAGTGCATTTGATAAATATCTTCACCATATGCTGCTGTAAGTTCTGGAGACACAGGGTCTATACCAACTGGAGCGCTTAGGTTAAGTAGAGCAGGGTAGTTCTGTGGTAAAGGAAGTTCGCCAGCATATCCTGCTGGTGAACTAGGATTGTAAGCACTATTTGTTGGTTGATCTGCTTTAGTAGGAATAATTAATTCCTCTATTTTATCCCATACGTTAGCAACAGGAGACCAGTCGTTAGTAACACGACCATTCATGACTTCTAACCATAACCAATACGAATATAACTCAGATGTAGACTCATGACCATAGTCTGGAGCTTCTACTATTAATGTCTCTATAGAATGGTGAGGTGATCCGTCTGGACTAAAATAACCATTAGCAGGATCTAAGAATTTGCTACGCATTTCTACGAAACGATCAATATATTCATTGTTTGTAGGTGGTGGAGGTGTAATACTACCAGTAGAAGTGATAGATACAGAAGCGGTATCTGTACCACCATTACCATCACTTACAGTTACAGTAGCAGTAAAAGTATTTGCCGTAGTATATGTGTGGCTAGTAGATGCACCTGTACCAGAAGTACCATCACCATAGTCAATAGCATAAGTAAGCGTATCTCCATTGGCGTCTGTACCAGAAGCTGTGAAGTTTACTGCCAAAGGAACTGTACCAGAAGTAGGTGTTGCTGTTAAGGTTGCAACAGGCGGTGTATTTGTTGTCGAACCACCACAATCTGGAGCTGTAGCAGAATCACTAAAATAAATACTGTGACTCCCTGTTTTAGATACGATAGCAAAATTGCTACCATCTTTTGTAACCCAATAATTACCATCAAGTCCACTAATTCCAGAGCCACTTATTGTAAGCTCAGGTTGCGCAGAATTAAGGTTTTTAGTGATTTTAGGTAATAAATTTACATACCAACTAGGTTGCCCGTTGTTGGTATTAAACGAGAATTGGTATAAACCATTGTTATTTAAGTTCCAATTAATAGTAAATCTGTGAACGTTATCAAGATTAGGACCACCGCTACCAAGTACGTGAATATGATTATATGATTGTTTGATAGTACTAAGCGAAGTTGCTAATGGTGTACCAAAAGTACAGTCACCTCCTGGAGGATTTGTACTACCAATTGTATTAATAAATACCGAAGCAGTATCTGTACCACCATTACCATCACTTACAGTTACTATTGCAGTATAAGTTCCAGTTGTAGTATACGTATGACTAGAAGTGGCTCCTGTACCAGAGGTACCATCTCCATAATTAATTGTATAGTTAAGTGTATCTCCATCGGCATCTGTTCCAGAAGCGGTAAAAGTTACTGAAAGAGGAGCTATTCCATTAGTTGTTGATGCTGTAAGAGATGCTACAGGAGCGTTGTTTGTAGGGACTTGTGTGCCATCTGACTCATTTCCAAAAACTAATACACCATCATCATATACTGGAATATTAATACTCTCTACATCTGAAGAATTATTAAGTCCAGCCGCAGACCAATCGTTAGATATGTCGTATGGCGTACCATTTTTCACTCTAATATTCAGTTGCGCTTCTCTTCTAAACTGAGGATCTCCAACTGGTGCTATTTGCTCACCAAGCATAGATACTTCTGCATAATATACAGAACCATTCCATTGATTTATTGTTAGAGAACTACTTCCTTGTACCGAGTTTAGTTGAATGTCGTAATCTGCAATAGTTTTTCCTGCAGCTATACCTTCAGAAATATCAAAGAAATATCTAAAAGATAATTTATCTGTAATACGTGCTGGCCAAGCAGTTCTATTTTGAACTAAAACCCTAATAGTACTTCCATATTGGTTATTATTATTGAATTTTGCTATGGTACGAACCTCAGATCGTGTTGGAGTTTCTTGAATAGGGAAGTTAGATAATGGAGCACCTCCGTATTGAGAATACATTTTAGCTAAAGCACCTGTAAGTCCTGCATTATAATCGCAAGCAACTTCATTAGCTTTAAAATCACCTCTGTCATCAACGAATTGATCATTAGGTGCTGCAGGACCACCAGCTAATGCGCCATATAATATATGACTTGGTAGTACTGGTCGATCAATTAAAGTATTTGCCCATGGACCATGTGCCGATCTGTGGTGTACATTATTAGCTGGATTGTTACCAAAACCAACCATGTAACTTCTGTTAATAGGATTGTCTCCTAATGCATAATTAATTTGTTTAACAGCAAAATCATGATACTTTGTTTTATTAGCAGCAGAAGTGTTTACTTTATCACTATATATAAAAGCTAAAAAAGCTGTATTGGATGAGTGACGTAAAGAACCCCATTCTGTTAAGTGAGCTTGTCCACCTGGACTATAAGAAATTCTCTGTCCATTGTATCCACTAGTCCAATAATCTAGATGACGCTCTGCATCTGTCATGTATTGTGCATCTCCAACAAGTTGAGACATTAGTACGTAGCAACCATAAGATTTGTCGTCCCATGCGATTCCCCATTTATATGCTTTTACATTCTCACCTTGTTGATTACTAAGGTTAGCATATTCAGTTTCTGCCTTGGTAAGGTAAGAAGGTGTATTAGTGGCTCTATATAACCATGCAGCTCCCCAAACTAATTCATCTTGGTAACCACTAAAAGACCTATAATATCCTCCTACATCTGTAATAGCATCAGAATACTTTCCTCTATAAGAGTCTGCAAAATTATAAAGTTCAATAGCATGCCTTTTAAGTAAATTGCTATATGCTGGATCATCTTCAAAAACAATACTAGCGGCTGCTAAGGCTGCTGCTGTTTCTCCAGCCAAATCTGAACCTGGAGCGGAGGTATCAATTTTGTAAGCGGGTCTTGCTGGAGGATAAACTTCTGGAGCTCCCCAATAGGCATGATCTAAGCCTCCATTTCCTACTTGACCCCATAGTTCATTTGGAGCTGTATGACATTTTACAAAGTAATCGCATACAAAACGTAAATTTCGTTTTGCTATATCAAGTTGTCCACTTTGAATATAAGCATCCTTATATTCAATGATTCCCCAAGCTAGCATAGTAGTGGAAAATGCCATTGGAAAATTAAATTTAACATGATCTCCAGCATCGTACCATCCGCCAGTTAAATCGTGTCCTACATTACTGCCGTCTTTAAGGGCAGAATTTCCTCGCCATTTTACGCGGTTCCAACTGGGTAATTCACCAGATTGCTGGGCTTCATAAAAGAACCACGATTTTTGTAGTGCTTCTCCATAATTAAAATTTTGAGCAGTTAGCTGATTAATGTTAATTGCTATTAATAGCAAAAATAGTTTTAATGGGTTGTGTCTCATCTCATTTAAAATTTAGATTTGTTAAATACACTTAGTACTAAGTGTATAATTATTCATTTTTAGGTAGAATTAATAAAAGTTTATGTTAGATCATTGTTGGTTAAACAGTATTTTTTTAACATTAATATGATTCATTTTTTAACTTAAGAGTTAAAAAATGAATCATATTAATAGCAAAAATACCTTATATTCAAAAGAATGAATAATACTATACTTACAAAAAGTTAGCTTTTTTTTACGATAATTGAGAATTAGCTTGGTAGAAGTAAAAGCATATAGAGAAAATTAAATGTTATTTATAAGTAAGTAAATTATATGGTAATAATATTGTGGTAATTGATGTTTGATATGATATTTTTTTAGGAAGAATACTGTAAAAAAGAGTAGATTTACTAATATTAGTGAAGGAACTAGAAAAAAGAGGATGAATTTGATTATAATAAAGGTGCAGACATGTTTGTTTATCCTGCGAGATATAAGATTATCAAAATTTTATGCAAAAACCAAATATTACATAGGCACCAGATTATGCATAGACTATAGAGAAGACCAGAAAGATTAGTTTTATTACCAATAATACCTTGTTGCAGGAAAATGGAGTAGTGGTATTTTCTATATCATGGTAGAATAAATAATAAAAAATCAAACAGACTATGTTATTGCGGAGTAACGAAGCAACCTCAATAAATATTAATAAATAAAAACATGCCCAAAAACTATTTACACAAAAATGTCTATACCGCAACTAGAAAACGTTTGCAAGACATTTTAATACGTTTCCAAAAACATACATAGCCTTTAGTGGAGGAAAAGACAGTACAGTTATGATGCATTTGGCACTTAAAGTAGCAAAATCAGAAAATTGTTTGCCTTTTAATGGCGTTACCGAATTAGATGAAGCAAATGGATAGTGTCTTAACTAATTATAAATTTATAAGAGTAGGGCGAGATGATGGAAAAGCATTAGGAGAGTATTCTGCATTTTTTATAAAAAATATAAATTTTAAGGCACTAGAAATAACTACATTTTGATTTTCAGAAACACTAAACAAAGTCTCCATGGGTTGGGCTTATGCTTTATTTGAAGAAATAAAAACTAAAAATAAATTCTGAGTATTTAATACCCATTTTGACCATGTTGGTAAGCCGTCAAGGTAGGAAAGCCCTAAAATTTTTCAGTATAAAAACAGAAAAATCATTGATTTATAAAAGGCATTTTTTCACTATCTTTAATTCTTTCACTCTTAAAAAAAACTGTAGGATTTTCTTTTGAGCGTATTTGCTCTATCCAATAAACACCATCAAAAGGGTGACTGTTACCGCGTGTATATACAAAATCTAAATCTCCATCTTTATCCATATCATAAGCGATAAATTTATCATACATTCCCCTTTTTCTTCTCACGATAGGGTGAAAAATCCATTTTTTTGATAGATTAGTAGGTTGCTCAAACCAAGCAAGACTTCCTAAATGATCATTAACTGTTACATTTCCATCTTTTGTTCTTGCACCTTTGCTATAACTACCTACAATGATATCCATTAACTGATTACCATTAATGTCAGCAGTAACAAAACCAACTAAAATATCAGGTGATATTGAACCTATATTATGAGGAATCCATTCTTTAGAGAATATGGGTGGCTGTTCAAGCCAAATCAAATTTTCTTGATTATCCTTTATAATGATGTCTAATAAAGTATCTTTATTTATATCATAAAAGTCAAGGTTAAAACCTGAAACCTCAACGTTAGGTAAGTTTAAATTGGCTATTTTAGAAATATTAATATTATGTGCTTGGAATTGTATGGAATCTTGACTAATATTTTCCATTAAAACAATTCGATTCTCACCTCTAGACCCAACTAATATGTCTAAATCCCCATCATTGTCAATATCTATTGGTTGAGCGTTAATTGGAACCAATACATTTAATAAAACCGTTTCTTTCCAAGAGCTATTATTTAAAGGATTACCTATTATCTCAAAGTAAGAAATAGGTTTAGGAGTGGCACCTTTAGCATATCCAGCCTGACTCCCTTTATTAGCAGTAATAATTTCTGATTGTCCATCTTTATTCAAATCTGCTGTAAATACTCGAATAAAGGAACCTCTGTTTTTAGTGATTTCAGGTATAAGTCTTTTCCAATAATGTGTTCTTATATTTTTGCCAGGATTTTCAAAATAGGTGATATGCGATAATTCACAAGCAGCTATGATATCTAAAAACCCGTCTTTATTAAGATCTACAACGGCTACATCTTCTATTCCTCCAACTTCCTGACCTTCTCCAATAGTTGTTAAATAAAAAATATCTGGATCATTACTGCCAAATGCGATTCTTAAATGCCCTCTTGGAATTCCATCATATTTCCAGTCTGATTCGTGAACAGAAATAATATCTTCAAACCCATCCATATCAATATCAGCCATTACCAACCCATCTCCACCACTAATCTTATTTCCGCTTAATTCATAGTCATCAATTGTATGCTCTTTCCAACTTATATAATTTGATTCTGATGATTCTTTTTTGTAAGAATTACAATTCAAAATAGAAAAGCTAATTATTAAAATAAATATAAGTAGTATAGGTTGTTTCAAAATAATAAACTTTATTCCCATATAATTGGTAACCAAACAGTCATTTCACTTAATCCTCTATTTGCCCATGAAAAATAAGGTATAAATTTAGTCTTTACAGTTTCCCACTCTGGTTTTTTTACTTCATAATACATACCGTTGGTTTTTTCTTTACGTAGCTTAATATCTCCTGAAATAGTTGTAACACCGCCTAATAAATTAGGAATATAATTTGCTTTTAATTCTGATGATTGCGGTAAATAAATATCTAAAATTTTTGAATACTTAGGAAGGTCTGTTGATTCAGCACAATAAACAATAGGGCCGCGTTTGATGGCTACTTGATTGCGTACTTCTTCAATTTCTGAATGTCCTCCAATTAATTTGATATCCATTGGCATATCTAGAGAAACTGAATCTCCTTTTTTCCATTTTCGATTAATAACAGTAAATTTACCAGGTGTTATCTTAGAGACAGTCTCCATTCCATTTACGGTTATCTTAGATCCAGTAGCCCATTCCGGAATTCGAAGCATTAAATCAAATGGTTCTTTCTTACACTTGTTTATTGTAATATTAATTTTTCCTTTCCAGGGATATTGTGTGCTTTGTGATAATTTAAGTTCTGAGCCATCTAGCATTTTTGTATTAAGTTTATTCCCTCCATATAAATTTACAGCTACGCCATTTTTAGATAGACTATAAGCCCACCCAGAAACTTTTGCGATAGTACGTACAATGTTTGGTGGACAACAAAAACAATCTAAATATGCTTGACGTTGATGATCTTGTTTATGTATTTGATGCGCTTGTTTATCATTTTCATCTACAGTTGTTTTTCCAGAAATTGCTCGTAGTGGGTTTTGATAGAAGTAGTTCTTCCCATCCACACTTATACCTGAAAGTGCACTATTTAACATTACTAATTCCATAATATCTGCATATTTAGACTCTCCTTTTAAACCTAACATTCGCCAATTGAACATAGCATTTCCAATATTAGCACAGGTTTCACAATAAGCACTTGCATTTGGCATTGCATAATCAGCATCAAAGGCTTCATGAACCATATCTCCATACCCATAAGCACCATGGTCTACTTGACCGCAGGCACCAGTTATATACATCTTTTTATCTACCACACTAGCTCTTATCTTCTCTAAAGCATCTAATAAAGCTTTCTCTCCCGTTTCAGCATAAACATCTGCAGCTCCTGAATATAGGTATAAAGCTAATACTGCATGTCCCACTGCTTCCGTTTCTTCACGTAGAGGGGTTCTATCTTGAAAAGCATCTCCGACAAACCAAAATGGCACAGAAGAATGATCTGTTCCCCATTTCATTTTTTCTTTCCCTCTATTATTAATAAAGATCTCAGACAATTCTAAATATCTTTTATCTTTAGTTGTTCGGTACAATTCTACTAATCCCATAATTTGAGACGGATTAAATCCAAAATGGACTAATTCTTCAGATGGAGACTGAAAAATATTATACAAATTATCAGCGTGTTTAATAGCTATATTTAGAAAATTAGTTTTACCCGTAATGCGATTATGAATACACGCACTGGTTAATAAATGTCCACTATTATATAATTCATGATTTGTGATTTTTGAAAATGGCTCTATTTTTCTAATTTGTATATGTGTAGATAGGTAACCGTTATCTTCCTGTGCTTTGGCTATAACTTCAATAATTTCATCAAGCTCATTATTTATTTTTTCATCTTTGTTTTGAGCATAGACATACATAGCAGATTCCATCCATTTGTAAAAATCGCCATCGTGCCAAAGCTTTCCTTTTGCTTCTCCTTCTTTTAATCCAGCAGCAATTTTAAAGTTATTGTATGCATGACCAGTATCACCTTTTAAAATAGTTCCCATATGAGGAACCATGGTAGATGAACAGACATTAAATTTATCAGCCCAAAAACCTTCAGTCCATACGCAATCTCCAATGTTAATACTTTTTAGCTTTACATTGGGACTATCTGAGTTATTTGCTATTCCATGTAATTGAGCATGTGAATAACCAATCGTAAGAAGTGTAGAGATTATTGTTATTAGATTTTTCATGTGGTTCTAATTTATTTAGTTTTCATTGCTTTATATAATTAACAAGCACGTTTTATTCTATGTTAAATAATAATTTCTTAGATTCTTTTATATCATTACTGGTTGCTGTAATAGTTAAGGAGGATTCCATTTTTGTTGCTTGTAACACAAGCAAGCATTTACCAAATTCAGTTGTAACTGTTTTATTTTTAAAGTTGTTTATTTTGGCTGAGTTTCCACAGTCTGTGCCTAAAAATCTATATAAACCTTCTATTTCAAAAGTTATGTTTTTATCTACATTTTTAACTTCACGTCCGTTTTTATCAATCAATTGTGCAATTACATGTAAGACATCAGTATTATTAGCAGTCATATTTTTTCTATCAGGACTTAGACGAATTGCTACAGGATTACCAACTGATTCTAAGTAAGTTTGTACCTTTAATTTTCCTTTGACTCCTTTAGCAACAAGTTTTCCTTTTTTATAATCTACAGCCCATTTAAAAGTACGATCATCTTGGTCTTTTAAATATTGTTTTCCCAATGATTTTCCATTTTGAAATAATTCTACAACTTCACAATTTGAATACACTTCAACTATTGTAGCTTCACCATTTTTATAATTCCAGTAAGGATTCACATCTTGCCAGGTACGTGGCGCAAGTTTCCAATAGTCTTTTTCCTTTTCAATTACACCACGTTTTTTATCATTTCTATAAATGGATTTTTCTTCAGTTTGTGAGTAAATAGATATTACTGCTTCATCATTTTTCCATAAAGATTTAAACATATAGTATGATGCCCGAGGGAATCCTGCTAAATCTAAAGGTCCATCAACAGTTGCTTTAAGTGGCCAATGACTAGATCTACGTTCGCCTATATAATCAATTCCTGTCCATAAAAATAACCCAGGAATAAAATCACGATCAATAACTGCTTTCCATTCATACCAACGAGGTACATTTTCAGTTCCCATCATTGGTTTATCTGGATAGGTTTCTTTGAAATAATCATACTTATGGGGTTTATAACTAAGCCCAATAACATCTAAAGCATCCGTATATCCATTTTCAAAGCTAGAAGTTGGCAATATACAATTAGCCGTTACAGGGCGACTTACATCCATCTCCCTTGTCCATTGAGCTAATTTTTGAGCTGTATTTTGAATATAAAAAGTTTGTTTTGGGAAATTCTCCCAGTATTCTCGAACCTGTTTGGGTGTATGTGGTGGAACTACAGTTCGCCAAAGTGTCCAATCTATTTTGTCATCTTTGTTTGTTTCTTTGAATATACCTGTTGCACCACGGTTTCCAGGATACGTCCATTCTATTTCATTTCCAATACTCCACTGAAAAACACTAGGGTGGTTGCGACTAGAAAGCATAGTATTTTTTAAATCTTTTTCAGCCCACAATTGAAAATGCTCCGAATGTCCACGTGTAATATAATCAACCTCTTTATCGTGCATATTATATCGTTTGTCTTTTGGTAAATCCCACTCATCATAAAACTCATTTTGTACTAAAATCCCAAGTTCATCACATAAATCTAAAAACTCATCAGAAGCTGGATTATGTGCTGTTCGTATAGCATTACAGCCTCCATCTTTTAATTTTTGCAAGCGTCTTTTCCATACATCTTTAGGAACAGCTGTTCCAACCAGTCCAGCATCATGATGCAAGCAAACACCTTTAATTTTCATATTCTCATCATTCAAGAAAAAGCCTTTATTTTTATCGAATCGGATGGATCGTATACCAAATCTTGTTGTTCGCTTTTTAGATGCCTTATTGTTTGCTATAATGTAAGTTTTAGCAGTATATAAATGTGGAGATTCCAGTTTCCACATTATGGGTTTTGAAATTTGTACGTTTTGAGTAACAACTGAATCCTTATTTTCATTTAAAGAAAAAGGATTACGTATTGTTGTTACTTTAGTATTTTGCATATCAAATATTTCACTGATAATTGCCCCCTTTTTAATAGTTGAGGTGTCATTTTTTAGCGAGACCTTGATTTCCACAGATGCACTTTCGTTTGATACTTTTGGTGTTGTAATAAAAGTGCCCCAAACAGGGATATGCAATTTATCAGTAATTAAAACATGTACGTTTCGGTAAATACCTGAACCCGTATACCAACGCGAGTCGGCATATCTGCTGTGATCAACACGAACCGAAATCCTATTCTTTTTTCCCTTTGGAGCAAGTAGGTTTGTTAAATCATAATAAACTGGGGCATATCCGTAAGGGTGATTTCCAATTCGTATTCCATTTATCCAGAATTCGGCATTGTTATATATCCCATCAAATATTATATAAAACTTCTGATTTTTATTGATTTTGGTATTAAACATTTTACTATACCAGCCAATTCCACCTGGTGTAAACCCGGTACAACCTTCTAAATCTTGCGAAAAACCTTGTTCAATTGTCCAGTCATGTGGCACATCAATTTTTTGCCAATTTTTCGGTTGATAGTTTGTTAGACTATATTCTACTGAGTCGGATAAAGTAAAAATCCAGTCATTATTAAAATTTTCAAGACCATTGTTTTGGGCTGTTCCGTTAAAAACTACAGTAAAAAAAAAGACTTGAATAAAAAGAGTTTTAATTTGTTTAAATAATACCATAATTTTTTATTGCTTATTTTTAAACATTTTAATTTGCAGTTTTTTTAAGCGTATAAGTGCCTCAATAAAATAGTAATCGGCATAATTAATATTTACATTAACTTCTGAATTTATTGGTTTGTATCCAACGCTATGCAATAAAACACATGAATAATTGTCTGTTTTCGCTAAGTACTTGTCCGATGCGAGCTCATTTAAGATACTTATTGCTTGGTTATAATACATTTTCTTTTCTGTAAGTTCGAATAATTCTAAGCAGGCTGAAGCTACAATAGCCGCTGAAGAGGCATCACGGGGTTCGTTAGGTATATTAGGCGCATTAAAATCCCAATAAGCAATATTATCAATGGGTAAGCTTTCAAAGTATGTTTTTGCTAGATTTTCTGAGGTTTTTAGATATTTTTTAATGGCTGTTTCACGATACATCATTATAAATCCATAAATGCCCCAAGCTTGCCCTCTTGACCACATAGAATCATCAGCAAAACCTTGAACAGTGGATTTATTTTGAACTTTGCCTGTGTTAGGGTTATATTCTACTAAATGATAGGAGCTGAAGTCTTTTCTAAAATGATTTTTTAAAGTAGTATTTGCATGATTACGTGAAATTTTATCAAATTTTTTACTTCCTCCATTTTTAGATGCCCATTCCAACATTTCAAGGTTCATCATATTATCTATAATTACCTTATGTGTTTTTGGGTTTTTCTCATTAATATCTCCCCAAGAGAGTATTGTTTTTGTTGTTGGGCGATATCGAGTAGCTAGTGTATTAGATGTTTGTAAAATAATTTCCTTATAGTTTTTATTTTGTGTTAAACGATATCCATTTCCGTAACTACAATAAACCATAAAACCAATATCATGGTGCTTATTAAAAAGCTTTAGGGGTTCTAAAGGTGCCGTCCATTTTTGAGCAGCTTTTAACCATTTTTCATTTTTACTATTTTCATATAAATACCATAATGTACCTGGGAAAAAACCGCTAGTCCAATCTTCAATAGGTTTTTGATTCCAACTTCCATCAGAATGACCGTTTCTTGGCATCCCGTTTTCAATTTTTAATTGATTTATAGCCTTTTCATACTGAGATTCTGCAAATAATAGGACTTCATCTGGGTCGAATTTCAATAAAACTTGAGATTCAATTGTATGAGAAAAACAATAAAGGATGATTAATAGAGCTTTTTTTCTGTACATTATAATTTTATAGTTTAAATAGTATAGAATATGCTGAACTGAGATTGTTTAAAGCATACCTTATGTTTTATGTAAATATGATGAATCTATCGACAAATGAAAGTAAATAAATCCTTAAAACACTACTGAAACTATAGTTAGACGGTAGGCTTAACGGTTAATAATTAAAAACAATTCTCTGGAATTCAGTTTCTTATATTTTTAGTGTGATTTTAGGTTTTTTCTCATTTAAAAAGATAAACTTGCCTATATTCTTTATATTTGTTTGCTTTTTCAACTTGATTTTAATATCTAATTTCTTTTTCAAAAAAAATCAGTATAAAAATTATTTGTGATATGAAGAGGGGTATTAGAAATTAACTTATAATTATGTAATTTTATCAAATGAAATTATCTTCTGAAAAGAAACAAGTACTTTTTGCTGAATTAATAAAAAGCAAAGCATTTTCTAAACCAACAACAAGTACATCTTTATTGAAATACCTTTTTGATGCTACAGAAAAAGGCACTAACTTAAAAGAGAGCGTAATTGAGCTTGAATTTTTTAAAAATGAAATAAAAGATGATAAAAACACGACTAAAGTTCGTGTTCATGTCTATAACCTTAGAAAGAAACTTCTAAATCATTATCAAAAAGAAGGAAAAAATTCTGAATATCAGCTTATTATTGAAAAGGGGCAATATGAAGTCAAATTTATAAAACCAAATTCAACTAAATTATCTCTTAATAAAATAAGCATTTCTAATTATATACTATTTTTTTTACTTTGTGTAACTACTTTATTTTTAATAATTTCCATTTGGCCAGCAAAAAAGCCTGGTTTATGGAGTTCATTTCTGGATAAAGAGCAAAAAACAACATTATATATTGGTGATTTTTTTGGGTTTTCTGGTCCCACGATTACAGGTAGCCTAGGTTGGACTAGAGATTATAGTATTAATTCTATTGAAGAGTTTTATGCGAAAAGTGAAGAATTGCCAGAATTGAAGAAATTTCATAGGCCCGCCAAATATTCATATGCTACAGGTATGGCAGCTGGAGCAACACAAAATTTACATGCACTTTTTCAAAATCATAAACAGTCGTTTGATATTCGTTTGTCTTCCAAAACTTCTATTTCTGAAATAAAAAGTGGTAATTCAATTTACGTTGGACCTCTAAGGAACTATAATCCATTTATTCATTTTTTTAATGAGGGGAATCCATACTTTGAAATAAATGAACAGACTTTAAAGTTTCATAAACACCCAGTACTTAAAGATACTATCTTTCAATTAAATTCTACAGGCTTAAAATATGAATACTCCATAGTCTCTAAAATTTCAGGACCAGATAATACGGATCAGTTTATTTTTTTTTCGAATCATGATATAGGAATTGAAGCTACTATAAAATATTTCACTAGATTTAATACGTGTGAGGAGTTTTCAGATTATCACTTAAATAATCATGAATATTTTACTTCAATATTCTATGCTAGTGGGGTAGATAGAACAAATACTAGTTTAAAAGAAATATTTACAGTAAGTTTTTGAAGGCATCTAGTCTCAAAAGAAGCACAAATGCTTTAGCGGAAGCTTTCAATGCTAAAGTTAAAGCATTTAGAGCTCAGTTTAGAGCTGTTAAAAATGTAGAATTCTTTCTATTTAGGGTAGAACTAGTTTTACCTAAACACAACATTTAGGAATGATCCCAATTTTTGCTATTATTTAGTAATTGATAAAATTAAAAAAGCCCATAAACATAATGTTTACGGGCTTTTAGTAGAATTTAGTAAATTCTCAGCGGAGAAAGAGGGATTCGAACCCCCGGAGGTGTGACCCTCAACAGTTTTCAAGACTGCCGCATTCGACCACTCTGCCATTTCTCCAAGTGTCTCATCAAGTATTCCCTGAATGCGGGTGCAAATATAGAACCCTTTTTCAATTCTATCAAATAAAAAACTACTTTTTTTTATACTTTTTTTTTATAGTATTGTTTTTGAGTTTAATAGCTAATAATTAATTTAAAAGGATAATTTATTTTATTTAATAAGATAGTGAAAAACACATTTCAAACCTTATTTTTGCAGGTAATAGAATATTAAGCATGGATACTATAAAACAATTGCAATGGCGTTATGCCACAAAAAAGTTTAATAATAACAAGAAACTATCTAATGCTAAATTAGATGTTTTAAAAGAAGCATTTAATTTAACAGCGACTTCTTTTGGTCTTCAAACTATAAAGTTAATTGTAATTGAAGATAAAACATTAAGAAAGTCATTAGTTGAATTATCATATAATCAAAAGCAAGTAGAAGAAGCATCACATTTATTGGTTATATGTATTCAAAAAAATATTATAACAGAAGATGTTAATAATTACTATGATAATATAAAAGACATAAGAAAAACTTCAGAATCTATACTAAAACCATTTAGAGAAGACCTTACTCAAATGATGAGCAAAAAATCTGTTAACGAGCGTCAAGAATGGTCTAAAAAGCAAGCTTACATAGCATTAGGTAATTTAATGACTGTCTGTGCTATAGAAGGTATAGATTCATGCCCAATGGAGGGGTTCTTGCCAGAAAAATATGATGAGATTCTTAAATTAGGAGATAAAGAATTAAAATCGGTACTATTATTACCAGTAGGTTATCGTGCAGACGATGATATATTTGCAGATTTTAAAAAAGTTAGAAAACCCATAGAAGAAGCCGTTATAGAATTATAAAGAATATTAAATATTTGGACGTTACCACAAGGAGCGGGCTTTATTCGTAATTTAATATTTAGAATTATTGAACTTATGAATATAAATATTTCAACAGTCGCTTTTTTTAGAAATACAAAAAAGAGCTTCAGTAAAGTCTCAATCCTTAATGCAAAAACTATCCAAAAACAACTTTAAAAAATAAAAATAGTATATGCCAGGATTCGAATTATTTGGAGATTTAGAACGAAAAGAAGTTAATGATGTATTAGACAATGGTGTCCTAATGCGTTATGGGTTCGACGGTATGCGAAATGGTCATTGGAAAGCCAAAGCATTAGAAGAAGAGCTAGGAAGTTTTTTTAAAACAAAACATGTACAATTAGTATCAAGCGGTACGGCAGCAGTTTCTGTAGCACTTGCGGCAGCAGGAGTAGGAGCTGGGGATGAAGTTATCATGCCTACTTTTACATTTGTAGCCAGTTTTGAAGCGATTATGATGTTAGGAGCCATACCTGTGTTAGTAGATATAGATGATACATTGGCATTAGATCCTAAAGCTGTAGAAGCGGCAATTACGCGAAAAACAAAAGCCGTTATGTTGGTGCAGATGTGCGGTAGTATGGGAGACATGGAAGCGCTACAAGCAATTTGTGATACACATAATTTGTTATTGGTAGAAGATGCTTGTCAAGCCATAGGAGGTAGTTATAAAGGAAAAGCACTTGGTAGTATTGGAGATTTAGGTTGTTTTTCGTTTGATTTCGTTAAAACAATAACTTGTGGAGAAGGTGGAGCAGTTATAACTAACAATAATGACTATTATACAAATGCAGATCATTACAGCGATCATGGGCATGATCATGTAGGTAACGATAGAGGTGCAGAAACACATCCTTTTTTAGGTTATAACTTTAGGATTTCGGAATTACATGCAGCTGTAGGTTTAGCTCAAATAAAGCGTTTACCAGACTTTTTAGGTATTCAGAAGAGAAACTATACCATATTAAGAGAAGCGTTAGCAGAAATCCCAGAAGTCACTTTTAGAACAGTTCCAGAAGGTGGTGAAGAAAGTTATGCTTTTTTAAACTTCTTTTTGCCAGATTTAGAAATTGCTCGTAAAGTTTCTGGAGAATTTAAAGAAAATGGAATAGACGTATGTTTCCATTATTACGATAATACCTGGCACTATATACGTAAATGGGATCATTTAAAGGATTTAAAATCCCTATTTCCTATTTCTACCGAAGTTAAAGAAGGATTAAAATATCTTGAAACAAAAACATTTAATCAATCTGATAGTTATATTGCTAGAAATATATCTTGTTTAATAAAATTGTCTTGGACAGAAGAACAGGTTAAGGCAAGAGCGAATAAAATGGTTGAAACCATTAAAGCTTCCCTATAATTATAAAAACCTCCAAGATTTTAAATCTTGGAGGTTTTTATAAATTAATTTGTACTTATTCTACTAAAAGACAAAAATATTTTTAATACTTAACATATTCTAAAATCTCTAAACCATAACCAATTAAACCAACACGTTTAGTTTGTTCTGTATTAGAAATTAAACGAAGCTTATGTATGTTTAAATCATGTAGTATTTGAGCACCAATACCAAAATCTCTAGAATCCATATTTATTTTAGGTGCCTTAATTATAGTATTTTCTTTTTGATTGTTACTTAAAAAAGACAAACGTTTTAATATATTCATAGATTGAGATTCTTGATTAATAAAGATAATAGCGCCCTTACCAGCTTCATTAACAAGTCTAAACATATTGTCTAACTGCTTATCTACATTATTTGTAAGTGTACCTAAAATATCGTTATTAATTAAGGTTGAATTTATTCTTGTAAGAATAGCTTCGTTGTCTTTCCATTGTCCTTTGGTTAAAGCAATGTGAACTTGGTTATTTGTAGTTTGCTTATAAGCTCTTAATCTAAAACTTCCAAACCTAGTTTCAATTTGAAAATCCTCTTTTTTATCAATCAAAGAATCATGCTGCATTCTATATGCTACTAAATCTTCAATAGATACAATTTTTAAATCAAGTTTTTTGGCTACTTTAATAAGTTGAGGTAACCTAGCCATTGTGCCATCCTCATTCATAATCTCTACGATCACACCAGCAGGATTTAAACCCGCTAATCTTGCAAAATCTATAGCAGCCTCGGTATGTCCAGTTCTACGTAAAACACCACCTTCTTTAGCTACCAAAGGAAAAATATGTCCAGGTCGTGCTAAATCAAGAGGTTTAGTATCATTACTAATTAAAGCTTTAACTGTTTTAGATCTGTCACTTGCAGAAATTCCTGTAGTAACACCATTACCCCTTAAATCTACTGATACAGTAAAGGCAGTCTCCATAGGATCTGTGTTATTACGAACCATCAGATTAAGTTCCAATTCTTTACACCTAGTTTCAGTTAAAGGTGTGCATATAAGACCTCTACCATGTGTAGCCATAAAGTTTATCATTTCTGGAGTTACTTTATCGGCAGCAGCTAAAAAATCACCTTCATTTTCACGATTTTCATCATCAACAACTATAATAACTTTTCCATTTCTTATATCGTCAATAGCCTCATGTATCGTATTTAGCTTAAACTTTGGATCATTTTTTTGTGTCATGCTATCTGTATCTGCTATCATTATGCAAAGATATTGCTTATTTTAAAGATTCTAAACAATTTTGTTTTAAGTCTTCTTTTATTTTAACATTTAAAAACATATAAGTTATCATATGTAAAGGAATTCCTAATATTAAAAGTAATAGCTTAGGTTTTTTCTCTTGCATATTTATATGCTTATAGAATTTGAATGTATTAACTAATGATTTTATATAGTAAATTATAAATAAGAGAAATGAACCAATACTAATTTTTATAGAAACATCAGCTACAGATGGTAGTTTGTTATTTTTACAAACAAAGAAAAGTACCAATAAAACAATAGCAATACCATATAAAACAACAGCAAACTTGGAGTATTTTTTATAACCCTTAGCTAAAGCTTGAGATATCTCATAACCTTTATCGATTGTTATGCCTTTTTCACGTAATTGATCTATTGAAACACCATTAGTATTTAAAATATTAAGAGCTTCATATCTGGTTCCTTCTCCATGTCCAAGCGTTTTATAGTTTTGAATAAGGTCTATTAATGCTTCATGCTTATATGATGATAAGAATTTATAGTCTACACTGTCTTTTTCTTTTATCTTAAATATTTTCTTTAGAGGTACAGTAATAGAACCAAAAGATACTAAACCTTTATCGGCGGTAGCTCTCTTTGTTAAAAAGACACCCAGAGGTAACATAATAAGGGTAGAAAACCAACTGGCGAGTATAGGATTGAAGCTTCCGTTTTTAGCACTATTAATAGCAAAAATACCAATAAAGTGATAGCTTAAAAATAAAATTATGGCTATAACCATGGGTAATCCAATGCCCCCTTTGCGTATTAGAGCACCTAATGGAGCACCTACAAAAAACAAAATTATACAAGCAAAACCTAATGCAAATTTTTCGTGAAGTGAAATAATATGTCTATTCAACCATGCTTTTTGTGTTTTTCTAGTGTTTTCTTTAGATGTGATAACTTGTTTTGAACTCTTCATGGCTTTTGCTACGGCATCAACTAATTCTAATTTGTCTTTAGTACTAAAAATATCTAAAAGATATTTTGGAGCAATAATAGAGTCATTAACAATTTCTTTTTTATCTACAGGCTTTAAAAGTCCAGATCTTAGATGTAAATTTTTAGAAAATGATTCATAATCAGACTCACTTTTTATAATAAGAGAGTCAATAGTTTTAGTCAAACCAATAACATCTAACATGTTGTATTTATCGGTTTTCGATTGTTCATCAAAATCGACTTTATTAAGCTGAGATAAATCTATATTAATAATCTTTTTTTCGAATGCACTTTTTATAAAAGGTTTTCTCTTTTTAGCTTTTGAATCTTTTGGATATTCATCTCTATAAAAATAGCCATCGAGTAAAATAAGTTTTAAAACATCTGAGTTTTTTTCACTAAAAAGCTCTCCTTTTTTAGATATTATCGTCGTCTGGTTTCTTCTTCCATCTACAGATTTAAGATGGATAATTACATCCTCTAAATATTGCCCTCGGTCACCACTTTTCTTTTTTACTTTTATGTTATAGGGGGTAGATTCTATTTGATTAAATTGCCCCTCGGCAATAGCCATACTAGGTTTTACTTTTGCTATATTTCTACGTAAGTTATAAGAGTTTAGTTCAGCCCAAGGAATCACATTATTTGAAAAGAAAAATGTAGTAGTTGCTAAAATGACAATAAAAATACTGAGACCAGACATAGCACGTTGTAAAGAAATCCCTGTAGATTTCATGGCTGCGAATTCATAGTTTTCTGCAAAGCTACCAAATACCATAATAGAAGATAATAGTATAGTAAGAGGTAATACCAGCGGTATTAATTTGGGCATAAAGTAGACTAAAAACTTTACTATAATCATAATATCAAGTTCCTTGCCAGCAAGTTCTTTTATATACAACCAAATAGTTTGTAAAATAAATATCAGCATGAGTATAAGAAACACGCTGATAAAAGTTTTAAGGTATGAGGTAATTATGTAACGGTCTAATATTTTCATCTGATCAAACTTATTGTTTTTTATAGTAAGATTCAGCATTTATATGATAATCCTTGTAGGTGATTAAATTTTTAGTCATAAATGTTTTAAACATATAAATTTTACTAATAAATTGTTTAACAAGCTAATTCAAAAAAATTAAGAGCACATGCATAAACAGCATTCTTATTTTTTTTATAAAGTTTGTTAAATACCTAATCTAATTTGTTGATGTAATAATCTTTATATTTATTAGCATCAAAGGTAAATAAGGTTTTTGATAAAGGCGTATTCGTTTTAAAAGAATTAACAGTAAGTGTGGTTTTTGTACCGTTTTTACCAACTTGAATTAAATTATAGATGTGTTTAGTTTGCGCATCAATACCCAAAAGAATATTCTTAATTTCAGAATTAGAATCAATTGGTGTAAGCTTTACATATTGAATTTTTCTGCCTTTTATATTTTGTTCAATATCTAAGTTATACATATAACCATCTTCATAAAAAGAGAGCATCTTACTTGGTGTTATAGCATCATTTTCATCATTAATTAGAGAAGAAATCGTTACTTCTTCGTCTTCAGGACTAATTGAATAAAGTGCTTTTCCGTCGAATAAGCGTGTCACTCCAAGAATATTTAATCTGTACTTATCACCTTGCATTACAACATCTCCCTTAGTTTCTTGTTTGATGTTCTCTGCAACATTCTCTAATGTATATTTAAAATCTAAAGAAATATTATCATAGCTTTTTACTTTTTTTGAAACTTCATTTAGTAAGGCTTTTCCTTTATTTTGAGAAAATCCAGTTAAGCTAATAGTAATACATAATATGGTTATAAAGTTTTTAATCGTCATAGTGTTGTTCTAAATAAGTTATATTTCGTTTTCTAAATGTTGATCTAAAGCTATTAAATCTGGAACTAAAACTTGTCTTGCTTTACTACCTTCAAAAGGTCCAACTATTCCTGCGGCTTCTAATTGATCAATTAATCTACCAGCTCTATTATAACCTAATTTTAATTTTCGTTGTAATAATGAAGCAGAACCTTGTTGAGCTGTTACAATAACAATAGCAGCGTCTTTAAATAGTTTATCTCTATCGGAGATGTCTATATCAAGACTTGTGCCACTTTCTTCTCCAACATACTCAGGAAGTAAATAAGCTTCAGGATATGCCTTTTGAGAACCAATAAAATCTGTAATTTTTTCAACCTCGGGTGTGTCTACAAAGGCACATTGTACACGAATTAGATCATTTCCTTGTGTATATAGCATATCACCTCGACCAATAAGTTGATCTGCTCCAGAACCGTCTAAAATAGTACGTGAATCAATTTTTGAAGTTACTCTAAAAGCAATACGAGCAGGGAAATTTGCTTTTATAATACCAGTAATTACATTTACAGATGGACGTTGTGTAGCAATAATAAGATGAATACCAATGGCACGAGCTAATTGAGCTAAACGCGCAATAGGTGTTTCAACTTCCTTTCCAGCAGTCATTATTAAATCTGCAAACTCATCAACAACTAAAACTATATATGGTAAAAATTGATGGCCATCATTGGGGTTTAATTTACGAGCTTTAAATTTTGCGTTATATTCGGCTAAATTTCTACATAGTGCATTTTTAAGTAGCTCATAACGGTTATCCATTTCAATACACAAAGAGTTTAATGTATTGATAACTTTAGTGTTATCTGTGATAATGGCATCTTCGCTATCTGGTAATTTTGCTAAGTAATGACGCTCAATTTTATTAAAAAGTGTTAGTTCTACTTTTTTAGGATCTACTAAAACAAATTTAACTTCTGCAGGATGTTTTTTATAAAGTAATGATGTTAAAACAGCATTTAATCCAACAGATTTTCCTTGTCCTGTAGCACCAGCCATAAGTAAGTGAGGCATTTTAGCTAAATCTACTACGAAGGTTTCATTGCTAATTGTTTTTCCTAAAGCAATAGGAAGTAACATGTCTGATGTTTGAAACTTTTTTGAAGCAATTACAGAGCGCATAGATACAATGGTAGAGTTATTATTTGGTACTTCAATACCAATAGTACCCTTACCTGGTATAGGCGCTATAATACGAATACCAAGAGCAGAAAGAGACAATGCAATATCGTCCTCTAAATTTTTAATTTTTGAAATTCTAACACCTGCTTCTGGTACAATTTCATATAATGTAACTGTTGGTCCTATGGTTGCTTTAATGCTAGAAATACCTATTTTATAGTTGTTTAAAGTTTCAACAATTTTATTTTTATTCTCTTCAAGTTCTTCTTGATTTATAGTGATACCTTCTGTATCGTATTTTTTTAATAAATCTAATGTTGGAAATTGGAATTTTGCTAATTCTAGAGTTGGGTCGAATTGTCCAAAATCTTCTACCAATTTATTAGCTAAATTATCAGTTTCAGATTGTTCTTCTGGAACTTCTTTTACTTCCATTTCTAAAATAGATAAATCTTCTTCCTCTTCTTGTGCTACTTTTACCTCTAGAGTCGCTATGCTTACATCAGCTTTAACTTTTACTTCCTTTTTTACTGGAGTCTTATTATTCTCTAAAGGTACTTCAATAGTGGACTTAATGGCTTCAGCTTCTTCAGATAAATTGTTATCTATAGGGACAACAAGATCGTTTTTTAATTCTGAAAATTCATTTTTTATATCCTTTTTAGCTGATTTAAAAATATTTTTAAAACTTTCAAAAGTAAATTTAAAACGAATAGCCAGATAGGTTATTAACCCAAATAAGAGCAAGAGAGAAGTTCCTATTTTTCCTATATAATCTTGTAGGTAAGTATTTAATTCATAACCAACAGTACCTCCTAAAATATCATTCTTTTTGCTAAAAAATCCTAAAAGAATAGATGCCCAAATAATAATAAATATACCCCAGAACCAGTGTTTTCTTAGTTTGGCTTTATTAATATCCATTAAAACATATACACCAGATAAGAAAATTAATCCAGAATATATAAAAGAAGCAATACCAAAGCCACGTTGAATAAAAAAGTGACTTAACCATGCTCCAAATTGACTAATCCAGTTTTGGGTTTCAGATTTTCTAGAAGGAAGAGAATTTATAACGCTTTGATCTGCTTTTCCTGTAAAAAAGAAAGAGATAAAAGCAATACAAAGTATAATACCTAAAATTATGAGAAAGCTACCTAAAACCAGTTTTTGCTGACTAGACAGCTTAAGATTAGGTTTTTTAAATTTTTTTCTAGGTGCTTTTTTAGCTTTGGGTTTGCTTTTCGCCATTAATGGTATATTGTTTTCAAATTTAAATCCTGAAATAATTTCAGGGTTGAATTGTTTTTCACAATGCAACAAAAATACAAATTACTAACGTTAACGAAACTTTATTTTAAAAAATTGCAGAGCGATAATTTCAAAACAGGAGTCAAGTCTACTATTTCTTTAAATACGAGGAAACAGCTTAATTAGTTCTATATGTATATACAGTAGTTTAAAAAATCTTGGGAATATAAATAATTAATCCAATTATTGTAGCAAAAACAGCAGCTATAAAAACGGCACCAGCAGCTATATCTTTTATTAAGCCTATTTTATTATGACGCTCTGGGTGAATAAAATTAGCAACTTCTTCAATGGCAGTATTAACACCTTCAATACTCATAACCAAACCAATGGCTAACATTTGTATAATCCATTCGTTTGAAGAAATATTAAAAAAGAATCCTGTTCCTGTAACCAGTAGTGCAATTACAAATTGAATTTTAATACTAGATTCTGTTTTTAGTAATAAAACAGCACCTTTAAAAGCGTATCCTACGCTTTTAAGGCGGTTAACTAAGAAGGATTCTTTTTTAGACATTTTTGTGAGGCTAAACTAATAAAATGTTATGAATATAAAGCTTCTAATGCAGCTTTGTAGTTTGGTTCATCAACAATTTCTGGAACTTGCTCTGTGTATAATATAGTACCGTTCTCGTCTAAAACTATAACAGATCTAGAGTGTAATGTTTCTAAAGGACCATCAATAAAATCTAAACCATAAGCTTTACCAAATTCTCCAGTTTTATAGTCAGATAAGCTAATGACATTATCTAAACCTTCAGCACCACAAAAACGTGCATGAGCAAATGGTAAATCGTGAGAAATACAAAGCACTTTAGTGTTTTCTAATTCGCTAGCTTCTGTATTAAATTGTCTAACAGACTGCGCACATGTTCCAGTGTCTATACTAGGAAAAATGTTTAATACCACTTTACTACCAGAAAAATCACTTAAACTTTTAGATGATAAATCGTTTGCTGTTAATGTAAAGTCTGGAGCTTTAGTTCCAACTTTTGGTAAGTTTCCTGATGTATTTATTGCATTTCCTTTTAAAGTAACTGTTGCCATTTTTTCGGTTTTATATTGAAAGTTAAAAATAGACATTATACTTATAAGTTATCTAATTAATAAAGCACAAATTTCCTTTATTAAAATAATAAATATTTATTGATTTTTTTTTTACTATAGCAAAAACTTATAATAAAATAAGGACAATCAATTTTTTATACGTTGAGTTGGCTTCATAATTTATTAATTTTAAGGAATAAATAAATTAAAAAACTAAAACTATGGATAATAACAGTCATATGAGTGGTGATGCTAATAAATGCCCGTTTATGGGAGGTACTCAAAAAAAAAGTGCAGGAAATGGTACAAGAAATAGAGATTGGTGGCCAAATGAGCTAAAACTAAATATACTTCGTCAAAATGCAATAAAGTCTAACCCTATGGGAGAGGATTTTAATTATGTTAAAGCATTTAATAGTATTGATTTTCCTAGACTAAAACAAGAAGTTATAGATTTAATGACAGACTCCCAAGATTGGTGGCCTGCAGATTATGGAAATTATGGACCATTAATGATTCGTATGGCTTGGCATAGCGCAGGTACATATCGTGTTGGTGATGGTCGTGGTGGAGCAAGTTCTGGAACACAACGTTTTGCTCCTCTAAACAGTTGGCCAGATAATGGGAATTTAGATAAAGCACGTTTATTATTGTGGCCAATTAAAAAGAAGTATGGGAAAAAACTGTCTTGGGCAGATTTAATGATTTTGGCAGGAAATTGTGCATTGGAATCTATGGGATTTAAAACATTTGGCTTTGCAGGTGGTCGAGTAGATGTTTGGGAACCAGAACAAGATATTTATTGGGGTGCAGAAACAGAATGGCTAGGTAATAAAGTACGTTATGAAGATGGTGAACTGGAAGGTCATTTAGGAGCTACTCACATGGGATTAATTTACGTGAATCCAGAGGGACCTAACGGAAAGCCTGATCCATTAGAATCTGCTCGCCATATGAGAGAAACATTTAGACGTATGGCTATGAACGATGAAGAAACTGTAGCGCTTACAGCTGGAGGTCATACTTTCGGTAAAGCTCATGGAGCTGCAAATCCTGATGAATATGTTGGTGCAGAACCGCATGGAGCTTCTATAGAAGAAATGAGTACAGGATGGAAGAATAGTTTTGGAACAGGAGTACTTGATGATACAGTTACAAGTGGGCTTGAGGGTGCTTGGACACCTAATCCGATACAATGGGATCATGATTTTTTTAACGTTTTATTAAATTATGATTGGGAGTTAACAAAAAGTCCTGCAGGGGCAAGTCAATGGACGCCAACAAAAGAATCTCAAGCTAGAATGGCTCCAATGGCTGGCGATGCATCAAAAAAACAAGCATTAATGATGACTGATGCAGATATGGCATTAAAATTAGATCCAGAATATTTAAAAATATCTAAGCACTTTCAAGAAAATCCAAAAGAGTTAGAAGAAGCTTTTGCTCGTGCTTGGTATAAATTAACACATCGAGATATGGGACCTATATCTCGTTATTTAGGACCAGAAGTTCCTAAAGAAGAATTATTATGGCAGGATCCTGTTCCTGTTGTTGATTATAAGCTAAGTGATGCTGATATTATATCATTAAAGAATATGATTTTTGCTTCTGGCTTAAATGTATCACAATTGGTAACTACTGCTTGGGCTTCTGCGTCTACATATAGAGGCTCAGATATGCGAGGAGGAGCTAATGGTGGTCGTATTCGTTTAGCACCTCAAAAAGATTGGACAGTTAATAACCCTAAAGCATTAGAAAAAGTTCTAGATGTTTATTATGGTATTCAAAAAGACTTTAGTGGAACAATCTCAATTGCAGATTTAATAGTTTTAGGAGGTTCTGTTGGTATTGAGCAAGCTGCTAAAAAGGCAGGAAGTGATATAAATGTACCTTTTGTAGGAGGCAGAGGAGATGCTTCTCAAGAACAAACGGATGTAGAATCTTTTACTCATTTAGAGCCTCTTGCAGATGGTTTTAGAAACTATATAAAATCGAACATAAAAATTGCTGCCGAAGATTTACTTATAGATCGTGCAAATTTATTAACGCTTTCTATTCCAGAAATGACAGTCCTTATAGGTGGTTTGCGTGTGTTGGAAACTAATTATGATGGTTCTAAACATGGTGTGCTTACAGATAATGTAGGAAGTCTTACAAATGATTTTTTTAGCAATATTCTAGATTTCACTTATACGTGGAAAGCGACAACAGCTGATGATACTGTATTTGAAGGTAGGGATCGAAGAACAGGAGTCGTTAAGTTTACGGGGACTCGTGCAGATTTAATTTTTGGTTCGAATACAGAGTTAAGAGCAATTGCTGAAGTTTATGGAGCTGATGATGCTCAAGAAAAGTTTATAAGTGACTTTGTTGCTGCATGGACTAAAGTGATGAACTTAGATCGTTTTGATCTTAATTAATTTTATATTATTTAATGTTATAGAAAATAATGAGCTAGTTGAAATTGAGATAAGTATGTTTTTATACTTGTCTCAATTTTTTATTAGTATGAAATTATTTTTAAAAATATTAGATTTAATTGGTACGAAAGAATAAAAGTATGAATAAAATAGACCGTTTTTTTGATGCTATTCGTTCAAATGAAAATGAACAGGTAGCACTTATGTTAAAATCAAACCCGGAATTAATAAACTCAAAAGATTCTAGAGGTTTTACTCCTTTAATTTTTGCTTCTTATTTTGATAAAGATACTATAGTGGAAACATTGTTAGAAAATAATGCATTAATTGATGCTAGGGATGCATCTGGAAATACAGCGCTAATAGGGGTTTCTTTTAAAGGGAATAGCTTATTAGCTAGACGTTTTATAGAAAACGGTGCAGATATTAATGCTAAAAATGGTAGCAGTGTAACGCCTATTACATTTGCATCTATGTATAATCAAAAAACTATTGTAGAATTATTACTTGATCATAACGCTGATAAGACTATTAAAGATAGTCAAGGTAAAACAGCTATAGATTATGCTAGAGAAAAAGGATTTGATACTATTGTTACTTTATTAAATGATTAGTTTTCATTTCAAGTATTTTTGTGTAATAAATGTCAGGACGAGACAATTTTAAAATAGAAAAACCACTTCAATTGAAGTGGTTTTTTATCATACTATTATTTCTTTTCTATTTATCTATAGAACCCATGACACGTTTCATAAAACTATTTAAAGCTTCTTTTTGCGGTGTACCTTCTTTAATCGTTTTATTGACTTCAATGGCACCATACATATTAGAGATTAATTCTCCAATAACGTCAAGTTCTTCATCTTTAAGAGAAGGTATTTCGGTTAAAGCTTCTAAAGTTTCAATAGTTTCAACAATGTAATCTTCATCATTTTTTGCTATAAACTGTGTTAAGTGTTTTATTACTGGTAATTTCATAGAAATTTTTTTTAATTTCCGTTCTTATATATTCTTTTTTAGAATAAACTTTATAAGGAAACTTCTAGTTTATAATACTTCGTCAACTAATTCTTTTAAAACGTCAAATTTGTTAGTCTGTACTTGATTAACAAAAGCACCGTCTTTAAAAGTAGCAAAAGTTGGTAAATTGTCAACTGTAGCTAATTGTCTCGATTCAGGAAATTTTTCCGCGTCAGCGATAATAAAAGTTATGTTTTCTAACTCTGAAGCTAATTTTTTAACTTTAGGTTTCATAATACGACAGTTACCACACCATGTTGCAGAATATTGTACTACAACAGTTTTGTTATTGGAAACGAATTCACTTAAATTATCTTGACTTAATTCTTGTATCATGATTTTAAGACTAGTTTACGTGAGCAGCTAAATATTCAGCAGTTCCTTTTGCATTAGGAGCCATAGCTGTTTTTCCTTCTTCCCAGTTGGCAGGACAAACCTCACCGTTTTCTTGTACATGCGTTAAAGCATCAACTAAACGAATGTATTCATTTACATTTCTACCTAATGGCATATTGTTAATACTTTCGTGTTGTACAATACCGTTTTCATCTATAATATAAGTCGCTCTATAAGTTACGTTGTCTCCTTCTACTTGAACAGTACCAGTTTCTTCATCAAAAGTTTCATTGGTAATATCTAAAATACCTAAGATGCTAGATAAGTTTCTGTTGCTATCAGCAAGAAGTGGGTAAGTAACACCTTCTATACCACCATTATCTTTTCCAGCACTTAACCATGCAAAGTGAACTTCTGGTGTATCACAAGATGCACCAATTACAATAGTATTACGTTTTTCAAATTCTGGTAATGCTGCTTGAAATGCGTGTAATTCTGTAGGGCAAACAAATGTAAAATCTTTAGGGTACCAAAAAAGTACTACTTTTTTCTTGTTTTTTACTGCTTCTTCTAGAACGTTTACTTTAAAAGTATCGCCCATTTCATTCATTGCGTCTACGTTTAAATCTGGAAATTTTTTTCCTACTAATGCCATTTGTGTTTTCTTTTATAATTAATGATTAAATTTTCGAAAGCACAAAAATACATACTAAACTAAAGGTTTTAATAGGAATAAAATCTTTAATTCTTATTGAATAATAGATTTAAACTATGTGATCTGATTTTTAGATAATTAGATCTTATTTTGAAGATTTTAATTGTTTGATTTTAATATTTAAACCAGCAAAAAGAAGTGTCATAAAAGGACTTAAAATACTAAAAAACAGATAAGGTATATATGCAGTTGCTCCTGCATAACCAAATAATACTTTAGAATGATATGCGCCGCAAGTATTCCAAGGAATTAAAACTGAGGTCACTGTGCCAGAGTCTTCAAGAGTTCTGCTTAAATTTTCAGGAGCTAAGCCTTTATCTTGGTAGGCTTGTTTAAACATTTTTCCAGGAACAACTAAAGCTAAATATTGATCTGAAGCAGTAAGGTTTAATGCTAAGCAGCTAGCTACTGTACTTGCAAATAAGCCAAATGTAGTTGTTGCTAAATTTAATAAGGATTTTGTAATTCTAGATAATGCACCTATAGCATCCATGACACCTCCAAAAACCATTGCACATACTATCAACCAAATGGTGCCTAGCATACCTTTCATTCCTCCCGCGGTAAATAAATCGTTTAATTCTGGACTAGTAGTTTTAACAACTGTATCTACAGTTAGAGCATTCATAATGCCTTGGTATCCAGATTGAAATGTTAATGAATCTGCTCCAGCAATTTTTACAACAATATCAGGTTGTGCAATTAATGCAGCGGTTCCTCCAAGTAAAGATCCTGTTAATAAGGCGATTAACGGCGGAGTTTTCTTTACAATCATTATAATAACTAAAGCGGGAACGATAAATAGCCAAGGACTTATATTAAAAGCACCTTTTATAGCAGATAGTTTATCATCTATTTGTGGCGTACCAGTTGTATCTATGTTTAGTCCTATTATAATAAAAATAATAAGCGTTATTGCTATTGTAGGTATTGTGGTTAATGACATGTATTTAATATGGCTGAATAATTCACCACCAGCCATAGCAGGGGCTAGGTTTGTTGTATCACTAAGAGGTGACATTTTATCTCCAAAGTAAGCCCCAGATAAAACAGCTCCAGCTGTCATGCCAACCGATATACCCAATGTTTCTCCAATACCTACAAGAGCAATACCAACAGTAGCAGAAGTTGTCCAAGAACTACCTGTCGCTATTGATATTATAGAACATATAATTACACATGCTGCTAAAAATATAGTTGGATTTAATATCTGTAAACCATAATAAATCATAGTTGGTATAATACCACTAATTAACCAAGTTCCAGCTAATGAGCCTACCATTAAGAGTATTAATAATGCACCAGTTGTAGATTTTATATTTTCTGCAACTTCTTCAAGCATTCTATCGTAAGATACTTTATTCCTAAAGCCAACAATTGCAGCAACTGCAGCTCCTAGTAACAAGACAAATTGATTACTACCACTTAAGGCATCATCTCCATAAACGTATATGTTATAAGCTAACATACTAACTAAAGCAAATACAGGAATTAATGCTTCCCAAATATTTAGCTCTTTATTATCAATAATTTTTTGATTTTCTATATTTATTTCAGAGATATTGCTTTTGTCTTGCATTTATTTTTAATTTAATCCTGTAATGTTACGATAATCTTATTTTTTGAACAAATAAGAGGCGTATCTTTTTTGTGTTAAAAAAAATGCCTTTAGTCGAAAAATTGTTAAATTATATAAAATAATGTGACTTTTTATACTTAATTATGTGTCATAGGGGTAATCAAACCATATTTATCAATTTTACCCTAAAACAAAATGACATATTTTATTTATTTAAATCTTTTTGAAATTTTTATTTTTTCACTAACAAGTTTTGCGTATCGTTTTAATACTAATGGAATGGTATTAAACTTTAAACCTATTAAAAACACCATGATAAAACCATTAATATTTGATAATTTCAATTATATGGAGGGCGCATTTATGCCTAGGAAAACCAATAATTTTAATAGGCATAAGGAGAAAATAAAGCTTGAAGATATAGAGATTATTTTGAAACTTAAAAAGTATAATGAACAACTGATTTGGAGTTTAAAAACTCTGGAATATATTTCATTTATAGAAGTTAATTCGGTAACTAAAGATAATCTAGATCAGTTATTTGAAATTTTAAATTTAAAAACTAATATCCAGCGTGATGTGATTGAAATTACGAAAAAAGTAAGTTATTATAAATCATTTCAAAATAAAATAAGACGTACTTAGTATTAGTTGTATTTTTATCCATTATATATGGATTCATTAACTCAGATTGTTTTAGGAGCTGCTTGTGGAGAAGCAGTTTTAGGAAATAAAATAGGTAATTGAGCTTTGTTGTTTGCAGCTATTGGGGGAACTGTGCCAGATTTAGATGTCTATTTTGGAAGTTTACTTTATAATAACGAAATTGATGCAATGCTTTTTCATAGAGGCTTTATGCATTCTATTTTATTTTCTGTTTTAGGAGCATTTCTTTTTGGTTGGTTAGTACATAAATTATATAATTCAGGTAAACGTTTGCATTCCACTACTCAAAAGGATTGGATAAGTTTATTTTTCTGGTCACTATTTACGCATCCTATTTTAGATTGTTTTACACCTTATGGAACGCAATTATTTGCGCCTTTTAGTAGTTATAGAGTGGCTATAAATAATATAGCGGTTGCAGACCCTATATACACACTTCCTTTTCTTATTTGTATGATTGTTTTGATGTTTTTTAATAGAGCATCAAATAAAAGACGTTTTTGGTTGAATTTGGGGTTAGGAATAAGTTCTGCTTATATGCTATTTACTTTAGGGAATAAGCTATATGTTGATACTATTTTTAAGAAGTCTTTGGTGGAAAATAATATTCAGTTTAAAAGATATAGTAGTCAGCCATCTATTTTGAATAATATATTATGGTTTGGTGTTGCTGAAACCGATACATCATATGCGGTAACTAATTATTCCTTATTTGATACTAAAAATAGATTTTTAAATTTTAAACTAATCTCTAAACAGCGAGATTTAAAGCCTTCGGAATTTAAGGATATTGAAGAGTTATCATCGTTTAGTAATGGTTATTATAGTGTTTACAAGATTACTGAAAATGAATATGAGTATAATGATTTGCGTTATCCGCTTTTAGATGGAGAAAATTCAAATACGTCTATATTTAGTTTGTCTTTGTATAAGGAAGAAAAAAGACTTAACATGAAGCCTTTCGAACCAAATTTTGATGATTTTGGAGAGGTTATATCTAGACTTTGGAAGCGTTTAAAAGGAATTTAGAATGCTTGGTTTATAAAAACAGTGTTTTATTTATTTTGAAATAGAAGAAACTGTATAATAAGTATGATTTATTAGGAAAGTGAGATGTTTTAATTACAATCCAATTTTAACATGACTAGAAAGGAGGACATCTAGTCATGTTGATATAGGGAAAAACAATAATAGTATTTGTTAATTACATTCTTTTTCGATTTGATTAAGATGTAAAATTCCAATTTTAACCATACATTCTTTCATCATTTGGTAAGTACGTTTAATATCTGCATCCAGACCAATAGAAAAACGAATTAAGCCATCACTTAAGCCCATTACTTTTTGTTCTTCTTCGGGTATTTCTGATGATGTCGAAGACCCAGGTGCACTAAATAATGTTTTGTAAAAACCTAAGCTAACTGCTAAATATCCTAAATTTTTATCTTGCATCATTTCCATAAGTTCATTAGCTTTTTCTAAAGAACCAGCATCGATAGTTAGCATACCTCCAAAACCATATTGTTTGTTCATCATGCTTTTAAAGAGATTATGAGAAGGATGCGATTTTAGCCCTGGATATACCGTTTTTAAACCATCGTTTTCAAATTTTTCGGCTAAAAACATGGCATTTTTGCTATGTTTTTGCATCCTAATGTGTAATGTTCTTAAGTTTTTTAAAATAGATGAAGCTCTTAAGCTATCCATAGTCGACCCTAAAAGCATACAAGCTCCGTTGTTTACATTACGTAAATCGTTTATAAATTCTTGAGTACCGCAAACGACGCCACCAACAGTATCACTTGATCCATTTATAAATTTTGTTAAACTATGTATAACAATATCTGCTCCTAAAATAGCAGGTGAAATGGACAATGGTGAAAACGTATTATCTACTACTAATTTTAAATCATGTTTTTTTGCTATATCTGCTAAACCTTTAATATCTGCTATTTCTAATAATGGGTTGCTTACAGACTCACAGTACAGTACTTTAGTGTTTTCTGTAATAGCAGCTTCGACAGCATCAAGTTTTGTAATATCTACGAAAGATGTTTTAATGTTAAACCTAGGGGTGAAATTTTTTAAAAAGGCATAAGTTCCACCGTAAATAGTTCTACTAGATACAATATGATCATTGGCATCACAAAGCTGTAAAAGAACAGGGGTAATAGCTCCCATACCAGAAGCAGATACATTTGCCGTTTCTGTACCTTCCATAGCGGCTAAAGCCTCACCAAGATATAAATTAGAAGGTGTAGTATGACGAGAATATAGGTAACACCCGTCTGCATTACCTTCAAAAGTATCGAACATGGTTTTTGCAGATAAAAAGGTATAGGTAGATGAATCTGATATAGAAGGATTCACGCCTCCAAATTCTCCAAAGTATTGCAAGTCTTGTATATTGTTTGCGGGTTCTAAAGCCATAATTATTGTTTTTTTAATATTAAACCTGCCCCATTTTTAGGATGTGGTTAAACAAAATTCAGAATAACTAGATTAAAAAACAATTGATATAATTATATGTAGAAAATAAAACTATTTATGTGTATTTTTTTAGATTTTTTTATGTATATTTTATGAAAAGCATATGTTTTAATGAAAAATTTTCAATTATGATATTTGATAAAACAGACAAGAAGTTATTAGAATATCTTCAAAAGGACAGTAAACAAACTAATAAAGAATTGTCTAATAAACTTAATCTTTCTGTTACAGCAGTTTATGAGCGAATTAAAAAACTTGAAAAGGAAGGGTTTATTAATGGCTATACAGTATTAGTTAATAAAGAAAAAATTGATAGGAATTTTGTGGTTTTTTGTCATATTAAACTAGTAAAACATAGTCAAGACTATGTAGTTAGTTTTGAAAAAGAAGTAACAAAATTAAATGAAGTACTAGAATGTTATCATATTAGTGGAGATTACGACTATTTACTAAAAGTTTTAGTGAAAGATATAGCCGCTTTTAGAGAATTTATGGTAAAAAAGTTAACCACAATTAATCATATTGGTAGTACGCATAGTATGTTTGTAATTAATGAAGTAAAGCATACACATATTATAGGGTTTTAAATAGAGGTTGCTAATAAAAAAGGAATATATTTATAAATTATTAAAGACATGATGGAATCCACAGCTTATAAATTAACAGAGTTCTTTATAATTTTCATCATAATACCTATTAGTTTTACTATAAATTATTCTCCTTGGCTAAAATTGGCTATTGGTTTTATAGGGTTCATTTATATTGTTTATGTGTTATTAAAAGTTGAAAAAGAAAAAATAAAAATAGCTCCAAATTTAAATTGGAAATTTTTCTGGAAAGAAACCATGATTAAGTTATTAGTTATTGTTATTCTTACAGTTTTTTTTGTTTTTATAACAGATAAACCTGCGCTTTTTAATGTTTTATTAAATAAACCCAAATTATGGGTGCTTATACTATTTATATATAGCTTCTTTTCAGTTTATCCTCAAGAGTTAATTTATAGGACTTTATATTTTAAGCGTTACAGAAGTCTATTTAAAGATAACACACTCTTTATTTTTGTAAATGCTATAGTATTTGCCTTAGCTCATTTGTTTTTTAGAAACACTTTAGTACTTGCATTAACTTTTTTAGGAGGAGTGTTATTTGCAGTAACCTTTAATAAAACAAAATCTACACTTTTAGTATCTATTGAACATGCTATTTATGGTTGTTGGTTATTTACTGTGGGTATGGGAGAAATGCTAGGTTTTCCTGCATAAATACCTGACGAAATTTGTGTAAAACATATAAAATCTTACGTGAGTTAAATATTTTCTCTATTTTTGATCGCTATTATTTATTAACCTAAACTAACAAAAGGGATGAAAAAATTAATTTACATTATTTTAGGGATTATTATTGGTGCGTTAGGTATGCATTATTTTAGTCCAAAAGAATTTGAATTAGATGATTATAAAACTGAATTTGGCGATTTTGAGAAAGGCACTAAAAAACCAAGAGGAGTCATTAAAAAAGAATATGCCGAGGCGTTAAGTAAAAACTGGACCAAGTATAGAAAACCAGCAGTGGACTCTTGTGCTGCAATGGGAGGACACAAACAAGACGATCGTTCTGTGTGGTGGTCTGCTAAAGAAATTAGAAACTATTTAAGATATTCTAGAAAACAAGCCGATAGCTTAAATTATAAAATTACAGGATACCGCGTATATTTAGGTGTTTATGGAGAAGAAGCTGGCTCTGCAAAATGTGATTTAACAACGATGTTTATGGTGCCAACTGGTATTAAAAAGAAAAATGGAAAACAAGATATTATGACTAATAATTTTGCTCCATTAACCATGCAAAATCGCCGAGATTTACCTATAGGTCCTTTGAATGATGGTTCTGGAGGACAAGGCTCGTATCCTTGATTAAAATAATCGAGTGTTTTTATTTTTAGGAGTTATTATTATTTTATGAATGATTTTTTATTACAATATAATAGATTAATTACTTCTTGTATTGAAGCTTTTGCAGCCATAGTTGGTTTGTTTGTATTAAAAAAATATGTAAATACGCCTGCTAAATATTTTATTTATTTTTTAGTTTACCTTTTAATTTGTGATTTTATTGGTAACTACGTAAAATATATTGATAATGATGGTTTATTTGGTTTTTTAAAAGGAACCAAACTAGTAAAAAACTTTTGGTGGTCTACATTGTTTTGGAAAATAGGTGCTATAATATTTTTTGTGTTTTATTATCATAAGGTTATACAAACAGATTTATTTAAAGCAATAATTAAATATTCAGGCTATAGTTTTCTTGTATTTTCATTTACCTATATTACCTTACATTGGGAAGAGTATTTTATTCGTTTTTTTCCTATTATTAGCATTTTAGGAGCAGTAATTATATTTTTATGTACAGTATTTTATTTTATTGAAATATTACAGAGTGAAAGGATATTAACTTTTTATAGATCTTTAAATTTCTATATTAGTTTTGCGGTGTTTATTTGGTGGCTTATAATAACACCTTTAGTGTTCTATGATATTTATAATTCCCATAAAGATTTATATTTTATTTTTTTAAAATGGGAAATTTATTTATTTGCTAATATCTTCATGTATTCAACTTTTACATTTGCTTTAATATGGTGCAGACCTCAGAACGATTAGCTAGCACAGCTGCAGAACGGTATTTACTAGTATATATGATAGCTGTATTGGTTATTGTTACCTCGTTAGTTATTGTGTTTTTTGTAGTGTTTTTAAAACGTAAAAATAAAATACTTTTAGATAAAGTAAAGCAACAACAGGCTTTTGAGGCTGAAATTGCTCAAGCACAAACAGAAACTCAAGAACAGACCTTAAAGAATATTGGCTGGGAGTTACATGATAATGTAGGTCAATTATTGTCTTTTGCAAGTATGCAATTAAGTATATTAAAAATGCAGGTGGCAGACGATGTTAAAGATAAGTTTAAAGATACTTCTGATGCGCTTAAAGATAGTTTATCTGAAGTGCGCTCACTTTCAAGAACCTTAAATAACGAAGTGGTTTTAAATATTGGTTTTGAAAAATCAATTACCAATGAGTTAAACAGATTAAAAAAGATGAAATTTACATCTGCAGAACTTAAAATTATTGGCGAAAAAGTAGATTTTAAGGATAAGAAACATGAAATTATTATTTTTAGAATTCTTCAAGAGTTTTTATCAAATTCTGTTAAATATTCTGAAGCAAAAAATTTAAATATTATTTTAGATTATCAACCAGAAAATTTGGTTATTACAGCAAAAGACGATGGTAAGGGATTTAATGTAAATGAAATAGAAAAAGGTTCTGGTTTAATTAATATGAAAAGTAGAGCAACTCTAGTTAATGCTACTTTAAATTTAGCTTCTAAGCCTAACGAAGGTGTTGAGTTGACACTTTGTTATCCTCTTTATTCTTTTTTAGAGAAATAGTTTCTGTATCATTTCGAGAATATTAAGAAGTATTTTTCGTTTTTTGTCATTTCTGCGTTAGAAGAAATCACATAAGAGTAAGTTTTTTGCATTGACTCTTGTTGTGATTTGATGTATCAATCGTACCTAATTTCGATCTAAGTTAGAAGAAAAATTAAGTATAATTTATACATGCATTCCAAATAGTATCGTTAGGTAATGGGGCTTCAATATTTATAGGTTCCTTTTTTACAGGGTGTATAAACGAAATATAACGCGCATGTAAGCTTATACTAGAATCTTTATTACTTCTATCGAAACCATATTTTAAATCTCCTTTAATAGGGCTACCAATATTAGATAGTTGAGATCTTATCTGGTGATGCCTACCTGTTTCTAAATTAATTTCGAGTAAATAGTAATTATCTAATGTTTTTATTAATTTATAATGAAGAATGGCTTTTTTACTGTCTTTTATTTCTTTAGAATATGCTGAAGATTTATTGTTTTTAGGATTCTTTTTTAACCAATTGATTAAAGTATCTTCTTTTTTTGTAGGAGCATTTTTTACAAGTGCCCAATAGGTTTTTTTTATTTCTTTGGAGAGGAATAATTTGTTAAGTCTAGGTAATACCTTACTAGTTTTTGCAAAAATAACAAGACCTGTTGTTGGTCTGTCTAGCCTGTGTACAGTTCCTAAATAAACATTGCCTGGTTTATTGTATTTGTTTTTAATATATTCTTTAACAACGTCACTTAAGGGTTTGTCTCCTGTTTTATCACCTTGTACTATATCACCTGCGCGTTTATTTACGACAATAATGTGATTGTCTTCGAAAAGAACTTGTAAGTTGTTTTTATTGGAGAAGGTTTTCGACATTTTATTTTTTGAGACGAATTTTTACCTTTTACTTAAGAAAATATTCGTAGGACAATGAGGATTAATACTGTTCGTTATCATTAGGGAAATCTTGACTTTTTACATCACAAACATATTGGGAAATGGCATTAGTCATATCTTCATATAAATTTAGATATCTACGTAGAAAACGTGGATTAAATTCGTGTGTCATACCAAGCATATCATGTAATACTAATACTTGTCCATCTACGCCGTTACCAGCTCCAATACCAATAATTGGTATGTTTACGCTTTCGGCTACTTGTTTTGCTAGTTTTGCAGGAATTTTTTCAAGTACAATAGCAAAACAACCAACACGTTCAAGCATTTTAGCATCTTGTATAAGTCGTATAGCTTCTTCTTCTTCTTTAGCTCTTACGGTATAGGTTCCAAACTTATATATAGATTGTGGTGTTAAGCCTAAATGTCCCATTACTGGGATACCTGCATTTAAAATACGCTTAATAGATTCTTTTATTTCTTTACCACCTTCTAATTTTACAGAATGTGCTCCACTTTCTTTCATTATTCTAATAGCAGAACGCAAAGCTTCTTTAGGGTCGCTTTGGTAGCTTCCAAAAGGTAAATCTACAACTATTAAAGCTCTATCTATTGCCCGTATTACCGAAGAGGCATGATATATCATTTGGTCTAAAGTAATAGGTAGTGTTGTTTCATGTCCAGCCATTACATTACTAGCAGAATCACCGACAAGAATAACATCTATACCCGCACCATCAACAATTTTCGCCATGGTATAGTCGTAAGCTGTTAACATAGAAATTTTCTCTCCAGAAGCTTTCATATCTACTAATGATTTAACAGTGACGCGCTTATACTCTTTTTTAGCTAGAGACATATCTTTTTTTTATTTAAAATAGTATGTAAAAGTACTAAATTATACCAGATTTGTTTTTATAATATTATATAAATTAATTTTAACTAGTTAGATACTTAATGCTTAACTAGTATTTGATTTAAAGATGCAGAAGCAGTAAAAAGTAATGTAGACTTTATGTTGCATTTTAAGAAGATAGGCGTGATTAAATAGATTTTGTTAAATTTTTCTTTAAGTGTTAAAAAGAATGAATTGTATAATCTATTTTAGTTAAAAATCTTTGAATTATGGTACGTATTATATTGTTTTTAGTAATTATTGTAACTTCATCTATTGAGGCTCAAATTGATGAAAAAGCAGAAGTGAAAGCTGCTGTAGATACTTTTTTTGAGGGCTTTCATAAAGGAGATACTTTAATAATGAAATCTGTTATGATGGATAATATATTGTTGCAAACCGCTTATAGAAATAAAGAAGGAAAAGATATTCTGGTGACCGATGACCTTAAAAAATTATTTGATGCTATTGCTACTAGAACTAAAGACCAGAAATGGGATGAACGCTTGTTAGATTATAATATTCAGGTTGATGGCAATATGGCAAATGCTTGGACGCCTTATGAATTTTGGTTTAATGATATGTTTAGTCATTGTGGAGTGAATTCATTTCAGTTGTTTAAGGATGGAGATCAATGGAAAATTATTTACTTAATTGATACGAGACGTAAGTCTACTTGTGGGAAGTGATTTTTTGTTACGCAGAAATTATATTGTATACTTTATTACTGAATATTATAGACTGTATGATGTTTACTTTAGGATTGTGAAAGATTAAGATAGTTGTGTTAACTGAGCTAGTGACTGAAAGCTAAATATATTTAGAAAAGTTGCAAGAACTCATTTTTTTAAATTTTAGAGCAGGTAATTTTCTTATTGAAAAAAGGAAAATTGCTTATTGAGTCTTTATTTGCGCAAGGGATTGAACGGTATGTTTGAGCTCACCGACGTAGGAGGAAGCGAGTAGTGAAAGCCCGACCCTGAAGGGATGCGCCACAATTATTATTCACGATTTAATATTTTTATTGATTTTTTTGTGAAACTGTTTATTATAATTACTTATTCTAACTGATATCTGACACTGTGTCAGATATTTTTAGTTGGCATAATGATTGACTTAAATAAATCGAAATAAAAAATGAACATTCAACGCTATAAATAAAATATTATGAGTAAAATTATTGGAATCGATTTAGGAACAACCAACTCTTGCGTTTCAGTGATGGAAGGTAACGAACCAGTTGTAATTCCAAATGCTGAGGGTAAACGTACAACACCATCGGTTATCGCTTTTGTAGAAGGTGGTGAGATTAAAGTTGGTGATCCAGCAAAAAGACAAGCTGTTACTAACCCAACTAAAACAGTTTATTCTATTAAACGTTTTATGGGTAATAAATATTCTGAATCTAGTAAGGAGGCAGAACGTGTACCATATAAAGTAGTAAAAGGTGATAATGATACACCTAGAGTTGATATTGATGGTCGTTTATATACGCCTCAAGAATTATCTGCTATGATTCTTCAAAAAATGAAGAAAACTGCTGAAGATTATTTAGGTCAAGATGTTAGTGAGGCTGTTATTACTGTTCCAGCTTATTTTAACGATAGCCAACGTCAAGCTACTAAGGAAGCTGGTGAGATTGCAGGTTTAAAAGTTCGTAGAATTATTAACGAACCTACAGCTGCAGCTTTAGCTTATGGTATGGACAAAAAAGGTACAGACCAAAAAATCGTTGTTTTTGATTTTGGTGGTGGTACACATGATGTATCTATCTTAGAATTAGGTGATGGTGTATTTGAAGTATTATCTACAGATGGTGATACACACTTAGGTGGTGATGATGTTGATGAAAAAATTATTAACTGGTTAGCTGATGAGTTTCAAGCTGAAGAAAGCATGGATTTAAGACAAGATCCTATGTCTCTTCAACGTTTAAAAGAGGCTGCAGAAAAGGCTAAGATTGAATTATCGTCTTCTGAGCAAACAGAAATTAATTTACCATATATTACTGCTACTGCTAGTGGACCAAAACACTTAGTACGCACATTAACACGTTCTAAATTTGAGCAATTAATTGACGATTTAGTAAAACGTACTATCGAGCCTTGCCAATCTGCATTAAAAGCAGCTGGTTTAAGCAAAAGTGATATTGATGAAGTGATTTTAGTAGGTGGTTCTACACGTATTCCAGCTGTACAAAAAGCAGTTGAAGCATTTTTTGGAAAAACGCCAAGTAAAGGAGTTAACCCTGATGAAGTTGTATCTTTAGGTGCAGGTATTCAAGGTGGTGTTTTAACAGGAGATGTTAAGGATGTATTACTTTTAGATGTAACACCATTATCTCTTGGTATTGAAACTATGGGTAATGTATTTACTAAGCTTATTGAAGCGAATACAACGATTCCTACTAAGAAATCTCAAGTATTCTCTACTGCGGCAGATAATCAGCCTTCTGTAGAAATTCATGTTTTACAAGGAGAACGTGCTATGGCAGCAGATAATAAAACGATTGGTCGTTTTCATTTAGATGGTATTCCACCAGCACAACGTGGTACGCCACAAATTGAAGTAACGTTCGATATTGATGCTAATGGTATTATTAAAGTATCTGCTACAGATAAAGCTACAAATAAAACACAAGATATTCGTATTGAAGCATCTTCTGGTTTAACTGAAGAGGAAATCGAAAAAATGAAAGCAGATGCTGAAGCTAATGCTGAAGCAGATGCTAAAGCTGCTGAAAGTGCTAAAACTTTAAATGAAGCAGATTCAATGATTTTCCAAACGGAAAAACAATTGGCAGAGTTTGGTGATAAATTATCTGATGATAAAAAGCAACCAGTTGTTGATGCTTTAGAAGAACTTAAAAAAGCTTACGAAACTAAAGATTTAGAAGTTATAACGCCTGCTTTAGAAAAAATAAACGAAGCTTGGAAAGTAGCCTCTGAAGAAATGTACAAAGCACAAGCAGAAGCTCAAGGTGGAGCAGCAGGACCAGAAGCTGGAAATGCAGAACCTCAAGCAGAAGAAGCTAGTGATGTTGAAGATGTAGATTTCGAGGAAGTGAAATAAGTTGAAGGATACATAAAGCATGAAGTTGGAAGGCTTTAGCTAAAAATAAAAAAACGCAATCAGAAATGATTGCGTTTTTTGTATGATAAGGTCGAATTTTGTCATTTAAGAGAAGGAGTTTAAAAATACAGTTTTTTTATCCTTATAAAACCTATACTTTTACCATAAATTTCACTAAAACATGTCCTTTTCAGCTCAAATAAAATCGAATTATAAACCTAAAAACTTAGCAGTAAAACTAAATGCAAAAGGAGAACAATTTGTTATTCAGGGACATCCTTGGGTATTTTCCAATAATATTACTAAAATAAACGATAATGCACGCTCTGGAGATTTAGCAATTATTTTTGGTAAAAATAAAAATCGAGTTATAGGCTTAGGGTTTTACGATGCTAATTCCCCCATACGTATTAAAATGTTACATCATGGTACTAAAAAAGTAACCATTGATGAACAGTACTTTGAAAATAAAATACAAGAAGCCTATACTAAAAGGTCACGTTTACTAAAAACAAATACTAATAGTTACCGTTTGTTATTTGGAGAAAATGATGGTTTTCCAGGATTAATAGCAGATGTTTATGCGGCTGTTTTAGTAGTGAAAATTTATTCTGAAATCTGGTTACCTTATTTAGATAGTATTATTCCAATTTTACAAGAGGTAAGTCATATAGAAACTGTTGTAGTACGTTTAAGCAGAGCTTTAGAGCAATCTAAATTACATAATATAAAAAACGGTGAAGTGGTTTATGGAACGCTTGAAAACGAAGTTGTACAATTTGTAGAACATGATGTAAAGTTTTCGGCAAATGTTATTAAAGGGCATAAAACAGGTTATTTTTTAGATCATCGTGCTAACAGAAAACAGGTAGGAGAGTGGAGTAGAGGTAAAACCGTTTTAGATGTGTTCTCTTATGCCGGTGGATTTTCGGTACATGCACTTTATAATGGAGCTAAAGAAGTTACAAGTTTAGATATAAGTAAACAGGCGTTGAAAATAGCTGTTCAAAATGGAAAGTTAAATAATTATGTAGGAATCCATAAAACTATAGCAGGTGATGCTTTTGAGGAACTTAAAGAACTCATTAAAAATAACATTTCTTTCGATGTTGTAGTTATAGACCCTCCAAGTTTTGCAAAACAAGCTTCAGAAATTGATTTGGCTAAAAAAAAATATGCACAGTTAGCTCAACTTGGTGAGAAACTAACATCTAAGAATGGCTTATTGGTTTTAGCATCTTGTTCTTCTAGAATTGTTTCCCAAACTTTTTTTGACATTAATAGCCAACTTTTATCTTCTTGTAATCGAGCATATAAAGTTATTTTAAAAACAGATCATGATACAGATCATCCCATTGGTTTTGAAGAAGGTGCTTATTTAAAATGTGGATATTATAGGTTTTTAGACTGATTGATTTATAGTAAAATATTTTTTAATACAATGATAATCATTGTGTTATTTTTTTTGTAAGAATAAAAGAAAGATTGTAATTAAAATTTATTATTATGCGTGCATAATAATTTATTATATTTGGCTATAAATACAAAAGGAAAAGTTATTGTTTAATTAATAAGTTTCCTGCCTTTGTAGGAATAGTACATATGAAAACGAAACTCACAGAACTTCTAAATATAAAATATCCTATTATTCAAGCACCAATGTTTTTGGTATCAAATGTAGATATGGTTAAAGAAGCTATGCGAAGTGGTATAGCAGGGTGTATTCCTGCATTAAACTACAGAATGATTGATGAGTTAAAAGTAGCTTTAAGAGAATTGAAAGCAGCTAAAGTTGAAGGAGGTTCTTTTGGATTTAATTTAATTGTAAACAAATCGAATTTAAAGTATAGAGGGCAGTTAGAAGTCATTTGCGATATCGGGTGTGATTTTATAATAACATCTTTAGGAAGTCCAGAAGAAACTATAAAGGAAGCTCATAAAGTAGGTATAAAAGTATTTTGTGATGTTACCGATTTAAAGTTTGCTAAAAAAGTTGAAGCTTTAGGAGCAGATGCTATTATTGCTGTGAATAATGAAGCTGGCGGACATAGAGGGAATAAATCGCCAGAAGAACTAATTAAAGAGCTCAATGAGAAATGTAGTATTCCAATAATTTCGGCAGGAGGTGTAGGATGTAAGTCTGATATTGATAAAATGATAAGTTATGGAGCTCAAGGGGTTTCTGTAGGGAGTCCGTTTATAGCTTCAATAGAAGCAGGAGTTATTGAAGAATATAAACAAGCTTGTGTTGATTATGGTGCAAAAGATATTGTAATGACAGAGCGTATTTCTGGAACACCCTGTACTGTTATTAATACGCCTTATGTACAAAAAATAGGTACTAAACAGACTTGGTTAGAGTCTATCTTAAACAAAAATCGAAATCTGAAAAAATGGGTAAAAATGATTCGTTTTTCGATAGGTATGAATGCTACAAAAAATGCAGCAACTAAAGCGACTTATAAAACTGTTTGGGTTGCAGGTCCAAGTATAGAACATACTAATAAAATATTGCCAACTAAGGAAATAATTAGACGTTTAATTAATTAACTAAGGCAACTCTTTTTTTCTTTTTTCCAACAAACAAATTAATGGTTGTACTTGCTGTTAAACCTCCTATGGTTGTTGCTACTATTTCACCAGTATCAAAACGTTCATTTTCACTAACATCAATAAGCTCTTTGGTAACTCCAGCCAGAACAGAAGTACCTAAACTCATCCAAAATGCCTTTTTTTTGTTTTTTGTAGCTGTATAAACTACGATATAAGTTGTAGCAGAAATTAAAGCTCCAGCTCCTAGATGTAGTTTATCATCTGCAGATACAAATTGAGCGCTACATATATTACTTAAAAAGAGTATTAGAGTTGTTGTAATTATTTTCATTTTAGAAGGTTGATCTTTGGTTATTTTAATGTAATTTTAATCAATATTTGTAATACGACTTATAAATACCTGATGAAATACTCTTTTATTTGATTATATGGCATTATGAAAATTAATAACCTATCTCAACTTCTTGATTTATACGGTTTTCCAAACGGAAGGGCCAAGGATAAAGTTTTATCTAGTTTAGAAAAGCATGCCATTAATTTTATTGAAATGGCTCCATTTTTGGTGCTGTCTACATCTAGTTCTGAAGGGAAATTGGACGCTTCTCCAAGAGGTGGTGTTCCAGGGTTTGTACAAGTGACTAGCGCCACAGAAATAGTTATTCCAGATGCTAAAGGGAATAATATTGTGGATAGTATCTCAAATATTGTAGAAACAGGTAATGTAGGTTTATTATTTTTAATTCCTGGGATTGATGAAACCTTGCGTTTAAATGGAAGTGCTTATGTGAGTATAGATAAATCGTATTTAGACTTATTTACTTTTGAGAAGACTCCACCAAAAGCTTGCATAGTCGTTACAGTTAAAGAGGTGTTTTTACATTGTGCTAAAGCTTTTATGCGTTCTAAATTATGGGACGAATCTGTAAAAATAAATCAAGATACGTTTCCTAGTATGGGGCAGATGTTAAAAGATCAATTGGGATCTAATAAAGTTCCAGAACCTCGTAAAGAAATGATAGAGCGCTATAAGAGAGATTTGTAGAGTTTATTCTTTACTATTTAAATGATTCTTTTTTATGTATTGTAAAGGCTTTTTCTTTTTAGATAACCATTCTTTTTAAAAATCCTGAAATATATAAGACATTTTATGTTTTGACTAAATAAAGAGAGGTATTCAAAAAATAAAGTAGAAATGTTTTAAGCCAATTCATTAATAGCCTTAATATTTACCTCATGCATACCATCAAATATTATAGTATTCAAATGAGTTTTAAATAATTTTTTAGCTTTATCAATTTCTAATGTTAACCTTTCCTTTGTTATATACTTATCTTTGGTTCCGCAAATTAAATGTGCTTTTCCAGTGTAAAATGCTAAATCTTCAACATTCAATTCTTTAGGTATTCCTCCAGAATGCAAAATAAGTTGTTGACATTGTATTTGTCTCGAAGAGACATAACGCATAGCTACGCTAACGCCTTGTGAATATCCAAATACTATAAGATTAACTGTTTTTGGTAAGTTTTCGTTTTGAAAAACAGTATCAAAATATTTCATAATGTTTTCCGTTTCAATTTTAGTATTTTCTTTAGTTAGCCAGCTAGCACCAACATGTCTAAAATTTGAGTTTATATAATATTTACTTGCAGCTTGCGGAGCAATAATATAATTTGTTTTTGGATCTAATCCTTTAAAATATTTTAAGAAGTATCTACTTAAATAGCCCATACCGTGGCAAACAAACCATACATTTTTAGTTGTTTCTGTAAGTGTATTTAAAGTAGAATAGGAATTGGTTATAGTATATAATATTTCTTTTTCTTGAGATTTCATTTACACTTATCTTTTGTATTTTTGTTAACGAGATTAAAAATACACTATTTCTATGACCTTATCTAAAGAAGCTGTTTTGGAACAAGCCAATTCAGCCTGTAAAAATACCTTAATGGAAACTTTAAACATTGAAGTTGTAGATTTTGGCGATGACTTTTTAATAGCAAAGATGCCTGTGAATTCAAGAGTACATCAACCTGATGGTGTATTACACGGAGGAGCTACAGCAGCTTTAGCAGAAAGTGTAGGTAGTTTTGCATCTCATATTTTTGTTGATACCGAAAAATTCTTTATTCGAGGTTTAGAAATAACAGCCAATCATTTAAAAAGTGTTAAAGAAGGATTTGTTTATGCTAAGGCTACTTTTTTACATAAAGGAAGAACTACGCAATTATTAGATATACGTGTAACTGATGACGTTGATAATTTAATTTCAATATGTAGGCTATCTACCATTTCGTTGCCAAAAAATAAATAATGATTTCGGAAGATTTTTTTAAGCGTATTGATGCGCAATATAAGTCGCAATATCCTTTTGTAGTTTATAGAAAACCAAATAGTATTAAAGTTAATGGTTTACTTCAAAACAATGATAATCTCTTTTTTACTGAAGACTTTATAGAAAAAGGTTTTGTGTTTTCGCCTTTTGATGATGAAAAGAAAACAGTATTAATTCCTGTAGAAGTTTCAGAAAGTATATCTACACGCTTTGATTTGTCAATAAGTATTGAAAACTCTCAATTAGAAACTTCAATAAATAAAGAAGAAAAAGAATTTCATATCAATCTCGTAAAAAAAGGAGTTGATGAAATTAAAAATTCAATATTTAAAAAAGTAGTTTTGTCAAGGAAGGAAATAGTGAGTATTTCGGGTACGAACCCTTTTACTATTTTTAAAAAACTTTTAAATAATTACACTTCCGCATTTGTATATTGTTGGTATCACCCAAAAGTAGGCTTATGGTTAGGAGCAACTCCAGAGACCTTAATTAAAATAGAAGGGAATCGATTTTCTATTATGGCATTGGCGGGTACCCAAGATTATAAAGGATCGTTAAATGTATTTTGGAAAGAAAAAGAAAAGCAAGAACAACAATTTGTAACCGATTTTATATTAGAAAATTTAAAACCATCGGTTGAGAATTTTAAAGTATCAGATGTTGAGACAGTTAAGGCAGGTAATTTGGTGCATTTAAAAACTATGATTTCAGCACAATTAAGACAGAATACTAATTTAAGGGAAATAATAACAGCTTTACATCCAACACCAGCTGTTTGCGGATTACCAAAATTGCCTGCAAAGCAATTTATTTTAAAAAATGAAGGTTATAATCGTGAGTTTTATACAGGTTTTTTGGGCGAATTAAATATAGAAACAATAGTTGCTCCGAGGTCTGGTAGGCGTAATATTGAAAATAGAGCATATGCTGTGACTAAAAAAAGCACGCAATTATATGTAAACTTACGCTGTATGCAAGTTAAAGAAGAAGATGCTATCATTTATGTAGGAGGAGGAATTACAAAAAGTTCGAACGCAGAAAGTGAATGGAAGGAAACAATTAGTAAAGCTTTAGTTATTAAAAAGGTTTTATAGGTATTAGGTTTGAGGTTAGTGTCCTAATTTGTTACTTTTGGTACTCATTATATCCAGTACATGATTTATCCAAAAATTCCACTTGCACAAACTGTAATTCAACTGTGTGAGGCTAAGGGCATAAAACATATTATTCTCTCTCCAGGTAGTAGAAATGCACCTTTAACTATTGGTTTTACAAATAACGCTTATTTTAAGTGTTATAGTATTGTTGACGAGCGTTGCGCAGCTTTTTTTGCATTAGGTATTGCACAACAATTACAAGAACCAACAGCAGTAGTTTGTACTTCTGGAAGTGCTCTTTTAAATTATTATCCAGCTATTGCAGAGGCGTTTTATAGTAATATCCCTTTAGTTGTATTATCTGCAGATAGACCTAAGCATTTAATTGGAGTAGGAGATGGACAAACGATTAATCAAAAAAATGTATTTGAAAATCACATTTTATATTCGACTAATCTAAAATTAGATTTAAAAGAAACCGACGGTGAAATAGAGGAGGAGTTGCCTATTTTTAAAAATATTGAAAATAAACTAGAAAATTTATTGGGGTTAAAACAGGGCATTCAAGAATTTAATGAATTAGAGATAAATAAAGCAATTAATGTATCGGTATTAAAACAAGGTCCTGTTCATATTAACATTCCTTTTGATGAACCATTATATGAAACGGTAGATGAATTGTATGTTAACCCTAAAGTTATAGAGGTAGATAGTCCTTTTATAGGTATTGAACCTAGTGTTTTTGACGCATGTATAGAATCATGGAATGCTTCATCTAAAAAAATGATTCTAGTTGGTGTTAATTATCCAAATCAAATCAATGAAGAATGGTTAAATGTTTTAGCTAAAGATGAAAGTATTGTTGTGTTTACAGAAACCACATCAAATTTACATCACGATAGTTTTTTTCCTAGTATAGATCAAATTATAGCACCATTAACTATTGAAGAACAACAAGATTTACAACCTGATATTCTTATTACATTTGGAGGCTTAATAGTTTCTAAAAAAATAAAAATACTGTTAAGAAAATATAAGCCTAATCAGCATTGGCATATCGATAAAAATAAAGCAAACGATACTTTTTTTAGCTTAAAACATCATATTAAATCTACACCAAATCAATTTTTTGAAGCCTTTTTTCTAAAAGTACCAAACGCTATAAAAAGTAATTATAAATCGACTTGGAGCAGTGTAAAGGCAAAGAGAATACATAAACATCAAGACTATATAAATCAAATCCCTTTTTCAGATTTTGTAGTTTTTAATAGTCTTTTAAAATCTATTCCTAATAATTATACTTTGCAAGTTTCTAATAGCTCTGCAATTCGTTATACACAATTGTTTAGCTTAAATAATACTCTTAAAGTATTTTGTAATAGAGGAACAAGCGGTATTGATGGAAGTACTTCTACAGCTATTGGAAGTGCTGTAGTTAATACTAAACCCACTTTATTGATTACGGGAGATTTAAGTTTTTTATATGATAGTAATGCACTTTGGAATAATCATTTACCAAAAAGTTTTAGAATAATTGTTATAAATAATCAAGGAGGCGGGATATTTAGAATATTACCAGGACATAAAAACACCGAAAATTTTGATACTTATTTTGAAACTAACCATAATTATACAGCAGAACATTTATGTAAAATGTATAATTTTAAGTATGAATGTGTTTCTAATGGAAATGAATTAGATGAAACTTTACAATCATTTTATGTAAAAGGTGATCAACCAAAGCTTTTAGAAGTCTTTACTCCAAAAGAAGTAAACGATGAAGTACTTTTAAATTATTTTAAATTTATAAAGTAAATATGTGACTACAAAAGATTTATTGTGTCTAAATAATAGTTAACTTTAAAACAGATATTAATTAAACAATTAAAAAGTAAATAATTATGAGTAAAAGAGATGAACTTATTGTAAAATATGCAGCCGATTTAAAAGATAAATGTGGTGTTATACCAGACATGGATTTATTGACTAAGGTAACTATTGGTTGTGGACCATCAATTTATAATGCCGATGCTTCGACAGTTTCTGGATCTGATGAATCTGAATTAGCAACAGTGAAAAATAATTTTTTAATTAAGAAATTAGGATTAAGTGACAGCTCAGATTTAGATAAAGGTATAGAGATGGTTATTGAGCAATATGGAAAATCTAATCGTAATAAATATAGAGTAGTTGTATATTATTTACTAGCAAAACATTTTGGAAAAGAATCTATTTATTAAAATATAAATTTATTGAGTTGTCCTAAAAAGGGTGACAATTTTAATAAAATTAAATCAAACCTGCGGAGGCTAACTTCACAGGTTTTTTTATTGTGCATAAAGTTAGGTGTTTTCTTATTAAGGTTTTAATGAGATGTTTTATTTAGATGAAGTTTTAAGAAGAAAGTAACCTTTCTGAGATTTCGATATTTCAAAATTTTTAAGAGTAAGTCTTGAATATGGAAAATATACGCTTTAATGAAAATAGCATTTTAGTATATAATTACTATATGTTTTTTAAATTAAGTACTTTTTAACACTTTTCGTTACGTTTGATTTTCTAATTTTAAAAAAAGGACTATTAGTTTTATATTTATTAATAAAGCTTCTCCTTCTAATATATTACCTTTGCAGAATGATACATTTAGGACAAGTAAATACATTAGAAATACTCCGTGAAACAGATCATGGCGTATATTTAATTGATAATGAAGATAACGAGGTATTGTTACCAAATAGATATGTTCCGCAAACATTTAAAATTTGGGATAAGATTGATGTTTTCGTGTATTTAGATAACGAAGAACGTCCAGTTGCTACTACAGATATGCCATATATCAAGCTCAATGATTTTGCTTTGTTACGATGTAACCAAGTGACTGATTATGGTGCTTTTTTAGATTGGGGATTGGTTAAAGAATTATTTTGCCCTTTTAAAGAGCAAGCCTTTAAAATGAAACCAGGAGGTTGGTATTTAGTACATTGCTATTTAGATGAAAGAACAAATAGATTAGTAGCATCAAGTAAAACGAATAGTTTTTTAGATAACAAAGATCTTACGGTTAGTGAATTTGACGAAGTTGATTTAATTGTATCACACCCCTCAGACATAGGTATGAATGTTATTGTAAACAAAATACATATGGGGTTAATTTATAAAGACAGTATTTATAAAGATATTAGTGTTGGAGATAAGCTAAAAGGTATTGTTAAAAAAGTGCGGCCTGGGAATAAATTAGATATTGTTTTAGGACAAATTGGTTATAGAAATATAGAACCTAATGCAGAGCGTATTATGCATGAGTTACATGATAATAGTGGATATTTAAATCTTACAGATAAATCTAACCCTGAAACTATTAAAGAGACCCTTCAAATGAGTAAGAAAAACTTCAAGAAAGCTATAGGTACGCTATATAAACAGAGGCAGATAGAAATTAAATCAGATGGTATTTATTTGGTCTAAAATAGATACCTCTTTTTTCTTAACTTTAGTGTAAACTATATTGATAGCTTCATATAGATTATCATAATTAATTTTACAACCTACGCAAAAATTATTTTCTATTTCTGCATTCATCCTACTTGCAGTATTATGACCAATCACAGCGTAAGCAGATAAATTATTTAGTTTTTTTCTAAATAGTCTCATGTCCATTAATTTTACAGAGTATGAGTTAACCCTGTTTGCTATAACACCAAATGGCTTTGATATTCCATAATAATCTTTTAATTCATTAAAAATGACTGAAGAGTTATTTATATCTATATCTACACCTTCATTAAACTCTATTATAGCTATTTGCTTTAGAAAAAAGATATTTCCTAATTCTTTTTCTACAGATTTTTGAATATGTTTTGAAAAATCAGATTCAATAATTTTCATACTTATATAACTTTTTTATTAATGAATTTGGGATTATGAAGCTATAATTTTTTTGTTTTAAACCTGGTTATGATTATAAGAACAGAATACAAAGATACTATGTCTCGATATTAAATTTAATCAAAAAATTGATCACTAAAATTATTATGATATATGTTATTTAAAGTTCTGAGGTTTAAAATATTCGTTTTTTTTTAATATCAATTTTATTAAATGTATGAGTTGAATGTTTTTTTGTTGAATTATTGTAATCTATACATAGTATATACTTACATATTGAGTAGGTAATATTTTCTTTTTTAAGGCGAGTAATATTTTGAAATCACTTTTTTTGTATTAAAAATTTATTGGTGCTAGCATTTCAAATTTAGTATTTTTGCTATATGATTAATCAAGATACCATAATTGCTTTAGCTACACCATCAGGGGCTGGAGCTATAGCTATTATAAGACTATCTGGAAAAGATGCAATAGGTTTAGTAGAGAGCCATTTTAGATCTATTTCTGGTAAGACTTTAGTAAAGCAAAAAACACATACAATACATTTAGGGCATATTATAGATAAAAATAGAACTATTGATGAAGTATTAATATCTATTTTTAAAAACCCAAATTCGTATACAGGTGAGGATGTAATTGAAATTTCGTGCCATGGTTCTAATTATATACAACAAGAAATTATACAATTATTTTTAAGAAAGGGCTGTCGTATGGCTACAGCTGGGGAGTTTACATTACGCGCTTTTTTAAATGGTAAGCTAGATTTGTCTCAGGCCGAGGCAGTAGCAGATTTAATCTCTAGCGATAATGAAGCATCACATCAGATTGCGATGCAACAAATGCGAGGTGGTTTTTCATCTGAAATAGCTAAACTCCGTGAAGAACTTTTAAATTTTGCATCTCTTATAGAGTTAGAACTTGATTTTGCTGAAGAGGATGTGGAGTTTGCAGATAGAATTCAGTTTAAAGATTTAATAGAACGTATTGTATTTGTTTTAAAACGATTAATAGATTCTTTTGCTGTTGGAAATGTTATTAAAAATGGTATTCCAGTGGCTATAGTTGGAGAGCCTAATGTTGGAAAATCAACACTTTTAAATGCGCTTTTAAATGAAGAACGTGCTATTGTTTCAGACATTGCAGGAACAACAAGAGATACTATTGAGGATGAAATTTCAATAGGAGGTATGGGGTTTCGATTTATAGATACAGCAGGTATTCGTGATACGAAAGATGTAGTTGAAAGCATAGGTATAAAAAAAACTTTCGAAAAAATTGATCAAGCTCAAGTTGTTATATATTTATTTGATGCATTGGATTTTAAAGTATCAAGCTCTAGATTTCAAGTTGAAATAGAAAAAATAAAAAATAAATACCCACAAAAGCCACTTTTAGTTATTGCTAATAAAATTGATAAGTTATCAGAGGAAGAAATTTTTAGTCTAAAATCTAAAATTTCATATGTAGAATTATTATCAGCAAAAACAAATATTGGTGTTGATACTTTACAAGAAAAGCTACTCAGTTTTGTAAATACTGGAGCATTGAGGAATAATGATACAATAGTTACTAACTCACGTCATTATGATTCTTTATTAAAGGCATTTGAAGGTATAGAAAAAGTAAAAGAAGGATTAGAGTTTGGTTTGTCTGGAGATTTATTAGCGATAGACATTAGACAAGCACTATATCATTTTGGTGAAATTACTGGCGAGATTACTAATGATGATTTACTTGGTAATATTTTTGCTAATTTCTGTATCGGTAAATAAGGGTATATCTATGATAATTAACTATTTATAATGTTAATAGCTTAGACCCTTTTGGAGATATTAAGTCAATTTACAAGCAGTTACTACATACGCCTACAATAAACAAACTTGCAGATTCAACCATATAACCATTTATGGGAGGTAGCGTAAAGCTTACCGATAGACATTCAACCTCACCACATGTTTTACATTGGAAGTGCGGATGCACGTCATTATGTGTTTCGCAAGAGCAGTCCTGACATTTCGCATACCACTTAAGACCTCCTTTACCAACAAAAGAATGCACAACACCATCATCCATAAGTTTATCCAATATACGATAAACAGTGGTTTTGTTCATTTGTGCTTCCAATAATTTAATTAAATCTACAACGGAAATTGCTTTTTCATTATTATCGAAAATATTAAGCAAGGTTTTAACCTGTTTTGTTTGTCTCGTGATACCCATAATACAAATATAACGCAACTTAGTTGCATTATGAAATAATATATTGTACTATTGCATCTCAGTTGCATTAAAATTAATTATGGCATTATTTATTACTAAATCAGATTCCATTGGGGTGCTATCTAGCGGTCTATGTTTATTACATTGTCTAGCTACACCATTTTTGTTTGTTTCGCAAACGCATATTTCACAATGTTTTGAAACAAAGCCTATTTGGTGGTCGAGCATTGATTTTATATTTATAATAGTTTCTGCTGTAGCAATATATAGAACGGTAAAAACCACGACAAGACAATGGATAAAAATTGCACTTTGGATAAATTGGTTTATAGTATTGGTTCTTATAATAAATGAAAAAATGGGATGGTTACACTTATCCGAAAGTTTTATTTATTTTCCAGCAGGTGGTTTAATATTTTTTCATATTTATAATAGTAAATACTGTCAATGTAAAAATGGAGAATGCTGCGTAAATAAAGTTTTTGAGTAATGAAAAAAATTAAAAGATTTTCTAGTTTTCTTTTAGTGGTGTTCATCTTTATGAATCACCTCATTTCATTTATTCATGCATTTGAACATCAGAATGATACTATAATAACTATTTCTTCAAATGAATTAGAGTATGACCAAAATTCTGATGTTAATGAACGTTGTTGTTTTTGTGATATATATTTTAACCTAAAGTATTCTCAACTTCAGCCTTTATCATATTCGTTAATTGTTCCTAATTATATTTCTTATCATATTATAGATAAGCAAAAGGGCATAAAAGGCATTGTTTTATTTAGGAAAAAATCAAGGTCTCCACCTTTTTCTATTACCTAGAAATTTGAGCACCTAACATATTCTGGTAGCTATATTGAAAATAGTTTGCTATGAACCTGTTTAGTTTTTTATTTATTTAGATGCTCGTTTGCCCTTTCCTTTATTAAGGCAATTCCATATATCAATTCTTTTTAATATTTACTATGCTACAAGCAAAAAACCTTAGTATGCGCTATGAAGGCAAATTAGCGCTCAAAAATCTAAGTTTTACGGTAGCTCCTGGAGAAATTTTTTGTCTATTAGGGCAAAACGGAGCTGGTAAAACTACCACAATTAATATTTTTTTAGGATTAATAGAGCCAACTTCTGGTGAGGCCTTAATAGGTAATTCTTCTATAATAAAAAACAAATCGTCAAGAAGTGCTATTGCTTATATCCCAGAAATAGTACAATTATATGGCAACTTATCTGGTTTAGAGAATTTAGAATTTTTCAGTCGATTAGCAGGGTTTGTCTATAGCCAAGAAGAACTTGCTAGTTTTTTGCAATGTGCTAATCTACAAGAGGAAGCACATAAAAAACGATTGTCAACCTATTCTAAAGGTATGCGTCAAAAAGTAGGTATAGCAATTGCCTTAGCTAAAAATGCAAACTACATTTTAATGGATGAACCTACCTCTGGTTTAGACCCCAAAGCTTCGGTGGAATTTGCAAAAATATGTAAAGAATTATCGACCAATGGCGTTGCTATTCTTATGGCTACGCATGACATTTTCAATGCCGTTAATATAGGCTCAAAAATAGGAATAATGCGAGAAGGTACTTTGGTTCATACTACCGAAACCTCAAAAATATCTGCTCAAGAACTTCAAGATTTATATATAAAAACAATTTAATCAAACTTAAATAAAAACTAAAAATGAACTTTAAAAACATCGTATTTGTAATTATTCTTTTAGCTATACAAATAGGTTTTTCACAATCTAAGGTCAGTGGAAAGATTGTAGACGAAAAGAATGCTCCAATACCAGGAGCCAATATAATTATTACAAATAAAGCTTCTGAAAAAAAAGGAGCTTCCACAGATTTTGAAGGAAATTTTAGCCTTCAACTAGATGAAAGTGGAACGTACAATTTAAAAGTAACTTTCATTGGTTTTAAAACGTATAAAATCTCAATTGAAGCCATAGCAAATCAGAATATAAACTTAGGAGTCATAACACTTAATGAGTCTCTTGAATCTTTACAATCTGTTGAAATTATTGGAAGAAAACGTAAAGATTATAATAGCGATTATTCCTTTTCGGCTACAAAAACAGCTATTAAAAATAAAGAGCTTCCGCAAGCAGTTGCAACTGTAACAAAAGAACTTCTTTCAGATCGTTTAGCCTTTCAACTACCAGATGCTGTAAAAACAGTAAGTAGCGTATCGGCTACGGGTTTATATAATCATTATAATATTAGAGGTATAACTCAAGGTGATGATGGACAAGTGCTTAATGGAATGCGTACACGACAGTATTACTTTTTACAACCCATTACCTCACACTTAGAACGTGTAGAAGTTATTAAAGGTCCAGCTTCGGTAACGTTTTCTAGTGCCGATCCTGGAGGAACTGTAAACATGGTAACTAAAAAGCCATTAGCAGAAAAAAGAAGTTCAATAGGTTTTACTACAGGGAGTTTTGGTACTCTTAGAGCGACTACAGATTTTACAGGACCATTAAATGATTCTAAAACTCTTTTATACCGTTTCAATGCAGCGTTTCAAGAAGCAGATTCTTTTAGAGATGTTGTAAATAACAATGCTATTTTAATTTCACCATCTTTTAGTTATGTGCCAAACGAGAACACATCGCTTAACGTTGAAATGATTTACAATGATGCTGAAGGAAATTTAGATAGAGGTCAGCCAATTTTTGGAGCCATTAATGGTGAGTTTGATTTGAATAGTACACCAATTACAAGGAATGTTGGTGCTTCAAACGACCATTACAAAACTAAAGAGGTTATATTTATGGCTAAATTTAATCAAAAGTTTACTGAAAACTTTGGTTTTAATGCTCAGTTTATGAAACAAACTTGGGATGAAGATTTAGCCGAGCATAGAGTGGATGGAACAGCAGTTAATATTGATGGCGATGTGATTCCTACACTTGCAAGAATGCGATACGATAGAAGACAACAATTTTGGGAAACAGATAACTTTAGTACTTATTTTAATTATGACATCAAAAAAGGCAACATTACCAATAAACTATTAGTTGGATATGATGCTACGCGATGGGAAAGGCAAATTGGAGCTGGATTTCTTCGAGCTAGGAGATATTTAACCGTTAGCGGTAGACAGTCTAATTTTGATGCAAGTAATCCAGATAATTTTCAACAAATGGTTGTAGATGGTGTAGTTATGCCAGTACCAGCTGTTCCGCATTTTAATTTAGAAAATCCTTTCAACGGCGCTAGAAATACAGATAGTTATAACCTTGCTGAATTAACAATACCAGCAAATTTAAATACTTCAAATGGTATATATATTCAAAATCAATTCAAAGTTGGGAAATTTTCAGCTTTAGTAAACTTAAGATATGAATGGTTTACAGACATATTTGATTATAAAGGTAATGAAGAAGAATTTAAGACTAGTGCTTTTGTTCCTAGACTTGGTTTAACCTGTGAAATAACAGATGAGATCAGTGCCTATGCAACTTATTTAGTTGGTTTTCAGCCGCATACTAACACCGTATCGTTATCACCTACAGCAGAAGGATTTTTCTGGGCAGCTTCACCAGGGAGATTTGATCCTTTAGAAAGTACCTTAACAGAAGTAGGTGCTAAAGGCGAATTTTTAAATGGTAAAATATTTGCCAACTTCGCAATTTTTGAAGTTACACAAAAAAATATATTACTTGGAGATACTTATAATTTAGATAACTTAACCACAAGAGGTGAGCAAAGAAGTAGAGGTTTTGAAACTGATATTTCAGGTTATGTATTACCTAATTTACAATTAACAATTTCCTATGGGTACACAGATGCTACCATTGAAGAAGATGCTGTTGAAGAATTTATAGGTGAACGCATAGGTGGAGCCCCAAAACATAATGCAAATTTTTGGGGTAGATACGATTTTAATTCAAACTCTATGTTAAAAGGAATAGGAATTGGTTTAGGCGCTCAATATGTAGACGATAAATATACTTGGTATAATCCAACATATGCTACTGCTAGAATATTATTACCCGAATATACAGTATTTGAAGGCGCTATATATTACAAGCCAAATAATACAAATATGCAGTTAACCATTAAAATAAACAATTTATTTAATAAAACGCATTGGTTAGGTGGTCTTAATCCTTCTAGATTAGGACCGGGTGTACCAAGAAATGTTTTACTAAATGCAACCTATAATTTTTAGTTTTCATGAAGAATACTATTGTTGTTTTATTAGGGAGGCAGTTTTTCAAGAAGACCTTTTTCACTAAAGGTCTTTTTGTACTGTTGTTGCTATTTTTAATAGTTTTAACTTATGTAACCATAAATGGTTGGAATGCTTTTGAAATGCATCACGATAGTGTAGAGCATCATCAAGAAGAATCAAGGGATAGTTGGGAGTCTAATCCCGATAAGCATCCACATAGAATGGCACATTTTGGTTCTTTTGTTTTTCGTATACAACACCCGTTGAGTATTTTCGACTCTGGTCTAGAAAGTTATACTGGAAATTCTATTTATTTAGAAGCGCATAAACAAAATACTGCAAATTTTTCTGAAGCAGCCTTGTCTACTGGTTTAGTGCGTTTTGGCGATTTAAATATTGCGTTATTATTGCAACTAATTTTGCCGTTAATTATCTTTTTTATTGGTTATGCGTCTATCACTTCAGAAAAAGAAAATAGGACATTAAAAATAATTTACCTTCAAGGCGCATCGATGAAACATATACTTTTAGGTAAAGCTTTAGGTTTGTTTTTGGTATCGACATTGTTTTTTGTGCCAGCTCTAATCGCTTTATGGGGGATCACTATTATAGAAAACCATAATATACATAGCGAAATTATTATGCGAGTATTTTTAATTACGGTTAGTTATGTGCTGTTTTTTATGGTGCTATGTTTTATAACGGTAATCATTTCTGCCAAAAGTGAAAACTCTAATAAATCTTTATTGAGTTTATTGGGGGGATGGTTGTTATTCTTTATAATTATCCCCAAAACAGCTCAAGTAGTTGGTAACTACCTACATCCAAATTTATCTAAAATTGAATTTAGGGAAGTGATTGAAACCGAAGTTGCTAAACAAGGAGATAGTCATAATCCAGACGATCCATATTTTAATAAAATACGTGATTCAATTTTAAAGGTGAATAATGTTACCAATGTAAAAGACTTACCATTTAATTACAGTGGATTTTTAATGAGCAAAGGCGAAGAACAAACGGCTAAAATTTATGCAAATCAGCATGACAAATTAATTAAAACCTATGAAAATCAAAATAGTATTACTACTAGTTTAGTGCTGTTTAATCCTTATCTAGCCATCAAAAATTTATCTATGGGGTTGTCAGGAACAGACTTTCATACATATACCAATTTTTTATCGCAAACAGAGCGTTATAGGTATGAACAATCACAATATATGAATAACCTTCAAATGAAATTTATTAGTAATAAAGCTAAAAGTAGCGAAGGAAAAGTACACGTTGTGGATAAAAGTTATTGGAAAGCTGCACCAAAGTTTAATTATGAATTTTTAGCTATTTCTGAAATTATGAAACATCAAGTTTTTTCAATATTAGCCTTGGGTATTTGGTTATTACTTACTATCGTTATTATGACAAATTTTTCTAACCGTTTTAAAATTATTTAATAATGTATATCTTATTGATTAAACAATTTTTCAGGTCGAAAACGGTATGGTTAGCATTCGGGATACTAATGATTTTGGGTGTTTTAAGCATTAGCACCGGAAAACGATTTTTATCTCAAAAAGAAGTAGCAATTACTAAGACCATTGCACAGCAGCAAAAACATCTTGAAACACAACAGCGTTTTCATAAAGACGATATTGGTTTACTGTCTTATTATCTAAAGTTTTCGTTTATAAATCCAATAAACCCTTTGGCAGGAATTTCAATTGGACAAAGTGATTTAAATTCGCATATACAAAGTGTAGGTATTGTGGCACTTGAAGGGCAAAAACATAATACTGATTTGGTAAACCCAATGCAACAACAAGTTGGAAATTTAGATATTAGCTTTCTTATTATTTTTCTTTTCCCATTGGTTGTTATTGCTTTAAATTTTAATCTGCTCTCAGATGAAGAAGAAAAAGGTACTTGGAAAATGATTACCATTCAGTCTAAATCTTCTTTTAGATTTTTACTAACCAAATTTTCTATTCGGTTAATGTTTGTTTTTCTCGTTTTAGGATTATTATTTATTGGCGCTAAAATTGTTTTGAATATTCCGTTTTCTAGCTATTTTTTCGCTATTGTGAGTATGAGTAGCTTATATCTTTTGTTCTGGTTTGCACTTTGCTTTTTTGTGATACTTTTACGAAAATCTTCAAATACCAATGCCATTGTATTATTGGCTAGCTGGTTATTACTAGTAGTTTTTCTACCTGTATTTGCGAGTAATTATATTAACAATAAATATCCTATTGATGAAGCATTTACTATGGTTATAAAACAAAGAGACGCTTACCATAAAAAATGGGACACCGATAAAAAGGAAACTTTAGAACGCTTTTATAAACATTACCCAAAATTGCGGAAATACGGATTTAAAACCGAAGGATTTTCATGGTTGTGGTATTTTGCAATGCAACAAATGGGAGATGACGACTCTAAAACCGAGAGAGATGCTCTGTATAATAAGATTAAGCAACGAGAGAAATTAAGCTATAAAATAAGCCGCTTCTTTCCGCCGTTACAGTTGCAACTTTCTATGAACGAGATAGCCAAAACCAGTTTGTCTAATCATGTAGATTTTTTAAATGCTACTACCGAGTTTCATGAAGCTATTCGCTTAGATTTATATCCTAAAATTTTTGAAGAGCACCATCCAGATACGATAGATTTTGAAAAATATAAACCTGAATTTTTCATACCTAAATCTAATTTTAGTTGGATAAAAAACATATTGCCAATGACTTTAATAACGATAATTATAGCTGGTTTTGCAGTTTTTAGAAACTTAAAGTATTTTAGATGATATGAAATCGAAAATAACCCTAGTTTTAAAATATCTGGACTATCATTCTATGTTATTTGTTTGAAGATCTTCTAAAGGGATAGATTCTGCCATAATATCTGCATTTTGTTTTCCTACTGCCCAATGACATCTTGCTCCATTGGATTTCTCTAACTCTGAGGACGCCATAGTAAAATACCCTAGTTTAGTTCTATCATACCTTCAAAGGCATAGTTGTTATCTCTATTAACCATGATCTTTCTTAAGTTGTTAATATTTTTATTTTAAGAAATAGATATCTACGGTTTCAAATTCCTAAGTCTGTATATTTTTTATTATATGGTATATAAGATGTAACTGTGTTATTGGATATAGATTTAACTAAATTAAATATTATAAATAAGGTTGGAACTTTTGGAGAAATAGTTATACCTAGATATAAAATAGGAAAGAAGGGATACTATAATAAAAATAAATAATATATTTGTAATAAAATAATATTTAAATGAAGGAATAAGTAACTTCGATTTAACTTGTCTTGAGTTTTTCATTTCTATTTAGACAAGCTAGACATATACTTATTATCTATTTTCTATGAAGAAACTAGATATTGAAAAGAATAAAATTTTGATTATAATGACTAAGCTTTTAATCTATGGATATTCCTTAAATATATAATTAAGTGTTATTTAAATTTAGAAAATATATTTATTCGATGAAATGCATATTAAAAATTATTAAAATTAAAAACTATAATAAATAACCTTGTATAAATAACTTTCCTGAATCTAGGTTGTCTTAATTCACTGTATTTCAGTAATTTATTTTGGCACGAGTTTTGTTTAGTTAACTAATGTAATTATAAATAATATTAATCAAGATTGGGTAAAACAAACCTTTATAATAGAAATTAATTATTAAAAATATTGAAATAAAATTGTATATTACAATAAATTGTATAGTTTTGTTACTCCAAATCATTAAAATTTAACCGTATGAAAATGAAAATTATTTTTTTAAGCTTTAGCCTTTTTTTAATAACAGGTATTAGTTTTGGTCAAAAGGGAAAAGAACCTAAAAGCATTATTACTAGAGGTAATTCAATTAAAAAATACCATAATAAGGAAGATCTTGAACGTATGAAAAAAGGTCAGCTCTTGGTATTATATAATGAGCGTATAGAAACACTTATTAGAACTTTACCTTATATTGCATTTGCAACTAAGCCAGGAGTTACAATGGTTACTTTAGGTATTCCAAATACTGATGATAATGTTAAAGCATTAGATAATCAGTTCGAAGCAACAGATAGTTTTATTGAAACGAACATGGAATTTCAAGGAAGATTATTACCGTATTCAGATAAAAGCGATTTAATGGCAGCTATTTTATTTTACGAAGAAATAATGAAATCATTACATGAATATAGTGAATATCATTAAAAACTAATTTATTAGTGATTTTGATTTGGTAAAATAAATTATCATTTTAAGTTAATTTGTTTTAAATAAAGTTATTTATCTTAAAATACATGAATTTATAATAATATAAGAAACACAAACCAATAGTTTGTGTTTCTTTGTTTTATATTATTTTTGTTAGGCTTTAAATTAAGTTAGTTAACGATTATATTTTGTAATTAATTTATTATATACAAAATATTTTTTTAGATTGTATTAATTATATTTAATTTTAAACATAAATCGTAGTTACTTTTTTGATTTATTTGTGTAATTATTTCCTTGATTTAGGTTTGCGACAAATTTTTAGTAGTGAATTCTCATTTTGGCTTTTTCGTTTTTAACCGAAAATGAGTTGAAATTTGTTCAGATTACGAATAGCATCACTATGTGTAAAAAGTAATAAAATATGAACGAATTTTAGACGTTTTTTATGAAATAGAAAAAGTCAATATAGCTTCATTATATATAAAGGTGTAAAATATTATTTATAGAGTTTTCTTATGTTTAAAAGATAATATATAAAATTGATTTTGCTTTTAACTTTGTTTTTGATATTACAACCTTGATTATGAAATAATAAAAATATTACAACAATTTTTTCTTTGTAATAATATTTTTAATTTTTTACGTTCTATCATTAATATAAAATGGAGAAATCCTTTCTTTTATATAAAAAAAATAAAACATAAAACTCTTTGAGAATATCCCTTATAATAAGCTGCTTTACAGTGGTTTGTTGTTTAAAATATATTGATAACTATGTGTCTTTAAAAATAAAACTCATTGTTTTTTTTGTGTATTTTGTCGAAATTATTGGTATTTCATGGATTTTTTTATATTTTTGAACATTATTAAGAATAAACCCTTATTTACTTTTAACAATAAATTACTTAACTATGAAAAACTTTACTAGAACAATATGGGTATTCCTTTTAGCAATAGGAACTGCTTTTGGTCAACAAGAAAAAGGAATAATAGGAGCCAATAACTGGTTAAATAACTGGACAGAATTTAATCCTAGTAAAAAAGAGTATAGCGAAGCTACGCAAATATTGACAGGTAATATAACAGAGGACACAAAGTTATATAAAAAGCACGTCTATTTATTATTAGGAAGTGTTTTTGTAACAAACAATGCTGTTCTTTCAATAGAGCCTGGTACTGTAATTATGGGAGATTTTGAATCTAAAGCATCTCTTACTATTACTAGAGGAGCTTCTATAGATGCACATGGCTTAGAAACAGATCCTATAGTGTTTACTTCAAATAGAAGTGTTAAAAGAGCTGGTGACTGGGGAGGTATAATAATATTAGGAGAAGCACCTATTAATAAATTTGGAGATGGCTCAGTAGCATCTTTTTATTCACAACTTGATCCTGCGTCTTATCAAAACACAAATTACGGAGGTACTAATGTTAATAGTAATTCAGGTATCTTAAGATATGTTAGGATTGAATATGCAGGAAAAAAAGTAAAAACTGCAGGTAATTTAAATGGTTTATTGTTAGCAGGTGTAGGGTATGCAACTATGCTGGAAAATATTATGGTGAGTTATTCAGAAGGAAATTCATTTGAGATTTTAGGCGGTAAAGTAGGTTTAGAGAAACTTGTTTCGTACAAATCAAGTGGTAATGATTTTAGATTTAACTTAGGGACACAATCTAAAATAAAAAATTCATTAGCTGTACGTTCACCTTATGTTTCTGGTCGTAATGGATCAAGATGTTTACAAGTTGTATCGTATGATAAGAAAGAAGGTATAGATTTTTCTAAAAGTGGAACATCAGTAGTTGCTAGAAACTTAACATTAGTAAATTATAGTGATAATATTAAGGATGATATTAAACAAGGTTTAGTTAAAGAAGCTATCTTTATAGGAGAAAATACTAAACTTGATATAAATAAAAGTGTTATTTCTGGTTTTAATCCAGCTGTATTGTTAGATGATAAAATTTGGATTAATCAAGAGAATTTAGATAGAATAAAATTTACCGACATGTATTTCAATAATTGTAATGGAAATATATTTACAGAATACAACTCTAATAATGAGGATTTAGAAAATTGGTATGGTAATAGTGCCTTTTTCAATGTTTATCATTCTAATGCAGATAATTCTGAAACGTTTATTGATTTAAATAATGATAGAAGACCAGATTTTAGGTTAAGAATTAACAAAATAATAGCATTAAACGATGTTAACTCAGAGGATTAATTATAAATAAAATGGTATATAAGAATAATTGATATTAAATTAATACAAAAAAACAACCAAAAAAACAAACCCCAAAAACTCTAACTCTCTAGAATCTTTATAACTTTCCTGTTATTATTCCTCCACTATAAAATAAATTTTCAGGAATTCCTTTTTGATTAAAAAATTTAGCAAATTAATGTTTTAATTTAAATACTATAAAACTTATAGTTTTATAGTATTTAAATGAGAAGAATAATTGTTTTATTATAGGAGTTTTGTTTTGTAAAGAAACAATATCTAATGAGAAAATTCACTGTAATATGCATTGCTGCTTTTGTTTTTATATCTCTAACAGGAAGTATGAATGCACAAATAGTAATTGATAGGCCTGTCATGGAGACTGTTAATGTTTGTGCTAGTGAAATTTTTAATAGCTATAAAGTTGAATTCGGTATTACTCCATCAGACTTTAATGCTAATAATCAATTTATTATAGAACTTTCAGATGCTTCGGGGAGTTTTGCTACACCTACTACAATATATACATCAAAAGAAGGGGAGTTTACAGAAGAAGATGTTGTTTTATATTTTTCGGTACCAAAAACTATAGGAGGCGTAGCTTATAAAATAAGAGTAAAAAGCACATCTCCAGCAGTTTTTAGTCAAAATTCAAGAGCTTTTTCTGCATATTTTAAAATTCATGACGAGCCCTTCACTATTAATAATTTTATTTCAACAGCCGTTTATTGTGCAGGAGGTAGTTATGTATTAACTATAGATGAATCTGGACCTGATAATAATTCGCCTTTAGATTATCCTGGTCTAACGTATAATTGGTATAGAGAAATAACTCTAACGACATCAGATTTTATCTCTACAGGGGAAACCTTAACAGTTAATGAACCAGGAACTTATTTTGTTGAAACCAATTATGGATCATGTACTTCAAGGTCTTTATCAAAATCAACTAGAGTAACCGTTAGTGAAGCAACTACAGCTACGGTTAGCTCTATAAATTCTAGTTTAGGAAATCCTTTTTGTTTAGGAGACGGTTCTACAACATTAAGTACAACTGCAGGTGATACTTATCAATGGTTTAAAGATGGCACTCCAATTTCAGGAGCAACAAACCAAACACATGTAACGAATGAATCAGGTGTATATTCTGTAAATATTAATTTTGGAGGCTGTTCGGCAAGTGCGACTATAGATTTAAATAGTAATGAATTTACAAGTAGTATTGATGTAGATACATCAGAGCCTAATATTGTTGAAGCAGGAGAAAGTCTGATTGCTACGGTTATAACTACAGCAAATAGCCCTGAGTATGAGTGGTATTTAAATGGTTCTATAATTTCGGGAGCAACTAATAATAGTTTTGAGGCGACAGAAGAAGGTAATTATAAAGCTGTAGTAACTCAAACGGTAGGATGTATATCATCAAGTGAATTTATTTTTGAAATAACAGAAGCTATAGATCCATTTCCAGATGTAGCTAACATACCAAATTTGATAAGTCCTAATAATGATGGAGTCAATGATACTTGGGTTATACCTAAAGAATATATAAGTGGAACTAACACAGAAATAATGATATTAACTCCTCAAGGAGAAATAGTTTTTCAAACAAATGATTACCAAAATAATTGGCCTGAAGATTTAGATTTTAAAGAAATAAATCCAGTGTATTACTATATAATAATGCCACAGGATCAAAAAATAAAAAAAGGCACTATAACCATAATTAAGTAAAGTGAAAAAATATTTGTTACATATTGTTCTATTTTTCTGCTTGGTGCAGATCTCTCACTCTCAAGAAGAACAAGATGGTGTTATTGCTTTTTCCTTACCTGTAAGAAATTCATTAAAGTTTAATAGATATGCTATCAATCCTACTTTTAGCTTTGTAAGAGAGCAAAATAAATATATTAGTATATATAATAAAAGAGAATGGACTCCATTTGATGATGCTCCGCAGACTTATTTATTTAGTTATGCAGGAAGATTTAGAGAAAATATAGGTGTTGGCGTTGCATTATTTCAGCAAAACTATGGTCTATTAACAACTTTTGGAGGTATATTAAATTTCGCTTATAATGCTGTTTTAGAAAGAGAAAGTAATTTGACTTTTGGAGTCAATTTAGGTGTTTATAATAGTGGAATAAATGAAGGTAAAATTATTGTGAATGATGTTAACGATCCATCACTGCAAAATATCCCTTCAAATTTATTACTTACGGCAAACCCAGGAATAAATTACGGAACAGATTTTTTCGATTTTGGTATATCTGTAAATAACCTCGTTTTATATAATATTAACACATCTACACTTATAGAAGATAACCCAGAACAAAATGTTCAAGCTCATGTAATGTACACAGGGTATGTTAATAGCAGAGGCTTTTTTGACGAAAGTAAATTTACTGGATTAGTAAGATCTGAATTTAAAAAAGATATAACAGTTATATCGGGAGGTATGATGTTAACAGTTCCAAAGGGTATTTGGGGACAAGCAGGATATAATACTTTATATGGTATATCAGCAGGCGTAGGTTTCAATATTAGTTCTCAAATTGCTGTAGAATATAATTATGAAAAGGCTGTTGGTGACTTAACAGCTTTTGGTAATTCTCATGAAATTACTTTAGCATATAAATTTAAAAATAGATATAGATATAATTATAGTGGTGATGATGAAGAAGAAGGAATTATAATTCCTACTAAAAGAAAAAGAAAGGTTAATGCAGTAAGACAGAGTGTTTCTTCAGCGTCTAAAGTAGATAGAAAAGCTATAGCAGAAGCTAAAGCTAAAGAAAGAGCAGCAGCAGCAGCAAGATTGAAAGCTAAGTCGGAAACTAGAGCTAAATTAGCAGCAGCAGCTAAAGAAAGAAACGAAGCAAAAATAAATCAAGATAAAGCAGAACAAGATGCTAAGGCAGCCGCAGAAGAAGCAGCAAGATTAAAAGCAGAGCAAGATGCTAAGGGCAGCCGCAGAAGAAGCAGCAAGATTGAAAGCAGAACAAGATGCTAAGGCTAATAAATTACGTAGTGTACCAGTACCAACAGATCAGGTAACAGTAGAAATGAATAACATAACAAGATTAACTGAAGGTGCTAAAACGAGACAGAAAGATTTATTAATTAGGTTACAGGAAACAGTAGCAAGTAAAGAGAAAGATCTTAAAGATTTAAAAGAGGAAAATGATTTAAGCGAAAGAGGTATCGTTAAAGGTCCTAAACCATTTAGAAGTGTAACAGCAGAAAAACGAGTTCTTGAAGCCTTAAAAGTAGAAATTGATGAAGCTATTAAATCTCAAAATGAACAGGTTAGAGAATTAGAGGGATTATATAAAGAAAGGCTTGAAAAGGTATCTAGTCCAACAGACGAAACCAATATTTTTTATAAAGCAAAGATTCAAGAATTAAAGACTGAACAATTTCAGACTATAAAATTAAAATTAGACTTAATTTCTAAATTAGACGAAATTAAAGTAGAGACTGAAATAGAAAGAAAAAGAAGAATTAAAAAAGCTTCTTTCGATAATGAACAGGACAAATATTTAAAGGATAGAGCTACTTTAAATAAAATAAAACAAAATACAGCTATAAGTAGTACACCTTTAACATCTAAAGATTTTGATTTTGGTCAAAAGCAAAGTGGAAACATTCAAATTATTAAAAATGTTAAAAATGTAGAAAGCGGTTATTATTTAGTAATTGCTGTACATAGTAATGTAACAAAAAGAGATGACTTTTTAAGAAAAACGGTAGCATCAGGACAAGCTAACATAAACTTTTTCTATGATGTTACAACAAGTAAATATTTCATCTATTATGATAAATTTGATAACCTAAGTCAGGCTCAAAAAGCTATGATATCGAAAGGTAGTAAACCATACAATAGTGAAATGTCTATGGTTAAAATTGAAAATTAGAAATAAAATTAAAAAAGAGATAAGCTAAACATTTTTTATCAATACCCAATAGAAAAAAAATGGAAAATAAAAAACCGCCAGCCATGAAAAAACCTACTTTTTTAAACAATTGGATAGTTGTTTTAGGATTACTGTTTACTGTACAATCATTTGCTCAGAATTTTGTGCCTTTTGGTGCACCTACATTTGATAAAGATTTAAGGGGAGATATCCTTTTAATAGGTAATAATATTTTAGGTGAAAATAATAATAACTTTAATGATAATGTGACGACAAATGATGATGTTAATATGCAGTATATTGATATTGATGGTGATCCAACAACATTCAGTTCAAGTAGTTCAAATCTGGTTATTCCCCCTGCATCATCATCATGTTATAAAATAGCCTATGCTGGTTTATATTGGAGTGCTGTTACTAAGGGAACGGCGCCTTTTAGAAATGTTAAATTTAAGGGACCTAGTGGAGGATATAATGATATTACAGGAACAGTAATTTACGATGCAGGTAGCGTGACTGCAGATACGGGTAATAGTTTTCCTTATGTTTGTTATGCAGATGTAACAAGTATAGTACAAGGTTTAACGCTTAATTCAGGAACATATACAGTGGCAAATGTATCAAGTGCACTAGGTCAAACAAATAACTTTAGACCACGAAATTATACAGGATACTCGGCAGGCTGGTCCCTTTTTATAGTATATGAAGATCCTAATTTAACTGGTAAATCTATTACTACTTTTGATGGTTTTAGTGCTATTAGTGCTGCTGCTAACCCAACGTTAGATATTCCTCTTTCTGGATTTAGAACCATACCAACAGGTCCTGTTCGAGCAAAATTTGCATTTGCGGCATTAGAAGGAGATAAACCACTTGCTGGAGATTATTTAAGGATTAATGGAACAAATTTATTTAATGGTACACAACGTCCATCAAATAATTTCTTTAATAGTAATATAACCCAAAGTGGTAGTAGAATACCAAATAGTAGTAATACTTTAGGTTTCGACACAGGTATAATAACTGTGCCAAATCCATCAAATAATGTTATTGCAAATAATGATACTTCTGCAACAATTAGGTTAGGAACGAATCAAGATACTTATTTTGAATATTTTGTGGCTTTTGCAGTAGATATTATTGAACCTAATATTGTTCTTACTAAAATAGTTGAGGACGAGTTTGGGAATGATATTGGTGGTGATGTAGTTAACTTAGGCCAAGAATTAAATTATGTTATTGGGTTTAAAAATACAGGTAACGATGATGCAAGAGGTTTAACAATAAGAGATGTACTTCCTGTAAATGTGGATTTTGATTATCCTGCAGATTTAGATGTATTACCTCCAGGTGTTACCGTACAAAGTTATAATGCATCAACAAGAGAGATTGTTTTTAGAGTAAACAACTCAGTTGTAGAAATTAATGATCCGACACTTGAAATACGTTTTAAAGTGAATGTTGTAACATCTTGTAGTGAGTTGAGTGATGTATGTTCTAACCTCGTCGATAATCAAGCTTTTGCTACTTATAGAGGGACGCAGAATCCAGATTTTTTAATTTCAGACGATCCAAGTTTTGATACAAATACAGGGTGTTTGTTAACTCCAAAAGCTACCAATATTTTAGCAGATATAGATGCATGTTCATTTGTTGAGAATGTATCTCTTTGTGGGGCAAGTACAATTTTAGAAGCTGCCGAAGGATATACGACGTATTCATGGTCAACTAACCCTTCTGGGACATCACCAATTGGAAATGAAAGAGAATTGACAATTACAAGTCCGGGAACATATTATGTTCACAATACAGCACCAGCGCCTTGTTTATCTATTGTTCAAGAATTCAGGGTAACAATTTTTGGATCTGGTGTAATAAATCCTATAGAAGCTTTTGCTGACGAAGTTGCTATATGTCCAGATGGTGGAGCGCGTTTGCCTTATATATTTTTATGTGGGGCTAGTGATTCTAGGTTTATTCAAACAGGTATTACGGATACTTCAGATATAGTATGGGACAGATTAAATGAAGGTTCATGTACGGCAGTAACAGATATAAGATGTGCTAATGTTAGTGATTCTTGTACATGGATTCGAGAAGCTACAGGGCCAGATTTTACAGCAGATACTGCAGGTCAATACAGGTTAACTTTAAGGTACTTAGGGAGTTGTGTTAGTGAGTTTTATTTTAATGTATATGAAAACATATTAGAACCTACATTTACATCAAGAGACATTGTTTGTACAACACCAGGGCAAATAGTTGTAGGTGATGTACCCAGTGGTTATGAATATAGCCTTGATGGAGTTACTTACCAATCAAGTAATACATTTTCTGTTACTACACCAAATAATTATACTGTTTATATAAGACAAACAGGAATTTTAGCAAACCCTTGTATATTTACAATACCAAGTGTTCAAATAAGACAAAGAAACTTTACTGTTTCAACAACAATAATACAGCCTTTATGTAGTGGAGATACTGGTAGTGTAGTAGTAGCGGCAAATGATGTTGAGCCACAATATTCTTTTGCAATATATGATGACACCTCAACATTGGTAAATAGTGTAGGCCCTATTACTCCTAGTAGTTATACGTTTCCAAGTTTAAATCCAGGAATATATGAAGTAAGAGTATCTACGGAAGATGGTTGTACACATAGTGAGTCTATTGAAATTGAAGATCCAGATCCTCTAACTGTGACTTCCGCACTTACAACACCATTAACATGTACAGATGGAGAAATTACAATATATCCTGTTGGAGGAACAGCACCGTATTTTTATTATATTAATAGTCCAACTGTTTTTCAAGGGACACCTGAGTATGTTGTGACAACTCCTGGAGTATATAATATTAGAGTCGTTGATAGTAATAACTGTGAAGCAACTACATCTATAACGGTAGATGCAACTTTACCACCAGATTTTAACGTTATAAAAACAGATATTCTATGTTCAGGTTCTGGTAATACAGGAATAATAAATGTAAATGTTAATAATGCCAATGGTAATACATTACAATATAGTATTAATAATGGGGTTACATTTTCTAATGCTCCGCTTTTCCCAAACCTTTCAGCAGGAAATTATGAAGTAGTTGTACAGTATACTACAGGAACTAGCACCTGTGTAACACCACCACAAACAATACGAATTGATGCAATTTCTGCTGTAACAGGAACAGCAACATTAACTACGCCTTATACATGTGATAATGATGGTGTTATAACAGTTTCTGGAGTCACTGGAGGTACAGGATCTTATACATATAGTATAGATGGTGTGACATTTCAATCTGGAAATACATTTGCAGGTTTAACAGATGGTACTTACACGGTAACGATAGCAGATAGTAATAACTGTGCGTTTACAGTAAGCCCAGCTATAGTTATAGATCCGTTAAATCCTCCAACAGATTTAACTTTCGCTAATACTGCTTTAACTTGTCCAACAAATACAACTACAGTTACCATAACACCAACAGGAGGTACTGGAACATTAGAATATAGAATTACAGCCCCATCAGGAGCAGCAACAGTATTCCAAAACTCAAATACTTTTCCAGGATTAGTACCAAATGTTTATACTTTTGAAGTTAGAGACGAAAATAATTGTATCTATAGTGAATCTTATAATATTGTAGCTTTACCTACTATAACTGCTGTAGGACAATTAATAAATAATATTAGTTGTTTAACGTCATCAGATGGAGCAGTACGTTTTACTATATCAGGATCAACAAATTATAGTTATGTATTTGATTCAGATCCAATAGTAACAGGACACTCAGCATCAGTGATTCCATTTACAGGGTTAACTGCTGGAGATCATACTATTACCATAACAGATGATGATACAAATTGTACTGTCACAGAAACAGTACGAGTAGAAGAACCAGCATTATCATTAAGTGTCTCAGCTGTAGCATCACCAATAACATGTAATGTAGATGGCAGTGTAGAAATAACAGCTGTAGGCGGATGGGGAGGTTATGAGTATAGTTTAACCCAACCCGATGCAACAGTTTTAGCATTCCAAGCAAGTAATACATTTACAGGATTAATTCAAACAGGATCTTATACAGTAACAGTTAGAGACACAAATGGATGTGAAGAAACAACAACATTTACTTTAGCAACACCAATAGCTCCAACAGCAAATATAGATGGCGCATCAAATTTATGTTATGATCCATCAACTAGCGGAGCAACATTAGTTGTTTCAGCAATGGGGGGGCAACCACCATATGACTATAATATAAATGGCGGTGCCTTTAATTCTAATAATACGTTTACAGGATTAACACCAGGAAGTTATACAATAATAGTAAGAGATGCTTATGGTTGTACATTTACTTTACCAGCACAAACCATAGCACCAGAACTAACATTAAGTACAGTATTAACAAAAGACTTAGACTGTACAGTATCACCAGATGCAGTAATAACAGGAACAATTACAGGAGGAACAGCACCGTATACCTTGGAATTATCTACAGGAGGAGGAGCTTATGCAGCAATAACACCACCAACAGGATTAAGTTTTACAGATACACAAACTACAGATAATACGTATCAATATAGAATTACAGACGCTAATGGTTGTCAAGTAGAATCTGGAGTTGTAACAATTAATGCATTGGTTCCTGTAGCAGTTACAGTAACACCAGTAGATCCAACATGTAATGGAGCAGCAGATGGTTCAGTGCAGCTTGTCGCTACAGGAGGAGAAGGCTCTTATACATATAGTTTTAATGGTAGTGCTTTTACAACAACATCATTATATAATGGTTTAAGTGCAGGAGTATCATATTCATATGAAGTAAGAGATAGTGAGAATTGTTCGTTTACAGGAACAATAACATTAACAGAGCCAACAGTATTATTAACAACAGCAACAATAACGACTCCTTTTAGTTGCGATGTGAGTAATGTAAATCAACCAGCTACAATAACAGTAACTGCAAGTCAAGGTACGGCACCATATCAATATAATTTTAATGCATCAGGTTATAGTACGACTAATACATTAACAATTAATGATACAGGAGTAGATCAAACAATTTCATACTCAGTAAGAGATGCACAGGGTTGTATAACAAATAACAGCATAATAGTACCTGCATTAAATCCACCAACAGATTTATCTTTTACGCCATCAGGTTCAGTTACATGTGCAATTACAACAACAGATATAACATTAGTAGCAACAAATGGTGTAGGATCGTTAACTTATGAAATTACATCACCTGTAGCTTCAGCAGTATCAAATACAACAGGTAATTTTACAGGATTAACACCAAACACTTATATTTTTAGAGTAACAGATGCCAACGGATGTTATTACGAAGAGTCTTATAGAGTAGAACCAGTAACAAATATTACAGTATCAGGATCTTTAGGAAGTAATATATCTTGTATAGGAAGTTCGGATGGATCTGTAAACTTTACCGTAGGAGATTTTTCAGGAACTTACAGTTATGTATTTGATGGTAATCCTAGTGTAACAGGACAAACAGGACTCATTATACCAACTTTTACAGGGTTATCTGCAGGAAATCATACTATTACAATAACTGATGAAGTTACAGGTTGTACAGCGACAGCTACAGTACGTGTAGAAGCACCAGCCGTAGCTTTAAGTGTAACAACGATTGCATCACCAATAACCTGTGATGCTTCAGGAAGTGTAGAAATTACAGCTTTAGGAGGTTGGGGAGGCTATGAGTACAGTTTAACACAGCCAGATGCAAGTGTTCTAGCTTTTCAAACAAGTAATACGTTTACAGGATTAACTCAAACAGGCTCTTATACAGTAACAGTTAGAGACACAAATGGATGTGAAGAAACAACAACATTTACTTTAGCAACACCAATAGCTCCAACAGCAAGTATAGATGCCGCATCAAATTTATGTTATGATCCATCAACTAGTGGCGCAACATTAGTTGTTTCAGCAACAGGGGGGCAACCACCATATGACTATAATATAAATGGAGGGGCATTTAATTCAAGTAATACATTTACAGCCTTAACACCAGGAAGTTATACAATAATAGTAAGAGATGCTTATGGTTGTACATTTACTTTACCAGCACAAACCATAGCACCAGAACTAACATTAAGTACAGTATTAACAAAAGACTTAGACTGTACAGTATCACCAGATGCAGTAATAACAGGAACAATTACAGGAGGAACAGCACCGTATACCTTGGAATTATCTACAGGAGGAGGAGCTTATGCAGCAATAACACCACCAACAGGATTAAGTTTTACAGATACACAAACTACAGATAATACGTATCAATATAGAATTACAGACGCTAATGGTTGTCAAGTAGAATCATCTGTGATAACTATTAATCCATTAATAAGCCCATTAACAGCAACAACTACGCTAGTAAATCCAACATGTAATGGAGATTCAGATGGTTCAATAAGATTAGATGCTACTACAGGAGAGTTACCTTTTACTTACAGCATAGATGGCGGTACAACATTTGTATCTTCAAATGTATTTGGAGGTTTAACAGCAGGTAGTTATAATTATGTCGTAAGAGATAGTAAAAGTTGTGAAGCAACAGGAACTGTTACTCTAATAGATCCTGCACCTATAGATGTTACTATAACTTCAACTCCAATAGTATGTAATGTAAATACACTAGGTAGTTTTGATGCTGTAATAACATCAGGAGGTCAAGCTCCGTTTACCTATACACTTTATGATAGAAGTTTTAACCAATTGTCAACATCTGGAGCAACACCAGCAACATCTTTTAATTTTCCTGGGTTAACTTTTGGAGATTACTATATTACAGTAGTGGATAATTTAGGATGTGAATTTAACAGTGGTATACAAAGAATAGAGACGCCACCAATTTTAACTTTAACAGGTTTTGTAGATTCTAATAATTGTGCTACAGGAGTAGATTATACAGTGTCAACATCAGGAGGAGCAAGTCCATTTGTATTCTCTATTTTTGGACAACCTGGAACAGCATCTCCAGCACAAGTAAGTCCTATTTATACTTTTACAGGCTTGATGCATAATACAACTTACTTTTTACAAGTACAGGATGTAAATAATTGTATTTCAATTTTAGAAATAACAACACCATCAGCGCCATCATCTATAGAAATTACAGGAACTACAGCTACAAATGTAACTTGTAATGGCGCTTCAAATGGTAGATTAGATTTTACAGTTCAAAACTATGATGGAACGGTTACAGATATAAATTATCAAATTTTAGATGCTCTTTCTTTAGTCCCAATAGCACCAGCTATTAATGGAACATTAACAGGTGTAGCAGGAGGTCCAGTTTCAGGAAGCATTACAACACTACCTGCAGGAAGTTATGTGTTAAATGTTACAGAAGTTGGAGGAACGGCTTGTTCTGATAATTTTAGCTTTATAATAACTCAACCTATAGAACCTGTTACTGCAACAGTTACAGCTAATGTAAATGCAAATTGTAATTCAGGAGCTCAAGTAACAGTAAGAGCGATAGGAGGTACAGGTCCATATTTATACGAAGCAGGTTCAGTAGGATTTATTACAGGAACAGGAGAGGTGACTCCTACTAATAATAATGTGTTAATTTTAGATCCAGTTACTAGAACAAACTGGGAAATATTAGTTACCGATAGTAATGGTTGTACATTTAGATTTAATGAGTCTGTTACAAGTGACCCAAGTCCTATACTTGATGCTATACCAGCACAATGTTACACTGGTAGCCCTTTAACATATACTTTATCATCATCATCACCAATAGTAGGTACACCAACGTATTCAGTAGGAAATGGTTTTCAAGCTAGTCCAACTTTTACGATAAGTGCGCCAGGAACTTATACATTTACAATAAGAGATGGTAATGGATGTAGAGATTCGGAAACAATAACAATTAATCCAGCCTTAGATGTTATTTCTTTAATAACAACATTGCCATCATGTAGTGATGACGATGGTGTATTTGAAGTAACAGGAGCAGGAGGTTCAGGATCTTATACATATTCTATACTACCAAGTCCAGGAACAGTTACTTTAACAGGAAATACTTTTAGTGGTGTACCATCAGGAAGTTATACAGTAACCATAGAAGATACAGTTACAAGTTGTACAGATACAGTAGTTGTAGATTTAGAGTCTGCAACACCAGTAACATTTACAGCTACACCAAGTGATGTAAGTTGTAATGGCGGTAATGATGGAGTAATAACGGTAGATTTGCCAGCAAGTAATGATAATCCATTATATAGTTATGCTATTACCGCAGGTCCATCTACAGTAGCAGCACAAGGTTCAAATATATTTACAGGATTAGCAGCTGGATCTTACACAGTTGAAGTCACTTCAGGAAGAGGTTGTGTTTCAACACAAGCTGTGGTTGTAGGAGAGCCAATTCTTTTAAATGCAACAGCAGCAGTAAGTACAGCGTTTAGTTGTAGTGTAACCAATGCAAGTGTATCAGGAGAAATAACAGTAACGGTAACAGCAGGAACAGGAACAGCACCTTATCAATACAGTATAAATGGTTCAGGCTTTAGCGGAAGTAATACTTTAACATTAAATGATACAGGAGTAGATCAAATTATTCCATATTCAGTATTAGATACAAATGGATGTACATTTAATGATACAGTTACAATATTAGCATTAGATCCACCAACAGATTTAGATTTTTCAGCATCAGGTCCAATTACATGTTTAGCATTAACGACTGATGTTACATTAACAGCAACGGACGGTATAGGCACTTTAACTTATGAAATTACATCACCAGCATCAGCAGTAACATCTAATGCTACAGGTATTTTTACAGGGTTAACTCCAAATAATTATATATTTAGAGTCACTGATGCCAATGGATGTTATTATGAAGAATCATATATAATAGATTCAGTAACTAATATAACAGTGTCAGGTTCATTAGTAAATGATGTAAATTGTAATGGAGCAGGAGATGGAGCTGTAAGTTTTACAGTTGGAGATTTTGCAGGAACTTACAGTTATGTATTTGATGGAAACCCTGCAGTAACAGCACAATCTGCGACAACAATTTCATTTGGAAGTTTAACACCAGGAAACCATACAATAACAATAACGGATGAAGCGACAGGCTGTACAGCTACAGAAACAATAAATGTATCCGAACCAGCAGCAGCTTTATCGTATACAACGGTAGCTACTAATGTATTTTGTAGTAATGATGAATCACTTATAACAGTAACAACATCAGGAGGTACACCAAACTATAGATATGCAGTAGTTATATCAGGAAGTGCAGCTCCAGGGTTAGTAGCTTATGGTAATAGTAATGTACTAACAGTAGATACTAATTCAGCAACAAACTTAGCATGGGATGTTTATGTAATAGATGCTAATGAATGTCTTGAAATGCAAACAGTTACTATAATTAATGATCCATTACCAACAGTAACGGTTCCAGCATTGGCTTCTAATCAATGTGATTTAACAGGCGTACCATATGAGTTTACAGTAACAGCAAGTACAGGAGTGGGACCTTTTACCTACTCAATAGATGGCGTAAATTTCCAATCAAGTGATACTTTTACAGTATCAACACCAGGAAATTATACAGTAACTATTAAAGATGTTCATGGCTGTACAGCAGTTAGTCCAACATCAGTAACAATTTATCCAGCCTTAGATGTAACACCAACGATTACGACATTACCATCATGTAATGATGATGACGGAGAGTTTACAGTAACAGGCTCAGGAGGATCAGGAGCAGGGAATTATACATATTCTATACTTCCAAGACCAGGCCCAGTAACAGACACGGCAACAGGTTTTGCAGGCGTACCATCGGGAAGCTACACAGTAACTATTACGGATACAGTTACAGGATGTACCGATACAGTTGTAGTAAATTTAGAATCAGCAACTCGAGTAACATTTACAGCTACACCAAGTGATGTAAGTTGTAATGGCGGATCAGATGGTGTTATCACAGTTAATTTACCAGTAAGTAATGATAATCCAATATACAGTTATGCTATTACAGCAGGACCAATAACACGAGGATCACAAAACTCAAATATATTTACAGGGTTATTAGCAGGATCTTATACCGTTGAAGTGACCTCAGGAAGAGGCTGTATTTTAACAGATGTTGTAATTGTAGGAGAGCCAAACCCATTAATAATAGACGATGCTAGTGCTACTCCTTTTGGATGTACACCAGATAATTCTGTGAACACCTCTTTACTTACAATTACAGCTAGCGGAGGAACAGCTCCATATACATATAGTATAGACGGAGTAAATTATTTCACTACGAATACTTTTGATATTATTGATACAGGAGCCGTTCAAAGTATTATAGCATATGTAAAAGATGCAAATAATTGTACTGAACCAAGTGCTATTCCTGTTATAATAGCGCCGTTACCAGAATTAACAGCAGCAGTAGCAGCTATTGCAACACCTATAGATTGTAATAACACAGGTTCTGTAGTTATAAATGTAATGGGAGGATCTGGTAATTTTACTTATAGAATGTTACCAGGAGGGACAGCACAACCAGGAAATACATTTAGTATTCCTGGATCTGGAACTTACCATTTTGAAGTGATTGACGGAGATACAGGGTGTACTATAGAGACATTGCCTTTTGAGGTATTACCTTTTGATACTATTGATGTTGTAGCAACCCCAACATCGGGAGTTACTTGTTTTGGAGACACTAATGGTGCTTTTGAAATTAATGTTACAGGTTATACGGGGGGGTATGATTATGAAGTGTTTGATGGATCTGGTACATCTGTAAGAGTTGTTACTGGAGCCAATACCATAACAAATCCATTATCAATAAATGGGCTTTCTGGAGGTAATTATACAGTTGTAGTTAGAGAAACTGATAGTCCTTTCTGTGATACAGCATCTAATGTAATTACAATAGAATCTCCTTCAGAAGTTCTAGATTTAGCACATTTTGAAACCTCTGTGACTTGTGATAATAATGCAGGTACAATTACAGCTATTCCTAGCGGTGGTTGGGGAAGTTATGAGTATCAATTAGTAGGAGCAATAACAGGTTTAAATAGAGCATTTTCTTCAAACCCAGTTTTTACAGACTTGGAGGCAGATGATTATACTCTTACTGTTAGAGATTTAAGAGGATGTCAAGAGTTTACAAGTATTTTAATGAGTATTCCTACTGCAATAAATGCAACAGTAATGCCAGATATAACATTGTTAACATGTTTTGGTGATACTAATGCAACGATAACGGCAAGTAGCGTAACTGGAGGTCAAGGAAGTAATTATACTTACACACTAAATACCTTCAATGCTTTAGGTGCTTTAGTAAGTTCATCTGGACCTCAAACAGATCCAAATTTTAGTGGATTAGGAGCAGGTACTTATAATATAGTTATTACAGATGGGTATAATTGTACATTTACTTCAGCGGATATTGTTATATCTGAGCCAACAGAAGTACAAGTAAGCTTAGTAAAAGAAACTTCACAAACGTGTTTAACAGACGCTCAACTTACATTAAGTGCTATTGGAGGTACACCGCCATATGAATATAGTACTGACGCATCATTTACAACAGTTTTTGGTTCTTTTACAACATCGACAACATTTCCTGTAGCTATTGGAAACTATACTTACTATGTTAGAGATGCTAATAATTGTGTATCTAATGTATCTAATCAAATAAATATAGATCCGTTACCAACATTGGTAGTTGAGATTGATGTAGATGCAAGTGATATTGTTATTAACTGTGCAGGAGAAACTACAGGAGTTATTGTAGCGACTGCTCAAGGTGGTTTAGGTAATTATGTTTATACATTACAAAATGGATCTGGAGTTGATATAACTCCAATTCCTACTCAAGTTTCTCCAGGTGTCTTTACAGATTTACCAGCTGGCGTTTATCAAGTAAGAGTAGATAGTGACGATTGTATTGCATCATCTAATTCAGTTTCTATAATAGAGCCACTTACACAATTTACAGCAAGTTTCACAGAGACAGATGTAACATGTAATGGTGCTGACAATGGAAGGTTAGAGATTTCAGCTCAAGGAGGAACAGGTATCATAAAGTATGCGATATCTCCACAATTAAATCAGTTTTTCGATACACCAGTATTTGAAGATTTAGAAGTAGGTACTTATCAAGCTATAGCTCAAGATGAGTCTGGTTGTTTTGTCCTTTATGACTTTACAATTGGAGAACCAACACCTATCATTGTAGGAGTTGTTACTGGATCAATTGTTCCAGAAGTATGTAGTGGAGACAATGATGGTATGTTTAGTGTTACCATTTCAGGAGGATTTGCACCATACCGTGTAAGTCTAGATGGTATTAATTTTACTAATGGAACTCCAACACAAACACAATTTGATTTTACAGGATTAAGTGGTGGTGATAAAACAATTTATGTTTTTGATGCTCTAGGTTGTGATTATGAAAGCGGTATTCCTTTCCCTGTATCTGTAACTATTAACCCAGAGGTTACTATTGACTATGGTTGTGTAAATAATACTTCTATTAATACGGTTACAGTTACTGTAGATGATAGTATAACTAATCTTACAGATTTAGATTATTCATTAAATGGAGCACCTTATCAAGCTAGTAATGAATTTACAAACGTAGTATCAGGACTTAATTTTATTGATGTAAGACATACTGACGGATGTATTCAAAGAACATTAGAGTTTAATGTAGATCAAATAGATCCATTGCAGTTAGTTTTAACAGGTGGCGAGTTAAACGAGATTTTAGCTACTGCCGATGGTGGTGTAGAGCCTTATGAATATACATTTATACTTGAAAATGGTGAACCATTATACACAGGTAGAGAGAATACGTTTATTATTCGTGAATCTGGAGAATATACTGTTATTGTAACAGATAGAAATGGTTGTGAATTTAGTGCAACAAGGTTCTTTGAATTTGTGGATGTATGTATTCCAAATTACTTTACTCCAAATGGAGATGGTGTTTTAGATCAATGGGGGCCTGGTTGTACAACAAATTATAAAGACCTTACGTTTGCTATTTTTGATAGATATGGACGTAAGATAGTAGACTATCGTTTTGGACAGAAGTGGGATGGTACATATAATGGAGCAGAATTACCTACAGGAGACTACTGGTATACATTAAAACTGAATGATCCAAGGGATGATCGTGAATTTGTAGGGAATTTTACACTTTACAGATAATAACTAGAATAAATAGTTAAAACTCTCAAAAATAAAAAACTATTAATATGCAGAAACTAATAAAATATATATTCATCTTGGCTATAACTACAAGTTATAGTCAAGAACTGAATTTACCTGTATTTACCCAATATTTGGCGGATAATAACTTTGTGGTTTCTCCAACTTATGCTGGAATTGGTGATAATTTAAGAGTTAGAGTTAATGGTTTATCACAATGGGTTGGTGTAAAGGATGCTCCAGAAAACCAAGCACTTTACGCAGATGTTAGAATTGCTGATCGTACAGGAGTAGGAGTATCTTTATATAATGATAGCAATGGTTTTACGCTTCAAAAAGGAGCTAAAATTTCTTTTGCTCATCACCTTATTTTAGATTATTATTCTAAACAATATTTATCTTTTGGTATCTCTTATAATCATAACAGTTTTAAAATTGATATTAATAAATTTGAAGGGTTAGATCCAGAAAGCGGTATTGAGATACCAGTAGATCAAGCTGTGACTAATGATAGAGCTAATTCAAATAACAATTTTGATGCAGGTTTTTTATATAGAAACAGAGGTTTATTTTTTAGTTTTAATGCTAACAATATTTTAAAAAAGAAAATTGATAGTGATATTAGAAAATTGGAACCTAACTTGATTTTAAATTATCAAATATTTTCTGGAATTACATTTCGTGGGAGATATAATAGAAGAATAGAATTAGAGCCATCTGTTTACTATCAATTATTTAGTAGTGACAACCGTTCAAGTACAGATGTAAACTTTAAGTTTAGAAAGTTTAATAGGTACGAAGATTATTATTGGATGGGAATATCCTACCGTTTTCTAAACGATCAGTTTTTTAGACCTTTAAATATAGGTCCTATGGCTGGTTTTAAGAAACGAGATTTCTATTTTGGTTATGCATATCAAATTACAACTAATGACCTATCAGGCTTTAATTCTGGAACGCATATGCTTACATTAGGGTTCGACTTTTTAGAAAGTATTAGTAATTGTCCATGTACACAAAGTCCTATTCACTAATCATGTTATAAAATCAAGTTTTATTGGTCTCAAAAATAGTTAAAACTATGCACTTTAGTGCATTTAGCTTTAGCTTCTAAAAATCTTTACTTTTGTTTTTATGACAGAAGAAAGATCAAATGATCATAGTGTTTCTTTTTTGACAGAGCATATAGTTTGGAGTACATAATATTGCTATTACGTTTTAAGAGGAGATATTCACACACGACACCGTTACTTACTGATGGAAGATGTTCAGGTTTTAAAAGGAGTGATATCTAAAGATCATGTCCATATGCCCTCTTAAAAAGTGAGTGATTTGGTTAAGAAATTGAAGGGAAGAAGTTCAAGAATTTCCTGAATTACAAAAGAAATATTGGGTAGGCATTTTTGGGGAATAAGATATGGTTGTTTTAGTACTGGTAATATTACCGATAAAATGATTAATGAGTATTTGGAGCATTATCGAAGGCCAGATGATGATGATACAACGAATTTAATAATTGAGAAATGGCCATGGGGAGACTTTAAATCACCAGCCCGAACCTATGGACTTTGATCCATAGTGGTTCAGTTAAATTATTTGTATTAATATAAAACCATACTGAATTCAGGATGTTTTTTTGCTTTTTAATATGTTAATATAATGTTTAAATTGTAATAAAAAGATTATGAATATTTTCAGTTTTACAGCAAATTTTGATAGTGAAGATGCATACGTCAGTTATTAAATAAAAATAAAGCCTTTAAAAAAGAATTGTTAGAGATGACTTTTAATAAAGCAGAAAATTATTTATATTCTTCAGATTATCAAAGCATAGTAGCTAAAAACATTCAACAGAAAGTTTATAATTTTTATCAAAAAACTCATTACCTTATTTAGAAGCCCAAGCAAAAGCTATTTCAGAAATAAAAATAAAATTATTAGAAATGTGGGCTATTTAAAGGAATTTTAATGAGCATAGCAATGTCTATAGATAAAGACTTAAGTAATTTTTTAAATGCATCTTCCAATGAAAAACATAAAGCAAGTGTTAAAGCATTGTACGAATCATTAAAGGTTTTAGATTAAGGGACAACCTTCACCTAATCCTTGTAAGTATGAAATACCATTTGTACAGAAAGTTGAAAAAACAATACTATAACAAAAATATACATTTTGTAAGCCTATCTGTAGGTAAACAAAAGTATCGAAGAGAAAGGTTTAGGTGGTATTTAATTTATTACAGATAATGACTTTAATACATCATTAGTAAGTTGTTATAATATTATGAGAATTTCTCAATTTATTCTTTTAGATCCAAAAAAGACGTATAGTAAAAGCAAATGTATCTCTAGACCCTCAGATGAAAAGTTGATTGAATTATTTAAAGAATTAAATATTTAACATTTTATTAATAGTGGTAAATAGCATTTTTATATTCTTAACTCATAAACAATAACTAATTAATTTAAAAAAATGATAATAAAAGCATCTTTAAAAACAATTGTTTTTTTAGTATTTATAGCAGCTTTAAATGTTAATGCTCAATATATTACTAAAAAATTTACAAAAGTTCAAGAATTATCTGGTATTCAAGAATATTTATACGAACCAAATGGAATGAATATACTGTTAGTTCAAGATAATTCAGCTCCAGTAGTAACCGTTCAAGTTGTTTATCGAGTGGGATCTAAGCATGAAGTTCCAGGTAATACAGGTTCAACACATTTATTAGAGCATTTAAACTTTAAAGGAACGCCTACTTTTAACAAAAAAAATGGAAATGCCATTTTTAATGTTTTGCAGGGTATGGGGGCTCAAATGAATGCGACTACTTGGAATGATAGAACTAATTATTATGAAACCATTCCTAGCGATAAAATAGAAACAGCACTTCATATAGAGTCTGATAGAATGCGTAATTCTTTGCTTTTAAAAGAAGATAAAGATGCAGAAATGACTGTTGTTAGGAATGAATTTGAGCGTGGGGATAATAATCCAAACACTTTATTAAGTAAAGAAATGTGGGCTACAGCTTATATGGCACACCCATATCACCATTCTACTATTGGATGGCGATCTGATATTGAAAATATGCCAATTGAAACGTTACGTAAATTCTATAACACTTATTATTGGCCTAATAATGCAACTTTAACAATTATTGGTGATTTTCAAAAAGATTCTCTTTTTAAATTAATAGATAAGTATTTTGGCAAAATAACAAAGGCTCCGCATAGTTTGCCTCAACCATATACTAAAGAACCAAAACAATCAGGACCTAGAAGGATTGTAATAAAAAAACCAGGGCAACAAGGCATAGTTTCCATAGGTTATAAAATACCAGGTAGATTACATGAAGATTTACCAGCCTTAAATGTTTTAAGTCAAATTATAGGATCAGGAACATCTTCAATAATCAATAAAACATTTGTAGATACAGGTGTAGCTATTTTTGGCTTATCAAGAGCGTCAAACTTTAAAGAGGTAGGCATATTTGAAATATCATTAGGATTTAGTCCAGATAAAGACCATGAAGAGATTAATGATCAAATGATTGAGATGATTAATAAAATAAAAAATGAAGGTGTTTCTCAAGAAGATGTTAATCGTATTGTAGCAAAACTTAATACGCAAACCATTTTGTCTAGAGATGGTTCTGGTAGCATTGCAAGTCAATTAAATGAAGCTATAGCTGGTGGAGATTGGAAAGATTATATTAATGGAAGTGATAGGCTAAGTAAAGTTACTGCAGAAGATGTAAAACGAGTAGCAAATAAGTATTTACAGGAAGACCAAAGTACAACAGGTTATTTTGTACCAAAAATTGCAGGAGGAAATAATCCGTCATCACGAAAAGCTGCTAATTATATAGAAAATAATAACAACAAGTATTTTTATAGAAACCCAGAACATAAAGATGAGAATCATTATAATTCAAATATAGTTTCTCAAAAAGCACTTATAGAAACAGCTTCAGCTTACGAAACAATTAAAGTAACTAACAAAGGTGAAAAATTCACTAGAGAACAAGTTGCAAATATAGACGTAATTACAGCAAAAACTGGTGCTAAAGATTTTTTAACGGTAACCGCTAGTTTTCCAATAGGCGATTATTTAAATACAAAAGGAAACGAAATGGTACCCTCTTTAGCAGTACAAATGCTTAGCAAAGGAACTGTAAGTAATAATAAATTTCAATTTTCTCAAAAGTTAGAAAAACTTGGAGTTTATTTAATAGTTAATGCAGAAACACATAAAGTTAGTATTAAATTTAAATGTCTTAAAAAAGATTTAAATACGGTTATTAATTTGTTAGCAGAAGAATTGCGTAATCCTTTATTTGACGAAAAAGAATTTGAATTATTAAAACAGCAAAATACAGGTAATATGAAACGCGGGTTAACAGACCCTGAAACTCAGGGGGCTATTGCGCTTTCGCAGACTATATACCCTAAAGGGCATCCTAATTATGTTACAGATATTCAAAGCTCTATAGATGATTTAAAGAAAGTGACTTTAAAAGATTTAAAAGCATTTCATAAAAGATATTTCGGATCAGAAGGTATGCATTTAGTTGCTGTAGGAGATGTTGATACTAAAGCTTTGTATTCAGCACTTAAAAAAGCCTTCAAAGGATGGAAAGGTGGTATAAAGACTAAAGCTCAATTTGAAAAACCAAATAAAGTAAACGCTTTAACTAAAGTTGTAACAATACCTCAAAAGCCAAGTGCTGAAATGTATATTGGTCAATACACAGGAATCCAGAGAATGGATAATGATTACTTACCTTTTTATATGGGAACTAGCATTTTAGGTGGTGGTTTTTCTGATAGGTTAATGCAAACTGTTAGAGATAATGATGGGTTAACATATAATATAAGTGCTAGTCATTCTGGACACACATATGCTGGAGGTTATTGGTCTATAAAGGCATCCTTTAATCCAAACCTTTTTCAAAAAGGCTTAGACGCAACGATGGTACAAATTAAAAAATGGGTTGATGGAGGTATTACCAAAGATGAGTTGGCAGCTAAGAAAACAAATATAACAGGAAGTTTTAAAGTTAGTCTTTCAACTACAGGAGGTTTAGCAAGAACTATTTTAAGTTTTGTTGAACGAGGCTTAGAGCCTAGTTATATTGATCAATATTCTAAAGATATAGAAGCTGTAACAGTAAGTCAAGTTAATACAGTTATTAAAAAATATATAGATATAGACAAATTAATCATTATAAAATCTGGTTCGTTGGATGAGAACGGAGCGCTTTTAAAACAATAAATATAAAACTATCTTTCTATAGTATACATCGGCTTTTAGTGTTTTTGAGTTAGTCACTTACTAAACATAATAGAAAGGTAATTGGAAGGGCTGTTTAAAATGGCCCTTCTAATTTATACAAGCTGGTTAATGTTATTAAAAAATTAAAATAAGTAAATATACTTTTAGTTAGGGAACTCTGTTAGTTTCAAATAGAAGGAATTATCTCATATTTATTGAAGTAATTATAATAAATAATAGCATTATTTAAATATTTAAGAAGGATTTAACAGTTTGAAATTAAGGGGAAGTTAGATTTGCAACGTCTTAGTATAAAATGTTACTGTTCATTACATTTATTAAAATTGAAATAAAATGAAGTATATTATAAGGTTATTAATTATTTTATGGGGTATCAACTCATTTTCTCAAATTCTAGAGCCAGTAAAATGGTCTACTGAAGTTAAGAAAATATCTGATGCAGAATATAATTTAATTGCAAAAGCGACTATAGAACCAGGATGGCATTTATACTCTCAAAATGTTCCAGAAGACGGACCTATACCAACAAGTTTTATTTTTGCAGGAAATGCTAATTATTTAAAAAAAGGAAATACAAAAGAAGAGGAAGGACATACTATAGACGATCCAATTTTTGGTATGAGAATTAAGTATTTTGAAAAAAGAGCCTCTTTTAAACAACACGTAAAGTTAAAAACAAAACCGCCATTCAAAGTTAATGCAACAGTCGAGTTTATGGTATGTGATGATTCTAGATGTTTACCTCCAACAGAAGAAGAATTAACATTTGAATTGGAATAATTTATAACCAACAACTATTATAATGAGAAAAAAGTTTATTTTTCTAATAGCTTTAATGGCTTTTACATTAGGCAATTCACAAGTTTTAGAACCCGTTAAGTGGATAACTTCTATTGAAAAAATATCTGAGACAGAGTATAATTTAATTGCAAAAGCTTCTATAGAGACAGGATGGCATCTATACTCTCAAAACGTTCCAGAAGATGGACCTATTCCAACAACATTTACATTTGATGATGCCGAAGGTGCTATTAAAATAGTTGGTAACACTAGTGAGGAAGAAGGTCATACAGTTAAAGATCCTGTTTTTGAGATGGAAATAACTTTTTTTGAAAACAATGCAACTTTTAAACAAAAAGTAAAAGTTTTAGGAGATAAAACACAAGTTAATGCTATAGTAGAGTTTATGGTATGTGACGATACTAGATGTTTGCCACCAACTGAAGTAGATTTGGTGTTTAATTTATCAACTAATAAAAATGCTAATTCTGAAAATAAAAAAGAAGCTTCTGCAGTAACGATTGAAGAAGATACCACAGGTAATTCTTCTTCAAATAATTCTAAAAAAGGACTTTGGGGGATATTTTTTATAGCATTTTTATCTGGTTTTGCAGCTTTATTAACGCCATGCGTTTTCCCAATGATACCAATGACTGTCAGCTTCTTTACAAAACAAAGTAAAAGTAAAGCAGCAGGAATAAGAAATGCCATTATTTATGGGATATCTATTATTGTAATTTATGTAGTATTAGGGATTCTAGTTAGTTTACTATTTGGTGCAGATGCATTAAATGCATTATCAACTAATGTATGGTTTAACATAGCATTCTTTATACTACTAATAGTTTTTGCAGCTTCGTTTTTAGGTGCTTTTGAAATTATGTTACCTAATTCTTGGGCAAATAAAGTAGATTCTCAAGCAGATAGAGGAGGTTTAATAGGAATCTTTTTTATGGCATTAGCCTTGGCAATAGTATCTTTCTCTTGTACAGGACCTATTGTAGGAACGTTACTTGTAGAAGCAGCTTCAGGAGGAAGCCAAATAGGACCAATTGTTGGTATGTTAGGGTTTTCTTTAGCAATAGCTTTACCGTTTGCTTTATTCGCAGCTTTTCCAGGTTGGTTAAATTCACTACCAAAATCTGGTGGATGGTTAAATACTGTCAAAGTAGTATTGGGTTTTTTAGAATTAGCTTTAGCTTTTAAATTCTTATCGAATGCCGATTTAGTATTACAGATGCATTTATTAGAGAGAGAAGTATTTATAGCTATTTGGATTGCTGTTTTTGGAGCGCTAGCTTTTTACCTTTTCGGAAAAATACAATTACCACATGATTCTCCTTTAACGCATATTTCGGTGGGACGCTTAGGTCTTGGTTTATTAGTATTATCTTTTACAATATATATGATTCCGGGGCTTTGGGGGGCACCTTTAAATTTAATTAGTGCTTTTCCGCCACCACAACATTATAGTGAATCTCCTTATGGTGTAGGGTTTACACAATTAGGTTCTGGTTCGGCTTCAACTAATCATGATAACCTTCCAGAGGGAGCTCATTTAATGCCTCCACATGATATTTTAGCTTTTAATGATTACAATAAAGGGTTGGCTTATGCTAAAAAAATAGGTAAACCTGTAATGATAGATTTTACAGGACATGCTTGTGTTAATTGTAGAAAAATGGAGCAAAATGTTTGGGTGAAACCTGAAATTTTAGAAAAGTTAAAAAACGATGTTGTACTCATTTCTTTATATGTAGATGATAAGCGTAAATTGGAAGATAATGAAGTTGTAGATTCAAAATTGAAACCAGGTAAAAAATTAAAATACATTGGACAAAAATGGAGTGAATTACAAACCATTAAATATAAAGCAAATACACAACCCATGTATGTGCTTATGGATCATAATGAAGAAAATCTTATTGATCCAGTAGCTTACACACCAGATGTTCAAGAATATAATACTTGGTTAAAAAATGGTATTAAAAACTTTAAGAAATAACTTTAAAATAATTGCCTCATGAAAAAAATAATATACATATTATCAATTGCCTTAGCGTTTGTATCTTGTAAAAAAGAAGTAACTAAAGATTATGTAACACTATCTGGAACTATAATAAATCAAAATTCAGATTCTTTAGTAGTTGCGCAACGTGGTATAATAAAAACGCTTAAAGTAAATGCAGATGGAACATTTTTAGATACTTTAAAAGTAGAAGCAGGAAGCTATATTCTATTTGATGGCGTAGAGCAAGCCAAATTATATTTAAAGAATGGCTATGATTTGAAAGTAAGTATTGATACTAAAGCTTTTGATGAAACTTTAAAGTTTACAGGAAATGGATCTGAAGCTAATAATTACTTAGCAAAAAAAGGTTTACTATCAGAAAAAATAGTTGATTACGCTGGGATATTAAAGATGGATAAGTTAAGCTTTAATAAAAGAATTGAATCAAATAAAGAAGAGTTCTTAACTTTATTAAAAACTACTAAAAATTTAGATTCAACATTTATCAAAGAAGAAGAAAAACAAGTAGAGATTATTACAAAACAGCTAGGTATGATGTATAGTGAAAAAGAGGCTATATTGGCTTTAAAAGGAAAGGCATCACCTAAGTTTGTTGATTATGAAAATCATGCAGGTGGACTAACTTCTTTAGATGATTTAAAGGAGAAATATGTTTATATAGATTTATGGGCAACATGGTGTGGTCCTTGTAAGGCTGAAATACCTTTTTTGAAAAAAGTAGAAAAAGAATACCATGGAAAAAATATTGAATTTGTAAGTATTTCTATTGACAGAGAAAATGCTTATGAAACTTGGAGAAAAATGGTTACCGATAAAGAATTAACAGGTATTCAATTATATGCTAAAGGAGATAAAACCTTTACAGAAGCCTATAAAGTTACAGGTATTCCTCGATTTATTTTAATAGATCCACAAGGAAATATTGTATCTGCAGATGCGCCAAGACCATCTGATTCTGAATTAATAGACTTATTTAAGGAATTAAGTATTTAATTAATTTATTGAACAAATATGGTTCAATATAATATCATATCATATGAGCGTTAAAAGTCTTTTTAATTTTAACCCTAAAGAAGAAGTATCACATTTAGAACGTTATTTTGAATCATTTCGTAACAACATTGTAGGTGCTGATCAATATTTTACATCACCGTATGGGAGAAAAAAGGTAATTTATGCAGACTGGACAGCTAGCGGAAGACTTTATAGACCTATTGAAGAAAAATTACTTAATGAAATAGGTCCCTATGTAGCTAATACGCATACAGAAACCTCTATAACAGGTTCTGCAATGACCTTAGCTTACCATGATGCTAGAAGTATCATTAAAAAACATGTTAATGCCTCAGCAGATGATGTACTTATTACTGTAGGTACTGGAATGACAGGAGCCATTAATAAGTTTCAAAGGATATTAGGTTTAAAGGTTAATGAAAGCTTGAAGGATTATACAAAAGTTCCTGAAGCTTTAAGACCTATCATTTTTGTTTCTCATATGGAGCACCATTCTAATCAAACATCTTGGTTAGAGACTATTGCTAGAGTTAAGGTGATTCCTTCTAATGAAGAAGGGCTACCATGTATAAAAAAATTAGAAAACTTAATTGAAGAGCACAAAGATTGTCCCATAAAAATTGCAGCAATAACAGGCTGTTCTAATGTAACAGGTATTAGGACTAATTACCAGGAAGTAGCAAGAGTAATGCATAAGAATAATGGGTTATGTTTTGTAGATTTCGCATGTTCGGCACCTTATATAGACATAAATATGCATCCAGAAAGCGAAGATGAATATTTGGATGCCATCACCTTTTCTCCTCATAAGTTTTTGGGTGGACCAGGTTCATCTGGTGTTTTAATTTTTAATAAAAAATTATATAAAAATTTAGTTCCAGATAATCCAGGAGGAGGTACTGTAAGTTATACGAACCCTTGGGGAGATCATGATTATATTGATGATATTGAGACTCGTGAAGATGGTGGAACTCCAGGGTTTTTGCAGGCCATTAGAATAGCATTAGCTATTCAATTGAAAGAGGAAATGGGGGTTCAAAATATTTTAGATAGAGAGCATGAACTTAATAAGGTTGTCTTTGATAGATTGTCTGCAATAGATAATTTACGTATTTTAGCACCAAAGCATACAGATAGGCTAGGGGTCTATTCTTTTTATATTGAAAATGCACATTATAATTTAGTAGTAAAGCTTTTAAATGACCGTTTTGGAGTGCAAACAAGAGGAGGTTGTTCTTGTGCTGGAACCTATGGACATTATTTATTAAATGTAGACCAACCAACATCTAAATCTATTGAAAAGAAAATACTTGAAGGCTGCTTAATTGAGCGTCCAGGTTGGGTACGTATGTCTATTCATCCAACAATAACAAATAATGAAATTAAACTAATTTGTGATGCTATAGAAGCCGTTGCAAAAAATTTTAAAGCTTGGGCTAAAGATTATGAATATAACGCTATTAAAAATGAGTTTATTCATAAAGGAAACCATGATATAGCAAAAGAAATAACTCAAAAATGGTTTAAGTTGTAAAGTTAAAACCATTTTTGAAGTGTTGATTAGTTGTAAAAAACCACCGCGATAGGCGGTGGTTTTTGTTTTAATAGCTTTGGAAAATATAATTATTATTAGAAAATATTTTATTTCTCAATAATTTCCACTTCAAATAATTTATCCCAACGTTTTCCTGTTACAAAAATAGTATTGGTTTTTGGGTTAAACGCTATACCATTTAGAACTTCATCGTTTTCCTTTAAAGGTTTTTCAATTCTTGCTTTTAAAGGAGAGAAATCAATAACACCTACAACAGCACCATTTTTTGGATTTATAATTGCTACTCCGTTTTTTTGATAACGATTTGCATATATTTTTCCATCTATCCATTCCATTTCATTAATACCAACAATTTTACCTTTATTGGTATATACTTGAATAAATTCTTGTTCAGCTAAAGTTTCAGGGTTTAAAAGCCATATTTTTTCAGTACCGTCACTTTTATATATAGTGTTCTCATTATTACATAAACCCCATCCTTCTTTACTATTTCCATATTTAAAACTACTTAGTTTATCAAAAGTATTAACATCATATACAAAACCAGTTCCCTTTTGCCATGTAAGTTGATAAATCTTGTTATTTAAAATAGTAAGCCCTTCACCAAAATATTCATTTGCTAAATCGATGTTTTTAAGAACGGTTCCAGTTTTATAATCAATTTTTCTAAGCTTTGATTCTTTATATTGACCTGTACTTTCATAAAGTGTATCATTAAAAAATTCTATGCCTTGTGTATATGATGTAACATCATGTGGGTACTCATTAATAATTTTATAAGTATAAACTTTAGGAGTTGCATTATTTAGTATAGTTATTGAAGAAGTTGCTATTTGTTTTTCATTATTATAAAATACATTGGCTTCAATAGTATGTTTTCCTAATTTAAAGTTATTTAATTCAGAATTTTCTTTAATAGGATTTCCGTCTAGAGTATAAACAACAGAGTCTATAATGTGGTTTTTTTTGCTTTCTATATTAAGTTTTAAAGCCTCATTATTGGAAATATTGCCCTTTATAGCATTAGTTTTAATAGTGAAATCATTTTTTTTCTTGCTAGAGTTAGAACCGCAAGAAAAAAATAATCCACTTAAAAATATGACTGTTAGATATTTAAATATATTCATGTTAGTTTTTTAATTTAAAGCAAGATATTTATTTAAAATCAGTTTAAAAAATCATTGTGTACATTTTAAAAGATTGTATCTTTGCAGTGGCAAGTCCTACACAACCAGCTCCTGTTGAATCCTCCAGGTCGGGAACGAAGCAAAGGTAAATGGTCGTAGCGGTGTGATGTAGGTAGCTTGCCTTTTTTGAGAAAAACTCAATCCTTTTATAAATAGAAAAGGATTTTAAATATAGAAAAAGATTTGTTGGTATAATTTACACGCAAATCTTTTTTGTTTTATAAGGTTTCACTAAATTCATTATTAATTTTATATTCTAATTATTAAAATATAATATGTCTAAAATTGTATTAATAACTGGAGGTTCTTCTGGTATAGGTAAATCTATTGGTGAGTTTTTAAATGAAAAGGGTTTTATTGTTTATGGTACTAGTAGGAATCCTGATAATTATAAAGAAAGCAAATTTCCCATTTTAGCTTTAGACGTTAAAGATGTTGAATCAATAAACAATACTGTTCATGCTATTATAGAAAAAGAAGCTAGATTAGATATTCTAATAAATAATGCCGGAGCAGGTATAACAGGTCCCATAGAAGAAATACCAGATGTAGAAATTAAAAACAATTTTGAAACAAATTTTTTTGGTCCTATTAATGTGATTAAATCTGTATTACCACAAATGCGTAAACAGCAATCTGGTTTAATTATAAATGTAACTTCTATTGCTGGGTATATGGGATTACCTTATAGAGGTATTTATAGCGCTAGTAAAGGGGCTTTAGAACTGCTTACAGAGGCTTTTAGAATGGAATTAAAGGGCTTTAACATTAAAATGACTAATGTTGCGCCAGGAGATTTTGCTACCAATATCGCAGCAGGGAGATATCATGCTCCACTTCTAGATAATTCAGCTTATAAAAAGCCTTATGGAGATACTTTATCACTTATGGATACTCATGTAGACAATGGCAGCGATCCTAATATTATGGCTGAAGCAATTTATAAAATTATAAATACTAAAAATCCTAAAGGTCATTATAAAGTAGGGGAGTTTATGCAGAAATTTTCTATTGTTTTAAAACGGATATTACCAGATAAAATGTATGAAATGCTTTTGATGAATCACTACAAATTATAAAGTTATAGGCTATTTATTCATGCTTTTTTTGTTTTCAGATGTTGTACGCCTTGCTTTATATGAATAAGCATTGTAATAAAAGTAAAATATAGTAAAGGCATAGTGTATTTATAATTAGTCATACTCAACTGCTGTTCTTCTTATTTTTCGCCTGTAGTCTTTTAATATTTCACCAGTTTCTGCATCTATTATAATATAGCGTTCACCTTTATCTTTTCCTTCTCCGCCTTGCTCATACAAATAATCGTAATAGCTATCTAAGGTTTCTTTACCATCAGGGATTAATTTTATAGACCATTTTGGTTTATTATTTTCTATATATCCCGATAAATTAAAATCGGTAATATTAAAACGTTCTATTTCTTTTTGCTTTATGTTTGGCTATAACTAATGCTTCTTTCCAACAGATGTTATAGTTATTATATATAGTATCTTTTATAATTGATCCTTGTTTGTTGTATTCGATATGTTTATAAATATTGTCTCCATTAACATAAAAAAACTTCATATATTTTATCCCCCCCTTCTTCATAATAACGTATTAGTTTCCTTATTTTTATTATTTTATCATTTATATGTACTCCATCATAAACATATTGATATGTGTATATGTCAGTCTCTTTTATTAATTCTTTATATTTAGATTGGTTCACACTATCTATGATTTTTTGAGACAAAAACCTTTCATTGTTTTTCATTCTAAATATTTCATCATCAAAACAATTGGAATTATAGTTAGAAGCATAGCCCATAAAATTTTTATAGCTTGTACAAGACTCTATTATTAAAAATAGTAGCAGTATAATTAAGTTTTTCATTTTGTATAAGGACTTTTATGTAGCTCTTCCCATTGCCATTTTTCGGTATGATACTTTTCACCTTTATGCTCCCTATAGTCCATATAATTATTGGTTGTTCCTTTTTTATATACTATAGGTTCTGCTGTTTTAAAGGTATGTTCTAACCCTATGCCATGTAATACTTCATGTGCAATGTTTTCTGAGCGTATTTTACCTTCTTGATTTAAAGGCATATATGCTTTACCCTTTTTACTAGGTGATAAACCGGCAGGGTATTTAAAGCTTTCTCCAGTTTTAATACCTGTACCTAATGGTAAATTCCCAAGGTTTACAAAATAGATATCTATGTTATTTGTACTTAATTTACTAAGTTTGTCTTCGTTTTCAGCTAAAATAAAAACGTTTTTATATTACGATTTTGTGCTCTTACGGTTTTTTCTTTGGGTAAGTATATCGCATGGTATTTTACATTTTGAACTTCTAATATATCACTAGTTTTAGCAAAAAAATTATGTTTTAATAAATTTTTCTTTTTGTTTTGTATATCTACAACTTCTGCTATTTTATTAACCATTGTTACATCAATTAATGCTGGATTTAGTGAATGTTCCAAAGATTTTAATATTTTAGAGGCTTCTATTTTAGGAGTTTCATCTCTTAGAAAAAATTTATCATCTCCAAAAATCTCAACAAATACCCACTTTATATGTGCTATTTTAGGCTTTGGGTAAAAAACATTTATAGCGCCTAGAATATCTTTATTGTCGCCTTTTACCAATAATTGTATACCATTAATATTTGTACCAGCATCGTTAATACAAGTTATTTCTACTTCTTTTTGTCCTTTTAAGTTAGTAAGATTAAACGAAAAGTCGGGATGATTATTGAAAACTATTGCCGAATAATTTTCATCTTTTCCAGACCAAATAAGTTTTAACTTTATCGTTTGGCCTTTACGCATGCTTAACCAATGTGGTTCGTAATCTTTACCCTGTAATTTTATCTTTTAATACTTTATGTATGCTTTTAAGTGTGCCTAATTGGTTTTTGTCTACTAATTTTCGTTCTGGGGTTATTTTATGAAACCCAAATTCTCCTTTTCTCCATTTTTCTTTGTCTATGATGTCAAAATCTAATCGGCATTCTTTTTTCTTGGAACCTTCTACTTCTTGAACAGGAGCATGGTATCCTTCTTCTTTATACTCAGAATGATGCCATCTGTATACATTTAAGGCTTTTTTATTTATGCGTTGTATTGCAGATAATATTTTCATTTCCATAAACAGGCTGGTTTCACGTCCGCCTTTATGGTCTTGAAATGTTTTAAAACATTCTCTACTAAATTTTACATGAGTATCTATTAGCTCAACATATCTTATTAAATATCCTGAGGCATCATAAACTTTTAAGGTAAAGAACTTGTATACATCTGTAGGTAATGGGTTTTCTTTACTTCGGTCTTTAAACTGCTCGTCTACCCTTATCATTTCTTCCATAAAGCTAAGCCCAGCTGCATCACTTGGTATTTTAAAGGTTAAACCATTAAAAAAGATATCTGAGGCTGGCTAGCCATTCTTTCTTGTGTCCATTTCGAATTCATAGGATGCTTGAGTAATTTCTGTAGTAAAGCCTAAGTATGTTATTTCGCTTCTCATTTTAGTTCTTGGGGATAGTGAAGAAGTATCTAAATCTATTAATTTTAATTTAAAACTTTGTTTAATAATACATTATTTTGATTGGAAAAGTGTTTTTTATAAAATACCTAAGAGTTTTAATAGTTGTTTTAAATATTTGATTGAAAACTAGGTTTCTGGGGCTTGTATATTCCGTGTAAAAAGACTATGTTTTTGTCATACAAATCTAACAAATAAATATTGGTATTTCTAAATTAATTTCAAATTCGGGGAATGGGAGAAAATCCCTTGCCTTTAGGCGAAGACTTTAGTTTGATTATCTTTGTGATATGTAGCATTATCGTAAAACATTTCATACTGTTTATGATATAAAATATCATTTAGTCTAGAAAACAAAATACCGTAAAAGATTATTAACAGGAGTATTGGCAGAGCGAGTACGTTCCCTTATCCGAGAGGTTTGTAAAGCAAATGAAGTAGAAATAATAAAGGGACATATTTCATCAGATCACGTTCATTTGTTTCTGTTCCTACCCATATTTCAGTAAGTAAGTTGATGAAGTATATAAAAGGGAAAAGTTCAAGGGAAGTGATGTCAGATTTTAACGGGGTATCAAAGATGTATTGGGGGTGTTATTTTTGGGCACGAGGATATTTTGTAGTAAGTTCAGGGACAATATGGAATGTCTAGTTTTGTTGGTACGAATTTATGCGATTGAATTAGATTTGTATTCTGGGAAAAAAGCTTTATGACCAAGAGTTTAAAAAAACTATTGTCGACTTATTAGAATCAGGAAAAACACCTAAAGAACTATTGACTGAATATGGAGTTAGTTTAGCTTCAATAAATAGATGGAGAAACGAATTTAGTAGCACTACAAATAATCGCGAAGATTTATCTGTATTAGAAACTGAAAAGCAAAAAGTTAAAGCTTTAGAAAAAGAGTTGAAAGAAATGAAGTTAGAACGTGATATATTAAAAAAGGCGGTAAGCATCTTTTCCAAGAGCGACAGGTAAGGTATAGTTTTATAAAAACTCATACAGGAGTATTTCCAGTTGAAAAGATGTGTAGTATTATGAATGTTAGTAAAAACTCTTATTATACATGGGTTAGGACTGATAACAAACAAAAAGACTCTTTAATTTATTTAAAGCAAAGAATAACAGGTATTTATAATGATAGCAATCAAGTATATGGAAGCTTACGTGTTCAAAAAATGTTAGAAAGAGAGAATTTGTTTTATAGTAGATCCTATATAGCCTTTTTAATGAAAGAATTAGGTTTAAAAAGTGTGTTAAGTAAAAAGTATAAAGTAATGACTACTAATTCTAATCACGATTTTCCAATAGCGGAAAATATATTAAATAGGGGTTTTACTAGTAGTCAATTAGGCGAAAAATGGGTCTCAGATATTACTTATATTAAAGTAGGAAGCGGGTGGAATTACCTAACAACTATTTTAGATTTAGCGGATAGAAAAATAGTAGCTTGGACTTTAAGTGCAGACATGACTACGAAAAACATGGTTTATAAAGCTTGGGTATTAGCTAGAGAAAAAAGAAAAATAACTAATAACCATATTTTTCATTCAGATAGAGGTGTGCAATATGCATCTAATAAGATGGTTAGTTTATTAAACCTAAGCTCTAAAATAACACAGAGTATGAGTAGGAAAGGAAATTGTTGGGATAATGCTGTATCTGAGTCCTTTTTTAAAACTATAAAATATGAATGTACTAATAGATATAATTTTAAGTCCTATTTACATACTTATCACATTATTAATCAATATATAAACTGGTATAACAATAGCAGAATACATTCTGCCTTAGATTATAAAACTCCAGCAGAAAAAGAACTAGAATTAAGAATTATAAACAATAAAAAAGTAGCATAAAAAATAGTACCAAATTTATTGGGTAGTCCAATAACGGATGAAATGATAATTGAGTATATAGAAAACAAGATGTAGAGGATAAGGATTTTAAAATATCGAGAGAGTAACTTTAACCGCCTTAAGGCGGAATCAAATCTACCGGCTTAAAGACGGTAGTAGTTTAATAAAGATGGTTAAAAAGTGGGTTAGCACTGTAGATTATAAGAAAAAATTAAATACTTAATTTATTAATCGAGGCGAAGTACAATTGTTTTCGAAAAAAAATAAAAAGTCTTTTTTGAGAGTTGTTTGAAATGGATACGGGTGTGCTTTTTTTTAGGTTAACCAATACTCTTTTTTGATGCTAATCCTTTTTCATCTAATCAGAAAGGCGCTAAAGCTGTATTTCTAATATTTGAAATAGAAACTTATTTATTTATTACCCCAAGAAGTTGATTTTCAAAATGAACTGAAAAAATATTTGCATTACTATTCATTATCTTTTTGTTACCATCAATAATAATAGCTTTAGTTATAGGGTGAATAGCAAAAACAGCGATACCTTTTTCTGATGATTTAAATTGATATTCATTAGTAATATCAAATCGATGGCTGTTCATCATCTTTTTTGATTTATCTAAGCCACAACCATCTGTATTTATTATTATAAATTCAATTTCAGGGTACTTTTCCTTTAATTCATTTATTTTATTGTGACTATCTTTAAAATGATCATAATAGTCATGAGACCAAAAACTAACAACTGTAGGTTTATTTATTAGTGAATTAATAGCGAATTCTGTATCGTTATAATTGACAAGTTTAACATTAGGTAACTTTAGACCTTTTCTTAAATTATTTAATGATTTTGTATAGCTAGTCACCTGTTTTTTATCATCTTCATCATTACTTTTATTTAAAAAAGATTTTAAAATAGCATTGTTCTTTTTTTGACTCTTACCATTAGAAAGGTAATTAATAGTGAAGTGATAAAGTAAATGATTTTTAATAGTAACATTTGTTACTAAACTATCTATTAATTTAAGTCTATCTAAATTATAACATAAAGAGTTTCTATTAAAAGCTTCTTGATTAGAATGTACATTATGCCTTTTAAGAGATAAATTACTAAAATTATGTCTTAAAAATGTATTATAATTATAATAGTTGCTTAAAAAAGCATCGTTATAATTGATGTCTTTTCTATAATCATAAAAATCATCTGGTAACGACTTTAAAATATCCGCTTTATTTTTATCATAACGAAAGAATGGATAGACTTCTTTATTTGAGTAGTAACTATAATCTATATTTAGTTGAGCAATTTTTTTAAATAGAGTTGAAGTTTCATATTTTTCTTTAAAAGTTTCAAATATTTTTGTTTTAACATTTTTTAAAGAATCAATATGCTTTTGATATTCAATAGGGTTTAATTGACAAAGTTTTACAATGTATTTTTCTTCCTTTTCATTTGCCAAAAAATCATTAATTAAATAGTTGTTCTTTTTATCACCTTGACCAGTAAATACTAATGAACCATCAAAGTCTAAAGTATTTAATCTGAAAAGAATACTATCTTTTTGTTCAAGTAAAATCATTTGATATTCGCCAGCATGTCTAAATTTATAAATACCCTCTTGCAAATTATCTATTTTATAAAGAAACCTATTTCTTCCATCTAGTTTTATTGTATCAAGAATTGTTTCACCCTTGGATAGTACAACAAAGTTTGTTCCAGGATTAATTATTTCACCTCCTATGTATGCATAATTGATAGCGTTTTTGCTACTATCCTTTTTACAACTAAAAAATGATATAAGAATTAATATAAATGAAAAACAATACTTCATAAATCTCTAAATGTATATTATACAAAAATATATGTTGTATTTATAAAGTGCTGTTAATGCGTTGTTAAATATTATAATTTACTAAGAATGATATATAATGTACTGTTTTGGAGTTATTAAAATGCTTAAAAATAGGTAAACTAAGTTTCGTCTTACCGATTGAATTTTCTACTTTTGCAAAAATTAAAAATATCCTTTATGCTATCAGTTTCAAATCTTTCAGTTCAATTTGGTAAACGTATTCTTTTTGATGAAGTAAATACAACCTTTAATAATGGTAATTGCTATGGTATTATTGGTGCTAATGGTTCTGGGAAGTCCACATTTTTAAAGATTATTTCTGGTAAACAAGAAGCTACTTCTGGACATGTGTCTTTAGAAGCAGGTAAACGTATGTCTGTATTAGAACAGAATCATAATTTGTATGATGAGCATACTGTTTTAGAAACTATCTTAATGGGAAATAAGCCATTATTTGAGATTAAATCTGAAATGGATGCACTTTATGCTGATTATTCCGATGAAAATGCAGATAGAATAGGGGAGCTTCAAGTACAATTTGAAGAAATGAATGGTTGGAATGCAGATAGTGATGCAGCATCCATGTTATCCAATTTAGGCATAAAAGAAGAGCTTCATTATACTTTAATGAAAGATTTAGATGGAAAGCAAAAGGTACGTGTGCTTCTTGCTCAAGCTTTATTTGGTAATCCAGACGTACTCATTATGGATGAGCCTACCAATGATTTAGATTATGAAACTATTTCATGGCTAGAAAACTTTTTAGCTAATTATGATAACTGTGTTATAGTAGTGTCTCATGATCGTCACTTTTTAGATGCTGTTTGTACGCATATTTCTGATATCGATTTTGGAAAAATTAATCATTTTTCAGGGAATTATACTTTTTGGTATGAATCCTCTCAATTAGCAGCAAGACAACATGCCCAACAGAATAAAAAAGCTGAAGAGAAAAAGAAAGAATTAGAAGAATTTATACGTCGTTTTTCTGCCAATGTAGCTAAAAGTAAACAAGCTACTAGTAGAAAGAAAATGATTGATAAATTAAATATTGCAGATATTAGAAGAACAAGTCGTCGTTACCCTGCTATTATTTTTGAGCGTGATAGAGAGGCTGGTGATCAAATATTAAATGTACAGGGATTAGCAGCATCTATAGACGGGGAGGTTTTATTTAAGAATATTGATCTTAATTTAAATAAAGGGGATAAAGTTGTTGTTTTTTCAAGAGATTCTAGAGCAACTAGTGCGTTCTATCAGATATTAAATAATAACGAAAAGGCTGATGCAGGCAAATTTGCATGGGGAGTAACAACAACGCAATCATATTTACCACTAGATAATAGTGCGTTTTTTAATAATGATTTAACCTTGATAGATTGGTTAAGACAATGGGCGCAAACAGAAGAGGAGCGTGAAGAAGTTAATATTCGAGGGTTTTTAGGTAAAATGATTTTTAGTGGAGAAGAAGCTTTTAAGAAATCTTCTGTTTTGTCTGGAGGAGAAAAAGTACGTTGTATGTTATCTCGAATGATGATGACTAGAGCTAATGTTTTACTATTAGATGAGCCAACTAACCATTTAGATCTAGAAAGTATTACGGCTTTTAATAATTCATTAAAAAACTTTAAAGGAACTGTATTATTCACAACTCATGATCATGAGTTTGCGCAAACAGTTGCTAATAGAGTCGTAGAATTAACACCTAATGGTGTAATAGATAGACACACTACTTTCGATGAGTATATGCAAGATTCAAAAGTTAAAGAGTTACGTAATAAAATGTACAATGTAAAGGTTTAAATTATTATTATATTACATATTATATAAAATTTAAAAGCCCTGTGATTGACAGGGCTTTTTGATTATGAGAGGATGTAATTAATATTTACAAGGATATTTTTTTAGTTATTCCTGAAACTTCATTTGATATTTTAACTATATATATGCCTTTAGGTAAACTACTAATGTTTAAGTTAGTTCTATCTTGAAATTCTTGATCAAGTACTTTTGCTCCTAGTAAGTTATACATAGATATTTTAGTTATTCCATCTGACTCAATGTTTAAAATATTTTTAGTTGAATTATGGCTCATTTCTATATTAGCTGAAGGTCCCCAACCAATAATATTGTTAACTTCGTCTCCAATAGGGCCGTTTCCAATAAAATCTGAACTGTTATTGTTTTCAGCGCCATTATTTTTAGTTTGGTCGTTTTTAGATGTAGATCTATTACTAGTACAGTTTCCTAAATCTTTCCATCTACCACAAGCTCCAGGTGTACAGTTGCCTCTTTTCTTAGCTTTCCATCTCCATTTTTTTCCATTATGAGATACTATTGCTTTTAGAGCATATTTAGCGTTAGGGTTCCAAGTAGCACCACAGTTAGTACCACCGCTATTATTTCCACCATTGTTATTTCCGCCGCCGCCGCCAGCTCTTTTCCATGTTCTAACATATTGTACTTCCATAGTAGAAGGAAAACCAGATGGACGTGCGTTTGTTTCTGTAGCTATTCTACCTCCGTTAACATATTCATAGTAAGGCTCACGTAGCCCTAATGAAATAACTAAACGTTGCTTATGTTTTTGAAATCTAGATTCAGAAGCATCTGCAGTTCCTACTAAGTTTCCATCAATATAGAATTTAATGCTGTTTTCTTCCCATAAACATCCATATACATGGAACGCGTTTCTTGGGTCAAAATTAGGTGCTCCATTTGGACCTCCAGTACTTACTCTTCTAGTTGTTCTTTTTTGAGGTCTAGCATCATCTGCTCTAATAATGTTCCAATCTATTATGTTTACGTTTCTTCGACGTTGTTGTATTTCTGGAAAATCTATTTCGTTATACTTTACACGCTGTCCGTTAATAACCATAGTAGATTGCCCTATGCTATAAGTCCAGAAAGCAGGACAAGCACCAGGATGTCTAGGGTTACCTTTCATTTTTATTTCAAAATATCCATACTTAATATCTTTTCTACTACGTATAATACCGGAAGTAAAATAAAGTTGTTTACCAGCTCTTGTGTGTTTATCCCAGTCTATGGTTAAATTTAGGTTTCCACCTCTAACTTTAGTATGTCTAGGTTCCCATGACCAAGGTCCCCAATCGTTTGGATTATGATCCCATTTAGCGGTATCGAGTCCTCCGCTAAATTCATCAGAAAAATCAGGTTGTAATGTCCAGTTTCCAGATATTCCTACAGGATTTTGAGCATAAATTTGAAGTGACAATCCAATAATTAAGAGTATTAAAAATTGAACCTTGTTAATGCCTTGTTTGTTTTTTTTCATTTTTAGTGATTTAGTTGTTAATAAATAAAAGTCCCTCAACTTTATTTTATTTAAGTCTAGCAATAGATTGTTTAGTTAGTTCCAAAAGTAAATGGATCGACTAAAATCAGTTTGTCTTATAGTCTGAAAATAATATCTCTAAGTCTGGTTGGCTGTATAGCAAGGGTTTTGAAGGTTTTTTTTGTCGAAAACACTAAAAAAATCTTTCTTAACAATGTGATTTAATTAAAAAAAAGGGTTTATTTTTGATAATATTGTAGTTTTATCATGAAAAAATAATAGTTTTTTTATGGGAAAACCATATTTGTAAAGTTTATTCGTAATGAAAAATTTGACCTTGTTTTAGTTCGAAAAATTTAAGTATAAGGGTAATTTTCTCATGCGTTTAGTTTTTTAATGCCTATATAAAACCAAATTTTTTCAAATATGTATATTAAAAATGTTTTACATGACTAAAATTAAATACCTCTTTATATTATTATTTACAATTAATTCATTTCAATCTATAAGCCAAGAATGTTTTTTTAAACCTATTAAACAATTTTCTACTATAGATAATTTATCTCATAATGGAGTAACAACAGTTTTTGAAGATAGCTATGGTTTTGTTTGGGTAGGTACTTATGATGGTTTAAATAAATATGATGGGTATTCTTTTAAAAAGTATAGAAATACATTAAAAAATAGTTTATTATTAAGTAACCGTATTTTATCCTTAAATGAAGATACCAATAAAAAATTGTGGATTGGTACCGAAAATGGTGTAAACATATTGGATTTAACTACAGAGAAAATTTCTACTATTTATACTAATAAAGATAGTAGCGAAAAAGTACCTATGGTAAAAAAAATAATACTTGGTTCCAATAGTACTGTCCTTTGTATGTTAGAAAATCACACTTTATTACATTTTAACAATAATTATAAATTAATAGGGACTTATCAACCTAATGAAGTATTATTAGATCAAATGCTCTTTAGAGATATTATAAAACTATCTGCTACAAAATACGCTATAACAACATCTAGAGGCCTTTTAATATTTGATTTTGTATCTAAAATGTTTAAATTAACATTAGCTAATGATATAGAATCATGTTTCAATTTACTTAGAGTTGATAATGAAAATTTATATGTTGTAAAATCACATGGTATAGCACATTTACATTTTGACGAAGAGATTGAATATGTATCTACTTTATTTAAAGATAAAAGATTTAAGTACATGTCATTAGATGATAATAATACATTATGGTTAGGTGCTGTATCTGGCGTGAGTAAAATATTTAATTTTACACCTAATACTCCTGAGGGAAATATAGAATTATGTCATCTTAAGACATTTTCTAACGAAATTTATGTTAGTTCTATAGTCAGTAATATTAAGAATAGGTGCTGGGTTACTACATATAACAAAGGAATTTTTCAATTTGATATATTAAATAACCCTTTTCATAGTTATAATAAAAATTATGGAAAGCCCTATGGTATAGAAACTAATACAGTAGTTAGTTTAGCTCCTTATAAAGAAAATCAAATATTTGTGTCTACTTATTTTGGTAAAATCTCATTGTTTGATGTTGCTAAGAAGAAATTTTTACCACTCCCTTTTAATAAGCCACCAACTAACATAGAGTACAAAGGAATTATTTTTACAGATTCAAAAAATAATATATGGTTTTCTCCTAGAGGAATACAAATGGGGTTGTACCTTAAAAAAGCGCATGAAAAAGATTTTAAAAAAATTAATGCAGAGAAAATTAATTCTTTTAATAATGCTGAAATTAAATTAATAACAGAAGACAAATATGGAGCCATATGGGCAGCAGATCGTGAAGATGTGTACCGTATAGAATTAAAAGAAAATGATGAAGAATATATTATAGAAAGTTTGAATGAGAAGACCTTATTTACTCCTAAATTTTCTTTTATTAGATATATATATTGCGATCCATTACATGATTTTATTTGGTTAGGTTCTGGCACCAATGGCTTATATCGAATTAATATTGAATGTAATACTGAATTAGACAAAGCAGATATCCAAAATTATCAGTATACAAAAAAAGATTATGCTATTTCTAGTAATTATATATCACATATTATTAGAGATGCAGAAAATAGTTTATGGATAGCTACAGATCAAGGAGGAATATGTAATGTAGTTAATGAGACTAGTATATCACCTAAATTTATAACATATTCAGAAAAAGATGGTTTAATAAATAATGGAGTAAAACGTATTGAGTATGATGGAGATAATAATTTATGGCTTTCAACTAATGCTGGGATAAATAAATTCATTACAAAAACTAAAGAATTTAGAAAATATCAAAAAGATGACGGATTACCTTTTCTTCAATTTGAATTTTCATCAACAAAACTTTCAGACGGAACTATGGTTTTTGGCGGAAGAGAGGGCTTTATTTATTTTGATCCAAAGGATATAAAGAAAACTAATGAGGTTCCTAATATAGTGTTTGGAGAATTTAAACTTTTCAATAAAACAATTGCTCCAGGAGATACTACACAAGGTAAAATTATTTTAAATAAAAATATTTCACTTTTAGATGATATTGAATTAGAATACGATCAAAATGTATTTTCAATTGAGGTTATTTCGTTACATTTTAAAAGTCCTAAAAATCATTTTATTAAGCATAAATTATTTCCTATTGATAAAGATTGGGTTGTTAATCCTTCCTCAAATAAAACCATTCACTATAGTGGACTACCAGCAGGAGATTATATGTTTGAAGTTATGTCATCTAACAGTGATAATATGTGGAGTCAACATAAAAAAATTAAAATACACATCTCTCCTCATTTTCTAAAAACTAATCTAGCGTATATTATATATACTATATTAATAATAGCCATAATAACATTAATTATAGTTACAGCATTACGATTTTATAAATTAGAATATGATTTAGAAATTGAACAGTTAGAAAAAAAACAAGAAAATAAAATAAGTGATGCTAAATTGCAGTTTTTTACTAATATTTCTCACGAATTTAGAACGCCATTAACTTTGATTAATGGTCCATTAGAATTGTTTCTTGAAAAGTTTAAAAAAGAAAAATTTATTGTAGACTATTTAAAGCTAGTCAAACGTCAATCGAAAAAAATATTACAATTAGTAGAGCAAGCTCATGATTTTAGAAAAGCAGAAAAAGATTTATTAAAATTAAATAGTACAAAATTTAATTTTTCAAGGTTTATTAAAGAGCTCACTATAGATTTTGAATATTTAGCTTCAAAAAGTGATAAGAAATTGTTTTTAAAAGCTTTTAGTGACGAGGTATATATAGTTGCAGATAAAGGTAAAGTCGAGAAAGTACTAAATAACTTAATAAACAATGCTTTCAAATTTACAGATAAAGGAGATCATATTACCTTGTCTTATAAAGTTGAGGATTCAAAATTGATTTGTAGTGTAATAGATACAGGTAGAGGTATAAACAAAGAAGATTTACCTCATGTTTTTCAGCGTTTTTATCAATCAAAAAATGATTATTTAGAGCATTCTGGAGGTTCAGGAATAGGACTGGCTTTTTCTAAAAAATTAGTAACATTACATGAAGGACAAATATATGTACAGAGTGAAAAGGGAGTAGGAGCATCTTTTACATTTGAAATACCAATAGGTAATTTAAAGAATGCTGAATTTAAAGATGAAAAAATAGAAGAGATAATTGCCGAAGAATTAGCTAATGATAGTTCGCTATCATTAGTTAATGAAGAGTTCAATACAAAAGAATTTGAAATTGAGGAATCATTAAAGAAATCAAATGTTTTTATTGTTGAAGATAATGATGAAATGCGATTATTTTTAGAAGATATTTTTGCTAAATATTTTAAAGTAACTTCTTTTTCAAATGGTAAAGAATGTTCTAGTGTTTTAGAAAGGGAATGGCCAGATTTAATAATTAGTGATGTTATGATGCCAGTAATGAATGGTATTGAACTATGCGAGTATGTCAAGTCCGATATGAAAACTAGCCATATACCAATGATTTTGTTAACAGCAGTCTCTACTATGGAAAATAAATTACAAGGACTTGGTGTGGGGGCAGATGCCTATATAAATAAACCATTTCAAGTTAAACATTTGGTATTACAATCTATAATGCTATTAAAAAACAGAAAAAGGCTTAGAGAGCGTTTTCAAATTGATTTTCCTTATGGTATCGAAAAACACTATGAAAACGAAAACGATACTGCATTTATAGAGAGAATGTTTGATATAGTAGATAAAAACCTACATGACTCTGAACTTGATATTGATTATCTATCTAAAGAAATGTGCATAAGTAGATCACATTTTTTTCAAAAAGTAAAGGCTCTAACAAATCAGACACCATATGAGTTATTAAAAACATATAGGCTTAAAAAAGCAGCAGAAATGTTAGTTCAAAATAATATACAAGTGTCAGATGTTTTTTCTAACGTAGGTTTTAAAAATATCTCTCATTTTAGTAGAGTATTTAAGAAAAAGTATGGCGTATCTCCAGGGAAATATAAAAAAAAAGGATAATTTATAGTTTAATAAGAACTAAGGTTAGACTTTGAATTCTGATATTACGTTTCCAACAGCTAAAATAGCTTCATCAAATTCATCTTTGTTAACATAAATTTCCTGTTGGCCTTGTATAGATGCACCAAAACCTGCTAATCTACCAGATTCAGATTCATCTTTTATAACAGCGCTGATATTTATATTTTTGAGAACACTTACAATACGTTGAACAGTAATAAAATTACCCGTGTATATTTTTATATAATTTGAATGATTCATAACATTATTGTTTTAATAGCTATTCTTGAATATACAAAAAAATGAATAAAAAAGCCAGAAATCGCTGGCTTTTTTATTCATTTTTAACCAGGAGAATTTCTCGAGGTTCTTCTGCGGTTTTCATTTGGTTTTTTGGTAAACCCCTACACGAAAAGTGTAAGGGTTTTAAATTAAGGGTAACTAATTATAAATTTTTATTTAATGATTTTCATCATTTTAATTTGCCCTTCAATATTAGTTAAGTTTAGAAAATAAATACCTTTACTCAAATGATTAAGAGATTCTATCTTTAATTGATTAGTGTTTTTAGATAGTTTCTTAGAGTAAACTATTTGACCATGTATATTCATGATGTTAACTTTTTGTACGCTTCCTTTGTTAAAACGGATGTTAAGTTCATCATTAAAAGGAGTTGGATAAATAGAAGCATCAAGGTTCTTTATTTCAGCTTTTGTATTTAGTACTTTGGAGCTTGTTCCTGATGATTCGTAAGTAATCTCTAGTTGAGGAGCAGTAGTAGTACCTTCTTTAGAGGAAAAGGCAACATCATTACCGTCAATTTGAGTTATAATTAAACTCAATTTTCCTCCTGTAGTTAATGCATTGGCATCTAAAGTCCAGGTATATGTAGTTCCTACAGAATAGGTAGAATTTTTAGTTGCTAGTGTAGACGTTGAACTTGGCTTGTTACTAGATGATAAATTACTCTCAGTCCAGCTGTTACTGTTACCTAAGGCTATGTTTATTGTACCATTTCCTTTATCCCCGTTACATTTTAACTTCAATTTTGCACTAGTAATAGTACCTGAGATACCACTCAAATCATATTGTAAGTATCCAACTCGTTTACCAGCCTCTACTCTTATTAATGCATTATCGTTTCTTGATGTTCCTTGTAGATAGGCATCATGGATCGGTGAAAATGTTGTTGTAGCTGTTGTACCGCTACCACCTCCAGCTGTTACTGTTATCACACTTGTAGCTGTCTTATTACCATCATTAGTCTTCACAGTAATTGTTGCTATTCCTGCTGACACAGCTTTAACCAGTCCATTGTTGCTTACTGTAGCAACAGAAGTATTGCTTGAACTCCAAGTTACCGATTTGTTTGTAGCATTGCTAGGTGAAATAGTCTTGTTTAGTTTTTTTGTACCATTTACTGCTATTGAAGCTGAAGTTGAATTAACAGAAATTCCCGTAACAGAGATGTCATTGGTACCGTTTAAATACAATTTAAAATCATCAATTCTTACATGACCAGTCTCGCGAATTGTGTTTGGCCCACCATTATAATAGTTGAACCAATAAGCATATATTTTTAGATCTTTAGTTCTTCTAAAATTGATATCTGTAAATTCATTAGCCAGTTTTCCATTTACCCATACACGCAGTATACCATTGTTTTGACCAGGTGTATTTAATTTAATGTACTGCTTCACACTATACCATTGATTAAATTGCATATCTCCTTTATTACCCCAGCTTAAACCAGATCCCCAGGTTTTTGTACTTGCATGGGGTTGAGATTTAGGGTTAGATACATCATATGGAAAGGGGTTACAACTTCTGTAGTTGGTGCTTCCTGGACAGTTAGATGCATCATAATTTGTATAAGTATGATATACGTACCATGAGTTTTTTGTGTAAGGTTGATTGTCACAATTTACACCACCTCTGGCAGACCATCCAGCCTTTCCATAACCTGGTTCGTTACCCCATCCAGCTTTATCATAAGTTCCTGAAAACCCTGGTCCTTTACCTCCGTATGTTTTCATATCTCCATCGTACATTACTCGATACTCTGCATAAAGTTCTTCTGGTTCATATCCTAAGTTTTCCATTAACATGTAACGCATAGATCCCCCATGGTGGCTACCTTTATTGATAGTGATTTCTACACAACCGCTGCCGTCAGAGCTGCCTGTTGGTAAATATTTGAAATTACTAGGGTGAGATATGTCATAGTTCTTTTGCCAATTTGAGGCACTAAAATCATCTTCCCATAATACTTGACCATTTATACTTTCTGGTATAAGTGATATTAAAAAAATGCCTAATAATAATAGTTTGTTTTTCATGATAATTGTTTTGAGTTTATATGTTTAGTTATACGTAATAACTACAAAAATAGATTATATTTCACTTACTAAAGGGTAGTAATTATCTTATTTAAAGGGGTATATTATTTAAAACTAAACATTCCAAGGTGTTATTATCTGACTATTTTCTAATGTAGAAGAGACTATATAATAACATTAATTATTTGGTTTTGTTTATTAATTCGTAGTATAAAAATTAATAATAGCTAAATTTCAGACGGGCTCAATATAAGGAGCTATTTTTAAGCTTCAATGTGTTATAATGTTTACTATTATTGAATATATTTTTATAGCCATTTAGTTTATAAGTAAATTTTATATTAGTTATAGTTAAAGTTGTATAAGAAAATAAACTGATTTTTACTTTAGATTAAAAAGAAAAATAAGGTCTAGTTGAAACTATGGTTTTTATTTTGATGTAATTAGAAGAAAAGATGCATTTTGTTGAATAAACTTAAATAAAGAAGTGTAACTAATCTATAAAATTATAGGTTAGTCATAAAAATCACGAAAAATAGAAGCCTCATTAGCTTTATTATCGATGAGATTTAGAAGAAAATAATACGTGTTATTATTAAAGAAATAGTTTGTTTATTATAGTCATTTTTAAATTATAAATGTATAACCATTAAGATGTAATTTATTAAATAGATATAAAGAGTTAAAATGTTCCGATAACACCAATTTGGTTACCTGTAAAGCTTAGGTTCCAGCTTATACGTTTTTCTTTTTTATATTTATAGGCCTTGGTTTGGAACATAAATTTATCAATACCGTCAACTACAACAATGCTTAATACAGCTGCTAAACCAACATCTGTAGGCCAATGTGCTCCAGAAAAAAGTCTTGAAATTGGTGCTACAGATCCTAAAGCATAAACCCCTATTTTTGACCAGATATTATTAAATTGTTTAGCAATAGCGTGAGCCATGGTTACAGATAATACTGTATGTCCAGAGGGAAATGAGTGAAAACCTGGCTCGTTAGACCAAAACCTGAATTCTGTACTTTTAAACCCATTACCAGGTCGAGCTCTACCAAAAGTTGTTTTACTTAAACTTTGTATTAAGCCAGTGGTAAATGAAGATGATATAATAAGAATACTAGTTTTTCTTATTTTTTCATTTTTAGTGAATAACCCAAACCCATACAATCCAGCATTGGCTATGAAATATACTTGAGGACTTCCAAAGCGTGTTCCTGCTTCTTGAAAGACATTTGGAACATCTGGTTCTTGGCGTATAAAAAAGGCACTACCTTCATCGTCTATTGTAGAGAGAGCTAAGGCACCAACAAGAACAGTGCCTAAAGTCATGAAATCTTTCTTTTTCCAGTGTAAAGGTCTAGAGAAAGAATGACCAACATTTTTAATACCTTGTTTTAAATCATATAATGCTAAATTACCTATAGATGTAGAGTCTGATATTTTTTCAGACTCTACAAAATGTTGTGCATTTAATTTAGAAATATAAAAAAGTATGAAAATTGAAATTAAGAGTTTTTGCGATTTCATAAAAATTATCTTAATTCTGCTCCAAGTTGTTTTTCAAAATTAACTTGAAGTTTTTTCATTATTTTGTCTATTTGCTTATCATTAAGTGTTTTGTTTTCGTCTTGTAACATAAAACTAACAGCATAACTTTTTTTACCTTTTGCTAAGTTTTTACCTTGATAAACATCAAATAGATTTACACTTTTAAGTAATTTTTTTTCGCTTTGTTTTGCAATTTTATAAATAGACTCGAAAGTAACATTTTCATCTAATAATAGAGCAAAATCACGACGTACTTCAGGGTATTTAGGTATGGCTTTAAATTTAATTTTATTATGTTTTACTAGATCTAAAATGGCATCCCAATTAAAGTCTGCAAATAATACTTCTTGATTAATATCAAAATGTTTTAGAATTGTTTTTTTTACTAAACCAAAATCTATAAGTTTTGTTTTTCCTAAGCTTAGAGTTAAACCTTCAGCAAATAAATCGTTATTTACAGGAGTTTCATTAAATCTAGATATGCTCAATCGTTCTAGTATAGCAATTAAAATTCCTTTCATTAAAAAGAAATCACTCTTTTTGCTATTATCATGCCAATTCTCAGAGGATTGATTACCTGTTAAAAAAAGAGATAAGTGTTTAAATTCTTCTCTTTTATCATTATAGCCATGATAAGTTTTACCAAATTCGAATAATTTTAAGTCTGAGCGTTTTCTATTAATATTAAAAGAAACAGCTTCTAATCCAGAAAATAATAATGATTGTCTTAATACGGACAAATCACTACTTAAAGGATTAAGCATACTAATATTGTGTTCTTCTTTTAATTGTTCGCTTAAACCAACATAGTTAGCAGTTGTTAGCGAGTTTGAAAGTATTTCAAAAAAGCCTTGAGAAGCTAATTGGTTTCCAATAATATTTTGAATTTTATAGTCTTCAAAACGTGATGTTGTAGAAATAGAAGCATTTAATTTTTCTGTGGTCTTAATGTTATTATAACCATATACTCTTAAAATCTCTTCAATTATATCAGCTTCACGCTGTACGTCATTGCGATAAGCAGGTACAGTTAATCCTAAACCAGTTTCTGTGACATTATTTACTTTTATGTCTAAAGAAGTTAAAATGCGCTTAATAACTTCTTTTGGTATTTCTTCACCTATTAGTTTTTTTGCATTGTCAAAACTTAGTCTAACTTCGAAATCTTTAATTTTGTTTGAGTATACATCTGTTATTTCACTAGTAATTTCACCACCAGCAATTTCTTGAATTAATAAAACTGCTCGTTTTAGTGCATATTCTGTGATGTTAGGATCTATACCACGTTCAAATCTAAATGATGCATCTGTATTTAAGCCATGGCGTTTGGCTGTTTTTCTAATGCTTATAGGATTAAAATATGCGCTCTCTAGAAAAATACTTGTTGTACTTTCTGAAACTCCAGAATGCATTCCACCAAAAACTCCAGCAATACACATTGGTACTTCTTCATCGCATATCATTAAGTCATCTTCATGTAGTTCTCTTTCTATGCCATCTAAAGTCACAAATTTTGTTCCAGCAGCTAGGGTTTTAACTTCTATTTTATTTCCTGAAATTTTAGCAGCATCAAATGCATGAAGAGGTTGTCCTAAATCATGTAATACATAATTAGTAGCGTCTACAATATTGTTTATTGGGGTTAAGCCAATAGCCTTTAAACGGTGTTGCAACCATGAAGGAGATTCTTTTACTTTTAACCCAGAAATTGTAACACCACAATAGCGAGGTGCTAAATCTTTATTTTTTACATCGACATCAATCTTTAATGTACGATTATCTACATGAAAAGCACTTATAGAAGGTGTAATAAGCTCTAAATTAATATCTTTTTGTATTAAACCAGCTTTTAAATCTCGAGCAGTACCTAAATGACTCATAGCATCGGCTCTGTTTGGTGTTAAACCTATTTCAAAAACTTGATCATTTTCAATATTAAAAATATCAGAAGCTAGAGCACCAATTTCAATAGTATTATCTAAAACCATGATACCGTCGTGAGATTTACCCAAACCTAATTCATCTTCTGCACAAATCATTCCGTGGCTTTCCTCGCCACGAATTTTACCTTTTTTAATGGTCCATGCTTCACCTTCTTCAGTATATAAAGTTGTTCCAATAGTAGCTACAGGTACTTTTTGTCCAGCAGCAACATTTGGTGCACCACAAACAATTTGTATAGGATTGTCTAGACCAATATTAACTGTTGTTACTTTTAATTTATCTGCATTAGGGTGTTTTTCGCAGGTTAATACCTCTCCAACAACAACACCTTCTAATCCACCTTTTATGGATTGATATGGTTCAAGTCCTTCAACTTCAAGTCCTAAATCTGTAAGTAATTCGCTAGTTTGTTCTGGTGTCCAATCTGTATTTAAAAACTGTTTTAACCAGTTATATGAAATCTTCATAAATCATTTGCTATTTAAGACTGCAAACCTACATATTTTTTTTCATTTTTCCTTTTAGAAGATTGAACTAAAGTAGGAGGTAAAGTGTTCTATTTTTAAGAATGAAATGTTAGGTAAATGATTATTCTTTAATTTTACGATATGGTAAAACTACAGATTTAGCAATATAATCGTGAATAGCTTTCTTTTTATCATTTCCATTTACAATAATAAGTGAAATCCAACCTAATAAAGATTTGGTTATAAATCTAGCTACAGCAAAAACTATGTTAATATTTTTTGTTTCATCATTTTCTTGCTTTACAACAATATCATTAAAAAAATGACCTACGGTAGCACCGTATAAAGAAATAAGAATAGGTTCATAAAGAAGAAATAGAGCAAAAAATATAATTATTCTTATATAATCTGGAGTGTTTTCAATAAGATTAAAAATTTCGGATGCAGAATACATTAATATTATAAGTACAATTGTATCTATTACTAATGCTTTTATTCTAGTTGATATGGGAGCGTATTGATTTTCCATAAATTATTTACTATAATTCATTTATTAAAAGGTTGTAATCGTATTGTAAATCTTCATGTAAAGCATTAATAGTCTTTTTAACTAATATTAGCTGTCTATTGTACATGTTTTGCAATTGTACGCTATTTTTAATGCTAGGAGTGAAATTTTTTAATTTACTACAGAAATAAATAAGTAATTCGACTTCTGTTTCTTTTTTTTGAGAATAACGAATATACTTTTTTATATTTCTCAATATTTTACGAGTACTTTTTCTAATGTAAAAATAACTATCTCTATTTACGAGTTCAAATTCCTCGTCTATATAGCCTTTTACACTTTCTATATAACCACTTTCATTATGAGATTCGAATAGTAAATAGGTGAGCAGCTCTTTATTTTCTTTTTTAAACCTTGATAAGCGGAGACAGAGTTCTTGTATTTCTTGGGGTGAAAGCGTATTTAATTCTTGTTTTATTTCTCTTAAAGCTACAGCTTTCATTAAAAATTTGATTTAATTAATAAATATAAAAAAACCATTACAATTGTAATGGTTAAAATAGTATTTTGTTAAAGGTTATATTATCTTAATTTAGGAAAAGTATTTGGGTTCGACTCGTGCATAACATCATAAATAGCCTCAAAAATATCTTCAGCCGATGGTTTAGAAAAATAATCCCCATCATTGCCATAAGCAGGTCTATGCGCTTTTGCTGTTAGTGTTTTTGGTTGGCTATCTAGATATTGAAAAGCATTTTGATTATTTAAAACTTCATTTAAAATATATGCTGAAGCTCCCCCGGGAACATCTTCATCAATAATCATTAAACGATTTGTTTTTGCTACACTTTTTACTATATCATGATTTATATCGAATGGAATTAATGATTGTACATCAATAACTTCTGCACTAATACCAATAGTTAAGAGATCTTTAGCTGTTTGCTCAACAATACGTAATGTAGAGCCATAAGAAACTAAAGTAATATCTGTACCATCTTTTACTGTTTCAACAACACCAATGGGTGTTTTTATATTACTTAAATTATTAGGCATCTTTTCCTTTAGTCGATAGCCATTTAAACATTCTACAACTATAGCTGGGTCATCACTTAATAAAAGTGTGTTGTAAAATCCAGCAGCTTTAGTCATGTTTCTTGGTACTAATAAATTTACGCCTTTTATTAAATTTAAAATGCCACCCATTTGAGAACCGGAATGCCATATGCCTTCAAGCCTATGTCCTCTAGTTCTTATTATTAATGGTGCTTTTTGCTTGCCTTTAGTTCTATAATGTGTGGTTGCTAAATCATCACTTATAATTTGTAATGCGTATAATATATAATCTAAGTATTGAATTTCTGCAATAGGTCTCAAACCACGCAAAGCCATTCCAATACCTTGACCTATAATGGTAGCTTCTCTAATGCCTACATCGGCAACACGAAGTTCTCCATATTTTTCTTGTAAGCCTTCAAGCCCTTGGTTTACGTCTCCAATATTACCTGTGTCTTCTCCAAATACCAAAGTTTTAGGATAATTGCTAAAAATGGTATCAAAATTATCACGTAATATGATACGGCCATCTACTAGTTCTGCATCATCATTATAAGTTGGTTTTATTTCAGGTATGCGTATACTAGACTTTTCGGTTTCTGAGTATAAGTGAGAGCTAAATTTAGGTTGGATAAGTTCGAAATAAGAATTAATCCAGTCATTAAGAATTTGCTTTTCATTAGTGTCTTCTCCAATAGTATGTCTTAAAGCTTTTCTAGCATGAGATAAAATATCTCTTCTTGTAGGCTCTTCTATGGCTTTTAAATTTTCTTTTAATTTTGATATAAAAACACCATTAGCACTAGTTGTAGCAACTTGTTTTAGAATAGTTATTAATTCTAAATGCTCTTTTTTTATAGGTCTAACAAAAGTATTCCAAGCATTGTTTTTTGCTTCTCTTACCTCTCTTTTTATTGTTCTTTCTATTTCAATGAGACCTTCATTTGTAGCAATGCCACTTTCTATAATCCATTGACGCATTTTTTTATTGCAATCATGATTAGATTCCCATTCTAAGCGTTCTGCATTTTTGTAACGTTCGTGTGAACCTGAAGTAGAATGACCTTGAGGTTGTGTGAGTTCTAATACATGAATTAAAACAGGAACATGTTCTTCTCTAGCAATAGAAGCAGCTTCTTGATATGTTTCTACAAGGTTAGCATAATCCCAGCCTTTTACGCGTAGAATTTCGAATCCTTTTTGTTCTTTATCTCGTTGAAATCCTTTTAAAATTTCAGAAATATTTTCTTTTGTTGTTTGATGTTTTGCATGTACTGAAATACCATATTCATCATCCCAAACACTTATTACCATAGGAACTTGTAATACACCAGCTGCATTTATGGTTTCGAAAAATAAGCCTTCACTAGTACTAGCGTTCCCAATGGTTCCCCAAGCAATTTCATTGCCATTTTTTGAAAATTTTTCGGTATTTATACCTTTTACTTCTCTAAATATTTTTGATGCTTGAGCTAAACCTAATAATCGAGGCATTTGCCCTGCAGTAGGGGATATGTCTGCACTAGAATTGTATTGATTTGTAAGGTCTTTCCAACTACCGTTATCATTTAAACTATGAGTTACAAAATGTCCACCCATTTGACGACCAGCAGACATCGGTTCGAACTCTAAATTAGTATTGGCATATAAACCAGCAAAAAATTGTTCCATAGTTAGTTCTCCAATAGCCATCATAAAAGTTTGATCTCGGTAATAACCAGATCTCCAATCGCCTTTTAAAAAGGCTTTGGCCATTGCTAATTGAGGAATTTCTTTTCCATCACCAAAAATCCCAAATTTGGCTTTACCAGTTAAAACTTCACGTCGTCCTAATAAACTACATTCACGACTAATTACAGCAATTTTGTAGTCATTTATAACTTCTGCTTTAAAGTCCTTGAATGATAAGTTGTTTTTCAAATCAGGTATTGTTTGCATAGAAAAATGCTTTTAGGTTTTGCAAAAATAGTTAAAAATTACCTTTTTTGCAATTATATGGACTTGTAAAAAAATACGAATTATATAAAAAAATAAAAGGTGTTTTATGTTATTTTTATTTTTTTGACAAAAAAAAGATAAATTAGCAATAATTATTTAATTTTTACTTTAAAACCACCTTCTTCTAAATAAACCTAAAAGTGCTTGTGGATCTACTGTAAATTTGAATCTTATTTTCTGGTCATAATTTGGTTGTCCAATTTCCCAGCCAAGATTCGAGTATATAGGAAGGTAAATTTCAAAATAATCTGTTACTAAATTAACTCTTATACCAGAATCATATACGAATTTAGGAGAGCGAAGCTTATTTTTTATGAAACCAATATCTCCATATGCTAATATATATCTCCAAAGTGTTGTACTTGTGTTAAGTGTAGTAATCCACTGATTTGCATATGGTTCTTCTAATTTAGATTTAAAACCTCCCTCTGCATCAATATATTGTTGACTAAAAATACCTGTAGATTCAGAACGCCCTAAATATGAATAATCAAATAAATAGTCTGTAGGCCTGTCTAGTGCGAAGCTAAAAAAATCTGAATTGATGTCTGTACTGTTTTTCAAAAAAGTACCAGCAAACAGACGTACATTTAATTGTCTATTACTTTCAAATAAGCGTCTATATTCATAATTAAATGCTAATTTGCTGAATTTTTTTCCTATTTGAAAATCTGCATACCACTTATTAAAATTTATAAGATTGTCATTTGAATATATGTAGCGCATATTAAAAACGCTATAGTTTGGTTCGTTTGTGGTTAAGATATTGTTAAGATCTTCATCTCTATGAATATCTACATATCTAAAAGATAATGATTTAATTTTGTTTGAGCGTAAATCGTCTTTTTCTCTAAATTGTAATTTTAATGATGGTGTTATTTTTCTAACAAATAGATCTTCTGCATATGATGTATAACTACTTACGATACCATAATTGATGAAATAGAGGTTGTTGTTTTCTAAATAATGTGTTTTAGATATTGATGCAGAACCTGTTAGTGATTTTGATTTGAATGCATATTGAGGAGCTATTTTATAATTAAAGAGTTTTCTTAAAATAGTTTTATTATAAGCTCGCATGCCTAGAGTAAATCCATCATATATATTATTGAATTCTGCGATAGGCATAAAAAATACTTGGCTGTAGTTGGGGTTTTCAAGATCTTTAAAAAGCTTGAACTGTAAGGGTTTATTATTAAAAAAGAAGCCTTTTAGTGATTTCCAATTATCTCTTAAATTAATTTCAGGGATGACACTGTTATAGTTTAAAACGAGTTTGTTAGCATTGTTTCTTGGTAAGGTAACTGTTTTGCTTCCATTTATGTTTTCAATCCATGTTTTTGATATTATACTGTCATTATTTAAAGAATACAATGAAATAGGCATATTATTATCACGTTTATTTTTTATAGTAAGCGTAATAGAGTCTTTTGTTTTTGTAACTTTTTTAATTTTAAAATCTATTTTTTTTCTAGTAGTTAGATAGTCATTAAAAAACCAATTGATATCCTTGTTAGTTTTAGACTTTAGAAAGGATTCAAACTCTTTAGAAGTGGTTGGTTTTAATTTATTTTCACTTAAAAAAGCCTCAATACTATTTTCAATTATGTTACTATTTACGAAGTCATCAAGATATTTAAAGCCAATACCAGCCTTATATTTATTAGCTATATTTTTATTAAATTTTAATAAAGAATCTTTTTGCATTGATAAGGGCTGGTCTTTATTAGTTCTTGCCATTAACATGAATGCTAAAATGTATTTATCATTAAACTTCATATCTGCTGCATGAAAAGAACGAACTCCCCAGATATTAGCTATAGAGCCCAAAAACTTCATATTAGGGTAGTGCTCATCAACATAACTCATTAGATAATATATTTGAATACCATCTATTAGCCATTGTTCTTTTCTTGGGTTTATTAGAAGTGTATTTTCTAGATAATTGTGTAATGCTGTTTTTAGAAGTTTTAACTCGTATTGAAAATGACGAGGATACGGTTTTATAAATTTCGGTAAAAAATTTAAGCCATAAATAGGCGCTTTATCGTAATCAATTTGAGTTAATAATAATCTTTTATGAGGGTATTCTCCAAAGTTATCAAAAATAAATTTTGTGATTTTTTCAGTAATTAAAACTTTATCTATAACTTGAATGCCTCCATCTTTTATGTTAGAAACAATTGAAAAATTATCAGATTGCAGTGTGTTAAAATTTGAGTTTTTAGTTAAGAATAACTTGTTATTTATTCTGTTTTTCCCTTCTAATTTTACTATTTGTTTGTTTGTTAATTGGAATATTTCGTTTGTATCTAATTCTGAAATTAATGTGAATCCATTTGGATGTTCGATTTCAAGAGTAATATCAGATTTAGGAATAAATAAATCATCTAAATTTTTATTACTATAATATTGCCATTTGCCATTATAGACAACAGGAGTTATATACCAATATCTTAAATTGATATCACCATCATTTGTCAAACCATAGCTGGTGAATTTAGAATTTGGAATTTGTACTGTGTATTCTAAATGTATTGTGTAAGAATTATTAGGTTTTAAAGGTGTTATAAGGTCTACTTTAATGATGTCAACTTGATCTTTAAGTTGTTCAAATATTAAATTTTGATTATTTTGTTTTATTGAAGCTATTGTAGAATATCCTCTATCCTTATTTTTTGCTAAGTGAAAGTCATTATTATATTCATCGGCAATACGAATAGCTAATGGTGTTTTTTTTGATGAATAGCTATTATTCCAATCGTTTAAATAAATAGTTTGTAGTTCATGCTGTGTCTCATTATAGTATTTAATAGTTTGAGATATTTTTATTTGCTTATTTTCTGTGTCGAAAATAGCTTTAACATCAATTTTATTTTGACTAAAACTAGCAAAACATATTAAAAAGAATAAAATACAATTAAGAAGACGTAATTTCAATTTTTATAGCATTAAACGGTTTGTAAAGTGTGTTTATGGAGTGTTAAATATTAATGGCTTAAAAATTAGTGTGTTAAAAAATGAAAACTTACAATTATTAAGCCAAAAATACTTTCATACTAGAAATTAGGACTTAAGCCTGATTCTTTATAGAAGTTATCTAATATATTTATCACTTCGTCTTCTGTGTCTACTAAGTGTATTAAATCTAAGTCTTTAGGACTTATATTTTGAAAAGTATCTAACAAAGTTTGTTTTATCCAATCGAGTAAACCTTTCCAAAAGTCTGTTCCAACAAGAATAATAGGAAATTTTTCAATTTTATATGTTTGTATTAGTGTAATGGCTTCAAATAATTCATCTAGTGTACCAAAACCACCTGGCATAACTACAAATCCTTGAGAATATTTTACAAACATAACTTTTCTAACAAAAAAGTAATCAAAATCTAAGCTTTTGTCATGGTCTATGTATGGATTATCATGTTGTTCAAAGGGTAAATCAATATTAAGGCCTACAGAGGTTCCTCCACCTAAGTGTGCTCCTTTATTACCGGCTTCCATAATTCCTGGACCTCCACCTGTTATAACACCGTAACCAGCTTCTACAATTGTTTTTGCAATGCTTTCTGATAGCTTATAATATTTGTTATCTGGTTTTGTTCTTGCAGATCCAAAAATAGAAACACAAGGTCCTATTTTACTCATTTTTTCAAACCCATTGACAAATTCGCCCATGATTTTAAAAATAGCCCAAGAATCGTTAGTTTTTATTTCATTCCAACCTTTGTGATGTTGTTCTTTTCTCATGTAATTCTCTTTATTTTATACGTCTTGAAAGATAATATTTTAAATTATCTTATTAAACATCAAGAACGAATTTTAACGGTAATTGTTGTTAGTCGTGCATTTCTAAATTTAATAACATAGAAATACGATAAACCTTACGTGAACTAGGGTGTTTTTCCTTTCGTATTAATTAGTTCATTTCCTCTTGACTTACAGTTTGTTATTTGCTTTTTTTGTATTCACAGTACTTGGTTTTAGTGTTAAGCTTAAGGGTATTGTTAATTATAATAAAATATTTGAATTATGGAAAGTATGATTTACTACACATCTGTTAAGGGGCTTTCTAATTGTAATTTGGTTGGATTTAAGCAAGGTATAGCTAAAGAATCTGATGTTTTTATTTTAGATGCATTAAAAAAAACACATCATGCTTTTTTTAAAAGAAGATGTAGTGTAAATGAGCAAATTGAATTATTGCTTGTTTTTAGTAGAAATAAGAATGATTCTGTCTCTATTAAGGATTCCGCGAAGCTACATGAAAATTTATCTATAAACAGTGTAGCGTTAGAGTGTCCAAAATCGGATACTATTAACATTTTGAAAAACGAAACTAAGGAAGTTGTGTTTAGAATATATACAACAGATGAGGATTATTTAGATATTACTTTAATAGTTACTAATAATAATTTTAGATATTCTAAATGTATTACTAGCATCCAAAATGGATTATACACTAAAAAAGATGTTACTAAAAGCATCTACGTATATAAAATTCCTGTTTATTATAAATTAGTTAGTGGCTTTTAAGTTATTTATTCTAGTTCTTTTTTTAGAAATTTAGCGGTGTAGCTCTTTTTATGTTTTGCAACAACTTCTGGAGTACCTTCTACAATAACTTGTCCGCCACCTTTACCGCCCTCATAACCAATATCAATAATATGATCTACGGTTTTTATAACATCTAAATTATGTTCAATGATTAGTACCGTATTTCCTTTATCCGCTAATTTGTTAAGCACAATCATGAGAACACGTATGTCTTCAAAATGTAAACCCGTAGTTGGTTCGTCTAAGATATAAAAAGTATTACCTGTATCTCGTTTACTTAATTCTGTAGCTAATTTAATACGTTGTGCTTCTCCTCCAGATAAGGTAGTGCTTTGTTGTCCTAGAGTAATATAACCTAAACCTACATCTTTTATAGTTTTAAGTTTTTTATGAATTTTTGGAATGTGCTCAAAGAAATTAACAGCTTCATTAATCGTCATGTTTAGTACATCACTAATACTTTTGCCTTTATAGCGAATTTCTAAAGTTTCACGATTAAAACGTTTTCCTTGACAGGTTTCACATTCGACATATACATCTGGAAGAAAATTCATTTCAATAACGCGTAAGCCTCCACCTTGGCAGGTTTCGCAACGCCCTCCTTTTACATTAAAACTAAATCGCCCTGCTTTATAACCACGAATCATAGCTTCGGGAATTTTTGCAAATAGCGCTCTAATTTCACTAAATGTGCCAGTATAAGTTACTGGGTTACTTCGTGGCGTTCTTCCAATGGGAGATTGATTGATATCTATTATTTTATCAATGTGCTCTAAACCTTTTATGCTTTTATAAGGCATAGGTTTTTTAACACCATTAAAATAGTGCGCATTTAAAATTGGGTATAAGGTTTCATTAATTAGAGTAGATTTCCCACTACCAGATACTCCTGTAACTCCAATCATTTTTCCTAGAGGAAATTTAACCGATATATTTTTTAAATTATTACCAGTACATCCTTTTAATATTAAGGTGTTACCATTACCTTTTCTACGTTTTTTAGGAACTTCAATTTCTTTATTACCGTTAAGGTAGTCTGCAGTTAAGGTGTTTTGTGTTTTAAGTTCGTCGGGGTTTCCTATACTTATAATGTCTCCTCCATGTTTCCCTGCTTTTGGTCCGATATCAATTACGTAATCGGCACGTTCTATCATGTCTTTGTCATGCTCAACTACAATGACTGAGTTGCCAATATCTCGAAGTGAAACTAATGAGTTTATGAGTTTCTCATTATCTCTCTGGTGTAGACCAATACTTGGTTCATCTAAAATATATAAAACACCCACTAATTGTGAGCCAATTTGTGTTGCTAAGCGAATTCGTTGTGCTTCGCCTCCAGATAGCGATTTAGAACTTCTGTTTAATGATAAGTAATCTAGTCCAACATCTAATAAAAATTGAAGTCGCGATTTTATTTCTTTTACAACTTCTTCAGCTATTTTTAATTGTTTGTCTGATAGTTTATCATTTAAATTATTAAACCAATCTGCTAATTCAACAATATCAGTATTAGCAAGTTCTGCTATGTTTTTATTATTTATTTTAAAGTAAAGTGATTCTTTTTTTAAACGAGAACCTTCACATATAGGGCATTTAACTTTGTCCATGTAATCTTTTGCCCAACGTTTAAGAGAGGTAGATTCTGCTGTTTTGTATTGGTTTTCAATAAAATTTGCAACACCTTCAAAATCTATTTTATAATCTCTGGTAACTCCTAATGTTTTACTTTCAATAGAAAATTTTTCATTCCCACCATACAAAATCATTTGTTTAGCTTCTTTAGGGATGTCTTTGTAGGCATCTGTTAATTCAAAGTTGAAGCGTTGAGCAATGGTTTCAAATTGTTTAAATATCCAGCTGTTTTTCTCTGTGCCATGTGGAGCTAGTGCTCCATTTTTTATAGAAAGTGTATCGTCTGGAATAATTTTATCTTCATTGATTTGATAAAGCATTCCTATACCATTACAATTATCGCAAGCTCCTTTAGGTGAGTTGAATGAAAAATTATTTGGTTCGGGATTAGGGTATGATATACCTGAAGAGGGACACATTAAACTTCTACTAAAATAACGTGCCTCATTAGTATCTTGATCTATAATTAATAATACATCTTCACCGTGATACATGGCGGTATTAATGGTTTCGGTAAGTCGTTTGTCATTGTCCGCCGAACCATCAATAACTAATCTGTCAATTACAATTTCAATATCGTGTGTTTTGTAGCGGTCTAATTTCATACCTTTTACAATATCACGAATTTCACCATCGGTTCTTACTTTTACAAAACCTTGTTTTGCAATTTGTTCGAATAATTCGCGATAGTGTCCTTTTCTAGAGCGAATTACTGGAGCTAAAATATTGATACGCTTCCCTTTAAAATCGGTATTAATAAGCTCCTTGATTTGCTCGTCGCTATAGCTAATCATTTTATCGCCAGTATTGTAGCTGTATGCATCACTAGCACGAGCAAATAATAAGCGCATAAAATCGTAAATTTCTGTAATGGTACCAACGGTAGATCTAGGAGATTTACTAGTTGTTTTTTGTTCTATAGCAATAACAGGGGAGAGACCGTCAATTTTATCGACATCTGGACGTTCTAAACCACCTAAAAATTGTCTAGCGTAGGCTGAAAATGTTTCAATATACCTTCGTTGTCCTTCAGCATAAATAGTATCGAAAGCCAGAGATGATTTTCCGCTACCAGATAACCCTGTAATAACTACAAGTTTATCTCTAGGGATAGATACATCAATGTTTTTCAGGTTATGTACTCTGGCTCCTTTTACTTCAATAAAATCGTTGAATTGGCTCATAAAATCGTAAAAAGGCAAATGTACAATATTAGTTATTAAATTATTGTGAAGTTTATTCAAGATTTGTAGGATTGTTACCAGTTAGATTTAAAGTTATAAATCTTTATGTATTGATATATAAATTTTAGGTTTTTGACTTTATATTGAATCTATTTTATATATTTATTTTCGATAAAATTTTGTTTAACAATTAACAGAACCCTACAATAATTTATCTTGAATGATAATTTTATGGTGGGAATATAATATTTATGAAATTATTAGGAATAGGATCTAGAATTAATCACACAGAATATGGAAAAGGAGTTGTTACTAATGTAACTTCTGAGCATTATTGGGTTACTTTTATTGAAAACGGATTAGAAACCATCGATTTAGATAGTGATTTTGAAGTTATTGAAGCAGCGGAGAATGATGTTGATACAGTTAGTTTTTTTGATATTGAAAGTAGTTTAGTTTCTATTTTAAAGAAATGGAGTGATGTTACAGAAGTGGTTCCTATTTCTGATAAATATAAAGGAGGGAAACTTATATTGGAACCAGCGGATACTAATTTAAAATCTTATGAATTACCTATCGATAAATTTTTTCATAAAATAATTATGGTTAGAGATCGTCTGCGTGTTATGGAACAACGTATTAATTCAAGTGATTTAGACGAGCAAGGTAAAATAGATTTACAACAATATATTACAAGAATTTATGGGAGTTTAACTAGTTTTAATGTATTGTTTAAGTCTAAGAATCATAATTTTGTAGGACAGAAGAGAAAGTAGTTATTTATTGATTTTTATAGAAAATCTGTGCTGATTTTAGTATTTGAGAAATTAGAAAATTTAAATAAGTCTAAAAATTCATACCTATTTTTATTCTAAAACCAAACGTACTACTCCGTCCCTTTAATCTCATCAATATCTAAAGCAAAAAATATAAGCTTATGGAAGTTTGGTAATTGTGCACCACTTTCTGTGGTTATCCAGTTAGCCCAAGAGGCTTCTATACCATCAATAGGTAGGAGGGAAGTCCACATTTTAAATGCTTTAGGCTTATTGCTTTTATCAAGTAACCATAAATACGAATCGCCTGGAGTAGTACCTCCAGTAGTATGCGTGACAAGTAAGGCTTCTTCATTATTTTCTAGAGTAACTAACCTGCGTTCAACACCATCATCAAAAACTTTATACGGAGCTACAAGCCAAAAAGAATCATTATTAAAATATTTCAAAGCCTTATTTATTAACTCTGTTTGAATCTCTCCATCTGTATTGAAACTATGGATATAAGCTTTACTCTGTGTATTATCATTTAAATCTAATTTTACTCTATATTCTTTCCAGTAGACTTCACAGCTATTATTAGCTTTATTCCACCTGTAGTGATGTCGTTTTTTAAACGTCCACTCAATATAATCAGTATTTTTAAAAGCTTCATAATTTAAAGCATCTAACATTTTGTGTGCTAAAATATCTGCTTTTTCCCCTTTAACTCCATAAGGTAACTCTTCATTATATTTAAAGTACAGGAAAGTAAAAAATAATAAGCTTGGTAAGGTTATAAATATGATACTTCCTATTATTATTTTAAAAGTTTTTTTAGGTCTTTTTTTCATGAGAGTTGTAGTCTAGTTTTGAATAGATTATTATCTAAGTTACTAAAAACTATGGTTCTATATAAACATAAAACTCAAAAACCGACAGCCGTATCATCTCCTCGATGATCTGCACCACCCTCATACGATTTATCATCTAAAACAAGTATTCCATCGACTTTACCAATAACGGGAGAATTCTTTTCATTAATTGAATAGCCTAGTTTTTCGAGTTGTTCTATTATAGATGTATTAAACGTATTTGGTTCCATTAATATTTCATCTGGTAACCATTGATGATGAAATCGAGGGGCGTCTACTGCCTCTTGCATGGTCATTTTAAATTCATGAACATTTAAAATGGTTTGTAAAACAGAAGTCATAATAGTGGAACCTCCTGGTGTACCTAAAGACATGAATAATTCTCCATTTTTTTCAACAATAGTAGGTGTCATAGAGCTGAGCATGCGTTTTTCTGGCGCAATACTATTTGCCTCTCCGCCAATAAGTCCAAACATATTAGGTTGTCCTGGTTTACTACTAAAATCGTCCATTTCATTATTTAGAAAAAAACCTAATTCAGAGCAGTATAGTTTTGATCCATAAGCGCCATTTAAAGTTGTAGTTACTGAAATTGCATTACCAAATTGATCGATTATAGAGTAGTGCGTAGTCTCATTACTTTCAATTATTTGTATATTACCATGGGAAATATTATTTGATGAAGTAGCATTTTTTAACGTAAAATCGGACATTCTTTCGCTTAAATATGTTTCACTTATAAGTGTATTTATTGGCACTTCTACAAAATCGGGATCACCTAAATAAAAACTTCTATCTGCGTAGGCGCGACGTTCAGCTTCAGTAATTGTTTGAATTGCTTTAAGAGAGTTGTGACCATATTCATCAAGATGGTATGGTTCTATCATTTTCATCATTTGTGCTAAGCAAACTCCACCACTTGAAGGCGGAGACATAGAGATTACTTTTAAATCATCATAAGTAAAGGTTATTGGAATCCTCCATTTAGCTTCATATTTAGCCAAATCTTCTTCAGTAATAATACCTCCGTTATCTTTTATAAATTTCACAAGTATTTTTGATGTCTCGCCTTTGTAAAATTCATCTTTCCCATATTTTAAAATACGTTCTAAGGTTTTTGCAAGTTTTGGGTATTTTATAGTATCGTTGGCTTTCCAATCTTTATCAAATAGTATAGAGTCTTTATTAACTTTTGTAAAAAGAGGCTGATATTTTTTAATTCTATGCTCTTGTTTTTTAGTAACAACTACACCTTTATTAGCCAAAGCTATAACAGGTTTAAGAATATTTTCGATAGGAAGCGATCCTAATTTTTCATGAACAGCAAATACACCAGCAATTGTGCCAGGAACTCCAACAGCCATAGCTCCTAAAGTGCTTTTTTCTGGTATGGTATTTTTGTTATCATCTAAAAACATGTCTTTTGTGGCAGAAAGTGGTGCTTTTTCTCTATAATCAATAGCTCCAATTTCTCCATTTGTTTTTCGATAAACCATAAAACCACCACCACCAAGATTACCAGCATAAGGATAAGATACAGCCAAAGCTAATTCGGTAGCTACCATAGCATCAAATGCATTGCCTCCTTTTTTAAGGATATCGTTTCCTATTTTAGAAGCTTCAGCACGAGCTGAAACTACCATAGCATGTTTGGTAATTAATCCTCGTTTGCTAGTTGTGTTATTACATGAGTTATTTGTTTCTTTACATGAAATTATTAGCATTAAAAATAAGGCTAAATATACAAGGTGTTTTATCATTTAATTAGGTTTAATTCAATTAACTTTTCTTTCGAAGATATAATTAATTCATCAAAAAAAATAGAGAATTCTCTTTCAAATTCCTTATAAAACTCTTCCAGCTCATATATTGCTTCGTTCATATTCGATCTATTTTTAGTTCGTCTATTCATACCTTCTAAAACTTTTGATATACCTTTGGTAGATGCATAACTAAGAAGCCAATTATCTGCTATCATGTATGGCATTATTTTTTGAATACGTATAGGAAGTAAATCGTAATGATTTTCTAAAGAATCGTAAAAAGTGTCTATATATTTTTCTAAAGGAATATTACTATAGTTTTTCCAGTTTTTAGCAAGAAAATGATCGTAAAGAATATCTACTATAACTCCAGAATAATGTCCATATTTTTTATGCAAACGCTTTGTACTTTGTCTTACTGTTTGGTGAGCGTCTGTATATGTATCGATATGTCTATGTAGTAATATGCCAATCTGTATGTCTTTTGAGTATTTTTTGTAATCTTTTCCTTTAATACCATCTGCAATAAAATTACCAATGGTAATTAAATTGTTTTCGCCAGATAAATATATGTGAGCTAAGTAATTCATTCGTGAAATTTACGAATTACGTTTTAAGAATTCCAATTTTGAAATACTATATTTGTGTTTTAATTTGAAAACTATACTATGACACTTATAAAATCAATTTCAGGAATTAGAGGAACTATTGGAGGATCTGTTGGGGAGAACCTAACACCTGTAGATGCAGTAAAATTTGCTGCTGCATATGGCGTTTGGTTAAAACAACAACGTGAAAAAGAAAATTACCGTGTAGTAGTAGGTAGAGATGCGCGTATTTCAGGAAAGATGATTCAAAATTTGGTAATGAATACGCTTATTGGCTTAGGTATAGATGTGATTGATGTAGGACTATCTACAACCCCAACAGTTGAACTAGCGGTACCTATGGAGCATGCAGATGGCGGTATTATTTTAACGGCAAGCCATAATCCAAAACAATGGAATGCTTTAAAATTATTAAATGAAAAAGGGGAATTTTTAGATGCTGTTGAAGGTGCTAAAATTTTAGACATTGCAGAAAGTGATAATATGAGTTTTGCAGATGTAGATAGCTTAGGTAAGATAACAAAAAATAAGGCATATATAGATTTACATATTATTGAAGTACTAGATTTACCTTTAGTAACAGTAAAACCAATTGAAGAAGCCCGTTTCAAGGTGGTAGTAGATGGTGTTAATTCTACAGGAGGTATTGCTATTCCATTGCTTTTAGAACGTTTAGGTGTAGAAGTTGTTAAATTATATTGTGAGCCAAATGGGCAATTCCCTCATAATCCAGAACCTTTAAAAGAACATTTAGGTGATTTATCTGCAGAGGTAAAAAAGCATAATGCTGATTTTGGTATTGTAGTTGATCCAGATGTAGATCGATTAGCCTTTATGGATGAAAATGGAGATATGTTTGGAGAGGAATATACATTGGTAGCTTGCGCAGATTATGTGTTAAGTAAAACACCTGGTAATACAGTAAGTAATATGAGTTCTACAAGAGCATTAAGAGATGTCACAGAAAAGCATGGTGGTACTTATGAGGCTAGTGCTGTAGGAGAGGTTAATGTAGTAAATTTAATGAAAAAAAATAAAGTAGTTATTGGAGGAGAAGGTAATGGAGGTATTATTTACCCAGATTCGCATTATGGTCGTGATGCATTGGTAGGCATAGCATTATTTTTAAGCTTGTTAGCGGAAAATAAAATGAGTGTAAGTGAACTTAGAAAAACTTATCCAAACTATTTTATGAGTAAAAAGAAAATTCAATTAACACCAGGTTTAGATGTTGATGGTATTTTAAGAACCATGGAAGATCGTTATAAAAATGAAGAACTAACGACTATTGATGGTGTTAAAATTGATTTTTCAGAAAGTTGGGTGCATTTACGTAAAAGTAATACAGAACCAATTATTAGAATTTATACTGAAGCGAAGTCTCAAAAAGAAGCAGATGAATTAGCAGATAAATTTATAGAAGAAATTGGAGTAATAGCCAATAGCTAAGCTAAAAAAAATGTAAAAAAAAGCACCTATTATTTAGAGGCCCCTGAAAAAGTAGCACAATATTATTAAAATCGGTAAGTATTTGAAAACACTTACCGATTTTGTATTTTGAGGTATGATAGTCCAACAGGAATCTCTTCGGTTAAGCGAGTACAGTTCTTTATATGATTTAATTGTTCCTAACACTAATTTGTTAAGGCGTATCAATGATTTAATAGATTTTAATTTCATCTATGAAGAACTTCAATCAAAATATTCTAAAACTCAAGGCAGAAAAGCAGAAAGTCCCATAAGACTATTCAAATATCTTCTGCTAAAAGTAATTTATACCATTTCAGATGTATATGTAGTTGAGCGTTCACGCTATGACATGTCCTTCAAATACTTTTTAGAGATGTTACCAGAAGAAGATGATTGCCCCAAGTACTTTAACAAAGTTTCGTAGGCAACATTTAAAGGACACCAATTTGCTGGATATGCTTATCAATAGAACAGTTAGCATTGCTGTTGAACAAGGCATCATAAAATCCAGATCAATTATTGTAGATGCTACCTATAGTTTATCAAAATCGAACCCCATTTTAGCTATAGACGTTTTACGGGAACGTTCAAAACAACTTCGCAAATCAGTTTATGCTTACCAAGAAGATTGGACCTGTAAGATGCCGGTCAAGAATCAGGGCAATGATTTAGAAAAAGAACTAGCTTACTGCAAGGAATTAGGAACCTTATTAGATGGCACTCCTACACTTAGCGAAGTTCCAGCAATAAAAGAAAAATTGAACTTACTTAAAGAATCTGTTGATGATATTGAACACGCGGCTCAAGATGTTGTTTCAAAAGATAAGGATGCAAAGATTGGCCACAAATCACAGGACAGCCCATTTTTTGGTTACAAAACCCATTTGGCAATGACTGAAGAGAGAATTATCACAGGAGCAGTTGTTACTTCAGGAGAAAAAGGAGATGGTCCAATTTTACCAGAATTAATAACACAAAGTGAACAACATGGGATTGATGTGGATACTGTTATAGGGGATGCTGCCTATTCGGGCAAAAAGAATTTGGAACTGGCCAAAGAAAAAGATATTAAAATTGTAGCTAGATTAAATCCAGCTATCAGCCAAGGTTTTAGAAAAAAAGAAGATGAATTTGATTATAATAAAGATGCCGACATGTTTGTTTGTCCAGCAGGTCATTTAGCTATAAGAAAAGCGAAACAAGGCAAAAAGAATGTTGCTAAAAATCAAGTAATCACTTATTATTTTGATGTTGAAAAATGCAAAAGCTGTCCTTTAAAAGAGGGGTGTTATAAAGAAGGAGCAAAAACAAAATCGTACTCCATTACTTTAAAGTCAGACATCCATAAAGAACAGATGGAGTTTGAAACTTCTGATCGTTTTAAAGAGAAATACAAACAGCGTTATAAAATCGAAGCCAAAAACGGAGAATTAAAAAACGCTCATGGCTATGGAAGAGCTATATCTTATGGTATAGAAAATATGCAAATGCAGAGTGCTTTAACCATATTTACTGTGAATTTGAAAAGAATTCTAAAATTAAGCTAGTCAAAATAAAGAAAATAAGACCAAGGAAGCAATAAGCATTATTTGAGCCAAAATAGAGAGTATAAAAGTGCAAATTGAATTATAAAAAGCTTAAAATCAAAAAGAGATTTCACAAAATTAATTCGTGAAATCTCTTATAATGAAGTTCGCGTTTTCAAAATACGATTACTTTTTCAGTAGCCTCATTATTTAGGTGCTTTTTTTTGATGCTTCCATCGTTTATGAGTCCAGAAATAGTATTCGGGAGCTTCATAAATTTGTTTTTCAACTTCATGTAAAAACATATCAGTTAGCTCGTAATCTTTATATTGATTAGAATCTTCTGCAAGTACCATAATTTCTGCTTCATAATAACCTCGTTTTAATTTTGTTACTTTTAAAAAAGCAGTAGTTAAATCTAATTTTTTTGCTAAGCGTTCAGCTCCTGTAAAACAAGGTGTTTTAATTCCCATAAACTCACTCCAATAAGCATCTTTGCTGGCTTTTGGAGATTGATCGCTTAAAAAACCTGTAATGCTTTTAACACCTAAAGCTTCATTTTTATTTATAATGTTTATAGTTTCTTTTGTGCTAATTAAAGTCGTTTTAAATTTAGATCGAATATCTCTAACTAGTTTATCAAAATGTTTGTTAGCTAGTTTTTTATAAACAGCTAACCCTTTAAAATTTATGTTGTTTTGAAGTACAATAGACCATTCCCAACTAGCATAATGTCCAAACATTAGAATGATACTTTTGTTAAGACTTTCTAAGCGTTTAAACTCTTCTGGGTTTTTAATCTTAAAACGTTTTTTTAATGATTTTTCTGAAATAGACATCGTTTTTGCCATTTCTAAAAACATATCACATAAATGTTTATAGAATTTTTTTCTAATAGTAGCAATTTCTTTTTCTGTTTTATTAGGGAAAACAAGTGTTAAATTGCTAGTAACCACTTTTTTTCTATAACCTACAATGTAGTAGAGTAATATGTATAATCCATCAGAAATCAGGTATAATAATTTAAAAGGTAATATAGAAATAAACCATAAAAAAGGATAAACCAGAATATAAATTAGAAATTGCATTAATTAATTTTAGATTTGTAGCAGCAAATATATGCTAATTTGACCTTAAACATTTACACCTAATGGGTAATTTAGATTTAATCACTATTATAATAATAGCAGCAAACGTTATCATATCTTATAAAGGATTTGATGATTATAGTTTTTTCGACAAGTATAAGTTTCACATTGGAGGAGTTCAAAGAGGCGAGCAAATGCGACTGTTTAGTGCTGGTTTTTTGCATGTTGATCAGCAACATCTTCTGTTTAATATGATAACCTTATACTTTTTTTCTAGTAGAGTTATTTTCGAACTTGGCAATATGGGGTTTTTAATGATTTATGTGGGGAGTTTACTTTTTGGAAATTTATTGTCTTTATATTTTCATAAAAATGAATATAACTACAGTGCAGTTGGAGCAAGTGGAGCAGTTATGGGCGTTATTTATTCTGCTATTTTATTTGACCCTTGGATGAAGATTAATTTTTTTATTCCTGGTTTTGTTTTTGGAATAGGTTATTTACTATATTCTATTTACGGAATGAAAAAAAGAGTAGGAAACATTGGTCATGATGCTCATTTTGGAGGTGCCATTGGTGGTTATGTTATTACGCTTATTTTGTCTCCTTGGTTATTTGAAGCTGATTTATTAATAGTTGGCTTATTAGCAGTTCCAATAGTAATATTATTTCTTTTGAAGAAAATGGGGAAAATGTAGTATTAGTTCTTTTTTAATTAAACAAGGAGCCATACGGGTTTTTAATATAACTCCTTGTTTTGTTTATAAACAACTAGTAAAAATATTCTTTACTGGATTCGAACTTACCATCATTATAGCATTCTACTATTTTTGGATAATCATTTTTATAAGTATATTCGTATACTTTTGTCGTAGTAAAACCATTCTCTATATCGGTTTTTTTAGTTGTATTGTTACTATAACTTTCTAACCCTCCAAAATCTAGACTTAAAAGGTTAATGATTCCTATTGAATGAATGTTTCTATAAGGCCCATTTTTATCATCATATTCATATGATAGTTCATAATCAGTCTCGACTTCTTTTAATATGTTTTGTCCTTTGTAAGTCATTGTGTAACTTCTGTTTAAAGTTGTTTGTGAGTTTAAATCGCCAATGTATACTTCAACAGAAACGGTGTTATCTACATTTTTTTGGAAATCATACCTAAAGGTATTGTCACCTATTATGTGGAGGATATAACTAGCAATTCCACCGTTTTCATTATAGGTTAATATTGTGTAAGCGTTTTGTTCTCCATCTCTGTAACTATCTACTCTTGTTAATTTATTATTATCGTAAGTGTATTCAGTTTTATAATCATCAGAAGATATGATACTTAAAAGTTTATTTCCATCGTAGTTGTAATTTGTAGTAATAACTTCATCATCAATATCAGTTTCAATAATTTTTTTTAATAAGGTGTTGTTGTCTTGTGGATTTTTAGAATCATCACTAGAACATGAGAAAATAGCAATGCTTAATGTGAAAAATAAGAAAAAGTTTAATTTCATTTTATATGATTTAAGTTTATCGTGCGAATATATGTATAATTAGAAAAGATGAATCTTTATTTATTTAAGTTTGCTTAAAATTTTTGGAATAATAAATTTACTTATGGCATAGCTATTGAATTTATAATAAAGATGAATATATTTGATAGGTTGTAATCTATTGATATATAGATCTTTAAAATGATTAATGTAAATTATAATGAATGATCGATCTTGTTTTAATGACAGATTGACCTAAATATATATATGAAGAAATCTAATTTTATTACCCTTGACAGTTTGTCATTGCAGGAATTTGATGAAAATTCAGAATTAATTCCTTTAATGACTCCTGAGGATGAAGAAGCAATAAATAATGAAGAGTTACCAGAAACACTTCCTATTTTATCATTAAGAAATACTGTATTATTTCCAGGTGTTGTTATACCAATAACTGCTGGTAGAGATAAATCTATTAAGTTGATAAATGACGCTAATAAAGGCAGAAAAATAATAGGAGTAGTGGCTCAAAAAGACGAATCTATTGAAGATCCGTCTGCTAAAGAAATAAATGAAACAGGAACGGTTGCTACGATATTACGAGTTTTAAAAATGCCTGATGGAAATGTAACAGTTATTATTCAAGGTAAAAAACGCTTTAAAGTAGCAGAAGTTCTTACAGAAGAACCATACATGAATGCTACTGTAAGAGAGATTCCTGAGGCCAAACCTGTTGTTAATGATAAAGAGTTCTCAGCTATAATTGATTCTATTAAAGAACTAGCTTTAGATATTATTAAGGAAAGTCCAAACATTCCTAGCGAAGCTTCTTTTGCTATAAAAAATATTGAAAGTAATTCTTTTTTAGTAAACTTTGTGTCTTCTAATATGAACCTTTCGGTTTCAGAAAAACAATCTCTTTTAGAAATTAATGATTTGCAACAACGGGCTTTAGCTACATTAAAGTATATGAATGTTGAATTTCAAAAGTTAGAGCTAAAGAATGATATTCAGTCTAAGGTTCAAATGGATATGAGTCAACAACAGCGTGAATATTTCTTGCATCAACAAATGAAAACCATCCAAGAAGAGTTAGGTGGTGTTAGTCATGATGAAGAAATTGAAGAAATGAAAGCTAAGGCAGTTGAAAAACAATGGGACGAAAAGATTGCTAAGCATTTCGATAAAGAAATAGCTAAAATGCAACGTATGAATCCGCAAGTAGCAGAATACTCTATTCAACGTAATTATTTAGAATTGTTTTTAGATTTACCTTGGAATGAATTTAGCGAAGATAAGTTTGATTTAAAGCGCGCTATGAAAATTCTTGATAGAGATCATTTTGGATTGGAAGATGTAAAACGCAGAATTATTGAATATTTGGCAGTTTTAAAACTTCGTAACGACATGAAGTCACCTATTCTGTGTTTATATGGACCTCCAGGTGTTGGTAAAACATCATTAGGGAAATCTATAGCTGAAGCCTTAGGAAGAGAATATGTACGTATCTCGTTAGGCGGTTTACGTGATGAGGCAGAAATACGTGGACATAGAAAGACTTATATAGGAGCTATGCCAGGACGTATTATACAAAGCTTGAAAAAAGCGGGTACATCTAACCCCGTTTTTGTTTTAGATGAAATAGATAAATTATCTAATTCGCATCAAGGAGATCCTTCTTCAGCTATGCTGGAAGTTTTAGACCCTGAACAAAATAATGAGTTTTATGATAACTTTTTAGAAATGGGTTATGACTTATCTAAAGTCATGTTTGTAGCTACTTCAAATAGCTTAGCAACTATTCAACCTGCATTGTTAGATAGAATGGAGATTATAAATGTATCTGGCTATACTATTGAAGAAAAAGTCGAGATAGCAAAGCGTCATTTATTACCAAAACAATTAAAAGAACACGGTTTAACAGAAACTAATTTAAAAATTGGAAAAGCCCAATTAGAGAAGATAGTAGAAGGGTATACTCGTGAGTCTGGTGTTCGTGGTTTAGAGAAACAAATAGCAAAAATGGTGCGATACGCAGCAAAAAATATTGCTATGGAAGAAGATTATGATGTTAAAGTTTCTAATGATGATGTCATTGAAGTTTTAGGAGGACCAAAATTAGAACGTGATAAATATGAAAACAATAATGTAGCAGGAGTAGTTACAGGCTTAGCATGGACACGTGTTGGCGGAGATATTTTATTTATAGAATCTATTTTATCAAAAGGAAAAGGAACCCTTAGTATTACAGGAAACCTTGGTAAAGTGATGAAAGAATCTGCAACTATTGCTATGGAATATATCAAATCTAATGCTGATGAGTTTGGAATTGATACTGCTGTTTTTGATAAGCATAATGTACATATTCATGTTCCTGAAGGAGCAACACCAAAGGATGGTCCAAGTGCAGGTGTAACCATGTTAACTTCTTTAGTTTCTTTATTTACTCAGAAAAAAGTTAAAAAGAGTTTAGCAATGACTGGAGAAATTACGCTTCGAGGAAAAGTACTTCCTGTAGGAGGAATAAAAGAAAAGATTTTAGCAGCTAAACGAGCTAAAATTAAAGAAATTTTATTGTGTGAAGATAACCGTCGAGATATTGAAGAAATAAAAGAAGAATATTTAAAAGGGTTAACCTTTCATTATGTAACAGATATGAGTGATGTTGTGAAAATAGCAATCACAAGTCAAAAAGTGAAAAACCCTAAAAAAATATAATTATATATCGTAAAAAGCCTCTATTTATATAGAGGTTTTTTTGTTATATAAAATAAAAGATATATGTCTTCGTTTTAAGCTTATCCTGTCTTTATAAAATATGTTAAGAAAAATTATAACGTTTTTTTGTTTGCCTATTTGTGCTCTATCTTTTGCGCAAGTTGGGGGAGAAACTACATATCAATTTTTAAATTTAGTATCATCACCACGTCAAGCATCACTTGGTGGTAAAGTTCTAACAAATGTTGATTATGATGTTACCCAAGCTCTTTTTAATCCAGCCACTATAAATGTAGAAATGGATAATCAATTAGCTGTAAATTATACAAGTTATTTAGGGGGTATCGGTTATGGTACTGCTGCTTATGCTTATACTGTAGATAGACGTACACAAACATTTCATGCAGGAATTACTTATATAAATTATGGATCGTTTGATGGTTATGATGAAAATGGAAATGCCACAGGATCTTTTAGAGGAAATGAAGCTGCTTTGTCTTTGGGTTATGCATTACAAATAGGGTATACAGATTTTTATTTTGGAGCTAATGTTAAACTTATAACATCTAAATTAGAACAATATAACTCTCTTGGGGCTGCTGTAGATTTAGGATTAATATATATAAATGAAGATATAGATTTTAATGTAGCTCTAGCTGTTAGGAATTTGGGAACCCAAATAACTACCTATGCAGGACTTAATGAGCGCTTACCTTTTGAGGTCGATTTTGGTATGTCGCAACGTTTAGAAAATGTTCCAATTCGTTGGCACCTTACTTTAGAAAACTTACAAGAATGGCCTATCGCAAGACCAAACCCAGCTAGGTCTGTTAACGATTTAGGAGGTGGGCAAACAGATGAGAAGATAGGTTTTATAGGTCAAATAGTTAGGCATGCTATTATTGGTGCCGAGATATTTCCAGAAGGAGGCTTTAATATTCGTTTAGGATATAATTTTCGTAGAGCTGAAGAATTAAGAATTATAGAACAACGTAACTTTTCTGGTTTATCTGGTGGTATTTCAATAAAAATGAATAAAATGCGCTTCAGTTATACGCATGCTAAATACACAAGTGCCGCTAATGCAAACTTTTTTGGATTGCAAATAGATTTGCAATAAGAAATATTTTAATAAATTAAATTTAAGATTTTCTAGTAAAATAAGTAATTAAATTAAAAGTGTTTTACTTTTTGTGCGTTATACATTTTAAGTATTTTTGATACTTAAAACAAAATCTTTATGACTAAAATTACCATTGCAATAGATGGTTTTTCCTCTACAGGTAAAAGCACTGTTGCTAAACAATTAGCAAAGCACCTAGGTTATGTATATGTAGATACAGGAGCTATGTATAGAGCAGTAACATATTATGCTATTCAAAATGGACTTATAAATAAAGAAGATTTTAATAAAGAAACACTAGTATATCAATTACAAAATATTCAGGTAAATTTTAAGTTTAATGAGACTCTTGGTTTTGCTGAAGTTTATTTAAATGGGGTGAATATTGAAAACGAGATTCGAACCCTAGAAGTATCTAGTTTTGTTAGTAAAGTTGCTGCTATTACAGAAGTTAGACGCAAGCTTGTCGAGCAGCAGCAAGAAATGGGGAAAAATAAGGGTGTGGTTATGGATGGTCGAGATATTGGAACTGTAGTTTTCCCAAAGGCTAATCTTAAATTATTCATGACAGCCTCTGCAGAAACACGAGGAAAAAGACGTTACGATGAGCTTATTAGTAGAGGAGATCGGGTTAAATATGAAGATGTCTTAAAAAATGTTCAAGATCGTGATTATTTAGATTCTAATAGAGAAGATTCTCCATTAGTTAAAGCTAAAGATGCTATTGAAATAGATAATTCCAATATGACTTTAGATGAACAGTTTGACAAAATTTTGAATTTAGTTAAAATGGCACTTAAGGAAATAGAATAAAAATAACTTCTAGATAATGTTTTTTATATTTTATAGAATTACTAAATAGGTTAGTAACTGCAAAATATTTATCATTATAGTTAAGTGTGTTAGTTTTTAATAAAATGACGACTTAATGTTTCATATTAACCAAAACAATAATTATAATGAAAAGTATTTTGTCCCTATTACTACTTGTTTGTTTAAGTGGATTTTCGCAAACAATCGATTTAACAGCATATGATAAATTTTTAAAAGATCATGTGTCATCTAAAGGTGTTGTGGATTTCGATAAAGTTTTAGAAAATATAGATGAGTTACATGAAATTACTCGTAGTTTTTCTAAAATATCTCCAAATAATGGATGGAGCATAAGTGAAAAAAAAGCATATTGGATTAATTTTTATAATGCTAATGTAATAAAACTGTTAGCTAAACATTACCCTATTAAAAGTATTAATTATGTACAAAATGCTTTTAGTATAAAAGATATTGATTATGCAGGAAGTAAGATATCTCTGGATGATGTGGAACATGATATTTTACGAAAATTAGAAGACCCTAGAATACATTTTGCTTTATATTCAACAGCAATGTCATCTCCTATATTAAAAAGAACGGCATACGAAAATGACTCTGTAGAACGAGATTTAGGATTAGCAACTAGTAATTTTTTAAATGATCCTACAAAGAATAAAATTGGATCGAGTTTAAGTAAGTTGTCAAAAATTTTTCAATGGTATAGCGATGATTTTGCTAATTTAAAGGACATGATAAGTTTTATTAATAAACATTCAGGAGGTGCCAAAATTAATGCAAAAACTAAAGTGCTATATATGGATTATGATTGGAATTTACATCGTAAAATATAATGTAGAAGTAAAAAAGACTATTAGGTAACTAATAGTCTTTTTTGTTTTATTTGTAAATTATTAAGATTTATAAATTTGGGATAATTAATTCTTGATCTGGATGAATTACATCTGGATTTTTTAGAATATTAGAATTAGCTTTAAAAATTTCTTGATATTTTGAAGCATTTCCGTAGTATTGTTTAGCTATTTTACCCAAAGTTTCTCCACTTTTAACAGTATGTCTATGAAAAATACTATCATCAGCTACTTCAATGTTAGCCATAATATCTGAAGGGTTTTCACCACCTATTTCTTTAATTTTATCCCAAAGAAGATTTTTCTCATAAGGAGTACTAGCAGTTCCTTTAATTTTTAGAACACCATTTTCTTCTTTAACGTCACCGTTTTGAATATTAAGTGATTCTCCTAGATCTAATACTTTTTGGTATTTTGCTTTCATAATGATTTATAAGTTTTAATGATTAATTGTATTGAACAATATAGCAATTATTTTATTTTTTTATACTAAAATAATGTTTAAGATATTGTTTCTATTTAATAAGACACAAGAAAAGTAAAAAGTCACACTAATTATAATTACTCATTTTTAGGTAATTATCTCAATAATGTTTATTTTTGCACTCCTTTTAGCGAATTATCGGAAAGATAAGAGGAATGAAATCATAAAATAATTTAACGCTTCTGTGTGTTAATCGCTCAAATCTTCCGAAAGCATGCAGAATACAAAACGTAATATAATTAAGTTTCTCAAACGTGGAAATTTTAAATTATAATTACACAATATTTTAAATGGCTGAAAAAGCAAAACAAGCTGAAGTTGAAGCAACAGAAGCTCCAGCAGTACAAGCTCCAGTAATTTCTGAAGCAAAAGCTAATCCTGAAAAATTCTTAAAAGAGTTCAACTGGCACAATTACCAAGAAGGTATTGATGAAGTTGACGATTTACAACTTAAAGAATTTGAAAAATTAGTAGCAGAAAATTTCGTTGATACTTTAAATGACGAAGTTGTTGAAGGTACAGTAGTACACATTTCTGATAGAGATGCTATTATTGACATCAACGCAAAATCTGAGGGTGTTATTTCTTTAAACGAATTCCGTTACAACCCTAACTTATCAGTTGGTGATAAAGTAGAAGTATTAATTGATGTACGTGAAGATGCAACAGGACAATTAGTATTATCTCACAGAAAAGCACGTGTAATAAAAGCATGGGATCGTGTTAATGCGGCTCATGATACTGGAGAAATCGTTAATGGTTTTGTTAAATGCAGAACTAAAGGTGGTATGATTGTAGATGTTTTTGGAATTGAAGCATTCTTACCAGGTTCTCAAATTGATGTTAAACCAATTAGAGATTACGATCAATATGTAAATAAAACTATGGAATTCAAAGTTGTTAAAATCAACCACGAATTTAAGAATGTAGTAGTTTCTCATAAAGCACTTATTGAGGCTGATATTGAAGAACAAAAGAAAGAAATTATTGGTCAATTAGAAAAAGGTCAAGTATTAGAAGGTGTTGTTAAAAACATTACTTCTTATGGTGTATTTATTGATCTTGGTGGTGTTGACGGATTAGTTCACATTACAGATTTATCTTGGTCAAGAATCAATCATCCAAATGAGATTGTTGAATTAGATCAAAAACTTAATGTTGTAATCCTTGACTTTGATGAAAACAAATCAAGAATCCAATTAGGATTAAAACAATTAAGCAAACATCCATGGGAAGCTCTTGCAGAAGAGGTGAAAGTTGGTGATAAAGTAAAAGGTAAAGTAGTTGTCATTGCAGATTACGGTGCATTTATTGAAGTAGCTGATGGTGTTGAAGGATTAATTCACGTATCTGAAATGTCTTGGTCTACACATTTACGCTCTGCTCAAGATTTCGTTTCTGTAGGAGATGAAGTTGAAGCAGTAATCTTAACTTTAGATAGAGAAGATCGTAAAATGTCACTTGGTATCAAACAATTAACTCCAGATCCATGGACAGATATTACAGGTAAATACCCATTAGGGTCTAAACATACTGGTGTTGTACGTAACTTTACAAACTTTGGTGTTTTTGTTGAATTAGAAGAAGGTATTGACGGATTAATTTATATCTCAGATTTATCTTGGACTAAGAAAATCAAGCATCCAAGTGAGTTCTGCGCAGTTGGTGATAAATTAGACATTAATGTATTAGAATTAGATGTTGAAGGACGTAAATTAAGTTTAGGTCACAAACAAACTACAGAAAATCCTTGGGATAAGTATGAAACTGAATTCGCTTTAGAAACAGTTCATACAGCTGTATTAGCTGAAATAGTTGATAAAGGAGCTACTGTAGAGTTTAATGAAGATATCGTTGCATTTGTACCAACTCGTCATCTTGAAAAAGAAGATGGTAACAAACTTAAAAAGGGAGATACTGCAGAATTTAAAATCATTGAGTTTAACAAAGATTTTAAACGTGTTGTAGCATCTCATACAGCAATCTTTAAAGAAGAAGAGATTAAAAATGTAAAAGCAGCAGCTAAAAAAGCAGCTACTGCAGCAGCTGAGGCTAAACCAACTTTAGGTGATGCTAATGATGCTTTACAAGCTCTTAAAGATAAAATGGATGGAAAAGCATAATTTTCTAAACATTATATAATATGAAAGCCTTCAATTTCTTGAAGGCTTTTTTTTATTTGTAAATCTCGTATCAAAATAGTACTAAGACCAAGTATGGCTTAAAAGTATTAAAACTAGTAATGAGTTTGAATATAAGGTTATATACTAGGCTGTACAGTAGGTTGTATTTTCTTTGATATAGAATTTAATTCAGAGGCTTTAAGTATGCCAACTATTATAAATAATACCATAGATATAAATGTGTGATGATTTGCAAGCCATAAACCAATAATATATATAAATACACAAATAAAACCCATTTTATTTTTATTTAAATAGATTGATGTTTTTGAGGTCGTTCCGTGAAGTTTAATAATAGAATTTCTTAGAAACATAAATGACAATTGACTCATAAGAAGTACAAAACCGTACAATACAACAGGAACTATATCTGTATGGTGATCACCATCTCCAATCCAATTAGTAGTAAACGGAATTACAGATAACCAAAACAGAAAGTTTAAATTTGCCCATAAAATTTTATTGTTTATTTTTTCTGTAATCTTAAATAATTGATGATGTTCAAGCCAATAAATACTGACATAAAAAAAGCTAACAAAATAACTAATAAACGTTGGAATTATTTCAAAAAAAGCTTTTAAGGTATATTCTTTAGGGGCTTCTAATTCTAAAACCATGATAGTAATAATGATTGCTATTACACCATCACTAAATGCTTCTAACCTTTCTGATGTCATTTTTTAGGATTTATAAATTAATAGTTATAATTAATCAATACTTAAACTTTAAATTGTATGAATTTGCTTTCAAATTTAATTTTATTATTTATAACATCAAAAAATAAATATCTTATTTTTTGATGTTTAGGAAGTTATTAATTTATTTCCATTTTGATATATAGTTACAAGTTCAAGTATGTCCAGCTTTTATGCAAAAGTGTTTTGGTGTAGATTTGTATACATATTTAAGTACGAGGGGAAAATGGACATCCAACGATGATGATAGTAATTTATTGATAATTTAAGGTATACAAATGGTGAATATTAATCAGAATATCTACCAACAAATTATTTTAAGGAGCTATTTTATTAAAGTAGTTTCAACTTCTGGAAGTGAGTATAAAGCCTTTATTTAAAAATAACTTTTTATAATGGATAGTTTTAGTTGAATACTATCTAAATATTTCATGTAAGTGCGCAAGGAATAGAAATGAAAAGCCCACAGCGAGGTACGTAGCGAGGACTTGTAATGTATAGCCCGACCCGATAGGGATGTGCTATAATAAAGTTTGGTATTAATGGTTTTTACTTCTAAAATTTTGCCTTACCTTTGTTTACCACAATATGTTTGGATAGTATATGAGTCAAAAAGTTTTACTTAACGCAAAAGAGGTAAACATCATTCTTCATAGATTGGCTTGTCAGCTTATTGAGAAACACAACGATTTTTCTAATACGGTTTTAATAGGATTACAACCACGAGGTGTTTTTTTAGCAGATAGATTAGCTAAAATATTAGAGGAAGATTATAAAATAAAGAATATTCAATTAGGGCATTTAGATATCACTTTTTATAGAGATGATTTTCGTAGAGGTGAAAAAACGCTTGAAGCCAATACCACAAAAATTAATTTTATTGTTGAAGATAAAAATATTGTTTTTATTGACGATGTACTTTATACGGGTAGAAGTATTCGAGCAGCGTTAACTGCGATACAATCTTTTGGAAGGCCTAATGAAATAGAATTACTAACGTTAATAGATAGACGTTTTAGTAGACATTTACCTATTCAGCCTGATTATAGAGGTAGACAAGTAGATGTTATAAATAATGAAAAAGTAAAGGTAAACTGGAAGGAACATGATAATGAGGATTCTGTTTACTTGATTGAGAAGTAATAGTTTTACTAGAGAGTATAAAGTTAGGCGTATCCAGACCTAAATGAATTAAATAACAGGCATTAATAATTGCCATTAGAATATTAAAAAAAACATGAGTGAGTTAAGTGTCAATCACTTATTAGGAATTAAATATCTTAAAGAGGAAGATATTCAACTTATTTTTGAAACTGCAGATCATTTTAAAGAAGTGATTAACAGACCTATTAAAAAAGTGCCTTCGCTTAGAGATATAACCATTGCAAATTTATTTTTTGAGAATTCAACAAGAACGAAATTGTCTTTTGAACTTGCAGAGAAACGTTTGTCTGCAGATGTTATTAATTTTTCTTCGGCGCAATCTTCAGTAAAAAAAGGAGAATCTTTAATAGATACTGTAAACAACATTTTATCTATGAAAGTAGATATGGTTGTTATGCGTCACCCAAATCCTGGAGCAGGTGTATTTTTATCTAAACATGTAAATGCAAGTATTGTTAATGCTGGTGATGGAGCCCACGAACACCCTACACAAGCTTTATTAGATTCTTATTCTATAAGAGAAAGGCTAGGGGATGTTAAAGGGAAAAAGGTAGTTATTGTTGGTGATATATTACATAGTCGGGTAGCGCTATCAAATATTTATGCATTACAACTTCAAGGCGCTCAGGTTATGGTATGTGGGCCAAAGACTTTGATACCAAAATATATAGATAAATTAGGTGTAAAAGTAGAAACAAATTTACGAAAAGCTCTTAATTGGTGTGATGTAGCAAATATGCTTCGTGTACAAAATGAACGTATGGATATTAGTTATTTTCCTTCAACTAGAGAATATACACAACAATTTGGGGTTAGTAAAGATTTGTTAAATTCTTTAGATAAAGAGATTACAATAATGCACCCTGGGCCAATTAATAGAGGTGTTGAGATTACTAGTGATGTTGCAGATTCTAAGCAATCTATTATATTGGATCAAGTTCAAAATGGAGTTGCTGTTAGAATGGCAGTTATTTATTTGTTAGCTTCAAAAATAAAACAATAAATTATGATTATAGATCAAAACGGAAATACAGCTATAATAACGCAAGAAAAGGCAACTGTTATAGAATTGATTAAAAAGCTGCAAACGCTGTACCCTAAATTTAAAAATAATAATATTATCATTACTCTGTCTTCATTAAAAGAAGTATTATTGGAAGATATTGTGGAGTTTTTAAATATATCTAATACGCATAGAAATGCAAAACATTCTTTTGTAATTGTTTCTGATAAAATCGACTTAAATATAGTTCCAGATGAAATTATTGTAGTTCCTACTGTGCAGGAAGCTTACGATATTATAGAAATGGAAGATATAGAAAGGGATTTAGGATTTTAATTATGACCAATTTTTACCTAACTCAAGTAAATGTTGCTAAGAGATTAGCTCCTATGGACGATCCTATTATGCAAGATTTTGTTAATAATTTGGATAGAATTAATGCTATAGCAGATGATAGTGAGGGTTTTATTTGGAGATTAAAAGACGAGGTTAAAGAAGAGGCTGTTCAAGTTTTTAAAGATGACGAACTAATTATAAATATGTCTACATGGGAGAATTTAGAAGCTCTTTTTAATTACACTTATAAGTCTGGACATATAGAAGTTTTTAAACGAAAAAAAGAGTGGTTTAGTAAAATAAAGATGATGCATATGGCATTTTGGTATGTACCTAAGGGATATGAACCTACTTTTCAAGATGCTAAAGATCGCTTAGATTATATAAATAAATATGGAGATACACCATATGCCTTTTCTTTTAAAAGTAAATTCACAGCTTTAGATTCACTGAATTATAAACGTCTTATATAAAATAATGAAGCTTTCTATTTTAGGCTGTTATAGTGCCACCCCAAGAACCTTAAATAATACAACATCTCAAGTATTAGAAATTGGTAACCATATGTTTTTAATAGACTGTGGAGAAGGGACTCAGGTACAATTACGTAAACATAAAATAAAATTTAACCGTATTAAGCATATTTTCATTTCGCATTTACATGGCGATCATTTTTTTGGTTTAGTAGGTTTAATTTCAACATTTAGGTTGTTAACTCGCGAAACAGATTTACATATCCATGGTCCCAAAGGGATTAAAGAAATAATTACACTTCAAATGAAGTTGGCAGATTCATGGACTAATTATAATTTGATTTTTCATGAATTAACTTCAAAAAAATCTGAATTAATTTTTGAGGATAATAAAGTTGAAGTATTTACCATCCCGTTAAATCATAGAATTTACACAAATGGGTTTTTATTTAAAGAGAAAGAAAAGGATCGTAAATTAAATATAAGCGCTGTTGAAGATGCTAATATTAATATAGCTTATTATAGAAAACTTGTTCAAGGTTTTGATGTTGTAAATGAAGATGGTGAAACTATAAAAAATGAAAAAGTAACTTGGCCTGGACTAAAACCTAAGAGTTACGCTTTTTGTAGTGATACTATGTATAAAAAGGATATAGTACCTATAATTGAAAATACAGATGTATTATATCATGAATCTACTTTTCTAGATAAGCATGCAGATTTAGCGGTTAAAACAAAGCATTCCACAGCAAAAGAAGCTGCTTATATAGCAAAACAAGCAAAAGTTGGGAAATTGTTATTAGGACATTATTCAACACGTTATGATGGCTTAAATGCTTTTAAAGAAGAAGCTCTTGAAGTTTTTGATAATGTAGAACTTTGTGAAGATGGTAAAACATTTAATTTCGATTAAGTTCTTTAATTCGCATGACCCATTTTATAGATTCGTCTAAAGATTGAAACTGTTTAACTTCTTTAGGGCAAATAAAATTTTCGATATTAGCATTCATTAATGAACTAAGATTATAATAAACAATAGCGCCAGCTATGACAATATCATACGTATTGAGAGCTTTAACCCATTCTTGAGGATTTGATGAGTAAGAGTTTATTCGATTTGAAATATAACATATTTTTGCATTGACTCCATAAAAATCTACAACAGTATTCATTATTTTCCATATTTTATCTTTATCGAGGTGTACACCTTCATAAATTTCTGTAACTACAAAATCGTCAAATAGATAAATATCTCCAAAAGAGAATTGTAATTTTGAGAGGTTTAATATATTATAATATTTACTGTTTTTAATTTTCATATATCTTATAGCAATACTCAATGTAATGATTTTGAATTAAATATCAAATAAATAAATTTTTGAAAAATAATAACTCATGTTGTAGATTCTTTATAAAAAGTTGCAACTAATATTTAATGAGTATATACTCTAAGAACAAGAGTATTAGCAAATTAAATTATTTTGGATTTTCTATCCATTTTATAGCTTCTTTTAATGATGTACAGTTCTTTATTCTTTTTTTAAAAAACTGTTGCTCAATTTTAGCATTCATTGAAGTTATAGGAGTATAGCTAACTATAGCGCTAGCTATAACTATATCATATTTATTTTCGACTTTCGACCATGAATGCGGATCTGATGAATAAGAGTTAACTCGATTGGATATACATCCTAATTTTGGGCTTTCACCGTAAAAAAATATAATCTGCTTTATTAATTCTTCTACTTGTTCCCGTCCAAAATGTACACCCTCATTTAATTCTGCAATAAAAAAGAACTCACACAAATAAAAATTTCCAAAATGTAGGTTTAATTTAAAATAATCTAAACTTTTTGAATAATCAGAGTTTTCAAACTTCATGTTGTTTCTTTAGGGTTTACTAATTTAAAAAGTTTATATATATATTACTGTTTAAAGAAAAATAATTTTTTGTTATTTTGTAGTCTATGGAAAAGGATTTAAGTAATTACAGGAGATCTTACGAAAAAGGAGAACTACTTTTAAAAGAAGTACCTAATAACCCTATGGAATTATTTCAAAAATGGTTTCAAGAGGTTGACGCGTTTTTTGTAGAAGAAGAAACTAATGCTATGACAGTTTCAACGGTAGGTTTAGATGGGTATCCAAAGAGTAGGGTGGTACTATTAAAAAAATATACTAATGAAGGCTTTATTTTTTATACGAATTATAATAGTGAAAAAGGACAGGCCATAGCTAATAATTCTAATGTTTGCTTATCTTTTTTCTGGAATGGTGCTGAAAAACAAATTATAATAAAAGGAAATGTAAAAAAAACTTCAGAAAGTTTAAGTGATGACTATTTTAGATCTAGACCTAGAGGAAGTCAATTAGGTGCTATTGCTTCAAAACAAAGTGAAGTTATAAAAGATAGAGTATTACTTGAAGAAAAGCTTTCTAATTTAGAAAAGGAATATAAAGGTAAAGAAATATCAAGACCAGATAATTGGGGAGGATATATAGTAGAACCTATTGAAATTGAATTCTGGCAAGGGCGTGCAAATAGATTGCATGACAGAATTAGATATGTTAAACAATCTGATTCTAGTTGGTTAATCGATCGATTATCTCCTTGAAAAATCAGATCAAATACTTGGTTTTTTCTTACTATATGGTATTTCATCGATTAAAAACATTAATTATCGTTAAACTGCGTGTTTTTAATCGATTTTAACATTTTTTTAACATTTGATTCAGGTTATGCTACTTATTTTGGTAATTCCAAAAAACTAAATCTACCTGCAATGAAATTATTAAAACTCCCTCTATTAGCAGTATTAGCTATTTTAATATGCTTTTCTTGTTCAACTGATAGTGTTGATGATAAAGAGAATACTATAGTATTGAGTAATGATAATATTGAAGCAAAAGCAATAGAAACGGAGATACTTGTACTTATTAATGATCATAGATCAGCTTTAGGATTAAATTCATTACAAGAAATGAAGATTGTTAAATCTGTGGCATTTAGTCATACAGATTATATGGTTGATAATGAAAAAATATCTCATGATAATTTTTATACGAGAAGTGATTACTTAAAGTCAAATGCTAATGCTAAAAAAGTATCTGAAAATGTAGCTTATGGTTATAGTTCTGCTAAATCTGTGGTAGACGCATGGTTAAGAAGTGAAGGACATAAGGCTAATATTGAAGGGGACTATACAAATTTTGATATATCTGCAGAGAAAAGTGAGGATGGTAGATGGTATTATACTAACATCTTTATAAAAAAATAATCGCTTTTATTAAAAACGATTATTTTTATTACTGTTTTATCTAGAGTATTTAGTTAAAAAATTTAATCCATTCTTACAACGATCAATTGTGTACGTCTATTTAATTGATGTTGCTCTTCTGTACATGTTGATGTATCATCACAATCATTAACCAGATTTTGTTCTCCATAACCTTTGTGTTCAATAATTCTTTCAGGGTTTAGACCTTTACTTAACAAATACTTATAAGTGTTTGTTGCTCTTTTAATTGATAAATTGTTATTGTATGAAGCTGAGCCTCTAGAATCTGTATGAGATTCAATTTTTATTAGCATATTAGGGTATTTAGTCTGCATTAAATGGATAACTTTATCTAATTCAATACTACTATTAGTATTAATATTAGACTTGTTATAATCAAAATATATTGGTGATGGTTTTGTCATTGAAATCAATTCTTCCTCTTCTTCGATTTTATCAGGATCTAAAACAAAATTTGTGGTAATGCTGGTTATATTTCTTTCTATGTTTTTAGAATTAACCATTTTAGATTCTGTTGTATAACTATCCTTTTTAACATCTACTTTATAATAAGAATCTCTATCAATATTTATTTCATAATACCCATCCTTGTCTGTTTTTAAAGTTGCAATTTTTTTATTATTACCGTCTAATAATGTAACGATAACATTAACTAGGGGAGTGTTAAGAATAGCGTCTTTTACTGTTCCTTCTATTTTTAATTGTGGAATTCTATCGTAAGCATAAATATCATCTCCACCAATGCCTCCATTTCTATTTGAAGCAAAATATCCAGATAAACCATCATTATTCATGAAAAAAGAAAAATCATCTTTACTGGAGTTTACAGGCACTCCAAGATTTATAACGCTAATAATATTATTGTTTTTATCGGCTACAGTTCCAAAAATATCAAATAATCCTAGTCCAGGATGTCCGTCTGACGAAAAGAATAATGAACCTTCACTATTAATAAAAGGGAATCTTTCATTTTTAGTTGTGTTTATTATTTCTCCCAAATTTTGAGGAGATCCAAAAGTGCCATCTTTGTTTATTTCTACATAGTAAATATCAGACCCACCTATTCCTCCAGGCATGTTAGATGTGAAATATAATTTGTTTTCATCTTCATTTAAAGCTGGGTGACCATTAGAATAATCGTTATTATTAAATGGTAATTCTTTAATATTTATCCATTTACCTTTTACTAAACTGGCTTGGTATATTTTAAGATTAGTGAAGCCTTTTTTATCTTTACCTAAAATGTTTTTGTTGAAATTATTTCTTGAAAAGTATATGGTTTTACCGTCTTTAGTCATGGTAATTGGACCATCATGATACATAGAATTTATATCTCCCTTTAGTTTAGATTTATAGGTTACATTGTTATTCGTTTCATTTTTTTTAGCAGCATATATATCTAGAAAGGGTTCTTTATTCCATCCATAAGTATGTTTTATTGAAACCCCTTTATTTCTTGATGATACAAAATAAATATTTCCATCATGCTCATAAGCTCCAAAATCACTGTATTTTGAATTAAAATTAACTTCAGTTAAAAAGTACTGTGGTTTTGCATTGAAAATAGATGTAATAAAATCGCTGTCTTTAGTAAATCTATCTGTTTTTATAATTCCGCCAGCATTTTTAAATTTTTCAAGCCAAACTCTTGATTCTTTATAGTTTTTAATACCCCTTAAGGCTTGAGCATAATTATAATAATATTCAATAGGAATATTATCTTGCTGTACGGCTTTTTTATAATATATAACTGCATCTTCTGGGTTTCGCATATATGCATAACTGTCTGCTAGTTGCCTTGTAGCATAATTTATGTTATATTCATTATTAATGAGTTCATGATATACTTTGGCAGCATTAACAAAAGAAAATTTGTTGAATAAATTATCGGCTCTTTTTTGTGTGCCAGATTGAGCAAAAAGAGAAATACTTATTAGTAAAAAAAAGTTTATTATGATATAGTTTTTTGGTTTCATATGGTCTTTTTAAATTACAAAAATCCAGTATTGTATATGTTGTTTACTCCATTTTAACTACAATAAATTGTGTACGTCTATTTAATTGATGGTCTTCTTCTTCACAGTTTTCACCATCTTCACAACCATTTGTTAATCTACGTTCTCCAAACCCTTCATGTTCAGTTATTCTTGCTGGCGTAATACCTTTACTTATTAAGTAGTCGTATGTGGCATTGGCTCTATCTATAGATAATTTATCATTATATGATAGGGCACCTCTGGAATCTGTATGAGATTCAATACGTATTATCATATCTGGGTAATCGTTTTGCATTAAACTCACAATTTTATCTAATTCTAATGCTGCATCTTCTCTAATATTATGTTTATCATAATCAAAATAGATCGTGTTTAATTCGGCAAGTTTTACAACATCTTGTACTGGATTTAATAATAAATTTGCAGTAATGGTTGTTAGCTCTGTTTGCAAATTCTTTGATGTAAATGTGCGGTAATCATCGATGTACTTTTTCTGACTACCTACAATTTTATAATCTTTGTTTCTGTCAATATTGATTTGATAATATCCATTTTCATCGGTTTCCATATAAGCAATTTGCTTATTATTTTCATCAAACAGGGTGATTACAGAATTGGCAACTGGATTAGTATTAATGGCATCGGTTACAACACCTTCTACATGTAGTATAGGAACTCTATGATACGCATAAATATCATCACTACCACGACCACCTGCTCTATTAGAAGCAAAATAGCCCGTAATCCCGTTAGGATTCATAGAAAAAGAGAAATCGTCTTTACTAGAGTTTACAGGAACACCTAAATTGATAACATTTTCAATGTTTCCGTTTTCCCCTTTAATAGTACCAAATATATCTAATAGACCTAATCCTGTATGTCCATCTGAAGAGAAAAATAACACTCCTTCATTGTTAATAAATGGAAAACCTTCTGCGTTTTCAGTATTTACAACGTTTCCAACGTTTTTAAGATCTCTTAAAGTTCCATCTGGATATATGTTTACTACATATATATCTGAGCCGCCAAATCCTCCAGGTCTATCTGAAGTAAAATATAATTTACTATCATCAATATTTAGAGCAGCGTGTTGTGTTGAAAAATTATCTCCATTTATAGGTAGATCTTCAATGTTTGTCCATAGGCCATTTTGTAAAGTGGCTCTATAGATTTTCATATTGGTTAATCCTTTCTTGCCTTTTGTTTCAAGGTCTTTATTAAAATTATTTCTAGAGAAATACATGGTTTTACCATCTTTTGTAATGGTTACTGGTCCATCATGGTAAATAGAATTAATATCACCTTTTATTTTAGCGGTATGATCTACATTTTTTCTAGTTCCAACGTCTGTAACGTAAACATCTAAAAAAGGTTGTTCATTCCAACCATATAGACGTTTTATAGACACACCTTCATCTCTAGAAGAGGTGAAATAAACTTTACCATCATGCTCAAAAGCTCCAAAATCACTATATTTTGAATTAAAGCGTACTTTATCTAAAAAATATTGTTGTTTTGCTCCAAATACGCTTGTTATAAAATTTACATCTTTAGAGAAGTCATTTGTATTTACTACACCTCCAGAATCTTTATAACGTTTTAACCAAACTTGAGATTCTTTATATTTTTTCATCCCTCTAAGAGATTGTGCGTAATTATAATAATACTGTATTGGCACATTTTTTTGCTGTACTACTTTTTTATAGTATCTAGAAGCATTTTTTGGATCTCTTAAATAGGTATAACAATCTGCTAACTGTCTTGTAGCGTAGTCTTTGTTATAGTTATTTTGAATAAGTTCTCTATATACTTTGGAGGCTTTTACAAATGAAAACTTATTGAACAATGTATCAGCTCTTTTTTGCTTTCCTTGTTGTGAGAATGCAGAAAAACTTATTGTAAATATGATACAGACTAATATGTAATTTTTAATATTCATAGCAAACTAGTATTAGAAATATCTTGGAGACTTTAATTTTGAACTTAAGAATTTGAACTCATAAATTAATAGTATTTCATGGGTTCCTGTCGTGTAATCTGCAATTTCTGAAATGGGTTTTTCATAAGCATACCCTACACGTAATTGTCTTGAAACTTGAAAATCGGCAATACCACCTATGGCAGCAGTTTGCTCATTAATTCTATATGAACCTCCTAACCAAAATTTCTCATTAAATAAGAAATTAGCAGTTAAGTCTATTGAAATAGGTGCACCATTAGTAGCTTTTAATAAAGCAGCAGGTTTAAATTTGAAGCTTTTACTTAAATCAATAACTCCACCAGCAGTAACATAGTAACTAACACGGTCTAGTGCTTCAAAGTCATTTTTATTATTAATATCATTATTTAGTATTCTTGGAGCAGATACACTAAAGTATACTCTATTTGTATGCCAATAGACTCCGGCTCCTATATTAGGACTCCATCTATCTTCTGTACCAAAAATTAAGGGATCATTTTGATTTGCTTGGTCTAGACGAAAATCTGTATCAAAACTAAATTGAGTAAAACCAGCTTTAACACCAAAAGCTAATTTGCCAAATCTTCCCGTTGGAATAGTATATGAAAAATCTCCATATAGGTATGAAAAGTTTTGAGGACCTAAATCATCTTCTATAAAAGATAAACCTAAACCTATTCTATCGTTCCTAAGTGGTGTATGTATAGAAAGGGTTTGTGTTATTGGGCCTCCTTTAAAACCAACCCATTGGCTTCTGTGTAATCCAACAACACTTAATGCTTCTCTACTTCCTGCATATGCTGGGTTTATAGAGATTGTATTGTACATATATTGAGTAAACTGTGGTAATTGTTGCGCAATTCCAATTGAACAACTTAACAGAGCAATAGCTATGATGTTATGTTTAGTAAGTTTCATAATAAATTAGGTTAATATATTATTTGGTTCCTAAGTAAACAGGTCCTGTTATAGGACTTAATCCACTATCTCTTAAATTAATTATATAGTAATATGTTCCATTAGGTAATTTACCAGCATTACCAACAGATGTTTTAGAGGATCCATCCCAATCTCCTAAGTTTCCAGAAGTTTTTAAACTACCAAGTGTGTAATTATTTGACTCGTAAACTAAAGCTCCCCAGCGGTTAAAAATTTTAACTTCGGCAGTAAAGCCACATAAATCAATGCCTTCAATATCGAAAGTTTCATTAAAACCGTCTCCATTTGGTGTTATAGATTTTGATATAACAATATCATTTTGTCCACAAGGTAATACAACACAATAAATGACTTTCATGGTGATTTCTGTAGTAGTAATACATCCACCTTCTAAAGAGGTATGTCTAAATTTATAATCTTTACCATTTAAAACAAAATCTCTAGTAATCGTTATGCCTGAAGGGTCGAAAAGACTTTCGCTTAGAGTTGCAGATAAATCGCCTTCTAATATTTCCCAAGTACCTTCTATATCATCAAATAGTAGATTGTTAAGGTTTAAAACACCTTCATCAAGACATCTATCTTCGGCTACTATTTCTGTGAATACTTCATCTAATGCAACTTGTACTGTTTGTGTGTAAACTTCTTGATTATTACATTCATCTGTAACTGTCCATGTTCTAACAATTTCGTAATCTTCTAATACATCTTCATTAAAAGAATTAGTTTCATTGAAAACAACAGTTATATTGGTTGAACAATTGTCTGTAAACTCTAAGTTTGGTGTTTCTGGTATATCTGTACAACTAGCATTTAATGTTATATCAAAAGTTGTGGTAGGCACAGGTGCAGTAGTATCTTGAACTGTTATGGTTTGTGTGTGTGTTGTTGTTAAGTTACATTCATCTGTAGCAGTCCATGTACGGGCTATTGTATAATTTGAAGGACAATCTCCGTTTGTTATAACATCATTAACAGTTACTATAGCATTTCCACAATTATCTGTAGCTGTAAATGTTTCTGCTACCTGAATATTATCACATTCTACTGTAATGTCACCAGGTAATGTTTCTACAAAGGTAGGAGGTGTCGTGTCTTGAACTGTTATTATTTGTGTATGTGTAGTTGTTAAGTTACATTGATCTGTAGCTGTCCATGTACGTGTTATAAAATAGTTATTTATACAATCCCCATTAGTTCTAACATCGTTTACTGTAACAGTAGCAGAACCACATGTATCTGTAGCTGTTAATGTTTCGGCAGTTGGTAAAGCATCACACTCGACAGTTAACCTATTAACAGGAAGTGTTTCTACAAAAGTAGGAGGTGTCGTGTCTTGTACAGTTATTATTTGGATATGTGTATTTGTTAAACCACAATCATCGGTCGCTGTATATGTTCTTTCTATTTCATAATTAGCAGGACAATTACCGTCTTTTCTAACATCATTAACAGTTACTATAGCATTTCCACAATTATCTGTTGCAGTTAACATTTCAACTTCTGGTACATTATTACATTCTACTGTTATATTTTGAGGAAGTGTAACTTGATCAAAAGTTGGAGCAGTAGTGTCTGATGTTGAAATTATTTGATTTGCAGTTGCTATATTACCACATGCATCTGTAGCTGTCCAAGTTCTAGTAATTCTAAAAGTTCCAGAACACATGCCATCAGTTCTAACATCACTAAAAGTGATTATTGGATTAGAGTCGCAGTTATCTGTTGCAGTAGCAGTTCCAAAAGCAATAGGTGACAGGTCATCACTACACTCCGCTGTTGCATTTGCTGGCAAAGATAATACAGGAGGCGTTGTATCTATAACTGTAATGGTTTGTGTATGGGATATTGAAATACCACAAATATTAGTAGCTGTCCATGTTCTTAAAAGTGAATATCTACTTGGACAATCTCCATCTGTTCTATCTTCTGTGTAAAGAATATTTATATTACCACATGTATTTGAAGCTGTTAGTGTTTGAGCAGGAGTTATTGCATCGCATTCTACTGTTTCATCTGTTGGTAAATTAGTTTCATTAAATACAGGATCTGTAGGTTTGGTAAACGTATACGTAGCAGTACGATTAGTTGTTTCACATAAATCTACTATATCCCAAGTAATGGTGATTGATCCTCCTGTACAGAAGTCAATAGATTGATTAGTAAAGTTATTTCCAACTACAGGAGAACAACCTCCAGTAATACTGTTATTAATAGTCATTGTTTGGTCATTAACCCATGCAGCAATATCATTATCTAAATCGGATTGTGCAGTCGTTATATCTAAGATACTAAAATTACAAGCATCTGTAGTCTTATTTTTTGTATTACTGTAGGTTATTCCTTTCGAAATGTTAACCATGAAACTAGCAGTATCTTGACCGTTTTCACAAAGATCTGTTACATTATAAGTTACATTAACTGTACCACCATTACATAATAAAGGTGCAGTTAAGCTGCTAAGATCTGTAGCTTGCGGGTTATTACCCCCGGTAACGCTAAATCCATTAATCCAGTTATTAAAAGCTGTATTAAGTTCGTCTTGATTTGCATAGGTACAAGAATTAACAGTTAAGTCTTGTACATCACTAATAACAAGAGGGTTTGTAGATTGTACAGTAAATGTAGCAACGTCTTGACCGTTTTCACAAAGATCTGTTGCATTATAAATAACATTAACAGATCCTCCACATAAAAGGGGAGCAGTATATGTTTGATCAAATTGACCTGTTGGATTACAACCTCCAGTTACAGAGAAGTTAGTTAACCATAGAGCAAAAGCAGCATCTAAATCTGCTTGATCTGTGTAAGTTCCAGCAGGAATTGTTTCGTTAGTAATATTGCTAACTACTAATGGGTTAGGTATATTGACTGTAAAGGCAGCTGTATCTTGACCGTTTTCACAAAGATCTGTTACATTATAAGTTACATTAACTGTACCACCATTACATAATAAAGGTGCAGTTAAGCTGCTAAGATCTGTAGCTTGCGGGTTATTACCACCGGTAACGCTAAATCCATTAATCCAGTTATTAAAAGCTGTATTAAGTTCGTCTTGATTTGCATAGGTACAAGAATTAACTGTTAAGTCTTGTACATCACTAATAACAAGAGGGTTTGTAGATTGTACAGTAAATGTAGCAATGTCTTGACCGTTTTCACAAAGATCTGTTGCATTATAAATAACATTAACAGAGCCTCCACATAAAAGGGGAGCAGTATATGTTTGATCAAATTGACCTGTTGGATTACAACCTCCAGTTACAGAGAAGTTAGTTAACCATAAAGCAAAAGCAGCATCTAAATCTGCTTGATCTGTATAAGTTCCAGCAGGAATTGTTTCGTTAGTAACATTGCTAACTACTAATGGGTTAGGTATATTGACTGTAAAGGCAGCTGTATCTTGACCGTTTTCACAAAGATCTGTTACATTATAAGTTATATTAACTGTACCACCATTACATAATAAAGGCGCAGTTAAGCTGCTAAGATCTGTAGCTTGTGGGTTATTACCACCGGTAACGCTAAATCCATTAATCCAGTTATCAAAAGCGGTATTAAGTTCGTCTTGATTTGCATAGGTACAAGAATTAACAGTTAAGTCTTGTACATCACTAATAACAAGAGGGCTTATAGGTTGCACAGTAAATGTAGCAACGTCTTGACCATTTTCACAAAGATCTGTTGCATTATAAATAACATTAACAGAGCCTCCACATAAGGTAGGAGCAGTATATGTTTGATCAAACTGCCCTGTTGGATTACAACCTCCAGTTACAGAAAAGTTAGTTAACCATAAAGCAAAAGCTGTATCTAAGTCAGTTTGATTTGTATAAGTTCCAGTAGCAACGGTTTCGTTAATTACATCGCTAATTATTAAAGGTATAGGTGTTATTGTAATGGTTTGAGTGACATTAATTGTATTATCACAATCATCTGTAACACTATATATTCTAGTAATGATTTCTGGACACGAATTATTATCAGAAGTATCAGAAACAAATGCTACAATAGGTGTAATACCAGAGTTGTCTGCTTCATCGGTTACCACATCAATGTTAGGAGTAGGTATGTCGTCTTTACAATTGATGTTTATTGGATCTGGATTGCTAGCAGTAGGAGCTTCATTTATATAATCTAAATAATCTATAGGAATGGTATTTGGCGCTAAAATAGGTTCACCTATACATGAGCCAGTAGACTCATAACCTTGAATTAACTGAAAGTCAAATGGTATGTTAGATGTTGCTCCAATACCGCTTACAGTTCCATTAACAGAAACATTAGGGTCAAAAGAAGGATTACTTAATATAGAGCAATTCGTAGTAACTGTAAATTTAAAAGAAATATCTGCTAATACGGTATCTGGATTTGCTGGTAAAGGAAGCGTTCCTATATTCCAAACAATAGCTCCATTAGTTCCTATTGTAGGATTAAAAATAGGAGCAGAATGATTTATTAGAGGTGTATAGTTTGTATTAGTGGTTATGTCTAAGCCTAAATTAATAGGGTTTACAGAAGCTGGTAAGGGAATAGTAAGTATTGTATTTGTGATGGCTTCTGTTCCTGTATTTTTAATTTCTATTTTATAATTAGCATCATCATTTGGATTTATAGTTGAACCTGGAGGGTTACCATTTACAGATATACTAGTTAAAACACCTTCAGATTCTGGAACATAAGCATCTACAGCAAAGGTTACATTAAAAATACTATAACTATCTCCAGCTGTTCCATATCTAAAAGTTGTTGAAGTCTGTCCATTATTTATTATACTATTATCATCTGTTGGATCTGCATTATTATTTCCATTATCAATATCAAACATTACAATATCGATTCCAGCATTATTCTTAATAGAAGGGTTTCTAACATTTCCTCCTGTTAATATTGTTGAGTTAAAAAAGTTTCCTGTTGAATTTTCACTATGATTTAATGGCTCATAATCTCCTGAATTTCTTTTTTCTATTTCAAAGTAATCACCACTATAAGCTACTTCACCTTCACCAGCCATAAGTCCTAATTTTAAATTAATGTCTCCATTTACCGAAGCATTAAATCCATTAGCTGTAATAGTATAAATATCTGTTGATGCACCATCAACATAAGCAAAACCATCAAAAACAGTAATATCTCTCCATTGCATTTTAGAGTTTTCATAAACAACTACCATACCCCAACCTCCAGAGAAACCTGTAATATCTTGATGACCTTCAACTAGTGGCATATCTGCTACAAAATAATTTCCTATACCATTTAGCTTAACATAATCTGTAATTTCTGTATAAGCTGCAAAAAGGTTTCTATCTACGCCTCCAGTAGGGAATGCTAAATTGTTAGGGGGAGTTGCTAAAACTTCAGTATATGTTGTAGCTAATGGTCCTTTTAATAGTACTTTACGTTTATCAAAGTTTTTAGTTACACCATTTTTAGTTACTTGAAATGTATTAGGGTTGTTATCTCCATCTAAATTTGGATCGGATCCTGTATCAGCTCTACCTGCCCAATATAGACCTGCATAAAGAATTTTTGAACAATCTGGTAAAGCTCCATTTTCTGTAGAAAAAGTTAAGTTAGATGATGATGAATTAAATGTGTTTGGATCTCCATCAATATCTATATACTCCATGTCCCTATTGTTGTCTGCAGTATCACTATAATTTACTAATTGTAAGTTAGCATTACCTATCATAGTAAAATCACCCTTAACGTGGTATACCGTTTGTGTTGGAGTAGCGCTTGATGCTCTAGGAGCAAAAGGGATTCTAACTTGACTATAACTTTTAGTAATACTTACGACAAGTAAAAGAACAAATGCCATCAATTTAATTGATTTGCTATTTGTAAATGCGTTATAAGTGTATAGTTTGTTCATTGTTTAAATCTTTAAAATTGATTTATTGTATTTGTTGTAATAGCTATGTTTTTTTGAGACTAATTAGTTAACATTAGTCTCAAATGAGAGACCTAAATTTAATTATTAACAAACAAGTTTTGGAGGGATAAAACTGAGAGGGCATAAGCATTGTTTTTTAATGCTTTAATTGTATGTAATATTAGATTTAGGCTCATAATCTTAAATTTTGTAGGATAAGACAAAAAAACAGATATGTGATTGAGCATTCAAATATTAATGGTAAATCACTAATAAATTCGTTTAAGGGGTTTTCGAAAACATTTAATCGGTTTAATAAGTTTTTTGTCGTAAGGTTAATGAATGACTTAGATTTATTATGGTTTTAAGAGATTCATTCATTTAATATTATTAATTTTAAGGAAAATAATAAGTGGATTTTTAGAGGATAAAATGATACTTGATAAGTAATAAGAATTAGTATTTAATTGAGTTTTATGAAGAAAATAATTTTAATAAGACATGCAAAGTCTTCTTGGAAATATGATGTTATTGACCATGAAAGACCTCTTAATAAAAGAGGGTATAATGATGCAGAGTTAGTTTCAAACTATTTTATAGATAATAGTTTAGAAATTAATATGGTTATGTCAAGTGATGCTGTACGTGCAAAAACTACAGCAAAAATTTTTATTAATAATTTAAATATAAATGAGGATATTGTTCATTATGATCATAAACTATATGATTTTGCAGGTAATGATCTTATTGAAGTCATTAAATCATGTGACAATTCAATTGATAACTTAATGATTTTTGGGCATAATCATGCCATTACAGCTTTTGTAAATACATATGGAAGTCAATATATAGAAAATGTGCCTACTTGTGGAATAGTAATTATACAATTTGATATTAAAAAATGGAACGATTTAATTCTTGGAAAAACTATTAAAACCATATTTCCTAGTAGTTTAAAGTAGTAGTTTTAAAAAATAGACCTTTTTGAATATATTCTTTTTTTAGTTATTTAGACTCTCTTAATATTTTTTTGATATTATTTTATTTAAATAATTAGCAATTTCATATCATCTTTTTCAGTGTCTTTTTAGACTAAATAGAATATATTTGTTTTCATAAATACAATTAAAAATTATTTGATGACCAAATCAGAAACTCACACTAATAGTTATATAAATAGAGAAATAAGCTGGCTTCAGTTTAATGCTAGAGTTTTACAAGAAGCAGAAGACGAAACAGTTCCTTTAATTGAACGATTACGTTTTTTAGGTATTTTTTCAAATAATTTAGATGAGTTTTTTAAAGTTAGGTATGCTACTGTAAAGCGTATCGTTGAAGCAGGAAAAGGAGGGAAGAGTGAGCTTGGAGGTATTAAAGCAAAAGAATTACTTGAAATAATAACTCAAATTGTTATTAAGCAGCAAAGTGAGAGCTTAAAGATTTTAGAAACTATAGGTCAGAAATTACAAGAAGAGAATATTTATATTATTAATGAAAAACAAATAGATTCAAGTCAACATGATTATATAAGAAACTATTTTATTAGAACTGTAAGCCCTGCTTTAGTAACTATAATTCTTAATGATGCTGTAGTGCTGCCTAATTTAAAGGATAGTGGTGCATATTTGGCAGTAAGAATGTTAATGCCTGATAATAAAAAAGAGTATGCGTTAATCGAAATTCCAAAATCAATTAATCGTTTTATTGAATTACCTAAGCAAGGAGATAAGAGTTTTATTATCATGTTAGATGATTTATTACGTCATTGCTTAAGTGATATTTTTAACATTTTTGATTATGAAAGTATATCTGCTCACATGATTAAAATAACTAGAGATGGTGAATTAGATTTTGAAAGTGATTTAAGTAAAAGCTTTATAGAAAAGATATCAGATAGTGTTAAACATAGACAAGTAGGTGAGCCTGTTAGATTTGTTTATGACAAAACGATACATCAAGAAACTTTGGAATATCTTATGTCTAAAATGGGTATCGATGGAACAGATAGTGTAATTCCTGGAGGACGTTATCATAATAGAAGAGATTATATGAGATTTCCTAGTTTAGGAAGAACAGACCTATTATATAATAAAATAGATCCTTTGCCAATAAAAGGGCTTAGCTTACAAGATAGTATATTTGCAGCCATAGAGAAAAAAGATTATTTATTACATGCGCCTTACCAAACATTCTCTTATGTTGTTAAGTTTTTAAGAGAGGCTGCATTAGATCCTAAAGTAAAAACAATAAAAATAACAATCTATCGTCTCGCAGAAATATCGCATATAGCAAGTTCTTTAATTAATGCAGCGATTAATGGCAAATCGGTTACTGTATCAATAGAGTTGCGAGCTAGGTTTGACGAACAAGCAAATATCGATTATGCACAACAGATGGAAAATGAAGGTGTCAACTTAATATTTGGTGTTACTGGTCTTAAAGTGCATAGTAAAATGTGTGTAATTGAACGAGAAGAAGGCAAAAAATTAAAACGTTTTGGATTTATAAGTACAGGTAATTTTAACGAATCTACAGCTAAAATATATACAGACTATACGCTTTTCACTTCAGATCAGTTAATTTTGAAAGATGTAAATAAGATTTTTAACTTCTTTGAAACTAATTATAAAATATATAGTTACAAACACTTAATAGTATCACCACATTATACCCAAAAATCTATTTTTAAATTAATAGATAATGAAATAGAACATGTAAAGAATGGCAAACAAGGCTATATTAGATTAAAAATGAATAGTATATCGAGCTATACCATGGTAGATAAACTCTATGAAGCTAGTAATGCTGGAGTAAAAATACAGATGATTGTTAGAGGGATTTGCTGTTTAATTCCTGGGATAAAAGGAATGAGTGAAAATATTGAAGTTATTAGTGTTGTAGATAAATTTTTAGAGCATTCTAGAATTTATATTTTTGGAAGTGGCGATGCTACTAAATTGTATATATCTTCGGCAGATTGGATGTCTAGAAATATAGATAATAGAGTGGAAGTTAGTTGTCCAATTTATGATAAAGATATAAGAAACGAGATTATTGATACTTTTAATATTAGTTGGAATGATAATGTTAAAGCAAGGGTATTAAGTGATTCTGAAGAAAATAAATATAGAATAAATGATAAAGAAAAACTAAGATCCCAATTTGCTGTTTATGATTATTATGTTCAAAAATTAGAAGATTAGTATGTTTTCAATAAAAAAATATGCTGCTATAGATATTGGTTCCAATGCAGTAAGATTACTTATTTCAAATATTATTGAACAAAAAGGAAAACCTGTACAGTTTAAAAAAAACTCATTGGTTCGTGTGCCTATTCGTTTGGGGGCAGATGTATTTTTAAATAATAATATTTCTAAAGAAAATACAGAACGTATTTTAGATACCATGCTTGCATTTAAACTGCTAATGAAATCTCATAAAGTTGTAAAATATAAAGCCTGTGCAACATCTGCAATGCGAGAATCAGAAAATGGTAAAGAGGTCGTAGACTTAGTTTTAAAAAATTCGGGAATAAGTATTGATGTCATTGAAGGTGAAGAAGAAGCAGCAATAATTGCAGCTACAGATTTACATAAATATATAGATACAAACAAAACGTATTTATATGTTGATGTTGGTGGAGGAAGTACTGAATTTACTGTAATAGATAGAGGAAATCAAGTTACATCTAAATCTTTTAAAATAGGGACAGTAAGGTTACTTAACGATATTGTTAAAAAAGAAACCTGGAGTGAGCTAGAAACCTGGATAAATACGAATGTTAAATCGTACCATAAGTTAGATGTTATTGGATCTGGTGGTAATATTAATAAAATATTTAAAATATCAGGAAAAGCTATGGGTAAGCCATTGTCTTATTTTTATTTAACTTCATACTATAACATGCTTCAAAGCCATTCTTATGAAGAGCGTATTACAGAACTAGGTTTAAATCAAGATAGAGCAGATGTTATTATACCTGCAATGCGCATATACCTTTCATCAATGAAATGGAGTGGCGCAAAAAATATTTATGTTCCCAAAATCGGGTTAGCAGATGGTATAATTAAAAGTATCTATTATGATACAGTTTCAAGTAATACACAGTAAAATTCTGCACTTTACCTTTTATAATTGCTCTTTTTTAATTTTATAATAATATTCGTATGTATATAATTATTTTAATTAAAACCCCAATCTGTTAATTATGAAATGAGCCTTAATAATTTATGTTGATTCCAACCTAAGTTTATTTTTGCAAGTTCCATTAGGATAGATTTAATAAAAACAGCAATAAATGAAAAAAATACTACTATTTACAATACTATTGGGTATTACGGGTTATGGATTTTCACAAGATGTAAAGTATGGCATAAGAGGAGGTTTAAATATTTCAAATTTAGATTTTGAAGAATCTTATACTTTAGATAATGAACACAGGAATAGTATGTATATTGGTTTTTTTGCATATATAGGCATATCAAAAACGGTAGCTATAGCACCAGAAATACAATTTTCTGCCGAAGGAGCTAAAATAGAAGTACTTAATTTAGATTATATACAAACTCCTATTTTGTTACAGTTTAGATTAAGTGAAAAATTACATGTAGGAGCTGGTCCTCAAATAGGTTTAAAAGTACATAAAGAAGATGATGGTATTAGAAATTTTGCTTATTCTGCTATAGCTGGAATCGAATACAAAATAAACTATGCCATATTTGTTGATGCTAGATATACTTATGGAATAAGTAATATTTTTGATGATGAATTAGGAATCACAGCAAAAAATAGAAACATACAAATTGGGGTTGGTTATAAATTTTAACCATGTATAGCCTCCGATGTCCCTAAATTACTAATAATTTTAGATTCATATTCAAGAAGTTGTTGCCATTTGGTATCAACTTCTTTTTTTTCACCATACTGTCTTGCAAAACCTAAAAACATAGTATAATGGTTTGCTTCACTAACCATTAAATTTTTGTAAAAAGTAGCTAGCTCTTGATCCTCTAATTCTTCAGAAAGTAATCTAAAGCGCTCACAACTTCTAGCTTCAATTAAAGCAGCATATAGTAACCTGTGTACTAATTGAGTTGTTCTACTACCTCCTTTTGGAAAGAATTTTAAGAGTTGAATAACATAATCATCGCGCCTGTCACGTCCTAAAGTCCAACCTCTTTTAATAATGATATCATGTACCATTTTAAAATGACTTATTTCTTCTTTCACTAAAGCAATCATTTCTTGAACCAAATCTGTATATTCTGGAAAACTTACAATAAGGGAAATAGCTGTGCTAGTTGCTTTTTGCTCACAAAAAGCATGATCTGTAAGTATTTCTTCAATGTTTTTTTCAACGATATTAACCCAACGTGGATCTGTTGGAAGTTTTAGTCCAAGCATTTTATATAGAATTTGCTAAAAGTTGTTTTTCTGTAATTTTAATAACACCTTGTTTGTTAATTTCAAGAGTAAAATCTTTACATCTATCTGTATTTGGTAGACAAAAAGAGGTGTTTAAATATAACATGTTCTCGTTGGAAGCATAATGGTCTATCCAAATGAATTGCATAATAGCATTAGCCCAAAAAGAAGGTGTTTCAAATTCTTTAAAAACCTTTTTATCAATGATACTTTTATTAATTTGATTACCGTTTTTAAAAACTTGAAGATTAGCTTCAAAGTTTTTGTAATAAACTTTTATTATGGTATCATTTTTAGTTTTTATGGTTTTTAAAACTATATTATTCTTAGTAGAGTTGTATTTTATCTTAATTTCAAAACCGTTATTCAAAATAGTATCAGTATTAATCTCAATGTGTTGTTCTGGTACAAACTTGACCTGTTCACTAAAAGCGCTTAAAAGATTGGATTCCCTTAAAATATCTTGATTACTTTTATAAGCCCTATTTCTGCCATCACAACTTATTAAAGAGGTAGCTAGTAATAAGAATATCATGATTGACCTATTTGTGTACAGTATTTTAAACATTTAAATCGAAAGTTTTTCTTAATAAGTCAATATTAGGGTTTTTTTCTTTTAATCTTTCAAATTTATCCTGATCTGTAAAAGCATATTGTTTTTCTTTAACTTCATTTATGGTTATAGATAAACTAATATCATAATTACTCAAGGATTTTCTAATAAAGTTCATTAACCCAAATTGTTGCCTTTCAACTTCTAGTTTATTAGTCGAATTAGGAAATTCTATATGTGCAACAGTACCTTTTATTTTTGGAGTATCAATAGATAAAATAGATGCTAAATTATGTTTTCCATCACGCCTTAACTTTTCTATATAGGCAAGCCAAACTTCTATAAATTCTTTTTCTGTAAAGGGCTCTTTTGGTAAATCTTCTTCTTCAACAACAACATCCATTTGTTTAATAAGATGTTCCTTTTTTGCTCTAATACTACTAAGTGAAAGGCCAGAAGTACGTTTGCTTCCTTGTTTTAAGATAATTTTAGGCGGTGTTTTTACTTGAAAATCAGAAGTATTCGTTTTTACAGCTTGAGGTTTATTACTAGTAACCAAATTACTTTCTTTGTCCTTAGGAGCTTTTACAGGAATAGGCGTAATGCCCTTTTGTTTAAAGTATGAAGCTGGAATTATGTAATGTCTGCTATTTTTTTTTTCTCCATCAAAAGTGATAGAGGCAAGTTGCATAAGGCATAATTCAACAAGTAAGCGTTGATTTTTACTTGTTTTGTATTTGAGATCGCAATCGTTAGCTAAACCAATACCTTGCATGAGGAATTCTTGTGAAGCTTTTTTTGATTGTTCTAAATATTTTGTTTTGGTTTGCTCTCCAACCTCGAGTAATTCTATAGTTTGAGGCGTTTTTGCTACAAGTAAATCTCTAAAATGAGATGCTAAACCAGCAATATAATGATGACCATCAAATCCTTTTGATAGCGTATTATTAAATTGAAGTAATAGTTCTGGTATTTTATTTTCTAAAATAAGGTCTGTACTATTAAAATAGGTTTCGTAGTCCAGTACATTTAAATTTTCGGTAACAGCTTGTCTGGTTAAATTTTTACCTGAAAAACTAACGACTCTATCAAAAATAGAAAGTGCATCACGCATGGCACCGTCTGCCTTTTGTGCAATAATATGTAAGGCATCATCATCAGCATTAATTCCTTGTTCTTCCGCAATATATTTTAAATATTCCTTAGCATCTTTTACTGTAATTCGTTTAAAATCAAAAATCTGACAACGAGATAATATTGTTGGAATGATTTTATGTTTTTCAGTAGTAGCTAAAATAAATATACAATGCTTTGGAGGCTCTTCTAATGTTTTAAGAAAAGCATTAAAAGCAGCTTGAGATAACATATGTACCTCATCAATAATATAGACTTTATATTTACCTATTTGAGGAGGAATTCTAACTTGATCGGTTAAACTTCTAATATCATCAACCGAGTTGTTAGAAGCAGCATCCAATTCAAAAATATTAAAAGCAAAATCTTCATCACCAACTTCAGAACCTTCACTATTAATCATTTTGGCTAAAATACGAGCACAAGTTGTTTTACCAACACCACGAGGACCAGTAAATAATAAGGCTTGAGCTAAATGATTGTTTTCAATAGCATTTAATAATGTGTTTGTAATAGCTTGTTGACCAACAACATCTTTAAACGTTTGTGGTCTGTATTTTCTAGCTGATACTACAAAGTGTTCCATTGATTAAATATTGAATAGTAATATATAACAAATTTAAAAATTCAGTTTAAAACTTAAGACTATAACCAGATTAAATTAATAATGAGTTATTAACAATGTTTTTTTACATGAAGCATATTCTTTACTCAAATTTCGAATAATTTGATTTCGTTTTATGTTGATTAAGAGTACAGTTTTTTAGTTTTTATCTACAAAAAAAGAAAATCTTTTTTAGTCGAAAAAAAGAAAAAACCTTACAAAATACAATTTTAAAAAATTGAAAAATGTAAGGTATTTAACATATATAGCTGTTTTTTGACCCTAGTTTTATCGAATAATAATTTTAAACTAAAAGACTAATGAGAACTAATGATGAAAAAAACAAACCTGTCTATTTAAAAAGTAAAGCAGAGAAAAGAATTAAACATGAAGACACCTCTAGTTTGTATTTAGACAATAGACTACAAAATTTAACCCCTAGAGAACAAATTTTTTTTAAACGATTTGGTTTTGGAGCTAAAGTAGAACTTCGTTTTAATTGTATTCATCATGCATTTGAGTCTTATGCAAAAGCTATACCAGAAAGTATTGCGGTATCGCATCAGGGAGAAACAATTACTTATAAACAACTTAATTACGAAGCCAATAAATTGGCGAAAGTTTTAACGAGAAATGGTGTTAGAAATGGAGATAACGTTGGGCTATTTATAAAACGATCTATACCTATGGTTATAGGTATTTTAGCTATTCTTAAAGTTGGAGCTGCGTATGTTCCTAAACATATAAGTGTCGTTCCAGAAGAGCAACTAAAGCACATTATTAGGACAGCTTCTATAAAGATTGTTTTAACAGTTTCTGATTATAAAAAGCAGATCCCTATTGTTAATTCAAGCAAAAATATTTTTATAGATCAGATTAAGGAACAATTTTATGATACAGGTACATTATTTATTCCTGAAAGACCTATAAAACCAGAAGACAAAGCGTTTATCATTTTTACTTCGGGAACAACAGGTCTTGCCAATGGTGTTCAAGTATCTCATCGTAATATTTGTAATATACTTTTAACAAGCCCAGGTAATTTAGGAATGCGCCCAGGGTTAAAAGTAGCACAAATATTAAATATAGCTTTCGATATGGCAGTCTGGGAAGTACTAGGTTGTCTTGCTAATGGAGCAAGTTTAGTGATTAGAGGTAAAAACATTCAAGAAACTGCAGAGCAAGTTGATGTTATTATTTCTACACCAACAATTCTTAGTACGCTGGATGTAAATAAATGCAAGAATGTAAAAGTAGTTGCTGTAGCAGGAGAACCTTGTCCTGAATATTTAGCAAATAAGTGGGGAAAGTTTTGTGCATTTTATAATTCGTGTGGACCAACAGAAACTACTATTGTAAATACTGCACAACGTTATTACCCATCCGATGAGTTTTTAACTATTGGAAGACCTACCCCAAATAATACAGTTTACATATTAGATAAAAATAGAGAGCCATCTGCTATTGGAGAAATAGGTGAGATGTGGGCAGGAGGCGATTGTGTATCCTTGGGATACGTTAATAATGAGAAATTAAATAGGGAACGTTATGTTCCAGATCCTTTTTTAGGAAAAGGAAGAAAGATGTTTAGAACTAGAGATTTAGGACGATGGACTGTAAATGGAGAATTAGAGCATTTTGGAAGAGTCGACGATCAGGTTAAAATTAAAGGGTTTAGAGTTGAATTAGATTCTGTATCGAATGTCTTGGAAAGTATTCCCGTGTGTAAACGTGCGGTAACTTTAAAATACGATTCTAAAACTCTTGTTGCATTTGTAAGTCCTGAGATTATAACTGAAGACCAAGCAAAAGAAACAGTATCAAAGGCTTTACCATATTACTGTATACCAGAAAGGATCATTGCATTAAAGGAGCTCCCAAAAACGAATAGAGGTAAAATAAACAAACGCCTTTTAATGGAAATTGCAAAGAATCAACTTGAAAAAAAATATGATGGAAACAATTAATAAAGAAATAGTTAAAAAGATAACCAAAGATGATAAGAGAATGGATAATTATGTAAATTATGATGATGTGGTATTACCACAGAAACAACCATATTATAAACGAATATGGAAACACCCGTTATTAATGCAGTACAATAGATTGATAATGCTAATATTCATAATAAATATTAGTCTTTTAATATATGGAATTAATACCGGTGATTGGTGGAATACTAATGAAGTTGCATTGAAAACAATTTCAAATATTACTATTATTAATATAGCAGCAGCGATTTTAATTAGGCAACAGTATGTTGTTAACTTATTATTTAAAATAGCTACAAGTGTTCCCAAATCATGGCCTTTAACGATTAGATGGGCAGCAGCAAAGATATATCATTTTGGAGGTATCCATATGGGAGGTAACATAGCAGGTACCATTTGGTATATTATTTTTGTAGCTTCAGTAATATACTCATGGAGTAATAATTTATCAGGAGTTTCTTTGGGGTTGGTAGTAGTTACTAATAGTATTCTTTTAATACTTGTTGTCATGGTAATTATGGCCTTACCTAAAAACAGATCTAAAAAACATAATAGGTTTGAATTAACACATCGTTTTGGAGGATGGACTGCATTGATTTTATTTTGGGTTCAAATATTATTGTTTGTAGGGTTGCAAAAAGGTGAGCAAAGTTACAGTGAAGCACTTATATCTTCTTTAGGGTTTTGGTTATTAATAGCTATAACAATAAGTATAGCTATTCCCTGGTTGTATCTTAAAAAAGTAGAGATACAAGTCGTAAATCCATCATCACATGTGGTTTTAGTAAATTTTAATTATGGCGTAACTCCGTTTGCAGGATCATCTACTGCAATTAGTAGAAGTCCACTTAAAGAATGGCACTCATTTGCTAATGTTCCATCTCCAGGTAAAGAAGGGTTTCGATTAACTATTTCTAGAGCAGGTGATTGGACAGGTACTTTAATAGATGATTTACCCTCACATGTTTGGATTAAAGGCATTCCAACAGCAGGTGTAGGAAATATCGAAAAACTATTTAAACGTGTTGTTTGGATTGCTACAGGAAGTGGTATAGGACCTTGTATACCTCATTTATTATCTAATGAAGTGCCGTCAATTTTAGTTTGGGCAACTAGAAATCCTAGAAAAACTTATGGAGACGATTTGGTAGATGAAATTCTAGACGTACAACCCAATGCTATTATTTGGAATACCGACTCTCATGGTAAACCAGATATGTTAAAACTCGCATATAAAGCTTACAAAGAATTTGATGCAGAAGCAGTGATTTGTATTTCTAACAAAAAACTCACATGGCAAGTGGTACATGGTATGGAAATTCATGGAATTCCAGCCTATGGAGCTATTTGGGATTCGTAAACACTATTAACTTTTATAAAAATATACTATGGACATAATAGATAAACATTATGGAGGAGTTGTTGTACTTCAACTTAACCGTCCTAAAAACCTAAATGCGTTAAACACAAATATAATGCATGATATAGTAAGTATTATGAGTAAATATGATAAAGAGCCAGAAGTAGGCTGTTTTGTAATTACTGGAAATGAAAAAGCATTTGCAGCAGGAGCAGATATTAAAGAGATGGTTGACAAGTCATATTTAGAAATGTTAGATGAAGATTTCTTTGCGGGTTGGGAACAGTTTGTAAATATTAAAACACCAAAAATAGCAGCAGTATCTGGATATGCTTTAGGCGGAGGTTGTGAATTGGCTATGATGTGTGATATGGTTTTCGCAGCTGAAAATGCAAAATTTGGCCAACCTGAAATAAAATTAGGTGTAATACCAGGTATTGGAGGCTCACAACGCTTAACAAAACTTATAGGAAGAGTTAAAGCTATGGATATGATTCTTACAGGAAAATTTATTGACGCGAAAGAAGCAAAACAAGCAGGTTTGGTATCTAGAATATTTCCTGTTGAAACTTTATTGGAAGAAACTATAAAGGTGGCTAAAATCATTTCAAATTACAGTAAGCCAACAACTCAAAAAGCAAAAGAAGTTGTGAATAGAGCAGAAGAAATAGGTTTAAAAGAAGGTGTTTTATTTGAACGAAGTATGTTTCATAGTTTGTTTGCAACTCAAGATCAAAAAGAAGGTATGAAAGCCTTTATAGAAAAACGAGATCCAGATTTTAAAGGATTTAAAACATTAAAAAAAACGAATTAAAATTAAATTAAATATTAAAATTATGAAAAAGTTAGCAATTATTATCTTAACATTAATCATACAAATCACTTACGCTCAAGAAATAAAAAGCGATGAAAAAGAAAAGAAAAAGACAAGCTTTGTAATTATGCCCATACATAATAGTGTAGCAGGTTTTTCCAATGTTTTTTTAGGAAATTACAAGTTGGATGATAAAAAGAATTTAACCTTTTATAGTGTATTTTGGAACAACCCTAGTTTTGGGGGACTTACAGGTAGTGATTTGTTTTTAGAAACAGGTATTGGATTAGGCTTTAAATTTGATAAATGGTATGTTAACCCTACTTTAGGTTTTGGTCATGGGAAATTTATGTCTAATAGTACTGAAACTACAATTGGAGAAGCTATTATTCCTAGTGTTTTGGTATTATATAACTCAAAGCGTTTTGAGTTAGATAGTTACTTAGCTTTATATAAATCTTTTAGAAAAGGAAATGGAGATGCAACTAGAGATTTAGTTTTAAATTGGATTGTACCTGGATATAAAGTTAGTGACCATTTTTCTTTTGGAGCATTTTACGAGAGCTTTTCTCAAGTGAGAACAGAAAATGGAATGAATGAAAAACATATTTACCAGTGGTTAGGAGGCTACATAAAAGCAACTATGAATAATGGCATTTGGTTTAGGTTTGCTGCAGGACCAAATTTAGCAACAGATCTAGGAACAAGCAAAGAGTTTTATAAAATACAAGCTTTTATTCCTCTAAAATAAATTTGAAATTTTATACAAAAATCGTCTAGAAACTACATCTAGACGATTTTTTTTGTTATACTTTTGCCAATAAGCAGATCGCCTTATCGCTTTTGTATTGATTTTTTTAATACTAGAGAGGAAAGTCCGGACACCATAGTGCAATATAGTGGTTAACAGCCACCAGTCGTGAGGCTAGGAAAAGTGCAACAGAAAGTATGTACAGGTAATGCTGTAGTGAAATCAGGTAAACTCTATTAGGTGCAATGTCATGTATACTAACGTTTGAGCGTGCACGCGCGATTGTTAGAGGGTAGACAGCTAGAGTATATTAGTAATAATATACGTAGATAAATGATAAGGATATTTTATATTTTAATTTGGATAAATCCAGAAACAAGATTTAAGATATACAGAATCCGGCTTATAGAACTACTTAGAAATAAAAAGTCCTTCTTTTAAAAGAAGGACTTTTTTTGTTTAAATTTTTATTACTTAGTTATCTTAAATATTATGGGTGTAGGTCTTTATCAGGATGTTCGAAAAAACTAAAAACATTACCACCATAACTTTTTGAGTAACTATAATTAGATAACTCAGATAGATTAGTGTGTTTTGAATGCTCAACAATAAGCAAACCATCATTTAACAGTATATTGTTTTGAAATACTAGTTCAGGAATTTTTTGAAATTGTTCATCTGTAAAATCATAAGGAGGGTCTGCAAATATTATATTAGCTTGCATAGTTGACTCTCCCAAAAATTTAAACACATCACTTTTTATAGTTTGTATAGACATTTTGAAAGTATCCGACGTTTGATTAATAAATTTAATGCAACCAAAATTTTGATCTACACAAGTTATATTCTCAGTACCTCTAGATGCAAATTCATAACTTATATTGCCAGTTCCTGCAAATAAATCTAATACAGAAACCTCATCAAAATAATAATGGTTATTAATAATGTTAAATAATGACTCCTTTGCCATATCTGTAGTTGGACGTACAGGTAAGTTTTTAGGAGCTATAATCTTCCTACTTTTATATAATCCTGATATAATACGCATTAAAAGCTTTTTATTAGTGTGAAATTTGAATGATTGGTACTAGGTGATTCATTAAACTTAAAGACATCGTGTCGATTACCAAAACTGATATTTCTTATGTATTTATATGTAATACTGTAAACTTCACTATCATTAGTAATATCACCAATAAAAACTAAATCTAATATTTCTGGATTAAGCTTTAATTGCTCAATAGTGAATAAAATATAATAAATGAAATCTTCTTTTGTGTTGTAGATAAAGCTATTGTAAAGTAATAATTTTGACTTTTTGACAATTATTATTTCGAAATGTGTTTTACTTACATTAACATAGACTTTAGTAGTATCTGCGTTTTTTTCAATATTTAAAATTTCACTAATTAGAACTGTAGATACGTGTTTGAAGGTAAAAGAACCAAATTGATCATAAATAAAATTATTAATGTTTATATATGGCACATAAACATTTACACTATCATTAAGCAAAATACTATCATAAGTAATAAAATCTGATTTAAGTATTTTAGAGTTGAATTTTAAATAATCAGCTAAACAGTTTTCGTCAAATAGAGGTGTAGGTATTAAAGTAGATAAATCGTTATCATGTATTACACATACATTGCTAAACGATAAATTTTCAAGAATATTTTCATTCTCAAATTGTAGTTTTAAATGATCCAAAACTTCTAAAGGATTTAGTCTTTTATCAAAGAAAATATCCTTTAGAGTGGTAATAGTATTTAAATATCGATCTAGTATACAAAAAGAAAGTCCACTCAAGCTTATTTGAATGGACAATTCTATATTTGTTAATTCGTCGTTAGACGAAATATTATTTTTTGGTAACGCCATATGTTTTTGGCCAATTTCCGATTGTTTTTACTTCATCCATAGATCCAACTATTAAGGCATCTCCATTAACACCGTCAACAGATACTATTTGATTTTCTTGCATAACCAAATCCTTTTCTTGGTCATGTAAAATAACTTCCTTTTTTACAGAAGCTTCAAATACAGGTATATTTATATCGTTTTGTTCAATAAAACCAGATTGCAAATTAAATTTAACATTTTCAACACCTGGCACATTCATCATTGTTTTGTAACGGTCTGAATTTTTAAATAAAGAATCTTTTACAGGTTTGAAACCTAAAGTATCAATAATTACAGTATCTTTCATAGTTTCTACTCCACCATATCGGGCAGTTAATTCCTCGTCAATAATTTGGCTATCAGTTCGTTGGGTGATTGTGAATTTAGCCGTATCTATAAACTTAACTAGATTATCAAAATTATCTGTAAACCTTCCAGTAACCTGTCTATGAGCCAATTGTGCATCCCTAATATCCATTAAACTTTTAATTACAACTTCGTAACGTTTATTTTTAATCTTATTAAATTTAATAGGACCAGTAACAGAGTTCCAAGTTTGATAACCTAAAAATACTATTAATGCCCAAAGCAATATATTTAAAACAGGTTTGAGTTTTGTAGGTATAAATTTATCAATTAGCTTAACCAAGCCAATTGTAACTAGTATCACTGCAACTGCACTAAGAATAAATGTTAACATAGTATGTTTTTAATTAAAAAGTTTATTAATGGTATTTAGCAAATCTACAATTTTTTTTTAATCGTAAAAACCTATGAGAGTAAAAATCATTTCTATCTTTGAATAATTTATTAACTCGTAAAGCTCTAAATGACCTCATCTCAATTTTATTCCCTTATAAAACAGCAGTTTCCGTTTGAACCAACGCTAAAACAGAATATTGTTTTACAACAGTTATCTGCATTTATTTTTGAAACAGCTCCTAATGTCCTTTATTTACTTAAAGGTTATGCAGGAACTGGTAAAACAACTATTGTAGGAGCTATAGTAACAAATTTATGGAAAGCTAAAAAAAGTGCAGTATTGATGGCTCCTACAGGTAGAGCAGCTAAAGTTATTTCTAATTATTCAGGTAATCAAGCGTTCACAATTCATAAAAAGATATATTTTCCTAAAAAAGAAAAAACAGGAGGTATTAAATTTGTTTTACAGCCTAATAAACACAAAAACACTATTTTCATTGTAGATGAAGCGTCTATGATACCAGATACACCTGGAGATTCAAAACTATTTGATAATGGCTCTTTATTAGATGATTTAATACAATATGTGTATTCTGGACATCAATGTAAATTACTTTTAATTGGAGATACAGCACAATTGCCTCCAGTTAAATTAGATTTAAGCCCAGCTTTAGATGAAGGAAAATTAGGTTTAAATTATAATAAAGAGGTTACGAAAATGGAATTGGACGAAGTAGTACGTCAAGAACAAGATTCAGGTATACTTGTAAATGCCACAGTTTTGAGAGATGCTTTGACTTACAATATGCATGATTCATTTAAATTTGATTTAGCCAATTTTAAAGATATTATAAGACTTATAGATGGTCATGAAATTATGGATGCTATTAATGATGCTTATGGTGACCATGGAAAAGAAGAAACAGCTATTATAGTTAGAAGTAACAAACGAGCTAACCTATATAACCAACAAATACGAAATAGAATTTTATTTAATGAAAATGAATTAACTGCTGGAGATTATTTAATGGTAGTTAAGAATAATTATTTCTGGATAAAACCAACTACAGAAGCAGGATTTATAGCTAATGGTGATATTATAGAAGTATTAGAAATCTTTAGAATTGAAGAACTCTATGGTTTTCGCTTCGCAGAAGTTAAGGTACGTATGGTAGATTACCCTAAAATGATGCCATTTGAAACAGCATTAGTTTTAGATACTATAAATGCCGAAACACCTTCTTTATCTTACGACGATTCTAATAAACTATATCAAGAAGTCATAAAGGATTTTGAAAATGAGACTAGTAATTACAGAAAGTTTCTAAAAGTAAAAGCAAGCAAACACTTTAATGCGTTACAAGTGAAGTTTTCTTACGCAATTACCTGTCATAAATCTCAAGGTGGGCAATGGGATACGGTTTTTGTAGAACAACCATATTTACCTAATGGCATAGATAAAGAATATTTACGTTGGTTATATACAGCAGTTACAAGAGCTAAAAATAAATTATACCTAATTGGATTTAAAGATGAGTTTTTTGAAGAAAATTAACTATAATCAATTTTGATAGGTTCTAAATTTTAGTTTTAAAAATTAAAAACGTTAAACAATAATTTCAATTACAAATAGTTGATTAGCTTTTCTCAGCTATAGATCTTTACAATAGTTGTAATCTTTTATTTTTTACAAAAACTATATTTACTATTAAATTTGTCGATAATCTCAATTTATATGAAAAGTTTAATCTATTCAAACTAGAAAACCTCTAATATTTGTACTATTTTTGAAATAGATTTGACTTATACTATATGAAAATAATTTCAATGATTCCGGCACGATATAGTGCATCACGATTCCCTGGTAAGCTTATGCAAGATCTTGGAGGAAAAACAGTAATTCTGAGAACTTACGAAGCTACAGTTGCTACAAATTTGTTCGATGATGTTTTTGTAGTTACAGATAGTGATATTATTTATAATGAAATTGTAAATAATGGAGGAAAAGCAATAATGAGTATAAAGGAACATGATTGCGGAAGTGATAGGATAGCAGAAGCTGTTGAATCTATGGATGTTGATATCGTTATTAATGTTCAAGGAGATGAACCTTTTACAGATAAAGAGTCACTAGCTAAACTTATTGAAGTATTTAAAAAGGATCATGATAGAAATGTAGATTTAGCATCTTTAATGGTACATATTACAAATCTTGATGAGATTAATAATCCAAATACAGTTAAAGTGATTATAGATCAATCAAATTTTGCATTATATTTTTCACGAAGTCCTATTCCTTATCCAAGAGAGAATAATGTTGGAGTAAAATATTACAAACACAAAGGCGTTTATGCTTTTAGAAAAGCCGCTATTTTGGATTTTTATAGGCTACCTATGCTGCCTTTAGAAGCTTCAGAAAAAATTGAATGTATTCGTTATCTAGAATATGGTAAACGCATTAAAATGGTAAAAACAGACGTTCAGGGAGTTGAAATAGATACTCCTGAAGATCTAGAGCGAGCAAAAAAAATGTGGAAATAATTTTTAGTAATAATAATTTTAAATAGATTTTTTTGATTAAAGATTACGAAAATATTAAAGTAATAGGTTTTGATGCAGATGATACCTTATGGGTAAATGAAACGTATTTTAGAGAAGCAGAAGTTAAGTTTGGTAAGTTATTATCTGAATATGAAACTTTAAATAGAATAGATCAAGAGCTTTTTAAAAAAGAAATAGGCAATTTGCCTTTGTATGGTTATGGTGTTAAAGCTTTTGTGCTTTCAATGGTAGAATGCGCATTAGAATTATCTAATTATAATGTATCAACAAAAACCATAGAAGCTATTATGAATATTGGTAAAGAGATGCTTAATAAACCAGTAGAGCTACTTGATGGTGTTGAAGATGTTTTAAAAAAACTATCACAAAACTATCGCTTAATATTAGCAACTAAAGGGGATTTATTAGACCAAGAACGCAAATTAGAAAATTCAGGATTAACAAGTTATTTCCATCATATAGAGGTTTTAAGCTATAAAAGAGAAGTTAATTATTCTAAATTATTAAATCATTTAGATATAAACCCCTCTGAATTTTTAATGATTGGAAATTCATTAAAGTCTGATGTTTTACCACTAGTTAATATTAAAGCTCATGCTATTCATGTACCATTTCATACTACTTGGGCACACGAACAAGTAAGTGAAAAAGAAAAAAATGGTAAAACATATAAAACTTTAAACTCAATTAGTGAACTTTTAAAGTTATTGGATTAATTTGAGAATTATCGATATAAACACCTGGAATAGAAAACAACATTATATGCATTTCTCTGCACTAGAAAATCCGTATTTTGGAGTAACTATTCCTTTTAATGTTACTAACGCATATAAAAACTCAAAGGAAAGTAATATTAACTTTTTTGCAAGATATTTACATGATAGCATGCGAGCAATTAATAGTATTGAAAATTTAAAGTATCGAATATAAAATAACAATGTTGTTGAATATAACATTATACATGCATCTCTAACATTAATGAGAGATGATAACACATTTGGATTTTCATTTGTTGAATATGATGAAAATTTGAATATATTTATTAAAAATTTAGAAGTTGAAAAAGAGAGAGTTAACAATACAAAAGATTTATATCCGCTAAAAAATGGTTTAGATTGTATACATTGTTCTGCACTTCCCTGGATTGAATTTTCTGGTCATAAAGAACCTGTTTCTGGAATTAAGGACTCTATTCCAAAAATAGCTTTTAGTAAGGTTAGTAATGTCAATAATGAATTAATGATGAATGTATCTATTAATGTTAATCATGCTTTGGTTGATGGTTATCATGTTGGCGTTTTTTCTGAAAAATTTCAGCGATTTTTAAACCAGAAAAATTTAAAATAATAGTATTTTTGACTTTTGTAAAAGAAAATAAATTAAATGACTTATAAAAACTTTCCAATGGTACCAAGAGTTATTTTTGGTAGAGGTAGTTTCAATCAATTAAATGAAATTTTAGCCCCAAAGCGCTTAAACATGAATGCACCTTTTATTTTTCTGGTGGATGATGTTTTTAAGAATAATGTATGGCTAACATCTAGGATATCATTATCTTATGATGATAAAATTGTTTTTATATCTACTAAGGAAGAGCCTAAAACATCCCAAGTAGACGAGTTGGTAGAAGATATTATTTTAATGTCTAAAGAAAGACCATCTGGTATTATTGGAATTGGAGGAGGAGCATTATTAGATTTAGCGAAAGCTGTATCTATTATGATAACTAATGAAGGAGAAGCTAAAGATTATCAAGGTTGGGATTTGGTTAAAAATCCAGCAATATATCATGTTGGAATTCCAACAATATCGGGAACAGGTGCAGAGGTTTCAAGAACTACAGTACTTACAGGACCAGACAGAAAGTTAGGAATAAATTCAGATTACACACCTTTTGATCAAGTTATTTTAGATTCAGAACTTACAAAAGATGTTCCTAAAAATCAATGGTTTTATACAGGAATGGATTGTTATATTCATTGTATAGAATCGTTAACAGGTACATATCTTAATGCGTTTAGCGAAAGTTATGGAGAGATGGCTTTAGATTTATGTAAACAAATATTTTTAGAAGATAATCTTTCTACTATTGATGCTCAAGAAAAGCTTATGATGGCTTCATGGCATGGAGGTATGAGTATAGCATATTCTCAAGTAGGAGTTGCACATGCTATGAGTTATGGTTTATCTTATTTATTAGGAATAAAGCATGGAGTAGGGAATTGTATTGTTTTTGATCATTTGGAAGAGTTTTACCCTGAAGGTGTTGAAGTTTTCAAACAAATGAAAATTAAACATAATATAACATTACCACAAGGAATCTGTTCTAGTTTGAGTGACAAAGAATTTGATATTATGATTGATGTTGCTTTAAGTCTTGAACCGCTTTGGGAAAATGCTATTGGTAATAATTGGAAAAAAACGATTACTAGAGAAAAATTACGAGATCTTTATCAAAAAATGTAATATGCAATGGTTAGCCAAACTTATTTATTATAAAATTTTAGGTTGGCAGGTTGTTGGAAATACAAATATTTCCAAAGATACTATAAAAAAAGCTGTTATTATTGCTGTACCACATACAAGTTGGCACGATTTCTATATTGGTATTTTATTGCGTAAAGTGGTAAATATTAATATAAATTTTATTGGCAAAAAAGAATTATTTGTATTTCCATTAGGATGGTTTTTTAAAGCTTTAGGAGGATCTCCTATTGATAGGAAATCTAATGAGAATAAAGTAGCTGCAATAGCTAAATTATTTGAAAAACATGATGAATTTAGAATGACTATAGCTCCAGAAGGCACTCGAAAAAAAGTAAAACAATGGCGTTCTGGATTTTATTATATAGCAAAACAAGCTAATGTACCTATAATAATGATTACGTTCGATTTTGAGAACAAACAGAACAATATTTCCGAACCTTTTTATCCTACAAACAACATATCAAAAGATTTAGAATTTATGCATGCCTTTTTTAAGGGTGTAAATGGTAAAATTTCTGAATACTCTTAATCGTTTTATTTCTAAATGTAGTATGGCATAAATTTTGATTTAAATAATGTAACACATGAAACATAAAGTAAACAATTAAATTTGTTCTTAAAAAGAAACATGCGTTAATCCAAAAATAAAAGCTACTTCTAGATTACAAGAAGTAGCTTTTTATTATAAAGTAGTTCCTTTTTATTTAACTTCTTTTATAGCATTATCAATTAGTGTTCTTAAATGTTGTTTATGAGCTCTTGATGATAGATTTCCAGTCGCAGAAATCATATTTCTTATAGATTTTAAATTATATAAAGCCATAGACTTTGAATTATGAGTATACCTATTGTTTTGTTTACCTATAAGCATATTTATAAGCATGTTTGTATATTCTAATTGAAGGTTTTGTCTAAACGAATTTACACTACTATAAATATCAGACTTAAAAATGGCATTATTTAAATCTGTCATGAATAATGATAATGTATATTTATTTCCATATAATTCCGAATCAGTAATACGTTGAAGCGTATTGAAATGCAGTAAATGGCGTAAAACATTTTTTTGATAACCAAGAACTTGACTATGAATTTTTGGATCTTCAGTAGTTTTAAAATTGAATCCTCTACGTTGCATTGCTAAATAATTATATAAATCATTAGGAGCATCAAAAGAATTAGGAGCAAAAACATATGTTTTCAATGCATTCATAGCTCTTTTTTGATCTTTAAGACTTACTGGAGTGTAAGGTTGCGTTTCTCCTTCTTGTCCAGCCATAGCTCGATCAACATAAACCCCACCGATATATCTAGAAATAATATCTGCAGCGCCTGCTTTCTGTCCACTTAATAAATAATAAACTCGCCTAAGTTCTTGGTATGATTTTCCATTTTTAATAAATCTACTTTTTGCTGTTTTCATTAAATCATTAACTAATTTTATACGATCCACGGAATATTTTATAGCATCATTAGATTGATCGTCTATCATCACTCTAGGATCTATGGCTTTACCTGGTGTTCTCATATCATCTGCATCGTTACCAAAAATAAGTTCGGGTCTTGTAGAAAGATTTAATAAATCTGATTTATCTTTTCCTGTTTTAAAAGGTGTGTAACCAAATTGAATAGCCCAAATATCGTATGGACCAACTGTTACATCATCATATTGTCCTTGTTTACTTCTATCTCTAGTTATATTTAAAGTAGCATAATCCATTACAGAAGCAGTTAAGCATTTTCCTTTAATAAATTCAGGATTAGCTAATTGTTCTGGAGAGAACAATTGACTAGCTTTCATGTTATGATTAAGACCTAAAGTATGCCCAACTTCATGCATGATTAAAGCTAACATCGATTCTTTTTTAATGCGTTCCATTTCTAAATCTGACGCTCCAGTTGCAGATGCTACAGTATTTGCAAACATGATGTCTTCATGCATTTGGTGTCCTAAAGAACAAAACAAACCATCATTTTTATTAAACGCTGAATAATCTTTAGTTTCATTTAGCTTAGCCAACTCATAAACTTTATCGTAAAAAACTCTATTAGTAAAATGTGCATACTCCAGCATAATATCTGCACCTAATATTTCCCCTGTTTTTGGGTTTACAAAACTAGGACCATAACCACCAAAAGGAGGCTTGGGAGATGAAGTCCAACGAAGTACATTATACCTTATATCACCAGCATCCCAAGTAGCATCATCTGGTTGTATTTTAACTTCCATGGCGTTTTTAAATCCAGCTTTTTCAAAGGCTTTATTCCATTGTAAGACACCATTTTTTATAGTTTCTCTCCATTCTATTGGGGTTGAGTTTTCAATCCACCATGTTATAGGTTTTACAGGTTCAGAGATAGCCAAGTCAGGATTTTTCTTTTTCAAATTCCATCGATGTACTAAATCACGAAAAGGTGTAGAACTTGTTGATGTTTGATCATTAACTTGAGTTGTAAAATAACCTACTCTAGGATCATCGTATCTAATTTCATAATCATTGTCAGGCATTGCAATTAAACTATGGTGTATTTTAATACTAACATTTCGTGCATCTGAAACAGCATTAGAACCCGCATTTAATACAGAAGGCGAGGAGTATACATATTCAATAGTTAAATTTGTATTCTTAGTATAGTTCTTAATGGCGTTTATTTTGGTTTTAGTTTTGCTTAAACTCCCTAATTTGAATGCTGTTGGAGGTTGTCCTGGTGTTCTTGGACTTTTAATTTGTGATAAAATTTCACTCAAAAATAAACTATTGGCATCTATTAAATAATGTCCATTTTTTTTATCATGGGCTTTAATTTTTATACTTGCCATGTTTCCATTACTTACATTAGCACTTTTAGATTTTGAAAGTGGGCTTTCAGGATCAAAATAAAAAGAAGTGTTTTGGGTTACAAATTCTATTTTATTAAAATATTTTTCAATTTTGAATACTTTAGAACCTCTATAAATACCTCTATTTATTCTACTATCCATAACACCATCTGCAACTTGACTAAAATAAATAAAGTCTTTATTTATTTGATTATCAGTAATTATCATTTGTAAAGACCCTGTAATTGTATCTTGATAGATGGTAAATAGTCCTTCTATTTTCTTACAAGACTTGGTTAAACTTTTTATAGTTTTTTCTTTAAGTTTAGGTCTTTTATTTAATAGAGTTTCAGAGGTTTCATCTTTTTTCTTTTTCTTTCTATTTTGCGCATTCATATCATTTGGCAAAATAAAAAGCACTAAACATAAAGCAATACATATTTTAGTATATGTTTTTAATTTACTTAATTTCATGTTAATTAAATGATTTTTAAGGATGTGAAATCCAGTTTAATTTATTTATAAAAGTTAGCCACTATAAAATTAGATATAAAGTGAGGGTTATTGTCTTATAAATATGTTAAAAGACAATTCGGATTTATATTATATAATAAAGTTGATATTAAATAGTTAAATTATATATCTTTATATGCATGATAAAAGACGTTAAAATTGCAGTTTTAGTTGATGGTGATAATATTCCTTCTAAGTATATTAAAGAAATGATGGAAGAGATTGCTAAGTATGGAACACCTACAATTAAAAGAATTTATGGAGATTGGACGAAGCCTCATTTATCTAAATGGAAAAATATATTGTTGGAACATGCGATAAGTCCCATACAACAATATGCTTATACCACAGGAAAAAATGCTACAGATTCTGCAATGATTATAGATGCTATGGATATTCTATATTCTGGTCATGTGGATGCTTTTTGTTTAGTTTCATCAGATAGTGATTTTACAAAACTAGCTACTCGTTTACGAGAAGCTGGTAAACATGTTTATGGGATAGGAGAGAAGAAAACACCAGAGCCGTTTATTGTAGCTTGCGATAAGTTTATTTATTTAGAGATTTTAAATAAAGATACAGAAAAGCAAGAGGATGGTACAAAAACTAAAAAGAAGAATTTATATAATATAACGCCTAAAGTAATACGTTTGCTTAAAAACTCTGTTGCAGATGCTGCCGATGATGATGGTTGGGCTTTTCTTGGAGACGTTGGGTCTTTAATTATAAAAAAACAGCCAAATTTTGATTCGAGGAATTTTGGTTTCGATAAGTTAACTCCACTTTTTAAATCTCTAGACCATTTTGAAATGGAACAACGCGACCAAAGTAATGGACGATTTAAATTGATTTATGTTAGAAATATTTCAATAGCCAAGTAAAAAAAACTCAATAGCTATTATTTATATTTCCCCTAAAATTTTATCCATAACCCAACTGGTATGTATAGCAGTTAAACTTGTTTAGGGGTAAGCATCTTTTTTACCTGTTAAATAATCTCGCATCTTTTGTAGATGATGAATTTGAATATGCTTTGGGTTTTCAATTGAGCAAGTTTCGTTTTTTGATTCACTTTTTAAAATAATTGGATTATCATGGAATACAGAAAATTCTAACGGCAAACACATTAAACTTTCATTAGATTAAGTACCTCAATAAGGTAAAGATTGTCCCATCCAGCTTTGAGTCTCTTATTTTTAACCCAAATTTTACTTGATTTTTCATTTTTAATAGATTCAAAGCTATTTTGTTTAGTAAAGTTTAATGCTTTCTATGTAATGAGACAGTACGTTGCAAAACAAATTAAAACTAATCATTAATGGTTAAAAAAACCACATCAATTTAAAAAGTTTTTCTTTAAAAAATTAAAAATGAGGGTTTTGTGTTTGGAATTCATGAATTTTCGCAATAAAATCATTAAAACTAATATTAATCCTTCCTTAGTGTAAGTGTTTTATTATTTTTCTACAATGTTAGTTAACTAACATTGTAGAAAAAATCTTATTATTTAATTTACACAATCAATAACTTATAAAACATAAAAAAATCAGTAAATGTACAATCTTGTATTTAACCTTTGATTCGCATATTTATTAGTTTTCGATGTAAGATTCAGTTATTTTGAATATTATAAAACAATGATCATGAAAAAAAATCACATTACAATCAAACACAAATTATTAATAGCTTTAATTCTGTTCAGTTGCAATAATATGGTGTTTTCACAAGGCTTATTAGATGGATTTACAGCAGTAAAAGGAGACGTTTCTATAACAGGCTCTTATACTTATAGTTATTTTAAGGCATTATATGCAGGGAAAAAGAAAAAAGAAAATATTGGTAAGTCAACCCAAAATATAGGAAGTATTTATGCAAAGTATGGTTTAACGTCAAGATTGTTGTTAGTAGGTAATCTGGCTTACATAAAAGCAGAACGACCAAAAAAATCACAAAAAGTATCAGGCTTACAAGATTTTTCTGTAGCATTAAAATTTAACACTTATAAACATAATTTTAAACATAGTAATTTAAATATAATTACAGCATTAGGAGCAACTATTCCTGCTAGTGATTATGAAGTAGATAAATTTATATCTATTGGAAATGGAGCTGCTTCTGCAAATTTTACAGCAGGGTTGCATTTTAAAACAAATTCAGGTGTTTTTGTAACAATATTAGACACTTATAGTGTTAAAGGGGATGCTGATAATGATGGTGTAGGAGAAGATTATGATGTACCTAATACAAATTATATTGTAGGTAAATTTGGTTATGCTAGTTCGTTAATTTATTTAGAAGGATGGATTGATTATACGAATTCTATTGATGGACCAGACTTAGGAAGTGAAGGTTATAGATCTGGTGGGTATTCTGAAAATGAAGTTGATTTTACTAGAATTGGAGTTACAGCATATAAAAATATCATTCCTAGCTTAGGAGTAAGTATAGGTTATAGTACAGTAATTGAAGGTCGTAATATGGCTGATTCAACTTCATTTTCAATTGGTTTAACGACCAATTTATAAGGCATAATATATTTTATCTATATTTTCAAATAGGGTTTGTGTATATCGCAAGCCTTATTTTTTGTTGATATCCCTACTATTTTCTGAACACTTTTTTAAAGACAATTTTTTAAGCTGCTAATTTGAGGTTTTGATAAAATTGATTTTCTATTTGTATAGGTGTTTTATATCCCAGTTTACCATCGACTCTAAATGCATGACATGATCTTGATCAGATAGATTTTAATTGTACGGAGCCGTTTCAAAAGTCTGATCGTATTGATTCTTGATTAGATTTGGTATAATAAATAATTTCAGGCTTTTGACCGGGATATTATACCAATTCTATCACAAAATGCAACACATAATCTGTTTATTTAATATTTCTTCATTATAAAAAAACATTCTAAAACTTTGATTTTCATACTCTAAATTAAAAAAAAACTAATTCAAATTATTTATAGAATTGGTATAAAAATTTTTAGATTTCCCCTAAGATTTTATCCATAACCCAACTTGTATGAATGGCAGTTAAACCTGTTGAAGGATGAGATTTTTTTTTACCTGCTAAATAATCTCGTATATTCTCTACATGGTGAATTTGAATATGTTTAGGATTTTCAATAGTTAAAGTTTCATTTTTTGATTCACTTTTTAAAATAATAGGGTTTTCATGAAACACAGAAAATTCAATAGTCCCTTTGCTGCCATAAACTTTTACAACATCTTCACGGTTAGCACAACCAAAATTCCATGCGCCTGTTCCTGTTATTCCATTTTTATGCATCCAACTAGCCGTTATAGCATCTTTAGAGGTATAGAGGTTTTGTTGATTAAGACTAATACCTTGAGCATTTGTTATATCTCCTAGTAAATAAGTAAAAAGATCTAAACCATGACTTGCTAAATCATCAAAGTAACCTCCTGTAGCAACTTTTGAATCTGTACGCCAATTGTATTGTAACGATTTATCTAAATTGCTGGTAGGCTTACTTAAAAACCAACTAATATGTCTAACATCTCCAATATATTTATTCGCTAACCAATCTTTTATTTTGTTAAACCTAGGCAGAGATCGTCTATAATATGCAACAAATAAGGGTATATTCTTTTTTTTAAATGTATTGGAAATACTTAAAGCATCATTATAATTTGGAGCTATAGGTTTTTCAATACAACAAATTTTACCTGCAGCTGCTACTTTTAAGGCATAATATTTATGAGTATCTGGAGGTGTTGCTATGTATACAGCATCAATAGTATTATCATTAATTAAAGCATCGGCATTTGTATAAATAGTTTTAATATTATGGCGTTTAGCATAATCTTTAAGTTTATCAATGTCACGACGCATTACTGCTGCAATATTAAAACCGTTTGTTAATTTATATGCAGGACCACTTTTAACTTCTGTTACATTACCGCAGCCAATAATTCCCCAATTTATAATTTTCATAAAGCTTTGGTTCTAGAATAAATTTAAGGTTAAATTAAAAAGAGAGCTTTAAAAGCTCTCTTAGTATTATATTATTATGTTGTTTCTTGCATGGTGTGGTAAACATTTTGGACGTCGTCGTCTTCTTCAATTTTTTCCAAAAGCTTTTCTACATCAGCAACCTGTTCTGGTGTTAATGGCTTTGTTACTTGAGGTATACGCTCAAATCCAGAAGATAAAATTTCTATTTCTCTAGATTCTAATTCGGCTTGTATGGCTCCAAAACTTTCAAACGGCGCATATATTAAAATACCATCTTCGTCTGCAAAGACTTCTTCGGCACCAAAATCAATAAATTCTAATTCTAACTCTTCAGGATCTAGGCCTTCTGCATTAATTCTAAAATTACATGTATGGTCGAACATAAAAACAACAGATCCAGAAGTACCTAAACTACCATCACATTTATTAAAATAGCTACGTACATTGGCAACAGTACGCGTATTATTATCTGTAGCAGTTTCTACTAAAACGGCAATACCGTGTGGTGCATAACCTTCAAAAATAACTTCTTTATAATCGCCTTGACCTTTTTCACTTGCTTTTTTTATGGCACGTTCTACATTGTCCTTAGGCATGTTTACAGACTTCGCATTTTGTATAACAGCTCTTAAACGCGAGTTACTTGCTGGGTCTGGTCCACCTTCTTTTACAGCCATGACAATATCTTTACCTATACGAGTAAAGGCTTTACTCATAGCAGACCAACGTTTCATTTTTCTTGCTTTTCTAAATTCAAAAGCTCTTCCCATAATACTGATATTTAATTTGTCATTCCCTCGAAGGAGGAAATTTATATTATTTTTTTTAACCTCACAAAGTTAAAAACCTAGATGCCAAAAACAAATTATTCTTCATCTGGTTCAACAATATCTTCAATGGCTTGTGCTAATTTAAAATCTTTATTTGTAACGCCATTAGCATCATGGGTAGATAATGATATTGTGAGTATGTTGTATGTGTTTGACCAATCTGGGTGATGATTTAAAGCTTCACATTCGAATGCTATTCTACTCATTGCACTAAAGCAATCTTTAAAATTTTCAAATTCAAATTCTCCATGAATGGCATTGTCATAATAATCCCAATCTGGAAATTGTAATAATTTTTTTTCTATATCTTGATCTGATAATTTACTCATAATTAAAAATGTTTTTATTGAATAGTATATAGAACTAATGTAATCATTTTAAGATTTAAATTCAATTATATTTCTAAATCGGTTAATATTTCTTTACTTGAAGATTGTAAATTTTTTGGAAGCAAATTATGTTTTGGTAATACGGCTAAATACCTATCATCATTAGTGGTATAAACATTTTTATAAATAGCTTTGATTTTAAGGTTAAGAGAATCAATAATTTCTTTAATAAAATCATCATGGTGAACTAAATCACTACTACCTAAGTGAAAAATACCAGATTTATCTCTATTTATAATATAATGAATTTGTTGGGTTAGCTTTGAGCTTGTTGTAACATTCATTATTAAATTAGGAAACACTTCTATAGGTTGTTTATCTCTAACATATTGAAGAATCTCCTGCATTCTTGGAGACTGAGCTCCAAAAACCATAGGTAACCTTAAAATAGCTACTTGTTTTTTAGGTAAGCGCAATAGCATATTTTCAATTTTAATCTTAAAATGACCATAAATACTATTACTTAATGTTTTATCTTGTTCGTAACTAGGGTATTTACTATATGCGTCAAAAACATTGGCAGAGGATAAAAATATGCACTTTATTTTTTTTGAAATCATATATTCTGCTAGATGTTGGTGTGCTATTAATTGTGCAGAAAAATCACCTCTAAGAGTCGAAATAACAATTGTAGGTTTTACAACTTCAAGAATTTCATAAATATCATCTTCTTCAATATTATATTGAAAAAAATGATTATTTTTTTCATGTAGAATATTAGGTGCGTTATATGTTCCGAAAGTTTTAAAATAGGAGCAGAGTTCTTTATAGACAGCTCCTCCTAAAAAACCGCTAGCTCCTAATATCAAAATTTTATGCTTACTTTCTTTCGTCTTCTCCTTCATTTTGACAAAATATATTTTATCCTTTATAAAAAGGGAGCTTAACAATTGTCGCTGGAACTGCTTTTTTACGAATTTGAATTTGGATTTTACTATTTACATCAGAGAATACTGTAGGGACATAACCTAAACCAATACCTTTACCTAATGAAGGGGACATTGTTCCTGAGGTTACTATACCAATCTTTTTTCCAGAACTGTCTACAATATCATAGCCTTGGCGTGGAATACCTCTCTCATCCAATTCAAAAGCAATTAATTTACGGTTAGTACCATGTTCTTTTTCTGCTTTAAGTGCTTTATAATTTGTAAAATCTTTATTAAATTTTGTAACCCAACCTAACCCAGCTTCAATAGGGGATGTGGTATCATCAATATCGTTTCCATATAGACAATAGCCCATTTCTAAACGTAATGTATCTCTAGCGGCTAAGCCTACAGGTTTAATTCCAAAACTAGCTCCCGCATCTAAAACTTTATCCCAGATTTGTTTAACCTCGTTATTTTTACAATATATTTCAAATCCACCGCTACCTGTGTAGCCAGTTGCTGAAATAATTACATGTTCAATACCTGCAAAATCTCCTACTATAAAATTATAAAACTTGATAGCAGATAAATCATGGCTTGTTAAGCTTTGCATAGCTTCAATAGACTTAGGACCTTGAATAGCTAGTAAAGAATAGTCTTCGCTTAAGTCTCGCATATTAGCCCCAATATTGTTTTTAGATTGAATCCAATTCCAATCTTTTTCAATATTACTAGCGTTTACTACTAATAAATACGTTTCTTCTTTTATTTTGTATATAATCAAATCATCAACAATACCTCCATCATCATTAGGTAAACAGCTATATTGTGCTTTTCCAATGGTAAGTTTTGAAGCATCATTACTTGATACTTTCTGTATGAGTTCTAGAGCATATTCTCCTTCAATTAAAAATTCCCCCATATGAGAGACATCAAATACACCAACAGCATTTCTAACAGTTTCATGTTCTATATTAATACCTTCATACTGAACAGGCATATTATAGCCAGCGAACGGTACCATTTTAGCACCCAGAGATTCATGAGTTTGGGTTAAGGCAGTGTTTTTCATTTATGTTTAGTTAAAATAATTTACGATGTAAATGTATTGAAAAAAAATATAAATGAGTTTTTATGAAAAGTTAAAGATTGGTGAAGATATATTACGAGTAATTTATAAATAAAAAATTATTTAAAGCATAATCAAAAAGGAGCCTTTTTGATTATGCTTTAAGATTATAGAGTAGTTATTTTTTTACGAATTTTGCCATTCCTTTATCAGTAACTAAAAAGTAAATACCATTTGTTAAATCTGAAATATTTAATTTACCTTCAGCTTTCACTTCTTTTACAATATTACCTAATATATTAACTATTTTATATGTATCTGTTGTTATAGAACTATTAATAGTAATGATACCTGACGAGGGATTAGGGAAAATTGAAATAATAGTATTTTTATTAAAATCATTGATTTCTAAAGGAGTATCAGTAATAATTATTTCTGCGATGTTTGATTCTAGATTTGGTCCAAACCTTCTTACTAATAAATCATATGATTGACCAATATCTCCAGAAACTAATGGATTAGGTGATGCGTTAGTCCCTCCATCACCAGGTAAAGAAGCAACTTGCCAAGTACGAGTTACAGCGCCACCAACACTTCCAGGACTTTCTATAGCATCATCTTTTTTAAGTGTTATATTTTTTCTTCTAGCAGGGTTTTTTTTATCTAAAGAAGAATCATTAAAAACAGAAAGGTATATATCTCCATCATTTGGAGCGTCAGTATGCACTACAGTTATCGATTTTGGTGTGTTCCCTTCATAAAATACACCATTTAGATCTATGTGATTAACGTCATTAAGTGTTATGGTTATGGACGGGGTTTGAGCATGTATTTCTAATCCTAGAAGAGTAATAAGTAAACATAATGTTTTGCGTAATTGATTTTTCATAATTAATTATAATTTAGAGAGTTAAACATCTAAGTATAAAATTATATGAAAGAAAGCAAGGTTTGTAGTTGTCAGTTATTTTTTTGAAGTTATGGGTATAATCCTCAATTAATTTTTAATAATATAAAAAGCTGAAGCGGCATTGATTCATTTTACGAACCTTGAAATAACATAAAAGAAGCTATTTAATTATGATTTTCTATATTTCATATAGCTAAACATTATTTTTCAATAAAAAAAGAGCAAAGAGATATTAAACTCATCTTGACTTTTTCTATTTCCTAAAAAATGTCCAAAATTGAACCACATTTCCAGTTATCTTCTCATGCGTAACGATGCTATTCTTTTTAAAAATAACTTTATCTGAACAAATTTTGATTCATTTTCGGTTAAAAATAAAAAGTAAAGGAGTTCTATTTTAAATAACTTAAATCCAAGGAAACATTTGGGTTTGAAAAATCACTAACCTGTTCAAGTAAAAATTTAGCTTTAGTATTCCATTCTTTTTGAATTTCTTCATTTATAGAATGGTTAGTGTCTGCATCGTATTCTGCATGCATTTTTTTAGATAATTTAAAATACTTACGTTTTAACATACGCATTGTACTACGAATTTTACTAAATGATTCAAATTTATAGGTAGATAGTTCTTTTCTAAAAAGGCGCGCATGATATTCTGTAATATCAAAATGTATTTGTTCGTGTTTAATAAGGTATTCAGAAGGTCTACCTTTTACACGAGATTTAGACATGTTAAATTCAGCTACAATTTTTGAATGTAGAAAATATCTATCAAATGTAAATTTAGATTTTATTTTTAGATGAGAGTTAGCATCGTATTTAGAATATTTATTGAGAGAAGCTTTGAAAGATTCTGGCTCTAAAATTTTAGTTCCCCATATTATTACTTTTTCTTGGCTATAGACAGAACATGAAATCGTAACAAATAATAAAATAGTTTTGATGTATAAATTCATATATAGTTTTAGGTTAACAAGTAACTCTTCAACCCTGCATAGTTGTTAACTATTATAGAAACCTTCTTCTTATCCATAATAGCTTCAATTTGTTCTGGGAGCGGTTGTTTGTTTTTTATAACTTCCTCAACCACATCTAAAAATTTAGTAGGGTGAGCAGTTTCTAAAAATACGCAATGAGCATTTGGGTTCTCTTTTAAATGAGCTTTACAGCCTAAGTAGCCAACCGCTCCATGAGGATCTGCAACATAGTTACAATCGTTATAAATTTCTAACATGGCTTCTTTAGTTTCTTCATCCGAAAAACTGTAAGAGGACATATTTTCTTTTAAAGTTTTAAATTCGTTTTTATATATTTCTTGAATACGTATAAAATTACTTGGAGCACCAACATCCATAGCATTACTAATGGTTTGTACAGATGGTTTTGGTTCGTATAATTCTGAAATTAAATATCTAGTAACAACATTATTGGCATTATTAGATGCAACAAAGTGTTTTACAGGTAAACCTAGTTTTTGAGCCATCATACCTGCACATATATTGCCAAAATTTCCACTAGGTATTGAAAAGACAATATCTTTATATGTATTATGTAATTGTTTATAAGCAAACATAAAATAAAATAGTTGAGGTAGCCAACGAGCAACATTAATAGAGTTTGCAGATGTTAATTGCATTTTACTAGTCAATTCTTTATCTAAAAAAGCAGTTTTAACCATAGTTTGGCAATCATCAAACGTTCCATTAACTTCTAGAGCAGTAATATTTTGCCCTAAAGTAGTTAATTGTTTTTCTTGAATATCACTTACTTTCCCACTAGGATAAAGTATAACAACTTTAACACCTTTTACACCTAAAAAACCATTAGCAACGGCTCCTCCTGTATCTCCAGAAGTAGCAACTAAAACGGTGACTTCTTCATTATTATCTTTATTAAAATAACCTAAGCAACGTGCCATGAAGCGCGCACCAACGTCCTTAAAAGCCATTGTTGGGCCGTGAAATAACTCTAATGTTGATATATTGTTATTTAGTTTAACTACAGGAAAATCAAAAGATAACGTTTCATTAACAATAGTTTTTAAAATATCTTCGGGTATTTCGGGAGAAATAAATTGCTTAATAGCTTGGAAAGCAATTTCTGAATATGATAAATTATCAATCTTCTCAAAAAAATCTTTTCCTAAAGGCGTAATACTTTCAGGGAAATATAATCCTTTATCTGGTGCTAATCCTTTTATAACAGCATCTTTAAAGGATGTGTTTGGAGCTTGTTTATTTAACGAGTAGTAATTCATCTTCTTGTTATTTCTGCAAAAAAGCAAAAAATATTTTATTTTAATTGGCAATTATAACGCTTTATTTTTTATTTCTCAATGACATTCGAAATAACATTGGTTATAATTATTATTTAGTTTATTTTTTTTACACCTTCTGTATTAATTTCAGAAATATGCATATCAAATTCAATGCCAGTTTTAGAATATACTTCTTCAATAGCATTTTTAATATTTTGAGCAGTTTCTACCCCTTTGCTTAGAGAGAAAATGGAAGGACCAGAACCAGAAATACCACATCCTAATGCTCCAGCTTTTATAGCTACAGTTTTTACATCGTTATAATGCGGAATTAATTTACTTCTGTGAGGTTCAACTATAACATCATGTAATGATTTACTAATTAAATCATAATTATTAGTATGTAAAGCATGAATTAAACTACCTAAATTACTCCATTGCGTGATTGCATCGCTTAAAATAATTTTCTTCGGAAGAATAGCCCTAGATTCTGATGTTTTAATCTCTATTTGCGGATGTATTATAGTTGCATATAAGTTATCAGGCGTAGGTATTTCTAAAATTTCTAAAGGAGAGATACTTTTTACTAAAGTAAAACCTCCAAAAAGGGCAGGAGCTAAGTTGTCTGCATGTTCACATTTACTAGCTAAAGCTTCTCCTTTTATAGCAAATTGAGTAAGTTGTGTTTTATTATAGGGTCTTCCTAATAATTCATTCATTCCAAAAACACTACCAACTGCACTAGCTGCACTACTGCCTATACCACTACCAGGTTTAATGTTTTTATATATTTCTATTTCAAAACCACAGTCTGGTTGTGTAGCTTCGTACATAGCTAGAGCTGATACACCTGCAACATTTAATTCTGTTTCATAAGGTAAATCAAAGCCTTCAATTTTTGTTATATGAATGCCTTTTTTGTCTGTTTTTCTAATAACCATGTCATCACCAACACTATCCAAACAGAATCCTAGAACATCGAAACCACAGGCTACATTAGCTACGGTTGCTGGTGAAAATATTTTTATTTCGTTCTTCATATTTTATAAAAAGAGAAAACATATAGAGAGCAACAAATGTATTGCCTCTATATGCTTATTTTTTTTAATCATTACCAATTCTAATAATATCTGCAAAAAGTCCAGAAGCTGTTACATCTGCACCTGCACCAGCACCTTTAATAATCATAGGTTGCTCAGGGTAACGTTGTGTATAAAACATCACAATATTATCTTTTCCTTCAAGATTGTAAAATGGGTGTCCTTCTGGAATTTCTTGTAAACCAACGTTAGCTTTTCCTTCATTAAACTGAGCAACGTATTTTAATTGACAATTATTCGTTTTTGCGGAAGCAAATAAATTTTGATAATGATTTTCATCATCAATTAATGTTTGATAAAAATCATCTACAGAATTACTTTTTAGTCCAGAATCTGATAAAAATGACGCATTAGAAATATCTTCTAAATTCATTTTAACTCCACTTTCTCTAGCTAAAATTAAAATTTTTCTAGCAACATCTACACCACTCAAATCAATTCTTGGATCTGGTTCTGTGTAGCCTTCTGCTGCGGCTTGTTTAACAACATCGTAAAACTTTGTAGAATCATTAAAATTGTTAAATACAAAGTTTAAACTTCCAGATAAAACAGCCTGTATAGAGGTTATTTTATCTCCAGAAGCTATTAGATTGTTTAATGTATCAATAATAGGTAAACCAGCACCAACATTAGTCTCAAATAAATATGGCGCATTGTATTTTAAAGAAAGTCGTTTTAGTAATTTATAATTTTCATAATCACTAGAACAAGCAATTTTATTACAAGCTACAACACCAATGCTTTGGCGCAAATAATTGGCATATAAGCCAGCTACGTCTTTATTTGCAGTAACATCAACAAAAATGCTATTACGTAAATTAAGTGATTTCGTTTTTTCAAAAAAGCCTTCTAAAGTTGCCTTTTCTCCATTAGCGACTTGTTCTTTCCAGTTTTTTAAATCGATACCATCTTCATTAAAAACCATAGTTCTAGAATTCGCTAATCCTATTACACGTAAATTAATTTTAAGATTCTCCTTTAAATATTTACGTTGTTGCTTTATTTGTTCAACAAGACGTTCTCCAACATTTCCAACACCTGTAATAAATACATTAAGTTGTTTTGTTTTAGATTCAAAAAATTGTTCGTGTAATGTGTTTAATGCTTTCTTTACATCACTTTCGGCTATAACTGCAGAAATATTTTTTTCTGAAGCTCCTTGAGCAATTGCTCTAATATTAATATTATTTTTTCCTAAAGTACTAAACATTTTCCCGCTAATACCTTGATGATTTTTCATGTTATCGCCAACTAATGCAATTATTGAAAGATTTGATTCAATAATAATAGGGTCAATTTTATTTAATGCTATTTCATTTTCAAAAGCGGTATCAACAGCAGATTTAGCCATCTCAGCGTCTTTTTGTTCAACTCCTAAACAAATAGAATGTTCAGATGAAGCTTGAGTAATTAAAATAATATTGATTTTTTCTTGCGATAACGTTTCAAATAAACGTTTAGAAAACCCTGGAATACCTATCATACCACTTCCTTGAAGTGTTAATAATGAAATATTGCCAATATTACTAATACCTTTAACTGGAGATGTAGAATTTGTTTTATCATTTGAAATAACAGTACCTACAGCATCAGGTTTCATTGTATTCTTAATATGTATAGGAATATCTAAATCTAAAACAGGTTGAACTGTAGGAGGATATAATACTTTAGCTCCGAAATGCGATAATTCCATAGCCTCTTGATAAGATATTTTATCAATGGGGTAGGCTTGCTTTACCAATTTAGGATTAGTAGTAAACATACCGCTTACATCTGTCCATATTTCTAGTTGTTCTACTTTTAAAGCAGCAGCAATAATAGCAGCTGTAAAATCACTTCCACCACGACCTAGTGTAGTTTGTTCTCCAGATTGAGAATTAGAAATAAATCCAGGAAGAATTGTTACTTTGTGATTAGCTGTTTTAAAATAAGATTCGATATTAGTATTAGTAATACTATAATTTACTTCAGCTTTTGTAAAATCTGAATTTGTAATTATTATATCTTGTGAATTTTTACGCTCAGCTGAAAGTTTTCTATTTTTCATAGTTTCAGCAATAATAAAAGAGGATAATAACTCTCCAAAACTCACTAATTTATCCGATGTTTTTGGTGATAATTCATTTATTAAATAGATACCATTTAATAAGTTTTCTAACTCACTTAATTTAGTTTCAACATATTCTAAAATAGAATTATTATTGTCTGGATTTAATTCATTGATAATATCAAAATGAATATTTTTAATAGTATTAAATGTATCTTTAAAATTAACATCTTTGTTTTGAGCTAATTTCCCAGCTAAAAGTAATTTATCGGTAATGCCACCAATAGCCGAAACAACGCAAGCAATAGTATCTTTTTGTGCATACTTGTTTAAAATGTTAATAACTTTATTTATGTTTTTTGCAGAACCAACAGAAGTTCCGCCAAATTTTAAAACCTTCATTTTTTAATGAATTAATAATTTAAAATAATATTGAAAAATATTGTAATTATTAAAATTACAAAGATAGTCTGAAGAATATATAGTTAGTAACCCCAAAGGGTTGTAATATTTGTAGTTGTTCCAAAAATAGAAGCTATTCCTTTTGTTAAAAAAGGGATTAAAGAATATATATTTTGGCTTAAATGATTCATTATATTTAATATAATACTAGTCAAAAGTATTACTTTTAACCTAATAAAAAAACAAAAAGATTTTTTTTATAGTATTCTTATATTAGATCTGTTTTCTTAAAAGATAATAGATGAATATAAATTTGAATTGAAAAATTAATAATTAATTAAAAAAATAGAATGAAGGTATTTTCTAAAGAACAGATTTATGAAGGGGATAAAATAACTGCGGAGCGACAACAAATCTCATCTACAGATTTAATGGAGCGAGCTGGAACACAAATTTTTAATTGGATGCATATGCGTATGCAAGGTGCTCAAGTACCTATTCATATTTTTTGTGGTATTGGTAATAATGGAGGAGATGGTTTAGTGTTGGCTAGACATTTAATAACTCATGGTTATAATGTAAATACTTATGTGATTAATTGTAGTGACAAACGTTCTAAAGATTTTTTGATTAATTATGATAAAATAAAAAATGTTACTAAAAATTGGCCTACGCTTTTAAGTTGCACCGAAGATTTTCCAGAAATACAATCTGAGGATATTATTGTTGATGCTGTTTTTGGTATTGGTTTAAATAGACCAATTGATGAATGGGTTAAAGCTTTATTTATGCATTTTAAAGCAACAAAAGCATTTACATTATCTATTGATATTCCATCTGGTTTATATCCAGACAAACCTATTAAAGATGAAGATGCTGTAGTTTGGGCAGGATTTACATTAAGTTTCGCTTCTCCTAAATTGGTGTTCTTTTTACCTGAAACAGCTAAATACACTGTACAATGGGAAGTACTTGACATAGGTCTTGATCAAGAGTTCTTATTTACTGCGGTTACAGATGTAGAGTTGATAGGAAAGCATGAAGTATTACCTAATTATATACCTCGAGACAAGTTTTCCCATAAAGGACAACTTGGACATAGTTTAATTATAGGAGGTAGTTATGGGAAAATTGGAGCTGTAACTTTAGCTAGTAGAGCTACATTATCTGTAGGAGCTGGTTTAGTATCTGCTTATGTCCCTAAATGCGGTTACATACCATTACAAACATCATTTCCTGAAGCTATGGTGATTACAGATATAGATGAAGAAAAAATCACCCAAATTAAATTGGATATAACTCCTACGGTTATTGGATTAGGTATGGGAGCAGGAGTAGATAAGAAAACAATTGATGCTTTTGAAGAGTTCTTAAAGGATAATAAAGTTCCTATGGTTATTGATGCCGATGGTATTAATATCTTATCTAAGAACAAAGTTTTATTAGAATTACTTCCATCTCAGACTATTTTGACTCCGCATCCTAAAGAATTAGAACGTTTAATTGGTAATTGGAAAGATGATTTTGATAAATTAGAAAAAACAAAAGCCTTTGCTAAAAAACATGATATCATTATAGTTATAAAAGGAGCAAATACAATAATAGTATTTGATAATAAACTTTATGTGAATACAACAGGGAATCCAGGGTTATCTACAGCAGGTAGCGGAGATGTTTTAACAGGTATTATTACAGGTTTAATTTCTCAAGGTTATAATCCTTTAGTTGCTACAATATTTGGTGTTTATTTACATGGTAAATCTGCAGATATTGCTGTTGAAAATTATGGTTATCAAAGTTTAATAGCAAGCCATATTATTGATTATTTGGGTGCAGCTTATTTAGATCTATTTAAGCAACCAGAACAACCGCAAGTAGAGGAAGTTGATAGTGATCCTAAAGAGAATAAATAATTAAAAAAGCCGCAATATGCGGCTTTTTTAATTTTAATATATAAAGCATTTTAGATATTAAGGGATGTAAACAATTCAATAAGTTTAGGGTCTGAAGGTCTAGGTGCGTTTGCTTCAACAATATTACCTTCAGTATCAATTAAAATAAAACGAGGAATGCCTTTAATTTGGTAGTCCTTAATAAATGATGAGTTCCAATCGTTATCAGCAAGTAATTGCATACCTCCTAATTTTTCATCATCAACCATAGTTTTCCATTTGTTGTAGTTTTCCTTTTTATCAATGGAAACACTAACAAATTCAATATTTTTATTATGATATTTTTGTTCAACTTCTTTTAAAAACGGAATTTGCTGTTTGCATGGTCCACACCAAGTAGCCCAAACATCAATGTAAATATATTTTCCTTTTAAATCTTCTAAAGACGTTAGGCCTCCTTTATGATTTTCGTAGTTAATGAATTTAGGAGAAGGCTTTCCTTTAGACAAAGCTGTTAACTTATCGTATATTTTAGTTATTGTGATATTGTTTTTTTCATCTGTAGAATTAGAAATAAATGTTTTATAAAAAGTTTCAATATCTTTAGAATAATTCATTGTGTTATTAGCAAAATCAAATAACAAACTGTTTTTTATGTTTTTATTTGAAACTTTACTCACAGTTTTTAAATAAGCTATATCATTTAAAAGCCCTTCTTTTTCGGCCAATTCTTTAGCTTGAATACTATAATGACTACTTACGAGTCTTTTATAATTATTAGAAAATTGGTAATCTTCTACATTAGAATAATCTAACTCTTTTAGTTCTTCTAAGAAACCTTCAGATACTTTAAAGTCTGTTTTTTTAGTATAGTGTTTATACGCATTTTCATATTCAAACAGTCTATTTAGGTAGAAGTAATTAATATTTCTTTCTTCCTTACCTTTTAGGTCACTTGCAATGCCTTTAAAGCTATTTAATAGTTTTACTTGAGCTTTTTTGATGTCTGCAAATTTTGCTTTAAAATCAACCTCGTTAAGTATGTATAGACTTTGGTAGTTTGTTAACGCTTCTTTTTCTAATTTACGCTTTTCTATAAAGTAATTATTAATTTCAGATCCATTACCTGTTATAGTTAATGAGTTTTCAAAATCTTTAATATCATAATTTATAGAGAGATTATAACCTGCTTCTAGGTGAAGAAAAACAGGGTTTTTACCATCGTATAATATATAATCTTTTATATCTATTGAAAGTGTATCTATAAATGCCCCTTCATTAGATATTTTTAAGTTTTTTTTAAAGGTTCTATCTGAGCTATTTATTGAGATGGCATCTGTAGTTTTATTTGTTAAAACTCCTGAAATAATTGCATAATTAGGTTTAGCTTCATCTTTACAAGCTACTAAGGATAATCCTAAGGTTAAAAAAAGTATTTTTTTCATTTCTATTATTTTAGTCAAAAAAATTATAAGCCTATGGGTTTATATAGATTTAGTTATGTTGTTGAAATATTATAGTTTATAAGTTAAAGTCTCATAATCGGCAATTTCGGGTATAATATTTAAAGCAAATAATTCTTTTTGGGTTTTCATAATCGTTTCTTTATCAATTAAATCTTGAGACCATTCGGTAATACCTAACCATTCTTGAACATCTTCAAGTTGTTGTTCGTATCTATTAGCTATAGATTTATCAATACTAGGGATGTCTTTAAAATCTTTAGTGGTATTATTGATTATTTTTAGTATAGCCTCTAAGTCTTCACGATTAGATTCAATAAAATCTTCTCTTACTGCAATTACAAAACAAGGCCAAGGTGAAGGGCAATCGTCAATACGCCTAAATGTTCTTTCATCGACCAAAGGTTTGGTTGTGAATTTTTCCCATAAAAAATAGTCGGCAGTTCCCTGTATTAGTCCCTTAACAGCGCCTTCTAAATCTTTAATAACTTTAAAATCAAGATCTTTTTCTAAATCCCAATTGTTATTTTCGGCATTTATGTATGCCATAAGATGAGATCCAGAGCCATATCTACTTATAGCAGCCTTTGTTCCTTTTAAGTCATTGATAGTTTTATAAGGAGAGTCGTGAGCGACATGAACTCCCCAAACTAAAGGAGTTTGAACAAAGGTTTGTACTATTTTGCTAGGGTTGCCATCGATAATATCTTTTATTATTCCTTCTGTAAGTATAACAGCTATATCAATTTCTTTATTACGCAAAGCTTTACACATGGCACCTGTACCTCCTGGATAATCGTGCCATCTTAAATTAAGATCTTTTTCTTTGTACTCTCCATTTTTTAGTGTTAAGTACCAGGCTAAATTAAAATGTTCTGGCACACCACCAATATTTACTTGCTTCATTAATCAAACAGTTTATTCTACAATTTTGTTTAGTGTATATATAATAAGATCTTCTATAACTTTAGATGGGTTACAACTAAAAGTTCCAGACGCTCTATTAGCAATTATAGCATTTAGCGATATTGCTCGATGTCCTAATAATTTTGCTAATCCATAAATGGCGGACGTTTCCATTTCTAGATTTGTAATACGTATTCCGTTAAAGTTAAAAGCATCCATTTTAGAATTTAAATAAGGGTCTTGAATAGGTAATCTCAAAATGCGTCCTTGTGGACCATAAAAACCTCCAGCTGTAGCTGTTAATCCTTTATAAATTGTTTTGTCTTTAAATTTTCTTTCTAAGAATTTACTACTTTTTATAATAATAGGGTTGGCTTTATTTGGGTGCCAATTGGTTTGCTCTATAAAAGCTTTTTCTAAATTGGAAGTATTAATCAAATCTGTGTTATAAGCCTGAAGCATTCCATTAAGATCTAAACTGTAAGTGCTTAATAGAAAAGAGTTTACTGGAATGTTTTTTTGTAATGATCCAGAAGTCCCTATTCTTATTATATCAATACTTGTGAGTTTTTCTTTAGGTTGTTTAGTGAATAAATCAATATTAAAAAGTGCATCTAATTCGTTTAGAACAATATCTATATTATCTGCACCAATACCTGTTGAAATAACTGTTATACGTTTACCTTTATAAATTCCAGTTTGCGTTTTGAATTCTCGTTTTTGAGTTTCAAATTCAATGCTATCGAAATGTTTAGTGACTTTACTAACTCTATCTTGGTCACCTACAAAAATAACGGTACTTGCGACATGTTCAGGTTTTAAATTTAAATGATAAATGCTACCATCAGGGTTTAAAATAAGCTCAGATTCCTTAATAGGCATTTATAATAAGTTTAATGATTCTTGCATAATTTATCCTCCAACACGTTTTACAGTAAAACCTTTGTTTTTAAGCATCTGCATGATCTTATCTCTATAATCACCTTGAATGATAATTTTATCATCTTTAAAACTACCACCAACACTTAATGTTGTTTTTATTTCTTTTGCTAAAATTTTAAAATCTGAATTAGCTCCTGTATAGCCTTCAATAATAGTAATTGGTTTACCTTTACGTTTTTCGTATTTGCAAATTATAGGGTCGTCCTGCATCCATACATTAGATGATTCATCTTCTTTAGAAGTTTTTTCTTCTTCAATATGATCTGGAAATAAGTTTTTTAATTGATCTTGTAAATCCATTTTTAATTTTTTAGCACTTAGTCTAAGTGAACATTAATTTTCTAACTGTTTTATTGTGACTAACCATGCTTTTATTTTTTTATAAGCCCTAATTCGATTAAGCGTTCTGTTAAAAACTCTCCAGCAGTTGTATCCTTAAATGCTTTTGGGGTGTTATCATCTATACAACCTTCTAAAACATTTAATTTCATATCACTTACGGGGTGCATAAAAAATGGTATAGAATAACGTGATGTTCCCCAAAGTTCTTTTGGAGGATTAACAACGCGGTGTATAGTAGATTTTAATTTATTATTTGTATGTCTTGATAACATGTCTCCAACATTAATCATTAATTCATCTGGTTGCGCAATAGCATCAATCCATTCTCCTTTATTATTTTGAACCTGTAAGCCTTTACCTTGGGCTCCCATTAATAGAGTAATTAGATTGATATCACCATGTGCTGCAGCACGAACTGCTTCTTTTGGCTCTTCTTTAATTGGAGGATAATGTATAGGTCTTAAAATAGAATTCCCGTTATAGATATATGAATCGAAATAAGTTTCTTCTAATCCTAAATATAATGCTAATGCTCTTAATACATATTTAGCTGTCTTTTCAAGCATTAGATAAGCTTCTTTTCCTATTTTATTGAATTCAGGAAGCTCTTCAACGTTAACATTTTTGGGATATTCATTTTCCAGTTGCTTATTATTTTGAACATATTGCCCAAAATGCCAAAACTCTTTTAAATCACCTTCTTTCTTTCCTTTAGCACTTTCTTTCCCAAAAGAAACATATCCACGTTGTCCACCAATATTAGGGATTTCATATTTCTGCTTTATTTCTGTTGGTAAACTAAAAAAACTTTTAATTTCTTTATATAAATTTTCAACTAAAGTGTTATCCAAAAAATGACCTTTTAGTGCTACAAAACCAATTTCTTCGTAAGCTTTTCCAATGGCGTCAACAAAATTTTGTTTTCTAACAGAATTGTTAGAAATAAAATCACTTAAGTTGACACTAGGTATGGTATTCATTATATTAATTTTTAAAATATACGCTTCACAAATGTACAAAAACATTGTAAAGTTATATATATTGAGTTATGCATAAAATATTAATTAATAAATACTTTTTATAGTATATTTGATAACGAAATATGAATATTTTTATGAAAACCATAAAAGATTTAATTAGCATAGCATACAATATTGAAAATATTGATAGTGATAAATTAGTGACACTATACAAAAATATCTTAAAACCAAGATTTATAGAGGAGAAAATGCTTATTCTATTACGTCAAGGTAAAATAAGTAAATGGTTTTCAGGTATAGGGCAAGAAGCTATTTCTGTTGGAGTTACTATGTCGTTACATGACGATGAGTATATATTACCTATGCACAGAAATTTAGGCGTGTTTACTAGTAGAAACATTCCTTTATATAGGTTGTTTTCGCAATGGCAAGGTAAGGCTTTTGGCTTTACAAAAGGTAGGGATAGGTCTTTTCATTTTGGAACGCAACAATATAAAATTGTAGGTATGATTTCACATTTAGGACCACAATTGGGTGTAGCAGACGGGATTGCTTTAGCTTATAAATTAAAAAACAAGAAGCAAGTAACAGCTGTATTTACAGGAGAAGGTGGTACTAGTGAAGGTGATTTTCACGAAGCTTTAAATGTGGCTTCTGTATGGAAATTGCCTGTTCTGTTTTGTGTTGAAAATAATGGTTATGGGTTATCTACGCCTACAAGTGAACAATACAACTGTAAAGATATAGCAGATAGAGGTTTGGGTTATGGAATGGAATCGCATATTATAGATGGGAATAATATTATTGAAGTTTACACCAAGGTTAGTAAAATAGCAGATAGCGTTCGTGAAAATCCCAGACCGGTTTTATTAGAGTTTAAAACGTTTAGAATGCGTGGACACGAGGAGGCGAGTGGTACAAAATATGTACCTAAAGAACTCTTGACTACTTGGGAGGATAAAGACCCTGTTTTAAATTTTGAAGTTTTTCTTAAGGCGGAAGGTGTTTTAAATGATTCAAATATTACATCTATAAAAGAAAGTATTGCTGATGAAATTAATGAACATTTAGAGATTGCTTTTAATGAGTCGGATATTATTTCTAATGAAACTAATGAATTAAATGATGTTTATGAACTATTTAATTATCAGGGTTTAAATAATAATTCGAAAACAAAAGAAATTCGTTTCATTGATGCTGTATCAGAGAGTTTAAAACAAAGTATGATTAAACATAAAGATTTGATTATAATGGGGCAAGACATTGCTGAGTATGGAGGTGCTTTTAAAATAACAGAAGGGTTTGTTGATCAATTTGGAAAAGATCGGGTACGTAATACACCTATATGTGAATCTGCTATTATTGAAACAGCTATGGGATTATCTATAGCAGGGATAAAAAGTATAGTTGAAATGCAATTTGCAGATTTCGTATCTTCTGGTTTTAATCCTGTTGTTAACTATTTAGCAAAATCTTATTATAGATGGAGTCAAAATGCAGATATTGTTATAAGAATGCCTTGTGGTGGTGGTGTAACTGCTGGACCATTTCATTCACAAACTAATGAAGCCTGGTTTACAAAAACACCAGGGTTAAAAGTTGTATACCCAGCTTTTCCATATGATGCAAAAGGTTTATTAGCAACTGCTATTAACGATCCTAATCCAGTATTGTTTTTTGAACATAAAGGACTATATAGAAGTATTCGTCAAGATGTTCCAACAGAATATTTTACATTACCTTTAGGTAAAGCAGTATTAATAAAAGAAGGTAGTGATATTACAATAATAAGCTATGGCGCAGCTGTACATTGGGCATTAGAAACTTTAGATAAAAATGTAGGTATTTCGGCAGATTTAATCGATTTAAGAACTTTACAACCATTGGATGTTGAAACTGTTTATGCTTCTGTAAAAAAGACAGGAAAGGCTATTGTTTTACAAGAAGATTCTTTATTTGGAGGGATTGCAAGTGATATTTCTGCGCTTATTATGGAGCATTGTTTTGAGTATTTAGATGCTCCTGTAAAACGTGTTGCTAGTTTAGAAACGCCTATTCCTTTTGCTAGTCAATTGGAGAAGCAATATCTTCCAAAGAAACGGTTTGAAAAGACTTTAAAAGATTTATTAGATTATTAAAGAATAAAACCCTAAGCTAAGGGATTAGCTTAGGGTTTTAAAAAGGTATCTTTACGTACGTGTACTATATTGCCGTTTATAATACATTAAAATGTAGCTTGTTTTATTTTGTTTCAGCTTCCGATAATATAAACGGATAAGCATCCCTAACTTGTTTTAATTCTTCTTTAGATAATTTATCTGAAGGCTTTCCAAAAACATTCATAGCATAAGCGTGTCGTAATTCATAATAGGCTTTGGTTAATTCGTTTTGTACAGCAATATACTTTTTGTATGTTGTCTGTTTATCATTTGATAACGATACGACTGCTTCTTTTGGATTATCAGAAGCGTTTAAAGTATTTAGACCATTACAATAACTGCAGCTTTTATCTCCGTTGTTATCTATAAAATTTTTAGAGATTGTTTTTAAATCATTAAGTTTTACAATCTCATTTTCAATCATGATTTCATCATAGTTATTAATTTTTATTCGTAAAATATTACGTTCATGAATTGTACTGTTACAATCCATTCTAGGAGGACATTCTTTGGGGAGCATTCTGTTAATTCCAGCATCAGAAGAAATAGTAGCGGTGACTAAAAAGAAAATGAGTAATAAAAAGGCAATGTCTGCCATTGAGCCTGCATTTACTTCAGGCATTAGTTTTGAATGTCTCATAATTATAGTATTTAAATGTTAATGTAATTGAGTTTTACAAAAACAATACCATAACTATTAAGATGCTTAGATTAATGGATATATCGTTTGATGCTTTTCCAGATAATAGGTAGACGATACTATATAAGAATTTTTTCAGTTCTATTTTTCAACAATTAAACAGCTTAAAATAGGGATAAATTCCCATATTTTTCCGTAATTAGTTATTTTAGGAACGGTTGTTGTATTAATTCAGCTAAATATTTATTAATATAAGCCTATATTATAAGATAAAAAAATATCTTTGATGTATCTAGGTCTTAAGTCCAATTAAAAAGTATATTAAGATTCATGAAACTTTATATTTCGTTTTTTGTAATAATAGCCTTTTCTCTAACAGTACTAGGGCAAGTTGATAATAGAAAAAAATCAATTTCTATTCCAGCTGTTAAAAGTAATAATGATTTTTCAGAATCTAAATCATTGTTTCCTTCTAAGCCTATTAACAATAGCTCTTTAAAGAATATTAAAATCCCCAAAAGGTCTACAAGTCTTAACTTACCCAAAAAAGAATTTTCAATGTTTCCTGAAGAGGAATTTGGGAATCCTGGGGAGCTTTATGAAAAACAGATTAACAAAAACCTAGACAATTTAAAGCTTAGTGAAAAAGAATTAGCTTTAAAAAATGGTAGTACAACTGACCAATATTTTGGTGATTTTAAAAGTAATGGAAAATTTGTTAATGTTGTTTATAGAGATCATGGTTACGTTGATGGTGATATGATTAGGGTTCTTGTAAATGATGATGTTATTAAATCAAGTGTGTTTTTATCTGGTGGTTACAAAGGGTTGAAAATTGATTTACAAAAAGGGTTTAATAAAATTGATTTTTTGGCATTAAACCAAGGAGAATCGGGTCCTAATACAGCAGAATTTCAGGTTACGGATGACAAAGGAAATATTGTTTCTTCAAACCGTTGGAATCTTGCTACGGGTGTAAAAGCTACTGTTATTATTGTTAAGGAATAAATTTTATTGGCTTTATTAAATAATTAATATTGATAACTTCTTAAATATAAATGTTTAGATTATAAATTGAATAACTACATTGATTATCTAAAATTCAATAATGCATTATTTACTAATAATACTATACATCTAAAGTTGCTATAAATACTACAATAGTATAGTATATTCATTATTTTTAATACTATTATAAAACTAGAAAATTTATAAAGCAATAAAACTAAGAAACGATTTCATCAATTAATTTTAGTTCTTCATTGTTAAACTTTAAATTATCTAATGCCTTAATATTTTCTTTTAATTGATTAGAGGAACTTGCCCCAATTAATACAGAAGCTACTTGAGGTTGTCTTAAAATCCAAGCAATAGCCATTTGGGAGAGTTTTTGTCCACGTTCTTGCGCTAGTATATTTAGATGTTGGACTTTTTCAATATTATTAGAAACTGTTTCTGTATTTAAATATGTTAGATCTTTAGCAGCTCTAGAGTTTTTAGGAATACCTTTTAAGTATTTATCTGTAAGCATACCTTGAGCAAGGGGAGAAAATGCAATACAGCCTACACCATTTTGTTCTAAGGTACTCAAAAGTTCTTCTTCGATCCAACGATCTAACATTGAGTATCTTGCTTGGTGCAATACAAAAGGCACATTTAAGCTTTTAAGTATTTCTGCTGCTTTTTGGGTTTCTTTTGACTTGTAATTAGAAATCCCTATATATAATGCTTTTCCTTGACGAACAATATCTGCTAAAGCGCCCATAGTTTCTTCTAAAGGTGTATCTGGGTCTGGTCTATGGTGATAAAAAATATCAACATAATCTAATCCCAAACGTTTTAAGCTTTGATCTAAACTTGATATCAAATATTTTCTAGATCCATAATTACCATAAGGTCCAGGCCACATATCGTACCCTGCTTTTGTAGCTATAAATAATTCATCTCTATATTGCTTAAAGTCTTTTTTGAAAATAGTTCCAAAATTTTCTTCGGCAGAACCATAAGGAGGACCATAATTATTAGCTAAATCAAAATGAGTAATCCCTAGATCGAACGCTGTTTTTAAAATTTCTCTACCATTTTGAATATTATCTACAAATCCAAAATTATGCCATAATCCTAAAGAAATAGCAGGCAGTAGTATACCACTTTTTCCAGATCTATTATAAGTCATTGCATCGTATCTTTCATTTGATGCTTGATATGTTTTGGTATTGGATTTATCGTTAATTTGCATATTATAAATAATTATGGAAAGGGTAAAAGTATAAAATTAGTTTTCAAAATTATACTATAAATAAAAAAAAGCCTTTTGATAAAGTTTAAAAGGCTTTTTTTAAGGTTAGTAGCATTTTAATTTTTAAAAGGCTGCTTAATTTCTTAATTTAAATGTTTTGCATAAAAACCCATCATAGCTTTATAAAGTTCTATTCTATTTTTTTCTTTTGTAAACCCATGACCTTCATCATATTTTACCATATAGGGTACATCGTAACCTTTGGCTCTTAAAGCTTCAACAATTTGATCGGATTCATCAATATTTACTCTAGGATCGTTTGCTCCTTGAACTACAAATAGTGGTTTTTTTATTTTATCTATTTGATAGACAGGAGAAACTTCTTCCATGATTACTTTTTCTTCAGGAACATCTTCATCATACCAAATTTCTTTAATTATTTTTAAATAAGGTTTCCAATATGGCGGAATGGTTTTCATAAAAGAGAATAGGTTAGATACACCAACATAATCAACACCACAAGCGTATAAATCTGGAGTTTTAGTTAAACCACGTAAAACAGCATATCCACCATGACTACCCCCATAAATAGCTGTTTTATTTTTATCTACCCAACCTTTATCTATTACATATTGTAAACCATCTTCTACATCATCCATAGCTTTTCTTCCAATTTGTTTAAATCCAGATTCTAAAAATGCTTTACCATAACCTCCAGAAATTCTAAAGTTTATTTGCAGAGTAGCATAACCACGACTAGCAAAAAGTTGTGCTTCTGGGTTGAAACCCCAAGAGTCTCTAATGCCTTGTGGTCCTCCATGAGGGTTTATAATTACAGGAACTCTATTTCCATTTAAAGCAGCTTTTGGCAAAGTAATATAACCATGGATGGTTTTACCATCTCTACTTTTAAAAGTTATTGGACGCATTTCTGCCATATCACTTTCTAGAAGGTTTGGCATTAAATTGTAGAGTAGCTCAAATTTTTCTTTAGCAGAGTCATAAGAATAATAAATACCATATAATTTATCACTTTGAAGAAATATTAAATATTTACTTTCATCATCAGTAACATCAGCTATAGAATAATTATAATCAGGAAATTTACTTGTAATTTTTTTGTGAAGTTTTTTATAATACTTGCTTACAGGAACAATTTCTTTTTTTTCTCCTTGAAATGAAAAATAATCTAATTCGTAGTTTCTTTTTCGAGATAAAGACACTCCTGAAACATCATAATTCTTGTTAGAAAACAGCTTTTCGACTATTTTGTCTTTTTTAAGATCGTATAAATAGATTTGATTTTTATCACTATCAAGATTCGATACAACATAGGCTTCATGAGGGTTTTTAGATGTATAATTAAAGGCAGCAATATTAAAATTATCTTTCCAGCTTAATTTTTTCTTTAAGTTATAATTTTTATCATCTATAGTGTAATATAAATCAATATTTACACCATCTCGCATTTTGGTAAATCCACGTAATTTCCCATCTTTATCAAATACATAAGAATTAATGGGATTAGCTAGATCTTCATTTTTGTATAATTGCTCTAGATTTCCTGTATCTATATTAATTTTATAAGGTTCAAAAATTTGACGATTATTTTTATTCATAGAAATAATCATATGGTTTTTATCCTCTTTTAATATTTCTATAATATTTACTTTAACTCCATTAAATGGTGTTAATTCCTTTTGATTTGTACCATCAATATTTACTGCAAATAAATGGTAATTTTCATTACCTCCTTTATCCATAATATATATCAATCTATTGTCGTTTGCCCAACCAAAGCCTCTTATTAGCTCTTCTTTTTCTTCTATAACCCTTTTAACCTCATTTGTTTCAAGATTTTTTACATATACATGATTTTTAGCATTCTCATCTTTTTCTCTATAAGATAAGTAGGTTCCGTTTGCAGAAAAACTAAAAGAGCTTGCTTTTGGTTTTGCAAAGTAATCGTCAACGTTATATTTATAATTGCTTATTTTCCAGTTGGAAAGTTTAGCTAATTCTTCATTAGAAGTAGGTAATGCTATATTACCAGGAAGTGTTTTTACAGTTTTCGATAATGATAATGGTAATTTCATGCCGCCTTGATAGAAGGTACCAGTAATTATATTTTCTTTTAATTTACCAGTATATTTTATTCCTCCTTGATTAAATTTAATTGTAATAGTATTATCTATAAAAGTTGTTTCATCCATGGGGATACCTGTAGCTCCTTGTGAGGGACTATCCATAGTGGATGTGTATGTGTTATCTTCACTTTTAATACTAAATAGTAAAGGCGTCTCTGTGCCTTGTATGTATAGTTTGCCTTCCCAAGTACCAACTATGTCTTGAGCATGTAATTGTTTTGCCATGCTCAAAAATAAGAATAAAGCAGAGCTTAATTTTAAAATTGTAGTCTTCATTTTCATGATATGGATTAAAAAGTTCATTTTACTTCATATTCTTTAATACAACTTATAATAAAGTTATACTAAAGAATATGATTTTGGTACTATACCAAAATTTAACAATAGATTAGAAGTAAAAAAAAGTTTTTTGTTACAATATCACTAAAGAATTTTCTGATTAATTTCTTATTTTTTGAACTTCAGAAATCAATTCATCTTTTATAGTACTATTTGCGGTACTTAATGGTAGTTGATTTGCATTTAGCAAGTTGAGGGTTTCTAAAGGGGATTCACTCAAATTGTATAGGGCTTCAGAACCATTTTCAAAATAAATATATTTATGTGTATTATTTCTTATGGTATAATCTTCGTTTTCAGTATATATATAATTCCTTTTATTACCATTGGCATCAGTAAATAAGCTTTTAAAACTTTTACTATCGTTTATTTCTGTTGTGCCTGTACCTGCTATATCTGCAATAGTAGCATATAAATCTGTTGTATTTATTAAAGCATTTTCGATTTCATTTACTCTAGAAACGTCTTTACCAGAAACAATCATAGGAACGTTTACACCTCCTTGGTATATACTCCCTTTTGCTCTACGCATGTTATATTCTTGAACAACTTGGTTTGGTGTACCATTATCTCCAACAAAAATGATAACCGTATTGTCTTTTTCTTCTTGAGATAATGAATTAATTAATCTGCCCATTTCTGTGTCCATAGCTTCTAGAGCGGCCATATAATATGGTAAAGGATTAGCGTCTATACTAGCTTGATCTGATGCCAAGGTACCTTGAGAGTGTAAATTATTTGGAGGTAAATGAAATGGAGTGTGGGGTGCATTATAAGCTACCCATAAAAACCATGGTTGAGTTTGATCATCAACCCAATTTATAGCTAAATCTGTTAGTTTTGTAGTAATATATTCTGAAGATGAACTAGTATTGCCATTAATATTTAATGTCCAATTAGTATAGGAACGTACACCACCTCCTAAAGTTCCTGCATAATAATCAATACCCATATTATTGGGATGACTATTATCTTTAGATAAATGCCACTTTCCAATAACGGCATGAGTATATAAAGAGCTAGTATTTAAATCTAAGAACTTTTGTAATGATATTTCCGAAGTAGATAATTCATCATCCACTTTAGTTACACCAGTTCTAAAACCATATTTACCTGTTATTATACCTGCTCGAGTAGGTGTGCAAGTGGGGTTTGACCAGACATTGTTAAATTGTAATCCATTATTAATTAAATTTTGAAGGTGAGGCATATTTGGTTTTATTGTACCTATATTATAGCTAGGGCATGCATCTAAACCCATATCATCTGCAATGACAAGCAGGATATTTGGTTTACTATTTAGTCCCATAAGAGAGGAGATTTCTTCTTGATTTAATTCATCATCATTGTTACTACAAGATATTATAAGAAGTGAGAACAAAAATAAATACACAAAACGGTAGAATGAAAAACTCATAGAATTGTTTTTATAGTTTGGTTTACAGATTATTAGACTTCTTAAAAACGATTTAGTTTAAATATATATAAATTTTCATAATAAAGATTCGTGAAATACCCTTTAAAGATGTTATTTTTGCACGTTACAAATTTTCATATATGTCCATTTCCACAACAGAATTAGAAGAAAGAAAAGCTGGTAAAGATTTATATAGTTACCAAAAAGGTGCCATAGATAAAGTTTTCAAAAGCTTTGAAGAATCTCCCAAAGATTATCATTTGTTATATCAACTTCCTACAGGAGGTGGTAAAACTGTAATTTTTTCTGAAATCGTAAGACAATATTTAAAGCTTCATAAAAAGAAGGTGTTAGTAATGACACACCGTATCGAGCTATGCAGACAAACCTCAAATGTACTTACGGAGTTTGGTGTTGGAAATAAAGTTGTTGATAGTAAGGCTGATTTAAGTGATCAAGCAGACTACAGTTGTTTTGTTGCTATGGTTGAGACTTTAAATAATAGATTAAATGATGATAAATTAGATATTTCTGATATAGGTTTAGTTATTATTGATGAAGCTCACTATAATTCGTTTACAAAACTATTCAAGTTTTTTAATCAAGCATTCATTTTAGGTGTTACAGCAACTCCTTTGAGCTCAAGTATTGAATTACCAATGACTGATAATTATGATGAGTTGATTGTTGGAGAAAGTATTGAATCGCTTATAGAAAATGGTTTTTTAGCACGTGCCGAAATGTTTACTTATAATGTTGGATTAACATCTTTAGTTGTTGGTGCTAACGGTGATTATACAGTAAAGTCCTCTGAAGATTTATATACAGACAATGATATGCTTACTAAGTTGTTGCAAGCTTACGAAGAGCGTTGTAAAGGTAAGAAGACTTTGATTTTTAATAATGGTATAAATACATCATTACATGTTTACGATACCTTTAGAAGAGCAGGTTATCCTGTTGCACACTTAGATAATACTAATTCTAAAAAAGAACGTGCGCAAATATTAAAATGGTTTAAGGAGACTCCTGATGCTGTTTTGACCTCAGTAAGTATTTTAACTACAGGTTTTGATGAGCCTACTGTAGATAGCATTATTTTAAACAGAGCGACAAAGTCATTAACTCTTTATTACCAAATGATTGGCCGTGGTTCTCGTATTTTAAAAGATAAGAAAACATTTTCTGTAATTGATTTAGGAAACAATTTTCATCGATTTGGACCTTGGGGAGAAGATTTAGATTGGCAACGTATATTTAGATCTCCTAACTATTATTTAGATTCTATTTTAACTGATGATGAGTTAGAGAGTAGTTTTAGATATGAAATGCCAGATGAGTTACGTGCTAAATTTTCTAAGTCGAAAGTTGTATATTTCGATATTCAAAAGACTTATATTGATTCGGTGAGAAGTGGTGAGTCTTCAAAAGTTGTTTTAGAACGTTCTATTGAGCAACATGCTAAAATTTGCATAGAAAACAGTGAAGATGTATATGATGCTCTTGGATTAGCTAAAATGTTAGGTGATGATATTGATTTTAGAATTCAACGTTATACAAAATGTATTAGTAAAAGTACCTTTAATTTTGTTGAATGGTTGAAAGGGGATTATAAGAAAAAATTAAATGCTTATTTACGTTCAAATTTCGATGAAGTTTTTGAGCAAATTCATGGATATCCACCTGAAGATTAAAACTTGTATTTATTTTAAACCCATATAATTATAATATCTTTTAAAAATAAGACGTACCTTTGTTCTAAATTTATTAACATTAAAACAGATACGATATTTTAAACTATGGCAAAATCGCAAGTAACATTTAACAAAATAGAAAAAGAAAAAAAGCGCTTAAAGAAAAGAGAAGAAAAGCAAAAAAAGAAAGAAGCTCGTAAAGCTGAAGCTAAAGAAAATCCACAAGGAATTCAATTTGCATATGTTGATTTCAATGGGAATTTAACAGATACTCCTCCAGATCCAACAATGAGGGAAAAGGTAGAGGCGGAAAGTATTGAATTAGGTATTCCTAAAAAAGAAGATAGAGAAGAGGCAGAACCAGCAAATAAAGAAGGGAAAGTTTCTTTTTTCGATCATTCTAAAGGATTTGGTTTTATAATTGATAGCGTTAATCAAGAAAAATATTTTGTTCATGTTAGTGGGTTGCTTGAGCCTATTGAAGAAAATAATAAAGTTACTTATGAACTTGAAAGAGGTCAAAAAGGTATGAATGCAGTTCGAGTTAAAAAGATCTAAAGTATATTTATATACCTTTATAGTTTTTTATAAATTAAAAAAAGCTATAACTAAAAAGCTAAATAAGTAAAGCATATTGATATACTTTACTTATTTAGCTTTTTTTCTATACTTTTTAAAATTTTGAAGAGTATTTAATTACCAATTTTAACTATAAAATTTAATATTCTCTAGAAATTGACTTCATTCATCTTGTTAATTATAGAACTCTTTAAAACACTGATGTTTTTAATATGACAATGTAAAATAGTATTAAAATAAAAAAGGACTATGAATATTTATAGTCCTTTTTGGTTGATTGGTTAGATCTAGTTATTAAGCGTTGTACTTAAATCAAACTCACATCGCCTTTCTTTAGCAGTCGCTTTTTTACAATCTTCTCCTTTGTTGCAATCAATTACCACTTTTGTTTTTCCATAAGCTTTAGATTGAATTCTTGAAGATTCAAGACCTTTATCCTTAAGATAGTTTATAACAGATTTTGCACGTTTTTCCGAAAGTTCTAAGTTGTATATATCAGGACCAAAAGCATCTGTGAATGTACTTAATTTAACTATTCTATTTGGATATTCAGACATTTTTTGAACAATACTATTTAAATGTTCGTAGTACTCTGGTTTTATATCATGTTTATCAAAATCAAAGTAAATAGGAGAGAAGTTAAAATTTTCAACAACTTTTTCTTGATCTAAATAAATATCCTTATCTATATTATCTTTTGTTACAGTTAAATTAACTGAGAATGGTGTATAATTTTGTTTGTTTACGCTAATAGTGTATGACTTACCTCTATCGGCTTCAAAAGAATATTTGGCATCTTCACCAACAGTTACAACAGTACTAGAAACTTCATTTAAGTCAATAATTTTAACTTCAGTACCAGGAAGAATTTCAGATGTATTAGCATCCTTTACTATACCTGCTATAAATAAATCTTGGGCAATTTCAAACTTGTAAATGTTATCAGATAAGCCCGAACCTCTGTTTGAAGCAAAATAACCCAATTCATTTTCATCATTAATAATAAAAGAAAAATCGTCTTCATTACTATTAATAGGTTCTCCTAAGTTTTTGGCATTAGAAAAAGCACCAGACACTTTTTCAGATTTAAATATATCTAAACCACCATAGCCTTCATATCTATCAGATGAAAAATATAATGTATTATCAGAACTAATATGAGGGAACAATTCTAAAGATTCTGAATTTACTTCATTTCCTAATTTTTTAGGTGTTCCTAATTTCCCATTAGTTATATCTACAACATAAATATCAAAAGAACCAGACATATCTGAAGAGAAATATAGTTGCTTTTCGTCATTACTCAAAGCTGGATGCATTACAGAATAGTTTTTATCGTTAAATGGTAATTCTTTAATATTTTCCCATTCACCATTAGCAAATTCTGCTTTATAAATTTTCATGTGAGTAATTTTACTTTTACCTTTAGATGATCCATTTCTAGTAAAATACATTGTTTTACCATCTTTAGTGAAAGCTGCATTTGCTTCGTGTAATTTTGAATTTATACTATTTGAAAAGGCTTCTGCACTAACAATATCACCTTCTTCATTAACATTTCCTGAGTATAAATCTAAGTAAGCTTGATTAGTCCATTTATAAATATCACCACCTTCACCACGAGCAGAAGCAAAAACAACTTTATCGCCATAATAAGAAGGCCCAAAATCTGATGCCGAAGAGTTAGCAGAAATAGCTTGAATTTCATATACAACAGCATCTTCTTTCAAAGATTCTAGATAAGCATCTGTACTTATGTTTTTTCCTGAGTATTTTTGATACCAAATGTCTGCTTCACTATAATTACCAGTTCCTTTAAGAGACTTAGCATATTTATATAGGTAGGCTTTATCTACTTTATTTTCATGTTTTTCAACTAGAGTTTTATACCATTTCGTAGCTTCAGACATATTCTTAGTATAGTAATAGCAATCACCTAGCTTTTCTAAAACTTCTTGAGATTGATTCTTTTCTTTTAAAAGAAGTTCTGAAGCTTCTTTATAAGATTTCTGCTCTAATAATCGATCAACCTTTTTTAAGTTTTGAGCAACTAGTACTTGTGAAGTCACTAGGATGGTAAAAATAAATATTGTAATTTTTTTCATTTTTTGAATGTTTTTTATTAAAAGAACCTAGGTGATTTTTCGTAGCCTTTTTTGAATAATAATCCTAAATCATATAAAAGGATAAATTCATGAGAAGCATTTGTGAAAACATTTATATCGCTTGTCACATGATCGTATGCATATCCAATTCTAAGTGATGGAGTAACTCTTATGTTAATCAATCCGCTAATAGACTCATCTAAGCGGTAACCTACACCTAATTCTAAACGATCGTTATAAAGTACATTTCCTGTAACATCAAGAGATAAGGGAGCACCTTCAACATATTGTGTCATGAATGCTGGTTTTAATTTAAATTTATCACTTAATTTAAAAACATATCCAGACGTTAAATATGTATGAATTTCTTGTTTACCTGTAACAGTTTCATCATCATTAATATCTGATCCTAAAAAATTAGGTACAGACAGTCCTAAATAAAATTTATCTGTGTTATAATATACTCCAGCACCTAAATTAAAAAAGGTTTTATCTATAGCGTCAAAAGCAGGATCTCTTCTTTCTTCTCTTGGTGTTTCTAGTATAATACCAGAAGGATCAAAATCGTAAAAATTTACACCAGCTTTCATCCCAAAAGAAAGAACCCTGCTATTATTCATATTAATTTTATAAGCAAAATCTGCACTGGCAAAATTATTACTTAAAAAATTATTGAATTGATCTCTTGTATATGACAAACCTAATTCAATTTTTTCGTTTATAGCCTTATGAGCAAATACAGAACTTGTTTCAGGACCTTTAAAACCAGTCCATTGTATTCTATGAATAAGTCCTAAGCTTAATACATCAACATCACTTGTTGTATAAGCGGGATTTATTACGTTCATATTATACATGTATTGAGTAAATTGTGGGTTTTGTTGTGCACTAATTTTTGTGGTAATACAAATGAATGCTAATAGAAGAATTAGTTTTTGTGTCATTTTAAGTTTATTAAATGAATTTTTTTGTTAGTTTTTTGTAATAAGAGCCTAAAAAATAATACAACCGTAGATAGTTGTATTTTGGAGGTTAAGAGCTTATTTTGTTTCTTTAAATCATGTTTCTTTTTAATATGATAATAGTTAATTTCAATACAATAATAGTTAATTTTTATTTAAGACAATTAAACTTTACTGAACCCTTATCTAAAATGTGTTTTTTAATTATCATTTTTATAAATACTCTTAAATAAGTAAGAAAATTAAAGTTTAATTATTTTAGTTTTATATCAAAAATAAATACATTACTACACATAACTGAGATTGTAATCTTGTTTTAGGTAAAATCTTTTTGAGTAAGATTATCAAAATATTAAAAAATCAATAAATATTTATTTAGATAATAATTTAGATGATTAAAATTAATTTTTCATTAAAAAACTTACGTTTTTACATAAAAAGTAAGGGTTTGTTTACTTTTTGTTATCTCATTAGTATTAATAAAAACATCAAATCATGAGAAATAATTATTTAAAGACTTCAATTTTATTATTAATAACCATTTTGAGTACAAATATTAATGCTCAAACCACTTTAACTGCTGGAGATATAGCTTTTGTAGGAATTAATACAAAAAGCGATGATTTTGCTTTTGTTTTTCTTAAAAACATAACAGCTTTAACTTCTATTTCTTTTAATAATAAAGGTTGGAAAGAAGGAGGAGGTTGGTTTTCAACATCAACAGGGAGACCCTTAAGAAGTGATAAAACTGTAATATGGACAGCAGACAAGTCTTATAGTGTTGGGGATGTTATTAGAATTAGTAGAACAAATTCTTTTAATGGTGATGGTTCATTAGGAACAGGAAGTGTAGCAGGTGACGTTATTGTATTAAAAACCAATGGAGACACTATGTATGCTTATCAAGGATTAGAGCCTGTTGACGAGGCTAATGTTGATCAATTTATAACAGCTATTAATGTTAATGGGAAATTTAATGCTACAAACTCTACTAACAATGCTTCTGATGGTGATGTGCCTAGTAGTTTAACATTAGGTGTAAATTGTTTGGAAATATCTCCAGAAAGAGATAATGCTGTATATACAGGATCTATAAAAAACACAGCTGTAGTTTTAAGAACTCTAATTAATGATGCTACAAATTGGGATAGAGCAAATGGTGTTAATTTATATGATTTAAAGCTAAAATCTCATGGTGGTGATATTGGAGATGGGAGCTTGGGAGTTAACAATATAGATACAGAAAGATCTATTGTTATATCTCCAAACCCAGTAGTAGAAACTTTAAATATAAAAATCAATAGAGCTGATTTAGTGAAAATTAAATTAATTAATGTTACAGGTAAATTAATAAATACATATTATGTTGATAAAATAGATTTGACAAACATTCCAAGTGGAATGTATTTTTTAAGTATTGAAACTGATCGAGCTACTGTTATTAAGAAAATCTTAAAGTTGTAATTATTTGTTGTTATTATAGGTATTAATACTCAATCAACAGCAGAATATCTTTTACATTTACTACAGATACTTAAGGATTCGAATTACGGTATTAGAATGACAACAGTACAAGCTATTTCTGCAGGTACAGATGGTGTACTACTACTTACTCTTAGTGGTGTGGAAAAAACCAAGATTTGATTATAAAGGCACCGTTATTAATACTGACACCTATAAAAATTACAGTTATTTTAAAAAACTCATCTGTTTCAACGCAAATATAGGTTTAGAGTAAGGTGAGACATCTTGGTACAATATTACAATTACAACTAATGACACAGATTTTAAAACATATGTTTTAGATATTTTTCAAGATGCAAATACAGATAAATGGGTTAGAGATGTACTTTTTGAAACCCAAATAAGAAAAGGTGTTAATGAAGTTACAGGTTTTATAGAAATAGATACAATGACATTTGATACTATTTTAGGTACTAGTGAGGTTTTAAAGAATGATTCAAATATTCAACTTTACCCAAATCCAGCCAGCCATTAATGAATTAAAAGTTAATACAAATAAAGTTATAGGTAAAAAATATTAGTTAATCAAGGTAGTAATAATTTAGATATTAGCATTTTAGCAAAAGGAGTACACTTAGCTAAAATATTTCAAGAAGGAAATATAGTATCCTCTAAAAAATTTGTTAAAAACTAATTATTGTGTAAAATAAGGATAGATACTTGATTATGATGCAGGGATTAAATTTTCTGGATTTTTTTGTTTATGACACTCCTTATATCATTAAAAAATAGAGTAATCTCAAAATTTTTAAGTATATAATGGAAATTATAATTGAAAAAACAATTTTATTTGAAATGATGATGAAAAATTGAATTACTTTAAAATAGTATCTTTGAAAAATTATAAATAATAGAACAATTTAATTGTCAGACTCTATAGAAAATATAATTTTTTCTACGGTTGCAAAACAGCCTATTCCTTTTGAGATTCTTTCAATTGAAGTGCTTTATAAACGATTTAAAAATAGTACTATAGATTTATTTTCTTCACACAGGATCCAGTTTAATGCGCTTATTATAATTACAGAAGGAACAAGTATTCATAATGTAGATTTTAATGAGTACATATTATCCCCAGGAACATTAATCCCTTTAGTAAAAAACCAAGTCCATTTTTTTAAAAAAGAACTTTTAGTGAAGGGCTATATTATTTCATTTAATGAAGCTTTTATTACTAAAAATATTAGTAATAAAAATTTATTTCACTTTCTTCATTTATATCACACCTCTAATTTACTAATAGGTAAAGAAAATTTAAGACTACTTTTTCCTTTTATTGAACTATTAAAACAAGTTCAAGAAAGTAGTAACAATAATTTAAAATCAGACTTTGTTAAAACAATTTTTTTATCACTACTTATTCAGATTAAACGACTTACCATATATCAACACGAAGTTTATGAAAGTAAACGATTTAAAGACTTTATTGAATTCAAAATATTGGTAAGTCAAAATTATAATAAAAACCATAATGCCAAATATTATTCAAGTTTATTAGGAGTTTCTTATAAATACTTAAATGACATCTGTAAAGAGATGAGTCAGAAAACGGCAAAAGGATTTATTGATAATTGGTTACTTATAGAGATTAAACGTAATATTTCTGAAAAAAAATATACAACCCAAGAGATTGCATATAAAATGGGATTTAAAGAACCTTCTAACTTCATTCGATTTTTTAAAAAATACACAAAAACAACACCTACCAAGTTTCAAGAAAAGTAAAAAACATTGCGGGTTACATATTGACTATTTATAATCACATATAGATTACATTAAAACCTTGTAGCTAATCTACTTTTGTTCTATCAAAATAGAATAAGTATGAATTTAAGTGAACAATTAAGTCAAATGCGTAATAATACTTTAAAAAGAATGCCTCAGCATATATTGAAGGTATTCATAGAGAGTATAGAAAGTATTAAGCAAAATAAAGTAAAAGAAAAAGTACTTCAGAAAAGAGATGTTATTCCTAATATTTACCTTAAAAACTTAGATGATAATAGTTTAGGGTTAAACGAATTAGATTTTTCAGATTTTTTAATTCTTAATTTTTATAGAGGAGGTTGGTGCCCATACTGTAATATGGAATTAAGGGAGTATGAAAGGCTAAAAAATAAATTTACTGAAATTGGAGTAAGTATAGTGGCTATTAGTGCTGAAATACCAGAATTGGCAGCTCAAACCAGTATTAAGAATGGTATTTCATTTCCCATTTTAACAGATGTTGATGCTAAACTAATGAAGACGATAGGTATCGTGTTTGAATTAGATGAGAATTCTAAAAGAGAATATGGAAATTTTGGATTAGATCTTACTAAAATTCATGGAAATGATAATTATGAACTTCCTGTACCAGCTATTTATGTTGTCGATAAAAATATGAAAATCGTTTTTATTCATTTTGAAGAAAATTATATGACACGATTAGAGCCACAAGATTTATTAAATACTTTAAAAAAAATTACTATAAAACATTAATTTATTATGAAAACAAACAAAATTATTTACTGGATTGTTACTAGCTTATTATGCGCCTTATTTTTAGCAAGCGCAATGATGTACATCTTTAATTATCCAAGAGCAGAAGGTTTTTTTATTAGTTTGGGATTTCCAACATGGATTATTTATCCATTAGCAATACTTAAACTAATAGGAGTTATAACTATTTTAACAAAATGGTCAAAGTTTTTAAAAGAATTGGCTTATGCTGGATTTTTGTATGATGCTATTTTGGCTTTATCAGCACACTCAGTAGTGGGTGATGGAGAATATATACCTGTAATAATTTCGATAATACTTATTATAGTTTCTTGGGTTTATGATCGTAAAGTTTTTAATCTTAATAAAGAGAAATCAATACAGAAAATAAATATGAATTAGAGGTAAAGCAAACTATAGAAAACCTTATTCAGGTAGCAACGATCTTTGATATAGATGAATTAGAATTGATTTATCATAAAAACCTAAAAATAATAATGATAGATGATAAGGGAGATAATGAAAGTAGATTAAAGACGCTTTTAAGGATTTATTTCAAGAAAAACAGGATATTGGAGATCAAGGATTAAAGACTTGGGCTGATTTTTAATAATATCCAAGCAAATACTCAAAAAGATCATGTTTTAATTACTAGAAAAGTGAATTTAACAGGAAAGGAAATTAGTTCTAAGTATTGACTTGATTAATGAAGATAACCGTTAGCTGATAACTCGCGAAGTTATTTTTTATCGACAAATAGCAGAGTAGAATATTAAATCCATTAATGGATTGAGTATATGTAACAAAAACAGTCTATGCATACAGAAATAGACTGCTTTTTTATAAATAATACTTACAATTTATAAAAGGGAGTTCTGTAATATTTGGTGTTCAATATTGATGATTTTAAGTTTTTTTTCATTTCATCGTTAAAATGTATAGTTCATGAGGTTTTTTATTATTAGTTATTTTAATTATTTAGTTTTAAACAAATTAAATAATCAAAACCCTCATGAAAAAGTTAGTTATCCTTTTTTGTTTATTCTTTATTATAAGTTTAAATTATACCCCGTTATTTGCACAAGAATCTGCGGAACTTACAGATGATATTCCTACTAATTACAAAAAGCGTAATCCTATATATGATTATTCAGAATACCAATTAAATAATACAGATACTATTCCTGATTTTGAAGAAAAAGTAGAAAAAATCAAGATTAGCGGAACTATTTTTAAAAGTGATGGTGTAACACCTGCTAGTAATGTTATTCTCTATATAAATCAGCCTGATGAGAACGGAAATTATAAACTGAAAAGAAAAAACCGTAAGCGTTATATATACCATAGAGGTTGGATAAAAACTAATCTAGATGGTAAATATACGTTCTATACATTTGTGCCAGGGAAATTTATTCGAGGAAAAGATCTAAAACATATACATGCAGCTATTAAAGAGCCAGGAAAACCTGAATATGATATTAATGGATTTCTTTTTGATGATGATCCTGTATTGACGGAAGCTTGTCGTTTAAGATTAAAAAAAGAAGGTATTAATAATATTCTTAAGCCTGTTAAAAAGGATAATATATATATTGCTACAAGAGATATAATACTTGATAAGAAAGCATTGATATATTAATTAATAAATTTATCTCGTTTTAAAAGTATATATTCTTTATTGTTTTTAAATTCTTTAATAGAAATTCCTGTATATCGTTTAAATGTTTTTGACAAGTGACTTACATCGGTAAATCCCAGATCGTCTGCAATTTCAGTAAGTGTATAGTCAGAATTCAATAAACGAATTTCAACCAATTTTAGTTTGGATTTTATAATATATTCTTTTAAAGGTATATTAGTTTGTTTTCTAAAAAACTCGCTCACGTAGTTTGGCGACATCGCAAATACTTCAGATAAATAATTTATTTTTAAATAGTTAGGTCTTTCCAAATGTTCATTTATATACGTTAGCATTTTAGTAATCTTAGTATTGTTGTTTAGAGAAGCCTCAAGAAAACTTACTTTTTTTATATTTCTAATAAGTATTTCTAATATGCTAGTCATTAAGCTTTTAATAAGAGAAATAGAATTTTCACCATAATTTCGAAACTCCTCAAGTATCATGAAAATTAGCTTGTTTATATAATTTTCATCTATATTATTTTTAACGATATTCCCAGGTAATTGATTATAATTGGAAAGAATATAAGAAGCTTCTTTAAACCATTCATGTCTGTCTATAGCATTTTTATTAGTATTTTTAAAGAAAGAATCAGTAAATTTCAAGAAGATAAACTTAGAAGGTGATTTTATGTTAAATGAATGACATTTTAATGGAGGAAGTAGAAATATACTTCCTTTTTTATAAGCATGCTCATTATAATTAATACACTGTGTTCCTTCTCCTTCTTTTATTAAAACTAATTCAAAAAAACTGTTCTTAACGGTACGTTGTTTCCATTCTGATAATGTCACTTCTTGTATTTCAAAAGGTTTATAAGCCTCAATTATTTCCATAACAGTTTTTTTTGGTAAAATTATATAAAAAGAGTCAAAAAAGAACTTTAGGGTAGGTAAAAACCTTTAAAAATACATGAATACCCTTTTTTAATACATGTATAAGGCAATTGTGAAGGTATACCTTTGTAACAAAGAAAAACAATTTACAGTAGCAAATTTTTTTATAAAATAAAAAAGATCAATAAATACAATACTCTTTAATTTAAAATAAAGATAAAAAAATGAACATAACAAACATTTCGAAAGAAGATATTATTAATGCTTTTCAATCTAGGCATGCAACTAAAGAATTTGATGTAACAAAAATAGTATCAGACGAGGATATAAATTTTATTCTTGAAACGGCACATCTATCACCAAGTTCATTTGGTTTTGAACCTTGGCATTTTATTATAGTTCAAGATAAAGAATTAAGAGAGTTATTAAAACCTTTAGCTTGGGGTGCACCAGTAAAGTTAGATACTGCAAGTCATTTTGTTTTAGGTTTAAGTATGAAAGCTCCAATGACTAAATGGGATTCTGATTATATTATGACTATGATGAAAGATGTAAAACAATTCCCAAAAGATGTTATTGAAATGTATTCGAAGTTCTATAGAGAATTTCAAGAAAGTGATTTTGATTTAGATACAGATAAAAAACTATTTGATTGGGCTTCAAAACAATCTTATATCGCTTTAGGTAATATGATGACTTCTGCAGCATTAATAGGTGTAGATAGCTGTCCTATAGAAGGGTTTCATCAAGAAAAAACAGAAGCTTTATTAAAAGAGAAATTTGGAGTAGATACAGATAAATATGGCTTATCTTATATGGTTGCATTTGGTTATAGAAAATCAGATCCAGCACATGCAAAATCTAGAAGGAGTAAAGAAGATATTTTTACTTGGAAGTAATTGTTAATAGATTACCATTTTGATATAACAAGATTTAAAATAATTAATAAAAATCTTTATTAAAAATAAATTCCCCTTAACATTAATATGTGATAAGGGGAATTTACATAAAAAAGATAATATATTAAACTAAGTAATGATAAGTAGTTTACTATAATTTTGATTCCCCCCGTTTCTTACTATTCTGTAAAAATAATGACCTGCTGCTAAGTTAGTGTTAGCAGCTTGTTTGATATCAATTATATGCTTACCTTCTATAAACATTTCATTCTTAAGAATAGCTAATCTTTGACCAGCAACATTGTATAATGAGATGTTTATATGTCCCTCATTGGGGTTCAAAATATGAAGGTACGGTTGGTTATTTGTATATATTATTGAATGATTGAATCCTGCTAATTCATCTACAACAGTAGGTGGGTTGTTAGAATTAAGATTATTACAACTAAAACCTAAGTCTAATAAATCATAATCTTCACCTAAAAGAGCTTCATTAACAACATTTTTGTCAACACATAACCAATCTTTCATTACAGAAGCATAGACTTGTCTATAGTCTGTAGTATTAATTAAATTTCCATTAGAGTCTAAATTGGATAAGTCTGGGTGCTTTCCAATAAATCCATTACCTTCTAAACCAGAACCAAATAGCATTATAGGAGCAGCAGCACCATGATCTGTACCAGAAGAACCATTCTCTTTAACTCTACGACCAAATTCTGAAATACTCATTGAAAGTACTTTATCGCTCCAATCTGCAGCTTCTAGATCTTCATAAAAATGTGATATAGTATCGGAAAATTGCGACATTAAATTAGAATGTCTGCTTAATTGATTACCATGAGTATCAAAGCCATCTAAAGTAACTAAATAGACTTTGGTTCCTAGATTTCCTTTAATTAATCTGGATACCATACTAAGTTGTTTAGCTAGTTTATTGTTGGGATAATCATTAAAGTCAGTAGAATTATCAAAAGCTTCTTTTATAACACCTGCATAGTTAAACGTTGCATTGGCAATAATTTTTAAAAATTTAACTTTATCACCATGTGTGCAATCTGGTATTTTGTTAAGATCGTGTAAAGAACCACTCCTGGTAATTTCATAAAGTTTATTTGGATCTGCCACAGAAAAACCAAAATTAGCATCTTGACCTTCAAACATTAGGTTACCACTACTACCAATTTGCATAGCAGCAGGTTTTTCTGGTGGACTAAAGAGATAGTCTGGATATTCATTATCAAAATAGCGTCCCATCCATCCCGAATTGGTATTACCAGTTCTATCTGCACTAGCCCATATATCTGATCCTCTAAAATGGGATAAAGAGCTATTATTATAACCAACTCCGTGAATAACTTTCATTTGTCCTTCTCCCCATAAACGTTCTAATTTATTAGTATAATTAGGCATTCCATACTCATTTGATAGTTTAAAAAGTTTGTTTTGTTCTATTTTTAATGAAGGACGTGCATTGGCATAAGTATCATATTGATTTAAAGGAATAATAGTATTTAATCCATCGTTTCCACCTTTAAGTCTAATAAGGACAAGTACTCTATCTGTTTCACTATCATTAAGTGCTATTGATAGAGGGGATGGTAAAGATGCAGCTAACATAGAGTTACCAAAAGCTATTGTTCCTCCAGCTACAATTCCAATTGATTTTAAAAAAGATCGGCGATCCCAATTACTGTGATCTTCTTTATTACAGTTATTTAGATTATTATTAATATTTTTTTTGTGCATGATGAAAGGTTATTTAAGTTGGAATTCTGGAGTTTTGATAATAAACTGAAGTAGTGCATGAACTTGCTTAGGAACAGAGATCCAATTAAGATCCCAAGTACCATCTTCAAAATAATTTACAGGAACTTCATCCTTGAAAATTACAAGTGCTTGTTCATAATCCATAGAATTTGCTAATTTTTGAGGGAAAAAGGTATCCATAATAGTATTCGTAACGAGTACTACATCATTAGAGTTTCCACCCATTAAATTGATTACGAAGTTTTTATATTGAACTAATTCTACTTGAGTTAAGAAATAACTTAATTCTTCCCACCTTAATAGAAATGAATTAGTATCTATCCAATATTCGTCTCCTGGCCATCCAGCAACATCAACAGGTTCTAACAGCTCTTGTTTTAATTCAATAGCTCTATTTCGTATTCTTTGAGGAAAAGCAAAACTATCTGGGTAGGTAAATTGAGTTTCCTTAAAAAAACTAATGTATAAGTCTATAGGGCTTTTAATAATTGCTCCTTGACTTTTTATATCAAAAAAATGTTCACTTTTAAATAACCTCCTAAGAACAGGAGCTAATTCAAAATTATTTGATCTAAATGTTTCGGCTAATTGTTTAACAATACCTTCGCTAACTGTAGGACTAACAAAGTATTTGTATAGCTTGGTAACAATAAATTCTGAGATTTGTACAGGTTTTTCTTCAAATAAAATATCTATAACATCTTTATATTCCCAGTTTCCCTTTCTACCAAAAATGGTCTTTTCGGTATGATCAAACCTTTTTGGATCAAAACTATAAGGACCCCATGCAATTTCTCTTTTGTTCCATCCCGTTAAAGCTCTTGAAGTTTCTTCAATGTCTTTTTGAGTATAGCCGTTATTCACTCCTAGAGTAAAAAGTTCATATAATTCACGAGAATAGTTCTCGTTAGGTTTTCTTACCGTACTAATATTACCATTAAGATATCCAAGCATAGCAGGAGATATTCCAATATCATGTGTAAAAGTTTTAAAATTACCAATACTATGACGTTGTAACAAATTGTAATACTGAAATGCATAAGACGGTATTTCGTATTCACTTAATTGTGTTACAAAATGGTTACTCCAAAAAAGAGTTAGTCGTTCTCTAAGGCTATTAGCTAAAAGGTCGTTTATCATCCAAATTTGTAAATCAATTCTATATTGACGTAAACGTTTACCTAACTTCTGAAAATCGTCTTTAACCCAGTAACCCCATATTGGTACTGTTCTAGGAGCTAAATTGATAGCTTCATCAACCAATTGGTCGATAAGTTCTGTTGGATTTTGATTTAAAGCGGCATTAAGAATTTCTGGAGGAGCACCAAAACCAAGTCTTCGATATACATGATTTGCTTTTTGTCTATCCCAAGGGTTTGTAGGTGACGGGATATAAGGATCCAATGACGATTGGTTACAATTGTCTAAAGATGTTTGCATTATTTTTAGATTAAGGGATTATTAAATTTGGGTAGTTTTTATTTTATAGGATTATGTATGTTAACGATTAAAACAAAAATTTAGTATGGTTTTAATTGCTTTTACAAGTAGGAATGTAAAAGGAGAAATTTTAAATTCAAATATGTAAAATTATTCTGGTAGAAGGTATTTGTTTTAATCGTTTTTATATGGGAATAAGCGTGATAAAAAACTGATTTATAAATGTATGCTTATGTTAAAACTATTATGTTCATTTAGTTACAAATAGTTTTAGTAATATATATTCTAGGTATTGGATTGTTGTTTTCTAGAAGAAAGATTATAAGATTTCTAATGATTAAACATGATTAATTTTTACTTTTTTATTACTTATTAAATCCATGAAACTCACACCTTCTGTTTTTACTAATTGTTGCGAATTACCTAAAAGTAAAACAAAAAGAGGAATTAGTCCGTGAGGCATTCGATATAGCATTTCAGGTATCCATTGATTTAAATTTTGCCAAGGAAAATCTACATAAAAATTAGCAGTAACTCTTGCAATTGCAGTTAAAAGTCCCCAAATTAAAGCGTACCATATACAACTTCTCCAAATGACTGGAATAAAAATAGCGATACCAATTATAACATCTATAAAACCAACTACTTTTAGAAAAATTCTTGCTGAAGGTTCAGGTAAAAATAAGCTTCGAATAACCATATCTACAAAGTTCCCTGGTTGCGGGTAATAGCCAATAGCATATAAACCATGACAAATAAAAGTAAGTGCGACTGCTGTTTTACTAAAGTATAATAATTGCTTATCTGTAGATTTAGTATAAACAAGAAGGTAAAGTAATATAGGAGTTGTAATTTGAGTCGTGTATTCTAATAATTGACCTAAATGAAAGAACTTTTCCTTATAATATAAAAGAGCAAGAAGCATTAAAAGAAATGAGGAAGTCACAAATATTTTTCCAACCCATTTTCTTTTTTCATTAACAAAAAAGCATAAAAAAGCACAAAAAGTATAAAAAATACCTAAAACCACTTTTCCTGCTTGAATATATACATCTTGTATTTTGCTAGTTGCATACTCTTGCCATGACATATTAGTTAACCAAGTAACAATACCTTCCATAAGCTCTTGATCCCATAAAAAAGACCGGATAGGGATATCCCATACTAAGTGCTGCCAAGATCTACCTCCAAAAAGACAAAAACAAGCTATTTTGAGTGTTAATATTAGATAATCTTTTATCATATGTTTAAATGCTTTTAAACAAAAATATCATAATCTTTTTACTACATTTTAAACATAGCATTAATAATTTATTATCATAATGTTACAGGTAATGTTTATTACAGAATAAAATATTAATATTCTAATAACAATGATGTAAAGACTTACAATGATAAACCTATTTACTTTGTAATAAGATTGTTTAACTTATATCATCAACTTAATTATGAAAAAAAGATTACCTCTTATTTTATTATTTATAGTATTTACTATGACGGTTAATGCAGATACTAATAAGTATAGATTATCACTTAGAGATAATCCAGCTACATCCATTGTTATTGGCTGGAATCAGGTATCTGGTAGTGATGCAACTGTATATTATGGTACTAAAGATTTAGGAACGAATTGGAATGCTTACTCTAACAGTAAAACAGTAGATCGTGCAGTAAATTACAAAGGCATGAACAATAGGTTCGCTCGTCTAACTGGACTATTACCAAATACAAATTATTATTTTGTACTTCGCGATTCGCAAGGAACAAGTGGTCAGTTTTGGTTTAAAACAGGTTCTAACAATCCCTCTGATAGACTATCATTTATAGCAGGAGGAGATTCTAGAAATAATAGAACTCCAAGAATAAACGCTAATAAATTAGTTGCTAAATTAAAACCAGACGCCGTATTATTTGGAGGTGATATGACTAGTGGAGATAGTAGCTCTGAATGGAATACATGGTTTGATGATTGGCAAAATACTATAGCAAGCGATGGAAGAATGTTTCCTATAGTGGCAACAAGAGGAAACCATGAAGGTTCTAATAATTCTATTTATAACTTATTTGATGTGCCGTCTTCTAGCGTATATTACGCCATAACATTTGGAGGTTCTTTAGTTCGATCTTATACTTTAAATACAGAAATATCAATTTCTGGAAGTCAAACAAGTTGGTTGGCTTCAGATTTGCAATCAAACAATACTACATGGAAAATAGCACAATATCATAAACCAATGCGTCCCCATGTAAGTACAAAGTCCGAAGGAAATAGTCAATATAATAATTGGGCATCTTTGTTTTATAATAATGGTGTAAAACTAGCTATAGAATGTGATGCACATACTGTAAAAACAACATGGCCAGTAAGACCATCAACAAGAAGTGGTAGTGATGAAGGCTTTATAAGAGATAATAATAATGGTACTGTTTATGCAGGAGAAGGGTGCTGGGGAGCTCCACTACGTACTAATAATGATAGCAAAGCATGGACGAGAAATAGTGGTAAGTTTAATCAATTTAAATGGATTTTTGTAGACCAAGGAAAAATTGAAGTAAGAACCATTAGAGTTGATAATGCTAGTCAAGTAGGAGAGGTAAACAATAACAATCGTTTTGCTATCCCTTCTAATCTTGATGTTTGGAACCCAAGTAATGGATCTGTCGTTACTATAACAGGAAATTTAAGCTCTCCAATATGCAGCATTACAAACCCAACAAATGGTCAATCTTATACTACTCAACAAAACATTACAATTAATGCAAATGCATCAGATTCCGATGGGAATGTTATAAAAGTAGAATTTTTTGTAAATGGGAATTCTATTGGTGTAGATACAACGACTCCTTATTCTAAAAATTATGCAATTCCAACAGATGGAGCTTACACTTTAACAGCAGTAGCTACAGATAATGATGGAATTACTACAACGGCAAATGCTGTAAATATTGCTGTAGGTGTAGTTAATCAAACTATTAATAAAAGAATAGCAAGTAGTATAGATGATGTGGAAGAAAGTGGAACAAATGGTAGTATTTATACAGATAGCTCAGATCTTGAATTAGTTAACGATGGTTTAAGAGGAGATCAAATAATTGGGCTTCGATTTACAGGAATTAATATTCCACAAGGCGCTACAATTACAAATGCATATATTCAATTTACAACAGATGAAACCTCTTCTTCGGGAGTTAATTTAACTATTAAAGGAGAAGCTGTTAATGATGCATCTCCTTTTATTAAATCTACAAACAATGTTTCAAGTAGAGCTACCACATCTACTTCTGTTAATTGGACACCTTCTGCTTGGAATAATGTTGAAGCTGCGGGAACAAGTCAAAGAACACCTAATATAAAATCTATTCTACAGGAAATTATTAATAGATCTGGATGGAATTTAGGTAATGATATGACATTAATAATTACGGGAACAGGTAGAAGGACTGCAGAATCTTATGATGGTGTTCCTACAAGTTCTCCATTAATACATATTGAATATACAATAGGTGGAAATGGCACACCTACCAATACCACTCAAATAGTAGACAAAAGAATTGCTAATAGTATGGATGATGTAGAACAAAATGGAGTAGATGGTAGTATGTATACTAATAGTTCGGATATTGAATTGGTTAACGATGGTTCAAGAGAAAACCAAATAATAGGGCTTCGATTTACTGGACTTGATATTCCGCAATCTGCTACAATAACTAATGCGTATATTCAATTTACAACAGATGAAACTTCATCTGAAACAACTAATCTAACTATTAAAGGACAAGATGTTAACGATGCTATTCCATTTAGTAATTCGGTAAACAATGTGTCAAGTAGAATAACAACTTCTGCTTTTGTTAATTGGAATCCATTAGCTTGGAATAGAGGAGGAGCAACAGGAGCAGATCAAAGAACACCCAATATAAAATCAATAGTACAAGAAATTGTAAATAGATCGGGATGGAGCGCAGGAAACGATATGGTTATGATTATTACAGGAACAGGTAAAAGAACTGCGCTTTCTTATGATAGCTCACCTAATAGTGCCGCATTAATTCATATTGAATATACAATAGATGGAAATAGTACGCCTACCAATCCAGAAAGTGGATCATGTGATGAAACTCAAATTGATTTTAATAATTTTGAAGTTGGCTATGGAATTTGGAATGACGGAGGAACAGATTGTATTAGGACTTCAAATACTGCATATGCTAAAAGTGGATCTTATACTATACAATTAAGAGATGATTCTTCTTCTTCATTTACAAATACAGATAGTATTGATTTATCTAGTTTTGATGAGGTTACTGTTAGCTTTTCATATATGTGTAATAGTATGGATAGTAGTAATGAAGATTTCTTATTGCAAATCTCTAAAAATGGAGGAAGTACTTATACTACTATTGAGGAATGGAATAGGGAAGACGAGTTTGAAAACAATATTCGCTATAATGATACTGTAATTATTCAAGGCCCATTCACTTCTAGTGTTAGATTTCGTTTTGTTTGCGATGCGACATCTAATGGTGATCAAGTTTATTTAGATGATATATCTATTTCAGCTTGCTCAATAAACTCAAATAAGGCGTTTAAAAGTTCTAAATCTTTAATAACTGATGATGAATCTATTAATAATATAGAAACAGATGAGGTAGATTCTGTTGACTTAGAAGATATTACAGTATCTCCTAATCCTTTTAAAAATAGCTTAATGATTGAGTCTTCAAGCTTTGGAGTATTAAAAGTAAATATTAAGATATACGACATAAATGGAAAATTGATTATTGATAATTTATTTAATGCATTAGGAAACGTACTTGAAATTAAAACAGATCAATTACAAAATGGGCTTTATGTACTGAAAATTGAAATTGGAAGTGAAGTTTTATTGAAAAAAATAATAAAGACAGAATAATCTATTTTTTATCCTAAAAAAACACCTATCGGTTTAACTGATAGGTGTTTTTTTTTAAAGAAAGTTATATTTTGAATGTTATACACTTGTAAAAGTATATTTCTAAATAAGAATTATTTTTTTTTATTACGGTTTCTTTTATACAATGCCTCTTCAGGAAAAGGAAAAAGAATAGTAGAATTCTTCTCTGCTGCAATGTTAGATAATGTTTGATAAAGCCTTAATTTAATAGCAGAAGGAGATTGATCTATTAATTTCCCTGCCTCAAGCAATTTTCCTGCAGCTTGCTCTTCGGCCAAGGCTAATATAATTTTTGCACGTCTAGAACGTTCTGCTTCTGCTTGGTTAGCCATCATACGTCGCATATTTTCTGGTAATTGAATATCTTTAATTTTTACATCATTAATATAGATACCCCATTCTTTGGTTTCTATTTCTACAATGCTTTTTATATTTTTACCCATCTCTTCCCGTTTAGATAAAATAGTATCCAGCTCTACTTTACCACAAACGTCTCTTAAAGCAGCTTGAGCAAGTTGAGTGATAGCAAATTTATACTCTTCAACTTCTAATACAGCCCGCTCAGGATCATCAATTTTAAAAAACAATACTCCATCAATACTACAAGGAACATTATCTTCTGTCATTACTTCTTGAGAAACAATATTAATAGTAATTACACGTATGTCTACTATTTGAATTGTTTCAACAATTGGAATAATCCATCTAAAACCAGGTTTTAAAGTTTTAATATATTTACCAAACCTAAACTTAGGAGCTCGTTTATATTCGTAAACAATGCGTATTCCTGCTAAAAAGAAAACAATGAGTACGATACTTAATACTTGTATTGGATTCATGATTATTAATTTTAGTAAATAGGATTAATATGTAATTAAAATACAGTCAAGAGAAAAGGGGATTTAAATATTTATAGAAAATTATAATAGTTATAAAATAACATTTTAATTTACGTGAAAAATAGAACATTTAAAAATAATAAGAGCTATTAGTTAAATCTATATTTATTGATAATGAGATAGTTAATAAAATCAAGTTCTAAAACTACTAATAATATTGAATTGGTTATGAGCCATTTTTTCTGCGGCTTTCTTTGCTCTACTTGCATATATACCTATAAATAAAGAATCGACCGTATTATGCCACAAAAACACCCATTGCTCAAAATGATGTTGAGCAATGGTGTGATTTAAATTTTTATCTACAGTCTTGTGAGCTATGGTTGGATTTCCTTTAAAACAACTAACTCCAAAAAGAGCAGTCACCCAAAAATCTGTTAACTTATTTAAGTGAATCGGCCATTGTTCTTCTTTAATATGCATATTAAAAATTGGACCTAATAATTCATCTTTTCTTATACTATCGTAAAAGGTATTTACTAATAAACTAACATCTTCTCTATGTTCTATGTCTTTCATTGTGTAGATTAACTATTATTCTTTTTTCTCTTGTAGCTATAGATCGTTTCAGAAATGGTAAACCAACAGAAATAATATATACCAACAGAAAAAATAATATCTCCAATCATTCTAAGCCACTTTAATGTTTGTACCGTTGGAGAATACAATAAATCTGCATCTCTAGCAAAAGAATATCCTTTAGTGATAGAGGTGTACGCTTGGATTATTCCTATAGGAAGTAAACTAAAAAGTACCATGGCTACTAAGCCTATATTTAAAAACCAAAACGCTCTTTTTAGCTTTTTGCTTTCCCAAATTCTATTAGAATAAAATCTTAAACAAATTAAAATAAATCCCATACCTAGCATACCGTATACACCAAATAGAGCGGTATGAGCATGAACAGCAGTAGTGTTTAGTCCTTGCACATAGTATAAAGCTATTGGAGGGTTAATAAGGAAGCCAAAGACTCCAGCTCCAATAAAATTCCAAAACGATACAGCAATAAAGAAAAATATTGGCCATTTGTATTTTTGCATCCATTGTCTACTTTTTAATAGGCTCCAGGTTTCTTTAATTTCAAAGCCCATTAATGTTAATGGAACAACTTCTAAAGCACTAAATGTAGCACCCAATGCTATAGCTTGTAAAGGCGTACCAGAATAATATAAGTGGTGTAATGTACCTATTATACCTCCAGCTAAAAATATGGTTGCAGAGGCTACCGAAACTCTTCCTGCGGTTTTAGATGATATTATTTTCATTTTAGAAAAAATAAATGCTATAACCACAGTAGCAAAAACTTCAAAAAAGCCTTCAACCCATAAATGTACTAGCCACCATCTCCAATAGTTAATAACAGGTAAGCTACTATTTTCTCCATACATTAATCCAGAGAAAAAGAACATACCAATGGCTACAACAGATACTAATAAAATGATTAATAATTGCTTTGAAGAGTCATTTTTGCGAATAGCATGTAAAATATGTCTTCCAACGATGAATACCCATAAAACTAAACCAATGCCAAGCAATATTTGCCAAAACCGTCCTAGGTCCATATATTCATAACCTTGGTGCCCAAAGAAAAAGTTAGTGGTAAGTTCTAAAAATTGATGAATCCCTAACCATTCTCCAAGCATAGACCCTAAAACAATAACAAGTAATGCTATAAATAAGAAATTAATGCCAAAAATTTGATATTTCATTTCTTTACCAGAAATCATGGGAGCTAAAAATAAACCTGTGGCTAACCATGTTGCAGCAATCCAGAATATTGCTAATTGTGTATGCCAAGTTCTAGTAACAGAATAAGGTAAATACTTTGATAAATCAAACCCAAAAAAGGCTTGTCCTTCAACAGTATAATGTACGGTTATTATACCTAAAACAACTTGTAACCCAATTAAAAGAGAAATAACAATAAAATATTTTAGTACTGCTTTTTGCGAACTAACAAATGTCATTTTTGTTAATGGATCTTTATCAGGCTTAGCTATAACCTCACCTTTTTCATGATTTCGCAAATAGTAAAAAGTAAGGATTCCAATAAATAGAAGTAATAAGACAATTGATAATCCAGACCATATAATCGAACTTTTTGTAATTACATTATCAATTAAAGGTTCATGTGGCCAATTTGAGGTATATGTATACTCTTTATTAGGTCTGTTGGTACTTGCAGCCCAAGAGGTCCAAAATAAAAAAGCATTTAACTGTTCTAATTTAACAGGATCTACTAATGCGCCTTTGGGAATTGCATATTCTTCTTTTCCTTCAGAAAAAATAGAAGTATAATGCTTGATATTTGCCTTAATAGCCTCCAATCGTTCTTTAGATATAGTAATGGTATTGGAGGTTTTATTAAATGTATTGGTTTTAATATCGTTAATTAGGCGTGCTTTAATTGCTGCCTGTCTTTCTGCATTTAAGTTGTTGTATGGGGTTTTAAAATCTTTGTTAGCCCAATATTCTAGTAAAAAACGAGCTTCTTTATGTATCCAATCGGCTGTCCAATCTGGAGCAACATAACTACCATGTCCCCAAATAGAACCTACTTCCATTCCTCCAATAGATTCCCAGATATTTTGACCTATTTGAATATCTTCTTTTGTGTAAACAATATCTCCGGAATCTTTTACAATAACTTTATTTGGTATAGGTGGCTGTGTTTGATAAACTTCTGTCCCTACCCAAATTAAAGCTATAAACGATAAGGTTATAACGCTAATAAATGCTATCCAAGTTTTTTTCATTTTTCAGTTAATTTAAGTTTTGTAATAATTGCTTTAATTGAATCTCTTTTTTAATAGGATATTGTTTTCCAAATGGAGGTGTTTATGTAAGTTTTTTTCAAACTCTTTTAATAAAGAAAATGTTATCTTATTTTCTGCAGTAATATTGCCTATTGGAGTTTTATTGTTAATATTCATAGTATTTTAGTTATCATTTTGTATTTCAAAAGTTATATTATTAATTTTTTCATCTAGCATAATTTGACATGATAAGCGACTATTTATGCCTATATCGTATAGTTTTTAAGTGTTTCTTTTTCAGTAATTTATATAACCTCTTTAATCTTTACATATGTTTTTACATGGCATGTACCGCATAAACTACGACCTTTGCATGCTCCAATTCTTCAGGATAATTATTAGCTATTAAAAACCTTAAGTTTGAATATTGATGTTTTGTAAAGAATAAATCAAAAACATCGTTATATAAATCGGTAATAGTTACCCTTAAGGTTTTCTTTTCTTTTATGTTATTTTGCATTTGTTTTTTTAATTGTAAGTCTTTAAGATGATTTTATTTGCTTTATAAGCTATATGTGGATCTTTTTATCCTTTATAAAATTAAATTTTAACCTTTTAAATGAAATATATCTGTACTCATATCACTTACCATCATTTTTAAAGTTGTATTCTCTAACATGTTTTTAAGCTGATTTCTAACTTCTATAAACTTAAAATGTAAGGGACAAGGTGCGTTATCGTTACATTTATCTAAACCTAAACCACAACTGGTATAAATAGAATCGCCATCTAATATTTTTACTACATGACTAAGCTTAATGCTATTCATTTTATCATTTTCAATTATAAAACCACCGTATGGTCCTTTAATAGATTTTACAATATTATTACGTGTAAGTTGTTGCAAAACTTTAGCAGTAAATGCTTGAGGAGAATTTATAGCTTCAGATATGGTAGATAAACTTACCTTTACATCTTGAGCACTTTGTTGCGCAATGTATATTATTGCTCTAAGTCCATATTCACACGATTTAGAAAACATATTTAATTGTATTAGAAAGCAAATTTATAACATAACTTTATACGAGACAAATTTATCCGTTATAAATACAAACCTTTTTTATGCCTTTGTTAATCATTTTACTAAAATTATTGATCTGCGTATTTTAATTAATACAGATTTAATTATGAAATGACGTATTAAAGCCGATTATTGTTTTAAGAACTAAAACGCTGTGATTTGCTTGTATAATATAGTTGCGGAATTATTGTATAGACCTTTATCATGTTGTTAAATCCCTCATGTTTAATCAAGTATTTATGTATGAGACTAAAGCTTAATTGTAGCATTTAATAAAAGGAAACCAAGATTGTTATTATTGAATGTTTGTGTTACGACATTGCCATTAGATAATGTATTTACCGAATTGAAATTATTAATTTTAAAAAGTGATAGTATGGATTGACCTTTTAAACTAAGTTTAAACTTATCTGATACTTCATAACCAAATAATAAATTAAGATCTAGAACACCAAAATTATCCTGTTGAACATTATAGAATTGATAGTCAAAATCTACAGACCAATTAATTTCTTGTCTGCCTCCTTCAATAGTAAGCCTATTATTAAAAATAGTTTGCCTATTAGTTTCTACATCTCCAACACGAAAAATCTGAGGTCTATATTTTGATACATTTGTTATTTCTCGAATGAAAATTTTTCTTGGAACATAAGTGATAGCAATTGAAGGTTCCCATGAAGTAATATTAGCATCAGTCTCAAGTCCACTAAAAATTGTAGGATAATCGGTGAAACTAAACTTCAAACCTCCGCTTAAATCTAATCGGTTTAGTTTGGAGCCTAAATAGAATCCCTTTTTTATTCCAAGATTTATATTGTGTGTATGTTTGTCATCAAATACTCTATTGGAATAGAAAAATATATTATTAGAAACAGAATCCAAGGTACTTTGAAGAAAGTTATTTTCCTTTGAATAATTATATATAAAAAATGTACTTTTTGATTTTGCAACGTTGTTATTAAACCAACTAAAGGAAGCTATATCTTTCACCGAAAAACCATCATTTCTTTTTATATCACTTACAACAATGTTATTAACAGATTTTATAATTGTATCAAACATCATGGTAAGGTCTTGAAAATAGAAACGCCTTCTAAATCCAATACTTATTTTTTTTTGGGTTTCAAAGTTATAAACCAACGTATGAGACATTTTTGAAATAGTGCTATTATTTGATTTTTCTGAGTAGATAAGTGTAGGGGTAAAAGAAAAATTATAATCAAGCTTACCTACATATCCTTTATATAACGCCAAAAGCTCTGAAATTACAAGATGTCTTTTTCTTTTATTTTCTCCAAATAAGTTACCCTGATTATTTAAGATAGCCTTCTCCCTTCTGCTTATTAAATTTCCTCCAAGATTTAATGAAGCATTTTTAAGCTTGAATTTAAAGTTCGGATTAAATGAAAAGTGTTGTTTAGAAAAGTCTTCCTTTTGAATAACTTTAGGAGTAGTCGAATTTATAAGTTGAGTATCTAAATTGTTTGAAATATTTTCTTGATAAAAATCTAAATTAATATTAAATGAAGTATGGTAATTAAGTAAGCTTGTCACTTTCAAAGAATTTACTACAGAAAAATTACTTGGTTTTATTTTTGTCCGTTCCAAAAAAAACGAAAGGTTCGGACTAAATAGACTATCCAAGGACATGTTATTATTCTCTTTTGTGGTTATTACCGAACTAAAGATATTCTGTAAGACTGTTTTTGAACTAAGTTTTTGAACATGGTTTATTGTTGCAGATACAAAATGTCCTTCTTCCCTTAAATCTAAATGACTTTTTCTTATTAAGGTGTCACCTATAAATATATTTTGACTTCTTAACACCTCATTACTAGTAGCACCGTAGTACAAAACGATACCGCTTTTACTGTTTTTCTTCTCTTTTCTTAATGTTATACTGCTACTGCTTATAAAACTCTTCCTAGCTCGTTGATTTGTTTCAAAAAAGGGGGATAATAAACCTCTTAATGCAGGAGAAGCATATTGTTGAATAGGGGTAGAAATGTCTTTTTGACTAAATTCTTTCTTTCCAAAATTATTAGAATTACTGGTAAGGAAGGCATTGATTTTATCAGAAAAAAAGAAACCTTTTCCTCCAAACAAATAATTTTTTTTATGACCGTAACCTAAATCAATTTCTGCCTTTAAAACACCTTTAAACTCAGATTTTGTCTCAATATTTATTACAGGGCTACGAATTCTATCAAAATCCAGAGAAAACTTATCTTTATAATTATTGATAACTTGAACCCCTTTCATTATGTCATATGTAATATTATCTAATGCTACCTTGTTTTGATTGACAAAAACTTCCTTTCCATTAACCAGAACCCTATTGATTTGTTTCCCTTGATATGAGATACTGCCATCTTCGCTTAATATTACTCCTCCAGTTTTTTCTAGCATTTTTCTTAAGTTATCATCCTTTGAAAGGTTCATATTCTTAATATCTAGCTTTAGAGTGTCTCTCAATTGACGAGCTTCTATAACCACTTCTTTAAGTTTGGTTACACTTGTTTCAATGTTGATTTCTAGATATTTATTTGATTTAGAGTGGTAGCTTACCGATTTTTCTACATATCCAATGCATGTTATATTCAAAAAAACGATTTCTAGATTTTCAGAAATATCAATTCTAAACTCTCCTTTATTATCACTATACCCATAAGTTATAGTCTTGGAAGGTGAAGCATTATCATTTACAATAATATTGGCAAAAGGTATGGGCACTCCATAACTATCCAGAATTCTTCCTCTAATTTGATTTTCTTGTCCATAGGTTATAATAAGAAAGAAAAAAGAAAGAATACTAAAGTGCCACTTCATTTTTAGTCTTGGTCTTAGTATTTAAATTGATTTCTCCAAAAGCACTTAAGTTCCATATAATCATAATTGCTGAAAAAGCGAATAAATCCATTGTAATTGCAATACCTATATGCATTGAAACTATAGCAAAAAGAGTATATTTTCGAGTAGGTTTAAACCAAACCAAAAAAGGATATAAAAACTCAAGTAAAACTGTAGAAATCCCTAGCAGCACTAAAATTATTGAAGGCGTAGAATAAAACTCATTATCAACAGAAGCAATCGCTTTCCAAATGGATTTTCCATTCCACCATCCTAAATCCGTAGCTTTAGCTATTCCAGAGAAAAAATATGCAATCATCAGATGTATTTGTAATATACGTCTGTAATTAAAGTCTATTTTTTCATTAATCTTGAATAATACAGTATCTAGGGAGTATGACTTTCCAATAGGAAATAGGACACAATAAAAGAGAGACATCGTCATAAAATTATCAAACCCATAATTTAGTTTTGCAAAACTTTTATAGATGAACAGTTGAAGTATTAATGATAGAATAGCCATGGGTCTGGTAAAAAGTCCTAAAATTACGAACAGCAGGGTAACACCATACATAATAAGAATTCCTGGGTTAATAAAATCTGTAAGACCAGCTTCTCCAAGATAATTGTAAATAGGTTGAAGGTATTTAAAATAAGGAGATTGTATATAAAAAAGTTGCTGAGGAAAGAGTTTTGGATTTTCTGAAAAGAATAAATCTAAATCTGTGGACATAGAAGTTAGTTCTAATAAAGCCACAATCCCTACCATAACTCTGAAAAAAAACAGAAAAGCTGGGAGTTCACTAACTACTCTAAAAAAAAATAGTATTCTACTGTATAGGGAAAGTATATTCTTGAATTGCATACAATTTTGGTTTTTCGTTATTAGCTCCTTTCTCCATCATGTCTACTGGAACAATCGATATTAATTCAACCTTATAAGACTCACAATTCTTTATTTTTTTAGCGTTGTTCATTCCAATCCATTTAAAAGACTTTTTAATATAGTTTTGCCTAAACTCGAGTACCTTCTTAAAGGATTCATCAACGTTTGTTTTTTCTTTTAACTTTTCTGTATCAGAAATATAATTCCCTAAAAAGGAAGCATAACTCTTAAATCTGGTTCTTCCATTAAGTGTTTGAAATCCGTGGTGTCTATTGCTAGCTAAAACGTTACCAGCAGAGTTTAAATACGTTGTTCTTAAGTATTTTTCTGTAGCCGTCTGGATACCATAGAATCCATAACCAGTGTTTGTTCCCGAGAAGATATAATATGGCTCAATATTTTCATTTTGCTTGAACAAATCTAAAATAGGAATACTTAATGTTTTGTCTAATCTAACTGTCCAATAAACATCTAATGTGGACCAAAACGCTTGGAAAAATATTAAGGATAAGTGGAAAAGTACGAAGAGGAGGACTAAACTTTTCTTAATCTTCATCCATAAACTATTTTTATTGTCTTTAAGGAATAGGGCTATTTTTTCTTCATTAAAAGCGTTTTCCATGAATCATATTGTAGATTTGGTTTGCGGCATCAGATTTCTTAACAATTAAAAGAGGTTCTTTTTCGTAGTGTTTTATATTCTCTTTACTATTGAAAATATCATTTCGTTTAGCATATAACTTTTCAAATTGCTCTACGTTATTAGAGTAAGAAACTTCTATTATCTCGGTTGTTCTGAAAAAATCTTCAACCCAAACTACTAAACCAGGAAGTCCTTGATAAATAGAAGGGCCATTTGATACGGGAATCTCTTTTGTATACCATGCGGTTAACATCCACTCACGTTCCTTTGCTTTCGCTTTGAAACATTTTAAACCATTAATTGTTTTTTGCTCGTTTGTAAGTTCCCATTCAATATCACCAACTTTTCCTTCTGAAAAGAATACTTGATTCAGCACCCATTCATTTTTAAATGTTTTGTTTTCAGAAGATTTAAAGGTGAATTCTATTTTATCAGCAAGACTTACTCCCACACCCTTTGGAATGTCTTTTTTTGTTGAATCCAAGACATATATTGAAGACCTATCTTTCAAATTTATATAAAGGCTATAATAATCCTTTATATTATTGAGAATATCCTGATGTGAAGTTGAGGAACCATTACTTCTTCTGCCTTCATCAGAAAGATTATATTGACTTAATGGGATACTTTGATACCTAAGTTTAAGAATTTTATTTTTAGCTTGAAATTGTGCTAATGAAGATTGAGTAAAAAAAAATAAAAAAAACACTAAATAAGAGGCATTTCTTAAAATAACCATATTTGTAAATTTATAAACATAATAAAAAATAAGGGCGTACATCTAAAATACACAGATTGCCGCCCTTTTAATAATATTAAAGACTATTTAAAGCCTTTACTTCTCCATCAGCAAGACCAAGTTCTTTAATTGAAGAAATTTTATAACATCTAGTAAAACCAGAAATGGTCTCATTTAATTCATTACATCCAGCAGCCCTAAAATCTTCCTCGCTAGGTATCATATCATTTGTAACATCGTTGTTCTTGTCTACCGGTGCAAATGCAAAAAGAGTTAAGGTCAGGGCAATAGCTGCCATTGAAGAAATCAATTTTTTCATAATTTTTAAATTTTTGCTTTAAAATAATAAAGCGATTAGACGAATAATAATTTATTTTTATAGGTATAAACCTACAAAATAAAAATATAAAAAGCTATATTTTTAAGTTAAAAATCTAAATAAGAGCTATTTGATTATCATTTTAGCGATTTTAATCAAATTTTTATAAAAACTAATGGGCTTACAAAAAGCATATACAAGTTTTGTATGATGGCTTTGGATTTGTTTAAGGAGGAAAAGATTGTCCTGTATGATATTAATACTAATTATAAGCTAAAATGAACTTAAAAGACTTGCTCATACTTTTTTGTAATGCTACGGTCTACTATGAAAAATAATCGTATCGTCATACTAAAAAGAAAGCAATTTCGTTTTCAAGTCCATTTTAGTATAGCAGCAGCTAAAAGGTTCGTTTACGATTCTGAAAGGAGGTAATTATTTATGTTTTTGAAATCAACCTCTTTCTTAAAAGAAGTTGATTTCAAACTTGTAAGATTTACAATTTCTTATTCAATAAGCATATATGGGTAACGTGGAGTGGTTTTTAACCTTTCAATTAACACTCAAAATATTTAGAAGATATATCAAACTACCTAAAAACCTTTCTAAACAGAAAATATAAAGAAGAAAACAGTTTATCTAGTATAGATTTAGACTTTAGATTACTAAGATCTAAATCACTAAAAGAGGTGAATTCATTTTTATGTTGTTTTAAAAAGCTTTCTAAATGATTAAAAGCGGCATCATTCATAGTATTAGGATGATAACAAAAGGTGTAAACTCCTGGGAACTTAATAGCTCTTACTGAACCTACTTGCTGCGGAATAAAAATGAAATCATTCATTTTATAGGGTTTAGCAGCCATGGTGTCACTAATTATATTAATAGTGCTTTCCGATTTTAAAGCTTCTATAGTATTCCAATCGAAGGTGTGACTTGGAGCAACAAATATTCTAGGGTTAAACCCCATAGCTATTAGTTTATTGAAACCTTTTTTTATTTTATCCTTTTGTTCTTCTAAAGATAGACCTGCAAATTCAGATCTTTTATGTATAGGATTAATACCTCCTTCGTTAGTTTTATATACATGATCGTTACCATGCAAACCTATTTCCCAACCCTTTTTATCTAAAACTTTTAACCATGACCAAAAATCCTCATTATATGCATCAATTTTTTGCATATCATCTTCATTATTTGGTATTACAGCAATTAGAGGTTTTACATTATATTTAAAAAGTAAAGCTTCCATTCTAAGCCATTTATTTAAATCCATGGTTTCGCAAGCGTCATCTAACCTAATTAAGTATTTCATTTTTCTAACAATGATTTATATAAATTTATTTCTTTAGTTATGGTTTTATCAATACTGTAATCATTAGCTCTTTTAAGACACTTAGTTACAGTTTCTTGATAATGTTCACTATTTTCTAGCAACTTTGATATTTCTTTAGCCAAAGATGAATCGTCATTTATAGGAAATAAGATGCCTGCATTTCTAACTATATCACCTAAACCTGGTGCATCTGAGGCGATAAAAGGTTTTTCTGAAGCCATACCTTCAACCGAAGATAATGAAAGCCCTTCATGATGAGATGATAAAATAATGATATCTGATGCTTTTAGTATATTAATAACATCCATTCTAATGCCAAGAAAAAATACTCTTTTAGATAGATTTAATTCCTCAACTAGTACTTCACATTCATTGCGTAAAGGACCGTCTCCAATTAAGACTAAAACCACATTGTCATTTAGTTTTTTTAGAGATTTTATAACCGTTTTTTGATCTTTAGGATATCTAAATGAGGATACTTGAGTAAGTATATAGGAATCATTTTCTAAATTTGGAAGTAACTCTTTTTTAGATATTGGTTTTTCATTTTTAATAGTATCTAAATTTATTCCATTTTGTACCAAAACAAATTTATCATTATTATATTTTAAATGCGCTTTTATATTGGTATCCACTTCTGGAGAAATGGTAATTATTTTAGAATAAAATGAATATATAAATTTATCTAAAATTTTGAAAATAAATCGTTTTCTTCTGTTGTTAGATGTGCTATGCTCTGTATAAACCAGTTTAACTTTAGAAAAACTAAGCATTTTAGCTAATGCCACCCAATACAAACTAGGAAAGATATGTACATGTACAATATCATAGTTTTTTAAAAGAGGCCTGATTTTAAAAATTAAAAAAGGGTTATAAACGCTTTTATTCCCTAAAGAAAAAATAGAGCAGCAATTAAGCTTTTTTAGAATTTTTAAAAAAGGGTAGTCAAAACCATTCAAAACAGCCAAATCTGTTTGAACATTTCGTTTGTTAAATAATGGAATGGTTTCTAGAATAAGTTTTTCTGCTCCACCTGTATCTAGGCTATTTATTATTTGTAGAATTTTCATTTTCTAATTTTAAATAGAATATATGCATGAAATAAAAAGCCAAAAGGTAATGCTAAAAATGTAATCGCCTTTTTTGGGTTTTCTTTAGTGAAAAACCATTTTTTTATAAATATACAAGATGAAATGTAATGCATTGCTCTAGAAAAAGTATATGAGAAACTTTTAGAATACTTCATTTCTATTATTCTAGAATATAAAAAGCCATTTGGACTTTTTTTATATTGTTTTAAGATATTTCTTGATGAGCCATCTTCTAAGTATTCAATAGTACAAAATACCTCGTTAGAACAAATGTATTGATACTTTTGATCGATCATTAAATATAATGTTCCTAATGGTACTAAACGCTCTTCTTTGGTAATAGGGTAGGGTGGAAACTCTTTTACAACATCGGTTCTTAAAACTACTTTTTTATCCCCTTTTATTTTGTTTTCGACCTCAAGTTCAGATAATGTAGCATACTTAAATCGTTCTGGTATTTTTTCTACAATTGTACCATCTTTAAAAGCATCTAAACCAATAATACCTGCTAGGTTTTTATTACGATTCCTTTTATTCCAAATATTTAGTATAATTTCCACTGCATCATCTGGCATAAAATCATCAGAATCAATACATACATTTAATTCTGTATCTATTAAGCTATAAGCAGCGTTATGCCCGCCATGCATACCTTGATTCTCCTGATAGTGATATATTATTTCAATTTTATCTTCTTGAATCCAGGAATTAACAAGTTCTTTGGTGTCATCTTGAGATCCATCATCTATGATGAGCCATTTAAAATCCTTATTTGTTTGTCTTACAAAGCTATCGTAGCAGTTACTAAGGCAAAAGGCTCTATTGTAGGTTGGTGTAAAAACCGTGAGTGTTTTCATAATTTATTTAAACATAAAATACTAAATACATTAAATAGGTAAACATAAAATAGGCAAATACAACTTTGCCTATCATAATATGTTGGTTCTTAAAAAATTTTTGTTTTAAAAGTGGGTAAATAACAACAATAGCCATCATAAACCATGATAAATAAGCAAATCTATTTGAGAAATTTGCTTTTATAACTAAAATCCAAAAGCCATTGCAAATTAAATAAGTATTTAATAGCCTAAAATAAAACTCGTCATGGAACTGTTTTTTATATATAAAATACCACCCTGAAAAAACGGCAAAGGCACTGTGAAATAAAAAATCCCAACGAAAGCCTGTACTAGAAAATGTTCCTTCTTCAGCTTCGGAGGTTAAATATCCTGAAAGTCTATCGTCTCCAAAACCAAGACTGGCAAAAAGTGTTATCCAAACAGCTCCCATAGTTAGTGAAAGTGGTATACATGCTAACCAGCCCTTAAAAAATATTTTAGGGTCGTTATAATATCCTGTTATTAAATAAGCTGCTATTGGTAATATTGCTGTTTTATGAAACATCATGGCAAATAAGAAAAAAACAAACATTATAGGTTTGCTTTTATGATATGATATCCCCCAAAGAAACAAGGATAGAGCCGCTCCATTTCTAACACCATTTACAGCATAGGTGTAAAAGGAAAATGATACAACGAACATTATAAAGGAGTAGTACCAATACTTTCCAAAAAATTCTTTAGAAATACGATATAAAGGAAAAATATAAATAAACGTACAAATAGTAAAAAAAACATGTATAGATACTATTTGAGACATAAATTGCATAAAAACATGCCAATAATAATCGGCTTCATCTCCAATACTACCTCCGAGACTATATTTAATATATGCTTTATTGTAATTTACAGTATCTCCAAAAATTCCATTTATTGGTCGCATTCCCAAATAAATAATCAATGAAATTAGTAAAGTATAACCAACGACATTAATAAATATAATATTCTTACTGTCGTCTAATTTTAATACATAAGTATGCAACATTGTAAATAAAACTAGGGCTAAGCATAGATTTAAATATATATTATAGTAATGCTGAATGGGAACAAAGTCAAACATTTACTTGATATTAAAAATTAATTTTCAATTCGTTTACCATCTTGCTTTATTATTTTAGATGGGTTGCCAACAACAACACAGTTGTCAGGAATACTTTTAACGACAACAGCTCCAGCACCAATGCTACAATTATCACCTATAGTTATATCTCCAATAACTATGGCTCCAGTGTATATAGATACATTATTTCCTATAGTAGGACGTTTTCCATTTACTTCTCCAATAGTTACTAAATGGTTTACATAAAAATTACTTCCAATAGATTCTGCATTTAAAATAGTAGAATAGGGGTGACCTGTTAGAATACCTCCAGCTAATTTAGTAGTAATATCTATAGTGAAATTTGACTCCTTTTTACAGTATATATTAAGAAAATGTGTTATTATACTTTGTATACGAAAATAAAAAATGGTTCTAAAATCGGATGAATTTGTTAGAAAATGCAAAAGTAATTTGTTATAACTTCCTTCTATGTTTTTTGCTTTAGACCAGCGATTTAGATCTTGATTGATAATAGCTTTATTGGCACTTTTCTTATATAGTATAAGATGTGGTATCAATAATAGTTTATATAAAGAGAATAAAATTTTTCTCATTATTTAGAGTGTTTTAGTTTATCAAACATTTGTAACCAGATATTCATAACTTTTTCTACGCTATAATTTGCAGCATTTGCTCTAGCGTTTTTTCCTAGGGGAATTCTAAGGTCTTGATTTGAAATAGTTTTTAATATCGCTTCAGCAAAACCTTTTGTATCTTCCATATCTATTAGTTTTCCGTTCTTATTACTAATAATATTTCTAGGACCATTAGGACAATCAAAAGAAATTATTGGTAATCCGCAGGCTTGAGCTTCCAATAAAACCAAAGGAAAGCATTCGTTTTCAGAAGTCATTACAAAAAGTGATGAATTAAGCATTTTTTCCTTTATAAGGCTTGTAGCTCCTTTTAGAAAGACATGTTTTTCTAGTTTTTTGTCAATTATCTTTTTCTGTAAAGTATCTAAATAATGACTTTCACCAGTTCCATAAATATGTAATTCCCATGATGTATTTGATTGGTGTACTAACTCCCAGATGTCTATTAATATGTCGTAACGTTTAACAGGCGCTATTCTTCCTGCAGAAATAACAATATTGGTGTCTAAATTTGAAGTTTTATCTGGATAAAAAGTAAGCGGATTGGGTATGGTAATTGTATTATTTGATTTAAAATAATTAGCTTCGTCTGGGTTTAAAACTACTAACTTATCATATTTAGTTTCCACATAATCTGCAAATTTAAAAAACAACTTTTTAAATAGTGTTGACGCATTTTTACGTTTATCTATTTCTATAAATTTTGAATAATGAAATTCTTTTATTTTAGGAATCTTCTTGTTTACAAAAGGCATGAAATAGGTATCGGCACTATGGCTGCAAACAACCACTATATCTGGATTTATTTTTTTTAATTCAGACTTAACTTTCGATATATGGTTTGGTAATTTTAGTAAATTTTTAGGATGAAAATAAGACTTGTTTTTATGGTAATTAATACTTAAGTCTTTAAAAGTAATTTTAGAATTAAAGTCATAACATGCTTTTTCATCACCTTGCTCTGTAGTTAATATGTGTATGTCATTAGTTTTTATAGTAGATAGATAATTAGCTTTTATTGAAAGTACACGTTCTATACCACCATGTCTATATACTTGATCTATTATAAAAACTATTTTCATTATAAAGTCTTATTAATTAAATCCTTAAATAGATTATCCCATTGAGGAACTATAACTTTAGGAGCGTAACGTAATACATTTTGTCTAGCGTTAGTTCCCATTTGTTTTCTAAGTGATTCATCTTTAATTAATGTCATTATTTTGTCGCTTAGAATATTTGTATCTCCATTTGGAGCTAAATAACCATCTGTAGTATCTTTTATAATATCCGATGGTCCAAAGGGGCAGTCGAAAGATACGCAAGGTACACCATAGGCCATAGCTTCTATTAAAACCATACCAAAGCCTTCGTATCTTGATGACATAACATAAATTGAAGCGCTTTGATATTTTTCTCCAATATTCTTTTCTGGAGGAAAAAATGTCACACTTTTATTAATATTAAGCTTTTCGGCTAAATTTGCTAAGCCTTCATTTTTATCAATAGTTCCATAAATTTCTAATTTCCAGTCAGGATAACTATTTGAAATTAATTTCCAACTTTCTAATAATCTATCATACCCTTTTTGGTGACAATGTTTGCCAACTGCAATTACTTTTTTATTTTCTAAAGAAGACACTTCATTGGGGTAGAAGGAAAGTGGGTTTGAAATAACTTGCAAATTTTTTAAATTCCATTCAGCTAAATTTCCATTGGTTAATACAACAAACTTATTATATCGTTTTGCACCAAAATTCATTAGTCCAAATATAAATTTAAGCTTTATTTTTTGAAATAAGGAAATACTATCTGCTTTTATTTCAATGTTTTTAGAGACATGCCTTTCATATACCATTGGACATGGTTTTTTTATAAACCACGGTACAAAAAAGCCTTTTAAACCATCATCACATACAGATATTATGTCTGGTTTTACATGGTTTACCACTTTTTTTAAACCTTTAGTGTATGCTTTAAAATAATTAAAAGAATTGCCTGTTGCACTAATGTCATGATATATTAGTGCTTTACTGAAATTGTAAAATAAAGGTTTATCTCCTTGGTTTAATGTAACAATATGAACCTCATAATTTAAGTGATCTGATAAATAGCTAGCCTTTATAGATAAAACACGCTCTAGACCACCAGATCCACATATTTGATTAGTGATGTATAATAACTTAGTAATATTATTACTTGGCATTATTAATAAAGTTTTTACATTTTTCTTTTAAAGGTTCTGCTAGCTTATGGTGAAGCCCTAAATTGGTTACAGTTGTTTTTAAATCAATTTGGCCATCTAAATTAAAGTTAGAGGTATATTCTCCAGTTTCATGATTAACATCTATTCTGTTAAATAATTCTAAAATGCCATCAAAACGGCAAGAATCTACAAAACTATCGAAACCATTTATAAAAATAACAGGGGTACCTAAGGCTAAACAGGGTAAAGCACAATGTATTCTAGAGGTAATTACTAATTTAGCTTTAGCATATTTCTTTAAAAGAGATTCTGCCATTTCAAATTTTTCTTCATCAGAATAGGTGTTTGAAGGTGGCTCTTGATTTACGTGTATTGCTGAATCTAAAACCTCTTTACTTATAAATTTTTTAATATGCTTTTGTCTTTTACCTAGTTTAAAAATCTTTCCGTTTAAAGTATTTCTAATAATGGCTTTAAAATCGAAAAACACCTTTAATGATCTAGGGTAATTATACAGCGGATCTACAATATAAATTTCATCATTTCTTAAAGAATCATCTACTTTATAACTATCTAAAGTTAAAGTTAAGCAACCAGTAAAATGAGCATCAATTCCTTTTGCTTTTAACGTGTCTGCTGTAAATTTATCTCTACATCCAATTGGTTCATGTTTTTTAAGGTACGTGATTCCTTTTTCACTGAGCATATATGGTGCAGCAGTATTATTCATATGAAATGAAACAAATAAAGGGTCAATATCATCAGAAGGCACCCAATTATGAATATTATGTGTAAACCACCCATTCATAATTAGTTTACTTTTATCTCCTTTGTAATCTGCCAGCTTTTCTCTATTTAATAAGACATCTGTTTTAGGGAGAAATTGTTTGGCTGCTAAGCTTTGAATGTTGTCTCCAACATTAAAAAAGCGTTTGTTCTCGTCATATTTAAGTAATCCGTATTTCATAATTATGAGTATCTTATTTTTTTATATAAATTATAAATCCCTGAAAAACGATTTCTCAAAATAAATTTTATTTTTTCAGTAAATCTTTTAGGGTTATTAATTTTCTTTTCGAGTAATTGATGTATTTCTCCAGATCTAATTCTATCTAATTGAATTTTTTCTTTAGATTCATCTGTAAAAGTGAAAATGGACTTGCTACTTTTGGCTTTTTCCATAAGTTCCCACCAAAAATATTGCATGCCTTTACTTGCACTTCCATTATTTAAGTTTTTAAAAATATTAGAATAAACATTTTCATCTACATTAAAACCATAGTTATTAGGGTTTTCTCCATTTAAAATAATCCCTAAAATAGTTCTATAACATTTTTCGCATTTACTACAGTTAAACTCACTTCTTAGCTCCGAATAACAAACTCTAAGCTTAAAATTAGTGTTTTTAGCGCTAGAAAATGTTGTAATTAAATCAACTTTATCTTGTCTCTTTAGCTCATACCCATCATGAAATACTCTAGAGGAAGCCCAAGAAATTTTTTCATCTATTTTGGGAGTTGATCCCCAGGCAATATCAATTTGTTCCGTATAAGAAGAGGCTATATAAATATTTTTATAGGATTTAATATATGAAATAGGAGCTAAGGCACCTATAAGCGATAGGCCATGTTGCACTTTTCCCCACCAACCAATATCTTTTAGTAATAGCTCTACTTGATATGTGTAAAAAGTTCGTACGTTAGTTTCTATATATTGCTTTTCATTATTTTTTAATAATTCTTCATCTTCTATAAAACCTGTAAAACTTTGCCATTGCGAATGGTCGTCTATTTCAATATCTGCACCTAATATGGTTACAAGATCTGGTGTTTGGTCATAAATTCTAATGTATGTCGCATAAGCATCAACACCTCCACTAAATAGCATGACAGCTTTATCTCCGTCAATTTTATTTTTAGTAACCTTGTTAACTATTAAATTTCCTGTTAGGTTATAATCTGAAAATTGTTTTTCAAATTCAATTTTTACTAATTTTAGAGCATCGAAAAAGTCTTCATCTACTTCTGGAACTTCAACATCAAACCCAGCAAACCAAGCAATAGGCATTATGCTTGATAGAAAAGGAATTACTAAAATACTATTAGGAACATCACTTACATTTTCATCATACTTAGCATAATAAAGGTCTTTTAAGTTGAAATACTTTTGAATATTATTACCAGTAATAGCATAGTCAAAAAGAACTTTTTTACCATCATCTTTAGTGGTTATATTTTTAAGTTTAAGCATTACCTTGATAGTTTTGTTAATTTTAAAAGCGGATTTAGTGTTTTTTTAAATAAATCTTTTTCAAAATCGATTAATCCAATATTATAAGCTAAAACGGAGAAAACAATAGAATAAATAGTTGATTTGATTATAAAATTAATCCAATCTGTTCCAGGTATTAAATTAATTACATAACCTACAGCAAAGGCTAAAATTATAGCAAAAATGGTTTTATTAAATAGTTCTTTAAAAAATCTAATAATGTTAAGTCCTATTTCTTTATGGTAATAAAAATTCATGACATTTTGTACTATAATCCATGCCACTACAGACCCCGTTATCATACCTATTGCTTCATATTTATAAGCTAATATAGCTCCTAGAACAGTTCCTAATATCATAAAGGAAAGGTACAAAACGGCTTTAAATCTTAATTTGTTTTTTGCTTCCAAAATTGAGTTTCCAAAACCTTGTACAAGAGGTAGAGTATAAGCTACCATAATCATTAATGCTATTAACCAAGATTGAAAACTACCATCTTCACCTAATTCGCTACCTACCCATAAGTAAACAAACTGTCTACCAAAAAGTATAAAAGCTGTTAAAATAAACATGAGTACAATAAAAGATAATCGTCCTATTTTTATCATCATATCTGTTAATTCTTCTCCAGATCGATTATCTACAGACATTTTTGTTGCTCTTGGTAGAAAAACACTAGATATAGCTGTAGAAAAAGCACCGTAATATGTTCCTAAAACAATACCTATTCCATAAACACTTAATACTCCTGGCGTACATATTCTTCCTAATACCCAATGACCTGCTTTCCATTGAAACAGGGATACTAAGGCAAATACAAATATCCATGTTGAATAACTAAATATTTGTTTAATAAATTTACTTGAAAAGGAATGTAGTTTTATTTTAACTTTTAGTTTTCCAAAAACGTAATATCCTGTAATTATTATAATTAAAATATTAAAGATAGAATCAACAATTACAAGTGCAATAGCTTTACCTCCAAGAAGTAAGACTGCTGCAACAGATAAAGATCTTAAAACATATCTTATGATATTGAGTGTTTTTGGGAAAACAAATTTTTCATAGCCATAACATATTCCTGTTAATGAACCGCCAGGTAAACTAATTGCTAGGTTAAAAATAAATATAGTAAAAATAACTTTGGCTATTTCTAGCTCTTCAGGATTCATTTTAGTAAAATAAGTATCGATATATCCATAGAAAATAACACCAATTATAATTACTAATGTAGAAATCCCAAGGTAGATAAGCATAGTGGTCGCAAGAAAGTTTTCTTGACCTACTTTATCTTTTTCTGCCTTATATTTTGCAACAAAACGTACTATAGTATTGTTGAGACCAAAATCTAATAAAGAAATAGTTCCTACTAACGCACCTATTGTTAGATAAATCCCGTATTCAGACTTGCCTAAATGATTAAGAATTAAAGGAGTCATTAACAACCCAATTATATTAGTTAATATAATAGTTGCATAATTTAAAAAAGCTCCTTTTTTTAATTGGCTCAAATTAGTAGGTTTTTGTTATGATTATTTATAGATTATAAATAATGTCTATAATCTTCCGTTTACTTCTTCTTTTAGAATACCTTTAACATCGTATAAAATTCCATCCGGGGTTAATAAAGATCTTAAATCTTCTTGAAGGAATTCATTGTGAGCTACTGTTAAAACAATAGCATCAAATTTACCTTCAGGTTTTTTCTGAACAGTTTCTAAATTATATTCGTGGTGAACTTCTTCAGGATTTGCCCAAGGATCGTATATAGTAACTTCTGTTCCAAAACTTTTTAGTTGGTTTATAACATCAACAGCTTTAGTATTTCTAACATCTGGACAATTCTCTTTAAAAGTTATTCCTAATGCTAATATGTTTGCACCCTTAATACGAATATCGTTTTGTACCATTAGTTTGATGACTTCGGAAGCAACATATTGTCCCATACTATCATTTACACGTCTTCCTGCTAATATGATTTCTGGATGGTAACCAACTTCTTGTGCTTTTTGAGCTAAATAATAAGGATCAACTCCAATACAATGCCCGCCTACAAGACCTGGTTTGAAAGGTAAAAAGTTCCATTTTGTACCAGCAGCTTCTAAAACGGCATGTGTATCAATATCCATTAAATTGAAAATCTTAGCTAGCTCATTTACAAAAGCAATATTAATATCTCTCTGCGAATTTTCTATAACTTTAGCTGCCTCTGCTACTTTAATAGTAGGCGCTAAATGTGTACCAGCAGTTATCACACTTGCATATAGCTCATCAACTTTTTTACCAACTTCTGGAGTGGATCCTGCTGTAACTTTTAAAATTTTATCTACAGTGTGTAATTTGTCTCCTGGATTTATTCTTTCTGGAGAGTAACCTGCATAAAAATCTTTATTAAATTCAAGTCCACTAATTTTTTCAAGAACAGGAACACATTCATCTTCTGTAACTCCGGGATATACTGTAGATTCATAAATAACAATATCATCTTTTTTTAACACCTTAGCTACTGTTTCACTCGATTTGTAAAGTGGTGTTAAATCTGGTCTATTATTTTTATCTATAGGAGTAGGGACTGTAACAACATAATAATTACAATCTTTAATATCTTCTAATGCTGAAGAACAAAATAGCCCTATATTATTACTTGGAGCATTCTTTAAAACAGATTGTAAAACATCTGCTTCAACTTCTAAAGTAGAATCGTTTCCTTGTAATAATTCATTAATTCTTTTTTGATTAATATCAAACCCTACAACATCATATTTTGTTGCAAATAATCTTGCTAAAGGTAAACCTACATAGCCTAATCCAATAACAGCAATTTTAATATCCTTCATTTTTTTATTTTGATAAAGTAATGTTTATTTTAAATTTTCCCAATACCAAGTAACAGCTTCTTTTATACCACTACTAATGTCAAATTTAGGATTATAATTTAATAATTCCTTTGCTTTTTCAATAGAAGCTAAAGAATGAGGAATATCTCCAATTCTATTATCTCTATGTTTAATTTCGATATTACTTATTGAATTATCAAATTCGGATAAATACTTTTTTAATAATGTAGCTAATTCAACTAGAGTAGTTCTTTCTCCGTAAGCAACATTATAAACGGTATTTAAAGCTTTTTGATTATCTGTAGTTAGTGCATTAATATTCATTTGTACTACATTATCAATATAGGTAAAGTCACGAGAATAGCTTCCGTCACCATTAATAACAGGGGATTCATGACTTATAAATTGTTGCACAAATTTAGGTATTACAGCAGCATAAGCACCATTAGGGTCTTGTCTTTTACCAAAAACATTAAAATAACGTAAACCGATAGTATCTAACTTATATGTTGTATAAAAAATATCGGCATATAATTCGTTTACATATTTAGTAATAGCATATGGAGATAGTGGTTTGCCAATAGTATCCTCAACTTTAGGTAAAGCTTCATGATCTCCATAGGTAGATGAACTTGCAGCATATATAAAGCGTTTAACACCAGAGTCTCTAGAAGCTACTAACATATTTAAAAACCCTGATACATTAACATCATTAGTGGTAATAGGATCGTTTATAGATCTAGGTACAGAACCTAAAGCTGCTTGATGAAGAACGTAGTCTGCATTTTCACAAGCCTTTTTGCAATCTTCAAGATTTCTTATGTCTCCTTCAATTAATTTAAAATTAGGGTTTTTAGTGAATGGTTCAATGTTTTTATGCTTTCCTGTGGAAAAATTATCTAAACAAACAACAAAAATGTCATTATCTAGTAAAACTTCACATAAATTAGAACCAATAAATCCTGCGCCTCCAGTTATTAGAACTTGTTTACCTTTTAAGATGTTTAATTGCTCTTGGGTCATTTAATTTGGGTTTATTTATTGATGGCAAATATCAAAAAAATAAATTTAACAGTTTCACTAATTTATACCAAGGACCTGTTTTTCCCGATGAAATTCAGAAATGTGTCAAAATATCAGATTAAATAAAATAAATCCAATAAAATTGAAAAAGTATTTGTATGATTAGTTCTGAAAACACACACTTTTTTCTAAAAAAAACAAGAAATATAATTTACTTCTTACGATTTTTTTTAAAAAATAAAAACAAAAAATCGATAATCTGCATACTTCTCCTTTTATTTAAAGCACTTAGCGTAGTTAACCGATTTTTATCACTCTTTTAGCGAATTAACTTAAATCTGCTCTTGTTACTTTAAAACAATTACTAAATTTACACCGTAAAACACAAAATTGAATTGATTAATAGCATATTGATTTAATTGTATTAAAAGATGGATTTAAGATATTTTCAAACTCTCGAATTTAGTCTATTATAAAAATAATAGATTTTAATATTTAAAAAAAATCATTTAACACTAATTAAGTTTAAACTATTAAAATTGAATTGATTTTGTTTTTCATGTGCAAGAGGGAAAAGTCCATAAGAATATTATTGCTATTTAACATCATGGTTAAACAAACTATGGATAGAAACTTATGCTCTAAATTTAATCATAAAAACTAAATATTTTTTGAAATGCTGACAAAAACAAAAATATATTTATCATCGCCACATATGGGAGTATCAGAACAAAAATTTGTTGCTGATGCATTTTCGACTAATTGGATAGCTCCATTAGGACCTAATGTTAATGGTTTTGAAAATGATTTAAAAGAATATTTAGGAGATAATAAGTATGTTGCAGCGTTAAGTTCGGGAACAGCTTCAATTCATTTAGCTTTAGAATTATTAAATGTATCTAAAGGAGATGAAGTTTTATGTCAAAGTTTTACATTTTCTGCTTCAGCAAATCCAATCATTTATCAAGGCGCTACTCCCGTTTTTATTGATAGTGAGACTGATACATGGAATATGTCTCCAGAATTACTTGAAATAGCAATTAAAGATAGAATTGAAAAATATAAAAAGCCTAAAGCAATAATAGCAGTTCATTTATATGGAATGCCATATATGGCAAATGAAATTAATGCTATAGCAAAGAAATATGATATTCCTGTAGTAGAAGATAGTGCTGAAGCTTTAGGGAGTAGATACCATAATCAGGCTTGTGGAACACTTTCAGATATTGGTATTTTATCATTTAACGGTAATAAAATAATAACCACTTCTGGTGGAGGAGCTTTAATAACTGGAAGTAAAAGTTTAAAAGATAAAGCTATTTTCTTATCTACTCAAGCTAGAGATAATGCGCCACATTATGAGCATTCATCTGTAGGTTTTAATTATAGAATGAGTAATGTTTTAGCAGGCATTGGAAGAGGACAGATGGAAGTTATAGATGATAGAGTAGAAGCTAGAAGACAAAACTTTAACTTTTATAAATCAAATTTATCGGAATATAATTCAATCAAATTTTTAGAAGAACCTAATGGATTTTATTCTAATAGATGGATTACATGTATTAAAACAGATTCATATAACCAAAGAGAGGAAATAAGACTAGCGTTGCAGAAAGACGATGTTGAATCAAGACCTCTATGGAAACCAATGCATATGCAACCTGTTTTTAAACATTGTTTACATTTTACTAATGGTGTTTCAGAAGACCTCTTTAATAAAGGTCTTTGTTTACCAAGTGGCTCTAATTTAAGTCAAGATGATTTAGATAGAGTACTTAACATAATCTCAAAAACCCCAAACTTATGATTAATAATTACTTTAACTATTTTACTCACCTTTCTCAAAAATATGCCTCAAAGTGGCTTGTTTTTGGTATTGATTTAGCAATTGTGCTATTAACTTTCTTTTCGGCTTATTTCATTAGGTTTAATTTTACTTTAGATTTTGATTTAAATCAATTTTTTATTCAATTACCTTTTGTTTTAGTTGTAAGTGCTATTAGTTTTTCAATTGTTGGATCATTTAAAAGTGTTATAAGACATACAGGTTTTACAGATGTAGTAAACTTATTTAAGTCTATAGTATTAATGTCTTTAGCTTCTGTAATTTTTGTGTTATTTAACAGGTTAACAAATTTAATTTCAGGATTTACAATACCTCTTTCTATAATAGTTATTCATGCTTTGTTAAGTTTTGTAGCTCTTAGTTCAAGTAGGTTGCTTTTTAAAATGATTTATAAACATTTAAAATGTAAACTAATGGCATCTAAAAGAGTTCTTATTTACGGGACTGGAGATTCAGGAATTGTTACTTATAATGCCTTAATTAGTAATGTGAAATCAAAGTTTCATATTGTTGGATTTATAGATGATAATTTAAAAAAGAATGGAAAATCAATAAATGGTATTTCTATTATTTCGAAAAACAAAATCACGAAGGAATATGTAAGTTCTAATAATATTGATGAAATTATTGTTGCTTCTCAAAACATCAACAATGATAACCTACTAAATTTAGTTGAATTAGATACAAAAATAACTAAGGTTCCACCTATTGAGCAATGGATTAATGGAGAACTAAACGTTAAACAGATTAAGCAAGTACAAATTGAAGACTTGTTAGGTCGTCCACCAATTGAAATAGACAATCCAAATCTTTTAAATGAATTTAGAGGAGAAACAGTTATAGTTACTGGTGCTGCTGGATCTATTGGTAGCGAATTGGTAAAGCAATTAGCAAACCATGATGTAAAAGAATTGATTTTAGTTGATCAAGCAGAATCTGCATTGTATGATCTACAGCAAGATTTAAAACAAAACGGTAAATATAACTTTACGGCTATTGTTGCAGATATTAGAGATGGCTTAAGAATAGATACAATTTTCCAAAACCATAAACCTACTATGGTATTTCATGCAGCTGCTTATAAGCATGTACCTTTAATGGAAAAATCACCATACGAAGCTATTAAAATTAATGTTAACGGTACCAAACTTTTGGCAGATACAGCATCGCGTTATAATGTTAAGAAATTTGTTTTTGTATCTACAGATAAGGCAGTAAACCCAACTAGTGTTATGGGAGCTACTAAGAGAATGGCAGAAATGTATATTAGTTGCCTTCAAAAAGAAAGTAAAACTAAATTTATTACAACAAGATTTGGTAATGTTTTAGGTTCGAACGGATCTGTGATTCCTTTATTTAAAAAGCAAATTGAAAAAGGAGGACCATTAACATTGACTCATAAAGATATAACTAGATATTTCATGACTATACCTGAAGCTTCTCAATTAGTACTTGAAGCAGGAACAATGGGGAAAGGTGGTGAAATATTCATATTTGACATGGGAGAATCTGTTAAAATTTACGACCTTGCTAAAAATATGATTAAGCTTTCTGGCCTTAGATTTCCTGATGATATTGACATTAAAATAACTGGATTAAGACCAGGAGAAAAACTATATGAAGAGTTATTAGCTAATGGAGAAAACACATTATCTACTTATCATAAAAAGATATTAATTAGTAAGACTAGAGAATTAGATTATAGTAAAATAAAAGCAGCAATAGAAGAGCTATGTATTACTAATCGTTTCCAAAATAATAATATTGTTATGAAAATGAAACGTTTAATTCCTGAATACAAATCTAATAATTCAGATTACGAAAGATTTGATAAAAGAGTTCAAATTTATAAAAAAGCAAAAGGTTTAAATCAAGATAAATCAGATAAATCTTACAGAAATATTTAAATAAGTACTTAAATTTTAGTATTTTCCCAAATCTAAATAGTGATAAAATGAATTTACCTCTTGTAAGAAACAAATTATTAGTTGTAGGTATTTTAGTTAGTATATTTATGAGTTCTTGTACTTCTAAACAAGATGTAGTATATTTTCAAAATGCTAAAAGTTTTGAAACGATAGTAGACACTGATACTTTTAAAGCAAAACTAAAAATTGGTGATATTGTTAGCGTTTATATTTCAACACTTGATTTAGCAGTAACAAGACCTTATAACTTAGTTAGAGCTACAGGAGAACGTGGAGGAGATTTAATTGATTATTTAATTGATTCTGAAGGAAATATAGACTATCCTGTTTTGGGGAAAATTAAGCTACTTGGGTTAACTATTGAAGAAGCCAAAGCATTATTCAAGAAAAAATTTTCTGAAGGTAAATTACTAAAAGATCCTGTTGTTATTATTAGAGTAATGAACTTTAGAATAACGGTTTCTGGTGAAGTTAGAAGCCCTGGTGTATACCCTGTTTCTGGCGAAAGAATATCAATTTTAGAAGCCTTAGGAATGGCAGGCGACTTAACTATAAAAGGAAGACGAGATAATATTTTAGTTGTTAGAGATTTTAATGGTACTAAAACATATACTAGAATAGATTTAACGAATAAAGAAGTTTTTAATTCACCTGTATATTATTTAACACAGAACGATTACGTATATGTAGAGCCCAATAATTCTGCAATAAGTGCTGCTTCTGGAGACTTAAGAATAGGAACTATAATAAGTATAACTTCTTTTATTTTAACTACTGCCCTTATATTTGTAACTAGAAACTAAATATTAAAATGATTTCAAGCGACAATACCAATATACCCAATAACACTTCTGAAGATTTCAATTTTAAGAAAATGATTTCTGTTTATCTCAAGCAATGGAAATGGTTTGTGTTTAGTTGTATAGTATCTCTTGGTATAGCCTATGTTAATTTAAGATATACAGCACCTCAATATTTAGCAGTAGCAAAAATAATGCTACTTGATGATAAAGATAATTCTTCAACAGGAGCATTAAAAGACTTGTCTCTTTTCTCAGAGAAAGAAGATGCTATGGTAGAAGATGAGATCCAAGTTATTAAATCAAGAAGCTTTCATAGAAATATTGTAAAAAAACTAAAGCTAAATATTAGATACTCTACAAAGGGAAGAGTATATGAATCTGAATTATATAAAAACTCACCAATTGTTGTCAATTTTATTGAGTCTGATTCAATTATTAACAATACTAGTTTTACCTTTTATACAGAAATATTATCGGTTACAGATTTTAATTATCGTATAAATGAAGACGATAAGCCAAAGAAATATGCCTTTGGAGAAACCATTCCTACTTTTTTTGGAGGAATAATTGTTACACCAAAAGATAAGAATATATCAAATTCATTAGGAAGTAAAATTAAAGTTAAGATTATTCCTGTAGAATATATAGCTGAGTCTCTTAAAAATAGAGTAGCCATATTTCCAACAGCTAAATCTTCTAAGGTTGTTCAAGTTAGTATGACAGATCCTGTTATACAAAAAGCAAAGGATATAGTAAATACATTAATTGATGAGTATAACAGATCAACTATTCAAAAGAAAAATCAAATATCTAAAAACACAGCAAATTTTATAAATGAACGTGTTGAGTTGATAGCTTCAGATTTGGTAAATGTTGATGATAGTATTGTAAAATTTAAAACAGGTAATAAAGTTACAGATGTTTCATCAGAAGCAGGTCAATTTCTAAATTCAAGTGCATTAAATGAGCAACAATTAGATGCTTCTAGGATGCAGTATAGTCAATTAAGCTATATGAAAGATGCATTAGGAGATCAATCATCTAAATTTGACCCCATTCCAGCTAATTTAGGTATGGGAGATGCAGCAATTAGTCAATTATCCTCAAGATATAATGAACTTTTACAAAGAAGAAGAACGCTTTTAAAAAGTGCAGGAGAACAAAACCCTGTAGTTTTGGAATTAGATCAAACATTAGCTGGAGTAAGACAAAATCTTCAACAAAGTATTAATAATTCTACTAAATCAATTGGTATTCAAATAAGAAGTTTAGAAAATCAATCTAAAAGAATCAATTCAAAAATATACTCTGTCCCAGGTCAAGAAAGAAAATTAAGATCTATTGAACGAAAACAAGGGATAAAAGAATCTCTGTATTTATATTTATTAGAAAAAAGAGAAGAGGCAACCATATCTCTTACTGCAACTTCACCAAGTGCCAAAATAATTGATGAAGCATATAATAGTAATGGAGGCCCTGTTTCTCCTAATAAAAAAATAGCATATATAGCAGCCTTGTTCTTAGGTTTAATTATACCCTTTTTGATTTTATATATCAAAAATTTACTAGATACTAAAATTCATAATAAAGAAGATTTATATAAAGAAATTAAAAACATTACTATTCTTGGAGAAATTCCAAGAATTAAAAGTGGTGAAAAAAGCTTAGTAGAGCAGAATGACAGATCTATTTTATCTGAGTCTTTTAGAATAATAAGAACAAATTTTGATTTTGTTAAGCGAGGAAGAAATAATAGTGATTATAATAATGTTATATTTGTCACTTCTACTATAAATGGAGAAGGAAAATCTTTTTTTAGTTTAAATATGGCGCTTACTTTATCTAATACAGGTAAAAAAGTATTGCTAATAGGGGCAGATGTAAGAAATCCTCAAATCTATTCTGCAATTAAAAACAAAGAAAGTAAAGATCGTGCAGAAAAAGGTTTAACTGAGTTTTTGGCCGATGACTCCGTATCTATTGAAGACACTATTAACCCATATACAATTAACAATATTGGTGTTGATATATTACTCTCTGGCAAAGTTCCTCCAAACCCAGCAGAACTATTAATGAGTGATAGAGTTAAAGTTTTGTTTGATTCTGTTTCAGATCAATACGATTATGTAATCGTAGATACAGCTCCAGCCATGCTTGTTACAGACACATTATTAATTAGTGATTATGCAGGACATACTATTTATATAACAAGAGCAAATTATACAGAAAGACGAATTTTGAATTTTACAAAAGAATTGCATTTAGATAAAAAACTGAATGGAATGTTGCTTGTAGTTAATGATGTTAAGCAATCTAATTTTGGATATGGAGCTAAATATGGATATTATGGAGCTCCTGTAAAGAAACGTTTATTTAAAAGGAAATAGTAGTAATATCCAAATTGTATTCAACAAAAAAGCTTAAAATATATTATTTATATTTTAAGCTTTTTTTATAAATTATATTTTGTACTAATTAACTAGCGTAAAATTCAAAAGCATCAATAATAATACTATCATCAACTTGACAATCTATTTTACACTTACCAATTGATTCTAAGAGTACAAAATTAATATTACCATGATTATTCTTTTTGTCATACTTTAATAATTCAATTATAGAAGCATATTCACTTTTATCAATATTCACTTTACCATAGTAATTAATAAATAATTTTTTTATGTTTAAAGTTGTTTGTTTAGGAAATCCGGATAACTCAGTAGATATATAAGCAGCTAAAATCATTCCAACAACAATAGCTTCACCATGTAGTAGAGTCGTTTTATTTTGGTTACTTAAAAAATAAGATTCAATAGCATGACCAAGTGTATGACCAAAATTTAATGTTTTTCGTAAACCATCCTCCTTAGGGTCTTCTTCAACAACATGCTTCTTAATTATTACAGATTCGTAAATTAATTCATCTAAATTGTCTACAGTTAATTTAGATAAATCTTGAAATTTATTCCAATAACCTTCATCACTAATCAATCCATGTTTTAGCATTTCTGCTAATCCAGAGCGCATTTGGTTGGTTGGTAATGTATTTAAGTACTGCGTATCTATAAGTACAAGATTGGCACTACTTATAACTCCAATTTGGTTTTTTAAATGACCTAAATCAACCCCTGTTTTTCCTCCAACAGAAGCATCAACCATTGATAAAAGTGTTGTAGGTACATTAATATATGCAATACCTCTTTTAAATGTGCAAGCAGCAAAACCACCTAAATCTGTTATTACGCCACCACCAATATTAATTAGTAAACTTTTTCTGTCTGCATCTAATTCAGAAAGTGTATTCCAAACACCAACGCAAGTATCTATAGTTTTGTTTATCTCACCAGATTCAATTTCTATAATTTCAATAACGACGTCTGTTTCTAGTCTTTCCAAAAAATATGGTAAGCAATATTGATGCGTATTTTCATCAACTAAAATAAAAATTTTAGAAAAATTATTTTCTTTAAGATGTTCGTTTATAGATGAATAGCACTCTTTGTTAAAATGAATAATGCTATTGTTTGCTGTAATAGAATCCATAGAATAGATGTTGTTTTTTGAGGCTGTGAAATTAAGGAGATTTTATATAAAATGATAACTTAGAGTTAATTATATTTGCGCTAAATTTTGAATATAATGCAAAGAAACAAACAAATTTTTGATAATACCGAAATAGCTTTTTCTTTAAAAAGTGATTCTCAATTGGAAAGAGCTTACTTTTTATTTAAAATGATCTCCATAGAACCTCTGGTGAGAATTGGTACTGCTGCAACTAATTTTGCTATTAAAGCACATTTACCAATTGAAGGTCTTATTAGATCTACAGTATTTGATCATTTTTGTGGAGGAGTTAATGAGGAAGATTGTTTATCTGTTATTGACAAAATGTATCAAAAAGGTGTGAGTTCTGTTTTAGATTATTCTGTTGAAGGAAAAGAAAATGAAGAGGAATTTGCTTCGGCTACAAATAAAGTACTAAAAATTATTGATTTTGCTAAGGAAATTGATGCTATTCCTATAGCTGTTTTTAAGCCAACTGCTTTTGGACGATTTCATTTATACGAAAAAATAAGCGTTGGAGATACGTTAGCTGAAAAGGAGCAAAAAGAATGGAATAAGGTTGTGAACAGGTTTGATAAAGTTTGCAATAAAGCAAAAGAGAATAATGTTGCTGTTTTAATTGATGCTGAAGAGAGTTGGATCCAAGATGCAGCTGATATGTTGGTTACTCAAATGATGCGTAAATATAATACAGAAAAACCTATTGTTTACAATACATTGCAAATGTACAGACATGATAGATTGGATTTTTTAGAGAAAGAACATCAAAAAGCAAAAGAAGGAAAGTATTTTCTTGGTTTTAAGTTGGTGAGAGGGGCATATATGGAAAAAGAAAATGAGAGAGCAGAAGAAAATGGATATAAATCACCTATTTGTGAGAGTAAAAAAGCAACTGATGAAAATTTTAATAGAGGCTTGAATTATATGATTGATAATTTAGATTGCATATCTTTATTTTCAGGAACACATAATGAAGAAAGCTCTTACTTATTAATGCAGTTAATGGAGAGTAAAGGATTAAAAAAGAATGATGATCGTATATGGTTTGGTCAATTATATGGTATGAGTGATCATATTAGTTTTAATTTGGCAGATAGAGGTTACAATGTAGCAAAATACATTCCTTTTGGACCAGTGAAAGATGTGATGCCTTATTTAATAAGGAGAGCAGAAGAGAATACGTCTGTAGCTGGGCAAACAGGAAGAGAATTATCTCTTTTAACAAAAGAAAAAAAGCGCAGAAAAACATTATAAATAACTTTCTAATACAGATTTAATCTCTTTAATAGGAATACTTGGAGTGATATCAAATAGGGGAGTGAAGTCCACTTTTTTTGATACTGTTTTATTTTTTTCTTTAACTAAAAAGACATCTTCACTTTCAGTTGGAATTAGCTTTTCGCTATCCGCAATAATATCTTCATGACGTTTTTCTCCTGGACGCAACCCTGTTGTTTTTATTTCAATGGTTTCTTCTAAATCTTGATATAACGAAATCAATCTTTCTGCGATGTCTATAATTCTAATAGGATTCCCCATATTAAAAGTAAAAATATTACTTTCGACATTATTATAGTTTGCAATTTTTAAAATTAAATAACATGCTTTATGTTTGCTAATAAAGTACCTAGAAATGGTTTTATCTGTTATAGTTAGTGGTTTACCTAATTCAATCTGTTTTTTAAATAAAGGGACTACTGAACCATTTGAGCCTAATATATTACCAAAACGTGTAGTTAAAAACACTGTATTACAGTTTTCGGCCAAATTCACTAAATAATCTTCTGCAATACGTTTAGATATACCCATGACGCTTATAGGTTTTACAGCTTTATCTGTAGAAATAAAAACGAATTTTTTAACCTGATATTTAACAGATAAATCAGCCAATAATTTAGTGCCTAATATGTTAAGCTTGACAGCTTCATAAGGATTAGATTCCATTAAGGGAACATGTTTGTATGCTGCTGTATGAATAACAATAGATGGTTTGTGCGTTTCAAAGAGTCTGTTTAATGATTCTTTTTCGGTAATATTGAGAATTATAAAATCGATATTACTAACATTTTCAAACTCTAAATCTTTGATAAGGCTATATAGTGGTGATTCTGCTACATCAATGAGAATAAGTTTTTTGTAGTTACCAATTGATAATTGTCTTGAAAGCTCACTGCCAATAGAACCAGCTGCACCAGTAATTAAAATAGTTTCGTTAGAAAAATCAAAACTATGCGTATTTTTTTTAGGTTTTCTTTTAAATGGAAATAAGTCAGAATCAAGTAATAATTGGTCTATATAATTGGATGTAGATATGTTCATTAAGGATCTAACTTCTCTTAAATATGTGCATTATAGATGAATTATATATGCAAAGTAGGGATAATTATGATTTAGTCCAAATAGATATTAAAAAGAATAAGTGGTATAATCTACTTAACTATAACTTTAATAACAGTAATAAGTATAAGTTTTAAATCGAAAAAGAAATTCCTTTTTTTTATATATGCTTTGTTATATTTTAATTTATCAGGAATAACGGTATTTATAAAAAATTCTTCAGGGTTTTTGGCTGCTTTTAATAATTCAACCTCGTTTCTGTATTTCAATGAAGCCAGACCAGTTATTCCTGGCCTAACTTGAAATATTTTTATATCATCTTCATTATAAAAATTGACATAATAACGAAGTTCTGGTCTTGGACCAACAAAGCTCATGTCTCCTTTTAAAATATTTATTAATTGAGGAAATTCATCAATTTTATAGCGTCTTAAAAAATAACCTATTTTGGTAATTCTAGAATCATTATTACCAAGTGTTAACAATCCTTTAGTTTCAGATTGTATACGCATAGTTCGAAATTTAAAAATATTGAAATCTTTATTGTTTTTTCCCACCCGACCTTGAATAAATAGAATTGGGCCTCTAGAGTCCAACTTGATTAGCGTAGCTATTATAAGCAAAAAAGGGCTAAGTACTAATAGTCCAATTATAGAAAAAACAAGATCAAAACTACGCTTTATCATTGTTTTTATTCTATTTTAAGATTAGTTATAGTTGCTATACTATCACAATTTTCGACAGTTAAAACAATTTCTTTTTCATTAAGTTCACCTTCGATACTATATATTCCACAAGGTTTTTTTCTAGTATTACTTTTTGAAAAGTTAATATCTCCTTTTTTTAAAATAGTATGTATTCCTACAGAATCAATAGTTTTATTTGTTATATAAATAACAACATCATCACTATATTTAATTTTTTTTGTGCTGATGTTTTTTAAAACCCTTGCATCAAGTCCATAACTACAAGATGTTTTTTTTCCATTTAGGAAGAAAGCTAAAATTATTAATCCAATAGAGAATCCTCCAAGATAATAACCAATACGCTGAATAATTTTCATTTAAAATATTTTGAGGGTAATTAAATAGATGTTTTAATTAAAAAATAAGGAGATTGATGTCACTATAGTTTAAATCAAACCATTCACCTACAGATTTACTTGTTAAAATTCCATGGTAAAAATACAATCCATTTTTTAAACCTCTATCAAATCGCAAAGAATTTTCTATACCACCATCTTCTGCAATTTTTAAAAGATAAGGTGTAAATATGTTACTTATAGAAACTGATGATGTACGAGGGTATCTAGCAGGAATATTAGGAACACAATAATGGACAACATCATGTTTAATAAAGGTAGGGTGTTTGTGCGTAGTAACTTCACTAGTTTCAAAACAGCCACCCATATCTATACTTACGTCTATAATTATAGCCCCTTTTTTCATAAACTCAACCATCGTTTCTGAAACAACAATAGGCGCTCTATTCATCCCTCTTACGGCACCTATAACAACATCGCAGCGTTTTAATGCTTTAGCTAAATTTTTAGGTTGAATTGTAGAAGTAAAAAGAGTACGCCCTAAATGTGTTTGAATACGTCTCAGCTTTGTAATTGAATTATCAAATACCTTAACATTTGCACCTAAACCTATAGAACTTCTTGCTGCAAATTCGCCTACTGTTCCAGCTCCTAATATAACAACTTCCAAAGGAGGTACACCGCTAATGTTACCAAACATTAACCCATTTCCGCCTTTAGTATCTGATAATAGTTCTGAAGCTATTAATACAGAAGCAGTTCCAGCAATTTCACTCAACGATTTTACTGCAGGATAAGTGCCATCTGTATCCATAATAAACTCAAAAGCAAGTGCAGTGATACGCTTAGAAGCCAAAGCTTCAAAGTATTTTTTAGTTTGTGTTTTTATCTGTAGAGCAGAAATTAATATGGTTTGCGGATTTATAAGTTTTATTTGATCTTGGCTTGGGGGTTCAACTTTAAGTATCATTGGACACGAAAATACTTTTGCTGTATCTTTTGTTATTTCCGCACCAGCTTCACTATAATCTTTGTCGCTAAAATTAGCACCATTTCCTGCACCAGATTCAAGTAATACTTTATGTCCATTAGTAACTAATGCAGATACAGCGTCTGGTGTTAAGCAAACACGTTTTTCTTGAAAAGCAGTTTCCTTTGGTATACCAATAAATAGTTCTCCTTTTTTCTTAAATATTTCAAGAGTTTCTTCTTGAGGCAAAAGTTGTTGTCTTGTAAAAGGTGAAAGTGACTTTGACATAGTAAATAAATTAAAAAATCAAATTACAAAATTTTTTATAAATGTAATGTAAACTAAATAATAATTGATTGATATTATAAGTATAGATCTAACATCTTAATTAATAAAAAAAATAAATGATCAAAATACTTCTTTTCGTACAATATATTTTAAATTAATTATCCTAATTTTGTATAACAGGTTAAAATATGATTAAAAAATTTTTATATTTATATATTTCTTTATTTTCATTAGTATGTATCTCTCAAGAGTTTGGCATAAAGGGAAATTTAAAAGATATTAATAATCAACCAATAGTTTACGCTAATACTACCTTAATAAATACAGAAAATTCCTTACCTATTGCAGGGACAACTACCAACGAATCAGGAGATTTTGTAATAGACAAAATTAAAACAGGAAATTACCTTTTAAAGATTAGTTTTCTTGGGTTTAAAACTTTTACTAAACAAGTCAGGTTAGATAGAAATATTAATTTTAACACCATCATACTAGAAGAAAATTTACACGAGCTTAAAGGAGTGACTATAGTTGCTAAAAAACCTACAATAGAACGGATGGTTGATAGATTAGTATTTAATGTGGAAAACTCAACATTATCAAACAACAATGTTTTAGATGTACTGAAACATACACCAGGGGTATTGCTACATAATAATGCAATTACAATAAAACAATCAATACCAACTGTTTATATTAATGATAGAAGAATTCATTTATCCCCTAATGAAGTACAGCAACTTTTAGAGAATACTCCTGCAAACAATATAAAATCTATAGAAGTAATGACCAATCCTCCTGCTAAATATGAAGCAGAAGGAGGAAGTGTTCTTAATATTATAACAAGTAAAAATATAATTGCTGGTTATAATGGAAGTGTTTTTGGAAATTATAAGCAAGGCTCTAAATTCCCTAAATATTCATTTGGCACGAGTCATTTTTTCAAAACCAAAAAGCTTAACACTTACTTAAGCTATAATATCAACCCTAAAAAAGAATATAGAGATAATGAGGAGTTTGTCAATTTCATTAATGATGGTAAAATTAGATCAAGCTGGGAAACAGATTATAAAAAAATCCGTAAGTCATCTAACCAAAATATTAATGCCAATATTGATTATGAATTAAATGATAGTAATATTCTGGGTTTTTCAACCAGTATGTTAATTATCCCTAGAAATAACACGAAAACAGGAATAAACTCATCTACTAAAGCTTATAGTGTAAATAAAACCTTAGACTCAATATTTAATACAGTTAATAAGTCTGTAAATGAAACTTTTAATTTAGCTTTTACATTAGATTATATACACAAATTTAAAAATAAAGGAGAGAAGCTATCTGCTAGCCTACATCATACAAATTATGATTTTTCAAACTTTCAAGATGTAAAAACAGGCTATTTTCTACCCAACATTGATACAACGTTTAGAAATAATGAATTTCAAACCTTCTCGAGTCAGGAAATAAAATTATATACAGGGCAAGCAGATTATGAGCTCCCAATTAATAAATCATCACAGTTTGAAGCAGGTCTTAAAATATCTAATATAAAATCTAAAAGTATTTTAAATCAGTTTATTTTTGAGAACGATATTAAATTAGAAGATTTAGATAATTCAGATGTTTTTTTATATCATGAAACTAATTACGCTGCTTATTTAAGTTATTCCAAAAATTGGAATAAATGGAGTTTAAAATCAGGATTAAGATTTGAATTGACAAATATTAAAAGTAATTCACTATCAACTAGTCAAATAAATAACAATGATTATTTGAAAGTTTTCCCGTCAATACATGTCTTAAATAGAATAAACGAAAACAATGAAATATATTTTAGTTATAATAAGCGGATTCATCGCCCTAGGTATAGTCAATTAAATCCTTATAAGTTTTTTTTAAATGACTATACTTATACAATAGGAGACCCTAATTTGAAACCCCAAGTAGATGATGTTTTTACTTTAGGTTATACCTTTAATGAAATATACACATTTGAGTTCTATTATCGATATGAAAAAGATCCTGCAATACAAGTAGCATTTCAGGATAATAATAATAATTTATTAAAATATATAAGTACTAATATAAACAAGAGTTTTTCATATGGTTTAGATTTTTCCACTAATGCAAGAATTACTAATCGATGGAATTTGAATATATTATCTTCAGTGTTCAATTATGATAACCATTTTATAGCTTTAGAAAGTAATAATACTTTAGAGAAGAACAGCAAATGGTCTTTATATACACAAATAACAAATAATATAAACTTCTTAAAAAATAAGAGTTTAATAATGGATATATCATACCTATACATTTCACCATATGCAGAAGGCCCTACTATTGTTGGTACTAGGTCTCAGTTAGATATAAGCTTACTTAAGACTTTATGGAAGTCTAGGGCATCTATAAGTATTGGGGTAACAGATGTTTTTAATATTAATAAATTAACCAATACTAATAAATATTTAAATCAAGATGTATTTTTTAAATCTAAAGAAGAAACAAGATTGCTTGTTTTTGGGTTTAATTATAAATTTGGTAATTCAAAATTAAAGAATAACAAAAAAGAAATCGATTCAAATGAGCGGGATAGGCTTTCAGATTAAATATAGTTAAATCAAAATATAAAACGTCATAATTTTACATATAAAAAAAGTTCATCAGTAGTACAATTAAATTTTCTTCTTATGCTTTTAGCTTGTACTCATTTCTTTTCAATTAGATTTAAACCAGAGCTATAATGGAGATAGAAACTCAACTATTCTATAACTTTTCATTGTATCGTCCCTTTTGTGAAAAGTTGTATTATCAAGTACTATAACAGCATTCTTTGGGATGCTTTGTAGTAGTTCTTGAGTAAGTCAAGCATAAAATATATTTGCATTGATGTAAATTTTGAACAAACAAATATTAAACAATTTAAAATCGCTTATTCCACCAATATTATTTATTTTACCTCTAGCATGCCAATCTTTACTTGCATAACATCGTTGCCCTTTTTTGCAATAACCTCTATCTCTTGAAGCATCCACTGCTAAACCACTTCCTCTTTAACATTATTGTACAAAGATTCCATATCTATCTTTGTAAAGAGCTTGTTGCGTTTAATCTTTGGCTCAATACGCTTTTCTACCTAAAAAGAGTTCTAATAAGGGATAGGATAGATAACTTAATTCTTGAAAGATAAGGTTATCTTTTTGCTTTACTTTTAAATACTTGTCGTTCGGAAATTATAATAAATATTACAAATTATAATGATTTAACTATAGTTAAAAATATTCTTTTATTTTACCCCAAAAGTTTTTTGGAGTCAGCTTGAATTCTTCCTCTAATTCTTCAAAAGATTTGTTTTCAGAATTAATTTTATTAAAAATCTGTGCTCGTATTAAATAAATTGAAGGTATTGTTATAGCCATTATTGGAATTAAATAAACCAATTGATTTGAATCTATAGACTCTATATCTTTATTTAAAATAACATATGTTTGGTATATATACATTGCTATAGGGACTAACAAAGCATGATACCACCAATGTTTACATGTAAAAAACCACAAAAAGAAAAGATAAAGAGGTATCATTTTCCCTGTTAAAACCCACATAGCAACATTAGCACTTTCAAAAAAACCGCTATTGTATATAAAGAAGAAAGTGTTCCAAGTTTTGGTATCTGGAACACTTTCATGTAAATAAAACAAATAAGGGGTTATCGCTATTAAAGTAGCAATAACACTACCTATTAATAGGTTTCTATTTATTTGGGTTTTTAATTTTCTTTTTTGGAGGTGCTTCTTCTGTTTGTTGATCATCTTGATTTACTGCGTTGGCTGCATATGTTGTAAAAAACATACCACAAACAATAGCTAACGTAATTAAGTGCTTTTTTGTTCTCATTTTTATAGGGATTTAAATTAATTAATATCCCAAATTTAGAGAAAGACTGTATTGAAGAATCAGGTAAAATGTTAAAAAAATGTTAAAAACATTGTTTTTTAAAAATCATGTTGTGGGTTTCCCGTAAAACTTCAAAAATTAGTACTTTTTACTGTATGCTAGCACTTTAAATTAGCTATTTTTGATTGATTTAACTATGATTCATTTTTAAAATTCTATTGTCTTTATTATTTAGTTCTATGGTTATTTTGTCATAATCATTATATAAGATAGATTCTATTTTTTCCGGCCATTCTATTAATTTCCAGTTATTTGAGTCCAAGTAATCTTCAATTCCAAAATTATAAGCTTCTTCAACATCACTTATTCTATACAAATCGAAATGATATATTTTTTGATCATCCAGTTTGTATTCATTTACAATTGAAAAAGTAGGACTACTAACTTCGTCAGAACTGCCCAAAACATTTACTATTGTTTTTATAAGTGTGGTTTTACCAACCCCCATATCACCATAAAATAATAAGGTTTTTGTTTTTGCATTTTTTATGAGTTGCTTCGCAACTTGCTTAACCTCATTTAGTTCGTAACTTATCTCCAAGCTATAATGAATTTATATTTAATAATAGTAAAACTAGTTAAAAAAAATGACAAAAAATACACTTTGTCGATGTTTTTTGTGTTTAAAGGAGTTATTTAGGATTAAATACAACAAAAGGTATAACCATTTCTTCAAGCGATACCCCTCCATGCTGGTAAGTATTACGGAAATAACTTACATAATGATTGTAATTATTAGGATATGCAAAAAATAAATCATTTTTCGCAAAAATATAAGAGCTACTCATATTTATAGATGGTAAATGCACTTCTTTTGGGTCTTTAGCCACAAGAACATCTTTGTTTTCGTAAGTTAAGCTTCTTCCTGTTTTGTAACGTAAGTTTAAACTTGTATCTCTATCTCCAATAACCTTCGAAGGGTTTTTTACATTAATAGTTCCATGATCTGTAGTCAAAATTAATTTAAAATCTAATTGTTGTGCATGTTGAATCATTTCTAAAAGTGGTGAATTCTTAAACCAACTTAAAGTTAAAGATCTGTAGGCTTTATCATTTGAAGCTAATTCTTTAACAACTTCCATTTCTGTTTTCGAATGAGAAAGCATATCAACGAAATTATAAACAATCACGGTTAAATCGTTGTTTTTTAAAGATTTGAAATTATCTGCTAATTTTTTACCTGTTTTTAGATTAGTTATCTTATGGTAGTCATGATTTAGATTATCTAGACCTAATCGTTTCATTTGGGCTTTTAAAAAATCAGCTTCATGTAAATTTTTACCACCTTCATCTGTATCATTCTTCCAGTATTCTGGATACAATTTCTCCATATCACTAGGCATTAATCCAGAAAAAATAGCATTACGAGCATATTGCGTTGCAGTAGGTAAGATGCTACAAAACACTTCTTCTTTTTCTTTTTTATAATAATTATTAATTATAGGTTCAAAAACCTTCCATTGGTCGTAACGCAAATTATCAATAACTATCAAAACTGTTGGTTGTTCTTTATTAATCTCAGGTACTATTTTCTCTTTAAATAAAGTATGAGACATTATAGGAGATTCTGTATGTGGCTTAAACCAATCTGCATAATTTTTCTCGATAAACTTTCCAAACTGTGTATTAGCCTCATTTTTTTGTGATTCTAAGATCTCGAACATACCAGCATCCTCAATATCTTCTAGCTGAATTTCCCAATATACCAGCTTTTGATATAGACTAAACCATTCTTCATAACTATTTACCATAGATAAATCCATCGCAATTTTTCTAAATTCTTGCTGATAGTTTGAAGTCGTTTTTTCTGAAACCAATCTAGAATTATCTAAATTCTTTTTTAAACTTAATAAGATTTGATTTGGGTTTACAGGTTTTATTAAATAGTCCGCTATTTTATTACCAATAGCTTCTTCCATAATATATTCTTCTTCACTTTTTGTAATCATTACAACAGGAAGATTATCTTGTTTCTCTTTAATTTCATTTAAAGTTTCAAGGCCTGTAAGTCCAGGCATGTTTTCATCTAAGAATACAATATCAAAGTTTTTTTCATCTAAAATATCAATAGCTTCAGTACCACTTTTACATGTAGTTACTTTATAATTCTTTTTTTTAAGAAATAAAATGTGAGGTTTTAATAAGTCAATTTCATCATCTACCCAAAGTATTTGTATTATATTCATTTAAAGTATTTTTACAACCGTTATTGTTAATTTATTTAATATTGCGCTCTTGTAAACGACATATAATTATATTTGTGTTTACTAAAACCTTAACTTTTAAAGTTTGAACAAACTTAAAATATTAAACGACCCAATTTACGGATTTATTACTATTCCTAGTTCTCTCATTTTTGATTTAATTCAACATAAATATTTTCAGCGATTACGAAGAATTACACAAATGGGCATGTCCTATTTGGTATATCCTGGAGCGCATCACACAAGATTTCATCATGCAATAGGATGTGTTCATTTAATGCAACAAGCTATTAATGTACTTCGTTTTAAAGGTGTTACAATATCTGAAGAGGAAGAAACAGGACTTCATATAGCTATTTTACTACATGATATTGGTCACGGTCCATTCTCTCATGCTATGGAGCATAGCATAGTAAATAATGTCTCTCATGAAGAGATTTCATTACTTTTTATGGAACGTTTAAATAAAGAATTTAACGGAACTTTAACGCTTGCCATTCAGATTTTTAAAGGAGACTACCCAAGAAAGTTTATGTACCAACTTATTTCAGGACAATTGGATATGGATAGAGCCGATTATTTAAAACGTGATAGTTTTTACACTGGTGTAGCAGAAGGCAATATAAATAGTGAGCGCTTAATTACTATGCTAAATGTAGTCGATGATGATTTAGTAGTGGAAGAAAAAGGAATATATAGTGTCGAAAAATTTATTATAGCTAGACGCTTAATGTATTGGCAAGTCTATTTACATAAAACAGGTTTAGTCGCAGAACAGTTATTAATTAGAGTTTTAAAAAGAGCTAAGGAGCTATTCGATAATGGACATGAATTACAAGCTAGCGATGCGCTTCTATATTTTTTGAAAAATAAAATATCTCTTGATCATTTTAATGATGACACTCTCGATGTTTTTGCTCAATTAGATGATTATGATATTGTATCTGCTATGAAATATTGGCAATATCAAGATGACTTTGTACTTAGAAATTTAAGTAAAATGATAATTAATAGAAATTTACTTAAAATAAAATTGAAAAATAAATCAATAAAAGAATCAAGTTTAAAAAAGCATACTACTACTTTAATGAATACACATAAAATCACTAAAGCAGAAGCCGAATATTTTGTATTTACGGGTAGTATTTCAAATCAAGCTTATCAGTTAAAAACCAAACGTATAAATATATTACATAAGTCAGGAAAAGTTGAAGATATTGTTAAAGCTTCAGATCAATTAAACCTTAAAGCTTTATCTAAAACAGTTACTAAATATTATATATGTTACCCAAAGGAAACATTATAATGCCATTTTTTTCAACATTAATATAATAGTAGTTTAAGTTACTACAAACTGTTCTTAAAAACAATAAGCATGAGTACATGAAAAACTTTAGTACATTTTTCCTATTTTTGCCTGAATCAAACAAAAAACAACAAATTTTTAAGTGTGAAATTTACAGCACAACAAATAGCAGGAATCTTAGATGGTGATGTAGTAGGAAACCCTGATGTTGAAGTTTCAAAACTTTCTAAAATCGAAGAAGGTTTCGAAGGGTCTTTAACATTTTTAGCAAATCCTAAATACACACCTCACATATATAAAACTGAGGCATCCATTACTATAGTAAATAAAACCTTTGTTCCTGAAAATAACATAAGAACAACATTAATTAAAGTTGAAGACGCTTATTTAGCCTTTTCAAAAATTTTAGAATATTATAACTCAGTTAAGTTTATAAAGGTAGGAGTAGAACAACCTTCATTTGTTTCAGAGTCTACTATACATGGCGAAAATCTATATATAGGTGCATTTAGTTATATTGGAGACAATGTCACTTTAGGAGATAATGTTAAAATATTTCCTAATGCATATATAGGTGATAATGTAGTACTTGGTAATAATACTATTATCTTTTCTGGAGCTAAAGTTTATTCAGATACACTTATTGGTGAAAACTGTGTGATAAACTCTGGTGCTATAATTGGTGCAGATGGGTTTGGTTTTGCTCCTAATGATGAAGGTGGTTATAGTAAAATCCCGCAAATAGGAAATGTTATTATTGAGGATTATGTTGATATAGGAGCCGCTACCACTATAGATAGAGCTACAATGGGGTCTACTATAATAAGAGCGGGCGTGAAGTTAGATAATCAAATTCAAATAGCACATAACGTAGAAATTGGTAAGAATACAGTAATCGCTGCCCAATCTGGAGTAGCAGGTTCTACAAGAATTGGAGAAAACTGCCAAATAGGAGGACAAGTTGGTATTGCAGGACATATTACTATTGGTGATAATGTTAGAATACAAGCTCAATCGGGTATAGGCAGAAATGTAAAAGATAATGAAATGCTACAAGGCTCCCCTGCAATAAAACTAAGTGATTATAATAAGGCGTATGTTCATTTTAAAAACCTACCCCAAATTGTTAAAAACATCAACGATTTAGAAAAAAATAAATGGGAATAGTTAATACTCAAATTAAACAAAAAACCATTAAAGAAGAAATTTCTTTAAAAGGTGTTGGGCTACATACTGGTAAAGACGTAACCTTAACTTTCAAACCCTCTACGGCTAATTCTGGATTTGCTTTTAAACGAGTAGATTTAGAAGGAGAACCATTAATTGAAGCAGATGCAAATTATGTAACTAACACTCAACGCGGTACTTGTTTAGAGAAAAATGGAGTTGTAATACAGACTTCAGAACATGTGCTTGCTGCATTAGTGGGGTTAGATGTTGATAATGTTATTATTGAACTAAATGCCTCTGAGCCTCCAATTATGGATGGATCTTCTAAGTTTTTTGTTGAAGCTATTGAAAAAGCAGGAGTTGTAGAACTTGATGTATATAGAGAAGAGTTTGTTATTACAGATATAGTTTCATACACAGATGAAGAATCTGGGAGTGAAATTTTAGTAATGCCATCTAAAGAGTATCAAATTACTACTATGGTAGATTTTGGTACTAAAGTTTTGGGTACTCAAAATGCAACGCTAAATCATGTTTCAGATTTCAAAAAAGACATAGCAGATTCACGTACATTTAGTTTTTTGCATGAAATTGAAATGCTTTTAGAGCATGGTTTAATAAAAGGAGGTGATTTAAATAATGCCATTGTTTATGTTGATAAAGCATTATCTCCAGAGACTATGGAAAAATTAAGAGTTGCTTTTAATAAAGACTCTATAGCGGTTAAGCCAAATGGTATATTAGATAATTTAACACTACACCACCCAAATGAAGCTGCTAGACATAAATTACTGGATGTTTTAGGCGATTTGGCGCTTATAAGAACACGAATTCGTGGAAAAGTTATAGCTAACAAACCAGGGCATTTTGTAAATACGCAGTTTGCAAAAAAACTATCTAAAATAATAAAGAATGCACGTCGTAACCATGTGCCAAGTATAAATTTGAATGAAGCACCCTTAATGGATGTTAATCAAATTATGGCTATGCTACCTCATAGACAACCATTTTTACTTATAGATAAGGTTTTTGAACTAAGTGAAAACCATGTCATTGCTACCAAGAATGTCACGATGAATGAAGAGTTCTTTAAAGGTCATTTTCCAGGTGCTCCAGTTATGCCAGGAGTTTTAATTGTTGAAGCAATGGCACAAACAGGAGGTATCTTAGTTTTAAATACTGTTCCGGATCCAGAGAATTATTTAACATTTTTTATGAAAATGGATAATGTTAAGTTTAAACAGAAAGTTGTTCCTGGAGACACTTTAATATTCAAATGTTCGTTAATTACACCAATTCGTCGTGGTATTTGCCACATGCAAGGTTATGCTTATGCTAATGGAAAACTTTGTGCAGAAGCAGAATTAATGGCTCAAATCTCAAAAGTAAAATAAATATGAACCAACCGTTGGCATACGTGCACCCTGGTGCAAAAATTGCAAAAAATGTAGTTATAGAACCATTTGCTACTATACATAACAATGTGATAATAGGAGAAGGTTCTTGGATAGGAAGCAATGTAACCATTATGGAAGGTGCTCGTATTGGAAAGAATTGTAATATTTTTCCAGGATCAGTCATTTCTGCAGTTCCTCAAGATTTAAAATACAATGATGAAGATACAACTGTAGAAATTGGAGATAATGTAACCATTAGAGAATGTGTTACTATCAATAGAGGAACAGTAGATAGAATGAAAACTGTTATTGGAAATAATTGTTTAATAATGGCTTATTGTCATGTTGCACATGATTGTATAGTAGGAAACAATTGTATTTTTTCAAATAACAGTACACTTGCGGGACATATAACTATAGGAGATTATGTCGTATTAGCTGGTATGACAGCTGTACATCAATTTGTATCTATAGGGAATCATGCCTTTGTAACTGGAGGATCTTTGGTTAGAAAAGATGTACCTCCTTATGTAAAAGCAGCTAGAGAACCTTTATCTTATGTTGGCATTAATTCAGTGGGATTAAGAAGACGAGGATATACAACCGAAAAAATAAGAGAAATTCAAAATATTTTCAGAATACTCTATCAAAAAAATTATAATAATACTCAAGCTTCAGAAATTATTGAAGCAGAAATGGAAGCAACACATGAGCGTGATGAAATTCTTCAATTCATAAAGAATTCGCATCGAGGTATTATGAAAGGATATTTTAAATCTAATTAAAAATAAGAATTTTATTTATAAAATAAGAATCTTTACAATTAACAAAACTATGGCAAGTACATCAGATATTAGAAATGGATTATGTATTAAATATAATCACGATATTTATAAAATTATTGAGTTTTTACATGTAAAACCAGGTAAAGGTCCTGCGTTTGTAAGAACCAAATTAAAAAGTGTAACAAATGGAAAAGTAATTGATAATACGTTTTCTGCGGGGCATAAATTGGAAGATGTACGTGTAGAAACACATAAATTTCAGTTTTTGTATAATGATGGTGATTACTATCATTTCATGAATACAGAAGATTATACTCAAATCCAATTAGTAGAAGCAGCACTTGATAACCCTGGATTAATGAAAGAAGGTGAAGTTGTTACGGTTATAATTAACTCTGAAGATAATATGCCACTTTCTGTTGAAATGCCTGCAAGTGTTATTTTAGAAGTTACCGCTACAGAACCTGGTGTTAAAGGAAATACAGCAACTAATGCTACAAAACCAGCTACTGTAGAAACTGGAGCAACTGTAAATGTCCCTTTATTTATTAATGAAGGAGATAAAATAAAAGTTGAAACAGAAAAAGGAACGTATAAAGAACGTATTAAAGAATAATTTCTATTGAAATTTCCAAAACCATATACTTTAAATGAAATTGCACAATTAATTGATTGCAATTTTGTTGGTGATGATAATTTTCCAGTTTTAGGTATAAATGAAATTCATGTTGTAGAGTCAGGAGACATCGTATTTGTCGATCACCCTAAATATTATGATAAGGCTTTAGAATCAGCAGCTACTATTATTTTAATTAATAAGAAAGTAGAATGCCCTAAAGGAAAAGCGCTTCTTATTAGTGACGACCCTTTTAGAGATTTTAACAAACTTACTAATCATTTTAAGCCGTTTAAACCTGCTAATAATCAAATTTCAGAGACAGCCAAAATAGGAGTGAATACTATAATTCAGCCTAATTCATTTATAGGTCATAATGTTATTATAGGAGATAATTGTATCATTCATTCTAATGTTAGTATTTATGATGATGCCATTATTGGAAATAATGTTACTATTCACTCTGGTAGTGTATTAGGGGCTAATGCTTTTTATTATAAAAAAAGGGCAGAAGGCTATGATCGATTAAAATCTTGTGGGCGTGTTGTTCTTGAAGATCATGTAGATATTGGTGCTTCATGTACTATAGATAGAGGGGTTACAGCGAATACTAGGATTAAAGAAGGAACAAAAATAGATAACCAAGTTCAAATTGGGCATGATACAGTAATTGGTAAGAAATGCTTAATAGCATCTCAGGTAGGTATTGCTGGTTGTGTAATTATTGAAGATGAAGTTACTATTTGGGGTCAGGTAGGTGTAACTAGTGGAATTACTATTGGAGAAAAAGCAGTTATTTCTGCAAAAGCAGGAGTAAGTAAATCGTTAGAAGGAGGAAAAAGTTATTTTGGTATTCCTGCTGACGATTTTCGTACAAAATATAAAGAAATCGCTTCAATAAGAAAGATTCCTGAAATATTAGAAAAATTAAAACAAAGTGAAAAATTATAGTGTTGATTTTTTATTAAAATAAAACAATTTTTTACTTTAAAAATATAATACAAAAAATTACTTTTGTTAAGTAAAGTAATATAAACAAAGACAAATAATCTTCTATGAGCGTTTTAGTAAACAAAGATTCAAAAATAATAGTTCAAGGTTTTACAGGTAGTGAAGGTACTTTTCACGCAAGTCAAATGATTGAATATGGAACAAATGTAGTTGGAGGTGTTACACCTGGTAAAGGTGGGCAAACTCACTTAGACAAACCTGTTTTTAACACAGTATTAGAGGCTGTCAATGAAGTGGATGCAGATACGACTATTATTTTTGTACCACCAGCATTTGCTGCTGATGCTATTATGGAAGCTGCTGATGCAGGTATAAAAGTTATCATTACAATAACAGAAGGTATTCCTGTTGCAGACATGATTACAGCTTCAAGTTATATTAAAGATAAAGATTGTCGTTTAATAGGACCTAATTGCCCAGGAGTGATTACACCAGGAGAGGCAAAAGTTGGTATTATGCCAGGTTTTGTTTTTAAACAAGGTAAAGTAGGTATTGTTTCTAAATCGGGGACACTAACTTACGAGGCAGCTGATCAAGTTGTAAAACAAGGGTTAGGAATCACTACTGCTATTGGTATTGGTGGAGATCCAATTATTGGAACAACAACAAAAGAAGCGGTTGAATTATTAATTAATGATCCAGAAACAGAAGCAGTTGTTATGATTGGTGAAATTGGAGGTCAATTAGAAGCAGACGCTGCTAACTGGTATAAATCTAGTGGAAGCACAAAACCTGTAGTTGGTTTTATTGCAGGAGAAACTGCACCGGCAGGTCGTACAATGGGACATGCAGGAGCTATTGTTGGAGGTAGTGATGATACTGCACAAGCAAAAAAGAAAATAATGAAAGCTTGTGGTATTCATGTAGTAGATTCACCTGCTGAGATAGGTAAGAAAATAGCAGAAGTATTAGCTTAATACATTTTACCAGTTAAAGACTGTTAAAATATATATAACAAATAAACATTATAAGTTCGTTGGCTTTAAATTAGCTAGCGAACTTTTTTTTATAAAAAAATAAAAATGAAACATCTAAAATTATTTGTAACACTTATGCTTGTGGCATTCGTTTACAATTGCAAAAAAAATAGTGACACTAAAACTGATGCTCCTGTTACTTACAAAACAGAAAGTGAAACAGATGCTAATGGTTTTAAATATGAAACTGTGACTAACGACCCAACAGGGCTACGTTTGTATACATTAAATAATGGCTTAAAAGTTTATTTAAGCAAAAATACAGACGAACCAAAAATACAAACATTTATAGCTGTAAGAGCAGGATCTAACTACGACCCTAAAGAATCTACAGGTTTAGCTCACTATTTGGAACATATGGTATTTAAAGGTACAGACAAAATAGGATCTATAAATTGGGCAAAAGAGAAGGTGTACTTAGATCAAATTTCTGATTTATATGAACAACATAGAGCAGAACAAGATCCAGATAAAAAAATAGCACTTTATAGAAAAATAGATGAAGTATCTCTTGAAGCTTCTAAATATTCTGTAGCTAATGAATATGATAAAATGACAAGTTCTTTAGGTGCTACAGGCACCAATGCTCATACTTGGTTTGAAGAAACAGTATACAAAAATAAAATACCAGCTAACGAACTAAGTAAATGGTTAGCTTTAGAAGAAGAGCGTTTTAGTAAGTTAGTATTGCGTTTATTTCACACAGAATTAGAAGCTGTATTTGAAGAGTTTAATAGAGGACAAGATAATGATAGAAGAAAAAGTTATGCTGCAATGCTAGAAGGCTTATTTCCTAATCATCCTTATGGACAACAAAAAACAATAGGTAAAGCAGAGCATTTAAAAAATCCATCTTTAGTAGATATAAATAATTATTTCGATAAATATTATGTGCCAAACAATATGGCTATGGTATTGGTTGGAGATTTTAACTTTGAAGCAACAATAAAAGAAGTTAATGCTACTTTTGGAAAGTTAAAACAAAAAGAAGTAACACATCCTATATTACCTAAAGAAGATCCAATAACATCTGTTATTACAAAAGAAGTATTTGGCCCTACTGCAGAAGGAATTTCATTAGCTTATCGCTCTAAAGGTGTTAATACTAAAGAACAAAAATTGGTAACTCTTTGTGATATGGTTTTAGCAAATGGAAATGCAGGGTTAATCGATTTAAATCTTAATCAACAACAAGTCGTACAAAATGCAGGGTCTTCGGCTATGTTTTTAAATGACTATGGTTTACATAGCTTTTATGGATCCCCAAAAGAAGGACAAAGCTTAGATGAAGTAAAACAATTATTATTGCAACAAATAGAATTGCTTAAAAAAGGGCGATTTGATGATTGGATGATTGAAGCTGTAGTTAATGATCTTAAAAAAACACAATTACAACAATATGAGAATAGCACATCTTTAGCTTCAGCTTATTATAATGCTTTTATACACCATGAGAAATGGATAGATAAAATAAAATTCTTAGAAGATTTAAAAGCAATTTCAAAAAAAGAATTAGTAGATTTTGCTAATAAATTTTATCAGAACAATTATGTCGTTACATATAAACGTAAGGGAGAAGATAAAAATATAGTTAAAGTATCTAATCCTGGAATTACACCTGTAAACCTTAATAGAGGTAAGGCTTCAGAGTACATGACAAATTTCAATAAAATAGAATCAAAACCATTAAAACCTGTATATGTTGATTATGCTTCTGCTATAAAAGAAACAAAAACAAACAATGGACTAAATGTATCTTATATTGAAAATAATACTAATGATTTATTTAATTTAAATATCATTTTCGACATGGGAAGTGATAATAATAAAAAATTAGGAATTGCAGTTAATTATTTAGCATACTTAGGGACAGATAAATATTCAGCAGAAGACTTAAAAAAGGAGTTTTATAAATTAGGTATAAATTATTCTGTTAATGCAGGAGCTGAGCAAACACTTGTTGGTTTAAGTGGACTTAAAGAAAATTTACCAGAGGGACTAAAATTATTAGAACACTTATGGGAGAATGCAGTACCGGACCAAGAATCCTATAGTAAATATGTAGAATCAATAGCGAAAGGAAGACAAAATAATAAGACAAGTAAAGAAAATATCTTGAAAAATGGATTATTGAGTTTTGCGAAATATGGTGAAAACTCAAGGCTACGTAATGTATTATCTATAAAAGAGTTAAATAACATTAACCCTCAAGAATTAGTAGATCTAACTAAAAAAATTAAAAACTATAAACATCGTTTGTTTTACTATGGAAAAGATGTGAATTCGGCAGTAGCAGCAATTAATAATTTCCATAAATTGCCTAAAAATTTAAATGAATATCCAGAAGCAGTAACTTATATTGAAAAGGAAACTGGAGGGAATGTATATTTTGTTGATTACGATATGGTACAATCTGAAATGATGTTTTTAGCAAAAGGAGAACCTTTTAAAGTAGAAAACATGGCTGCTTCAACATTATTCAACACTTATTTTGGTAGTGGATTATCTTCTATTGTATTTCAAGAAATAAGAGAATCGAAATCTTTAGCTTATTCTGCATGGTCAAATTACTCAACAGCTCTCAAAAGTGACAATGCTAACTATGTCATGGCTTATATAGGAACTCAAGCTAATAAAATGCCTCAAGCCATTAATGCTATGATGAAATTAATGAGTGATATGCCAGAAGCAATAGATCAATTTGAAGCTGCGAAAGAAGCTACACTCAAAAAAATAGCAGCACAACGTATTACCAAATCTAATATCTTTTGGAATTATGAAAGGTTAAAAAAATTAGGTATAAATAACGATAACAGAGAAGCAATGTACAATGCCATTAAGAATATGGAAATTGAAGATCTTCGCCAATTTTTTAATAAAAACATTAAAGGAGAGAACTATAATGTGATGGTAATAGGTAATAAAAAAGATATTAGTTTTAAAGCATTACAGAAATTAGGAAAAATTCAAGAAATGGATATTGATTATTTATTTAACTACGAAAAATCAGGGAAAGTAAAATTGTAATTTAATAAAACATCTATTTTAATAAAACCGTTGACTTACATGCTAAGTCAACGGTTTTATTATACTTTTTTATTATATACTAGAAAATTAAGGGTACCAAAAACTGAGTTGAATTGATATACTAGCATAAAACAGAAAAACTAGAAATCATGAAAATGCAAAAATTAATTCTGGGACTAATATTTTTAGGGATACTATTTATTAGTTGCTCTAAAAACGATGATGAAATCTCTATTATAGAAGAAGAAGAGTTAGCACCTCAATACCCAATGAAATCAGTAATAGAGAGTGGGCACATGCAAGTAAATTATCAAAAAGTAGATGGGGCAAGTACATTTGAGATTGGTTATAAATTTAAATCATTTAAAAATGGAAAAATAACAGCATTAGGCATTCGTGTTCCAAATAATGATGTATATAGAGTAACTCTGTGGAACGTAGAAACAGAAACTATTTTAACAACAGCAAATATCACTTCCAGTTCTGGACTTTTATCTTTTAAAGATATAGAGCCTATAAATATTAACTCCGGAATAACATATTTTGTTTCAGTTAATACTAACGATTATTATCAATTTACAAATTCTGGAAATGATTTGTTTCCTGTTGAATCCGAGGATATTATAATTCTGGCTTATGGTTCTAATTTTGGGACTAGCCAAACATTACCAGTCATGTTTTCGAAAGTATCCTATCTTGGTGTTGTAGATGTTAAATTTATACCTTCTAATTAATACTTAAAATCACTTAAAAAAATGATAAACCTTGTAAAATATTACAAGTTTTTTTATTTGATGAGTTAGGATTTCCTATATTTGAATCTAATAAATTAAAGAAATTAATAACTAATATTACAAATGAAATTACTAGAAGGAAAAACAGCCATAATTACTGGTGCTAGCAGAGGGATTGGTAAAGGAATTGCTCAAGTTTTTGCGCAACAAGGTGCTAATGTAGCGTTTACTTATAGTTCTTCTGTAGAAGCAGCAAATAATTTAGAAAAAGAATTGATTGCTTTAGGTGTAAAAGCTAAAGGATATCAAAGTAATGCGGCTAGTTTTGATGACGCTCAAAAATTGGCAGGTGAAGTGGTAGCAGAATTTGGAAGTATTGATGTTTTAGTTAATAACGCCGGAATTACAAAAGATAATTTATTGATGCGTATTAGTGAAGAAGATTTTGATACCGTTATAGAAGTAAACTTAAAGTCTGTTTTTAATATGACTAAAGCTGTACAAAGAACCATGCTTAAACAACGTAAAGGTTCTATTATCAATATGAGCTCTGTTGTTGGAGTTAAAGGTAATGCAGGGCAAACAAATTATGCTGCTTCAAAAGCAGGTATCATAGGTTTTTCAAAATCGGTAGCTTTAGAGCTAGGGTCAAGAAATATAAGAAGTAACGTAGTTGCTCCTGGTTTTATTGAAACCGAAATGACAGCAAAACTAGATGAAGAAGTTGTTAAAGGTTGGAGAGCAGGAATTCCTTTAAAACGTGGAGGAACACCAGAAGATATTGCAAATGTTTGCGTATTTTTGGGTAGTGATATGAGTGCTTATGTTACAGGACAAACACTTAATGTAGATGGTGGAATGTTAACATAAAAAGTATAAAAAACAATACACGTTTTTTTGAATTTTAAAGTTAATCAATATCAAATAATTGACAACAGAAATTTTATTATACATCATATTAGCTGGAATAACAGCCCTTTTTTTAGCTGTTTTTCAGTATAAAAACAAAAAGAAAAGCATGTCTAAATTAAACATGCTTTTCGCTTTTTTAAGATTTATTAGTGTGTTTTCAATATTACTACTACTAATTAATCCTAGTTTTGAACAAATTAAACTATTTACAGAAAAACCAAACTTGGTTATTCTAACAGATAATTCTAGCTCTATAAAACACCTTAAACAAGATCAACAAGCATTAAGTTTAATTAAAAACATTACAAGTAATAAAAAGTTAAACGATAAATTTAATTTAGAGTTTTACACCTTTGCAGAAACCTTAAAAGCTTCCGATTCCGTTTTTTTTAACGAAAAACAAACCAATATTTCAAACGCATTTAATAAACTTACCCAAGTTAATAAAGAAAGAACCTCTCCAACATTATTAATTACAGATGGTAACCAAACCTATGGTAGCGATTATCAATTTGTATCCAGTTTTTATAAGCAGCCTATTTATCCAATAATATTGGGAGATACCATAACTTATACAGATTTAAAAATCCAACAATTAAACGTAAATAAATATGCTTATCTAAAAAACAGATTTCCTGTTGAAGCTATTCTGGTATACAATGGTCATAATACTGTTAACTCTCGGTTTGTGGTAACCAAAGGAAATACTACTGTTTATTCAGAAACCATAAACTTCTCAAAAACTAACAATTCTAAAGTTATTAATTTTACGTTACCAACAAATAATGTAGGTGTTAGTAATTATAAAGCCACACTAGTTCCTTTAAAAAGTGAAAAAAATAGTATTAATAACACTAAAAATTTTGCTATAGAAGTTATTAATCAGAAAACAAAAATAGCCATAGTTAGTGATTTTTCACATCCAGATTTAGGAGCTCTAAAGAAAAGTATAGAGAGTAATGAACAACGCTCTGTCTTATTTTTAAATACAAAAGAAATAATTAATCAAGTAAATGATTTTCAATTAGTTATATTATATCAGCCAAATTATAAATTTAAGTCTATTTATAATTTGTTAGATGCACAAAATAAAAATCGTTTTACAGTTACAGGTACTAAAACAGATTTAAATTTCTTAAATAGAATAGCTCAACCTTATTCACATGTTGTAACGAATCAAAGAGAAGAATATCAAGCAGAGTTAAACATTAACTATTCTCCTTTCATAATTGATGATTTAAATTTCGAATCTTTTCCTCCCTTAAATTCAAACTATGGAGAATTAACATTCTCTATTCCTTTTGAAACTATTTTAAGAAAAACAGTAAGAGGTGTTTCAACAAAAGATCCTTTATTAGCAACTTTTGAAATTAATAATAGGAGAGAAGCTCTTTTATTAGGAGAAAACATTTGGCGATGGAGGGCTCAAAGTTATATTAATAATAAATCCTTTAATCAATTTGATGATTTTATAGGTAAACTTATTCAATATCTTGCTTCAAACAAGAAAAAAAACAGGCTAAATGTAGAGTACGAATCATTCTATGATGGCAATAGTAATATTGTAATTAAGGCAGAGTTTTTTGATAAGAACTATGTTTTTGATACTCGGGAATCACTTAATATTACTGTAATAAATAATGAAACAAAGGAGAAAAAGATATTTCCACTGATACTTAAAAGCAACAAATATCAAGTCGACTTAAGTAATTTACCTGCATCTAAATATAATTTTACAATAAAAACAACCAATGAAAACATATCAAAATCTGGTAGTTTTCAAATTTTAGAATACAATGTAGAGCAACAATTTTTGAATGCTAATGTAACAAAGTTAGAGCAATTGGCTATTAACAGTAAAGGTATAAGTTATTTTATTGATGATACTCATGATTTGGTAAATAATTTATTAAATGATAATAGATATGTCCCTATTCAAAAAAGTATTAAAAATACCATACCTTTGATAGAATGGAAATTCCTACTTGCTATAATAGCTTTAAGCTTAGCAATTGAATGGTTTCTAAGAAAATATAATGGATTAATCTAAACTAACATATAATGGACAAATTACCAAAAATTGGATTACCAATCATAATAGCAATAGTTATTATAGTTGTACTTTTAGCTAAATCATCAGTAAATATAGGCTATGGAGAAGCTGGTGTTTTATTTAAAACCTTTGGAGGAGGAGTAGTAACAGATGAGCCAGCATTAGGAGAAGGCTTTCAAATTATTGCCCCTTGGAACAAAGTATATATTTATAACACGAAGCAACAGGAAGTTTTTGAAAAGAAAATGCAAGTGCTTTCTTCAAACGGTCTTGAAATATCATTAGATGTATCTGTACTTTATCAGCCACAATTAGCAAATTTAGGATTATTACACCAAACTAAAGGTGAAAACTACCTAGACATTGTTATTGTACCAGAAATACGTGCCGTTGCGCGTAGCGTTGTTGGAAGGTATACTCCAGAACAATTATACTCTACAAAACGTGATGCTATTCAAAATGAAATTTATGAGGAAACAAAACGAAAAGTTGAACCTCAATACATTCAATTAAACTCTGTTTTGGTACGTGATGTTACTCTTCCACCTACTATCAAACAAGCTATTGAACGTAAATTAAAACAAGAGCAAGAATCTTTAGAATACGAATTTAGATTAGTTACAGCAGCAAAAGAAGCTCAAAAAGTAATTATTGAAGCTCAAGGTAAAGCAGATGCAAATAAAATATTAAGCGCATCCCTTACAGATAAAATTCTTCAAGATAAAGGTATTGAAGCTACTGTCAAACTATCTGAATCAGCAAATAGTAAGGTTATTGTTATTGGATCTGGAGATAGCGGAATGCCTATTATTTTAGGAAATCAATAAAGATCAGCTTAAATAATTCAGTATTTTACTTGATATATTTAAATTTTGACAACTATTTATTATAAAAAATATATAATATCAAATTTTTATAATAAATATGTTTATTATTTGGAAGTATAAATATAAAATACTGATATTTGCATAAATAAAACAAGACATGACTTTTATTCAATCACATCATCATCATTTTCAAATTTGCAATCAAGCGAACTGAGGATGTATTGAATAAAATCAACATATTTTTTAAACCCGTTTGAGACAATCAAGCGGGTTTTTTAATTTAAATTCAATTAGATTGTTTCAAAGTCATAAAAACAACAAAATGAGTAAATTAAGAATTGCAGTACAGAAATCGGGACGTTTAAACGAAGACTCGATGAGAATTTTAAAAGACATTGGTATTTCTATCGATAATGGGAAAGACCAACTAAAAGCTTCAGCAAAAAATTTCCCAGTAGAGGTTTTTTATTTAAGAAATGGAGATATTCCTCAATATTTAAAAGATGGAGTTGTAGATGCCGCTATAATTGGAGAAAATGTTTTAATAGAAAAAGGCAGAGACATTAATATTGTTGAAAAATTAGGGTTTTCTACATGCAAAGTATGTATTGCTGTTCCTAAAGCAGATAATTACTCAAATATAAAAGACTTAGAAGGTAAACGTATTGCAACATCATACCCAAATACAGTTCAAGGCTTTTTAGATGAAAACGGAGTTAAAGCAAACCTTCACATCATTAATGGATCTGTAGAAATTGCACCGAATATTGGATTAGCAGATGCTATTGTAGATATCGTTTCTAGTGGAAGTACCTTATTTAAAAACAACTTAAAAGAGGTAGAAACTATTTTAAAATCTGAAGCTGTATTAGCAGTTTCTCCTGTTTTAAATGAAGAGAAACAAGCTATTTTAGATAAGATTCAATTTAGAATTCAATCCGTTTTAAAAGGACGTCAATCTAAATATATTCTATTAAATGCACCTAACGATAGGGTTCAAGATATTATTAATGTGTTACCAGGTATGAAAAGTCCAACCGTATTACCATTAGCACAAGAAGGATGGAGTTCTATACACTCAGTAATTAGTAAAAACGAATTTTGGGACGTTATCGATGCTTTAAAAGATAATGGAGCACAAGGTATTTTAGTATGTCCAATTGAAAAAATGGTGCTTTAATTAAAGAGGTTCAAAATGCAAATAATAAACAATCCAGAAAAGAATGAATGGAGCACTATTTTAGAGCGTCCAACTCAAACTGTTAACGATATTGAAGCCATTGTTACCGAAGTTTTTAAAGATGTTAAAACAAATGGTGATGCAACTATCAAAAAATATACAGCTAAATTTGATGGGGTAGCACTAGAATCTAATATCGTAACTAAAGAAGAGCTTGAAAATGCAAATCTTTTAGTTTCTGAAGACCTTCAAAATGCTATAAAAGCAGCTAAAAATAACATAGAAGCTTTTCATGCCATACAAAAAACGGCTAAAGTAGAAATAGAAACAACTAGTGGTGTAAAATGTTGGCAAGAAAAAAGACCTATTCAAAAAGTAGGTTTATACATTCCTGGAGGAACAGCTCCTTTGTTTTCAACAGTATTAATGTTAGCCATACCAGCGAATATAGCAGGATGTAAAGAGATTGTTTTATGCACGCCACCAAATAAAGAAGGTAAAATAGCTGCAGAAATCATGTATGCTGCAAATTTATGTGGTGTTACAAAAATTATAAAAGTAGGAGGTATTCAAGCAATTGCAGGTTTAACTTTTGGTACAGAAACCATTCCGCAAGTTTATAAAATTTTTGGTCCAGGAAATCAATTTGTAACAGTGGCAAAACAACTGTCTACAAAATATGGTGTTGCTATCGATATGCCAGCCGGTCCAAGTGAGTTATTAGTTGTTGCAGACGAGACTGCTAATGCTAGTTTTATAGCATCAGATTTATTGAGTCAAGCTGAACACGGCACAGACAGTCAAGTTATTTTAGTATCAACCTCTAAGCCCCTATTAAGTTCTGTTTCAAATGAAATAGAAACACAAATAGCTGTGCTTCCGCGTAAAGCGATTGCAGAAAAAGCCATAGCTAATTCTAAGTTAATATATGTTGAAAATGATGATTTAGCTTTAGATATGATTAATGAATATGGCCCAGAACATTTTATTGTTTGTACTAAAAATGAAGAATTCTATGTAGATGGTATTCTTAATGCAGGCTCAGTATTTATAGGTAATTATACACCAGAAAGTGCTGGAGATTATGCATCGGGAACAAACCATACCTTACCAACAAATGGTTTTACAAAAGCCTATTCTGGCGTGAATTTAGATAGTTTTTTAAAGAATATGACTTTTCAAAAAATATCTAAAGCAGGTCTCCTAAACATAGGAGAAACTATTGAACTCATGGCAGAGGCAGAAGGCTTACAAGCACACAAAAATGCCGTATCAATTAGATTAAAAGAATTAAAATCATGAATATTCAAGATTTAATAAGACCAACGATAAAAGCTTTAAAACCTTATTCGTCTGCACGCGATGAATTTCAAGGCGTTACAGATGATATGGTTTTTTTGGATGCCAATGAAAATCCTTTTGAAAACGGTGTAAATCGTTATCCAGATCCGCAACAGAATAAAGTAAAAGTATTATTATCAAAAATTAAAAGTGTTCCAACAAAGAATATTCTTTTAGGTAATGGAAGTGATGAAGTTTTAGATTTAATTTTTAGAGCTTTTTGCGAACCCAATAAAGATAATGTAATAACACTTCCGCCAACCTATGGCATGTACGAAGTATTAGCAAACATAAACGCTATAAATATTATTAAAGTTGAGTTATCTAGTAGTTTTGAACCGCAAGTAAACAAAATATTAGAAGCTGTAAATAGTGATAGTAAAATTTTATTTTTATGCTCGCCTAATAATCCGTCAGGAAATAGTTTTAAAGTAGAATCAATAGAAACACTTTTAAATAAATTTAAAGGTTTAGTCGTTATTGATGAAGCTTATATCGATTTTTCAAACGAAAAAAGCTGGCTTGAAAGACTAAGCGAGTTTCCTAATTTAATAGTTACTCAAACCTTATCTAAAGCCTATGGAATGGCAGGAATTAGACTTGGTGTTTGCTATGCTTCCGAAGAAATTATTTCGATATTTAACGCTATAAAACCACCTTATAATGTTAACGAATTAACACAACAACATGCTATAAAGCGTCTAGAGAAGGAAGATGAAGTAACTAATGAAATTAATAAAATTAAAGTACAACGAAAATTGTTAATTTCAGAATTAGAAAAGATTGATTTTATTTCTAAAATCTATCCAACAGATGCCAATTTTGTACTTGTTAAAGTTGATGATGCTAATAAGCGTTACGACGAATTAATTCAAAAAGGGATAGTAATAAGAAATAGAACAACACAACCTTTATGTGAAAACACGTTGCGTTTAACTGTTGGGACTAAAAAAGAGAATGAGATATTAATTAAGGCATTAACAGATCTTTCAGGTCTTACAAAACAATAAAGATGAAGAAAGTATTATTCATAGATAGAGACGGCACATTAGTATTAGAGCCACCAGTAGACTATCAATTAGACAGTTTAGAGAAATTAGAATTTTACCCAAAAGTATTTCAATACATGGCTAAAATAGCTAATGAGCTAGATTATGAATTAGTTATGGTTACCAATCAAGATGGTTTAGGAACAGATTCTTTTCCTGAAGATACCTTTTGGCCAGCACAAAATAAAGTTATAGATGCCTTTGCTAAAGAAGGCGTTACCTTTACTGCAATACATATAGATAAAACATTTCCTCATGAAAATGCAGAAACACGTAAACCAAGAACAGGTTTATTAACGCAATACTTTTCTGAAGATTACGATTTAGCAAATTCTTTTGTATTAGGAGATAGAATTACCGATATGGAATTAGCTAAAAACTTAGGAGCTAAAGGTATTTATTTATCTGAAAATCCAGAATTAGGAGCAGACGAGATCGAAACATCGAAACAAGATATTTTAGACTGTATTGCTTTAACAAGTACAGACTGGTCTAAAATATATGAGTTTTTAAAATTAGAAGATCGTGTAGAAGAAATTACACGTAACACTAACGAAACACAGATATACATAAAATTAAACCTAGACGGGTCTGGTAAAAATGATATAAATACTGGTTTATCCTTTTTTGATCATATGTTAGATCAAATTGGTAGACACGGTGCTATGGATTTAACCATTAAAGTAGATGGCGATTTAGAAGTAGATGAACATCATACCATTGAAGATACCATGATTGCCCTAGGTGAACTATTCAATAAAGCCTTAGGAAACAAATTAGGCATAGAACGTTATGGCTTTTGTTTACCTATGGATGATTGTTTAGCGCAAGTAGCCGTAGATTTTGGAGGAAGAAACTGGCTAGAATGGGATGCAGAGTTTAAACGTGAAAAAATAGGAGATATGCCTACAGAAATGTTTTTTCATTTATTTAAATCGTTTACAGATGGAGCCAAATGTAATTTAAATGTTAAAGCGGAAGGTCAAAACGAACATCATAAAATAGAAGGTATTTTTAAAGCCTTTGCTAAAGCAATGAAAATGGCTGTAAAAAGAGATGCCAATAAAATGTTTTTGCCATCAACAAAAGGTATGTTGTAAATAGCTTTAAGTTCTTTATGCTTAGTTTATAACTAAATGCTCCAGAACAGAAGCAAAAAGTTTAAAAATGAAATTAGTTATAATAAATTACGGAGCAGGAAATATTAAAAGCATTCAGTTTGCTTTTAAACGTTTAGGTGTTGATGCTATATTATCAAATGATCCAGATGAAATTGTTGCTGCAGATAAAATTATATTTCCAGGAGTTGGAGAAGCCAGTAGTGCCATGAAAATGCTGCGAGAAAGTGGTTTAGATGTATTAATACCAACATTAAAACAACCCGTTTTAGGAATCTGTTTAGGTATGCAATTACTTTGTAAATCTACAGAAGAAGGAAACACTAAGGGAATTGGTATTTTCCAAACCGATGTGAAACGTTTTTCTAATGATGTTAAAGTTCCGCAAATGGGATGGAATGTTATTAAAGATTTAAAGTCCGATTTATTTAAAGGTATCAAAGAAAACGAATACATGTATTTAGTACATAGCTATTATGCAGAACACTGTAATGAAACTATAGCTAAAACAGATTATGGAATTAATTATGCATCAGCATTACAGCATAATAATTTTTATGGTGTTCAATTTCACCCAGAAAAAAGTAGTACGGCAGGTGCTAAAATATTACAGAATTTTTTAAAATTGTAATTATGGAAAAACTAGATAGCATTGATTTAACTAAGAATATTACTGAAAAATGGAAAAACTTCCCAATAAGTAATATTAATGATCATGTTGTTCGATTAAGTGTTTTAGAACAAGATTTTCATTGGCATAAACACACCAAAAGTGACGAATTATTTTATGTGATTGAAGGCGAATTATTTGTAGACTTTGAAGATAAGACAGAAATACTGAAGGAAAAACAAATGATTAAAGTTCCTAAAAATGTTATACATAGAACACGTTCTAATGTAAGAACAACAATATTGTGTTTTGAAACAAAAGATAATGACGTCTCTGGAGAGATTGATTAAAGAAATAAAAAATGAGAATAATACCAGCAATAGATATTATAGACGGCAAATGTGTTCGTCTTTCAAAAGGCAATTATAATACAAAAAAAATCTATAACGAGCATCCTTTAGAAATTGCTAAACAATACGAAGCGCATGGTATAGAGCACCTGCATTTAGTAGATTTAGACGGTGCAAAGGCAAGTCATATAGTAAACCATAAAGTATTAGAAGAAATAGCTACAAAAACAAACTTAAAAATTGATTTTGGTGGTGGTTTAAAAACAGATGAAGATTTACGTATAGCTTTCGAGTCTGGAGCAGGTCAAATAACTGGAGGAAGTATTGCCGTAAAAAAACCTGAAGTATTCAAAAACTGGTTATCTAAATTTGGAGCAGATAAAATTATTTTAGGAGCCGATGCTAATAACGAAAAAATAGCCATTAGCGGCTGGTTAGAAGAATCTGACGAAGAGTTAATTCCATTTGTAAAAAATTATATCACAGAAGGTGTTTCTTATGTAATATGTACAGATATAGCTAAAGACGGCATGCTAGAAGGGCCTTCTTTTGATTTATACGAAAAAATGTTAGAAGCACTTCCTGACGTTAAATTAATAGCCAGTGGCGGTATTTCTAAATTTGATGAATTACCAAAATTAGCAGAATTAGGTTGCGAAGGTACTATTATAGGAAAAGCAATTTACGAAAACAGAATTAGCCTAAAACAGTTAGAAGGTTATATAGTATCCAGTAATTAAAAATATCTATAGAAAAAGATGAGCGAAGACATACTTAAAGAATTCAAAGAACAAATCGTCTATAGATTAGATGAAAGTACACGAATGATTTCTATAAGTTTTGATAAGCTATCTGAAGAAGATATCTGGAAACGTATTAATGACTCTTCAAACAGTATAGGTAATTTAATTATTCACCTTTGCGGAAACATGACACAATATGTTATCGCTTCCTTAGGAAATAAAGATGATAACCGAGATAGAGACGAAGAATTCGCAATGCAAAGTGGATTTAATAAAAAGCAATTATTAGAAAAACTGCAGATTACAGTAAAAGAAGTTAAAACAATAATCTTAAATCTTTCTGAAATAGAATACTTAAAGCAAAGAGACGTTCAAGGCTTTAATTTTTCTGGAATAGGTATCGCAATTCATATTACAGAACATTACTCGTACCATACTGGGCAAATTGCGTTTTGGACAAAACAAATAAACAATAAAGACTTAGGTTTTTATGACGGAATGGATTTAAATATTAAAAACAAATAAAAATAATGCTTACAAAACGAATCATACCATGCCTAGATATTAAAAACGGACGTACCGTAAAAGGTGTGAACTTTGTAGACTTGCGAGATGCTGGAGATCCAGTTGAATTAGCTAAGCAATATGCAGAAGTAGGTGCAGATGAATTGGTTTTTTTAGACATATCGGCTACACTAGAAGGTAGAGGCACGACTTTAGATATGGTAATGCGTGTTGCCGAGCAAGTTAACATTCCTTTTACTGTAGGTGGCGGTATTTCAAGTATAGAGCATGTTGATGCCTTATTACAATGTGGCGCAGATAAAGTTTCAATTAATTCTTCGGCAGTTAAACGTCCAGAATTAGTGAATGAACTTTCAAACAAATTTGGAAGCCAATGCGTTGTTGTTGCTATAGATGCCAAACAAATTAATGGACAATGGAAAGTGCATTTAGCAGGAGGAAGTATACCTACAGAAATAGATTTATTTGAATGGGCAAAAGAGGTTGAAAACCGTGGAGCAGGTGAAATTTTATTCACATCTATGGATCATGATGGGACAAAAAATGGATTTGCAAATAAGGCCTTAGCCAAATTATCAGATACATTAAACATTCCAATAATAGCTTCTGGTGGAGCAGGTAGTGTACAACATTTTAAAGACACCTTTATAGAAGGTAAATCAGATGCCGCTTTAGCTGCTAGCGTGTTTCACTTTGGCGAAATTCCAATTCCAGAACTAAAAAAAGAGTTAAAAGAAAATAATATAGAAGTAAGACTTTAAGTCTTCAAACTTGTTTCAACATATAAAGAAATTATTATGACCATTAAATACGATACCAACGGATTAGTGCCTGCAATTATACAAGACGCAACAACAAAAAACGTCTTAATGTTGGGCTATATGAATAAAGAAGCATACAAAAAAACATTAGACACAAAACAAGTTACCTTTTTTAGTAGAAGTAAGCAACGTCTTTGGACAAAAGGAGAAGAAAGTGGTCATTTTTTAAACCTCGTTGATATTAAAAACGATTGTGATAATGATACGCTTCTTATACAAGTAAACCCTGCTGGCCCAACTTGCCATAAAGGAACTGATAATTGTTGGGGAGAAAACAATACATCATCATATGGTTTTTTCTCAACTTTAGAAAATGTTATAAAAGAGCGTGTTGCAAATAAAGACACAGATAAATCTTATGTAGCAAGCTTATTTTCAAAAGGCATCAATAAAGTCGCTCAAAAAGTAGGAGAGGAAGCTGTAGAAACTGTAATTGAAGCTATGGATAATAATGATGAATTATTTTTATACGAATCTGCAGATTTAATGTTTCATTATTTAATGTTATTACAAGCTAAAGGTTTTACTCTAAAAGATATAGAAAAGGAATTAATGTCAAGAAAGAAATAAAAATGTAATCTTTTTTCTTTTTTTACTCGTAAAATAGTTAAACCAAATCCCAAAAAAATGACCAACCTATTTACACTAAAAAAACAAGCCTTACTTGTACTTTTAGTTTGCTCTGTATTTTCTTGTTTTGAAGATTCAGACGATTTAAGATTTCAATCTGTTGATAAGCCATTAAGTCTTACAGACCCAAATAACCCCAACCCATTTTCTGGAGTTATGAGTGCTGTAGAAACAATGCCATACAATGAAATTCCTTCTAAAAAATATATTATAGAATTAGATAGATGGGATATTCCAAACAATAGAACAGAGCCAATTAAAACAACTGATAATATTCAAAGTGCAATTGATTGGGCTGTAAGTGAAGGTTATGGACAAATTTGTTTACCAGAAGGTCATTATTTAATTGGTAAATATGGTAATGATATATACCAAGCAGGTCTTGAACTTAAGGGCAATATGGCTTTTCTATTAAATGAAAATGCCGTTATTGAAATGGCTCCAAATAATAAATGGAATTATTGTGCTATTTCAATAAGCAACAAATCTCATGTGGTGCTATCTGGAGGAACTATTTTAGGAGAAAGATATAATCATGAATACACACCAAGACCAAGCGATGGTGCCGTTACGCATGACGAAGGTCATTTAATTTGTTTAGAGGGAGAAAGTGAAAATGTAACCATAGAAAATATGGTACTAGGAAAAGCAAATGGAGATGGTGTTTTAATTGTTGGAAGTAAACAAGGCGAAGAGCAAAAGCTTAAAAATATTGTAATTAAACGTAATAATTTTTCAGACAATCGTAGACAAGGTATTTCTATAGTAGGAGGCGCAGATATTTTAATAGAAAATAATGAAATTCATCACACAATAGGAACATCTCCTCAATTTGGAATAGATTTAGAAGGCGCAGGACGAATTAATGAAAACGTAATTATAAAAAATAATTATTTTCATCATAATAGAGGTGGAGATATTGTTAATACAGACGGTAAAAATGTTTTAATTGAAAATAATATTTTACTACAAGGCGAAGAAGGCAAGTATATTGATGGTCCCATAGTATATTGGAAAAAAGGAGATTTAACCATTAGAAATAATAACATTACAATGACCTCTGTTTCTGTTAATAATTGGAATGGCATTATTATGTACTCTAATGATGCTCCAAAAACAAACCCAGCAACCACTTATATTTATGAGAATACCTGTAATAATTGTGGTTTCTACATGTATAAAGGAGCAGATTTAGTAGTTAGAGATAATTATTTAAATAATGGACATTTAGTTTTCTGGAAAATGTCTAACCTTACTATTGAAAACAATAAAGTAGAACACCCAAATAAATGCTGGGCTTATCGTTTTCTTGAAGTTTCAGGAAGCGCTAACGGAAACACTTACAATAATGAAAATTTTGATATTCCATTACAACCAAATACCACTTGGGACGGTTGTTGGATAAACTAAAAAAAAAGGCATTAGATAAATTTCTAATGCCTTTATAAATTGGTTAGGATAGTTAGTTCTTTAATTTTTTTCAAACATATCAAAATACAAATCAAAGCCTTAACCAACCACTATTAACATGTATTTTGATATAATTGATTACTACAATATAAGATTTTTTTATTAAAAACCATATATACGACTGGTTTTCAGCTTAATTATACGTGTTAAACAAAAGGTTATTCGTACACTATCTTCATAAAACATCTAATCTTAAACATAAATATTACTTTTATTTATGCATTTATTTTTTTTGCTTTAAATTTTAAATAACCTATATTTTCAGCATCAATTTTATTAAAAAATGAAAAAATATTTTTACGTATTCACCATTCAATATTTAGGTTATCGTTTTCATGGTTGGCAAAAACAACCCAATGTAAAGACCTTACATTTAATGGTAGATCGCACGCTCAACTTTATACTAGAAGGAAAAACATTTAAAAGCTTAAGTTCCGGTAGAACAGATGCTATGGTTTCGGCAGAATGTGCTGCTTTTGAGTTATTTTTACAAGAACCAATAAAAGATCAAGCTGCATTTTTAGAATTATTTAATTATAATTTACCCCAAGATATTAGAGCCTTAGATATTAGAGAAGTTGATGATAAATTTAATATTATAAATCATTCTAAAATAAAAGAATATTTATATCTGTTTACTTATGGTGAAAAATGCCATCCATTTTGTGCGCCCATTATGACTACTATTCTTGATGATTTAGATTTAGATATTATGAAACAAGGCGCTAAACTTTTTGAAGGTGAACATTACGTAAGGTCGTACTGCTATAAACCGACAGATAACGGTATATACACACGAGAAATTTTAACCTGCGAACTTGTTGAAAATACTATTTATACAGCCAATTATTTTCCTAGTAAATCTTATATATTAAGGGTGAGAGGAAAAGGGTTTATGCGCAACCAAATACGATTAATAATGGGAACATTAATAGATTTAGGAAAAGGTAAATTAACTCTAGATTATATTAAAGAAAGTTTAAAACCCGGCAGTACTATTAAAATGAATTATATTGCTCCAGCTTCTGGGCTAATTCTTAACAGTATTGAGTTTGAATAATCATAATCCTTTTGTAATTTACAAGCATAAAAAATAATGTATAATGAGTAATACCATATCAAAAGACGTTTTTAAATTCTTCAAAAAGCTAGAAAAAAATAACAATCGTGATTGGTTTAATGAAAATAAACCTGAATTTAAAGCTCTTGAAAAGGATTTAAAAGCTTTTTATAACACTGTATTAGAAGGTTTAAATACTCATGATGAAATAGATAAGCTAAAAATTTTTAGAATTTATAGAGATGTTCGTTTTTCAAAAAACAAACTCCCATATAAAACTCATTTTGGAGGCTCTTTTCATAGAACGAAACCAAGATTAAGAGGTGGTTATTATATTCATTTAGAACCTAACAACAAGAGTTTTATAGCTACTGGTTTTTGGGAACCAGCTCCAGCAGATTTACTTAGAATTCGTAAAGAAATAGAAATGGATGATGAGGAAATTAGAGAAATTATAGAAAACAAAGCCTTTAAAACTGTTTGGGGTAATATTGTTGGAGATGAAGTTAAAACAGCTCCTAAAGGTTTTAGTAAAGACCATAAAGCAATCGACTTAATAAAAAAGAAGCAACATATTTTTACTAAAAAATATACAGATGCAGAAGTTTTAGGTTCTAAATTTATAGACGATGTTAATACGTCCTTTAAAACTATAAGACCTTATTTTGATTATATGAGCGATGTACTTACTACAGATTTAAATGGCGTGTCTTTAATTTAAACCGCACAAACTAAAATAAAAAATAATGACATAAAATGCTAGCTACATTCTATGTCATTATTTATTTTATACAATTGAGAAAAGCTAAACAGCCTTTAAAAATTCAGGCTTTTCAAAAAGCTGAATATTACTCAATAAGCGTTCCTTAACAATATTCATCATACGTTTATTTAAAGCAGACGAGTTTTCGGTATATATGGTGTATTCTTCAATAGTAAAAAGTCCTATAATCATACCTTTTAAAGAATTACGGAACTTCATATCTTTTTGAATAGCGTTTTCAATATAATCAATTCGCTTTTCTAAAGATAAATCGTAGAATACAAATTTATGCTTAGCAGCATAATTTTTAAAAACAGAAATTAATAAATCATTCTGAAATTTTATTATTGGACGTAATACTAAATTCTGAAAACGTTCATCACTACTCATACTATCATTAATTGTAGTACTTAAAATTTCTGGACGAATACTTTTAAGATTGAATTGTCTTGAGTTCATAATTTATGAGTTTTTAATAAAAATATAGATTATTAAACCTCATATTTTTCAAATCATTTATAATTATTAACTAGGTTATTAACAAAAGGCTAAAACGATTGTTTTTTAGCCTTTTTACATGATATATTTAGATAACTAAATCTGACTTAAACCTCCATCAACTTCTATTTCAATACCATTAACAAAAGATGAATCATCTGATTGATCCCTATTAAACAAAATATTTTTAAATTTAGACTCATTTTATGAAAAAATTTATACGATTATTATAGCTATGTTTATGAAAACCACTAAATATTAGACTGTAAAATGTGAATTTTGTAAGTCAGAGTATTGCTAAATACGAGTTCTATGATTATAAAATCTTACTTTAAATAAAAGCAAAAATTAGATTCTAAATTTTTACTTTTGAATAAACTCTCGTAAAACATGAAATTTGGAAGTGTAGACAACCCTCAAGATATCGATTTTACCCTACCTATAGATCACCCAGATACCTATAAGGTTTTAAACAAAGTGAAAGATGATAATATTCCTGAAATATATGTAGGTTGTGCAAAATGGAATAGGGCAGACCTTAAAGGGTTTTATCCAAGAGGTACAAAAGATGAGTTAATTTATTATTCGTCACAATTTAATGCTATAGAATTAAACGCAACGTTTTATCGAATTTTCCCTTCTTCACAATTTGAAACTTGGTACAACAAAACACCTAAAGGCTTTAAATTCTTTCCTAAATTAAATCAGGAAATTAGTCATTGGAAAAGATTACAAGACACTAATGCTATAGTAGATCACTATTTGTATAATGCTTCCAATTTAAAAGAAAAATTAGGTACAGTATTTTTACAAATGCACAATAATTTTTCACCAAAAGATTTTGATAGAGTGATATTTTTTATCGAAAATTGGCCAAAAGAAATACCACTTGCTGTTGAGTTTAGACATACCAATTGGTATAATGATACCTCGGTAGCAAACGATTTATATCAACTTTTAGAAACCAATAATATATCTAATATTATAGTAGATACAGCAGGGAGACGTGATTTAATGCACATGCGTTTAACAAATGCAACAGCTTTTGTACGCTACGTTGGTGCTAACCACCCTTCAGACTATACTAGGTTAGATGATTGGATTAAACGCTTAAGATTATGGAAAACTCAAGGTGTTAAAGAAGTTAATTTTTTTATCCATCAAAACATTGAAAAAGAATCCCCATTATTATCTGCTTATTTTATTCAAAAACTAAATACAAAACTAGGCTACGCTCTAACAATACCTAATGGGAATAAACAACAAGAATTATTTTAACAAATACAAATATTAAAACATGAGATTTCATACCCGAAAATGGATAAAACCTGAAGATTTAAATGCAAACGGAACTCTTTTTGGAGGCCGGTTATTAGACTGGATTGATGAAGAAGCAGCGCTTTATACCATTATTCAATTAGAAAACCATAAAGTAGTAACCAAATATATAAGTGAAATAGATTTTAAAGCATCTGCAAAACAAGGAGATATTATAGAAATTGGAATTCAAGCTGTGAAATTTGGAAAAGCCTCAATTACATTGAGTTGCGAAGTTAGAAATAAAATGACTAGAGAAACTATTATTACCATTTCTAATATTGTTATGGTTAATATTGGACCCGATGGAAAGGCCTTACCTCATGGGAAAACACAAATAGAATTTGTATCAGATAGGTTAGGATAAGAGTTATTTTCTTCTTTTAAAATTATAATCAAATTAAATGATTTATTGAATTTAATGCAATTAATACTATATCTGCTAGTTATTTTATAAAAATTCAATAATGAAGTATCTTATTTATTAAAATAGATGCAATAAAAAAACAGTTTTTATAACTTTGTAGATCCTATGGCTACTTCTTTTGAATAAATAAGTAGTATTAGTATTTTAAAATACAAAAAAAATAAGATTTTTATGAGTAAAACATTGTTTGACAAAGTGTGGGATTCACATGTTGTGAGAAAAATAGAAGATGGACCAGATGTGTTTTTTATAGACCGCCACTTAATTCATGAAGTTACGAGTCCTGTGGCTTTTGTTGGTTTAAAAAGTAGAGGATTAAGTGTATTATATCCTGAGCGTACATTTGCTGTAGCAGATCATAACACACCTACAATCAATCAACATTTACCAGTACAAGATCCATTGTCTGCTAATCAATTAAAAACATTAGAAGATAATGCCAATGAATATGGTATAAGTCACTGGGGACTAGGACACCAAAATAATGGTATTGTACATGTTGTAGGACCTGAAAATGGAATTACATTACCTGGTGCTACAATTGTTTGTGGAGATTCTCATACATCTACACACGGTGCTTTTGGAGCTATTGCTTTTGGTATTGGTACTTCTGAAGTAGAAATGGTATTAACAACCCAGTGTATCATGCAGCCTAAGCCTAAGAAAATGCGTATTAGCATTAATGGGCCATTAAGCAAAGGAGTTACTCCAAAAGATGTTGGATTATATATTATATCTCAATTAACAACCTCTGGTGCTACAGGTTATTTTGTTGAGTATGCAGGTGATGTTTTTGAAAACATGACTATGGAAGGTCGTATGACGGTTTGTAACTTATCTATTGAGATGGGTGCCCGTGGTGGTATGATCGCTCCAGATGAAAAAACATTTGAATATATTAAAGGTCGTGCAAAAACTCCAAAAGGAGCCGATTGGGATAAGGCCATGATCTACTGGAAAACATTAAAAACGGATGATGATGCTTCTTTCGATAAAGAATTAACTTTTAGTGCTAGTGATATCGAACCTATGATTACATATGGTACAAATCCTGGTATGGGTATGGGTATTTCAAAAAATATTCCATCTGCAGAATCTGTTGAAGGCGGAAAAGCGACTTATGACAAGTCTTTAGCTTACATGGGGTATGCTGAAAATGAGCAAATGATTGGTAAAAAGATCGATTTTGTGTTTATTGGTAGTTGTACTAATGGACGTATTGAAGATTTTCGTGCTTTTGCCTCTATAGTTAAAGGAAGAAAAAAAGCAGATAATGTAACAGCTTGGTTAGTTCCGGGATCGCATATTGTTGAAGCAAAAATAAAAGAAGAAGGCTTATTAGATATTTTTGAAGATGCTGGATTTGTTTTAAGAGAACCTGGTTGTTCTGCTTGTTTAGCAATGAATGATGATAAAGTACCCGCAGGCAAATATGCAGTAAGTACCTCTAACAGAAACTTTGAAGGTCGTCAAGGACCAGGATCAAGAACGTTATTAGCTAGTCCATTAGTTGCTGCTGCTGCTGCAGTTACAGGTGTAGTTACGGATCCAAGAGAATTACTATAATAATTTAGAATACGAAAAAATGGCTTACGATAAATTTACAACATTAACGAGTACTGCAGTTCCATTGCCAATTGAAAATGTAGATACAGATCAAATTATACCTGCACGTTTTTTAAAAGCTACAAAACGTGAAGGTTTTGGAGATAATTTATTCCGTGATTGGAGATATAATGGTGATGATACACCTAAAGAAGATTTTATATTAAACAATCCTATTTATACAGGAAAAATTCTAGTAGGAGGTATGAACTTTGGTTCTGGATCTTCTAGAGAGCATGCTGCTTGGGCAGTTTACGATTATGGATTTCGTTGTGTAGTATCTAGTTTTTTTGCAGATATTTTTAAGAATAACTGTTTAAATATTGGTGTGTTACCAGTACAAATAAGTCCAGAATTTTCAGCAGAAATTTTTGAAGCGATTTATGCAGACCCTAAAACAGAATTAGAGATTAATTTAGAAGATCAAACCATCACATTACTTTCATCAGGAACGAAAGAATCTTTTGACATCAATGGTTACAAAAAAGGAAACATGTTAAATGGTTTTGATGATATTGATTATTTACAAAACATGAAAAGTGAGATCGAAACATTTACAGAATCTCGCCCTTTCTAAAGCATGAGTATTAGAAAAATAGAAATAATGGATACGACATTGCGCGATGGTGAACAAACCTCGAGTGTGTCGTTTTCTGCTTCTGAAAAGCTAACAATAGCAAAGCTTTTGTTAGAAGAATTAAAGGTTGATCGCATTGAAATTGCATCTGCAAGAGTATCTGAAGGTGAACTACAAGCTGTTAAAGATGTTACTGAATGGGCGTCTGAAAACAATTACTTAAATGCTGTAGAAGTATTAACTTTTGTCGATAAAGATGTATCCATTAATTGGATGCTTGATGCCGGAGCAAAGGTTCAAAACCTATTAACAAAAGGTTCATTAAACCACTTAACTCACCAGCTTAAAAAAACTCCAAATCAACACTTTAAAGAAATAGAAGAAAATATACTTCTTGCTCAAAAAAACAATATAGAGACTAATGTTTATCTAGAAGATTGGAGTAACGGGATGCGTAATTCTAAAACTTATGTTTTTGAATTTATAGCGTTTCTTTCAAATCTACCAGTTAAGCGTATCATGCTCCCTGATACTTTGGGCGTATTAACACCTAAAGAGTCCTTTGATTTTGTAAAAGAAATTAAAGATAAATACCCAAGTTTACATTTTGATTTTCATGCTCATAATGATTACGATTTAGGGGTTTCCAATGTTATGGAAGGCATAAAAGCTGGAGCAGATGGTTTACATTTAACAGTAAATGGTATGGGTGAGCGTGCAGGTAATGCACCAATGGCAAGTACTATAGCTGTTATCAATGATTTTATGCACAATATAGAAATTGGAGTAAATGAAACATATTTACATACCATAAGTAAATTAGTTGAAACATTTTCAGGAGTTATGATTCCTGAAAACAAACCAGTTGTTGGAGCTAATGTTTTTACACAAACTGCTGGAATACATGCAGATGGTGATAATAAAAACAATCTTTATTTTAGTAAGTTAATGCCTGAGCGTTTTGGTAGAACCCGAAAATATGCATTAGGAAAATCTTCTGGAAAGGCTAATATTCAAAAGAATTTGCAAGAATTAGGACTTCAACTTAATGATGAAGATCTAAAAAAAGTAACGCAGCGTATTATTGAGTTAGGAGACAAAAAACAAGTTGTAACCAAGGAAGATTTGCCTTACATTATTTCTGATGTTTTAGATCGCAATTACGAAGAGAAAGTTAAGATTAACTCTTATGTGTTAACACACTCTAAAGGACTAAAACCATCAACAACAGTTTCTGTGACTATAGAAAAGGAAGCATTTGAGGAAAGTGCTCAAGGTGATGGACAATTTGATGCTTTTATGAATGCTATTAAACAAGCTTTTAAAAAGAGAAAAATCACACTTCCAAAATTAATTGATTACGCTGTTAGAATACCACCTGGAAGTAATTCTGATGCCCTATGCGAAACAATTATTACATGGAAAAACGACGAAAAAGAATTTAAAACTCGTGGTCTAGATTCAGATCAAACAGTTTCTGCAATTAAAGCCACCGAAAAAATGCTAAACATTATTATTAATTAAAGTGTAGCTATATTTGAATATTGAAATGAATTCTAAAGTTGATATATACTCCAAAATTGCGTTAGGGGTTGCAGTGGAAAGCCCACAACGAGGTACGAGTGAGGACTTGTAACGAAAAACCCGACCCGATAGGGTAATGACCAAAGAATTATAATTATATAGATAATAAAAAGAATAAAATAAATAAACAATGAAATTTAATATAGCCCTTTTAGCCGGAGACGGTATAGGACCAGAAGTTATAGAACAAGCAGTAAAAGTTAGTGATGCTGTGGCTAAAAAGTTTGGACATGAAATTACATGGAAACCAGCATTAACAGGTGCTGCAGCTATTGATGCTGTTGGAGAACCTTACCCAGATGAAACTCATGATATTTGCATGGCTTCTGATGCTGTATTATTTGGTGCTATTGGTCATCCTCGTTTTGATAATGATCCTTCTGCAAAGGTTCGTCCTGAGCAAGGTTTATTAAAAATGCGTAAAAAATTAGGTTTATTTGCTAATGTTAGACCTACATTTACATTTCCTTCTTTATTAGATAAATCACCTTTAAAACAAGAGCGTATCGAAGGCACAGATTTAGTTTTCTTAAGAGAATTAACAGGAGGTATATACTTTGGAGAAAAAGGCAGAAGAGACGAAGGTGAAACGGCTTTTGATAATTGTGTTTATACAAGAGCAGAAGTACAACGTTTAGCTAAAAAAGGTTTTGAATTAGCGATGACACGTACTAAGAAATTATGTTGTGTAGATAAAGCCAATGTATTAGAAACTTCTAGACTTTGGAGAGAAACTGTTCAAGCAATGGAAAAAGATTACCCAGAGGTTGAAGTAAGTTATGAGTTTGTTGATGCTGTTGCTATGCGTTTAGTACAATGGCCAAATAGCTATGATGTATTAATTACCGAAAATTTATTTGGTGATATTTTAACAGATGAAGCTTCTGTGATTTCTGGGTCTATGGGATTAATGCCTTCTGCATCTATGGGAACTGATATTGCTTTATTTGAGCCTATTCATGGATCTTACCCACAAGCAACAGGATTGAATATTGCTAACCCTATGGCAACTATTTTATCTGCAGCAATGATGTTTGAAACAGCATTTAATTTACCTGAAGAAGGAAAAGCTATTAGAGATGCTATAAATAAAGCTTTAACCGAAGGTATTGTAACTGAAGATTTAGCAGATGGAGGAAAAGCTTATGGAACTAAAGAAGTAGGTGATTGGTTGGTCTCAAATATATAGAATTTTTAATAACAAAAAAAAGCCTTGTATAATCATTAATATACAAGGCTTTTTTTGTTATTACATTAAAACAAAATAAAGAGCGATATTAATAAGTATCAATACATATAAACCTGATTTTGATTAATATTTAGTAAATTAAAGTGTTGAAATCCAATTTTTGAATCTAAAAATCTATCCATTTGGTAGCATTATCAGATAAAACACTTCTTAGAAAACGTTCTGTGACTGAAACTTTAAATGATGAACTCAAAAATATACACCAAATAGAACATTCAAGATACAGAAGTTTAGGAAATTCCCTAAGAATATCATAGCTGTACTTATTGCCATGGTTTTTTACTTAAAAAACAAAAAATACTAACCAAATTTATCTGTTTTAATAATTAAACTTTGGTTATTCCCTTTTTAGTAACAATCTTAAACTATTTATATCTGCCCATTTTAATACTATTCATTAAAATAGATTCTGTAAGTTGATTTTTTAAGGCTAACAGATTTTTTGTTATAATAAAGCTATAAATAATTATGTTAAAAAATTGCATATAATATATATATTTATTTTTTAAATATATATTTAACACAAATACATAAGCATTTGTAATTCAAATACTTAATCCATGTGTTTTTATAAAACAAAATAAATAAGATAATATAGAATAGTTTTGGGGTAAATTTTGACGTTTTTTAAATAGAATATTAATCTAATTTTATATGAAATTAATTAAAATTAAAATAATGATGAAAAAATTACTTAAAAGTTCTTTATTAATACTAACTGTATTTATAGCAGGAACAATTCAAATGAATGCTCAAGCGGATATTGAATTTACTTTTGATGGAACAACATTTGAAGATTGGAATGGTCAAGGAGGAGACGGAGCTTTCGTTTCTGTTTTTGCTAACAGCAATCCTGGTGGAGCTTTAAATATTTCATGGCCAACTGTAGGAGCATCTACTAGAAACGTAATATTGTATGGAGCTCCATCTGTACAAACCATGAATGCTGATGATCGTAAATTTATGCGAGTAAGACTTAGCAATACAGATCCTCAAATTGACGTACTTAGAATTAGAGGTAGAGTATCTGGAGGGTCATTTCTTAATTTTATTGATGTACCAATTGGTCTAGATACTGTAGGTAATTTCTCAACGTATTCTTTTGAAATTACTGACTCTGCTTTTGCTGGTGCATTAGATAGATTCCAAATTATTTTTAAAAATTCTTCTAATAATGTTCTTACAGCAAATGCTAATGCTAATGCTATATTAGTTGATAATATTTTAGTATCAGCTAACACAACACTATCTACTAATAGTTTTAATAAAAACGAGTTATCAGTTCGTGTATTTGATGGAAAACTAAACGCACCAGAAGCTTCTGATTATAAAATTTATAACATTACAGGAGCTATAGCTAAAGAAGGAGAAGGAGCTAAAACTATAGATATTTCTAATTTAGCATCAGGATTATATATTTATAAGACTTCTAAAGGTTTTGCTAAATTTATAAAATAAATATTAGAGCTCATAAAAAGTAAACATTTTAAAAAAGGATTTAGTATAAAATACTAAATCCTTTTTTTTGTTGAATAAATTTATGATTAGAAAATAAAATAAATTTACTTCCTAAAGGATTAAGAGTTTATTAATAATAGCTTCTGTCCTAAATAAATTTAGTTATTATATGATTGATTTTTTTGACACTAAAATAAAAACAACCTAGAAAATCACACATCATTATTATTTAGAAGCTTTTATACGTATTATGAATCCGTAAATTATATTAAAATTTCAAAAGATAACTCCTTGTATATATTGATTTGGAGGAGGTTGTTTTTTTAGAAATCGTAGTAGCATCCAAAAAAAATCTTTAATGAGAATATTAACTAATTTTTTGAATTTTGATTTATCTAGTTTATTGATTATTTGAGAAAAAACAAAGTTATATTTAATATCAGAGAAGGTAACTTTGAGGAACAAATTTTAACTTTTAAAACTTGAACTACTTGGGAGTTCAAATACTTCCAAATCAAAATAGGGAAGGGCAGCTATTAAATGATCGAAAAGGTCGGACATTATATACTCATAATTTTCCCAACGTTTATCACTACTAAACGCATATATTTCTAATGGTATACCTTGAGTCGTTGGCGCTAATTGACGAGCCATAATCATCATATCTTTATTGATCGCAGAATGATTGTTTAAATAAACATCAATATATTTTCTAAAAACCCCAATATTAGTAAGATTTCTACCATTCAACAGGTGGTTTTTATCAATATTATTAGAGGTATTATAAGCTTTAATATCGTTTTGCTTAGTTTCTAAATATGTCTTAATAAGCTGAATTTCTTTGAGTTTTTCTACCTCATTATCACTTAGATATTTAACACCTTCTTGTTTAATTAATAGTGCTCTTTTAATACGTCTACCATCTGAACTAGTCATGCCTCTCCAGTTCTTAAAAGAATCTGAAATAAGCGCGTATGTGGGAATGGTAGTTATCGTTTTATCAAAGTTTTGAACCTTAACAGTTGATAAATTTATTTCAATAACATCTCCGTCTGCTCCATATTTTTCAAAAGTAATCCAATCTCCAATACGTACCATATCGTTAATAGACACCTGAATACTAGCAACAAAACCAAGGATGGTATCTTTAAAAACTAAAATAATAACTGCAGATATAGCTCCTAATCCTGTTACAAATTTTAAGAACGGAATACCTGTTATTATTGCAATGGCAGACATAGAACCCGCAAACCAAGCAAATATCATAAATACTTGAATGTAACTATCTACAGGTTTATCTTTTAAACGTGGTAATGTTTTCAAGTAGTCTTTTAATGTGTTTAAAAAGCTCCTAACAATCCAAAGCGTTAATACAATAGCAAATACCTGAAGACCTTTTTCAACAATGTTTTCAAAATATTGAAAATCAAAGAACACTGTTGGAATAAACTCTAAGGCTATTAATAAAGGAATTATATGTGCAATATTTCTTGGAACTTTATTTGAGACTAATAAATCATCAAAATTAGATTTTGATACTGATGCAAATTGATTAAAAGCCTTAACCAATAATTTTCTAATTATAAAATCTACAATAAACACTATAATTAGCAAAACTAGTAGTAAAGCTAACATGTTCAAATATTTAGCCATAGCCTCTGAAGCATTTATTGATAATAAATAATCGTAAAATAAGTGTTTAAAAGACATCATTATGTTAACTTTTTAAATATTTTCTATCAATATAAAAAGTACCAAAAGGAATAACAGATGCTATAAGAACAGTAAAAAACATTTTGTTAGTCCAATTAAAATCTTTCTTAATTATGAATGCAAAAGCTATGTAAACGATAAATAATAGTCCATGTGGCATTCCTAAAAGCTTTACATATTGCGGATCGTTTGCTAAGTACTTTATAGGTGTTGCTATAAACAGCAATAAGAGATATGAAATACCTTCTAAAAGTGCTACAATTCTAAAAATATTTATAAAAGAAAACATGTTTAATTATTTTTAAATGTAAAAGTAGAACAGAAAGTATTAATAGTATAATTTTTAATACTTTTTTTACAATACATTAAAGATAATAAGTCCATAAATAACAAAACGTAATAATCTTAAAGACCCGTAAAGCATCACATTTTTAAAAGAAAACTTAATGATACCAGCTGCAATACAAGAAATTGAAAAGGGTAGTGGCAATAAAGCTCCAACAACTATTAAAAAACCTCCCCATTTTTTAGAGTTTTTAAGTTGCTTTTCCATTTTAACCTCTAGGTAATTATGAACAGAAGGTATTTTTGTAATAAATCTTCCGATCCAATACGATATAAGTCCACCAAAATATGATAAAAAAGCTAAAAACCCTAAGTAAAACCAAGGGTTATCCATTTTTCCTGACCACGCGATAAACATTTCTGGAGGCACGAGACCTAATAGTGTCTCTGAAACAAAAAAGAAGCTCAAAACACCATAAACAGGTAATCTCTCCGTAAGCTTTATGAGCGCATCATTAATATTAAAAAAATGATTTACAACGTAAAGAGCTATAACAGCTATTATTATATAAGGTATTGCTTTTTTAACAGCCTGCCATACAAAAGAATAAAACCCAGTATAGCCATAATACTGATGCAAGAGCTGCAAACGTGTTTTTTCTTGTTTAGATTTAGGACTAGGTTTCATGTTTATTTAAGGGATATTATAAAATGCAAATATAATACTTGATTTTTTTTAAGAAAAGCAATCTAGATAGAATTAAATCATATTTAACAATAAGTAGGAAAACAAACAAATTTATTATTATAGTTATTGATTTTAAAATACTCTATTTTACATAATATTAATTATAGTACAAATGTATTGTTTAGTTAATAAGAGTTGTTTATCCATTCGTAAGCTATAATTCCATATTATGTAAAATATCCCAGAATGCGTTCGTTTCTATTTGATGTGTAGTACTTGGGTCATTAAACATTCGTGTTTTGCTTTTCGTTTAATTTTGATATTCTGTACAAATCGTTCATATTTTTTTAAATAAGCTATTCTCAAGAAACTTCACGTTTACACATTATGAACTATAATTAGTCGTTATGTAAAATAGCCGCTACCAAGCGCTCGATTGCTTTTTAAAAATAATTATGCTGTCGCAATAATTTTTTTAAACACAATTATCCATCGCTTGCCAACGCCAAAAAAAAGCTAGCTTTTAGATTCGTTTTAAACTTTTCGTTGGCAAGGATATTCTCGTTATATTTTTTTCACAAGCTTTTCGTTAAGTTGTCACAAGAGTATAAAATTTTCCCTCGCTCAAATCCACACTTTAAAATCTCTATACACTTGTTATATGTATAGCTCCGATTATACTTTTTTTGTTTAATACTTCTAAGATTATGTCAAATACGACAGAAATTTTAGAGATTAAATATCTCTGAAATTTTGTGCGAGTTGGTGCGCTGGCATCGACTACTAGATGTTTATTAAAGGTTTCATTATATCTTTTTTTCTTGATATTTTAGGAAACGGGCTAACTCTTAAAGACTGTTTTTAGGTACATTTGAAATTAGAATTCCTAAGATTATGTATTATACTAGCCCCTAAAATATAAACGCTCCACTCTCCTATTTTTATCCAAAATTTTATGAAGTCGTTTTAAAAAATGAAATGGTTTTTCTTTTTAAAAACAGATATACTATAGCTCCTAATAAAAAAGAATCTATAAAATACGCATGTGTTAATTGAAAAACTTCTAAATAAGTAAAAACTGTAATGACTGAGCTTATTATCCAACTTATTAAAGATGAAAATTCCCATTTATTTATTTCATCTAGGTTATAGTTTTGTTTTTTAATGAAAAAGAAATGGATGAAATATATGGAAGAAATGGATGGTGCTAGAATACCTAAAAATTCAAGAAAATTAAAAAGATAAGTTGCAAAACCTAATAAGGCTAATATAGTCCCGAATATACTTGCAGTAATAGTCACTTTTTTAAAAGTCCAATTTTTATTTATAGTCGTAAATGTTAAGCTCGCAGAGTATAGATTTGTAGCGTTTGTACTCCATGTTGCGATAAACAATAACAAAAAAGCAGGGATCACCAATTTGTATTGTTCCATTATCTTAATAATATCTACTTCTCCTGTTCGAATAGAGGGCACAGCACTAAGTATATAAGCCAAAGGCGTACCAATGGTTAACCCCAATACGGAAAACAAACTTTGTTTATCGGTTTTTACGAATCTGGAAAAATCCGCCATTAATACAGGAAATAAGACAGCTGCCCCTATTAATATAGATGTGGCTTCAAAAAGCGTCATTGTACTTTCTTTTGGTGCATAATCAAAAAGTTGTGATATACTTTCTAAATCTGATACGGAAAGATAAAAGACATAAGCCAAGAAAGCAGTTAAAATTGGTATGGATATGTTGGCAAGTTTTTCAATACTTCTTATACCATAAACGGTTGTAATTGTTATAAATAAGCTGGTTGTAATAATGATAAGTTCCTTTGACACAACAACATTAAAAGTACTAATTGAGGTATCGTAAATGGCTACTGCTAATAATTCTATAGCTACAGCAAACCAACCTATTAGGGTAATACCAAAGATAAAATTTACAATCTTTGCTCCATACTTGCCAAAGCTAAAATGTAATATCATGTATGTTGATAACCGTGAACGATTACCAATTAATGTGGTTGCCATACACATTATGGTTAAAACAAATGTAGATATACCAAATGCTATTAGCGCTTGCTTAAAACCTATTTTGAGTGCTATGTCCGAGCCTAGAAATAGTGTAGAAACTGATAATCCTGTGCTGGCAATAATGAAACCAACAACCCAACCAGAGACAAAGTCTTTTGGTTGAACTTTTGTTCTTGCGTATTGATTTCCTCCTTCAGCCATGTATACTAGTTATTTAATAATTTGTCTGCTAAAGGTCTTAAGTCTTTATGACAAACGTGTCCATTATCTGTAATTTTAATCGCATCAAAATAAATACTGGTATTAGAAACTATACCATCAAAATGTGATTTTGCTATTTGTCCTAATGGCGGCATATCCATTGGACTTGTGTAGCCAAATCCAAAATCTACGCCTCCCCATATACGTTCGTCTTCAACCAATTCGTGTGTTAACTCTCTAACCTTTGGATTAAAACCCAGCATATTATGCGAAATCTTATACATATTTTCATCTTCGAATGATGATATATAGGTTTTAAATTTATTAGCATCTTCTCCTCCACTAATATCAACAATGTTACTATTTTTCACAACAAATTTTACCTTACTAGTATTATTTGTATGCTGTAAATGATCGAACACTATGATGCCATTCATACTATTTAGTTTTGGAACTATATTTACAAAACCTGGTGCTGTGCCGAATTTTGGTATTGAAAAATCACCATCATCAAAATCAAAAGCGTAGTTTAAATCTATATCGTAAGACACATCTGTACCATTTTCGCTAGTAATACGAACAGTTTTGGAAACCTTTACCATTTCTATAACTTTACTTAGTAACAGTTTTAAGCTTTGCACGTCAAAACCTGTAAAAACTCTGTGCAGCGATCCTATAGAGCTATCTGCAATAATAAGATAACGTAGGTTCTTGTTATCTCGCATTGCGGTTTCCCATATATCGGAATATAGCAAGACAACAGAGTTAGCTTCTATCCAAACATCAGCTTTACAAAGTGCAGCGGTTAGCGCTTCAGAAGGCCAATCTTTCATTCCTGCTTGACTATCTTTTTTTGCCTTCGGAATCCACATTAGCAAAGGTAATCCGCCAATATCTTGGGTTGCTTTTGCTAAAGCTTCTACGATGTAGCGTTTAGAGCCTAAATCTACTGTTATGGCTACGGTCTCACCTTTTTTAACCTGAAACATCTCTTCTATTAATGTTTTAGAAAAATCTAAAGCCAATACTTGTTGTTCTTTTGTCATAAAATTAGTTTGCGAAAAAGAGAACCAATATTTGCTCCCTTTTATCAATCAATCAACTCTAATAATTAATATAAAATTAATTTCAAAACTTTACTGAAATTGAAGTTCCTATGGTTAATGGTTGTCCTCTCCAAGCTACATCGTCAGGACTTCCAACAAACTTTCCGGGCGAAAACTCTTGATAATACTGTTTATCTGTAAGGTTTCTACCCCAAATATCCAGTTTCCAGTTTTTGTATGTAAATGCAATACGTGCATCCAGTAATGAATAGGCATCTGTGGTATGAATATCTAAATTGCTTTCATGATAATACGTTTTACCTGTTGTATCGAGGTTTAAAAATCCATTAAACTTCACACTATCTGTAAGGTTGAATGAAGACTCTAAGCCAATACTAAAAGTACTTACAGGTACGAATGGTACTTTGTTTCCATTATAATTTGAATTATTGGTTGTTGTACCATCAGCACCACCTGTTGTTCCTCCTTCTAATATCTCAGCATCTGCTAATCCAAAATTTGCAAATACATCAAAGTATTTGGATAATCTCGCACGAGATTCTAGCTCAAATCCAAAGACTTTAGTTTCATCATAGTTATAAACACCTGCTATAAACGTCGTAAGGTCTAAAATATATTGTTGTTGGTTTCTTATTCTAGAACTAAAAACAGAACCATTAAAGATTAGACGGTCATTCCAAGTCGTTGTTTTAAAACCTACTTCATAATTGTCTGATATTTCGTCGTCAAAACTTTTGTCAAAAAAATCGGTAGCACCTGCATTAAAACCTCCATTTCTATAACCTCTGCCATAATTTGCATATAAAAGTGCTTTTTTCGATACTTGATAAGATAATGACACTTTGGGTTGAAACTCGTTATTATCTCTATCTGAATTTGTTACAAATAAAAAATCTTCTTGAGTAAAATTATCTATATCATATCTAAAACCAGCAGAAACCGTTAATTTACTAGTTAGTTGATAATCTCCAAACCCAAATAAAGCTATAGTTTTGGTTTCATTAACATAATCCGCTGTATCATAAAAATCTGGTGCTCCATCAAAATCCACTCCAGTAGTTCCGTTTTGATAGACATCCTTTTTGATGTTCTGATAAAAACCACCTAAACTCCAATCGAATTTTGTATCTGTGTTTGTATTATTGATTCTTAACTCTTGGTTAAATGTTTTCGTTGTTATTTCCTCACCTTGTGTTAATCCATCAAGGCTTAAAAAATCTAAATCGCCATTTGTAGATCGTTCTACTCTATTAAAGGATGTAATACTCTGAATTTTTACAGTACCTAAATTATAGTCCATTTTGAAATTGCCATAATTATTTTTCATATCCGAACGTCCTAAAATATTTGCAACGATAACATTATTGCCATCAGTAGGATTTGGATCTAAAACACCACCTGGAAACTGCCCATCAAAACCTGTTGGATTCACCGAATAATATGTTGCTCCTCCATCTATATTAAAATGTTGAAAGGCTCCTGAGATTGTGAACTTGTCAGATAATCTAGCTTTAACCTGTCCTCTAATGTTAAAATCTTCAGAGAAATCTACTTTTTTATCAAGAAATTCATTTGTCAACAAACCATCAAAAGTCTTGTATTGTGTAGAAAAACGATAAAAAACCTTGTCTTTAGAAATCGCTCCAGAAGACACAAATTGTCCTTGTAAGTTCCCGCCATTACCAACGCCAAGCGTTATTTTGTTAGACATCTTATTGGTAGGTTCTTTGGTGTAAATATTAATTGCTCCACCAATAGCGTTTTTCCCATATAAAGCTCCTTGTGGACCCTTTACGACTTCAACCAATGCCAAATCGTATAACTCCTGACTTAATAAACTTGGGTCTGGAATTGTAACGCCATCAATTACAAAAGCCAATGGAGCATCTCCTCCTCTTACTTGTGGTATACCTCTAACCGTGATGAAATTCAGTCCTACGGCTTGTGCCGAATTAAATTTGAGGTTTGGCACTAAGGCTGAAAAAGAACTAATGTCTGTAACACCTGCTTTTTCTATACCTTCCGAATTTAGTGCTGTTACAGATTCTGGAGTTGTTTGAATGGACTCGGTTCGTTTTCTAGACTTACCAATAACGCCAGCAAATCCTTTAATGGAAACTTCTCCTAAAGATTCTTGGGACTCTTTTAACTCTATATCTATACGAGCGGAACCGCTTACTGTGACCTCCTGAGTTTCATAACCTAAATAGGAAAATACCAAAATTGTGTTATCAGAGGAAACAGTAATTTCGTAATTACCGTTAAAATCGGAAACCACACCTGTAAATGTTCCTTTTTCAAGAATATTGGCCCCCGGAAGTGGTTCACCAAGCGCGTCCGTAACATTACCTGTGATTGCAACTTGCGAAAAGGTTAATGTAGTTACAAATAAGAATATTAATAAAATACGTTGTTTCATGATTAGTTGAGTTAAATATGAATACTTTATTTTGAATATAAATTTAGTGCATCAAATATTAATTATTATTAATTCTACTTATTAAAAATATTTTTAATAATTTTATCTTTAAAATAGGAATTTTGAAAACCTCCTCATTATCAATAGTACTAACTTCTGATTATTTTAAAATATTATTAGAAAAAGTACACGAAACCTTTATGAATAAGCATAGGCTAGTCAAGCTTCCTAAAGCATTGCAGTTATATGGTTATGGTACGTTTAATGATGATAAGCCATCTCTAAAAAAAGATTTTGAAGCTATTGGTTCTGAATTTATTAACGGAAAATACTTATATGATAAATCGAGAGCTTTTGAAAAAGGTCAACCAATAATTAAAATTAATCAACATTATAAAGACATCATATTGCATTATATAGGATATGATGATTTTAAACATTTTCTTGAAGACCATAAGGTATCTAGTATTGAATATGAAAAACAATATGACTTAATTTACAGCGGTGAAGAGGATAAAACTTATTATTACCTGAATTACTATTTTGGAGAGCATAACAAGATTTTAAAAGGACAGACTATAATATCAAATAATTGGAAAACCATTCAACATATTTTTATTTATCCTCTAGAAGATGGCACTTATAGAGAGCACTATAGTAATGGTAGTATTAAGCGTCAAGGAGATACTATAACAATAAAGACCAGTACACTTTCTGGAGGAAGGTATATTGATGGAGCTAGTGAGATATATTATATCGGACATAAATCACCTTCGCATTTAAACTATCTTATAGGAACTTATTGCACTTTCGATATTTACACGAATACGGTAGCTGGACGTTCGATTCTTGAAAAATGCGAAAGCAAAAAGGTTATGGAAGAACAATCTAAAACAGCTTTTATACCTCCATATATTGCTTTGGAAATTAGAAATAAACGTATTGTTAACAATAGATTTGTTCCTAGAAATGCTTTGGAATTATCAGACCATAGCCCTTATGCATCTTTATATGGTAAATTACCTGGTACCTATGAGTTAATTTTTAGATTTGATGAGGGTTTTAAAGAAACTTTAAAATTTAAAATTTTAGAAACCGATTATCAGGTTGTTACTTTAACTGAAAATGTTTATATCGAGAAAGATAAGTTGGAATTACTAAACAAAGGCTCAATAGTTAATTTTAGGTTTAGCTTTTCGGGCATTATAGCTCTTGATAGCGTGAGTATTTTTTTTAAAACCTACTTTCTGAGAAATGAAAATGAAAAGCAAGAAGGTGTATTTAGTGGTATTGATAATGAAAATAGACTAATTAATGGAACTTTGGTTGTAAACTATGCCCCTAATTAATTATGCCTTTCCGCACATTATTTTGACCAAAGTTTTCTGAGGCCAAGTTTCCATACTTTAAAAAGTAATTTTTCTTTTCCTCGCAGTAATATCCCAACTATCTACTTTCTTTCCTTTTGAAATTACAGATACATCATCATGTAAATTTATTGTTGAACAAATATGATATGGAATTCCATAGTAAACATCACCAACCTTTATCTTTTCCCAATTTTTCACTTGTAAAATTCCGTGCTCTTCACTTTGAGAAATTAATTCATAGTTTTTTAAATTCAAAAATTTAACTCTTTGGTTAATAAGGTTTTCTGAACCTACAGATTTGTGTCCTAGGTCAATAGTTATGATGCCTCTTTTAGGCTTTGAAATAACGCGACATATTAATAAAGCTGCATATTTATACTCCTGTTCCTTTAGTTTTTCGCTATACCCCCAATCCCAAAGCACACAAGTTCCTGGACTAGTAATTCGATGCTCCTCAGTTATATGTGATGTGAATGATGGTGTGCCTCCGCATATTAATTTTATATCTGGATACGCTTGCTTTAGTGTATCAAATAAAACTTTGATAGGCCTAAATTCACTTTCTATGTAACTTTTTCTTTTTTGAAAATCAGTAGCTCTTAAATGCCCATCATATACATGTATACCTCCGAAATTAAGTGAAGTAAATTTTGGTATTTCTTGAATGAGTTTATCCAATTCAAAACCTATTTCAACGCCAGAACGATGCATTCCGCTATTAATATCAATATAGATATCTATTTTCAGAATCTGCTTCCTTGCTTCTTTATTCAACTTTTCAATTGAATCGATATTATCAACGATTGTAGAAAAAGTAGTATTAGAAAAATGTCGAAATAGAGAACAAAAACGTTCAATTTTTGGACCGACTAATTGATGTGCTATTAAAATACTATCTGCTCCTTCACTAGCAGCAATTTCTGCTTCAGAAATGGTAGCCGCTTTAAATTTTTTAATACCTAAGGAAATCATAGCACTTATTACTTTCGGCATTTTGTTTGTTTTGATATGCGGCATAAGCAATGAAGTATCTCCGTTTACCATAGAAACTATTTTATGAAGATTGTACATCAAGTTTTCTTCATATAAGATAATAGAAGGAGAATCAACCTTTTCAATATCTTCTATTTCATACCAATCTTTCATACTTATTTTAGTTTTCTATTTTTAAATCACTACTAAATTCAAATAAAGGTAGACCTTCTGATGGTTTGGTAATATTTGGACTTTTATAATACATCGTTTTACCAGAAATAACACCATTATCTAATGAGATTTCTGTATACAATATCCCGTGAGGATGTATTAATGCATATTTATTTTCTCTTTGCATATAGATGAGCTTATAGGTTATCTCATTTTCTATAATAAGATGGTCATTTTTACCATCTAATATAAGGGTTCCATGCTTTTTGATCTTTTCTCCATTACTATTTATAGTAATATTTAATTTAGTAACACCTCTAGGTTGAACTGAAGGAGAAGGTAATGTCAAAAACGGCAAAGCAAGCATATGTGCAGTTTCTTCTATACGCCTAGGCCTTTTTGCATTTCCCATAATAGAAATAGTTAATTTCTGATTTGGAAAGAGACATATTATGCTACGAGCACCGCCCATACCACCGGCGTGTTCATATACTTTTCGATTGTCCATATCCCAATTTTGACGCCAGCCTATTCCCACACCAGTTTCCTCTCCAGAATTTAGCTTTTGTGTTTCGAACATCATATCAATAATATCTTTTTTAATAAACCCATTCATATAAGAATTCGCCATTCTTACTAAATCTGTCGGTGTGGAAATTAATCCTCCACCAGCCCATTTGTAGCTTGGGTCTTCAGGATTGTTGATTTTTATAGGAAGTCCTTTATTCATTCCTTTTTCATTAAAACTATATAGTTCTGTCATTTCTACACCAGGATTTTTACGCATATCAGGACCCGTAGATACCATACCTAAAGAATTAAATAAATCATCCTCTAAAAGACTAAGAAAATCTTTATTGGATGCTTTTTCCATAACTCTTGATAATAAGGTATAACTATGAGTACTATACTTGTATTTATCGCCAGGTTTATGTAATAGTTGCGTATGAGAAAAAACCCCTAAAGCATCTTCAACAGTAGCGTAATGACGATTTTCAATTTTATCATTACCTGAATAATGAGGAATTCCGGATAGGTGTCCTGATAATTGTTTAATGGTTACAGAGTCTTTTGTTTGAGGATATGTTGGAATATATTTATTTACTAAATCATTAAAATTTAGTTTTTCATCTTCCACCAATTTTGCCAATGCCGTTGCTGTTATTATTTTAGATACGGATGCTGCTCTAAATTGTGTTTTGGGAGTAACTGGCTTTTTTGTTTCTAAATTTGAATATCCATATCCTTCTGAAAAGATAATTTCGTTTTTAAGACCAACAGCAACTGACATTCCTGGTGGTATATCTCGTAATTTCATAAGCTCTTCTACCATTGCTATTACTAATCTCTCGGGTTTATCAATAGAACCTTGTTCATAAACTTTAGAGTGTTTTTCGTCTTTATTTCCTGATTTTGAAACACAATTTTGTACGCAAAGCACTATGAGTATTATACTCAATAGTTTTACAGAAATAGTTAAATAATTCCCTTCTTCTTTCATAAAATTGTAATTGATTTACTTTTTAAACTATCTTTACATCAAGATAACTTAAGCAATGATACAAAATATATCTTGATATCAAGATATATTTATTAATTTTTATTTAAATGATAGCAAACGAAAAGGATTTATTAGATAATTTAATTATTGATTGGAAAGAAGAAAGACCAGATTTAGATGCTTCAGCAATGTTAATAGTTGGTAGAATATTGAAATTAGGAAAAATTTTAGAAAAAAGTGCCAGTATAGCGTTACAGGACAATAACATTAACTATACAGATCTAGACGTTTTAGCAACTTTAAGACGTTCTGGGAAGCCTTTCGAACTTACTCCTAAACAATTAATGAAAGATGTATTAATTACATCTGGTGCTATGACAGCTTTATTAGATAGGTTGGAAAAATTAGATTTAATATACCGTTCTCCTGATGCAAATGATGGCAGGATTAAAAATGCTAGTTTGACAAAAAAAGGGATAAAATTGATTGATAAGGCTATTGAAATTAGATTTAATGAAGCAGACGAATCTATAAGTATGTTAAATAAAATTGAAAAGGAAAACCTTTCAGTCTTATTAAAAAAAATGACATTGTATTTCGATAGTAAATAGTACTATGGTTTACCACTCCTACTAACATCATAATTCGAAAAAAAATTATAGTCAAACGTTAATTATAAAAGAACTCATCTTGACTTTTTATTTTTAACCAAAAATGAGCCAAAATTTGTTCAGATAAAGTTGTTTATAAAGTATCTGGAAAAGCCGAAAGAGACCTTTCCAAAAGGTACGAATATGGAATCGAAACATTTAGATTAAAACAGGCATAATACATGTTTATTAGAAATGCATATGCTTTTTCAAGTATTAGCTAATAATACTAACCTTGGACGTCATGCATCAGAATTTAGATTATAATTAAAACGATTTTTATATAAATATCATACTATTTTTTATTTAGCTTCAAACATTAATATTGAATCTTCTTGATTTTTTCTATTTCCTAAAAAATGTACAAAATTCGCCCATATTTCAGTTATCTTCTAATCCGTAATGATACCCATCAGCTTGCATACCTTTTTCCTCTTTTTTAATAAATAATCGTTTTATTTAACCTATTTATTTAATTCTTTCAATATAAAAGATAGAATTTAAGTATAATTTATTTGTAAGAATTTATTTGTAAAAAACTTACAGTGATTACATTTTTTTTCATACTTTTGACTCAAATGGTTATAATTTTATAACAAAAAACACTATTTACAAATTATTTTGCAAAATTTATAAGTATACATTAAATTTCCATCAACCCTTAAATCATTTAAAAATGAAAAAAACTATAAGCTTAACTTTAACAATACTTTGCTTATTTATCACATCAACATTTTTTGCTCAAACAAGACTTGAGATTAGTAAAATTAAAAAGGAGTATAATATTCAAAAATTAAAACAATTAGAAACGAATCTTAAAAAAAAGGCAGCTTCTGAAAAAGAAAAAGCAATAGAATTTGCTAAGCAAAACAATATACCTACAAAAATGACTACCAAAGATGGTAGAATATTAGAACTACAAAGAATAGTTAACGAAAACCCCATTTATTACACTACTTTTAATATTGATGCAGCCGTTTCTACCAGAACAAATCATCTACAAAGTGGAGGATCTTTAGGATTAAACCTAATGGGGCAAAATATGACTGCTTATGTCTGGGATGGAGGTGTTGCTAATAGAGCGCATCAAGAATATGATGGAAGTGGAGGTAATAATAGATTTTCTATTGGAGACGGTACATCTTCCCTTAATTTTCATGCAGAGCATGTTACAGGAACAATTATAGCTTCTGGTTTAGTAGCTAATGCAGAAGGAATGGCTCCTCAAGCCCAAGCTATTGGGTATGATTGGAATAATGACAAAGCTGAGGCTGCATCGGCAACGGCTAATGGCATGTTGATATCTAACCATTCTTATGGCTTTGCCTTTAGAAACTCTCTAGGACAAGTACAATTACCTCAATATTATTTTGGAGGCTATATTGACGAGTCTCGAGACTGGGATAACATTATGTTTAATGCTCCCAATTATTTAATGGTAGTTGCCGCAGGAAATGACGGTGATGATAATACGGCGAATAATAACCCTACAGGAGGTTCTGGTTGGGATAAACTAACTGGACACTCTACTTCAAAAAATAATTTAGTGGTTGCAAATGCTAACGATGCCAATATTGATGCTAATGGTAACTTAATATCTGTATCAATTAATAGTTCAAGTAGTGAGGGACCAACAGACGACATGCGTATAAAACCAGATATTACTGGTAATGGAACACAATTGTACTCTTCATTTAATTTTGCGAGTTATGATACTTTTGTCGGAACTAATTTTGCAGATGGAAATATTACTGATGATTATGCAAGCATTACAGGCACTTCAATGGCTTCTCCAAATGTTACTGGTTCCTTATTATTATTACAACAACATAATAATAATTTACACAGATCTTATATGAAAGCTGCAACTCTTAAAGGGTTAGCCCTTCATACAGCTGATGACGCAGGTGCTTCGGGACCTGATGCCGTATACGGGTGGGGGTTATTAAATGTGAAAGCTGCAGCCGAAATTATAACAGAGAAAGATACTGAAAGTAAGATTCAAGAATTAACATTAACATCGGGGCAAACGTATTCAATTACAGTAAAATCTGATGGAGTTAACCCATTATTAGCTTCAATTTCATGGACAGACAGAGCAGGGACAGCTGTTACTAGAGTAAACTCAACTACTCCTGTACTTGTTAATGATCTGGATGTTAGAGTTACTCAAGGAAATAGCACCTATTTTCCTTATAAATTAACAGGTCCTACAACAAGCTCAAAACAAGACAATAATGTAGATCCTTACGAGAGAGTAGATATTACTGGAGCATCAGGAACTTACACCATTACGGTAACACATAAAGGTTCTTTAATTGGAGGAAGTCAAAATTTTTCTTTAATTATTTCAGGATTATCCGACACTCCTACAGTTTGTAACGCAACTATTCCTACAGGAGTCAATTCATCAAATGTTTCAGATACAAATGCGACTATTTCTTGGACTGCAGTATCGGGAGCAACTTATGATGTACGCTATAGAGTTGCTGGGACTTCTGCATGGATTACTAATGCTATAACTGGTACATCTATAACTTTAAACAACCTAAATACATCAACAGATTACGAAGCTCAAGTTCGCAGTAAATGTACTTCAACAAATTCTGAGTATAGTTCATCTATTAATTTCTCAACAACTAGCGGTTCATCAACTTCATGTATTTCTACAGTAGATGCTTTTCCTTATAGTGAAAGTTTTGAGTCTGGAGATGGATGGATACAAGCAACGGGAGATGATGGCAATTGGATAAATGATGCATCTGGAACACCATCTAGTAATACAGGTCCAAGCTCGGGAGCAGACGGTTCTTTTTATATGTTCATAGAAGCTTCATCAAATGGAAGCACAGGAGCAATAGGTTCAAATGCAACAGCTATTTTAGAAAGTCCTTGTTTTGATTTATCTGCAGAATCCAGTGCAATGTTTACTTTTCAAAACCATATGTATGGAACAGCTGTTGGATCATTAGAATTAGAAATTTCTACAAATGCGGGCGCTTCTTGGGCACCTCTATGGTCTTTATCAGGAAATCAAGGAAATCAATGGAATTCTATATCCATAGATTTAAATTCATATTTAGGACAAACTATTAGCTTGCGCTTTGTTGGTACAACTGGCTCAAATTGGTCAAGTGATATTGCTATTGACGATTTAGGGCTAACAACTGGATCTACTGCAAATGAGTGTGATACATTAAATTTCAATGATTACTCAATATCTTCATTCTCTAATCAAGATAATGATGGTACATTTTCTGTTGCAAACGGTGGCACATCTTTAACATTAACAAATAATACATGGAAGTTTATAAATTTCCCTTATGAAATAACTGCTAATACTGTTATTGAATTAGAATTTAATAGTACCTCAGAAGGTGAAATTCACGGTATTGGGTTTGAAAATGATAATTCATTAACACCTTCTAACTATTTTAAACTCTATGGCACACAAAATTATGGGATAACTAATTATGATAATTATTCTAGTGGTACTACCACGTATGTAATTCCAGTTGGAGATTCTTATACAGGGACAATGGATAAATTAGTTTTTATTAATGATAACGATGTTAGTTCTGGCAATACTTCTGTATTCTCTAATATTAAAGTTTATGAAACTTCTTGTGTAAATTCTACATCTAAGGTTGTATTTGGAGAAAGAACAGATATTTTTGGAAGTGAGGATGAATTTTCACTTACAGTCTACCCTAGTCCAGTTAAAGAGGGCACATTATTTGTTAAAACTAATCAGAGTATTCAATTAACCTATCAGGTAATTAATATGCTTGGACAGACAGTTAAAACTGGGCAGCTTAAAAACAAATTAATAACGGTATCTGATTTAGAATCAGGAATATATATGTTAAAAATTAATAATAACGACCAAACAATCCATAAAAAGTTTATTATAGAGTAATAATTTTATAAAACTTTAATAAAAGAATAAGGGTTTGGAATTTTCTAAACCCTTATTTACATTATATATACTTAATCTCCTCTCCATTAAATTAGAAATAAACACTTTATACTATTAATTATATTTAAAGGACTTTAAGCAAATTCTAGAAATTTTAAATCATCTAAAAATAATAGTATTATTGGAATGTCTACTTTAGTTGGTACAAATTTATATGATAAATTAAATTTGGAATATGCCAAGAAACAATTACGACAAGGAATTTAAAACTACAATTGTAGAATTACTAAATACAGGTAAAACAGTTCAATCTTTATCTGATGAATATAGAGTCAGTTCAGCTTCTATAAACAGGTGGAAAAAAGAATTTGATCCAAAGCATAAGACTGTACCTAAAGAGTCCAACGAGAGCTTACTAAAGATTAGCGCTTTAGAAAAAGAGTTGAAAGAAATAAAGTTAGAGCGTGATATCTTAAAAAAGGCGGTAAGCATCTTTTCCAAGAGCGACAGTTAAGATATAAGTTTATAAAAAAACACAAGAGTATATTTCCTGTTGAGAAGATGTGTAAGTGTATGAAGGTTAGCAAAAATGCATACTATTCATGGCTTAGAACTCTAAAGAATAAAAGTGTTAATTCTAAATTAGAATTTATAAAACAACGTATTCAGAGTATTTATAAAAATAGTAATGAAATATATGGGAGTTTGCGTATTCAGAAAGTATTAGAAAGAGAAGGGCTTAGTTACAGTAGGTCTTACATAGCATACCTGATGAAGGAAATGGGACTTAAAAGCATTTTAAGTAAAAAGTTTAGGGTAACTAGGTTAATGGCTAGGAAGAAAAGAGAAATTACCGATAATCATATTTTTCATTCAGATAGAGGGGCTCAGTACGCTTCTAATAAAATGGTAACTATTTTAAAATCAAACCCTAAAATAAAGCAGAGTATGAGTAGAAAAGGCAATTGTTGGGATAATGCAGTAGCTGAAAGTTTCTTCAAAACTTTAAAATATGAATGCACAAATAGATATAAGTTTTCGTCTTTTTTACAGGCTTTTAACATTATTAATGATTACATAAACTGGTATAACAACGTAAGAATTCATTCCGCCATAAATTATAAAACGCCAGCAAAAAAAGAATTAGAATTGAAAATTAAAAAAATGAATAATGTAGCATAAAAAATAGTACCAAATTTATTAGGTAGTCCATATCTAACGAAATATTTAGTGATACTCAAGGAGTGGTTTATCAAATTGTTGGCATTGGGGTTAAAAATCAAGTACCATTTTTCTTTCTATAGATTTCCAAAAAGACAAGGATAGTATTACTAGGTAACATTTTCTTAATTTCATCCCTTCCAAATGCTTAAATTTTGAGATTAATTTGTCTCCAATGAACTACTCAACGCAGAGCGTACGAGGCATCAAAATAAACGTAACTGATTCTTGTGAACAATTTTGTACTTAGACTCATTTACTCCTTGATTTTGCAAATATTTCTTTATTATACAATTTACGAATTTATATTAGACATAAAAACTTCTAAATACTACCGAAAAATCTCTTTTGCTGTTAATGCTTTTAACAGTATTCGATATTTTCTTTACTGAAAACCATTGTAACACTCTGAATTAGAAAATGACTATGATTATCATCCAATCCTATTTCTAGAAAATGAATTTCATATCGATTTTCTATTTCTTGACAAATCTTTTTCAAAGTCGTATAGACATCATTTATTAAAACATCTCTTCGATATTTGATAGGAAAAACAAAAATGATATAACAACAAACTTTTGTTATCACTTTTTAAAATATGCTCACTCATATTTTCGAAAATACATATCTTTATGCTACACCCGACACAGAGTGCCGGGGAATTCTATTGATTAAAAACAAAAAAAACTCTAAAAGCTGTAAATCTTTTAGAGGTTTTATAATTTAAGTTCTATTAATTAATAGAATATAAACCTAATTTGCTGCTTGTCCTGAACAATCATTTTTATCTATAAAAATATTTACAGAACCTAATGGTTGATAGACACAATTGTTATTCCCAGTCACTGAAATCACATTTTCACTAATATCAATATCCCTACATCCACTTAATATTTCAATAGCATGGTTTCCGTCTCCATCTATAGTATTCTTATATAAGTTTATTAATTGAGCGTCTAGCAAACTTATTTTTTTGGAAGTATTATTTATAAAATCAACATTTTTTGTTCTACTAATTGTTATCGAAGATTGTTTAAAATCATTATTATCGATAATAACTTTATTATTACTTTCTTCTACTTCATTATTCACCATTACCATTTTAATACCTTCCCTACCAGTTTTAACAAAGTTGTTTTCATAAATTTTCACATTATCCATTGAGGTAATATTTCCAAAAATTCCAACACTATTACTTAAATTACTTTCAAAAGTATTTTTATAGATATTAATATCTTTCACGTTTTTAGGCTGAACTCCTGTAACAAAATTTATTATTTTATTATTATAAATTTCATTTTCTCTAGTGTATACTGCTATACCAACTGTATATCCATTAATTGTATTACCAGAAATAATGTTATTTGAAGCTGTTGTAGAGTCTGGATGACCTGTAATGATACCTGCTCCAGCTGTATCACCAGGCTTTGCAGTAATTTCATTATTCAATATTTTAACTCCAGAACCATCAGCAATGTTAATTGAGTTTTCAGTAGTATTATTTTCTATAGTAACATCTTCTCCTATAGCAACGATAAACGCTCCGTATTTACTACCTTTTTCTATATTATTACTTAACGTAATATTATAGGCTTTTTCATATAAAATAAATTCACCATTGGTATCTCTTCTTCTTACAGCTTCAACATCTAATCCAAAACCAGGAGCTACACCTTTAGAGTTAGGCAAATCAATTCCTGCATTTAAGAAATTATTACTATCGATTAAAATATTAAATCCATCTGTTATAGATATATTATTCCTTCTATTACTATCTAAAGTATTATTAGTTACTCTAATATTATTAGATGGTATATATCCTGCTTCAAAAGTAAAACCTATACTATTAATATTAAGACCATCACCTGTACCATTAATCATTCTAACATTATCTATATCTATATTATTCGATCCATGAATCATTATTACATGACCAGAGTTACCTACCCCCTTACTATCATCATGATTTAATCTATCTCCATGTAAATTACCTCCTTCTACTCTCGCGTTAGAAACATCTCTTAACGCTAATAAAGCATAATCACTACTACTATTAGGTTGAACTCTAAGGTGTACATTTTCCCCCATACTAAGTGTGAAATTAGATGGTACATTAACAGCTTCTTCACTAGGATAAAAATTTCTATTTGTAGTTGTACTAGTAACTTTACTAACTTCAAAATAAGCATCCATTTTATCTATTTGAAATGTAGTTACTCCTAATTCTTTTGCCATCTTCATTGATGACTCCAAAATATCATTATTTTTTTGTGCATTTTCAGAAGTCGTAACTCCTTCAACTATCCCCCACCTTTTAGGGTTAAATTTAAATACAGGATCTTTTAAATGAGGACTATTTCCTGTGATTGTTAAATTAGAACTTAAAAGGTTACCATCTATAACATTATTACCTTCAGAAAAATTAATAGTTCCATTAATAATATCTCCTCCTTTTCCTTCAATAGTTACATTAGCAGGAAGATTAACTGTTTGTCCTTTTAAATCTAAAAGGCAATCAATTATAATAGTTGAATTAGGTTCTACATTATCTAATGTAAAATTACAAGGTAAGTTTGTATCAGTTTCCTCATCAGGATCTTCTTTGGGGTCTACAACTTCTAAAGTTGGTTCTGCAAATAATTCTTCTTTATTACATGACAGCATTGATATCATTAACATTAGAGCTAATAACATGTTCTTAAAAATCTTTTTCATGGTAATTGTAATTTTGAGAGTGATTATATTTTTTAAATATCAAAAATTATTCTTGAATCATCGTTTAAAAGAGTGTTTTTTTCGATAAAACGCACCGTATAGGCAAAAAAAATATCGATAAAAAACGATTTTAAACGATAAAACGACAAAATTATTCTTGTTTAGTTTACATATACGTTGAAAAAAACGATCTGGATCTTAATTAAAAAAAATAATAATTAAATAATAAAACCTTAACATTCAACAAATTAAATATTAACAACTCCCTATGTCATTATATATCTGCAATTATATAACAAAAAGCTAAAAAAACCTACAATTATATTCACTTCATCGATAAAGTTATTAACGATGATATGCATAAGTATTCGTTAACATAACAAGGAAAAGATGTTAAACCATTTTATTTTCATTTTGGCTTATTTTTAAAAAAATATAACCAAATTGATTTATGTTTGTTTATGTGCCAATGATTTTTTAAACTATTTATGCTATTTAACTCATTCGAATTCCTTCTCTTTTTTCCAATTATGATCATTGGATTTTATGTTATACCCCATAAGTATAGATGGCTATGGCTTTTACTTGGAAGTTATTTTTTTTACATGGCTCATCAACCTGAACTTATAATTTTACTATGTATCTCTACCTTGGTCGATTATTATTGTGGTATAAAGATGTTTAAAACAAACAATGCTAAAATTAAAAAGATATTTTTAACATTTAGTATAATAACTAATGTTGGAATTCTTTTTCTTTTTAAATACTTCCTTTTTTTTACATCCAGTCTTGATGCTCTCATAGGTTTCTTTGGTGCAGAAATGTCACTAGAAGAAACAGCTAACTCTTATAACTTTAATAACATATTATTACCAATAGGTATTAGCTTTTACACTTTTCAAACAATGAGCTACTCTATTGAAGTTTATAGAGGCAGTATTAAACCTGAAAAGCATTTAGGAAAATTCGCTTTATATATTGCATTCTTCCCTCAACTAGTTGCTGGTCCTATTGAGCGCGCCTCAAGACTTATCCCTCAATTAAAACAAAAAGTTCAAATTAACATACCTAATATAAAAAAAGGTTTAATACTTATGGCTTGGGGCTTTTTCCTAAAAGTTATTGTTGCAGATAGATTAGGTATATATGTAGATCAGGCTTTTAACAATCCTGAATCACCTCATAATATATCACTAATTTTAGGTGGTTTTTTCTTTTCGTTTCAAATTTACTACGATTTTTCTGCTTATACATCTATAGCTATTGGGGCTGCAAAAACTATGGGTTATGATTTAATTCAAAATTTTAACAAACCTATATTTTCAACTTCTTTTTCTCAATTTTGGAAACGCTGGCATATTTCCTTTATGCAATGGCTTAGAGACTTTTTATACAGACCACTAGTAAGAGATCAAAAAACAAATAGACTAACAGCTGTAATTATTGTTTTTTTTATAAATGGTCTTTGGCATGGTGCAAATTGGACTTTTATAGTCTGGAGTCTATTAAATGCTTTGATACTTATTATAGAAATTGCGACAATTCCTATTAGAAAAAGAATTTTTAAAATGATGAGAATTCCTAAAAGAACAATACGTATACTTGGCTGGTTTACAGTTATTAATTACCTAACATTCACTTTAATTTTTTTCCGTTCTCCATCCCTATCTCAAGCCTTTTTATATATTAAAAACATGTTCTCCTTTGGTAGTTTACATATTGATATTTTAGGTAATTATTTTGAACTTTTTCTTTGCATAATTTTAATTTTAATTGTTCAGATAATTCATTACTATAAGGGTAACAACAAAGTATATGAAATCGTAACACAACGCCCTAACCATATAAGATATAGCATGTATTTAGCATACATACTAATCATCGTTTTATTTGCTATAAATAGGCAAAATACTTTTATTTATTTTCAATTTTAAAGTGTTTAAAATGAGGTTTTTAATTAAATTTTCTGTTTTCTGTTTACTATTAGCAACTACATATTTCATACTTATTCATAAGCTATCAAAAGGTTATGTAGATGAATATTACAATAAGTTTACACAAGAAGCTGGTAGTTTAATAATAGGAGCCTCTAGAGCACAACAAGGAATTTCTCCTACTATTTTAGAAAATGAATTAAAAGAACACAACTTTAACAAGCCTGTAATAAATTTTGCTTTTGACGGTTTTCAATCTCCTTATGGGGAAGTTTACTTTAATGCTATTAAAAAAAAATCTAGCAACATTATTAACAATGGACTATTCATCTTATCGGTATCTCCAGCAAGCTTTACTGCTTTTACTAAAGACGTAGAAATGGTATTAAATATGGATAAAAAAATGCGGATTGGTAAAGTGGACAACTTTTCCTCTAACCCAAATTATAATTATATAATGAAATGCTATGAAAGTCCTTTATATAACTCTTTCCTACCTACTAATACATGGAAACATGCTTTATGTCATACAAATGGATGGAATGAAATAAAAATAAAAAAAGGAAAACATATTATAAATGAAGCTGATATTAAACAATGGAAAAAACAAACACTAGATGGTTATAACAAGAAACTAGAAACAGAAGTTGACTCAAAATATCGCCTTAATAGCTTTTTAAATACTATCAAATTTTTAAAAAACAAAGGAACAGTTGTAATAATTAGAATTCCAGCGGATTCAGATTTTATTGCAATGGAGAATAATTTATGGAAAAACTTTAACAGCCAAATAGATAGTATAGCTAAAAAACACGAAGTTCCTTATTTTAATTACTCAAATGAAGTAGGTTTTAAAACTTACGATGGTTCTCATTTAGAATCTGAAAGTGCAAAAAAACTAACAAAACTTTTAAGCAAGAGTATTAAATCTTATCTTAATAACGATTTTAAGTAATGAAACGTAACCCATTTTTATCTAAAACCTTTAAATCTGTATGGTTAAAGCATTTTAACCATAGTAAAAAATGTACTTTTTTTAGTTTTATTCCAGAATTACCATTCGTAAAAAATAAGTTTTTACCACTTTATTATAATATAGGAAAAAATAACACCAAGGGCGTTAACTATATTTTATCAAAAAATATCGCTCCAGATTACAAAGGTCGTGTTTTTATCGTTTACGATGTTCCAGATTACACTCCAACAGACACCTTTTTAAACAACCTAGGTGTTCATAAAATCACTCAATATCATGGATTTAAATGTAATTTAAAAAACTACAATAGCCTAAACGATTACTTATTAAAAGTTATTAGTAAAAAAAGCAGATCTAAATTTAAGGGGTATTTAAGAAAAATAAAAGATGCACTTAATATTACGCATAAAGTATACTACGGTACTATAAGCTCTGAAGAATATAATTCTATCTTTAACACTTTTGAAATTTTATTAAAAAAACGTTTTTTTAACAAAAAAACAAACAACAACAACTTGAATCCTAAAGAATGGGCGTTTTTCACAGAAGTCACCTTACCAATGATTAGAAATAAAAAAGCAGCACTTTTCGTAACTTATGACAACACAAAGCCTATTGCCATTACACTTACCAATTTTTCTGATACAGTAATGTATGATGTTATTCGAGTTTTTGATATTGATTACTCAAAATACAGACCTGGCATTGTAGGTGTTATGAAACAAATTGAATGGTGTCTAGAAAATAAATTTGAAGCTTTAGATTTCTCTAAAGGTTATTATGAATATAAAAAGAGATGGGCTAATGAGCCTTATTGGTTTGAATATCATATTTATTATGACAAAAAATCATTTTTAGCTTGCTACATCGCATTAATATACAAGCTATTTTATTCACTAAAACTCTTTCTAAGAAAAAACGATTTAATAAATTATGCTCACAAATTATTGTTTCTAAGAAACAAAAAGAAAATACAATTACTAAACAATTGAATTTTTGATTAATTAAAATAAATAAGTCACCTGATGATATTTAACAAACTCTTTAATTCTTATTTGTTTGTTTTTGATTTATACTTGGAGCACCAAATAAGTCCTTTTTATACTCCAAATATTTCAAATACCATATCACGTAATAAACTTATTATTTCAAAAAAAACGTCTCAAAAAAAATTAAATCAAATATTTATATCTCGAGACATACCTGGATACCTAAACCTCAATGTAAATCACAAACATTTCAAAAAAGTTAAACAATACAAAGGCTACCTATTAAACCTATCTGGATACAATAATGCAGACGACTATATAATTAAAAACTTAAGCAGTCGAAATAAAAAAAATCTAAATTCAAAAAAGAACAAGCTTTTTAGAAATCATAAAATTTCTTCCAATTTTTATTTTGGAACCATCAATAAAGAGCACTACAATACACTTTTTAAAGTTTTTTATACATTACTAAATAACAGGTTTGATGAAAAAAAAACACACAACAGGTATCTAACTAATTGGAGTGATTTAAAAACATCAACTTTTCAGAAAATTTTAGACAAAAAAGCCTCTTTACATGTTATTTATGATAACTTAAAACCCATAACTTTTACTTTAAATTTTCATTTAAACGACACTGTTTTTAGTCATATTCAAACTTACGATGTAAATTATTCAAAATACAACATGGGAGACATTAGTATGCTATACCATTTAGAGTGGCTAACAGAAAATAGTGTAGCAATATTTGATCTATCCATGGGAAAAACATATTATAAACAAAAGTGGTCCAACCATGAATACGACTACATATATCATGTTTTCTATAATAAAAAATCCATAATATCAAGTATATATTCAAACATTATAATACAAGAATTAAAGTTTATTCAGTTTTTAAGAGATCGAAATATTATAGGAAGATTATTTATGCTTGACAAACTCATATACTCCTATAAAAAACAGATAATAAAACAATAACTTGATGTTAAAAAAAATTAAACCAGATAATCTAGATGTTTTAAGCGCTTCTTTAGAAAAAAAAGAAGCTCTACCTATTTATAATAGTATAATAAACAGTATTTCTGGTTCTGTATTTTATAAAGACACTAAACATATTGACATAGAAAATAATAGATACTTATACTGCATTTACGATTTCCCTAGTTACTTAAAAGGAGTTATTACAAACAAAAACTGGAAACTAAAAAGCATAAACACATACAAAGGCTCTTTAATCCTTTTAAAAAACTATAAAAACGCAGACGATTATCTTAAAAATAAATTTAGCCCTAATAGAAGATCTAAATTTAAAACCTATAAAAGGAGGCTAGAAACCTGTTTCAATATTGAATATATAAGCTATTATGGCTCTATTACCAAAGATAAATACGACTATCTCTTTGAAGAATTTCACATAATGATAAAAAAACGCTTTTTAGAAAAAGAAGCAAAAAACTACGATTTATCTCGTTGGGAAATTTACCATGAAATAGCATACTCTTTAATAAATAACAAAGAAGCTGTTTTATTTGTTATTTACAACAACGATAAACCTATTAGTATTTGTTTAAACCTTATTAGAAACAAAACTATTTATGGCTATATAAGGTCTTATGATATCGATTACTCAAAATTCTATATTGGTTTTACAGATTTTATACAACAAATCCATTGGTGTTACAATAATGGTATTCAGATTTTTGACTTATTAAAAGGGAATTACCCATACAAAACAAAACTAATTGATTCTCAATATGACTTCCAAAAACATGTCCTATACAACTCGAGTTCTTTATTAACTTTTTTGTCGGCCAAAATTATAATCTACAAAACATTAGCATTTTATGACTTAGTAAGATTTTTAAAAAAATTCAACATAAATATTTTATATCATAAAATCCTAAAATATAGACATAAAAATAGCGAATCAAAAAAAACTAAAGAACACTTAAAAAGCATAGTTATCACTAATAATGTAAAAATTGAATCTTACCCTAAACTAACTAAAATCGATTCAAACAACAAATCGTTAAGTTATTTAAAAAGGCCTCTTTATAATTTTCTATATACAAGCCAAGAATCTATAAATACGGTTGAGATATTCAGTATTAATGATTCATTAGACACATATCTTATAAAGGGTAAAAACTTAACACAACAAATACATTTTCAATAATTTTGAGACACATTAAGCACATAACTTTTTTAAAAGCACTTTTATCTAATAATAGCTTACCTCTTATTTATAAAGCGATTACAAATAATACTAATCTATTTTATAATACTAAAACAGATTCAATTCTAAATTTAAAAAACCATGTTCTTATAGTAAAAGACATCCCTAACTATCTAAACATAACAATAGAAAAACACCTCAATAAAACCTTTATTAATAAAATAAAAACCTTAAAAGGGCATTTAATAGAGCTTCATAATTATCAAAGTATTTCAGACTATTTAAATCATAATTTCAGCACAAAAAGTAGATCGAATTTAAGACGCTATAAAAACAGATTAGAAACATGCTTCAATATAAAATATGTATCATACTACGGAAATATTGAAAAACAAGAATACGATAGATTATTTATTGTTTTAAAAGATTTATTAGAACGAAGATTTAACGAAAAAGGAGAAATCAACTATGAATTACAGTATTTAAATGAGTTTAATAACATCGTATACGAGCAAATACTAAACAAGAAGGCTAATTTATTTGTAATATATGATGGAAATAAACCTATAAGTATTAGAATAAATATGCTGAAAGACAAACTCAATTTCTATATTCTTAGTGGTTATGATATTGATTATTCAAAATTTCACATAGGAAGTCTTGATATGCTAAAAAATATAGAATGGAGCATCCAAAATAACATTAAAAGTTATGACCTTTTAAAGGGATATGATTATTACAAAAAAAAGTGGGCAACTAAATCATATTACTACAGCAATCATATTATTTACAACTCCAATAGCATTAAAATATTCATAATCGGGAAACTCACATATATTAAATATACACTTAAATACAAGACTTATAATCTACTTAAAAATAAATACATAGATATAATATATAGAAAATTCAAAAAAGGCTTTTTTAGCAAAAACAATCTTTACCAAAAAAAAGATAAAACATTTATTTTATCAAATTCAAACACAAAAAATTCAAACAAAATCACTAAAATAAATATTGAGCAAAATAATGAATATCAGTTTCTTAGAAAGCCCGTTTACGATTTTCTGTTTTTAAATAATGAATCCATAAATAACATAACAGTTAACAAATTCACAGATTCGACACAGAAATTTCAAATTCAATCAAAAAATAAAATACATTTATTAACAGTAATAAATTAAAAATAACACCTGTATAAAAAAAAAAAAAAAATGAAACTAACTAAAAAGCAAATAAATAAAAGCTTTTTCTTAGATCTTTTCTTTAAAGACAAAGCCTTCCCTCCTTTTTATAAAAAAATAACCAATTTGCTCTCCAAAAATGTTAGTTATAATTGCAACTCTAATTCAAAATACAATCCACCTCATATATATACCATAATTGATATACCTAGTTATTACTCAATTGAATTCAGTAAAGACTATACATATTTAAAATCGCTCACTACACCTCTTTACTCTGGATACTTAATAAACCTAACAGCATACAACAACCTTGAAGACTATCTTAACAACAAATTAGGGAAAGCAAGAAAATCACAATTAAAACGCTACAGAAAACGATTAGACCTATGTATATCTCCTATTTATAAAATATTTTATGGCGATATTACAAAAGAAGAATACACATTTCTTTTTAAAGAGCTGGTAATAATGACTAAACGTCGTTTTACTCAAAAAGAGGAATCAAATTTCGAATTACCTTTTCTAAAACTATACGAAAATATGATGTACAAGTTGATATTAGAAAAGAAAGCTAGCATATTTACCATTTACGACAATGATAAACCCATAAACATAAGTTTAAATTTCACAGACCAAGATACCGTTTTTCACTGGAATAGCTGCTATAATATCGATTACCAAATGTTTAACCTAGGTCATATAAATATGGTAAACCATCTAGAATGGGCTTATAAAAATGAATTTAAATTATTCGACATGAGTAGAGGTGATTTTTTTCACAAAAGGAAATACGTAAACGAAAGCTATACGTATAATGCAAACATCATATACAATCCTAGCAAATTATCTAATTCTTTTAAAGCTAATTTACAATTTTTAAAACTAAAAATACGCTATGCAATAATTCAATTACTTAAAAAATATAATTTACATTTATGGTACAGTAAATACCTAAAGTATAAATACAGGTTAACTAGCTCAAAAAACAACATATCATTACAAAACAACATTAAAATAGACAATATTATTTCAGAAATACCTAATTTTAATAAACAAATTCAAATTAACTTAAATAAAAATAAATATGCTTTCTTAATTAGGTCCTTAAATTATTTTTTACATAAAAACCAAGAACAAATTAAAAACGTTACAATTTATAATGATTTTAAACATAAACAAACTTACTATTTTAAAGGTGCCAAAACCCATCAAAAAATAACAATTATAGACTAGTCATAATTTAAGCATTTCTTTAAATGAGCATAAAAAACAAAATACCAATATTCCCAATATTATTTAGAAATGCCGATATCCAGCAACTATACAAAAGCATTGAATACTTTAATTTAAAAGTTTACAATAACAATCATAACTCTAAGACAAACAGCACTTACTCCCATAAATTAGTTCCAGAATATTTTAAACTAAAGCTTAGAGATACCTCTTTTAAAAGAAAAATAATACCTCAATTTAATTGGGGATATTCTATTTTATTAAATCACTCAGACTCTATTGAAGATTATATCCAGCGCCAATTCAACTCCAAAAAAAGAAACATTTTACTTAGATACAAAAAACGTTTAGAAACATGCTTTAATATAAAATATAAAATGTTTTATGGAGAAATATCTAAAGCTCAATATAGATTTATTATGGAATCGCTTCGTAACATGATAGTTCGCAGATTTAAAGAACGTAATGAAGCTCACAAAAATTTATATGAATGGGATTACCTTCTTGAAAACACATATTTAGAAATTATAAACCAAAACGCCTCTTTTTTCGTAATATACAATGAAGATAAACCTATTGAAATTTCTTTAAACTACCATTTTGACAAAGTATTATTTAGTTTTATATCTTCTTACGATATTGATTATTCAAAATTTGGCTTAGGTCATGTAGAAATTTACAAACAAGTAGAATGGTGTGCCAATAATAACTACATACTTTTTGAAATGGGTGTTGGAGGCATGGATTATAAACGAAGATGGAGTAATAATATTTATAGATATAATCATTACATCGTTTATAAAACCATGTCTACCAAACTAAAACTAACACTTATTAAAATACAGTTGAAAGAGTATTTAAAAGCAAAAAAAATAAATGAAATACCACCAAGAATAAACCGGTATTTAACAAAAAAAACATTGAAACAAAATTTAGTTATCTGCTCTAAAATAAACACTATTGAAGAAATAAATATAAATAACTATAAAGAAGTTAACCATACCTCTAAAAATTATAATATCCTTAAAAGACATATTAATGATTTCTTATACCTAACTTCAAGCCATTATAATACTATAACACTATACAAAAAAGACAACTCTTTCATAATTAAAGGAATAAATAACTATCAAAAACTATCACTCCCACAATAACACTACTATTTTAAATCACAAAAAAATAAAATAAACCGTTCATCCCAAAACCTAGTAATAGAAAGAGAAAATCCAATGAAAACTAATTACTTTTATATATTTGCCATCTTATTTATTAATTGGCTAATCCAACCCTTTGTTTTATGAAAAAGAAAATTATCAGAATTACAACAGTCCCTCTATCACTTAGCGGTTTATTACAAGGCCAATTAAAGTTTATGTCAAACTATTTTGATATCCTAGCGGTATCATCAAAAGGAAAAGATAATGCACTTGCAAGAGTATCAAAATACGAAAGTGTACCAACTACTCCTATAGAAATGACTAGAAAAATAACTCCAATAAAAGACCTTATTGCAGTATGGCAACTTTATAAATTATTTAGAAAAGAAAAACCTTTTATTGTACATTCACACACCCCTAAAGCAGGAACCTTATCTATGCTAGCATCAAAACTTGCAGGTGTACCACATCGACTACACACCATAGCTGGTCTCCCTCTAGTTGAAGCTACAGGTTTTAAACGAGTTATCCTTAATATAGTAGAAAAAACAACTTATAAATGTGCTACAAAAATATATCCAAACTCTTATGGTTTAGTAGATATTATACTTGAGCATAAATTTACAAATAAAGACAAGCTAAAAGTTATAGCCAACGGTAGTTCAAACGGTATAGACACCTCCTATTTTAATCCTGCAATCTTTGATGACAATACTAAAAAATTAGAATTTAGAACAAGTTTAAACATTACTAAAGACGATTTTGTATTTGTATACACAGGAAGGTTAGTTTCAGATAAAGGCATAAACGAATTACTTATTGCTTACGATAAAATAAATAAACAGCACAAAAAAACAAAGCTATTACTTGTAGGTACATACGAAAATGAATTAGATCCACTCCTACCTAAATCTATGGAAATAATTCAAAACAACAAAAATATTATTTCTACAGGATGGGTAGACGATGTTAGACCTTATTTTGCTATCGCTAATACCCTTGTTTTCCCTAGTTATCGTGAAGGATTCCCTAATGTTGTTATGCAATCTGGAGCCATGGAACTTCCAAGCATAGTTACTAATATTAACGGGTGTAATGAAATAATTAAAGATAAAGAACACGGTATTATTATACCCGTAAAAGATGATAACGCTATATACCGAGCTATGAATTACATTATAGCCAATCAAGAAGAAGCAGCTAAAATGGGTATAAAATCTAGAGAGAATATTGTTAAAAAATTTGAAAGAAAAAGAGTATGGGATGCATTACTATCTGAGTATGAATGTTTAAAATAACTACTAAGACGTAATTAAACACTTATTTATTTTTAACTTTACAGTCTAAAATAAATATTCATGCTCTCAAGAATAAAATACATTAAAGTTTTTTTTAATGATCCAGACAAAAAAAATTATTTAAAAATATTAATAGAATTACTCCATTTTGCTTGGATAAAAAAAGAGATTCCTTCAGATTATTTTAGAAAATTTTTATACAGAACAGATGTTCTTGATTACAAAAACTACCTAAGCTTAAATCAATACTACAAAATTATTAGTCATCCAGAAATACGTCTTCCCGAAATAGCTTCTATTTTAAATAACAAATTAAGTTTTGCTCACTATTCAGAAAACAACAATCTACCCACTCCTACTGTAATAAGCTATAACTTAAGAAATAATTTCTTCTTCAATAATGAAATTACTACCATTTTTACAAAAGAGGATATCGTTCTTTTTTTTGAAAAAATATTTAAAAAAACTAATAACGACAAACTATTTCTTAAGCTCTTAGAAGGCTACGGTGGTCATGGTTATATTTTATTAGATGAAAGTAAGCTAATAGATCAAATAAAAACATATGGCAATTCAATGCTAAAAACAAGCTACATACATCAAGAACTAGTAATACAACACCCAGACATTAATAAAATATATTCTAACTCAATAAACACGCTAAGAATTGATACTTATATTGATAAAAAACTAGAAGCACATGTACTATCTGCTTTAATACGCTTTGGCTCTGGAAATAGTCATGTAGACAATACTTCTGGTGGAGGCTATTCAATATCTATTAATGCAGATAGTGGCAAATTACAAGGGAAACTAAGACAAGATGTAACCAAGGGAGGACGTGTCCATACTAAACACCCAGACTCGAATGTAATTCTAGAAGATTATAAAATACCTTTTTTCGAAGAAGCATGTCTTTTAGCAAAACAAGCATCTAAAAATTTACCAAATAGAATTATTGGATGGGATATAGCTATTACTAAAAATGGTCCTGTAATTATTGAAGGAAATGAAGGTCCATCACTTCATATGACAGATGTAGCTTATGGAGGATACTGTAAGCACCCAATAATCCAAGAACTTTTACTTGAAACAAATAAATAACATGAAATTACTCACTTATACACTTGAAAACTTAAGAAACAACAGCTACTGGTTTTTAGATTTTATAAAAAATAGTCCCATAAAAAAACATACAAACGATATATCTTTTATTTTAGAAAACTTCTCTAATAAGAAATCTGAAGATTTAAGAAAAAATAAATTAGAAAAAATAGTAAATCACGCAAGAGAAACAACTCCTTTTTATAAGGAATATAAAAAATTTGAAGACCTACCCATTGTAAATAAAAATACAATTAGAAATAGTCGTGAAGCATTTCAATCTAACGCTTTTAATAAAGAACAATTAAGAACAGTATCAACCAGTGGATCTACTAGTATTGCTTTAGAAATAGATCAAAACCCTAATAAAATAAAAAGAAATACAGCCGACTCAATATATTTTGGTAAACTAGCTGGATTTAGAATAGGATACAAACTCCTATACTTAAGAAACTGGGATAAACATCTTAAAAAATCTTCAGTCACTAAATTTTTACAAAATATTGATGAATTTGAAGTTGTAGATATTAATGATAAATATATCAAACAAATAATAGACAGCATTAAAAATGATGCTTCTAGAAAAGGCTGGCTAGGTTATCCTTCTGCTTACGAATTAGTATGTAAATACTTAGACAAAACAAATGCCAAACCCATAAATTGCAATATAAAATCAATTATTACGATGTCTGAAGGTGTTAATAAATACACCAAGGAATCTATGAGCAAATATTTTAAAGCGCCTCTAGTATCTAGGTATTCAAATATGGAAAATGGTATTATAGCTCAACAAGCAATAAACCAAGATTACTACATTATAAACTGGGCGAGTTATTACGTTGAAATATTTGATTTAAACGATGACACCCCTGCTGAACTTGGAGAACCTGGCAGAATTATAGTTACAGATTTATACAACTACGCCAATCCTTTTTTAAGATACGACACAGGAGATATAGGCATGATAGATTATTCGGTAACCCCTCCTATTTTAAAACATGTTGAAGGTAGAAAAACAGACGTTATTTTTAACACAAAAGGCGATATTGTTTCATCTTTTATAATAACAAATATTGTAGATTATAAAGGCGTAATACAAGGGCAATTAATTCAAGAAAAACAAAAAGAATACACTATAAAACTTAATACAACAAAAGAGTTTAATCAAGAAAAAGAGGTTTTATCTGAGTTTACAGGCTATTTAGGTAGTGATGCAATTATACAAATAGATTATGTAAAGGAAATTCCTTTACTAACATCTGGAAAAAGAAAAGCAACAGTAAATAACTATTCCGTATCACAATAAAATAAGCACCTTACCGATAAAACGATAAGATAGAACGGAAATTTGAAATTCAAAACTAAAAGTTTTGCATATAGTTATATATTTGATCTAAATCAGTGTATAAATAACTATAATATTCATTTTATTTAGTCAAAAAACTGCCCTATTATATATTTAAATGAGTGAGGATTTAGAAATAATTGGTTTATCAAAAAACATGCTTCGTGGCATGGTTGAAGCAAATACTTTATGGAAAAAAGATTTAGCTCCAATGCCAAAAAGTAAAGCTTCATGGTTAATTTCTAACGAAAGAATCCTTGAAGATGACTATTGCGGCGTTATAGCCTACGAAAACAAACAAATGATTGCTTTCATTTACATGTTACCAGATTTAATTAACACTAAAGATGGCAAAGGTAGTAAAGCATACTGGATGATCGATTGGTGGGTTACAGACAAGTACAAAGACTCTATATTAGGCACTTACATCTATAACCACGCTATAAAACTAGCCAACAAACAAGTTCTTATTAAAGGATATACAGAAAATGTTGAAGAATTTTATCAAAAACAGCCATTTACCGTTATAACATCAAGATTAAGACACACTCTATTTTTTAGCCTAGACTCATCAATGCTAATTGGTAAATTTAATTTTTTAAAACCTGTTAAATTTATAATAGATGGTATTGATGCTATAATTAGCAAAACAATACGCTTCATAAACAAATACAAACTAAATAAAAAAACTAGCGAAATTAAATATGATTTCATAAATCATTTAGACAACGAAACCTGGAATTTCATTGAACCTTTATGTAAAAATGATTTGATATATAAAACTAAAGAATACGTGAATTGGCAAATTAACAATAGCCAGTATTTACAAATACCATTAGCTAATAAAAAGGCTTACAGTAATTTACAAACGGGATCAAGTGACAATATTAAAATTCACAATGTAAAAATATTATTGGATGATAAAATTATAGGTTTCTTATCTTACGTAATAAATTATAATGAATTTAATGTAAAGTATTTTTTAGTAAAAGATGACAATCATTACGATTTATGTATCGACGCATTAATTGAGAATTTAATTAAATCTAAAAGAAATTTTATTTTCACAGACGATACCAGACTATCAGACACTATAAATAAGCGCTACTTTACTATATTCACGCATAAAGTATTAAAAAAAGGCTTAGCTCACAATGATACTAAACTGGACAACAATAATGTTACAATGTTGAATAGAGACGGACATTTCTACTAATTTATAAAAGTAAAATGAAATATATAGGTAATTTACATAAATCCATTGAAAAGCATTTAAAAAATAATGCCTTTTATATAGATAATACTTTTTTTACTTATAAAGATTTTGCTATTAGGATATCTAAAATCAGACATACTATTACTGGTACAGTAAATAACTCTGTAAAATTAATAGGACTAATCACTAATGATGACATAGATACATATGCTGCTATTGTCGCTTTTTGGCTAGAAGGAAAAGCCTATGTACCTATTAATCCAGACCACCCTATCGATCGAAATGTAGACATACTAAACTCACTAGGTACTAGCTATGTTTTTGATTCATCAAAAAAAACAGATTTTCCAAATTTTATACTTTTAAAACCATCTGAACCTGAAATAACAGCCATAAATCTTAAACCTAAAAAAGTGTCTGATAAAGATTTGGCATATATTTTATTTACATCAGGCTCTACAGGTGCTCCAAAAGGTGTTCCAATAACCTATAACAATTTAAATGAATTTATAGAAGGCATCAATTACGATAACGAATTTAAACTTAATTCATCAGATAAGTGCCTACAAATGTTTGAGCTTACATTTGATTTTTCTGTAGTATCATATATTTTCCCTTTACTTGAAGGCGCTTGCATATATACTGTTCCAAGAGAATCAATCAAGTATTTTTACATATATAAACTCATAAAAACCCATAATTTAACAGTATTATCCTTAGTACCATCGATAATACATTATTTAAGACCCTATTTTAATGAAATTCATGCTCCAGAAGTACGATACTGTAGCTTTGGTGGCGGTGCGTTATATAATGATATTATAGAAGATTGGAGCAAATGTATACCTAACAGTAAAACATTTAATTACTATGGCCCAACAGAAAACACGATTTATAGTAGTTATTATAAATTAAATAAAAATAGCAGCTTAAATAAAACTCATAATGGAGTTATTACTATAGGTCAACCATTAAACAATGTTCTTTATACTATAGTTGACAAAAGCAATCAAGAAATTCCTATAGGTGAATCTGGAGAATTAGTTCTAGCAAGCGGACAACTAACTCCGGGATATTGGAAAAATGAAAAAAAAAATAAAGAGTCTTTTTTTACTAAAACCGAAAATGGTAAAACTATACGCTATTATAAAACAGGAGATTTATGTTTTAAAGACTCCGAAAACAATTATATGTACTTGGGAAGAATTGATTTTCAAGTAAAAATAAGAGGATTTAGAATAGAATTATCTGAAGTAGAATTTCATGCAAAAGCTAAATGTCATGAAAAAATCAATATGGTTGCTATAGACATCTTTAATGATCTGGGTAATGCAGAACTAGCTTTAGCAATTGAATCCGAAGCTTTTAATACAAATAATATAGTGAACCATATGAAAGCAAAAATGCCAGACTATATGGTTCCTGCTCACATAAAATTTATAAAAGAATTCCCATATAACAATAATGGAAAAATTGATAGAAAAAAATTAAGAACCTATTTTAAATAAATTTAATGAAAAAAGAAGAAATTTTTGAAAAAATCACCCCCATATTTGCTAAAGTTTTAGAGCACAATAACTTTAACTTAACAGAAACAACCACAACAAATGATGTTGATGGCTGGGGATCGCTAACTCATATGATAATAATTGAAGAAATTGAAAAAGAATTCAATATAAAATTCAAATTATTAGACCTAATGAACATGGATAATGTTGGTGACTTGGTAAAAGCCATTACATCTAGTATATCTTGAATTTAAAAATAACCCCCTAAAATGTATAAATCTACTTTAAAACCTTTATTTGATTATACCATTGCTCTAACAGCAATTGTAATATTATCACCAATAATAATAATAACTACCATATTGCTATATTTTGCAAATAATGGTAAGCCATTCTTTTTTCAAGTAAGACCGGGCAAAAATGAAGCGCTTTTTAGCATCATAAAGTTTAAAACAATGAACGATAAAGTTGACGCAGAAGGAAAATTACTTCCCGATACTTTCCGTTTAACTCCTGTGGGGAAATTTGTTAGGAAAACCTCTATAGATGAATTACCACAGTTATTCAACATATTAAAAGGAGATATGTCACTAATTGGTCCAAGACCATTACTACCCCAATACCTACCCTACTATACTACAAACGAAAAAAAAAGACACACTGTTAAACCTGGCATAACAGGACTAGCTCAGGTTAACGGAAGAAATCATATAGATTGGGATACTAAATTAAAATTTGATGCTGATTACGTTGATAACTTATCCTTTAAAATGGATTTTAATATTTTATTAAAAACAGTATACAAAGTAATTGCTTCAAAAGACGTAGCTATTGATAATACCAATGTTGAAACGCTACTTAATGTATTAAGGCAAAATAATGTTAAAAAAACATCTAAGTAATTAGATACATCCCTCAATTAAAATGAAAAATATATTAATTATTGGTGCTTCAGGGCATTCAAAAATGATTATAGATATTATTAAAAAAAATGATAAATATAATATAGTTGGACTAATAGATTCATTCAAAACTATTGGTCAACAAGTTTATGGATATGAAATTATAGGAAATGAAAAAGATATTCCTAACTTAACAGAAAAACATAACATTATCGGTGCTGTAATTGGTATTGGAGATAACTGGACAAGAAAACAATTGAAAGAAAGTATACAAATAAAAAACCCTAATTTATTTTTCCCTGCAATAGTGCACCCTAGTGCAATACTTGCAGATGACATATCTATTCCCAATGGAACCGTTATCATGCCTGGAGCTATAATTAATGCCAACTCAAAAATTGGTGAATTTTGTATTATAAATTCTAATTCGTCGCTAGGTCATGACTCAAAAATGGATGACTTTTCGAGCTTAGCCTCTGGAGTTACCATAGGTGGAAATGTTAAAATTGGTTTTTGTACAGCTATTTCTTTAGGAGCGTCTGTCATCCAAAATATTAATATAGGAAGACACACACTCATAGGTGCCGGAGCTTTAGTTATAAAAGACATAGAAGATTATAAAAAAGCATTAGGTGTACCTATAAATAAAATTAAAAACAGGTCTTCTAATGAAAAATACTTATCTTAAAAGGAAGTAAAAAGGAAACAATAAAATATTACGAATTTTTTCTTAAATAAAAATGGAAAAAACTAAAGAAAATAATAAAAATATTAGAATTTATGGAGCTGGCGGTCACTCGCAAGTTATCAAAGAAGTTCTTAAACAAAATGGATATGCCATTAGTGACACCTTTGATGATAAACCCGAAGGTAGCCATTATGCATCTAAAAATGTAACAACAGGGGCTAGAAAAGACTTAACTAGCTTCCCTCATGCAGGGGATCCTGTGATAATTGCTGTGGGTACAAATGCGCATCGTGCAGAAATTGCCCAATTTCTTAATTGCAAATACGAAAAAGCCATTCACGCTTCAGCTATTATATCACCAACATCAAAAGTTGGAGAAGGTACTGTTGTTTTTGCAGGCGCAATAATACAACCAAATACAACTATAGGAAAACATGTCATTATTAATACAGGAGCAAGTGTCGACCATGATAATATTATAGGAGACTTTGCTCACATCTCTCCTAAAGCTGCTTTGTGTGGGCATGTTGAGGTTGGAGAAGGTAGTCATGTAGGGGTTGGAGCCGTTGTAATTCCAAAAGTCAAAATTGGAAAATGGTGTACAATTGGAGCTGGCACAATTGTTATAAAAGACATTCCTGATTACTCAACTGTTGTTGGTAATCCTGGTAGAATAATTAAAACTAACAACCCTCTTTAAAAGTGAATATGCAGAATACAACATCTAATATTACATTTATTGGCTCAGGAATTTCAACATCCTTCAGCATTTTAAATTTTTTAGACCTCATTGATTATGAAACCCGTCTAAATAATAAAATATCAATAAATATAATTGAAAAGTATTCTGAATTTAATCTAGGAATCCCTTATGGTTCAAGATCAGGGTTTTCTACGCTTTTAATAACATCATTAGAGAATTTTTTAATAGAGCCTGAGTTAACTTTATTTATTGACTGGCTTAATAAGAATAAAACATGGCTTTTAGATAAATTTAAAAAAGAAGGTGGTAGCCTATCTAAAAAATGGCTTACAAATAACGAAGAAGCTATACGTAATAACAAATGGAAAAAACTCTTTATCCCAAGACGTTTTTTTGGTTGTTACATTAATTCAAAAATTAATGATAAAATAAAAAAACTCACAGACAAGGGGTTAATTACAGCCAACTTTATTCAAGGAGAAGTTATAGATTTAGAAGAAATTAATGATTCATATAAGGTAATCTTAAGCGATGGCTCTAAAATTAATTCTAAAAAAGTAGTTTTATCTACAGGCTCTTTACCTGTTAACCAACTATGGAAAAATGAAGAACTCATAGAGAAAGAAAACTTAATGTTTATAAACAACCCCTATAAACCTGAGTTAGGAATTGTTTTAAACAAAATTAATAAATACCTTGATAAAAGAATTAATAAAACAACAAACATCCTCATAGTTGGTGCCAATGCTAGTGCCCTAGAGTTAATTTATAAAATTAATGATTTTGCTAAAAAAAACTATAGCAACACTAATTTTACTTTTCTATCTTCTCAAGGTAGAATCCCTGATGCTGTAATTGATGAAGAACGAAAAAAGAATTTTGTACCTAAACATTTAGAAGCACTAAACAAAGAAGAAAAATTAACCGCTAAATTAATTAACGAAGCGACTATCAAAGACATTGATGTTGCAGATAAAATTAAATTAGGTCCAGCATCGACAGTTAATATTATTTCAAAATCTTTTGGAGTATTACTTAATAAACTTGACACTAAAGAACTTGAAATATTTGCTTATAAATATGGAAACGAAATAGGCAAAAGACAACGTTGTGCAGGAGAACATTACACAAATAATGTAAACCAATTAGAAGCCGAAAATAGATTTGAGCATATTTCTGGACGCTTTAGCAATATGCAATGTGATAATTCAGAAAACTACAGCTTACTATATTTAGATTCATTAGCTAAAAAAGAAAAACTTCACAATAAACACTTTCATATAGTTATTAATTGTGTTGGAAGCAAAAATTTAAATCATGAAGATATACCCCAACTTCATAAAAACTTAATTAAAAAGAAGTATTGCGTACCAAATAAATCAAAAATTGGATTTTATGTAAACGAAGCACTAGAAACTAGAAAAAATTTACATATAATGGGACCATTGCTTGCTGGTAATGTTATAGAAAATAGAGCTGTATGGCATATTGAGCATTGCGGAAGAATTATCTGGCTTTCAAAAGTGTTATCAAAAATCATATTTAATGATTTAAAAGAAGTTAAAATGTTCATTCAAAAAGATTACACATTAGAAGTCAATGACCTAGGCAATGAATCTGATATCAAAAAATACAATACGCTATTAGAAAAAAATTGGGATAATAATATTTATTATGCTTATGATCACTTAAAGTATTTTAAAAAAGATTTAAATTTATTAAAATATTTTTTATTAAAAATTAATGGTACTCCAAAAGTTTTAATGCCAATTGTTTTAATGCCAATTGTTTTAAATGAAAAAAAATTAGATTATTACGATGCCATTACCCCTTATGGGTATAGTGGCCCTTTACATAACAGTGATTTAATTACTGAGCTAGATTTAAAAAAATTCTGGAAAGCTGTTGATACTTGGTATAAAAATAATAATGTAATTACTGAATTTACAAGATTTAGTTTAAATAATAACCAATTAGGATATTCCGGTTTATTATTAACTTCACTTTTAAATGTAAAAGGCGTACTTAGTGATAATTTCGAGGATCAATGGAATGCTTTCTTACCTAAAGTTAGAAACAATTATCGTAAAGCAACATCGTATAACCTAAGTATTAAAATTTTCTGTAGAGAAATGATAACCAATGATGCCATTCAAATATTTTTTGATATTTACACAAAAACGATGGTACGAAATAATGCAAAAACTATATACTATTTCTCATTGGATTATTTTAAAAGTCTGATTAAAAACAATATAAATCAATTCTTAATAGCCATAGTTTACCTTGGAGAAACTCCTATTTCAACAGAATTAATAATAAAAAACAATAATACATTATTCGCTTTTTTAGGAGGTACTGACGCTGATTATTTTTATTCTAGACCTAATGATTACTTAAGAGTAAGAATTATTAAATGGGCTGTAGTAAATAACTTCAAATATTATATATTAGGGGGCGGCTTAAAAGATGGAGATGGACTGTATAAAAGCAAGAAATCATTTTTTCCTAAAGATATTGATATTCCGTTTTTTACAGGAAGAAAAATTATAAATAATAAAGTTTATAATGATTTAATTAAGCAAGTAAAATATAAATGTAGCCATATTGATAATTTAATGAAAGACACAAATACTTTTTTTCCTGTATATAGACTCAATAATGAAAAAAAAAAGACTTCCTCATTTGATGTAATATCATCAAAAGAAGATTGGGTAGAAGCTCTTGACAGTGTAAAAAACTACGATTTCTACCATACCTATGATTATCATAATTTATCAAAGGAAAAGGATGAAAAAGCTGTTTTATTAAAATATATAGAAGAAGACAAAATAATTTGCTTACCAATAATTATAAGAAAAATTGAAGGTACCGAATATTGTGACATAACATCTGTTTATGGATATTCAGGACCTATACAAAAAAACATTGATCCTTCTTTTGATAACACAAACTTACTTAAGGAATTAAATGCTTTTTTTGAAGAGCATAAAATAGTATCTGTTTTCTCTAGGCTAAACCCTTTTATTAATAATCAAGAAAACATACTAAATAACCTTGGAGAAGTTGTAACAATTGGAAACGTAGTTAATGTAGATGTTACCAAAGACTTAGATGCTCAACGTACAGATTTTTCTAAAACTACAAAAAGGTATTTAAATAAAGCAAATAAACATTTAGAGATAAAAATAAGTAGAGACAAAAAAGATATTGTTGAATTTATAAATCTATATTATGAAAATATGGATCGAGTAAATGCAGAAGAAAAATATTATTTCACAGAAGAATATTTTCATAAATTAATTAATAGTACAGATTATGAAACAGATGTTTTATTTGCAATAAATAAAGAAACCAATAAAATAATATCTGCAGCAATGATGATCAAAACTAATAACATCATTCAATATCATCTTTCTGGAACTAAATCTTCTTTCTTAAACCTATCACCAATACGCTTACTTATTGACGAAATGCGTATTCGAGGTACAAAAGAAAACTATACTTATTTTAATTTAGGAGGAGGGCTTGGTAATAATAATGATGAATTATTTAGGTTTAAATCTTCTTTCTCTAAAGATTTTAAATCGTTTAAAATATGGAGACATATAGTAAATCAATCCGTTTATGACAAACTAGTAAAAGAAAAAACTAAAAATCAAGAATCTACCTTTTTCCCGCTGTATAGAGGTTAATCAGTTTTCGTTTTTTCATCTTTTATATAGTTATAAATAACACCTGCAACCAAATTTCTACCATGGTTATTCCAATGCCTATCGTAAATTAATGTCGTAGGTTTTTTTGATTCATTAAAACTTTGAGAAAAATCTATATATTTAAAATTATTATCATCCAAATAATTTAAAAATACTTGGGGAGTAATTCCCTTATCTATAAGAAGCATAAATCGCTCTTTATCAAAACCATATATATCTATTAGATTTTGAAAATTTTTAATATAAGTTGCATGCTTGATTTCAAGATCTTGTTTAGTTTCTTTTTTTTGATGCACATAAGGCTTTTTCTTTTTTCCTATTGAAGCCAAACGTCCTGCTAATTTCCATAAAGGCGCTAATACTCCTATGTTTTGAGCATAAACTAATAACTTTATTCGACGTGCTTTTTTGTACAATGGAGATTCTAAGTGCATTCTATCTTGTACAACATGATACTCTCCCCTATTTAAGTCATTTTTAAATTTTAAACCCAAAACAACATGGTCTATTAAATCAAATGTTTCTTTATACGCATAAATTAAATGTAATTGATCCGCTAAATCATATCCTGCATATCCATATTCATAAACCTCGGTGTCGACTAATTTATCTTCTATTTTTTTACCTATCGAATTATAATAATTTTGATGAAAACCTTCAATAAATGAATCTCCTACTAATGCTAATTCAATTTTATCCTTAGATGGTGTAAACTCCCTATAAGAATTATATCCAAAACTGTTTATATAAAACTTTGAGAAATTTTGACGCCTATTTCCTGTAACAGAATATCCTTCTTGATTGGGTATCCATTTTTCAACTTTATATTCGTCAACAAATCGTGATGGATTATCCTTATTTAAGTGGAAGACACGCACAATAAATTCTAATGAAATTAAAATCAAAATGATATACAAAGCACTTTTTATAATTATCTTTTTCATCTTTCTTAAAATTGAAAATAAATAAATGACCTATCAATATTACTATCATAAAACAAAAGCATTCCAAGAATTACTATAGTATAAATAATAAATCTAACTATTTTAGACTTAAACTTAAATGGAGAGCGCTCATCCTTTCTAATACGATATTCGTATAAAACAAAAACTATAATAAGAATATAATAATCAATCATGCGATACCCCATAGGATGACAGTATGATTTATAAGAAAAATCACTTAAAATTCTTTTTATAAACCCAAAAGCATCAGTAATCGATTCAGATCTAAAAAATATTCTTGAAAAAGTTACTATTGAAAAAGTAAATAGCATCTGCCCTACTTCTATTAATGAAGGAAAATAAGAGTTCTCACCTACTACACTATTTTTATATATAGTATTTCTTCCCATTAAAAATACAGGAATAAATACTAAAGCATGAAAAGCTCCCCAAAAAATAAAAGTCCAATTCGCACCATGCCAAAAACCACTAACTAAGAAAATAATAATAATATTTCTAACAGATTTCAACTTACTAACTCTTGAGCCTCCTAATGGAATATAAATATAATGTCTAAACCATGTTGAAAGTGATACATGCCAACGCTGCCAATACTCCGCTACATTTCTAGAAAAAACTGGAAATTTAAAATTTGACATTAATTCTATTCCAAATAATTTTGCTGTACCTATAGCTATATCTGAATATCCACTAAAATCACCATACACCTGAAAACTAAACAATGTTACTCCTAAAATAAGACTAGAAGCTGGGTAGGATGTATAATTAGAAAAAATATCATCTACTATTGGAGCTAAAGCATCAGCTATAACTACCTTCTTGAATAAACCCCAAAGTATTAATTTTAAACCACCAACAGATTGATCATAATTAAATATTCTTTTTTTATTAATTTGAGGCAGTAAATTAGATGCCCGTTCAATAGGACCAGCTACTAATTGGGGAAAGAAACTAACAAATGTTGCAAAAGATAAAAAATCTCTAGTAGGCTTAAGTCTTCTATAATAGATATCAAAAGAATAAGACATAGTTTGAAATGTGTAAAAAGAAATACCAACAGGAAGAATAATCTTTAATGTCCATACACTATTCATATTATATCCAATCGCAGAAAACATATCTACCCAGGAGTCAACAAAAAAATTATAATATTTAAAAAAACCTAAAAGACCTACATTAAATAAAACGCTTACCCAAAGCCATTGTTTTCTTTTAAACGTTGTCTCATTGGAATCTATCATTATTCCAACAAAATAATCTACAATTGTACTCAACATTATTAAAGAAAGAAACCTCCAATCCCACCAGCCATAAAATACGTAACTTGAAATAAGTAAAAGGATATTTTGAGACTTAACATATTTCTTAAAAAAAAACCAATAAAATATAAAAATAGTTATAAGAAAAATGAAGAACTCTAAAGAATTAAATACCATAACAGACTTAATAAGTGATTTTTATTCTAAAATTTAGTTTAAATATGCTACATATAATAACACTAAAAAAATAAAATCTTTAAACTCACCTTTAATCACTTTAATCAACATAAAATACAAAAAATCACTTCATTTTTTTTCTTCAAAAAATCATTTTTAAACACTTTTATACGCTTTAAATGATTTAATAATTTTTCATTTTACAACTTAATAAACCCTTTTTTATCATCAATTGTGCTTTTAAAAGAAGAAGTTAGCTAGTTAAAAGACTTTTTTTGATCATTTAAACTTTATTATAGATATTTCAAAAAATCAGCCCTTAATAAAATAAAAAAAATCCTACATTATGAATACGTAAACATTAAATAATGATAGATAGAAAAATATCCATTTTAATCCCTGATGGTGAAGCACCTGTTTTAATGATAGTATTAAATTGCTTATCAGAAGCAAGAGGAATTAAAATTCATGTTATGTCCAATGATAAGGACATTCCTATGAAGCATTCTAAGAATGTTGATAAATTTTCTTATTACCCAAAAACAGATTCTGAAACAGATTTAATAGATAATATAAATAAAGAGGTAGAAAAGTACAATATAGACTTAATATTACCAATTTTCGAAGATAGTATTGGTATAATTTTAAAGCACAAAAACTTAATTAATTCAATTGATAAACTAGCATTATTACCATCTTACGCTAATTTCAATATAGCAAATAATAAAGGTAACTTAACAAAACTCTTAGAAAAAAACAATTTACCTTATCCTAAAAGTAAAATAATAGAAAAAAATATTCCTTTTGATATAAAGGAAATTAGATACCCTGTACTTGTAAAGCCAGTAGAAGGTATTGGTGGCGGGCTTGGTATATATGTATATAAAGATGAAAAAGAGTTTACAGAATTCCTTAATTCAGATAAATTTAACTGTACATATCTTGCACAAGATTATGTAGAAGGTTATGATATTGATTGTAGTGTTCTATGTAAAAATGGAGAAATAAAAGCTTATACTATACAAAAAGCCAATATGCACGGCGTTAGTAAATTTGAGCCACAATATGGTATAGAATTTTTAAAAGAAGATGTTTTATATGGAATTATTAAGCAACTCATGAAAACATTAAATTGGTCTGGAGTAGCTCATATTGATATGAGATATGATAAAAACACTAATGAGTTTAAAATTATTGAAGTAAACCCTAGGTTTTGGGGATCTGTAGAAGCTTCTTTACTTGCTGGAGTAAATTTCCCATATTTATATTGTGCCGCTAGCTTGAATTATAATTTTGATATCCCTAAATATAATTTTATAAAATATTTAAATATGAAGGGCTTAATAAAAAGTATCAAAAACAATAAAAGTAATCTATTCAAGTTTAATTTTATTTTGAAAAACACACCTTTAAAATACTCAATAAAGGATCCAATGCCAACACTTTATAGGTTTAACCGTTTTATTTTAAGAAAAATTAAGTCTTAATTTTTTCTTAAAATTACAATATTAAAAAAGCCCTTATATGAGCAGTCATGGTCGGAAGAAATTCCGACCATTTTTTAAGTCTCAAAATGGTTTAAGTTTCCATCACAATCTACAACAATCATAGCAATAGCTAAATTTCTGAGTTCCATTTTAAATCTTCTTTTAGCAGTTTTATAACCTATTTGGTTGGCTTTTTTATAGATTAAGATTAACATGGCCACGATTAAGGTCATGTATAGCATAACCTCTATTCCATTTTTATTTAATGACACTAAATGATTTACATTGATTTCTTGCTTTATAAAACGAAAAAAGACCTCAATATCCCAACGCCTTCTATAAGCTTGGGCTACTTGTTTAGCAGATAAATCAAAATCATTGGTAATGAACCAAAATTCTTTTGGATCGTCTGTTATTGTTTTCGCTATAATTAAACGAAAAGGGGTTTCTATCAACTCTTCTCTGTAATGAATATTTCCTTTTTTGTTATGGATGGCTTTTCCTGTGTAAAGTTGCACTTTACTATCTTTGATAAGAGTTAATTCTCCTAAATCTGAATCTTGAGCTTGCCTGACTAAAGATTGTAACTCTACATGTTTTCGGTTTTCCTTTGCTCTGGCAATAAAAGTAACAGCATCATCAGTAAATGAGTTCATTGTTCTTGTAGATTGAAGTCCTCTATCAATGACATAGATATTCTGATGATGTGTTTCTTGCTTTACATGATTCATTATAGCCTCGGGCAGAGCCATATCTTCACTGGAATACTCCGCCCTGGTGAACACCTCTGAATGGCAAGGTAACAAACCATCAAAAGCCATACTGTATTTAACAGATTTCTTCCCATTTTTATGGTCAGAACCAAATAGAACATTTTTTTGCCATGAAGAACCTTGGTGTAGTAATCGACTTTTGTAGTTAATGATAATTTGGACAAAAGCGCCTCTGGTATAACACCTAATAATTGACTTACAGAAATTTTGTGATCTTTAAATACTGACATGATATATTGATTATCAGATAATAAGATACGAAAAATACATCACAAAAACAAAGTAATTAACTGATAATCAAATAATTAAAACTAAAATATTGCCCAACATAAAATAAAAAGTCGGAAGAAAAAATCTTCCGACCATGACTGCTTATATGAGGGCTTTTTTAATATTGTAAAATGAATTACTGTACTTACTACACTACATGTCACTAAATATGGAATGCATTAAGCGTTTTTTATCATTAATACTTTCTTCAAGAGAAATCATTGTTTCAGTTCTATAAACTCCCTCTATGTCATCTAATAAAAAGATTACCTCTTTAGCATGTTCTGTACTTCTTGCTCTAATTTTACAAAAAATGTTAAATTTTCCAGTTGTAATATGAGCAACTGTAACATAAGGTATTTCATTAATGCGCTCTAATACAAACTTTGTCTGAGAGGTATTATTCAAATACACACCAACGTATGCAATAAATGAATAACCAAGCTTTTTGTAGTCTAACATTAGTGAAGACCCTTTTATAATTCCTGACTCTTCCATTTTTTTAACACGTACATGAACTGTACCGGCAGAAATCAACAATTTTTTTGCTATATCTGTAAATGGAATTCTTGTGTTATCAATCAACATATCAAGAATTTGATGATCGATTTCGTCTAATTTTATTTTTCCCATAATTAACTATTCTTAAATAAAGCCCAAAATTAATACATTTTCGTCAATAATAATAAACAATCGATACGTTTTATTTCGATAATAATGATATTTCATTATTATTTAACATCACGAAAACGTTTTCGCTACCAACTTTCAAACATTGTTTATTAGCATCAAAGATTTCAAAACCATTAGCTTCTATTTCTTTATGGCCATAAAACCCATTTAAATTTTCAATTTTGTTAATTTTTGGAATAAATTCAATTTTACCATCGACTAACCGTTCCTCGTATAAAATACCTATATCTATCTTAGAATAATCTTTAGTTTTAGCATTTCTTATAATAATATCAAAAAAACATTTACCATTTTCTGGTATTTTAAAATAAGATTCATATTTACTGCCATCAATAATAGATGTATTAGCAATATAATTTAAAGATGTTATGTATGATATATATATAAGCTCACGAGTATTTTCACGCTCATAATCATTATAAGAATGACCAGCTTCAAATAAAATTGTTGGTACATTTTCGCTCTGAAACGTATCTCCTACGCAGTTTAAATTAAACGCATCATCATATACCCCTACTTGATTAGGTATAATAGACTGCAAAGCATCGTTCATTACCCCAATAACCTCCATAGCCACCTTTCTAGTAGGCGTTATTGTACAATCCTTATCCTGAGCAGGTGCCAAAAATGATACTGTAGCAATTTTTCTCGTATTTCCTGCGCTAAAAATAGTACGTTGTCCGTGTAAATTATAACAAAAATGAGGTTTAAAACTTTCAAAAACAGTTCTTAAAACCTTGCTTTCTGGTTGAGATAAATTTTGCGCGTCCCTATTTAAATCAACTTTATTAGCATTTATACGTGTATAAGCCTGTGCTCCATCTGGGTTTAATATAGGTATAATATAAAGCGTACAACTGCTTAATATATCTTTTGTCTCTGTACTTTTATCTAAAAGTGTATTTAAGAGATCAAACAAAGCCTTGGTAGTTGTAGATTCATTTCCATGCATTTGAGACCATATTAAAATTCTTTTATCTCCGTTTCCAATTTTTAGTCCATAAATAGAATCTTTTAAAACAGATTTTCCTATAGTTTCTATCGTAAGGTGTTTACTTAAATTATTTAATAATGGTTTTATATGCTTATTAGTTATATAACGATGAAATAAGCTAGTCTCTTTATGTTTTAAAAAAAGGGATTTTAATTCTTCTATTTGCATTGTTTTTTTATTATATAGTTTACATTTGTAAACAATTAAAAAATCCATACGTAAGTAGCTATTTTTATAAGAATATCTTAAGGAAAGATTTTATAAGTGTACTTAGTTAGCAAACATACGATATTTAGTCTAAAAAGTAGCTATGTATAGTCAAATAAGTGTTGTGTAAAAGTATTTAAAAGCTTGTAGTAGTTATAAAAGAGACTATAAAGCTATATGCTTTTAAAATAAATTAAAGGTTGTTGACAAACTGTTACATATGTAAACAATATGTATAATATACAAGTTACTTCTTTACAGTACTCTAAAGAAATTAATCACGATTTCGGAGCCTGTTTTAATAACTGTCTTTCTAATTTCTTATAGTATCTGAAATATTTATGGAAAAACATCTTATGTTTACAACGGTAATAAGCTTATTGTTTACATTAAAAATACCTAACAATAGATTTAATCTATCATTCTTTATCAAAATTCAATAAATTATAAATTTAATATATAAATAACTATAAACTAATTAATTATGTGTTATTAATTAAAGTGTTTATTTGATTAAAAATAGTATAAACGACTATAATTTACTTTAAATAACTCTATATATACAGCATGTGATTAGTTTTTATTCAATTTATTGCCTAAGTTTACAATTCACAACAATAACACTTGTTTACAATGTTAAACATTGACGATTTTACTAAAAGACTGCAAAAAGTAATGGATTACTATGAGGAATCAGCTTCTTCTTTTGCTGAAAAAATTGGTGTACAACGCTCAAGTATTTCTCATATCTTATCAGGAAGAAACAAACCTAGTTTAGACTTTGTTTTAAAAATACTTTCAACATATCCAGATGTTAACCTCTATTGGCTTTTTAATGGTAAAGGAGAATTTCCTTCTAAGCAAAAATCTCTTGAAAAAGATAAAATAAAAGAAGAAACAAAACAGGAATTGCAACTTCCTTTCCCTGTCATGAATGAAAAAATAAATACTAAAATTAAAAATAACAAAACTATCGAACAGATCGTTATTTTTTATTCTGACGGAAGTTTTAAAAATTATCAGAATTAATTATATTCTTTAGTAGCTTTGTCGTTTAATAATGTATTTATGAAACTTATATATTTATTACCCTTTTTAGTTTTTTTTAATTGTTACGAAATAACTCGTAATTGTAAAGATTATAAAACAGGAAACTTTTATAGTGAAGTAACTATAAATGACCAATTATTTAAAACAACTTTTAAACGAAGTGAAAAATTACAAATTGAAACCTATAATAATAAAATAGATTCATCTCAATTAAGATGGATAAATGATTGTGAAGTTATTTTTAAAACGATTAACCCTAAAAATATGGCAGAACAAAAAGATATTCATTTGAAAATACTAACCACAACAGATTCTTCATACTCTTATGAATATTCATATATAGGCGAAATAAAAAAACAAAAGGGAATTGCTTATAAAATCAAATAATTATATAAACACACACTACTTGGCAAGAGGATATAAGAAATATTCTTTTAATTTAAATTTCAATTCTTTATTTTCTGTTATTTCATAAGTTAAAAAAATCTCTCCCCAGAATTCACCATCAGAGAAATCTGCTATAATCCATTTATGATTTAACATTTTCACAGTATTAATCAGCATTTTTCTACCTTCACTAGAAGCATAAGGGATCATTGGATGTTCGCCTTTAATTTCATTTAACTTATAAAGTTCATCTTTTATAAAAGGCATCAGCTCATCAATTTTATAACCATCTTTTTCAAAATAACTAATGGCATCTTCATTTCTATTTAAATTAAAATGAGAAACTTCTAATATATCATCTTGTAATACTTCTACAGAATCTTTATATTTTTTTAATTGGACTTTATATCCTACCAATTTATTATCCATATCTTCAAATACTCTCTTCGCATTCACATACTGGAATAAAACCAACAATATTGAAAACACAAATAAGTACATAAAAATTCTTTGCTTCATTTTTTTTTAATTTATACTATTATCTGTAAACCATCGTAGGCCAAAAATACATTTTTTGGTAACATTTTCTCTACTTCTTCATGAAATCCTAATAAATGGCTAATATGTGTTAGGTAAGCCATATCTGGATTTACTTTGTTAATAAACTGTAATGCTTCTTCTAAATTAAAATGCGAACGATGTTCTTTCATTCGTAATGCATTAACAACCAACACCTTAACACCTTTTAGTTTTTCTACCTCTTTCTTTTTAACAGTTTTCATATCTGTTAAATATGCAAAATCATTGAACCTAAACCCAAAAACTTGCAATTCATCATGTAATCCCTTTATTGGAATAACTTCCATGTTATTTAACTTAAAAGGTTTATTCTTTATTATATTCTCAATTACTGTTGGAGCTCCAGGATATTTATTCTCGGTCGCAAAAACATAATCAAATCTTTTATGTAATGATTTTAAAACACGTTTATGTGCGTAAATGGAAATGTCACCCTGTTTAAAATAGAAAGGTCTTATATCATCTAACCCTAAAACATGGTCTGAATGTTCATGAGTAAACAAAATACCGTTGATTTTCTCACATTTAGCTCTTAGCATTTGGTATCTAAAATCTGGTCCACAATCAATTACATAAGTATAATCTTTCCATTCTACCAGAATAGAAACACGTAATCGTTTATCTCTAAAATCTTTACTTAAACAAACAGGATGATTACTTCCTATAACCGGAATACCTTGAGATGTGCCTGTACCAAGAAAAGTAACTTTCAATAGCCTTAATTTTTCAACAAAAATAAGCTTATTTTTTTGTTTACTATACTTATTTAATACCTTTGTAAACATAAGACATAACCTATTATTAGTATGAATATTACCATTAAAGGTGACAAAAAATTTGATGATATCCCATCATTAAAATCTAAAGCGCTTCGTATAAACTTAAACGAGAATATTTACGGAACGTTTGCTGAAATTGGTGCAGGCCAAGAAACTTGTAGACATTTTTTTAGAGCTGGTGGTGCTTCTGGTACAATTGCCAAGGCAATGTCAGCGTACGACAAAGACTTTAGTGATGCCATTTATGGAACAGAAGATGATGGACGCTATGTAACTGAAGCTCGTTTACGAAAAATGCTTATTCATGAAATGAACCTCATGGAGAATAGGTTAACACGTGAAAAAAACCCAAATAAAATATTTTTCACCTACGCCAATACTGTTGCTACTATTGATTTTGCAAAACAGTTTAAAGGTCATGGATGGGTTGGAATAAAATATCAAGTAGAAGCAACAGGCGATTATAATGAAATTATTTTACACGTACGCTTCAAAGAAACCGATGCTCGTTTACAACAAGAAACACTAGGTGCTTTAGGTACCAATTTAATTTACGGTGCTTTTTATAAATATAATAAACCTAAAAAACTATTAAGGTATCTATACGATCACTTAGATAATGATCAAATAGAAATTGATACTATAAATTTTTCTGGTCCAGTTTTTAAAAATGTAGACAACAGATTAATGAGTTTACAATTGGTTAAAAACGGTATGACAGATGCTGTAATATTTGGTCCAGATGGCACCAATATATTACCTGCAAAGTTTCTTTACAAAAAAAACATTCTAGCGCTTCGCGGTAGCTTTAGACCTGTTACCAAAGTAAACATGGCTATGTATGAGAAATCATATGACATGTTTATAAAAGAAAACAAGGTAGACCCAGATAAAACTGTTGTTGTATTTGAAATAACATTATCTAACCTAAGAGCAGAGGGCGAAATTGATGAACAAGATTTTATAGATAGAGCTGATTTATTATGTTCCCTTGGACATTCAGTAATGATATCTAACTACCAAGAATATTATAAGGTTGTTGAATATTTCTCCAATTACACTAAAGCCAGAATGGGATTAGCTATGGGAGTTAGCAATCTGGTAGATATTTTTGACGAAAAATATTATCGCCACATAAGTGGAGGTATTTTAGAAGCTTTTGGGAAATTATTCTTCAAAGATTTAAAAGTATACTTATACCCTATGCTTGATCCTAAAACTGGAGAATTAATCACAAGCGAGAATTTAAAAGTTTATCCGCGTATGAAAGAGTTATATAAATTCTTTAAATATAACGGAAAAGTAATTGATATTGAAGATTACGATAAAAGCATCATGAACATCTTCTCAAGAGAAATATTAAATATGATTTCTAACGGAGACCACGGTTGGGAAGAAATGGTACCTGAAGGAACCTCAGATTTAATTAAAGATTATCGTTTATTTGGATATACCAGAAAACCATTAACTTTAAGCAGAAATAAAAAATAAACACATAAAATTTTACATAAAAAAGAGGCTATTTACAACACAATAGCCTCTTTTTTTTATTATTCTAATATCTGAGCAGCATGATCTTTTGTTTTTACTTTATCAATTACACGTATAACGATACCATTTTCATCTATTAAAAAAGTCTTTCTGTGAATACCATCATACTCTCTACCCATAAACTTTTTTAATCCCCATACACCAAAAGCATTAATTACCCTTTTATCTTCATCTGCTAAAAGAGGAAAAGGGAATTCATATTTCTTTTTAAAATTAGCCTGCTTTTTCTCTGAGTCTGCACTTACACCCAACAGCTCATACCCTTCAGATTGTAAGATTTCATAATTATCTCTTAAATTACAAGCTTCTGTAGTACAGCCAGGTGTATTTGCTTTAGGATAAAAAAACACCACTAGCTTCTTACCTTTATAATCACTTAAAGAAATAATATTCCCTTGTTCATCTTTAGAAGAAAAATTAGGCACAGCATCGCCTTGTTTTAATGTATTCATTTGTTTATTTTATTTTAAAAGTTAATCAAATGTAATTTGCGTAATAAATAATCTTATAGTCCTTAAAAAAATATTAGCTATGCTCATTTCATAATCTTAACTTTGATTTTTCCACCAAAAGTACAATTTATGACTAAAACAGAGAAAGTTAATTTTGTTATAAACACCTTAAAAGAACTTTACCCTACTATCCCTATTCCATTAGATCACAAAGACCCATACACATTACTCGTCGCTGTACTATTATCTGCTCAATGTACAGATGTTCGTGTAAACAAAATTACACCTTTGCTTTTTGCTAAAGCTGATAACCCGTATGATATGGTAAAATTATCTGTCGAAGAAATAAAAGAAATTATAAGGCCTTGTGGTTTATCACCTATGAAAAGCAAGGGAATTTATGGGCTATCTAAAATACTTATTGAAAAGCACAACGGTGAAGTTCCTCAAAGTTTTGAATTATTAGAAGAACTACCAGCTGTAGGACATAAAACTGCTAGTGTTGTTATGTCTCAAGCTTTTGGGGTTCCTGCATTCCCTGTAGATACTCATATACACAGATTAATGTATCGATGGAATTTAAGTAATGGAAAAAATGTAACTCAAACAGAAAAGGATGCTAAACGATTATTTCCTAAATATTTATGGAATGATTTACATCTACAAATTATTTGGTATGGAAGGGAGTATTCTCCTGCTCGAAGCTGGGACTTAAATAAAGATATTATTACACGAACTATTGGCAGACAAACCATAATTAATGAATATAAAAAACAAAAAAAGTCCTAATAAAATTTATTAGGACTTTTTAGAAACTTAATTTAGAAGCGCTTCAAACTTCATTTTATTACAATTAATAACACTTAAAGCCTTAGAATAATTTAGAAGAAATTTAACCGTTTCTTCTTTCGGTTCTAGATCTTTCACTTTTTTATTGGATTTTTTTTCGGAGTAAATTTTTGCCATATTTTATTACGTTATAATTTAGTATTAATTCAATAACGCAGCAAAAATAGCTTTATTGCACTAGTTTGTTAAAACAATATTATGTTTATCAATTATCTTTCTTAAATTAATTAACGCATAACGCATTCTTCCCAAAGCCGTATTAATACTAACTCCAGTTCTATCTGATATCTCTTTAAAACTCATATCATTATAAATACGCATTAACAAAACTTCTTTTTGATCTTCTGGTAACTCATCTACCAAACGTCTTACATCATTTTCGACTTGTTCCTTAATAATGCTTTTTTCTGCATTTAAACTATCATCACTTAATACTGAGAAAATACTAAACTCTCCAGCATTATCAAACTTAGGCATTCTATTGTTTTTCCTAAAGTAATCAATAACTAAGTTATGAGAAATACGCATAACCCATGGTAAAAATTTACCTTCCTCATTATAACTACCACGCTTAAGCGTACGTATAACTTTAATAAAGGTGTCCTGAAAAATATCTTCAGCGACATCTCTATCGTAAACTTTAGAATAAATAAAACTGTAAACTTTTTGTTTGTGCCTAACTATAAGTGTCTCTAAGGCACTCTCTTCACCTTTTATATAACTACTAACTAATGTAGCATCTGAAATAATATCATATTGCATAATAATTACTTTTAACGCGCAGAAGTATACTTCCTTGCTTTGTTGGGGGTTAAATGTTTAAAAGTAATGTTATGCTATAGGCTCTAATTATTTAATGTATTGTTATTTAATAGTTCAAATATAACAACAAACGTTCCTAAAAAACAACAACAAGTACGATTTTTTAACATTTTATTCACTTAAAATGTGTTTCTTAAGCTCAATTACTTATAGTATCTTTGCTAAATTATTCTTTTTAAAAGCCTATGAATACTACTATTTCCGAAGTAAACCCGAAAGAAAATATCATCATAAAAGGTGCTAAACTGCATAATCTAAAAAACATCGATGTAATCATTCCTAGAAATAAATTAGTAGTTATTACGGGTTTATCTGGTTCTGGAAAGTCTAGTTTAGCTTTCGATACACTTTATGCAGAAGGCCAAAGACGTTATGTAGAAAGCCTATCAAGTTATGCTAGACAGTTTTTAGGAAGACTCAATAAACCAAAAGTCGATTACATTAAAGGCATAGCTCCAGCTATTGCTATAGAACAAAAGGTTAATTCTACCAATCCAAGATCTACTGTTGGTACTACTACAGAAATATATGATTATTTAAAATTATTATTTGCTAGAATTGGTAAAACCTACTCGCCTATTTCTAACAATGAAGTAAAGAAAGATACCGTTACAGATGTTTTAGATTATTTAAAAACATTTCCAGAACGAGAAAAACTATTGCTTCTCGCTCCTATCTATTTAGAAGAAGGCAGAACTATAGAAGACAAATTAAAAGCTTTACAACAGCAAGGTTACGCTAGGGTTAAAGTTAATGATACTGTTTTTAGAATAGATGAAATAGATACAATTAATAATAACGATACTATTCTCTTAGTAGTAGACAGAATTATTATTAAACATGATGAAGATTTTTTAAATCGATTAGCAGATGCCGTACAAACAGCTTTTTTTGAAGGTAAAGGAGAATGTTTTACCGAAAATTTAAACACAAGTAAAGTACGTCATTTTAGTAATAAATTTGAATTAGATAATATTACTTTCTTAGAACCCAATATTCACTTATTCAGCTTTAATAATCCATACGGTGCTTGCCCAAAATGTGAAGGTTATGGCGATATTATTGGAATTGATGACGATTTAGTAATCCCAAATACTGGACTTTCTATTTACGAGAATGCTATTTTCCCTTGGCGAGGAGAAAGTATGAGCTGGTATAAAGACCAATTAGTTAACAACTCGCATAAATTTGATTTCCCTATTCATAAACCTTATTTTGAATTAAGTAGTGCTCAAAAACAACTTATATGGAATGGAAATAAGCATTTTGAAGGATTAAATTCCTTTTTCGCAGAATTAGAAGCCAAAGCCTATAAAATTCAGAATAGAGTTATGCTATCCAGATATCGCGGTAAAACAACATGTAAAACTTGCGATGGTAAACGCTTAAGAATTGAGGCTAACTATGTGAAAATTGCAGGTGCAACCATTACAGATTTAGTTGAAATGCCTTTAGACCAACTAACTGATTTCTTTAAAACATTAAAACTGAATGATTACGATACCCAAATAGCTAATAGATTATTAAAAGAAATAAATAATAGACTTTCTTTTTTAGCAAACGTAGGACTTGATTATTTAACTTTAAATAGAAAATCAAACACCTTATCTGGTGGAGAAAGTCAACGTATCAATTTAGCAACCTCTCTAGGGAGTAGCTTAGTAGGCTCAATGTATATTCTAGACGAACCCAGTATTGGCCTTCACCCAAAAGACACAGAGCGTTTAATATCTGTTTTACAATCTTTAAGAGACTTAGGCAATACAGTTATTGTAGTAGAACATGATGAAGACATTATGAAAGCTGCAGATAGTATTATCGATATTGGACCAGAAGCAGGAACTTTTGGAGGTCATGTAGTTGCACAAGGAACTTATACAGATATATTAGCATCAGATTCTCTAACTGCTCAATATTTAAATGAGACCTTAAAAATCGAAATACCCAAAACACGTAGAACTTCAAAATACCATATAGATATTACCGGAGCTCGCGAGAATAATTTAAAAAATATTGATGTTAGATTCCCTCTAGGTATGCTAACTGTAATTACCGGTGTTTCTGGAAGTGGAAAAAGTACCTTAGTAAAAAAGATTTTATTTCCTGCTTTACAAAAAAAATTAACAGGTTTTGGAGACAAACCAGGGCAATTTACCGAATTAGGAGGTAATTTTAGTAACATCAAACATATTGAGTTTGTTGATCAAAACCCTATAGGTAGATCCTCACGCTCAAATCCCGTAACATACATAAAAGCTTACGATGATATTAGATCACTTTTCGCTAGTCAAAAACTTAGTAAAATAAGAAATTATCAAGCTAAACATTTCTCATTTAATGTCGATGGTGGACGCTGCGAAACCTGTAAAGGCGAAGGTGAAGTGACTATTGAAATGCAATTCATGGCAGATGTGCATCTGGAATGCGAAACCTGCAAAGGCAAACGCTTTAAAAAAGAAGTGCTCGAAGTTACTTTTGCTGGTAAAAACATTGATGATATTTTAAATTCAACTATCGACGACGCTATTAGTTTTTTCGAAGCTAATAATGAAACTAGAATAAAAAACAAACTACAACCACTACAAGATGTTGGCTTAGGGTATGTAACACTAGGACAAAGCTCTTCTACTCTATCTGGTGGTGAAGCACAACGTATTAAACTAGCAACTTTTTTAGGAAAAGGAAACAATAAAGACAAAGCTCTTTTTATTTTTGATGAACCTACTACTGGTCTTCATTTTCATGATATTCAAAAATTATTAAAATCGTTTAACGCCTTAATAGAAAAAGGACACTCTATAATAGTTGTAGAACATAATTTAGACCTTATTAAGTGCGCCGATCATATTATAGACTTAGGACCTACTGGAGGCGAAAAAGGCGGTAATTTAGTAGCTACTGGTACTCCAGAAGAGATCGTTAAAGTTAAAGCCTCAGAAACAGGGAAATATTTAGCTGATAAAATATAGACGGACTAAAAATAAAATACCTAATAGTGTGAAATAAAAGATACATTTCACACTATTCCACCTCTATAATGCACTAAGAAATTCTATAAATCCTCTTTACACCCAACTAAAAAACACCACAATACACTACAGTATAGATAATTACATTTTTGGCACGCAAATTGAAAACATTTTCAGTAATAGCGTAAGCCGAAAAGCTAAAGAGTAGGCAAAATGTAAAATCCTATATTATGAAAAGAATAATACTTTTATTTGCAGGTTTGTTAATAGGGTTAACAACTGCATCAGCAACAGAATTAAATAATCAAAAAACAAAAAATAATACAGACACCACTAATCGTTATCGTTATGCTCAACCCATTATGTTTATTGAGAGAGGTATAGAATTTTTAATTTTTCCTGACGGAAGTTTTGATTTTAACACCAATATAAACGATAATCTTTATGATGATGTATATTATAGACGTCAATCTAGACGAGGTCACATAAATAAAACTCATAAATCTAAAAATAAAAGAATTCAATATAATAACTATCACTCTAATAAAGGTATTTCAATATTTCGTGATAGATATGGAAAAGTAAGACGCATTGGTAATGTATACTTAAACTACGATAGATCAGGAAAGATTAAACGAGCAGGATCAGTATACATAAATTACAATAGAGGACGTCACAAGACTTTAAACCAAGTTGGTGGATTAAAAGTTTATTATAACCATTGGGGTGAAATTATAAAAACCTATGGAGAAGTAAAAAGACATAGTACTTATTGTAATTTTTGTGGAGCACAATCTTGTACTGTAAATCATTTTCATAAAAATAGGCATCATAACGATTCATCTCACAACAATGACGATAATTACTATTATTACAAACAGAATGGAAAAATTAAAAAGCATAAAAAAAATAAAAAATAGTTTTTAATAAGTTCATTAAAATGAAAAAACTCGAAGTTTTTAAAAACTTCGAGTTTTTTCGTATGCTTTTCTTGTAAGTTTCCCAGATCTAAACTCCTTTATATAATTCTTATGTAGCTCCTCCTAAAGGAATTGAAACAACCAACAGAGTTCCCCCTCTCTGATAACTAAATTTGAATATCCGTAATTACTAATAATTGATTAAAAATGCTTATTTTGTTAAAAAAACAAGTCATGAATATTTTTAGTTTTACCGCCCATTTTGATAGTGAAGAAGCTTGTCGTACTCATTTTAAGCAAGAAAGAGATAAGATAGGAGTTAAATGCCAGCGTTGTGGTCATACTCATCACTATTGGATAAAGGCTGTTTGGAGCTATGAGTGCAAATCTTGTAGAGCCCGTACATCTTTGAGAAGTGGTACTATTATGCAAAATTCTAATCTATCTTTTATGATATGGTATAAGACAATGTTTTTGATGACTACTACCAAGAAAGGATTTTCTTCTAAAGAAATCCAGAAACAGCTTGGTTTAAAAAGGTATGAACCTGTCTGGGCGATGGTTCATAAACTTCGTAAAGCAATGGGTAACAGAGATGCCCGCTATACTTTAGAAGGTATGATTGAAATGGATGAAGGTTATTTTACGGTCGAATCTTCTGAAATAGAGCAACAAAAAGGAAAAAGAGGTCGTGGTGCAGTAGGAAAGCAAAACGTAATGATAATGGCAGAATCCACTCCCTTAGAAGACCCGAAAACCAACAAGAAGGATCGCCAATGTCGCTACTTTAAAGCCAAAGTGCTGACAGATCATAAGGCTGATGGTGTAAATGATACTGTTAAAGAGTCTTTAGACGAACAAAGCATTGTTTTTACTGATAAAAGTACTTCATATGTTGATATTGCTGATTTTGTAGAACTACATATTAGTGAAAAATCAGATAAACAAACTACTAAAGAGACCTTGAAATGGGTACATATTACCATAAGCAATGCCAAACGAAACTTACTTGGAAATTATCACAAAATTAAAGGCAAATACCTACAACTCTACCTAAACGAATTTGTTTACAAACTCAATCGAAGATATTTTGAGGAAAAACTATTCGATAGACTAGTAATAGCTGGAATTACTGGATTATGAGTAAAAACGGATATTCAAATAACTAAAAAAGGAAGATATATAAAACGTTTTAAAACATTATTTTTTTCAATAATAAAAACAACACTATACGCACCTGCACCATCTCCATTTAACATCCAAATAATATACTTCTCCTCCTTTTTAAAAACTTTAGTATAAATCTAAACTAGGTTGAAATAAGTTTTTACACCAATATTAGTTATATAATGCCGTATATGTTTTGTATATTTATGTATGGGAAAGAAAGCATATTTAGAGGTTACGCTCACACTCAAATTGTAAACTTTCTTCAAACTTCTCACATATATAGTCATAAATTTTCACTAACCTAAAATCCTTATTATTGATATTTGTATCCAAAATAATCTTGTTAAAATTGACTATTAAGATACTGAAGATTAACAACTTAAACAGATTCAATGTATTGAAATTCAATAGTTTAGACTTGTTTTTTGTATAATATCTACCCTTGATTCGCATTAATAAATAGTATTCATTTTCATACTCTTTTACATTAATTAAAGTACGTTTTGAATCTAGTAAATAAGTTACACGGTTTTCATCATAAGGAATTCCTTTGTTGTTTATAACAAAAAAAACTTTATTATTTCTTAATTCAACTTTTACAGTGTCTTTTTTTCTTTTTTTTACACTAAAATCTCTATGCGTTGATTTAGTATCATCAAATTCTGATGCACTAATTAACAACTCTTTTACTATATGATTTGTTCCATTTTGAGACTTAATTTGACAAGAATATATTATAAATAAACCTAACAAAAACATTAACTTTTTCATCTTTTTTTTCTTTGTGATTTCGTTTTCATATAGATTTCAGGGACATTGCTAAATTAATAACTAGCAAATATATTCTCTCAACTTTTCGTCCAGTCTAATGTAGTAATTCCAGACTGATTATCATAACTGTTATAAAAACAACTTTTTTCTTCAGTAGAAAATAGATGTGTTATAAGTATAACAAAGACTATAGTTATAATTCCAACAAGTATTTTACTGTTCTTTTTCATTATACTGCTTTATTCTAAAGACACTATTTTTCCCATGTTATCAATTTTATACTTACTCCAATTTTCAACATTTATACCATCCTCATCTTCATTAAATTTTAATACCCATAAATAATTATCTTTTAAATAAAAGTATTCATTTTTTTGAGCTAAAGCTTCAATATAATTCTCATAACTATATACTCTTATTGAATCCGTTATTACATTATTTTTTTTCAAGATTAAATTTTTAATAGTGAAATCATCAGCATCTGATGCTTTACTAGAACTATTAATGATGTAATCTATATCTCCGAAATTTTGAATAACTTTATTCTCAATAGGGTTTAATTCTTCATAAGAAAATTTAATTTCATAATAAGCACATTTTTTTTTATAATTTTTAATTTCTGCATCTGTTCTCCCATAGTAACCATTAGTGATTAAACATGTTGAATCAATCTTTTCTATAAAGTGTTTATCTGATATTAAGGAATCCCCGGTAAGTAATACACTACTTTGGGTATTTTCGATAAAATTCTTACGGGCATTATGAGACGTGTTCTTACACGAAAGAACGCTCATAAACATAATTAATAAGATTTTAGTGTTAGTATGAATCATCTATTTACAATTTTAATTTTACCGTCATCAAATAATCCAGAATGTAAATGAGTGTTATGCAAACTTCCTCCATCTGAAGAGTTTTTAAAACCGTTAAAATATTTTTTATTTCCAACGAGTCTTTCTGTAAAATGAAATTTTTTCATTGCATTAATTATTTTTTGATCTTCCGTTTTTATCCATTTGTAAATAGTATCTACGCTTACCCCATTTACATGTTCAGAACTAGGAAAGCAAGAACCCTCCTTAAAACAACTCCCTGTTGTTTTTATTTCTTTACCATAATTAGCTAAAGCACCTATAAAACCTGCAAGAGGTCCTGGGCTCGTATATCTTCTTTTAGTATTTGAAAACACATATTTTATAACAACATCGTCTTTAGAATAGTTTAAACTATCTGGCATTTTTCCTTATATTTCAAACACAACTCCTTCTCTATACTCAAATTAGCCTTTTGCTTAAAAGAAAAAATTAAGCCTTCTAATTTTATGCTATTTATAGAAAATGAAAAATCAATAGGTAATTTTAGCAAAGAAACTCCCTCTATTTGATTTGATTTTTTTGTTTTACAAGAAACTGAAATTAACATTAAAAGAACTAATAAAGATTGAAATGTTAATTTTTTCATTTTCTAATTATTTTATTATTATCTAATTTCCCAACATGTAAATGATGATGGTGGTACGCTTTTTTTTCAGTATTATTCATTTTTTTCCATTTGAATCTATCCAAGTCACAACAGATATATTTATATAACCCCTTAAAAATAAAAAGACTAAAAAGGAAGATATATAAAACGTTTTAAAACATTGTTTTTTTCTATAATAAAAAACAATACTTACTTATATATATAATCAACAAAAAAACAAAAAGTGATTTTCTATCTCTTTATTTACAATCTATCAAAGACACGTTTAGGAATTTTACTTTCTTTTTCTTTGGATTTCATTAGCTCAAAATATTTTTTATAAGCATTTTTAGCTTTTTTATTATCTCCTATACTCCAATATGCATCTCCTAAATTTATATAAGCTACTAAACGATTTGGAAATTTTACAATTATTTTTTTTAATAAAAAAATTGCAGCACCACAAGCTTTTGATTGTTCTAAATAATAAGCAATATCATTATACATAGAGACATTAGATTCATTAATTGCTACAATATCAATTATATGAGAAACTACTAAAGTATCTGCCCATAAACTTAATTCTTCGTAATTCTTGTTCTTAAATAGAAAAGTAATATTATCAAAATATTCATTTATTGTTGGTGTGAGTTCTTCCTTAAACCCACTAAAACTGTAGATGTTAACTGTTTTTACATTAGGTTCTACTCCTGTATAATCATTTATTTCGTTCTCTAGTATTGCTCCAAAAAGATTTACTCCATTCCTGCTAGATTCAAATCGATATATTTTTGATAATAGTAATTTATTATCTTTTTTATCTAAAATATGAGACGTTTGAATATATTGATTTCCAATTTTTTCATAATACTTAATAATAATTTTGTCATTTACACAATCAATCTTTACATCACTTAACTCATTCATTATAAAGTTAAGCTCCTCAATATTTAACACCTTATTAGTATTATCATATTTTAAATAAATTTGATTTTCTTTATAGTTAACACTACAAATCAAAGAGTCTGTTAATTCTATATTTGTAACTTTATTAACGGATTGACTCCTCTCGTTTTTCTTACAACTTGTAGTACACAATAATATAATATATAATAGTAATTTCATTAAGCTCTATCTTTTATTTTTATAAATTCAATCTCCAAATCTGACTGTTTATTATTACAATTCTGCTACTCTATTGTAAAGTAGTTATTTTTGTTTACAACAGTAATAAATCCATCAGACATACAAATTTTATTTTCTTTTTTCTTTCTTATTATATTTTTATTTGAATATCCGTTTTTACTCATAATCCAGTAATTCCAGCTATTACTAGTCTATCGAATAGTTTTTCCTCAAAATATCTTCGATTGAGTTTGTAAACAAATTCGTTTAGGTAGAGTTGTAGGTATTTGCCTTTAATTTTGTGATAATTTCCAAGTAAGTTTCGTTTGGCATTGCTTATGGTAATATGTACCCATTTCAAGGTCTCTTTAGTAGTTTGTTTATCTGATTTTTCACTAATATGTAGTTCTACAAAATCAGCAATATCAACATATGAAGTACTTTTATCAGTAAAAACAATGCTTTGTTCGTCTAAAGACTCTTTAACAGTATCATTTACACCATCAGCCTTATGATCTGTCAGCACTTTGGCTTTAAAGTAGCGACATTGGCGATCCTTCTTGTTGGTTTTCGGGTCTTCTAAGGGAGTGGATTCTGCCATTATCATTACGTTTTGCTTTCCTACTGCACCACGACCTCTTTTTCCTTTTTGTTGCTCTATTTCAGAAGATTCGACCGTAAAATAACCTTCATCCATTTCAATCATACCTTCTAAAGTATAGCGGGCATCTCTGTTACCCATTGCTTTACGAAGTTTATGAACCATCGCCCAGACAGGTTCATACCTTTTTAAACCAAGCTGTTTCTGGATTTCTTTAGAAGAAAATCCTTTCTTGGTAGTAGTCATCAAAAACATTGTCTTATACCATATCATAAAAGATAGATTAGAATTTTGCATAATAGTACCACTTCTCAAAGATGTACGGGCTCTACAAGATTTGCACTCATAGCTCCAAACAGCCTTTATCCAATAGTGATGAGTATGACCACAACGCTGGCATTTAACTCCTATCTTATCTCTTTCTTGCTTAAAATGAGTACGACAAGCTTCTTCACTATCAAAATGGGCGGTAAAACTAAAAATATTCATGACTTGTTTTTTTAACAAAATAAGCATTTTTAATCAATTATTAGTAATTACGGATATTCAATATTTTTATTTGAAATAACCTCATTACTTTGAGGTTTAAGACTAATATTTCTTTTTCTATTATCTCAATAAAATCATTTGAAAATTTAAGAATTATAGAATCATTTTTACTAGCAACTCGCTTTGATATTGATAATGTTACACCGTTTTCATCATAAGGAATTCCTTTGTTGTTTATAAAAAATATAATTTTATTATTTCTTAATTTAACTTTTTCATTCTTTTTTTTCTTTATAATTTGGTTTATATGATTGTATATGTAAACGATCATTATTCTTATCATTTTTACAATGATTTAAGAGTTTATCTTTCTTTTCTCCATACTTTTGAGACAACATACTTTTCCATCCGAATTTAAATAGTGCATCATTCAATTTATTCTGTCTGACTGAATCAATTCCTTTCCATCCAACACTTTATTATTTTTAAACAAATCTGTCTTACCTATCATCATTTAAAAACTCTTTTTCATGATTCTTATCCGTGCTTTTACAAGTAATTTTTAAAAGCAACTTAGCTACCTTATCCTCTTCAAACTTGCCTTTTTATTCTTTAATAAATTCATTACTCACATAACCGTAAATTCCGTTTAAATAAATAATTGACCATTCCCCTAGATCTCCCAAAACAAAGAGCTTGTCATTACTATAGGCTTTACTAATTATTTCAGAGTCTTGTGTATTTGGTGCAGATCTAATATTCAAATAAGTTTCTGTTATAGGAAAAGCTTCTTTAACCAGCATATTTTCACCCTCATATACATCGTCATAAATATTCAAAAGTTTATTATTAATTCCTTTTGATATTAAAGTAAAATTATCCTTGTTTTTTTTAAGAGAATAAGAGAACTCTTTACCTTCTTTCACTGTATCATAAGAGTATATTTCTAATGTTTCCGCTACTCCTTCGTGAGATAGTTTGATTAATTCATATACATTAAACTCTTCAGAAGAAGAATACATTGCCATAATATAATCCTTATCACATTTAAAAAGAATAATATCATTTTCTTCTATTTCACGGGTAAATCTATATTCAGTTATAATGGGTGGATTGTCTTTCCAAAGGAGGTATGTGTATTCATGCTCAAAAAATGTCGTTAATTTTATTTGGATATCTTTAGTTGATATCATTATATGCCTAATCGAATTGGTTTCCTCAATACTTCTATCAAAATCAATATTCTCACATAAAAAACTAAAAGAACTATCTAATTTATTTTTCTTGACTAATGTATCATTTAAGTTTTCAGATATATTATTAATTATTTCATTATTAGCAATTTTATCATTATTCTTTCTTACTTTATTAGTACAAGAAAATATTATAATAATAAAAAATAAAATGAGTTTTTTCATAGTTTTATTTATTTTTTATATTACCCTTTTAGATAAATAAAAATCTATTACACGCAGATAATTTTCAAACTACTATGACAAGAAGAGTATTTTAATTTACTTAACTATATGTATTGTGACAACTATTTTTCTATAAATATTCCATCTTTATTTATTTCGTATAAACTCATTTTAAGTTTAGCTTGTGGATACACAATACTGGGTTCTTCTATGTTTTCAGGTTCATCAAAAACTTCTCCAATAGGTTCATAATAAATATAATTATAAATCTTTATGCTCAAGTCTTTCTCTATGGTAAAACTTCTGAAAATTGATTCTTGTCCTTCCATATCTAAATAGTCTAAATAAACATTTAAAACATCTAGAACTTGATTGTTTTTTATGGATACTAAAGTTAGATATTCATTATATTGTGTTGTAACCAAAAATAAATCAAAATTATTATTTATGTCAATTTTATGTGTTTTAGAATATTCAAATGAATTAAAATAAAGCTGGCATTTTTCCTTATATTTTAAACACAACTCCTTCTCTATAATCAAATTAGCCTTTTGCTTAAAAGAAAAAGTTTCTTCTATTTTTTTGTTTAACTCCTCTTTTTCGTTAGAAAAAATTAAGCCTTCTAATTTTATGCTATTTATAGAAAATGAAAAATCAATAGGTAATTTTAGCAAAGAAACTCCCTCTATTTGATTTGATTTTTTTGTTTTACAAGAAACTGAAATTAACATTAAAAGAACTAATAAAGATTGAAATGTTAATTTTTTCATTTTCTAATTATTTTATTATTATCTAATTTCCCAGCATGTAAATGATGATGGTGGTACGCTTTTTTTTCAGTATTATTCATTTTTTTCCATTTGAATCTATCCAAGTCACAACAGATATATTTATATAACCCCTTAAAAATAAAAAGACTAAAAAGGAAGATATATAAAACGTTTTAAAACATTGTTTTTTTCTATAATAAAAACAACATTATATGCACCTGCACCATTTCCATTTAACATCCAAACAATATATTTCTCTTCCTTTTTAAAAACTTTAATATAATCTAAATTAGGTTGAAATAAGTTTTGAGTTTCATTTTTTGAAATGACTTTATTATTAATAGCTATATTACTAACATAATATTTAGGAATATTATTTTCAACTCCCCAAGGCTTTTCTCCATTTATTAAAGAAATAAAATCATCTTCATACTCAATTTTACTGTTTTTTGCTTTAAACAATCCTTTTGATATTTTAATCTTTGATTTGTTATCTAAAAAGATAATTAAACTGTCATTTAGATGCTTCCCTTCTATTTTTTTATAATTGAAATCGTTAATCAAAAATGTTGCAGAATCAGTAAATGATGATATATTGATAATTGTATCCTTAGTGCTTTCCATATCATGATCAAATATGGAAACTGAAATTAATTCATCATTTTGTATATCTTTTATTCTACTATTATGAACATACCCTTCTTCTTTTTTTAATGTTTTAACATTACTCCATTCCACCCCCTCAACAGGAGCGTAAAAAAAATACTCCTTATCTATAATTTTACTTACAACTTCAGATTTAGAATTAGGCTCTTTTCGAAGATTAGTATATCCGTCAGAATCATTAATTATCGCTATTTTATATTTTTCAATAGTGTATTTTAGATTCTCTTGATAACTTTCTACATCTAAACGATAGGACTCCCATCCTTGACTGTAATATTTTGGATTAGGCGAAAATTCAGAAGCTCCTATATCTAAATCACCTGAGCATGGAATTCTATATTGCCCCCATGCTGTTAAAACTTCTTTTTCTGTTTCATAATTAGTCCAAGAACCGAAAAATTGACAATTAGAATAGCTTGAATAATAATCTAATGTATCATCATAATTTGTCTTGTTTAACGTATCTACATACCATGACACAAGTACTTTTCCTTTATAAACCCCTGTGTTTTGCAACTTGTTATCTTCTTTTAATTCATAATTTAATACTGAAAAACCTTGTTTTAGAATTTCATCAGTATAAGATATATCTTCATCTAATTTTTCAGAAAACTCATACTGCTTGTCTAATAAAAAATCTCCTTTAAAAAACTTTGATTTTTCAGAATAAATTTTTGTTTTCCCTTCAACAAAATAACGGAGAGGGTTTCTAGGGTCTCTTTCAATATAAGTAATATAAAAATCTATTTTCTTTTTACTTTCTCCTATAAAACCTAAATAAGTTACTTGATTATATTCAAAGACACTGGTCAAATCAACATTATCTTTATCAATAGAATAAGATATATCTGTGTTTAAAAAACTATCAAGAACGCTATCTTTTTCACAAACATGCTGGCTGTTTGATGAACAAGAAATTAAAAAAACTAAAAGAATTAAATTAATCAATTTCATCTGTAATAACTATTTTAATATTATTAATTCCTTTTTCTTCAATTTTACCAAGAATATCGTATAAAGTTTCAACAGATTCTTTCATATCAATATTTTTTGTGTTTTTTGTTCTATCCAAAGTTTTTCCGGGTAAAATACAACCTTCTGACCAGCGACCATCTGTCCCCGCATGCATCAAAATAGCTCTTGACTTAGACACCTTTTCATTATACAAACAAATAAAACCTTTGCTTAATTCATCAAAATCTAGATTGAATTTTTTTCCATACTTACTATTTTTTGTATATTTTTTCTTATTATATTTTGTTGTAACGTGCCATTTAATATTATATTTCCCAACAGGAATTCTTTTATCTAAACCACTCTTAGTTGTTTCTTCTCCATAAGGCTCGCAAATATAACCTGATAAATCATCAAATGTAAACTCTCCAAAAGTTGCACTTTTTGAATTTTTACTAACCCATTTTTCCCATTTTCTAACAATATAAATTATATTTGGGTCTTTACTATTTTTCACCTCAAACTCCTCACCATCTAAAAATTCTTTTTTATGCGTTTTATCATTTCCAGTACACTCTATTTTTAAAAATAGTTTAGATATTATAAGGCTACCTTCTTTTACCAATGTATAGTCATTAGGGCAATTTTTTATTAACTGATCATCTGAGCACAACTCTTCTTCTTGACCTGTATTGTTGTTACTATAAATATTCTTTACTTTAAACTTATCTTTTTGCTTTTCATAATCTTCATCACTCTTTTTTCGTAGTTTTACTTTTATTTTTGCTTTACCCGTATCGTCTATGATAATATTTTCTAGCTTGGTCACTTCGGTATCGTCTTTTAGTACTGTAATAGCTGTATCTCTATTATTGGCTAGTAATCTCTCATTATCAAACACCTCAATGTTTACTTTTTTACCATGTAGGTTAGCAGTCTCAACTACTATGTATACTTCGCTACCTAGGTTAGCCGTATCTATACGCTCGTAAACTGTTTCTTGTTGTACTTCTTGAGGTTGAGCTTCTTCTTGCGAGGCACTAGTACTAGTATTTTGTTCGGGTATTACAGCATTACTAGGTAGTTTTAATACCTGACCTACAGTAAGTGCCCAAGGAGCATTTATATTATTATGGGCTGCTAGGTCTTTTTTCCAATGTATGCTATATTTTGGAGCTATAAGAGATAGAGTTTCGTTACGCTGTACAGTATGCGTTTTTGGCTTTTCAGCTTTAGGCTTTACTGTACCATCTTTTATAATTTTTCGCTTTATTTGTTTTGCAAAGTAAGCATCGTTTATGCCTTCTTTAGTAGTTAAATACAGTAATTGCCCAAACTTGGGCTTATAACCAGTAATTTCTTTTTCATTAGGTATTTTAAAATAAAGTTCTAAAGGATCTGTTTCCCAGATACCTTCACGTTGTTTTTTGTATTCTTCGGTATTTTGGTCTGGTATTTCTAGCTTTTTGTAACTAAGGCGCTCTGTAAGTTTCCACTCTATGTTTTCATTCATACATATAGTTTCATCATTACTATTGGTACTTCCCATAAAAGTTATACCTTCTTCCCATAGTGCTGTAGTAACTATACGTCCTGCCATACCTAAAGTTTTTAGACACATATACACCGTGTCTTTATAGCCTACTGTTTTATTGGTTATTTCTTCTCGCTTATCGTTTACCCAATAGCCTTTTATTATTTCTGGTTTTGCTTTTACTGTAGTAGCTACTGTAGCTCCACTAGCTTTTTTCTTTACATCTGGATTACGGCGATAGGCTTCAATATGTACTTTATATCCATCTAACCATTTGGAGAATTTTACGGTGAGTTTTGTTTTTTGTTTTTTTTCATCTCCTTCAATCTTTATATAAGTAATACCATGGCGCATTATGGCTTCAGTACGTTTCTTAGGGTCGGCAATGTCCATAAAATCGGTTTTACTGTCTTCCTGTATTTTTGCTTGCCCTCCAACCCCATTACTAAGCTCAAAATAGTTTAAAAGATTGTTTTTTATTTCAACATCTGGCATATGGAATATCCACTTTAGTTGAGTTTTGTCTTTTTTGAGGTCTTCCTCGTTTTCTTCTTTCCCTCTGTATAGTAAAAAATCTGTCACTTCATAGACAGCTCCCTTGTAGGCTTCTATTTCTGTAGCCCCCTCTACTTTATTTGGATAATAACTGCCTTTTTTCTTTTTTTCACTACTCCCATCGTTTGCTATTACTGTAGATGTTGCTTGCCCAATACGCGCTTGCCTTCTTAGAAGCGCATTATAGTCTGCATAATTACGTAATCCTGTATTGATTACTTTTATTTTAAATGCCATAAAATTAAATTGTTATAGTGAGAAAAGTTTGTTGTTAACAAACTCATCATATCTATCTAGTTTTTCTTGTTCTTGCTTTGTAAGAGCTTCATAACGTTCCCAATCTTCATCATTAATCCTAAAATACCAATGTATACTTGGTTTGTGTTTTATAAACCAATATTTATCACTAAACTCAGTGTCTTGATACACTCCAGTAAAAAACCAAAAGAAAAGACTAAATACAAGTATTGAAATTGCATATATCTTTGTCTTATTTTTTTTATTAGCCATGATTCTTTTAATTTAAAAATTTTATCAATTTTACCATTTTGGTCCTGGTGGCAAAGGATGTATTGCGTTATCATATTGACGCTTTTGAGCAGATGTAAGTGGTTTTTCTTCTTCACCATGTCCTGCTTCTTTGGGGGATAAAAATATAGGTAAATTGGTAGTATTATCTTTTAAAACATTCCTCAAGCCTTTTACATATTCCATGCCGTGATCTCCTGGACAAAATCTAGCCGAATTGTGTTTCCATTCTTTATGTCCTCCTAAGGCTACAATATTAGTAAATTGTTCTTTTAATGCAATAATAAGTAACATAGCTGAACGTATGGCATCGCGTGTCATATTATCGTCAGGTTCATACCATTGATGATCAAAATCACCTAAAAAGACAATACCTATAACACCTGTATTATATTTGGATAGATGAGAACCTTTTACTCCAATGGGACGGCCTTCATATACCTTTCCATCTAACCCAATTGCAAAATGATAACCAATATCTGCCCGATCTTTTTCATCTATATGAAGGTTTTGTACTTCTAAGGGTGTTTTATAACCCGTATTTCCGGCATGATGTAATGCTATTCCAAAAAATGTAGACTGGAGTTGTGGTATGGTGGTATTATCATTATCTTCTTGAGCAAATTTAGGATCTATCTCTAAATAAGGTTCAAAGGAACGCCCTTTTTCAATTACAGGGCAACGTGCTTTCCAATCTTCACGTTTTATATATTTTTCACCTACATTTTTAGAGTAATCACCTCCTTGAGAAGCATTGGGATTAAAACGATAATATTTTGCTAAACAATCTACTAAGCAAAGGTTAGTACTTGCTTCAGTGTCATGTGCAGAAATTAAAATTTCAAGTTCCTTTATTAATGTTACACTCATTTTCTGTTTTTTTAGTTTTTCTTCTTTACTTTTCCTATGCTTAAGTCTACTTTAAAATCACATTCAAAGGTTATCTTTCTCTTTAAATGTTGTAATATGAGCTAACCACTACCTGTTTCACATATCTAATAGATTTACTTTCTTTATATTTGGATCACAATAAATAGTATCGTGGTATTGTTTACCCCAAAGATTTTGATATAATATCCACATATTAGGATTCTCTTCATTTCTTTTATAATAAAAGTCATATTCTGTGTCATCTTCACATTCTTCATAAATTACAGATCGTGAAACCCCTGTATAATCATTTTTTTTATTAATATATTTCTCCGAACATAATGTTTTTTTATAAAATCGCGTATGATATAATGTAATATCATCTTCTAATTTGCATATTTTATTATTCTTTTTAAAAAAATTATATTCTAAATCATATCTTTCTTTATTAAATCCCTTTTTTTCATCTTCTGGTAAATTATCTATTAGATAACTTTCTACATATAAATATATATGTTTATTATTCTTATATGATGAAGTTGTTTTTCCACTATGTTTTTCTAAAAACATAAAGTGAATAGGTTTTTCTTTAGTTTTACAACTAAAAACTATAATTAATAATATAAAAATTAATATTGCTCTCATAAATACTACCATTTTGGTACTGAAGGCAACGAGTTCGTTGCTTTAATCCTAGTTATTTACTTTTCTCTTTGTTTTTAGTTATATTATTTCACCTTTATGTGGATAATATCTGTTTGATATAAATTATGCTTTTTACCATAAAAAATGAGATTACCTATAATTTATAATTATTCTTGAGTTTTTTCATCAATTGTAGCGTAAAATATAGCTATCCTATCTTTTTTATAATTGTCTAATTCATAACGAAACTAATCTTCTGAGTCTTCTTTATGATTTATAAAATATGAAGTGTTTTTATTTTTAATATAGAAATCTCTAAAAAAATAAAACTCCTAAACAAATTTGGTTGTATCATTCTCACATTTAACTATTATATACGTTGCTATTTCTTTTTATCTAACTTTTCCTCGATTTTCTAAAACATTCCTCTCTACCATCGGTTATTATATCTTTAAACACTTTTTTAATTAATTATGTGGCATATCTGGTAACTTTACTTTCTTTCTACCTGATATGCAATAGATTGTATCTGAATACTTTTCTCCCCAATACTTTGTAATTTCATTATTTGTCCACATATTAGGGTTCTTTTTGTTACGTTCGTAATTAAAGACAAACTCAATATCATCTTCACAATCACTAAATGTAGTTTGAGATATACCTGTACGGTCTTCATAATTATCAATAAAGTATTCGGTACAAGGAGAGCGTCTATAAAACCCCATAATATAACTATTAATATCATCCTCCAACAGACAGATTTCATTATTATTTTTAAAAAAATTTAACTGTATATTATATACATTATCATCTATAAATACATCTTTATTCCTTTTCGGTAAATTATCAACTAGATAAGTTTCTATGTATATGTATATGTCTTTTACTTTTCCATCTACAACTTTATATGTTATAGGAGTTTTACCGCTGTGTTTTTCTAATAACATAAAATTAATGGGGTCTTGTTTCGTTTTACAGCCCAAAACTATGCTTAATAGCATTAAAATTAATAGTTTTCTCATAAATTTACCATTTAGACCCTGAAGGTAATGGGCTAGTTGCTTTATTCCAATCACGCTTTTGTGCTGGTGTTAGCTCTTCCTCTTTAATTTTTTGTTTCTTTAATCGTTCTTCTCTTCCTTCCTTGATATTACCTTTAAATTCTTTTTCAAAAGTAATTTTTGTCACAAATGGTTTGTACCCATATATATGTTGTAAAACAAACCAAGCTCTAAAACCAGCGCCATGATAAAAGAATTTTTGCATATCGGGTTTATCTAATCCAAAATTATCCCAAAGAGTTACCTGGTATTTTACAGTATAATTTTCTTCTTTATTTCTAAGTTCTTTTAAAATAACTTCGGTTGCCCAAATATCGTTGATTGCTAAAGTCCTACCTTCTAGTAAATTGTTATTGTTTTTATAAGTAAAGCTAGGACGTGTAAAAGAAACAGGTAACTTAAGTTTGTCGCTTATAATATTTTTTCCTTTTATTTTATCTTTTTTTCTCCTCAAACTATTTTTTTCATCTTTTTCTTCAAAATCAGGTTCTTTATCTTCTATTTTTGTTATATTTTGAAAGGTTTCTTGTTTAATCTTTTCGGCAATGTAATTCTCAACATACCTACAGTAATTTTTGGTGCTTGGATTATTTTTTACGGAATTTGTCAATGTCATATTTTCAAAAATACCGCCTGTATTACTTCTAAATTTTGCTATCATTTGGTCTAATACACTACTCAATTTACCCCAAACCATTAAGCCTTCCATAATTTTAAAATCTAGCCATAGATACGACTCTCCAGTATTAACAGTCACCTTCATCATATCTCCTAAATTTTCAATTTCTTCTTTAGTATATTTTGCTTTTAAATTTCTAGTAGCTTGTTGTGCAGTGTATTCTGATTGCCTATAATAATCGTCTGCTTTGGAAGTCTTTACATATGTTTTATCTATTTTTGCTCTAGTAGTTTCTTCAATAATTACAGAAAATCTGTTAGGAGATACTTCTGTCACTTCACCTTGATCCTCATTTGTTTTTTTTAATACAGACTCCACAACGGGTAAGTCTTTTTTATTGGTAAATAACGCATGTTTTTCTTCGTCAAACCCATTACTTTCATATTCTACTTTAAACTTTGGCACTTGTCCGTTATCGTATATTTTACAAGCTACAAATTTATCATCTTCATTTTCGCATAATCTAGGCTTACCTGTACCATAACTTAAATCATTTGCGATGTCTGTACCACTACCATTAAGTCCGGGCATTTTATAACGATCAATAACCAATGTCCCTACCACTAAGTAATCATTTGAATTATAAGGTAATTCAACATTTTCTTTATTATAACTACATCTAAAATAGAGTTCTATCTGTTTATCAACATCTTCATCAATAGAACTTTCAAAATTATCCAGAATAATAGATTTTATAATTTTCCCTCTGTTTACTATTTTGTATTTAGAAGGCTCCTTTGTAACTGTACTTACTAAAGCTTGATGCTCATCTTTGTCACCTCTCCCAGTTTCTTCTTTTTCGTTATTATCATCTTCATAGAGTTCAACATAAACTTGTTCTCCATCAGAAATGGTAGTTTCTATATGAAAATACACATGCATACCTGGCACGGCTCTTGTAATAGGTTGTTCGCCAGCTTCATCTATGGACCACCAACCTTTTTTAAAATAACCAGAGTCTTCTATGGATGTAATAACTTTTTGATCATGTTCTATTTCATTATTAAGCTCTAGTAACACAAAAGCTTTTCCGTCTTTATTTACAGTTGTTTGCGTTATCACTGGGTCTGCATTATTATCACTTTTATCATCTATTGTAAAAGTAACGACTTCGCCAGGTAGCATGTTAAGCGTAGTTGCCTCTAGCCAAACTTTGTTGTTAAAAACTTCCTCTTCTATAATTTCATTTGGTGTATCTTTCATATAAATAATTTAAATACAACTATCCGTTTTTTCTTCAACCTTACCTGAATTAGTCTTAGTCTTATTATCTTTAGTTAAGACTTCAACAACCTGTGGTGTACTAACTACTATAACAGGAGCCATAATGGGTAATAATTGTATAGGCGCATTCACTTGTAAGTGGTCGGTTATCTTTATAGGAACACCTCCATAAACACACATTATAGTTGACGCTTCTGTCAAAGCCTGAGCATCTTGTATGATGGTATCTGAAGTATCTTTCCATTCCTCAGTTTTTATAACAGAAATACATGGTGAAGCTTGCCAAGGACTTTTTTTACAATTGCCTTGAAATATTAAATTAGTCTTTTCCTTATCTTTAGCATTGGCAAATAATTTGTCTTGTACTTTGATTTGATTTGAAGTTACCATTAGCTTACCTTCAGGTTTTGTACATAATTGGCATTCTATTTTTGCTCCATTCGATACATATGCTTTACCCATAATATTTAATTTAGTTTTTTTAACCTATACTCCACATTACGCTGATATCCTCTCCCGTTAGTTAATTTTAATGATATATCAGCACTTTCCGTCCAAGCTGTATATTTATTGACTTTGTATACTCCCGAATACTCTTCAAGATATACACTACTACCCTTCATATTAAAATGTTTTAAATATGCTTTTATACGTTCCTCTTCTATCTTATCTAATGGATTCAAATTTCCTGTCACCTTATAATCAAGTAAGTTTGTTTCTTTACCTTCCTTTATAAGTTTTATTTTTTCATTAATACTTATAGGAATACTTCTAATGGCTTGATCAAATGTCCGTTGCCTAACCTTACCCCTTTTATCATCAAAAGGAATATCTAAAAGATTATTGAACAACAAACCAAATAACCTGTACTGTTTCAAATTTTTAATAAAGAATGCCTTATCCTTTAAATTGCTTTCAATTTGTTTTAAATAAGCATCGACTATAGCTCCTTTATTATTTTGTTTTATTCGAGTTTTTAGTATATCCCACTTTTCTAATATCTCTCTATAATTAGAAACATCAACAATATCTCCAAAACTATTTACTAAAACATCAGTATTTCGGGTTAATGTGGCTAATTGCTCGATAAAATTCTTTTGATATGTTATCTTTTTATCTACATCATATTTTTCATTCGATACTTTTATTCGAAATTGAAATCCCTTATTCTCTCCATGAAAATCTACTTCAATATTTTGCGTAAATTTATTTTCTATGCTATCATTAGCACTTTCTCTAGTATAGTCTTTAATAGTTAACTCATAATTTACAGAGGTTTTTAATCTTTTATACCTATATGGATAAGCTTTCTCTTCTACTGTCAACATAATTTTACCCTTTACTTACTTTTACATCCTGTCCGCCTTGTACAGTAGCTATTCCAGCACCTTGAATGTTAATATCTCCATTTTCTGCTACAATTTCAGCTTCAGAGCTACTCATAGCTAAACTACTCTTTATATCCACCGTTTTATTTCCCTCAATAGTCTCAGTATGTTCTGTAGTACTTAATTCATAACTACTCTCAGCAATGATTTCCAGATTATTGCCTACGCCTACAACTTTATCTTCACCAACTTGAGTTTCCATATGCTGTGCTTGTATGTATATCTTCTCTTCTGCACGCATATTAATGTTCTTTGCCTCAATATCTATGGTCTCTGGCGCTGAGATTTTAATATTCTTGTTCGCCGTATCGATAAAGATGATGTTCTTGCTCTTGTCAGTTATTGTGATAGATTCAGCTTTTTCTGTATCATCAAACTCTATAACATGTCCCGAGCGGGTAATAATACTTTTTTTTGTATTATCTATACCACCACCAGCACCATTATTACCATGAAAGAGACTACCTAAAACAAAGGGTCTTTGTGGATCCGAATATCTAAAGCCCACCATAACTTGATCACCAACCTCGGGAATAAATACATGTCCTCTATTTTGTTCATGGTTACTACTGCTACCTGAATCGCCAGAAAGCACTCGTATCCAAGAGGTGGTGTCTTGATGTTTTTGCCAGCCCATTTGTACTTTAACGCGCCCCATACCTTTAGGGTCTTCGTTACTTATTACGGTAGCTACCTGTGCATTTGCTTTGGGTGGGGCTACTTTGGGTTCGGGGAGAATAATAATACCACTTGGAATCGCCTTGAAATGACAATGATACGTACCTTCGCCTGTGGCTTTATGTTTTATTTCTATAATCTTGTATTCGCCATAATTTTTTACATCAAAACCGCCTAAACTACCTTGGTTTAATGCCGATTTTACATTAATTATACGACCTAGTTTTAAGCCTTGTACATTACAATCGGCTTCAAGTATGTGTAAATCTGCAGCGGCCGAGGCTTGTTTTTTAGCGATATAGTCGTCGACTTCACTCTTGTCTTTTGTACGCGCTTCTGTATGAGCTATGGCTGAGCCTGGATACATTTCTAATGATGTATTTAAGCTGGACATGGATAACTCATTTAGTCCTTCAATATTATTTTTTGCCTTAGATTCGTTTAGGGCGTCTTCTTCGGCATTGTAACTGTATACCGCATGGTTAACGGCTCGTATTTTAACACCCAATTTAATATTAGAGAGTTCTCTACCGTATTCTAACTCCAAGGGAGTTTCAAAGGGTTTGGGGCCAAAAACTAATTTAACGCCATCATACTCTAATGGTTCTGAGTATATTTTAGATAGTCTTTTTATAAAATCCCAGTTAGATTCTTGGTATTTTACCATATATTCAATACTACCTTTGTATTGGGGTTTTATCTCTGCTTCTATACCTGTTTCTTCAATAACATCTTTTACAATATTTTCTAGCGATTTATTAAGCCAAGAACGGTTAGAGGGTAAACCGCTTAGTTTTATACTTTTGGAGGCGCCTTTTATTCTAAAAATACCTTCATGGCCTTGTTTGTTTTTTATAGAGATGTCTACTACTAAAAAAAGGAGGTCTATATCCTTATTTTCTTCAAAAGAGACTAATAAAGGTCTTCCTAATAAATCCTTTACGGCATCTATAGTATGCGAACCTCTGGGTTGGAGTTGGGCGATATCTATATCTAGGACACACTTGGCGTGCTCATTTATACTTTCTTTTATTTTTAATTTTTGAAAATTCTTTAATCGCTTCCCATCTAAGGATATGGAGGTGACGTTGTTCATGGGTTAGGTTGTTTATATGAAAGTTCCTTTTGAGGGTGGGGAGATTTAGGTTATTTGTTGTTATAATTAATATAAAAAAACGGTTTCTAAAAGACCTCTAGGTATTCTGGAAACCGCTTTTTATATACTCATAAAAAATCTAATGGTTCTTTATATTAAAAACTTTTCTTTTTTTATAAGCGGTTACTTGTATTAGGCTTTTGGCCAACGGTTATCTATAGAGGCGTTTCCTATTAGGATTTGCTCTGCAGATACTGTAAAACGTAACTTCATTGGTACGTCTCCGTTTACATCTAAAATTTCTTTGTAGTATACTAAGTAAGAGTTTTTAAATTCTATTTCTTTCATCTTAGCGTCTTCTTCTGTTTTCTTGTAAACGATTTTTCCGTCTACAGATTTAAACTGTGAGTTTAACATAGCTTCGATTACTGAGGTATCTTCTGTTGATTCAATTTCTAAGGTTACACGACCACCGTATACGTTAGAGGATACTTTTCCTTTTTTGTCTGTGTCTCTACTAAATGCGTATTCTGAATATAATACGTCAAACTCTTTTCCACCTAATTCTAGGCTTGCTCTAAATGATCCCATGTTTTTGGATTTTTAATTTTAATTTTACAATATTTTGTTTTAAACTTCTAGAAGGTGTTTTAACTAGTATAAAAAACAGCTTCAAAAAACTTAGCTATTAAGTAAATATTGCTCTTTGGAAGATAATTGAAAAAGGTTCTTGATAGAAGTGAAATTTCACTTTTTAACATAAGAATGTTTAACAACTATTGAAAGAGAATAAATATACCCAATCGCTAAATTACCAGACTAATGTAGTATAATTTTTCAAATAAAAAAGAGACGTAAGATTTTTTATCAAAAAAGAAGTACTCTTTCTTTAAAATTTGCTTTTAATCGGTTTTATTTTGTTTCAAAAATAAAGTTCCATTTAATTCTTTTTTCTGAATTCACACATTAAAACAATTCATTACTTAAAATATGGTTAAAAAACAACCAATAATATATCTCTAATAATCAATCACTTAAACATAAAACTGATTTTTGGCACACTGTTTGCATTTTCACTAATTGTTCACAGCATATTGAAATTGTTTCAGTATTTAAAAACAAATTATTATGAGAAAGTATATATTTTTATTAGCAAGTTTAATTTTTGGTGGTTTTATGGTTAACGCAAGTACAACCTTTGAGAAATCAAATACAACTACTTACTCTAAAGGCTACGGTAATTCTTTTATATTCATTGAAAATGGTATTGAGTTTTCAGTATTTCCAGATGGACAATTTGATTTTAATATTCAACGTCATACCTCTAATATAAACATCTCCATTGGTACTCCTAACGTAAACTTTAGTTTCAACTCAGGTTACGATTACAATTCATATGTGCAATATGATGAGTTTGGAGCTATTATTCAAATAGAAAATATCCCTATTTATTATGATTATTATGGGCGTATTAGCCAAGCAGGAAACGTCAATATAAACTATAACAATTACGGATATGTAAACCGCGTTGGTGGCTTGTGCGTCTTCTATGATAGATATAATAGATTTTCTCATTATTCTGGATATATAAACATATACAACAGACGCTATGTTAATAGACCATGGCACAGGTATTATAGTGTTCCTTCATACAATCACTGCGTGGTATATAATAGACCATATAGACAATATTACAAACCTGTACGTTACACATATAGAAGACCTTTTTACAACAACTACAGACCTAGAACATCTATTGCTAACAGACGTGGTAATACAATATCAAGAAATAGAAATTATGCTACCGTAAATAGAAGCACTCGAAATGTAACAAAAATTAATAGAAATGCTAACTCTAGAAGAAGTTCTATAACACAAACAAACACTATTAAACGTAATAATAGTATTAATAGAGGCCCAAAAAGAAACTCTACAACAATTAATAGAACTGTAACCAAACGAACTTCTATCAACAATAGAACTCCTAGATCTAGTTCATCTAACTTAAATAAAGTAGTTGAAAGAAGGAACAACTTAAACAATTCTAATATTCGTAGAAATACGACTAAACCAAATACTAAAATAAATAATATTAGAAAAACACAAAAAAATAGAGTTACTCAAAATCCAAAAAGAAATAATACTCGTACATATAAAAGTAATACAAATACTAGAAATACTCGAGTAATAAGACATACTGCCAGTAAGCCAAGAACAACGCAACAACGTGTTGTAAAAAGGTCTACACAAAGCAGCAGACCAAAAGTTATGCAAAGTAGAACTAGTTCAAGATATAATACAAGATCAACTTCAAGAAGAAGATCTTAAAAATTTGGTTAGTTAGTTTAGAGAACCCTTCTATATGTTGCCCCAAGCAATATCGAGGGGTTTTCTTTTTCTTATTACCTAAATAATTTGTACAATTACTCCTGTTACATTACATAATATAGCATATAGTTTATACTTATTTGAGTTTTAAATAACGTTTAATAAGTAACGAGATGTCTTCTGAAAAATTAAACCTATAAACCACAAAAATATAAATTACAGTAACTAAAGTTGATTTTAAAGTTATATTAATTATTGGATAAAATGAAAAGTCCCAAAAATAAAACAACAACACACTTCCCCCTATTAGTCCTCCTATTTTTAATGTATACATAGTAAAAGGGAAAATTTTAAATTTTATATAAACAAAATACAACTTAATTGAATTATATATAAAAATAGCCAAAAACGTAGCTATAGCAGCGCCATTAATACCTAACAAAGGAATAAAAACAATATTAAGCAGTAACATTAAAATTACCAAGACAACTCCTAAAACCAATACCATTCTATAATAATCACTATTAAAAAGTATTGCGTTATTACTTCCTAATAGCGAATCATACAGTTTAACAACACTAATTAACAATACCACATAAAGTCCTACTTTGTATTCTTCAGGGATAATGTTATATAATTCATTAATATTTAGTATAATCAATAAAAAAATAAGTCCTCCGACTATAAATAAATTTAAAGAACTCTTTTTGTATAAATCTTCTAAAGACGTATAATCTTTATCATTTAAATATTTAGCTGACAACGGTAATAATATTTGATGCATAGAACGTTGAGGTACAGCTATGACTATAGCTATAAAAATAGCTACATTGTAATAGGCTATTTGTTTTATATCAACATAATGCCCAAGCATAACTTTATCAACATCTAGAAGAACAGTAGCTATAGATCCTGCTATAATTATTAAAAATGAATATTTTAAAATATCACTTACCCCATTCACTCTTTTAAAAGTAATTACAGGTAGCTTAGTACTAAAAGCATACACCAGCATAACAAGCATTCTTAATATATATATAATCACTAAACCTACCATAAACTGCTCGACATCTACTAACCTAAAATACAATGAGAATAACAATAACATTGTGCCTGTTCTATGAAAAACCTCTTTCATAAAATTCCCAAAAACAGTTTGCATTTGCACTTTAGCCCAAGCAAAAAACACTTCAAAATAAGCAAGCGAAATAGCAACCACAACGGTATGCCATAAATAATCTTTAATAATAGGGTTTTTATTAGAAAGAAAATTCGTTAAATTATCATAACACAAATAAGTAATTAAACTTAAAGGTATAATAAGAAGTATTGGTAAAAATAACATTAGTGTTAAGAAGCTATTTAAAGATACTCGTGTTTTAAATGATGAATAAAATTTTACCAGCGTATTATGGACTCCAAAAGACATTAAAGGCATTATTACATACGCTAAAGACAGCATATAACCAACCATACCATAATACTCATCACTTAGAAATTCCGTATAAAGAAACAGCGTATTAATAGCTCCTATAAAAAAACCTAAATAGGTAGATACTATATTTTTAAAGGATTGTAAAGCAACTATTCCCATTATAATAATTTAGATAAAGATTTTGTAAGCTCTTTTCTATGATACTTCTGCAAACCTATTGGATGCGATTGCAATGTTTTGTTCTGAAAAGAATGAAAGTGTTCTAATATAATTATTTTTAAAGATTTGTAATCACTATAACTAAAATAATTACCTGTGTTAGTTTCCTTAATAATCTTTTCAACATCAGATGCTTTTGGACCTATAGCAATAATAGGTCTATTAGAAACCATGTACTCAAACAACTTCCCTGGAATAATGCATTTTGTGTCTTCAGAATCTATTTCAATCAATAATAGTATTTGAGATTTTCGCTGAAACATAACAGCCTCTTTATGCGAAACATAACCTACATTATTAATATAATTACTTAAGTTATTTTTTTTGATAGATTCTAAAACCTCTTCGCTAACAGCTCCTACAAAATTAAGTTTAAATTCTTTTGAAAAACTAGTATTTTCTACCACCAAATCACTCAATACCTTCCATAATATTTCCGGGTTCCTTTTTGATAATAGTGATCCAATATGAGATATTGTGAACATAGAATCCATCTCAAAAGCTTTAACAGACTCCTTGTCGTAACCATTAGTAATTACCTCAATAGGTCGGGCTGTTATTTGTTCAAATTCTTTTTTAGTAACAAAACTTGTTACAATAATTTGATCGGCAATATTTAAAACCTGCTTTTCTAGATTTTTATGTCTTTCTTCCGAACTCTTCATAAGCTTTAACTGCTTATGATAACCAATTGTTGTCCATGGATCTCTAAAATCTGCTAACCATTTAAGCTTAAACTTTTTCTTTAAATTCAACCCTATAAGGTGTAAACTATGAGGAGGTCCTGAAGTAATAATAGTTTGAATGTTTTCTTTTTTAATATATTCAGAAAGATATTCTACAGAAGGTTTTACCCATCCTATTCTAGCATCAGGAATAAAAAAATTACCACGCACATAAAGCATTAATTTCTCTACAAAAGACTGTTTTTTATTATCTGATATAATCCCTTTACTAATCGTTTTCGATGATTTTTTTGAAAATACCCTTGCCAATTTATAAGGCTCCTTTATGGGGTGTCTTAACACAGTAAGTTTATCTGATACTTCAGAAACCAAACTTTCATCTATTAAAGGATAATTAGGGTTTTCTGGAATATAAACAACGGGCTCAATATTGAATTCTGTCAAATACTTTACAAATTTCAACCAACGCTGAACTCCTGGTCCTCCCGCGGGTGGCCAATAATACGTTATAATAAGTACTTTTTTATTATTCATCTTTAGTCTCTAAAAAAGAAAACTTATTATTAATTCAGTTTTAAACAACAATATTACTTCTTCTTAAACTCAAAAAATAAGCCTACAATCAATAAGACACCTAACAAAACAGAACTCCCTAATGCAATGCTACTACCTGTTTTCACAACATCGGGATCGAATTTAAATTCAATAGTATGGTTTCCTGCTGGAATTTGCATACCTCGCAATGTATAATTCACACGCATATGATTTGATTCCTCCCCATCAATAAAAGTTTTCCAACCATTACTGTAATAAATTTCAGAAAAAACAGAAAAGCCTTCATTTGAATTACTTGATTCATACTTTAAATAATTAGGCTTCACTTCCACTAATTTAATAAATGCTAGAGAATCAACAACATAACTTGTTTTTACACTACCAATCTTCTCTACGCCTTTATGCTTTGAATAAATAGCCTTGTATTTGTTATTTAAACTATCTAAAGCTTTAATTTCCTCATTCGCAGAGTCAACTTTTTCCAAAGCACTAATAAACCAAGCATTCCCATTAGCTTCTCCATTCTTATAAGGAAATATAACCCCTTTTTCATCTTCAGCTATAATATACTTAGTATTTAACATATTAAGCACATTTATATTGTTTCTTGATACGTAAAATTCAAAAACCTCACTATAACGCCTTAATTCTGCTGCATTATAGCCATTTAATGAATTATGGAAGTACGATGGTTTAGATCGCCCTGAAACTAAATCAAAAACCCTGAAATGGTCTTTGTCTTTTAAAATTTCTTTATCGACTGCATTTGCCTGAAACGGTTTATACATTTTAACCCTAGAAACAAAATCATCATTATTAACATAACGCCTATCAACACCAACTAAATCAAAAAGAATAAGTATGCAAAAAGCAATTATTACCCACTTTTCTTTAAGTTTATTTTTTAAAAACATAAAAACAATACCAGCAGACAACAATACAAACAACAATGTCCTTAAAGCATCTTGAGTAAAAATTGCTTCTCTATCTTGTCTAATTGCATCAACAAAATCTGGTCCTAAATTTTGTCTATACATCCCATCATTTACACCTACAAAATCAAAAAAAGTAGATTTAAACAGTAAAAAAACAACAGCAAGTCCACCAGTTATAATTGTAGTATATTTTAAAGCCTTTAATTTATCTTCTTCTTTTTCAAAATCATTAAACAATCGAACTAAACTAAAAATAGCCATAGCAGGTACGCATAGTTCTAAAATAACCTGAATAGAGCTTACTGCTCTAAATTTATTATAAAGCGGCACATAATCAATAAAAAAGTCAGTTAGAAATCCTAAATTTTTCCCATAAGATAACAATAGAGAAAACACAGTACCTCCAACAAGCCACCATTTTAACCTTCCTTTTACTAAAAATAAAGCAAATACAAATAAAAACACCACCACTGCCCCTACATAAGCTGGAGCTTCTACAATAGGCTGATCTCCCCAATACATTGGAGCATGCTTAGATTGCTCTGCTGCTTGTACCGTTGACATACCTAATTTTCTAAAAGCTTCATAAGTCGCCGAATCTTTGCCAACATCTTCTCCATTTCCTCCTCCAAAAAAACGCGGAATAAATAAATTAAACGTTTCAGCAAGTCCATAGCTATATTGTGTAATATAATCTCTACTTAAACCAGATAATGCTTCTTTCGGAGAACCGTCTAGGTTTATTGTTAGCTCACTTTTACCACGCTTACTTTCTTTTACATACTCACTAGTAGCCAATACATTTGTTGCATTCAACGCTATTGAAAGAATTACTGCTGCGGCCATAATGCCAACCGACTTAAAATAATGCGTCAAAATTTTCTTTTTATACGCATCAATCAAATACACCACTCCTAAAATAATGACTAAAAACATTAAATAATAAGTCATTTGAAAATGGTTCGCTACAAGCTCTAACCCCATAGCAATTGTAGTCAATAAAAAACCTGAAATGTATTTTTTTTGAAAAACAAGCAAAACACCACTTACAACTAATGGCATGTAGGCTATAGCATGTGCTTTACTATTATGCCCAACTCCTAGAATAATAATCAAATAGGTTGAAAAACCAAAAGCTATAGCTCCCAAAGCCGCAAGCTTAAAATCTACTTTTAAAATTAATAAAAGCACATAGAAACCAAGTAAATATAAAAACAGATAATCTGCTGGTCGTGGCAAAAAACGAAGTGCTAAATCTAACTTTTTAATATAATTATGTGGATATTTTGCTCCCAATTGATACGTTGGCATCCCACCAAAAGCACTATTAGTCCAATAAGTTTCTTCTCCTGTAGCTGCTTTAAAATCTTTTTGCTGCTTACTCATTCCAACATATTGAACAATATCACTTTGATATATCACTTCTCCTTTCAATACAGGATTAAAATACACCAAAGAAAGTATTATAAACCCTATTAAAATCAGTAAATGAGGTAGTAGTTTTTTTATTGAAAATTGCATAAATTATGGTCGTAAAATAATGATTTCGAAAAATAGTTATAATTTTTGAAAGCAAGAGAATTAATATTGAAAATAAGCATAAGCTTACAAAACTTGATTGTATATGTTCTTTTTAAGTTTTCATTTAATGACAATTAAACAAAAACTAATCAATCTCTTCGAAATCAACATAGTCACCAACATTTTTACTTGAAGTTTTAGTGTTTGGAACTTTATCAATGGTTACCTCTCCTTCTTTTTTTGGGGTATTTTGTTGTGGTCTCCCTTGAAATTGCCCTCCAAAACGTTGTTCTGCTTTTTTAGCAACATATTTAATAAGAAAAGGCGCAAATAAACGTGCAATAATTTTTATGCCAAAGTAAATTAGTAAAATAATAAGTATCATCTTAACCAAACCAGTAGCAGATGCAAAATGTAACATAACTATATTTTTAAACAAAAATACAATTCTAAACACTTAAAAAACGTTCAATAATGATAAAAAAAGTATAAAATATCTATATTTGAACTGCTTTTAATAAATAATTACTGAAAGCATAAGTAAACACATGATTATGAGTCCATTTAAATCTATCCTATTTTTTTTGCTATGCATTATAAGTTTTAAAAGTTATAGCCAATACACAGACGTTATAAATTCTAACAGACCTGGTGTTTCACGTAGTGCTTTTTCTGTTGGTACCAATGTTGCTCAACTTGAAGTTGGACCATACATTGTAAAAGAAGAAAGAACTCCTGCTGCTGCTTATAAAGTTTCTGGGTTTGGTATTGATTTTGCTGCTCGCTATGGTTTATTATTTGAAGAGTTAGAATTAAATATTGAAGGATCTTATCAAAATGATACTAAAACCTTTGCTTCAGATTTTACAGTAGATGAAAAGCGATCTAACTTTAAATTCATAACTTTAGGCGGTAAATACTTAATTTACGACCCTTACAAAAAAGCTGATGAAGAGAAGCCAGATTTGTATAGTTGGAAAGCAAACCACAGCTTTAAATGGAAACATTTAATTCCTGCTGTTTCAGCTTACTTAGGTGTTAATTTTGATTCAAAAACAAATCCATACACAGCCCCTACAGTAAAAGGTATTAGTCCAAAAATTATGATTGCCACTCAAAACAACTTCTCTGGAGGCTGGGTTTTTGTAATAAATTTAATAAAAGATAGAATAGGTAGTGATCAATCTGATTTTCAGTACATATTAACCTTAACCCATTCCCTCAACCCCAACTGGGTTATATTTGGTGAAGCTCAAGGCATTAAAAGTGACTTTTATGCTGATAACCTTTTTAGATTTGGAGGTGCTTATTTATGGAATAAAAATTTTCAATTAGATACAGCATTAACCTTTAATACAAAAGATACACCTTCAGTTTTTAGTGTGAATTTTGGAGCATCTTATAGATTAGATTTCCATAAAGACAAAAAGCCTAAAAATAAGGATATTGATAATAGTGATGATGCCAAAGAAGAAGGCAAAAAAAGATCTAGACGTAAAGGTAAGAAAGATAAAAATGAAGACGATACTGACGAACCTATTAAAAAAAGAAAAAAAGACGATATAGATTTTGATGAATAACTAACAATCAAAGACGTATCAATGTAATATGATAACATTAAAAGAAGTACATACAAAAAAAGACTTAAAAGCGTTTATAAAATTCCCTTTCAAGCTTTACAAAGACTCAGAACAATGGGTACCTCCTATTATTAGTCAAGAAATTAAAACTTTTAGCAAAAAAGAAAATCCTGTATTTAACGATGCAGATGCTAGATTATTTTTAGCCTATAAAAACAACGAAATAGTAGGGCGAATTGCAGCAATAATAAATTGGCTTGAAGTAAAAGAACAAAACCAAAAAAAGATGCGCTTTGGTTGGTTTGATTTTATTGATGACATAGAAGTATCTAAAGCTCTTTTAAACGAAGTAGAAAAAATAGGAAAATCTTATAACTTAGAATATACTGAAGGCCCTGTAGGTTTTTCCAATTTAGACAAAGTAGGTGTTATGACAGAAGGCTTTGATTCCATTTCTCCAATGGTAACTTGGTACAACCACCCATATTATATCAAACACTACGAAGCTGCTAATTTTCAAGTAGAAAAAGCGTATTCTGAGAGTAAATTTCCTTTTAAAAATGTTAAACCAGAAACTTTTTTTAAAGCTCAAGAACTCATTAAAAGACGTTATCAACTTAAGGCCTTGAAGTTTACTAAAACTGAAGAGGTTATGCTTTATGCTGATAAAATGTTCGATCTATTTAATGAAAGCTATGCTTCACTAGCTTCTTTTGTAGCTATTAACGATGTTCAGAAAGAATATTTTAAAAAGAAATTCATAAGTTTTGTAAATCCTGAATACATAAAGTTTGTTGTAGATAAAGATGATGAATTAGTTGGATTCGCCATTGTTATGCCTGCTTTTTCTAAAGCATTGCAAAAAATGAATGGTAAATTATTCCCATTAGGTTTCAGGCATATTTTGCATGCAAAAAAGAACAGTAAAGATGTTGTATTCTATTTAATAGGTATTCATCCTGATTACCAAAACAAAGGTGTTCATGCTGTTATTTTTAATGAGTATTATAATATTTTTAAAGAAAAAGGTATAGAAACCTGTTTTAGAACTCCAGAGTTAGAAGATAACACGGCTATACATCAAATATGGAAACATTTTAATCCAGTAGTTTACAAACGTAGAAAAACGTACAGAAAAAATATTGCATAAAAAAAATCCGATTCTTAATTGAATCGGATTTTTTTTATTTCATTTAAAACCTACTACTCACCCATTGCCGCCATTACAGCTGCAGATAAACGTTTGTATGTTCCATTTTCTAGTCGATCTCTAATAGCATCAAAAGCATCTAACGTTTCTGTTACATCTTCTAAAGTATGTGTTGCTGTTGGTATTAGTCTTAATAAAATAAGTCCTTTAGGGATTACAGGATAAACCACTATAGAACAAAATATTCCATAGTTCTCACGTAAATCTCTAACCAGCGCCATAGCTTCAGGAATACTACCTTTAAGATATACAGGCGTTACACAACTTTGCGTTGTACCAATATCGAATCCACGTGTCTTTAAGCCAGATTGTAATGCGTTAACATTTTCCCATAACTTATTTTTTAACTCAGGCATAGTTCTAAGCATATCTAAACGCTTAAGAGCACCAACAACCAATTGCATTTGCAGTGATTTTGCAAACATTTGAGAACGTAAATTATATTTTAAATAATCAATTATTTCTTGATCACCTGCAATAAATGCTCCTGTACTTGCTAATGATTTTGCAAATGTTGCAAAGTACACATCAATATCATCTTGAACGCCTTGCTCTTCTCCTGCTCCTGCTCCAGTTGCTCCTAATGTACCAAAACCATGTGCGTCATCAACAAACAATCTAAAATTATATTTTTTCTTAAGCGCTACTATTTCTTTTAAACGACCTTGCTCACCTCGCATCCCAAAAACTCCTTCAGAAATAACTAAAATACCTCCTCCAGTTTGTTCTGCCATTTTTGTAGCTCTCTCTAGATTCTTTTCTAGACTATTTACATCATTATGTTTGTACGTAAAACGTTTCCCCATATGTAAACGTACACCATCAATAATACAGGCATGTGCATCAACATCATAAACAATAATATCATCTTTAGATACTAATGCATCTATCGTAGAGACCATACCTTGGTAACCAAAATTTAAAAGATAAGCAGCTTCTTTTTTAACAAAAGATGCTAACTCATTCTGAAGTTTTTCATGTAAATCTGTATGACCAGACATCATTCTAGCTCCCATTGGATATGCAGACCCGTATTGCGCCGCAGCTTCAGAATCAACTTTTCTTACTTCTGGGTGATTTGCTAAGCCCAAGTAATCATTAATACTCCAAGTAATAACATCTTTTCCTTGAAACTTCATACGGTTAGAAATCTCACCTTCCAATTTAGGGAATACAAAATACCCTTCGGCTTGAGATGCCCATTTTCCTAATGGCCCTTTATCTTTATAAATTTTTTCGAATAAATCTTTCATTTATTATAAATCTTATTGCTATTATATTTAGACATAACTATAAATAGGGAATTCCTTTTTTTAGAGAAACATAAACATTGTAAATGTTTAAGGAAATTTTAAAGAAGCCTTTAATTTTTAGTTAGTTCTTGCAAAATTAAATATTTATATGGTTTGAACATAATTTTTACTGCTCAATTATTTGAAATACTAATTAAACTTTATAATGAAACATGTAATTCTCTCCTTTTTTTAATTATCCTGAATTAAAAACTAAGACTATACTTACGTGATTCTAGTTCTACAAGTAAAAAACAATTTGGTTAACTGTTTTTTTAATTTAATTGACAAAAAAATAGAGATAATATTTTACTTTATAAGTAAAATATTATCTCTATTTAAAAAAATTATATGTACTATTTTATATATTCAATATTTTGAATTGCAGCTTCATTAATACTATCAAAAAAGCCTTGTTCGTTCATCCATTTATCACTATACACCTTACTCATGTAACGTGAGCCATGATCTGGAAATATAACAACTACATTATCTCCTTCTTTAAATCTTCCTTCATCACCTAATTGCTTAATTCCTTGCATTACTGCACCAGACGTATATCCTACAAACATACCTTCTGTTTTTGCTATTAATCTAGCTGTATGAGCACTTTCCTCATCAGTTACCTTAACAAATTCATCTATAACATCAAAATTTGTTGCTCCTGGTATTAAGTTTTTACCTAAGCCTTCAATTCTGTATGGATATATTTCTTTTTTATCAAACTCTCTAGTTTCGTGATATTTTTTAATAACAGAACCAAATGCATCAACTCCAATAACTTTAATATTTGGGTTTTGTTCTTTTAAATATTTTGCAGTTCCTGAAATAGTTCCTCCGGTACCACTACATGCTACAAGGTGTGTTATTTTACCTTCTGTTTGCTCCCATATTTCTGGACCTGTAGATTTATAATGAGCATCAATATTTAATTCATTAAAATATTGATTAATATAAACTGATCCTTTCATCTCTTCATGCAAACGTTTTGCTACTTGATAATACGATCTAGGATCATCTGCACTAACATGTGCAGGACAAACGTATACTTTAGCTCCCATCGTTTTCAACATATCTATTTTGTCTGCTGAAGATTTTGAGCTTACTGCAAGTACACAATCATAACCCTTAATAATACTTACCATAGCAATACTAAAACCTGTATTACCTGAAGTTGTCTCTATAATAGTGTCTCCTGGAGAAAGAATTCCTTTTTTTTCTGCTTGCTCAATAATATATAAAGCAATTCTATCTTTTGATGATTGTCCAGGGTTAAAAGATTCTACTTTTGCATAAAAGTTACCTTTAAACTCTGAAGCTATTTTATTAAGTTTAATAAGTGGTGTATTACCTACTAAATCTAATACATTATCAAAAACTTGATTTTTGTGTTTCATAAAAGCTTATTACAAACTGTGCTATTTTTATAAATAAATTCAGTTTTAAAACCGAACAAAAGTAAAACTTTTTTTTTTATTATCCACGTATCCCTTCTAAATCTAGTAAAAAGGCGTATTCTAAAGCTACTTCTTTTAGACTTTCAAAACGTCCTGAAGCCCCGCCATGACCAGAATCCATGTCTGTATGTAATAACAATTTATTTGAATCTGTTTTTAATTCTCTCAATTTTGCTACCCACTTAGCTGGCTCCCAATATTGTACTTGAGAATCATGCAATCCTGTTGTTACCAACATGTTTGGATATTCTTTAGCCTCTACATTATCGTATGGCGAATACGACTTCATATAATTATAATATTCTGGATCATTAGGATTTCCCCACTCATCATACTCTCCTGTTGTTAAAGGAATGGTATCATCTAACATGGTTGTTACTACATCTACAAAAGGAACTGCTGCTAAGACTCCGTGGTATAATTCTGGATTCATATTAATAACAGCTCCCATTAACAAACCTCCTGCAGAACCTCCATAAGCATACAAATGTTTATTTGATGTATAATTTTGCGCTATTAAATACTTTGAACAATCAATAAAATCGTGAAATGTATTAAGTTTTGTTAATAGTTTACCATTTTCATACCAATTTCGACCTAAATATTCTCCTCCTCTAATATGTGCAATAGCATAAATAAATCCCCTATCTAATAAACTTAAACGAATACTTGAAAATGATGGATCTGTAGTAGATCCATAAGAACCATAAGCATACTGCAATAAAGGATTGGTTCCATCTAATTTTATTCCTTTTTTATAAACTAAAGATATAGGTACTTTTACGCCATCTCTTACTGTTGCCCAAACACGTTTAGATTCATAATTTTCTTTGCTAAAATTACCTCCTAAAACTTCTTGTTCTTTCTTTATCTCTTTTTGTTTGGTCTTAAAATTATAATCAATTACAGAACTTGGAGATGTTAATGAATTATAACCATATCGCATTACTTGACTATCGAAATCTGGATTATTACCTATATAAGCTGTATATGTTTCAGAATTAAAAGGTAAATAATAGTCTTCTTCACCATTCCAACTCATTACACGTAATTTATTAAGCCCATTTTCTCGCTCATTAACAACCAAATAATCTTTAAAAATTTCAATATCTTCAAGCAACACTTCTTTTCTGTGTGGTAAAACAGTTTCCCAATATTTTTTCCCTGTATTATTCTCGTTTGTCTTAAGTAACTTAAAATTAGTTGCGCCATCTAAATTTGTTATAATGTAAAAGGCATCTTTATAATGTGCTATGCTGTATTCTAAATCTTTTTCTCGTTCTTGAAAAATTTTAAAATCATTATCGGGAGCATCTGCACTTATAAATCTATATTCTGATGATAATGTACTAGAAGATCCAATTACAATATACTTTTTAGATTTTGTTTTGTAAACAAAAGCATTAAAGGTTTCGTCTGCTTCATGAAAAACCTCAATATCTTTGATTGTATCTGAATGTAACTTATGCTTAAAAATTTTATGAGATCGTAAAGTGACTTCATCTTTCATTGAATAAAACATGGTTTTATTATCATTTGCCCATGTAGCACTTCCTGTGGTATTTAATATTTTATCTGAATAGATTTCACCAGTAATTAAATTCTTTACTTGAATTGTATATTGACGTCTACCAACAGTATCTGTAGAAAAGACCGCCAAAGTATTATCTGGACTTATAGCAATGCCACCTAAATTGAAATAAGAATGTTCTTTTGCCATTTCATTGCAATCGAACATAACTTCTTCTGGCGCTTCTAAAGATTCCTTTTTACGCACATAAACAGGGTAATCGCTACCTTTTTCATAACGTGTTATATACCAATAGCCATTAAGTTTATAAGGTACGGTATTGTCTTCTTCTTTTATTCTGCCTTTCATTTCTTCAAATAGATTTTTCTGAAAAGCTTCGGTATGCTGCATTACTCCTTTTGTATAATCATTTTCAGCATTTAAATAATCAATAACATCAGGGTTCTCTCTATCATTCAACCAATAATAATTATCAATTCTATCATCATCATGAATACTAAGCTTCTTATATATTTTATTTACTACTGGAAACTTAGAAAGCTCTATTTTTTCTATCATCTGTTGATTTTTTTTACAGGAATAAGCAAAAATAATACTTAGCATCAAAATAATAGCTTGATTTTTCATTTTATATAATTCATTATTGTAAATAACCTTATTATTTTAATAATTTTGTATTAAATAAAATACAAAAATATGTTTGGAGATATGATGAATATGATGGGTAAACTAAAAGATACCCAAAAGAAAGTTGAAGAGACTAAAGTACGTTTAAATACTGTTTTAATTGATGAGTCTAGTAATGATAATAAACTTAAAATCTCTTTAACTGCTAATAGAACTATAAAGTCTATAGAAATTGATGATGAATTGCTTAAAGATAAAGAGCAACTTGAAGATTACCTTATTTTAACACTTAATAAAGCTATTGAAAAAGCTACAAGTGTAAATGAAGCTGAATTAGCTGCTGTTGCAAAAGAAGGTATGCCGAATATTCCAGGAATGGATATGTTTAAATAATTAAATTTTAGATTTATAGATACTAAGTACTGATAGGTTAAGTTTTTAAATTTTTAAGAGTGTATATAATAATCTTTCATGCATAGTATCTGTATAATCTAAGTGTGTAACCATTCTCAATTTACCACCACCCATACTAATAATATAAATATTTTTATTTGCTAGATTTTGTACAAAATGGGTTTCACTAACATCATTATTTAATTCGAAAATTACAATATTAGTCTCAATAAGCTCTACGTTTTTAACTATTGCTAATTTAGCTAACACGTTGCCTATTTCTTTAGCTTTTTTATGATCCTCTTTTAATCTTTCAACATGATTATCTAAAGCATATAATCCAGCTGCTGCCAAATACCCAGCTTGACGCATATTACCACCAAATATTTTTCTAATTCTAATCGCGTTTTCCATTATTTGAGTATTACCAACTAATACAGACCCTATAGGACATCCTAAACTTTTACTTAAACAAACAGAAATAGTGTCAAAAACTTCCCCGTATTGTTTTGTTGTTTCTTGCTTAGCTACTAGAGTATTCCATAGTCTTGCACCATCTAAATGAAACCCCAGTTTATTAGTATCACAAACATTTTTTATTTTTAGAATTTCATTAAAATCCCAACAAGCACCACCTCCTTTATTAGTCGTGTTTTCAATTTCAACTAAACTCGTTTTACTATAATAATAAGCGTCAGGGTTTATAGCTTCTAATACTTGATCGGCTTTAAACATACCTCTATTACCATCAATCAGCTTACATGATATACCACTATTAAAAGACGCTCCTCCAGATTCGTAATTATAAATATGAGCATATTTATCGCAAATAACTTGATCTCCAGGGTTTGTATGTAATTTTAAAGCGGTTTGGTTAGCCATTGTACCACTTGGAAAAAACAACGCACTATCCTTATCAAACATAGTTGCAATACGCGACTCTAATTCATTAACAGTTGGATCTTCTCTAAATACATCGTCTCCCACATTAGCTTGCATCATAACTTCCAGCATAGCTTTAGTTGGCTTTGTTACGGTATCGCTCCTAAGGTCTATTATCATTTCTAATTAAACATTTTTATTTATGAATATTATAATTGAATTATATTCATAATTTCTTTTAGACTATTTATTTTATGGTTTGGCAGATATTCAAATGGTATATTGAAATTTTGTGAATGAATATTCAAACCTTTATTTAGCAAACAAACTGTCGTCCATCCTAGTTTATTTGGTGTAATAAAATCTTTTTTTAAATTATCTCCAATATAAAAATATTTACCTTCTTTAAAGGTTTTTTCAAAATATTTATAATTTTCAATATTTGGTTTTTCACTACCAAACTCTTCTGAAATTATAATTTCAGAAAAATAAACATCGAGTTTCATTGCTTTTATTTTGTTTCTTTGCTCAATGCTTCTACCATCTGTTAAAAGTCCTAGAGAAACCTTATTCTTTTTTAAATAATCTAAAACTTGTGTATTCTCTGGTTTTAAAAACAACTCAGGTTTATGAGTTCTATATAAATTTAATAATTGGTCAACACTAAATGGACAATGATATTTTTCAATTATAAGTTTAAAAACATTTTTTCTAGCTATATAAAAATCTAGCATATCATTATAAATAGCCGTTTGATCTCCATGGATCTGAGCTGAAAGCTTAAAAGAAATGTCTTTAAAAGCTGATTTTAAAAAATCAACTTCATTATATAATGTATCATCTAAATCGAAAATAACAACTTTATTAGTCTCTGTAGTCATGAACTAAAATTTCATCGTCGTAACGTAGCATTAATAAATTATTTTCCCAATCATCATAATATGGTATTTCTTCTCCTAACAGGTATTCTTGGATAATCCATTTAGGATAATTACCTCCTGCTAAATATGATAAAGGAAACCCTCCTCCAAACCTTGGGTTTATTTCTATTCCAATAATTCTATCTGTTTTTCTATGCATAAAACATTGAATTGTAATACACCCTCTCATACCTTCATAACGAGAAGCATTATTCTTAAAAAAGTCTACTAATTTGTTTTTTTTAGTTATTCCTTTACTAACCTCTCCTGCTCTTATTTCTATTCGTTTTCTAGGTATTATACATTTTAAAGAGCCTGATTTATCATAATACGCATCACATGTATACTCGTCATGATGGTTCTTATCTATATATCTAAAAAACAGTAATTTAATATTGTTTAAATGATAATTCGAAATTTGTGAAGCTTTCTTTAACACATAATTATCATTACTGCCACTACCATTTACTGGCTTAACAAATATTGGTAATTTAAAATTATCTTTAGAGTATAACTTAGGCGTATTAAGATGCATCTTTTTAAATACTTTTTTAGATTTCATCTTATTTTCGCATGCCCTAATTATATTTCTGTTTGATATTATTATTTGTATCCCTAATTTGTTAAACTCATTCACTTTTCTAGAAAGAATGTTTAGCTCTGTATCTATTGTTGGTACAATAAGCTTTACATTATTTTCTATACATATTTTTATTAACTGATCTAAATAATCTTTATCTGTTACCTTACAGACCTTAAATGCATTATCTGCTATTTGAGCAGCTGCAGATAATTCCAGCGAAGCATCAACAACAATTACTTTACCTTCCTTGAAAATTTTCTTCAACTCCTTTTTAAAAGCCCTAACTAAAGAAACCCTTCTTCCTCCCGATGTAATTAAAATGTTACTCATTCAAAATTTTCTTTATTTAGATTATTTTTTAAATCTTAAAAATGGGTTGCATATAATAAATAGTATAAAATATGCACGTTTAATATTTAATACCTTGGTTATAAGCCTATATACAATTCCATTATAATCATTACCAATAAATGAATTCAATGGATATGCTCCTATTTTAGTTAGATTTTTTAAAATTAATTTCACGTTTTTTAACTTGATAACAGACTTCATTATTCTTATCATCATAAAAAAAACAAATGATTGTTGTCTAGCTTTCAACCTAGTTATGCATTTTTTTGACTGTGGAGTGTCTTCTTTTATTCTTTCAATAAGTTTTGCATATTCTACTGCTGCATTTTCATTATCGTAAATAACTTTTAAATAATGTTCTGGCTCTTTACTTGTCATTGCAGAGCCTTCTACTTTTACATGTCTATGTGCATCCAATGGTAAATAAGCAACTTTACCAGCTTCTATTAATAATGAAACTGTAAAAATAGCGTCTTCCATCCACCTCCCGTGAATAAAGCAAACTCCAGATGTAACTAAAAATTCTCTATTAATAATGTACCACCAAACTTCATTTTTAAATCCTCTATCTGCAATGTATTCAATACCGTTTTTTGATATTTTTGCTTTTAAAGAAGAGGTATTGTCTGTATTTGAATTATTTATATTAAAAAATGTTGTTTTACAAGACATAAATGTTACAATATCCACCTTATGCCAATCTGCACAGTCCAATATGGTTTTCAAAACATTTGAAGCTAAATAATCATCTGGATCTATAAAATAAATATAATCACCTTTTGCTAGTTTCACACCTTTATTTCTTGCTGCACCAACACCTTGATTTTCTTGACTATAAACTAAAACATTCTTATACTTTTTAGCATAGCTATTGGCTATAGAAATGCTATTATCTTTAGAGCCATCATTTATTATTAAAATTTCATAATTATGAGTTCCTAAATTTTGATTTATAAGGCTATCTATACATCCTGAAATATATTTTTCTACGTTAAAAACCGGAACTATAATACTTAACCTCAATATAGATGTATTAAATTTTAAAAAACATATTACTTATCATAAGACGAACAAAAACCTAGTCAAGCTTACCTTAAAATATGATAAAAAGCCTTTCCCTATAAAAAAATATACTACAAATATTGTGTAAAAAAAATATTACACCAAATTATTTCTCAATATTATCGATTTATAATGTTTATTATCCGATAAATAGATTTAAATCAATCTAGATTGTTATTTTAGTTGAGTAATAATTTTCTTATAACTCAATATAACAAACTATATGTTAGTTAATAGGTTTAAAAATTATATTCTTGATTTATTCAGTTTTCATAAAACTAGTCTATATCTTCTTTTTTTATTAATTATTGTTGATTTTGCTTTTATAATACTTCACTGCATGAATATGTATGGCGTGATTGAAAGAAATAATCTGTATTTTATTGAAGACGATAATAGTTACTCTGAAGTTTTTCAGTATATAAAAGAATTATGGATATTTCTTATTCTTATATTTATAGCTGTGAAAAAAAAAATATTCCCGTATGTAATATGGTCCTTATTATTTTTGTATTTATTATTTGATGATTCTTTAAGTTTACATGAAAACATTGGCGAATATTTATCCAATTATTTTGAAATACAGTCGGGTTTAGGAATACGTTCTGTAGATTTTGGGGAACTAATAGTCTCCTTTTCCGTGGGTATAAGTTTTACGTTTTTTCTTGTTTTAGGATACTTAAAATCTAATAAAACCATAAAAAAGGTTTTTCAACATCTTTCTATATTTATCCTACTTTTAGCTTTCTTTGGTGTTTTTATAGACATTTTGCATGTATTTTTTAATGATAATAATAAGTTAGGGCTATTTGAAGATGGAGGAGAAATGATAGTTATGAGTATTATATTAGCTTATGTTTTTAATTTATTGGACAAAAATTTTAATTTACAATTGGTATAAAAACATCCTTTTTCAACATTTTACTGTTTAACCATAAATATATAAAAGAGCTTATCGCTATTAATAATTCGATGAGTTCTGATGATTCTTGTAAAATTAAATCTGCTCTATTCCCTACGCTAACAATATCTGCATAAAAATCTATACTCCCATGAAAAATAATAACTATAAACCATGGTAAAAGGATTATTGGTACATAAACATCTTTAAATTTATAAAAACGATAAAACCAAATTCCAATTAACCCACTTACCCCATAAATTAATCGAAGAATTTCTGTATTCCCTTGAATTCCATCGATATTATGAATTGTAGTCTCATTACGAAGGTTAATTTCTTTCCATGAATCTGGTGTTTCAAAATGAAAAAACCATTGTCCCCATGCAATTTCTTCCATAGCTAGAAAAATTAAACAAAAAGAAAATATAAAATATAACAACGCTGGGAAAAGTTTCTTAAACTTAAAAAGCTTAATACTAAGGTTTAATCCATAAAACCCTGCGAGGATAAATACAATAAATGTAAGTATTTCAATAGGTTTATTCTCATCTAATAACCAAAAACCCATTTTACTTGTAGAAGGAATTAATAAAACTACCATCATTAAAGCAGTTATTACTACTGGAGTGATAACTATAATTTTAACCGTGTTCTTGGTTATTCCATATTTTTCATAAAAAAAATCTACTGTAAATATCTTTTTCATAGTAATTGTTTTATTTAATCAAATCATTTATTCTTATTTATTAAATTTTAGCATTCTAAAATTTAACAATAAATATAAAAAAGCGCTTCCTACAATAAGTAATTCTATGAGTTCTGTCATTTCGTATGACGCATTTAGTACTCCAGAATCTAAAGTCAATCTATCTGTCAAAACATCGAGTTTCGTCCAAAGCATAAATATTATAAACCAAGAGATTAAACAAAAAGGAGCGTTTATTTTGTTTAACCTATTAAAATACTTTAAAAGCACACCAAAGAAACCTCCTAAACCAAATCCAAATCGGAGATAACCATTCTCTCCTTGAATTCCTTTTAAATTATGCAATGTTGTTTCCCCTTGTACATTAATTTTCGCCCAATTTTCCGGGGTTTCAAAATGGAAAAACCACTGCCCCCAAGCAATTTCTTCCATGGCTATAAGAATTAAAAAAAATGAAAATATGCTATAAAAAATTATCGCTCCTACTCCTAAAATTTTGTGATTTTTCAGAATAAAAAATATACCATAAACGCCTCCAATCATACTAATAATAAAAGTCAACATTTCTACTGGACCATTTTCTTCTAATAACCAAAACCCATAACTTCTTGTTAAAGGGACTAATAAAATACCTGCAACAACAAAAATTAAAACAAATGGAGCTATAAAAATAACTTTGGTACTTTTCCTAGTTATTTTATACTGATTACTTGAATAAATAAGATTAAATATTTTTTCCATTTAATAGTAATTGAAAGCTCTAAAACTAATTTTAATTATTACTGGGGTTCATTTTCAAGACTCTAAAATTCAATAATAAATATAAAAATGCACTTCCTGCAATTAATAATTCAATAACCTCTGTTATAGCATAAATGGCATGTAAAACTCCTGAATCTATAACTATATTATCTGTTATTATATCTAATGCAGCGTAACATGCAATTATTAAAAACCATGAAAACAAAACAAAATGTACATTTATTTGGGGTAATACTTTATAATATCTAAATAGTATTCCTGTTAGGCCTCCCATACCAAAAATAAAACGAAGCGTATCATTTTGCCCTTGTATTGCCGAGATATTATGAAGCGTTGTTTCACCTTGAACGTTTATATCTTGCCAATCTTTTGGAGTTTCAAAATGAAAAAACCATTGTCCCCACGCAATCTCTTCCATAGCTATGAGAATTAAAAAAAATGAAAATATAAGATAAAATAATGTTGGTCCAATCCCTAATACTTTCGAGAATTTAATTGCTTTAACAACACCATAAATACCTCCTATAAAAAAAACTAAAAAAGTTAATATTTCTATAGGGTTATTTTCATCAAGCAACCAAAAACCAAAACTTCTTGTTGAAGGAATAATAAATATAAAAATAATAAAAGCAGTTATTATTATTGGTGAAATGAAAATAATTTTAGCTAATTTTCGATTAATTTTATAGGGTTCATCTAAAAAAAGTAAATCATTTTTTTTAACCATAATCATTTATTTTTCAGCAATTTAAAAAATAAAACAAGAAAAACCTTACTTTACAAAGATTAATTTAGGTTTTAAACTATTAATTATGCTACCAAATAATTAATAGTATTAGCTTAGTTATAAATAAATTAAATGTACTATGAAGTTAAGCATTGTTGTCCCCTGTTATAATGCAGAAGAACATATAGGCAGATGTCTAAATAGCTTGATTAATCAAAGTTTAAATCAAGCCGATTATGAAATAATTGTAATAAATGATGGATCTACAGATAATAGCATAAAACTAATTGAAGAATTTAAAAAACCTTACAAGAATGTAACTATATATAGCCAACAAAATAAAGGACTTGGAGCTGTTAGAAATAAAGGTATGAAACTAGCTAAGGGTGATTATATTTATTTTATTGATTCTGACGATTATCTTGCTTATAACACTTTAAATATCGTGTTAGATCATTTAATCAAGTTCAATTTAGATCTTTTAGGTTTTAAAACAAACGAAACCGAAAAATTAAATTTATTTTCATCTTCAACCAAAAACATTCCTAAAGTTACCGTAACAAAAGGAGTGGATTTTATGCTTAATAACAAGCAACATAGGTATGAGGCCTGGTGGTATATTATAAAAAATGAATATTTACAAAAAACTGGATTTCAATTTGAAGAAGGCAAATTTTTAGAAGACGTTATTTTTACTTTTAGAATATTAATGAATGCTAAACGATTTGCATTTTTACCAATTGACGTACATAGGTATGTTAAAAACCCTAATTCTATAATGAATAATGAATCGCAACCACATTTAAGGAAGTTAATAGCCGGTTACGTTAGCTTAGTACATAGATTAAACAACCTTACTAATGATGTTTTAGAAATAAAAGACTCAGAATATCTAAAAATTATAGAGAACATAAAATATACCTCTTCCCTAAATACTTATTTTATGTTTTATAAATTAATACGCTCGGATATTTCAATTAAAAATATTAATAAAATATTAAATAACCTTAACAAGATAAACGCGTATCCTTTTAAAAGAAAATCAATAGCAGAAGTCTATTCTCATTATAAAGTAAAAATATCTGCTATCATATTTAATAATAGATGGCTTTTTTATGTATTACTTTACCCAATCAGGCTTCTTTATAAAAAACAATTAATAAGACTTCCTTGATTTTATAAACAGGAATAAATTATGCTAAAATTTATTTCTCAAAGCAATCAAGTTTAATAAAACTGGTTTATTATTTACAAGCCTATTTAAAAACCTAAATTTCAATGTATTATATTCTTCTAATGTAAAATAATTTATAGGGTAAGCTTTAACATCTATAAATTCACTTAGTCTTTCACTAACATCTTTTTTTCTATACTTTTCTCTTATCATGTTTATAATATTAAAAAAAGTAAACACATCTCTTCTATATTTTAAATTACTAATAATAATCTCCCGATCTTTAATACCCTCATTTTCAATAGTATTAATTAAACGACTATAACTAAGTATCATTAAATACATAGAATCTATTAGTTTTCTCTTTTTTTCAACGCTTTTATCACGCATCACCGAGGTTGTAGTTTGCACATACCTATGTATCTGTATTGACTTATAAGCCATTCTACTTGACTTTAATAGTGCTTTTAATGTAAAAATAACATCAGCATTATTCCCACTTTCATCAAAACTTATATTATTATTAATTAATAATTTTCTTTTTACAAAATACCACCAAACTTCATGTCGTAAATGCTTGTTTTCTTTAATATAATCTAGCCCCCTCATTGTTAGTGTTTGATTATTAACAGCATCACCTTTCTTTAATTTAAACGCTTTTAAATTTGAAGTTTCTAAAGTATCAAACCCTATCAAGTCTAAATCGTTTTTTGAAGCATATTCTAATATTCCACCTAATGAGTTGTAAACAAGATAATCATCGGCATCCAAAAAATAAACATAATCACCCTTAGCTAACTTTAATAGCTTATTTCTTGTTGAGTCCGATCCAACATTACGCTCAACATACAAAGAAATATGCTCATGTTTTTCTAAATAATCTTTAACAATGTCTTTACAATTATCTTTAGAGCCATCATCCATAATTATTATTTCATAATCTTTTTTGGATAAATCTTGATTTATTAGACTTTCAAGACAGTTAGCAATATAAAGATTGGCATTATACATAGGAATTAAAACACTCAATTTCATAAAATTATAGTTATTTTTTAGGAAATAGAAAAAGTCAAAATCAGTTCAATATTAAAATTAGCATTATCAAGTTAAATTAATAAATAAATTCGATGTCATTCTTAATTTTCACATATAAATACATTTATCATATTCCTAGTAATAATAATTAACCCTATTTTTGTTCAAAATAAAATCAAATTTATGATAACATCCGATCAAATTAAAGATCTTAATACCCGCCTTGACAAACTAAGGCACTATCTTTGACATAGATGCCAAACTTATAGAAATACACAACGAAGAAGAACAAACCTTCGACCCTAATTTTTGGAACGATCCAAAAGCTGCAGAAGCGATTATGAAAACGCTACGAGTAAAGAAAAAATGGGTAAAAGATTATAATACTGCAAAAACACTTATTGAAGATTTAGACATACTTTATGAGTTTCATAAAGAAGGAGAATCTACAGCAGAAGAAGTTCAAGAACAGTATAATAACACAGCTACTCTACTTGAAGATATCGAGTTTAGAAACATGTTATCTGAAGAAGGTGATGGTCTTAGTGCTGTACTACAAATTACTGCAGGTGCTGGTGGTACTGAGTCTTGCGATTGGGCAAGTATGCTTATGCGTATGTACTTAATGTATGCTGAAAAAAGTGGCTTTAAAGTTAAAGAACTTAACTTTCAAGAAGGTGATGTTGCTGGTATAAAAACTGTTACTCTAGAAATTGAAGGTGACTTTGCTTTTGGCTGGTTAAAAGGAGAAAACGGCGTACACCGATTGGTGAGAATATCGCCTTTTGATAGTAATGCTAAACGCCATACTAGTTTTGCTTCTGTTTATGTATACCCACTTGTTGATGATACTATAGAAATTGAAATTAACCCTGCAGATATTGAAATTACTACAGCTCGTTCTAGTGGAGCTGGTGGTCAAAATGTAAATAAGGTTGAAACTAAAGTTCAATTAACCCATAAACCAACAGGGATTCAAATTTCATGTTCAGAAACACGTTCTCAACACGACAATAGATCTAGAGCTATGCAAATGCTTAAATCTCAATTATATGAAATTGAACTTCAAAAACAATTAGCGCAACGAGAAGATATTGAAGCTGGCAAAATGAAAATTGAATGGGGAAGTCAAATCCGTAATTACGTAATGCACCCATACAAGCTTGTTAAAGATGTAAGAACCACCCATGAAACTGGTAATGTTGATTCTGTAATGGATGGAAATATAGACGAATTCTTAAAATCTTATTTAATGATGATGGGACAAAAAGTAGAAGACGACAACCAATTATGAATAAAATAGATACTATAATATTTGACCTTGGAGGTGTACTTATCGATTGGAATCCAGAATACGTTTTTCTAAATGAATTCAATGGAGATCGAGAAAAAATGCAGTGGTTTTTTGATTATGTTTGCACTAGCGATTGGAATGAAAATCAAGATGCAGGATATTCCATGGCTCAAGCTACTGAAGATAGAATAGCGCTTTTTCCTGAGTACGAAAAGTTGATAAGAATGTTTTATGGTAGATGGGTAGAAATGCTTGGAGGTGCTATAGAAGGTACTGTTAAAATTTTAGAGACATTTATTAAACATGAAAATTATAAAGTCGTAGCCTTAACAAACTGGAGTGCAGAAACCTTCCCTATTGCTTTAAATAGGTTTGATTTTTTACATTGGTTTGAAGGTATTGTAGTTTCTGGTGAAGAAAAAACTAGAAAACCTTTTGATGACATATACAATATCACCCTAGACAGATTCAATATTACTGCTGAGAATGCTATTTTTATTGATGATAATTTAAGAAATATAGAAGCTGCTAATAATCTAGGCATAAATGGTATTCATTTTAAATCTCCTGAAGCACTTATTGATCAATTGAAAAATTATAATATAAACTTATAATGATTAAAATATATCACAACAATAGATGTAGCAAATCACGCTGCGGACTTGAAATCCTCGAAGAATCTGGAAAAGAATTTGAAGTCGTTAAATATCTTGATAATACTCTTAATAAAGAGGAATTAACAGATATAATTAAACTTCTTGGTATTAGTCCCATAGACTTAGTTAGAAAAAATGAAGCTATTTGGAAAACTAATTTCAAAAATAAAAATTTAAGCGATGCTCAAGTTATAACTGCAATGGTTGAAAACCCTAAGCTTATAGAACGTCCAATAATTATAAATGGAAATAAAGCCGTTATTGGTAGACCTCCAGAATTGATATTAAACATTATTTAATCAAAAAAAATACTTTTATTTCTTTTGTATAACCTAAAAGACCTAAACCTATTTTAGGTTATACATTCGCTTTTAAACACTGTTACTAGTATAATTTACTGTTGTTTTCAATTGAGCTTCCTTCATCATAAATAATTATAGATAACAAATCTATATCTAAGGTTTAAATTTTGAGTAATATTTATAACCAAAGCATTCCAAACATCACATATTTAGTTTAACAAACATTTAACGGTTAAAGATTAAACCTCCACTTAATTTTACCGTCAAAAAATTCTAAAATCAACTCCATGCGGAAATACTTAATTTCTTTTATTCTTCTTAGCTTATTTTCTTACACCCTAATAGCTCAAAGACCAGAACGAAAAGAAGTCTTAATAACAGGAACAGTAATAGACAAGGCAACTAAACAGCCTTTAGAATACGCTACCATAGCTTTCTTTAGTAAACGTCAAAACAAAATAGTTACAGGTGGTATTACCGATCAAAAAGGAAATTTTAGCATTCCTGTATTAACAGGAATGTATGATGTAACTATAGAGTACATCGCCTTTAAAACAATCACTATTCCAGACAAAAAAATTAGACAACCTGAAACTATTGGAATAATAGCTCTTGAAGAAGATTTTGAATCTTTAGGCGAGGTAGAAATTATTGCAGAACGTACAACAGTTGAAGTGCGTTTAGATAAAAAGATATACAACGTTGGTAAAGACCTCACTGTTAGTGGTGGTAACGTAAGCGATGTATTAGATAATGTACCTTCTGTTTCTGTAGATGCCGAAGGTAATGTCGCTTTAAGAGGAAATGATAATGTTAGAATTCTTATCAACGGTAAACCATCGGGGCTCGTCGGACTTAATTCTACAGATGCTTTACGCCAACTTCCTGCTGACGCTATTGAAAAAGTAGAAGTGATTACGTCTCCTTCTGCTAGATATGAATCTGAAGGAACTGCTGGCATCTTAAATATTATTTTAAGGCGAAGTAAATTACAAGGTCTCAATGGTTCTATAACAGCTAATGTTGGTTATCCAGATGCCGCTGGTATTTCTGGTAATGTTAATTATAGAACAGGAGACATTAATTTTTTTAACACAACATCCTACAGATACAACGAGTCCATTGGTCATTGGTATAATGATGTAAAATACAATGATATAAATACTCCAGATTTAGATGAAAAAAGAGACTGGACAGATATAAGAAAAGGAATTACAACAAACACAGGCTTAGAATGGTATATAAACGATTCTGCTTCATTAACTTCTGCTTTTATTTATCGTAATAATGATAATAAGAATAACTCAATTAACAATCTTGTTTCATTAGATAAAATTACAGGAGAAACAAGTAGAAATATAAGATTAGACCCAGAAAAAAGTGATAATACAACTTTGCAATATTCATTAAATTTTATCAAGAACTTTGAAAAAAGTGGACATAAATTAACTTTCGATTTTCAATATGAAGATTCAGATGAAGATGAAAATTCATTAATAAATGTTGATGGTACAAATACAGATAAAGTAGCAACCATAGAAGGACAAAGAAAAATTTTATTACAATCTGATTATGTACTACCTATTGGCAAAAATAGCCAATTTGAAATAGGATATCGTGGCGATTTTAGTGATAGAACTACAGATTACATAGTTGAATTATTAAATACTAATTCGGGTAGTTTTGAAATAGATAATAACCTTACTAATACATTTAATTTTAGACAATATATCACAGCTACTTATCTTCAATTTGGTAGCAAAATTGGTGAATTTTCATATTTATTAGGCTTACGTTTAGAAAATACAAGAACCACTTTAGACCAACCAACAAGTGGTGATTTTAAAAAGAAGAGCCTTACGGGTTTATTTCCTACTGTGAACTTAAATTATGAAATAAGTGATGATCAAAACTTGTCTTTAGGATACAATCGTAGATTGAGAAGACCTCGAGGTTTTATGCTAAACCCCTTCCCTTCTAGATCTAGTCTAACTAATGTTTTTCAAGGTAATCCAGATTTAGATCCAACTTATACCGATAAATTTGAACTTGGTTATTTAAACCGTTTTAATCATTTTACTTTAAGTACCGCTGTGTATTATTCACATTCAACAAACGTTATTTCTTTTGTTAGTAGAAGAACTGGTGAAACAGTTATTATAGATAATGAAACGTTTCCAGTAATCCTTAGAGGTCCTGTTAATATTGCAACTAATAATCGTTACGGCTTAGAATTTAATTTAAATTATAGTCCATCACGAAAATGGAGAGTTAATACCGATTTTAATATTTTCAAGCAAGAAATAGAAGGTGCTTTTAATGGTATTGATTTAGGTTCGGATAATTTAACGTGGTCTGCTCGTTTAACTAATAAGCTCACATTACCATACAGTATAGATTGGCAAACTAACATGAACTATAGAGGTCCTGTATCTGATGCTCAAAATGATAGAAAAGGGAGATTTTCTACAAACTTAGCTTTTAGCAAAGATTTATTTAAAGACAAAGCTTCTATTGCTTTTAATGTTAGAGATCTATTTAATAGTAGAATTTCTAAAAATCATATTATAGCAGAAAACTTTACTACAGATCAAGAAATTCAATTTAGAGGTGGTCGTACTTATAACTTATCATTTACCTACAGGTTTAATCAAAAGAAAAAAATGGAGCGTAATGGAGGCTCGCATGGTGGAGATGACGAAATGTAACAATAAATAAATTTCAAAATGGCTGAAATAAATTAGCCATAATACTATAAAAACATAATGTATAAAAAAAGGAAGCTAAATTAGCTTCCTTTTTCATATTTTATATTTATCATTAAGCTTGACGCTTAGCTTTTTTCTCTTCTTTTATTTCTTTAAATCTTTCAATTAAAGAACCTCCTATCCAGTAAGGAATAACAAAAGTTAATAAAAATATCATTAACCAAAATCCTATAGTTAAAATGGTTAAAAAAGCTAAAAATCCTAAATATTGATCAAAATCAAACATAATTGTAATTGTCTTTAAAAAAATCTGTAGCAAAGATACTGCAAAGGTATGTGTTATACAATATCAAATTAAAATTTATTAACAGTCTTTTTTATTAATCTAAATTTGGCTGTGGCGTTAACCTTAAATAAGGCTTCACTTCTTTAAATCCTTTTGGAAATATACTTGGAATATCTTCTGTTGCTACCGCAGGAACAACAACACAATCATCACCATTATTCCAATTAGCTGGTGTAGCCACTTTGTGATATGCTGTTAGCTGTAAAGAATCTATCACACGTAATAATTCATCAAAATTTCTCCCAGTAGATGCAGGATATGTTATCATTAATTTCACCTTTTTATCTGCTCCAATAATAAATACAGAACGTACAGTAAAATTACTATCTGCATTTGGGTGAATCATATCATAAAGCTCAGATACTTTTCTATCTTCATCTGCTATAATTGGAAAATTAACTGTTGTTCCTTGAGTTTCATTAATATCTTTAACCCAACCAATATGAGAATCTAATCCATCCACGCTTAGTGCTACCACTTTTACATTACGTTTATCAAAATCTGCTTTATACTTAGCTACAGTTCCTAATTCTGTAGTACAAACAGGAGTATAATCTGCTGGATGCGAGAATAAAACTCCCCAACTATCTCCTAACCAATCATGAAAATTTATAGTACCTTCTGTTGATTGCGCTGTAAAATTTGGTGCTTCGTCTCCTAATCTAATTGTTGCCATAATATTTTTATTTAATAATTTTTATAATTAAATCTAATTAATATTTTAATATATCTGTAATTAGCTAAGATACTTGTTTTTCAAATAATTTTAAAGCTATGCGTGTTATATAATTCTTAAAAAACTCTATAAAAAACTAACAAAAATCATAATAAAAAACATGCTAAAAGAATTAACTTAGCGGTTTAAAATTAAATCACAACTAAAATGAGTTATAGAATAGAAAAAGATACTATGGGTGAGGTAAAAGTACCTGCCGATAAACTTTGGGGAGCACAAACAGAACGCTCTAGAAACAACTTTAAAATTGGCCCTTCAGCTTCTATGCCATTAGAAGTTGTATATGGTTTCGCTTATTTAAAAAAATCTGCTGCCTACACAAACTGTGAGCTTGGAGTTTTAGATATTGAGAAACGTGATTTAATAGCACAAGTTTGTGACGAAATATTAGAAGGTAAGCATGATAATCAGTTTCCTTTAGTAATTTGGCAAACAGGTTCTGGTACGCAAAGTAATATGAATGTTAATGAAGTAATCGCTAATAGAGCTCACCAATTAGCTGGACAAACAATAGGAAAAGGAGAAAAAACTGTTCAGCCAAATGACGATGTGAATAAATCACAATCTTCAAATGACACCTTCCCTACTGGTATGCATATAGCTGCTTATAAAAAAGTAGTTGAAACGACTATTCCTGGTGTTAAACAATTACGTGATACATTAAAGAAAAAATCCAAAGATTTTAAAAATGTTGTAAAAATTGGTCGTACACATTTAATGGATGCAACACCTTTAACGCTTGGTCAAGAACTTTCTGGATATGTAGCACAATTAGATTATGGCATAAAAGCTTTAGAAAATACATTACCACATTTAAGTGAATTAGCACTTGGAGGTACCGCTGTTGGTACTGGTTTAAATACGCCAAAAGGCTATAGCAAGCGTGTTGCCGAATATATTGCAGAATTTACAGGACTTCCATTTGTAACAGCTCCTAATAAGTTTGAAGCATTAGCTGCTCACGATGCCATAGTTGAAACTCATGGTGCCTTAAAACAGTTAGCTGTTTCTTTAAATAAAATTTCTAATGATATTAGATTAATGGCTTCTGGACCAAGAAGTGGTATTGGAGAGCTTATAATTCCTGCTAATGAACCTGGGAGTTCAATAATGCCAGGAAAAGTAAACCCTACTCAATGTGAAGCGTTAACAATGGTTTGCGCACAAGTTATAGGTAATGATGTTGCTATTGCTGTTGGTGGTATGCAAGGACATTATGAATTAAATGTATTTAAACCTGTAATGGCAGCAAATATTTTACAATCTGCTCAATTAATTGGTGATGCTTGTGTTAGTTTTGACGAAAATTGTGCTGTTGGTATCGAACCAAATAATGAAGTTATTACAAAATTATTAAATAATTCCTTAATGCTTGTAACTGCTTTAAATACCAAAATAGGCTATTATAAAGCTGCTGAAATAGCAAATACTGCCCACAAAAATGGCACAACGTTAAAAGAAGAAGCTATTAACTTAGGTTATGTTACGGAGAAAGAATATGATGCTTGGGTAAAACCTGAAGATATGGTTGGTAGCTTAAAATAAGTACAAACTACATAATAAAATAAAAAACAGGTAATTAATAAAATTACCTGTTTTTTTTGGTTGTTTAGTTAATCAATCTTATAAATCATCTGATTTAAAAAGAAATCAAGTCAAATATATAATTTAACATAATATTAGCAATAAAAAATGTTAATTTTTTTAACAATAATTTCACGTTTAAAAAAATGATTCTAATCAATTTGGCTAAAACACTCTTATTTGTTACTCTTTCTTGATGAAATTATAGAATAAAAAAACCTCAAACTTTAAAGTTTGAGGTTTTAACTGTTAAGAGTTATATCTCTGTATTGCTTGCTTATTTTAAAGTAAATTCTGAGCTAGATACTAAATCTTTTTCATTAAATACATTAACAACATAACGTCCTTTTTCAAATTTATCTTTTCCTTTTGAAGCTACAAACTCACATATGTTAAGGTTTGCATTTTCGTAGTTAAATTTACTAATTATACTATAATTAAAAACTTGACCTCCAACAAACTGAGCTTGTTCATTTAAACCTAATGTCGTGTTTTTAGGATCTATAACTTGAACATATAATTCATGATCTCCAGCTTGTACTAAAGTGTTTTTTGCTACAGTAAAACATACTCTAATTTTATCTACTCTACTAGCTCTTTCTGTTGGTATTAATTTACCTGAAGTTCTTTCAATTGCTCCATAACCTTTTAAACCAATTGTATTTAAAACAGCTGCATTTTCTACAACTTCTGCTAAAGCATTGTTTTGTACTAATAAAGAGTCTGTAAAAATACTGCGCTCTTCTAAACGTACTCTTGTACTATCTAAAGATGTTGCTAAATAAGAATTCTCTACTCTTAAAGAATCATTTTGAGCTAATAATTTATTCATCTCTTTTTGAAGTGATGCATATTTTCTTTTATACCTCCATAAGCTCTTTACATTTGTTTCAGAAATCTTTAAAGAGTCAATTAACCCTTGAATACGTGATCTAGCATCAATTAAGTTTTTATTTGCTATATCATTCTCTCCAATAGCTTCATCGTACTGCTTAGCCATAGCATTTAAATCATTCATCACTAACTGCTTTTGTTCAGTTAGTTCTTTTTTTTCACTGCTAGATTGCTTATAAAGGTTCATGCTATAAAAGGCTGTTCCTAAAAATAAAACTAATGCAACTCCTAATGCTATCTTAAGCCCCATACTCTTTTTGTTGTTTTCCATAATTACTTGTTTTTAATGTTATTAAAAAATATCAACTTGTTTAATTTTAATACTTTATTTTTATCAGAATTATAAATAAATAATAATTTATTTTTAAAATTCTAAAAATTTATTTACCCACAATGGATAAGCTCATTTTATTCGACAATACTACTAAAAATAAACTATTAAACAAACGCTCTGGTGAATCTAAATTTGGGGAACATATTAAATCATTATCCAGCATTTCAAATATATACGACCAACTTAGAAATTTAGATCTTACCCATGTAATAATCGGTTTACCAGAAGACGTAGGTGTGTTCTCAAATCATGGTAAAACAGGCACTTACAAAGCATGGAACGCTACACTGAAAGTTTTACTAAATATCCAGAATAATGAATTAATACATGCTAATCAGGTTTTAATTTTAGGGCATTTAGACTTTTCATCTGAGTTATTAGAGGTTTCTAAACTAAATATTTCTCTAAAAAAAGATGTTTTGAAGGCTAGAAAGCTCGTTGAGACCATCGATACTTATGTTTCTCACATCATTTTTCAAATTATTTCGGCTGGAAAAAAACCGATAATTATTGGAGGTGGTCATAACAATGCATACGGAAATATTAAAGGGACTTCTCTAGCATTAGGAGCATCTATTAATGCTGTTAATTTTGATGCGCACTCCGATTTTAGAGCAGAAGAAGGTCGTCACAGTGGTAATGGTTTTAGTTACGCTTTAGCAGAAGGTTTTTTAAGAAATTATTACATCTTTGGCTTGCATGAAAATTATACTTCAGATAAAATTTTTAATACATTAAATAAATCCGAAGCTATAGCATATAACACCTTTGAAGCTATTGAGGTTAGAAACGAGTTAAAGTTTAAAAAAGCCCTAGAAAACGCTTCTAAACATGTTTCTGAAACCCCTTTTGGAATTGAAATAGATTGTGATGCTATTGAGAATATACCTAGTAGTGCCATGACACCTAGTGGTTTTAGTGTTAACAAAACCAGAAAATTTTTAAACTACTTTGCAAAACACGAAAATGTACAATATTTGCATATTTGTGAAGCGGCACCTACTAAGAAAACAGCTAGTCAAGTAGGTAAACTTATCACCTATTTAATTACAGACTTTATTAAAGCATAAAATAACTTACTAAATTTAAATAATTTATATATTTGCATAAGTACTTATATAAATAACAATATTATGGATGCGTTACGAGGTTATGGTGAATTAGGTCTAGGTTCAAGATTAAAGCGAGTAAGTGAATATTTAATGAAAGAAACTCAATTAGTTTACAATCATTTTAATATAGATTTCGACCCTTACCTATTCCCTATTTTTAAAATAATTGTGAATAAAAACGGGGTCACAAATTCAGAAATACAAAATTCACTTCAATTTACCCAACCAGCAATAACACAAGCTATTAATAAATTAAATGATAAAGGATTAATCGTATATAAATCTGAAGCTTTAGATAAGCGTAAAAAAATAATATATGTATCAGAGAAAGGAAAAAAAGAGCTTTTAAGGTTAAAACCTCTATGGAAAACAATAGATAAGGTTATAAAGCAATACACCTTAGAAAGTTCATCTTCCTTAATAGAGCATTTAAATATTTTAGAAAACAAACTTAATACAACAAGTTTTAGCAAGAGTATTATTAATGATGTAGAAATACTAACTACACAACCAAATATTGATATAATTTTATATAAAAATGAATACGCTAAACACTTCTATAATTTAAATATTGAATGGCTTAAAACTTATTTTTATGTAGAGCCTTACGACGAAGAGGTTTTAAGTAACCCAGAAACACATATTATTAATAAAGGTGGACATATATTTTTTGCACGCTTAAATAATACTATTGTTGGCACAGTAGCCTTAATGCCTATTGGTAGTAATGGGCTTTTTGAATTAACTAAAATGGCAGTTTCGCCAAATTATCGTGGGCAAAAAATTGATCAGTATCTTATGGAATATTGTATCAATTATGCTAAAAAAATAGAATTACCCAAACTTATACTATACTCAAATAGAATACTTGAAAATGCGATCTATATATATAGAAAATATGGTTTTATTGAGCTACCGCTTGAGACTGAAACACCTTATGCTCGTAGTGATATAAAAATGGAATTAGTTTTTTAATCATCTTTATACAAAAATTCATCTAAATCATTATGAAACTGTACCTATATGTAGAGTATCTTTATGTTCTGCTAGCAATTTTTCATTATAAGATTGAAATTGATTTGTAAAAAAAGTGCTTTCATCTATATAATGAACGGTATACAATATATATTTTTCAGCTTTTTTTGATAAAATATTCTTTTTTTTGTTATTAGAAATTTTTTCTAAAACCTCATTTTTGTTTTTGTATAACTTAATGAAATTCCCTATTGGAGTAGATATTGAATTATATTTATAATTTATTTTTATAAACGACTTCTCACTTGAAGAAATATTTTCAATTTTAATTTCTTTTGGAAAACACACTCTAACAATTCTATTAGTATCATTACTTAATATTGCATATACAGGAAAATTGGTTTCTTGTAGAGCTATTTTTACAGTCTCTTTTTTTATTTTGCCACAGGCTATAAATAAAAATAAGAATATTATTTTTAAATAATTACTCATTGATAAATATGGTTTCTATTATATAAACAACTTCATTTCTATTAGTATTGGTAATTTCTCTATATAATACAAAGGGAAGATTTCCTGATAAATCTTTTTCGATGTTAAATTCATAAAATTCATCAAAAGTATCAAAATCGCCTTGTAACAATTTATTAGCTGTTTCAATTGAAATAGGTAATAAATCCCAAGTAAAAAGATCATGATGCCACGAATTAATAACCATTCTTACAGCTTCTAACCCTTCTAATTTAGCTAAATCTATTTCTTCTTGTACATCTTCTTCTAGCCACATATCCATTTCGGCTTTTTGTTGCTGTACCAATACGCCTGTTATATATCATTTACCATTTAGCGGGAACAGTTATTTTTTCTCCAAATTTATCTTCATCAAAAAATTGAATAGATATACTATCGTTTTTGGTTAGTTTCTCAAATAACTCTTTATGCTTTTGTTTAAACTTTGAAACTGTACCTATATGTAGAGTATCTTGTTTTAAACTGAGTATTTTTTCTATATAAGGTTTAAAAAAAAGTCTATTATATTTTGTTGTATCTACAAAATGCTTTGATCTAACTAGATATTCCTTAGAACTTTTAGCCTCAATATATTTTATTTTTGAAATACTTTGTTTTAATAACCTTTCTTCTTCTATTAAATACATTTTCATAGCTTTACCTTTTAATTCACTGCCATACATATATTTATAATTTAAAAAAGCATTGTCTTCAGAAAATGTATTTATAATTTCCACATTAAAAGGCAAGCTAATAGCCCAAATAGCATTCATTTTTTTACTATAAAATAAAATAATATCTTGGTTAGATTCATGAACTTCAACTTTTATAGATTCTTTTGTTGAACTACAATTAACTAAACAAAACGTAATTATAATTAATACTAATATTTGTTTCATTTAATTATTTATAAATATTGATTTTTGAATATCCGTTTTTACTCATAATCCAGTAATTCCAGCTATTACTAGTCTATCGAATAGTTTTTCCTCAAAATATCTTCGATTGAGTTTGTAAACAAATTCGTTTAGGTAGAGTTGTAGGTATTTGCCTTTAATTTTGTGATAATTTCCAAGTAAGTTTCGTTTGGCATTGCTTATGGTAATATGTACCCATTTCAAGGTCTCTTTAGTAGTTTGTTTATCTGATTTTTCACTAATATGTAGTTCTACAAAATCAGCAATATCAACATATGAAGTACTTTTATCAGTAAAAACAATGCTTTGTTCGTCTAAAGACTCTTTAACAGTATCATTTACACCATCAGCCTTATGATCTGTCAGCACTTTGGCTTTAAAGTAGCGACATTGGCGATCCTTCTTGTTGGTTTTCGGGTCTTCTAAGGGAGTGGATTCTGCCATTATCATTACGTTTTGCTTTCCTACTGCACCACGACCTCTTTTTCCTTTTTGTTGCTCTATTTCAGAAGATTCGACCGTAAAATAACCTTCATCCATTTCAATCATACCTTCTAAAGTATAGCGGGCATCTCTGTTACCCATTGCTTTACGAAGTTTATGAACCATCGCCCAGACAGGTTCATACCTTTTTAAACCAAGCTGTTTCTGGATTTCTTTAGAAGAAAATCCTTTCTTGGTAGTAGTCATCAAAAACATTGTCTTATACCATATCATAAAAGATAGATTAGAATTTTGCATAATAGTACCACTTCTCAAAGATGTACGGGCTCTACAAGATTTGCACTCATAGCTCCAAACAGCCTTTATCCAATAGTGATGAGTATGACCACAACGCTGGCATTTAACTCCTATCTTATCTCTTTCTTGCTTAAAATGAGTACGACAAGCTTCTTCACTATCAAAATGGGCGGTAAAACTAAAAATATTCATGACTTGTTTTTTTAACAAAATAAGCATTTTTAATCAATTATTAGTAATTACGGATATTCAAATATTGATTCAATAATTTCAACTGGAATTTCTTTATTTTCATTTTTTAACCTTCTAAATAATATTGTAATGTTTTCATTATAGCTTTCAATACTAGAATCGTAATTTAAGAGGTCATCAAAAGTATTAAAATCTCCTTGTAACAATTTATTAGCAGTTTCATTTGAGATTTTCTCTAAATCCCAAGTAAAAAGATCATGATGCCACGAATTAATAACCATTCTTACAGCTTCTAACCCTTCTAATTTAGCTAAATCTATTTCTTCTTGCATGTCTTCTTCTAGCCACATATCCATTTCGGCTTTTTGTTGCTGTACTAATACACCTGCTAAATCTCGTTACCACTTAACAGGTACAGTTATTCTCTCTCCTAATTTACCATCATCTAAAAATTGAATAGATATACTATCGTTATTTGTTAATTTTTCAAATAATTCTTTATGTTTTATTTTAAACTCTTTTACCGTACCTATATGTAAAGTGTCTTTATTTTCTGCTAACATTCTTTTTATATAAGGTTTGAATTGTTGTTGGGTAGTTTTCGTTGAATCTAGAAAATGTCTAGTGTAAATAATAAAGCTTTGGTTCTTTTTTGATAAAATACTTTTCTTACTACTATTAGATATCTTTTTTAAATTATTTTCAATTTCCTGAAAGAGTCCAATTCTATAATCTCTACCAATAGGTATATTTTCATATATATACCTAATTTGGTTAAAAGATTTTTCATAAAATGAATTATTTTTAATTACAACTTTATTAGGAAATTGAATATTTATTATATCCCTTTTGTTATCCTTAGCCGATTTTATAATTATATTATAATTTGTTTTATATTGATTAATTATTACATTTTCTCTTGTGCTACTACAATTAAACATTGTAAAAATTAAAAACCAATAAAATAATACTTTAAATATTTTATTCATTAATAAATATTGTTTCAATAACATAATTGGTTTGTCTGACTTTAATTGTTTTACAGAAAAAAAAAATCTTGTTGTTTACAACAACATAATATTAAGAATATAATCGGATAAAAAAATAATTTATTCATCTATAAAAAACACTTCAATTACAAATAACTTTACCATTTAACAGGAACAGTTATTCTTTCCCCTAATTTATCATCATCTAAAAATTGAATAGATATGCTATCGTTATTTGTTAGTTTCTCAAATAATTCCTTATGTTTTATTTTAAACTCTTTTACCGTACCTATATGTAAAGTATCCTTTTTTTCTACTAGCATTTTTTCTATGTATAATTTAAACTCTTTTTGAGTAACTTCTAAAGTATCTAGCCTAAACCAAGAGTAAATTAGGTAATCAATACAGTTGTATGGGGCAATTGTTTTCTTTTCATTATTTTTAATTTTAATACTCTCTTCTCCTTGCAACCTGTAAACATCTTCACCTATTCCTTTTGAGTATGGATTGTACTCATAATCTATTTTTATAAAAGATTTTTTCTCAATAGAATTATTTTTTACTTTTATTTTAATAGGAATATTTACCCTGAAAATCTTTTTAAATTTTTTATTAATTCTTATAATAACATGTTCATCACTATTATAAGTTGTAATCGTTGTTTTATCACTTTTACAGCTAATTACAAGGATTAATAAAAATACACTTAAAACTTTAGTTTTATTATTCATCTATAAAAAGTGTTTCAATTATGCAAATTAATTTATCATTACTAGTGTCTTTAATTTCTCTATAAAGAATTTCTATATTATTAAAACCTGTATCATCAATATCTCTTCTACTAAACTCTTCTAACTCCTTAAAAGTTTTAAAATCACCTTGTAACAATTTATTAGCAGTTGCATTTGAGATTTCCATTAATTGCCAATTAAGGCTTTCATTATGATTCCAAGTGTTAATCGCTTTTCTTGTAGCTTCTAGACCTTGTAATTTGGCGAGGTCTATTTCCTCTTGTACATCTTCTTCTAGCCACATATACATTTCGGCTTTTTGTTGTTGTACTAATACACCTGCTAAATATGCAATAGGTGAAAGTGGCTCAAAATCTAATTTATTGGTGAATTAACAATTAATAATTAACTGGAATTTTTATATTTTCTATTTTCTTGTCGTATTTTATTCTAATATGAAGTGAATCTCCTATTGTCATTTTATTTATTAAAGCACTATTTTCTTTATTAAAATCTTTAATATTTCCAATATTTATCTTATTTCTTATATTATCTTTTTTTATATATTTTTCAAATAATTGTTGCACAGCTTTGGTTGAATCTATAGCTTGTTGAGTATACAATATGTATATATCATTATCTAAAGACTTAATTTGTTTGTATTCTGTTTTACTTATTTCTATTAAAGCGTTCTTTTCTTTTTTATAAAGTAAAGAAGCTTTAAAGCTTTTTATATCATTTTCCCAGTAAGCTATAGATGAAAATGATATGTTTTTATTTGAAACATTTTTTAAATCAATACCAAAAGGATAATCAATACTTATCACTTTTCCTTTGTTTAGTCTTATAAATACATCTTCATTGATTTCTTTACAGCTTACTTCAATTTTCTTTTTTGAAGAATAACAACTTGTTAACAGTAAAGATATTACTATTATATATAATATTTTATTCATTAATAAAAATGCTTTCAATTATGTTAATATCAGTTTCTTTGTTTTTATCAAACATAATTCTGTATAATATTTCAACAGACTTGATTGGATAATCAAAATCGTGCTTTTCTAACTCTTTAAAAGTCTTAAAATTCCCTTGTAACAATTTATTAGCAGTTTCATTTGAGATTGCCATTAATCGCCAATTAAGATTTTCATTATGATTCCAAGTGTTAATTACTTTTCTTGTAGCTTCTAGACCTTGTAATTTGGCGAGATCTATTTCCTCTTGTACATCTTCTTCTAGCCACATATCCATTTCGGCTTTTTGTTGTTGTACTAATACACCTACTAAATCTCTTTACCACTTAACAGGAACAGTTATTCTTTCCCCTAACTTACCATCATCTAAAAATTGAATAGATATACTATCGTTTTTGGTTAGTTTCTCAAATAATACTTTATGTTTTATTTTAAACTCTTTTACCGTACCTATATGTAAAGTGTCTTTATTTTCTGCTAGCATTCTTTTTATATAAGACTTGAATTGTTTTTGAGTAGATTCTAATGAATCTAAACGATATCTTGAATATATTATATACTCATTAGAAGTATATGGAGTTATATTTTTCTTTAGATTATTCTTAACTTCAATTAGTTCTTTTCCTTTAGAAATATAAATATCTTCACCTATCCCTTTTGAATATGGAGTATACTTATAATCTATTGTGATAAATGATTTATTTAAAATTGATTTATTTTTTACGCTCAATCCTATTGGAATATTTATCCTAAAAATTTTTTTGTATTTTTTACCTAGTTTTATAACAACTGGATTTTTTTGTTCAAAAGAGGATAAAGATTCTTTTTTATTTGCACAGGCACTTAAAATAAATATAAGTGCATATATTAATGTTTTATTCATGTATAAAAATAGTTTCAATAATATAGTCCTTTTTGTCTACATTGAGATTTTTCATTTCTCTATATAATATCTCTATCTTAGAAATATCAGAAAACTCTAAATCATTTTCAAAATTCTCAAGTTTTTTAAAAGTATCAAAATCACCTCGTAACAATTTATTAGCTGTTTCATTTGAGATTGCCATTAATTGCCAATTAAGATTTTCATTATGATTCCAAGTGTTAATCGCTTTTCTTGTAGCTTCTATACCTTGCAGTTTGGCGAGGTCTATTTCCTCTTGTACATCTTCTTCTAGCCACATATCCATTTCGGCTTTTTGTTGTTGTACTAATACACCTGCTAAATCTGCAATAGGTGAAAGTGGACCGAAATCTAAAGGTAGGGGTTTTGTTGTGTCTAAATCTTCTCCAACAGCTTTGGTTAGGTTAAAAATATCGAAAACATGACCTAAATTTTTAACCATACCTAATACAGTAACACGTTTTCCGCTTTTAGAAAAATAATCGTATTGACTAATCCCTTTAGTTGTAATATGTGGTTTATTAACGTGTTTATAGCCAAAATCTTTTCCTTTTTGTACATTCTCGAAAGCCTCTCCTATATTGTCATAAATACGTTTGTATTCGTAAATTAGTCGTCTGCCTTTATACACTTTACCTAAATTATCGACCATATAGCCTTTTTTAAGTTTAGCAAAAGCAATTTTTTTAATTTGCTTTTCGGCTTGTTTTGTAGCTATTTCTAAGGCTTTATCTTTAATTTTTTTTGAAGCAAATTTCTTCCCAAATTCCATGAGTAACATTGGGTCTCCATTATAGTTAATAAATTCTGGTAGATTATGTGTAGGTGTTGGCGTTTTAAAATAAAGTGTTCTGGTAGATTGGAATACATCTAAATAGTTGTTTGTACTTTCTGGAAGGCTTTTTTCTAACTCATCTTTATAACTAACTTCCCAATACAATTCTATACTATGATCTAAAGGAACTGCATTGTCTTTATCATCTTGGATTAAACTATCCCAGTTTTCTTGTAAAATAAGTTCTACTGTGGCTTTGTTGTTTTTAACTGTGGCTTTTTTTATAACTTCTTCTTCTGGAAATTTTCTGTCGTCGGGATCTATAACATCTTTTAAAAGAGGTCCAAAAAATATATATGTACTATGGTTATAATCATATTCGGCAAGACTTAACTTTATTTTTTCGCCATCCTTAATATCTTTAGTTTCTACATGAAAATAAGCCGTTTTACCAAGATTAGATTTTCGCAAAGGTTTTTTTCCTTGTTTATCACTTGTCCAATACCCTTTAACTAGTTCTGGGTTCTTTTCCTCTTCTACTGCATTTACTGGCGATTTATATGTTTTATCTTTATCAGATTGTGTTAGCCACCAACCAAATATATTTTTGGTTGCTCCATTATTAATAATTTGGGTTGCAGATTTAAACTCTATATTTACAACGTTATTCGTTTCTTCATTTTTAATATTTTCCTTTACTGCATGAAAAACCTCTTTAAAATTAGAAATATAACTATCTAGTAGTTCTAGACTGCGTATGTTATAATCTTCATCATCATAAATATTAATGAAAACTTTTTTATAACTTTCACTATCTGTTGGATTTTCTAAGTCCCAGTTTTTATAGCGTTCGTCTATAGATAAAATTTCTTCTAAAAAACGCATGGTTTCATAATTGGCTTCTAAGGTTATTTTTACGCCACCGCCTAAAACCATTGTTTTGGGTTTACCTTTTTTATCACATTTTCGCTCAAACTTATAGGATAGTTTAAGAGGCGCTACTTGTAGTCCTAAATAAATTACTTCACATCTCATTTATATGCTCTTATTTTCACTCACAATTTTTCGTAAGTCTTATTGCCAAAAATAGAGTATATATCTTATTTACAAACACACTTTTACCTACAATTAAAATAATTAATGATTCTTAAATAAATACATATTCCTATTGAGAAGAAATAGATAATTATGCTATAATAATTTGAATAATATTAAAATTTAGTAATATAATACACAAACAAATACCTGTGATTATGGGATATAACGTAAATTAACATAAAACACTGTAATGACTTATATAAACTTACATGTTGTTATTACAATAATAATCTAATAGCCTCTTTTTTGTAGCTTAATTTTTAAGCTTTTTAATTTTTAATAATTTTTATCAAAAAACTCATTTATTACAATCTGTTTCTCATATGATACACAACATACAACTACTACTCCCCCAACCCTTTCAAAGAATCAATTTGCCTTTGGAGTCTTTCAATAGCTTCTGTTTTCTTATTTTCTTGTACTTGTTTCAATGAATCAATTACAGGAATAACCACTATAGAATCCATAGATTGTTGCATAACATCAATACTTTTAGTTTCTTCTTTAAAATAGTACCCAATGCCTTCACTAGAGCGCCATGCTTCATTTAATTGATCGTACACCGTTTTATCCCATTGGCTTGGGTGTTTTACATCAACCCAAACCACATCTCTGTATTCGCTATCTACTAAGGCTAAATCTGGAGTTGCCGATCCATCAAAATTATCTGATCCTTCTCGTACAGCAGAAATGGTACCTAAAAAAAACATACGCTTTCTTCCTGCTATGTCTTTAATATAAGGTCTAAACTCTACAGGTTTATTTACAGACCAATCAAATTCCTTACGAGATTCTATAACTTTTAATGGCATTGCAGAAACACCTGCGTAGCCTTGCTTTTTTGATGCATGATCGTAGTAATAGAAGTTATTACTACCATCTGCAGGTACAAATACACTATACGTTAAACTGGTACGCTCGTTTCCTACGGGCTCTAAACCAAACCAGTGGTATAAACCACTATAAGCATTGGTATCTGTGTCTGAAAAATTAAAATCGGTAACAAATGGTTGCTGATTTTGGTCGTCTGCTAGATCTGGAATTTTTACAGCGGTTTTCATATTCCAAGGTAAAGGATCGCTAAATCCTCCTAAAAACTTTAGAGATTCGGCTTGTAAACGCGATACTTTTTCTGCTAAGGTATTTTGCCCTATTAAATAAGGATAATTATTCATCTCTTCTGGACTTATATAAGTGCCTTTTCCTATTAAAATACGCTCTATATAATCGTTAAAATCATGTGCTCCGTTTTCAATAACCATAACACCTCCAAAGGTTGGATATGGAAATAAAAAACCTTTCCATTTAATTAGACTAACCACTTCTACCCATTTTCCAGAATCGTTTTTCATGTAATAGGTATCGCTAGGCTCTAAAGTGAATAACTGAAATATATTAAAACGCTGTACTACGGCATTATATGTATTTCTACTAAACTTTAAAGATTCGCCTATAGAAAAGGTTACTGGAATTCTATTTTCACTAGAAAACCTAGGAAATGGCGTGGTGCTGGATACTGCAAAAACTTCTTCGGTATTATCTGTCATACCTTGCCAAACATACTTTTCGGTAGGTTGTATGGCCATAGTCCATTTGTTTTCATTACCAACTCTTACTAAATGTGGTAAGGATACATCTTTGGTTTCTCCCACACTTTCGTTTGCCATAGAAAACACGTTACGTAACGGTTGGATGCGTTCGTTTTGGGTTAACGGTAATTCGTTAATTTCAATACGGTTTAAATTATTAAAAACATTGTAAGTTTTCATATAATCATACATTTTAAAATGCCAACCTACAGCATATAAAACACCAAAGAAAACAACTAATAAAGCTAAAATACCTAGTCGCCCTCCTGTGCTTGCAGATTTTCTAAACTTTCTTAAACCCAAAAACAGTACAAGACCACTTAATAAAATTATAAAGATGAATTTTCTAATGAATAACAATGCTGGTTGATAATCGTCTCGTAAAACAAATAATGCTATTAATAAAATTAAAGCAGCAATCACCGTTATTCTTTTTTGCTTCTTCCCTTTATTCCAGTAATTTTTTATCATTTTATTTTGTTTGTTATTGCTTAAATTTTAATGCTCTAAAAACTCTAGCAATTTATTTTCTGTTAATTTATATAAGAAATTTTTTTAGTCTTGCGCAAGATTAAATTATAACAATCCTTTGTCTTTTAAGCGTTCTCTAGCACTTTTCTCTTCTGTTTTTAGTGCTTTGTCTTCCTTTAAGGTTTCAACTGGAGACTCACTTACTTTATCGTCTCGCTTTAAATCTTCTATAAAATCTTTTCCTTTTTCAATGGTATCATGAACCATATCTTCTATTGAGTCTGATTTCTCTTCAATAACTTCGCTAGATTTTAATATGAAATTTGCTAAATAAGTACCTATTAGTGTCCCTACAATTAGTGTAGCAAATGCAGAAATACCATTATAGCCCATAAAAACAGCAAATGGTGTTAAAAACTGAATAATAAGACCTAATAACAAAAAGAAACTAACCACATAAATTAACCTTGGTAAAAAAGCTTGTTTGTATACAAAGCCTTTTTTATTTGTTGATTTCATTTGAAGTGCTTTGCTATTAAACAACTTATTAAAAAACCGATATATTTTATTGCCTTTAGATTCTCTCCAATACAAAAAGATTCCAAATAATATAGCTGCTATAAAAATTACTAATTCTAATCCCATATTTTTTCAATTTTGAAGTTATCCCTTCTTCACGCTACTTTATTAGTCTATAATTACTATATATTGTTACTAATGGTTTCTATAACCCATTCTTTAAATGAATCGTCCCAGGTTTTAAAACTATTATAAAAATCTTCTTTATCGTACCAATACCAGTATAAAACATCTTTTGGTGATATATTTACTAGTAACTTCCATATTAAATCTTGGTGTTTTGCTTCTAACGATGAATGTGGTTTATGTAAAGCTTCAAATAGTTTTATATCTACAATATCTGCTATTTTATATTGATTACTAGTTTCTAATTTTTCCAAATAACGCTCTACACCCATGACCTTTTTACGAGATTCAATATCTAATTTATTAAGGTAACTTTTATATAAAATAGGGTCACTTAAAATATCTCGTGTTGGATGTTGTAGGTCTTTTAAATGCAAAAACATCTCATATTTCTTAATACGTTCGTAACGTTTTGTTTTAACTTCTTTTTCTAGATTGTATTCAATAATCATATGGTCCCGTAATTTATCCATTAATTGGGGCTGATCGATATGGTAAATCAATACATCGTAACTTGTGTCTTTTATGGCTTCGTTATGCCATGTTTCATTTTCAAAAACAACTATTGGAGAAATAAAATCTCTTAATAGATACACGCCTCCAAATGCTTTAGTATAAAAGGAATCTGTTGTAAATTGAAGTTCGTGTAAATCTAAATCTCTATGACGTAAATCGCCATATTTTTTTGCTGATTCTAAAAGTTTTTTGTGTAATGTCTCGTCAATAAAATTATTTCCTTCATTAAAAGTATCAATCAACTCTAATTGTTGTTTTTTTACTTTTTCTAAATTATTAATAAGATGAAAACTTATGGTTACTTGATTGTATTTTAAAATATCTAATGGTTCGTAAAAAGCATCAATATTTTGATCGAAATCAATACAAATCGCACAATCTCTGGTAATATCTTTTATTTTATTGCCATGAACTTTAAATACAAACTTCATCATGTCCCTATCGAAAGTATGAAAGGGCGAATACACTGGTTTTCCTTTTTGTAATGGCGAAATAATAATACCATGCGGGTTGGCATCGCCATTATTTAAATATTTAAAATCTTCCTTTTCTTCTGCAACTTCTGGGCTCCAGCCCATACCGTCTATATGGAATGCTTTTAATTTTGTTTCTGTAAAGCCAAGTTTAACCAAGCATTTATTATAGCGTTCTACCAGCTTTCCGCTTACAGGAATAAGTTCACTTCTATATAAATTGGCTTCTTTTAGTTTGTTCATTTTATTATCAAGTTAAAAGGCTATAAATTAATAAATTTCATTTCTTTATTAATTTAACAAACCTAATGTCTTTATGACTAATTTTATTAATCTAATAACTTATGTATTTGTGCATACTGCAATAACACAATGGTTCTGGTATCTTGAATTTCGCCATTATTTAGCATTGTAATAACACTTTTAAAGGGCATTTCTAAAACTTCAATATCTTCATGTTCACTTTCTAAGCCTCCTCCTTCGTTTACCTTCATATCATCTGTATATTCACCTATAAAAAAGTGCATTTTTTCTGTTAAAACACCTGGAGATGAATATGCTTCAAATACTTTTTTCACATCTTTTATTCTATACCCAACTTCCTCTTCGGTTTCTCTAATAATACAGTCTTCTGGATTGTCTTTATCTAGCATACCTGCACAAATTTCAACTAAAAAACCATCTTTATTATCATTTAAATGAGTGGGCATTCTAAACTGCTTTGTTAAAATAATGGTTTTCTTTTGGGTATTGTATAACAAAATACCGGCACCATCTCCTCTATCGTAAACTTCCCTATCCTGTGTAACCCAATTGCCGTTAGTTAATTGATAATCGAATGTGAGTTTTTTTAGAATATAGTAGTTATCCGATAATAGTTTACTTACTATATTTTTAATACGTTTAATTGCCATTTCCAAAGGTTTCTCTTGCCTTTAAATCTATATTCATTTGGTTTACTCTTGCATCTACTTTTCGTTTAAAATCTGTATCTGCTATAGTTGCTACGTTATCTAAATAACGAACAACTTCTTGTCTTCTAATTTCTGAAAAATCTAAACCTTTCATATTTGCTTTCATTACTTCCTGAAGCATATTAAATTTGGTTTCGTAATTCTGTTTAAAATAAATTTCTGGATTTTCAAACCAATCTTCTTCTAAATTAAAATCGGTTAAACGTAATGATATTGCAGATTGAATATTTCTAATATCTCTTGAAGAGAAAAACGGAAATATACTCTGTATTTCTTTATATAATGTTGCATAAAACAAATGGCTATTTGTTTTATGTTTTAGTTCTGCTTTATCGTAAGCCTCTAATACACGAACTTCTGATGGTTTTTCGATAGCACTTAAAATATCTCCCATATTTTTTGCTAAACCTTGATCTTGCAAAAACGTATAATCATTAGGACTTGCCATATTCACAAAATCTGGCATAGTCTCTTCTAATTTACGCCACCATAAGTGATCTTGATCTAAAAAATCGTGTTCTGTTCTAGCACCGTCTATTTTAAAACGACCTTGAACACGAGAAATCACGGCTTTATCTAACATTTCTGGTAAATTGGTAAATAGACCTATAGAACTGTTTCCGTAGTTTACAGCATAAGCACCTTCTGTATATCTTAAAAAGACACCTATAACCTCTTTAACACCTGCTGATACACCTTGAGATGTACGTTCTTGCAAGTTGTTTTCGGCATCATCTATTGGTGCAAAAATTAATTTTGATGGATCTTGTAAAGGCTTCATCCATTCTACCATTTTTTCTGCCGATCCGCCTTGAAAGGTACTAATTAAAGTATCTGGCATGGGATGAAATAAAAATGGAATCTCTAAATTATCACAATGTTCTTTTAATCGTGTTGCAATAGCTGCAATAAGCATACTTTTTCCTGTTCCTGGAATTCCATACCCCATAAACACGGGCATGAAACCACCTAATTCTTGGAATGGGTTTTTCTTAGCTTCAAAATCGTAACTTAACATACGTTCTGTTAATCGGCGAGAAAAATGTTTTGCATCTCGATTACCTACAATTTGTTCGAACTCAATTTTATTAAATTCTACACTTTTTGCGGTTCCTGAAAAAACATTACTCCAACCTGAAATTGCAAATTCTGATTTTTCTAATTTATAAGTACGGTCTTCAATGGTTTCGGTATATTCTAAACTGCTTTTTCTAAGTTGTATTTCATCTATTAAAGCTTCAAAATATACAACTGCAAAATCAATTACATCTTTATCTGAGTTTACAATATCTGGATGCTCTAAATATTTATCAAAATAGAATAAACTACAAGCTATTCCTTTTAAAGGTGATAAGAAAGAAACTTCTGGAATGCCAGCAAACTTCTGTTTCATCACACTTAAATCGTCTGATGCATGTGGTTTTAAATGATGTAATATATGGTATGCTGTAGAAAATAACATGAAAGCGGTTGCGGTATGCATTTTACTTTCAAATTCTCGTTTTCCATTAGAATCTAAAGTCGATTTACGTTCATTTAAAGCCGATAAACCTGAGGCATCATAATAACTTTCTTTAATCCAAATACCTAATGCCAATCCTTCTTGAACAGCATATAATGTCTCATTTAAACGTTTTGGTAAGGCTACAGAATCTGGCAACAATCGCTTTTTTAATGCTAGAATAGTTTTAGAGACTGATGTTATTTCTATTGCTCCACTTCCGTTATTTGCTCTTGATAGAAACAGCAATATAGATTCGTCTTTAGCATCTTTGTCTTTATTTTTTGCTCTCTGGCCTTGCTCCCATTGTATACTTTTTAAATAGCCACTGGCTTCCTCTCGAAGCATATCTAATTCGTTAAGTTTTATTGGGAATGTTGAGTTATGTTCCATGTATTAAATTAAAAATTGTAGGTAAAAGTTATAGGTTCTATTAATTAAAACTTCGAGATTCTATTTAAATTCAACTCTTTTTTATTTCTAAGTTAGCTGTCTCAATTGGTGGTTTAGCTAATTTATTCATGAGTTTTGGTGTTTTATTATATAATAATTGGATAATTCTGTGCGGCGCTAATACATAACGTTGCTTTAAAATATCATCCCACTTTTGTAGTATTTGTTTATTGAAAAAGCTGCCTTCTTTAAATTCGCTGTCTGATTTAACTTCTTCTACCTTTAAAGAAATGGCGTAAGATTCTAACAGTATTTCTTTCTTAGCAATACCTTCTAATAGAGTGTGCGTTATTTCGTTTTCATCTTTTGCAAAAACGTTGTGTATAGGTCCCAAATCTATACGTTTAATTAATTTAGGAGATACTTTGGGTAATTTTCTATCTATAGCATATGCCATAGTATCTAGAGCCATGTCTCTATCTGCAGTTGTTTTTAAAACATTGTAAATGTCGTCTTTATGTTCTTCAATTTTATTGCCATCGTAATTAAAATACATAAAGCAAATAAAGGGACGATTGTGAGATACATCGTAAAAACTCCAGCTCGTCATGTAATCTGCATCTATCTTTTTGGGTGCCTTTATAATTTTCCCTTGTACAAACCTGTTAAATATGTGTTCTTTATTTACTGACGTATAGTAAATTATTGAGGCCGCTTGAAAAAGCTTGGCTTTTTTAATAGGTTCTTTTTTATGTAAAAGAGATTTTAAAAAAGATTCTTTTAGAGTGCTAATTGGTGTTAGTTTATCTAAATACTCATCGCGTAATTCTAAATCGTTAAATAAATATCTAAATTCTAGATAATTAGGAAGACCAGAATCTGTTAAATCGACTTTCATATTATCCTCTTCATCATACATATATTTAATACGCATAGCTTCTATAGAGTATAATAAAAGGTCGCAATATTGCTTAAATAATAATACCTCTTGTTTATTACAAAGCTTTTGCTGTTGTACAGCAACAATAAGTTCTTTAAAAGTAAAATCAACCATTTTATGATAGAATACATAATGCTCTTTGGAATCTAGTATTGCAGAATCTAATGGTGTTACTATGTGGTTTATGGACATTTATTTTAATTAAAAATGAACAATCAAAATTTAACAGATATTAATCAAATAGTTGTTGTATTAAATATTACAACATTGTTTATTTAACATGAATTTCACAAATACTATTTAAATAATACTTCTCCTTACGGATAGCTCAAGTTAAGAATTGAGGACTTATCGGAACTACTTTCTGAGAACCTTCTAATTTCGTTCAAGATAAATTTACTAAAAGTTTAACCTTCTTTTGCTTTTTTTAGCAAAAGAAGGAAACACTATAATTATTTTAAGACAATAAATCGTCTTCAGAGTCAGCAGGTTTTGGTTTTACTGCAGGCGCTCCTTTATCGCCTTCTCCAGAAGGTTGATTTGCATCGGCTTTATAATAATCTTCGAAAAGTTCTTTCATATCGATACCATAACGCTCTGCAAAATTCTTTTGTATTTGACCATCTTTAGCTCTTATTTCTTGTAAAGCCTCTGCATAACTACTGTAAACACCTTGCATTACTTTTTCGTGTACTGGAATATTATCCATCATATCTTGACGTGCTTTTGCGCTTGCTGTATGCATAGATGCTAATGTTTCTCCAATATGCTCATCTGTTTTCACACCTAAATGTTCTAAAATAGCTGCAAATTCTTGATCTGTTCTAGCTTTTAAGGCAACTACATAGCCATCATAATATTTTAAACGCTCTTCTGTATCAGACTTTAATTTAGCTCTATGTGTTTGCAAGTTGCTACGTAAAGATGTTAATACTTTAATTGTTAAATTATGTTTATGTACAAAACTATCTTTAGAGGCTGCTAGAGTTGTATATGCGTTTTTAAGTCCTTCTAACTCTTCTACTTTTTGCTCTAAAGCGGTCATTTTACCAATAGATTCTGAGTATTCTGTAGATTGTTTATCTGCTATATCTTCTAATTCTTGACGTGCTTGTTTTAGTAAGGCATATTGTGCTTCTAGTTTTTCTTCTACTTCTTTCTTTTTCTCTAAAGCCTTGGTATGATTTTTAGAAGCTTCTACTATAGCGTCTTTTAATTTCTCTTCTACTTCTTTTATTTCTACTTCACGGTTTTTTAATCGTGTTACTGCTGCTTGCGATTTATAAGATAGCTCACTTAACAGTGTTTGTATATCTGCACTTTCTATACGTTCTTGGAACATAGCTTTGGCTTTATTATCTGCCCCAGCTCTTACCTTTTCTGCTGTTTTAAGTGCTGCTTCTGCTTTTGCTATTTTACTTTTACGTCCCCAAAGGTTATTCCACCAGCTATCTGGTACTTTTTGAGCATCTTCTAATTCTATTTTTCCTCTTTCTACAGCTTTTTGAGCATCATCAATTACTTTTTGTTCTGTAGGGTTAAGGGCAGAGAATTTTTCAAAAATAATACCTACCTCGTCTTGATAATCTGTTAAATCTTTAATAGCATCTAAAAGGCTGGTTCTATCCTTTTCTGCCATATTTACTACATCATCCAAAGTTGCGTTTAATATTTTTTGACGGCTCTCTGGATCATCTTCTTGAGACAGTTTAGATTTCATAGTGTCAATGGCTTTTCCCCAATTAACGTCTACTTTTTCGGTTTTCTCGTTAGAATTAGTTTCTAGTAAATCAAAATCATCTGACATTTTGTATATTTTTTTTTATTGTTCAAATATTAGGTAAGCAATTTCGTTAAAATATCTCAATTTTAAAAGCAAACAAATATTTACTTTCGAGAGATTACAACTACACATTCAACAAGTTACATTTAATTTATTTTGCTCAATTTATTAGTATAAATAATTATATAAATGTTACATTATTTTACTCTTTTGTTAACTTTCTCTAAAAAAAGCTAATCAATATTCTAAAAATTGTAAAACAAATATTTTATTCTATATTTGGAAATCTATTAATCTAAATATCTCTCTTTAATTTATGTCTATAAATCAGTTAACTTCAATTGTTTTAGGCTCCTCTTTAATAAATAAATATAATATTTTGACTATACTTATTATAGTTATGGTCATTTTTGGAACCTTATTAATTTTTGGTATTAGAAAATCTTATAAACTAAAAAAAGATAATGAACGATTAACTAATTTAAACACCTCAACTCTTAATAAAAAGGAAACGTATAAAGATTTTACTGAAGGACATATGTATGATAACAAATAAAAAATGCGCTCTTTTGGAGCGCATTTTTTATTTACTTTATCTTACTAGTTTTTTATACTTTATCCGTTTAGGCATTAAATCTCCGCCCAATCGCTTTTTCTTATTTTCCTCATAATCTGAGAAGCTTCCTTCAAAGAAATAGACTTGAGAGTCTCCTTCGAAAGCTAAAATGTGTGTACAAATTCTATCTAAGAACCAACGGTCGTGACTAATAACAACTGCACAACCTGCAAAATTTTCTAAACCTTCTTCTAAAGCTCTTAGTGTATTTACATCAAGATCATTTGTTGGCTCATCTAACAACAGTACGTTTCCTTCTTCTTTAAGCGTCATAGCCAAATGCAAACGGTTACGCTCTCCTCCAGATAGAAGTTTTACTTTTTTATTTTGTTCTCCTCCAGAAAAATTAAAACGACTTAAGTACGCTCTTGAGTTTACTTCTTTTCCTCCCATCATTATCAACTCTTGCTCATCACTAAAGTTTTGCCAAATGGTTTTTTCTGGATCTATATTGGAATGCTTTTGATCTACATAAGCTAATTTAGCTGTATCTCCAACTTTAAACTCCCCTTTATCTGGAGTTTCTTCTCCCATAATCATTCTAAAAATAGTAGTTTTACCTGCACCATTAGGTCCAATAACGCCAACTATTCCTGCTTGTGGTAAGTTAAAATTTAAATCATCGTAAAGTAATTTATCATCATAACCTTTTGCTACGCTAGAAGCTTCAATTACATTAGTTCCCAAACGTGGACCATTAGGAATGTATATCTCTAATTTTTCGTCAAGTTGTTTTTGATCTTGACTCATTAACTTATCGTAATTTTTTAAACGTGCTTTTTGCTTAGTTTGACGCCCTTTTGTTCCTTGACGAACCCAATCTAACTCACGCTCTAATGTTTTTTGACGTTTAGAGGCTGTTTTACTTTCTTGAGCCATACGTTTAGATTTTTGATCTAACCATGACGAATAATTACCTTTCCAAGGGATACCTTCTCCTCTATCTAGCTCTAAAATCCATCCTGCTACGTTATCTAAGAAATATCTATCGTGGGTTACTGCGATTACTGTTCCTTTATATTGTGCTAAATGATGCTCTAACCAATGTACAGATTCGGCATCCAAGTGATTAGTTGGTTCATCTAATAATAACACATCTGGTTCTTGTAAAAGCAATCTACATAAAGCCACTCTACGTTTTTCTCCTCCAGATAATACACCTATTTTTTTATCGCCATCTGGTGTTCTTAAAGCATCCATAGCTATTTCAAGCTTCGTATCAAGTTCCCATGCTCCAGCTGCATCAATTTCATCTTGAAGTTCTGCTTGACGATTCATTAACTTTTCCATCTTATCTGGATCAGAATAGACTTCTTCCAGACCAAACATATCGTTAATTTTATTGTACTCTTCAAGGATAGCTACAGTTTCAGCAGCACCTTCACGTACTACTTCCATTACCGTTTTATCATCATCAAGCTTAGGCTCTTGCTCTAAATACCCTACTGAATAATCTTGTAAAAAAGTAACATCACCTTGAAAATTTTTATCAACGCCTGCTATAATTTTTAATAATGTAGATTTACCAGAACCATTAAGTCCTAAGATTCCTATTTTCGCTCCATAAAAAAAGCTTAAATAAATATTCTTTAATACTGGCGTATTTGCACCTTGAAATGTCTTGGTTAAACCAGACATTGAGAAAATTACTTTTTTATCGTCACTCATTGCTTTTTAATTATTTTCCTTAACCTATTTTTATTTTTTATTAAAACTACAGGTAATATTTTAGTGATGTAACTAAATACTGTAAACGCTTTAAACGCGTCCTTTTAAAGCATTGAAAACCCATGCTACGGCAAAAAAGCCAATACCAACAGCTCCAAAGCCATACCCTGCCACATCATCGTACCTAAAAGCTCCTAACGCTATTAATAAAAGGCCCATTAAAATCATTATCCATGTAGCCCAAGCTAAAACCGTATTTTTATTCATTGCCATAATCTATTCTTATTTTTTGGTAATTAGTTTAAAGGCAAATATCGTAGTTTTTAAATAAAAAAGCACCCGATTAGAGTGCTTTTTCCCATTAATCAATGATAAGATTTTAATTCATAGGTACTTCTATAATGATTATTTTAGAATTTTCATTTGCCTTAATAGAAATAGTTTCAATTTCTGAAACACCAATAGCGTCTTTTGATTTCAAAATAGCCTCATCAACTTTAACCTCGCCTTCAACAATAAACAAATAAAAACCATTGTTACTATCTTTAATAGTTAAGTCTATTGATTTTTCGGACTCTAAATTAGAACGATAAATATAAGCTTGCTGATTAATGGGCAACGCGTCTCCTTCCAGCTTATCTTTTGGAGCTACAACAGTTTGAAACTTGTTTTTTTGATTATTAGAATGAAACTTTCTTTGCTCATAATTAGGTTCGACTCCCATCTCTTGAGGAACGATCCAGAGTTGTAAAAAGTTAACTTCATCTATTTTACTATCATTAAATTCTGAATGTGTCAAACCTGTTCCTGCACTCATAACTTGTACTTCATCAACTTCTATAGCACGTGTATTCCCCATACTATCCTTATGTGATAATGCACCTTTTAATGGAATAGAAATAATTTCCATATTTTGATGTGGATGTGTACCAAACCCCATTTTAGGCTGCACAATATCATCATTTAAAACTCTAAGCGCTCCAAAATTCATACGTTCTGCATTTTGATAACTAGCAAAACTAAAAGTATGGTGTGATTTTAACCAACCGTGATTGGCAAATCCTCTGGTTTCTGATTTGTGAATTATTGTTTTCATAACATACTTCTTTTTAATATTAACTTACTGGAAGAAACCCCATTTTTCCCATTTGATAATCGCGCATAGCTTCCATTATTTCTGTTTGTGTATTCATAACATATGGACCGTATGTTGTTACGTTTTCTTTTAAAGGAACTCCAGATAGAAATAAGAGTTTACTGGTTTTATTTGCTTTTATTGAAAAACAGTCTCCGTCTTGATTAAACTGAATTAATTGATTTTTATTTAACTCTAAATTTTCATATTTATTTATTAAAACATCACCTTTTAGTAAATACACCATTGATTGATGCGATTCTTCTAACGACATATTATATGTTCCGCCCTCTACAGCATCAATCATATAAGCATTCACAGGTGTTTGCGTTGCTATTCTACCATAAACACCTTTTAACTCTCCTGCTATAATTTGAATATGTACTTTATCATCTTGAGAAGATATCACATTAAAATCATCATTTTTAGCATGCTGATAATTTGGTGAAATCATTTTTTTTGCTGCTGGTAAATTCAACCACAATTGAATACCTTCTAATATCCCTCCTTTTTGCACAAATGCTTTTGTTGGTGCTTCGGCATGAATAATCCCTCTCCCAGCAGTTGTCCATTGTACATCTCCTGCTTTTACAACACTTTTATTACCTAAGGAATCACGATGTAATTGTTCGCCTTGTATTAAAAAGGTTATAGGTTCAAAACCTCTGTGTGGATGCGGTCCTAAATCAAACGGATTATTTCGTTCTGAAATTTCATAAGGCCCATAATGATGTAGTAGCACAAATGGATCTATACCGTCTATATCCAGAGTAGGAACAGGTTGCCTCAATTTTATTGGCCCCATGTTAACAAAATGACTTTTTCCTATATGCTTTATCGTACTTAGTTTCATGATATTTATTTTTTAATTTCCATGAAGACAAATATCTTTTGTAATAAGCTAAAAGGATTGGATTATCATCTCATTTTATCTAGCAAATTACTTAATTGCTCTGCTTCTTCTTCTGTTAAATTCTTAATTAAAAAGTTATTAGGATTATCTTGTATAGCTTTCAAAATTAAATCTCCTTCTTTAGTAATCGCTATTTTAACGACACGCCTATCTTGCTTTGACGGCAAACGTTCTATATATTTTTTAGCACATAACTTATCCATTAAACGCGTTGCATTGGGAGAACGCTCAATCATTCTATTTTTTATTACCTGAACATTTAAAGGTTCTTTTGCTCCTCTTAAAATTCGTAAAACATTATACTGCTGAGGAGAAATCCCATAAGACTTAAAAAACTCAATTTGATTACTATTTATCCAATTAGCGGTATAAATAATATTGATTAACGCTTTAACTTTATTATTATCAAATTTTGAATTTATATCTTTTGAAATATCTCCCATTTTCAATATGCTTTAAATCGTTTTTATAGTGCTTTTTGAAAAGTATCTACTTGCTTAACTAATTTAGATTTCAATTCTTCATTAACAAGTTTATCTTCAGAAAAATTATCTCCAAAAAAAGGTAAACTAAAGTCTGCTACTATGTTTCCTCCCATATATGGGAAACGCCCTTTAGCAATCTCTAAAACTGTTGTTCCACCTCTTCCTCCTGGTGAAGTTGCCATAAGTAACATAGGCTTATCGCTCCAAAGCTTTCCATCTATTCTAGACATCCAGTCAAAAATATTTTTAAATACTGTCGCATATGCTCCATTATGTTCTGCTAAAGAAAGTATTATGCCATTTGATGATTTTATAGCTTCTAAAAACTTATGAGCATTTTCTGGTATACCATATTCGTTTTCATAATCTATACCATAAAGAGGCAATTCAAAATTGTTTAAATCTAAAACTTTAGTCTCAACATTCGTTACCAAACTAGCAGCATAAATTGCTAACTTTTTATTAATTGATGCTTTACTATTAGTTCCTGCAAAAGCTATTATGTTTTTCATTTTTATATGATTTTAATATAGCAAATATAAAAATAAAACATTTATTTTCCAAGGAAACTATTTCCGTGTAATCATTTTGTGATTTTATTAACAACATTACTATGAAAAACAATCTCAATGTCTAACTAAGAGTAAGTAATGTCCTCTTTTTAAGCTTATTTTAATTCATAATTGGTATAACGTTTTTTTATTCAAAAAAAAAAATCTTCTTTATATATTAAAGAAAAGGGAGCTATAAAGCTCCCTCTAAAAATAAAACATAAATGATACTATCTCTAACTCGATGGTCCATTATCTATCCTAGATTCCAAGACGGACTCTATTGAATTTGGTATATTTTCTAATAAATCGTAGCCTGTTAAACTTTCTATAGCATTTACAGAAGTTCTAAAACTTGTCCAATCTCTACTAATGTTTTGACTGTTAGGGACGTTTATAGCAATAACTCTTGTTGAGGTTGTTACTCTATTAATGTCATTAGTGCCATTAGGTAATATCAATGCTACTTTCCAAAAAGAACTTGGCACAGTAATTCTTCCACTACTAATTGTAGATGCAAAACCATTTCTACCAGTACCACCACTTCCTGCAACTCCTGCTATAATATGTATTTCATTACCTCTAGAGGTTAGAGATCTTAAATAGTTTTCGAAGCTATTCCAACTTTTTTGATTATTATCTGGAGATTGGGGTGCTATATTACTAACATAAAAAGTATTAGAATTAGATCCTGATGCATATGTTCTATCTCCAGATGGACATAAATGACCGCGATCGAAACCAGAACCAGTGTAATTGTTAGAACTAGGCTTAAAAAAACTATTTGGTAGTGCTGTATCACTTCTAAAACAATCACACCTAACGGTACTACCAATCCATGCACTACTTAAATGCCAACTTACCCAATTAGCCGTTCCTCTACTATTGTTATAAGATAAACTATAATCTGGTCTAGATAAATAGTAATTAGATGAGCTAGTACCTGCATTAGACGGATTACCAAATGTGATATTACTATCTCTTGATGGATTACCACTATCTCCACCACTATCTCCACCACCGGTAGCCCCCGTGGTAACTTCAAAATTATCTATATTAATACGATTAGAGCCTCCTGAAATTTTATAAATACCATAACGTACACTTCTCGTCTCGTTTACGTTAAAAGTTACCGTATTTAATCTAGTAGAGTTTGTATTTACAGTATTTCCTATGAAGAACCAATTAGCACCATTATCATATGATGCTACTAAACGCCAATTGGAACTTCCATCATTTCCATATTTAGCATGACGTATACTTATCTTTTTTACTCCATCATCCATGTTAAAGCTCATGGTAGCATGTCCTGTATTTCTAATTCTTATAGATTTAGAGCCAAATTTTCGGTCACTTGATAATACTCCAATTAAAGCATCAGATAGACTCCAACTACCAGAACTAAGGTTTACATTTCCAGTAGAGTAACTTTCTTTTTTTCCTGATTCATAAGTTTCAATAAATCCAGAACTTCTTCTAATAAGAAGATTATGCTCATGAGGTCCCTCATTGTCGTAAAAATTTGTTTGAACATCTATACTGCCATTAATCTCTAACGGAATAGATTTTGTTACTTCGTAAAGCGGTTCTTCATCTGTGTTACAACTAATTAATAATAACGACACAAAAATGAATGCTAAATAATAGTTAAAGTTAAAAAATTTCATAATAAATTAGATTGAGTTTGTAAAAAAAATCACGTAAATTTAGGATAAAATTCTCACTTTAATTATTAACTTCATAATAACAAAATGTTATGTAGTTGTTATAAATTAGCATCTTATGTAAATAATTAGTTTTATTTTTAAAATATTATTCCTTTATTTTTTAATATCATTAAAATTCCTTCTTTTTTGTATTTTCGTGCAAACAATACATACTAATGGATATCAACTTCAATAAAAACGAAGATCATAATAAACTCTTAATTTCAGAACTTAATAAAAGGCTCTCAAAAGTTAAATTAGGTGGCGGAAAAAGTCGCATTGAAAAATTACACAGTAAAGGTAAAATGACTGCCAGAGAGCGTATTGATTATTTATTAGATTCGAAGGCTAAATCTATTGAAATAGCTGCTTTTGCGGGAGAAGATATGTATAAAGAACATGGTGGCTGTCCTTCTGGAGGTGTTGTTATAAAAATAGGTTATATAAAAGGTAAACAGTGTATTGTTGTAGCTAATGATGCTACTGTTAAAGCTGGAGCTTGGTTTCCTATTACAGGTAAAAAGAACTTAAGAGCTCAAGAAATTGCCATTGAAAATAAACTTCCTATTATATATTTAGTAGATTCTGCTGGTGTATTTTTACCTCTTCAAGATGAAATTTTTCCAGATAAAGAGCATTTTGGACGTATTTTTAGAAATAATGCTATTATGAGTAGTATGGGAATTACGCAAATAGCTGCTGTAATGGGGAGTTGTGTTGCTGGTGGTGCTTACTTACCTATTATGAGTGACGAGGCTTTAATTGTTGATAAAACTGGAAGTATTTTTCTTGCAGGGAGTTATTTAGTAAAAGCTGCCATTGGTGAAAGTATTGATAATGAAACTTTGGGTGGTGCTACGACGCATTGTGAAATTTCCGGAGTTACAGATTATAAGGCTAAAGATGATAGTGATGCTTTAGATACGATAAAGAACATTATTGATAAAATAGGTGATTTTAATAAAGCAGGGTTTAACAGAACTGAAGTAAAAAAACCTAAGGAAAACCCTGAAGATATTTATGGTATCCTACCAAAGTCTAGAGCCGATCAATATGATATGTATGAAATAATCAAACGAATAGTAGATAACTCTGAATTTGATGAATACAAAGCGGGCTATGGACAAACCATTATTACTGTTTATGCCAGAATTGATGGTTGGGCGGTTGGTATTGTTGCTAACCAACGTAAATTGGTTAAAACAAAGCAAGGGGAGATGCAATTTGGAGGCGTTATTTATAACGATAGCGCAGATAAGGCTACACGTTTTATTGCCAATTGCAATCAAAAAAAAATACCTTTAGTTTTCCTTCAAGATGTTACTGGTTTTATGGTAGGTAGTAAAAGTGAACATGGCGGTATTATAAAAGATGGTGCCAAAATGGTAAACGCTGTTAGTAATAGTGTAGTTCCAAAATTTACCATAATTATAGGTAATAGCTATGGAGCTGGTAATTATGCTATGTGTGGTAAAGCCTACGACCCAAGGCTAATTATTGCATGGCCTAGTGCCGAACTTGCTGTAATGAGTGGTAATAGTGCCGCTAAAGTATTATTACAAATAGAAAAAGCTTCTCTTGAAAAAAAGGGAGAAAAAATTACTCCAGCAAAAGAGGCTGAACTTTTTGATAAAATAAAAAATAGATACGATAACCAAGTATCTCCATATTATGCAGCTTCCAGAATTTGGACTGATGCTATAATAAACCCTTTAGATACCAGAACATGGATTAGCATGGGTATTGAAGCCGCAAACCATGCTCCCATTGAGAAACCTTTTAATTTAGGAATCTTACAGGTCTAATAAAAAACTCCCCAACCTATTTTTATAATAACAAATGAAAAAAAGAAACATTCTTTACCTACTACTTACCTTAATTATTGGATTTATTTTATACCAGTTATGTGTATTTTATTTTGATAATAACGACAACATACAATCTATTTATTTAGTTCCAAAAGATGCTGTTTACCTTATTGAAACTCAAGAGCCCGTAGATAATTGGGAAGCAATTAGTAAAAGTGATATCTGGAAACATTTAAACTCCAATACTTACTTTAATGAATTAGCTGAAAGCCTTAATAAATTAGACACAATTTTTAAAGAAAAACAAGGTCTTTTTGATAAAATAGGAGACAGAGAAATATTAGTTTCTGCACATGTATATGCGCCACAAAAATATGATTTTTTCTATGTGGTAGATTTACAGAAAATAGCAAAACTTGATTTACTAAAAAACCATTTAAATACATTGGTTGATAGTAATTTTAAAGTAAGTAAGCGTAAATATCATGAACATGAAATAACAGAAATTCATGATATAAAAACACGTGAAACCTTATACATAAGTTTTATAAAAAACCAATTAATAGCATCTTATGTACACACATTAGTTGAAGCCTCTATAGATCAATATTTAGAACCAGATTTAGGGAGGAATTTTGATTTTATAGAAGTTAGAAAGCATGTGGGTTACGATGATATGTTTCGACTTTATTTTCAATATAAATACCTAGAAGACTTTATTAAAATATTCTCTAACGATACTGGTTACATTGGAAAATCCTTAAGTGAAAGTTTCGATTTTAGTGGTTTTAGTTTCGATTTAGATGATAATACCATTTTAGCCAATGGAGTTACTAACACCAACAATCAAGCTAATACATATTTACAAGCACTTCAAGAATCTGGAAAAAGCTCACGAAGCATTAGTGAAATTGCTCCAAAGCAAACTGCTTTATATTTAAGTTTTGCTTTTAATAGTTTTGATGATTTTTATACCAATTTTGAAACTATCCTAAAAGAAAACCCAGAGCAATTTAAAAGTTATTTAGATGGTACAGAACAAATAGAAAACTTTTTAAAAATTGACTTGAAAGAACATTTTATGAGTTGGATAGATGATGAAGTTGCGCTTCTCCAACTCCACTCTAGCGTTTCCCAATCTAAAAAAGATGTTGCCTTCGTTTTAAAAACAAAAAATAATGAGGATGCAAAACAGAATTTAGATTTTATTTTAGAACAAATACGTAAACGAAGCCCTGTAAAATTTAAAGAAGTTAACTATAAAGGGTATCCTATTAATTTTATGTCTATCAAAGGTTTTTTCAAACTGTTACTAGGTGGTTTATTTAAAAGCATTGATAAACCTTACTTTACTATAATTGAAGATTACGTTGTGTTTAGTAACCATCCAAACACTTTAAAAAGTATTATAAACACATATATAAGTAGTGAAACTCTAGATAATTTTGATGCTTACACAGATTTTGACGATAAATTTGATAACCAATCTAGTGTTTTCGCATATATTAATATGCCTAATCTTTATAATAGTACTTACCAATTTGTAAATGCTACAACCAAAAAACAAGTAAAAGCAAACAAAGATTATCTTATTTGTTTCCCTCAAATTGGTATTCAATTAACTCCTGAAAAAGACTATTTTGAAAGTAAAATAATTGTTGATTACGAAGATCCAGAGGTTGTTAAAGCTAAATATGCAATAACAGACAAAACAATCTCTAATAAAACAAGTAAAAACACTAAACCTATAGAGGTTACCGAAGACAATATAAATAAGAAAACAGTTTTTAATATTCCTGAAATTTACCCATCCGATTTAACTGCTAAAACCTTTACAAGAAAATATGCTAATGGAACTATTCGTTTTTCTGTTGAATTAAAAGATGGTTTAAAACATGGGCGTTACAACGAATATTACCCTAATGGTACACTTAAAATTTCTGGCAAGTACGCAAACGATAAACAGGTTAAAACTTGGAGCGTTTATAATTATCAAGAAGATTTGGTTTATAAAAAACGATTTTAGCCTTTTCTAAACCTTGTACAAATAAAAAAAGGAACGCGAGAGTGTTCCTTTTTTATTTAACAATACATCTAAAACCAATTATTAACCAACCTCAAAATTACTGACTTATTGTTTTAACCAACCTGTTAAATTCTGCTCTATATCCATCTTTATCTTCTCCTCTTCCTTCCTTTGCTAGCTTAATAACATCTTCTATTTTGGAGTTATTGTGGTATTTCGACAGCCTTAACTGCATACCAAATAACGCTACTGCAGATGCAAATTTTAAATCCTCAGATGCTTCTTGAACTTCATCTTTTTGAATATGCACCATCTCTATACTCTTATCTCCATCTGGCTTTTTATATCTAAATTTCACGGTAAACAATTCATCTGAATACGCTTGACCTACAGCAGATTTAGTATATTTTAAATCTGACACTTCTTTTAAATAATCACTTTTAGTACCTACAGGAATCACTTCGTATAAAGCGGTTACAGTATGTCCGCTACCTAACTCGCCCGCATCTTTAGTATCGTCTATAAAGTCCTCATCTTCCAACATTCTATTTTCATAACCTATTAGTCTATAAGCTTGAACTTTATTTGGGTTAAACTCCACTTGAATTTTCACATCTTTTGCTATAGTAAATAAAGTGCCTCCAAATTCTTTCCCAAAAACTTTTTGGGCTTCCTGCATATTATCAATATAGGCATGATTTCCATTCCCTTTATCTGCCAAAATCTCTAATTTTGAATCTTTATAATTTCCATATCCAAAGCCTAAAACCGATAAAAATACTCCGGACTCACGTTTTTTCTCTATAAGTTTTTCCATAGCTTTATCACTAGAAGCTCCTACATTAAAATCTCCATCGGTTGCTAAAATCACTCGATTATTCCCTTTCTTTTTAAAATGCTTCGCTGCCAATGCATAAGCCAATTCTATACCTTCGCCCCCAGCTGTTGAACCTCCAGATTGTAAGTTATCTAAAGCTTTCATTATTTTCTTTTTATCCTTTCCAGAAGTTGGCTCTAAAACAACTCCTGCAGCACCTGCATATACTACTATAGACACTTTATCCTTTTCTCTTAATTGATTTACTAATAGTTTAAAAGCCGATTTTAATAATGGTAACTTGTTTTGTGAGCTCATAGACCCTGAAACATCTATTAAAAAAGTTAAATTAGATGCTGGCAAGGCATCATTACTAAACGTTTTTCCTTGCAAGCCTACTTTAACAATTTTAGTATCTTTATTCCAAGGTGTTTTTGCTACTTCTGTATTTATAGAAAACGGATGTTTACCAACAGGTTGCGGATAATTGTAATCAAAATAATTAATCATTTCCTCTATTTTAACAGCATCAGGCTCTACAACTACGCCATTATTAATCATACGTCTAATATTACTGTATGATGCTTTATCAACATCTATAGAAAAAGTTGATAATGGAGAAATCGAGGTCCTTTCAAAACTATTTTCCTCAATAACCGTATAACTTTCATTATTATGAATTCTAAAATTCCCTTGATTTGTTGTGATAACAATACAGCCATTTTTAGCTATTTTTCCAAACTTCTTTTTCGCTTCAGATTTGTTATATTGTTTTTTATTGTCTATATCAGATTTAGGTAAGTTTTTAATAATATGATTATTTTCCTTTTTAATAGGCACACCGTCTACAATATATAAAGGTTCTTTAATCGTTTTATTTTTATGAGCGTTTGTTGATATTAAAATAATACCATTACTTGCTCTAGCTCCATATATTGCAGATGAAGATGAATCTTTTAGAACATCTATAGCCTCAATGTTATTAGGGTTTATTTGTTCTAAATTTTTATACGAACTAACCACACCATCTATAACCACTAAAGGTGCTCTATTTCCTGATACTGAATTTATACCTCTAATAAGAATTTGAGAATTAGGCTTACCACTATTATTAGCTACATTAACTCCAGCAACCTGACCTTGTAATGCCTTTACTATAGAGTTAGATTGAATTTGACTTGATAATTTATTATGATATGCCTTTTGTTTTTGGCGTTTTAATTGCGATTTTGAAAGCGATACCGAAGCTGTAACTTCTTTTTTATTTACAACCCCATATCCAACTATTACAACTTCATCAAGTTCTTGAGAATCTTCTTCCAATATAACAGAAAGCATAGTTTGTTTTCCAACTGTTACGTCTTTTGTAATAAAACCCAAATAACTAAATACTAAAATATCCGACTCTTTGGCTTTTATCTCATATACCCCATCAAAATCCGTTATAGCCATTACTTCGGTTCCTTTTATTTTAACATTTACTCCTGGTAATGGTAAGTTATCATTAACTGATGTTACTATACCTGAAATAATTCTTTCTTGCGCTTGCAACTGGATTGAAATCATCAATATAATGACCGCTTTTAATATTCTTTTCATAATAGCTGATTTATAAGTTTAGCATAAAACTACCTTTAAACTGTTTAAGAGAAAACCAACAATGAGTGAAGCGTATTTTTCGTTGAGTGAAGACATAAAAAAAGAGGCTTTTATAAAGAGGCTACTGAAAAAGTAATCGTATTTTGAAAACGCGAACTTCATTGTAAGAGATTTCACGAATTAATTTTGTGAAATCTCTTTTTGATTTTAAGCTTTTTATAATTCAATTTGCACTTTTATACTCTCTATTTTGGCTCAAATAATGCTTATTGCTTCCTTGGTCTTAATTTCTTTATTTTGACTAGCTTAATTTTAGAATTCTTTTCAAATTCACAGCAAATATTGTTAAAGCACTTTGCATTTGCATATTTTCTATACCATAAGATATAGCTTTAAAGTAATGGAGTACGATTTTATTTTTGCTCCTTCTTTATAACACCCCTCTTTTAAAAGGACAGCTTTTGCATTTCTCAACATCAAAATAATAAGTGATTACTTGATTTTTAGCAACATTCTTTTTGCCTTGTTTCACTTTTCTTATAGCTAAATGACCTGCTGGACAGACAAACATATCTGCATCTTTATTATAATCAAATTCATCTTCTTTTTTTCTAAAACCTTGGCAGATTGCTGGGTTTAACTTGGCTACAATTTTAATATCTTTTTCTTTGGCCAGTTCCAAATTCTTTTTGCCCGAATAGGCAGCATCCCCTATGACGGTGTCTACATCAATACCACGTTGTTCACTTTGTTCTATTAGCTCAGGTAAAATAGGACCATCTCCTTTTTTTCCTGAAGTAACAACTGCTCCTGTGATAATTCTCTCTTTAGTCATTGCCAAATGAGTTTTGTAACCAAAAAACGGGCTGTCCTGTGATTTGTGACCAATCTTTGCATCCTTATCTTTTGAAACAACATCTTGAGCCGCGTGTTCAATATCATCAACAGATTCTTTAAGTAAGTTCAATTTTTATTTTATTACTGGAACTTCACTAAGTGTAGGAGTGCCATCTAATAAGGTTCCTAATTCCTGGCAGTAAGCTAGTTCTTTTTCTAAATCATTGCCCTGATTCTTGACCGGCATTTTACCAACCCAATCTTCTTGATAGTTGTAAATTGATTTGCGTAGTTGTTTGGAACGCTCTCTTAAAACATCTATAGCTGAAATAGGGTTCGATTTTGATAAACTATGGGTAGCATCTACAATAATTGATCTGGATTTTATGATGCCTTGTTCAACAGCAATGCTAACTGTTCTATTGATAAGCATATCCAGCAAATTGGTGTCCTTTAAATGTTGCCTACGAAACTTAGTTAAAGACTTGGGGCAATAACATCTTCTTCGGGTAACATCTCTAAAAAGTATTTGAAGGACATGTCATAGCGTGAACGCTCAACTACATATACATCTGAAATGGTATAAATTACTTTTAGCAGAAGATATTTGAATAGTCTTATGGGACTTTCTGCTTTTCTGCCTTGAGTTTTAGAATATTTTGATTGAAGTTCTTCATAGATGAAATTAAAATCTATTAAATCATTGATACGCCTTAACAAGTTGGTACTTGGAACGATTAAATCATATAAAGAACTGTACTCGCTTAACCGAAGAGATTCCTGTTGAACTATCAGGAATACAAAATACAAAAAAAACGGCAAGTATCTAAAATACTTACCGCTTTTATTTAAGTTCGTGACTTTTTCAGTAGCCTCTTTATAAAAAGTCTCTTTTTTTAATGATGTTCCTGATTTAACAGGAATTTATACCTATTTAATTTCTGTACTAAAAGGAAATCTTAATTGAACACCTTTTCGTTGAGACATCGATTTTACTTCTTGAAGTAATTTATAAGTATCTTCCCCTAACTCTTCTTTCAAAATAGTTTCTTTAGCTTTTATTATTCCAAAATCTTGTAACATTTTATCAAAATCTTTTTCGAAAATTGGAAGTTCTTTAATTTTATAATCATTTATTTCGGCTGCTTCTGCAGCATATTTTAAAGCCAAGTCTAAACCACCTAATTCATCTACCAAACCATTATTTAAAGCATCAACCCCCGTCCAAACACGCCCTTGAGCGATTGCCTTGACATCATCTTGAGTTAAATCTGCTCTTCCATCTGCTACACGTTTAGTAAATAATTCATAAATATTAATAATACCTTCTTTTATAAAGGCGCGTTGTTTATCGCTTAAAGGTTCAAAAAAGCTATAAGTCACTGCATTTTCATTAGTCTTTACCTGTTCTGCATTAATTCCCATATTATCTGCTAAAGCTTTCCCATTAGGTAATACACCAAAAACACCTATGCTTCCTGTAATAGTTGTAGGTTCTGCTATAATTCTATCCGCATTACATGCCATATAATACCCACCAGAAGCTGCTAAATCTCCCATAGATACAATCACAGGTTTTACTTTTTTAGTAAGCTCTATTTCTCTCCAAATTAACTCACTAGCTAAAGCACTACCTCCTGGCGAATTAATACGTAATACAATAGCTTTAACTCTTTTGTCTTCTCTAGCTTTTTTTAATGAAGCATTCATATACCCATGGCCTATATTTTTTTCATCGCCTTCTCCGTAAATAATTTCACCTTCAGCATATATAACCGCTATTTTATTTTTGCTAGAATTTACTCTTAATTTAGTTGCTGCATATTCGGCATAACCAGCTATATCTATAATCTCTAAATCGTCTTTAGCCTTAATACCTACGGCATACTTTAGCGCACTTTTGTATTCATCGTAATAAGCAATTTCATCTATAAGCTTAGACTCTTTTGCTAAACGTGCATTTCTAGCAAGTAAACTGTCTGCTATTATATTTAATCTATCTTCCGAGATATTTCTACTTTCTGCAATGTCTTGTTTTATTTCTTTCCAAAGAGAATTTAAATACACAGAAATTTGCTCTCTGTTATCATCACTCATTTTATTATCTAAAAATGGCTCTACTGCACTTTTATATTTCCCAAACCTTATAACTTCCATTTTAAGGCCAGATTTTTCTTGAAAGTCTTTAAAATACAAGCGTTCTGATGATAAACCTTTAAATTCCATCATTCCTGCGGGGTTTAAATACACTGTATCTGCTACCGAACTTAAATAATAATCTTTTTGGGTATAAATATCTGCATAAGCTGTTATAAATTTTCCTGAGGCTTTAAACTTTAATAAAGCATCTCTTAATGCTTTTGTTTGTGATATTCCTGCATTAATAAAATTATTCTCTATTGAGATTCCTTTTATCTTACTATCTGTTGCTGCATAATTTATAGCATCAATAATATTAAATAATCCATTTTTCTTATTTTCATTTAAAAACGGATAATCTTTAAACTCTGTTTTACCAGCATAATCTTTTATAGGGAAATCTAATTTTAAATTTAAAATAGAATTGGATTTAACCTGAACGATTTCATTTGAACCCGATCCAAATAATAGTCCTATAATAAATAATCCTAAAAAACAGATCATGAGAAATACAAAAATCCCTGTTACTGTTGATAATACGCGTTTTATAAAGTTCATATGTTATTTTTTCTGTTTGTCTTAAAAAAGGTTTCAAAGTTACAATTAAACTTATAAATTTAATTGCTCTAGTGTTTTTTTACGTTGTATTTTTCCTGAAGAAGTTTCAATAAACTGAGGTACACTATAAACCTGTTTAGGTATTTCGTATTTATTTAATATCATGTCTTTTTTTATATTTTTTAAAATGACACTAATATTAATGTTTTGTCCTTCTAATACCAAAATAACTTGTTCTCCAAACTCCTTATGAGGTATTGATGTAACAAAAAACCGTTGTTTTATATTTTTTTGAAGTTTTATTTCTATTTGCTCAGGGAATATCTTTATGCCTCCAGAGTTAATTACATTATCGTAACGTCCTAACCATTCAAACTCTGTTTTAGAAAGTAGTTTAACAATGTCGTTAGTTATTATCTCTTTTTCTGAAAGTTTAGGAGCTTCAATTACCAAACATTCTCGTTCATCTTGAGAAATGATTACATTAGGTAAAGTCTTAAAATAGCTTTTAAAAGCTTGTCTCTGTCCTCCTTCTTCCAATAATAAGTTATTGTTTATTTTTTTAATAGCAATATGAGTCACCGTTTCGGTCATTCCGTAAGTCTCATAAATGCTAGATTCTATATATTGGATAGATTTTTTTAATTCGGGGGACATTGAAGCTCCTCCAACAATAATAGCCTTAATATGATTACAGTTTTTTAAAGAATTTTGCATCTGTAAAGGTATCATAGCACAAAAATCATACTTCTTATTGCTATTTAATTGTGGTCTTGATGTTGGTTCTACCAAATCTAATTCCAACCCAAGAACTAAAGCTCTTACAAGCATCATCTTACCTGCTATAAAATTTGAAGGTAAGCAATGTAATGCGCTATTTCCTGACTCCAATTTAAAAAAATGTCCTGTTGCTAAAGCCGAATTGACCATAGCTTTTTTTTGTATTGAAATAGGCTTTGGTTTTCCTGTAGAACCTGACGTATATACAATTACAAAGTTATTATTATCTAGCCAATTGCTTAAAAACTGACCTATAACTTGCTCATAAGGCTTTCCCTTTTCTACAAAGTTATTTGCAACTTTTAGTAAGCTTTCAAAAGTATAATGAAAACCATTTAGTTTAAACCTTGGATGTATTTTTTTATAGCTTAATATCACTACTTACTTCCTATTTCTTCTAAGGTTCTATAATCTTCTTTTTGTGGCTTAATGACTTCTCCAAACAATTTGTCTTTCCAATTTTTCCAATTGTATTTTTTAGAAAGTATAAAAAGTAGTATTGGAAAAACAACAAACACAGGAACAAATATTTCCATGACACCCATTTTTTCTGGATCCGACATATCTTTTAATATAGAATGTGTTTGAAAAGCGGTCCAATCTGCTGTTACCAAAAGTGCTGTAAACAAATTATTTGCGGCATGAAAACCTAAAGCTAATTCCATACCTTCGTCCATTAGTGTTAATATACCTAAAAACAAACCTGTACCAATATAATAAATCATAATAACTGATCCTAGTTTATCTACTTCTGGATTAGCTATATGTAGTAAACCAAAAACTAATGACGTTATTATTAAAGGAACCCATTTATTCTTAGCTACAATACCAATCCCTTGCATTAAATAACCTCTAAATAAGTACTCTTCAAAACTTGTTTGCAAAGGCACTAATATTATAGCTATAACACAAAGAATTAAAAACGGGACTAAATTAAAGTTTAACTGAAAATCTTCTGGATTAATATAGTAATGTACTAAAACAAAACTACTTGAGACGGTTCCCCAAACTAAAAATATGAACCAAAACCGTTTCCAATCAATCTTATCTCTTGTTGTAGTTAAATGCTTGATTGCTTGCTTGTGTAAAAACTTAACTGCTAATAATAGTAACAATAAACCTCCCGTAAAAGGCAATAACACAAATACTAAGTTTAAATTAGGCTCAAATAACCCCATAATATAACTTGCATCATTCATTTTAGATTGATCTATATTTCCTTTAACAGTCTCTATACCTATGGCTACAAAGTGTGGTAATGAAAAAATAAAAACTCCTGTAACTGCAATTATCACTCCTACAATGTAACGCCACCAGTCGTGTAAAATATTATAAGCTTGAGCTATATACATAGTTTATAAATTATATTTCCAATTAATAATTTTATTATATTGTAAGGTACCTCTTTTTACTTCTAACGGACTTTGAAAATTATTGGTAAATAAACTTCCTGTACCAAGCCCTTGTGGTAAATCACTATTCTTAGTGTAGGTATATTGCGCTATGGCATTAAGCCCTATATTACTTTCTAAAGCACTGGTAATCCACCAACCAATATCTTGTTTTTCTGCTATAATAGTCCATTCATCACTGCCTTTAAAACCTCCTACTAAACTAGGTTTTAGGATTATATATTGAGGTTTAATAGTTTGTAGCAATTCTTGTTTTTCTGTTACAGAAAACAAGCCTATTAATTCTTCATCTAAAGCTATTGGTAAAGGTGTCTTTTCGCATAATTCTGCCATTTCTTGAATTTGCTTCTGTTTTATGGGTTGTTCTATAGAATGCAAATCGAAATCTGATAACACTTTTAATTTTTCTAATGCTTCAGAGGGAGAAAATGCGCCATTAGCATCAACTCGTAGTTCTATATCTCTAGAATTGAATTCTTTTCTAATGGATTTAATAAGGTTAAGTTCTGTTTGAAAATTGATAGCACCTATCTTCATTTTAATACAAGAGAAACCAGCTTCAATCTTATCTTTTATTTGTTGTTTCATAAAAGCTTCACTCCCCATCCAAATAAGCCCATTTATAGGAATAGAATCATTGCTTTTTGAGAATTCTGAAGGAAATAATTCAAATGTATTTTGACTTTCTAAAGATTTAAAAGCCATTTCTAAACCAATCTGAATACTAGGAAATTCAATTAACTGAGGCAATAATTTATCTTGCTCTTCATTAATATGATTACAAAGCCATTTTAATTTATCTTCATAATCAGGCTTATCATCAATGGAAAGTCCTCTAAATAATCCGCATTCTCCTATACCTTGCTTGTTTTCTCTATTTAGAATAAGAAACCAAGTTTCTTTAGTTTTTAAAACGCCACGTGAGGTACCACTGGCTTGTTTGAAATTTAAAATGTATTTTTTATAAGATGCTTCTATCATCTATAAATCAATAAAAGCACCAATTTCTAAAAGCATCAAATCTTTATCCCTTTTAAAAAACTTTCGTTTTGCAGCTTCATGGTCTATTTCAATATACCCAAAGGTATCGTAGTGATATCCTAAAATCTTGTCGCATTCTACAAAATCACTTGCTAAAATAGCATCATCAATTCCCATCGTGAAATTATCTCCAATTGGTAAAATAGCCAAATCTAACTTGGTTTGTAATGGGATTAATTTCATATCAAAAGTTAATGCTGTATCTCCAGCTATATAAATATTTTTGTGCTCACCTTCAATAACAAAACCTCCTGGTTGCCCACCGTAACTACCATCTGGAAAAGAAGATGTATGAATAGCATTCACATATTTTACAGAACCAAACTCAAAATCCCATTTTCCACCGTGATTCATGGGATGGCCTTCAACGCCTAACTTTTCGTAATGTGATACTATTTCGAAATTTGAAATAACAATAGCTCCTGTTCTTTTTGCAATGGCTTCTACATCTACTATGTGATCTTGATGTGCATGGGTTACTAAAATATAATCTGCTTTAAGCGTATCTATATTAATTTCTGATGCTTTTGGGTTTGCAGATATAAAAGGGTCTACAAGTATATTAATATCATTAATTTGAATACCTAAACTAGCGTGACCGTAAAATGTGATTTTCATGAGTTAAAAAATTAAAATATTAAATTACAAAAGATCTAAAGTATATACCCTACTCCCATTAAAACAGCTAATAAAACAGTAGTTAGCGCTAATTTTTTTAATTCAGGGTCTAATAATTTAGGCTCAATATTCGTGTTTACAGTTTTTAAATGAATCAATAAAGGAACATAAGAAACCATAAAAATTAAGTTATAAGGTGATGTATAATATAGCACACCAAATAACCCAGATAATACGATAGCTAATATAATTAGAATATTATGATAAGTTCTAGAGTATTTTCTACCTAATTTTACGGCTAAAGTAATTTTATTAGATTTTTTATCTGAGTCTAAATCCCGCATATTATTAAGATTCAATACTCCTGCACTTAAAAGTCCTATTGTGCAAGCTGGTAAAAACGTAACAAAATCTATTTGTTTTGCAAATAAAACATAACAACCAATAACACTAACTAATCCAAAAAAAAGAAATACAAAAATATCTCCCATACCTTTATATCCATATGCATTATTACCCATAGTATATTTCATAGCTGCTACTACAGATGCTATACCTAAAGAAAAGAAAATTAGAGTTAGTAAAACATGCTTACTCCCAAAGGCACTAAAAATAAGCATAAGTGCTAGGGCTATAGAAATTAATACATTTATTTTAATAGCATTAAATAAATCTTTTGGTGTTATTTTTCCAGATTGTATGGCACGCTCTGGACCAATCCTGTCACCGTTATCTGTGCCCTTAACACCGTCTCCATAATCGTTAGCAAAATTTGATAGGATTTGTAAGCTTAAAGTTGTTAAAATAGCAAGTATGCATATACTCCATTTAAAAACGTCATTATAATAGGCTAAACATGAAGCTAAAATAATTCCTGAAACTGATAATGGTAGCGTTCTTAAACGCATGGTCGAAATCCAGATAGAAATGTTTTTCATCTGTTATATATTGTTTTTAGTTATTAAAAAAATAACATGTATGTCGTTAGGCTTTTTGGTAGCAAATTCGTGAGGCAGTTATCACGGTATCCATTTTTTATCAAAATTTGGCTTACGTTTTTCAAGAAAAGCGTTACGACCTTCTTTGGCTTCTTCAGTCATATATGCTAAACGAGTTGCTTCACCTGCAAATACTTGTTGTCCCACCATACCATCGTCTGTTAAATTCATTGCGAATTTTAACATTTTAATAGAAGTAGGTGATTTTGCTAATATTTCCTGAGCCCATTCATAAGCTGTACTTTCTAATGCTTCATGAGGTATAACAGCATTTACCATCCCCATTTCATAAGCTTCTTGAGCCGAATAATTACGTCCTAAGAAAAAGATTTCTCTGGCTTTTTTCTGTCCTACCATTTTTGCTAAGTAAGCAGATCCGTACCCTCCATCAAAACTTGTTACATCGGCATCTGTTTGTTTAAAAATAGCATGCTCTTTACTTGCTAGAGTTAAATCGCAAACAACATGTAAACTATGTCCTCCACCAACTGCCCATCCAGGAACTACAGCTATAACTGCTTTAGGCATAAAACGTATTAAACGTTGAACCTCTAAAATGTTTAAACGGTGATAACCATCTTCTCCTACATAACCTTGATGACCTCTTGCTTTTTGATCGCCACCGCTGCAAAATGAATATATACCGTCTTTAGTAGAAGGGCCTTCGGCAGATAACAATACAACGCCAATATTAACGTCTTCATTAGCATCATAAAAAGCATCATATAATTCACTAGTCGTTTTGGGTCTAAAAGCATTACGAACATTTGGTCTATTAAAAGCTATACGAGCGACACCATTACATTTCTTATACGTTATATCTTCGTACTCCTTAACCGTTTTCCAATTAACTTGACTCATATCTAATTATTTTGGTCAAAAATAAATTTTATTTCACTAATTCACTTATTTCAACTTGAAAATAATAGTTTATTTTAACTAACCTGAAAAAAATAAATATTCACACAACCTTAACTTATTAATAATTTCTATAAAAACACAAACATATATTCATCAAACGTTATCTAATCTTATCTGAATAATATAAATTAGAAGTGAATAATACGTACAAGTACGTATTGTTACGTGGTCTTTTATTTATTACCTTTGCGGTAAAATTAGTTTTTTAGTGTTAAAAACATTACAAACAATAGAATTTATAATTTTAGTTTTAAACCATTTAATTTGTTTAATATTTTTAAGCCCTAAAACCTATGTTATTAACAATCGCTATTTCTGTTTCTTTTCTTGTGATTATTAATTTTTTACTTTTAAAGTTTAGCTGTAATAAAACGGTTAAGGAAAATAAAATCGACAAAAAACCTGTCGTATTAAGACCTCATATGGTTCTCAAACCTAAAATAGAAGTACTTGCTCCTACTGGGAGTTAATTTACAAACTTTTATTGTTTTAAAACAATAAAGTTTTTATTTACTTGTATTTTTAAGTATCAAGTTAAAACTTAACTTTGTATTAACTCACCCTTAATTGTTATTTATATAAATAGATAACAATCCAATTACAAAATAAGTTTTTTTATTAAATAACATAAACTACCAAATAATTGGAGTATCATTATTCTGTTTAAGCAAAGAATTAGACTCACTAAAATGCTTATTACCAAACCAATAACCCCTATTAGCGCTTAAAGGTGATGGGTGTCCTGATGTTAATATTTTATGCTTCTTATTATCAATTAATTTCATTTTTTGTTTAGCATAACCACCCCAAAGTAAAAAGATAATATTATTTTTTTCGTCACTAATCGTTTTTATAACTGAATCTGTAAAAATTTCCCAGCCTTTCTTTTGATGGCTTCCCGCTTGGTGTGCTCTAACCGTTAAGGTTGCATTTAATAATAATACCCCTTGATCTGCCCAACGCATTAAATTACCACTTTTTGGATATACCACTCCTAAATCAGATTCTATCTCTTTAAATATATTAATTAATGACGGTGGATGTTTAATACTATCATTAACAGAAAAACACAATCCATTAGCTTGTCCATGACCATGATATGGATCTTGCCCAATAATGACAACTTTAACACCTTCAAAATGACAATGGTTAAAGGCATTAAATATTTGCTTTCCTGGAGGAAAACAAATGTGGTTTTTATACTCAAATTTAACAAAATCTATTAAATTTTTAAAATAGGTTTTATTAAATTCCCCTTCTAAATAAGGTTTCCAACTTTCGTGAATACTTACATCCATTTATATAAAATCTAAAATCATACTAAAATAAGACTATCTTTAATCTTGGTAAAATATATACATTGAAAAAATTAAAATTTCCAACCGCCCAAACCATATTATTAATTATTGCTGCCTTAGTAGCGCTTTTAACTTGGTTAATTCCTTCTGGAAAATATGATTCACTCTCTTATAACAAAAGTGAGAATACCTTTTTTAGAATTAATACAAAAGAAACAACTACACTTCCTGCTACACAAGAAACTTTAAACGCCTTAAATATTAAAATTCCATTAGAAAAATTTACTAATGAAGATATTAGGAAACCTATAAGTATTCCAAATACTTATAAAGAACTTAAACCACAGAAACAAGGTGTTTTAGCTTATCTTAAATCTCCTGTTAAAGGTATTATTGAGAGCGCAGATATTATTTTTCTGGTTTTAATTATTGGAGGTCTTATAGGTATTATGAATCAAACAGGTGCTTTTGAGGCAGGTATTTCTTGGTTAGCAAATACATTAAAGGGGCGCGAATATATTTTAATTATTCTAGTTACACTCCTTATAGCTATAGGTGGTACTACATTTGGTCTGGCCGAAGAAACCATGGCCTTCTACCCTATTCTTATCCCTATATTTTTAGCAGCTAAATATGATGCTATTGTTGCTTTAGCTTCTATTTATATTGGATCATCCATAGGCACTATGTGTTCTACTATTAACCCTTTTAGCTCTATTATAGCATCCAATGCTGCTGGAATAAATTGGACAACAGGATTAACAGGAAGATTTATTATGCTGCTTTTAGGTACGCTTATTTGTATTCTATATATTATTAGATATGCTCAAAAAGTAAAAAAAGATCCAACAAAATCTATTATTTACGACCAAAAAGAAGCTATTGAAAAACTTTTTGGTAATACAACAAATTCTAACCTTAAATTAACAAATCGTTTTCGGTTTATTCTTATCATATTCGGTTTATGTTTTGTGGTTATGATTTATGGAGTTTCTCAACTAGATTGGTGGTTTATTGAAATGACTACCGTGTTTTTGGTTGGTTCTATATTAATAGGTATTATAGCCAAAATTAAAGAACACCATTTTGTTGAAACCTTTGTAAAAGGTGCTGGAGACTTATTAGGTGTTGCTATTATTATTGGAATTGCCAGAGGTGTTACCGTTTTAATGGACGACGGGCTAATAAGCGACACCTTACTATATTATACCAGTAATATTACTAATGGCATGAATAAAGGTTTATTTGCCAATGCCATGCTATTTATTTATAGCGGATTATCTTTTTTTATTCCATCTTCTTCTGGAATGGCCGTTTTAACTATGCCTATTATGGCACCTTTAGCAGATGGTGTTGGAGTTGGTAGAGAAATAGTTATAAATGCATATCAATATGGTATGGGCTTATTCGCTTTTATTAACCCAACAGGTTTAATATTAGCTTCTTTAGCTATTGTAAAAGTAGGCTTTAATAAATGGCTAAAATTCGTAATGCCATTGGTTATTATTTTAACTGTGTTTACGATGTTGGTCTTAACTGTGTCTGTTTACTTATAGTTATTCCAAATAAACATAATCACTTAAGTAAGAAAATATCTAGTAAAATACAAAGATAAATTTGGTGTATAAAAAACAGAAAATTCTTCAGATGGAAGGATTATATATTCCTACTATAATATTACACTTTATTTAGGCTTAATGCCCCAATTAAAACCAATTGTTCAACACAGCTATTTTTATATAAATCAAGAATTCAATTCAAAATCTTAACTAACAGCTCCTTTAATAAATCGCCTTGAGGTACAGCACTAGCTCCTACACCTTTACTCTTTAAATCAAATTCTCGTAATATAGAAATTACCATACTTACTTTACGCATAGGATAATGTCTAGCTGCTGTTAAGTAGTCATTAACAAAATAAGGGTTCACTTTTAAAGCAGAAGCTACATGCCTTGGAGACTTATCACTTAACCCATGTAATTGAAGCAATTGCGAGAAAAAACTAAACAATAAAGATACCGTAACTACCATAGGATTATCTTTTGGGTTATCTGCAAAATAATTAACGATTTTATGTGCTTTAATAATATTTTTCTCCCCTATAGCTTTACGTAATTCAAAATTATTATAATCCTTACTAATACCTATATTCTTTTCAATATGCTCAGGTGTGATTTCTGTTCCTTTTGGTAAAATAATCTGAAGTTTTTCTAACTCATTATTTATTTTACTTAAATCCGTTCCTAAAAACTCAACAAGCATTTGAGCTGCTTTTGGAGAAATAGTATACTTTTTTGGTGTTAATACTCTACGAATCCAGTCGGCTACCTGATTTTCATAAAGCTTTTTACTCTCGTAAACCACTCCCGTTTTTTTAAGAGATTTATATAAGGCCTTACGCTTATCTATTTTCTTATACTTATAATTAACAACAAGCACCGTAGTAGGCTGTGGGTTTTGCGCATAAGCAGCTAATTTCTCTATAGTACGAGATAAATCTTGAGCCTCTTTAACAATAACCACTTGATATTCCGCCATCATAGGGTATCGCTTAGCATTACTAACAATCTCATCTATTGCTACATCTCTTCCATACAAAACCATTTGATTAAATCCACGCTCTTCTTCTGCTAAAACTGTTGTTTCAATAAAATTTGAAATCTTATCAATATAATAAGACTCCTCTCCCATTAAAAAATAAATAGGTTTTAAATTGCCGTTTTTTATATCTGTAACTAATTGTTTGACTTCGTCCAAACTATTTTAAATTTTCAAATTATAAACTCTAAGCTCCAAATAAGAATGATAATTTATTAGGATTTAGCGTTTGAATATTGCGATTTCTGGTTTTGTAGTTTAACTTTGAAAAATAAATAGATGCACCTTGCAAGAGCTTAATTTTCCAAAATTTTCGTTTCGATTCAAAAATAATGAAAATAAAATTTCTATTTTCGATAGCATTCGTAAAAAATTTGTGATTTTACAACCCGAAGAATGGGTACGCCAACACTGCGTTCAGTTTTTAATTGAAGAAAAAGGATTTCCTAAATCTTTAATAAATGTAGAAAAAGAACTAACCATTAACAATTTAAAAAAACGCTATGATATTGTTATCTATAATCCAGATGGAAGTATACATTTAATGGTAGAATGCAAAGCTCCAAAAACAACTATTAATCAAAATACTTTCGATCAAATAGCACGTTATAATTTAAAGTTAAACGCCACCTATTTAATGGTTACAAACGGATTAAATCATTACTATTGTCAAATGGATTTTGAAAATGAATGTTATCAGTTTTTAAAAGACATACCTAATTATAACATAAAACAATGAATATTCAGCTTACCAATTGCAGTCACCTGAATAATAAAGTACAATAAATAAACCAATAAATTTTTAGTCTAAAATTGAAATTAGCCGTAGTCATATTAAACTGGAATGGAAAGCAGTTATTAGAACAGTTTTTACCATCTGTAATAACACATTCTAAAGAAGCCACTATATATATTGCCGATAATGCTTCTACAGACGATTCTATTGCTTTTGTAAAAGCAACTTATCCGTCTATACAAATTATTAAGAATAAAGAAAATGGTGGTTATGCTAAAGGCTATAATGATGCTCTAAAACAAATAGAAGCCGATGTATTTTGTCTTTTAAATAGCGATGTTGAAGTCACTAAAAACTGGCTACCTCCTATTATTAATGTTTTTAATAAAGATTTAAATACAACTATTATTCAGCCAAAATTATTAGACTTTAAAAAGAAAGATTATTTTGAGTATGCTGGTGCTGCAGGCGGTTTTTTAGATAAATATGGTTACCCTTATTGTAGAGGTAGAGTTTTTAACACCATAGAGAAAGATACTGGACAATATAATGATACCACCGAAATATTTTGGGCATCTGGAGCTTGTTTTTTCATAAGAAGCACCGTTTTTAAACAGTTAAACGGATTTGACGAGTACTTTTTTGCTCATATGGAAGAAATAGATTTGTGCTGGCGGGCAAAAAATTTAGGGTATTCTATAAAATATATTGGAGATTCCGAAGTTTATCATGTAGGTGGTGCCACATTAAATGCTATTAACCCTAGAAAAACATACCTAAATTTTAGAAACAGTTTATTCTCTCTCACTAAAAACGCTAAAGGACTATTATTCAGAATCATACTAACACGTCTAATTTTAGATGGTATTGCTGGAATAAAATTTTTAATTGAATTTAAACCAAAACATATGTTAGCAGTCTTAAAAGCACATTTTAGTTTTTATTATCATTTAAAACGATTACTAAATCAAAGAAAATCTAATACAAATAAAAAAAAATATTATGGCACGACATCCGTAGTATTTGATTACTTCGTAAATAAAAAAAACGATTACAAAAGTTTATAATAAGCCGTTAGAAAGTTTTGTTAAAATGTTAAAACTGGCTATTTTTTATATATTTTTGCCTAACGTAGAATAGAAAAATTAATCCTTAAAATAATTATGAAAAAAGTTTTATTACTTAGCGTATCCGCAATGATATTATTAAGCTCATGTGTCTCAAAAAAGCAATTTGCCGATCTTGAAGCGAAACAAAAAGAAACTGAAGATTTGTTAAATTCTGCAACTGTTAAACTTAATTCTTGTTTATCTGATGCTGCAGCTGCTAATGCTCGATTAGAATCTATGAAAGAGCGCCTTTCAGATTTACGTAAAAGTAATGACGCTTTTACAGAATTAACATCTAAAGGAGCTACTAACCTAGAAAAATCTTTAGAAACTCTTAAAGAAAGAGATTTAAAAATAACACGTCTACAAGATGCCCTTACTAGAAAAGACAGTGTTACTTTAGCTTTAGTAACAAGCTTTAAACGTGAAGTTGGTATTAACGATCCAGATATTGAAGTTAATGTAGAAAAAGGTGTTGTATTTATTTCTATTGCTGATAAATTATTATTTAAAAGTGGAAGTTACAACGTAACAGATAAAGCTAAAGGTGTGCTTACTAAAGTTGCTAAGGTAATAAACAGTAAGCCTGAATTTGAAGCGATGATTGAAGGACATACTGATGATGTGCCTTACAGAAAAGCCCCATTATTAGATAACTGGGACTTAAGTGTAAAACGTTCTACGTCTATTATTAGAGTATTACAAGAACTTGGTGTAAACCCAGGTCAATTAATTGCTGCTGGACGTAGTTCTTATGTACCTTTAGTAGAAAATACTACTCCAGAGAACAAATCAAAAAACAGACGTACTCGTGTTGTAGTACTTCCAAAAATCGATCAGTTTTACGACATGGTTGAAAAAGAAATGAAGAACCTTGAAGCTGGTAATAACTAACCTACTTCAATATTCATAAAGAAAAGCTCAACTTTTAAAGGTTGGGCTTTTTTTATGCCTAAAATTCAAACTATCACCTTCTTCCCTATTCTATAAAAATATTAATTATATAGCTGACATAGGTTGTCAGTCCTTCATTTTAATTTTGTCTCTAATCAAAACTATACATCATATGAAACACGAATGGAGAAAAAAGGAAAAAACAGTTTACATACCAAAAAACAAACCTAAGTTAATTACTATTCCAGAATATCAATTTATAACATTAAGCGGAAAAGGAAATCCCAACAGTCCTTTTTTCTCTGAATGTATAGGCGTATTATACAGAGTCGCTTATGCTATAAAAATGAATCTGAAAACCTTAAAAGAAGCACCTAAAAACTATAACGATTGGACAGTATACCCATTAGAAGGGATTTGGGACATTACCGAAAAAGCTAAACAAAATTTTAACGGACAAATAAACAAAGACGAGTTAGTATTTAATTTAATGATAAGACAACCCCATTTTGTTAGCGACAAATACTTTAACGATATGTTAGAGTTTACAAAAATAAAAAGCCTCACAGCCTTTTAAACGAGGTTAAATTTGATAAAATAACTGATGGAAAATGTATTCAAATGCTACATATTGGGAGTGAAGTTGTGAATTGCTTTCAGAATTGTATTTTTACTTAGCATTCACAGTACATTGTAGTAAGGAATTAACCACTACATTGTTGTGAATTGCTTTCAGAATTGTATTTTTACTTAGCATTCACAGTATTGGCTTTTCTATTCTAGCGAGGAAATAGGTTGTGAATTGCTTTCAGAATTGTATTTTTACTTAGCATTCACAGTACTTCACCTTTAATGTTAGATTCTATAACGGTTGTGAATTGCTTTCAGAATTGTATTTTTACTTAGCATTCACAGTAGATAGCAGAAATAAAATGCTACCAACCTAGTTGTGAATTGCTTTCAGAATTGTATTTTTACTTAGCATTCACAGTTTAATTGATAAGCTTCATTGCCTAATGGTGTTGTGAATTGCTTTCAGAATTGTATTTTTACTTAGCATTCACAGTTCCGTTCCTCTTCGAGTGCTTCCTCAATTTGTTGTGAATTGCTTTCAGAATTGTATTTTTACTTAGCATTCACAGTATACAAGAGTATTGATTGGGGTCAGAATACGTTGTGAATTGCTTTCAGAATTGTATTTTTACTTAGCATTCACAGTATTATATTGCTGTAAAGCTACCTCTGGAGGTTGTGAATTGCTTTCAGAATTGTATTTTTACTTAGCATTCACAGTTGGGTCTATTGGATTCCAACTAGCCAAATCGTTGTGAATTGCTTTCAGAATTGTATTTTTACTTAGCATTCACAGTCTCTGGATAGGCGTTATCTTTTCCGTTCGTGTTGTGAATTGCTTTCAGAATTGTATTTTTACTTAGCATTCACAGTTGATACGCCACCGTTAAGGCAATCAAATAGTTGTGAATTGCTTTCAGAATTGTATTTTTACTTAGCATTCACAGTGTAGCTGTGGATATTCAACGTGGAACAGATGTTGTGAATTGCTTTCAGAATTGTATTTTTACTTAGCATTCACAGTCATCTGAAAAGAAAACTGCTACTGCTGCTTGTTGTGAATTGCTTTCAGAATTGTATTTTTACTTAGCATTCACAGTGCTGTAATAATACATTTAAATTCTGGGTATGTTGTGAATTGCTTTCAGAATTGTATTTTTACTTAGCATTCACAGTTAAAATTATTACTTACAACGTGCTACAGAGTTGTGAATTGCTTTCAGAATTGTATTTTTACTTAGCATTCACAGTTGGCTTATGTTTGATCTACTCGGAATAGATAGTTGTGAATTGCTTTCAGAATTGTATTTTTACTTAGCATTCACAGTTGTAAAAACTTCTTGTCCTTTAAGCTTATTGTTGTGAATTGCTTTCAGAATTGTATTTTTACTTAGCATTCACAGTTTTTGCGGTTGTACCTACAGCTATGTACTGTTGTGAATTGCTTTCAGAATTGTATTTTTACTTAGCATTCACAGTACAGGGTTACGTAGCACCTTAAGAACGTAAGTTGTGAATTGCTTTCAGAATTGTATTTTTACTTAGCATTCACAGTAAGGAAAACCTCCCGACTAGCGACGACCTGTTGTGAATTGCTTTCAGAATTGTATTTTTACTTAGCATTCACAGTAAACACAAAATAAGGACACTAGCGAGAATAGTTGTGAATTGCTTTCAGAATTGTATTTTTACTTAGCATTCACAGTTAAAACAGCTCAGTTCGTGGTGTGGGATTTGTTGTGAATTGCTTTCAGAATTGTATTTTTACTTAGCATTCACAGTTCTATAGCGGAACTAAAATCATATAAGCTGTTGTGAATTGCTTTCAGAATTGTATTTTTACTTAGCATTCACAGTTTCCTTTAATTCTGGAACATCTGGAAACGGTTGTGAATTGCTTTCAGAATTGTATTTTTACTTAGCATTCACAGTATATCGACACTTAAATAACTGATATACTGAATGTTGAGTGTTTAATTAGAATCTACAATTTTATTGCTTTTTATAGGCTTAAACGCTTTTTAATCAAATATTTAAATTTCTAAAAAAGTTCTAATTGTTGTGAAGGTTTCTCCAGTTCTGTTGGTTTTTGCCCATAAAACAATTGCATCATCCCAAATTGTTTGTCTGTTATTTGCATGACTCCTACTTTACCATATTCTGGCAAACTCTTTTTAACACGTTTTGTATGTACTTCTGCATTTTCACGACTAGCACAAAACCGCATATAAATACTAAACTGAAACATAGTAAAACCATCGTCTAACAAGTTTTTTCTAAACTTGGTAGCCCGTTTTCTATCTGTAGCCGTTTCTGTTGGCAAGTCAAAAAATACTAATACCCACATACTTCTATATTGATTTAATCGTGAAAACCTGTCACTTTTCATAATACTATATCTACATAAAAAACCATCCCCCTTTAAAATACGGGCTTAAATCACACAAATTCTGGGTATAGCACTTTTCTGCTTATGCCAGAAAAACATTGGTATAAACTATTAGTAGTTCTACTCATGGCTACCATTAGTGGGCTTTTATTGCCATCAATAAGCACATCCATTACTGGTAATTGCAATAAACTTGTTTTTAATGCCGTTGTTAACACTTCAAAAGGTTCATTAGATTTTACAATATCATAGACTAAAACATCTACAAAAACACGATAGGGTTCCATAATATCATCAGCTAAACAAAAAGCATTATATTTATTATGATGAAATATACCTACCGATGGTAACATACCGCTACTTACTAAAGCACGAGCAGTTAAGGCTCTTAAAATAGCATATCCATAATTTAATAGGTTGTTAGGGGCTAAACCATGTTGTCCTCTTATAAAATTTTCAATACCAAAAATATGTTTCCAATAATAAACCGCTGCCCGACTTTCATGATTTTCTGTATCGCCACTCTTTACCTCTAAAGCCCATTTATACATTTTTCTAGCAGGAATTCCCTGCTTATCCATAAAGCTTGCTTGATTTTCTATTTTTGAACTTATAGTTTGTTGCCATAAGTTTTTTTGCAAGGGTATACTAGCTTGCAATTGATGTTTAATACGTTCTGTCTGTTCGCTATGCCCTACCAAAGGTTGTAATAAACTTATGGGTAAATGGTAGCTATCACAGCTAATTATTGCTGCTTTATTTTGAATAAGCTTAGCCAACAAACCATTACTTATAGTTATTTGTTGATGTTCTAGCACTAATATGCCAATATCCTCAATAGGTACTGTTTTGGGTGGTGTACTTTCCTCTGGATAACTAACTACTAACTGTTTATTTTTTGTACTCAAATAGGCTGGGGTACCAAAAAAGAGGGTTCGCTTTATCATCTTATAACGCTTATAATATTACCCAATCTATCCATTTTTAATTTCCAGCATCTATCTTTTATCATAATGCCATCAATAGACTTTTCCATTTTATTTAAAGCAGAAAACTCTACTTTATTTTGAATAGGTTTTGAAATAGTGTTATGAACAAAAAAGCATTGATAGGTTGAACAACTTACTGTCTTATATATTTTTTCTACTTGCTTTTTGTTTAAATTATTAAAATTAACTAATGATGGATTATCTATTTCTTCATCTGTTGGAACATATACCAAATCATTAGGTGATAATGAAAACAAGAACTTTCCTTTTGTATGGTTTACAGGAACTGGTGTTCGCTCATTTTTAGGTAAATTAGATACCTGTTTTTGATGTTCTATAACTTCATTTAAGGGTATTGTTTCATACACTCGTTTTTTATCTTTTTCATTCAAATAAATGGCAAAAAACAGATTAGTTCCTTTAGCTGCTTCAACATACTTATCTTTTTTATTTCCTGAATTGCCAACTTTAAATCGACTACCTATTTCATATAATCTTACTTTATAAATAGGTTGATGATTTTTTCCTTTGTTTAAAACTTTAATATTTTTATTTAATTCTTCTACGCCATCTGCATTAAAAGCCAAATCAAATTTTTCTTTTCCTTTATCGTCTAAATAATTATTTAAATGCCTTTCAAGAATTTTTTGAATACTAATATCTGTAATTTTATCAAGTTGCTTTCTCGTTTTTATTTCAGATAAAGAAACTCTTGAAGCTGTTGCAATTTTCCCCTTTGGCGTGGGAATATTTAATTTACCAGAAACAGTTTCTTTATGCATTGGCTTTCTTATTGCCCAATTATCGCCTTTGGTTTGTTTTACTAATACTTTTTTAAGTTGCCCCTCCTTTTCAGCCCATTGCCATGTTTTGTTATTGGTTTTATTAATAACTCTTGTGTTTTGCTTAAAACTAATAATGGTTTTTTCTAAAACAGATTTCGCTTCTACAGGAAAACCATCCCAGGGATGCTTAAAAAATTTGGTGTAATGGTTTTTATCATTCTTAATTAGCAACAAGTCTCTTAATCCATAATTCTTTTTTTCTGCATTTAAGGCATTTAAATAATTGATATGATTTCTAGTACAACAAGCAATTACCAAAGCATCTAAAGCGTGGTGTCTATGGTCTATTCGCTTTTTTGAAAACCCTTTTGAAATTTCGTCTGGAACTTGTACTCTAAAAGCATTTATTTTTGTATCCCAATATCCAAAATTATTAGAATTAGTCATGGTATTTAAACGTTGAAACCTTGAAGCTACCAATTCGTTCCATTTATCATTTAACCCCCAATCTTGTTTAAGTTTTGAAGTTATAGCACCTGTTACTGGAACTATATGTTTTGTAGTTACTTCCTGTTCGTCTTCTTCTCTAACCAAATTACCTAAAAGACCTTTTATAAATTTACTAATATACCTGCTATCGTTTAATTGACGATTTATAAAGCCTTCGGGAATCTCTTCACTTAATAATTTTTTAAGTTTATTTTTATTTTTTTTGAAATATTGATTGCAATGTTTTTCATATTGCTCTAAAGTAAATATTTCAACCGTTTTGTTTTTACCTAAAGATACTTTCTCTGTACCGTGTTTTTTTATAAACTCATAGGCTGTTTGGTTATCTTTTAATTGATTTACCTCACTTTCACAAATTATTTTATTACTTAGAGAATTATCAAAATAAAGAGATTGAGGTATAATGTGTTCTATTTGATAATCGGTAGTAAATAATTTACTCATTGGAATAGTTTTTCCTGTGTACGGCGAAGTATAACCTTGTTCTAACCATAACTTGTATTTTATTATTTCTGCTTTAGTTGGCGAACTATTTTTTCTTATTTTTTCAATAGCATCATCAACTACATCTATGCTTTGATATATACCTTCTTCATAAATTTTCAGAATTTCTTGTTGATTTCGCGAATATGATTTAACCTCTTGGACACCTTCATTTTGTAATTCTTTTAAAATTTCTTTGATTCTATGATTTGTATTTTCGTTTTCTGTAACTCGATTAGTCGATGCTTTACGCTTGTAGGCAGGGTTTTTCATTTCTCGTCCTAACTCTACATGAATTTCATTAAAAAAGGATGCTTTTCCTTTTCCATAATATTGCCAAATATCCCTTACTGTTCTTAATGTTTCGGTGACCACTTGTTCTACAATTGGGTTTCGCAAACTATGCTGTTTAAACCCTTCAAGATATTTATTAATATCGTCTGGAGATTTCCAATACGCTATACTATTGACTTCAGAATGGCGATTATAAACCAAATAACAAGCTTGATAAGTATTAAGCCCTTTTAAAGGGTTTTTATCTTTAAAATCTATAAAGCTTTTTAATAATTGTTTTTTAATATCATCATCTGTAATCTTTTCATCTATTTTATCTTTATTAAAATCGATACCTTTTAATCGCTCTATAATACTATAAGCACGATCTTTAACCTCTTGTTTTATCTCAGATTCATTCCAGTATTCACCCATTCGCATTAAAGGCAATAGCCTTTTAATCGCTTTTTCTGAATAAGCAGCATACTCATTTTTAAATGGAGGAAATCGCTTAAAATTTTCTACAAATGAATCTATATCTATGTTATTCTTTATAGCAAAATTCTTTATTGCTTTTTCATACTGTATTTTATCTTTTACAGAATATATAATGTGCCATAATTTTAACTCTGTTTCTGAAGTAAAAAATAGATTTAAATCAAGGTTTTTTACTTTTTTTAATCTTGATATAAGTTGTGATTTGGTTTCATTACAAGGATATTTTTTATCTTCTACGTAATTCCATCTATAATTATTTTTTTTTCCCTTTTCTATCTGTTTATTATTAATAAAAAACTGAATGATTTGTTTTTGTTCGATCTCTTTTTTAATGTTTAAAAAATCAAATAATTCTACCCAATCGGCTTCCGTCTTTAATAAATCACTGGTTATATCATGGTCTATAAGATTTCCTTTTACATCTTCTTTTTGGTAAATTTTTAGGTTTTTTAAAAATTGCCATAATCTAAATTCTTGAAACAAAGGGTGCGATTTTGAAATGGCTTTTAGAGGTTCCTTCTGCCAAATTTCATTTTCTTTATTGGTAACTTTATTAAGTACCGTTTTTTTAAACAGCCTTGTTTCATATTGACATCCAGAAATAGTAGATTTTTTACTTTTTAAAGGTCTTTGATAGAAAATAATATCATCGGTAAACAAATATTCAAAACCTTTGCTTTTAATATTATTTTGATGCGCCTCATTTCTTGGGTATAGCTCTTGGATACATGTCTCATATAAGGTTTTGCTTTGTAATTCTGGATGGTGTTTTAATTGTTCTTTTATAATTTTAATAAATTCTTCTTTATAAAATTTTCTTTCAATAGTTTTTACAAGTTTTCCTTTAATTTTTTGTTTAGCATTTTGTAAAAGTGTCTCATATATATATTGTCCAACAGTATGTTTTGAAATCTCTACATCTTGCTCTGTTTTCTTTTTGATAGCAATCCAATCTTTTTCTGAATCTACTGCCCTAAAATTTCTTTTAACATTGCCTGCTTTATCTAATTTTAACGAACCATCTTTTTCTTTATTAGTCGTTACTATAAATTCTTTATTTTTTCCAATCCAATTGTCTAATGACTCTTTACTCTGCCTCTTATAAACCCAATCATTTTCTAAAATCACATTGTACCAAGTTCCTCTGGCATTTTTATCTTCAGTTTCTTGGACCTCTACTACTTTCAATGAATAAAAATCTTCAATTTTACTTTCATCTAATACGTCTTCTCCCCTTAACTGATAATAACCTCTTTTTTGATTGAAATTGAGAATTATCCATGCTAATTCTTCTTTTTTTATTTTTTGAGATAATGCTTTTTTACGTAAATAATAAAGCGTCCAATCGTAAGGTATTTTGGTTTCTATACCATTTTCTCTTTTATAAAATAGTTGGGGTTGGGTTTGTTTAAACTCTTTTACCATTTCCTTAAAAGAATCCATAAAAATAAATTCATGCCTACCTATTTGATTTTTAGCATAATTCAATTTCTCTTCAACATTTTCTTTAAATTGACCTAGTTTTTTTTCAAAATCAATTGCGTTTGAATAGTGCTTTGGTAAAAAATCTAAAATATTCAAAACTCTATGGAGTCGCTCTCTTCTAAGCAAGTTACGTTGATTCAATCTACGAACACCACGGTAACTAGTACGTTCTGCTGTTTGAGATATCGAAACTCCTGAATCGAATTTCCCTAGTATATCTTGACTCATTGGAATAATTCGACTACCCAAGCCATTTATTTTTCCTTGTTTTTTTTCGAAATCAGATTCTATTAACGCCCAACCAATCGAGTTTGTTCCTAAATCAAGTCCTAATATTTTCTTCATTTTTATATTTTTATCTAATTTAAATTCTTTAATAATTATTCTATTACGTAAAACCGTAATTAGGTTATTATCTTTTTTATATATTTGTAAAACAATTCTGAAAAGCAATTCACAATAAGGATTATTCCGTTGTGAAAACATACAAAGCGGTTCTTAACGAATCGCTTTTTTATGTTGTATAAAAACCCTTAAAAACAATATAAGAAAGAACTTTCAAGTCATTTCATTTTTTTAATAGAAAATTCTATAATTTTATTTATATAAAAACCACCTACTTTATTAAAAAACAAATCTCATGAAACTAAAATATATCATATTTGCATCTGTACTTTCACTTTTCTCATGTAAAGAAGCACAAAAAAACACAACCGATTTTAACAAAAAAGAGGAGTCCATTAGTGTAAACAAAACCACTGCATCTGATACATTGGAAAAAAAAGAACCTGAAAATTCTATTGGAACAGATGCGTTAAAAAAGGATGCGGTAGATCATTATATTTGTTATAAAGACGACAAAAAAGCGGAAAGAGTAATTTGGATAAGTTTTACAGAAAAAAGTAGAGCTATTCAAGTAAAATACAAAGGACAAAACACAGCTATTGATTTAGTTTTCGTTAAAGAAGAATTTATTAAGGGCGGTGCACACCCTACCATTATAACATATTACAACGAAATACATGATGGCAAGTTAAATGGAGAATATAAATTAACACACTCTGGAAATTGGGATTACGTTAAATATATTAGAGGAAAAGATGGTAAGAAATTTAATTTCACGATAGATCACAATTCAAATTCTTACCGAAAATCTTCGTGTTTTTAATTAATATAATACTATTCTATAAATTTAGAATAATCGATAAAAAGGATACGAATAAATAAAAACTCAGTATTAAATTGCAGATAACCCAATACTGAGTTTTTATTTTATCACCAATTCCCTTATACATTACTATTCTTTAATCTTGAAGTACTTCAATCCTAAAATTGGAAGAAACACTTAAGGCATTTGGACCAGTAACAGCGCTTATATCGTTAGGTGTATCTGTGTGAGTTTCCCAAACATCTTCACTATAATTATAACTTGCTCTAAGATAAACAGCATCGTCTACTCCAAATTGAATGGTAACATTACCTGATAAGGACAATGTAAAGGTCTTTCGCACTCCTCCAACTGTAAATGTTTCATTAATTACTCCTTCTGAGTAAATTGTCCATTCTTGATTTTGTGTAGGATGCGTAGTATTGTAAATAAAAAGTGTATTATTACGTGCCATTTTATTTTAAAATTAGTAAATGTATATATTACAAATCTACCTTTAATATAAGCCAGAAGTATGAGTGGATATACTCATTTCAAAACACCAGTACAAACACCTAAAAACTAATGTATCAGTAAATTAATACAAAAAAACACGATTTTTTCACTAATGGGTATATTATATAAAGAAGCTCCTTTCTTTGGGTATAAAAATAAAAACAACAATCTAATAAACGTTATTTTCCTAATAGAGCTCCTGCTTACACAAAAACTAAAAAATCTCTAAATTTCCTTTACCTTCCCTAACAATAATAGGTTCATCTTCAGATAAATCTATAACTGTAGAAGCTTCATTATCCCCATAACCACCATCTATAACTAAGTCTACCAAATTACCCCACTTCTCTAAAATAAGCTCAGGGTCTGTGGTGTATTCCAAAACTTCATCTTCGTCGTATATGGAAGTAGAAACTATAGGGTTTCCTAGTTGTTTAACAATCTCTATAGCAATATTATTATCTGGTACACGTATACCTACCGTTTTTTTCTTTTTAAAAGGGTTAGGTAATGTTTTTGCCCCAGGAAGAATAAATGTATAGGGCCCTGGAAGAGCCCTTTTTAATATTTTAAAAACCGAAGTATCTATTTGCTTAACATAATCGCTTAAGTTACTTAAACCATGACATATAAAGGAAAAGTTAGCTTTTTCTAGCTTAACGCCTTTTATTTTAGCAATACGCTCTAAAGCTTTTATATTAGTTATATCACAACCTAAACCATAAACGGTATCTGTTGGGTAAATAATAAGTCCACCATTTTTTAGAATTTTTACAACCCTATCTATCTCTTTAGGATTAGGGTTATCTTCGTATATTCTAAAAAATTTGGCCATTATCCTATAACTTCAAGTTTAGCAAATCTTAATAATAATTTTTTAACTCCACCATGCTGAAAATTAATTTCAGCTTTAACATCGGCACCAGCTCCTTCTATTTTTAAAACCTCTCCATTACCAAACCTAATATGTTTTACTAGACTTCCTACAGCTAATTCACTATCAAATAAATTAGTATTGGTATTACTAGCATCAATAGCTGTAGTTTTTGCCACTGGTTTTAAGTTTTTAGGTGTGGTAACTTGGAATTTTTCTGGTTCTTTTTTTGCAGCAGTACCTCCCTTTTTTAATACAGGCTTTTTTGCTGGCTTATATCTAATCTTATTAGGGTTAACTATTTTACTTTTAGAGTCTCCAAATATATCGGCACTTAGCATAGGGTTAATACGACGTTCTTCGGTAGGTGTTAAAATCTCTAAAAATTCGTCGTCAATTTCTTCAATAAAACGACTAGGTTCAGAATCCACTAGTTTCCCCCAGCGGTAACGCGATAAAGCATAGGTTAAATAGGCTTGTTTTTCGGCGCGAGTGAGTGCTACGTAAAAAAGTCTACGCTCCTCCTCTAGTTCGCTTCGCGTATTCATACTCATAGCACTTGGAAATAAATCTTCTTCTAACCCAACTATAAATACATGATTAAACTCTAATCCTTTTGCCAAGTGAATGGTCATTAAAGCAACATGATCTACATCTCCCTTGTCGGCATCTAAATCTGTTGCTAAAGCTACATCTTCTAAAAACTCAGCTAAAGAATCGGAAGCATCTGCTAGTTCCATTTGTCCTTCAACAAAATCCTTGATACCATTTAACAGTTCTTCAACATTTTCTAAACGAGTAATTCCTTCTGGTGTACCATCTTTATTAAATTCACGCATTAAACCACTGGTTTTCGTAACGTGTTCGGCCAAATCGAAAGCATTTGCCGTCTCATTCATTACTTGATAACTTTTAATCAAAGTAGTGAAATCGCTTAGCTTCCTTTTAGTACCTGCATTAATTTTAATATCAACCTTATCTAGGTTTTCTAATAATTCGAAAATGGTTTTTCCATAACCATTAGCAGCTACCATTAATTTATCTATAGTGGTTTGTCCAATACCTCTTGGCGGGTAATTAATAACACGCTTTAGGGCTTCTTCGTCTGATGGGTTTAAAATTAATCTTAAATAAGCAGTGACATCTTTAATTTCTTTACGTTGATAAAATGACAAACCGCCATAAATACGATATGGAATTTCTCGTTTACGTAAAGCATCCTCCATTGCTCTCGATTGTGCATTGGTACGGTATAATATAGCAAAGTCACTATTTTGTAGCTGGTTATTCATTTTTGTTTCAAAAATAGTACTAGCTACATAACGCCCCTCGTCTCCATCTGTTAAAGAGCGATGTACTTTCACCTTACCACCTTCATCATTAGCTGTCCAAACAACTTTATCTAATTTAGTTTCATTATGTTCTATAACTGAGTTAGCTGCATGTACAATATTTTTTGTAGAACGGTAATTTTGCTCCAAACGGAAAAGCTTCACACCATCATAATCCTTTTGGAAATTTAAAATATTACTAATATTTGCACCACGGAAGGCATAAATACTTTGAGCATCATCTCCAACAACGCATATATTTTGAAAGCGATCTGCTAATGCTCTAACTATTAAATATTGAGAATGGTTGGTATCTTGATACTCATCAACCAATATATATCTAAATCGATCTTGATATTGAGCTAAGACTGCTGGGAAACGCGTTAACAATTCATTAGTTCGTAATAACAAATCATCAAAATCCATACAGCCTGCCTTAAAACAGCGATCGACATATTCTTTATATATCTCTCCCATTTTAGGTCTACGAGCCATAGCATCGGCTTCTTTTAATTCTGGATTATTAAAATAAGCTTTTACTGTAATTAAACTATTTTTATAAGAGGATATTCTGCTGTATATCTGCTTTGTTTTATAGATATCCTTATCTAAGCCCATTTCTTTAATAATCGATCCCATTAAACGTTGAGAATCCTGTGTATCATAAATGGTGAAATTACTTGGAAAACCTAAATGGTGTCCTTCAAAACGCAATATTTTTGCAAATACTGAGTGAAACGTTCCCATCCATAAATTTTTAGCTTCACCAGAGCCTACAATAGTAGAAATACGCTCTTTCATTTCTTTAGCTGCTTTATTGGTGAAGGTCAATGATAATATATTAAAGGCATCTACACCTTGATTCATCAAATAGGCAATACGATAGGTTAAAACCCTAGTTTTACCAGATCCTGCTCCTGCTATAATAATCATTGGTCCATCCTTCTGAATGGTGGGCTCTAATTGTGCTTCGTTTAACTGACTTAAATACTTCTCCAAACTACATCTAATTTTATGATGTGAAATTAAGGATTGTTACGCGTTTTATTAAGTAGAATTATTAATAATTATAAACAATTAATTTAATACCAACTTAACTATAAAATGCTGCATGCTGATGCATTCTTTTTAAGTCTAAATCCCTTGTTCATGAACTCTGTAACGATGTCATGCCATTTAATTACGGTATTTTTAGATTTAAATCAATTTTGCCTTAATAAAATATTTTATAATTAAAGTTGGTGCTACTCGAGTTCCGCTATAGAATAACTTAAAAATAATCCTAAGTAAACATAAAAAATCATAAAATTTAAAAGGTAAAACTGCATTTTTTAGAACGCAACCTTCCTTAAATATAATTAAATTGATGGAAGATCATTGAAGAAACAAAGTGTCCTGTGTTTTTATGGAAAAGGATATATTAATTTACATATCCAAAAAGAGAAGTTCTTACTTTTGATATACTAAAGCTTATTATTTATCCTTTTTTTTTAATGGTTAATTAAATGAGAAGTATAGCTCGTTTAATTAATCTTGGAATTAAAAGTTCATAAGTCAACAAAAAATTAGGTAATAAAACGTTCTAAAAAACAATTAAAATTTTTGTTTTTTAGAACGTTTTTTATTTATATACTATTCAATAACTATTTTTTTAACAGCCTTTTTATTACTTGAAGTAACTGTTACAAAATAAATACCAGAAGCTAATCCTTTTACAGAAATAGTTTGAAGTTGAGATGCATTCTTAACAGACTTAACTTCTACACCTAAACTGTTTACTATTTTAATAGTACTATTTTCTGTTGATTTTATAGTAATATCTTCAGTTGTAGGGTTTGGGTAAACGTTAAAATTGAAAGCTTTTATTTCATTAACAGAAAGTGATCCATTAGTGTTATCAAAACTAATATCATCTACATAAAATAAAGCGTTAGTACCTACAACATTAGCAGGCCTAACTTGTAATCTTATACGGTCTCCGTTTGAGATATTGGTATCTGAAGCTGCACTTCTTGAAAATGATGTAGAAACAGAAACCCATTTACCTTTTTCTACACCTGTAAGATCAACATCAATTCGCCTAAAAGGTCTTTCAAGCAATACTGTAAGTGTATTTACAGTTGTACCTGGATCAATCCAAACATTCATATTTATTTTATTAGCACCTGCAGGAATATCTAGTGATCCAGGAGGCGAAAACATAGTTTGGTTTACAGTTATTGCAGCTGTTTGTTTATAACGAAGGCTAAAGTCTCCAGTATTAGGTTTTTCATCCTCCATTCTCCATGTAGAACTTCCTCCTCCAGGAAACCAGTTTCTACTTCTACCACTGAAATGAAAAGGCCCTTCGAATCCTAAAGCATCAAAATCGCTACCAGATAATAATTCTTTTTGCCAGACACGTACGTAATCAATTTTAAACTCTGCTGGAGATGTTAAGTCTTGTTGAACAGGTAAACCATACCATTCAAAAACCTCGCTATCTAACCATAGTTCTTGAGGGAAATCCCAGATCCATTTTATATTTTCGTTATTCTCTATATCTGTTCTTGTTTTAGTTTCTAATAAGATACCATTAAAATATATTTTCATGTAATCTTTATCCCACTCAAAACCATAAACAAAATAATCACTTGCTGTTCTTTCAACTAAAGTATGTTCTGTCTTATAACTATCAACAGTTCTATCTGGGTATCTTGTTATTAAATTTGTTCTATAACGTCTTTCAAGGCTTTCTACTCTATTTTTAGGGTTTCCAATAGGTCTTTTTCCATAATTTTCGGTCATATCAATTTCAGATTGATACCCTGTAGTCCAAAAAGCATTGGTAACAGGAGCATCGGCAGATTGGCACCGTATTTCCATATATCCGTATTTGAAAAATTTCTCACTCATAATACAAGATTGAGTAATAGGATGACTTTTCCCCACTCCTCCATAAGGTGTTCCTTCATGAGATTCATTAATAAAAGTAAAACTTGGCTCCCATTGTGACATTAATATTAAATCGCCACTTTCTACTTTTACATTATGTGAAACAAATTGACCAGGAGCTCTCCCTTTCCATTTTTGTCTATAATCATTGTTCTCTCCAAGAATCCACCATTTAGCTTTATCTAACTCTGAACCATTGAATTCATCACTCACTTCTGGATTAAAAATCCATCCTTCTGTATTACCAGGATCTGATAATGGAAAATTTTGGGCTTTAGAACTTACTGCTCCTAATAAAAAAAAAGCAAAAAGGCATAAACTTTTAAAATTTGTTATTCTCATTTTAATTAAATGTGTTAATAATAGATTAGGGATACTTTAAATTTTTTGTAATAATCAAATTTATAGACAAAAACTAAAATGCACTAATTATTCTAATTAATTAACCAAACATTAACAAATAGCTTATTATATTATTATATCATCAATAAAAATAATAAAACATTACACAAATAACAAAAACACTAATTAAAACACGTAAGACAAAAATGTCACGTTTAAGTATTTAATAGACAACACTACGTAGGTTAATACATCTAAATTATAGGTATAAGAAAAATTTCGATTTTATTTTATCTAAAAAAAAACAAAATCATGCATTTAGCTTCATCATATTTTCTTTTAATGAAACCAAAAAAACTTGAATAATAATTGTAACGAAAACCAAATTTTAATACCTAATTATAAATTAAAGCGTCTTTATTCTAATTCAGATTATTTTAATCTAAAAAGACTTCATTAATTTTTATATAAAAACAGATTATGTTTACTTTTGACTTAAACGATTTTCAAAAAATATGAATACAGTATTAATTTTTTTATCAAATATTTCATGGTGGGTATGGATTATAATAGTATTACTAATAATAGCGCTTAGAGATATTATTCAAAAAAAACATACCATAAGTCATAACTTTCCTATTGCTGGACATATTCGTTATATTTTTGAGAGTATTGGTCCAGAAATGCGCCAATATTTCGTTGCTAATAACAGAGAAGAATTACCATTTAATCGTATAGAACGTAGTTGGATTTATGCTTCTGCTAAAAAAGAAAATAACTACGAAGGCTTTGGTACAAATAGAGATATACACCAGCATCAACATATCTTTATTAATAATGCTATGATGCCCTATACACTACCTGACAATCATCCAAATAAAATTGACAAAAGTTTTTTACCATGTGCAAAAGTTATGGGGGAATTTAGCAAACGTAAAAGACCATATCGTCCAGCTTCCATTATTAATGTTTCTGCAATGAGTTTTGGATCACTTTCTGCTAAAGCGGTTGAATCGTTAAATAAAGGGGTTGAAATGGCTGGTGCGTATCATAATACTGGAGAAGGTGGGTTATCACCTTACCACAGTAATGGTGGAGATGTAGTATTCCATTTTGGAACAGGCTACTTTGGTGTACGTGCAGAAGATGGTGGATTTTCTATGAAAAAAATGATAAAATTAGTTAAAAACAATCCATTTATTCGCGCTATTGAAGTCAAACTATCTCAAGGTGCTAAACCAGGGAAAGGTGGTGTACTACCTGGCTCAAAAATAACTAAAGAAATTGCTAATATTAGAGGAGTCGAAATAGGAAAAGATGTCTTATCTCCTCCAAACCATAAAGCTTTCTCTAACGTACCCGAAATGATCGATTTTATTGAAGCCATTGCTGAAGCTACAGGACTACCTGTTGGTATAAAAGCTGCTATTGGTAAATTAGAACAGTGGGAAGAACTTGCAAATATTATGCAAAAAACAGGAAAAGGCCCTGATTTTATAACTGTTGATGGTGGTGAAGGTGGTACAGGAGCTGCACCTCCTAGCTTTGCAGACCATGTGTCTTTACCTTGGACTTATGGCTTTAGTGATTTATATAAACTTTTTAAAGAAAAAGGATTAACTAAGCGTATTGTTTTTATTGGTAGCGGTAAATTAGGCTTTCCTGCTAAAGCAGCCATGGCCTTTGCTATGGGAGTTGACTGTATTAATGTAGCTCGTGAGGCTATGATGAGTATTGGCTGTATTCAAGCACAGGTATGCCATACAAATCGATGTCCTGCTGGTGTAGCTACCCAAAACAAATGGTTACAAAATGGCATAGATCCTACTCTAAAATCCGCTCGTTTAGCTCAATATTTTAAAACATTTAGAAAAGAACTTATAGAAATAACACATGCTGCTGGATATGAACACCCTTGCCAGTTTAAAATGGATGATATTGAAATGAATGTTGACGATCATAGTCTTTCTAAAGGACTAAGTAGAATGTTTCACTATGAAAAAACATCTGTATCTTTTAAAGGTATGCAGAATTTAAAAGGTTGCTTGCATTTAGGAGGAAATTGTTAATTCTAAAAAATTGTAGAAGCACTTATATATACCCCTAAAACAGAATATAGCTGTAATAATGATACATGAAGAACATTACTTATTATATATATCTTATTTATCAATGGTTATAAAACAAAAAGCTACCTTTTAAAAAGGTAGCTTTTTGTTTTATTTATTTTAAATTGACAATTTAATAGATAATTAATTTTTGATAATGCGCATTATCACGCTTACCCTCTTCATCATTTATTGATACTATATAAATTCCTGGTTTTAAATCTAAAGTCAAATTATCTTTAATTGAGGTCTCTTTTAATAATTGTCCATTAAGGTTGCTAATTTTAAGTATTAAATTTTCATTAGATATCGTATTAATATTCAATTTACCTCCAGATCTTAAAGGATTAGGATAAATCCGTGTGATTGGAATATTATTTTTAGCTCTTAAGCTATTATTAGACAATCGCATACTTTTTTGATATTCATAAGCACCTATATCAACATTTCCAAATCTAGGATTTCCTTCAATATCTCTATTCAAGCTATTTTTTACAGTTCCTGCATCTATGGCTGGCGAACCTTCCTTAAGTCTAAAATTAGCATTAGCTTGATCTACAAACTTTGGATCTGTTCCATCTGTTAAATTATTCGTTTCAACAAAACTAGTATAACTTGATAAATTAAAGTTTTTTCTGCCGTTTTTATAGCAAATATTATTTCTATAAACCATATTTTCTGCAGTAGAAAAATTAAGTAATATACCAAATCTTCCATTATTTACGAATGTGTTATTAATTGCCTTAATATCATAAACATTACCACTTCCCGCTGGATGCTTATAAACCATAAAGCCATCTTCTTCGTTATTATAAGCCACATTATTAACTAATAAAATATTAAAAGTATTTCCGTCTCCTTCTGTTCCCATAGTAAAAGCGCCTCCTCCAGCACCAGCATTCACATTATTCCATACTATATTATTATAAATCCTAATATCTTCAATTTCTGGAGGCGTAAACCCTAATAACCCACCTGCATCTAGATATATACCTGCTTGACGCTTTAAATCATGTATTCTATTTCCAAAAATTCTACCTCTTTTCGCTCCTTCTTTTACATCTATACCTTCTCCTCCATTAGAACCATCTTGACCATTAAAAACTTCATTATTGCTAATTTCAAAATCAGTAACACCATTAGCTAATGTTATACACTCATTATAACCACCATTACATGCATTTTCTACTTTATTATTTTTAATTATTAAATGGCTAATATTTTCGTATGTCTTAGGGTCTTTTCTCCAAGCAACACCCCATACACCAATACCAGAAGAACTTGTATTAAAAGTATGGTTACCTATAATTTCTATATAACTACAAGGTCCTTCGATGTATATACCATTTCGCTCATCTTGAAAACGTAAATTCCTTATCCTTAAGTAACTTTTTTTAAAAGCTCTAAAAGCTCCCTTAATTGTAACTGGCCTATTAATATTTAAAGGTCTAATTGTAATAAACTTACCATCACTACCACTATTTTTTGCTGTAATATTTCCAATATATTCTCCACCATCTATCATTACTACATCTCCAGCCAAAGCTACATCTAGACCTTTTTGTATAGTCAAAAAAGGTGCGTTTACTGTACCTGTATTGCTGTTACTACCTGACTTTGAAACATAAATGTTCTTTGAAAAAACATGAGATGTTATTAATAATATAAAAATAAATTTTATAAGCTTGATTTCTTTAAATTTTGTGTTTTTCATTTTGTGTTTTGATTTGTTTGGGCTTGACAAAAATAATATTATTTTTCTTACTGATGAGAATTAATTAAAGTAATCTAAAAAAAACAGATTTATCTTATTATTTATTATGTATAACTAAATAATAGTTTTAAATAATTGGGTTTTTTAATTTTTCTTGTAGAATAAATTCAAACCACTTATGTTTGTACTTAAACTCATTTCATATGGAACTATCCAGAATTATTGACCTATTTTTATTCGCTATCCCCTCTTTAATCACAGGTGTAATAGCTTATTATTTTTTTAGAGAACACACCAAAAACGAAGATGGACGTAGACGCTTTTTATTAAAAAAAGATATGCAAGTTAGTGCTATGCCATTACGTCTTCAAGCTTACGAACGTATGGCTATATTTTTAGAACGTATTACGCCTTCAAAACTGATTGTTAGAACTCAACCTATATCATCAGACAAAGATGCCTACGAATCTTTACTTATTCAAAGTATTGAACAGGAATTCGAACATAATTTATCTCAACAAATATATATAAGTGACAAATGTTGGAATATTATAACCACAGCAAAAAATACTACTATACAACTTATTAGAAAAGCTAGTTTACTGGAAAAAACAGATACAGCTAATAAATTAAGAGAAGTTGTATTAACAGAAATGATGGATCGTCACTCACCTAGTGATGCCGCTTTAGCCTTTATTAAAGAAGAAGTATCAGATATGTGGTAGTTTTTTTGCCATAGCTAACCTTAATCAATGCGTAACTCATTAGACTGTGCTTGATTACATTTTTCTTTAGCATTCGCATATCCCTGCTGCCACCAAGATCTCATTAATTTTTTATTAAAGATTAATGAGTTTTCTGTAAGTTTTGATGGTGTATAATATAAGTTGAGCTTAACATTTTTATGCTTAGCTGCTAGTTTCCCTATAGTAATATCATTACGTTCTATTTGATCTAGCAAATGCCCAAACAAATTAATCATTAGAGAGAATGGATTCTTACCTAGTATTTTGTTGTATTCCATATTTTCAGACTCTAAAATAACTGCATCTATTTCTGTTGCTCCTCTAAGAATAGCTTCTCGTATGGGCACAACACACCCTAATGCACCATCTGCATATTCAAAACCATTAACCTTTACCAAAGACATAAAGGGTATATAATTACAAGAAATCCAAGTCCATTCACAAAACTCTTCATATGAAAAATCTTTTATAGACTTATATTCTATTCTATTTTTTGATAAGTTTGAAACTGTTACTACGACATCTTCTTTTGTTTCTTTAATTAAATTATACTCTTCCTCTGTAAAATTCTTTTTTATATAGCGTTTCAACGCCTTGCTTTCTCCAAAGGTTCTTTTTTTCTTAATAAATTGAATAAGTGTATTAAAAAAATTAATAGAAACATATTCTCTATTCCCTTTTTTACGCTTTATAAAAGGATTAATACTAAAAATATTACTTTGGTTTACATTAGTAAATATATCATGAATCTTATCTATTTTATTTGCAGCTAGATGAGGTACCAATAAGCTTCCTGTCGACGTACCTAAATACAGATCGTAATCACGTTTTTCTTCTTGAATTAAATATTGAGCTACTCCTCCAGCATATGCGCCTTTACTACCCCCTCCAGAAATTACTAATGCCTTCATTTATTGTTATATCTATAATGTTTTAGTTACTAAATGTAACTTAAGTTTTTAGCCTTTTTATTAATAGCTTCGCAAATTTAGAGAATTGCCAACTATGATGCGTGGTTGCTTGTTCTAAATTTTTAATACATATATTATTACAAGCTCCAATTTCACTCAAGTATTGGAATGCTTTTTGCCTTACCTCGAAACCATACTTAAAATCTGTATAGTCTATAAGTTCGTTAAAATATTGTTTTTTGTTTTCTAATTCAAAACCTTCAGTCACTAAAGCTAATGTTAACCATAATATTCGTAAATTTTTATCATTAAACCCCTGAATTCCTTTTGTTTGTTTTAAATATTTCTCTCTATCAATGGGAAATGAACTCCATAAGGTAAACAAAGTGGCTTCTATTGTAAGATATGACTTATCATTCAAAAAGGATTCATAATCAATCTTATATTTCTTTAGATCATTTGAAGCCTTTTGCGCCATAGTTTGCCTTACTTTTAAGTTTTTAGTATTCTTAATTTCAGAATACATAGCGTCCTGTGATTCTCTTACTATTTTTTGTTTTTGTTTTTCACTTTTCGTTTTTCTAAATAACTTATAACAATCTAAATCACAGTTTATCTTCGAATAATCTCGAATATCATTAGAAACCGAATAAAGATGACTTTCCATTTCTTTATATTCTAGTGATTTACTCTTTATCCATTTCTTAACAAAACCCTCTAAATTCATCCCACTTACCTGCTCGATCTCATTAATAAAGTTCTTAGTTTCTACATTTTTAAATTTATATTTTGATAAATAATTCTTAATTGCAGTTTTAAAATTACTAGTACCTACATGTTCTCTTAGCATGTAGAGTACCCAAGCGCCTTTTTTATAAAAAGTGATACTACTCGATTTTGGATCTAATAGCGATGTACTCCCTCCTGCTTTATCTTGTTCTAATAATTCTTGGGCATATTCATACAATCTCCAATAGTAATAATTCTCTCCAAACACTTCTTTTTCTGAAAGTAACGCATAATAAGTAGCAAAGCCTTCTTGCAACCAGTGATGGGTTCCAGAAGTTTCTGTTATTAAATTACCAAACCATTGATGCACTAATTCATGAGCATTTATGTTTACATAATTTTTATCAATAAAAGCTATAGAATCAATAACAAACGCATCTGAAAATATAGTCGTACTTGTATTTTCCATACCTGCATACAGAAAATCTTTAACAGGTACTTGTTTATAATTTTGCCATGGATATGACACTCCAATTTCATCTTCTAAAAAATCGAACATACGTTTTGTATAACGATAAGTAGGTTCAAATTTTAAAGAATCTTTAGGGTAATAATACATTTCTAAAGGTATGTTACTTTTAGAAATCGCTTTTTTCTTATTATACTTACCTATAGCTAGAGCTACTAAATAGCTAGACATAGGGTGGTTCATATTATAACACCATGTGGTTAAATTACCCTTTGTATTCTTTTCAACAAGCTTTCCGTTAGCTACAACCTCATATGCTTTATCGAAAGTTATATTTAAATCAAAAACTACTTTCTCTCCCATATCATCAAAACTAGGCAACCAATTACTAGTGTATTTACCTTGGCCTTGCGTCCATATTTGATTTTGTCCATCATTATTCCAACCGATAAAATACATGGCTTTTCTAGGATTTGTTTTCCAAGTAATTTCTAATGTATGTTTACTATTAGCCTTAAACCCATGTTTAATAATGAGTTGTTTTCCATTATATATATTATCAGAAAACTGCCCATCTAAAATAGATTCAATGTTTTGAAAACCTTTAGCATCAACAAAAACAGAATCTACATCCTTCAACACTTTAAATGTATACGAAATAACTCCAAAAACTTCTTTTTTCTTTAAATCACCAAAAACAATAGCTGCTTTAGCTGTTTTAAAATCTACAAAATTTCTTTGTTGACCTTTTACAGACCAACATAAAAAAATAGTTAAAATTACTAGTAGATATCTCATAAACTGATTTAAACAAGGATTAAGCCAAAATACAATTTTTAAAAGTTACAATATAATAAGATTCCCACTTTCATTAGAATTATTTAAATTCGCTTTTATGAGTGCAAAACTTCAAACTCCTATAGATTATTTAAAGGGCGTAGGGCCAAATCGTGCAGGTTTACTGCGCAAGGAGCTAGGTATTCACACATATCAAGATCTAATTAATTTATTTCCAAATAGATACATAGATAGAACCCAATATTACAAAATAAAAGGCTTGCAACGTAATAATGCCGATGTACAAGTTATTGGTAAAATAATCGGATTTAAAGAAGTCGCTCAAAAACGTGGAAAACGACTAGTTGCTACATTTCAAGACGATACAGGTACGATTGAGTTAGTTTGGTTTCGTGGACAGAAATGGATTAGAGAAAACTTAAAACTTAATAAAACTTACGTTGCTTTTGGAAAAACCAATTGGTATGGTGGTAAATTTAGCATGGCACACCCAGAACTAGAAGTGCAAGAAGCGCATGAAAAAAATCTACGTTCTGCTATGCAACCTGTATATCCTTCTACAGAAAAATTATCAAACAGTGGCATAACCAATCGTGTTATTAGCAAAATTATGCAACAACTATTCATTGAAACGAATGGAAAATTTGTTGAAACTTTGCCTGAAAATTTACGTTCAGAACTCAAATTAATCAGTAAAAAATCGGCGCTTTTCAATGTTCATTTTCCAAAGAGTCAAGAGCTACTTTCTCGAGCACAATTTAGACTAAAATTTGAAGAATTATTTTATATTCAACTACAATTAATCATTAAAAACTTAGTCCATAAATCTAAAATAAAAGGCTTTCCTTTTGAACAGGTTGGTTACTATTTTAATACCTTTTTTAAAGAGCACTTGCCCTTTGATTTAACCAATGCACAGAAACGTGTTTTAAAGGAAATTCGTTCAGATTTAGGTAGCAATGCTCAAATGAATCGGCTTTTACAGGGTGATGTAGGTTCTGGAAAGACCATTGTTGCACTAATGTCAATGTTAATGGCACTTGACAATGGTTTTCAAGCATGTTTAATGGCGCCAACTGAAATTTTGTCAGTCCAACACTACTCAGGATTAAATGAACTATGTAAACAACTGAATATCAATATAGAAATACTCACGGGTTCAACTAAGACTTCTAAGCGAAAAGAAATTCATAAAATTCTAGAAAACGGAGAATTACAAATATTAATAGGCACACATGCACTACTTGAAGACAAAGTAAAATTTAAAAATTTAGGGTTAGCTATTATTGACGAACAACATCGTTTTGGAGTTGCGCAACGCAGTAAATTATGGAGAAAAAACACCTCTCCTCCACACGTTTTAGTTATGACTGCAACACCAATTCCTCGTACCTTAGCAATGTCTGTTTATGGTGATTTAGACATCTCTATAATTGACGAGTTACCACCTGGTAGAAAGTCCATAAAAACGGTTCATAGATACGACAAAAATAGACTAAATGTTTTCCGGTTTATTAGAGATGAAATTTCCAAAGGCAGACAAATTTATATTGTATATCCATTAATTCAGGAAAGCGAAAATATGGATTACAAAGATTTAATGGATGGTTACGAAAGTATAGCCAGAGATTTCCCTACACCCGATTATCAAATATCCATTGTACATGGAAAAATGAAGCCCGCCGACAAAGATTACGAAATGCAACGCTTTATTAAAGGAGAAACACAAATCATGGTCGCTACAACTGTAATTGAAGTTGGAGTAAACGTTCCCAATGCTTCTGTTATGATTATTGAAAGCGCAGAACGCTTTGGTTTATCTCAACTGCATCAATTACGTGGTCGTGTAGGTCGTGGTGCAGAACAAAGTTATTGTATTTTAATGACCAGCTATAAATTAAGTAACGATAGTAAAACCAGACTAGAAACTATGGTAAAAACTAACGATGGTTTTGAAATAGCTGAAGTTGATTTACGTTTAAGAGGTCCTGGAGATTTAATGGGAACGCAACAAAGTGGTGTTTTAAACCTTAAAATCGCCGATATTATTAAAGATAATGATATTTTACAATTAGCTAGGTACCACTCTAAAAACATCTTAAAATTAGACCCAACACTCTCTAATACTGATAATAAAGTAATTTTAGACACCTACAGATCTCTTAGTAAATACAAGAATATCTGGAATTATATTAGCTAACCTTTTACAGCTAGACTCTTATAACTACATTTACAAAAAAAATAATATCATGCTAGGTTTAAAACTAGAAACAGACCCTCGTTGGGTAAATATTGTAGAATCAAATATAGAAGAAATCTTAACAGATCATGCTTGGTGCGAGCAAAAGGCTGCCACTAATGCTATAACTATTATTACACTTAATTCTGAATATACAGATTTAGTTACAGATTTACTCATTTTAGCTCAAGAAGAACTAGAACACTTTCAAATGGTACATGATATCATTAAAAAACGTGGATATAAACTAGGTAGAGAGCGAAAAGACAGCTATGTAAATGAACTATACAAATTTATGAACAAAGGTGGTAATAGACTACAATGCATGGTTGATAGATTATTATTTTCGGCTATGATTGAAGCTAGAAGCTGTGAACGCTTTAAATTACTATCAAAAGAAATAAAAGACCCAGAACTTTCTAAATTTTATCATGACTTAATGATTAGTGAAGCTGGACATTACACCACTTTTATTAGTTTTGCTCGTAAATACGGAAAAGATATTGATGTAGATAAAAGATGGCAAGAACTTATTGAATTTGAAGCAGAAGTGATTAAAAACTATGGCAAATCTGAAACTATTCATGGTTAAAAAAGCTCAACCAAATATAGATTGAGCCTAAAAATTAACTGTTCATTTTTGATTGACAAGAATATAATAACACACTATTCTTAAAACTTATAAAATAAAATTACAACATCAAGGTATACATAAATTACGTTTAATACTGTTATAACTTTGTTAAACAAGCACTTAAAACTGTTAATTAATTGTTTTATGTATTTATTTAACTACAAAAACATCTCAAACATAATGTTTAACTTTGTTTCTTTATTTAAAGATTCTATATTAAAGAATGATCAATATTCATAATAAAACACTACAAGACTTAGAATTCTCTACAGTTTTACAACAAGTTAGCGAACTATGTGTAACTGCTCTAGGTAACGAAAAAACATTACAAATTTCTCCTTATAAAACTAAAGAAGAACTTCTTGTTAATTTACAATTAACAAATGAATATCTATCTTCTTTTTATAACGATAATCGAATACCTAACCACGGTTTCGATACTATTAGTAATGAACTTAAACTACTAAAAATAGAGAATACGTATCTTGAAATTCATAGTTTAAAAAAGATTATTTCAATATCTATAACCACTAATAGCATTGTTACTTTTTTAAAAAAGTTTGCAGAGTATTACCCAGGATTAAATGATTTTGCTTCACATATTGAAGTCACAAAAGTTATTATTGAAAAAATAGATGGCATTGTAGATCGATTTGGTGATATAAAAGATAATGCTTCAAACTTACTTTTCGATTTAAGACAATCTATAAATCAAATAAAAGGAAAAATAAATGCCAGCTTTTCATCTGCTTTAAATACATACCACAATCTTGAATACTTAGATGATATTAGAGAGTCTGTAGTAGAAAACAAACGTGTACTAGCCGTAAAAGCCATGTACAGACGTAAAGTTAAAGGTGCTATTATGGGAGGTAGTAAAACAGGAAGCATTGTATATATAGAGCCCGAGACTACACTTCAATATTCTAGAGAATTGAATAACTTAGAATACGAAGAACATGAAGAAATTATTAGAATTCTAAAAGAAGTTACCAATTTTATTCGTCCGTTTCTTCCTTTATTAGAAGACTGTCAAACATTTTTAATAGATATAGATGTTATTTCTGCGAAAGCAAAATATGCTAAATCGATGAATGCTATTCTTCCTGAATTTTCGGAAGATAAAAGCATGTACTTACGTGATGCCTACCACCCACTACTCTATTTAAATAATTTAGCAAAGAAAGAAACGACACATCCACAGACTATTGAGTTAAAAAAAGACAGTAGAATCATTGTTATTTCTGGACCAAACGCTGGTGGAAAAAGTATTACTCTTAAAACAGTAGGATTATTACAAGTCATGATTCAAAGTGGATTATTAATTCCTGTTCATGAACGTAGCACAGTTTGTTTATTTGATAGAATTTTAAGTGATATTGGAGATAATCAATCTATTGAAAACCACCTAAGCACCTATAGTTACCGCTTAAAGCAAATGAATTATTTTTTAAAGAAGTGTAATAAAAACACCCTCTTTTTAATTGATGAATTTGGAACAGGTAGTGACCCCGAACTTGGTGGAGCCTTGGCTGAAACATTTTTAGAAGAATTCTATCATCGAGAAGCTTTTGGCATAATCACGACCCACTATTCCAACTTAAAAATATTAGCTAATGAGTTACCGCACATGCTCAACGCAAATATGTTGTTTGATGAACGCACACTAGAACCTCTTTTTAAATTAGTTATTGGACAGGCAGGTAGTTCATTTACTTTTGAAGTTGCGCAAAAAAACGGAATCCCATATAGCTTAATAAACCGAGCTAAAAAGAAGATAGAGCGCAGTAAAGTACGATTTGATGCCACTATAGCTAAACTCCAAAAAGAACGCTCTAGATTGGAAAAAACTGGACAATCTTTAAAGCTTAACGAAAAGAAAAAGATTGAAGAAGCTGATAAGCTAGAAGGTATTAATGCAAAAATCCAAAAGAAATTAGAAAGTTATCAGGAATTATATGATAGCAACCAACGTTTAATCTATCTGGGACAAAAAGTAAACGATATTGCTGAAAAATATTTTGATAACAAACAGAAACGTGAGTTAATGTCCGAACTTTTTAAAGTCGTTCAAATAGAAAATTCTAAACGAAAAAAAGTTACTGCTAAACAGAAAAAAGTTATAAAAGAAAAAGAACAAAAAGTAAAGCAAGAAGCCGAAAAGAAAGTTGAAATTATTCGTAAAAAGAAAAAAGAAGCCAAGAAAAAAGCAATTGAAGCCCCAAAACCAAAAGCTATTATTAGAATAGGTGATCGTGTTCGTATGGAAGATGGTCGAGCTATTGGAACTATTGATAAAATAGAAAAAAACAAAGCTGTTGTTAATTACGGTATTTTTACGACTAATGTAAATATAGATTTACTGGAACTTGTTGAAGCTAAAAAAATAAAATGACAAATTTTCCAAAACATAAAAAACTAATTCTTTTTGATGGTGTTTGCAATCTTTGCAATAGCTCCATAAATTATGTTATTAAACATGACAAAAAGAATATATTTATGTTTGCTCCTCTTCAAAGTAAAGCTGGAAAAGAAATTATAGACACTTACCATATAGATACTCAAAAAACAGACTCTATTCTACTTTATACACCTGAAAAAGGCATTGCTTATAAATCTACTGCGGCTTTAAAAGTTGCTAATCATTTAGGGTTTCCTCTAAATTTAATGGGTATTTTTTTTATTGTACCCGCTTTTATTCGCAATTGGGTTTACGACTTTATTGCCAAAAATCGTTATAAATGGTATGGTAAAAAAGAGACTTGTATGATTCCTACTCCAGAACTGAAGAGTAAATTCTTGAATTAAAAAAGACTTAAACTAACTCAAACAACCTTTTCACAATCATAGAGAGAACATATACTCATTCTTAGTTTTTAAACATCTTAAATTGGAATAGTTTTATTGAAACTTATTAAATTTCAATAAATGAAAAATCTAATACTTCTATTTCTTTTAAGTACTAGCTATGCTTTCTCAAAGAATATAACTCCTACTCCAACATCATTAAATACAGTAACTGTTTATACAAATGGAGCTCAAATTACGCGTATAGCAAAAATCACATTACTTGCTGGTACTACAGAGTTTAAATTCGATAAGCTATCTCCTTACATTCAAGAAAATAGTATACAAATTTCTGGTTTACAAAAAGCTTCTATTTTGTTTTCAAAGTTCAGTAAAGTATAGCATTCGCATTCCAACTGTTTTTGTTTCTATTAAACTTCCTGAAGTAAATCCGGAAAATGCGTTTTCAGCATATTTATCGTGTTTTTTATTTTTGAATTTGAATTCACAATTCTGCCATAGTTTTTCGTCAAACAGAATATGTTCCCATTCATTACATATAGATACTACTTTATAAGAACACCAAAACATATCAGTAAACTTCCAGTCAACAAGTTCACCAACAATTTTACCTTCATATTCAATATACCATCCATAATCTCTTCCAAAATTAGATTTTTTTAATTCTTTTTTGTCTTTAAACTTTTTTAGGTATTTAGATAGAAATCTCACTTATTCATGTTTCAATTATTAATAATGGAAAATTACATACAACTTTGATTTTTTGGTTCACTTATAATAATATTATTTATGCTTCAACCAAACTACCCCATTCTGTCCAGGAACCATCATAAACAGTTATATTTTTATAACCAGATATTTCAGCACCTAAAGCTAAAACACAAGCGGTAAGACCAGATCCACATGAAAAAATAATAGCATCATTGCTATCTGCTAACTTAGAAAAACTAGTTGCAATATCTTTTTCAGATTTCAATACGCCATTTTCTAATAAATCTGTGAATGGTAAATTAACAGAATTTGGTATAGTCCCCATACGTAAACCTGCTCTAGATTCAGGAGTAGTACAATTGAAGCGCCCCTCTGAACGGGCATCAATTATAGTATGTGTTTTATTTGTTGAAGCCAACTTCATACCTTCAAAAAAAGTCATGTTTTTTGGTTGATAATTAGCAACAAAATCACCTAAATCTCCTTCATATATTTTCATAGGTTCTATTGGAAACTCCGCCTTTAACCAAGCTGGAAAACCTCCGTCTAAAACTGCTACATTATCAAATCCAAAGGATTTAAACATCCACCAAACTCGGGCACTAGAATAAATACCTTTATCATCGTAAATCACCAATGCACTATCTTTATTAATTCCTAAAGCTCTAACTTCTTTTTGAAATTGCTCTATCGCTGGAAATGCACTAGGAAACTCATTTGACACATCGCTAAACTTCTTTTTTATATCAAAAAAACGCGTATTTGGTATTTGATCTTGAGAAGTTTCAAAAACTTTGTTTATCGTTCCATCTAAAACAATAAGATTATTAGCATTTAAATTATCATAAAGCCATGCTACCGAAACTACAGGTGATGACATTGAAATATTTGAACTCATTTTGAATTATTTATTATTAACAGTAATCAATTAACAAATTTCTAACTTATTTTACAGCTTCATAATTATCGTCCCATTTCTTAGGTTTGGGATCATGTAATTTCCCTAACGACTTAGCTACCATCATAGACACTGTAGCATCTCCTGTTACATTAACAACAGTTCTACACATATCTAAAGGTCTGTCTACTGCAAAAATAAGCGCTAAACCTATGGGTAATAACTCAGCAGGAAAACCTATAGATTCTAGCACAATAACCAGCATTACCATACCTGCACTTGGTACTGCGGCGCTTCCTATAGAAGCTAATAATGCTGTAGCAACTATAACCAACTGGTTTGTAAACGTTAGTCCTTCTGGCCAGATAACCTGCATAATAAATACAGCAGCTATACCTTGATATAAACTGGTTCCATCCATATTAACTGTAGCTCCAACTGGTAGTACAAAACCTGAGACTTCCTTATCGACACCTAAATGTTCTTCTACACGTTCCATTGTTACAGGTAAAGTTGCTGCACTACTACTGGTAGAAAAAGCTAATAATTGTGCAGGACTTATTTGTTTTAAAAACCATGTAGGCGATTTTTTAGTATAAACACTTATTAAAATAAGATAAAAACCAATCATTAAAATAAGACCTCCCACTACGCATAAAGCATACCAAAGAAGTTTTACTAAAATCTCAGTATCATCGAAAGCAATAATAACATTTGCCAATAGAGCAAATACAGCATAAGGCGCAAAAAGCATAATTAAATCTACCATTTTCATCACTACTTCATTAAGTGAATCAAAGAAATCTACAAGAGGTTTTGCTTTCTTTTCTCCTATTAACAATAAGCAAACACCAACAAACAATGCAAAAAAGATAACTTGTAACATAGATGCATCTACAAAAGATTTAAATATATTACTTGGAAAAATATCTACTAAAGCTTGTAATGGCCCAGCATCTTTTTGAGCAGATGCTTTCATTAACTTATCTGTTACACCGGCATCATTTTCGTATTTAAGTTTTATTTTTTCAATAGTTTCTTGAGGCATTCCATTTCCTGGTTTTAAAGTATTCACTATACTTAAACCAATAACTATTGCAACAAGAGTAGTTCCTACATATATACCAATAGTTCTTATGCCCATTGATTTTATTTTAGAAATATCTTTTAAATCTGATATCCCTTTAATTAAAGATGCCAGAATTAAAGGGACTGCAATTAACTTTAAGAGATTGATGAATATTTTTCCAAAAGGAGCGATCCAATCTGATACAAATCCTTTTCCCCCATCTACGGTATTCATAATAAAACCAAATATGATTCCCAGGACCATTCCTATAATAATCTTCCAGTGTAATGCTAGTTTTTTCATGTTCTAATTTGTCTATATAATAAGCAAGATAAGTATTTTTTGATGCTTTTGGAGAACTCCTAATTTAAAACTATGTTTATTTAACAAATTAAAGGTTCTAAAATAATTTTTATTTTATAAACTAACTTTACAAGCAAATAGCAATTACATACTAACATCTGTTGAATATAATTTTTCTCTTTCTCCAAATAATCTAACCCACAATGCAAATCCCTTATATTGAAGTCTATATTCCCAGTTCTTAGATGGGTTTTTTAGTATTATTTTTTTTGAAGATAAAACTTTTAATGCATCTGTAACCACATGATCTGCTCCATTGAATTTATCATGAATTTCGCTTTTTTTAACCCATGAATTCATACTTTCGGCCATTATGGACAAAACTTCTCTGTAATCGTCAGATTTAATTTGTTCATTATACGCCCTATAATAATATCTCTTACCTATAATATCCAAAGCACCTCCAACAACAAAAACGCCTTTATTTACATCATCAGTACTTATTTCTCCATTTGTAGAAAACTCAAATGCTGAATATGAAAACTGCTGAATAAAACGAGGATAACCTCTAGACAATGTTGAAATTAAAGTTTTAGCATCTGAAGTTATAGTCGTTATTTTAGAATTAATTTTATTTCCTATTTCCAAGCCTTTATCTACTGCATAACAACTATATTCTGGAGATAATTCTTTTATTACTAAATGATTAAAAATTCTCATTGAAGACTCATGAGATAATGTTAACTTTTCAACAACATTAGGCAACCCCACAACAATAAACATTATATTACAACAACCATGTTGTAATAGTAACTCTGTAACCATTTTAAAAAAATAACCAAGATGTAAATCTTGAGAAGAACTATCGGCTTCATCAATAAAAAATACAATACCGTCTTTGGGTTCTTGTTCATTTTCTGAGTTGGTGATTATTTTACAAATTTCTGCTAAAAAGTAAACAAAATCATCAATAATTAAATCTAACCGATCACTACTCTTTGTTTTTTCTACTTTTGAATCTAAAGTTTTAATACGTTCTACAAAAGTCCACGTATTATTAAGAAAATCTTTAGCTTTTTCTATATTCTCTAATTTCCTTTTTAATGCTTTCTCAATCAATTGCATTAAAACAACTAAAGTAGTTCTTGGAGTAATAACAAGATTTATAGATATAAAATTAAAAACCTCATAATTAAGACTAGTAACTTCCCCATTTGCTATGGGCTTTATAACCCCTAAAAGAGAAGACTTACCAATACCTCTTTCTCCTGTGATTAAAAAATTTGAAGGATACCCATTTTTAGTTTGAAAAAGACTCTTTTCTAGAGCATTAATTTCAAAAATTCTCCCTACAAACATACTTGGAGATACTGGATGATTAGGCTTAAAAGGATTTATTTTAGACATATAAAAAATCGTTTAAATGAAAAGAAATATTATAATCGTGTAATACCAATTTAATTAGTTAATCTTGATATGTAACACACTAAATATATTAATATTCTTACAAAAACAATGAATTAATTATAACAAAAAACCAATCCTGTCCTAAATAAATTTACTGCATAATAAATCTACCCATTTTACAGGTCTAAGACTAAATTTAATTAAAATTTCAAAAAAGAACTCCTTGTATATATTTATTTGGAGGAGGTTGCTTTTTTAGAAACGGATTG
>NZ_MDJD01000035.1 GCF_001747085.1 Flavivirga aquatica
TTGTAGATTCACTTGACTTGAGCGAACTTAGTTTTCGTTCAGTTTTTACAGAAAATGGACCGCCTGCTTACAATCCATCTGTCTTACTAAAACTATACATTTATGGCTACATGAACCGCGTGCGTTCTTCAAGGCAATTGGAAAAAGAATGCAAACGAAATATTGAAGTGATGTGGCTTTTAGAAGCTCTAACTCCTGACCATAATACTATTAGCAATTTTAGAAAAGATAATGCCAAGGCCATTAAAAAAGTGTTTTTTGCTACCGTTAAAATAGCTCGCAATTTTGGACTCATAGGTGCAACATTGGTTGCTGGAGATAGCACCAAACTCAGAGCGCAGAACAGTAAGAAGAACAATTTTAACCAAAAGAAAATCGGGAGCCATCTAGATTATATTGATAATAAACTGCAACAGTACAATAAAGCACTCGAGCAAAGTGATAGCGACAGTGAAAAGCAAGAAATAAATAAAGATATCGACAAACATAAAGGACGCAGAGAACACTATAAGCAACTTG
>NZ_MDJD01000036.1 GCF_001747085.1 Flavivirga aquatica
TTGATCTAGAACTTTGAACAGAAGCCCCAGTTAATTTGGCATTGTTATTAATTAGGTAGTTATAGTATTTTTCATGTCTACCTGGATATGTGTGAAGTACTCTGTGATTTTGCCAAGGGTCTATACTAGCTAACCAATCTATTCTAGGAATTACATTAGCAGGAGCAGCATCGTTATTGTTGTCATCCTTTCCATATTCTTCAGAGATATTCCACTCAATGGCTAAATGATGTCCATATCTAGCTACCATTTCACGATAGTATACCTTAATTTGATCGAATGATAGTTTTTTATAGTTTTCAGCTTCCGCTAATTTAAAGTGAAGCATAAGGCCATTTTTTTCAGCATGGTCAAAAACAATTTCCCATTGTTCAAGTTTAGACACATCATATCTAAACTTATCTCTAGGATCTGTCCATGGAAATACATTTGTATCATCCCCACCAAACAAAGACATAGACATGGAGTTCATTTGTTGATTTTTTAAATAATTAACAGCTCCAATAAGGTTTTTACCTTTGTTGCCATCC
>NZ_MDJD01000037.1 GCF_001747085.1 Flavivirga aquatica
GTACAACAGATAAAGGAGAATCTCCAATGCGCTTTGAAGCAGTATTTACAAATAAACGAACAGGGAAAAAATTTGAAGGAATTTCTGATATACGTATATTATTCCATAAACCTAAAGACTCAAGTACATTAGTCCCTATACGTTAACTCTTAATAACAAAATGCCCTACTTAAAATATACCGTATTCATTTTTATTAGTGTTCTAAACTTGGCATGCCAGTCTCAAGCCAAGCAACATATGGGTCCTAATGAGAAAAAATTTAAAGACATACCAAATACTATTATTACATATAAAAAAAATGATGGTCTCGATTATTATTTAAGTAGCAGTCGTTCTCATTTCGAAGCTATGGAAATTTATATTAACGACATCCCTTTTAAAAAATATTATAATGGCGATAACGATGCTGTAATGTTCCCCATAAACGATTATATATTACAAAGCGGTACCCAAACCGTGCGTATAAAATACATTTCGGAAAGCGGAAATCCTTTTCGAGTCGATTTTTCAAGTTCAATGGATATCATGGCGTTAAAAATTGGTCAAGAATTTTCATTAGGAAAAAGTCATACCATATACGAAGTTCCTAAAATTTTTAACGACGATGATCCTTTAATTGGAGATTTTGCTGGAGCAGGTCTTATGGTTTTTGAAGATCAGTTTACTTTTGAAGCCAAAGTGCCTTATCATTTTACTGGCTGGACAGAAAGCCAAGACTTGACTAAATTAAAACCCAAACAATTAGAAAAAGAAGTAGTAGCTGCCCATCAAAACATTATTGATATTTGTAAACAAAAAGATAGAGAAACCCTTTTTGATTTACTTTATCAATTAGAATTTGAAAAAACACAGTCTAAATATTTTGATGACAAATTATTTTATAAATTTTCAGTAGAAGGCCATGATTTTGTATTAGAAAATCCTTCGGTTAAATTTTACCCTTTAGAAAATTATGAGGTTAAAATTTATGGTCAGGGGAAAATAGTTACTT
>NZ_MDJD01000038.1 GCF_001747085.1 Flavivirga aquatica
AAATAGTTACATCTTTTTTCGGAATATATTCCATACTTAAATCCTCAATACCAGAATTTTTAGATTCTTTAAAAATAAAAGTTTTTTTATCGTTACTTCCATTAGAACGAATAGTAACATTTAATTTTACAGCTTCTTGATTTTCTCCTCTTAGCACCACATTACTTTTAATAGTAATAGGCTTATCTATATTATATTCTCCCTCTTTTAATAAAATTACACTAGTTTTTCCTCCTGTATCAAGGGAATCAATAGCCTCTTGTATTCCATCGGAATCAGTGGGTTTTATTTCTTTTTTTACAACTAATGAATTTCTG
>NZ_MDJD01000039.1 GCF_001747085.1 Flavivirga aquatica
TAAATGTAAATCCTAGAAAATCGAATGTTACATAATGAACCTTAAATGGGGGATGCTTCTTTTGGTTGCGTTTGCAATAAACGATATTGCTTTTACCCGATTTTATCTCCAATTTACATTGGAATAATCGAGCTTTTACCGCTTCCAAAGTCCGCAGGGCTTGTTTGAAATTATCGCAATGAATAATAATATCATCTGCATAACGCTCAAACTTTACTTCGGGATGGTGCGTTTCTATCCAACTATCAAAAACTATATGCAGGAAGATGTTTGCCAGTAATGGACTGATTACTCCTCCCTGTGGGGTGCCTTTGATTCGTGGATGTATTGTGCCATCTTTCTTCTGGACTGATGCTTCCAACCAACGTTTTACATACAAGTGAATGTGCTTCTTCTTGGTAAAATGACCTAATGCCTGAAGCATCAATGTGTGGTCTATATCATCAAAAAAACTCTTGATGTCCAAATCAATTGCCCAATCCATCTCCATACAGTTTTTCCTGCATTGTTTAATGGCATGATGCGATGATTTACCTGGACGATAACCAAAGGAATTTTTACTAAATTGTTTATCCACAATCTGTTCTAATTCCTCTCGAATTACCATTTGAGCCGTTCGGTCTTGCACCGTTGGAATACCTAGCTTCCTTATACGACCATCTGTTTTGGGTATCTCTACCTCGCGTACAGGTTTTGGAAAATAACTACCACTTGCCAATCTATTCCATACAGGATACAAATATTTAATAGGGCGTGAT
>NZ_MDJD01000040.1 GCF_001747085.1 Flavivirga aquatica
TCTGGAACAAGCTGCTCTTTAAACAACAATGCTCATGTTAAAGAAATACAAGTTGAAATTGGAGGAACTATAACAGTAGCTAATGGAGTTTCTCTTGAAGTTGAAAACCAAGTGCATATTGATGGATCTCTTGATTTATTAGGAGAAGCCCAACTTATACAAAAACATAGTACGGTCTCACCTAATTCTGGTAGTGGGTATATAAGTGTTAAACAACAAGGGGTTTCGAATTTACATAATTATAATTATTGGAGCTCACCTGTAAATAATGGTGGTTCTTGGCAAATTGGAGATTTAGAAGATGCTAATGGCGTTATAAATTTTAACAATGCTCTTAATGCTAATGCTAACACTACCCCTATTACTTTAAGTTCCAGATGGCTATATAGTTTCAATGGTCTTTCTAATACTTATTCCCAGTGGAATCCCTTAAGTTCTTCAAGTAATTTGTTACCCGGTATTGGATATACCATGAAAGGATCTGGTACTGCCAATACTGAGCAAGAATATATTTTTAAAGGAATTCCTAACGATGGTAATTACTCATATCCTGTAACTGCCAATAATGATTTCTTAATAGGAAATCCTTACCCTTCGGCTTTAAATGCTGACCAATTTATTAATGATAACTCTACAGTAATTGATGGTACATTATATTTTTGGGAACACTTTACTTCCAATAGCAGCCATAGTTTGATTGATTATGAAGGAGGCTATGCCGTGTACAATTTAATGATGTCTTTACCTGCCGTTGTAGACCCCTCTGGGTTAACTAGTGGAAATGGTTCTGCTTCTAAAACTGCTCCTACTTCTAGCATACCTGTTGGCCAAGGATTTTTTGTAACTATAACAAACTCTGGAAACCTTGTTTTTAATAATCAACAACGTGTTTTTGCTAGAGAATCTTTATCTGAAACTATTTTTTATAAGTCGTCTAATAAGAAAACTTCAGCTTCTTTAGACCATAGAGCTAAAATTTGGTTTTCTTTTAAAGAACCTAAAAATAGAAATCGACTTTTCGGATTAGGCTATGATGTAACAACCTCTAAAGGATATGATAATGGTTATGATGCAAAAGCTTACGATGACCAAAGAAATGATATTTATTGGACTTTAAACGACGAAAAACTAATCATTCAAGCCTTACCTCAAATAGATATCAATGATAATTTACCTTTAAAAATTAAAGTAACAGATCCTGGTATATATAAATTCTCCATTGATAAAATGAAGTACGTTCCTAATACGATGGATATTTTCTTAAAGGAC
>NZ_MDJD01000041.1 GCF_001747085.1 Flavivirga aquatica
ACGATATAAAAGGCGGAAAGAAAACAAGTTTAAAACCAGTACAACTTAAAAAACTTGTAGAATCGTTTCCTAATAGCGCTTCTATATGGAGTCTTAAAAATTCTATTTATAATAATACTAAAGACGAAACGGTACTTTCTGGAAATTTAACAGATGAACATAAACGAATAATAAGTGACGCTTTTTTACTTCATGAAAAAGAAGTTAGAGAAATACCTATTGTTAGTAAATTTATTAAATCTGAAAGACTAGATGCAGAAAATGGCATTATGAGGGAAATAAAATGTTTAAAAAAACTAAGATAATTGTTAAACCTAAATTAAGCCAAGTTCTCGTCTTAATTCAACATTGGTTTCTTTTCGATTTTCTAATCTAGAATTAACACCTTTAATATGAGATAGTTTTTTTAGTATTTTTGAGAATTCAAATTCCAAAGAATTAATTAAATATTCGTTAGAATCTGTTTGTTCTTTAAATTTAGAAAAAAGACAATTAAATTTTTCTATAGCTATTTGTAAATCAATATTCTCATCCTTAAATTGATCTAAAATCCTACCTAATTCTTTATTTAATTCCTGCATTTTAATTTTTAATTAAAGATTTATCAACTTCTTTCATGAAAGTATTGGCTTTTTCAATGAACTGCTCTATTTCTAAATTATTTTTATGTTTTATTCTGGAAACCTTATTTATAAATAAAAACAATAAAACAAAAATAAAGCAAGAACCTATAGCGTAAAAATGTAAGTACTCGTTATCATAATAATATTGAGGTTGAAAAATCCAAATTATTTGAATAGAATAACAATATACAGGAATTAATACAGACAAAAAGTATGGTCGTAATAATATTCCTAATGCTAAAATTATAGGAGCAATACCTTGAGTTAATACCCATATAAAATTTGAGTAGTTTGAAAACCCAAAAGTATTACTACCTTCTATTCCCGTTAATGATAATATTTTATCTAAAAATAACAGTACTCCAGATAATCCAACTACTATTGAACCAATAATTCGAATATTTGACTTCTTCGTGCTATTACTGCCCTTGAGTTCCTGGTCGTTGAACACCTCTATCAACACCTTGGAAATTTTCTTTAAACTGATCTTCTTCATTTAATTCTTGTTTAGTACAAGATGTTAGTAATCCAGTACATAATACTGTTAAAACTAGTAATACTTTTAAGTCTCTCATTTTTTAATACTTTAAGTTTGGTTAATAATTTTAAAGTACTAAATAATAACTTGTTGTTTCTTTGGATTAATATTATTTTATTTTACGACTAAACATAAAAACCGTATTGATTAATAAAAAACTATTTTTAATTGAGTCGACTAAAGTAGCTAAATAAATACAGATAATCATTTATGTGTGTTTAAGCTTACAATTTATATAAAATAGAACATGTGTTTTTTACACAAAAACCGTAGCTTTACTACGGGAAACCCATAAAATATATGTTAAAAAGCGCAAGACACTTATGGATAGTATACAGAGAAGATCATTAAAAAACCTTGATTTGTAGATGTTTAAAAACGGAGAGCGGAGTTTGTAAATTTGCAAATAAATTTTATAACACTTTATCGAAAAGATTAAAATAATTTTAAGGAAGCATTAAGAATTATATTAGTTAGTGCTTGTAATTATAAGAAATGAGTAATTAAAATATATTTTAATATATGCTTATTTAGGAAAGGCTAGACACTGACAGATAAAACTAGATTATACTCAAATATATTACGTAAAGATTCGTTTAGAGTTACAGCATCTAAAAACTTTACTTCCTCAATCAATTCAACTTCCTCTATAATCATCTTACCTCCAAAACAACTAGAAAAACTTAAAAACGAAAAGAAAAAATATATAATATAATTATATTTCATAGTTATTCTGTGTAATAGGTTTTTATATCATATTGCATAGCTCTCCATTGCCATTACCAAAAGCTTTTTGATTAGCCTAAATTTTTTATTTAATCAAAATCGTTTCAGTTATTATTTCTTTCTTATCTAATTTACCATTCTTATAAAACTCTTTAGTTATTATTTCTAAAAAAGAACTTTTACTAATCCAAATACCTGCTTTCCCCCCTTTTTTATATTGGCCCGTAATGTTATTAAATTTATTTTTAAAGCTATAAGAACCCCATTTTACTCCATTTCTGTATGTGATTTTTTCATCACAATCATTCTCTTTAAAATACATCCAACTACCATTCTTTTTCATATAAAAAAGCGAATTGACCATCAAAGTCTGAATAAGCATTTACGCATGTAGAATCGTTAACAATTAATTTAACTGGAGCCGAAATTAACATCTTTCCATCTGGTAATTTAACAAAACCAACAATTACATCATCCCCCAACGGTTGATTATGGTCGTGAGGATAATATTCTACTTTCTCATAAACAACATCAGGAACTTCTATTAATTTAGTCTTACATGAACACACAAAAACTACAATAAAACATAGAATAGGAATTCTCATAATTTAAAACCCAATCTATTCATTAACAATAACACCATTATTATAATACTCTCTTTTTATTTCGTTACCCTGTCTATCGTAAACAATCCAAGCATAATATTTTTTACCATTACGATAATAGCCTTTTTCTTTTAAAATGCCTGTATCATAATAGT
>NZ_MDJD01000042.1 GCF_001747085.1 Flavivirga aquatica
AATAATACCCATTGAGCACATCACTTTGGTAATTCGCTACAAAATTAAGTTTTAACCCATTACCTAATAAGTTCCAAAAAGTTTTCCATTCACCTACTTTTTTCCCATCTTTAAAATGTTTTATTGATAGAAAAATGATTTTACCTTCTTTTTGAGAGGTGACAATAAAATTCCCATCCATTGTTTTTGGAATACCATTTTTAATAATCTCTTCGTATTCGTAGTCTGTAAGCGAAACATAACCGAATTTTTTAAAGTCTTGAGCATATGCTACAGTGTATAAAAAAACAATTATTAAAAAAACTATTTGTTTTAATATACTATTCTCCATAATATGCTGTTATTTCATTTCTCATTATTATCGATTGCCATTTCCAAAAGCTTACACCTGAGAAATAATTTCTTATTTTGGTACCATCAGGTAAATCATAACCTGGGTAATCCATTATATTATCTGTAGTTGCTTTATTAAAAGTTTTTTTTGAAACAAACTTCAACCTAGATGCTTTTTCATTTTCCTAGAACCTATTTATAATCGATTGTTTTAACCAAGCTTCCTTGCTCATCATAGAAACACCATTCCCCTTGTTTTTTCCCATTTACATAATTGCCTTCTTCTCTTAAAATTCCAGTTTCGTAGTAATAATCTTTAAACTTACCATTACCTAAAGAACCAAATGTAGTTTTATATAATAGTTCTCCTTTAATGCTGTATACTCTGTACCGACCTATAACCAAACCATTTTTATAATTTATAGTTTTTATTAATTTGTTTTTATAGGTAGTTTTCCAAAAGCCATTTTTGTAGCCTTCAGCAAAAGATCCTTCTTCCCTTTTATTTAATGATTTATAATCACTAAACACTCTTCCATTGCCACATTCTAGGATTTCCATTTTATTCCCATTTGCATCAATTAAAGTATCTCTTATAATATTTTTCTTTTTAGAATTTCGTTTTTTTAAAAAATGCGTTATGTAATAACTGCCTTTCATAGGATCACCACTTATATTTTTATAAAAAAACAAGCCATTAATAGTATCTGTTATGTATTCATACGAATTAATCGGTTTAGCTATATTAGGAAAAGGCAATTTCTTGTCTTGAGAAAATGACAAGTAAGTTATAAAACTTAAAAAAAAAGCTAATTTCATTTGTTATAAAATTTAATTATATCATCTTGAAGAGCCTTCCATTGAAACTTCCAAAAGGATTTTCTTTTGTTATAATAATCCATCATGTTTTCCGTCCGACCCTGTTCAAATTTATGCAAGTTTCTATAATAAACATTTAATTTACTTTTTACTTTTTTGTATATCTTCTTATGTTCACTCCAATACTCTGCAATTTCTCTTTCTGAATAACCACTTTCTAACATGTAATTAATGTTAGCGTCAACCTGCTTTATGTAAACATTATGTTCATCCAGCGTTAATGGATCATTATATATTTTATCCTCTTTAAAACTATGCTCAAGTCCTGATACATGTGCAATTTCATGTGCAAAAGAATCTTTACTCCATAAGTTTGTTTTAAAAATTGCCAAATATTGAGAATCTATATCTCCTAAATTACCATAACCCCCAGCGCCTTCTTCACCATCACTATCAACATTTTCCAATGGAGAAATAAACATAGTAATACCTCTTTTCTTATATATAGAAGGATGTTGCTTTTTAAATTCTTCACTAAATTTATTTAATAAACTCCCTTTAAATACACATCCTTGGTCTATAATTAAATCATCATCTAACCATTTGTCCTCATCAATAACAATATCATAAACCTTGCCAATATTACACTGTAAAAGAGCTTGATTTAAAGACTCTTTGTTTAAGTAGTTTTCTAATTTTTTTAAATCTTCTGTTAGATCTTTCCCTTTATCTCCCCAACCTTTAACCTTCTCAATTGTACCATCATTCTTTTTTATTATTCCCTCAATATCTATTTGTTTTTCTATAATATCAATATCACCTTGTTTAGAGATTCCTCTAAGAACTCTTACTGGTGTTATGTTAAAGTGCAATTGTTTATGATTACTGTTTTTAAATATATTGATAGCCCCTACTTTTTTATCATTCTTATCAAGTAAATTTATCATTACATCACTATTTAAAGGCGATTCACAAATTACAGTTATTTGCTTACCATTAGCTTCATTTACTTTTACTTCATTAGGTTCAAATCGTATGCCGCTTTTTGATGGAAGTTTTATTATATCATCATCACTTATAATTCCTTCTTTCTTTTTTACTGATAATTTCAGTTTTACACCATCTTGATTAGGGAACATACTTAAAGTAGGCACAAAATACTCTTCCTGATGTATAGAAGTAGGAAAATATTCTTTCTTTAATTTATTATAATCATCACAAATATCTTTATACTCATCACGCATCCAATCAAACCCAAACTCTCCTTTGTAAGAGCTTAATCTTTCAAAATTAGCTATAAATTTTAAATCTGTTTCTTTTTCCTCTACAGTATTTACTGGTGTTTTATATGGTGCATTTGTAATTGGGTGAGTTAGCCACCAGCCAAATACATTTACAGCCTCTCCTTTATTAATAATTTGTGAAGCAGATTTAAATTCTAACTTTACAAAGTTATTAGTTTCTTCATTTTTAATATGCTCCTTTACTGTGTGAAAAACCTCTTTAAAGTTAGAAATGTAGCTATCTAGTAGTTCTAGACTACGTATGTTATAA